>OY759316.1:0-4378784 GCA_963662275.1 Cloacimonadales bacterium (SeqCode) | reverse complement strand
ACAACAGCAATCGTGATTTCAGTCATGGTAATAATGATTCTTCCAAATTCCTCCCAAGGGAAATTCTTAATGAAATTATATGTTTGATTACAAATCGATTTATGCTTCATGTCTTCCTCCTATTGCATTCTATTACAGTTATATTAATGAAAATCAGCCTCTTGCCAATTTGTTTTATTCAGGAGAAGCATCAACTGCGTTGTTTCGAAAAGCAAAATTATTGTACTGGCATCCACAACGAATAAGTACAAATAACCAATCACAATTCGATCTGAATCCGAACCATTAAGTTTGAATATTCTGTGTTGAATAATGAGACTGTTCAGGCATTTATTCATAATATACAATAAGTTAGGAAGTATCAAGTTGCGAAAAGTGGTCGAAACGATCATAATTTGATATCACTTCCAGAATTGACATATCGGCATCTCCTATAACCCAAACTCTCAAGCTAAGCTTTTTGATTAAAAGCAAAAGATAAGCGATAGTAAGTAATTTTTCGACTCCACTATTGACTATAAGTGTATCTAAAAGTATATAAAATAGTTCTTTACAAGTTTATTGCTATAGCTTCAATGGCATTTGTTACCTGGTAACAAAAGGGAGGATATTATGACAAAAAAACACTCCAATTCAAGAAGCTGTAAGTGTCAGTCATGAAAGTAACCAATACCATGTAAGTATTAACGTACCATGTTCATTTTGTTTGCCTGAAACGACATCCAACCACAAGTTTTTAATGGTATTCCTCCGCTTAATAACAGGAATAAACGGAGGCAATCTTCTCACATTTCAGCAAATAGCTAATCTGTTTAACTATGCAGACCGCAGGAATGTGCATAATTTCTGGCAGGAGTTTGAGCAACATGGCAAAGATATTCTGGCGTATCTGAGCCGGAAAGTTGACCTGCTGGAGTGTATTCCTCAGATCGAGAGTTTTGTTATCGATAACCTGCTTTTACCTTTAAATGTAATGTATCAGGAGTTCATCAGCCATCATGATTTTCAAATGTCGTATGCCACTTTCTGCAAATATGCTTCTCAGATCAATGTCCTGTCTGTGGTTAAGCAAGCTCAGAAGCTTCTTCTGAAAAAGACAGTAGGCAGTGATGCTGTACATCTACTGAAACTGCTTGCCGGTCAGCAAAATACACCTGTTATCTGTGACAGACTCCTGGAACAAATGAAGACTGCTAAAGGCAATGCATCGCATAGAATAGCCGATTCAAAGCCATTCCATAGTCTGGAACGCAAGAACCTGTGTCTGCTTGTGCATTACCTGGTTGGAAGCGGTATGAACTTCGAGACAATAGCTTTGCTGCTCAACACCTGTAAAGCTACAGTCTCAAATCTCTGGCATGAAATCGGTGATTTGCAGAGCCTGATTCTGAACTCAATCGGTAAGTGGAGCGGAAAGATCAGCATTGATGAGAAATATGTGAAGATCAAAGGTATTCCGTACTATGTCATCAGTATTGTGGATTTTGTGACTCACATCCCTCTATTTTGTGAGTTGTATCCTGACACAAAGAAAGAATCATTCGAAGCATGTTTCAGAACCTTCAGACAGCTCTATAGAAAAGATCCTATCCTGGTTGTCAGTGATGGCAGTAAAGCATTAGCGGCTGCCAGAAAAACCGTGTTTCCCAAAGTCCATTATCAGCTCTGCAAATTCCATAAAATACGAAACCTCTTCAAAAGAATCAGTCAATGTCATCTCCCTGAAGAGGGAGACAAGTTCTTTAAGAAGAGGATTATGAAAGCTTTCCGAAGAGAAACGGCGGGCGGAAGGAAAAAGGGTATCTCAAGCCTGACAGCTATTACTCCCCCAACCGCCGCCGAATACATCAAAAGCAATATCATTAGTGATTGGAGACACCTCAGCAAAGGTTTGACTTCCAATGTCTCTGAACGCTGGAACCGCAAAATCAAGAAAGTGACATCCGGCAGATTTGGTCTAAAATCTGAAGAAACCACTCGCAACCTTGTGTTTTCGCTTTGGTTCAAAGAACTGGTCGATAAAGGACAACCAATCCTGCGTCAGGAATCGCTTTTAGCCAGTTTAAATATCTCTCGGATATGTCAAGAAAATGTGGACTGGTCGCACTTAGACCACTTTTTCTCTGTCAGTACCAATAAGGCTGCATAAAATGGAGGTTAATTTTGAACAGTCTCTGAATAATGGATAAACAAAATAACAATAATCTTATTGACAAGCAAAGTGAATTAAATGTTATACACTTAAGCTTAGTACAGTGGATTTTGTCTATTAATGATGGAGGCTGAATGAAGTTATATCTGGTTATCCTTATTTTAATACTCTTCTGTTTAGCTATATCTGCTATCGAAATTCCTTTTTCATCTCAACCTATTAAGACAGATGCCAACTTATTTGAAAACTTCGTGAGAATAGATCCTGATGATAAGAAACCTGAGATATTACCTACAAAAGCCTGGCTCTGGTATGATGAAGAAAACTTCTATGTCCGGTATGAAGCAAGAGTGGATAGCACATTCATCAAGGGAGAATACGCACCCAAGGATTACGGTTCAACCAGTGACCTTTTACGTATCCAGTTGATCACCATCCCTGAAGCTTATTATGCATATTTATATATCGCTTATCCTACAGGTTCTCTACAGGATGGAATCAGGACAAGTGATATGAATGTAGATTTCCAATGGAACAGTACCTATTCTCTAACAACAGAGTATAATGACAGCTTATGGACAGCAGTCATGAAAATACCATTCAAGGATATGCGTTTCAATGCTAAACCTCCCTATAAATGGAAGATTATCTTTACCCGTTATAATCAAAAAAATGAAGAGTTTTATAGTTGCCCATATGCGAATACCAAGGAACTGAAGAAATATTTTTCCCAATCCTTGGATATTACCCTCACGCATCAGATCAAACGCAGTTCTGATTGGAAGTTTCGACCCTATTTCGTAAAGAGTTATGATCTTCTGGAAAAAAAAGAAACTTATGATCCTGAACATGTTGGAATGGATATCAGCTTCAATCCAAGTACTAAAACAAAACTGAAAGTTGCCCTAAATCCAGACTTCTCTGATGTTCCTCCAGATGATGCACAAAATAATTATAATGACAAATACCCTCCAATATATGATGAAAACCGCTTTTTCTTCACAGAGGATATCGATGCATTTGGTGTGGATTATAGTATGTTTTATACCCGGTATATAGCACAACCTCAAATTGCCGTAAAACTGACAGGTAATAATAAAACACTTAATTACGGCTATCTTTGTGCTAAGGATAAAAAGATCATGGACGATGGTTATGTCATTAATGATGATGACTTTTTTCAGCTTGCTTCCATCATCAAGACACTCCCAAAATTTCAAGTCGTTCTTTCTACCGCTAGCAGGATAAATACAGGATATTACAATCACATAGGGGTAGGATATTGGGATTGGGAATTTAAGAAAAACCTGCATTTTGGTACATCACATATGTATAGTATTAAACATCGTGATTATCCTGCCCCGGACGAAGATGATGATAAACAGGGAGCTTTGTTTAATACTCGTTTTAAAGCTAATCCAGGGAATTGGAATATACAAGCTAAATATAGCAATGTACAAAGAGACTTACGAGTTGATATGGGTACCTATTGGGATAATGGTTATGAAAACTATGATTTATCAGCAACCTGGAATTCTGACGCGAAAGAAAAAACCCTGAGAAACTGGGGTTTTTACTCCGGTGCAGCATATAGTAATCATCTGGATACAAATCGATCTTTCAGCTATGCAAATGTAAGCGCTTCTTCCTGGTTCAATTTCCTGTCCAAATTTAACCTGACATTGGGTGGTAATTGTCGTCGTGAAGCATATGAGAGTATAGAACATGATCTATTTTATACAAATGGAGGTTGTAGCTTATACAAATGGGATAAATTTAGTATTAACGTAAATGGAGGATGTGGCAGATATTTGATTTATAGTCTCAATAAAACTTCATATACTACCAATGAGACTGTTTATCTTGCCGGAAGTGTTGGACAAAAATTTAATTGGTCTATGAATCTAACGAACTATCAGTATGACTACAATAGAATTAACTATATCGGGATAGACAGCTCTATCGTTGTCCTGGATAATAACTACCAGATTGGATCAGCCTATTTGAATTACAATTTCAATAACAGCATGACTTGGCGTAATGGATTGAGTACCACTACTTACGATGCAAATGGAGCTTATGCCAATCTTTCCTTTTACAGTAATTACAGATATGAATTTAGAAAAGACTGGTTTGTTTACCTTGGCTATCAAACAGGTCAATACCAGGATGAAAAGTCTGTTTATCATGATCCTTTGGGGCATTTCGTACGAAATACATCCAGTGCCTATTTAAAAGCTAGCCTGACGATCTGAGGATAAGCGACCGAGACTTTATATGAAACCTAAGAGTTTGGAGTTCAAATTTCCAAGCAAAACTATCAATTACCACCTGGCTACAAGGGAAAATGGACTTTACAGGTTACTGAAAATAGCACAAGCTAAAGACAGTGACTACCAACCGGTAGCAGTATCCTTCACGCTACTGAAAATAGCACAAGCTAAAGACAGTGACTACCAACCGGTAGCAGTATCCTTCAGGTTACTGAAAATAGCACAAACTAAAGACAGTGACTACCAACCGGTAGCAGTATCCTTCAGGTTACTATCAGGCTTTTCAGAGGTAGAGACGACTCGGGCGTCTCATCTTTTTATCCGATATCTGGGGAATGAGACGCCCGAATTGGACGTCTCTACAGAGAAAAGATTAGTAATTTACTTCTGGTTTTTCTTGACTGATGAGCCTAACAGGCAAAAGGTGTGCTGAATGTTGTACAAGGGGCTTTAGCTCAGTTGGTAGAGCGATTGGTTCGCAATCAATAGGCCAGGGGTTCGAATCCCCTAAGCTCCACCAAAATTTGAACCATTTCTCAATTTTGAGGAATGGTTTTTTCTTTCTTTTCAGTATATTATCTCTGAGAAAAAGTGAATATCTGAGATTTCACTTGCTATTTTCTTATCCACTTAGTTTATTGTAGTTAGGATGCTTACAAGTAGAGTAGGAAATCTATCCTGCTGAATTAGAAACTGAAACATAAAGTAAGATTCCATAAGAAGATTTAAACCAGGAGGCATAACATGAACCGAGTATGGCTATTTTTCATTTTAGTTACTTTATCAATGGGTTTATTTTCCCAGGATTATGTGCCTTGGACTAATATCAGGCACAGCTCATATACTTCCCAGAACACGATGGACTTCCGGTGCGAAAGCGCAGTTGCCTTATTCAGTGAATTGCTTTTTTCATACAAAAGCGGAGGAAATTGGACTGAAATACCTATGACAAATATTGAGAACGTAACCTATGGTGCAACAGTTCCTTATTCGATCGGACAGGATTTCCATTACCTTATCAAAGCGCGTCGGGACAGCCTGGTTTGGTTAACACCTTCTAAAATTACAACCACAACCTTCCCGCCAGCCATTGGTGCCATGTCATTCATCGGTCCAGATCCTACAGGTGACAGCAGTGTATTGAATGATAACAATGTTGATATTACTGGAACCTATTTCGGATACTCCGATACAAAATTCTACACAGCAATCCAGAATGTATCCGGAACTTTCCCTGCATTAGCCGGTTTCACAGGGTTTAATGTCTATATTTGCGGCTTAATCAATCCGGAATCTGTATTAGCTGATTCATCACTTTATGCGATGGTTTATGTTAATATTCCATTTATGTATTCACAGGGAATTTACAAAGTTAAACTATCATTAACTGATTTCATTTTCGAACGTATTGGAAATGCCCAAGCCCAGGTAAGCAACGGCAAACTGTTCATGTCATGTAACATCAGTGATTTGACCGCAGATGCTGCTTTTGGTAGCTGGCCTAATACAACTCATATCTTAGCTTTTGATGCTGCAATCATCCAAATTGCACTTGCAGATACCAGTCTTCTGCCAACAATTGCGGATTGGGGTCCTTTTTCAACCCTATCATTTGAAGATTATTTTGTTTCAACATATACAAATCATCCACCAGTATTATCGAATATCATCTTAGTACCTGGCGTGAATCAACGTCTTCTAACTGTTACATATACAGATGAAGACACAGATTTTCCATTAACTGCTGAAGTTGTATTGGATAATAATGAAACGATTCCCATGACAACACTGCTGCCTGTTTTTACTTCACCGGTGGAATTTACGTGCAACGTTCCCGCAACAGGATGGTCAACCGGGACACTTCGTTTCAGCGATAATAATAATACTTTTGTGACTGCCCCTATTTCCCTCACGGCAAACCAGGATGTTACTGCTCCAGCACCGGCATTGCTGCAAATTTCCCCAAATCCCTTCTATCTGAGAACCAATGCCTCTTTGAATATTACGATCGAGAATAAAGCAAATAAGCAAAGTGAAATTACAATCTACAACCTGAAAGGGCAGAAAGTAAAACACCTGGTTTCAGCCAGCAGTAATACTGGAACCATTCACCAATCCTGGAACGGGAAGGATGAATCAGATAAATTCGTATCTCCAGGTATTTATCTTTGCCAATCGATCAACGAAACCGGAAAGAGCATTAGGAAATTTCTGATTCTTCCTTAAGTTCAACATGTATTTAGAAAATCACAAGTAAGGAGAACTATGTTCATAGATTATTCACGAATTAAGGTCGAAGCCGGTAATGGTGGTCACGGTTGTGTCAGTTTTCGCAGGGAGAAATTCATACCGAAGGGCGGACCTGATGGCGGGGATGGAGGAAAAGGCGGAGATGTGATCCTAATCGGAGATGAAAATGTAAATACTTTGTTGGACTATCGTTACAATAAGCATTTCCGTGCAAAACATGGCAAGAATGGCTCTGGAAGCAATAAGACAGGTGAGAGTGGAGCTAATATTTATCTTCGAGTTCCCCTCGGAACAGAAATATTCAGCATAGAAGAAGACCAGAAGATTCGAGTTGGAGATATCGTTTTCCATCAACAGGAATTAGTAATTGCAGAAGGCGGTTATGGTGGTAAAGGTAATTCCAATTTTACCAGCGCTACTCGCCAAACACCTCGCTTTGCAACTGATGGAAAAGCTGGTATCAAACTTGAATTGGAATTGGTATTGAAACTAATGGCAGATGTAGGACTCGTGGGATTTCCCAATGCAGGAAAATCTACTTTATTGAGTTCTATCTCTGCAGCACGTCCTAAAATTGCAGATTATGAATTCACGACCTTGGAACCTTCATTGGGTGTCATTACTTTGGGTGATTTTAGACATTTCGTTATGGCAGATATTCCAGGTATCATTGGTGGAGCACACGAGGGAAAAGGTCTTGGCATTCAATTCCTGAGACATATCGAACGAACACGTACATTGCTTTTCCTGATCGATGTGCAGAATGTGAATCCTGCTGAAACCTATAAAACATTGAAAACGGAATTGCATCTTTATGATCCATACCTCGATCAGAAACCTCATCTGATTGTATTAAGCAAAATAGATACACTTCCTCAAGAAAATAGAAAAGAAGCATTGCAAAAGATAAAAGCAGAATTTCCTTCGAATGTCAGGCGTCATATCATGTCGATTTCTTCAGTTACTCACTATCAATTGAGCGAGTTAAAGAACAAACTGTATGAGATGATCTACGAACATGACGGACAAGATTAAAGCTTGGATACGACTTGCTGAAACCAAAGATCTGAATTATCAGAAAACGCTGCAGCTTGTTCATCTTTTTGGCGAACCGGAGCTGTTTATCGGAAGGCAGCATGAGGGTATCCAAGAATCTAATATCTTAACTGTCCAAAACAAAAGAGACCTGGAAGATGTAAAAGATCCTCCCGATTGGGGACGTATCTGCAAACTCATGGAAAAGTATGAGATCAGGTTTATATCTTATCTCGAAGATGATTACCCGCCACTGCTTAAGACAATTTTCTCTGCTCCCCTGTATCTATTCTGTAGAGGAAAATACAATAAAAGTGATCTAACCCGCAATATCTCAATCGTGGGTACCCGCAAGGCAACTAATTATGGTAAAAACATGGCAAAGGATTTCTCTTCAACCTTAGCAAAGTCGGGGTTTACAATTATCAGTGGCTTAGCCTACGGAATCGATTCAGTTGCACATAAATCAGCACTGGAAGCTGGAGGACGAACGATAGCTGTTATGGGTACTGGATGTGATCAGATATATCCTCCCTCCAATCGCGAATTGGCAGATCAGATCATCGAGAATGGATGCATACTCAGTGAATACAATCCAGGTCAGAAAGCTGAGATATGGAACTTCCCTGCCCGAAATCGAATTATCAGCGGACTCTCACTGGGTTGCCTGGTTGTAGAAGGAAACCAGCAAAGCGGAGCGCTTCTAACAGCTAAGTTTGCTCTTGATCAGAATCGTGATCTATTTGCCATCCCCGGTGATATTAATCGCGAGGAATCAAGCGGACCCAACGCACTCATCCGAATGGGAGCCAAATGTGTCACATCACCCTCGGATATCCTGGATGAATATCACATCTCGATTTCTCAGGACGAACAGCAATACCTTTTTCCTGAACTTTCACCCAAAGAGGATAAAATATACCAGTTCATGCTGCAAAATCGACCTGAAGTATATTTTGACCAGTTAATCGTCAATATCGGTTGTAGTGTAGGTGAATTATCCACTCTTTTATTATCGATGGAATTGAAAAAAGTAGTTCAACGTTTACCTGGCAGTAAGTTTACACTCGTATATTAAAGAAAGGTTCTAGGTGCTAGGTGTTAGGTTCTAGGTTCTAGGTGCTAGGTGTTAGGTGCTAGGTGATAGGTGCTAGGTATTAAAAGCATTCAGTGACAACTTACTTCACACGAATAATTTTCCTGGTCTGTGTCTGTGTTCCCTGCATAGCTCTTATGATATACATACCGGATGAAGCTTTCTCAGCATTCCAAATCAGATTAGTATTGGATTGAGCAGTAGCTGAATATACAAGCTGACCTTTCAGGTTGAAGATATCCACTTTTATCGGTTGATTCGATTTACTGGATATATTTAATCCGACATTTTGCTGAAAGGGATTTGGATATGCAGTGATAACAAGTGTGGAAGGAGTTGGAACAGATGGATCTTCATTATCTGTGCTTAACTCCCACAAATAATATTCAGACCAATCAACATTAGGCATAGTAAAATTCTGATTGTACACTTGTTGTACATTATTGCTGTCATCGTAGTAATATATACGAGAGAGATGCAAATCCCAGGACATCTCTGAAAGATTCCATGCCTCTTCATTGTTCAGCGAAATTCGATTTTGCGTATCATATGAATAAATTGAATGCCAATACAACCTATAATCATATATGTCTATGCTTGTTTCACGGATTTCAAGGTATTTGGCGTTAGATATTGGAGTATGGAAAATGAGGGAGAAAGTCTTCCCATGAGCTAAATCATCAGCGAACATATCTGCAGTTGTTGTATCGCTTTGATGATACGTTGTATGAATGGCTGTATCATCATGCCAATTCGTAGAATCTGATGACCATTGGGTCGTTTCATCAGTTTCTCTTCCCAAATCATCGTACTGATAAGTACCCTTGTAGTAGTTTGGATTCGGATTATATGTAATATATAAATATGATGTTAAAATCTGACCTGAATAAAAGTAATGCCATTCTTCGGTAACTAGAAATTGCATCATACCGGTATTGAATGTTCTGAAAGTATAGTCCGTTAAATGATGGTCATCATTATATATTAAGCTCATTTGAAACTTCGGTTCAATTGATTGTCCCGGTATCACATAATTACATATTACTTCCTGGACATATTCATGATTAGCATCATAAGTGAAAACTGTGGAATAGTAAGGACCCCAGGTATTAAATGGATATGAAATAACACTATCCGGATAAATTGTATTGATCGGAGGATAATAATAATAATTCCACAAACGTCCAAACATCGCTTGATTATATAGCATCATTAATTGCCAGGAACGGACTCCGTCGCGCTTTGTACTCATCCTGGTATTTGAGGTCGAAGGTACTGTATGAGGTAATGCTATCAAAAACAAGGGAATCAATATCAGAGTAAAGAAAATACATTGTCGTTTCATGATTTCCTCCTGGTTATGGGAATGAAAGAACCCAATTGCTAATTTACATGTAATACTTGTTCCCGATTAAAATGTTATTCATCCTGTGTTTTTCAATTCTTGCGCTCTGTCAGTCCGCTTGCTACGCTCTCCCTTATCTTATCCATCAAATCCTTTTTCTCTTCATCATTAATTGTTTTTAAAACTATAGGATCATGAAATTCGATGGAAACTTTTCCAGCAGTTACATACTTCTGACGTTCGAAAATCTCATAGGTGCCACGAATAGTAACAGGTATTATTGTCGCTTCTGCAAGCAAGGCAAGTTTCAAACTACCCTTTTTGAAAGGACCCATTCCTTTGCCTCTACTGCGTGTACCTTCAGGAAAAATAGCCATAGGATAGCCTTTCCTAATATTCTCAGCTCCTTTCTCAATCACTTTGGCAGCCGCATGTATATTTCTTCTATCAAGAAATACACAATGAATTGCCATCATCCAAAAACTGATGATTGGAGTATATAATAACTGCTTTTTTGCAATAAAGCCTACACAATGGGATACACCTGCTATCAGAACAGGAATATCAAACATTCCCTGGTGATTGCTGATAAACACAAGATTCCGTTGTTTTGGTATTTTATCCCTGCCAATAACAGTCAATTTAATGCCGCCTAAGGTTAAAATAACGATACCCCAACAGCGTAACAGAACATCTGTATATGAATTCCTGATTTTATGCAGATGAAAAATTAACATAAATCCGTAAGGTATAAATAGCACCAAAGAAATGATCAGGATTATCCAAAACGCTAAAAAACCGAGTACTGTTCTGAACACAAAGCCTCCTCAAAATTCACAATTTATATTGTTATAATGAAGACAAATTTGACAAGAATTTTCTGAATTACGTAAGAAATAAATAACCTAGGAAGGTAATTCTTCTCCAAAATATGTTGGTTAAACATTTATGGAGCAATTTTATCAGTAATCTATTATTAAATTTAACCATTTATGAAATCTATATAATATTTCTTGACTAGTACTTCCATAATTGTATTTATACCTAATCAATTAGAGAATTACCGATATATAAAAGGGAGGACGAATGAAAAAAGCTTTGTTTATCATTTTGACTTTTGTGTTTGTTGTATGTTTATTTGGACAAATTGCTACTCCACCATCAGCCGGTGATGGTACAGAAGGCAATCCTTATCAAATCAGTTCGTTAGAAAACCTGTACTGGATTACAACCACTGAAAGTAGTTGGAATCAGCATTTCATTCAAACTGCCAATATCAATGCTTCAGAAACAGCAAACTGGAATGATGTTGATACAGATGTAACAATTCATGAAGGTTGGCTGCCCATAGATGACTTTAGAGGCACATATGATGGGGGGAATCACACGATTACAGGATTAACTGCAAATCGCCCAGATACAGATAAACAGTCGTTTATTGGATCAGCATCCTGGGGAACAATCAAAAACCTCGGTATCATCGGTGGAACAATGATTGGTGATTCAGATGTTGGCGGTTTAGCTGGGGTGATCTATGATACTTCAGTGGTAGAAAATTGCTATTCAACTGCCAATGTTCTTGGAACATATAATAACGTCGGTGGATTGATAGGTGAAGTCTATGGATCTACTGTAACAAACTGCTACGCCACCGGTAATGTAAGAGGTGACCATCTTGTTGCCGGTCTTGTCGGATATTCAAATACTAATTCTTCAATACAAAACTGCTATGCAACTGGAAACATTAGGTCTCATTCAAAAGCGGGTGGCTTTGTTGGACATAACACCGATTCTTTGATTAAAAATTGTTATGCAACTGGGAATGTCACACGAGACAGTTCCAGTACAGATTTGTGGTATGGTGGATTTGCAGCTTACATGTATAATGGACGCATTATTAATTGCTATTCTACTGGCAGCGTTCATTATTTGGGAATGGACGATCCAACAGATAGAGGCTTTATCGGTTATGTCGTCACAGGTTCAGAGCATGAGATGACAAGCAATTACTGGGATGTGACAACTTCAGATCAAACCAGTTCCTTCGGTGAACCAGGTGCATATGCTGCAGGAAAGACAACAACAGAAATGAAACAGCAAGCAACCTTCTTAAACTGGGATTTCACCAACATCTGGAATATCACCGAAAATGGGTCTTATCCATTCTTGCGAACAGTGGGTGTAGCCAACCATGATATCAGTATTCCGGCAATGCAGTCTGATATCATTTTACATTCTGCCTATCCTAATCCTTTCAATGCTAACTCTCAAACTCAAATTGAATATGTGATAAAAAGTAATGTAAAATCCGATCTGATTATTTATAATGTCAGAGGTCAGATAGTGAAGAGTTATCATAATTTACAAAACGGAATGCACACAATCAATTGGAATAGTAATGATGAAAACAATATTCCTTGTGCTGCGGGCGTTTATTTCTATCAGTTAAAAAATCAAACGAACTCAGTAACCAAGAAACTGGTATTGATTAAATAAATTACTATTATTCAATGAAAGCCTGCTTTGTTATGAAGCAGGCTTTTTTCTATTGCTATTCATTTCAATTTCGCTTTTTTAAAGCTAATAAGCACATGATGAAACGGAAGAGACCCCCCTACCCCCCTTCTCAAGGGGGGATAAACAATCCCCACTTCTCAAGGGGGGATTTGCATTGCAGAAGGTTCTAGGTTTTAGGTACTAGGTGCTAGAGAAAGAAATCCCCCCTTGGGAAGGGGGAAAAAAAGAAATCCTCCCTTGGGAAGGGGAAAAAAAAGAAATCCCCCCTTGAGAAGGGGGAAAAAAAGAAATCCCCCCTTGAGAAGGGGGGTAGGGGGGTCTAAAGCTTCTTCCTCCCTTTACTCCAGAGAATAGCGGGCTTATCACCTGATGGTATAGGTTTATCTTCCAATAGAGGCTGATAGATATGCTGAGAGTTATCATGTAGAGTACATTTCCAGGTGAGTATATCAAAATCTTTGAATAGAAGAGATCTGAGCTTATCTTCTGTTAATACCTGTGGCTCTGCCTTGGTCGGTCTGTGATTCAAATTAAAACTCCCAATCAGCAAGCCTCCCGGTTTGATAATTCGTCTCAATTCCTGGCACATTGCCTCCAAGTTTTCAACGTGATCGAGGGCATTTAGCGTAAAAAGGACATCTATTGAATCATCAGCTAAAGGGATGTTCACTTCTGTACAAGTGATATAGTTCATCTTATGAGAGGAAAGTTCCTGAGCAAAGTGTTTGCAGTATATCGAGGCTAGGACATCAATTCCAATGCGTTCTTTCGCCTTGTGCGCCCACATAAGGCTTCCCCTTGGTCCGCATCCGAAATCAGCAACAGTCTTATCCTGGAGAAAGCAATCATCTGCTTCTCCTGCCATGCCTAACATCAATGTTTTATATCTGCCGTGTGAAAAAGTTCCACCTTCGCGACGAAAACATCTTTTCCAATAACGCAATTCTGCTCCGTGTTTGCTCTGAAACAGGTAGTAGAAAGGGCGTAGGATATCCTTGATCTGGGAAAACATGTCATTATCTGATGAAATTAGTACTCTGTCTCGGTTCCTTCTCAGGATAAGGCACTGTACTTTTTCCAGCTTCAATGCATTTGAGGAGCCAAGCCATATTCTTGCCTAATGTTCTCATGATTTGCATACCTTCCAAATCCTGTTTTACTTCCTCAGGAGTCATACCATGAGTGGCATTCCAATATTGGGAAGAAACGACGGGCATATTTGATATAGTGAAGTACTTATTCAGCCGATCAAAGGCAGCACTCGCCCCGCCACGACGGCAATTAACGATAGCTGCTGCGGGTTTATATGCATATTTGCCAGCCTTCATGAAGAACATCCGATCTAAGAAAGCACATAATGCTCCATTCGGTGCTGCATAATAAACTGGAGAACCTATGACAATTCCATCTGCCTTATGAACTAAATCCACACATTCATTGACCGGATCATCCTTGAAAACACAGTATCCTGTTTCTATACATTGATAACAGGCAACACAGCCTTGAATTGGCTTATTCCCTATATGAAAGATTTTTGTTTCAATCCCTTGTTTGTTCAATTGACCTGCCACCTCTGATAAAGCAGTAAAGACACAGCCATCTTTATGCGGACTGCCATTGATTAAGAGCACATTCATAAGACACTCTCCTAAATATTATTTCATTTGATGTACGTCATTAAAATAGAAAAGATGTCAAGATAAACATGAAACTTCAATTTCTTTAAAAAAGCGAGACTGTTCAAAATTAACCTCCATTTTACGCAGCCTTATTGGTAGTGACAGAGAAAAAGTGGTCTAAGTGCGACCAATCCACATTTTCTTGACATATGCGGGAGATATTTAAACTTGCTAAAAGTGATTCCTGACGCATGATTGGTTGACCTTTATCGACCAGTTCTTTGAACCAAAGCGAAAACACAAGGTTGCGGGTGGTTTCTTCAGATTTTAGTCCAAATCTACCGGATGTCACCTTCTTGATTTTGCGGTTCCAGCGTTCAGAGACATTGGAAGTCAAACCTTTGCTGAGGTGTCTCCAATCACTAATGATATTGCTTTTGATGTATTCGGCGGCGGTTGGGGGAGTAATAGCTGTCAGGCTTGCGATACCCTTTTTCCTTCCGCCCGCCGTTTCTCTTCGGAAAGCTTTCATAATCCTCTTCTTAAAGAACTTGTCCCTGTCTTCAGGGAGATGACATTGACTGATTCTTTTGAAGAGATTTCGTATCTTATGGAACTTACAGAGTTGGTAATGGACTTTTGGAAACACTGTTTTTCTTGCAACTGCTAACGATTTACTGCCATCACTGACAATCAGGGTTGGATCTTTCCTGTAGAGCTGTCTGAAGGTTCTGAAACATGCTTCGAATGATTCTTTCTTTGTGTCAGGATACAACTCACAAAACAGAGGGATGTGAGTCACAAAATCAACAATACTGATGACATAGTACGGAATACCTTTGATCTTCACATATTTCTCATCAATGCTGATCTTTCCGCTCCACTTACCGATTGAGTTCAGAATCAGGCTCTGCAGGTCAGCGATTTCATGCCAGAGATTTGAGACTGTAGCTTTACAGGTGTTGAGCAGCAAAGCTATCGTCTCGAAGTTCATACCGCTTCCAACCAGGTAATGTACCAGCAGACACAGGTTCTTGCGTTCCAGACTATGGAACGGCTTTGCATCGGCGGTTCTATGGGATGTATTGCCTTTAGCAGTCTTCATTTGTTCCAGGAGTCTGTCACAGATAACAGGTGTATTCTGCTGACCGGCAAGCAGTTTCAGCAGATGTACAGCATCACCGCCTACTGTCTTTTTCAGAAGAAGCTTCTGAGCTTGCTTAACTACAGACAGAGAATTGACCTGAGAAGCATATTTGCAGAAAGTGGTATAGGACATTTTAAAATCATGATGGCTGATGAACTCCTGATACATGACATTTAAAGGTAAAAGCAGGTTATTGATAACAAAATTCTCGATCTGAGGAATACACTCCAGCAGGTCAACTTTCCGGCTTAAATATGCCAGGATATCATGACCATGCTGCTCAAACTCTTGCCAGAAATTATGTACATTCCTGCGGTCTGCGTAGTTAAACAGATCAGCTATTTGCTGAAGTGTAAGGAGGTTGTCTCCGCCTATTCCTACTAATAAGCGTAGAAACGCTATTAAGAACTTGTGGTTTGATGTTGTCTCAGGCAAAGTGAATGAAAATGGTACGTTAATACTTACATGGTATTGGTTACTTTCATGACTAACACTTACCGCTTCTTGAATTGGAGTGTTTTTTTGTCATAATATCCTCCCTTTTGTTACCAGGTAACAAATGCCATTGAAGCTATAGCAAAAAACTTGTAAAGAACTATTTTATATGATTTTAACTACACATTTAGTCAGAAACGGCTTCGAAACATTACTTATAATCGCGTGTTTTTCAATTTTAGTCAAAAAGCTTAACTTGTGATTTGGTGTCCTTAGCAGAGCTTATCTGTCAATTCTGGAAGGTATGTTAAATTATGACCGTTTCGACCACTTTTTTCAACTTGCTACTTTCTAACTTATTGAATATTATGAATAACTTCATGAACAGTCTCAAAAAAGCTATACATCCTAAATTATCCGAAATCTATCTTGACTGCGTAATATCTGCTTAATTATTATGTTGTGAATAAATGGAGGTTTCATGAAAAACGTTGTTTGTATTTCTCTATTTCTTGTTTTAATATTTTCCCTTATTGCCTTAAATCCGGCTATCAAATGCTCTGATCTGCCAAACATGTTTCCACAGGATAATTTGCGAACCTGGAAAAACACCGAAACCATTCACCAATACTACCACACGGACTGGCAAAATTTCGAGCGCACCACATATCTTTATGATACACATGGCAGCTATAGCATTATAACAACTTATAGGATGTATTCAGGTACTGATTGGACTCCAAACATGAGGAGTACATACGTGTATAATGCTGAAAACCAATTGCAGACAATTGATAAAGATACGTATGAAAGCGGAACATGGTCGCCAGCCTCACGTACAATCTATACCTATGTCAATGGTCTTAATACCCGAATCCTGACTCAGTATCATGGAACTGCAGGCTGGTCAGATTTTACTCAGGTAACCATGACTTATAATGCAGACGGTAAAGTGGAAAACCAACTTACGCAAATGGCAACAGAAAATGGTTGGGTTGATGATTTACAGTCTATTTATAGCTATACACCCACACAGATTATGATTACGCTTCAAAATTGGATAGTTAATTCCTGGCAATTAAACTATCGGGAAACCACTACGTATGATGGCATCTATCCCACGGAAATTTTGCATGAAGAATGGCAAAATACAGCATGGATAAATGCCTGGAAATGGATTTATACCTATGGTACTCCCGGTCAGATTTCTGTCCTCAATCAGTACAATTATGATCCGGATACCGGTGATTGGCTGATTACCCAGCATATACTTGATACTTATGATGAAAATGGCAATCGGATTTATGGACTCGACCAGAATTGGGATGGCACAAATTGGACGAATTGGCAGCAGCTTTTCTTCACCTGGTCCAATATCACAGCCAATACCGACCCTTTGGCTGGAAATCCAGCTTTGCAGGTAAGCAATTTCCCCAATCCGTTCAATCCTTCTACCACTATCAGTTTCAGTATCCCGAACAATTCTCATGTGAATCTATCCATCTACAATATCAGAGGTCAGAAAGTTAAACAATTAGTAGATGAAGATATGCAACTCGGTCAACATAAGATTAGTTGGAATGGGAAAGATATTAAAGATAAACCTGTAGGTTCAGGAATGTATTTCGTAAGAATCGACTCGGGAAATCAGAGCAGGATTAAAAAAATGATTTTATTGAAATAGCGCATTGTAACAATGGCTTCTGTCATTGGATAAACTGCTTCAAAGGATAAAATGATAATGCCTGAACCGCACTTTCAAAACCAGGACATGAAGAAAGCGCTGAAGAAGCATCCGCTTGTAGATCCGTTTTTTATTAGCAAATATGCCACATCGCCTTATCGTGCCTGTGAACATGCCTGCTCCTATTGTGATGGCAGGGCGGAAAAGTATTATGTGGAAGGTGACTTTGAACAGGATATCATCATTCGCAGGAATCTTCCTGATTTGCTGAGAATGGAATTATCCCATTTGAAGGAAAGAGGGGTTGTGCATTTTGCATCAGGTGTAAGTGATCCATATCAGCCTGTGGAAAAGACGGAATTGCTTATGAAGAAATGTGCTGAAGTCATTCTTCAGTCTGATTTCCCAGCTAGCGTATTAACGAAATCCAGTCTCATTATGCGTGATATCGACATTTGGAAGCAGGTTCATAAAAAGAACGGTTTCTGTCTTCTCATGACAATCACTTTCCTGGATGATAAGCATAGACAAATCTTTGAACCCGGTGCAAGTTCCATGGAAGAACGGTTTTCCACGTTAAAGGCGTTTAAGGAAAGAGGAATTCCCACGGGAGTCGGAGATGTCCCGAAACTAGCATGATTTTATTTTCTTCTGTTGTAAAATATGTGATTGTTTTTACAGGCAAACTAAATTACTCAATAGTTTCCGAAAAGCGATGCAAAGACAAGGAAAAACGGAGTAATATTTACCTAATTCATGTTTGAATTCTGGTAGGAAGAGTCTTCATCAGGCTTTTCCTTCAGTATTTTGTAAGTGCAGAAACATTTTCCCTATATTATGTCCTAAAAAGAGGAGGGATAACTGTTCCTTGCATTTTCTCAATGAACGGACAGTAAATCTCTCAAACTTCCTGTTCCACTTCATGAAAGCAAATACAGCCTCCGGTTCGATGCCTCTTTGCTTTCTCAGCTTGTCGCCTTTTTCAGAAAGCAGATTATTGACTGTCTGACGTTTTAGTGGAGCTATATGAGGATCGTAGGTCAGTGATTTATGAGTTTTATCCTTGTAGGGAATACACTTTTTATTGTGAGGACATTCTCTGCAGTCATTACATATATAGGTTTTCACGATTCGTTTCGGACCGTTCTTCTCTGTCTCTTCTTCCTTGATTTTGACCAGTCTCCGATTAAATTGACAGACCCACTCATCATGCTCCTCATCATAGCTGAAGCCTGTCAGAAGAGAGTCCCGATAATCTCTCTTATAATCCTGGGTCTTGAGATAGCTTGTTATCTCTTTTTCAGCAGCATAATTCAAATTCAGCGCAGTGCCATAGGCAGCATCTCCAACAACGTCGGTAGGATATTGTCCCAATTCATCATGCATTTGCTCCATGAGATTGGGAAATTCAACGGTTTCTTTAGGGATATTGAATAAGTGAATGCCTGTGACAAATTGCTCTGAAGTTCCGATACTGGCAACATAACCCGGTGCCAGCTGTCCATTTTTCAATCGCATAAATGTGGCATCATTATCAGTCTTGGATGTGCTGCTGCGTCCTTCTCCAATTATCTCAAGCTGTTGCTCATATTTCTCCAGCTTAGTTATATCATTGCTCTTTGATTTGGAGATTTCGCGCAAAAGAGATTTGATTTTCTTGATAGCCCGAGTATCTGACGGATGATTTTTCTGTAGTCGGGACATTGCTTCTTTCAGCTTGTTTTCTGCTGAGACCAGTCTATCTCTGATCTGTTCAGATGCGACTGTAGCAGTTTTCTCTGATTCAACCGCATGCAATTGCTCACCAAGCTCAAGAAGATCAGCGGTTCCATATTGCTGTTGCTCTTCCTGATTATATTCCTCGATCTTTTTAAACAATCCCTCAACTCGTGTCTTGACCAGTTCCTGATAACGAAGCGCATTGCTTTTCCAGATGTAGGAATTCTTGCCGGCATTTGCGTGAATCGTCGTCCCGTCAACAAAACAGGTGTCGAGATCAAGATATCCTAATGATGATGCTTTCAGTACTACCTGATAAAATACATCAATAAGAATATCAGAACACTTAGTCCAGGCAAAGGTGTTGATCGTTCTGAAATCAGGTTCCTGTTCTCCTGCCAGCCAGATAAAATTGATGTTCTCCCGAACAGCCTTAGCTATCTTCCGACAGGTATAAATACCATTGATATAGGCATACACAATGATCTTCAACATCATCTTGGGATGATAAGCAGGTGTACCTTCATCAGAGTATCTTGTGTATAGCTCAGATAAGTCCAGTTGCTCAACGACATCGTTAACATAACGAACCATGTGCTGGGGAGGTATTCTCTCTTCAATATTAAGTCCATAGAGTGTCCCCTGATTCGGATTGTGCTCTCTGAAATTCATAATTCTCTCTATGCTTAGTTTTTAAAGGCAACAATACACCCTATAACAATATGTCAAGTAATATGATTAATATTTAATAGTTGCTATTTTTCTATCATTTAGTTTCGGGACATCTCCTACTTCCCTATATCTCAGATACACCTGAATTCATTCACAGTTTAGCAATAAAAATGAAAGAACTGGAAGTTGATTTTGTGGTTCCTGGGGAATTGACTCTCCGTCCCGGTAGGCAGAAGGATGGCTTCCTTGCCATCCTACAGAAGCATTATCCTCAATTTATTCAATCCTATACAAATCTCTATTCTGAAAACAGACCTTCAGGCAGAATTGGTGATCAATATCATAGTCACTTGTATCCTGCTTTCTACAAAACATTTACAGGAGCCGGTATTTCATTATTGGCACCTCATTATCTGTATCACGGTTTATTTCCCAAATACTATGAATTAGTCATACTCATGAATCATATGCTTCAACTGTATAGCTGGAGAGGTATGGACACCAGACGTCTGAAAATTAGTAACAACCTCTACCTGAACTGGCTTACAGAGAAAATTACCTATATGAATCGTAGCAGGAAGAGATTCCCACAGGATATTGAAGATGAAATAGTATTAATGATGACCAATGGGACTTGGTCAAATCTGCTGAAGAATGAGAAATTGGCAGAATTTACGAAACAGGTATATCTTGAGGACAAGCTGTTTGATTACCAGGAATTGAAGCTAAGACCGTAACATTCGTAGCAACGACTGAAGTCTTTGTTACGGCTCTTCTCTGCCAATTCTTAAATATTTTGAAATGCTCCCTCCTATATGGCAGAAGGTGACACCGTGCAGCGTACAGTAAACAGGTTCAGAGCAGAGAAGGGATACATATGAGCCACATGGAAGACAAAGAAAACAGAAAAGAAACAAGAAATAATGAAAACCTAAGGAAAATCTAAAAAAGTCTAGATGATCCCTAGATGATCCCTAGATGATGCCTAGATGAAACCCAGCTCAAAAAGAAAGTGCGAAGTGCGAGGTTCGAAGTCCGAAAAAAAGTAGGGGTTTGCGGGAGTAAACCCTTGATTGGAGTGTGTATGAATACAGGATGGGTTTACTTCCGCAAACCCCTACGATGCAATGTAACATAATTTTTTTAATTGTTTTGTTGTTGGGTTTGAAACCCTACAACTCATCAGCAGACCCCGAGGTTGCAAACCATCGGGGGAAACAAGATACAATCTTATGACACACGTTTTCTCTTGACTGATAACCTTGCATGAAATTCTTTTCAATCATGATGATATTTACTACACAACGAAATAATAACTTATGCATTTTCGACCTCAACAGCAAAGGAGGTGCGCACCCTTTCATATAGCATGAATATAACTGCTATCAACTCCTCCCTTGTACAAATCTCAACCTCTAACCACAAATGGTAATAATTATGAAAGAACTGTACGTATCACACAATTACTTCACACAATTCAGCACTACGAAACGACGTTTAACTGACAAGGATGTCATTGAACTTGGGATTGGCTCACATGATAAGCCGGAATATCTTCCTGCCTTTGACTTTGGTTACAATGCTCAGGGAGAACTTGAATTCTTTCGGATATTCTATGTCAAATATGAGCTTGAAGAATTTGCTCAAAAGCTGAGGATAAATCCAATTACCGGGAGATTTCATATACCTGTTTTCAATCTGGCAGATGTAACAATACTTGAAATTATCGAGTATATGATTGCGCATGATGATGAAATCCATAAGATGAGATTGGATAGTCATTCAACTTATTTCGAGAGTTTGACCGCTGTACGTAATAACCTGAGAACTATGTATTTATTTATAGGTTATGTAACGCAGTTCATGACAAAACCATCCTATCTAGATAATAATAAACGACAGGGAATGATTGAATATGAGATTTTTGATGATATCCCTGTCTATATCGCTGGGTGTACGTTCGAGGGGAAATTAGTCTACCTGGAATTTTTGGCATCAAAGAGGGAAGTTACAGATTTTCGAGACGGGTTAAAGAACATCGATCTTCCTGAAAAATATAATGTTCCTAATATGGGGTGGAAGAACGTCTCAATTCTCGATTGTCTGAATCTGATTCTCGATAACTGGGAAAACAACAAAATGTTTATGTGGTAGTATTATACACAATTGGGTCGTAGGGGTTTGCGGCAGTAAACCCTTGAATGGAGTGTATTAATACGGGGATGGGTTTACTCCCGCAAACCCCTACGAATTTACGTTTTTCCTTGACCAATATTAACAAACATTTAATAAAAACATATTACGAATAAGGGATGTTCTTATGAGTTTTGATGCTATCCATAATTATTATCGGGAATTGGAAAGGCAAACTCGTCAATCCGGATGGTACGTTGAAAGATATTCTTCGCCAGGATTGGGGATATTGGGAAAGCAAGGATGAATCCGATGATCTGGATGTGGAAATAGCCAAGAAATTTGAAAAAGGCTATCCCAACGATAATATCCTGTTTGAGGACAGCAGGGAAGCCGTGCTATACCAGGATGGTGTTCAAATCGCTCGAATACGGATGCATGATGAAATTGCCTTGGATACTGTATTAAAGACATTTATCAATTTCCAGCGTCCCGAAGTAGCAGAATTCCGCAAAGCAATAGAGCTCTTCAAGAATGATATTCCCAAAGTAACCGAAGCTTTACGGCAAATGATTGAGACGGATGCAGAACAGAACAAGAAATACATCAAAGCCATGAAAGCTTTCCTTGAATTGTGCAAAGAAGTCATCAATCCAAGCATTTCCAAGGAAGACATTAGGGAAATGGTCATCCAGCATATTTTAACAGCAGATATCTTCAATACTATCTTTGATGAGCCTAACTTCCATCGGGAAAACAATATTGCCAAAGAACTGAATGGACTTGTGGAAACCTTCTTTACCAAAGATATCAGGAATAGAACATTAGCCGGAATCAAGCATTATTATGATACAATCAATGCCAGGGCTGCCCAGATAGCGGATCATCACGAAAAGCAGAAGTTCCTTAAGATAGTCTATGAGACCTTTTACAAGAGCTATGATCCCAAGAAAGCGGATAGACTCGGAGTTATTTATACTCCCAATGAGATTGTCCGTTTTATGATAGAGAGTACTGATTACTTACTTGGTAAGCATTTCGGAAAACAGCTTGAAGACAAAAATGTGGATATTCTCGATCCGGCAACTGGAACAGGTACTTTCATTTGTGATATCATAGATTACATTAGCAAGAACCGAATCCAGGATAAGTATAGGAATGAACTGCATGCTAATGAAGTTGAGATTCTGCCTTATTACATTGCCAACCTAAATATTGAATTTATCTATAAGCAAAAGACCGGTCAATATGAGGAATTCAAGAATCTCTGTTTTGTCGATACTTTGGATAATATGGATTTTGAATATGAAGATAAACAATATGAAGTGTTCAGTGTTTCAGATGAAAATACATCCCGTATCCGCAAGCAGAATGAGAAGAAGATATCGGTCATCATCGGCAATCCTCCCTATAATGCCAACCAGATGAATGAAAATGAAAACAATAAGAATCGTGAATATCCTGAAATAGATAAGCGGATAAAGGATACCTATATCAAACACAGCACTGCCCAGAAGACAAAGCTGTATGACATGTATTCTAGGTTTTTGAGATGGGCTAGCGATAGAATAGACGAAAACGGAATTATCGCTTTTGTATCAAATAACTCATTTATTGATAGCAAGACATTCGATGGATTTCGTAAAGTAGTGAAAGATGAATTTAACCATCTATATATAATTAATTTGAAGGGAAATGCAAGAAATAGCGGTGAAAGAAGAAGACAAGAGGGTGGCAATATCTTCCATGATCAAATTAAAGTTGGAATTGCTATTTATTTTTTGATAAAAAACAAAGAAGAAATTGGATTCAATGCTTATTATAATGAAATCAAGGATTATGCCAAATCAGACGAAAAGTTAGATTACTTAGTGCAGAATCCATTCAAAGATCTAAACTTTGAACATATTCAACCAGATAAAGACAATACTTGGATTAATCAGAATGTGAGTAAATGGGATGATTTTATTCTTGTTGCAGATAAACAGATTAAAACAGGAAAAAGTAACCAAGCAATATTCAAATTATACTCCACAGGTGTATCAACAAATAGAGATGAATGGGTTACAGATATATCGAAAGAGAATTTGCTTGCAAAGATGAAATTCTTTATTTATCAATACATTCACACTAAAGAACCGAACGATTCTATAAAATGGTCTCGTAACTTGAAGGCAAGATTCAAAAAGCAATACAAAGAAGTTTTGTTGGCTAGTAGAGCAATACCTATAAACTATCGCCCATTTTATAAACCTTTTATTTATAATTCAGCACTTTATATTGATGAACATGGCTTAACTTCACAGTTATTTAACTTTCCTAATCAAGCAATTAGTATTTCAGTAAAGTCTTTATCATATTTAGCTACAGATACTTATATGGATTTGCATTTTACAGGAGATTCCCAATGTTTGCCGTTATATCAATACGACAAGGATGGCAATCGCTTTGATAATATCACCGATTGGGCGTTGAATGAATTTAAGAGCCATTATGAAGATGATCAAATGTGCAAGGAAGACATCTTTCATTATGTGTATGCGCTGCTTCATGATCCTGCCTATCGTGTAAAATATGAGCAGAACCTGAAACGCAGTCTGCCACGCATTCCCTTCTATGAAGATTTCCGGCAATGGGCAGAATGGGGCAAATCATTAATGGAATTGCATATTGGATTCGAGACCGTTGAACCATACCCATTGAAAGTTTCTTCTGTAGATCCGGGTTTAGCCGGTTGTTCTGTAAAACCCAAACTAAAAGCCGATAAACTGACTGGTACCATCGAACTGGATGAATTAACTTCCATCTCCGGCATTCCGAAAAAAGCCTGGGAATACAAACTGGGAAACCGCAGTGCCCTGGAATGGATTTTAGATCAATACAAAGAGAAGAAACCCAAAGACCCAACCATTGCCAAGCTCTTCAATACTTATAAGTTTGCAGATTATAAAGACAAGGTAATTGATTTGATTCTTCGTGTTACCACTGTGAGTGTGGAAACGATGAAGATAGTGAGAGAGATGAACCGTAGGGGTTTGCGGGAGTAAACCCTTTCCGTGAAAGCCAATTGGGTCGTAGGGGTTTGCGGTAGTAAACCCTTGAATGGAGTGTGTGGGAATTCGGGGTGGGTTTACTACCGCAAACCCCTACAAACGCGTACAATGAAAATGATGAAGGGTTTACTGCCGCAAACCCCTACGGAGCCATACGAAACATACGAAACATACGAAACAAAAATGGGAGGGTAATATGGATGCAAAGCAATATGGTGATCGACATTCTGTACGTTTACGGGGTTATGATTATGCTCTTAACGGAGCTTATTATGTGACCATTTGCGCTTTTCAGAAACAGAAGTTGTTCGGTGAATTCCGTGAAAGTATTTTTCAAATTTCTGAGTTTGGATTGATTGTCCAAAATGAATGGCACCGTACAGCAGAATTACGGAAGTATGTATTCTTAGATGAATATATCATTATGCCCAATCACATTCATGGCATTTTAGTAATCGATAACCCCAATCAAGATCAGTTACCACGACACTACGAAAAAGAAAGGAAAAATTATGCTGCCTCCTTAGGTGGAATAATGATTAATTTCAAAGCAGCAGTTACTAAGCAATGCAGATTGATAGTGAATAATACAAACCAGGAAATATGGCAACGCAGTTATTATGATCATATTATTCGGAATGAAGATGATTTAAATAGATGCAGGGAATACATTATTCAAAATCCAAGTAATTGGAACAATGATGAATTGTTTTTACCGTAGGGGCATGCGGAAGTAAACCCTTGAATGGAGTGTGAATTGAATACGGGAGTGGGTTTACTGCCGCAAACCCCTACTCAGAATTTCTGCTCCGGATATCCCACCTTCACAAGATATAATCCTTCAGGAGGTGCCGTTAATATCAATCTTTGGTTAGGATCACACTGATCCAGGAGTTCCTTCACGATTGCCGGTTTCATCTTAGTTGTCCCGATATTGAACATCAAACCGACGATGCGTCTCACCATATTATGTAAGAAGCGATCTGCTGTTATTGTAAAAACAAATTGATCTTCGTATTCTGTGACGGAAATCTCTTTTACATCACATAGGCGATTAGGTATTTCCGGATTAGGTCTGCTGAAGGATGAATAATCATGAGAACCTAGAAAATATGGTATGGCTTCTCTCATTTTATCCGTTTCCATATGGCGATAACGTAGAAAGCCCGAAAAATTGCGATTGAAGGGTGTCAGTGTTTTTGCCAGCACATATTCGTATCCTCGTTCAAACGCATCGTAGCGTGCGTGAAAATCGCCAGAAACGGGGATTACGTTAAGGACACGGATACTGTGAGGTAACCTGACATTAATCGCCAACCTGATTTGTTCTCCAGTCATCACCACAGGAAAATCAAAATGCGCAAATTGGGCTTTAGCATGAACACCGGTATCCGTTCGTCCGGCACATACAAGTTGCACTTCTTCCTTGGCAATCAAAGCCAAAGCTGTCTCTATCGTTTGTTGAACAGAATTAGCATTGTGTTGTTTTTGCCAGCCATGAAAAACACTGCCGTCATATGCGATCTGCATCAGGAATCTCTGCATCATATCCCTATAAGGCAGCTACCAGGACATAGATAGTTATCATAACATATAACCATAAATTAGCCCAGGTAAATAATACTGGTGTTGGGTATTCTATAGACAATCTATGCTTTGTCTTATTTTCGATGTACGGAATTTTATCCCAAGCACTCATAAATGATTCCAGCAAGATATCGACGGACTTACTGATTGTTATTTTCCCTTGTGATTTAAATTTCTGTATGATGAGAGTATTTTCTTTGGTGAATATCGGAATAAATTGCATTGTTGCTACGAAATAGAAGAATATTGGACGCAGCAAATGTGAATCTTTGAGTCGTCCACTATCTTCAACTAATTTATATAATGTCGTCGATTTCAATAGATAGAGAGATAATAGCAGTAAGTAAACGATCCTACAAGTGAAGCTTACCTGGATTGGAAAAGGCAAATCTAAGAGTAGAGCGAAGAGAAAATACGAAATCAGGAATGGTAGCAATCTAAGAATGATCTTGCCCCAAATAGGAAAGATTTGATATCCGGGAATCAGGTAGAGTATGGTTAAACCAAATATCAGGAGAAAATATGTGAAGTGAACAACCGTTGAAAGAACAACACCCATCAAGAGTAAGAGCAGTTTTAAATAAACATTCTGCTGATGGAATATCGATCCATATTTCATCTATTCTGAATCCTTAGGTTTTACTGAGGGAATAGGCTTGATGAAATCGAATGGTCTGTCATTCTCTTTGATTTGAGGTTGATTAACTCCAGTATTCATAGGTTGACTGATTTGCGGAATATTCTTTGTCTCTTCCTGTTTTGGTTTTTCCTCGATTGCTCTGGTTGTGTCCTTTACACTTGTAGTATCTTCAATGATAATCGGCTTTTCAGGTAGGGGTGGAAGAATGTATTCAAGAACAGCACCCTTGGGTTTAGGGTTATCGACAAGACGATTTAACTCCTGCTTCTTTAGTTCATTAGCTTGTTCTGTTATTTTCTTTTGCTTTTCTCTCTCTTCCATCTCTCGAATCGCAGGAAGTTCATCGATAAATACAAAATTACTGCCATTGTAAAATTGGTTTATATAAGTACTATATTCGCTATTCGCGTCTTTTTTAAGAAGATCATCAAAGTATGGTTTAGCATTTACAGAATCATGTTCATTAAACCAGAAAATATAACCGAGAGAGTACTTAGATTTATCATTAAATATCGAATTCTTATTTGATGTTAGAGTTTTTAAGATTGTTTTTGCAGAATCTGGAGATGAACTATATAAATCCATAGCATCCGTGTATTCTTTTTCAATGGCGATTTCTTCATCGGTTGTAACTTCAACCTTTTTTCCTTGAAGCATAAGTGTCGCAGCATGTGTATACCGATTCAACGGATACTTGTCCTGCATTTCCTGGTAGACTTGCTCCATTTTAACAGAATCGGGTATACTATATTTATAGATCCAAATTTGGTCATATAGCGCTAAGGGAACATAATCACTATCATATTCCATTAAATTAACAGAAAGCTGGTTTTGTTTTGCTAACAGACTTTGCATTTCAGGAGTTTTAATATGCTTATTCTTAGTTACTTGTAAGCTG
Source organism: Cloacimonadales bacterium (SeqCode) (assembly GCA_963662275.1). Taxonomy (GTDB): domain Bacteria; phylum Cloacimonadota; class Cloacimonadia; order Cloacimonadales; family DAONDQ01; genus DAONDQ01. Next base: position 4,350,529 of record OY759316.1, on the reverse strand, counting down.
TCTTGGAAACCTGTACTATCAGATTTTGTAGAATCCGCAAGAGATATGATCTTAAGTCCGGTACTATCTGAACTTGATGTCATATTATCCTTGATTTTGAAATCAATACTATCGGGTTGCATCGACTCTTGTTTCTGAACTAGTTTTCCAAGCATCTGGTTTTTACTTGAATCGTCAGTTGCAACGGAATCAGCAATTGCTTTTGTCGAATCCTTCTGTAAGTAATATGTTATGGGTACAGGTATAGTTTTGTCAGGTACATTGAGAGTATCTCTTATAGGTTTGTACTTAGTCTCTTCAGGATTAACGAAAGAATCGCGTTTGTGAACACTGAGTGTATCTTTTTGTATTCCGATAGAATCGGTTTTAGCATCATTCCATAGTTTTTTGCCAACATTTAAGGAATCTGGTTGGGAAACACGTAGTGAATCATTAATAACATTTAAGGTATCAGTTCGTGAGGTCTTAAGTGAATCACCAGAAATAGCTAATGAATCTAATTTGATAACTTTCAAAGTATCTTTCGGAACCCCGAGAGAATCAAGGTGTGCAATTCTTTGATCCAATGAATCAAGTTGGGCTTCTAGAATACCGCGATGATTGACTACTCCGCGATAAACAGACAATGCAGAATCAGGGAGATTCATACTGTGCAGATAATATTCTGCAAGTTTCATTTGTTGATTTACCATCTCCTTAATTGCCAGGTTACTATCCTTCTTGTTATATAGAATGATTTGACTGGCAATAGCACTCTTTGAAAAAGCATCTTCGACAAAAGGAGACAGATTAGATTCCAGCTTGACATTATTATAGAAAGTAATTGCTTTTTCATAATTATGCTGATAATTCAAATTAAATTCACCTAAATAATAATTTGCTTCTGCCGAATGTATGGTTTTCGGATAATCGGTATTAATCGATTCGTACAAACTAACAGCATCTGTATACTGGTTCAATCCAAGTAGATTTCTAGCTTTTAGTAGTTTGATTAAAGGGATTTTATCTGCTCTTGATTCTGCCTTTAACAAAGGTTTAATTTCAATATCAGCTTTCTTGTAATTTTTTTGATAATAATCATTCAGGGCAATGTAATATCGAGCATCTAGTTTGATTATTTTTTCTAATCTGGACTTTAGTAATTTCTGGAAAACCTGGTTGGAATCTGCGAATTTATTTTCAATATGGAAAGCGTAACCCAATTGAAAGAAAGCTTCTTTATACTCTTTTGAGTGAGGATAATTATCAATAATTTTCTGCAAATAATATTGGGCTTGGGCATAAGCTTTTTCATCCATGCTGCTAATGGAGAGCTGTAGATAAGCACGCGGGTAATATTTCTTAAAAATTGGCTCCTGTAGAAAACTGGTAAGTGTAGAAACAGCCTCATCATTTTTCTTCATCTCATGCAGAATTGTTGCTTCAAATAGAATGACTTCCGGTACTAGTTCATCTTTTGGATAAAACTTCAGAAAATCCTGGCATTTTTCATAGGCTTGCAGATTTGAATTACCTTTATAAAACAGGCTTTGGGTTAATAAAAACAAAGCCTGGTCTGCATACGGACTGTTTTTGTATTCGGTAAGGATATAACCGCATTTCTTCATTGCCCTGGTATATTCATCAATTGCCTGTGTATTTGGCTTCCCATTAATCAAAGGACGCGATCGTGCTGATTTGTAGAGTTTCTTAGCATTATATAGTGTATTATAATAAACACATCCGCTCAGAAAAAGGGAAAAAAGCAGAACAAGGAATAAGAGAGTCCGGCGTATTCTCATATAAGTCAATCCTTTCTATTTGATAAGGTCAATTCAATGGAACAAATTTTGAGACCAGATCAGGTAAGGTAGGCGAATCGGTTAATTCTTTCATATATTGAATATCATCACATATAATTCTATCTCTATCCAAATGGGGTATCGCAGAACGGATTTCCATCTTAACCGCTTCAACAGCCGGAGAACTTTGCATTCCTCTTTCATCAAGAGCCTGACACCCAGACATTAACTCAATTCCCAAGACATAAGATACATTATCAATGATTGTCCGGGCTTTAACCGCTGATATCGTGCCCATACTGACATGATCTTCCTGGTTTGCAGAAGTCGGAATTGAATCCACAGATGCAGGATGAGCCAATACTTTATTTTCGGAAACAAGAGACGCAGCAGTCAATTGTGCAATCATAAAGCCAGAATCAATCCCTGGTCTAGGAGCAAGAAATGGTTGCAAGCCTCGATTTAAGGCAGGATTGAAGATTTGTTCTAAACGTCTTTCGGAAATATTGGCTAATTCAGCAGTTGCGATTCCAAGTGTATCTAATGCAATGGCTACTGGTTCTCCATGAAAGTTGCCTCCCGATATCACTTTGTCCTCGTCAGGAAATATGAGAGGATTATCTGTAGCAGAATTGATTTCAGTTGTTATCACGTGACGGACATATGTCAAGGCTTCTCTTATCGCCCCATGAACTTGGGGAGTGCATCTAAGGCTGTAGGGATCTTGGACATTACTGCATGTCAGATGGGATTCACGTATCTTACTGTCTTGGACTAACCTAAACAGATTATCTGCAGATGCCAATTGCCCCGGATGAGGTCTTAGTCGGTGAATAAGAGGATCATAAGCTGCCGGTGTTCCCAGTAAAGCTTCCAAGCTCATAATTGCACAAATGTCTGCAACTTTCACTAAGTTTTCTGCTCTATGCAAAGCAAGTGCTCCAACTGCAGTCATTACTTGAGTACCATTATTTAAAGCCAGACCCTCTTTTGCAACTAGTTTCACAGGGATGATTCCTGCCCGTCGCATCGCTTCTTCCCCACTTAAAAGCTCACCTTGATAATAAGCCTTTCCCATACCCAATAAAACTAGGGCAAGATGAGAAAGAGGTGCCAAATCACCACTAGCACCCACTGAACCTTTTTCCGGAATGCAAGGATGAACACCTTGATTAAGCATTTGAATAAGGGTTTGTAGAGTTTGAAGTCGAATTCCTGAATGTCCTTTAGCAAGTACATTAATACGAAGTAGGAGTATTGCTCTGGTTTCAGGAATTGAAAAATAGTTACCAACTCCTGTCGCATGGCTAAGAATAAGATTTTCCTGAAGTTCATCAATTTTATCTGCAGGTATGTTTATCGTGCTGAATTTACCGAAACCAGTTGTCAGTCCATAGACAATTCTACCTTCCTGAATTATCTTATCGACGTATTCCCGACATTTGATTACTTTCTGTACAGCTTCTTCCGATAATCCAACTTCTATCATTTGATACGAAATGTTCCAGACCTGTTCTATCGTCAAATCTGCTCCTTTCAGGTATATGCGATCCATTCACAACTCCTTATTAAACTACTAATACCATTTTACACAATAAAGATATTTGTCAATATTCATAGATATATGAAAAGGCGGCTGTCTTACAGCCGCCTTTTTTTATTTAGTTAAGTATGCTTTATTTAACCATCATCATTTTCTTAGTTTCAGTATGTGAACCACTCTTGAGAGAGTAGAAATAGATACCTGAACTAACACTGTTATCATTATCGTTCTTGCCGTTCCATACCACTGTGTGATCTCCACCTGCAGTCGGACCGTTGACAAGAGTCTTTACAAGCTGACCCTTGATATTATAAATCTTCAGAGATGCTTTCCCTGATTTCGGCAGACTGAAAGAAATCGAAGTAGTTGGATTGAAAGGATTTGGATAGTTCTGCTTCAACATTCTTGTTGAAGGTGGAACAACAGGATCATTCGCTCCAACCGCATCACATGGAGGCCATTTAATATCAATCGCCGTATACATAACTTTACCACCATTGGGTTGACCAACAGCAGGATCGATTGATGCAGCACCCCAGGAATTATCATCGTAAAACATCAGGTGAACTCTGCCAATCCTATTATTATCAGCATCTGTTCCCAGGTATTCAACATAATCACCAGGATATACCCACTCAGGAATCATCGGATCTCCCGCGACAGTGAGTTGAGGTGTTTCAACTGAATTTAAGACAATCGGCTCACTCCACACTGCACCATATTCAGGATGTGAAGTGCCGAGTGAATCAACGTAAGTTGTTGGATAGATGGAAATATAAGTTTCCGGTACTTGCTGAAATGGTGCAAGTTCTGGATAAGCAGTCGGATATGTGTTACGTAAATAAGCACGATAAGAATCAGCCCATACCATGACCATTTGATCATTATCGTTCATTTTTGATAAATGACAGTAATTATAATTAAACGCCATGCCATTATCAACAGCTTCTGAATCCCAGTATACATATGGCATATCAGAAGTTGACTGTAAAATGTAGGTTGTAGAATCCGCTGAGCTAAGTACGAATTGTGGTCCAAGACCATCAAGATCCCAAGGAATTGCTGGATTACCATCATTCGGATTTACAGACTGCGGATATACATCACACACCTTGAAAGTATTGTATCTAGTGTTGAATTGAACATCCTTCATATAAGAAGTAGTAGGATACCAATGTGTACTGTCAGATTTTAAAAATGAAATTAATGGGAAATGGAGTAATCCATTGTTATCGAGAGATGCATTCATATGACAACCTTCTTTTACTACATATCTCAAAGAGGGAAATGGAGTACCATTATCATCTCTAAAATAGCCAAGAGTGTCCGTGGGATCAATTGGATTGGGAATTTCTACATCTGGATTCATAGAATACTTTGTCCATTCACCTTCACCATAATTGCTATTAATCCAAACATCTAAATAAGGTTCATGGATAGCGATATCTACGTTTTCTTCTGCTGAATCATGCCACCCAACGATGTAATATTTTCCATCTTCTCCAACCAGGTTTGAATAGTAAGGACGACGAAATGATGTATCGGTATTATTCCATATATCTAATAACGGAATTGTTGTATAATGCCAAATCAATGTGTCACCATTTTCCATCATAGCAGGTGTAAAATCCGCATATGCGATCTTCTGATTTTCTGAAGGAAGCGATTCGCCATCATCACCTAGTACGGTATGACCTTTGACGTTAGTCGTAGAAATATAAACACGACGATAATCTGCAAGCGGAGATGGACCAATTTGAACATTGGGCCATATAAATTCATTATCATTTATAGAAACATCGTTGACAATCATTGTGTCTGGATAATTAATAATTTTAATGGGTTCACTGATCAAACCTGGAATCCCTTCCAGATATGCATCCCAGGCAAAAGCAACATTATAATGAGTATCAGTGGGGGGATTAGCACTAGTATGCCAGGCAAAAATAGGTTTACCACTGAGACGATCAATATCAACAGAACTGTAACCTTCTCTAATCGTATCATCTGTAAGCTCATTATTAGAACCAACTACACCATCAGCTCCAATATATGTGTAAAAAACACGTCTCAGCCCAGCATTGGTAGTTGGATCTGTTTGACCCATATAAGTCAAATAAATTCCGCCACCAGTAGCAGCAGATTGCACACGTACTGGAAGGGTAGTATAACCACCGATCATATAATCCCAATACGATGAGCGTAGTGAAAAAGGTAGAGTTGAAAATTCATATGCAGGTGCCTCACGAGTCGGTAATCTCAAGGGAGAGGGTGCTAGCTTTACCGGTATGTTAGATTTTGACAATGCTTTCATCTCTTGGGCTGACAAGCAACCGATCAATAAAACAAGTAATGAAAGTATTATTATTAGACGCTTCATCTTTCCTCCTTATATAAATAAGCGTAATCGAAACGCTTGTTTCAATTACATTTTGCTTATATTCTGTTAGAACTTCATTTTTATGGATAAACGGTGTGCACTCCCGATAAAATCTTCCGCCATCTTACCCATATTCGTATAAGCATAATCGATGTTAAAAACAGCAATACGGGTTGCTAATTCCCACCCTAACCCAGCACTTGGACCATAGGTATCATAATTCAACTGATAACCTATACGAGCAAATAATGAACCAAATTTATATTCACTTCCAAGATTCCACGTTTCCTGCCTGTCAATACAGTTATCTAGTTGTGCAGAAGCTATACAATATTCAGTATCTGTGCGATATAAATCAACGGAAGCACCCATTGAAAAATCCATTGGTATCTTTGCACCTAATTCAGGTGGATCCTCATCAATGAGTCCATCCCCATCATTATCCAACAAATCAACCGGATCTTCATCCATGTGGTTATCTTCATCATTATCAATTGTATACTTTACATCAGGTCCAAAATTTCGTAATGCCATTCCAATCGTAAGATTTTTCCACTTTGTATTGTAGAGAGAACCCAAGTCGAGTGAATAACTGTCTATACTATAACCAGCAGTAGATTCTCTTAAGTACTTACCCGTAAAACCAAATGAGAATTTATCTGTAAAAGCACTGGAATACGTAAGACCCAGTGCCATATCCATGTAATTGAATTTTTCTCCAGTTGGTCCAAAAGCATCAGCAGTTGTCACATCCATGGGTGCCATATGTAGAACAGAAGCACTAAAAGCATAAGCGGAAACACCTGTCGAACGAGAAACAGCCGCATAATCATGCATGATTTCACCAGGCCAGTTGGTGTGAGAAAAAAATGCCTGTTGTTGAGGTATCAAAGCCAGACCTGCAGGATTCCAGTAAACAGATGAAATATCATTTGTAACTGCTGTATACGCTTCTCCCATACCTGTGGCACGAGCATCAATACCAAGTTTTAAAAACTGTAATGATGCAGTACCTGTTTTAGGAAAAATTCCAGCATTCAAAAAAGCAGGAGCTGCAGTCAGAACAACCAGGGTTAATAATAGGATGATCTTTTTCACAGTTCCTCCTTATTTAAGTAATACAAATTTGCCGGTTTTTCTTTCCCCATTCTTCTTGTTCTCTACAGAAAACAGGTAGATACCACTGGCAGTAATTTGACTAACTTGACCATGTTTTGCTAATAAGTCCCAGGACTGAATACCACTGGCAGCAATACCTAATGCAGAAGCTTTACTAATTGTAATCACATCTTCATTATATGCTCCATTATGCGATATTTCGTCAACTAAGTCACCGGCAAGTGTATAAATTCGAATTTGACATCTTTCAGGAATATTCACAAACCATATTCTCTTACTTCTATCACCTTTCATATCATTTTCACGTCGTCCATCAAATTTACTTAATCCTAAATACGGATTTGGAACGACATAAATGTTATTCATACTTTCATTCGCTAAAGGTCCAGGGAATAGTGTTTTCATATTTGCACTCGCATCACGACCTGTTTCCAAGTAATTCAGATTTTGACTAGGAATACCTCGATCATAAGCAGTAACTGCTACATAATATTCAATACCTTTCGGTGGATTATAAATATGTGATGTGTAATAACGCCTTGCTAAACGAGATTGTTTGAGTTTTATGAGCTTTGTGTAATCATTAGCATTTTCAAACTCAGCAAGAGGTAAACTCGTCTGTCCTCCATGCTTAAGTAGCGGTATTAAAGCATCATCATACAATTCAAGGAAAATATAAGCAGGAACATTTTGGTTTTTAAACATTAAAGCCTGCATATTTTTCTCTTCTTGTGTTGGATATGAGGAATTATTCGCCATGGCATTAGCAACTGTTTGTAAAGAATCAGACCATTCGACATGCGGATTATAGAGATGAATTCCATAGAATTTATCATGGGGAACAATCTTCTTTAAAAAGTAATTTTCATCATATTTATAAAATAGTGTATCTGCATTTGTTGCTTCCATTTCATTAGGCAGACCTTTATTACTTCCAAGATATCCACCATAATCTACACTATCTGTTGGATTGATCGAATAATCTAGAACATCTTGAGGAGTATCAATTTTATCCCATTTTTCCTGCAGAACCCAATCTTCTTGCGAACCACTTCCAGATCTTCCCCAAAGTGTATAACCTTGGAAATCATGCCTAAGTCTATAGGATGTAAATGGATTTACAGTTGCGTTGCTATTAGGTACAACAATACCTGGAAGATTTGCAAATTGAGGAGGATAATCAGCATGTGGGACACTGAGAGAAGTTGGATCGCTGTTAAAACCATGATTTACCACATGAAGAGAATCCTGCCATCCTGTAACAGCATCAGTCACAGTTTTCGAATCATAAGAATACTCAGACCGATTATCCCAATATACATCTATACCGTTTCCGCTACCAACAATAATTGCACCCATTTTAGGTATCGTCGGCGGTTCAGGTGGATTATAGTGTGGAAAAGTATCAGGTAAAACCACAGTGTTTAAGGTTTGAGCTTTACCATAAATAGTTGCAGCCCAGTTTGCTGAAGCTTTTAAATCTTCGAGATCTTTACCGGGAAATACCGCAATTACTATTTTCATCGTATTGCCTGGTTTTAGATTCCATGCTGTAAGATCACTGGGATTTGTGTATCCTTGTTGAGAACCGTAAAAGGCAAATAAATACCGTGTATCTGAAGGTGATGGTTGATGATATTCAGTTGAAGAAGAGTTTTCAGGCGGTTTCAAGGAAGTATATTTGTTTATATCGGGATTTTTAGGATCATTGGTTAAAAGCCTGTATTTTTCGTTGGCAGTTTTTTTAGTAGGGTTCAAGTTTAAGGCATCTGAATCATCTGGTCCGTCTCCACGTTCCCAATACCAACATGCAAACTGCAAGTCTGAAGGATCAGGTGAACATACTCTGGAACCAATAATACCTGTAGTTAAACCACCATCGCCATTGTCATCCCTAGTATAGGCAAATTCATAACCAGAACCACTCACGTAACCAGAAATATCGTCAAGTGATCTCTGGTCACCAGTCCAAGTCTGCGGGCCACAATCACTATCCATATAAATACCCATAGCACAGTCATAAAGCGTATCCTGAGCATTCATATTCGTGATATCAAATTCCACATAACAAAGATTTTTAATATAATCATAACTCCACTGGTAGCTCATCTGACGCACCATAACATTTAAAGGCACATGCGTTGTTTGTGACTTATCTCGTCCCCAGTCCCTATCTCCTCTCGTTCCAAAAGGACTATAATCGTAGTAATAAGATACAAAATCCTGTTCTGAAACTGGAGCACCATCTTCATCAATAAGTCCATCTCCGTCATCATCATTTGGAGATGTAAAATTAAAACGGGGATTAATCCCATCAATGGCAGTTCCCAAATCCATGAATCCTAGTGGAAACCAAATATCCAGATTGTTTCCTTTTTTGATAATATCAGTTTGTATTAGAGTTAATTCGTGTGGGAATAAAGCACCAAATCCTGAAAACTGAGAAGGTAATTCGCTACTAGGTCGAAATGGAAATGTATATCCTGCAAAATCTTCATCGATGCTATTATCTCCGTCATCATCAGTCCCTCTTTTTTGAGTACGAGTTGAGGCTGACATAATATCATCCGAGTTCTGATATAAATTGAAGTCTGAAGCAATATTTCCATTGCTGCTTTCGAGAGGATTATACGCAGGTAAAAATTCATTTAATCCTAAATCTCCATCAAAACCAACAGTTACTAAAGTATCTAAAACAGCTTTTTTATTCGGATTCCATAAGGTATCATCAACGGTAATAGTTCTTGCGCTATCAGCTGGAGTATTAGTTGGCTTGTTAGCGAACCAATACAGTTTTTTTCCATCTAAACTTCTCCGAGCCTTTTTAGCGCCAAACCACAATGCACCTTGATACAGATAATCAATACCTGATCCACCCGGATATTCTAAAGATGGCCAGGAAGGATCGGTTGCATCACCAGCTCCGAAAAATCCATAGTTACTAACTCGTAACCAGATGTTTCCGACATTGTGCCATTTAGATAAATCGAATTTTTTTGATTGCTCTTGAGGTGTGACTGCCCTAGCCATTAACATTGTACAGGCGATCAGAAATACCATCAAAATACAAATGAATTTCAAGGATAATCTCATGTATAATCCTCCACTTTATAATATCCTTCTGTTGCATTGATAACTTCGTCAATACACAATTACTTAATTTATTTTTTTCTAGATAATTAAGATAAAATCCATTTCACTTACTTAAGTCTTATTGGCTAAGCGAAAATACTACAGGGATTGCCGCCCAACATGCAACAGGTCTACCACTACTTTTTGCTGGTTGGAATTTCCACTTCTTGACTGCTGCAATTGCAGCCTCATCTAAACCACCAGGGCTACTATCAAGAGTTTTCTTAACTACAACAGCTCCAACACGTCCATCAACGAGTATTTCCACATCCAGCCATACAGTACCTTGAATATTTGCTCTTCTCGCAAACTGTGTATATTCAGGAACGACTTTGCTAACGACAACAGGTGGATCTTCGTATGCCACGAATTTAGGCGTTTCACCTATTTTGCGAACTCCTTCCACCTTTGATTTCAGATCAAGAGTCGTAGGATCTATTGATTCTATCTCTTTGATTTCTCCACCAACATCTCTTCCACTAAGATTTTCATCAATAACAACATTGAAAACCGGTTTGGTTATGTTTTCAGGAGGTTTGATCTTTTCTCGCATTTCTGCAGGAATATCTATGGATTGAACATCTTTGCTTTGATATTGATAGGGTTGAATTTTTAGTTTAGGTGAAACCATCACAACAAATAGAAAGAACAAAATTGATAAACTGAAAGATTTATCCAGATATGACAGTGCTATATCTTTCCAATCATGCATCCTTATTTTAGCCATGGTCATAACCTCTTTCTTTTTGCTTCAAATGATACTTTATATGCACCGACATCTTGCATTTGCTTAAGAATATCGGACATGACACCATATCGAGAATTACGATCTGTACGAAAGCTTGTTACCAGATTATAATCTAAGGCAAGCTTCTGTTGTTCAACAACTCCAACTTGTTCTAAGGGAACCATAAAGTCATCAATAAAAATATCTCCATTCGCTGTTACATATATAGTAGCCGCATGTTGACGAGGTATTTTAGTCATAGATTCCGCATTTGGTAAACGATCCATAGCTACCCAAAATTTCTTTTCCTTCACGAACACCGTTGTCACCATGAAAAAAAGTAAGAGCAGGAATGCAATGTCTGATGTTGAGCAATCGGGGATAAGGAATTTTTTTCTTTTTCTCAGGAATTTTGCCATATCTCCCCCTAATTCGTCGATAATGCAATTTTGGCAGCACCTGCTTTCTGCAGACGATCTAAAACCATAATCATATCATCATAACTTGCTTCGCGATCTGTTTTCAAAGAGATCACCATTTTTGGATTTTCAGAAACACTTTTCCGAATCATATCTTCAAGTTTGGGTAAATCTTGCCTTGCCATTAGCTGATCATTAACCAAGAACTGACCATCTTTACTAATGAAAATTCTAGTCATATTCTTTTCGGCTATTTTAACCTTCTCCGCACCTTCAACAGCAGCGGGGGGTAATGTCAAACCCAATCCGATCTTTGTATCAAATTTAGTAGTAGACATGAAGAATATGATCAACAGGAAAGCAATATCACCAGTAGAGGCTGTTGGTATTGTAAGACCAGCTTTCCTTTTTCTTTTAATCATTTGATATTCTCCCTGTTATTGCTGTTCAACGAGGGTTTCCATAACCTTCTCTGTAACTCTTTGAAGATCAAGAACTAAACCATCGACCATAACCATATAGATATTACTCAGCATCTGTATAGGAATGGCAACAACCAAGCCTGATACTGTGGTGATCAATGCAACCTTGATACCTGATGCAACGATCGTTGGTTCAACAGATCCAGCTCTTGCAATAGCGTCAAATGCCTGGACCATACCAGCAACAGTACCTAGAAATCCTAACATAGGAGCTAGTGTGATGGCGGTACCTAGTTCAGTAAAACCTTTTTCGAGGAAAGACATTTCTATTATACCGGCATTTTCGACCGCCTTCTCCACGGCCGCTTGTCCCTTATCAATTTTTAGCATAGCAGCAACTAATGTTGCCCCAATGGGACCACGTGTTTTCTTAGCCATTTCAAGAGCTTCTTTGAAATTCTTCTTTTCAATTAGAGGTATGAAAGTATCAAGAAAATTTGTAACATTAATCTTTGCATAATTCAAGGAGATGAATTTCCAGATTGCGTAAGCAATACCATAAATAGCAATAAACAGGATAGGCCACATAGCCCATCCACCCTCGATGAAAAATTGCACAAAACCACTTCCCAGAACTTTACGGGCTAATGTTTCAAAACCACTGATCTGCGGTGCCGCTGTATCGGCAGCATATACAATAGCCGTCATCATAAAACTGCAGGCCATTATTAATGTCATTGTGATTTTCTTTCTCATTTTATTATTCCTCCTACTTTTTTTAGAAATTATATGAAACACCTAGAGTGATGTTGCGTTCATTATCAACATAACTCGGGTTCTGAATGTACAATTGGTGCACAACTTGCCGTTCAGGATAAACAAAGCCTGTGCTGGCATCGCTAATATCTGTGCCATCAACATAAGGCGAACCTGTCTTAGGATAGACTGTCAGGACATTCATATTCTTAAATAGATTCTGGACATCGATAAATAATCTGACAGACATCTTTTTATTCATGGCAATCGTTTTCGTCAACTTCAGATTCGTGTTTTGAGTGAAATCCTTCCGCTTACTGTTTGTATCCAGTGCTGTACTACCTAACAAAGTCTGCGGTGTATATGGACTTCCGGAAGCAACGTTATAAGTTACGTTAGCTGAGAAATCATCTATGGGTAAAATAAGGGAAGTAAAGGGAATAAAGAATTCTTCTCCTCGATCTATTCTAAATGAGAAGCTTGCATTGAGATTGTGACGAATATCCCAATCCAAGGGAAATTCACGGAGAGAAGTCATCACATCCTGGATGACAACATCAGAATTATTACCTTGAGCCCATGATAAAGAATAAGCTAGATTAGCAGAAAAGAAATTCGACATATACTTTTCCACCGACAAATCTAATCCTCGAGCACTACCATAATCTTCCGAAGTATATTCATACCAGTAAACCTGCTCTTGTCCAGGCTGGCTTACTTTCTTCGTGCTGACGTAGTTGTATATATTCTTATAGTAAGCAGTGATATCCGCTACATAATCTTCAGATATCTGGTGCTGAAGACCAACTTCATAGGTAACCGTTATCTGTGGCTGTAATTTGGGATTACCTACGGTTATTATCTCATCAGAAACCTGAGCATCTGCTGGAGTCTTACTTGTAAAAATGTATTGCATTTGCGGTAATTGATTCTGATAATTATATGCGAAACGTAATACATCTCTTTCAGAAATCGGATGAGAAACACCCAATCTTGGTGAAACCATTAATTGTAATCTCTCTTCAGGTTTGAAATCTTCATAACGATATGTGCCATCATCATTCTTGACCTGGTACTTTGTTCCCAGATACCAAAAATCTGTCCTGACACCTAAGTTTACAATCATTCCTTCCCATTCCATCTTGTCTTGGATATAATAAGCCCCCTGCCACGGATCCGCTATATAACTATCATGTTTTCCGGATGCAGCGTAAGCAGCGGCAAGATAATCCTGGGGTTTATAGATTGGTATATAGTTATTTTCACCGTTTTGTATCACACCCAATAATTGGGGAGGTACAAATGCACCTGTTTCAGTTGAGTCAGTATCAACATATTGCAAGGTATCTGTAATATCAATAATTTGATCAAGGTATTTCTGGCGACGATCTTCATATATGCTTAAGAAACCACTCAACTGATCTTTAACAATATGGTGTTTATAAACTTCAAATCCCGTCTTTGCCAAGTGAATTGAATTTAACTGATATTCTAAATCAGCACGAAAATTAAAAGTAGAGGTTTTATCATTAATGAATGTATCAAAAATCGTGCCGGGTGCGGTAAATCCTTCCACGTTTTGGGCATTCTCTAAGCCCTGTGTACGATATGTCCAGAAACTGGCAGGTAAATAACCATCATCCATCACTCCATCGGCAATCTGGTCAATGCTCATATAGCCATAATCTGAACTATTCATTATTCTTCGGATATAAGCTGCAAGATTAACAGGATTCGCCAATGAATCTGGATTGATATATAGACTCATGTAATTATTTCTGTCCACTCCTTTTGGTCCAAGGTCATGAACTTTATCATAATAACTCGCTTTAACCTTCAAGTTCATTTGTTTAGGGCTGAAGGATTTATCATATGTTACGATATACTGACGTTGATCAGTCCGATCAGACCAATAATGATCAAGAGCATATTTCCAAGTATGACTGAAAGGATTATTCGTTACGCGGTCGCCACGAATACCAAAAGTTACATTCTGAAGTGCATCAATAACGTACTTTGTTTTCGCATTTAAATTATAGGAATCGAAATTTCGATTTCCAAGATCAAATCCCATGAAGTTCTTCCGATTCTTATATGGATCGTTAGCTGAATATTCATTCTCGAGTAACCGTGAAGTGATTACATGCATAGAATCTGTGTTTTCATACACTGGATAACGATAAATAAAATCATTATTGGGAGAATTCTTATAAAGAGCACGATAATAACCATCGTCCCAAGCAGCAGCACCATTTATATAGAAAGTCAGACTTTTCTTCAAAGCAGGTGCTATATTACCTAGAATCGGTCCTCCCAAAGCAAATTTAACCAGGTCTGAATTCCTTCCTTCACTAATTATATGATCTGTATCAAATTCAATTTTACCAGAATAAAATTCATCTCCGTCTTTAGTCACGATATTTACGACTCCAGATTGTGCATTTCCATATTCTGCTGAAAAACTGCCAGTCATGATTGACATGTCTTGTATTGCATCAGTATCCACAGATAATGCTGCACCACCGTCTACAGGATCAGATACAGACATGCCATCGATAGAATAAACTACTTCATTACCGCGACCACCACGAACATGAATTTCACCACCGCTCTGTGTAACACCAGCTTCAAGTGCAATCAAACCTTCAACACTTTTCACTGCTACGTCTCCACTTTGTTCCATCTGGATATTTCTACCGGAACCAACCTTTCCCTTCTGTATCTTTTCTTGCACGGCATTTACAGTCACGCCTTCAATGGCAACACCTTTGATGGGCAACTTTGCATTTACCGTAGCTGTTCCGTCCACGTTAATACGAACACCATTAACAGTGTATTTATCATAGCCTATGGCAGTAAATATCACATTATATGTTCCTGGTGGAACATTAATAATGATAAATGAACCATTTTCCTTTGTTTGTGCTCCAATTTGTGTCCCTTGCAATATGACATTCGCATAAGCTAGAGGTCGGCCCATTGAGTCTGTCACTCTACCAGCTAATTTACCGGTAGTTGCAGCAAACAAAGCCATACTGCAAAATAAACATAAGATCATCACTGCAAAAAATAGCTTTCGCATTACTGAATCCTCCCTTATATCCTAACCATTTCTTAAATTCTACCTTTCTATCAAAACAAATTCTATATATCTTTATGTCAAATTATTTTTGTCGCTTATTCCCATTATCACTAAAGGCATAAGTCCAATGCTCTTGACCGTATTTTTTTGTGATCAATTCGTTAACTTCTTTTATTTCTAAGTTATTAAGATGATTAACCTCATAAAACGAGTCCATTGTCCAAATGCTCTTAAATCCTGTTATCAGATAAGTTACAGCTTCTGAAAAGGCAATAGGCATATCTCTTATTTCATTAATTGAGATTGTTTTTTTTTGTAAATATTGACCCAATTTTTTCCGTTGTTCATCCGTTAAACCGGGTAATAAATCAGCTACTTCTTCCTGATTTTTTTCCAATAGGATCGATCCATGTTGAAGAAATACATTATTCCTTCGTAATTGAGCACTGCCTACTATCTTTTTTCGCTGATAGGTTAACTCATACTTTGAGCTGCTTGAAAAACAGGGATTACTAACTTCACGCTGTTCCTGTGATGTTAATGAGCCCTTTTCAAACTGCACATTGATTCCCATCATCCGCAGACCTTCTGCCAGCGCAAGACTAATTTCTGCATAGACATCTATGATACTTCCAGCAAGGTGATCTGAGAGAGGTGCAATCACCGCATATGTGATTTCATTTTTATGTAGAACTAATCTACCACCTGTTGGACGTCTAATCAATCCAAACCCTTTGGCATTAATTCTCTCTAAATCCGCCTCTTTTTCGATATCCTGGTGGAAGCCAAAGGATACCGTAGGTGGATTCCAATCATAAAAACGGATTGTTGGTTCAGAAATACCACTTTCCAAACCATTCATTATGGCTTCATCAATAGCCATATTTTCGGATGCTGACATCTTCCCGTTAGTTAAAATACGCCATTTTATCATCTATGTAAAATCACTTTTGACCGTTGATCAACAGATTTCTGAATGATCCCAATTTTAATAGCTGCTGTGTTTTGCATAAATTCTGTTTCAACACTGGGAGGTATGACAACTACAAAACCAATCCCCATATTGAAAACTCTGAACATTTCCATGATCTCAATATTTCCGGCATCCTGTAAATAGCGGAACACATCTGGTATTTGCCAGGTTGCTGTCTCAATAACTGCCTGTAAATTATCCGGGATAATCCGCTTAATATTCCCCGGTAAACCACCACCCGTAATATGAGCCATACCATGATTCATTTCCGGAACAATATAATTACGTAAATACGGAAAATAGGAGCGATGTATTTTTAACAAGATATCTCCTACTGTTTCACATAAATCCGATACATATGAGTCTATTTCCAAATTCAATTTCTGAAAAATAATATCTCTCGCTAGTGAATATCCATTTGTATGAAGACCATTTGATGGATAACCCAGGATAATATCACCTGGTTGTATCTTCTGACCATCAATCAGATTCTTTTTCTCCACTAAACCAACAATCGTTCCAGCAAGATCAAAATCATTTTCAGCATATATACAAGGCATTTCAGCCATCTCTCCACCAATTAAGGATATTTCATTTTCCTTACATGCCTTGCTTAATCCTGTAATTATTTGATAGACAACATCCGTGGACAGTTTCCCGACACCAATATAATCAAGAAAGTACTGCGGAATTGCTCCCTGTACGAAAATGTCATTGACGCAATGATTCACTAAGTCTTGACCTATTGTATTATATATACTAGCCTTCTGTGCAATCATAAGCTTTGTGCCGACTCCATCCATGCTGGAAACAAGAACTGGCTCTTTCCATTTTACCAGGTCCAAGGCATATAATCCACCAAAACCACCAATATCGGTCATTACATTTTTATTAAACGTAGATCGGACAAGAGGTTTTATTTGAGATACTGCCTTTTCACCAGCTTCAATATCGACACCTGAATTTTTATAATCCATGCCAATACCTAAAATTCAACCCACTCATGTAATTCTTTTTTCCTTTTATCAATCTCATATTTTTCTACAGATTCAAGCACTTGAGTGCTGAATGACGAGACATTATATGAAGCCATTACTGTTCCATAAATTGTGGCTTCTTTAATTGTTTGTTCATCAAATTTCCCGACTTTGGTAAGATAGCCCATGAAGCCCCCGGCAAAACTATCACCTGCACCTGTTGGATCAATGATTTCCTTCACAGGATAACCGGGTGCAAAGAAAAGGAAATTTCTGCCCATTACCACTGATCCATACTCGCCTCTTTTGATTACGACGATCCGAGGTCCTAATTCAAGTACTTTTTGCCCCGCAGAATAAACATTCTGAAGAGTTGTCAGTGTGCGTATTTCTTCTTCATTAATAAAGACAATATCTACTCTTTTTATAACTTCCAGCAGTTGAATATAGGTTCGATCGATCCAATAATTCATGGTATCACAGGAAGAAAGTTTATGAGTCCCGATCTGGTTCAAAACACTTAATTGTAAAGCAGGATGGATATTTCCCAGGAGAAGAAAATCACCCGCAATGCAACTAGAAGGTAACTGCGGATCAAAATCTGCAAAAACATTCAGTTGAGTCTCTTGGGTTAAGGCATAATTCCATTGCTGATATTCACCTTTCCAACGAAATGTTTTACCCGTCTTAATTTCTAAACCATCTATATTGATGCCCCTTTTTTTCAACATTTGTAAGGAACTGATCGGAAAATCATTACCCACTACACCAACGAGATGAGGCTCACAAAAGTGTCTTGCAGCCAATGAGGCATAAATTGCTGAACCACCAAGGGCATCTGTTATTGAACCATTTGGTGTAGTTATTGAATCTAAGGCAATGGAACCAACAATCACGAGACTCATTTTGTCCCCTTCGATGGTTGAGTTACCTGGTTAGATTTTAAGAAATTCTTTAAAAAGTACCCTTTCCCAGGTTGCATATTGCTTATTAACCAAACTACCAAGACCAGGAGAGCAATTTTAATAATCATACCTGACCAGGTTCCAGAACTATTCTGCCTATGATCCTTCCACCTATTTTGTATTTCATCTTTTAAGTATTTCATATCCAACCTTGATCTTGATTTAGAGTAAACTCCGCAAACCTGCTGCAAAACGATTCACACCTTCTTTCAGATTATCCAGACTATTCGCATAGGAAAAACGCATAAAACGATCATCACCAAAAGAGCTGCCAGCCACAAGGGCTACATGGAATTCTTCCAGCATAAAGGTACTTAGTGCATCTGTATCCTTTATTCTCATCACATTGTTATGCAAATACCAGGAAACATTCGGCATTAAATAAAAAGCGCCTTTGGGATTTGTGCAGGTGATATGTGGTATTTTGCATAATTCATCACGCAGAAAGACTCTCCGTTTTGAGAATTCTTGCCTCATTCTTTCAACCGACCCATCTTCTTCAGTTAACGCTGTTAAAACCGCCTTCTGGGCAATTGAATTCACACAGGAAGTTGCATGTTCCTGGACTCGACCTGCTGCGGCAATGACTGCAACCGGACCGGCAGCATAACCTAATCTCCAGCCTGTCATTGCATAGGCTTTGGATACTCCATTTATGACTGCTGTCATTTCTTGCATTTCTTTACTGACAGAGGCAATCGAATAATGGATTTCACCATCGTAAACTAGCTTTTCATAGATTTCATCA
Organism: Cloacimonadales bacterium (SeqCode); assembly: GCA_963662275.1. Classification (GTDB taxonomy): domain Bacteria; phylum Cloacimonadota; class Cloacimonadia; order Cloacimonadales; family DAONDQ01; genus DAONDQ01. Next base: position 4,331,505 of record OY759316.1, on the reverse strand, counting down.
GAAATTACGAATATATTATAATCCAAACATATCTTAGCTATCTTCTCCAATTCCGAACGGTTATAAACTGTTCCGGTAGGATTACTTGGAGAGTTTAATATCATGACCTTGGCATTAGGATTCTTTTTGATCAAAATTTCCAATTGAATTGGATCGATTTTAAAATCATTTGCTTCTTCCGTTTGAAGATAGAGAGGTTTTCCATTTGCAAGCTCAACTTGGGCAGGATAACTGACCCAATATGGAACAGGAATAATGACTTGATCACCCATATCACACAGGGCAATTAAAACATTCAGGATAGAAGCCTTTGCTCCAGGTGAAACAAGGATGTTCTTTGGCTGATATACAAGCCCATTATCAATCTGTAGTTTCTGACAAATTGCTTGCCGTAACTCTGGAATTCCGGCATTAGCTGTATAACGTGTAAAATTTGAATCTATCGCTTGTTTACCGGCTTCTTTAATATATTCAGGAGTATTAAAATCCGGTTCGCCAACACCAAAGTTAATTACATTGATTCCTTCGGCTGTCATCTCCTTTGCCTTGGTTGCTATGCCTAATGTAGGTGAAGGTTGAATCATCCTTATCCGATTTGAGAGTTTGATTGCCATCATTCCTCCTAACTTTATTTATATAATATTCTGGACTTTACATGAACTAAGAGTTTGGAGTTCAATTTCCCAAGTAAAACTATCAATTACCACCCGGCTAAAAGGGAAATTGGACTTCAAACCGATCTTTCATCATCGGTAGCGAAAATCCTTTTCAGAGAAGTTCAAACCGACATTTTATCACTAAGAGTTTGGAGTTCAAATTTCCATCGAATCTACTACAGCTTCTCAAGTAATAGGAAATTCGGACTTCAAAATCGACCTTTCTAGGATACTAAACTCAGATTTGGCATGTGGCGAATCGGAGTTCGCCACCCCTATTTTCTATTCACCTTCCACAACAATTTTCGTCAGATCACACACGGTCATAAACAATATCCTGATCCTGGCTAAAAGCCTGAAACGATTCCTGCGAATATTTACATCTGAATCATTTACCAGAACATCCTCAAAGAAATGATCAATATATGGTCCGAATTCCACTAAAGCTTCCATGATTTTGTGGAATTCTTTCTTCCCCAGGTATTCGTGTACTTTACTGGATAATATTTCATATTCCCGGCAGAGATTCTTTTCTGCGACTTCACATAAGATTTCTTTATCAATTTCGCCTTCAACTTTCTCGGAGACCAGGATGTTAGATACTCTTTTGAAACCAATGACTAAGCGAATAAAATCATCACGTTTACGAAATGACCTGATATCAAGAGCACGTTGCTTGATTTCTGCAATAGATTGATAAGATATATGCATGACGCTGGAAATAATGTCATAATCAATTTCATCCTGTTGTAAAAGCCAATTGACTCGCTGATGAAAGAAATCATAGGTAAATTCCTTGTTTTTACCAGGTGTCATCAATTTGTCCTGTAATAACTGGTAAGATTTATCTATTAATCCATGCAAATTCAACTGCCACCCGAACTGATCCAGGATCTGAACAATGCCATTAGCGGCACGTCTCAAAGCGAAAGGATCGTTCGAACCTGTCGGCAACATACCAACACCAATAATACCGCAAACGGTGTCTAACTTATCAGAAATGGCAGCTACTGCCCCACAAATTGTTGTGGGAAGAGTATCATTTTGTCCTCGAGGTTGGTAATGTTCAAAGATACCTGTTGCTACTTCATGATCTTCACCTTGCAGCAAGGCATATTTCATCCCGATATAACCTTGGAGTTTCGTAAATTCCTTTTCTCCAAGCATGAGAGTTACCAGGTCAGCTTTTGATAATTCAATCGAACGTTTGATTTTTCGAGTAAGATCTTCATTGAAATTCAATTCTTGGCTAATATATAAACCTAATGCCATCATGCGTTCAGTTTTCTCAAATAAACTACCCAATTGCGCCTGGAATGTAACTTCTTTCAGTTTGGGTACATAGAATTCAAGTAATTCTTTAGTATCTTCATGGAAATAGAATTGAGCATCTTCGAGACGCGGAATGATTACTTTTTCATTTCCCCTACGTATTACATCTGAATAAAGCGGATTCCCGTTTGAGATAAAGACAAAAGTATTTTGCAGTTTTCCGTTCGCTGATTCAACTGCGAAGTACTTCTGGTTTTCACTGATCGTGGAAGTAATGATTTTTTCCGGTAATGCCAGGTATTTAACATCAAATGTCGCACTAACCGCGGTAGGATATTCAACCAGGTCAACAACAATATCCAATAATTTATGATCGGGAACAACATGCAAATCAGTTCCCACAAACATACTGTCAAGTTGAGATTGAATAGACTGCTTCCGCTTCTCTCTATCAGCAATCACGAAAACCTTTTCTAAGGATTCTTCATAATGAGAAGGGGATGATATTTCGATTCTATTTTCCAGTTTTTGAAACCGATTACCATAAGTAATGCGGTTTGAAGACAAATCAAAAATGTGAACAGGAATAATCTCTTCTCCGGACAAAGCTATGATCCATCGAACTGCACGGGCGTAGGAAGTTTCCTGGGAACCCCAGCGCATCTGTTTTGGAAATTGAATTTGGAAAATAGATTTGGGAATAAGATCTTGAAGAATTTCACTTGCAGAAAGACCTTTCTTCTCTATGACTACTGCAATATAGTCACCTTTGGGAGTAGTTTTAATCGTAATATTTTCTTTACCTACACCACTATTTCGAACAAAACCTTCTCCAGCCGGAGACAATACTCCTTCTTGTTTGTAGGCTACATGAACAGCAGGTCCGATTTTTTCAATTTGTTCATCTGCTTGCTGAGTTTGTAAGTTACGAATGATCATTGCTAAACGGCGTGGAGTTGAAAAATGAACGATTTCTGAATATACCAAATGCGCATCAGAAAGCTGTTGTTTGAAAAAATAAGTCAATTTTTCTATGGCAGGTATGATATAAGAAGCAGGCAATTCCTCAAGACCAATTTCCAAGAGAATATCTTTGTATTCCACATTTACCTCATATTTATGAAAAATAAAAAGACCGAACCCTTCACGATTCGGTCTGTCTTTGCTTTAGAAGCGATAACGAAGAGATATTTGGTTTACCGATCCTAAATCTCCATAAGAAATATAGGCATAATCTAATCCCAAATAATGCCAATTAAATCCAACTCCGGCTGATATACCTGAAAGGATTTCCAAAGAACCTCCGTTCTTCCAATCAGAGGCATTTGTCTTATAACCTATCCGACCGGTAAACTGATCATTATATTGATATTCTGCACCGAGTAGGGCTGATAAATTCTGACTTACAGGACTAACGATCTCAAACATCCCCTGGAAGTTAGGTTTAAAAGCATATTTAATGCCACCATTTATCACTACAGGTAATTTTTCATGATACTTGCTATCCGTAAAGTAAGTCAATTGGGCACCGAGATTACGAATCGCTATGCCAACTCTAACTTTGGGATTAACAGGCTGGTGCTGAAAGCCAATATCTAATGCTACCCCGGAGGCTGAATAAGTATCAATACTCTCCCGTACATACTTTAAGGCAAAACCTGCCTGCACCATATCACTAAGATGCTTTGAAACCACTGCTCCCGCAACCATATCCGATGAACCGAAAGTACCATCGGTACCGGCAAAATCACCCGTTGAAGTAACTAATGTTTTTTCGATGTCATCACTTTGCAGATATGAGATATAGAAACCATAAGCTGTTTGCGCATTTACTTTCGTACCATAGACGACAGAACCACCTTGATATCCAGATAGATAATTCATAAAAGTAGTTTTAAACTGTCGTTCCTGTAATGTCACTAAACTGCCGGGGTTATAAAACATTCCGTCAGCATCTTTGTCCATTGCCGAAAATGCTGAGCCAAGAGCTGAAGCTCGAGCAGAATAGATGATTTTTAGAAAATTGAATCCGGTTGTTCCGGCTTTCTGATTTGCCGCAGGAAGTGAGCAGATGAAGAGGACACTAAGAAGTAGAAGTAGCCAAATCTTTTTGAATTGCATTTTCGATCTCTTTTAACATGTTGCTTAATTCTTGGGTCGTTAGGCAAGAAAGCATCATTTGCCGATGCTCCTCCTCCCGAGTGAAATGCGAAATGCTGCTTAATACACGCATATATTGTTTACCGGCTGATTGAGGTACTGCAATCATAAAGACAATTCGCACTGGTTCCTGGTCTAATGCATCAAAATCAAGGGGTTGATCAAGTATACAAACTGCAACTTTAAGTTCCCTGACACAAATATCCCGACCATGCGGTAAGGCTATGCCCCTTCCGATACCCGTACTCATGATTTCTTCTCTTCCGAAGATAGCATTTTTAAAGCGTTCGATTGAATCAATCGCCTGACTGGTATGCATCATATTCACCATTAACATTAAGAGTTCCGTTTTTGTGTCAGTTTTGACACCTATAGACATCAGATCTTCAGAAAATATTGCCATTCGCTTCCCTCGTATTAAATCTAACATTACATAATTTCGTTAAACCAATTAGCGTCAATGAATTTATTGCAATATAGGTTATTCACCTTACTAACGCATTTTTTATATAAACCTACCACGACAATTCTGTGTCAACCTTAATCTTGAATAGTAAATTTTGTTTTGCTGTTACATAGCTTTGTAAGCTGTTTTGTTGTTGGGATTGTATCCCTGCAACTCCGGAAGACCCCGAGGTTACAAACCATCGGGGAAAACATGATACAATCATATGTTACACACCGGTGGTGATTACTTCAGGAATCGTGGCAGCCTCGTTTACGTTGCTTTTTTGTGAGTAGACCATGATCTAAAGAACATAACCTATCAGCTCAAGCAGTCGTCACCTAACATCGTCCTATATTGTTATACGGTAATCACTGAGAAAAGCACATTCGACAATACCATTGTCGAATACAACAAATTACCAATTTATGTTACGAACTGGAATCTGACAATACCATTGTCAGTTACAACACATTACCAATGCAAGCTACAAGCATTTTGCAAAAAGGGAAAAAAACAAAAATCAAAGGGAATTTCTACACACACGGAAGCCAAAATTATTGTAGCTGCTAGTCGCAGAGTTGCCGCCCCGACCGAAAACGGGGCAGCCGTCGACATCGTTGTTCCAGCAACCACCGCGTAGTATACGGGTAGGCCCGCTGACAGCACCATGCGGGTTGGTCTGTGCACTACTTGGGTAAGAGCCATAGATGTCCCAATTCCACTCCCAGACGTTGCCACTCATATCAAACAAGCCTAATTCATTGGCTGTCTTGGTACCCACGGTGTGAGTAGTACTACCGGAGTTATCCCAATACCAAGCCACATCACCTATCGTATTACTCCCGCTATAGGTATAATTATGTGTCTGATTACCACCCCGCGCGGCAAATTCCCATTCTGCTTCGGTTGGCAGACGGTAGCCATTCGCAGTCCAATTACAGGAAACATTGGTATGATTGAGGTAGTCTGTGTTCCAGCCGGCAGGCCAAGTCGCTGGATTCGTCCCATACGTGCTGTAACTATAGCAGGGAGTCAGTCCTTCATTGATGCTCCGTCTGTTGCAATACTCGATGGCATTGAACCAGGATACCTGTTCGACTGGACCATTGGTAACATTGGGATAATAAGACGGATTTGTTCCCATCACTACCTGGTAGGCAGTTTGTGTCAGCTCATATTTATCCATATAAAAAGATGATACCGTTACATCTGAAGTGTAATTGTTGAAAGTTCCACCCGGCACAAGTATCATCTGGTCAGGAGTTGTTCCCTGGGTAAAAGTAATATCCGTGATTTCATTCAGGTTAAAGTTGCTGGTTCCGGTTGTTGTGTGCACATTCATTTGAGCTTGGGCAAAAAGAAAAGAAGTCAGCAGGATAAGGCAGCTAATAAGTAATATTTTATACATAACATACTCCTATTTTAACATCAGCATCTTGCTGACTTTGATTTGGTCATTGCATTTCACCTTATAAATATAAGTTCCCGAGGCACAGGTATTGCCGGATTCATTCAAACCATTCCAAGTCAATTCATGAACACCTTTTGTCATGTTCTCTTTTGCCAGAACCTTCACCAGTTGTCCCTTGATATTAAAAATTGAGACCTCTGTCTGATACGGTTCTGACAATTCAAACTTGATGATGGTTGAGGGATTAAAAGGATTAGGATAATTGGTTAAAAACTTAATAGGTACTTTGGGCATGAATGCGACCCAATCATCATTGGAGACATTGCTGAAATTGATCTGCTGAATATCCTGTACCTGGAATTCCGCTGTTGTTCCATTGGTCAAATGAACATACATGACATCACAGTACAGCAGAAACGGAACAAAAAAGAGGCAGACAAGAAAGATAAATTTCACGATTCCTCCCTGATTTTTGGATTATTCTTTTTAAGCTAACTGATAATTGAGATTTAAATTATTTGAAGTTATTCAGTCAAGTTTTTATATTATTTACAGCACTTTAGCAGTACGGAGACTGTTCAAAATTAACCTCCATTTTACGCAGCCTTATTGGTAGTGACAGAGAAAAAGTGGTCTAAGTGCGACCAATCCACATTTTCTTGACATATGCGGGAGATATTTAAACTTGCTAAAAGTGATTCCTGACGCATGATTGGTTGACCTTTATCGACCAGTTCTTTGAACCAAAGCGAAAACACAAGGTTGCGGGTGGTTTCTTCAGATTTTAGTCCAAATCTACCGGATGTCACCTTCTTGATTTTGCGGTTCCAGCGTTCAGAGACATTGGAAGTCAAACCTTTGCTGAGGTGTCTCCAATCACTAATGATATTGCTTTTGATGTATTCGGCGGCGGTTGGGGGAGTAATAGCTGTCAGGCTTGCGATACCCTTTTTCCTTCCGCCCGCCGTTTCTCTTCGGAAAGCTTTCATAATCCTCTTCTTAAAGAACTTGTCCCTGTCTTCAGGGAGATGACATTGACTGATTCTTTTGAAGAGATTTCGTATCTTATGGAACTTACAGAGTTGGTAATGGACTTTTGGAAACACTGTTTTTCTTGCAACTGCTAACGATTTACTGCCATCACTGACAATCAGGGTTGGATCTTTCCTGTAGAGCTGTCTGAAGGTTCTGAAACATGCTTCGAATGATTCTTTCTTTGTGTCAGGATACAACTCACAAAACAGAGGGATGTGAGTCACAAAATCAACAATACTGATGACATAGTACGGAATACCTTTGATCTTCACATATTTCTCATCAATGCTGATCTTTCCGCTCCACTTACCGATTGAGTTCAGAATCAGGCTCTGCAGGTCAGCGATTTCATGCCAGAGATTTGAGACTGTAGCTTTACAGGTGTTGAGCAGCAAAGCTATCGTCTCGAAGTTCATACCGCTTCCAACCAGGTAATGTACCAGCAGACACAGGTTCTTGCGTTCCAGACTATGGAACGGCTTTGCATCGGCGGTTCTATGGGATGTATTGCCTTTAGCAGTCTTCATTTGTTCCAGGAGTCTGTCACAGATAACAGGTGTATTCTGCTGACCGGCAAGCAGTTTCAGCAGATGTACAGCATCACCGCCTACTGTCTTTTTCAGAAGAAGCTTCTGAGCTTGCTTAACTACAGACAGAGAATTGACCTGAGAAGCATATTTGCAGAAAGTGGTATAGGACATTTTAAAATCATGATGGCTGATGAACTCCTGATACATGACATTTAAAGGTAAAAGCAGGTTATTGATAACAAAATTCTCGATCTGAGGAATACACTCCAGCAGGTCAACTTTCCGGCTTAAATATGCCAGGATATCATGACCATGCTGCTCAAACTCTTGCCAGAAATTATGTACATTCCTGCGGTCTGCGTAGTTAAACAGATCAGCTATTTGCTGAAGTGTAAGGAGGTTGTCTCCGCCTATTCCTACTAATAAGCGTAGAAACGCTATTAAGAACTTGTGGTTTGATGTTGTCTCAGGCAAAGTGAATGAAAATGGTACGTTAATACTTACATGGTATTGGTTACTTTCATGACTAACACTTACCGCTTCTTGAATTGGAGTGTTTTTTTGTCATAATATCCTCCCTTTTGTTACCAGGTAACAAATGCCATTGAAGCTATAGCAAAAAACTTGTAAAGAACTATTTTATATGATTTTAACTACACATTTAGTCAGAAACGGCTTCGAAACATTACTTATAATCGCGTGTTTTTCAATTTTAGTCAAAAAGCTTAACTTGTGATTTGGTGTCCTTAGCAGAGCTTATCTGTCAATTCTGGAAGGTATGTTAAATTATGACCGTTTCGACCACTTTTTTCAACTTGCTACTTTCTAACTTATTGAATATTATGAATAACTTCATGAACAGTCTCGCAGTACGATAGCATTAGCACGTATAACTCACAATTATTACAAGCAGAACAGAACCGCAGCACTACCGCAGCAGAACCGCAGGACAACCGCTCCTAGGAGCGATTGTGTTTTGGTTGTTTTTGGGTACAGATTTTGTCCTTTTTTTTACATTTTCCATGGCACTTATCAATGAACTGGCTGGTTTTCAGCATGATCGGTATCATGTTCTACAACGTGTTATCATTCAAAGAAACATCTTCTCTGTAATTTCTACTTTTTAATTGAATTGATTCGTTTCTGATACTCTTTCGCCCTGGCAATGAGTTCCTCTTCATTCAGTGTAAGGAGTTTCCTGTTACGCATAACGAACTTACCATTGATAATCACATGCTTCAACTGTTCTGAAGATGTGCTGTAAACCAGTTGAGAATAAGGATCATACATTGGCTGTGTTTCAATAGTATTGATATCCACCAGGATCAGATCTGCGAATTTTCCTTTTTCCAGGGAGCCTATACATTCCTGGAGATTCAGGGCTTTAGCTCCATTGATAATACAGGCGCATAATATCTGTTCCGCAGGAAGAAAAGCTGCATCACAAGTCAGCGCTTTATGTAATCTTGCAGTAGTGGCAATTTCATTAAACATATCCAGCCTATTATTGCTGGCAACCCCATCTGTACCAAGGAACCAATTTACGCCAAATGCTTCATATCTTTGAATCGGAGCGAAACCTGATGCAAGTTTCAAGTTGCTGATTGTATTGACGGCAACCGACACTTTTCGAGCAGATAAAATTTCTAGTTCATGGTCATTGAGATATATTCCATGAGCAATTACAGTATTTGGTTTGAAGAAACCTATTTCGTCCAAGTATTCTACAGGTCTTTTTCCATGTTCCATCACACAATTATCAACTTCCTGCTGAGTTTCTGAAACATGAATGTGTAGACTCATTTTCTTATTTACAGCCATTTCTGCAGCATTTGAAAGGTTTTCGCGATTACATGTATAGATTGCATGGGGTGCAATCGTAAACTTCACCAAATCGCTTCTATTCTCTTCTTGGAGCTTTACTGAATATTGGATGCTATGTTCAGCAGTCGGATGCATGGCAACAGGATAATTAAGCACTCCTTCTCCCAACACAGCACGTATTCCGGCTTTTTCACTGGATTCTGCTGCTTCCTTACTGTAAAAATACATATCATTGAAGGACGTGATACCACTTTTTATCATTTCGGCTATGGCATGTTCCACACCTAACTTTACGAATTCTGCATTCATGAACTGAGCTTCTGCTGGCCATATCTTTTCCTGCAGCCACTTGATAACGGGCATGTCGTCTGCCATACCTTTAAAATAGCTCATCCCGGCATGTGTATGACCGTTAATAAAACCTGGTAAAGCGATTATACCACTGCCATCAATGACTTCTTTACCCTGCCAGTCTCTAATGTCTTTCATCAAGCCAAGTTCAGATATGTATTTACCTTCAATAGCGATAAAGCCATTTTCAATCATCGTCATTTGCTGGTCAAAGCAGAGGATCAATACATTTTGAATGAGAATATCCGCTGTTTTCATATTTATCTCCTTATTCGTGGAGTAGGATGCCGATCCTACTATGAAGTTTTGGAGTTCAAATTTCCATCGAATCTACTATGACTTCTCAAATAATAGGAAATATGGACTTTACATAAAAGCTAAGGCTTTTGGAGTTCAAATGCCCTAAACAAATTATCATTGAATACTTAACTAAAAGGGCATTCGGACTTCAAACCCGACCTTTCATCCTCGGTAGTAAAAGCCTGTTTTCTGGAAGTTCAAAACTGACATAGCTTTTTTGTAAGATTGGAATCTTACTCCACACAATAGACTACTTTTCAGTAGGATCGGAATCCTACTCCACACAATAGACTACTTTTCAGTAGGATCGGAATCCTACTCCACACAACAAAAAACCCCGTCTTTCAACGGGGTCAAAGAATATTATTTTTATATTTTCTTATTTGTAACCTTGACTCATCGCTTGACCAAGGTCGAAAATCGGTAAGTAGATAACGATAATAATCGATCCTACAACGACACCCATGATAATGATCAAGCTTGGTTCAATCAGAACTGTTAAACGATCAATCACGGAATCAACCAGTTTTTCATAAAATTCACCGGCTTTTTTCAATAACTGATCCATATCACCTGTTTCTTCACCTGTACTCATCAATTGCAGCAATGTGGAAGGGAAAAGACCTGTTTTACGGAAGGCATTCGCCACCCCATAACCTTCTTTGACCCAAGCACGTGCTTTATTGATGGCTTCCTCAATCGGGGCATTCTGAACAACACCCTCAACCAACTCCAAAGTGTCCATAATGGGGACACCTGCAGCAGTCAGGATAGAGAATGTACGTGCAAATTTACTCATGATCGAGTTATTAATTAATGCACCGATAACGGGTAATTTCAGTTTCACTACATCAAATATGTAGCGTCCTCTTTCAGTCAGGTAAATCAGAAAACCAGCACAAAGAATAATAAGCATGATCAGAACGCTGAAGATCAGGTTATGAACAATAAAATTACTAATGGCGATGGCAACAAGGGTTGGTACTGGCAGATCAGCTCCGAAATTACTATACACTTCCTGGAATTTAGGAATAATGAAATAAAACAAACCCCAGACAACCAAAATCAGGAAAATTAGGATGAATACGGGGTAAGACATGGCAGAAACAACTTTTCTGCGTGTATCTTCCATTTTTTCCAGGTAATCTGATAGTTCTCCCAGGACTGTATGTAGAGTTCCGGAAACTTCACCTGCTTTGACCAGGGCAATATATAAGGGATTAAAAACACCCGGATGCTGTTCCATTGCTTCCGAAAGCGAAAATCCTTTTTTAATATCATCACTTAGTCTATGCAATACTTTTTGAAAGCGACCGTTTCTCTCTTCTTTCGCCAAATCTGATATAGCTTTCTCGATTGTCAAACCCGCAGAAAACATCGTGGATAATTGGCGGGTAAAAAACACGAGAGTTCGAAGTGAAACACTGGTCCTGATTTTGTAGATAGCAAAAACGACCTTATCGAAGAGGGACATACTTGTCCGCATTGCGGCTTCTGAAATACTCTTTACAGAAATGATCGTACCGCCATCTTTCGATAGTTTATCAATCACTTCATCGAGTGAAGAAGCTTTCATCATCCCCTCGACTCGTGCTCCTTTCGCATCATGAATGATATACGAAAATGCTGCCATATACTTTCCTTTAACTTTATTATGAAATGAAACGGACTATTCCACGATCGTTAACTTGATGACTTCTCTTAAGGTTGTCATTCCCTTTTTCATCTTAACAATAGCGCTATCGTGCAATGTACGCATACCTTTGCGTAATGCGGCTTCCCGAACAAGATCCTGGTTTCCGCCATCATAGATGATCTTACGAATTTCTGCATCAACCATGAGTACTTCAAAGATACCTGTTCTTCCGGAATAACCGGTATTATCACAATGAACACAGCCAATGCCATGTTTGAATTGAATTTTGCTTGCATCCTCAGCAGAAATACCGGCATCTCTCAGTTCATCCGCCGAAGGTTTATAGTCTGTCTTGCAATGTGAACATATTTTACGTACCAGTCTTTGAGCCATCACTAAACTTAGTGAAGATCCCACCAAATAGGGCTTGATCCCAATATCAATCAGACGAGTAACAGTGGAAGGGGCATCATTAGCATGCAGCGTACTAAAAACTAAATGACCGGTCAAAGAGAATTTGGTCGCTATATCAGCGGTTTCTTCGTCGCGGATTTCACCGATAAGAACAATATCCGGATCTTGACGTAAGACTGAGCGCAATGCTGAACCAAAGGTTAAACCTATCTGTTCTTTAGTTTCAATCTGGGTTATACCATCGAGACGATATTCAACAGGGTCTTCAACAGTAATGATATTCGTTTCAATATCCTGGATCGTTTTTAAAGCAGCATGTAAAGTGGTTGATTTACCACTACCGGTAGGTCCTGAAACGATAATAATACCATAGGGACGGCGAATTACACGTTTGAAGATTTCCATATCATCATCTTCAAAACCAAGTGTCTGAAGTTTGAATCCGAAATCGCCTTTATCCAAGAGACGCATTACTATCTTTTCCCCTAATACTGTCGGTGTAATAGATACACGAACATCAACGCTCTTCATTTGAGTTTTTAGAGAAATGTGACCATCCTGGGGAAGACGCCTTTCTGCAATATTCAATTTGGACATAACTTTTACAATAGAAATCAATCCCGCGTGTAATCCAATTGGTGGATTCATGACTTCGCGTAATGCGCCGTCAACACGGAATCTAATCCGAGTATTCTTTGTTAGAGGTTCTATATGAATATCGGTTGCTCCGGCTTTGATTGCTTCCGTGATGATCAGGTTGATCAGTTTTACGACGGGTGCATCAGCAGAACCTTGGGTACCTATGTTGATTTCATTCTCATCATCATCCATAGCAACGAAATCAAAATTTCCAACAGCATCTTCAACTTGAGAAGTTGTACGAATACTCTTGTAATATTTCTCCATTGTATCTGTTAAAGCGCTTTCACCGATAAGAATGGGTTTTACATTCTTCTGAAGAAGTTTTTTTAAACTATCAAGAATTTCGATGTTTTCCGGATCAGTCATTGCAACGACCAACCCATCTTTCCCTTCACGAACAGCGATAACACGGTTTTCAACTGCAAACATCTCTGGAATTAATCCGACGGTACTGACATTCAAGTCTCTCAATTCCTGCATATCAACAATTTCATACCCAAGTTGTTCACTAAGGGCTAGTAGTAAATCGTTCTCATTCAGATAGCCTAATTTTATCAGCGTTTCACCGATTTTAATACGAAAATTAGATTGCTTTGCCAATCCATCCCGAAGCTGCTCTTCGGCAATAATCTTCTTATCAATCAGAATCTGACCTAAACGTTTAAATGTCATAGAATAGATCCTTTTTTAAATTAAATTTTGGGGAAAAGTCCCGTATTTACAAATAATACGGGACTACCCAAATCTTTATACTTACATTCTAAGTATTGGTTGAGGGAAGGGATATTTCAGGAGAATACAAGTAGTTTGACCGGAAACCTGTGTTCCCAATAAGGTAGCTGTTACAGTAACCGCTACAGTACCAGGTGTACCCGTTTGAACATCACCATTAGGAATTTCGTAAGCCCTGAACTTAATTTTCCCTTGCGCATAACCGTTTGTGGAGCCATCTGAATTGTTATCCGGAATATTGTGTCCTGTACCATCTACTCCATGCCAGGTGGCATCATACCAATCCGTTACGACTTTATTCCAATATTCAGGATCATTGGGATGAAGTGTATCATTGGGTCCACCCGGATTGGGCCACTGTAAACTTGTACCTGGATCATAAACGAATGATCCACGTGTGGAAGATAGCGTTAGAATCGCATGATGAATTGGATTGCCCTGTCCATCTGTAAGTGCCATCCTGACGGTTACATATTGATCTCCAGCAGTTTGTGGAGTAAAGAAATCCAGATGTGCCGGGGTAACCAAAGTTTCAATATTCGGTTGATTTAAAGGCAAAATCATATCACCGGTTCCAGTTACAGGAATACCGTTTGCCTGTGTCGTTGCCATGATCCGAACCAATTCAAAAGTGAATACACCATTATATATAATGGTCGTATAAGCAACACCTGCTGTTGAATCACCTTCTGCATTTACATTCCCAACATAAGTATTACCTTTGATTGTGCAGCTAGCTAGGATATTCGGGTTGGGCTGCGCATCAGGTAATGAGAAGAAAACGCTGGTTCCATAATCAACAGGATTACCATAGAAATCCTTTACGACTGCTTCTGCAATAATTTTCCATAAACCACCACCTACAGCAGTTCCTGAATTAAAGGCACCGATGTTTAATATCACTCGATAAGGCGGTCCTGCGTGAATAACGATATTAGCTTTCGTGGCATTAACACCTATGGTACCATCTGCTTTTTTTGTATAAGCTTTAATTGTCAGAATACCAGATTCTGTACCACTATTCACTGAAACTTGGGCAACACCACCACTGGAAATGGTAGAATCCGTTGCCGCTCCATTCAGGTTGGCTCCTTCAGGAGAATCTCCAACAAGATCAAAATAAACCCAAGTTGGACGATCAATTAGATTTCCATTAATATCGAAGAGCCTGACTCTTAGAATTGCGGATTCAGTACCACCAGTATGCGCCACATTCAAATCGATCTGTCCTGAATTTTCAAATTGAATAGAATAGATCTCGTTTGAAGTAACTGTAAAAAGAATCTGGGTTGTAAGAGTATCACCATTAGCAAAGCCTTTGATCGTGGCACTTCCTGAACTCAGCCCAGGTGTGAAGTGAACATCAGCTAAACCATAGGAATTCGTATTCTTGCTCATAATGCTATTAGTATTCACAAAAGTCCCTAGTGATGTTTCAAAACGGACAAGCGCATTTGGACATACATTGTTATGTACATCAGATACCAAGGCACTGACAAAAATAGAATCAGGGCTGTTGACTGTGCTTTCATCTGTGACTGTGTGAATACCATTATGTACGGTATAAGAAGACATAAACAAACTAGAAGGTCTGCCAGGATTAACCGTGATAGTCTGAGTGGTAATTTTCGTACCAATCCTAACTTTGATGACACCTGGACCCGAAAGTGGACCGGCATTATAGCGAACAGTCGCTGTACCATTCGAAGTTTTTACCATAATGGAATCACCATTAATTGTATCATCAAGATTGAGGAAGTAACCTCTCGTAGCACTAAAAGTGAGATAAGTGTTATCAGGTACGTCCGCACCAAGCATATTCTTAGCTTTAGAACGAAGTGTGACAGTTTGATCAACTACCATTGTATGAGAATTCATTTCTAAAGTCAGATTTGTTACTGGCGGAATTGGAATAATGTGAATTAGAGTTGAAACTGAGTCAATCGTTGCACCGGTTGTAGCACTCTTAATAATGGCTTCAACTCTTGCAACACCGGTATCAGCTACTGCACGAGAATAGAACGTAGTTTTTGCTATTCCTGAACTATCTGTAGTGACTTGTCTGATAATACCACCAAGATTTGTCCGAAATAAAACAGCAACTCCGGAGGCAGCAAAATTCTGCTGATCCTTAACAAGAACCGCAATATTGGAAAAAGTAATTCCATTATCTGCATAGATTGTATCTGCTGAAGCTGCAATATTTACGATATGCAGTAATTCACTGGCAGGAACGACAGGTTTCACGATAGGAGCATTACGTTTGTCGCAACCTGTTAAAAAAACTAGAGAAACAAAAAGTAGTAAACAAGTTATTGTGAAAATACTTCTAATCTTCATTTTCTTTTCCTTCCTAATCTTTGTATTTGATTAGGTGATTATCTAATCTTGAATCTACATCAGCTTCTTTTTGCTTTTCATTCATATCCACTAGACGTGGTGTAATTTCGATGATTAAATCTGTATTATCTAATACTTCATAACGATGTTGGAATAATTTACCGATAAATGGAATATCGCCAAGAAGTGGTAATTTGCTTGTTTTCTGGGTTAAACTAGAATTTAATAAACCACCTACGATAATTTTCTTACCATCCGGTACTGTCACCGTTGAATTTACTCTGCGAACTTTCGTGCGAGGAACATATCCTCCAACTAATTCGATTACCGAGCTAACTTCTGGACTAATTGTTGTTGTAATCTGTCCGTCTTTATTTACCGTAGCTTTGACTTTCAGTTTGATACCCACATCTTGTCTTTCGACTTGAACTTGGTTCACATTGTTGGTAACAACGAATGGTATTGTCTCACCAATTAGAATATCAGCAACTTCACCATTCATGGCTGTGAGACGAGTATCTGTAAGTAATTTTGCAGCATTATTTTCTAAAAGCCAATCCATCGTAATATCAAAGGCTGTAAGCTGACGACTGAAATGACCAACATCATCCCAACCTGTCATTTTTTGAAAATACTGTGTCTTGGGCAATAATTCAAATTCTAATGGATCACCATGAGGTAGTGTTCCATCAATATAGGATGTATTATAGTTATAAGGTAAACCTGTCCCCGTTTGATTAACAGGATCTTCTGCCAAAATCGTAGTCAAATGGTTAAGCTTTGACCAATCGATACCAAATTGCTTTGATGATTGAAGTGACACTTCGATCACACGAGCACGTATTTCAATTTGTTTTTGAGGAACATCTAATTCCTGAATTCGGGAAACGATTTCATTGAAAGTTTCTGGATTTGCCCGAATAATGACTGCATTCTGTTCCGCAAGGGGAACTATCTTTCCAGGCATTAGGGAAAATGCCTTGGAAAGCTTATCGGCATTGATGTTATTCAGATAAAGAGTATAACTGCGTTCGCCTGTTTCTTCAGCAATCCTGGCTTTATCACCTACGATAAATGTGTTTTCACCTACTAAACGATAAGATAAACCAACGGATTTTGCGACTAGTGAAATAGCATTTTCTATCGGCACATCCTTTAAATGTACGGTGATTCGTTTTTCTGCGTTTTTGTCTTTATCCGTTGCCCCAGTGCTTGTATCAATTGCCAGGACGATATTGGTGTTACTCAATTTAGATAAGGTTGTCAGCACCGCAGATAAATTAGCATCATCAGCATCTAAAGACACTTTCTGATTCGATAATTGATCGACGGCTATAGCATACATCGGCAAAGCGATGGCTAACAACAGAATAAAAACGAAGAACACCCACTTCTTCTGTGAAAAATGCGAAATTTTCATATTTTCTCCCATTGATTTTGATTTATTTTTTAGTAGTTCAATTCCTGCTGAGTGGCTTGATTCGACTTATTCATTTCCAATTCCACTGGCTTTGGTGGAATGGGTTCAAGTATCATGGTGCCTTTTTGACCATTGGCAATGAAGACAATTTTACCATTCTGAATTTCTTCAATTTTTCTACCGGCAACATAATCTCCGACATAATATCGAGTATCTTTACCTTGATAGGAAATAATAGCTGTTCTTTTCCCATCTGCATCAATAAAAGTTCCTGCAAGACGAACCATATTCTTGACCATGTTCTGCCACTGTTGAAGTAAGTCTATTCTATCCTGTACAATCAGATCCTGCTTCAGTGGGTCTTTCGTTACAGTGAAGATAAAGCTTTTACGATCTTGAATTGATTTTTCAATATTCTGAATCGTTGCCATCAGGCTATCATTAACTGATAATTTGGAATATACTGATTTTACTGGTACATTCATTTCCTTTTTGTACAGGGATGCATCACGAAGTAGAAAGACAATTAGCATGATGATTGTCAAACTGATCGCGAAGTCTTTTAGGTATTTGTAATCCATTATGCCTCCTTCACGACCTTGAATACAGACAGTTCCAAGGTAACCTTATAACGTGTAGCTTGACTTACATCGCTTTTACCTGTCTTTGCATTTTGTACTTGAATAGGAGTTACATCAAGAGTATTAATCTTGATGATATTATCCATTCCTTCGAGCTCAGAAAGAAATTGACCTGTTTGAATATAGGTACAGTTTAATTCTAATATATATTGTTGCTCAAGCATAGAAGCGTCAGCAAATACTGCTTTCGGATAAACGGATACAATGGCAATCTTATATTGATCACACATATCTGCTAATTGCTTGACAAAGCCATTCACTTCGATAGGATTAAATTGTCTTTGAGTAGTTAAGCTGTTCCTGATGATCATGGTAAATTGACTTAGTTGTTCATTCATGATCTTTGCACTGTTCAGCCTTTCTTGTGCTTTTTTGATTTTTTTATCAACGGAGGCGATCTTCCTAACCTTGGAATTGATCATCGATCCGCTAATTACAAAAAAGGATACACTTAACAGGGCAATAACGAGCAGGAAGATAATATATTGTTTTCTCATTTTTTACCTGCCTTTGGCTTACCGACTGTACTATCCTTTCCTATACAATCTACCTGGAATCGAATAATATCAGTGTCTTTTTCCCGATCACGATTTGAACGTACAAATACAATTTCCTTGAAATCCAAGTTGATTTGAGGATTTGCTTTCAAGCTTTCAATAAAATTATTGATCAAATCGAATTCTCTCGTGTCTTTGTCAACTTTCGTAATTCCATATAAACTCAAGATACCGCGTTTATAGGAAAAATGAGTAATCGCTATCTGACTTTGTGTTCTTTCAGACAGAGCTACTAATTTCTTTGCCCAGAATATTCGATCTGTGAAAGCAGTCGAAAGCCGATCAAGATCTGACTTAGATAAGAAATCACCGCTGACTTCATATGAAGCGACCTGTTCCTCGATTTGCTTCAAGAATTTCTGCCGTGATTGAAGCTTATTTGATAGCTGATTATCCAAATAAACAACAAATGCAAAAAGTAGTAAAGTCCCTAAGATAAACAAACTGAGAAATGTTTGGAATGCTTTGCGCTCTGCTTCCTGCTGAAGGCGAAGCTCTCCGAATTTATTAAGATTAATTTTAAAATAAAAGTTCGTCATCATCTCTCCTTACTCTTCACGCATTGCTAAGCCAATTGCCAAAGCTAATTGAGGATCACGCTTATCGGCTAAACGATCAGAAACCTCCAAATTGACAAAGGGATTATATAATTCAGTAGAGATATTGATCCGTTCCTGTATATATTCAGCCAAACCTTTTAAATTTGCCGTCCCTCCCAGGAGATATACTTTCCTGAAATCACTGTTATTGGCTTCTTTAACATAGAAACGTAGAGATCGACGAATTTCATCAACCAATTGATCTTCAATTGTTTTTTCCGAGATATCTAACATGGAAAGAGCTTCTGTTTGACCTGCGATTGCTGGCTTCAGCAGCCCATGTTCCATTTTATGTTTCTCCGCTTCTTCAAAAGTCAAATTGAATCGCCGCATAAAATCTCTTGTAAAGTTATAGCCACCATAAGAAATATCCCGTGCAAAGAATTTGGCTTGTGGTCCATAGATGACCATATTGGTGGAATGTCCACCCAAATTCAGCAGCACATATGTTCCTTCCTCGACTTGAGTATTTAGGACAAAACTATTGGCTATTGCTAAGGAGTCAATATCCACGATATTGGCTGTTAATCCGCTTTGGGTTAGAATGTCAGTATGTTCGTTGAGAAGATCTTTATTCGCAGCAGCGAGTAAGATATTCATATTATTTGTCTTCTCTTCAATACTTAAAACCTGGTAATCCAAAACCATTTCATTACTGCTAATCGGGATATGCTTCTTTGCTTCAAAAAACAAAGCAGACTCCAGTTCTTCATCCGGTAAAAAGATCGTCTTGATCTGCTTGATGCTTGTATCTTCACCACCTATTGATGTGACAAGATGTTTGATGTGCTTTGGACTCAATCTCATGCTTTTCAGCATTTCTGTGAGTACGGGAGCAAATCTATCTTTCCGCAGATCAGAAGGTACGTATTCAATTCCGGAAGGAACTGTCTGTCGAACCTCACAGCTAAGCAATTTGAATCCATCGTGGGCTTTTCTCAGATGCACAGCTTTGATGCTGTGAGTTCCGATATCAATCCCAACAGATTCCTTGAATTTGAGGGTTTTTTTCTTATTCATACAGCCTCTTCTTTATATTATTTTCTGACTCTAAAAGTTTATTGGTGGTTTCTTGAATTTCCAAGATTCAGAATCGAAAGGTGTTAAACCAGCCCTTGTATGCGTTTCCGGAAAATTGGGTGGTTGTGTAAAAGAAAAACGATTATCAAAATGATAGTCTTTTTTATAACCAACACCCGCTCCAGAAGTACCAGGATAATTTATCCCCTGGCTCCCAGCACCATATTTATAGTTGGCAAAGTTCCATGTTCCATCATGGTTCGCTGGATCACCAGTACTGCGATGTACAAAACCACGCCGTCTTTGAGCTACTGATCCATAAAGATGAATATAACCACGTTCCAAATAAGGAGCAAACTCAGGCCATAAAGGATTGAACCAGGGATAATCAAGGTTACCAGGCCAAGGTGCAGCTGTCGTCTGCGGATATGGTCGCACATGCAGATCGACTTTTGTATATACCCTGTTGCCAATTCGAATATCCGGTGTTGAGGGATGAGGATGCTGATATTCAAAAGTAAAAACACCATCCTTATGGCAATCTCCGTTTCCATCTCCTAAGGCGCATACCGCTGCATAAATCCAGATTCCTGTACCAGGTCCATATCCGTCCGGACCAATTGTTCTATGATAGCGCAATGAATCTTCAGGGTCTCGATAACCATATTTAATATTGATCCTTTCTTCCGATACCAATCCAACAAAATCAGACGTGTTACCTGCACCGGGAGTTGTACCACCATCAGGATTAATACCAATTCCCGTTCCGGTTAATTTGATATCACCAATCAAAGATAATGTATCCTTACAACCCCAAGTCTGTTTCCCACTAAAAGTTCCTTCAATCCAGGTTTTATTTTTACAATAGATGGATGAATTGATTACCGCACCTGTAGGTCCTTGAGTCCAAAGTGTATCTTCTCTGTTTAACCAATACCAGAATAGTTCATCTCCCTGCGCTGGTGGATATGGGGGAGCATAGCAATCTATCGATTCAGGACTTGCAGCTTGTTGGATAGTTCCAATCCAGGAACTGAATCCGCCTCCGTTAACACGTACAAGCATAATTGTTTTACCTGTAGGATCTTCAGGATAAGGAAAAAGAGGTCCTGCCTCGATCGCTGTGGCATGTGAATCAAACTCTAACTGTGGTACATGTTCATAATAATGGGATTTAAATATAGTTTCATAAGGAACGGTGCCACTAAGACAACGAATTTGACCGGAAGTAGAAACATCACCAAAAAAAGTGGGCCAACCATCATTATTTCCACCACCTAATTGCTCTACCCAAATATCGGTATTACTATGTACTCTTCCGTAGATGACGTCAGGTCCATAGAAATAAACTTTTCCTGCATCAGCACCTAGGTCGGCATTTTCAGACTGGTCTATATCGGAGAAATAATGATATCCGGCAAAAGTAGAACGCCGAATGTCTTTTTCGGCATACTTCCTAACTGGGGAGTAATTCCTGGACCAGTAGATTCCAGAGCCACCTCCACGTTTTGCCGTGACAAGCGACTGAACCGTATAGCCATTTGTTGTATATAAACCACCACCTGTGGAGACATTAGATTTAAGAATTTTTGTTTGCATAAAATAAGTAGTCCGGGCATCGGTAGTCATCACTTCAAATTTCTGAAGTTGCAAAGAAAAACCTTCTCCTGAGTAATCTATTGCCCTACATGCCATTAAACCTCGGAATGCCTGGTAACGAAGCATATGTGTTTCCTGTAAGGCATCAAACTGCATCCGGGAAGCAACAGCATCTTTCAAGGCAATTCCAGTCATTGTAACACTTGACAGGAAAGCAATAATAACCACAGCCATGGCTAACCCTAGGTTACCTTTCTCATTCATATTGAATAAGCACATAATTAATCCTTTCTTACACTGTCAGATATCAAATGAGTTTCTCGGCAAACGAAACTACCTATATCTTATTGATAGCCATTTTTGTCGAATAATTCACATATCTAAAGATATTCTTACGTATCTCGACTTTCGCTGATAAATCGACTCGTAGAACTTTAATCGTGGGAGTCGAAGTATTAACCTTCGAAAAGCGAAGATTCGTCACGGTTATTTTATTGTTTCGTGACGGTTTCGGAAATATGTAAATAGGCGATGATGGCTGACTTGAGCCGAACAAATATGTTCCGCGAACAGCTCTTCCATCAAACCAGAACTTCACATAATCATTGGCGTGTTCAACAGATTGCGCCTGAGAAGTCAATATGATTCCAGTAGAACCCGCAGCACTACCATTTAAGAAAGCAACCGAATCTGCATTCGCAACACCCGACCATACAATGTTATGGGGGTCTCTGTCATTAATCAAGCCATATTTAATGCCTTTTTGAAGGCAATCATAAGCTTGAGTTTCCAAATCAGATACCTTATTCAATTCTTCATATTTAGAGAAAAATGCCGAAAAAGCTGTCGTAGCTGCCCCAAAAAGCAAACCTGTGATAGCTAAAGCAGCAATGATTTCTATTAATGTAAAACCGGCTTGTGAATTACGAATTTTTATCATTTTTGCGTTTCCTATTGTACTGTAATCGCGAAATCTTCGCGTAAAGCAACACTTCGTATTCGTCTATCACCCGGTTCCATCCACTCTACTGTGATAATGATCGGTTGATGATACATGAGCTGTCCTAAAGCATTATCTGCTTCCAGGGCTGGTTTACCGAAAATCATCGTTCCCGTTAATTGATCACCATTCGGATATGTGTCTATAACCACGGGCTTCGTCACAAATGAATCGAAATCCTTTAGTGCGGTGAATTGATAAAATTGCCATTCCAATTCACCTGAAGCTAAGAGGCTAGCTATTCTATCATGAGAATTTCGCACCAGTGTTTTCTGACAATAAACGATGGCGATATATAACGCAGCAAACGAAGCCGCTATAATGACAGCGGATATCACAACATCCAACAAGGTAAACCCTTTTTCGTTGTTCATGCTACGCCCTATATGCATTATTTAGAAACCAACACCTGTTGCAAATAATTTTGGATTATCAGCAACCTGTTCTGCAAGATTACGGTCAACCAGATTATTCATCACATGATTGTATAATGATTGATCCTTTGTTTGCATACCTTCTTTTGTTCCAGCTTGGATGACAGAAGGAATCTGATAGGTCTTCTCTTCACGGATCAGGTTACGAACGGCTGCATTGGCAATCATGATCTCAAGTGCCGGTACTCTGCCCTTGCCATCCTTAGTGGGAAGCAAAGTCTGAGCGACAACAGCTTCCAGGGATTCAGACAACATAGAACGAACCTGTTGCTGCTGCTCCTTGGGAAACATATCAATCACACGATCAATAGATTTTGTAGCACTACTTGTATGCAGTGTGGCTAAAACCAAGTGACCCGTTTCAGCAGCTGTTAGAGCCAGTTGCACGGTTGCCAAATCTCGCATTTCACCAACCAGGATCACATCAGGGTCTTCACGTAATGCTGATTTTAAAGCAGCCGTAAACGACCAGGTATCATGACCTAGTTCACGCTGATTGATCAGAGAATTCTTACTGCGATGAACAAATTCGATGGGGTCTTCAATTGTAATTATATGACAATAACGGCTTTCATTGACTTGGTCAATCATCGTCGCAAGTGTCGTTGATTTTCCACTACCGGTAGGTCCTGTCACGAGGATCAAGCCCTTTTCTTTTGTCGTTAATTTCTTTAACGAATCAGGTAGATGGAGTTCATCGAAAGTTTTTATTTCGTTTGGAATTACACGAAACGCAGCGGCTAACCCATTAATCTGATGGAATGCATTCACACGGAAACGAACATCATTGGACAATTTTGTGGAAAAGTCCAATTCCAAATTCTTTTTGAAAATCTCTTTTTGGGAATCATTCATTACCCCAAAGATCAGATTTTCTATCTCTTCAGCAGATAAAATCGGCAGATTCAACCGTTTCATTCGTCCATTGACACGTACCATCGGATAAGATCCGGTGCTTATGTGTAGATCCGAGGCTCCTGCATCAGATGTAAATTTTAACAATTCTTGAATGGTCAAAACAACCTCCCAAGGTTATTCTTTTCCTCCGGTATTGATATCAGTCCATTCATCAATGCCATAACCGTGGAATTTTGCTTCATTTTCATCATAATAGACTTGTTTACCTTCACCGGCTGCAAAATCAGCGGAGGAGGTTGCAATATATTTGGTAGGTGGATTGCCGACAACTTCAAAAGTCCAATTCTTCGCTGTTGCTGTTCCAATCTTAGAATCTTTCAAGGCTTCATCGATAGAATAGTTCTCTGTGCTGCCATAAGTCTGCTGATAGACATCATAAGCTGTACGAATTGAACGAAGTGCTGTCTGCGCTTCCGTAGAACGAGATTTCTCCACATAGCGGAGATATCTTGGTACTGCAAATGCTGCTAGTATCGCCACGATAATAACAACCACCAAAATTTCGATCAACGTAAAGCCCTTTTGATTTTTCATGTTTCTGAACATTATGTTCCTCCTGGGTTTTTTTACTCTTATTTGTTAATGCACATTGTGTGCCAATCGGTCAATCATTTTTTTTTCTTCGCTTCGGTATTTTATCTTTACTATGAAATTCCTTGACTGTTTTATCCATCTTCAAGACAAAGAAAACTATGTCTCTACTTTTGCCTGAAAGGAGTTAAAGGATGTTCAAAAAAGAAATTACCCTGTTGCTGACCTTCCTTATTTGTACTGCATCATTCCTCTTTGCCGTACAAACAGCAAAACAAAAAATCAATGGAAAAGAAAAAAATGCAAGGACAAAAACCGTCAATGTAAAAAAAGCAACTGTGCAAAAAAATGCGCCAGATACTACTGCCACAAAACCTGCAAGCCCGATTGTCGCTGAATATACCGGCGGTGTGATAACGAAGGCTGATGTCGAAGAAAGAATTTCTAAAATCCCCGCCCAATACCAACCACAATACCAAACGACTCAGGGAAGAAAACAAATTCTTGATATGATGTCAACTGAAGTAGTTTTCTATCAGAAAGCATTAAAAGAAGGTTTGGATAAAAATCCTGATATTATGAAAAAAATGGATGACGCTCTCAAACCTCTTTATATGCAAGAATTTTACAAGCGGAATATTCAAAACAGAATCAACGTAACTGAAGCTGATAAAAATAATTATTACAACACGAACAAAGTAAAATTCTACGAAAATCCAAATACCACCATTCTTTATGTGCAAACTGCTGATAAAAATGAAGCAGATAAAGTTATCACCTCCCTGAATAAAGGGATGTCGTTCACAGATGCTGTAAAAACGTATTCATCAAACAAATACTCGAAGGATCTTCAAGGAAAAATAAAAAATATCCGCTTTAATGGATATGTCCCCGGAGTCGGAAGTGATGCTCAACTCGATTCACTGATCATGGCAACACCTGTTGACTCGATGGTTGTAAACGGTCCGGTACAAACAAAGACGGGGTTCCATATCTTCAAAGTCATCTCTCGCGTCCCCGGAAGACAAAAGACGTATAATGAAGTATCTGCTGATATCGAAAATAAAGTACGTCCTCAGAAGGAAAGTGATTTAACCAAGCAAGTCGTGGACAGCCTTAAAATAGCATATAAGGTTAAAATCAATGATGTTCTTCTTGATTCATTAAATCAAAAGAATAATAACATCAGCATTGAACTGATGAATCAGAAGCTAATAACTTCTAGTAATCCTTCTCTTGATATGACAGCAAAAGACTTCCTGGATGCTTTTAAAACGGTGTCTCCTCAAGAACAGCAAATGTTCATGAAAGGGAATGGTAAAACACAATTCCTGGATCAAGTTTTGACAAAAAACCTATTTACTTCGGAAGCAAAAAAGCTGAATTACGAACAATATGTTTCCAAAGCTGATTCATACTCTCAAACGAAGCGCTATGTCCTTCTTCAACAGATTTATACCGAACTTGTCATCGACAAGATTCAAATTACTGATAATGATGTGAAGGCATACTATGAAAAGAATAAAGACAGTTTTGCTATTCAACCGATACGTAAAATACAGCAACTGACTTTTAAAAACGAAGCAACTGCGAAAAAAATGCGCCCCAAATATCTTGCTCTTATAAAGAAGAATAAACAGGATGCCATCCTAGACATGATTAGAAAATCTTCTATCAGACCAGAGCAAGATGGTATCATTGATAATATCTATAAGAATAACATCATCCCTGGCATCGGCACAGATTCCACCTACAATCGCATAGTGTGGAATACAAATGTAAATGAAACAAGCCCATTGTTCAAAAACAGCAAGAATGATTGGGTCTTTTTTACTGTTATCAAGGATAGTCCCATCACATATCGCACTTTAACTGAAGTTGAATCACGCATTCAAGTTTCACTCAAAAAAGAAAAAGAAAAAGAAAAGAGAGAGAGTGTGACTGATGAATTGCTCATCGAGTTCAATTTTAAGAAATACCCGGATAAATTAGATATCACACGTACCGCAAAGGAGTATTTCGATCTCGCTGATACAGCAGCAAGAAATGGCAAGTTCATGGAAGCTGTTTCAAATTATGATGAGATAATTAAGCGCTATCCTAATAATACTGATGATTACAAAGCGATGTTTATGACGGGGTTTCTGCTTGCTGAAGAATTGAAGCAAAAAGATGATGCAATCAAAGAATTTACTATCTTCCTCAATAAATTCAAGGAAGGTGAATTGAACGAATCTGCGAAGTTCATGTTGGAAGAACTCAAGAAAGATTCACCTGAGGAAGACAATCCTTCGAAGAATATTGAGTTTAAACCCGCAAAAGAAAAAGAATAATCTCTCTTAGATAATCGTGATAAACCGCATCTTCAGATGCGGTTTTTTTATTTCTGCCAGGAATATATTTCATCGGACAATTGTTTGCATAATTTGACTGTCAACGATGTAAACAAAGACTGTATCATTTTTGTATCACCTGCTTGAAATCTATTCATGGAATTCTTGTCTCACTTAAGTATAGAGCGGAAAACTCATCTGGATTACTGCCGTAAATCACTTGCCCCTTCTCTTATCCAAAAAAAGAAATAACGGGGCTTCTTCATTTCTAGAGTTTACATGAAAACTGGGATGCTAAACTCCGATTTGGCATGTGGAGAATCGGTATTCGCACCCCAGGAAAGTTCAAAACCGTATCACAGCTTGTTAAACTGTTAAACGAGGGGATGTTATCCCCAGTTTCTTATCTGAAATTGAATATTATCCCATTAATCAGCTATGAAGAGATCCAGACTAACAGTCCTTCCTTTAACGGCTTAACAAGCCATGATACGAACAATTCCCCCACTCTCCGCTCCTTCTTAGCTCCAGGGAACCACAATAGAACCCCTATATTTATACCTGTTTCAATCCTGTTTGATACCAGTTTCATTCCTGTTTCATTCCTGTTTCGGCAAACAGGTTTGAGATTGGTATGGAATTTGTATGGGATTGGATTTAGATTGGTAGTATCTTGGGGGAGTAATAGTGTCCAAAGTAACACCGTAAAGTTTCTGTTACTGATTTTGATATCTCCAGCAATGATGTAGCTTCATCATACATAGCAGTTATCGATCTTGGCTTTTTAATCTTACTGAAAACAGGTTTTTTGGTACCAAGAATGAAAGTTAAAATTTCCTAATACTTAATAGTCATCTAGGCAAGTTGACTTCCAAAGATTACAATCAGTTTAACCAGAATCAACCATTATCCGAAGAACTGCCCTAATCAGTTATTTAACCAGGATTAGCTTCTGAATCCTATGTTTATTCCCGAGGTAAGAAGAACAGAAGTAGATACCGGAAGCTAGCTGGTGGTTGCTTTCATCTGTCCCGTTCCAATCCAGGTCATGCTTGCCGGATTCTAAAAAAGTATTGATCAAGGTCTTGACTTTCTGTCCCCTGATATTGAATATCTCCAGTTTCACTTTTTGCGGTGATTTCAGATGAAAAGACAGCGTTGTGCTGCTTTGAAAGGGATTCGGATATATTGATAATCCTTCCCTCGCTGCTGCTGTATTGTCTTGGTTGGCAACGGGTGTAATGATTGACATCCTGCGAATGCTATCATAGCGATTTGCGTAACTGACGATGAGTGAGGGAGAAAAAGTACCGCCTTCTGTATAAACATAAGTGGGATTCTGCTCTTCAGAATCTAGGACACCATCACCATTGAAATCCCACGCCCAATGATCGGTATCACCAATACTCATATCTGTAAAATGGACGGCAAGAGGAGCTGCACCACTGGTATCAGAGACAGCAAAACCAGCATGAATCTGACCCTGGTATTCATAAGCACCAATATCTATCCGGCTCTGTATCCCCAAACCATTCATTATTCTCGGATTTCCAAATAAGTCAAAAGGAGAGAGCGATAATCCTGTGGTATCAGTTGTTCCGGCATCTATCCCCGAGGATAGGGAAGTTATCATATAGGAGTTATCTCCCCACCCAAAGAATATCGGCTCTTCATCAATATTTCCCTCCTGCCAGTGCAGGAAATCGGAAGGATCACAAAATACACCATCCATGCCATTCCGAATGATATTATTGGATAGATACTCATCATAATTATTCGGATCATCAGGAGAATAGAGAAACTGTACTTCCTGGGTTAAACCCGGATTCCAAAAGATATTGTTCTTCAGGACAGCATCACCCACTATTCCCAACACAGCGCTTCCTCCTGAATTATTGGCAAAAGTGCAGTTACTGATTTCAATACCGTTATTGGCTGATACTAGAGCCATAAAAGTATATGCTGTTTGAGTATTCTCTATGATATTTGAATTCGTTATTATTACTTTGAGTGTATCATCATCTGTATTACGCCCAATAGAAAAAATAGTTGGCATACCTTCTGCTGAACTGAAATTCCCCTTGAAAGTGCAGCCATCTATGATAATCGTTCCTTTATCGGTATACTTCAAGCCATTTCCATCTCCCTGTAAACTCGTATTATTTTCAGAAATACAATTAATCAGATAATTAGTGCCTCTGTTTTCACCAAAATAAAAGCCAGGATAAACATATGAAGCAAAATTGTTTCTTGCAGTAGTATTCTTTATTCGAAAGTCCTTACATCGGGTAATACCGATTCCCGATCCAATATCGCTTGAAGCATTTTCAACTATGACGTTATTAATTAACAAATTCATGGATTTATCGGGGGCAATACTGATATTCGAATTTCTGCATGTGAGATTGGTTATTGTAACATTTCGGCTGCCAGTTGCGGGTCTGATTAGAATTTGTGTCCCACTCCCATCAAGTACAGTGGTTTCTCTTGTTTCTCCAGTAAGGGTTGTCCAGCTTTTTACAGGTATTCCGTATTGCTGATAGTTTTCGGGAAATGAATAGTTACCTGGTGCGAGATGAATCATCTTAGGATTTAAACTGTCTGCTGCTATATGATACATGGCATAATATATGGAGCGAAGCGGAGATGCTTCCGACAAGCCATCATTTGCATTATTTCCATTAGGAGCAACATACAGATCATGATTGATTTCTGTCATATAGGCATGTTCAACTTCACAAGTGATGGGATTCTCAATATGGGGATCGGATGCGTATCCGGTAATAAAATAATTCAAGGGACTTATCACCGTGCAGGTATCTAAAATCACATGGACAGAGTTGTATAAATTAAATTGGCAATCCAATCCGTAAGATGCATCATTATTATAGATCGAGCATTTATCCTGGGCATCGAAAATTAGTGAATTGGGATGCAAGTAATTGTTGTTGAACAATAATCCGCCACCACCATTTGCTGCACTGTTATTACGTATAGTAGTTCCTTTCAAAGTAATGTTAGATCGAGTACAATGTATTCCTCCTCCATCATCAGCTCGATTACCAATAATATTACAATTAATAATCGAAAACTCTGTTGCAAGTTGGCAAAAAATTCCTCCCCCATAACGGAGAATACTGTTGGAAAATAAATAACCTATCCCATTTGTAATTAATAGACCTCTTATGATAACAAATGATTCATTACTGTTTATGTATATGCAACTGCTTTGCTGATTACCGTCAATGATCGTGGAATCAATATAAGCAGGATTCCCGGTTGTCAGTTCCAAACTCGCAAGGGTCAGGCTATGCCCATTGAAATTGATATTCTCCAAGTATCTTCCCGGATATACCAGTACAGTATCTCCTGTAGCAGAGGCATTGATCGCTGATTGGACAGCAGTAAACTGGGCAGAGCCATCCAGGTTTACGGTATGAGTAAGAGCGTAGAGTATTCCTGTTGAGAATGCAAGTATTATCAATAACATAGTCTTTGACATATCTTCTCCAAGATTCTAATTGGAACGCTATCTTTAGACCCCCCTACCCCCCTTCTCAAGGGGGGATTAAGGAGCCTTGTCTGAACTTAATTTTAGTCTCACCTTTCTAATCCCCCCTTGAGAAGGGGGGTTAAGGAGCCTTATCTGAACTTAATTTTAGTACCCTTTCTAATCCCCCCTTGAGAAGGGGGGTTAAGCCTTATCTGAACTTAATTTTAGTCTCCACTTTCTAATCCCCCCTTGAGAAGGGGGGTAGGGGGGTCTATTTCTGAATCTGTGCAATATTTGAATGGATAGACACACGGGTCTATCCCTACTTCAGCAATACAATCTTCTTCGTCAGTTTGCATGCAGGTGTATCCAGACGATACAGGTAAATACCGGAGGCAGCTTTCCTTCCTGAATCATCTTTGCCATTCCAGGCTGTATCATGCCTGCCGGTCGTTGTGATACCATTGACAAGAGTACGTACCTTCTGACCTCTACAGTTATATATGGATAAATTGGCATGCATGTCTTTGGCGAGTGTGAAGGAGATATGAGTATCCGGATTGAAAGGATTTGGATAGTTTGCATCTAATTCAGTCTCTAATGGAATTAAAGGAGTTCCTTCGCCCGCTTTAAAAGAGAAATAGAGATAAGAATCAATATCCCTGAGATGAATTTTCCTTTTTTCAAAGACCATTTTATTCGGATTAAAGACTGTCCAGCTATTCTGCAACTTTGTACCACGATCTCCATAAGAGAATACGATTTCTATATCCGCTTCCGGATCAGACTTTGTTTCATCCAGTAAATATGCATTTATTTCAAGGGTATCACTATCCACTTTTGCAGCCCCTTTACATATACCATCCACCATTATTCCAACTTCTACAGGTATATCCTGCGGATCTAACTCCACAAACACAGGAAGATAATCCAGCTTCTCCTTATAAGTGAAAATCTCAGCTTTCTCTCGTATTACAGGCGGACGGCTTGTTGGCGGAATATTCCAGTACATTTGAGCAGGTGCATTGCTGAAAGCTTTCACAGCCACCATTTCACCACAGGATAATGTGGGATGACCGACCGGAATTCCCCAGGCAGCGCCGGGTTTGGGCATGATTCTGCGGGTTGCCCAGTTCCTGGTCTTAATCTCATACAGATAATCAAGATAAGTATGGGTCAAATCCCCGGGAATATGTCTCTTAAAGGCATCCATCAGATTTTGTGTCTGCTCCGGGAACCAGCCCAGCCAATATTCTCTGACTGTATTGGGATTGCTTGGAATTGTCAATGCCAGAGGAGTGGTATGAGCATCAGGATATAACCCGCTGATATGGAGACTATCAATATAGGGAGTATTAAATTGAACTTTAAAACCAACAGGGGCAAAAGCCCGATAATTGCCGGATTGCCACTGGCCATTATAAAATCTAAAATCATTTGATTCAAGTCCATATTTCGACTGTGCCGAGACGAGAGTAATTGGTGAAAGAGCCCAATATTTATCCAAGATTACTTGAATCTCATTCTGATACTGATTATTTACATAAGTTCTATCATCCAGAACCGGGAAGCTGCACCAGATAATACTGTTGCTTCCATCTGGATTTAGCACGAAATAATCTCTGGTTTTATGCACATAAGGAGGAATGTTCTGATCTGCATTCTCCGAATAAATGCTATCTCTGACTTCAACCAGTTGATTTTCTCTAACAGGAGAATCGAATATAACTGCCTGCCCAATTGTTTTAAAGGGATAACAAAAGGAACCATCCTGTTGATTGAAGGTGGTAGTCCCATCTACGTAAATTGTATGCACACCGTAGAGGAAAGAAAAAGAAAGGCATAGAATTAGTAAAACTATTACATGTGATGTTTTCATAATGACCTTCTTAATTAATAATAGGTTAAGAACAGATGTTTCAATGTCAAGATAAATATTCAAACAATGAGAAAACCTATATGTCTTCATCCATCCTGACCATACTTTACTCGTTGGACTTCAAATCTCCAAACCATCTTATGTGTATATCCATGTTATTGGAGATTTGGAGTTCAACCCCAATGTTAGCTGCAATCCAGATTTGAACTTACCTAAAACAGGTTTTCGCTGCCGAGGATGAAAGTTGAGTTCTACGAGTGAATAGATGGTTATTGAACAAAGTCGAAATGCATCTGTTAGTATTGAGAAGACGACAGTACACTATCATTCAGTGTCATACCAGTTTATTTCGATACGATTTCTCCTTCGTCGAAATCACTCAATGTACCGGCTCTGCTATTTACTTACTATTTTATTGGTTAGCTTTCATGTAAACTCTAACTGGTTCTTCTGAAGTTACAGGTCGAAAAGAATTCGACTATCCACCGATGAGGTATCAGCGTTCCAAACTACTTCTTATCAGCCAATTATTAATTCTTAATTTTTTCTACGCTTGTTTCGACTTCAGATTTAAAACTTGTTCAGGTTCGGTAACTAGTTCAAACTCATCCAGTTTCTTATAGTAACGATAAATCACACGATAAGTGAGAGGCAATGTGACTAATAGACCCAGACCAACGGGCAGAAGAGCAACAAAGTTGATGACAAATAGCATGAACCAAAGGAAGAAAAGCTGCCAGCGTGTTTCCCTGCCAACCTGGTAGGATTTGACGATCACCTGAAAGGGATTGAGTTTCAGTTCCTGCATAATCACAGGTGCGGGTAGCACAATGGATATCCAGTAGAGTACCATGACAAATCTGACGAGATGCAAGATAGGGTCGCCGGTGCAGATATATTTTAAGGCAAAGAAATAGACGATATTGAAGAAGACGAATACGAAATAACGTGGATACTCTTTCAGGGAAATGAAATAATCCTTCATACTCCAAGGCTGTGCAGCCAGGTGAGAAGCCATTTCGAAAGGAGTTAGGAAGAAAGGAATCACGATCAGGAAAACAAGGTTATTCAGTAAGTATTTAGAAAAATGTGAAATTGGCAGTAAGCTGTCGTTTAAGCTGAACCAATAAGCTCCGCCACCGAGTATCAGGAATACCAGGGTGTTCAGAATAGCAAAGCCATAACTCTTAATAGTGGAGGTTGTGAAGGCTTCCCATTCTTCATTGAGTGCCATTTTGGCTCTTAAATAAGTTTTAATAACACCGGTTTGGTGACCGCAATATATACACCAGAAATCATGATCTTTCACTTTTTCATTACAATGTCTGCATCTCATATTTATACCTCAATTTCTTGTTAACAGATTCATTTGGTGAGATAAAAAAGCAGAATGTTTTTGTCAATGGGATTCTGGCAGAAGGTTACAGCGTACAGCGTACAGGGTACAGCGGACAGGGGAAGAGCAGAAGAGAGAAGAAGGGCAAAAGGAAAGAAGAGTCTGATTCCCCTCCCATTTACCCCCCTAGCCGAGGGGGGATTAAGGGGGGTTGTTCAATTTAGGGGAGAGCTAGTTCTGTATCTTCTCTGACTAGCACCTAAAACCTAACACCTGGAACCTTCTTCAAGGGAGAGCTCGTTTTGATCTTTCTTCCCAAATTTCCGTAAATGTTATGAATAACATTTTACAGCAAAAGGGTTACTTCCGAAAACCCCTACAAATTAACACCAGGTCTTTGCCAATCTTCAGAAAACCGGAGAAGATGACGAAGAATTCCAGTCTGCCCATGAACATACCCGCTGTCATCGTCCACATTGGAACTTTGGGTGTCGTAGGTGAAGTAACTCCTATACTAAGTCCTACTGTTCCAATGGAAGAAGCAAACTCAAACAGGGATTCCTTGATATTGTAACCATATGCCATCAGAATGAAAGAGCCAACAAAGAAAAGAAACAGATATAGAGCTGTGAAATTGCCAATCAGTTTCATCCGTTCATCTGTGATGTACTCTTTTTGTTCTGCATCCCAGATATGGTTTTCGCGTACTGCATTGGCAGGGAACAAAGCTCTCTTAATCTGCCATAAAACAGATTTGTAGAGTAAATAGACACGTATTTGCTTGAGACCACCAGCCGTTGAACAGGTTCCACCACCAATGAGCATAAGAACGATGAGAATAAACACTCCCGGTTCTGCCCAATGAATATAGCTAACTGTGGAAAATCCAGTTGTTGTCAGGGCTGTGACAACTTCAAAGACAGCGACCCTGATCTGTTTGGATAGGGTTGGATAAATTAAAGACGTTGTCGTCATGAAAACGAGGAAGGAACATAAGGGTATGAGAACCAGCATGACTTTGATTTCACCATTCTTCAAAACAGATTTCCATTTTCCATGAACAAGCAGGTAGGCAGTGACAAAGTTGATATTTCCTAGAATCATCAGCACTATGGAAACGATTTCAACAGGAATGCTATCCCAATGTCCAATATTATCCACATAGTTAGAAAAACCACCTGTGGAAATGGCAGCAAAGCAGTGAATGATCGCATCGAATAGATTCATACCGGCAAACATATAAGCGATTGTACCAATGATTGCGTAACCTGAATAGAGCGCCATCACGATACGGGCTGAATCTTTCACATGCGGTTTCATCTGCAAGCCTTTTCCTTCAGCAGAATACAAGCCTGTACCATTGACACCGGTGAGAGCTGCAATCATAATAATCGCTAATCCAGCTCCCCCGGCAAGCTGCATGATAGCTCGCCACATATAGATGACTTGAGGGGTGCTAGTATAATTAACAATACTTAAGCCTGTCGTTGTCCAACCACTCACAGATTCAAACACAGCTTGAGTAAAGTTCATCTTGCATATCGTCATTAAAGGAATCGCAGCAAAAACACTGACAAGCATCCAGCCAAGTGTGACGACGATGCCGCTTTCATCAAAATCGAGAGGTTCCAGCTTTTTCTTGCCCCTGATCTTCTGCAAAATAAAGGCAATTGCTCCTAAAATAATAGCAGGTACAATAAATCTTCCTGCATAGACCAATTCCTTCGGATAGAAGGGAATGACTAGAAGAGGTGTCAATAACAGGAATGCACCACAATACAGGATGATACCCAGATGAGATGCAATTGAGGAATAGCGTGCAGCTAAAAAGTAATTGATTCTTCTCATTTTTTAATCTGCTGTAAATAAATGTAGGACTTTGCTCTGCATATCAGGTTTGGATATAACTAAAATCCGATCATTCAATTCAAGAGTCGTAAGTCCCCTGGGAATGATGGCTTCATCTTTTCTGAAAATGCAGGAAATCAAAGCGTCAGCAGGTAGATTCAAATCTTTTAGTTGTTTGTCAACGACTGGGCTATCAGCTAGTATCTTGATTTCCGTAATATTGATCTTTCCTTCACCAATAGGCAAGAGCCGGGTAATGGTATCGAAGGAAGCAAGCTGGTCAATCACATCTCCCATGATTTGCGTTGGTGAAATCGCTTTGAAACCAAGCTTTTCAAAAACTACAATGTTATCCGGATCGTTGACCATTGCCAGTGTCTGGGGAATTTGGAAGTAGGAAGAGCTTAACTGGCAAATGACAAGATTGTCCTGGTCATGGGGTGTTGCTGCAATAATGACATCCGCAGTATGTGCACCTGCCTGGTAGAGCATATCGGGTTCACTGCCATCGCCATTGATAATAACGGCTTTCAGATTCTTTGCCAGATAGGAACAATGCTCTGCATTTCTGTTCACAATATGGAGCGTATGACCTTTCCCGAGAAAGAGCTTCCCCAAATGATAACTTAATCTATCGTCACCAATAATGATAATGTTCATAATTCTTACCTAAACCTTCGAAATCCATGTTCTAAGGAAATCCTGAGTCAATAAGGTTGGGCTTAATGTCTCTAAACCGAGATCGTTGAAGATAGTTTGTTTCAAAGGGTCGATAACACGGGCAATGACCTTTTTCGTTCCAAAGAATTCACGGGCAATCTGAGTGACCATGATGTTGATATTATCATCATCTGTCAAAGCCAGGAGGACATCAGCCTTATCAATTTTTGCCTGTTTTAATAAGCTGAATTCAGTGGCATCTCCTTCCATCTTAAAACCGCTGAATTCAGTGTTTAGCCGATGAAATGCGCTTCCATTCAAATCGATCATAACGATACTGTGCCCCTGTGTGCTTAGAAAATTAGCCATGGAAGAACCTAGTCGTCCACAGCCAACGATAATGATGTATTGTTTATCTTTCATAATTGCCTTCTATTTGAGTTTACTCATATCCAATTCAATATTACGATTTCGATGCAGTTTTGTAATCCGCTCCAGGTTCTTCCTGGCAGGTTCATACATGGGGTCGATATGACATGCAGTCTGATAGGCTTCAATGGCATTTTTCAAATCACCCTTAATTTCGAGGATAGCACCCAGGAAATTGTAACCTTCCGGATTGGAAGGCAGAAAATCGATTGCTTTTTGGGCATATTCGGCTGCCTGTTTGTAGAGACCATCCTTGATTAACTTCTTTGCCATTTCGATGCTCTGGTCATAGTTCACAGCATCATTCAAAGCAAAGCTACGCCTTTCTATCACTTTCATCACAGTGTTACGTACCTGTTCCGGAGTGAATGGCTTCTGCATAAAATCGACTGCACCGAGTTTCATGGCTTCCACGGCATTCTCGATATTCCCGAAGGCTGTGATGATAATCACATCAGGTTTCTGTGGCATTTGTGATATGCTTTTTAAAATTTCAATGCCTCCAAGGTCAGGGAGATTCAAATCGAGTAATACAACATCGATATTTTGCTTATTCAGAATACTGAGGGCTTTAATGCCTTCTGCGCATGTTTCCACAGCGTAGTGCATATCATCTAAAACCTTTTTCAACAGAATGAGAATATTCTTTTCATCATCGACGATGAGTATCTTTGGGCTTTTAGACATATCATCCTTCCTTACACATATTACAACTTAATATATGATTCATAGATAGGGACAGTGAAGAGAAAATCGCTCCCCTTACCAATTTCAGACTCCACCCATATCGTACCAGCATGGGCTCTCACTATTTCCTTGCAGATGGCTAATCCCAGACCGGTACCGCCACCTTCCTGTGTGTTTTTGATTCGAACAAATTTATCAAATATCTTGTTTTGATATTCAGCAGGGATTCCAATGCCTGTATCTGAAACTGAGAACGTTACAAATTTACCTGTTTTTTCAGCACTGATTGTGATTTTATCGTCAGTCTTAACATAGCGCAAGGCATTGCCGACAAGATTGGAAATCACCCAGTTTATTTTATTCACGTCAGCACGGATATTGGGTAATTCGTCCTGCAGATGTACAAGCAGTTGAACACCCTTGTCTTCAGCTTGTCTCTCAAAAATATGAAACGAATTCTCAATTAATGAATCTACTGCAACAGATTGGAATTCCAATTCAATTTTACCTGCTTCCATTTTAGAAAGATCAAGAATATCATTAATCAGTGCTTTTAAACGCAGGACTTCTTCATGAGCAATGGTCAGAAGTTCCATTTGATCTTTATGCGTTTGTAATTCCTTTGATTCCAGTAAAAGATCAACGCTCATCCCGATGCTCGTCAGCGGTGTTTTCAATTCGTGAGAGACGATCATTACAAATTCGCTTTTCAATTGATCAATTTCTTTCAATTTCGTGACATCTCGTAATAATAACAGAAGTCCATACCAACTGTTGGAACTGCTAAAGACCGGGTTGATAAGGAATTGGAAGTATTTTTTATTCCCATTGTTTTCTAGTGCCAGAATGTTCTCATTTTCTGCAAAGTCGGGTATTTTACCAGTTTCAAATGTAGTTTTAAGAAGTTGAAACAGATATTGATTATTGATGATTTCCAGGAAATGCTTATTCAGTGAATTAACGGCATCTATGTGAAAAACATGAGCTGCTTTTTGATTGATATTAATGAGCTTAAATTCCTCGTCAACGACCATGATACCATCATCGATATTTTGGATGATCGCTTCATTCTTCTGTTTTTCCTGCATGATTGTCTTAATATTCAGATCATTGAACATCTTTAACTTGGATGTCATTTTATTAAACTGATCCGTCAGCTTGCCAAATTCATCTTCTGAACTGAATGGAATCTGCACATCATAATGACCTTCAGAAATCTCATGTGTGGCAGAAAGCATTAGATTGATCGGTTTCATGAGAAGATTGGCAACTTTGAAGCTAAACATTACGCCTATCATGATACTGATCAGCCCAATAAACCAAAGAGAAAAGATGGCACGTTGAGAAATCGTTCTTGCTTTTTCACTTAAGCGAAACATCGCTTCTTGGTTAAGATCCCGAAGTCTATTACATTGAGTTTTTACATTTTCTGAATATGGCAGAACTTGCTTTTGAAAGTAAAGAACCTCATTTGCTTGTTTTTCAAAAGAAGAGTCCCTCATTTTCTCTATTTGCACGAGATAACTGGTGTATGCTTTTCCCAAGTTGATA
The DNA here is from genome assembly GCA_963662275.1 of Cloacimonadales bacterium (SeqCode). Taxonomy (GTDB): domain Bacteria; phylum Cloacimonadota; class Cloacimonadia; order Cloacimonadales; family DAONDQ01; genus DAONDQ01. Next base: position 4,292,819 of record OY759316.1, on the reverse strand, counting down.
ATCGTTTCTTTCTCGCCGATTTCGGTGATGTTTGTACTGGCATTACTGAGCCAATGTTCAAACGTACGCTGATTCTGAATAAATGATTCATAGCCTTGCTTGTGATTCCCCGAAAGGTAAAATAGAAGAGTGTTATTTTGTTGGTCTAAGGCATCTATCATTTTCTGAACGGCAAGAATACTATTGTAATTGCGTTGAAGAATTGCTTCACTGGCTTTTCCAAGATGACGGAGATTCAGGAAGGAAGTAATTAAAACGATGAGTGTTAAGACAAGAGATAAAAAAAAGCCACTTAGGATTTTATTCCGTAACTTCCCCTTGTATATACGAAAAGTCATTGAATATCCACGATGTGTTTATGTACAAGTTGACGGATATCATCAGGAGTAAAGGGCTTTTCAATAAAATCGGAAGCACCAAGCTTCATGGATTCCACTGCTGCCTCGATTGTTCCATGAGCAGAAATAATGATTATCTTTGCCTTTATTTCTTTTTCTCTCATTTTGTGAATCACATCAAGTCCACTCATCCCTGGTAACTTCAAATCCAACAGGACTAAATCTACATGTACTTTGTTCATTATTTCTAAGGCTTCTTCACCACTAATAGCATCTAAAATATCATAGGGGTAAGTTTCCAAGCTTCTCCTGAGAGTCAGGCGTATATTCTTTTCATCATCAACAATTAAGATTTTATTTTGCATGTTTTCAACCTTATCCCCATTTATTGCTTGGGTTTAAAATATACGAGCAGATCTTTGTTTTTCTCGGATTTATTCCTGATAATTGTCAGAATAAAACAACTGACACCTGCCACAAAAAGTACAAAATCCTCATTGATTCCCATGATCATAGATGAGGCAAAACCGATGAGAGACCAGATTAAAGGAATGATCATCATATATATCGGGAATTTTCCTACAGCAAATAGAAATACTCCAAAAGTAAATATTGTGGTAGGACTAGCAGCAATACCAAAGACAGCAGATGTTGGATAAGAATGACCTACAAAAAAACCAATGATGGGATAAGCTATTAAAGCATATACAATAAAAATGGTTCCAACTAAATCAAAACCTGAAAAAGGAATCCTGAAGATCAACCGATTTTTAATTACTCCTAACCACAGAAATAGGATGCTCTGGATCATAAATAAAATCCCGAAGACATTAGCCCATCGATCAATTTTACTAAAAAATGCCAATTGTTGTATTAAACCAATCCACATCCAGAAAAACCCGAGAACCAGTGAAATCATCCTGTCAGCCAATTGATTTTCGTAACATAAGCTGAAAACAACAATAAGTCCAAAGGCATATCCTACCATCGGCATTGGCCAAACAGTATTATTGTATTGAAAAAAGGTTTGAAAGAAATCATTTGAACCGAAAGATAGCATAGAGACTCCTTTTCAGAAACAAAAGCGACAATTTATATACCAGAATTAAGAAAAACATCTAATGTCAATCTTTTTTAATCTTCCGTCATTTATATTTTCAGCAAATATAGGAATTTTTATAGTTTCTACTTGACGGAATTTAGTAAGTCGTATTTAAGTTATTTATAAATCAACGATTCAAATCTGTGCTTATGGATGCGATTTTGCATGTTAATTACGCGATGGTTTTCGCATAAGATTTCTTATAATGCCTGAAGGCACTTACTATTGAGAAAATTCATATTTATCTAGTTGATGATATATTGATGTTGGAGACATAATATGCTAAAAGAAGTTGGACGTCTAGATTCAGACGATTTCAAAGAGCTTGATTCCATAGTAGAAAAAATACTCAAACAGCTACAAAATGGGAAAAGCGATTTGGCGAAAAAGAAAATACACTCTCTTGCTAACACAGCCAATTATTTCATTCGGGATACATTGGGTAAACTGCTTGCCTCTTATGAAGATGTAGATACGATGGATCAAATCTGTATGGAAATGTTAGATCATCGAGTCTATGGTATAAGAGCAACTGCCTTGTTTTATTTCTACTATAAGAATTTACAGAATCCGCGCAAGATTCTCGATATCTTAGAAAAATCATTCGAAACAATTCCATGGGAAGCAGAAAGTATTGCTTTCGAAATGTGGAAAAGAAATGCGGATGTTATGAAAGAAATCATGCCTTCTTGGACATCTTCCGAAAATGAGAAAAAAAGAGCGCTCTCCATGCATGGAATGGAAAATATTGCTGGACAGGATCCCCAATTCGTTATGAACTTTGTGGGAAACCTGATCGATGATAACAGCTTGGAAGTACAAAAGAAAATTACGCATATTTTGACACAGGTGGGAAGATTACGTCCTAATCAATGCTATCCTTTTATTCGCCAGTGGCTTATTGATGCTGATGAAAAAAGAGTAAAGACAATCTGGGTCTCAATGAAGAAATTAGCCAATATTCTCGTTCAACGCAGCAGAAGAGATAAATCTCAGGAATTCATCGTTGTCACTCAGAAAACTGTTAAAGAATGGAAAGCGGATACGAATCAAAATGTGGCTCAAATGGGACTTCGACTACAGCAGATTATTGGTCGTAACTGATCCCTCTCCGTCAGTTAGTTTTCTTTTTATTACATTTATATGAACCATATTTATATTGTATTGGTCGAACCTATATACCAGGGAAATGTAGGTGCTGTAGCTCGGATCATGAACAATTTCGAAATTACCCATCTTAGAATCGTTGGTTCCATACCTGAAAAAAATGATTTTTATCTTGCTGTTCATTCAGAAGAGTTGCTGGAAAATGCAGAAATCTTCCCTGATCTTAAATCCGCTCTTGTAGATTTAGACCGAACGATAGCAGTATCTCGAAGAAAAGGAAAATTAAAACCTGTAGATCTAACACCTGAAATGGCTGGGACGTATACAAGAGAGAATAAAGCATTAAAAACAGGTTTGATCTTTGGACGTGAAACATGGGGTTTAACAGATGAAGAAGCTTCACTTTGTCAAATGCGCTGTTACATCCCTGCCAATCCAAATTTTCCTTCTTTGAATTTAGCCCAAGCGGTTGCAATTCTAACTTATGAAATCTATAGAAGTAATCTTATCAAGCATGATGGAGAAGTAATTGCTGATAGAGAACAATATCTGGATACTAAATCATATATTATGGAGGTTCTTCAATCTATTGGTTTTTTCAATCAAGATGAACCCTATAATTGGGCTCATATCATAGATCATATGCTGGCTCGAATGAATCCGACACGACAGATGGCTCATCGTATCAAACAAATATTCAATCGGATTCATGTAGCATTTCATGGCAAAGGAAAAGGATATAATTAAGTACATAAACATTAAAAAAAAAGGGATGTTTTTCAACATCCCTTTTTATTTATGCTCTTAATTTTATTTTAATAAAATAGCTTTAGTTGTAGAGCGGATTCTACCTGAAACCAATTCGATGATATAAACGCCCGATGCACAAGAGCGCCCACTTAAATCCTTTCCATCCCATACAACACGATAATTATTGGCTTCCTTTACACCTGACTGCAAGTTTCTGACCATCTGTCCCTTTGCATTATAAACGTTGATACTCACAACACCTTTCGTTGCAACTCCATAGTTGATAGTTGTACTGGGTGTAAAGGGATTTGGAAAGATGTTCTTCACAGAAGTTACTAAAGGAATATTTGGTGTAGGTGTGGTCTGACCATTGTTACCTAAGGTAGCAATTATCGGACCATGTAATGTCTCAATTCCGTTGCTCGAAACATCCTGTAGCCAATAATAATAGGCATCATCATTGGTAACAACAACATCACGGAAATAATAGGTATGCTCAATAGATGTATTAGTGGAACTGATTAAATTCGCATTGACCTTGATGGCAGATGCTAAATTACTCGTACTGTTACGGTAAATGTTATAACCGACTGAATTGGTCTCGGATTGTGTCACCCATTTCAGTGTGATATAGATTTGCTGACTAAGTTCCGCTGAAAAAGAAGTCAATTCTACCGGCAACTCCTGATCATTATCTGTTAGTGTCCAGTCCCGATCAGTAACGTCTCCGTTCAAATCATTAACTCCCGGCAGTGTAACAGAGCGGTAGTCTCCATTATCAACAGTATTCAATACAGCGATCCACTTCCATGGAGAATCTCCATCAAAGTGATTACGCGTATAGGCTCTCATTTCAAGCGACATGGACATATAGGCAGGATAGGAGAAAATCAGATCCACAGTACCGACAAATGTTCCAGTTGTATGCCAAGTATGTTCTATACTTGTATAACCATACCACGTATATGCTACAGGTTCCATAAACACCCACAAGGCTGAAATTGTATCTGAACCAGTGAGTCCGAAATCTTTATCAGCCAGGGTCAGAATATGTCTGTTCCAACCTAAGGAACCATCAATAAAAGTAAGTGTTGTTGTTGTAACATCACCAGGTAAAGAGGCTTCAATATTCTCTCCAGGATTGACAGTAATATCATTTAGTATAGGAGGAATCGTATCTGAAGTATTTACTTCCAAAATAACATTTGTATAATTGGCACCTTCGCCTGATAATCCGCCTGAACCATTAAAGATGAATGAAGAAGTTCCTGATGTAACATCTGTCACTACCATTTGATAATCACCCAAAGTAAGTGATCCACTGCTGAAGTCTACGGTTACTGAAGTGGAGCTGTTAGGTAAGTAAACAGTATTTCCTGCTCCTGGATCTAATATTAGTGTATTCAAATCAGTAGGAATAGATGTCGGAGTTGTAGTTGTTACAGTGACTATGGCAGCAGTCCCTGTTTTTGATGGCACACCGCTACCGCTATAAGTGTAATGAGGTGTTCCTGAGAGAGTTCCATCGATGGTTAAATCGTAATCGCCGAAGTCAATTGAGCCACCATTAAATGTGAGATTTCCACATCCTTCAGTTTCTCTTAAAGCAAGATTATGAGTAATTGTTGTCGTACTCGCTGTGGCAGTTGGGGTAAGAGTAGCTGCAATCCAATTCGATGCACCATTTGCGGAAGATTCCCAAACAGAAGTTTCATCCCAGTTACCATCAGCTTTTGTACGGAAGAAATCTGTTTCCGTTGTTTTTCTCAAACCGGAAATCACCATACTCTTATTATAAAATAAAACACTGGAAGTTGCTGCATTCCATCCATATATACGGACGGTTAATTTATCATCGGGTTCCATATTAATCGATAATGTTGAATTTGAATATGAATAATTTGAATTCGCTGTTAAAGTATAATCAGATAGCAATGTTGTGTAAGAGGAAAAATCGTCCAGGGAATAGCGGATTTCTGCATGAACACCGGTTCCATTTGATCTCAGGACTACGCTTAAAGAGCTTAGAGTTACATTTGCATTTGCTGTTAATGTATATTCATAATATCTACCCGTATTCAATGAAGTTACATCCCATTTATCGGAATTGGCTCCGTAACTGGAGTTATAGGAAATCGTTGGGATCGGTGCCGGATTTGCACGCGAAATGCTCGTACCGGATAATGCTCCGTTACTGGAAACAGTACAGTTACCATTCGTAGTCAAAGCCCAACTACCTGAACAAGATTGAGTTTGTGCAAAACAAACTGAAGAAATTCCGATTAGGAGAAACAAAACTACCAATAATTTAGACTTCATAATTACTATCCTTTTATCATTTTGAGGATATAGGAAATGCCTATAAATCACGTTATGTTTATTTTCAAGTTTGATGAATAAAATTCTACCCTCGTACAGGACATAAGATATAAGTGGTCACAGTTTCTGTCAACTTTTATTTTTATTTTGAATTCATAAAGACAAACTAAAATACGAATATCCTAATCACTTAAAAAACTGATTAACAATATGTTATATGTGATATTGTCGATTCATCGATATTAATCATTCATAGATATCTGTTTTTTATACAAGGTATTAGCGTTATTCAATTACTTATTTTACCAAATTTTTATCGTGGTCTTCAAGACATTTCGTAATTCGTTCATTAGTTGATAATCCACAACTCCAGTCCATTCATTCATGAATATTTTTTTAAATTCAATTGAAATAACGCAGGCTTTTTCTTTGTATTCCTGATGAATCCATTGAGCAAAGTGACCGCCAGTAAATTTTACATTAATCCGACAATCCAAGCTTTTCCCATACCAATCATAGTTCATTATCTGATCTCGCATCTCTTCAATTTTAGGAAACCATTTATCGGACATATTACTGGTACCGAGGATAATTTCCGGATTGAGTGCAGGGTCGTCGAAAGGAGCATCGATACCTTTGCGATGATGATTGTAAGAATGAATATCATAGATTATGATTTGATCGAACAAGCGAATCAGTTCATCCAGGATCAGACCAACACCTTGATAGAATAAATCATATTCGGCAAGACTTTTATCAAGATAATCCTGATCAGGTGGGGCTGATCTTGGAATCAAACCCCAGCAATCTTCTGGTTGGAGATAAATAGCTTTTTCACGACGTCGGTTCAAATCGACTTCAAATCGACTTGTCTGAAGAATAATACAATTCTGTCCAATCTCCGTAAAAAAAGCTGTATGAGGATCTTCTTCACGAAGGCGTTCTATCTCACTGAGTGCACAATTTTGTTTTACTTCTTTACGTAATTCATGTCCATTATGAATTGCTGTAAATAGAAGTGGTGAAGCAAAATCCAAGTGAAATTCAGCTTGAATTCCATCCGTGTTTGAAACACTCATTTATCAATAGGATACTTTTCAATGATATACATCAAAGTCATCATTTTATTCGTATAATGGTGGAAAAAATCAAGTAACTTATCTTTTGTCATTTGATCCCGATGAATTACCAGAGCCTGCTGGAAAATCTGAAGATCCTCATGCAATAATTCTTCACATGCTTTGATCAAATCCTTATATTGATGCGGAAGCTCCTTATCTGCTAAAAACAAGAATCCTTTCATAACAGGAAGAAGTGAATGGATAGAAACATCAATCAGGTGGTACAAATTCTTAACCTGCTCCAAGTTCTCAAGTGCAGATAGACGGGTTAACAGGATTTTGCTTTTCACTTCACGCTCCATTTGAAGACGAACATTATCTTTGGTAAAAGTAAGTTCTTTTATCAAATCGGTTTTTACATAGATATTCTGATAAGAGCTTTGAATATTCAGGAATTCCAAAGGAAAACTATCTCGTGAAGTCTCAATAAAGAATTTACCGACGATCAGTGGAACATGCAACTCCTTTTTGATCATCTTTTGAATAATTGGCGAAAGGATTGCTAGTTTTGGAATACTTGCATCTTCTGCGATAACAGCGAGTCTGCCTTTTTCAGTTTGCGGATCATAAATTGCGATCTGTAGTATGTTATCCGGCATAGTATCAGAAATCATACCAGCGAATTCTTTCCACATGTTTTCAAATTTAGTAATCATAAGATTTCCCTCACATTTTCATTGTTTGTTTCTAAGTATAATAAAGCACAATCCTTTGCCATTTTTCTGATGCGACCAATATACGCAGCACGTTCAGTTACGCTTATGACCCCCCTTGCATCTAGTAAATTGAAAGAATGTGAACATTGTAATAGATAATCATAAGCTGGATATACCAGTTTCTTTTCTACTAACGTAGAACATTGTTTCTCGAAATCACTGAATGCAGGGAACAGATGTTGAACATCTGCGTATTCAAAGTTATATTTCGAGTACTCGATTTCTTTGACGAAAAACATGGAACCATAGGTAGTAGTATCATTCCACATCAGCTTACGATAATCATCGACATTTTGGATATACATGGCAAGCCGTTCCAAACCGTAAGTAAGTTCAACACTAACAGGAAAAGCATCAATACCGCCAACTTGCTGAAAATAGGTAAATTGAGATATTTCCATACCATCAAGCCATACTTCCCAACCGAGACCCCAGGCACCGAGGGTTGGAGATTCCCAATCATCTTCAACAAATCGAATATCATGCTTGTCAATTTCAATGCCTATTGCTTCTAAGCTATTCAAATATAGATTCTGAATTTCAGGAGGTGATGGTTTTATAATCACCTGAAACTGGTAGTAATGCTGTAAGCGATTTGGATTTTCACCATATCGTCCATCTTTAGGGCGTCTGCATGGTTGCGCATAGGCGACCGCAGAAGGTTTTTTTCCCAAAGCACCAAAGAAAGTGGCTGGGTGAAAAGTCCCTGCCCCCATTATTGCATCATAAGGTTGAATAATATTACATCCTTGCTTTGCCCAGTAGCACTGCAAAGTAAGAATAATATCCTGAAAATTCATCAACTCTCCTAATCAATAGTATTTTCTTTTCACCAAAGTGTTAGTAAAAACAGATAAATAAACGTTTTCTGTCAAACAAAATAATCTTTTTCCATTATTAAGCTATTGTCGCAAAAAAAACTGATTGCTTTTTATATGTTGTAATAAAGACTCATCTCAAATGGATGAGGTCTGCTACTAACCATTTCATGTTCTTTCATTTTCAGATCAATATGCGACATGATCATTTCCTCATTAAAGACGTTTCCCGCGAGTAAATAATCATGGTCTGCTTGTAATGCTTCTAAGGCTTCTTTCAACGTAGATGGAATCGAAACCAATTGCTCTTTTTTTACTGAAGACCATTCAAAAATATTGTCATCAAATGGTCCATAATTCAATTTCGTAGGGTCTATCTTATTCTTGATACCATCCAAACCAGCCATCAGTAATGCACTCATAGCTAAATAAGGATTACATGTACCATCACCGGTTCTAAATTCAAAGCGCTTATTATCCTTCGTTGTCGCATATTTCGGTATACGGATGGCTGCGCTACGGTTAGCTAGTCCAAAGATCAGTTTGACGGGAGCTTCAAAACCAGGCAGAAGACGTTTATATGAATTTGTACTTGGATTTGTAAAGGCAACCAGCGAGCATCCATGTTTGAGGATACCTCCAATGAACCATAATGCTTCAGGAGAGAGATCAGCATAACCGCCTTTTTTATAGAAGATATTTTTCCCTTGTTTCGTTAACAGCATATGAAAATGCATCCCGTTACCAGCCTGATTAAATGCCGGTTTGGGCATAAATGTTGCGGTCAGACCGTCACGTAAAGCCAGTCGGCGAATAACATCTTTCATGAGCATGACATCATCACATATTTTAGGAAAGCTTAGCATTTCCGTCTCTATTTCCTGTTGAGCTGAAAGACCAACTTCATGGTGATGATAACGGATTTGAATCCCCAATTCCTCCATAATCTCCACCATTTCCTGTCGTAATTCATAATGCTGGTCAAAAGGAGTATCCATATGATAACCTTTCGCATGTTGTTGTGATAGAGCATTACCATCGTACATATCTTCGGGAAGGGAATCCTTGGTTTCAGAAGATGTGATGCTATATCCGGCATCATAATCACCATTATAATAGTCAGCCGAGTTGAAAAGATGGAATTCCAGTTCAGGAATCCAGAGTGATGTGTCTGCAATACCTGTAGATATCATATATTCCTGCGCTCTTTTTGCTACACTGCGAGGGTCTTTTTTTACCCCGATTCGAGATGCGGCATCACATATGGAACACAGGATTCTTATCGTGGGAGTAACAGTTAGAGGATCGATATGTGCAGAGCTTAAATCCGGCATTAAAACCATATCTCCTGATTCCACAGCACGCATTCCCGGTATGCTTGAACCATCAAATGATACACCGTGTTCAATGACATAATCCAATCTGCGTGATGGAAAAGTAATATGATACCAAATTCCATCCAAACCAATATACTTCAGATCAATTGCCAGAATATCTTCATCGGTTATGAGTTGCTTCAGATCTTTTAGATCCATTTTCTTCCTCCAGAATTCTATTTTTTACTTATTTATTCTCATTTGTTTCATAAGATTCCAATCTTATGAAACACCTTACTAAAAATTTTAATATCACTATTGTCTCGTATTCAGTAAGATTGGAATCTTACTCCACAACAATTATTTCATTCCTGTCATAAAATGAAATATATTCATGACAATCGGGCTGAGTATCCCACCAAAAATATCTAATTTCATTATGGATGAGAATAACATCAAACCTACAAAAATCACCATTCCCAGTCGTTCCTGGGTTACATATTTATAATATATTGTATCGGGAAGAAAAGCTCCAAATACTTTGGAACCATCCAACGGCGGGAATGGAATGAGATTGAAAAAACAAAGATAGAGATTAATGATGATTAATTGTGTAATAATCGCCAAGACATACTGCAATCCGATTGCTATCGTAGCTCCTGAGTTCAAGTTCATAGACCCAATCATGAGTCGAATCAATAATGAAAGTACGAAGGCTATTGTGAAGTTGGCTAAGGGACCTGCCAATGCAGTAATTCCCATATCTCTTTTCATATTTTTAAAATTATAAGGATTAATCGGTACAGGTTTTGCCCAGCCGAAAGGGAATTTGAAGATAAAGAAAAGCATGATGGGCAATATGATCGTTCCGAATAGATCAATATGTACAAGGGGATTCAGTTTGAGACGACCATTGCGCTTTGCTGTGTCATCACCTAACCAGAAGGCAGCAAACCCATGGCTGATTTCATGGATAATGATCGATCCGAAAAGGATGATGATCGAAATGAAAGTGACAATTACGTGTAAGCTAAATTCCATCTCTTTTTTACCTAGGACTTTTGAAGATTGTTGGTCTCATGTACAATACGCATGAATCTGCGTTTACCGACTTTCAGTATGAAATCCTGTTTGATATCAATCATAGCTTCCATATCAGATATTTTTTCTCCGTCTATCGTTACTGCATTTTGCTGAAGCATACGCTTAGCTTCACTACTGGATTGGCATAGACCGGTTATTGTCAGCAATTTGATAATTTTAATGGGTGATTCTGAACATCTATAATCAGGAATATCAGTCGGGATTTCCTTTTGACTGAAAATCCGATTAAACTCTTCATCCGCATCGATCCCTGCCTGTTCCCCATGATATAAGGCAACGATTTCACGTGCAAGACGCTGTTTACTAAATTTAGGATTTTCACCAGCATTCAGCTTTTTCTGGATTTCCTCTATTTCTTCAATCGCTAGCCTTGTCGCATAGTTGAAATAATTGATGATGATATTATCCGGAATCGACATCACTTTCCCGTACTTTTCCTGGGGAGGGTCGAAAACAGCGATGTAGTTATTTAAACTTTTACTCATCTTCTCCTTGCCGTCAGTACCCATCAGGATTGGTGATAGCAAAGCTATCTGTTCTTCCTGGTTGAAAATGCGCTGCATATCTCGACCGGTCAGGATATTGAACTTCTGCTCTGTAGCTCCTAATTCAACATCAGATTGTATTGCAACTGAATCAAAACCCTGCAGGATAGGATACATGATTTCATGCATACCGAGAGGCAATCCTGCTTCATAACGTTTCCGGAAGGTATCATGTGCCATGAATTGGGCAAGAGTGAACTTTCCCATTAATTTGAGTACTTCTGACATTCCCATGGGTCCAAACCATTCCGATTGGTAACGAACTTCTGTCTTGGCAGGATCCAAAACCATATATAGTTGTTCCATGTAACGTTCAGCATTGGCTTTAACCTGATCAGCAGTTAAAGGAGGGCGTGAATCATCACGACCGGTGGGATCACCGATCTGTGCAGTGTAATCTCCAATAATAATCACTCCGGTATGACCCAAATCTTCAAATTCCCGCATCTTGCGAATGGGAACAAGATGACCTATATGGACATCATAACCAGTTGGATCGATACCGTACTTAATACGCAATGGCTTCCCTGTTTTTTCAGATCGTTTCAACTTTTTGATCAGGTCTTCTTCGGGAATGATCTCTTCCACACCACGACTGATGATTTTCATCTGCTGCTCTATTGTCATTTAAACTCCATGTATCTCTTTATTAAGACAGAGCATTCAAAAAATACTCCTATGTTTCTCTTTTTCTACTCGTTTTTACAATCCTTGTGGCAGTCAAGAAAAAGATGTAAAGTGATACTTCGTACTTCGAAGTTCGAACTTCGCACTTCTCTTAGACTTCCCTCAGGATTTGAGAGATAGGTGAGGGTAGTTTTGGAGTGATGTAATAGATATTTGAAAGCGGTTCTCATGTACGGTAGTTGTGGGTATGGGAGAAGGTAGAAAAGTGCTAGGTGTTAGGTGTTAAGTGTTAGTGAGCCTAATTTCTTGTCTTAAAACTCAACGCAGCAAAAACGTACGGAAGAGACGTTCCTTTTCTGTTAGCTGTAAACCGGACTGTTGATTAGATACAGCAGTAACAATTGTGAAACAGCACATATAGCTGCTGTTTCTGCCCTAAGGATATGATTTCCCAAGCTAAAGGAAACTACATCATTAGCTTCCAATAACGAAAATTCTTCGGGAGTGAAGCCCCCTTCCGGACCGATGAGAATACAGCAGGGCTGTTCTAAATCAGTGATAGTTGAAGGCAAAAGTTGATTCTTTTCTTTTTCTGAGGCTGCAATTGGTTTTATGTTTTGTTTTTGAAGTTTGCTGAGTATTTCTTTCAATTCTGAAACAGGTTCTATGATAGGCAGCCAGGGATTTTCACATTGCTTAATGGCACTGATAGCTGTTTTTTGGAAGCGTTCCAGGATATTCACCGAAGGCTGGCGTACGGTGTTGGTTGTCAGCATGGGATATAGTCTTTTAATGCCAAGTTCCGTCAGTTTCTCCACCATCCATTCATCATTTTTATTTCTTAGAAGACTAAAAGCTACAGACAATTGAGGTTCTGACATTGGATGTTCCGTAAAGTTGAGTACTTCTAAAATAAGTTCTTTCTTGCCTATAGATAGAATCCTGCCTTCTCCTAAAAGACCTGAACCAGATGTGAGTTTAATGATATCATTTGTCTTATGACGAAAGACATGAGTGATATGATGGAACTCGTCCCCGTCGATTGTGACTTGTTCTGCTTCACGAGTTAGTGTGGGAGTATAGAAAAAGGGCATTAGTAGATGAAATCCTTCATTTTGGAAAAGAATTTCTTACCCGGAACATATTTCTTTGCAGCATCATGCTCACTAAGTTTTTTTAACAGATCGGTCTCATCCCTGCCCAATGTTGTAGGGGTGATAACGATAACTTTCACATATAAGTCACCTCGATAAGCTGAATTCACTTGGGGAAGCCCTTGCGCTTTAACACGGAATACTTTACCTGACTGTGTTCCAGCAGGTACTTTCATTTTCACTGTTCCCGTGAGAGTTGGAACCAGGATTTCAGCCCCTAAAGCAGCTTGACTGAAACTGATGGGATAATCGACGATCAGGTTATTCCCGTCACGTTCATAAAGATCATCTTCCCGTTCATGGATAAGGACGAGAATATCACCTTTTGTGCCACCTCGAATCCCCATATTGCCTTGTCCGCGTAAGCGGATATATTGTCCTTCCTGGACACCGGCAGGTATCTTCACGCTGATTTCATTGACTTTTCGAATACGACCATCGCCTGAACACTTGGGGCATTTGTTTTTGATTGTTTTACCTTCACCACGACAGGAAGGGCATTCAGCAATCGTCTGCACCTGACCGAATAGTGAACGGCGCATCTGGTAGACCTGTCCGGTTCCCTTACACTGAGGACAAGTAGTAATGTTGCCATCTGATGAACCGCTGCCCTTACAGGTTTCGCACTGATCTTTCACATTGATTTTGATATTCTTTTCTGCTCCTGAGGAGATTTCCTGCAGGGATAGAGAGATTTCTATCTGGAGATCTTCACCGCGATTCTTACGCTCCTGGGAATTGCGTCCACCACCGAATCCACCACCAAAAAACTGCTCGAAGATACTGCTGAATCCATCACCGAATAAATCAGACAAGTCATCCTGGTGAGTAAAGTTGCCCCAATTGAAGCCACCTCCACCGAAGGATTGATCCACACCTGCATGACCATATTGATCATACAGTGCGCGTTTTTCTTTATCACTCAGTACCTCATAAGCTTCAGAAGCTTCCTTGAAGGATTCTTCTGCCATCTTATTGCCCGGATTCTTATCAGGATGAAGCTTCATCGCCAGTTTTCGATATGCTTTTTTAATGGTATCTGCATCGGATGCTTTATCCACGCCCAGTATTTCGTAGTAATCACGTTTTGTTGCCAAGGGTACTCCTTTGTTGCTAATCCTTCCCTTTGGATAAAGGGAAGGTGGCACGAATTGACAGATGAGTTTGAAAAGCCTGTATCGTGCACAATGTGCAAGTACAGCCAGAGAATCAAACTCACCCTTAATCCCTCTCTTTATCCAAAGAGAGGGAAAGCAGAGCACTCAGCACGATCGGCATCGTGCTCTACTCGTTTCGTCAGATTTAGCAGGAACGGCGTCCTACTCTACGATTCAATTATTTATCTTTATCTACGACTTCGAAGTCAGCATCGATAGGTCCATCATTCTGCTGTTGTTGCTGGGCAGGTTCTTCCTTTTGTGGGGCTTCCTGTCCGCCTTCAGCTCCCTGTTGCTGCTGCATGTGAGCGTAAATGGCTTCTCCGAGTTTTTGAGCTTTCTTGGAAAGAGTTTCCAGCGCAGTCTTATAATCTTCTTTCGTTGTACCATTTTTATAGGCTTCACGAGCTTCATGGACTGCATCTTCAATCGTCTTGCGCTCTTCAGGAGAAATCTTTTCTCCATATTCTTCAAGGCTCTTTTCTGTGGAGAAGATCATTGTGTCCAGTTCATTTTTAGCTGTGATGGTGTCTTTACGAAGATTATCCTCTTCTGCATGAAGTTCTGCATCACGTACCATTCTCTGGATATCTTCCTCATTCAGGTTGCCCGGACGTTCGATATGGATTGATTGTACTTTACCAGTTCCCTTATCCTGAGCTGTTACATGGATAATGCCATTGGCATCAATATCAAAAGTAACTTCGATCTGAGGAATTCCACGAGGCGCCGAAGGTATATCCACTAAGTCAAAACGACCTAAGGACTTATTATCGGCAGCCATGGATCTTTCACCCTGCAGGACATGGATGGTCACAGCAGTCTGATTATCGGCAGCAGTAGAAAATACCTGGCTTTTCTTTGTAGGAATTGTTGTATTACGCTGAATAAGGACTGTCATGACTTCACCGAGTGTCTCTATCCCGAGGGAAAGAGGAGTAACATCGAGCAGGAGTACATCGTTCATGTTTTCGTCACCGGAAAGAATTCCACCCTGGATGGAAGCGCCAATTGCTACTACTTCATCAGGGTTCAGGCTGCGATTAGCCTTCTTACCGAAGAACTTCTCCACAGTTTCGATGACCAAAGGCGTACGAGTGCTGCCACCGACCAACAGGATTTCATCAACTTGGTCTTTGCTGAGTTTTGCATCTTCCAGTGCTTTTTTACAAGGTCCAAGAGTCCTGTCTACAAGATCAGATACTAACCTGTTAAACTCTGATAGTGACAGATTGACATTCAGATGTTTTGGTCCATTAGCATCGGCTGTAATGAAAGGAAGATTGATATTCGCGGTCTGAGTGCCGGATAATTCAACTTTTGCCTTCTCGGCAGTTTCACGTAAACGCTGCATTGCCATTGGATCTTTAGTCAGATCGACGCCTTCCTGTTTCTTGAATTCAGTGAGAATCCAATCCATGATGCGCTTATCGAAATCATCACCACCGAGGTGTGTATCTCCATTAGTTGAAAGAACTTCCACCACACCATCGGAAATATCGAGAATAGAAATATCGAAAGTACCGCCACCAAGGTCATAAACTGCAACTTTTTCTGATTTCTTCGTATTCATACCATAAGCAAGAGCTGCGGCTGTAGGTTCATTGATGATACGTCTGACTTCTAAACCAGCGATCTTACCGGCATCCTTGGTTGCCTGGCGCTGAGAATCATTGAAATACGCAGGAACTGTGATCACAGCTTCCTTCACGGTCTCTCCCAGGTAAGCTTCAGCAGTTTCCTTCATCTTGGTGAGAATCATCGCTGAGATTTCCTGGGGCGTAAAATTCTTCTTTTCGTTTTCTATGAAGATTTCCGCCTGCCCATGTGCACCTGATTTTACGGCATATGGAACCTGCGAGATTTCGTTACCGACTTCGTTAAAATTTCTGCCCATGAATCTCTTAATTGAATATACTGTATTCGTGGGATTTGTCACTGCCTGGTGTTTTGCCAATTGACCCACCAAACGTTGACCATCTTTTGTGAAACCGACCACAGAAGGTGTTGTACGAGTCCCTTCTACATTGGCGATGACGATCGGTTTTCCACCCTCTACAACGGAAACACAGGAATTTGTAGTTCCTAAGTCGATTCCTATGATTTTAGACATTGCTACCTCCATTTTTATCTTTGTTATTTTCTTTTGTATTTACCGGCATTTCGCCGTTGGAAACTGCTACACGTGCAGGGCGAATCAATTTGCCCTTCATTTTATATCCATTCTGAATAACTGCCACCACTTTATCCTCCTCAAGATCGGAAGGTATATGGGCCAACGCTTCATGAACATTGGGATCGAAATCCTGGTTGATGGCATCTATCTTTTCAATCCCTTCCCTTTCCAATAGTGAAGAAAGCTGCATTTCAATTTGCAGGAGACCTTTCACAACAGGTTCTTCTTTTAATGATTCAGGTAATTGTGATGATGCTCGTTCGAAATTATCCACAACATCGCATACGGATAAAATGATCTTCTCAGTTGCCTGGAAAGCCCAATCCTTCTGCTTAAGAAGAGTCTGGCGACGGTAATTATCGAAATCTGCCATAAGACGCAGATATTTATCTTTCCATTGATCAACCTGTTGGTTCAATTCACCGATCTGGGTTTCGAAATCTGAAGTAATTTCCTGTTCAACTTTTTCATTCATTTCAGGTTCTTTAGTTTCAGAAGTATCAGGTTTTTCATGCTTATGAAATATAGGTTTAGTTTTTGACATAATTAGGTACCATCATTCCCTTCTTGGTAGTATTCGTGATCGTTTGAGCGATATCCCGAACCATCAGGATATTTTGATAATATTGGTTACGATTTGGTGCAAGAACACCAAGGTAACCCGGGATATCGAAGATTTCATACTTTGCATAAATGAGTGCATATTCTGACCAGCGAGGATCACCGAAATCTTCTCCCAACAGTACTTGATAAGGTTCGCCGTTATCATGCTTCTGCATTAGGTTCAAAAGAATATCCTGTCTCTGCATCAGATTCAGAATATTCAGAATATTCACTTTACTATCAAATTCCTTCTGTTCCAGGAAAGACAGGTTCCCATCAAAATGAATAAAGTAACTGCTGATCTCCTGGAAAGCATGACGTAACTCAATTAAAAACTGATCAACTAAACGGTTTGCTGAACCTAAGTGATGATCTTTATCTTCCAATAATTGCTGGGAGATATCATAGACTCGTAAACCTGCCAATTCATCATTGAAATAGCGAACAAGTTTCTTTAATTGAGCTTCGTTGATATCATAATTACCCTTTAATAGCACTGTTTTATCCAAACCTGAATCAAGACTAACCAGAAAAAGAAGCTTCTGCCCTGATATAGGGAATACATTCAATTTAGACATAATACCATTGGATATCTCAGGCTCAGCAACAAAGCTGAGTTGATCTGATTCCTGTGCTAATATCTGCATAATATAATGTAATGCAATTGGCGTATCTTTGTAATTCTGAATCAATATCTCACGAAGGAATTCAGTTTTCCCATAATGATCTGCTTCCAGTTCAGGCTTGATTATATCCAAGTATTCACGATAACCCTGGATTGTGGGTATTCTACCAGCAGATGTATGCGGCTGATAGATTAAGCTTTGTGATTCCAATTTGAAAAGATCAATACGTAATGTAGCAGGACTGACATCCTTCAGATAATTCTCGAATAATACGCGTGAGGATACAGGTTCATTATTCAAAATATACTCATCTATCAATGCCCGAAGCGTTACATTCAACCGTAATTCGTTCTTCTTCATCAGCAACCTGCCTTAATTATGTATTAGCAATCCGCTAATTCGTTTGCTAATATAAAGACAAGATAATGAGGCTTTAAAAGTTGTCAATCAAAATATGAGAGTGCTAGTTTTATTTTTTTGTGCTTCTATTCTTCTTTTTTTACAAACGAAAAGCAGGGAGAATTCTCCCTGCTTTACAATATTATTTAACTCATTGTTTCAATCAGGTCTATTCTTATTTTCGACATACTCGAAAGCCAAAGCAATTATTTGTATATGTTGGTAAGTCAGTGGTTCGATATCTTAATGTACACCATAATTCAGAAGTGTATCTCCAAGCGCTACCATGACTTATACGATAATTACCACTCGTGGGACCGTACGGGAATTCTGAAAAAACATTGGAATTCTGATTGCATTTATCCCAACACCATTCATAGACGTTACCACTCATATCATTGATACCTAGTTCGTTTGCCGTTCTTGTACCAACAACATGAAGGGAATCATGTGAATTTCCCCCATACCATGCCACGGAATTAATGTCGTTGCTTCCGCTATAAGTATAATTGTGAGTTGAATTACCTCCACGAGCCGCAAATATCCACTCCATCTCAGTTGGTAATCGATATCCATTGGCTGTCCAATTGCATAATACATTTCCTTGATTGCCTTCTGTATTCCATCCAACAGGCCAGTTATCAGGATTAGTGCCATAGTTTCCATAGGAACTTGTACTATCACTATAACAAGGGGTTAATCCTTCCTGCATGCTTCTTCGATTACAGTATTCAATAGCATTGAACCATGTAACATTATTAACAGGATAACCAGCACCTGCACCATGGTATTGGTCAGAAGGACGAGTTCCCATCACCTGCAGATAAGAACCATCTCCCTCCTGTAAAACCTCATACTTATCAATGTAAAAAGATGATATGGCAATATTTGCTACCCCATTATTATAAGTTCCACTCTGTATCAGAATAAAGTTTGATGGTATCGGCTGCTTATCCCAAGCTTGGACTTTGAATTTATACTGATCATTATTAAAGGATTCCAATTCATTTCCAACATTCCAAATGATCTGTCTGGAGTTTCCTGTAGAGAGATCGACCCAGCCGATATCTCCGGATAGGTTTGCCCTTGTGGGTTTCTTTTTGTATGTTACCCCACTATCGTCTGATAGCTTTAAAATGATATATACACTATCTTGATTAGAGCATGTAACATTAAAAGAAATATCAACTATCTTACTGCCATCAGTTCTTTGGCTCGCTGTAACACTATCAACTTGAGGTTGAATTGCAAAGCAAAAGGTGAGCAGTAGAATAAAAAAAACGATAACAATGAACGTACGTATTCTATTTTTCATAAGATCTCCTTATGTATCATGATATTCACCTATTTGATTAAGTACATCTTCAGAAGCGAGAAGTGAAATTCTGATAATTCCTGCAGACACGGAATCCAATGGATCGATTGCCTGGATAAATAGTGTCTCCGCTCCTAATTGTTATAGCACAGAACCTTGGACTGTATTTCCAGCAACCTCCTCGACTAATACGGAAACCACCACTCCCAGAGCCATATGGGGCATCTACGTAAGGGGAAAGTCTATCCCATTGATCCCAACACCATTCCCAGATATTGCCACTCATATCAAATATACCAAGTTCATTAGCTAACTTTCCACCTACAATATGAGTTGTCATATCTGAGTTACCTCCACCGTCTGCTGGTGGATACGACCCGTACCAAGCCACATCGTTGACGTTATCACTCCCGCTATATGTATAATTATGCGTCGTCTGATTACCTCCGCGCGCAGTATACATCCACTCCATCTCAGTGGGTAAACGATAGCCATTGGCTTCAGTCCAATCGCAGGATATATTCGTATGATTTGAGACATTGGTATTCCAACCTATAGGCCAATTTGCAGGGTCTGTCCCATATGTTGTGTAACTGTAGCAGGGGATCAGATCTTCATTTATGCTTCGCCTGTTGCAATATTCTATGGCATTGTACCATGAGACATAATAGACTGGATAAAAATCACCTGTACCATGTACATCCATAGGATAATCATTTACAGGATTATGTCCCATAATTTTTGAATACTCTTTCTGGGTAAGTTCATACATATCTATATAGAAAGTCCCTATATCTACATTATATAAACCATTATTAATAGTTCCACCTTCAACTAAAACGAAGTTAGGTGGAATTGGTATCTTATTCCACACTTGCACTTTAAACTTAAAGCCACTACCATCAAACTTCCGTGACTCATTTCCTGCATTCCATTGAATACTATGTTGGGAGAGACCTTGAGCGAATGTTTTCTTACCACAATCTCCACTCAAGTTTACTTTTTTGGGTGTGATCATAAATGTTGTTCCATTATCGTTGGAGACTACTAAACTGATGTAGACTGTTGTTTGAGTTTCACATGATATATCGTAGTAAATATCTACTATTTTGCTGCCATCCGTACGCTGGACAGCAGAAGAGTTAGTAACTTCAGGTAAAATAGCATAACAAAAAGTGAACAATTGTATAAAAACAACGATGAGGATGAAGGTGTGGATAGCACTTCTCATAACATCTCCTTATTTTTGTTTTAACCTATTGATGATCGAATGATTGCTTGTTTGAAAAGCTGCTTTTTTAGTGCTATCAACTAATCCTGTAGGAGTATTATTGGAACGTTTGTCGTAATCCTTAATCGCTAAAACTCGATAGAAGGAATGAAAAGAATTACCTAGTGTTCCAGTCGGAGTAAATTCATAATTTGTATCACTACAGGAAACCTGAGCCAGTAGTTGATAATCAGAGTCATTTTCTGGTCCTGAAGTATCATTATACAGTATTTGATACGAAGAGAGCTGGATGGGTATATCATGAATGTTTTTAGTTACAGCATTCCAGGATATCCTTACATCCTGATTATTCAATCTCGTGATGGAAACACCCAGCGGTGTTGCTGGTTCCGCATGTTTAATGCAGAATGAATTGGAGATTTCGCTGGCTGTATTACCAAATGTATCTGTCACGACTAAACAAACTCGCGCTTCCGGAGTAACGACATCCGGCACTGTCCAGAGATACGAACTGGTATTTTCCAGAGCAGCCTGAATATTCACCCAGGGAGCGGTGCTGTTCTTCTGATATTGAAGTTGAATGGGCTGATCTATCAGATGGTTATCACTTGCACTCCATTGAATTTCATTCTGCTCATCGATGTAGCCAACTGTAGTAGCATCCGGTTTTACCAACTCAGCCACTGGATCAACGGTGTCCATTGCGATACCAGATGTAACTGAAACGATCTGACCTGGTACAGTGAAAGTGCCATCACTATGGTCAGAACCAACATTCCCAAAACTATCCAAGGCAATAACTTTCACTTTTGCCAGGAACGAAGTCATTGTTGGTATTGTCCAGGAGTATTCACCGTCATTCACTTCACCAACTGCAATTAAAGTGGGATATGTAGCTCCACCATCCATACTCAGAACAATATTCACCTGGTTAGGAAACAGATTCGAATCCGTTGCACTCCAGGTGATATTGTGAATTTCCCCGCTCATCCATGTCAGCACTCCGTTGGGAGTGTTGACAGAAACTTGAGGATTAACATTATCCAGTTCAATTAATTGTGAAGTCGCTTCAGCGCTATCTGGAGGACTGTCAGTTCTGGTGTTGTTGTTGATGGTAAATGGTGCAGCATTTAAAAAGAGACAGCATTCAACAAAAATGAAAAAGCATAACAGGTTTTTTTGCCAGTGCATGGATACCTCCTTGATGATATATTATGATATTTATCGATCTGGGGATAAAACATACAGGTTAAAATCTAATTATTCAATATACGAAGTTTGCTCTGTTATTGTCAATATATTTTTCATTAATTATAAAAATCTAAACATATTCTTTTGTAACCTATTTCTTTATTATATTTATAACTATTTGCATACGGGAAGACTTATCTAATTGAAATAAAATAGAATAACTGGCTATTTATTATCCTGATCTGTGTCTGCAATAACAGGTTTTGTGATCTTACTATATTGGATCAGAATTTTGTATTTCTTTGCCATTTCAGCATTGTAAATTTGGTTCCTGTTGCTTTTCTTCAGGTACTTCCAATCCTTGGTAATCTGGGTTAAATCATTCTGCAATTGCCAATCATGATCGTACAGTTTCCCATTTAAAGCTGAAATTGCCAACCACTGGGAAAAATCGAAAGTGGAAGAATCTAATTCGTTACGTAATTTGATATAATTTATCTGCATTTTATCGATTTCAGAGACTTTACTGATGATTACCTTCTGGTTGCGTGTGTATTGTGGCATTTTATCTAAATTAAGACGAAGTGCACGAGCGCTATCATAGGTTCTGCCGTTTACATCTGTTAAATAGTTAAGATTTAGACCTCTTGCCTGCAATTCCAACAACACATTCTTATCAAAAATGTAGGAAGTTTTTACCATGACAGGTTGTTCAAAGACATTTTGTACAAAGAACAACAATACGAAAGATAGGGCACAGGCGAGTAACGGTGCAGCAACCCAACCAAGAGATATTTTACCCATGACACCAAAATGAATATTCTTTCCTCCTTTTGCAAGACCGACACCAATCACAGCACCAATCACGCCTTGGGAAGAGGAAATTGGGACAAGTGGAATTGTAGGTAAATGCAGACTCAAGAGGACATTTTGCAATCCTTTGGAACCGAATAGATACAAAACAAGTGCTTCCGCAATGACCACGATCAATCCGGTAAGAGGGGATAATTTATATAAATCCGTTCCAACTGTACTCATTACACGTTCCGAATATGTATAAATTCCAACTGCAATGGATAGTGAACCCCAGAAATAAAGTTGTTGAATACCCGTGATTGTGAAATTTGAAAGGATTATGATATCATGAAAAGGATTAACAGAAACAAAGATACCAACAACATTAGCTATATTATTGGCACCCAAACTATAGGCTCCGAATGCACCAAAAATAAGTAATAGCCAGCGATTTAGAGAATCCTGCTTCAACAAGTGAATTTTAGACCGATTCAAATAATAACGAAAAAGGAAATACAGTCCAAAAGCAATAGTGGCAGCGAGTACTGGAGCAACAATCCAGCTAGTGACAATGCTGATCAGGGAAGAATAATCGGTGAGCATACCTGCAAAGATATTCCAGCCAATGATGGCACCCACAATACCCTGGGACGTGGAAACGGGGAGTTTTATTTTTGTCATGAGCGCAACGGAAATAGCTGTTGCTAAAGCAACTGCAAAAGCTCCGGCGGCAGCGTTAACAGAACCTAATCTGTTCAACGTGGCAGAACCTCCGCTACCTTCGATAACCGAACCTAAAATGACAGATATGCTGGCAATCAAAGCTGCATATTTAAACTTGATCATTTTCGTCTGGACTGCAGCGCCAAAGATATTACCATGATGATTGGCACCAAGTGACCAGCCTAAAAATAATCCGCTCGTTAGAAAAATGAAACCCATTATTTTACTTAACCTTACTATAATTGACGTTTAATAACATATATCGCTAAACGGTCACATACAGCTTGGGCATAATCAGAAATCGCTTCTACCTGGTAGGTAAAATAACGGAGATGTACTTTATTTGCTAAATCTAAATCAGTGGCGAATATCTGCCGTTTCAGCTTTTCTGCAAGATGATCTGCTTCCTTTTCAAAGAAATAGACTTTATGAATATAATTCGAAACCGCATACAGATCCCTAAAGAAAGATCTGACACCGCTCGCCAGCATTTCCACAGCTTGAACAGAAGCCTTGGTTGTCTGGAGAAAAAGATCATCAAATTCGGTGGGAATACTTGGTTTTTCAATCGAAAACTGCAGTATTGTGTCCTTCATATGATCAACTACTTCATCAGTATTTTCTAAAATAGCAAGTACATCTCCCCGGTTTTCAGGTATCAGTGTATTTTCATATAAATAGCGTTCAATATGGACACGCAATTCATCTGCTTTCCGTTCATTTTGACGAATTGCATCTAGTCTTTCTTCAAATTGTACAGTCCTTTCTGCAAGATAATCTTCCACTCCCAATCCAAAGAGCAATGCGCATTCACTCACAATATCCAGGAATTGATCGATCTGATTTTCGATTACCTTTGTTGTTCTCAATATCACTGACATTCCAGCCTCCTAAAGCAACCTGCGACTTTTGAAACTTCTGTTTAATTTGGCAAGAAATATTTGAAGAAGCTGGCGCTTGAAGGTACAACACCCCAATAACTCCTAATCTCTATTTTGAAAACTTGACAATGAAATTGCACTATCACAACTTAATTACATATTTGTTCAATATTCTGCTCTGCATAAGAAATCATGAGAAGGAAAAATGATTTACTCAAAACTTTTATTGCTTTTATCTGTGATTTTACTGATTACCGTTAATTGCGTAGCAGTCCTGCCGGACAGTCTCAGCAACAAGGGTTACTATGAACAATTGCGTTACCAGGATCAAACAGGTAAAACATCTGTGTTGTATAATGCTAATATCCGTGAGGATTTCATCACAGGTTTTGTTACATCAACAGATAGTATAACCGTTAATTTTGACCAAATCTCCAAGCTGGAATATAAAACAGGTAGTAAAGGAGAGAAAATCACATTGGTTACTACTTGTATTGGCTTAGCCTTTGGTCTGGGTCTATCCTTTGCCATGATGGCAAGTGATAACCGTGAACCTGAATATGACACTGACGATGAAGATAACACAGATGTTTATATGCTGCCGATATATGTTTGTGCTGGTGCTGGTTTCCTGATTGGATTACCGTTTATGGGTATTTGCCCAATCTATAAAACCTTGTATGATGAGAAGAAACAAACCGGGTTGAATCTTCATAATTTGAAATTGAACTTTGCTTTGGGTGATCTGTCCGGTAAAAATAATAAATACCTGGGCTTCAGCTATCGGTTTTGAGGTAAAGCAAGACACCGTTCTTGCTGCTGCGTGGAGTAGGATTCCGATCCTACTAAACATCCAGTAACACAGTAAAGCAAGACGCCGTTCTTGCTCTCATACCCCCCCCTGGGAAGGGGGCAGGGATCTTTCCGCTCTACAGAAGGTACCGCATTCCTCGCACATAGCCCCTATATGATAACCGAGAGATAACCTAGACATTACCGAGACAAAATCGAGAGCGCTTTCGTTTAAGGCTGGTTCATTTCTGCTTCATGTTTCTCTGCTATTTCTCTGATTATTAATGCGCTACATAGGCTACTGTAATGGACACTTCAAGGTCATGAATGTTTTGCAGTTTCCTGAGTAAACTTTACACAACTTGACGAAGTAGCCACTATAAATTACTCAGTCGTGACTGTATATCCGCTTCAAATTCTGCATCTGTAGCATCCGGATTTTTTGTGGAATACCAAATATCACAGGGTGCCTGTCCGCATTCTGCACAAGATTGAAAACCTCGCAGGTTTGCACAGGTATAAATAGGACAAGTTTCTGTTCCATAAAATTCAGCCCAGGAAACCTTTCCTTCCAGTTCGACACAACCATCGCATTCAACTTGATATGCATGACAATCAGTTGCACAACATACTCCGCATGTAGATAGCATAAATCCTCCAATTAGGTTACAGATGCCAAGTCTCAGATTCAGAAAAGACCCCCCTACCCCCCTTCCCAAGGGGGGATTTTCATCCCTTTTCCGAACTGTACTTCCGATAATACCCCTTTGGGAAGGGGATTTTCCTTTTCCGAACTGTACCTTCCAATAATCCCCCCTTGGGAAGGGGATTTTCCTTTTCCGAACTGTACCTTCCAATAATCCCCCCTTGGGAAGGGGGGTAGGGGGGTCTTATGTTTCATTTGTGTGATTTCTAAGCTGCTCTAGCACCTAATATCTGTCCCTTCTGCCTTACCTCATCAATATCATTTTCCTGACAACCTGATTGTTTCCAGTCGTCATTTTACAGAAATAAACACCGCTGGCAACAGCACTATTATTTGAATCTTTCCCATTCCACACGATATGATGTTCACCTGCTATTTCCCTTTCAGAAACCAGGGTTTTAACAACTTGTCCCTTCAAATTGTAAACATCAAGAGAAACCAGACTTGAGGATTTTAGATGATACGCGATTGTTGTTACAGGATTGAATGGATTTGGGTAATTGGTAAGTCCAGACAACTTCGTAGAAGCAGTATGATCATCGTTTCCAACGATTTGTCCTAAGTTACCATCAGACCAGATATTCTGTGCGTAAATGTCAGCATTATCAGTCCTGCCGTCAGCCCAGGTAACTACCATTTGGTTGTTTACAAAAGGACCGCAAACCATCTTTGTCTTGCTGCTTTGAACTAATGATATATCTTTATATTGATTTGACCAGGTAAAAGTGCCATCAGGAGAAATACTGGTGCAGGTTACTTGTTGAGATAAGGAAGTGCCTGGAGCATTAAGGTAAGTTAAGACACAATTTTCCCCAGTAAATTGAACTACCATGTTTTCAACTTCGACTTGGCTTAAAGAAACAATGTCTATACCTGATGATATCCATATGTAATTACCCGCCTGGTCAAACTTCTGACCGAGTATTCCCCAGTTATCCTGTCCTCCATTCTTCATCTGGCAAAAAGCATAAAGGACATTATTTGGATGATCATATGCAAGAACGGGATTCAAGTACATCCGATTCTGGCTTGCGCAGAAAACAATCCCATTTTCCTGTAATGCGTTGGTTCCATCACTATTGACATGCTGATAATAACAATCGAAGAGGCTACCGCTATAGACGAACCAACTGACAAAAACACCGCCATTTTCATCATTTTCGAAGTTAAAATGTTCATAGATTGGCATACTGCCGTTATTTTGAACGATCGTCTCTGAAGACCATTCTGCAACTCCTGTTCCATCAAATTTCTGCGCTGCAATGTATCGTGGGGCATACATGGAAGTTCCTATACGTTTCACCCAAAGCAGGATGACTTCATTGCTGTTTCCTGCTGGAGTATGGACAGGCATAATAACTGGATATTCGTATCCGCTGTTGTCAGTGCTGGTCAATATGATACCATTACCCCATAAAAGCTCTCCTGTGGGACTAATCATTTGTATTACAATGCTTGTTGTGGGTTCTGTATTACGCATCCAGCAAACGACTACGTTACCCTGTTCTGTTACCGTTACTTTAGGATCCGGTTCATAAGTTCCTTCAGTGGAAAGAGGTATTCCGTCATTTCCCCAAAGAAATAGTCCTGATTTTGAAATGGCATATGCAACTGGATGATAATGACCTCCATTCTCCCGAACATCTGAAAAAGCGATGATAGCAATGCTGTCTGCTGCTAAAGCCATATCATAATCTGTAACATAGGTCATTGCAGGATGATTGCTTACAAGAATACCTCCCTGCTGCCATAAAGGTGTTCCTGTTCCATCGAGATATTGCAGGCGGACATCGTAATTATTCTCATCATTGGAGAAACAGGAAATAAAGCTATGTCCTTCACTTGTCATTTCAATCTTAGGCATAGTTGTATCGCCTGCTCTAGCAAAAATAGGTGTATTGACGTTTGGGTCATCAACCCATTGTGCACATAAAGTTATTGATAAAAAGAATAGGATGATAATTAAAGATATACGGTTCATGTAAAACTCCTTGTCGTTGTTAAGATTTTTAGAAATATTTGTACTGAAAAAGCACAAAAAATTGATATAAAGAAAATAAGAAAAGCTAATAGGAGAAATACATAGGCACGTAATTTTGCCTTATCTCCTCGAATAATGTTTGTATCAAAAAGCACTCTCATACCCTCGGGTGGATAACACTGATCTCTCAAGATACGATTTGAAATCGAAAGCATTTTAAAACCTAATGGAATTGGTAAAATGAAAAGAATGAATAATGCTGTCGCAATCACTTTCATGCCTTTTTCTGGTTCCATCTTCGTTAGCCAATCTTGGAAAGCAGGAAAAACAAAACAAAGAATCAAAGATAAGACGATGATTATCCCGATCGTTATTAATAGGAATCGATTACGGTATTGTTTGTCAGCAGCGATAAAATCCTGATCCATGTTCTCCACCATTAGATTAATGCTATCTTATACATCGAAAGTTATCCTTGTATTAAGCATTTGTTTACAAGGTATGTCAAGAGATTTGTTAAATATCACAGATGTTGCGTATCATAAACAACCAGGAATCATTCTCATTCTTCAAAGCATATCTGTCCATGACATCCTGCTACTTTATTAATAGTACTTCAAGAAATGGAATTACTGATATTACGGATTAATTTAATAATCCCGAGCCTTCACCTTGTAATACTTCATCTGGTTCAATGCTGATGACTCTTCCCAGAAATTGTTTGTTGTCGTTCCAATACTGCTAAATGTTCCAAATGGATCTGAAGAACCCAGGATTTCATAAACGCTTGCTCCGTCTATCGGAGACCAGGAGAGGTGCATGTTGCCGTTAGTCAATTTGGTAATTTCGACTACTGGTGTATCCAGGGTGACTGATACATCGATAGGCGTTATACTGATTTCGTCTACATAACCGTCATTACCATATCCTGTGTTGCGGATGCTAATGATGGATATGTAGATTTTTCTGGTTCCTATCGGAGCCAACTTAGTATCTTCCAGTAAAAACCAACCCCAGGGACTTGCTAGATTGAAAGAATCATAGGTATATAGAGCCATACTGATATCCATCATGTAAGTAACAATAATTCTAACTTCATCAGGAGGAACCTGATCCCAAGAGCGCACGTAGGCTTTGAACTGGAACTGCATATGCTGCTGATCGATCTGGGAAGCATAATCAGATACGTTGACCATTTGGTTTATCTCTCCCACAGAGCAGTTCCCTGCATAGAAGTACTTGTGCCCCTCAAAAGGTGTTACCGTGTTATCTTGTGTCCAGTTTCCAGAAGTAATGCCCCATCCGGGTATGTTACCACCCACTAAAGCCATTTCACAGCTTCCATTATAAACAAGATTCCGGAGAAGAGGCTTATATGTAAAACGAAAGACTTTGCCATTTCCGGGGAAAGTAGTCACAGCAGCATTTTCAGTTGTCTCAGAAATGGTTGATGTTGTACCAGGTGTGATACTGAAAAAATCACGCATACCTGCATTGGGTACATTGATTCCAATGGATGCACTTGGGTTTAAGGGATTTCCGGTTGAAGGGCCATAACAGAACTCAATGGATCCGTTTTCGTAAAGCTTTGTCTGAAATGAAAATGAGGATGTTGCATTGTATACCCATTTTGCATTGGTGTATTGGACAATGAATACTCTGTCGGGTGTACTGCCAACTGTTGTATATATGACAGAACCATTAATCATGCTCAGATCATCCCATAAAGGGGCAATAATTGGGTAGATTCCAGCTTGCAGCTTATTGGTATAGGCAGGAGAAGTGAATCCCGTACCCAATCCAATCCACCCGTTAGAACTGATTTGCACAAGATTGTATGCTGTCTGTGCATACTGAAAGTCAAATGGAATGGTAATAGGTGTGGAAACAGCTTCGTCGGTTTGCAAAGCTGTCAGATTTACTCCTGTGATTGATGCATAAGAACTGAAGGACTCTGTGAAAGAGTATCTTTGAGACATCGTATATCCATGAAGACCAACAAATAATGTAGTGATTATTAAAACTAATAAGAGTTTCATAAATACCTCAATTCTTAGTTATTTATCAAAAAAAATCAATTGTGAAGTAATTTATGCATTTGTCAAGCGATTACAAGCCAACTTATTATGTATTACAGTAAAAGAATTGGTTTGTCACAAGTTAGTCATGTTTTTACTTAAGAAGCTGTGGAGATAAAACGGTTTGTAAACAATACTCAAATACTATTACCGAAAAAAGCAGTCCAATTAAATCTCTTTAACCGTTCATCTTGTTCGGGATCAGGATTTACAATACTACATTTGTCTATTAATTCTTGTTTATCTTGATATCATCCTTTATATCCCAACTGAACCTGATAGCTTTCACAGGGCATACATCGACACACGATCCACACATTATACATTCCAAATTGGAGAGATCGTTTTGTTTCACATGACTCGCAACTTCTATGCTCATCGGGCAGGTTTGGTCACATAGTTTGCAGGAAGTGCAGTTTTGTGGTTTGACTGTCAGGTGCAGAAATGGATATTTTAGATGCTTTCTTAGTCGTTTCCCAAATGTCAGCATAGGCATCAAGAAGCAAAAATTATGACAAAACCCCCGTTTTCCATAAACCAGTGAAAACAAAATAATGACGGCTATGATAAAGTAAATATTGGCATAAACACCACGAGAATAGGGTGGTAATCCGGTTGGATTGTTGAAAAGCAAGTCTATCTTATGATATCCACCTGCCTTGATAGACAAAAAAGCTGCGGAACAGACCCAAAGCAACCACCATAAGTAACGTAAGGAAGAAAGCCGGGAAGACCTTTTCAAAGGTTTTTGGATACATTTATCAGTATAATCCTGGATTTCACCAAGCGGGCAGAACCATCCGCAATAGACTCTTCCACTTAGAAGAGAGATAGCAAACATGATAATCCAAAAGAGCATTCCAGCAGAAACAATACCTGCGGTACTGCCTTCCACCGTCATATAGGGCGAGATGTACATACAGGTAAATGTGAATCCCAAGAGCGATATCATCAGTATCAGCTTTCTGATTTGCTGACGTTTACGCATTTTTACTCTTGATTATGGCAGTATTTTCATTAATCATATTATTCCTCGCACTGGTCTGCAAGTATTTTCAGTATTCACTTCTATGCAGAAATGAAGGGAGGATCCATGTAGTCCTATTTCATAGATTTATGGGTTACAAGCTTGACATATTGTCAACTGATAGTTATCGAAATCAACATCTTATTGGAAAAGCTAATCAGTTGCGTGATTGAATCAGATGCAGATAAAGTAGTAAACTTATGAACTTATGTTTGGTCTCCTTGTACTCCTTGTTTATATTCAGTAATAGCTTTTTTACGGTTAGCAGCTTCTATGGTCATTTGAAACTCATATCCTTTTTTAATAGCTCTTGATAAAGCCCACTTATTTCCTTCCATACCATACACAATAAAAACAAGAATAGCACCTGCAAAACCAAACCAGGGATTAATAGCAAATAATACGCTTTTAATGACAAAACCTGCAAGAACAGTCCATAAAAAAACCACTATTAGATCATTATCTATTGCCCATGCGGCCGTAAAAATAAAAGCCAACATTGAAAAACCTTGTGGAATTGCTTTTATCCCCTTTGTTTCCGATATTAAAATACTGAAAGTAGTCATCTAATACCACCTTTTTTTCAAGAATAATGACTTTTTTTGAAACAAAATCTATTTATTATATATGGTCTTGTCAAGAATGATTTCCAGGCAAAGACACATCCTTTTAATAAATTTGACTGATATGTTGAGGACCATGCGCATAATATTCTATCTTAATAATTCATAAGATTAGTTACATATAAACAAATTCGCCTAACATTATCTTTATTTATTGCCAATTTCTGAGATTACCTGCAATTGTGTATTTGATTTTTTCATAAATGAATTAAATTAAAAAATAAATAATTAATTAAAATGGAGGTTATTCATGCTTCATATTACTATGAATGGCAAACCAATGGAAGTAACGGAAGATACAAAGATTCTTCATGCTGCAACCATGGCAGGATATCATATCCCAACCTTGTGTTACCACCCTGACTTACCCCCGACAGGAAACTGTGGGCTTTGTGTTGTAGAGCTTGGCAATGGGCGTATCGTTCGTGCGTGTACTACTCCCGTTGAAGAAGGGATGGTGATCAGGACTCATACAAAAAGACTCTTCGATCTAAGAAAAGCAGGATTGGAAATGATCCTGTCTAATCATCCCAATAACTGCCCTGAATGTATCAAGAATGGACACTGTGAACTTCAGGCACTGGCTGAAAGATTAGGTGTTAGAACTAATATATTACCAACCATTCCACGAACTATTACACGTTTGGATACTTCCAGTTGTGCCTTAGTTTTAAGTCCCGGCTATTGCATTCAATGTAATCGCTGTGTGCATGTCTGTAATGAAATCCAGGAAGTGCACGCTTTGGAAGCTTCTGAAAGAGGATTTGAGACCTTTGTCGGTCCCACATTGGATAGACAACTGGAAGACTCCGAATGCATCAAATGCGGTCAGTGCTCTGCATATTGTCCTGTGGGAGCCATCTATGAAGCGGATGATTCAGAAGCGATCTGGACTGCCATCAATGATCCGGATATCGTGGTTGTGGCTCAGGAAGCACCGGCAGTTCGTGTAGCCTTGGGTGAAGAATTCGGCATGCCTGTTGGTACAAACGTGCGTGGTAAAATGTATTCCGCACTTCGGATGCTAGGGTTCGATTATGTCTTTGATACAAACTTTGGTGCAGATTTGACGATTATGGAAGAAGCAACTGAATTTGCAGATACATTCCTCCATCATCCTGAAGAATTTCCATTAATTACATCCTGCTGTCCTGCCTGGGTTGATTATCTGGAGAAGTTCTATCCCGATATGATCTCTCATTTCTCTACAGCCAAGTCACCTCACCAGATGGTGGGTACAATGGTTAAGACCTATTGGGCAAAGAAGATGAACATTGCCACTGAGAAGATATTCCTGGTTTCAGTCATGCCTTGTACTGCTAAGAAATACGAGATCGAACGCATGGACACGATGTTTGCCTCGGGTCACCAGGACGTTGATGTGACAATTACAACCCGTGAGTTTGCCCGTATGATCAAAGCCTATGGTCTTGATTTTGCCAACCTTCCTGATGAAGAACCTGATAACCCGATGGGCGAATATAGTGGAGCAGGTACAATTTTTGGTGCATCAGGCGGTGTCATGGAAGCTGCCCTGCGTACTGCCTATTTTCTCATTACCGGCAATGAACTTCCTGACCCGAATATCAATTTTGTTCGCGGTATTCATGGAATAAAGACAGGAAAGATCGATGTGGCTGGACATGAAGTACGGATAGCTGTTGCATCCGGTACTGGGAATGTGAAAGCAGTACTTGATGAAATCAATGCTGCCAGGGAAGCTGGAAAACCTGTTCCTTACCACTTTATAGAAGTCATGGCTTGTCGAGGCGGTTGTATTGGAGGAGGTGGACAGCCTTGGGGTTCCACTATGAAGATTCGTAAAAAACGTGGTGAAGGTCTTTATACTGAAGATTCACAGATGAAAATACGCCAATCGCATAATAATATTTCAATTCAAAAGCTGTATGCTGAATTCCTTGAAAAGCCGAATTCCGAAATAGCACATAAGCTTCTTCATACGAAATATATACCTCGACCATTGTTCAAAAAATAACTGCTTAGGGGTGGCAAATTCCGATTTGCCACAAAAAAATCAGAGCACTACCGACCGGTAGTGGTATCCTTTAGGTTACCGTTATTAAGCGCAAGCTAAAGACAGCGCCTACCGACCCGGTAGTAGTATCCTTTAGGTTACCCCATGTTTGCCAAGACACTATATTGATTACCAGGGAGAATGCATGAATTATCAGGAACATTACCGTATTGATGCAGAAGCTTTCGATTACTTTGATAAGCAATATCAGACGCAGACTGAGAGACGCCGCAATGAAGAAGTATTGCACATATGCACAGCCAAGACAGGAGAAAAGGTCTTGGACCTTGGTTCTGGCAGAGGCTGGTTTTCCTTGGAAATGGCGAAACGTGGATGTCTTGTAACAGCAGTAGACCTTTCCGAGAAGAATTTGAAATATATCAATAAGATGAATCCCATAATAAATTGCAAACTCGGCAGTGCCTACGAACTTCCTTTCAAAGAAGAAAGATTTGATTGGATCGTTATGAATGAGGTTTTAGAGCATCTGGAAGAACCAGCTAAAGCTCTTTTGCATATCAGGGAGTTTCTCAAACCAGAGGGGAAATTAATGATTTCTGTACCGTATAAAGAGAAGATCAATTATTCCCTGTGCATTCATTGTAATCAATTAACCCCTCATAATGCACATCTGCATTCATTTGACTTGATCCAACTACGCAAATTGTTCCGTAACAATGGATATCAGGTTATCAAGGAGAATCTCTATCTAAATAAGATTCTTGCCTTGCTCAGGGTCAATGACTTGTTCAGACCATTCCCTTATTGGCTTTGGCATTTGAAGGATAGCGCTACTAATACCATATTTGGAAAAGCAAGTTATCTAAGTGTGATTGCAAAAATAACAGAGTAGATAGGAAGTTTTTGCGTTTACATGAAAACTAAGATTTTGGAGTTCAAATGCCCTAAACAAATTATCATTGAATACTTGACTAAAAGGGCATTCGGACTTCAAACTCGACCTTTCATCATCGGTAGCGAAAACCTGCTTTCAGGGAAGTTCAAAATCGTCTCTTTCATTGTCGGTAGGGAATACCAGTTGAGAAATAACTACTTGCTACACACATAAGAATTAGAGAAATTAGTAAATGTTCCTGCAATTTGCTGTTTTCAGATTCTGATACTGCCAAAATCACGATCTAGATTAAAAGAATAAATTATAAGCGTAATAAAGATGGAGGTAATCATGAAACATGCCATTTTACTTTGTTTAGCTCTTTTTTCAATTTCACAGGCAATGTCATTAGAACCAATACTTACAGCAAGTGAAGGATTAGAGTGGATGCAAGCTTCTCCTACCGAAAGTTTCCTCTTACGATATGATAACAGCCAAATTATTTTTTATGACGAAAGCTTAAATCAGATAGGAGTCTTTTCTCCTCCTGAGAATTGCCTTATTTATGAAGTAGGCCGTGATTTTGATAGCGATGCTAATATTGAAATTTGTTATGAACAAGATACACAAGTTGATGATAATACAATATCTACTTCATTTTACGTCCAAGACATTGTTACTGGTGAATATTTGCTATCTTTGCAAGGAGATATTAATCATAGTTATATGGGTGTGTGGCATCAAGATCCAAGAGGATCTCATTATATAAACAATGAAAGAGTAATAACCGTTCAAGATTATCCACATGACTATCCTACTTCTCTACCCACGTTTACTCTTTATAGCTCGGGAGTACCGATTCACATAAATAGTGATGTTGAACCTCACACATCTCCTAAGCTCAATATATATCCAAATCCTTCCTCTGGAAATCCTGTTCACTTAAATTGGGAACAAAAATCCAATGGCTTAGTATCACTCGATATTTATAATATCCGTGGGCAGAAGGTCAGAAGCCTGGTAAAGAATGAACGCTGTCTTCCAGGTAAACAAGCAAAAAAGTGGGATGGATTAGATGACTTTGGTAAACCACTTTCATCCGGCTTTTACATATATCAATTAGAGATTGATGGAAACAAGCAAGTTAAGAAGAGCATAATCTTGAAGTAGATATTTCCTGTTTGGAAAAGCAAGTACGAAGCATAAAGAAGCGAAGATCAGAACTAACTCATATCGAAGTTCGAGGTTCGAAAGCAGAACATAACTAACTCTCCCCTAACCCCTCCCTTTGCAAAAGTGAGGGGGATCACAGGATGCTGGTTACCTATTCCTCTCTTTAGATAAAGAGAGGTGGTGGTTGCTGAGCGTAGTCGAAGCATAGTGTCGGAGAGTTTGAAAAGCTGATTGTGAACTTAATGTCGATTATGAACTTCCCAGAAAACAGGTATCCACGATCGGGGATGAAAGGTCGTATCAATGAAGTCCACTTGCCCTTTTAGTCAGGTATTCAATGATAATTTGTTTAGGGCATTTGAACTCCAGATACTCAGCTTTCTGGTAAAACCAAAACCTCAGCATATAATCGAGTAGGGTGATGCTGGCTAATTAATTCCAGCATCATCCCTCTCACAGAACCGTGCGTACGGGTCTCGTACACGGCTCCTGATAATCCTTGTAATTACTCGTAGTAATTAAATAAAACACTTGTCTGAAGTGATGTCAAATCAAACAACTTCATTTCTTCAAACCACTTGTTCGGCAAGGCAAAGCATAAGTGGAAGCTCTGAGCGTTACGCCATCTGGTCATAGATAGTTTTGGGCATTCTCCCTTGAAGCCTTGTCTGCGCATTGCTTTATGGAATGCTTTCCAGCTCTTCCATTCACGCATCTTCTTCATTCGAAGCCTCCTTCGTATCCATTCCATCAGGCTCGCAAAGATGCTTTTACAACTCGCAACTTTGAAATAGTTACCCCATCCCCTTAGTACAGGATTCAGGCTTCCTATCGTCATGGATATTGGGATGCCACTGTTGCGGGGAGTAAGCTTACGTATCTTATCCTTGAAACGTTTCAAACGCTCCTTGTCGATGCAGACACGGCTTCCTTTGATGAAAAATCCCAGATAGCTGATTCCTGTTTCGACACTGCTGATATGAGTCTTTTCCAGATTGACTTGCAAGCGAAGTTCTTCAAGTATCGCTGTCGCTATCTTTTGATATTGCTCTGCCTTTTTCCTGGTCGGAGCAAATATCAGGATGTCATCAGCATAACGTACTATCCTGATATTCCGCTGTTTCATCCTCTGGTCAAACTCATCCAGATAGATATTCATCAATAAGGGTGAGATTACTCCACCTTGCGGACTGCCTATCTCAGTAGCTTTGAAATCCCCATCGACCATTACTCCTGATTTGAGAAAACGGCTGATTAATCTCAGCAATGTACCATCACTGATTTTCCTGTTCAGACGGCTCAATATCAGTTCGTGGTCTAAGGTGTCAAAACACTTGGATAAGTCCATATCCACAGCATAACCCAAATTGTACGCTGTAAGAAAACGCTGAGCTTTCGCTACGGCATGTTGGCAAGACCGATGCGGTCTGTAGCCATAACTGGACGGATGGAAGTCAGGCTCAAATATCGGTTGTATGATATTCAGGATTGCCTGCTGCACTACTCTGTCTCTTACCGTTGGAATGCCTAGCGGTCTCATTTTGCCATTGGGTTTGGGTATCTCTACACGTCTTACCGGTGAAGGCTCATAAGTGCCTGCCATTAGTTCATCGTGAAGTTGGTTGATGTTCACTACCAGTTGTTCATCAAAGTTTTCTAGACTCTGCCCATCAATGCCTGATGCACCTTTATTCTGTTTCACCGAAGTGAAGGAAGCATACAGGTTGGACAGTGAGTACACTTTGTCGATTAAACTGTAGTATTTTCTCATGACATTTCCTGTCTCATTGTGATTCGTTTTGCGGTGTTCATCGAGGATGAATGTCTCTTCATCAGGGTGTCCTGCCTTCTTTAGCATATAGCAATATGACAGAACTGCTGCTTTTGAGCTTTGCCTGACTAATCAGTCTCGTGCGGTCGGGGTTGAAAGGAAGTTCGTCACCACTGTCAAACCGAGCCTCGAAGCATTTCAGCTTCTTCCTTCGTTTCTCACTTTTCATCGATTACTTTCCACATTTCAAATCATCCCTTTGGATTATCTTCATCCCTTCGCATGAACTGTATCCTTTTGAGATACAGCCCTCAGCATTACCGTGAATGCTGTCCCTTTTGTTTTATCCTCCAGACTGTCACCAGCTTTCATAGGCAAAAGGTTAATCACTACTACGGAATCATCTGCCACCTGCTATCGCTTGGCTTCTCACTTATCTTTCAACTTGATCGAAGCTACTACCTTAAGTAGACAATAACAGGCTTCCCCAGTTAAGTTTTCCTGCCTGAATATGAAGCCA
Source organism: Cloacimonadales bacterium (SeqCode) (assembly GCA_963662275.1). Taxonomy (GTDB): domain Bacteria; phylum Cloacimonadota; class Cloacimonadia; order Cloacimonadales; family DAONDQ01; genus DAONDQ01. The sequence continues at coordinate 4,255,164 of OY759316.1, read as the reverse complement.
TCTGTCATAATCTGTAGAGTTATCCAGCTTTCGGGCTTTCCCACTTTTAGAAAGGTTACCCACTCTACAAACCAACATCAGTTCACTTGCGCTATGTTCCATATTCCCTCTGCGTCTTACTTCAGACCCTGCCGTTGCCGGCAACGCCCTTGACCTCGAGTTGACTTCCCGCTGATTAGGTGTCAGGACTTCTTCCAGTCCATCGGCGCAGAAAACATTCTGGGCAAACTAAAAAGAGACGCCCAAGTTGGGCGTCTCTACTTTATAAACAGGTTATGAAACCCTGCAATCAATGATACATTTGGTTGGGCAGACTGTAGCGCACTTACCACAGTTTGTACATAACTTATAATCAATAACAGCCAGGTTATTATCCAGCTTGATCGCATTTACAGGACAGTTCTTAACGCAAATACCGCAACCGATACAAGGTTTTCCAGCACCGCATACGCGTTTGGCTTCAGGACCCTTATCATGTGAAGAACATACAATATGTACATCATGATTTTCATAAGGATACAGTTCTATCAGATGACGAGGACAGGCTTTGACGCATTTACCGCAAGCTGTGCATTTTTCTGCATCAATAATACGCATGCCATTTTCGTTCAAGGATATTGCATCGAATGGGCAAGCCCGCAGGCAGTCATTCTGGAATACACATCCCCAACGGCATGTATTAGGACCATCAGCATAACTGACAGCGGAAACACAGGTACCAATTCCTTCATATTTGTAATGAAGATTTGTATTATTACTTCCACCGCTAGAGCAATGGATGAAAGCTACTTTTTTTACATGATTGCCAGCTTCTGTACCCATAATCTCAGCTATTTTCTTTGAGGTTGCAGCTCCACCTGGAGCACATTTATCAATAGGAGCACCCGCATTAACGATTGCTTCAGCATAACCTCCACAGCCGGGCATTCCACAAGCACCACAATTGGCACCAGGTAAAGCTTCGATGATCAAGTCCACACGCGGATCAGTTTCCACGAGGAATTTGTTGGCAGAATAAGCTAAGCCAAGTCCAAATAATAAACCCAAACCACCGATGAGAAGAGCGGGTAATAAAATGATAGATAACATATATCCCCCCTTACAACTTTAATCCGGCAAAGCCCATAAAGGCAAGAGCCATACAGCCAGCCGTAATGAGGGCAATGGGAAAACCACGCATGGATTCGGGTATTTCTATGAATTCATATCTTTCACGAATTCCAGCCATGAGTAACAATACAACCGTAAATCCCACACCGGAAAAGAAACCATTCAATGTAGAATCTAAGAAGTTATAAGATTTACCATTAGGCCATTTATCAATAAAGTTCAGTAAAGCTACACCCAAGACAGCACAGTTTGTTGTGATCAAAGGTAAGTAAATACCTAATGATTTATACAAAGCAGGTGCGTTCTTCTTGATTACCATTTCTACAAATTGAACCAAGGCAGCGATTGCCAATATAAAGGCAATTGTGCTTAAATATTCAAGTTGATTGGGAATCAGCAGGTATGCATAAATCAAGTAAGTTAGCGAAGATGCCAGGGTCATAACGAAAATAACCGCCATTCCCATTCCAAAAGCAGAATCCATTTTTGTGGAAACACCCAGGAAGGGACATAGACCCAGGAATCTTGCCAGGATAAAGTTTTGTATTAGTATGGCGCTAATCGCCATAATGAAGATATTGCCTAAATATTCCATACTTATCTCCTACGATTCCTGTTTTCTTAATATTTTTACTAATGCCATCAGGAATCCCAATGTGAAAAAAGCACCGGGAACTAATACAGCAGCTAACATAGGATTAGCGAGATAACCTTGTGGCATGATATCCGTACCATAAATCTGACCAGTCCCGAGTAGTTCACGTATGGTTGCCATCACGGATAGCGCTAAGGTAAAGCCAATACCCATTCCCAATCCATCTGCTGTGGAAGGAAGAAAACCGTATTTACCAGCAAATGCTTCTGCTCTTCCTAGAATGATACAATTCACCACGATTAAAGGAATGAATATTCCAAGCGCTTTATATAGAGGTGGTGTATAGGCAGCCATCATCATATCCACAATGGAAACGAAAGCTGCAATAACCACAACATATATCGGAATGCGGATATTGGAAGGAGTCACATTCTTGATCAGGGAAATCATCATATTTGAACATACGAGGACAAATGTGGCTGCCACACCCATACCAATGGCATTCTTCAGTGAAGTAGTCGTGGCAAGTGTTGGGCACATTCCCAAAACCAAAACAAATGTCGGGTTTTCTTTCACAAACCCTTTGGTAAATTCCTTTATCAGATTCATAAGGAACCTCCTGCTAACGCAACCTTCACAGCAGGTTCTGCTGATTTAGGATTCGTTTCGATTTCATTCTTCATAATCATTAATGCATTGCGAATTGATTTGGTTATAGCTCTTGTTGAAATGGTGGAACCAGTGATAGATTTGATCTTTCCCCCATCTTTATCAACAACCAGGTCTGTAATATTCATCTTTTCGAAACGTGGTGCAAAATCGTCCTTCAAACAATTAGCTCCAAGACCGGGGGTTTCATTCTGTTCGATAACTTTGATTTTCAATACCTGGAATTCAGGACTGACAGATACCATTGTTTTCACGGTGCTGCTATAGCCACGACCTGCTGCTACAAAAGTATAACCTACGATATTACCATCCGTGTCTTTTCCCATATAATAAACCAGGGAATCCGGTTTTCCGGCATTTGCCGTGAAAGGACCATCGAACTTCACATTTGGTAAGACTTCAGATCGGGCAGCATCTTCCGTTAATTTTTTATTTTCTTTGATCTTGTCTTTGGTGATTTCATTCACATAAGCAAGAACGCCACTGCCAATGGCACAGAACAAAAATAAGATAACACCTAATTTGATGATTTCTTTCATTTCTTCACCTCCCCGAAAGCACGAGGAACCGTATATTTATCAATTAAAGGTACGGCAATGTTCATTAACAGGATAGCATAACAGACACCTTCCGGATATCCACCCTTAAACCTGATGAACATTGTAACAATACCACAGCCAATTCCAAAGATGACCCTTCCCTTCTTAGTCATGGGAGAGGTAACAGGATCTGTTGCCATATAGAAGGCACCCAGAACCAAACCACCAGCCAATACTTGGAAGAGAGCATTTGAAATTGACATCCCGTCAATTAAGAAGCCCAACACAAATACAGTTATGATATAACTGAGTGGTATCCGCCATTCAATGATATGGTTATGAATTAGCCATAAAGCACCAAATAAAAGTGCGAAAGCAGAAACTTCACCAAAGGAACCGCCAATATTTCCCCAGAACAGGTTCTGAAGATTTTGAAAGTTCACGAGGCTATTCTGTATGAGATCATGAAGTTGTGAGTTTTGGACAGGATTCGTTGTCATGGTTTGGACAAAGGTAGTATCCCGCATTGACTTGGCAACATTCAGAGGGGTTGCTGAAGTCAGGAGCGTATAGGCTTTCGGTGAAATTGCCTGGAGATTAGGGATTGGAATATCAGCCATATTTATTCCATTGATGGAATTCTTCAGTGTTGGTATCCAACCGGCTGTTACCATTGTAGGCCAGGAAGCAAGAACAAAGGCACGTCCTAAGAGTGCCGGGTTCATCGGGTTCATTCCCAAACCACCAAAGGCATGTTTTCCGATCGCAATGGCAAATACTGAGCCAACAACTGTCAGCCACCAGGGTGTACCGGCATTCAGATTGAAGGCAACCAGCATACCAGTTAGGAAAGCACTGCCATCCATAATCGTAATAGGTTTTTTACGGAATTTCTGAATCAGGGCTTCTGCAGCCATGGCAGCAAAGCCACCATAAAGAGTAAGAAGCAGAGATTGAATTCCGAAGAAATAAACAGCAGCAATCAAAGCCGGAATAAGGGCAATGACCACCTGCCACATTACAAAGGAAACTGATGTCCTATCATGTAAATGAGGCGCAGCAGAGACGACAAATTTATTCTCCATGAATCCTCCTTGAAGGATGACTTTATATAATTTCGATTATTTTTTATTCCGTTGCAGTTCAGCAACTTTCTGTTTACCGATCTCAATCCACTGGACAATTTTGATATGCGAAGGACAAACATATGCGCAACTACCGCATTTCATACAGTCAGTCAAACCAGCTTTCTGTGATTCTTCCAGCTTATCAGTTCGGACACAGGCAGCTATCTGGGCTGGGAAGAGATCCATGGGACAGACATCGATACAACGTCCGCAATGCAGGCAAACATTCTCATCATCTTTTCCAGCTTCTTTTGGATCAAAAATCACAATGCCTGAACTGCCTTTTCCAATTGGAGTATCCAGTGTTGCGATGGCAATACCCATCATTGGTCCACCGGAAATGACCTTACCGATCTCTCCTGTTGTTCCGCCACAGAAATCAAGCATTTCCTGCATGGAAGTACCAATACGTGTTTTCAGGTTCTTCGGATTCTTCACGATCTTTCCAGTGACAGTAACGATGCGCTGAATGAGAGGTTTTCCAAAACGCAGAGCTTCATAAACAGCTACTGCTGTGCCCACATTCTGAACCACAACACCAACAGCCAACGGTAATCCGCCTTTTGCTGGAACCTTGCGTTTGGTTGCTGCATAGATCAGTTGCTTTTCAGCACCTTGGGGGTATTTCAGTTGCAAACCAACAACACTGATGTTTTTTTCGCCTTTGACTATTTGTTCCATCTTAGCGATTGCATCCGGCTTGTTGACTTCAATTCCAATATAGCCATTGGCAGCATTGAGTGCTTTCATAATGGCTTTCAATCCGGAAACAATGTCTTCTCCCCTTTCCATCATCAGTCGATAATCTGATGTCAGGTAAGGTTCACATTCTACACCATTCAAAATAACAGTATCAATGGCGTTTTCAGGAGGGGGACTAAGTTTGACATGTGTCGGAAATCCAGCACCACCCATTCCGCAGATACCTGCTTTGGCTATTTTCTCTTTCATGTCTTTGGCAGACATATTCAAGAAATCCGGATTGTCTTCTAACTTCACCCATTCATCGGTGCCGTCTCCGGTTATTTCGATAGCCATTTGACGATTCCCTGCTGGATGAGAAAAGAGATCGATTTTGGTAACAGTGCCTGAAATCGAGGCATGCATGGGAATTGAAACAAATCCGCCCGGCTCAGCGATCATCTGACCGGTAAGAACTTTATCACCCACTTGCACGATCGGTTTGGCAGGTGCCCCAATGTGTTGCGATAGAGGTATGACAACTTTGCCTGGCAAAGGCATTTCTTCCACTTGCGCTTTCTTGGAATAGTGCTTATTGTCATGAGGGTGTACACCTCCAGGAAAAGATTTGAGTCTCATTGCTTCTCCTTTTACTGGAAAATACTATCTTTAATTGCGACATCTTTTAAAATGAAATTTAAAGAGCAAGGATTTTTTCCTTTTTACTAATTATAGTTGTCATAATTCTATGCATTTTTTGTTGATTACAAACAGACTACCCAAAATCCAAGAAATATCGGATCATATTTTACAGGCTTTTATTGTAATGCAATATCCTAATTATTGTAACCTTAGAATGTGCTTACGGATATCACTGATATTTTTATTGACAAAAATACCTGCATAGACATAAAATAAAATGGTTACGTAAATGATTCCACCATCTACTTCTGGCGATCTTTGGATTTCAACTTGCCGAAGCAATGTTGAATGGTTATTCATAACCATTATTTAAGACTTTGACTAAATGTGATAAATGACATTTCACAAGGCAAGTTGGTATGCAAACCAGAATTTGTTAACGGGGGTGTACAAGGGGGTTAAACTTTACTGAAAGTAGGTTTTCGCTACCGATGATGAAAGTGTTGATTATGAAGTCCACTTGCCCTTTTAATTATCTGTTCATATGAAATTAGCTTGGGCAAATGAACTCCAAAATCTAGGTTTCATACATACAACAAAAAAGGAGCAAGACATGAAACACAAACTACTCTTCGCTCTCCTGCTGCTTTTCAGCGCAGGAAGCATCTTTGCCCTGACCGGTTTCGGAGAATCAGGAACATTTGCAATTACGAACGAGACTCTGCCTGTGGAACTCAGCTCTTTCACAGCAATTGCCACGACTGATTACTTTGTAAATTTAACCTGGGTAACAGAATCCGAAACAGCATTGCTTGGTTTCAATGCATACCGTTCTCAAACCGGTATTCTTAGCGACGCGTTACGTTTAAATCAAGCCCTTGTAACTGCGTCCAATACTTCTGAGCAGCATAGTTATACGATTTTGGACAATGAAGTCGAAAGCAGCAATACCTATTATTATTGGCTGGAAAGCGTAGAGATGAGTGCCGGAAACACGATGCACGGACCTGTGAGTGTTACCGTCACAGATAGCCAGAGTCCCGGAATTACAGCAATATCATTCCTGAATAGTGCTTATCCCAATCCCTTCCAGACAGGCAAAAGTACAAACATCAGTGTATCTGTGAAGACAGGAGAAACCGGTAGCGTAACTATCTATAACTTGCGTGGACAAGCCGTGAAAACATTCCCGCTAACTGCCGGAACTCATGATTTGATTTGGAATGGTAAAGGCAACAGCAGCGGTATTTACTTTTATAAACTGTTAACGCCTTCTGTAAATATGACCAAAAAACTGGTCTTGCTGAAGTAAGGGAGAGTAAAATGAAACAACTTATCTTAGCAATATTCCTCGTAATCCTAGCATCTTATGCCTTTGCCGCCGCACCTGTAGTAGAAAACGTTGCCGCCACTTTCTCTTCAGGACAAGTCACGATTACCTATAATTTGACAGCCGATGGTATTTGTAAAGTAACTCTTATGGTTTCCAATGATGGTGGCAGCACCTATAATATCTACCCAACTGCCGTTAGCGGAGACATTGGTAACAGTGTCCCCAAACTTCCCGTAGCAAAAACGATGATCTGGACTCCAGCCGGAGATGGTATGGTGGCAGGCACGCAGTACAAAGTGAAAGTAATTGCCAGAGACAATCCGGTCGAGGATGCCACTCAGGTTCAATCCTTTATCAAAGTAGCCGGCGGTACTTTCAATAATGGAACTTCTGATGTAACCCTCTCCAGCTTCTTTATGGATAAATATGAAACAACCCAGGCAGACTATGAAGCTGTGATGGGAGTGAATCCATCTTGGTTCACAGGTGTAACCAACGGACCTGTAGAGAGGGTCTCCTGGTTCAATGCCATAGAGTATTGTAATCGTCGGAGTCTGCAGGAAGGGTTGACTCCCTGTTATAGTTACAACAACAGTATTTACAACAATGGCGCTGATTATGGTACTAATCCTGCGACCTGGCCCGGGAGTTGGAATTCCGATCCCATCTATCAATTTCATGTATATTGCTCTTGGACTGCTAATGGCTACCGCCTTCCTACCGAGATGGAATGGCAATTTGCGGCACAAGGTGGTAATTCGACCCATAATTATACTTATAGCGGAAGCAATGATATCAATGTGGTGGCTTGGTGGGGGGCTTATTATAGTGGCAACTCAGGTTACACAGCTAATACTGTAGGAACATTGGCAGCCAACGAATTAGGCATATTTGATATGTCCGGTAACGTCTGGGAGTGGAATTGGGACTTGTTTGACACATATCCGAGTGGTGCCCAGACTAACCCGCATAATGATGTTAACGGGTGGGACCGCATGTATCGCGGTGGTAGCTGGAGCGACGCTGCCTACTCCTGCAAAATTTCCGTTCGGAACATGGACGAATCGACTGACAACAGCTACATGTTAGGCTTCCGTTGTGTCAGGATTTCCCCTTGATTTTTGTGTTTTTCCCTTTTTGCAATGTACCATAACTTTGTAAGCTGCGATGGTGGTGATTACTTTAGGAATCGTGGCAGCATGGTTTACCATGCTTCGTAGCACCAACTTCAGGAGGTAACTTGCTTTTATCATAGCAGACAACGCCTGAAGGATGAGCCACCAATGATTGTAGATTGGAAATCTGTTGTATTGACAATGGTATTGTCGAATGCTGATTCCATCGGGGATTACCAATCCCTTCATACAACAGAGTGACACTCTATGCTACAGCAAAGAGCAGAGACCCCCCTACCCCCCTTCTCAAGGGGGGGATTGTCTTCATCCCTTTTCAAGCGAGATAATGAGCGGTAAGATACAACTGGTTTTTTAACCTCTGACCAAGTCGAGGAAGATTGTACTGCCCTGTTTAATATCTATTAAGTTCCAATTTCATAAATTCTTGACAATCTGCAATTCAACCTTGTTTTGTCAATGTATCACAAAATGTGAGGAATTATGTTAGAACGCATCACAAATCCCATCGAAATGACAGAAGAAAAAGACTTTGACCGTGCCCTCAGACCCAAGACACTTGCAGATTTCATTGGGCAGGATCAAATTAAGCAATTACTGGATATCTCTATCCAAGCAACTAAATTGCGTAAAGAACCTCTCGATCATGTGCTGCTTTTCGGTCCTCCCGGTTTAGGCAAAACTACCCTGGCGCATATCATTTCAAATGAATTGGGTGTTCCGCTGGCAGTCAGTTCCGGTCCGGTACTGGAGAAACCTTCTGATTTAGCAGGAATCCTTACGAATCTGAAACGTCATGAAGTACTGTTTATAGATGAAATTCATCGTCTCAACCATGTGATTGAAGAATATATCTATCCTGCAATAGAAGATTTTGAAATGGAAATTATTATTGATAGCGGTCCAAGTGCCCGCAGTTTAAAAATAGAACTCGAACCCTTCACTATGATCGGTGCCACTACCCGTGCAGGATTACTGACTTCTCCCCTGAGAGACAGGTTTGGAATCGTCCTGAGATTGGATTATTATGATCAGAAGTCTATTGAAGCTATTTTGAAAAGGACAGCTAAACTTCTTGATTTACCAATGGAAGATAAAGCCACTGTTGAACTTGCCAAAAGAAGCAGGGGAACGCCACGTGTTGCCAATCGTTTGTTACGTCGCGTGCGTGATTATGCCCAGATCATGGGAGATGGAAAGATTACACATCCTCTTTGCCTGAAAGCGCTGGATATGCTGAATGTAGATCATGCCGGACTGGATGATATGGATAAACGCATACTCGTGACGATCATGGAAAACTACCAGGGTGGACCTGTTGGAATAAAAACGCTTGCGGTTGCTGTGGGTGAAGACCCGGGTACAATCGAAGAAATCTTTGAACCTTACCTGATTCAGCAAGGGTTCCTGGATCGGACATTACAGGGTAGAAGAGCAACAAGAAAAGCATATCGTCATTTCGGCATCAAAGAGCCTGAACTTCAGCAACTCAATCTCTTTGATTCTGATGTGGAGTAGGATGCCGATCCTACTGAACACGTAGCTCCGCATTTCGCGGTTGTGGAGTAGGATGCCGATCCTACTGAATACGTAGCTCCGCATTTACGCGGTTGTGGAGTAGGATGCCGATCCTACTGAACACGTAGCTCCGCATTTCGCGGTTGTGGAGTAGGATGCTTATCCGGAATTACCCGCTGAAGTAAACTTTACCATCCCTAAAGTAATAACTACCGATAGTTTTAACCCACCCATAACCCACTAATAACACAAAAGAAGATAAACTATTCAACAACCACAACATAACCAAAACACAACCGCTCAAAGGAGCGGTTCTCCTGCGGTAGTCCTGCGGTGGTGTTGCGGTGGTGGTGTGGTTGTTTTACAAGTGCGCTGAATGAGGTTCAAAGGAGAGAATAAGTTCGGAATCAGGAGTTCATATGCCCATTGAATACCTGGCTAGAGGGCAAGTGGACTTTACATGAAAGCTAAGAGCCGGTTCATTGAGTGATTTCGACGAAGGAGAAATTGTATCGAAATGACCCAATGTGACCCTATAAGGTTGTGCAATGTCATCTCCTCGATACAAATAGATAAATCTGTTCACTCGGAGAACTCACCTTTCATCATCGGTAGCGAAAATCCGTTTTCTGGGGAGTACAGGAGCGACATCTTCAGCAGGAAAGGAGTCCTCCTCTACGCATATCTTCAGTAGGATCGGAATCCTACTCCACGGGAAGGTCAATAAGCTTCCATGTGATTAAATTCGCCATTCTCAACCCATTGCTCAGGATGAAGCAGTAATTCAATGATATTGTCCAATAGATAGACATGTTTTCTTTTTTCATTAAAGATTAAGGTTATGATTTCAGATTGACGATCATCATGTGTATTGGTAATCATCTCTTCATACAAGGCAATTGTCTTTTTCAGATTCACCCTAACATTCTCGTAGGCTTCTATCTGGTCTAAGTTACAAATCCCGTATTTCTTTTTTTCCTGAAGCGAATGGAAAATTTCTTTTGCTTTCAGGAAAAAATCTGAATCATTTGGTTCTGCTTTTATGAATTGGTTCATGTTTCTTAAACTATTAATGTGACTATTCGTGTCTTCTACAAGCATACAAAGGATTTTCTTTATTTCCGGATTGTAATTGCAGTCTTCAATTAAATGCCGATAATACTCTTCCATAGAAATTTCCAGGGACATTGCCTCTTCGAAAAGATTCATATTTTCCTCCACGTTTCATGCAAAATTGGTGTTATCTAATAAAGATAATCTTTTTCTGTGAAATGGAAATTAATATCTTTGGAAGGGAGGTTCTCTTTTGCTTTAAGACGTCGTTTTATAGATTTTATGATTATTATCATGAATATGCCGTGGAGAATTATTTTGAAAATCCAGTTGGAAAGACACAGAATTAATCAATATATTGGCAAAGTTTCATATAAAAATAGTACCTGGCATCTAACACATTATTCTACTGGTACTGCAACCTATACAAGTCGTAGTACAAGCCTTCTTTCTGCAGTAATTCCTGGTGATTCCCTTCTTCCACGATCTCACCCTTATGCATCACGATGATACGATCTGCATGTTGGATAGTAGAAAGACGATGTGCAATTACGATAGATGTACGATTCTGCATGATCTTGGTGAGGGCATCCTGGATGAGGAATTCGGTCTCTGTATCGATATTGGAAGTGGCTTCATCGAGAATAAAGATGGAAGGGTCATAAGCAAGTACACGGGCAAAGGAGATAAGCTGTCTTTGTCCCACAGAGAAAGTAGCACCGCGTTCCATCACAGGTTCTTCGAATTTCTCTGGAAGACTGTTGATGAACTTACTCACATTCACATAATCTGCAACTTTCACCATTTCGTCATGGGTGATAGATTCATTACTCAAGACAATATTATCACGAATCGTTCCCGCAAAGAGGAATACATCCTGCTGAACGATACCGATATTATGCCTGATATCATCTGTAGCGTATTCAGAAAGCTCTTTTCCATCAAGGAGTATCTGCCCCTTCTGGTATGGGTACATGCCTAGGATCAGGTTCACAATTGTTGTTTTACCAGAACCGGTATGCCCGACAAGAGCTACTTTTTCGCCAGGCTTCACATGGAAGGAAACGTTTTTCAGAATCCATTCATTCTCATTATAAGCCATGGAAAGATTCCTGAATTCGATCTCTCCCTTCAGTTTCGCATCCTGTTTCAAATTTTCACGGTAATCAGCGGGGTCTTCTTCAAGAAGATTAAAAATTCTTTCTGAAGCTGCAAGAGCACCTTGGAGGATATTGAACTTATCGCTGAAATCGTTAATAGGTTCGAAGAGTTTACCAATATACTGTGTAAACGCCATGAATAAACCAATCGTGATCACATCGTTCAGAATCTGCCCGCCACCGTACCATATGATCAAAGCAATGGAAAATTGGGAAGAAAGATTAATGATGGGTCGGAAGAATGAAAACAGCTTAAGCTGTCTGAAGGAAACATTGAAGTATTGCCGGTTGATATCCGAAAACTGCTTACGTTTTGAAAGATACTGATTAAACAACTGGATGATCTTCACACCGGATATATGTTCAGACAAGGTTGCATTCAGTTCAGCAAGCTTTTTCCTGGCATCACGATAAACGACCCGAGTTTTACTTTTAAACAATTGAATCATGAAGATCACGAAAGGAAGAACAGTAAAACTGACGAGGGCAAGCTGCCAATTCAAAAGAAGCATGATAATAATGAGTGCTATAATCAGGATGACATCCTGGATGATTGTAATCATTCCTGAAGAAAGCATCTCATCCAAGGCTGCAATATCATTGGTGGTACGAGTAACAAGACGCCCCACAGGGTTGATATCAAAAAAGGATACAGGCATCTTCTGGACGTGTTTAAATAGATCCATACGCAGGTTACGCATAGCATTCTGGGAAAAGAAATTGGTCAGGTACACCTGGAAATACGAAGTGATAAATCGAATCAGGATGACACAAAAGAAGAGGAATCCATAAAAACGCAGGTGCCTGGATGCATCCTGTCGCAATACTTTACGAATAGAGGTGGGAATACGATTCAATTCCGGTTGGGATACAGCAAACAGTCCTTGCGAGACTTGCACATAAGTCAGGTGATATTTATGATCCACCGCTAGTGAATTGAGTAGCTTCGTATTTTCCATATTTGCCGGAATGAAGTAATAATTGCTTCTAGAAAGTTCATGACTTAATGTCAGAGCTTTCATGTCTGCTTGTTTGATATGAGAGCGCTTTTTTGTGGGCAAAACAGAGAAGTATTTGCCATCCCATTCATAGTTTTGCAGTTTCAGTTTGGCATACTTCGCCTGGAAACGATTCCACTCCGCTTGATCTTTGAATTGAATCATTGATTTATTAGAAACGATATATTCATCCACAGCAGTTTTAGTAATCAGGGGAAGAATCAACTCCACGGTAGTTGCAATCATCAGGATTGCAAATGAGAGAATGACTAAACCAAGGTATGGTTTGAGATATCGAATCAGTTTCTTGAATAGTCTGGCATCATAGATCTTGCCCATAACTTCATCATTTGCTAAACCGTGACCTCCACCGCCACGTCCTCCACCCATTCCACCACCGTGCATCATAATTCACCTGCCAGTCTTTCTTCAATCATCTGCTTATCATCCAACGCCTTGTAAATGCCATCCAGGGCAATCAATTGATCATGGCTGCCACTTTCTGCTACGCGCTGTTTCTCGATGACAATGATTTTATCCGCATGTTGTACTGATGAAATACGATGAGCAATAATGATAGTCGTCTTCCCCATTCTCTGTTGAATGAGATTTTCCAAAATGTATTTTTCCGTCTTTGTATCAACGGCAGAAAGAGCATCGTCCAAAATCAGGATCGACGGGTTACACAGTAAAGCCCTAGCAATAGCAACACGCTGTTTCTGTCCACCTGATAGCGTCACTCCGCGTTCACCGATGATAGTTTCATAGCCAAGTTCAAATCCTGAAATATCTTCATGTACCTGGGCTGCAATTGCAGCTTCAGTTACTTGCTCTATCGTGGCATCCGGTCTGCCGAGTCGAATATTATTGGTAATCGTATCTGAGAATAGGAAGATATCCTGGGGTACCATGGAAACCTGTGTATGCAATAGCATTACAGGGATGTTATACAGATCATGATCATCTATGAAGATAGAACCTTCTGCTGGCGGATATACACGTGTTAAAAGATCAACTAGTGTAGTTTTTCCGCAACCTGTTGGTCCGACAATAGCAAGTGTTTTACCTGCATCGATAGAAGTGGATACATCCAGGAAAATATCAGGGCTGTCTTCATTATATCGGAAAGATAGGTTACGTATTTCGATTTTCCCGGCGATGGAAGTAATGGAAGTATCCGCTTTATCATCATTCATTTCAGGAATTTCGAGGAATATCTTATTCAATCTTTTCAGGGAAGCAGTTCCTCTTTGGTACATGTCTACAATCATTCCTACTGCTATCATAGGCCACACAAGCATCCCCAGGTAGGAATAAAAAGCAATGAATTCACCGATGGTGATGTTCCCATCAATGGCTGCCTTACCACCAAAGACAAGGTTCAAGATCATACTGATACTGATAACAAACCCCATCATCGGGTGGAATACACCGGATATCTTAGCCATGGAGATATTTTGTTTTACATAATTGATCGCATGAGCATCTATTTTTTCTATCTCACTTTCTTCCTGGACAAATGCTTTTACCACACGAATGCCTGTAATATTTTCCTGGATAGCCCCAGACATAGCGGAAAAGGAACCCTGGACCTGGGCAAATCGTTTGTGCATTTTCTTGCCGAAATAGCTGATAATAAGGGATAGTATTGGCAGAGGAATGATAGCCAGCATAGTGAGATGGAAACTGATGGAAACCATAAAAATGAAGGAAGCGATAGTCATGATGAGAATATCGGAACCTGCAATGAAACCCATGCCAAAGAGCATACGGACAGCATTCAAATCATTGGTGGCATGTGCCATAAGATCACCTATCTTGCTTCTATTGAAGTAGTTTTGTGATAAGCGGAGTAAATGATTATAAAAGTCCTGCCTTAATCCAGCTTCGATTTCATAGGAATTACCGATGATTAGAATACGCCAGAAATAACGCATAACCATGATTCCGATTGCCATACCAAAGATTGCCAGTCCAACAAGAGCAAGACCATTCTGATTGATACTATGGCTTCCAATATGATCGATTGCATACTGCATGATCTTGGGAATCACCAGTTGAATTGCATCAACTGCAAGCAGTACAAGGATTCCGAGTGCTATCTTTCCTATACTTTTCTGCAGATATGGTTTTACGATGTCAAAAGTCTTCATAAGCTCCTTATTTGTTTGCTAATCTTCTATGTTCCCAATTATCAAATGGTTCTTTTTTTTACAATGAAAAAAATAGGTATTTATTATTGTAGGGGTCCGCGTCAGCAGACCCAATCAAATAATCAAAGATTGAGCGGGTCTGCTGACGCGGACCCCTACAAAAAAAGAGCAAGATCGGAGTCCTGCTCTACGGAATTGTTATTTAAGCATAATCATCTTTTTCATGAAAGTCTGATGATTTGTCTCCAGTTTACAGAAATAAATACCACTGGCAACGATGTTACCATGATCATCCGTTCCATTCCATGAAACTACGTGAAGACCAGCAGTCATATTTCCCTTCGTAAGGTCTTTCACTTTTTGACCTTTGAAGTTATAAATTGAGAGACGTACTTCTTGGCTTTTTGCCAAAGAAAAACTGATATTGGTTTCAGGATTAAAAGGATTTGGATAGTTCCCCTTTAAAGTAGTCATTCCCGGTAATTCAACATCATCCTGGTTGGCTGTAATAGTAACGGGTACAATATTTGAAGCATTCGATTCTGTCTCACCGAACATGGCAGTAACATAGTATGAATGGTCTCCGAGTGAAGGTGTATCAGCGTATGATGTTATTGGGGGGGTAACTGATATAATCATCGTTCCATCCCGATATACCTTATACAAAGTCAGTCCTGTAATGGATGTAGGAGCAGACCATGTTAAATTTACATTATTGGGAGAAGAGATAATGGCTTCTAAACCAAGAGGAGGTCCAACGATAATTGGTGTGGCATCAACAGTGATAGTATTAGACTGTGCTGATTCTGTAGTACCAAATACAGCAGTTACATAATAACTATGTGTTCCAGAAGATGGGTTATCTGTATATGTAGTAGTTGTGGCTGGAGTGATCATCATAACCAAAACATTATCTCGATACACTTTATAGGAAGTCATACCATAAGGAGCTGAAGGAGCAGACCAGGATAAATTTACATTATTAGGTGCTGTGAAGGTAGACTGTAAATTAGAAGGAGCACTTATGACAATAGTTGGAGTAAAATCTAACAAGAGATCATGAAAATAATTTAAATTTGCTGGAGTGACATGCTGAGTGCCTGCACCCTTCGTAAAAGTAACGAAAGTATTGGGACCGGTACCATTTGATTCAGTGTATTCAACCCATATCTTATAATTACCATCAGGGACTTCTACGTTGCTGGTATTTGTGCAATTCCAATTTAAATTATGTACTGCTGTGTGATTACTCTTAGTTGCTCCAGTGATGGCTCCGGTAACATTTCCGCTCGCAGTGAAAGAATGCCATTTTGTTAGGAATTGAAGATATGAATTGCCCCACCGTTGCAATGTTTTAACAAACGTCCCACTTTCTGTCGTCACCCATATAGCTCCAATATTACGAGGAGTATACGTTCCATGATTTGTAACAGTCAGAACTTGGAAATTTACCGTACCATTCGTTCTGTAGTGTGGAATAATTTTGACCATACCACCTGAATTATTAGCTGCTTTTAAATCAGAAGTAAATAACGAAATAGTTAGTATCGTTACAACGACGAATAAAAAAAGAACAATAGGATATAATTTCATAATGCCAATTCTCCTTGGATTTCTTTTCTTAAGATTTTTTTTATATATTTACTTTGCGGATAATAGATATATGCAAAGTTCAAACCAATTACAAAATAAAAAATACTTCGATTATCGTCAATTTAGAAAATTGCTAGGAAAAACTGGAAGATCGTGGTGAGTATTGGTATTCGTAAAAATTTCTTTACATAGAAGTTCAAATGATAAACTTGAATCATGCTCAACAAATAGAATAAGGAGTTCATCATGAAAACCTATCTAAGTATATTACTGCTCATCATACCATTATTTATGCTTGCGCAGGAGGCAAAAGCAACTGATTCCATCTTGGGTACTTGGTGGACATCAGGGAAAGAAAGTACAGTTGAAATCTACAAAGTTGGAAATGAATTTCAAGGTAAAATCACTTGGTTAAAAACACCATTAGATGAAAAAGGTAATATTAAAGCAGATCCCAAGAATCCAAAACCTGAATTGCACAATAGGAAACGTCTAGGTATGGTAATTTTAGTGAATTTGTTAGCCAAGGGCAATAATGAATGGACAGGTGGAAACATCTATGATCCTAAAAGCGGAAATACTTACAAATGTACAATCAAACTGAAAGATAAAAATACAATGCTTTTACGCGGCTTTATTGGAGTTAGTCTTTTAGGACGAACAGAAACGTGGTTAAGGGCGAAGTAACAGGTTCATAAAGAAATCACTTATCAAACGACGACTACAGAACTGCAGGAAAACTGTTCTTTCTTGCGGTTCTTTTTTTTTAATTTATTCTCGCATCTTATCTTCTCTCTTCCAATGAGTTATCAGTTGCATAAAACTTAAGCAACTATCTTATTGACAATAAGGTTGCCTTGTTTTTCTCATATCACATTATCTTATTTCGTAGTAGATGAGGTCTTCAATGATTCTAGAAAGAATAAATCATCCGAATGATGTTCATGCCCTAAGTTATGAGGAATTAACCCTGCTTGCGAAAGAACTGCGCAAGGAAATGATCAGGGTTACTTCTATGAACGGTGGTCATCTTGCACCCAGTTTAGGAGCAACAGATTTTACACTTGCCCTGCTTAAAGTATTTAATCTTGATGAGGACAGTATTGTTTGGGATGTAGGACATCAAGCGTATGCCTATAAAATACTGACAGGTAGAAAAGAACGTTTTCATACTCTCCGTCAATTGGATGGTATAAGTGGTTTCATCAATCGTTCTGAAAGTAAGTATGATTCATTTGGTGTGGGGCATAGCAGTACTTCCATCTCGGCTGCAGTTGGAATAGCCATCGGAAAGGAAATGAATGGTGAAACCGGACATACTGTAGCGGTTATTGGAGACGGAGCCTTGACAGGAGGGATGGCATTTGAAGCCATTAATCATGCCGGTCACTTACAACAGTCAAAACTCATTGTTATTTTAAATGATAACGAAATGTCCATTTCCAAAAACGTTGGTGCTCTTCAGAATTACATGGCTTCCGTGTTGGTCAGTCGTCATTATAATGTATTAAAAAAACAAGTCTGGGATGTTTTGCATAATCTTCCTCATAGTATCAGTAAGCGATTTATCGTAGGTGCTCAAAAACTGGAAGAAAGCCTGATCAACATTCTTGTCCCCAATATCGTTTTTGAAGATTACGGGTTCAAATATGTAGGTCCAATAGATGGTCATGATATTCCCCGATTGATCAGGATATTTCATAAAGCTAAGAATAATATGGTTGGTCCTATCCTGATTCATGTCGTTACGAAGAAAGGACGCGGTTATTCACATGCAGAATGCAATGCAGCAAAATTTCATGGAATCGGTCCCTTTGATCCGCTTACAGGTGAATTAAGAAAACCAGGTGGAATCACTTATTCCTCAATTTTAGGTTCAACTCTATGCAAACTAGCAGTGAATCATCCAAAGATCATTGCAATCACAGCCGCCATGTGCGATGGAACGGGGTTGTCTCAATTCGAGAAGAAATTTCCTCATCAATTCTTTGATGTTGGCATTGCGGAACAACATGCACTCACATTTGCCTCCGGTCTTGCCACACAAGGTATGAAACCATTTGTAGCAATATATTCCACATTTGGACAACGTGCCTTGGATCAACTCATTCATGATGTAGCACTCCAGAAATTGCCTATCGTATTATGCCTTGATCGGGCTGGATTGGTTGGAGAAGATGGAGCAACACATCACGGTGCTTTCGATCTTTCCTTTACAAATTTTATCCCCAATCTTCTTATCATGGCACCATCAGATGATCTAGAATTTGCTGAGATGCTGGAGTATGCTTCTACCTACTTGGAAGGACCTATTGTGATTCGTTACCCACGAGGAAATGCTCCTGTAAGGAACCGCCCATTGGTTAAAGTAGAAAAGGGTAAGTCAGAACTCATCAAAGAAGGAAGGAAAGTGGCTTTCTTGGGTATCGGTGATGGTCTGCAGCTTGCAGAAGAAGTCCTTTCTTATATCCTCCAACTGCATCCGGATTTCGATCCCACTCTTGTGAATATCAGATTTCTAAAACCACTAGATGTACCCTTACTTGAACAATTAAACGCAGGAATTGAAACGATCGTGACATTTGAAAGCAATGCTCTAATAGGCGGTTTCGGAGATACCATTAAGTCTTATTACGTGAATTCGAATGTAAAAGTCATTTCTTTTGGTTATCCTGATAAATTTGTCCCACACGGCAAGAATGATGAATTAATGAATCTACTGAACCTAACCCCTGTAAGTATCTATAAAGTACTTCAAGATTCAGGCGTTTTCGATCAAAAATAGAAACCATCAAAAAATGGAGAGCAAATGACCATTACAAATAATCAGCGATCTTTTCTGAGGAAGCGAGCCAATGCATTGAAACCCTTTGTAATGATAGGTAAAAATGGTTTGACCTCAACCCTCATTCAAGTAATTGATAAAACATTGGAAATCCATGAATTAGTAAAACTTCGCTTCCAAGATTTACAAGATAAAAAGGAAGCAATCACCCAGGAAATTTGTGACCTAACTGCTGCTGCACAGGTGGATATCATTGGTAATGTAGTCTTGCTATATAGACAAAATCCTGACCCCTCCAAACGCTCTTTGGTACTTCCGGAATAGATTTCAGCGCAAATGTTGAATGATACTATCGTTGCCCTCGCTACTCCCTGCGGTATCAGCAGCATCTTTGTTTTACGCATTAGTGGACCAAAAGCTTTTGAAGTTGTCTCTAAATCATGCAAATCAAAGTACGATTTGACACAGGTTCATTCTCATACTGTCCACTTCGCTCATTTCCTTGATAAAGGTGATATCCTTGATGAAGTCATGATAACGATCTATCGCCAACCACACAGTTATACAGGGGAAGACGTAGTTGAAATTTCAGGGCATGGCTCACCGTATATCGCCAATCTGATGATGGAAATCCTGCTGAAACAAATCCGAATGGCTAAACCGGGTGAATTTACGTTGAGAGCATTTCTCAATCATAAGATGGATCTAACAAAAGCTGAAGCGGTGAACGATCTGATTCACTCTCAAACCAAAATGACCCACCGAAGTGCTATGAATCAATTGGAGGGAAGTCTCTTTCATCGATTGAAAGCACTGTTAAAAGAACTGACATATTATCGGAAACAACTGGAAATGGAGATCGATTTCCTCGAACAGGATCAGCCAGAGATAAATCTCACTCGGCTGGCTACGAATTTACATGGATTTAGAAATGAACTTTCTGATTTGATCGAGACAGGAAGACAGGGAAAGATAATTAGGGAAGGCTTGAAAGTGGTTCTCACAGGAGAGCCTAATGTAGGAAAATCAAGTATTTTCAATGCTTTTTTGAAAACTGAACGTGCTATTGTCACACCGGTACCAGGTACAACAAGAGACTTTTTGGAAGAAGCAATTTCTATGGAAGGTTATCTTGTCAGGTTCTTTGACACGGCTGGTTTGCGTTCGACAGATGATCAAGTTGAAAAAAAGGGAATTGAAAGAACTCTTAAAATCACACAGGATGCCGATATCGTTCTATATATCACTGATTCTCCACTAGTAAAACAAACAAGTTATCATCATTTTACCCCTGTTTTGAGCTTAGCCAAGATTATTCCGGTTTTTAATAAATCTGATCTGTATTCTGATGCAGAACTAAATCAAATGCGCTTAGAAGGATTTATTCCCTGTTCCACATTATCAGAATCAAGCATGTTGGATTTAAAGGAAGCACTTTTAGAAGAAATTCGTATTTCAGAATCAAACATTGAATCCGGTTTATTAACAAATACTCGCCAAATCAATGCTGCCCAGAAAGCTCTTCAAGGAATTGACCAGGCAATTACTTCGTTGGATGATGAAATGGGTTTTGAATTCACAGCCTTTGACTTGAAAGAAGCCAGCCATGCACTTGAGGAAATAGTCGGTATCATCAGCACCGATGATTTGTTACATCAAATCTTTAATGAATTCTGTATAGGAAAGTAGAGCAGGACACCTTTCCTCTAATACTAAATGTAGGGATAGACCCATGTGTCTATCCAAAACAGATAATATAAGAGGATAGACACATGGGTCTATCCCTACGTATTACTTGACATCATAGTATGTCATTTTTTTGCATTATCTGAATGGAGGCAAAATGGAAATTGCCCAGAATATACTCATGGTAAACAAGAGAATACAAAGAGCTGCTGAAAAAAGTAGCAGGAGTATAGATAATATCAAACTGGTCGTTGTTTCTAAAACGCATCCAGTAGAAATGATCAGGGAAGCAATCAATGCCGGTATAACAGCGATTGGTGAAAACAAAGTCCAAGAAGCAGAAACAAAGATTCCTTATTTATTAGAACCACATCCTGAATTTCATTTTATCGGTCATCTTCAATCCAATAAAATCAACAAATTAATGAAACTGAACCCTATCCTGATTCATTCCATTGATTCAATGCAATTAGCTTCCAGCTTGAATACGAGTATAGAAAAGCTAGGTAAGAAACAAGATATCCTGATTGAGGTCAATATCACAGGAGAAACTTCTAAAAGTGGAATTAATCCAGAAGATACAATATCGTTAGTGAAAAGCATTGCCAGGCTACCTCATCTCCATATCAGAGGTTTGATGACGATCGGTTTATTCAGTCCTGATCCTGAAATTGTAAGACCATTTTTTAAAAAAATGAAAAACCTCTTTGACGAAATTCAATCCTTACACATTTCTGATGTTGACATGGATTATCTATCTATGGGAATGTCAGATGATTTTGAAATTGCTATTGAAGAAGGTGCAAATATCATTCGAGTTGGCAGTGCAATCTTCGGTCCACGTGAATATGGCAAAGGAGCATAATTGATTAATGTTCTAATTATAATCGGTGTTTGTCTGCTTTCATATCTGTTTGGCTGCGCTTCAACATCCAGGTTTATAGCCCGTACCTATCGAAATCTAAACTTGGATAGAATCGGTAGTGGACTGGCTGATACAGAAAACATCTATACAAATGTCAGTAAAATACTCGGCATTCTGGTTGGAGCGATTGATGTTGCTAAAACTTATGTTTTTTTATTAGTCCTTAAATTTGCTCTAGGATTTATAGCTGAGCCCTTAACTCAAACTAATGACATGGTACTTTTTGGTATCTTCGTCCTTATTGGACATTGCTTGCCATTAACTCACCACTTAAGAGGTGGACGAGGAATTTTCACATACATCGGACTAGTTGCATTTTTTGCCTGGTTACCTATGACATTAAGTGTTCTTGGTGCATTTATCGTGATCTTCGGTTTTAAACAAATTCGCTTTGGCCAGTACATGATTGTCATCCTACCGGCATTTGTGAATTTGTCTATCAGACAATTTATCCCTCATACAAGTGAAGCGTTAACTTCTATTCCAACGTTTCCATTAGTAATCGCAGCCCTAATCATGGGCTCTTTGAATATCCTTGTATCAAAAAGATTAGGAGAGATCTAATGCAAATCATTCCCGTAACAACAAAGCAGCAGTTAAAACAATTCATCCTCTTACCTTTTTCCTTGTACAAGAAAGATCCCAACTGGGTTGCACCCATGATTTCTGAACAAATGAAATACTTCAATCCATTGGAAAATCCCTACTATGAACATTCAGAAGTCCAATTATTCCTAGCTATCAGCAAGGGGAAAGTCGTAGGACGTATCTCTGCCCATACCAATACTCAGCATAACAAATTCCATGAAGACAAAGTTGGCTTCTTTGGCTTCTTTGAATGCATCAATGATCAGAAAGTGGCAGATGCCTTATTAGAAACAGCCAAGGATTGGAATTGCAAACATGGGATGGATACACTCCGCGGACCAATGAATCTTTCAACCAATGATGAATGTGGGCTTCTCATTGAAGGTTTTGACACACCTCCTTTTGTCATGATGGTTCACAATCATCCCTACTACCTTGGTCTTATAGAAAAAGCTGGATTTGTGAAAGCAATGGATCTCAATGCTTGGCTGACTGAAACATTGGAAGTACCTGAAAGACTTATCAGATTGGCAAAAATGATCGAAAGAAAGAACACCTTCACAATAAGGACATTAAATAAAAAAGACTTGAAACATGATATTGAAACTGTTTTCACGGTGTACCAGGCTGCCTGGGAAAGAAACTGGGGCTTTGTTCCAATGACAAAGAAGGAATTTGATCATTTGGTAGCAACATTATTACCGATCGTTGATCCGGAGATGGTATTCATTGCGGAAGTGGATGGAAAACCAGCAGGTTTTTGTGTTGGTCTGCCTGACTATAATGTTATCTTAAAGAAGTTCAATGGCAGGATTACTCCTCTAGGTATTTTCTGGATGTTGTATTATACGAAATTCTTCCCAAAGAAACTGGGAAGAGCCAGAGTTCTTACAATGGGGGTTGTGAAAGAATTCCAGAACCGAGGAATTGATATTATGTTTTACTATCATTCTTTCATCAATGGTCACAAAAAGGGCTTCTACCAAGGTGAATATTCATGGGTATTGGAAACAAATACAATGATGAATCAGATTGCCGTAGATTTAATGGCACGTGCCTATAAGAAATTCAGGATTTTAGATAGCAAGATATGAGAAAAAAAGCCTTTATAGGAATTGATTATCTCAACTTTGCCCTAATCTTGTGGAACCTGGTTTATGTGAGTATAGGCTGGACAAGAGCTGAATCTTCATTAACCCATTTGCTCAGATATTTCAACATAGGTGTGGGAATTCTGCTCGTGATATGGATGGAACAACAATATTCTTCAACTTTATTAAGATTCATCCGTTATGCTTATCCCATCTTTCTTTTCGGTTATTTTTTTGAGTCTACCTCAAGTGTTAATCATATAATCTTTCGTAATTTCCTTGATCCATTCTTCCAAAATATAGACCAGGCTATATTCGGATTCCAGCCTGCTTTGCTTTGGGGGAAAATGTACTCCGGTTATTTGATACAGGAACTATCTCATTTTTCCTATTTTTCCTATTATCTAATGATTGCAGCTATTCCCATTTATTTATATGTCAAAAAAAGAACCGCTTTTCATGAGACACTGTTTGCAATCACTTTCGTTTTTTATTTCTGTTACTTCATTTATTCATGGCTGCCTGTCATTGGTGGGAGATTTTATCCCGAGGCTATGCAAGCCAGTACGACATATCAGTATGGGATTTTTACTAGAATAATGGCTTTCATTTATAACAAATCTCCTCATTTAGGAGGAGCTTTTCCCAGTTCGCATGTGGCGATATCAATCGTCATTACACTTGCTGCAATTCGCTATGTGAAATATGTAGGCTATTGCATGATACCCGTCACTCTAATGCTATGTCTCTCTACGGTTCATGCCCATTATCATTACTTTATTGACGTAATTGCAGGAATTTTGACAGCACTTATCCTTTATCCTGTCAGTGTTTATTTATATCAGAAATTGCCTGTAGCTTCCAGGAATCAAGTATCACAACAGGAAGTTAATTAAATGAGAACATGTAGCTCCGGGTTCAGCCGGTTCTGCTCTTCTAATAAAATGAGGAATATCATGAGGATCATCCTAATCGCATCGCTATGCCTTGCAGCTTTTGCTTTAAATGCCTTTCCGATTGAACGCTTTGATTACCACACACCGGATCATAATCCGTCTCCATTGGTTACAGCTATGGGTGGATTAAACCTTACAGATACGAGTGATTATTACATTTCCTATGATAATCCAGCGTTACTGGCATATAATAAAACCACTTCTGTTGCAGCATCGTTTTCTATTGTGAGGAATGATGAATTTGCTCCCTACCAACTTATGCAAATCGGTAGTCTGCTGAGAAACAATCAATTCTCTGCCATCGTAATCAATAGCTCTACTGGAGCAATGATGTACCAGGCTGTTTCAAACATTCATATCAATGAATCATTGAATACAAGCGGAGATAAAATATACTATGATTACACACTCCAAAAAGCGCAGATATCCTTTGGAGGCACTTCAGACAAAGATAAAAACTTTGCTGCAGGTCTTACGGTTAAATATCTTCATGGCAGACTTGTTTATCTCAGCAGGAATGACATCAATTTAACATTCACAGATTTTAACGATGATAAGGTAAAAGGTATATCTACAGACTTAGGCTTTGCATATAAAACTGAGTCAACAAGTTATGGTTTGGCATTTTATGATATCCTGAATGGTTTGTTCTGGCAGACGGAAAGCAGTAAAACTCTTACACGACGTGGTGCTTTGGGTATTCAAGTGGGACAGGAAGATATCAAAATCCTTTCAGGTGCGATGATGACATTCGAGAAAGACCCTATTACAACGTATCATCTCGGTATTGTAAAAGATGTTCAGGTGGGAGGAACACCACAGGAAAAACAAATGCTTGGTTTCAGGGCTGGAGTTTATAGTGATAACTTCTCACAACAGGATAAAATATACTATAGTGTCGGTTCCGGTTATTATTATAAGACTTTTCGCATTGATTTTTCCATCGTAGGACCCAACTTCAAGGTTGAACAATGTAACTATCTGATTTCTGTCAGTTTGAGTATGTAGATGTTTGGTTTATCTTTTCTGAACAGTAGTGTCCTTGCCGTTGCAGCAGCTACGATCATTCCCTTGCTGATCTATCTCTTTGCCAAGAAAAAACCGAGAAGAGTGGAGTTCAGCTCAATCAGGTTTATCCTTTCAAGTCAGAAAAAACAAAACAAAAGAATCAACCTGCTGAATATACTTCTTCTGATTATTAGAATGATGATCATCCTATTTACGATTCTTGCCTTGGCAAGACCTACCCTGAAATCACCCTATCTGAAATCTTCGACGCAGCATCCACCAACAGCAATTGCCATTATTCTGGATACATCCTATAGTATGGATTACCTTGTGGATACTCAATCCAATCTGGAAAAAAGCAAAGAGATCATCTCCAAAATCAATGGACTGCTTTCTGATCAGGATATCGTGATCTTGCTGACTTCTGATGAAAAATGGAATCGCCTGAATAGCAATCTTCATTTCGGAAAATTACCTTTGAAGGAAATGGAAGACATCGGAATCACTTATCTACCGACATCTTATATTAAGCTGATCAAGGAAGCCCAGGATAAATTATCACAAAGCCAGATGCCCAATCGGGAAATTTATATTATCACTGATGCTCAAAAACAGGAATTGCCAGCAAAGAATGAATATCCTGTTTTCCTGATACCTGCTTCGCATTTAGAGAACTGGTCAAACCTGAGCTGTCAGAATGCCAGACCTGATGCACAGCTTGTGAATCGGAAGATAAGTAACGCCATCTCATTTGAGCTTGTGAATCATTCCAAAGAGATACATACTGATGTGTTGTGCCGATTGTATATGGATGGAAGAACTATTTCGGAGAAATTCACAGACGTTGCTTCTATGAAAAAGAAAGTAGACTCTTTTCCAATCCAAGTCGAAAACACCGGTTGGCATAGCGGTTATGTGGAAATCCAGGATGAAAGACTTCCTGCTGATAATCGTTCTTATTTCAGTTTTTACTTTGATTTGAATCCGCACATTGGAATAATCACGGATTTAAAACAATTGCCCCCTTCTTTATACTCCATGTTGCAGATTTATTCAGGAAAAGCTACCGCAATTGAATACATCAATCCTTCTCAAACCAGTATCACTTCTATGAGTGATTTATCGTTATTGATTGTCTACAATATCAAAGAACTCACTCCACGAGTGCGACAATTGCTGCAAAACTGGCAACAAGAGAAAAAAGGGATTCTCTATATTGCAGATAAAACCTTCAGCCCGGATTGGCAGAATTATTTAGGCA
Source organism: Cloacimonadales bacterium (SeqCode) (assembly GCA_963662275.1). Taxonomy (GTDB): domain Bacteria; phylum Cloacimonadota; class Cloacimonadia; order Cloacimonadales; family DAONDQ01; genus DAONDQ01. Next base: position 4,228,560 of record OY759316.1, on the reverse strand, counting down.
ATGAGTTCGGATTGAAATGGAATACCTTTAACACACAGAATAACCCAGTCACTTTTATTAATCAATATCATGCAGTCACTTCGTTATTGAATCGAGATATTGAAAACCAAATTCAAATAACGGATTTCTGGAGCACAAAGCCCTCTGGTGAAAGCATTACTTTACTTGCAAATGGTAATATACCTTTCGCAGTAACCAAATATCCTGATTTCTTCTGGTTATTCGATATTGGCAGTATTCGAAATAGCTTTCTACTGAATAGCAGCTTTCCCGTTTTTGCCTATCGCACATTGCAATTCATGTCGAACAGCCATTTCCAGTCACCGGCTCAAAAACTGGGCGAATCTGTGCAAACCTCTTATCTCATACTTCCCAATGGTTCTAGACTGGAAATGAATAACAGTCGCTATATCCTGGCTCAACCAGGAATTTATGGTTTGGAAGATAAAAATGGAAAAAACACCGCTCTTGCAGTAAATCATGAATATGATGAAAGTTCATTTCTGCCAATGACAACAATAAAAGGACAAAATCTGAAACTGTTGGGTCGTAACTGGCAGGATAAAATACTACAGACCAGGTTCGGTTATGAATTATGGAAATGGCTGCTTGCTGCTGTTCTTTTGTTATTTGTATTTGAGATGCTTCTAGTGAAGTATGGAGAACGAAAAAGTAAAGAAGTTACTTCCCAATAAATTTATATTTTACTTAGTGTTTCATAATATATGTTGACACTTAATGAATGACTATGAAAGATGGACACTAGAAAAGTGGAGCCTTCCTGTGAGCTTGTTATAGCAAGGAGGACGATGCATCCACAAAAGTAAAAGGAGACCCGTATGCCAGACAAAACCTTAGTTTGTAAAGACTGTGGCAAAGAATTTATCTTCACAGAAGGCGAACAAACTTTCTACAAAGAAAAAGGATTCGAAAACGAACCTCAGCGTTGTAACGACTGCAGACGTGCTAAAAAACAACAAAACCAAAACCGTGGCTACCGCAGCAACAATCGTTATTAGTCGTAACTAAACGTCCGTCTGCTGGATTAGCATCGAGGAGGACCAGGAAATCATTTTTCTTTTCTTGTTAAATTTCTCCAGAAAAGAATAAAACCCCAGACAGGATACCAAAAATTTACATGACGCGAGGTGGAGCAGCCAGGTAGCTCGTCGGGCTCATAACCCGAAGGTCACAGGTTCAAATCCTGTCCTCGCTACCAAAAAGAATTGGACTCATCATTTATGATGAGTCCTTTTTTTTATATAAAGGGATTAAGCTAACCTATTACGTAGTCAAAAGTAGAGATAAATCAATTGATTATTTATTGAATCCTATTAGCATTCTATTCAATAAAAAAAGGCGGAGATATAAAATATCTCCGCCTAATTTGATTAGAGTAGTTTTTATGTAATCACTTTTTGCTACAGACTGAAGAGACTCTATAGAATTTAAATCCAGCTTCTACAGAATCGATATAGTAATTTGTGGGCACTTCAGCAAGAAATGTCCAGGTACTGAAATCTGAATAGGGATCAGCAGATGCGTAGATTTTATAGGAAGTTGCTCCTCGAACAACATTCCAGTCCAAGCGAGCACCAGTAACATTAACGGAACTCATCTGATCAGTTTCAGGATAATCAGGTGTAATTGTTAAATAGGGGGGACCAACAGTATCATCCGTAGAGAAACTGCTAATCGTACTCCCCACAGCTTCTCCACCTGCATTATAAGATACAACTTCCCAATAATAAGTCGTAGCGGGTAATAAATCAGTTCCTAACGTATATGTTCGAACATTACCCAAGTCTATGGCTTCTACCAGATCTGTGGGAGGATTATCAGTTCCTATATAGAACTTATAACCGGTTGGAGCTGTTCCTGTTTCAGCAGGAGTCCAAGTGAAAGTAGGTACTTGTGCTATATCTGTTGCTGCTTCTGTTGGAGTAAGCAGGATAACAGGTGCCGGAGCCGCGATGATGGTATCAAATGTCCAGACTTCAGGTGTACCGGAAGTAACACCAAAACTGTTCTTTGGAACGATCTTCCAAGAATAGGCTGTGCCGTTGTCCATTGCCGGAGGCGTCCAGGAAGTGCCGGTTACTGTGGCAACCGGTGTCTCGGAAAGCGGACTGCCGAAATAGACATCATAAGCTGTGGCATTGGCTACTGCATCCCAGGAAAGACTTGCACCTGTTGCTACTGAAGTTGCATCGTCAGTAGGACTTGGATTTCCAGCAATGCCTGTGACAGCCTGTTCTGTTGTGAAGGAACCAAAGGTTGGTGCAGGGCAATCTCCACCTTCATTATAAGGAACAACTTCCCAGTAATAGGTAGTGCCGTGTAATAAATCTGCACCCGGTGTATAGGTAAGGATATTGCCCAGGTCTGTTCCATCGATCAGGCTGGTCGGCGGATTATCTGTTCCAAAATAGAACTTATAACCAGTCGGAGCGGTACCTGTCTCGGAAGGAGTCCAGGTAAAAGTAGGGTTATCTGCAACGTCTGTTGCAGGAGTCGCCGGACTGACCAGTACTACGGCTTCAGGTGCCGCGATGATTGTATCAAATGTCCAGACTTCAGGGGTACCGGAAGTAACACCGAAACTGTTTTTAGGTACGATCTTCCAAGAATAGGCTGTGCCGTTGTCCATTGCCGGAGGTGTCCAGGAAGTGCCGGTTACTGTGGCAACCGGTGTCTCGGAAAGCGGACTGCCGAAATAGACATCATAAGATGTGGCATTGGCTACTGCATCCCAGTAAAGACTTGCATCCGTTGCTACTGAAGTTGCATCGTCAGTAGGACTTGGATTTCCAGCAATGCCTGTGACAGCCTGTTCTGTGGTAAAGGAACCGATTGTCGGTGCTGCACAAGATCCACCAGCATTGTAAGGAACTGTTTCCCAATAATAGGTTGTTCCGGGTAACAAATCTGTTCCTGGTGTGAATGTTGTTACATTACCGATATCTGTCCCATTGACAAGGTTGGTTGGTGGATAGTTTGTACCAAAATACAGATTATAACCTGTTGGTGCATATCCACTGCTATTTGGTGTCCAATCAAGAGATGCATCTTTTAATATACCAACACCACCATTCACAGGAGAAACTAGTACTGCTGCTAACGGTGCTGGAACGACAGATGTAAATGACCACACTTCAGGTGTTCCGGAAGTAGCACCAAAAACATTCTTTGGTACAATCTTCCAGGAATAATTAGTGTCATTCGTCATTATAGGCGGTGTCCAGCTCGTACCTGTCACAGTGGCAACAGGTGTTGTTGAAATCGGACTGCCATAATAGATATCATATGATGTTGCATTGGCGACAGCATCCCAGGAAAGAGAGGCATTTGTCAATACTGAGACTGCCCCATTGGCAGGGCTTGGATTCGTGGCAATAGCTGTCACTGCTGGTTGCGTTGAAAAGCTCCATACGGTAGCGCTTGTGCAATCACCGGCTATGCTATAGGGTATTATTTTCCAATAGTAAGTTGTTCCTGCGTTAAATGCAGAACCATAGGTATAAGAAAGAACATTACCCAAGTCTGTTCCAGATACAAGGTTCGTCGGTGGATTATTTGTTCCAAGATAAACCTTATATCCCAAAGGAGGTGTACCAGAAGTTGGAGCTGTCCATGTGAAATTGAAAGTAGGTCCCATCAGCGTTGCTGAAGGCAATGGATTTGTGGCAACAGCAGGATTGGGTACAGGAGGGAAGTTATTGATGCCTAATTGGATACCGGCACGGTTACTATTGAGAGTACCGGTTTCGTTACCAGTAGGTGGAGTATTGTTTACCCGATAATACCAATTTCTGTTTGTTGAAGTAGTAAAATGATATACCGCATTTGCATGTCCGGAACTGGTACAGTTTGATTCTGTTATTATCAACAAATTTCCACCGGTGTAATCAAATGGTGTATTTAACGTTACCGAATTCCATTCTCCACCATGAATTGCGAATATCGTTCCAGTATAAACAAGAGTAGCTCCTGTTTTCATAGAATTAAACGTAGCAGAAGCAGATATTGAAGTCGCAGTGGTCATCTTCATGTAAATTTTGAGAGGAATATCAATGCTCTCTTTGGTTGAGTGCGGATTGCATGCATAGGTCGTGATACTACCCATGTTACCAAGTTCTGATGCTAAGTAAAGCTGGGCACATCGGTGATAGCCTTCCTGGCTTCCCCATGGTTCATAATTGCCTGTATGATTTGTCCCAGGCCCGATTGTTCTGAAATCCGCCATTAATGCAGACACACTAAGTACCAGAACAATCCCCATAATTGTTCTACATAGTAGCTTTTTCATCCTTTTTTTTACTCCTCATAATTTGCATTCTGCCAAATACAACTAAATCTCAAAAAGTTGTATTTGTAACTTCTTCACCCCTATGAAGAAGTTAAGAAAACGACAAAAGTCGTCTTTTTGTTTAGTACATTTTCCCCTTGTACTGATGATCGAAATTTTCTACACTACATGACAATCATGTTATCGTCTATTACTTTGTTTTACAGATCAAAATAGCTTGTACTCACCTATTTAATACTAGATTATTACAAGCTAATTTTTTTTATTTTTGAATAACAAACTCACTATATTACAGAAACGTTTTCTGTCAATAAATTTATTGATTCCCCTACACGCAAATACTTTTAACATTTCGACTTTTTCGTATATTATTCTATTTTTAGTTTATTTCACTTAGAATAATAGTATAAAATAAATCATAATCAGAATAATGCAAATAGAATAAACATAATGTGCGAATAGTCTAGAATATCAATCCCTGTTGAATATATATGGATATTCATAGAATCCAGCTTAATTCACATCCTCTTAGTCACTTACCTGTTAAAAGGGATAATAGATTAGTACGGAAACGAGATAGTCAATCCATAAAAGGTTCCGCCCCACTCGCTTTTTTTATTTGCAGCAGAGGGTTCATGAGAAGATGGTGTTTGCATAGCTGTTTTCCAATGTATCGGAATCATTTGTGTTACTTTTGCAGTAATTGTGAAATGTCCAGCATAGATATCAGATTTCAATGGTATGACAAAATACCCATCCAGATTTTTAACTTGATAATGATATGTATCATAACCAAATAAAAAAGGATAAAGGACTACCACTCGATTTTTAATTTCAATTTCTTCCTGGTGAAAAATATGATGGTATTCTGATCCAAGCCTATATGAAATTTCCACATTACCGATCCTGATTAAATTACTATACTCATAACATACTTCTGGAACTAGACAATCAATGTTGAGTTGTTTCAGTCTTGTTCGACTAGCTAGAAACATATCCCAGGCAGTAAAAGGCCATATATCAAAGTAACTATCTGAACCAGACCATGTTTGATAATAATCGCTTCCGAAAGTAAATACAGAATGTGTTGATTGCTTTTTTATGCTGAAATGAAAATCCATCATCTGCAAATTGTCAATTTTGCTGTATATTCCTTCTGAATAAATAAGTTTCCCTGAGAATTCCCGATATCTGGCAGATAAACTGGTCTGAATAGTCTTTGTTAGCTCGAACGTATTTTGAATCAACATATCCTGTAAATATAACCGATTATCAAATTGATCTATTCCTGCTCCTGGTAACCAGAAAGTATATCGGATACCTGATTTTGTCTTATCTGTACTAATGTTTCCTTCAAAAGTCTGCTTAGACCAGTTAAATGGTATGGCTCCATCATCATTCTTCACATCATATGAGATATTGGCTTGATCTTCCAGATAGGAGGCAAGACCTTTGCATAAGAAATTACCGAACTGTCTTTGAAAACTTAATTCCAGCCCGGGCGTATAGCCTGCAAAAACAGATACAGTAACAAGACTTTTTCCGAGTTTTGTCAACCCTGAAATTTTGGTAGATTCTTCTGTGTATTTAAATTGTACGGCATCTTTCATTTCTGCCAGGTTATCTATTTTTCCATTTAACATATTGCGTCGATAAGAAATGTCCAAGTAAAAATTCCCAATCCTGGAACCAGCTCCCACTACGTATTCATAGGCAAGAATATATCCACCAGGATTGATCACATCATGGCATCGATAGATATCCTTATACTGGGCACTCGAATAACTTCTATCTCTGGGAAGATAATTATCATCATATTGGAATTGCTTCTCGGTCAGATCAGCATACAAAAAATTGGAATACACCAGAAGGTGTATTCCAATCATGATAAATGTTCTTCGATTGAAAATGAATTTAATCACTAAGACTGATCAATTTCGCCCTGGTCATACCGGGAAATAGCCCTTTGAATGTATAATCGGGAAAATATGGTTGTTCGTCATGACCGATTTCAGTACCTGAAGGTCCATTGGTTAGGTGACCAACTTCAACAGTTTTATCATAATACATAAAATGAATCGTATGATATGTCCCTATTGGAGTAAACTCTTGTCCAAGATAAGTAAAAGTATAATTTGACGTATTATACCAATGGTAATCCCAACTAAGTGTATTGACAATCCATGATGAACTGACGTTATTCCACTGTGAATAGGGCTGAACATCCCTGAGATCATCCAGGTTGCCGTTGAAATAAGCACTGACATCGATGGTTACGGAGACATCATTGACTGTTGTTGTATAAGGTGCGTTAAAAATGCCTTGCAACCACGTCACGACATCTGAAACACTATTCCAGTCGTGCATGAATTGAGGTGCATCTGGATCGTGATTTGCAATATCTGAATTCATATCTAAGATATTCTGAATCTTGATAACGTGATTTGTTTGGGGACCTGTCTCAGCAAGAATATGATCCATACCATCCTGCACATCTTGGATTGCTGCCTGGATATTAGCTTTAGCTGAAGCCAAACTCGATTGACTGGTCAATGTGGCAAAGCTCGGATTACTATCAATATTATATTTCAATATTTTAGCTGCTTTTTCCTGCTGTTTCACATCGGCATCGTTCAAATCATGATCCCAGTATTTAATCGTTAATACATCGTTACTGATATCATAAGCAAAAGCATCATTGCTGTCATATTCCTGTCCTATTATATTCTGCATATCCGTTATCCATTGATAACTATGCTGTTGGTCAATCATATCCCAATCATATGCCGTCATCATTTGGAAGGCTGCAGTAAATAATTCAACTTCTGCTTTGAAAGCATAGATCTCTCCCGCATTAATCACTAAATTTTCTTCACCTGTATTCACTAGGATTGAATCACTTTCTGCCAGGTTAATAGCATTGGTGAGTCTTTGTTTGGCATTATCCAAACGAGGAATGACAGAATTCTTTACGAAATTCTGGAAACGCATAATGGAAAGAGGATTTGATCTCGACATCTGGAATGATTTAAACAAAACAGTGGGTGAATTGGCTAAGAAACCGAACTGATTATTTAAAAATCCCTTATCACCAGCACTAAGACTATCCACATCTTCATATAATGACCATAGTTCGTTATCATAGTTCAAATCGACAATATCCAGAATTGCGAGACCTACATTTGCCATGGGATTATCGGAATCACTTTCAAGAGCTTGCGTAAATTTCGCTTTAATCACATTATATGTCGCTGTGGGTAACACACTCTGCATGTTTGGGCTTGGTTCAGTATTATTAAGCCTGGTGATTTCATTGTTTAGCAAATCCATACCTTGCCGGGCTATGACATTGGCGGCACTTACATCTGTGTTGTTGTTGGAGTCAGTGCTTGTATCAAAACAAGATGTGAGAGATAAGGATAGCAGTATACCTAACAGAATAATAAAAAGTAACCTAATCTTCATTGTAACCTCCAGTTGATATTTACAAAGCATTTCACTTAAATAAGTTATTGTCATATATATGTCAAGGTTAATCTGGAGGGATACTTTTCTCGATTCAAACTTCTGAACAATCTCGATTCAAGGAGACGTTCAGAAATTGTAACTATAATTAGCCCGCTCAAATCAAACAACATCAGCTTACTGAACTAAAAAGAGAACCTCATATATTATACTAATTTCAATCCTGTTTCAATCCTGTTTCATTCCTGTTTCGTGAAACAGGTATGAGATTGGTATGGGATAGGTAAGAGATTAGAATAAGATTGGAATAATGAAGGAGCGAAGAGGGGGTGTATTTGAAAGAGATAAGTTTAAACGGTTATATCATTTATGAATAATGTGATGAAATATGTCAAGACAAGATGGAGATTAAAGAGCTTCCTTTCCCTCAGACCTATATGATATCAGCAACAAGTATCTCCCGCGCTTTCTCTAAATCTTCCGGTGTATCAATGCCAATTCCTGTGTAATTTGTTTTCACCATCCTGATCTGGATTCCATTCTCCAGTAATCTCAATTGCTCCAAGGATTCAATTCTTTCCAAAATACCTTGCGGGGTAGCAACAAATCGCATCAGTGTCTTTTTTAGATAGGCATAAACACCGATATGTTTCCAATAAGTAACGGGGAATTTACCATCTCTATCATATGGAATAACAGACCTTGAAAAGTAGAGAGCATTCCCAAGACGATCACATATCACTTTCACATTTCCCGGATCATTGATTTCACTGTGTTCATTCATGATATGCATTAGGGAAGCCACTTGTACCGTAGGATCTGCAAAGACATCACGTAAATCTGCTAACGGCTGTTTGGATATAAACGGTTCATCTCCCTGGATATTAAATACCACATCGCAGTCTAATTTTGATATCACTTCGGCAATACGGTCTGATCCGCTTTTATGATGCGGAGATGTCATCACAACAACTCCCTGGAAAAGGCTGACAGCTTCCCGAACCCGTTCATCATCTGTAGCAATGATGACTTCTGAGAAGATTCCTGCATTGATAGCAGCTTCATAAACATGCTGAATAATTGGTTTGTTATTCAGAAGCGCAAGGGCTTTCCCTGGAAAACGTGTGGAAGCAAAACGAGCTGGTACAACAGCAATAATTTTCATATTTACTCCATATGATACTTCAGACGACACCAGACTTGATAAGTCGTTAATCCTTCCTTTGTCTGGCAAGTGACATAATGATTTAAAGGCTTCACATTTCCTAATACCGTGCTTGTTTCAAGAGCAACTGATTTTGACTGATTATCATAAGTTTCCTGGGTAACACTGGAAACTTGGGTCTGTTTGTATCCTGCCAACTGTTTCAAGGCAGCATCATAAGCTTTATCCCAGGCAGAAATCAGATCTTCAGATTTTCCGACACCAAGAGAATAAACTTCAGTATCTTTGGTTTGAATCGCATTTTGTTTACACCAAACAGGTAGAGAATCGTCAGAGATTTCAACCATCGAGGGCTTGAATGAACCAGTTTTATTGCCAAGTAAGGAAATATAGTAATTATGTAAGCGAAAATGATCACAGATTTTCAATGAATCTGCTACTTGCTTCAAATAATTCAGATCGGAACTGACAATTACTTCAAATTGCGCTGATTGCTCATCTGATCCCATAGCATCAGCATCATTGGTAAAAGTTGCCCGTTTATTGACATTGAAGGAACCATGACACCGTGAAAGTAATACGGCAGCATGCTCCTTCGCTAATTGTTTTGTTTCTTCTTCTTTGAATAACTTATCATGGGCGATGCCAATCGCTTCTATGTCACCATCAGGTAAGCTTATGAACCAATCAGGGACAGAAAGTTTTGTAGTTTGAGGAGCGATTGTTGATATAGGTTGTTGTGTACTAACAGATAGTTCTACCTTTTGCTTCGGTTGATTACTCTGATTAGTTGCACATCCTAAGAAACTGAAAAGGAGTAAAAGAAATATGATCATTTGTTTCATGATTCGATATCTCCCCCTGAAAGGTATTTCTTCTTTTTCAGGTAAATCAGTATAGCAGATATATCCGGATAATTTACTCCAGAAATACGCATTGCCTGTCCAATATTCGTCGGATTCAGACGCTGCAATTTTTCCCTGGCTTCATAAGAAACGGAATCTATCTTCATGAAGTTCAATTTTGGAGGAATCTCCACATGTTCCCAGTGTTCAAATTTATCGATATCTGCTAATTGCCTTTTCAGATAACCTTCATATTTACATTCCAGGGTAATTCGAGTTTGAAGATCTTCATCCAAATCAAGTGGGATAGTGTATCCATAACTTGGAAGATCCTGGAAAGTAATTTCCGGTCTTTTCAATATCTGGTACAAACGCATTGGTTCAGACAGATTCTCATGTTTTATCGAAGTCATCTCCTTCAACTCCGCCATGACCCTTTCCTTGATCTTCAACTGCCTTTGGAGGCGATTCCAGCGAGTTTCATCCACCAAGCCTAACTTTCTGCCAATGGGCATTAATCTCTCGTCTGCGTTATCCTGTCGAAGCCATAGACGATATTCTGCCCTGGAAGTAAACATTCGATACGGCTCTTCTGTACCTTTTGTAATCAAATCGTCTATCAATACTCCGATATAGGCTTGAGATCGATCCAACACAAACGGTTCCTGTTTATCCAAAGACAAAACTGCATTTATGCCGGCAATCAAACCCTGGCTGGCAGCTTCTTCATAGCCTGATGTACCATTGATCTGACCAGCAAGATAGAGTCCCTTCACTTTTTTGGTTTCCAGCGTTGCTTTAATTTCTTCTGTTGCAACACAATCATACTCTATCGCATAGGCATAACGCATTAATCTGGCTTTTTCCAAACCTGGTATCGAATGGAGTGCCTGCTCCTGAACCCAGGGTGGTAAACTCGTGGAAATACCATTTACATACCCTTCACAAGTCTCTGTTCCTTCAGGTTCGATAAAGATCTGGTGTCTTTCCTTAGCAGGGAATTTAACAATTTTGTCTTCAATGGAAGGACAATACCGTGGTCCAACACCTTTGATATATCCTCCATATAATGCTGATTGAGTCAAGTTTTCCCTAATGATCTCATGTGTTTTTTCTGTTGTATAGGTAAGCCAGCAAAGAACTTTGTTCACTAGTTTCACATCTCTGTAATAGGAAAATCCACTTGTTGGTTCATCCCCTGGCTGAACTTCCATCTTTGACAAATCTAAGGTACGAATATCAATTCGGGGTGGAGTACCCGTCTTAAAACGTCTGACTTTTATACCACACTTCAGGAGTGATTCTGTCAACTGGTCTGCTGCAGGTTCCCCGGATCGTCCACCACTGTAGGAAATGGCACCCACATGGATCAAGCCACGTAAGAATGTACCGCTGCAAATGATTACCTTAGGTGCATGATATTCTTTACCGATATTGGAGATAACGCCAATTACCTGATTCATTGCCGTATTGAAAATAAGACTCGAGATGGTAGATTCTATGATATGCAGATTTGCTATGTTTTCGACAGACTGGCGCATAATTAGTGAGTATAATTGCCTATCATTTTGAGACCTGGGAGCCCAGACGGCTGGTCCTTTTGTCCGGTTAAGCATTTTGAATTGGATACCGCTCAAATCCGCAGCATATCCCATCTCTCCACCTAAAGCATCAATTTCACGAGCCAGGTGTCCCTTTGCAGGTCCACCAATAGATGGGTTACAGGACATTCTGCCAATACTCTCCAGTTTAATGACGAACATGGCTGTCTTAGCACCCATTCGTGAAGAAGCAAGAGCTGCTTCGATACCGGCATGACCAGCACCGATTACGATCACATCATATTGGCAGCGCAATGTATTATCCTAATGATCTTGATGATAAATGGTTAAACAGGCATACATCCATTCCAGTACTGGTTCAATACCACTCTTTTCCAGGGAGGAAATGGCAAAAATAGGAGCTGGGGCAATGCCAAGGTCTTTTCTCAATGCGGCAAGGGTTGCAGCCAACTTTGTTTTCCCGATCTTATCGGATTTCGTGGCGCAAACACAGAAAGGAATCGATTCCTGTTTTAATAATTCTAAAAGGATGATATCCTTGGGATCAGCAGGATGACGAATATCTACCAGGACTATGAATCCCATCAAGTTCTTTCTTTGCTTAACATAGTCAGAGACCATCGTTTTCCATGCTTCTTTTTCACTGATAGGAACTTTAGCATAACCGTAACCGGGTAAATCAACGAAGTTCAGAAAACCTGTTTCTTCATAGGCATCAAATTTATAGCGAATCCGAAAGAAATTCAATAATCGTGTTTTCCCTGGTGTATTACTAGTTTTTGCCAGGAGTTTTCTACCTGTCAGGGTATTGATAAAAGATGATTTTCCTACATTTGATTTCCCGGCAAAGGCAATGTCTGCACATGTATCCTCTGGATATTGTGAGGGTTTGATTGCACTTTTAATGAAATTAGATTCCACGATTCTCAATTTAATCCTTTTACCTTGTGGAGCAGGATGCTGATCCTGCTATTTCCGTTGAAGTAGGGATAGACCCGTGTGTCTATCCTTGTGTTTATCATTAAATTTTCGAAGAGGATAGACACGCGGGTCTATTCCTACCAATTATTCACTATAAATAATAGAAGATTTATCTGATTCCCACACTTCCACATCTGCAAGATAACAGTCAGGAATATTGATCCTTTGCTTGATATGCCTATACATATAACGGGCGATGTTTTCAGATGTGGGATTCAAAGATTTAAAAATCTCCAGCTCGTTAAGAAACTGGTGATCCAATGTTTCAATGAGTTCACGAAGATGCTTCTTGATGACATTGAAATCAATTGATAAACCAATATCATCCGTTGTTTCACATACTATCCCGACTCGAACCTTCCAAGTATGACCATGTACATTACGGCAAGCACCATCATAGCCCTTCAACTGGTGTGCTGCTGAGAAAGTGTCACTGACATTGATTTTATACATTAAGATACCTCTAATTATTTTAATTCATGAGAATCTCGCATAGGGAGATACACGAGTAGGGACTCTCTACGATTCTAGAATATCCATCACATCCTGGAAGACTTCCTGACAGATATCAAATATTTTCATTACCCGTTGTTTGATCTCATCCAAGCCAGTATTTTTATTGATGCTATCTTCAATGCTAAGCAATTCCTGTGAGATTTCTTCTAAATCAAGATTCAACATACTCGACTTCAAGCGATGCGCAATTTTACCTACATCTTTCCAGCGATCTTCAGTGACGGCTTGCTGTAGTTTATCCAATTCCTGTTTTGTATCCTGCAGAAAGATGTCCAAGATTTCTCGGATTAGCTCTTCATCATTATCGGTTGCATTTTGTAGATACAGGAGACTGACTAGTTTTCCGTCTTTCATTTTTCCTCTTCAGAGCTTTTATAGAAGCTCTGTCTTCCCTTCTTTTCGTAAATTTTCAACGATTATCTTCACGTCTTCAGAACATTCTTTCTTAGCAATCAGGATGGCATCCGGTGTTTCTATCACAACCAAACCTTCAATTCCAATGATAGCCGTGAATTTATCCGTGTAAATATAATTCTTTCTGCTATTGATATTCATATGCTCAGATTTGATTGTATTACCGCACTCATCCTTCTCTGATATCTCTGCTAATGCACGCCAGGAACCAACATCACTCCAATTGTAGGATACCGGAATTACAATCCGCTTTTCTGCTTTTTCCATAATACCTATGTCCACTGGTATCTTAGGCATCTTTGCATAGAGTTCAGATATGTCTGCATCCACTCCTTCTTCATTCCATTTCTTTTCAATTTCAGAAAGGACATTAAACATTTCCGGCTGATGTTTCTCATACATTTTGGAGATGGTTGCCAATTCCCAGTAAAACATACCGCTGTTCCAATAAAAACCACCTTTTGCCAGAAATTGTTCTGCAACCTCCTGCTGCGGTTTCTCCTTGAATTGCCGAACATGATACATACCTTCACGATAGGATTCAGCTTCCTCAATATAGCCATATCCTGTAGCAGCAAAGTCCGGAATGATACCAAAAGTGACAAGATATCCTTCTTTTGCAGGAATTTCTGCACTATCCAAGCTCTCCAAAAATACATCTTCTTTACCAATAACATGATCTGAAGGTAACACGATCATTGTTTCTTTGTCATTGTATAATCGCTTGATATATTGCACACTCAAAGCGATACATGGTGCCGTGTTCATACCGAAGGGTTCAATAATAATATTTTCTACCGGTAACTCCGGGATATGTTCAAATATCAATTCCACTTGGTTACGAGCCGTTACAATAAATATCCTTTCAATGGGTATTTTCTTTAACAAACGATCCACTGTCAGGCGAATCATTGATTTATTGGCAACTACTGAAAGAAATTGCTTGGGAAGATTAGTTCTGCTTAAAGGCCAGAACCGGGTTCCGGCACCACCAGCCATGATTAATGCTATCATATCATCTGCTCCTTATGATAAGTAGAAAAGGAAGCTGATCCTGCAATAATAACATCACAATTCAGCAGGATCGGCATCATGCTCTACGCTGTTATTGCTGGATGACATTCACTCCATGCGGTGGAGTAAATGTCCATTTTGATGATTGTATTGCAATGCCAATACGAATATTCTGAAATCGAAATCTGACTTTATTACCAAGTTTATCCCAATAAGATAATTCAGAGATCATTTTTGTTCGATTATTAAAACTCACTTCAATTTTTTTTATATTCTCATCTGAGGACGGGAATAATCTCACACGAATCGAAACAGAATCCTCAGAAATCAGTTCCTTTCTGCTCTTTGTCCAATATTTATCCACAATTTGCATTGGATTAGAAACACCTTGATTATTTGTTGTCTTGATCAATGTCTTGCTTTCTTTGTCATACATTTGGACTTTATTTCCCTGGATGATCAGTTTCTGTATATGTGGTTTGGAATAATCAAGAATCAGATTATTTGGCTTATAGTACAATACTCCAGAGGATGTTAGTTTCGTTTTAGATTGGGCATATTCATTTGTCTGGGCAATATCTGCCTGTAGAGTAGAGATACTATCGAATCTGGAATGGACTTGCTGGTAGAAGTCATCGAGATCAATCGAAAATAATAGAGTAATGCAACACATGACAATTGCACAAACGATTTTTCTTTTATAATCCATAGATTTCCAAATCTGATTCAGAAGCAAGAACATCCCTTGATTTACTGCCAACATGCGGTCCGATGATACCTGCCTGTTCCAGCATATCGATTAATCTTCCAGCACGGGCATATCCAATTTTAAAATGTCTTTGGAGCATGGAAACTGAAGCCATATTAGCAGAAATGACTATCCGTGCAGCTTCCGGGAATAATTCATCATCAAATTCAAATTTCTCAAGTCCACTCTTCTCTGATGATGTAATGAATAATTCTGTCTTTGGCTTAGGTTGATCTTTCAGATACGCACATATCTTCGATATTTCCACATCCGATACAAAAGCCCCATGAATACGATCCGGTATTGCTCTGCCCGGGGGAACAAACAACATATCCCCTTGTCCTAAAAGCCTCTCAGCTCCCATCATGTCAAGAATGACCCGGGAGTCCACCTTGGAAGATACCTGGAAAGCTATCCTGGCTGGGAAGTTCGCCTTAATGATACCGGTAATGACTTTGATGGAAGGTCTCTGTGTTGCCAGGATCAAATGAATTCCTACAGCTCTTGCCATTTGAGCTAATCGTGTAATAGGCATTTCAATATCTCTTCCGGCAGTCATAATCAAATCTGCAAATTCATCCACAACAATGACAATAAATGGAAGTGGAGAATAATCCTTGTATTCACCTTTTTTATCTTCTGAAAGCTTAAGATTATAACTATTTATATCTCGAACTGTCAGATCCTGCAGCATTTCATATCGCTTTTCCATTTCCCTGACAGCCCAATGCATCGTACCTAGAGCATCATCAGGTTCTGTAACAACTTCACCGATCAGGTGTGGAATCCCTTCGTAACCTGCTAATTCAACACGCTTCGGATCGATTAAAACAAGTCTCAGCTCAGATGGGGTAGTTCGTAGAAGCAAACTAATGATTAACGTATTAATACAAACACTTTTACCAGAGCCGGTTGCACCTGCAATCAACAGATGCGGCATTTTTGCCAAGTCAGCAACCAGCGGATTCCCAGCAATGTCCTTGCCTAATCCAATGGTCAGAGGTTTATCATTTTGCTTCATTTCTTCTGAGAGCAGGATATCCTTCAAATAGATCATATCCCGATTGACATTGGGAATTTCGATACCTATTAATCCTCTCCCCGGTATGGGAGCCTGTACTCGAATCGATTTTGCCTTGATCGCCAATGCAAGATCATCAGCAAGAGAGAGAAATTTAGCAACTTTCACACCTGGTGCGGGTTTCAATTCATACTGCGTAATGATCGGACCGATATTCACATTAATCACTTCGGCATCAATGCCAAACTCACTGAGTTTGTCTCTCAGGATTCGACTTACATTTTTGATCGCCTCTTCTGTTTCCTCACGATCACGCTTCGTCAATTTGACAGGGCTTAACAAATAATCATTGATACTGGGTTTCACATATTCCCGGTCATCTTCAATATCAATCGCTGGTTTTGGTTTTTGCTTCAATTTCAGCTTTGCAGCTGTTTCTGATTCCATATCTTCTTCACCAATTTGCTTTAACACATGATCAATGATCGTTGGCATCGCTTCTTCAATATCCTTAGTATCCTCTGCAAAAGATGAATTGGGACGCTGAATCGTCACAGCATTATTTTGCTTAGGTAATGGCTTCACTTGACCATTTACCGTTGGTGAGTTGATTTGAACATTCCTGAATGTCGTGTACCAATTTTTAATGGTTGCTGCTTCAATAGAAAGAATCAAAAAACAGGCTGAAGCAAATAAGGAGATAATAATTGTCCCTGTTGTACTAAAAATCCTGACCAGAACTGATAAGATAACCCATGGAATTTGACCCATACCATAATTGATTTCATTTTTCGTTGTCAGGATAAGTAATTGCACAAAAAAGAAAAAGAGAATACCGCATAGAATACGAAAATAATGGCGATATTCATGAGGTTTTATTACACGTATTAAACTGACTGCAAAAATCCCCAGCAGTAAAAAAAAGGAAAAGAATTTGCCACATAAATATACCACAAAATATCCGAAGATCACTCCAAATGGACCAATGGGATTGATACTATCTCCTGGGAAGCGAAATAGAATATAATCCAGGACAGATTGAGTATGACTGGTAAGATTGTAAAAATCCAACTGCAAATCAGAGGTTCTAATCGATATGGCGATCAATAAAAGAAAGGAAAAGATGGCAAAAAGAATTGAAACCAAGATTCTGGGTAGTTGATTTGGTTTAGCTTTTTTCTTGAGTACCGCTTTTTTTCTTGTTGCCATTTCTATACACTGAACCTGATATTAAGAATGTCTCCATCCTTCACAATATAATTCTTACCTTCCAGGCGGAAGAGTCCTTTTTCGCGAAGTACTTTTTCAGATCCATGAGCCAGAAGATCTGCATAACTGAAACATTCAGCTCGAATAAAGCCACGGGCTAGATCTGAATGAATCTTCCCCGCTGCATCAACGGCATTTTCATGATTTGAAATCGTCCAAGCACGCACTTCATCTGGTCCTACAGTAAAGAAACTGACATATCCCAAGGTCAAATAGGAAAAACGGGTCAGTAAATCACGGGCAGATTCCTCAATATTCATATCATCCATAAACATCTTAGCTTCTTCTTGTGAAAGCCCTGATAATTCCATTTCAAATTTACCTGCAAATTCAACAAAAGGATACTGAGATTTTATCTTCTCTATTAAATCTACGTCCTGTCTATAATGATTTTCATCTGAATTCAAAATAACTAAAACTGGCTTTTGCGATAAAAACTGAAAACCACGAATCGCTTTATCTTCCTCTTCTGCTAATTCCATAGTTCGAATCGGTTTGGATTGTTCAAGATGTTCAAGGATAGAACGAAGCACCTTCTCTTCAATCTGAAGTTGAGGTGTCTTCTGTCCTCGCTTGTAGGCAAGTTCAATCTTCTCTAATCTCTTTTCGACCAGGATTTGATCTGAAATCAGCATTTCTTCTTCCAATGTTCTAATCTCATGCAGCACTTGAGGAGATCCAACGATATCCGAAATAATCTCGTCATCAAAATTCCTGAGTACTAGAGCCAGAGCATCTGCAGTCTTCATTCCCTCCTGTATCTGAACAGAAAAACCTTCTTCTGCTTCAGAACCGGAAGACATGCCTGCAAAATCCATATATTCAATCGTTGCATAAATCGTTTTCTTTGGTTTATAATGATCAGATAACCAGCTTACTCGAGCATCATGTACTTCTACGATACCATGATGTGTTTCACTTTCCGGACTGATAAAAGCCCCAACTTCCTTCTGAAGACCTGTTAATGCGTTAAAGATAGTTGTTTTACCGCTTTTCGGCATGCCTATTAATGCAATTTTCATACATCACCGTTCTGTTTTGTATTATCTCCTGTTTTATGAAAGCTCCCTGGTGAAATGCTGCGTTTCAAAGAGATAATTTCAGTCGGTTTCAGGAAACGCCACATGCCAATTGGCAATTTATCAAGATTGATGTCTCCTATCTGTAACCGCTTTAAATGCAGAACCTTACAGTTAACCGCTTCGACCATCCTCCTGATTTGACGCTTTTTCCCTTCCCTAATCGTTATTCTCAAAATAAAATGATCACCAACATGACTTTTTACAAAAACACGTGCGCTCTGTGTCTTGATACCTTCTATCTCAACTCCAAGACGTAACTTCTCAATAGCATCCTTTGTCAGATTACCTTGGACTTCAACTTTATAAACTTTTTCCAATTTGTAGCGTGGATGTGTAATCTGATTTGCCAGATCACCATCGTTAGTCAGGATAAGTAAACCTTCGCTGTCCATATCTAACCTGCCAACTGGATTTAATGCACGGGCAAACTCAGGAAGCAAGTCATATACTGTCTTTCTGCCATATTCGTCAGATTTTGTTACGACATAATCAAGAGGCTTGTTGAGCATAATGTAAATTAATTCATTCTGTATATGAACGACTTTATTATCATATGTCACAATATCATTAGCAGTATCAATCTGAGTACTTAGATCCTGACATATTTTACCATTAACCGTTACTTTTCCTCTTGAAATATACTCTTCTACTTGTCGTCGCGAACCGAGATTTGCTTGCGCTAAAAAGCGGTTTATCCTCACCAGGACTCCAAACTATTTTTCAGGATATCTTGAAAAAGATCTTTGTAGATTTGTTTTTCAGCTTCCTGTTTTGTTTTAAAACTGCTTGTACCCTCACCAGGACGAGGGGCATAATTTTCTGATAAAAAAAGACTCTTATTTTCGTAAATTACTTGGCTTTTCTGTAAATCAGTCAGGGTGATAGAAAAAAGTATCTTGACTTGAAACTCCTGTACATTATTAGATTGATCGTAACTAAAAGCTGTCTCTGAGAAGTCGAGTATGTTTCCTTCCAATTGGCAGTCAGGAGCGATTGTCACTGGACGCAATCTTCCATCATCCCGAAATGAGTTATTCAGGAATATGAGAAGATCATCACCGAGATTGTATTCGGTAGATTTATTCTCAAAAGGTTGAATGAGTATTTTTTTCAAATTCGGATAAGCTGTTGAATGAACGGAATAAGAACAGCCGAATAAAGTGAAAAAAATCCCGATATAGACTATTAATTTCTTGACCATGACATATTACATAAAATTATGAATATTATCTGTCAAGCATTAACTTATAAGTGTGTATAGCGTATCTAAACAAGAGTGGAGGATTTATGACAAAGAAGATGCTTACGTTTATCGAAGCAGCAAAATACTTGAAAGTCAGTGAGAAAGTAATACATGAAATGATAAAAGATAATGTATTCACAACTGCAAGAGCCGGTAAATCAATCAAGATTGATAAGGATTCTGTTGATGGGTGGCTGGAAAACTTATCTCAGAACGATGAAGAACAACTTGCAATGCAAAGAACTATCTGTCGATTTGAAGAATACTTTAGACCGGAGAACATCTTCTTGGATTTTCACGCTGATAATAAATATGAAGCAATCCGCATTACTGCTGAGAAAGCGAAAGAATTGAAAATTGTGAGAGATGCCAAATGGCTCTATGAAGTAGTTGTGGCTCGTGAAGAACTCGTTTCCACAGCAGTTGGAAATGAAGTTGCTCTCTTACATCCCAGGCATTTACATCCGACGAAAATCAAAACTCCTTCCATTTTATTCGGGAGATCTGATGAAGGTGTAGAATTCGATGCCCCCGATAATAAACCTGTTAGCCTATTTTTTATGCTCTTGCTGCATAATGATAAGCAGCATCTGTTTTCTTTATCCTACATATCAAAACTACTTATGAATGAAACCATCATCAAATTACTTAAAACAACGAATTCAGTTGAAGAAATTCATAAAGCCCTTACTTCAATTTAAAATTAATAATCTATCAATGTAATGAAATCATTAGAAGACAGACAATCACCATTGATAAGAATAATTATCGGTAGCAAATCTGATATTCTTGCTGGCAATTCTATCAGAGAACAACTCGAGGTTTTCCAGATTCCCTATGATTTCTACATTTCTTCAGCCCATCGTAATCCTGGAAAAACGATTGATCTTGCTGAAAAAGCAGAAGAAGAAGGTATCCAGGTAATTATTGCAGCAGCAGGTATGGCAGCTCATCTACCAGGAATACTAGCTTCCTATACCCTGCTGCCGGTTATTGGAGTACCCCTCTCAGGTTCCGCTTTGCATGGACAGGATTCTTTACTGGCAATTGTTCAAATGCCAACCGGCATACCTGTGGCTACGGTTGCCATAGATGGAGGGAAGAACGCAGCAATACTCGCAGCAGAAATCCTAGCTCTTTCAAATCCGGAAATACGGAAGAAAATTAGAGAGTTTCGAAAGGCTTTTAACAGTTAATCGTTTCACGTGAAACATCCGACTATTCATCAGATATACACATCCATACCATCAGGTGAAGTAAGATCTAGTCGATTTCTGGCAATAACAAATTAACTTATACACATGAATTTCTCATTTATACACATTTTTAATAAATGAAAGAAATAGATATTGATTGTTTGTTTTCTGTGTTTCACGTGAAACATCAGAGTGAAAAGATACCAGATAACTTATATCTTCTTAGATACATCTTACAATGACTTTCTTTGAATTAATTATCATACATGTACAGCATTCTTTTACTGATTCAGGATGTCATTCTACAGAAACTAGATCTGCATAATATTGCAATTGTTTTATAAAACAACCTTTATACGGACAACATTCTTTTTCCATTTGTTTATTTCGCTTAGCGTGTGTCAAAACTTCATTTTAAGCGCAATTCCCCTTTACCTTCATAAAATCATTAACTGAGGTTCGATAATGCGTTAAATGATAGCTATGGAACTAGAAATATATTGCCAAAGTTCTGAGGTTCTAGTAAATTAGCATTTAAATAAGGAGGGTACCTATGAAAATCCACGATTCCTCAAACTTTTCTGAAAAAGAACAACTAACCAAATTCCAAACCGGACATCGTCAAAGAATGCTTCTGCGTTATCTTGGTGAAGGGCTAGATAACTTTACGTCCCAGGAAGTATTAGAATTAATGCTTGGGTTAGTACTGATACGTAAAGATAATAAACTTCTTTCCAAGATTATGATTCAAGAATTCGGCAGTCTGAATAATGTTCTGAACGCTTCTGTTGACGAGCTTGAGAAGATTACAGGAATCAGCAAAAGATCGATCATTTTTCTGAGATTTATGAAAGATGCGGCTGTCTTTTGTTTACGAGAAAAGGTACTGAATGCAGACTGCGTTTCATCATTAAGCGATGTTCTCTCTTATCTGCAACTGAAATATAAAGGTGAGAAAAAAGAAGAATTCCGAGTCTTGTTTTTGAATAATAAAAATATGATCTTACGGGATGAAACGATCTCAACAGGTACCGTGAATGAGGCTAAGATTTATATCAGGGAGTTAATGGAAAGAGTTTTTCATTATGGTAGTTCAGCGATCATGCTGATTCACAATCACCCCAGCGGTACAATGAAACCTTCCCAGGATGATCTTCAAATCACCAGGAAAATTAAACAATCTATGGATTTTGTGAACGTGAGAGTACTAGATCACGTCATTGTTGGAGATAATGCCTATTTTAGTTTTGCGGAGGAAAATCTTCTATAAAGCGACTGCTTTCATATTCAGAATTATCTTCTTCCCTTTGCGCTCCACTTGGATTGCAATGTTATCCCCTGGAAAAATATCAGCTATTGCCAGTTGGATATCATTTGAGTTTTTCGTGCGATAATCGTTAATGCTGATGATTATATCTTTTAACTGTAATCCTGCTTCAGATGCAGGACCTTTTGGATCAATCTGAGCAACGACAACACCATCCTGGTCGGCTGTATTCAAGTATTTTGCCAGGTTTGGATTCATATCCTGCACCTTGAAACCATAGTTTATTTCTTGAATTTTACCGTTTTTAATCAATTCAGAAACTACTCTTTTTACTCGATCTACAGGGATGGCAAATCCGATACCAACACTTCCTCCACTCTCTGAAAAAATGAATGTATTAAGTCCTATCACTTCACCATAAATATTAACCAAGGGACCACCGCTATTACCTGGATTAATGGGGGCATCTGTTTGAATCATACCTTTGTAAGCGATTCCATCCTGCCTGCCTGCAAAGTTACGGTTTGAGGCAGAAATTACACCAACAGAAACACTGGGTTTTGCATCTCCCATGAGATAGCCGTATGGATTTCCCAAGGCAATTGCCCATTCACCAATAATTAGATCATCAGAAGAACCCATGATAGCAAATGGCAATTTTTCTCCTTTAATTTGGATCACTGCAATATCATGTCCTTTATCAATGCCAATTAATTTCGCATCAAATTCCCTGCCATCTGATAAAACTACTTTAATCTGGGAAGCACCCTCAACAACATGTCCATTTGTCGCAATATAACCATCTTTATTGATGATTACTCCACTACCTATGCTCTGTACCTGCTGTTTCATCGGAGGCATATTATAAAATCCAAAGAAAGGATCTCCAAAAAAATTATTCCCGTTCCTGACGATCTGTGTCTTGAATACATTTACGCTAACGACTGCAGGTTCGATCAAATTCACTGCCTCTGTGATGGAGTTCCTGCGAGATGTTGAGAGATTGATGTTATCTTCATTTCGCTTTTGTGTAGAAGTCGTAAAAAAACCATTAGAATCCTTGTCCTGATCCTTTGATTCATTGATGATAATGCTGATCAATGTATTCACAATCAACACGAAGAATAAGAGCAGAAAGATATGTCCCTTTTTCATCATAATCCTCTTTTTTTTGTTTATAAGTGAGTTCTGCTACATAGATATTTGCGGTCGTATACACGCATTGTTCAAAATATTAATGAATTCGTAAACATATTTAAAGCCATAAATCCCTACTGTCCTTTTCGAAAATAATTAACGGCCTTTCTTACCAGATCCATATCAACGATTGTATTGATACAGGGTCCTTCCGGTCTTTCATTCAAAATCCCATAAACAGGAATCGGATAAGCTTCTACAATCCCATCAACCAAGTCCCTGTGACAAGCAACAGCGATGATAAATAGGGGCTTGTTACTCGAAATGATACGTCTAGCCAAAGTTCCACCTGTTGCCACATGGACACCGATCATAGTTTCTTTGGTTAATTGCTTGAATTCCGTGAGGTTACAAGCTCCGCAGGCTTTACAGTTATCAATTTCATTCTGGATTCTAAGATTGCATTTCTGTTTTTGCAGGCAATGCGGTAGAAGTATCATCATGTCTTCTGATTCGTATTTTTTTTTTATCTTACTAACCAGGATATTATTAACCATGATAAAAGTGATACTTAATCTTTCTTTTTTCAAACCAAATAATCTGCCTAGACGATATGCAATAGGATAAGTATGTAAAAAAAACCATCGCGTATAAAAGCCAAGAATTGTAATTCTTTCAGCTAATACATGAATGATCAGTAATAGAAAAGATAATACAAAGATGAGTGCACAGCTTTGTACCAGGCTGTTCATCACCAGATGCAGGTTAATATACAAATGATGAAAGCGAGGTGATACTAGCCACCAAAGCACTTCCCAAACCAATAGACAGATGCCAAACGATAAAGTTGTTAATAACAAGAAATCAGATTTTCTACCAAAGATGCGTTCAGAAACCAATTTGTTCTCCTTTTTCGATCCTGGCACCGATATGAAAAGTGTATGCATCCATGATTTTCTTTCCTGTAGGCTGAACACATGTAATCAGTAAATCATAATCTTTTGTAGAAACTAGGATTCCTTGGTGTTTCTCAATTGACCTAACAATACCGGGAGAGGCATTGGAAGTAATTTCACTTACTTTAGCAGCTAGAATTTTGATTGGCTTCCCTCTAAATGAAGTGATAGCTCCAGGTTCAAAAGAAAGAGACTGAATCTGATGATAAATCTCTTTGGCTGTATAGTTCCAATCAATTTTTTGATCTTCACTGGCAAGCTTCTTTGTGTAAGTTGCTAAATCATTATCCTGGGGTTGTTCACAAATGGAATTATTAGCAATCTGTCTTAAAGCTTTCACTAATAAATTTGCCCCCTGGACAGCCAAATCATGCTCAAGAAGAGATAAGTTATGTTCTGCTGTGATTTGAATCGTTTCCTGGAGATAGATCGGTCCAGCATCGATTTTGGAGGTCAGACGATAAATTGTATTTCCGGTTATACTATCGCCATTTAATAATGCGGTACGAATGGGTGAAGAACCACGATACTTCGGTAACATGGATGGATGCAGATTAATACATCCAAATTTAGGCAGCAATCTTATTTGTTTTCCAATATAACCACCATAAGCTGTGGTTACAATAATATCCGGTGAAAGGTGTGTCAGAATATTCAATACAGCTTCTGCATTGATATCTTCAGGCTGAAGGACATCAATCCCCATCTCTAAGGCACGAACTTTAACCGGTGGTGGTGTTAAACGTAAATTTCTTCCCTGGGCTGAATCGGGTTGTGTGATGACTAAAATAGGCTTAAATCCTGAATCATTTAAAGATTGCAGGGAATAGGCAGCAAAAAGGGGAGTCCCCATAAATATGAGTGACTTGATTGATTTAGGGTCGAAAGTTGTTACCATCTTTATCGATCATGTTTTCAAATTGTCTGATTTTCTTTTTTAAAGGCCAAAGCTTTAATTTTGGAAGCCTATCGATAAACAGAATACCTTCCAAATGGTCATATTCATGCTGCAACACGACGGCACGTGTTCCTTCTGCTTCTATACGACATAGTTCACCTTTTACATCCGTATATTCTATGATAATTGAATTATATCGGCGTACTTTTTCAAAGATACCGGGAACACTTAAGCATCCCTCTTCATAAAGCAGTTCACCAAAGCTTTCTCGAATGACCGGATTGATCAGGACAAATGCTTCTTTTTTTCCATCATCCTGAGTCCACGTAGTATCAATTACAAATATTCTTTGCGAAAGACCAACCTGGGGTGCTGCAAGACCAACACCATCTGTTTCATACATCGTGAAAGTAAGATCTTTGATAAAGGCTTTTAGTTCAGGTGTAATTTCCCTGACAGGTTCAGCTATTTTCTTTAGAATTGGGTCTCCGACAAGACGAATCCGAAGCATCTTTGATTTCATAAAGCTGGATTAATCCTCTTGGTTGTCCTTTCTCGGAAGGATGGTTGCTATCGCTCCGCGTTGGAATCTAACACGAACTTTGTTGGTTTCATCAATCTCAACTACGACAATATCTTTATCTGGCAATATGGAAAAAACTTTTCCATAGATACCACTTGTTGTAATTACTTTGTCATCTTCTTTTAACGTGGATAGCATCGCAGTCAATTCTTTTTGTTTTTTCGCTTGGGGACGGATGATCAATAACCAGAAAACAAGAATCATCAGAATAAACGGAATCATCCCCATGAGTCCGCCAGCACCGCCACTTTTAGCACCTGCTGCTGCGGGCTGTGTTGCCATTGCAATTATTGTATATAACATTTTCGTTCTCCTTTGTACCGTCCACTTCAGAGGGTACTTTTTGAAAGACTAATTCTTTCCTTTCAACATATCATGCAATTCCTGTTCTGCATGTTTTTGAGTGTTTATTTATTGATTCAATCTTAATTTTCCCTGATTCTTAGAGCAGGAAAAAAAAAGATGGTTTTAGGTGAAGTAAAATCTGGAGCAAAAGATTCACATATATCGCTGCTGTCAAGTCGTCTGCTACAATTCCCCATCCTGCCGGCAGTTTTTGTATTTCGTTGACCGGATAAGGTTTACTAATGTCAAAGACTCTGAACAGGACAAATGCATATATATAAAGCATCCAGGTCCGAGGAAGAAACATGACGCTGAGCCACATACCACATACTTCATCCAAGATGATCTTTGGACTGTCATGTCCAAGGTTCTTTTCAGCTTTACTCGTGATCCAAACTGCTGCCAGGGAAAAAATTAATGTAATTCCCAAAGCGATTGAATAAACCAGGTAATCATGAATGTTCGGCACTATATTGAGCGTTGGCAGATAAATTTTCCATGTTAATCCAATCCATTTATCCGGTATCAATATCCAAATTAGCAAGCCCAATAAGGAACCAAATGTTCCGGGAGCAAAGGGTATATATCCTACACCCAGGGTAGCCAGACCATTCACTGTAACTTGTTTGAAATTCATTTAGAGAAGTATTTCCGTGTAAATATCTTTCTTCAGTTGGTCAATCCATTGCTGATACAATTTCAACTGTTTCTGTGAAGTGACATATTCTGTCAACTGTGGTTTGATTTCCGAATATGTATAGACTCGGGAAGGCAATTCCTTCAACTTTCCAAATATATATAACATATCACCGTTATCTATCACATCGGAATATTGACCGAGAGGTAAGGCGCTGAGGATCGTTTTGAACATATCCGGATAGTTATCATCATTAAACTCTCCGATGATACCGCCATTCACGGCAGAGGAATCATCTTCCGAATATTTCTTTGCTAATTCCGTAAAGGATTCCCCCCCTTTTAAGCGGGCAAGTACTGTATCCATCAATTCTCTTGTGGCTAGGGAATCTGTATGATCAGGAACTAACATCTTCAGGATATGGCTGATTTTAATTTCTTCTCCATTCTTTTCTTCCATTTTTATTATATGATAACCAAACTGCGTTTCAACAATCCCGCTGATTTCACCTGGTTTAAGACTGAATGCAGCATCTTCGAATGGTTTGACCATCATTCCCCTGCTGACAAAACCTAGATCTCCTCCATTTTCCGCACTCCCTGGATCTTCACTGAATTTCCTTGCTTTTTCTGCAAAATCATCACCTTTTCGTAACTTGGAAAGAATATCCTGTATTTCAGCTTTTTTCTGGTCTTTCGTTGCCTTGCTCACATGAAATTGTCTCATGATCATGCCAATCTGATACATGAGAGGTCGCATCGGAAAATCTGTCTTATGTTCACGAAAATAATCCTCCACTTCAGCATCGGATATTTTCACTTTTCTTTTAATCTGGCTATCTATGATCTGTTCCTTGAGCATTTGTTCTGTATAAAGATCGCTAAAATACTTCATTAATTCAGATTTTGTAAGATGTGTTTTACGTAATTCAGAATAGAAGGCTTCTTCTGTTTTAAAATTTGCCTGGATCCCTTTCATTTGCTTATCTACCATGGTTTTGATGCGATCTTCATCCACCTGGTAATTCAATTCCCTGGCTTTCTGAATGACTAAGCGGGATTCTACCATTTCGGTTAAAACATCCTTTTCCGTCTCGTTTTCATTTAGCATTTTGGCATTTTTCATTTGTGCCATTTGCTTTTGCAAATCGCTATAAAGAATAATCTCATCACCAACTTTTGCTACGATTCGGTCCATCACTTCTGCTTGGAGGCAACATGTGATTAACATTGCCAAGAGTATGATAAAACGTGTTTTTCTCATCTTTATTCCTTCTTAAAATCTTATTTCAAGACTAACTGGCTAAGAGTTTGGAGTTCAAAATCGACAGTTATATTCAACTTCAAGCAAATCAGGTTTGTACTTCCCTGAAAACAGGTTTTCGCTATCGACGATAAAAGGTCGGGTTTGAAGTCCGAATACCCTTTTAGTCAAGTATTCAATGATAATTTGTTTAGGGCATTTGAACTCCAAACTCTTAGCTTTCATGTAAATATCCACAGTCGCAGAATCAAACTCTCCCTTAATCCCTCCCTTTATCCAAAGGGAGGGAAATCAGACAGGATTAAGAACATGTTTTAATTCCGCACACCAATACATTTTTCTAGATACTGATCGTTATATCTGCTTTACTTTTCAAATTACGCAGCAGGTCATCATAGATCTGCTGTCTTTTTTCCTTTAAAACCCTTTGTCTGATTTCTTCGCGAAGTGTATCAAAGGTAGGAGTTCCTGTTCCTAATGTTTCTTCATAAGACCGTGCTAAATAATAACCTTCATTAACGGGTATTATAGCGATCTCATAGACCTTCAGGTTCTGCAGGGCATTCCAGAAGGTTTTTACAGAATCACTGACTGTGACCATTCCTGCGTAACCTCCGTTCTGTCCCAAACTTTCCTGTGAATAAGCTTTCGCAGCATCGGCAAAATTCATCCCTTTTCTCAATTCAACCATGACTTCATCTACTTTCGTTCTGTCCTGTAAATAGATCCGCTGCACTTTTAGTATCTTTCCAGCTTGGTTGAATTCACCCATATGAATCCGATAATAATTAAATAACTCTTCTTCAGAAACTTGGATGGATTTCAGCTTTTCCGCGATAACTGCATTTGTAAGTACTTTTTTCTCGGCAAGTTTTATCTTTTCCTGTACCTGGTTGCTATTTTCCAGTTTCATCTCTTTTGCTGTTTGAGCTAATAAAGTCAAATCTATCCATTGATGAATGAATTCCCTTTTCTGCCCGATATTCATTTCATCCCATTCAGTTTTGCTGAACATCGACTGAAAATCGCTCATAGATAACGTTTCGTTATTCACTTGTGCAACTATGCTGGCTTTTCCAGCATGTTGGCATCCAAAAAGGATGACTGTCACAAGTAAAAGGAGCAGCAGCTTAGACATCATATCTCCAAATAATCTAACTTTAAACACGAATCATGTTTGAATTTCTCTGAAAACAAGTTTTCGATATCGAGGATGAAACTGAGTTCTCCGAGAGAACAGATTTATCTATTTTTATCGAGGAGACGACATTGCACAACCTTATAAGGTTACCTTGGGTCATTTCGATACAATTTCTCCTTCGTCGAAATCACTCAATGAACCGGCTCTTAGCATTCATGAAAACTCCAAAATCTTATCTCTTCTCTTCAACTTCGCACTTCGAACTTCGTACTTCGCACTTCTAAAACACCGGTGGTGTATAGATAATGTTGATCTTCGGTCTTTTAGAAATATCAGGGTCAGCTATCCCATAGAATTCAACCTTTGCATAATCCTGACTTTCCGTTAATAAGCGGATAATGACACCATAGTTTGGTTTTTCAGCGGAAGTAAAGGCTTGGAACAAAGGTGTAAAATTCATACTCACAAATCCCAATCCTGGAGAAGTTGTCGTAATCGGTGTATAGTAAATGAATTCCATATCATCATCGGTCAGGACAGTTTCTTCTGTGACAGGAATTCTGACCCGATACAATGTTGCCATGAAGGTTGCATCAGTACCGAAATAGGGATTATCTTTCACTTTCAGGACAAGTTCAGCTTTATTGATCGTCATATGCTTAAAATCGATTGATGACAAGGAAGTTGTGTCTGTTTCGTTATATTTGAATAATGTCCTGGGAGTATCGAATTTCATGAATATTCTTGTGGGTGAAATACTACGTAGGATTAGATCATTTGAAGTCACTTGGGTATCATGGTCTTGAAGTATAAAAGTGTCATAAGATGCATATCGTGAATAAGTATATGTTACTGTGTCTGATTCTGTTGCCTTGTATTTAAAAACCAATTGCGGAGCATACAGAGTTTCGGAAGAACGTATTTCTAAAAATTTAGAATCTTCTGTGGAAATCTGTAATGAGTATCCGTTAATGGTTGGAATCTTCCAGTTTTGAATTGAATTAGTTGGAATTTCTATGTTTAGTGTATCTACCCTGGCTTCTGTGGTATCCGGAATATCGTGGACATCAGATATCCCTGATGTATTGATATAGGTCGCCTGCCAGGTTGTATCTGTATACGCATTTGTCCAGGTAGCCTGGCTTTCAGACCAGTTCTGGACAATTTTATCGAAATGCAAGGTTAGAGGCAAGGAAGTAAAACTTCTATTCACGACAAGTTTTAAGGAGGGTGTTCCTATGATTTGATAAATATTCTCAGGCAT
This sequence comes from Cloacimonadales bacterium (SeqCode), assembly GCA_963662275.1. Classification (GTDB taxonomy): domain Bacteria; phylum Cloacimonadota; class Cloacimonadia; order Cloacimonadales; family DAONDQ01; genus DAONDQ01. The sequence continues at coordinate 4,198,239 of OY759316.1, read as the reverse complement.
TGATGTAAACTGTATGAGTGCCTTAGCTTCTTTCTGTTCGTTTTTTCCCACAATCAGTCTTTGTTCTTCGCCAGTTATTTTTGCTGCTGTGAAATAGCTGAATTGATTTGTTATTAAAGAATCCGTTATTGCTGCAGGTCTTGTATGTGACCAGTCCGTCCCGATAGGATTTTTTTTCGTTGTGCAGCCAAGAAAGAAAAGAGTTACCAGTAACAACAGAGAGAGAGATTTTCCTATATTCATTCTTCTTATTCCTTTTTCATTCATACATAAATTTGTAGTCGTTGTAGGGGTTGTGTATATGTGGAACCACTATAAAAATTCATTTTAAACATCCATTTAGTATGAGGATAGAGTTGATAAAGGCATGTGTATAACTTGTGGATAACTGAGCGTTCTGAATGAACTTATGCACACTTTTTCTGCTGATGTTCCATTGTTCATGGTTATTAACAGCTATACACATGATTATTGCACATGTTGTGTATAAGTATCTTCTATTAAGGTTATTGCTGCTTATTACGGTCATGTTATCCTTTGATTTCTTTAATTAGTTTTTCAATTTGAATACGTAATTCCTGGTCATTTCGAAAGAGGTTTTCAATCAGCTTTTTGGCATGAAGAACTGTAGTATGGTCTTTACGTTTGAAATATTCTGCTATCTCTTTGAGAGATAACTGCGGAATCAACAGGTTTGCCAGGTACATTGAGACCTGGCGCGGAAAAGCAATATTCTGTTTACGTGTCTTATCCAACATTTGTGCAATGGAAATACCATAGGCATTACATACCTTCTGGATGATGTTATCAAGCGTTATTTCCCTGATCTTATCTGAGATCATGTCAGACAGTACTTCACGTGCCAGGTTAGCGTCTATTTCCTCCGGGTTAATCTTATTATAAGAAGCATAAGCAAGAATGCGGATCAACGAACCTTCAAGTGCACGGACGCTGCTTGTGATATGCTCAGCAATAAATTCGATTACGGAATTATCCAAGTATAAGTTTTCCGGTTCTGCTTTCTTCTTGAGAATTGCCACACGTGTCTCGAAATCCGGATTCTTCAAGTCAGCCAATAATCCGCTTTCAAATCTGGTGACTAATCTTTTTTCCAAGTCAGGAATATCCTTGGGTGATCTGTCTGAGGTCAGGATGATTTGTTTTTTATGTTCAGATAAGGCATTGAATGTATGGAAAAACTCTTCCTGTGTTCCTTCTTTTTTGGAAAGAAAATGGATATCATCTACTAATAAAAGATCGACTGATCTAAATTTACTGCGAAATTCCGACATCCTGTTCGAACGGATGGATTCGATCATCTCATTCGTAAATTCCTCTGAGGTTGTATAATAGATAGTCGTATTCCGTCCTTCGGTAAGGAGAAAATTACCGATTGCCTGCATCAAGTGCGTTTTTCCCATTCCCGATTCACCATAGATAAACAATGGGTTATAAGTATTTCCCGGAGATTCGGCAACCCCCAGCGCTGCTGAATAGGCAAAATTGTTGTTCTTACCAACAACGAACTGTTCAAAAGTATATCTCTCATTCAATTTTGAATGGATAATCTTGTTATTGGAAGGATTTTTATCTTCTCCACCGATACCATTGTAACGTGTATTCTTATGTACTTGTGAGGAAAAGCGAATCTTATATTTTTTCTTATAAAGTCCATAGGAAATATCGGAAAGCATATCCGTGTAATTCTGATTTAAATAATTCGCAGCAAACTGGGTAGGAACGCGGATCTTCAACTCATTATCCATGAGATCGATCAGGCGTGTGTCATTGAACCAAGTCCGGAAACTCTGTGGATTGATATGCTCTTCCAGTTTATCGAGTATATTCTGCCAAATATCCTGGTCCATATTTGCCCCTTCTGTGATTTCATCGGTTGAGATGCTATTTTTTTACATCCCATAATTATACTTTAACAGGATCATCCAAGAATTGGAGAATCCGACAAATTGCAAAAAATAGCAATCACTTGATTTGTCAAGACTTTCAGAATTTAAGATTTAAGATTTAAGATTTAAGATTTAAGATTGGCAGATGAAGAGCAGACTGGAGATTTAAGATTTAGGATTTAAGATTGGCAGAAGAAGAACGGAGTTAGAGCAAATAGAGGCAGATACGGTGAAACAAATAAAACACTAAACACGTAATTTAAATAATAAATATTGACAGGCATGATACAATTACGGATATTCCATCTTAAATCTTAAATCTTAAATCTTAAATCTTAAATAGAAATGGGGGGGTAAAAATGCAAAAAATAAACATCACAGCTCAAAAGACTTATGCCTTTGCACTACGAATTGTTAAGTTATATAAGTATCTGGTTGAGGAAAAACAAGAGTGGGTTCTTGCGAAGCAGTTACTTCGATCTGGTACTTCTATTGGGGCAAATATTGAAGAAGCAAATGGAGCTCAATCCAAAAAAGATTTTATTTCCAAAATCAGCATTGCCTATAAAGAAGCGCGAGAAACTGCTTATTGGCTCAAGCTAATTCGAGATGCTAATTATCTTGAGGAAACTCAGTATTTATCAATTTATAGAGATTGTGATGAAGTACAAAAAATATTATCTTCCATACTTATTACAACGAAATCCCAAATAGAGAAATCAGATTGATACAATCAATGAACCGAGTGCCTATCAATCTACAATATTTTCAAGTGATATCACCATGCGGGGTCAAATGACTTCCAGTCTGCTCACCTAATCTTCAATCTTAAATCTTAAATCTTCAATCCTGCAAGTATCCCACCAGCAGTTTCAGCGTATTCTCCACCCCCAGCCTATGTGTCCTTTCATAGCCATGGGAGGCGAAAACTCCCGGTCCAATAAGACCATGCCTGATATCATAACCGGCTGATAAAGCAGCTTCCACATCCGAGCCATACATTGGATAAATATCCACAGCATAATCCAGTTCCAGTTTCTTTGCTGTTGCGATGAGAGCTGAGGTTACGTCATAATGATAGGGTCCTCCGGAATCTTTAGCACAGATAGAAACCTTGTATTCATCAGCTTCTAAGTCATCACCAACACATCCCATATCCACCGAAATCATCTCCTCCGTATCATGGGGAATACCGGCAGATGCACCATGTCCCACTTCTTCATTGTTGGTGAAGAGGATTGTTGTTTTACGGGAAAGCTTTAATTCTCCATCTTTCACCATTTTTGCCAAGCTCAATAAAACGCCTGCACTTGCTTTATCGTCCAGGTGCCGGCTTTTGATAAATCCACTTTCTGTGACAATAGTGCGGGAATCAAGTGTAATAAAATCACCAGTGGCGATTTCCAGTTTTTGAGTATCTTCCTTTGATTTTACGATTTCATCCAGGACGATTTCCATATGACTGTCATCCCGGGGAGAACTGCCGGTATCCTTATACACATGCACAGCAGGTCCATTTAAATAAACTGTACCCGTATAGGTTTTTCCGGTTCGGGTATGAATTGTGACATTTTCGTTTTCGATGTTATTTTCCGGGTAACCGCCGATTTTTGTAAATCGTATCCGACCATCGGATTTAATTGCCCTGACCATGGCACCCAGAGTATCCACATGGGCTGCCAATACAAGTGGACTCCCGACGCCTCCAAGTTCGACAAGGACTGTCCCTTTTACTGTAATTATGGGTTCAAATCCCAGGCTGCGGATTTCCATAATAAGATAATTGCGGATCTTTTCCGTAAATCCTGAAGGACTGGGGATACGGCATAAGTTTGCGATTTGTTCGACTGCGAAATCTGTGTAGTTCATAAAATTCTCCTTTGTAACAGGAACGTCGCATTGTCTGCAACATTTTCTCTATCTTTATTAAAAGTTTGATAACCTAAATCAAAAACACCGAGAGGGATATGTTTTGGTCAATGAATTTAATAAACAAGATAATACAATCGAAGTGGAATAGGTATAAAGAGCATACTCTTCAATACTACTACATTAATGAGATTCATACAACAAAACGAACAAATACGACTAAATTCAAATTTACATACCAATTTTAATCCTGGTTCATTCCTGTTTCGTGAAACAAGGTACGATTACTATATCATTACGGTAGAAATACGGTTTTTTACCGTAATGCTACCGTATTGCTACCGTAATGCTCTTAGGGGAACTGCCCCGTCATCGTTTTGGAGCGCCATCTTTTCAGATGGTGCTACGTGCTCTTTGAGAGGACGTATTATATTGGAGTTTTCTCATGCATACGTGGGCAGGATAGCCCACATAGCACCACCAGTATAGGTGGCGCCCCAAAGGAAGGATAGGTGGCGACCCAAAGGAAGGATAGGTGGCGCCCCAAAGGAAGGATAGGTGGCGTCACAGGGGAGAAACAAAGTATTTTAAAAATAGTTGTAAAGATATGAAGTAAAAATAGATATGAACAAATATCTTTGACTTTAAAAGCAACTAAATATCAATATAACTTATTCTATTATATGAGGATGTCAATGGAAAGAAGAATAAGAAATAAATACAAAACACAACCAACAAGTTTAAGAAGTAAAAAAAGTCATTGACAAATAAATTCTCATTCATTAAAGTAAAGTCGTATTATTATCGAGTGGACTGTATTTATTCGTAAAATTTTATGATATAGGAGGTTACGGAATGTATTTGTTTTTTCCTTCTTAGATTTTCAGATTTCTTAGGCGGTATATCAGCCGTCCCCTTTCAACTCCATAGTGTGTAATAGCTACGATCATAATAAAAGGAAACAAAATAGGTAAGAAAAGTCACAAATGAATGCGGCTCAAGCCGATGTTTGTGTTCACGTCTTTTTTTAATGAAGGAAATCGGAATCTATCTTGATTTTCGGTTCTAGCTGCTTTGTTAACTTTCGTAATAATTGGTTGCCTCCCAATCTGGTATAAATTGTTTGGGAGGTCTAACATTTCATCTCTGGAAGAAAATACGGATCAATTCTCCAGAGAGCAAGAAATGAGGAGATGGATATGAGAAATCTACTAATGAGAACGATTTTATTGATTGTTCTGATACTCGGCGTAACAACGGCGTTCGCTGCTGTTACTTTAATCGGTGGCGGATCAGCCACAACCTATGATGGTTGGGGCAGTTATTACGGCTACCATCGTTCCGCCCAAATTTATACGGCAGCAGAAATTGGAGGCTATGGCTCGATTAGCTCCGTAGGCTTCCTGCCAAACCTTACGAAGGCAGCTGCCAATGTTCCCGTGGTCGTCTATATGAGAACGACAACAGCGACGGCAGAAGTCGCAGAAACTTGGGCAACCAAGACTACCGGCTTGACTGCTGTTTACACTGGTACAATTGCCAGTTTGACTCTTCAAACATGGGCAAACGTGACTTTGCCAACAGCATTCAATTATAATGCCAACAACTTGGAAGTCCTGGTGGAAAGTAATTATGGCGGTGGTGGCAACAGCCCGTATCCGCAATATTATGCATCTGTTACAACAGGAACAAATTCAGCCTGGTACCTGCGCAAGGATGATACTGCCCCTACTACAGAAACAGGTACGGCTACGACCACTCGTCCGAATATCAGACTTAATTTCACATCTTTTACAGCTTCCTTAGCCACTCCCACACAGGCTGAATATACCTATCCTATGCATACAGCCACAGGGATTGTCTTAAGACCTACAATAACCTGGAACGCCGGTAATGGCAATGCGCCCACCGGCTACAAGATTTATTTAGGAACTGACGGTTCCGGTACAACGCTTCCAACAACCTATGCGGGTGCTTTAGGAACTGATGTTTTTACTGCTACGAGTTATACTCCCGCCACAAACCTCGCTGCTTCGACAATTTATTATTGGGCGGTCGTTCCCTACAATGGATCAGGTACTGCCCCCTATACGCCGATCTGGAAATTTACAACAGGTGCATTGCTGACAACTAATGTCACAGGTTTTGTACCTGCGACTGGCGCATCCAATGTCAGCAATATCGGTATCCTGCAATGGTCAGTACTTTCCGGTGCAACATCCTATGATGTGTACTTTGGTACAACCATGCCCGGTACCCCGAATGCGAACGTAGTTCCTAATGCCGGAGCCAGTTATGTTTACTGGGATCCGGGTGAATTGTCATATAGCCAGGCTTATACCTGGAAAGTCGTAGGAAGAAACGCATTGGGTGCTTCTACAGGAACCCCATCGACACCTACGTTTACAACCTGGGCAAACCAGACGGTGGACCTCGGTTCAGCTTCTGTGAACCAGAACTTTGATGCAGCCTCCACGATGCCTGTTGGCTGGACAACCTATAAAACCGATATCACAACAGCATCTACCGGTATATGGGCTCCTTCAACATCTTATTATGTTAGTGGTACACGCTCAGCCTATTTTGGTTCAGGCGGATTTTCCACAGGAACACAGGGTGTTTTAATTTCTCCGCGTTTGACTTTGCCGGCTGATGCCTGCAGGGTTAAATTCCAGTATCGTCATTATAATGGTTATCCGACTTACGCGAATGAAAAAACTGAAGTTTATATCAACAGCAGTCCAACCCTGTCTGGTGCCACTCTGCTTACAACAGCAGTCTGCTATAATGCGACCACGGGCTGGGAGCAAATTACTCAAGCGCTTCCAGTTGGAGCCGGTTCTGGCAGATACATATTCTTCAAAGGATTGGGCTTATATGGTTCATCCCAGTATATTGATGATGTAATTATTGAGAAGATCCCGCAGACTCCGGATGCAGCATCGACGCCATACCCGGCTAATACTGCAACCCTGGTCGGACCTTCTCCTACCTTTACCTGGCACAGAGGTCCTTTAGGGGCAGCTCCGACAGGTTACTGGTTCAATCTCGGCACATCTGTTGCTGCCAATGAACTTGTAAGTAATTATAACAATGGAGCAGATTCTACCTATACTTATGGTTCACCACTAACAGCAGGAACTCCCTATTATTGGAAAATCGTTCCTAAAAATGCTGTTGGTGATTGCAGTACCCCTGCAACCTGGTCATTCACGACAGCTTCATTAGTAACCGGAGTTGCTACGACTCCTTATCCTGCTGATGCTGCCAACCCGGTGATGAACAATGCAACACTTACCTGGTCTTCCGTGACGAACGCCACAGCCTATGATGTGTATTTCGGAACCACGATGCCAGGTACAGCCAATGCAACGGTGACCACTCCTTTGAGCTGGACACCTCCAACCATGACCTACGGTCAAGCCTACACCTGGAAGATCGTTCCGAAGAACGATTTTGGCGTAACAGGCGGAACACCAAGTGTATGGACATTTACGGTCGGTCCGAATCCGTTAGTCACAACTTTCCCATTAGTGGAAAGCTTTGATGTTAACAGAGCCTATTCCGGACCTTATGGCTGGACAAATCAGTCCATCTCTGCGCTTGATCCTCAAATCCCGGTGATTGCTACACCTTCAACAGTAGCCTGGGATTATCAGACAACATCATCAACTAATCCTGCCTGTACACCTCATAGCGGTGTTGGAATGACTCGCTATAATGCGTATAGTATTACCGGTGGAAACCATGCAGTGATGTCAACTCCACCGATGAATGTTCCTGGTGATGATTACCGTGTAACCTTCTGGATGTACCGCGATCTGAGCAGCAGTTATAATACTGTTAAATTCTCAGATGAAGGCGTCGCAGTATGGTACGGAACATCTCCTACCGATACAACATCAGCAACCAAACTGACTTTTGTTCCGAGAGACGGTGTTTTTGCACCGACAGCGACCACTGGCTGGCATCAGTATGTAGTACCTTTCGGTACCAGTTCTGGCGGTAATGGCAAATATGTCATGCTGAAAGTCAAGAGTCAATTTGGTAACAATATATACGTGGATGATGTGAGAGTCGAAAAGATTCCTACAGCTCCACTGCCTGCTTATGTAACTCATCCTACGAATGGGGCAACTTCGATTGCTCTTACAGATAGCCTTAGCTGGATCAAAGATTCTTCGGGTCCTGATCCAACCGGTTACCTGATCTATTTAGGAACCAATAATCCTCCTACAAATATGGTGGATAGTGTTGATGTCGGTCTTGTGAACAAATATATGCCCGCAGGACTTGCACTGAACGGACATTACTACTGGAAAGTTGTTCCTTACAACTTGGTCGGTCATGCTACCGGCTGCACACCTTGGAATTTCTATACAGTCGGTGTTCCTCCAATAGTCACAACACATACACCAGCAGATAGTGCAGCCAATGTTGGCAGAAATGCCTCGGTAACCTGGGGTGCTGTTGCGACAGCAACCTCTTATGATGTGTACTTCGGTCAAACCTTACCGGGCACAGCCAATGCAAACGTGACCACTCCTTTGACCTGGACACCTCCAACGATGACTGCTAATACGATGTATCTCTGGAAAGTTGTGGCAAAGAATACCTATGGTGATGCCACAGGCAGCTCAACCTGGAGATTCACAACAGGCACGGGCTGGGCTTATGGCGCATCCACTGCAACAAGTCCTTTAGACGATGATATCGGGCAGTTCATTATGGCTGATGTCACCAATCCGGCAGTACATCCTGATTCTATACCTAATGTTGCATCCGTAAATATGTACACGGATTACACAGCGATTACAATCCATGTACAGCAGGGACATAGTTATCCTACCCAAATTCATCAGATCAATGAAGATACTTTTTACCCATGCTGGGGAAAAGTCTTTATTGACTTCAACCAGAATGGAACCTTCGATCTACCTGATGAACAGGTTATGACTGGACAAACATCTTCAACACACATGCAAATTAATGGCTCTATCGAAGTACCAGCGCTTGCTGATACAGGATCTACACGTCTGCGTGTTGTACTGAGAGAAAGTGGCACGGAAGTAAACACCGTGGCAGTCGGAACCTATAGTTGGGGTGAAACAGAAGATTATACGATTCATGTAGAACACTGGGATCCTCCCACACCTCCAAATCCAGCAGTCATGATTCTTCCTGATAGTATGGCTACTGGTGTCTCTCTGTTACCTACTTTCCAGTGGGCTTCAGGCGGCGGCGGACCTACCGGTTACAAACTTTCTTTAGGTACCGATAATCCACCGACAGACGTTTGCGAAGCAAGAGACTTGTATAATGTAACGACGTTTGTCCCTGATGTCGGTGATTTAGTATACGGACAGCGTTATTATTGGCAGATCATTCCTTACAACTTGAATGGTGATGCTACTCTTCTGTATACCTGCCCTATCTGGCAGTTCACGACGATGGATGATCCTACAATCAAGGACTTCCCCTATACTCAGGGATTTGAAGATTCCATATTCCCGCCTGCTGGCTGGGTTGCAGATCAATGGTCGCATTCAAGCGAACCCAATACAGGTACTTACAGTGCACGCGCTGTATATACCCCGGCTGGAACCAAGATCTTAACTACTCCGCCAATCGATTTATCAGCTCCAATGATCTTAAGCTGGTGGTGGAAGAATAATGATATGGATGCAAAGATCATAGCTCATGATTCTACTTTTGTTGAAATTTCAATGAACGGTGGTTCTTCTTGGGCACCTCTTGATACTTTGTCTGCTGCATCTTCTGAATCCGCATTTCATCAGAGTACAATATCATTGGCAACTTATTCAGGAACTGGAATACTTCGCTGGCGCTATAAGACAGATGGATCATATAGTGCTTATGGTTCAGGTCTTGATGACATCCTGATTAATCCTGTACCAACTACTCCCGAGATTTCAATTAATAAAACTAAAATTATCCTGCCTGTTACTCCAATAGGCAGCGGTACATCTGACACATTCACAATCAGCAATATAGGTCCTGGCGTACTGACCGGAACAATTGAATATTCCTCTGATCGTATTACAGGTCCGGCAACATTCACTCAAGCTTCACCAGCTACTCTCATTGTTGAAGTTGTTTATGAACCCGATACACAGGGTTTATTTGCAGAAACAGTGACGATCCACTCCAATGGTGGTGCTGATAAAGTTGTAGCCATCGAATCCAATGCCGGAATCACAACCCAGGATTGGGAAGTGTCACCATATACCGGATGGTATGTAGATGACTTTGATGGTGATGGTAACACTTGGGGCATTTACTCTTCGAATGCACATTCAGGCGTGAAAACCGCTGGTATTCCATATGAATCAGCTAATGACGACTGGTTAATTGCACCCATATTTGATATCGTAACTGGTGATAAAATATCATTCTATGCAAGAGTAGAGAGTGCAAGTTATCCTGAATCCTTCAAGGTAATGCTTTCCACTACGGGAACTCTCCCTGCTGACTTCACAGTCACTCTGTTAGATGTTCCTGCTTTTGATAGCGAGACATATGTAGGATATGAAATTGATCTTTCTGATTACGATGGTTATACGGTCTGCCTGGCATTCCAATATTATTCTGCAGATATGTACGGGTTATATATCGATGATGTTGGTTTACCTGGTTTGGCTGCTCCAGTAATTCCTACTGTACCTGATAGCCTCGTAGCTACAGTTGTGCCAACTGGAGTTCAATTGAATTGGGCGGCAAGCACAAATGCAACTGGTTATAACATCTACACTTCTGCGGATCCGTATGCTGCTGATAGTCTCTGGACATTTGTAACAGCGGTGTTGACGAATTCGTACTTAGACACAACATCCAACGGAATGTTGTTCTACAAAGTAACAGCGATCAATGGCAGTAAAAAAGTAAATAGAAACCAGACTCTTACTGCTCTGAGACCAGCTTCAATCCATCCTCGCTATAACACAACAGGGGCGCGGATAAAAAAATAACTTGCTAAATTTTGGGCGGGGATTTAATTTATCCCCGCTCAATGAAATCTGTAACTAGGTCTGTAAAAAAGAGACTACAAAAAATTATGATTAACCTTAAGGAGGTTACATGAAGAAAGTGTTACTCCCTCTGTTAATGCTCGTGGCTATCAGCAGTTTTCTGTTAGCCGCTGAGTCCACTCCCAGCGCTGTAGTTGGGTATGTGAAATATCCATGTGTAGAAGGGTTGAATCTGATCGCCTTTCCAATGGCACCAGGATTCGCTACTGCTGAAGATTTCAGTACCGCGATGGGTGGCAATATTTCGACTGTCAACAAATGGCTGCCTGATATTCAAGACTGGTATGCAATTGATTATGATGAAGTCTTTGGCTGGTCAGATGTATTTACCATTTCACCAGGTGAAGTTGTCTATGTAAATTCAAATGCTATTTTTGATGCTTACAGTATGGGTCCATTACCATCAGATCCTTCATATAATATGTATGAAGGTTTGAATTTGGTCATGGTTCCATTGAATCGTTCTGACTTGGCAACCATCAGTGCATTTGGTGACGCTTTTACCGGTAATGTAACAACTGTTAATCAATGGCTGAATGACGTTCAAGATTGGTATGCAGTTGATTATGATTCAGTTTTCGGTTGGTCTGATACTGAAACTGCAACATCCATCGGTGCAGCATTCATGGTTAATGCAGCAACAGCAGCTACCTGGCCTTCAGCGAAAGGCATTGTCAGCGGCAAAGTACATACACCACGTACAACCCGTACAAAATAATGTAGGAGGATAAATATGAAAAAATTAGTATTCTTAGTATTAATGTTTACGCTAATTTTAGGCGTATCACTGAATGCAACCACAAGAAGTTATTATCAGGAAATCGTTTGCCAAGCTCCAAACCTGATTACAACTTATGTAACTAACACTTTAACAACAACGACGAGTCCAAACTATCTGTTGGAAGTCACGACTTCCGCTGACGGTTATGTCAGAACATTGTCAACTGGTGGGTCAACACCTACCCCTATTTCCAGTTTACGTGTTTTCAGTTTAGCTGGAGCCGGTCCTCGTGTTTATGTTCAATTTAGTGCTTTTATGCCTACAGCAATTCCTGCAACAACTATTATTCGTTGCAAATTGACCTATATTGGCACAAAAGGTGTAAGTCGTGCTTTTTCACAGTGGGATTTTGTTGTCCCATCAGGTACAGCAGCTATTTATAATGACTTAATCCATTCCGGTTATTCTGTAACAGTACCTCCGACTCCAGCTCCAGATGTATTTGGTGTACCAACACTAACAGCACCAACACTACATCAGACAGGAGTTGATTTCGGTGCTCTTAACTTGGATTGGGATTATACTCTCGGTGCTGGTATCGTAACACCTACTTATTATAATGTAAGATATGCAATATCCTCCGGTGCATTAGCAACTGCGCAGATTCATAATCAAGCTGCAGTAGTCGGTACAGCTTATGGAATTTCTGCATTACCTTCAACTCATTACTATTGGCAAGTACAGGCAAGTACAACGGCACCTGGAAAGGGAAAAGCTCCTTCAATGCAGCGTGCTGCAACTACTTCAAGAGCTGATGGTGAATGGTCAGATGTCTTTGATTTCACTACGAAAGATGATCTTCCAACCACCTATGATGCTTACGTCACATCCAATATCCCCGGCGTGCTGATCTATGAATTAATTGGTGAAACTTATACAACCACAGGTCATTCAGCACCTTATCATTTCACATGTAATGTCGGTACTTCACATACTTACAAAGTTATGGATCTTACTACCCAGGTTACTCCAGCTCCATTTGAATTTACAGCCGCTGTAAGTGGTGGACATAACTTCGTATATACGAATCCAGCAAATACAACCGGTGGTGGCGTTGCCGCTGCTGTTGGTGTTATTGGTGCAACCGCAGGTTCAGGCTTTACACTTCCTGCAACTGGTGGCGTTACATTATCAGGTACCGCAGGACCAGCATCAACTGGTGGTGTGATTGTTTTCACAAAATATGTTCCACCAGCAAAAGGATTCTATAACGGCTATCGTAATGTTGTTGCAGTTTATAAAGCTGAAGTCGTAGATCAAAATGAGCTTAATGGCGCAACAATTGTCTTGAATTATGATCCAATTCTCGGTTACAAGTATGTAGCAATTCACTGGGGTGGAGTCGATGATGGTTATTATCCAACTGATCATCCGATGGTTAACCTTCCTACTCCTGGTTATGCCTTCAATGGTGGCACAGTTGAATATCCACCTTATGACTTTGTCCTTGGTGATGCACCATTTACGGCTGCAGGTTATTTAGCCGGTGCCTTGACAATAGGTCCAATCCCAACGTGGGCTGCAAAAGCTCCAGGCGGAGTATTAGAACTCATCATGGGCACAGACTTGGATCTGCCTGTTGAATTGTCATCATTCAATGCTGTTGCTACAGCACAAATGTTTGTCAATCTGCAGTGGACGACCGAATCAGAAACTGATAACCTTGGTTTCAATGTCTATCGTTCAAGTAACAGCAACGTTGACAATGCAGTTAAAGTAAACTTCCAAATTATCGCTGGAACAAACTCATCTTCAACTCATAACTATAGTTTTGTGGATAATTCAGTTGATCCTCAAACTACATATTACTATTGGTTAGAGATGGTTCCTCTCAGTGGACAAAGCAATTTCAGTAATTCTGTCATGGTTACAACAACGAATGGTCAAACACCAGTTCCACAAGTACCAGTTGCAACAGAACTGAAAAATGCTTATCCAAATCCTTTCAATGTTAATACCAATACCAACATTGGTTTGAATGTCAAGAGAGGCGAAAACGCCACACTTACCATCTACAACGTACTTGGTCAGACCGTAAAGACCTTTGTCCGTTCAGAAGGCGCACACAACATCCAGTGGAATGGTCGTGATGATCGTAATGCTGTCTGTGGCAGTGGAATTTATTTCTACAAACTCAGCTCAGCTAGTGTCAATACAACCAAGAAAATGGTTATTGTAAAATAACTAAATGTTGAGATTGCCGATTTATCGGTAATACAGCAAAAATATGAGAGGCAGGATGAAAATCCTGCCTCTTTTTGATGCTACTAAGACTGTCATCATTGTCAGTTTTAACAAAGTCCAAGACAGATTTTCATTGACAGAGTATGATTAATATAGAGGTGTATCACATTGACTGAGTTTCAAAGTACTTGTTAAAAGAATTAAGGAGAAATAATGAAGTGCAGGATGATTTTACTAATTATTTGCCTCATGGCATTAAGTAATCTGATAGCTAACGCATCATCTATTAAGCATGATCCACGCGGTTATTACCAGATGATTATCAGTCCAAAAGTGAATATTCTAGAAAGTGTTACTAACACAGGAATGACGCATAACGAAAACTACTTAGTCACAGTGACCTGCTCTTCGTCTCCAGGACAAGTAATTACGACTGCACAACCAGGTGGAGCTACGCCTTATGCATTAAGGATCAATGTGCTTAGAAAAGGTCAACTAGCTAGTGCATTTTTATATGTTCAATTAGCTTCCTTTGAGAACCAGGTAAATCCCGGGGATGAAATCCATTGCACTGTCACTTATATTGGAAAAGGTCCATATTATAATCAATCAACTTCGTGGAGTTATTTTATTCCGGAAGGGACTGCGGCTATCTTCGTGAGTGATAAAAGTGAAGCACAAATAGTTCCTCCCCTGAATAAAGCCAAAGGTAAATTACCACTCAATAAATAGTCTATCTTCTCTCTATATGAAAACTAGACTCTCTAATTCAATTCTTTCTCTAGGAAAAGGAAATGTGACTAACAACTCTTATGGACTTAACATGAAAGCTGAGGATTTGGAGTTTATATGAAAGCTAAAGTATCGAACGAGAGAATACACAGTTCATTGAGTGATTTCGACGAAGGAGAAATTGTATCGAAATGACCCAATGTGACCCTTTAAGGTTGTGTAATGTCGTCTCCTCGATACAAATAGATAAATCTGTTCACTCGGAGAACTCAGCTTTCATGATCGGCAGCGAAAATCCTTTTTAGGGAAGTTCATAGAATTCCCCACAGTTTTTTAAATTCAGCATTCTGTATTTAATAGATTTTTCTTGACGGTTATCCTTGATATTTGATTATTATATATTAAAATATATCTGATAAATTATACAAAAAATTATTTAAAAGGAGATATTATGAGGAAATTCCTGATTCTTTTTTTGATCATCCTATTTGGATATTCTCTGTTACCTGCTGTAGTTTCAGAATACACATTCACCAGCAGTGTTGGGACATATATTCCAATTACGGGGGGTACAGTGATTGGCACAGCAGAAAATGATAATCAAAGCTTTAATGCCATTCCGATTGGTTTTGGCTTTCAGTTTGATTCAACAACTAGTACTGACTCAATCATCAGCATCAACTCCAATGGATATTTGGTATTTGGTGCAACAGCGATAAGCAGCTTTTTTGCTATAAGTAATGGTAATGCAAATGCGAGTAATCGCGTTGTGGTTGCTCTCAATAGAGATATTAGGGGCAAACCAACAATTGGCGAATTAATGAGAAAGGTGATCGGTGAAGCACCAAATCGTATTTTTGTTTTGCAATGGAAGAATTTCCAAAGATATGGTACAGTCAATGCCGCTGATACACTCAATTTTCAGATACGTCTCCATGAAACAACGAATGTGATTGAAATTCAATATGGTCATAACAAATTTGGCGCTGCAAATCCGACAGCTAATACTTTCCAAATTGGTTTACGTGGTAATTCCAATGCTGAATTCAATAATCGCAGCGTTGTCCTGAATACAAATGATTGGTTAACATCAATTCCTGGAACGATTAACACATCTTCCTGCGCGATGTCAACAACGGTTGTACCACCAATGGGATTATCCTATATCTTTACACCTCCGGAAGTAGGAGACCCACCCAATCCGGCAGCTATTGTCACCCCAGTTAATAATGGTATTGATGTCCTGCTGAATGCACACCTGATCTGGGCTGATGGTGGTGGTGGACCTACTGGCTACAGGATATTCCTGGGAACAAATAATCCACCTACCAACATTGTCGATAGCCTGGATGTTGGAACAATTTTAAATTATACTCCAGCAGCTAATTTTATTTATTCTACAACTTATTACTGGAAGGTTGTTCCATATAACCAATTCGGTAGTACTTCTGAGTGTCCAATATGGTCTTTTACTACCCTACCGGATCCTGCGATTGTGGTTTTTCCCTATAACGAAGGTTTTGAAAGTGCCATTTTTCCTCCTCTCGGCTGGACTACAACCGGCTTGACGATAACCGGCTTGCCAACAACCGGCTGGATATCTGGTACAGGAACTCACACCGGTACATATTGTGCAAGATCTCTTTATCAACCTGCGGGAACAAAAACCCTCATGACACCAAGAATTTCCATACCAGCTAGCAGTCGACTGAGATTCTGGTGGAAAGATGCTGATATTGCGAAAGTTGTACTTCATGATACAACGTACTGTGAAATATCTTCGAATGGAGGCTCTACCTGGAATATTGTGGCAATTCTTTCAGCTTCTTCTGTGCAAACAGCTTATCACCAGGTTGCAGTCGACTTAACACCATATGTTGGTGAAAACTCTTTCATCCGCTGGAGAGATTTTTCCGACGGGACAAATAATTCTTATGGTGTTGGACTTGATGATGTTTCGATAGATATCTTTGTTCCGACCTATACACCACCAACCAACTTAACACATATTGACGGTGATCACAGTGCTACTCTCAGTTGGGATGCAGCAATAGTGGCTGACGGGATGACATTAAGCGGATATAAAATCTATCGTGACGGAACATTGATCCACACGACGGCACCAACAGCAATTACATATACGGATGATACACTAACGAATAACGCTTCTTATTCTTTTTATGTTACCGCTTTATATGAAAACCCGAGTGGAGAATCAACTCCGACAAATACAATTACTGCATTACCTCTTGCTCCTGTATTTGATCCTCCTTTCAACCTAAGTGCCAATCAAACAGCTTGGAATGCAATCACTTTAAATTGGCTGCTTCCCTCAGATACAGAAAGTTTTGAAGGTACGTATCCACCTGCAGACTGGTCTCAAACAATTACAAATACCGGTACCGCGGGTGTGACAGGTGTTCTTCCTACCTGGTGCCAGGTGGGGATTATTAATGTAGATCCTCCCATCGTACCACATATCGGGAATAAACAAGTTGGTTTATGGTTAGCTTTTGAACACCAGGATGAATGGTTAATCTCACCCCAATTCGTTTGCCCTACTGCTGCGAATATTTCATTCTGGTCTTATTGTACTCAAGGTTCTGCCAGTGGAGATCATTTTTATGTAAAAGTCTCTACCAATGGTGGTGCTCAATGGACAACATTATGGGATGCTTCCACACTTCCACCTTTGCTGAATAACTATGCGACACCATATACAATCAGTTTATCTGCCTATGCAGGTCAGAATATCAAGTTAGCTTGGCAGGCTATCGATGGACCATCTATGGATGGTTTATTTCATGTTTGGTTTATTGACCAGATCATAGCCAGAGGCAGCTCAAAATCAATTAGTTTCAATGCAGAAGATTTTAAAGTAAAAAGTGCAATTCGTTCTAAAACAACTGTTACAAAGACGAAGATTGCTGATAATAACTTGATTTTCAGTGGTAATGTACTGCCTGTCACACAATTAAGAGATCGCAGCTTAACAGGAATCAAGGTCTATCGCAATGGAACTCTTTTAACTACGATTGCCAATCCTACTGCCCATCAGTATGTGGATAATACAGCCGTACCGGGGACTTTAACTTATAAAATCTCTTGCTACTATTCAAGTCCGAATGGAGAATCTGCATTCAGTAATGAAGTTCCTGTGACAATTGCACCCTATATATTCAATCCGCCCACTAATTTCGCAGCCGTACCCGGTTTTTATTCTGCGACATTAACCTGGGCAGCTCCAACAAGCGGAACACCCACCAGTTATAAGGTTTATCGCAACAACACACTGGTGACCACATTAGCGTCAACGGTCTTGACTTATACAAATACTGGATTAACCAGTGGTACACCTTACGAATTTTGGGTTACTGCATCTTATACAAATCCAACAGGTGAATCTGCTGCAACTCCAACAATCACAGTTACTCCTATTGCTCCAATCTTCAATCCGCCTACCAGTTTCACAGCAGTTGCCGGAAATGCATTGGCAACCTTGACGTGGGCTGCACCTGTAAGTGGAACGCCAACTGGTTATAAGGTTTATCGGAATGTAGGTGTAATCACAACATTGGCTCCAACTGTCCTTACCTATACAAATACCGGTTTGATAAATGGACTTCCTTATGAATACTGGGTAACAGCAACTTATACAGATCCAACAGGTGAATCAGATGGAACTCCACATATCACGGTAACTCCTGCAACACCTCCATTAGTTCCACCAACTAATCTGACCGGATCAATTATGACGGGAAATGATATACATTTGTCCTGGGTTGCCCCAGTTCCTTCCAGGAATCAAATCAGTATGAGAAGGTCAGGTACTCCGAACCGCAGTTTACTTGGTTACAGGGTCTATCAGAATAATCATCCGATCCAGGATGTGATGAGTCCGACTACAACTGAGTATAATATCATAGATGCAGTAAATAGCACATATCATTACTATGTGACCGCATTATATACAGAAGCTCCGGGAGAATCAGCTCCCAGCAATACAATTACTGTTGTAAGCAATCAGGATCCTGTGATGCCTTCTGTAACAGCTCTGAAGGGAAACTATCCAAATCCTTTTAATCCAACAACAGTCATATCCTATAGTGTAAAACAATCCGGTTTCGTTTCTCTAGAGATTTATAATTCACTTGGTAAAAAAGTCAGAACTCTCGTGAATAGCAGGATGGAAGCCGGTAATTACACAGCAACATGGAATGGCAACGATGAAAAAGGTAATACCCTGGGAAGTGGCTTGTATTTCTACAAGATGAAATCAGGAAATTACTCAAGTACAAAAAAGATGATATTGCTCAAATAATAATATCAATTTCTATGTAGAGACGCCCAACTTGGGTGTCTCTACGTTTTTGAGGGTCTATTTTTATGAGACGTCCAAATTGGACGTCTCTACTTTTTTTATGGCTCCCCATATTCTTCAATCTTCGTTTGTGGCTTCTTTCTTGCATATGCTCATTTTATCTGGAGGATTTATGAAAAGTAAAATACTTATATTGTTAATGCTATATGTTCTTTGTTTGGTTCCTCTTCATGCAGCTTGGTTGAGCAATATGCCTTATCAAATTCAACAACCTGATGGCAGTAAAATATCCTGTTTAATTAGTGGAGATGAATTCTATCGTCGTGCTCATGATGCCAAAGATTTTACTATCTTGAAGAATGGGAAAACAGGCTTTTATACCTATGCAAATAAAATGAATAATATGCCTGTGGCTTCTAATTATATTGTTGGTCAGTCAGATCCAACTCAGTTAGGTTTGATACCCGGGGTGAAAGAATCTGAAGAAAATTATCGTCAAATACGCCAGCAATGGCAGCATAAATTGTCTCGCATTGAGTATCAAGCCCCAACAACAGGAATACTCAATAATTTAGTGATTTTCATCCGCTTTAGTGGAGAATCAGAATATGGAGAAACGATCTCAAGTTATGATACAATGTTTAACAATACTTTACAAGGTGCCAATTCATTACATAACTATTTTGAAGAAGCATCTTATGGTGCTTTAAATGTGAATACCAGTTTCTATCCTTTACCTCTGAGCGGGTTTGTTGTCTCCTACGAGGATAGCCATACACGAGATTATTTTGAACCCTACGATGAGAGTTTGAATCCGAATGGTTATACGGATGATAATGACAGAACTTTACGAGAACACGCGCTACTTAGAGATGCCAGTATTTTTTGCAGTGACCAAATTCCTTCCACTTTGAACCTGGATGGTGATGGCGATGGACAAGTTGATAATATATGTTTTACGATAAGCGGTGGAGCAGGCGACTGGGCTGATCTTCTATGGCCTCATATGTGGGTATTAGAATCATATAATGTTATGATTAACGATAAAAGAGTCTTTACCTATAATTTTCAGCTCCAGGAATTTCTACAGTATGAAGGGGTAGGTGTTCTTTGCCATGAAATGTTCCATAGCTTGGGTTCTCCTGACCTTTATCATTATTACTATGAGGGACCAAGTCCCGTGGGAGACTGGGATTTAATGGAAGGTACGCAAAACCCTCCTCAGCATATGGGTGCCTATATGAAATTCCGATATGGGCATTGGATAGATTCAATCCCGGAAATAACTACAGCGGGTACATATTCTATCCATTCTTTAAACTCATCAACGAACAATTGCTATAAAATTGCTTCTCCAAACTCACCTGATCAATTCTACGTTGTGGAATATAGGGATAACTTAGGAACTTTTGAAAGTTCCACTCCCGGTGCAGGTCTATTGATCTATCGAATTGATCATACGCTTGATGGAGAAGGCAATGCAGACGGACCTCCCGATGAAGTTTATCTATATCGTCCAAACGGTACCGTAACAATTAATGGACAGATAAATCAGGCAAACTACTCAGCTTCGGCTGGAAGAATTGCCATTAATGATGGAACGAGTCCTTCCGGTTTTCTCCAAAATGGAGCACCTGGCGGTTTGAACATTTCTCAAATTAGCAATCCGGATACAACGATGCATTTCTATGTTGATTTCGCCCCGGTGATAGTGACCGTTGAGGAAGGATTTGAATCCGGGAATATGACAGCTTTGCCTTGGATATTAACAGGGAATACCAATTGGAGTGTTGTGTCCAGTAATGTCTATAGCGGTTTGTATTGTGCAAAATCAGGAACGATTGGGAATAGTCAAAATACTTCAGCGTCTCTTGATTATATTATTCCACAGGACGGAAATGTTGGCTTTTATGTTAAAACATCTTCCCAAATAAATCATGACTTTCTCATTTTCTATATCGATAATGTAGAAAATGGACGTTGGTCAGGAACAAGTGATTGGGCATTAAATACGTTTCCAGTTACTGAAGGAGCACATATCTTTAAATGGACTTATCTGAAGAATGCAACGACTGCTTTCGGGAGTGATTGCGTCTGGATTGATAATATATCCTTCCCGGATGCACCATTGTTACCACCCTTGAATTTGGCTGCATTACATGTAAATGGTAATCATGCAGTATTACGTTGGGTCGCCCCAGATTCAGTAATAGAAATACTCGGATATTCAATTTATAAGAATAATGATTTACTCGATATGGTCAGTCCTACTGATTCCTTGGTCTATTATGATTCGGAAATATTGACAGGATTGACTTCCTATAAAGTGACCACTTTGTACGAAAATGGTGAGTCTTCATTCTCCAATGAAGTTACGATCTCTCCAATCATGGGAAATGATGATCAAACGGATGTGATTCCTCTTTCAACCGGGATGACTTCCATTTATCCTAATCCCTTCAACCCGGAGACGAATATCCGTTATCAAGTAACAAGACCGAGTCGGATCAGCATCGATATTTACAATATTCGAGGTGAGAAAATTAGTGCGATTTACGAAGGAAATCGAACTTCAGGAAAATATACTACATCCTGGCAGGGAAAAGATGACCAGGGACATCACGTTTCCAGTGGTATTTATTTCGTTAGATTTACTTCTGATGGGCATCATGACATGAGGAAGATAGTACTTCTCAAGTAAATTTCGTAGCATACTTTAACCTATGGGGATTCAGCTTTATGAATCCCCATGTTATTATCTGAAAATAATGGTATTACGTTCAATTTTTTGGTTGACAAGTATCTTCAAGTTTATTTTGATTCATACTATGGATAAATAGCCTTATAAGGCATTCATATGAAATATTCAAAAAAGATAAGGAGTAATATTATGAAACAAATGGTCTTAATTTTTGCACTTTGTGTCATTTTCAGTTTTAATGTTCTGTTTGCTGCTGATGCCACAGGTGATTACCGCAGCAAAGCGACAGGGAATTGGAGTGCCTTTGGCTCTTGGGAACGTTATAATGGTTCAGCTTGGGTAGCTGCAGTTTCAGGTCAAACACCGGGCGTTGCAGCCGGAGCGGCGGTGTTAATTCGTGACGGACATACGATAACCATTGATTCAACTCCAGCGAATGCATTAGCGAGTTTAACTATCGGTGAAGGTACAACGGGTGTATTGGTATACCAGAATACGACCACAGTCAGAACGCTAACAGTTGCTGGCAATGTTGAGTTAAAAACTTCCGCACAATTTAATATTGGTACTCAAACAAATAATGTTCAACATGTTTTAGTGATTGGCGGTAATCTGACCGTAGGAAATACTGCCACATTTGGTTTGTATTCTTCCAGTACAAAAAAAGGCAATGTTACATTCAACAGCACATCAGCTAGTGATGTTACCATATCGTCACCCGGAACCCCGACAGCAGTTTCCTTTGGAATATTAACCCTGAACAGGGGAGCAGCTTCAAGGAAAGTTGTGTGTTCGGTTTCGTCAACAAACAACGGTTTAATGGTATGGACTAATGGCACATGGGAACAATCTGCAGGAACGATGGTTTTTCAGTCAAATACTCAAGTTCTTCCTGTTGCCAACACAGGTAACTTAAGTGTAACCGGCAGTGGTAGTTTAACAATAACTGGAGCAAGTTTAACTGTATCTGGTGGAACATTTTTAGTCAATACCTCCGGAACAGTCACAATTGGTGGAACAGGTAACAGCCTTTCTCCGAACGGCGGGACAATTACATTAACCGCTGGTACGGTCAATGTTGGGGGAAGAATTGGATCAAGTACAGCTCCTGGTATGAATAACTGGACAGGTACTTTGACGATTAACGGAGCTACTGTTAATGTGCCATCTACTTCTGTAAGTAATACTACAAATGGTGTTTTCGGTGCTCCTGCCACAGGCGGAACATTTACTATGTCATCTGGAACATTGAATATTCAACAGGCTAACCAGGGATCTTATTCTGGTAATGATGTAAGTATTGATGGCGGTACAATTAGTGGAGGGACTATTGTTCTTGGTAGTGCTTCACCAGGTACTCAGGCTTTTAATGTAAAGATAATTCCAACGCTGAATAATTTAACCGTGAACACTAGTTCAAATGCCTGTACTCTTAAATCTGACATGACTATTGGTGGGGCTCTTTCATTGACTACTGCCCTGACCATAGATGCATATACGTTAACGCTAAATGGGACAATCCCAACCATAACCGGCGGATTAGTCGGCGGAGCCACATCAAATCTCGTTATTGGCGGAACCACAGCATTGACGCTTCCCGCTGTAACTTCAGGACTTAATAATTGTACAATCAACAATGCTGCCGGAGTTTCTCTTACTGGTAGCTTTGTAGTTCTTGAAAATTTTACCCATACTGCTGGGGCAATAACTGGAGCTGTTACTGTTGATGGTTATTTTTCTGCAGCATATAACTATATTGATATTGCCGAAACCGAAATTGACATTAGTAGCTTTTCTGCAACAATGTCACCTGCTTCCCTTTACCCTTATAAAGTAGACAGACAGTGGGTTTTAGACGGGACATTTACTGGCAGTAAGAATGTTAAATTCTATTGGACAAGCAGCGATGATCATGACTATGATTGGTCAATTTCAATACCTGCTGTCTATAAAGGTTCAACTAAGATTTCTAATACATCATATGATGTTTCAACCGCAACACGTTGGATAATAGTTCCTATTTCATCAACTCTAACCAAGGGAACTTATACGATTGGTCAAGAAGCTGGCGATCTTGTACTTCCAGTTGAATTATCTTCTTTTACAGCAACATTCTCTACAGTAGAGTTATTAGTAACCTTACAGTGGACGACAGAATCGGAAACCAATAACTTGGGATTCAATGTTCTTCGTTCCACAGATTCAAATATCGGAAATGCGATCAGTATGAATTCTGATATTATTACTGGGACAAACACTTCAACACAGCATAATTATAATTTTAATGATGCTTCAGTGGAAGCACCTAATACATATTATTACTGGCTTGAGAATGTTGATTTAGACGGCAGCAACAGTTTCAATGGACCCGTCATGGTCACAGTTCTTGAACAAAGTGATCCTAATACACCTCCAGTCATACCTGCTGTAACAAAACTCAACAGCGCTTATCCGAATCCTTTCAATCCTGATACGAATATTTCCTTTGATTTAAAGACACCTAGTTTCGTAAATGTCACTGTTTATGATGTAAAAGGTCAAAAAATTAGAACCCTCACCTCTCAAGATTGGAATGCTGGAACGCATCATCTGGTTTGGAATGGGAAAAATGAAAATGGTCAAGTAGTCGGTAGTGGTGTTTATTTTTATCGCATGACTGCCGGTAAGTATAGTGCTACTCAAAAAGTCGTCTTAATGAAATAACTTTTCAGATTATTATGCGGGTGCATCAATTGATGCTCCCGCTATTTTTTCCCAAATGTATAGTGTGTGAAGAGGTTGGGTTGATTATCCCATAACAGATTCATTGAGCACGAATCTTAATCCCTTCCTACTTCATGTAATCATCAAAATTAGAATCGATGATTTTGATTTCTTAGATAATAATTATGTAATGATCTTTAACAAAGATCGCAAAAGGAGATTCATATGAGAAAATGGATTCTACTCATTTCCCTTTTAATGGTAGCTGGGCTTTGTTCCCTCTATGCTACATCTTTGATGACAGAAGACTTTGCGACACCAACATTTACTGCTGGTTCTGCTGTCTCTGGAATCAATGGTTGGACTACTCATAGTGGTGGCACAACAAATCCTTGGTTGTCAACAACTGGTAACTTGACTTACGCAAATTATTCAGCAACCGGTGTTGGTCTTCAATGCCAAACAACCACTTCAACCGGTCAAGATATCAACAAAACATTTACAGCAGTTACATCAGGTAGTGTCTATTCTGCTTTTCTTATCAATGTATCCAGTTTTCCCAATGCAAATGCGGATTATGAAATTAGTCTTGGAACTGGATCTTCAACATTCTATGGAAGAATCTTTTTTAAGAGAGATGCAACATTAACGAACAAATATACGGTTGGATTATCTAAATATACAGGCACTGCTGTCTATACAACTGCAACCTATGACACAGGGACAACCTATCTTTTCATTTTGAAATATACATACGTTGCAAGTACAACGAATGATGTGGCTTATTTATGGATCAACCCTCCCACACCGGGAACAGAGACAGCTCCTACTTTGACAAGTACAGATGCCGGTGCTGATGCAACTACTCTATCAGCATTCTTTTTGCGTCAAGGTTCTAATACACCTCCTTGTATTATTGATGCAATCAAAGTAGGTACAGCCTGGAACGATGTTTACCCTTCCAGTTTTACCGGTTTGATTGAACTCAACAAAGCTTCATTGACTTTCTCAACACCGAGTGGTACACCTTCGGCTGGACAAGATTATGAAGTAACAAGTACAGGGACTTTTACAACGGATATTCGGATTAAAGCTCCTCTACATTACCAAGTGAAATATTCAGAATCTTCAACTTGGGCTGATTCGGTCGATGTAACTCCTCCCGGCACACAAGCGATTTCTGTACGTTACAACCCTGTCGCACCTGGAACCGAAAATCGTCTTGTTACCAATGTTGCAGGAGGTGCAGCAGAAGTTGATCTCCCAGTATATGGTACAGCGACAACTGCAGCGACCATTACTGTTAATCCAACGTCACGTACTTTTTCCACACCTGCTGGTACAACTTCTTCCTACCAGTCATATACTCTCACAGGAGCCAGTTTAACAGACAGTATTACCGTGACTGCACCAACAGGTTATGAAATATCTAAACTTACCACCGGACCTTGGGTTTCTACATTCAAAGTCCCACCTACATATGATGGTCTGCTATATGTTCAGTTCAAACCCCTGGGTTATGGAACGAATGACGGACTTGTCTCTCATACTGCAAATAGTGTGACGACAAACCTTAATGTTTATGGTACAGGAACCAGTTCACCAATGAATATTGAAGTAGGTTCTACTATTACTGAAAACTTTAATGCCATTGGCGTTGCTGCAATTGCGACTCTAGGATCTGGTTGGAAAGTGGATAAAAACACCACTGTCCGTACGGTAGGTACGTATAGCGCTGCTGTTTCTGCTACTGAATTAAGAGCGGGTAACCTGATGAGTTCTTCTGCGCAAAACGGCATATATAACTATGGTGCCGGTGACGCGGCTACGGCAACTGACCGTGCTTTAGGTTTTGTCTCATCCGGTAGTGCAACTAAAAGTGGCAATATATATGCCATGTTAACGAACACTGGTGCTTCTGCAATAACCGCATTTGACATTTCTTTCAATGCTGAAAAGTATAGAAAGGGAATCAATAGTGCTGGTAGCAGAATCCAAATGTACTATTCATTGAATGGTACATCCTGGAACGATGCTGGAACGGATTTCCTTGCCTCCTGGCCTGCTGCCGATGATACCACTTATGGTTATGTCTCAGCTCCAGGTGCCACAATTCCTGTATCCGGCACACTAGGTGTTACGGTACCTGCATCTTCTGCACTGTATCTTGCCTGGAACTATTCAGTTGTTACCGGAACTACCACCACCTATGTCCAGGGTCTCGGTATTGATGATGTTTCAATCACCGGACGTGCTCTCACGATTGTGTCCTTACCGACCTTTGATCCGGCACCAGGTATTTATTATTCTGCCTCAGAAAACGTAACACTAAGTTGCTTAACACCCAGTTCGTCTATACGTTATACGACTGATGGTGTAACCTCACCGACAGAAACGATTGGAACCTTGTACACAGGGACACCAATTAATGTCAGTTCGACAACTACGATCAAAGCAATTGCCTATAGAGCAACTTGGACAAGTAGTGATGTTGCAACTGCAACTTATACATTCCCCATCAATGTTGCCAGCATCGCAGCTTTACGTGCGGCTGCACCTGCTTACAACGGGTTATCCAATGACGGTACAACACTTTACAGATTGACAAGTGAAGCCATTTTGACACTTCAGTCAACCACTGGGACTACTAGTTTATCAAAAAACAAGTATATCCAGGATGCAACTGGAGCGATTCAGATTTATGATGCAGCTCCTGCAAAAATGACAACCACTTATTCTATTGGTAATGGAATCACCGGAATTCTTGGAACATTAACCAATTATTACGGTATGATAGAACTGAAACCTACTGCTGATGCCGGTACTGCTACAAATACATCAGGCTATGTGCCCACTCCAGTCGATGTGACACTTGCCGGTTTAAATACTACATACCAGGCACAGCTTATCCGCATTAAAAATGTCGAAATCGATCCATTAGTAACCACATTTACAAGTGGAGCAAACATCACGATCACTGATCCGACCGGAACAGGCTTAATACGCACAGCCTATTCTGATCTTGATTATATCACAACTGCCACACCTACCGATGCGAGAAACTACACTGGTATCTGTCTGCAGTATACAACAACTTCCCAATTTGTACCACGCAGTCTTGCTGATATTTCAACTTCTGCACCAATCGCTGTAGGCGTTGAAGTTAGCGGAAATAACGTTATCCTTACTTGGGCTGCGGTAACTGGTGCTACCAGCTATATCGTTGAATATGCAGATGCTCCAAATGGTACTTATTCTGTACTTACTACTGGTGAATTTACTGGTGCAACTACCTATGAAGCCACTGGTGATGCAGATTCTTATGGCCTTCGCTTCTACAGAGTGATTGCTGTTAAATAACTCTAAATAACCTATAATATAAAACGCCGGTGAAAACCGGCGTTTTTTATTAGTTTAAAGTTCACTGAAAATCAGTTTTCGCTACCGAGGATGAAAGCTGAGTTCTCCGAGTGAACAGATTTATCTGTTTGTATCGAGGAGACGACATTGCACAACCTTATAAGGTCACATTGGGTCATTTCGATACAATTTCTCCTTAGTCGAAATCACTCAATGAACCGGCTCTTAGCTTCCATATTTACTATTATTCCACGTATATTATACCAAGTTCATACCTGTTTCATTCCTGTTTCGAGAAATTGGTATGATATAGCATTAGAATTTGTTTGAACCTGGTTTTAACGAAGTATATATTTAGGGGTATGATTTCGGTGGTATGAAGAATTTGTACGGAAAATAAGAATCCGCTGAAGTGGTTGTTATAGGATTACAGCTTCTTCCTTGACATTTCTGTCATCTTCATGCGAATTGCAGTATGTCAAAAACGATTGGACTCCATAAGATGGCTGAGTTAGCCACAGAAACAGCGCAAATTGTTTTACAAAGCGGTGGTGAGACCCACCGTGTAGAGAATATTATTCAGAAAGTCTGTAAGCAATTTGGTTATGAGACAGTAGAGAGTTTTGTTACTCCCACAGGTATTTTTATCTCAGTGTGGGATAATCAGGAGCATGTGGCGACGAGTATCAAACGCATTTCATCCAGGACCGTAGATTTGGATAAAATAGCGCGTATGAGCAAGCTTTGCAATGATATTAAGACACGTAGTCTTACCCCAGAGCAATATGAGCAGGAAATGCACGTTTTAGCGCTTAAAAAGGTATATCCTTTGTCAATACAGTTATTATTTGGAGGAGTCTCAGCCAGTTTTTATGCTTTACTTTTTGGTGGAAACTGGATGGACTTTTGTGTTGCCTTTATAACGGGAATTTTCATTATTCTTTTCAATCGTTCTTTGTATAGATTGCATTTTAACATATTTTTAATCAATGCTGTTTGTGGGGCACTGGCTGTATTTATTGCCCGGTTTGCCGGTACCTATTTTCATGATTTACAGACAGATAAGATTGTCATAGGTTCTATCATGCTTCTTGTTCCGGGTCTTGCCATCACGAATGCGATCAGGGATACGATGGCAGGGGATCTTGTCTCAGGAACTGCCAGGATGACAGAAGCCTTTTTCATAGCCATTGCCATTGCAGCCGGAACAGGTTCGATGCTCAAGCTTTGGTATCTCTGGTATTAATGATGTTTGAAACCAAATTCCTCCTCCAAACACTTTTTGCTACGATGGGTACATTTGGCTTTGCCATAGGAAGTAATATTCGAGGGTGGAAATTATTATTTACCAGTTTGGGTGGTGCTGTAAGCTGGGGGTGCTACCTCTATGTTCTCCATCAAACTCATGCATTACTTCTCTCTACATTCATCGGAGCACTGATTGTTGCTATTTATTCAGAAGTTTTGGGAAGAATATTCAGAGTACCAATTACGGTCTTCGTTGTATGTGGAATTATTCCCCTTGTTCCCGGAAGTGTAATCTATTATGCCATGTCTCAATATGTGCAGGGAAATTTCATGAAAGCGATGAGATTGTCGATGCAGGCATTGCTGATAGCGGGGACAATATCTATAGGAATTGCTGTAGTTTCTACTTTTGCTAATATTTTCCAGGATTTGAAGAGAAGGCTCTAGAGAAGTACGAAGTGTGAAGTTCGAAGTACGAAGTAGAAGTGAAGAAAGAGGCTTCAGAGTAAGAGTTCACATTTAGAATATGATAATTTAATGAATTATGGAGGGTCGTATGTATGCTTTATGAGATAGGACTAAATGAATAGCAATCGATGTAGTAAAATACAGTTTTACATTACCTAAAACTCAAGAATCTTTAATCATTACTAAGCAACTTATTCGTTGTTCGACATCCGTTAGAGCAAATTATAGATCTGCAAGAAGAGGAAAATCAACAGCGGATATCATTTCAAATTATTGACTTCACATGAAAACTGGGATGCCAAACTCCAATTTTGCATGTGGCAAAAGGGAATTTGCCACCCTTTTTCATCTCCCGTAGCGGAAACCTGTTTTCTGGGAAGTTCGTACTTCGAAGTTCGAACTTCGAACTTCGTGCAGATAATTCCATTGACAAAAAAGCAGTTTACGAAACTTAGCTATATTCTAGAAAACATGGATATTATGCTAAAAAATCTTTGATTTGTTTCGAACTTCGAATACGAACTTCGAACTTTCCAAATATAAGGTGGAAAAATGAAGGTGTTAATTACGGGTGGTGCAGGTTTCATAGGCTCACATCTGGCAGAAAAGTTATTAAACAATGGACATATTGTAACAATTATTGATAACCTATCAACAGGATGTTTAGAAAATATTGAACATTTGAAGCAAAACAAGAATTTCACCTGTGTTATCGGAAGTATCTTAGATAAAGCAGTATTGGAAAACTTAGTCTCACAAACGCAACAAATTTATCATCTGGCTGCAGCAGTGGGGGTAAAGTATATCATAGAAAATCCTTTATCTTCACTTCGTACCAACATCATTGGTACAGAAAACGTACTGGATTTGGCAAACAAATACAAATGCAAGGTACTGATTACATCCACTTCGGAAATATATGGGAAAAGCGAAAAAGTCCCTTTCTCTGAAGATGATGATCGTCTTCTTGGTACTACATACATCAGTCGGTGGGGCTATAGTTGTTCAAAAGCAGTGGATGAATTTCTTGCCCTGGCTTTTTTTCGGGAGAAGAAACTTCCCGTGGTAATCGTCCGTTGTTTTAATACGGTAGGTCCACGACAAACAGGTCAATATGGGATGGTGGTTCCGAAATTTGTAAAAAGCGCTTTATTAGGTCAGCCATTGGTTATTTATGGGGATGGAAAACAATCAAGATGTTTTGCTGATGTAGCTGATGTTATTGATGCTTTTATCAAGCTGATGTTAGATCCCAAGTGTGAAGGTGAGATATTCAATGTTGGAAATAACGAAGAGATTACGATTACTGAATTAGCCGAAAAAATTAAAACAATGACAAAAAGCAAGTCAAAAATTGAATACATGGCTTATGAAGATGCTTTTGAAGAAGGTTTTGAAGATATGAGACGTCGGATGCCGGATTTGAGCAAATTGGAGAAATTCATAGGTTATAAACCTAAACATAACTTAAATACAATTATCAAAAGAATTATCGATTTCTATGAAGAATAACCAGGACGATTTGATACAGGCAGGATTGCATGATAGATTTCAATAACAGATTGTTTCATTCAACATGTAGAATCATTCTTTTTATTTTGTTCCTCATCAGTACAACTTTGTTGGCACAGGTTGATCTAAGCAAATTGAATGCAGTTTCCGGGGCAGCGATACCAATCAATGTATCTGTGTCCGGTAAGGTTAAGAATCCAGGTTCATACTATCTGACTAACATGAACCGAGTAACTGATGCTATTTATAAAGCCAGCCTGATTACCATGACTCAAAATGAACCAGTGAAAGCACAAGCGAACTTAACTGACAATAAAGCCAAGAATAACCAGGAAGAACAGTATGTTCAAGTCGCTGAATCAATTCTGCTTTTTGATTATGATTCTTCATTAAGGAAGGTTATTCTCAGGAGAAAGGGAAAGGATACAATCCTCGATGTTTTCCGGTTTATACGTCTCGGTGACACATCCCAAAATCCTTTTTTAGAAGATGGGGATGTCATCATTCTTCTTCCTATCAAGATGCAGGTTACAATTGATGGTGCAGTATATCAGCCGGGGAAGTATGAAATCAGTGAAAAAGAGACTCTAGGAGATATCCTGGAATTAGCACAAGGCATCAAACCTGAGACAGATCCGGATCGAGTTTATCTTTATCGCTACCAGGACGATGGGCGGTCAATAACGACGCTAACGATTCCTAAGTCCGATGTGCTCCACTTGATGCCAGGCTCAAGTATTCAGCTCCAGGATGGAGACCGCATAGAATTTGGTACTCGTGCAGACTATCACACGGATAGAAGTATTTCAGTCACTGGAGAAGTCAAATATCCAGGAACTTACGCTATACAGGATTCAATATCTTTGTTGGAATTATTACGTCGTTGCGGTGGTCCAACCGATAAGGCAGATTTACGTAATGCCCAGGCATTCAATAGTATCCGTAAATCAGCATATGATCCAGCTTTCAGCTTCCTGCAGTTGCAAAAATACGTGGTTACAAATAAATCAGATGAAGACTATCTCCGCATGAAGATTAGGCAACCTGTGGGGCTGATTGCCACAAATGTCGAAAAGTTATGGACAACGCAGGATAAAACATTGGATATCTTCATGCATGATAATGATATTATCCATGTTCCTCAAGTCAGTAGAACTGTGACATTACTAGGTCAAGTAGAAACACCGGGAGTTTACGACTGGTCACCTTCAATGACCTGGTCAAGTTATATAGATAAAGCAGGTGGATACAATTGGAATGCAGACAAAGGGAAAATTCGTATTATCAGGGCTTTTTCCGGAAACTGGATCAAACCGGATAAGAACACGAGATTATACACTGGAGATATGATCTTTATTCCCTCAAAATCTGACAGAACCAACTGGGATTTATTCAAGGAAACATTACTGATCACTTCCCAAATCGTTACGATCCTGTTTGCTGTTCAGAGTTTAACTAAATAATAAATAAATCAAGGTCATCAGGTTAACCCAGGCTAGATCGAGAGGAGAACAAATGAAAGTTCCATTATTGGATTTACATGCGCAATACATACCGATACTTGAAAAAATCAAACAAGAGATAAATCAGGTACTGGATACTCATCAGTATATTTTAGGTCCGCAGGTGAAAGCTTTTGAAAACAAAATGGCTGCTTATCATGGAGCGAAACATGCAATAGGTTGCGCCTCTGGAACGGATGCTTTAATTCTAGCAATCAAAGCTCTCGGGATAGGGGAAGGAGATGAAGTGATCACGACTCCTTTCACGTTCTTTGCGACCGCTGGTTCCATTCATCGTTGTAATGCCAAGCCAGTATTTGTGGATATTAATCCAAATACTTACAATATAGATGCTACACTTATCGAAGCTGCGATAACTTCAAATACGAAAGCAATCATGCCTGTCCATCTGTTTGGTCAACCGGCGGATATGGATGCAATCATGGAGATTGCCAAGAAACATCATCTCTCTGTGATTGAAGATAATGCCCAAGGCATAGGCAGTAATTTTGGCGATAAGATGTCAGCAACCATCGGTGATATTGGAACATTGTCATTTTTCCCCAGTAAAAACTTGGGAGCGATGGGTGATGGGGGAATGTGCATCACAAATAATGATGACTTGGCAGCAAAGCTTTTCCAACTTCGAGTTCATGGTGAGAATCCCAAATATATACATAAATGGGTAGGGCTTAATAGTCGACTTGATTCACTCCAGGCAGCAATATTATCCGTAAAACTGGATTATTTGCAGGGCTGGTCAGAGGCGAGAAGGCATAATGCGGAGTATTATTTCAAGCATTTATCCGATATTCAGCAAATAAAGTTACCCGTTATTCACTCGAAAGCTTATTCGATTTTTAATCAGTTTACATTAGCTGCGGAAAACCGTGATGGTTTAATGAAGCATCTACATGAGCATGAAATAGGGAATGCGATCTATTATCCACTTTCATTGCATCTCCAGGAATGTTTTGCAGATTTAGGGTACAAGAAAGGTGATCTTCCAGTTTCAGAAGCATCTACCGGAAAAGTATTATCCATTCCAATAGACGCAGCCCTCACGGATGACCAAAAAGAGTATGTTGTACATGAGATTCGTAATTTTTATCATGCATAGGTGAGAGATGAATATCATTGTATGTTTAAAACAAGTACCCAACACGACAGAAATTAAGATAGATCCGGTTACCAATACACTCATCCGCGAAGGAGTAGAAAGCATCCTCAATCCATTCGATCTCTATGCAATTGAGGAAGCAATCCGCATGAAGGAACTTCATGGTGGTAAGGTTATTGCAATTAGCATGGGACCTCCACAGGTGGAAGAAGCACTGCGGGAATCGGTTTCTCTTGGTGTGGATGAAATCATTCTTTTATCTGATCGTAAATTCGCAGGTGCTGATACTTGGGCAACAAGCTATACATTAGCCGCAGC
This sequence comes from Cloacimonadales bacterium (SeqCode), assembly GCA_963662275.1. GTDB lineage: Bacteria > Cloacimonadota > Cloacimonadia > Cloacimonadales > DAONDQ01 > DAONDQ01. The sequence goes on along the minus strand of OY759316.1, from coordinate 4,164,464 downwards.
AATTCGTAAAATTGGTGAATATGACATCATTTTTGCCGGGCAACAGGCTATCGATGGTGATACCGCACAAGTAGGTCCAGGAATTGCAGCCCATCTGAATTTACCTCAAACATGCTTTATTCGAAAGATTGAAAATTATAACAACGGAACCTTGGTTGTTCAACGTTTGATGGAAGATGGATATGATCGTTTGGAAGTGCCGTTACCAGCGGTTATCACTGTCGTTAAGGAAATAAATTCACCACGCTTACCCTCTTTACGTGGAAAAAAACAAGCGAAATCTGTGGAAATGAAAGTGTGGAATTGCACTGATCTGAATCTTGATGAGAAAGATGTAGGTTTGAATGGCTCTCCCACTCAAGTAGTCAGCATCTTTTCCCCTAAACTGGAAAAGCATGGTGAGAAGTTTGAAGGTGAACCGGATGCTGCAGTAGCAAAGATCATCGAACACTTGAAAAAGATCATGCCTTGAACTGGAGGATTGTAATCGAGTGTGTGATAGGCAATGTTGATAAATAAGATATACCACGCTCTGAATTAGAGTGCCACATTTTAACTGTGGAGTAAATCCATGATACAATATCCTTCCATTAATCCTGAAATCCTGCCGATTCATATTTTCGGTCTTCATCTGGCAGTAACCTGGTATGGTTTTCTTTATGTTGTTGGTTTTATCATAGGATATACATTCTATCGCAACAATCTCAAATTAAAGAACATCACGATGACTCGTGATCAATATGAAAACTATCTCTTTGTCATTATGCTTGGTGTGATAATTGGAGGCAGATTAGGCTACATTCTTTTTTACGGTTTACCTTATTATTTATCCAATCCAATACATATATTTTCTGTTTGGGAAGGGGGGATGTCTTTTCACGGGGGAGCGTTAGGTGTTGTATTGTCTACCTGGCTTTTTTGTCGAAAGAATAAATTCAGCTTTTTAAAATTATCTGATCCGGCAATGCCATTCATTGCGATTGGTCTTGGACTTGGCAGATTAGGTAATTTTATTAATGGTGAGTTGTTCGGGAAGCCAACAAATTTACCCTGGGGTATGATATTCCCAAACGCAGATGAATTACCACGTCATCCATCCCAACTTTATGAGCTATTCCTGGAGGGATTTGTCTTATTTGCTGTGAGTCAATGGCTTCTTCATAAAAAACTGAGAGATGGATCAATCTTCTGGATATTTTTTATTCTCTATGGCATATTCAGAATCCTGATAGAATTCGTTCGGGAGCCAGACAAGATTTCCATTTATCAAAACGGTTTATTATACGGTTTTCTGCCCTTGACCCAAGGTCAATTATTGAGTTCACTTATGATTATTTCAGGTATCATTGGTCTGTATGTCATTTATTCAGCTCATGGTAAGCAAAATGCGTAAAAAGATACAAAGAACTCTTATCTCAGCAACCATTTTTGTGTGTATGATTCTGCTCTCTTCCTGTGCACTGAATAATACAAAAATATCGCCCCAGGTGCAACTGGAGAATGAAATCAATAAATGGCAGAGTTTTCACATGGAAGGCATGGCTGAAATCAGTATATCTTCATTTGTTATTCGCAAGTATTTCATTTGCCAGAAGTACACTCATTCAGTACAATTTGATTTAGTTAATAGCGGTTTACTTGGTGCAGAACCTGCACCGTTTGTTAGTATTAAAGTCGATTCGCTTCTTACGATAGAATCTCCTTATCGGGATATGATTCAATCTATGTTCAACAGGTCTGGTTTTAAACAGTCGAATTTATCTCATTATCTTGATTTTAAAACCGTATTAAAAGATAAAATGCCGGAGATTGTATCGACCGGTAAAACCACAATAGGGACATTTGAGTTTAGATTTTTCAAGAATATGCAGCTATCTCAAATCATATCTCAAGACAAAAAGCAGAATATTATGATTCAATATCGGAATAACGAGCCAAGTGTAATCAATATAGAGATCAACAAACTTGGTAATATTAGAATGCAGGTAGAACAATTTGTGAATACTTCCTGTTGTGATTCATTGGCAACTCTTCCCGCTGAAGTGCGTTAATGTGAGGGAAAAATGATTGAACGTTATACACGTCCCGAGATGGGGAAAGTATGGGATTTGACGAATCGTTACCAGACTTGGCTGGATGTAGAGCTTGCTGCGTGTAAGGCGATGAATCAAATCGGCATCATCCCCGATAGCGATTTGAAAGTGATACTGGAGAAAGCGGATTTCGATCCAGATCGAGTATTGGAAATCGAAGAAGTAACCAGGCATGACGTGATTGCCTTTCTTACGAATGTAGCAGAATATGTTGGTCCTGCCTCCAGGTGGATTCATTATGGAATCACTTCATCCGATATCTTGGATACCGCTACTGCCTTGCAGTTAAAACAGGCAGGAGAACTGATACTTGCTGAAATGTATCGTTTTTCCGAAATACTTCGTCATAAATCCAAAGAATATCGCTACGTTATGACGATAGGTCGATCTCATGGTATTCACGCAGAACCAACAACATTCGGATTGAAATTTGCCTTATGGTATGATGAAATGCAACGCAATATTCAACGCATGAAACAGGCAATTACAAGCATCAGTGTAGGACAGCTTTCAGGAGCTGTTGGAAATTATGCACATATATCACCCAAAGTGGAAGAACTTACTTGTAAGTATTTGGATTTGCAGCCTGTGAAAATATCGACACAAGTAATTCAGCGAGACCGGCATGCAGAGTTTCTTTCATGTATTGCGATCATCGGTTCCACAGTAGAAAAAATCGCAATGGAAATACGTCATTTACAGAGAACAGAAGTAGCTGAAGTGGAAGAGAACTTCAGTCAAGGTCAAAAAGGCTCATCTGCGATGCCTCATAAACGTAATCCTATTGTATCAGAACAAATATGCGGTTTGGCAAGACTCTTACGGAGCAATGCCATGGCTGCATTTGAAGATAACGCTTTATGGCATGAGCGGGATATCAGTCATTCATCTGTTGAACGTATCATATTACCTGATTCGACAATATTGCTTCATTATATGATGGTTAAGATGATTGATCTGGTAGACCGTCTAACTGTTTACCCGGATAAGATGAGGAAAAATCTTGAATTGACACATGGTCTGATCTATTCGCAGGGAGTATTGCTTGCCCTTGCTCAAAAGGGTGTTAATCGCGAAGATGCTTATTCCATAGTTCAACGCAATGCCATGGAATGCTATGAAACAAAGAAGCCATTTCTAGATCTTATCTTAAATGATATAGAGATATTGGGATATTTAAATGAGCAGGAGATCAAAGAAATCTTTTCCGATGATCGATATCGGAGACATGTAGATTTTCTACTAAAAAGAACGGGAGTATTAGAATGATAGATAAAATAATGCCGATGAATTGCATTCGACAATGGCAGTTTCAAAAGTATAAGACTGCGTTGTTACCCATTATCATCATAGTATTAGGGTTTATTCTTAAGTTGGGTAGGATTCAAATACCATACATATCAATACTGATGGGTCTATCACTTGTTGCATACCTGGCTGTTATATTCCTATATCGTATTGGCAATCCTGCCATACCAGAACAGGATAATGTAATTGTTTCTCCGGTTCATGGAAAAGTGATTTCTGTTGAACAAAGCAATGGAATGATCAAGATACGAATCAATAAATCCTTCTTTGATCCAATTGAACTGAGATGTCCGATTGATATACAGGAGAAAGTAATTGATTCAGAGATAGAGATTAGCTATGGAAATCATGAGATACAAATGAGTTTCGGGGAAAAAACTCCGATATTCTTTCATGATCATGGAAAAGTCATGGGCAGTTTATTAGGATTGATGCTAGGTACATTCAATGTGACATTGAGATTTAATGAAAGTATCCTGTCTCAACCAATTCCAATAAAAAATGGAGATATTGTGAAAGCTGGTGAAACTATCCTTTGCGAATTATCTAAACCAGTGATTATCAAATCCTAAAATATGGGATATCAAATGGTAAAAGTGAAGATATATGTAACTTTAAAACCCAGCGTTTTAGATCCACAAGGGGCTGCTGTCACGAATGTGCTTCATAACCTGGGCTATGCGAATGTTCAGGAAACGCGCATCAGCAAATACATGGAAATGTTCTTTGAAGATGCAGATGACGGGGTTATCTCTGAAGAAGTGGAAGCAATATGTAATAAAGTGCTGGCAAATCCGAATACAGAAGTATATGTCTATGAAATCGTGAGAGAAAATGGCTAATATACGTGTGAGTATCATCCAATTTCCAGGTTCAAATTGTGATCATGATGCTTATCATGCAGCAGAACTCCAGGATTGGCATCCTGTCCTGATTTGGCATAAAGATCATGATCTCCAAAAACCTGATCTGGTAATACTACCAGGGGGATTTTCCTATGGTGATTATCTCCGTTGCGGTGCATTGGCTAAGTTCTCTCCTATCGTGGGAGAAGTTATTCAGTTTGCAAATAGTGGCGGATTAGTACTGGGGATATGCAATGGTTTTCAGATTTTAACGGAAAGCGGTTTACTGCCAGGGGCATTGTTGGTGAATAGGTCTCTTCAATTTATTTGTCAACATCAGTTTATTTCTGTTGAAGATACAGACACTGCCTTTACCAATCGGATTGAGTTGGGGAAAATCCTGGATATTCCCATTGCTCATAAGGAAGGAAATTATTTCATAGAACCTGATGGTCTGAAGGAATTAGAAGATAATGGAAGAATCATTTTCCGTTACTGTGATAAATCAGGTAAGATTACGGAGGATTCAAATCCTAATGGTTCAATTTCGAATATAGCAGGGATTTGTAATCAAAAGAGAAATATACTCGGTATGATGCCACACCCGGAACGTGCGGCTGAAGATATTCTGGTCAGCCAAGATGGAAAAGGGATTTTTCAGTCTCTTACACATTTTTTTGAGTGCAGTCTTTGATTTGATCTTTCCTCCTGTATGTCTGCACTGCAACAGAAGGATTGTAAGACAGACTGAGTATCTCTGTTCAGAATGTGAAGCTGATTTGCATTTGTTGACCAATATCCAGTGTCCTGTATGTGGTTTTCCCATACAGGATCAAATTTGCTTTTATTGTCAGGAAAATGAAATACTATTCGATCGGGCAGTTTCGATTTATGAATATAAAGGACCAATACGAACCTTAATTCATTATTTGAAATTTGGAGATATGCCAGGTATTGCAGGATATCTAAGTGAAAAAGCTTTGTTATTCTTAGAAAGAAATAAGATATTCATGGATTCGAATATCATTACAGCGATACCTCTGCATTCAGTTAGAAAAAGACAACGAGGCTATAATCAATCTAGTTTAATTGCCCAACATATTGCGGGGAAGATGAAGTGGTGTTTCAGAACAGATATTCTATTCAGAAAAAAGGCTACCGTTCCACAGGCAAATTTAATAAAGGCAAAAAGGCGTAAGAATGTGGAACAAGCTTTTAGCATTAAGAAATTGGTTGACTTAAAACAGCAAAATATTCTGTTGCTTGATGATGTGTTCACAACTGGAGCAACAGTTCAGGCAGCTTGTCGAGAGCTTAAAAAAGCACATCCAGGTAAAATCTACGTTTTGACGATAGGAAGAGCATGAAGGATTTGATAGTCGAGATTTCTCCTCAGAAAGCTGGAGAGCTGATAGAAAAAATGTCAAAATTCATAGTGGAACGACATATGGCTCCCGCAGCAATTATGACGATTGAATCTTTAAGACCTTTGCATTCTATCAGTAGTCAGTTAATGTATTTTGTGCTTCCGATAGCAGAAATACTTTTCGACAGCAAAGCATACCAGGAATTTGCAGCGATGCTGGATAATGATGAATATGTGAATATGCTTGTGAAACGTATCGATGAATTGGATGAAGAAATGCATCGTGAACAACGAAAACAGACAGCTATTTTGAGAAAGAGAAGAAGAAATATGATAAGACAATGGTTTAACAAAATGATTCATAAATAAACGGAGGAACGGTATGCAGTATGATCATAGCCGTCTAACGAAGATTATTGCCACAGACTGTGGCAGTACAACCACGAAGGCGATCCTGATAGAGTACATTGATGGAGAATATCGCCAGACAGTTCGTGGAGAAGCACCTACAACAGTGGAAGCTCCTTTGAACGATGTGACCAGGGGAGTTCTGAATGCTGTGCAGGAGCTGGAAGAAATAGCTCGATTGAAGTACAACAATCCTAAGATCAGATTAATCGATAAGGATCATCTGATCATACCGAGGAATGGCGACGAAGGGGCAGATGCTTATGTCTCCACAAGTTCTGCAGGTGGCGGATTACAGATGATGGTTACCGGTGTTGTCGCTAAGATGACGGGTGAAAGTGCTGAACGTGCAGCTTTAGGTGCAGGTGCAATTGTCATGGATTTGATTGCCAGTAATGACAAGAGATTAGATCATGAAAAAATTGAAAGAATCCGGCATCTTCGTCCGGATATGATATTAATGGCTGGTGGAGTTGACGGTGGTACAACCAAGCATGTTCTCGAAATGGCTGAATTGGTACGTGCAGCAGATCCTCGTCCCCGTTTGGGTTCAAGCTATAAGCTTCCTGTTATATATGCCGGAAACAAAGAGGCCAGGGAAGAAATCAAATCCATTCTTGGTGACAGTGTAGATTTAATAATAACAGAAAATATCCGACCCACATTGGACGCGGAGAACCTGGGACCAGCTCGTGATAAAATTCATGATCTTTTCATGGAACATGTGATGGCACAAGCTCCCGGCTACAATAAATTAATGGAATGGACTGTGGGTCCTGATGGTGTCAATGTCCCAATCATGCCTACACCCGGTGCAGTGGGTAATATCATGAAAACCATTGCTCAAGAAGAACAAATTGAAGTATTGGGTGTGGATATCGGTGGTGCAACGACTGACGTTTTTTCAGTATTTACCAAAGACTTTGTCTTTAACAGAACAGTGAGTGCTAATCTTGGTATGAGTTATAGTATTTCCAACGTCCTTGCTTCAACGGGACTTGCTAATATATTGCGCTGGGTACCTTTCGATATTGACCAGTCTGAATTACGGAATATGATCAAGAATAAAATGATACGTCCGACTACGATTCCTAATTTACTTGAAGAATTAGTCTTGGAACAGGCAATTGCGAAAGAGGCTTTACGCCTGGCTTTCATTCAACATAAGTCATTTGCCGTTTCTTTGAAGGGAACACAAAAAACACGTGAAATTTCTGAAGCCTTCAGCCAATCGACATCAGGTGATACTATCGTCGATATGATGTCCCTGGCGCTTTTAGTTGGCAGCGGTGGTGTTCTTTCCCATGCACCTCGTAGACATCAGAGTGTCATGATGATGATTGATGCCTTCCTACCTGAAGGTGTGACCAGGCTGGCGGTGGATTCCATTTTTATGATGCCTCACTTGGGTGTACTAGCTGAGATTAGTAAGAAAGCAGCCACGGAAGTGTTCCACAAGGATTGCCTTATTTATTTGGGTTCTTGTGTAGCTCCTGTTGGAAAGATTAAACCCGATAAAGTTGCTCTATCTGCTCGTATTGAACTTCCTGATGGTAAAATATTTGAAGAAGATATCAAGTTCGGTGAAATTCGTTTACTTCCATGTGGATTGGATCAGACTGCCAAAGCAGTCTTAAAGCCAGGCAGCGGATTAGATGTCGGTGCCGGTAAAGACAAAGTCTTGGAGACAGTCTTACATGGTGGTGTGGTTGGTATCGTTCTCGATACTCGTGGACGTAAACCGTTTGTGTTGCCTACAGAAGCAGCGGAACGTGTTCCTTTGCTAAAAAAATGGATGCGAGAATTGAAAGCGTATCCTGATCAAATTATTTCATAGGAGGCAGAAATGGCACAAGCATATTCTCCCGGTTTAAGTGTAACCGATAACATAGTCCTTCGTAAGGAACGCATCCTGCCTCTCAAAGGCACTGTTCTCGTAAAAAAAGGGGATAAGGTCAAGGCAGAAGACCTTGTTGCTGAAACTTCGCTACCAGGGAAGGTTTTGCCCTTGAATTTGGCAAATAAACTTGGTGTGACTCCTGCCATGATTAATCAATTTATTAAAGTGGCACCAGGTCAGCAAATTACAAAGAACCAGATATTGGCAGAAAATAAAGGTCTTTTCGGTATGGGCTTCATGAAGAATTCTGTGAAATCTCCAATTGATGGAGAAGTGGAAAGCATTTCGAAACTAACAGGTCAAATCCTGCTTCGTGAACCTCGGATTCCGGTTCAGATCAAAGCCTTCATTGATGGCATCATTACAAAAGTGATTGAGAAAGAAGGGGTTGAGGTTGAGAACAAATCAGCCTATATCCAAGGTATCTTTGGGATTGGGGGCGAGACTTTAGGTGTTATTAATGTGTTAGCAAAATCTCCTGAAACTGAAATTACCGTGGATATGTTAAATGACTCTAATAAAGGACAAATCATCGTGTCCGGTAAGATGTGCAGTTATGATGTGATACAGAAAGCACGACAAGTAGGTGTGAATGCGATCATCACAGGTGGTATTGATGACCAGGAACTCAAGAAGCTGCTGGGTTATGATATCGGTGTGGCAATTACCGGTCATGAAAACCTTGGGATCACTATCCTGGTAACAGAAGGTTTTGGACCAATCAATATGGCAAAGAAAACGTATGACCTGCTGAAGAAATTCGATGGCAGTAACGCATCTATTCACGGCAAAACACAGATTCGTGCAGGTGTTATGCGACCTGAACTAATCATACCTCTGCCCTTCGATGAAAGTGAATTAATCGTGAAAGAGGCAGCTATGCCAACCTTGGATATTGGAACTCTCATCCGTGTGATTCGTCAGCCTGGCTTTGGAAAGATTGGCAGGGTGACAGGATTGCCGGAATTACTTACCGTTGTGGAAAGCGAAACAAAAGTGCGTGTCCTGGAAGCTAAATTGGAAGATGGTACAACCATCACCATTCCACGTGCGAATGTCGAAGTAATTGAAGAATAATATCTGTAAAGCAAGACGCCGTTCTTGCTGAATATGTAGCAACCACTTCAGTGGGTATCTCGTATTGAGCAAGACGCCGTTCTTGCTGAAAGAATATCATTATACGGGTCAGCTTCTGCTGACCCTTTGTCTTGTAGTGTAGGACGCCGTTCCTGCTGAATCTAAAACGTGGAGTAGGATTCCGATCCTACTGAACACGCAATACATGTATACTCATGTGTCTATCCTCTACTCAGGTATCAATTTGAATTGTAATCATATGTTTTATGCAAGAGGATAAACACGTGGGTTTATCCCTACAAACAAACTGAAGTAAACATAAGCTGAATATTCAGTAAGATCGGAATCTTACTCCACGCACGAGATTTCTTTCAGCAGGATCGGCATCCTGCTCTACATATTTAACTTTCTGGCAAAGATTTTCAAAAAAATGAATAAATATTGCATGTGAAATAAAGTGAGAATGTTCTATCTTTTACCCGCTAGATCGAAAAGTTCTGAACGTAGAGCAGAATGCCGATCCTGCTGATTAGTAGCTCCGCATTTACGCGGTTGTAGTACATGTGTCTTTCTTAATGCTAATTTCAAACAGATGATAGACATACATGTCTATCCCAGCAATTGACCTGATTATTAGGGAGCTAAGATGAACAGATTATTATCCGTTGTTATTATTCTTATATCCTTCAGTTATCTTTTATCGAATGACCAGGAGCAGTACGTACCTATTGGTCGTGCCCAATACCCTCAATTTGAATCAAGTCATAATCCTACTTCGTTGCGTCCGGTTCCCACCTTTGAATTCGGTGTTCTTCCTTCCAGCATAAGAACATCCTATTATGATTATATGATAGGCAGCTATAATAATTTACCGATGAAAGTGCAAAGTGAGGCAGGTGGTGGTGGTATATATTTAACTTATATGGCTCAAATAGAGACATCTGCTAATGGTGGTCAAAGACGTGTATTTTACTCATATTTAGACTATGATGATGAGTATGAATGTAATAATGAGTTAACAGAAGATAATATTAATGAAGAATATCCTGCTTTGGATATAGACCCTTATTCAGGAAAGCCGTTTTTCGCCTGGAATACCAGCCATGATCCACCCACAAATACACATCATGATGTTTCCTTTGCCTGGGATGCATACCTGGAACATATCCCCGGTTTGATTAGTGAACCTATTAAAATCCTGACCTATCCGGAAACAAATGTAGTCAATGGGATTTCTATTACCGATAACGAATTCCAATCTCCTACCGTAGTAATTGGTCCATCTCCTTTTCCAGACTATCGGCGTGTGTATATTTTATCACGCAATGCAGCAAGTCATAATGGCTACCCGTGCGGGAATCCAATCATTGAATGGGCCGACTTTACTCCTTCAAATCTCGAAAATGGAGATACGTTAATCTGGAATAGCATCCATATTCCGGAAATGGATAATTGGAACGTGGATATGATCAACTGGCGACAACCTTTTTATTCACTGGTCACTGGAATTAATGACAGGATTTATGTTGCAGGTTACCATACTGCCTATAACATAGCTGGCAATACGGAGATCAATGAAGCGGATATGGATGTCTTTTCCTGTGATAATTATGGTCAGGGAACTTGGCAGAGATATAGCGCTTCCAGTAAGTTACCCAGTTGGAATCCGCATACCCAATCTGGGACAGGTCCTGGATTTTTTGTGAAAGAGAATGGAGTACCATACCTGGACTCTGAATTATTCTGGAAAATCCGGGATTCCGGTCATCTAAACGCTGTCATCGATAACAATGGACTCATTCATTACCAGGGGATGTGGACATTAAGTACTTCTGATGGTACTTTTTATCCGGCTTTCAATACGATAAAAGAAATGGTTTTCGATATTGATACACATCAATTTAGTATCCGGGAAGTATATCCAATTGCAGGGACATCTTATGATAATATTTACTGGCAGCCTTGGGATACTGATGGCAATGGCTCAGTTGATAATTATAATGCGCTTTCAGGTAATCCTTACATGTATGATGACTGGAATTACAGCTATTGGGACGACACTGTCCATGATGGTGCCATGCGTTTTCTGTATAACAATATCAAAGTCACAGAAGTAAATTCTCAAGGCATGATGGCAAGTGTCTGGCAAAATTCCTGGAGGTCAAGAAAGTATCATCAGGAAGATTTACAATATGCTGCCTATGAGACCGTTCCAGAAATTTATATCTCCGTTTCTACCGATAATGGTTTGATTTGGTCTGAACCGATAGTGCTTAATTCAGTGGAAATAGCAGAATTTACGGGAAACAGACCAATGTGGGTATATCCTGCTGATCAAATTCAGTTTCTGGGAACAGACAGTGAGGAACATACTATTGGAAGACTGAGTCTAATGTATTATCACGATAATACTTGGGGTGCATCTTCCATAGATCCACCGGTTGGAGAGAATGATGGCGGAAACGTCAAATATATGAAGATCGACATCGATTTCCCTGGTTGGATTCAAACCATTCCAGGGATTTATGGGACAATCAGGCGAGCAGATAATCATCTGGTGATCGCACATGCTACAATCACAACCGCACAATATTCTACTACATCGGATGCGAATGGTGATTATTCTTTGTTACTACCTTACGGAACATATTCTGTAACAGTACATGCACCGGGATTTGATACTCAAACAATCAATAATATTGTTGTTTCCAACATACAAATGATACATCTGGATTTCAACCTTACAGCTCCAATTCCTCCAATAACTGTATCAGGTATCGTTCTTGGAGGGAATCCTCCTGTTGCAATCCAGAATGCCACTGTTCGTATGATTGGAACCCAGTCATATACCGGATTAACGAATAATTTGGGACAATTTTCAATCCCTTTTGTATTAAGGGATAATCAATATCAGTATTTCGTTATTAAACAATCCTATAACACAGTAACGAATACCATCAATGTTTTTGATGAAAATTATGATATGGGTACGATTTTCATGTCAGAATCGTCAAATCCCCCAAGCAGTGTTACAGCAACTCTCCAAGCGGGTAATAATTCGGTGCAAATCAATTGGCAATTGCCTGGACAAAGAAGTATTGCAGAGAAAATCAGTCTGGAAGGTACAAAAAACAAATCGGATAGGAATAATCAGGCAGATTTCAGTCAAAGAGACAGAAACCTGGTTGGTTATATGATTTGGCGTTTGCCTAGTGCCCAGCAGGATAATGAAGAAACATGGACATTATTAGGAAATGTTCCTGCCTCATCCGCTTTTTTTATTGATACAGCCTGGTGTAGCATTGATGCTGGTTTATATCGTTATGCAGTCAAGGCACAGTATTCAAATGATATTGTATCAGCACCATCTTTTTCCCATGCTGTTTTTCGATTTATTTATGGTGATTTAACAGGAACTGTACATGATCAGGATCTTCATCCAATTGTAAATACAGCACTGACACTAACCCGGGTAACTCCCAACGGTATTGACCCGTATATGACAGTTACTGATGTGAACGGGAATTACACATTCAGCAGTATTTGGTATGGGGATTATTATCTTTCGTGCTCAGCAAATGGCTATCAGAATATCTCACCTTTGAATATCACGATTTCTGCTAATCATACTCTGCAGCAAAATATTGCTTTATCGGATAGTTTGAAAGTACCGTTCAATGTAATAGCCCTGAATAATTCGGACAATACTCTAGCTGCCATCTCTTGGCAGTCTCCAGTTGGAGATATACTGCGCTCGTTGAATGGATTTAAAGTCTGGCTGCTGCTGGAGAGTGATATTGAAAATCCAAATGCCTGGACATTGATTTTTGGGAGTATTGATACTACTTTTTGTGTAGATAATGGTTGGCAAAACGTAGTATCAGGATTATATAAATATGCGGTGCAAGCGATATATTCAGGAAATCAATTATCTCCAGCCGGTTTTTCCAATACGATTGAAAAGCCTGTTGGTAATCTAGATCCTGGGACTAGTCCAGGTATTACCAGGCTGATTTCAGCTTCCCCAAATCCTTTTGCATCTTCTATCAAAATTAGTTATGAATTGAAGACAAATAGTCCGGCGACATTCGAAATATTCAATATCAGCGGACAACATATCAGGTCATTGAATGGGGATGCGTCTAAACAAGGAGTTAATGTTATCTCGTGGGATGGCACAGATGAACATGGAGATAAGGTCACGAGCGGTATCTATTTATATCGCATGATGACAGAAGGTAAAATCTATACAAACAAAATGATGCTTCTTAAATAGTGAAGGACATATGAAAACACCTTATCTTACTAGGATTGTCTTATTCTCGCTTTTACTGCTTCTATACCCTATTGCCAATTATGGTGATGCACGTCCGATAAATGGGAAGCATATTATTTCCATGAATAGCAGTTATCTTGCACACCCGGATGATATAACTCTAGAAAGCACTAATATAATGACAAACTACTTTTATCAAACGGAAAACGTGGAATTAATTGATTCTGTTGTTACACAAAATGATTACAATGTATGGTATAATGGAGATGAAATTGTCGATACAACTAGCTCAACTTCAGTTGATTATACGGGAAGCATGATATGGGAAGGTGGACTAAAGCACATTCATTATTCTTTATTGCCGGGAGGAATGGTCGATATCATCAAAGACAATCAAAACAGGATTATAGATTATTCCGGTAATGGAGTGTCGAGGAAAAGTTATTACAACGAGTATGACAAACTAGATAGTTTACAATCACAATCTGTTATGTATAGAATGCTTTATAATACTCAAGGACTATTAACTGCGATTACTTATGGCGCATACGAAATTCCTATTACTTATCCAGAGGGATTACCAATAAATCCTATAGATATAAATCTTGATGAGATATTGCAATATTACAATAATACGATGCTGTTCAAATTGAGAATGATATATGATAAACATTTTCAGATAAACAGTTATATTATTCCTGATCAAGGTATCACTTCAATGGTTTATCCTTTGTATTCGAATTCTCCTTTCACGATCACATTTCATGATTTCTTTGACTATACTTTGAAATTTGATGATGAAGGGTACATTACATATTATAAGTTTGATCGTGGTGGACCTGATCCTGCAACAACTCTGATGACATTCACCTGGGAAACAATCGTACCCAACGACGATCCAATAGCTCCAACACCAGATCTTTCTATGAACGTATATCCAAATCCTTTCAGAAGCAATGTTAACATCGAATTGAAAGACAAATCTACTGCGCTACCCGATATTGCCATCTACAACATCAAAGGTCAATTGGTCAGGAAATGGGATGTAAATAAGAGTACTTCAGTGACCTGGGATGGTAAGGATAGGTTTAACGATCTGGTAAGTAGTGGTATATATCTTGTGAATGCAAAAAAAAATGGCATGAACCACACTCGCAAGATTGTGAAGTTCTAACGTGGCATAAGATTCCAATCTTATGGTATGCGTAAAGTAAGACGCCGATCTTACTGTCTTTCTTTGGTAGTGGCATCCTTCAGGTTGCCTTCTTTGTAGAGCAGGATGCCGATCCTGCTTCAGCTTGGAGATAGAAACGCACGGGGTGCGTTATGCCACCTGACGGGGTCAGGCGTTCCGGTAGCTCACAGGACGGCAGACTATGACCTAAAGATCATAACCCGCAAGCTGAAGCAGTGACCACAAAGAAAAAACCTCCTAAAGTAAGCGCTACAGTCTTGTTCCGTCCTACCGGACTCCGAACCAGAATTTGTCTGCTGACGCGGACCCCTACTTTTCCCAGTAGGGACTTCCTGGGCTAACAGAGTAACGTCATTCGGACTCGTTCCTCGACAATTCCATAATATGATCATCCATAATATAACCATATAATCATCCTAATTCCACCATACACCGACATCTTTCCTCAAAGTGTATACTTGATATATAGCAAGATCAAACAAATATTAATCCTATCTCATACCAATTTCTCGAAACAGGAATGAAACAGGATTGAAACTGGTATGAACTTGGTATCAATTAAGTGGAATGATAGTAGTTTATCCGGAAGCATAGCCGTTTGAAAACAGCGTTCCATGTCTCGACTGCAAATGATCCCATATATAGTTAGAAATATCATCATATTCAATTTGTATTTAATTATTAATTTATTCCCATCTTTTTCTTGACATATAATTATAATGATTACTATTAAGGCATACACGTTTTAGGAAAACCCACGGAGGAAAAAATGAAACGAGTCATTTTCTTGGGAACGCTGCTCACACTCACTTCTATCTTATTCTCGCTGCAAACGCTTTATGTCAACATCACATCTTCAACCGGCGGAGCAGGTACGCTTGCCTCTCCATTCCAGCAAATTTATACGGCAATATCGTGCATGAATCCTAACGAGGCTGTCAGGATTATTGTTTATCCCGGTGACTATGGACCGATTGTCATTTCAGGAAGGACATCTAACCTGACGATTGAGAGCCGTTACTATGAAGCGTATAATTCCAATTTTATCGGCTCCACCATGATCCACGGAAACACGGGAACTCAATTAACGGATTCCGCCTGTGAGATCATTAATTGTGTCACTCCGGGTGTAAGTATTTATCTGAAGGGTTTCACACTGAAAAATGGCGGTGGTACATTAATTTCGGCAAATGGGCATAATGAGCGCAGAGGCGGCGGAGTATTCTGTAAAAATGCCATAAATGTAAATATTGATCATTGCGATATCAGGAATAATACTGCTCTTCATGGCGGAGGCATTGCCCTCATGCGGGGAAGCAGCAGCATTACAAATTGTAAAATATACAGCAATTCAGTTGCAGATGACGGAGGGTATGACAGTTCCGGAGGGGGCTTGTATATTGAAGAAGGTACGCATACAATCCAGGCGTGCGGGATTTATACAAATTCTGCTCCTGCAGGATATGCCGGGGCATTTGAAGTTAATCATGCTGCAGCAAATCAGTCAAATGCCTACAATGTACTATTCGGCAGTTGCCTGGTATACGATAACTTCTCCCATTCCTGTGCCATCTATGCAGCGGATGCATTCAACTTTTTGGGTCCGGATAAAGTGAGATTTATCATGGATTATTGCACAGTTGCGCATAATCACATATCATCTACCAATGCTGTCGGCGTTTATTTTGAGAGAGCTTCCGGCAATCTGGGCGGTCAGGCAGTTTTAAGCAATTGCATTATTTATCATAACCAGGATGCGATGCATAATGACCTGCCAATACAACTGGCAACTAATGGCGCGTTTGGTTCCAGCAATGAATATCCCCAGACAATTACCTATTGCGATATTGGTAATACCGTGTATCCGACGATTAACACAGGCACTATTAATCTTGATCCCGGGTTTAAGAACCTGGAGGCTGATGACTTCTCGCTAGCCTGGGAACCAAACTGTAAAAGCCCATGCATTGATTCCGGTGATCCTCAACTTCCTGATGCTGATAATACCCGTAGTGATATGGGAGCATTACCTGTTTCCCAGGAAACACGCAACTACAAGTTCTACGGTACTGATTCCATCCATCATGGCTGGACCTGGCTCTGTTATCCCGTCCTGGATGTCTATGACACGAATCCTCAGATTGGGAATGTCATGTCGCATCTTAGCGGTACAGGGGTTCTTGATTATGAAGTGTGGTCAAATAGAGGCACTGAAAGCTCATTTTTGTATAGTTCTTCAAGTTGGCAAAATTCTAACCACATAATCACTTCACCCCAAGGATACAAAGCTCTGATTACTACACCCGCAGATTATTCTGAGCTTTCGATCACCGCACCGAGATGTTCACCGGATACACCGCTTCACCTGTACGGCAACCGCATTGAAAACTGGGTTGGATATTTTCTGCCGGAGTCCCAGTCCCCTGAAAAAGCCCTAGCTTCCATCTGGGCAAATGTGTATTCGATTCAAACCCAAACCTGGTTTATGGCAAGAACAAAAGACGGCTGGATGATTTCCAGCGGGAAAAGACAGTTCAATTATGGCGATATGGCAATCATTAAATGCTATAATGAAGTTCCGAGTTTTATCTGGAATCGGATTAATCCAATACCCCATGTAGTCAGGGAAATACCGGAATATTTCACCTTCAATGAGAAAGCGGATTACCTGCCTGTCTTTATCGCTCTCGGAGCAGAAACCGGATTGAAAGAAATCGCTGTCTATGCCGACGGTGTCTGCAAAGGAGCTTCGGTTGTTGATGATACGCTGATGGAGATCAATGCTTATGTCCTTGACCTTCCGGAAGACACGGAACTGGAAATTGTCAAATACTACGCATCGAAAGCCGGTCTGCAGCACATTTCCACAGCCTACGTCTATGATCCTCAAACCAGGGTCATTACACAGTCGCCTTTGAAACTGCATAAGGGTGATGATTACCTCTATGCCGGCACCAGGCTATCGTTCATGACACCTGCTGCAGAAGTACCGATACGAATGACCTGTTATCCCAATCCTTTCAATCCCAGTACTGTCATTGAATACAATACTGTTAAAGCCGGTTCGTCCTCTCTGCAGATTTATAATGTGAAGGGACAACTGGTAAAAACTCTGTGGGATGGCTGGCAAACTGAAGGTTCTCACAAAATCAAATGGGACGGCAATAATGAAAATGGTGAAGCAGTGAGCAGCGGTATATATTTTGCCCGCTTGCAGACTGCTGAACACCAGGTCATGAAAAAGCTGATGCTGCTGAAATAGATTGCAGAAGGTGCTAGGTGCCAGGTGCTGGGGCAGAAGATCAGAATAACAGCACTGTCATCCTTGCGAAGGCGATGATTCATCTCTAACACCTGTTAAATGTTACTTAATATCCTAAAACGTGTATCAATATAAACAGAAGTAAAGAGACAAAACATGATTCAGGCAGAGAGCTGGTCTCTCTGCCTGATAATCCTGGAGAAAAGATGTTAAAATTCATGCTGCTGATTATCGTTACGATCTCAATAGTATCACTAAGCGCAATTACGATCACTGTCAGACAGGATGGGCTGGGGAATTACCTAACCATCCAGGCAGCCATCAATGCCTCTAATAATGGTGACTTGGTGCTTGTCCATCCGGGCAGGTACTTGGAGAACATAGATTTCAACGGTAAAAACATTACAGTTGCCAGTCTGAAGTTCACGATGAATGATCCTGTCTATATCGGGACTACGATTATTGACGGTCAACGGATGGGCAGTTGTGTACGTGTGATGGGCGGAGAAACTTCTGCGAGGATAATCGGCTTCTCCATTACCAATGGGTCAGGTGAACATTGTTATTACTTCGATGACGGAGGAGGCATTCTTATTGGATATTATAGCATGTTATCAATTGAAGATTGTCGAATATTCGCCAATGAAACAGAATTTGGAGGCGGATTATTTGTTTGGCGTGGAAGTGTAAGTCTGAAAGGGACTTCATTTTTTAATAATCTCGCCACTGCAGGAGGCGGTGGTATTTGTCTTCAAGGTGATGAGATTAGTTTTACCATGGATGCAGATAACCGATGCAGTATCTATAATAATTATTCCGGGCAGGGAACTGACATTTTAAGCTGTGATTTACCTATGACAGTTAATGTGATAGTAGATACTTTTACAGTAATAAACCCGGACAGGTACTATGCGGAAACACAAGTAAATTTTATCGAGGACATTTATCTATATCACTTTGACATCCATCATGCCTTTTTAACACCTGTTAATCATGATTTCTACGTGGCAACTGATGGTGATGATCATAACGATGGACTTACTTCAGCATCTCCATTTAAAACTATAGCGTGGGCATTGCATAATATTGCCAGTGATAGCCTTAATCCCAAAACTGTGCATATAGCAAACGGGATGTATTCCAGTGTAACTAACACTCAGAAATTGCCCTTAAGTGCAAAATCATACGTCAAAGTGATAGGACAGTCGCAGGAAAATACAATCATGAATGGTGATAGCCATTATCCTATGCTCTGCATTCCAAGAGGCATAGTCAATTTTGTTTTCAAAAACTTAAGTTACGCTAATTTTGAACACGAAAGTTATAGATCAGCAATTAATGGAGCATTTTCAACAGATATCTATTTGGAGAACATAAAAATTGAAAACTGTACATCAAAAATGGTCCCTGCTATTTCACTAGACAGGATAGATTCAATTTTTTTCAAAAACTTAGTAATTTCAAATAATATTGGTGCAGATGGAATATCAGGAGTATATTTATGTAGCGTCAGGAATACGTCTTTAGAAGCATGTTCTTTCACTAATAATGAATCAGACCGTTTTAATGATGAAGGTTGGCATCAAGGTGCAGCACTTCGTATAGATGCTCACGATTCAGGGATGGTTCGAAATTGCATAATTCAAAATAACTCTGATAATACAGAATTGGGTGGAGCCGCTTGTGTGTTGACAGGATTCGATCTTGAAACTCCTACTTATCGCATCGAAAACTGTCTATTTTCTAGTAATCAAAGCGCATATTCAGACGCACAATACAAAGGCAGACCTATTATTTTCTCTGGAAATGGACCTTTTAATATCATTAATTGTACATTCGCTGATAATCTTAGCCCCAGTGCAGCAGTGCAGATTTGTGCAGATTCGGTGAACTTCTGGAACTGTATTTTTGCTAATGATACATCCCACCAGGTATTTCTGCTTCATCCATTTGAACCAAATCCGCCGGCTAATCACGTGGCTTTTAATCACTGTAATGTGAAAGATGGAATTGTTGGTGTTTTTAATGAAGACTGGTGGGGGACCATTTACTGGCAGGAAGGCAATATTAATGAATTGCCTTTATTCAATTCGGGTAATACTGAAAAACCATATGAACTAGCCTCCGGTTCTCCCTGTATCGATACGGGGACAACTGATGTACCGGGCGGGTTGTATCCCTATGATCTGAACGGCGCTTCTCGTATTCATGGGAATGGTGTGGATATGGGCTGTTATGAATATGGTTCTGTTGATGTTAATGATGATACGAGCCCCATTGCAGATGTATCCAATATCAGGATTTACCCTAATCCTTTCCGGGAAAATACAAAAATTGAATTTGATTTGCCTTCCCCTGATGACATCGTTATCAATATTTATAATATTCGCGGTCAGCAGGTTAAAACACTGGCAGCGGGTAAAATGTGTGCCGGTACGATTCAACTCACCTGGAATGGTTTGGATGATAACGGCAAATCAACAGCGTCGGGTGTCTATTTCTGTAAAGTGGATAAACCGGGACATAGCTATACTAAAAAGATGATAAAGGTGAAATAGAAGAAGCAGAGATTCTAATTACGAATTATGAATTACGAATTGTAGAATAGAAGATGTCACTTCTGAACTTCCCTGATAATGATTTTCGCTACCGAGGATGAAAGGTCGATTTTGAAGTCCGAATTTCCTATTAGTTAAATTTTATAATAGATTCGAAGGAAATTTGAACTCCAAACTCTTAGCTTTCATAAATCCTCAGCTTTCATAGAAAGTCCAAAGTAAGGTAGAGCATGATCGGTGTTTTTCTCTACACTGACCAGATAGTAAGAACGGCGTCTTACTTTACAATAAGATAGTTTTCAGTAAGATCGGAATCTTACTCCACAACTAGTAAAATCAATAAAAGCTGGAGGGAAGACCGGAACTGCCAAGCAATGACGAGAAGAGAGAGCCAAAGAGGATGGCGCAGAAAATCCCTACGAAGATAGAAATTCCGCCAAAGATCAGAGATGCTTTTGCCCAGTTAGATTTGCTCAGTTTTGCAGAACTATCGAATGCCCAGATAAAGAGCATGATAACATTTACCAATGGAATGCACATAAGGAGCATCGTTCCAACCCATTCACCGATCGAAACATCGGTATCTTCAATATACTGCACACGGTTCAAAGTGCTTTGCGGCTGCATTGGCGGTAGTTCAGTAAAATTCAGATCATCTGTCATATCATCCTCCCAGGAAAATGTATTTTTAGAATTGCATTTACTGTTGAGTTTGTCAAATTAAATATTCGTGGCAGAAGGTGACAGGTGACAGGTGACAGGTGACAGGTGACAGGTGACAGGTGACAGGTGACAGGTGACAGGTGACAGGTGACAGGTGAGCTTACAGCTTGCAGCTTGCAGCTTGCAGTCAAGAAAAGAACTGCCCTGTCGATTTTGAACTTCCCAGAAAAGAATTTTCGCTACCGAGGATGAAAATGTTGATTTTGAAGTCCGAATTTCCTATTACTTGAGAAGTCGTAGTAGATTCGAAGGAAATTTGAATTCCAAACTCTTAGCTTTCAGGTAAACTCCAAACTCCCAGCTTTATGGAAAAAATTTCTCCTTGTATTTCAAACTGGGAAAAAAAGGGAAAAAACACCACGAAGCTTAGACTGTTTCATGTATATGTTAGCACTCATACGACGTGACTGCTAAAAACATATTGACATAATTTCCACCCTTCAATAATTTATGTTCATAATTAAAACATAGCAGATGGATTTGCATGTACGAAGAAAAAAGGGATTGGGTTACAAATCCAACCCCTTTTGAAGAAGCTTACAGGTCACAACTGACAGGATAGAGAAGAGCATCAAACCTTCTGTCACTCCGAGACATCACTTCGACAAGCTCAGTGCATCGCTCTATTTATCTAAAAGGAGGATTGCCAGAGGATCACATTTCATGTATTAACATTGACGCTTCTACAATTTGCATCAAAAACCCTGCCTCCATTGCCTCTACGATAGTTCTTACAGGAAATTCATTCTGCAGAATATCTTCTCTTGTAAGAGTTGCCATATCAATCTCTGGATGTAGATGTTTCAATTTCCACATCATGGCAAGATAGACAGCATAATGTGTAGCAGGTAATTTTTCATTGAGATTGGTTGTCCGGCTCAGAAGGACAGTATAGTTTTTCAGATCAGCAACATATTCCGGGGAAAGAGTATGGAACAAAGCTGCGAGATTCTTACCTTTATTTCCGAAAGTATGATGATGTTCCTGGATTTCCAGAACCGGATATTTCCGGGTTATGACCAGACTGCCCTGGTTGTATTTGCAGTGAACAAGTCCCTGTGATTTAAATCTTCCGTAGAAGGCTTTAACGCAATTCGTGAATTTGGTTTTCATGATGTTTCTCCTAATTTTTATTTATTAATCCGGGTTCAAAATAAAACATACATCCTCGATCCATAAAGCATCCATAAAGCATCCATAAAGCATCCTCTGGAAGTTTTTGGCATCTTCATGTATTTTCTGTTTTATTTTATACCCTTCATATATATATAGGAGGGAGCTTTTTGGCAAAATCGAGGGAGCATTGTGATTTATTTTTGAAATTACAAAAATAAATCTAAAGTGCGAAGTTCGAAGTTCGAAGTGCGAAGGGTTGAAAGGCAGATATAGAGAGGATATAGTAGAATGGGAGATGAAAGATGGAAAAGATTGGCAAAATAGGAATTTGCGGAGGTAAATCCATCAGCAAATCTTTAATAGCAATATTTAATATTTTTTATATTTCTTCAATCTTCACTATATTCTTCTTATATAAGCGCAAAAGCTATATAATAAAGTTTTATAAACTAATAATAAAAGAAGTATAGTCTTACTATCAGGGAGATATTTAAGTTGACATGTATTTAAAAGTTTATAGTTATTGTAGCATAATTAGTAATGCATTATTTATATATGATCGATTTAGCAGTTCTCAAATATGGGGGGAGATGTGAAAATTAAGCAGCATAAAAACTTAGAACCAAAAATTGTTGTTTTACAGATTGTTGTTATACAAATTGTGTTTGCTATTGTAATTGCCCTCATTTTAATGTATTTATCAAACTTACAAACACAGAAAATGAACTCTAAATCTTACATAATAGTATCAGGCACTAGAATTGTGTTTGAACAACATAGGAGAATATCTAATGAGTTCATTTTTTGTAGTGATACTGAAGGAAGTTCTGAAAAGATTCCTGAAAATATCATTGATTTCCTTGGTTCAACAAGAATGTATCCGTGGTCATCTAGATATGCTTTTTTTAAAGCAAGGGGTTGTTTTCGGGATGTATATTTTCCTGATGAGGATCTGTATTCAAATACTTCTCATGGAAACCAGAGACCTATCAGGTGGTATTTTGTAATGGATGATAATTTCCCAGTCTCAAAAATTGAGGTTATAGAATATAGCAATCCATCTACTTTCACTCCAAATCACAAGTATCATATATTTGTTGTTCGAAATTTATACAATCCACCTGTTTCTTCTGATTTTACGGAATCATTTACTGCTACCTCAGAAGGTTTTTTTGGAGCTGTAAATCATGTATTACATCTAGCTGATGATTATATTGACAGTCATGATAAACTTCATGAAATTAGGCGAAGTTTTAGCATTATTCAGAAAAACTCCCATATTTGGGAAATCACTATGGAAGTTACTTACTATAAGCTAGAGGAGGTAAAATGGTAATTAATCGTTTGTTTCTTGCTATTGTATTTTTGTTTTTAACTCTTAATTCAACAGCTTTGTTGGCTCAAACTCATCAAAATATTCTAAATCCAACTTCTTCAAGATTTTTCGTATGCGAATTACTAATAGACAGTGAAGTAGCTAACTATGGAGTTGAAAAAGTACCAAATCGAATTCCTTCAGGGAAATTTGTCGAAGTTGGAACAAATGAAAAAATTGATTTGATTATCCGGAAAACTAACTCGACAAAGCCTTTTGAGGCATGGAACTTTTGGGAAAATGTTGAATCTGTTGATATTATTTGCACGCTTGAAGGTGTTACATATTACAATGATAAAAATATAATTAGTTTCGTTAATTACGAAGATGCTGGAGAAGGTGCGATATTCCCAATTAAAGTCTTAAATGGAGACACAGATGAACCTTCTCTAATCTCCGAAAATGTTAGAAGCAAAATTACTCTAAGTAACATAAATACTCTGAGTGCTGAAATCGTAGTACATTGGCGTGCTAGTGTCAGTATTAGTGAATCAAACAATGAATCACATCCGGATAGTAAATTTACAGTCAATATAAGACATTATGGTACAATTCTTTTAGTTGATCTAACTGGCTTTTCATTTGCATCTTGGCAAAACCTCTTTTCCGGTTTACAATATACTACACTCAGTTACACATCAACAATTGATGTTAATCTCAAATCTGGTAAGAATGAAGCTTTTATACTAACAACCCCTGTTCTTAGAGTTGGTAGCCGTGATCCCATTTGTCGAAATTTTGAAGGTCAATTAGCATTATGGCAAGATAATGAAGGGAAAAATATCGGTTATGGTTTTGGTATTGGTTTATTACGAAGTGACGTCTTTAGTGGTAGTGGTAAGCAAGGAGCAGATATCAAAATGATATGCTTGGGAGCTTTCCTCAATGATTCTAATAAATTCAATGCTTTCTATGTTGGGTTTTCAATTCCTGAGATGATGAAAATGCTATTTGATTTATCAAAGCCAAAGCTCTAAATCTTAGAAGAAAATAGAGGTTAACATAAATATCATATTTATTAACATGATAAATCTTAAACGAATTCATGCATATCAGGATTTACCCCAATCCTTTCCGGGAAAACACAAAGATAGAATTTGATTTGCCTTCCCCTGATGACATCGTTATCAATATCTATAATATCCGCGGGCAGCAGGTTAAAACACTGGCAGCGGGTAAAATGTGTGCCGGTACGATTCAACTCACCTGGAATGGTTTGGATGATAACGGCAAATCAACGGCATCGGGTGTCTATTTCTGCAAAGTGGATAAACCGGGGTACAGTAATACTAAAAAGATGATGAAGGTGAAGTAGCGAAGAGTATAGCTGACAGCTAACAGCTTACAGCTAACAGGGAAGATAGCAAAACAGCAGGCTTTCAAAGAAAGTACAAAGTAATGTAGAGTATGATAGGTGTTTTTCTCTACACTGACCAGATAGTAAGAACGGCGTCTTACTTTACAATAAGATAGTTTTCAGTAAGATCGGAATCTTACTCCACAACTAGTAAAATCAATAAAAGCTGGAGGGAAGACCGGAACTGCCAAGCAATGACGAGAAGAGAGAGCCAAAGAGGATGGCGCAGAAAATTCCAACGAAGATAGAAATTCCGCCAAAGATCAGGGTTGCTTTTGCCCAGTTAGATTTGCTCAGTTTTGCTGTACTATCGAATGCCCAGATAAAGAGCATGATAACATTTACCAATGGAATGCACATAAGGAGCATCGTTCCAACCCATTCACCGATCGAAACATCGGTATCTTCAATATACTGCACACGGTTCAAAGTGCTTTGCGGCTGCATTGGCGGTAGTTCAGTAAAATTCAGATCATCTGTCATATCATCCTCCCAGGAAAATGTATTTTTAGAATTGCATTTACTGTTGAGTTTGTCAAATTAAATATTCGTGGCAGAAGGTGACAGGTGACAGGTGACAGGTGACAGGTGACAGGTGACAGGTGACAGGTGAGCTTACAGCTTGCAGCTTGCAGCTTGCAGTCAAGAAAAGAACTGCCCTGTCGATTTTGAACTTCCCAGAAAAGAATTTTCGCTACCGAGGATGAAAATGTTGATTTTGAAGTCCGAATTTCCTATTACTTGAGAAGTCGTAGTAGATTCGAAGGAAATTTGAATTCCAAACTCTTAGCTTTCAGGTAAACTCCAAACTCCCAGCTTTATGGAAAAAATTTCTCCTTGTATTTCAAACTGGGAAAAAAAGGGAAAAACACCACGAAGCTTAGACTGTTTCATGTATATGTTAGCACTCATGCGACATGACTGCTAAAAACATATTGACAGAATTTCCACCTCTCAATAAATTATGTTCATAATTAAAACATAGCAGATGGATTTGCGTGTACGAAGAAAAAAGGGTTTGCTGCCGCGAACCCCTACGGGTGAAGAACGGGTTTGCTGACGCGAACCCCTACGGCAAAACAAATCCCAACAAGGAGAAAATTATGGCTGCCAAACCAAAAGAAAAAGGGTCATTATCGATCCATACTGAGAATATATTCCCTATCATCAAGAAATGGCTGTATTCCGAACATGATATCTTTTTGAGAGAATTGGTATCAAATGCCATCGATGCCATGAATAAACGCAAATATGCGCAAACTGATTTCGATGCAGAAACTCTTAAAATAACGATTAAGCTCGATGCGAAGAAAAGAACGCTGCAGGTTTCTGATGCCGGTATCGGTATGACGGCTGAAGAAGTGAAGAAATACATTAATCAGATTGCCTTTTCCGGTGCAGAGGATTTCGTGGAAAAATACAAAGATGTGCAGGCGAACATCATTGGTCATTTTGGGCTGGGATTCTATTCTTCATTTATGGTTGCAGAGAAAGTTACAATCGATACTCTTTCTTACCAGGAAGGTTCTGAACCTGCATTTTGGGAATGTGATGGTTCTACTGATTATACGATGAAAAAAGGTACTCGAGATACAATTGGAACAACAGTCACCATTTTTTTGAATAAAGAATCAGATGACTATCTGAAACCGGAAAAGATAAGAGAGATATTAGAAAAGTACTGTAATTTCATGCCTTATCCGATCATGTTTGAAGATAAACAGGTGAATCAGAAAGAAGCGCTGTGGAATAGACTGCCCAAAGATGTGACTGAAGAAGAATATCGTGAATTCTATCGCTCCTACTTCCATGATTATGAAGATCCGTTATTCTGGATTCACTTGAATATTGATTTCCCAAATCCGCTGAAAGGGATTCTCTATTTTCCAAAGATCAAGAATGAACTCGATATCAATCGCGGGGAAGTAAAGCTCTTCTGCAATAATGTCTTCGTTGCAGATAACCTCAAAGATCTGATCCCTGAATTCCTTTTATTGTTGAAAGGCGGAATTGATATTCCTGACATCCCGTTGAATGTATCACGCAGTTTCCTGCAGAATGATAAAATGGTACAGCAGATGTCCAAATACATCGTGAAGAAGGTTTCTGACCACTTTATGGACACATTTACCAATGACCGGAAGAAGTTTGAGACTTATTGGGATGATATCAGTAATTTCATAAAATACGGATTACTAACCAATGAGGATTTCTTCAATGCACTGCAATCCACGATCATCTTTAAATCCAGCAATGGTGAATATGTAACATTAGAAGAATACAAATCCCGTATTACCAGCCAGGAAAAGCCGCAAAAGGTCTATTATGCGCCCAGTGAACATACACAAGTGACCTATCTCCAATTATTGAAGGAACAGGGCATTGAAGTGATCTATGCAACTTCTCCGATGGATGCGCATCTGTTCCAGAGCCTGGAAATGAAAGACCATGAACTGCGGTTTGTGCGTGTGGATTCTGAGATCAATGAAAATTTAGTGGATAAAGATAAAGCGGATTTAGTCGATTTGAACGATGAGTCAGATTCCGATAAGCTGAAAGAGATTTTCTCCCTGGCATTGAATGATGATTTTAAGTCTGCATTCAGTAAAGATCGTTATGCAAAACTCATTGAGAAGTATCCTGTTGTGGCAGAGTCTTTGGCAAGCCAGATTACGGTCAATGATGATATGACATATATCCATCCTTATGCATTATCAGCAGCAGTTCGGGAGACGATTGGCAAAGATGCATTCAAGGAAATTGTGGATCAGGCATACCCCAATGTAAAAGTTGAAATCAAGCACCTGCGCACAGATTCTATCCCAGGTATGATTATATTTGAAGAATTCATGAGACGCTTTCAAGAGATGAATAGTATGATGCATAAAGAAGGTAATGATTTCCTGAAGAATCATACCCTCGTTTTGAATGCAGAAAATCCAACGGTCAAGCGTATCCTTGATTTGAAAGCTAAGGGGAATGACGAGGAAGTGCAGTTATTGTGTAACTTCATTCACGAATTAGCACTGCTGGAGCAGAAACGCTTTGATGGTCAGGAATTGCATGGTTTCCTGGAGAATGCACATAAGATATTGACGCTGGTGAAATAGCAGAAGGTAACAGCGTACAGCGTACAGGGTACAGTTCAGAGAAGAAGGTTCGTTAAGTGATTTTATCCGAGACGGTTCATTGAGTGATTTCGACGAAGGAGAAATCGTATCGAAATGAATAGACATAATAGGGAGGGATTTGTATGCCATATCTGTATATTCTCAAATGTTCAGACGGCACGTTTTATGTTGGTAGTACTAAAGATATCGAAAGATGAGTCTTTGAACACCAGGAAGGAAGGGGAGCAAATTACACGAAAAAGAGACTGCCTTTAGAACTTGTTTATGTTGAAGAATTCCAGCGTATTGATGACGCATATGCAGTTGAAAAGCAGATTCACGGTTGGAGTCATCAGAAAAAGCAAGCAGTAGTTAATCGTGAATTTGAGTTACTTCCATTATTAGCGAAAAAGCATTTCGTGAAATAATCCGCTAACTCCTCGATACGATTTTACTCATTTTGATACATCGTTTAGTAGAATGACACTCGATGTTGTAAAATCACTCGGAGAACCGCGGAGTTCCCCTCTTTTAGAACAAGAGAGGGGTCGGGGGTGAGTGAGTAAAATTACTCGGAGAATATTCCTCTACACATTCAAGGGCAGCGAAATCTTCTTCCCTGACTTGGCAGAAAGATAGATAGCCTGGATAATTTCCACAGATTTGCGTCCATCTCTGCCGTCAGTATGAGGTTCTTCTCTTCCTAATAAGACTTCAATGACATTGTGATAATAAGGAATGTGTCCATAACCATAAACTGAAGGTGGTTGATAATTGCATTCGTTCACAACTCTATCGTCATCATCATATTCTTCAAATTCCCATTTTTCAAACTTATTCAGGGCGATTCCCCCAACTTTCACTGTCCCTTTTTCACCTAATATTGTAATAGAGCCTTCAAAATTCTTGGGATAAGTGAGCATCGTGACATTAATTGTACCTATCGTACCTGATCTGAATTTCAAAATAACGGAGCCTGTGTCTTCTGCTTCTGTCTTACGAGCCATGGTAGCTGTCTCAGCCATGACAGAATCAACATTGCCAATGAGCCAATATAAGGCATCTACGTAATGGCTAGCCTGGTTCATGAAGGCACCACCATCAAATTCCCAGGTACCACGCCACTTTGCCTGGTCATAATAACTCTGAGGGCGTTGCCAGAAAACATTAGACTGTACCATAAAGATCTCGCCAAAACGATTCTTATCGATTGCTTTACGAAGAAGCTGCATAGTTGTATTCAACCTGTTTTGCTTCACGACAAATAGATGTACTTTATTTTTATCACAGGCTTTAATGAGTGCGTCCGCAGAAGCGACATTAATTGCCATCGGCTTTTCTGTTAAAACATGGATTTGATACTTGGCGACTTCAATACCAATTTCAGGATGAAGTCCGCTGGGAGTGCAAATACTGATACAATCCAGTTTTTCTTTTTCCAGCATTTCATGATAATCAGTATAATAATGGGCAACTCCATATTCTGTTGCCATTTCTTGTGCTCTTTGTTCAATGATATCACAACAGGCTACGAATTCAGCCTCTTCGAAAGTCTTCATTGATTCAAAATGATTTTTAGAGATACGTCCGCAACCGATTAAACCAAATCTAAGCTTTTCCATGAAACCTCCAGCACAGATTTAAGTGCTTACTATAATTATTTATTACCTTTGCTTTTCAAATACCAGTTGATTGTCCGCGCAAGTTCATATGCGATCGTTTTATTCTGAATATAACCTGCTTCCCTGATCTTTTCTCCTGAATAATCTGTTGCAGTTGCAAACTTACGCATACGGTCACTATTTACTGGAAAGTCTTTATATGTCACCTTTCCCAAAATGTCAAATACTTTTCCCACAGCAATTGCCCAATCGAGGGGAATTGTGATCACAGGTATTCTGAAACCAGGATGAGAAGCAATCATATTCATCAATTCACTGAGTGTAACATAAGGCTTATCAATGCAATTAAAAGTTTGTAATCCGGGTTTCAATAGTGTCATACTGAATAGGGTCATGTCGATGATATTCTCCAGGGAAACAACGCTTTTCACATAATCTCCCTTACCAATCATAATAAAAGGACGACGACGCATCATATCGATAAGATTGTACATATTTGCATAATTAAATGGTCCATAGATAATGGTTGGTCTGAGATAGATGACTTCCGAGCGGGGTTGAAATACCATCCAGCGATCGATGACATGTTCACCGGCAAGCTTGGATGAGCCATATACGGTATTCGGTAAATATTCTCCGGTTTCATCCACTCTTCCCGGCTGGTGTCCGTAGACGGAAACTGTTGAAAAGTAAATTATCTTATTAATATCTCTCAAACGGGCATACTGCATCAGCACTTCGGTTCCTTTTTCATTATCGAGGTAATATTCCTCATTAGTAATACCAAAATCATGCTTGGCAGCAGCGCAATGGATCACAAGGTCGAAGTTAATGGTATCGAATTGGTGAAGATCATCCATATTCAGGATGTTACCTATTTTCGTATTGGGATGCGTCTTGATCTTGCATTTAATATTTCTATCGATTCCCCAGACATCATGTCCCTTTTCTTCTAATACCCACATGAGCCGTGAACCGACAAATCCATTTGAACCTGTTATGAAAATCTTCATTTATACTCCACAATCAATTTAATAATTGTATTCCATTCACTGGACTTGCTATGAAGTGCGAAAATAAAGAGTATCATGTCAAGAAAAATGTGGATTTGCAGAAGGTGATGCTTCAAGAGACTGTTCAAAATTAACCTCCATTTTACGCAGCCTTATTGGTAGTGACAGAGAAAAAGTGGTCTAAGTGCGACCAATCCACATTTTCTTGACATATGCGGGAGATATTTAAACTTGCTAAAAGTGATTCCTGACGCATGATTGGTTGACCTTTATCGACCAGTTCTTTGAACCAAAGCGAAAACACAAGGTTGCGGGTGGTTTCTTCAGATTTTAGTCCAAATCTACCGGATGTCACCTTCTTGATTTTGCGGTTCCAGCGTTCAGAGACATTGGAAGTCAAACCTTTGCTGAGGTGTCTCCAATCACTAATGATATTGCTTTTGATGTATTCGGCGGCGGTTGGGGGAGTAATAGCTGTCAGGCTTGCGATACCCTTTTTCCTTCCGCCCGCCGTTTCTCTTCGGAAAGCTTTCATAATCCTCTTCTTAAAGAACTTGTCCCTGTCTTCAGGGAGATGACATTGACTGATTCTTTTGAAGAGATTTCGTATCTTATGGAACTTACAGAGTTGGTAATGGACTTTTGGAAACACTGTTTTTCTTGCAACTGCTAACGATTTACTGCCATCACTGACAATCAGGGTTGGATCTTTCCTGTAGAGCTGTCTGAAGGTTCTGAAACATGCTTCGAATGATTCTTTCTTTGTGTCAGGATACAACTCACAAAACAGAGGGATGTGAGTCACAAAATCAACAATACTGATGACATAGTACGGAATACCTTTGATCTTCACATATTTCTCATCAATGCTGATCTTTCCGCTCCACTTACCGATTGAGTTCAGAATCAGGCTCTGCAGGTCAGCGATTTCATGCCAGAGATTTGAGACTGTAGCTTTACAGGTGTTGAGCAGCAAAGCTATCGTCTCGAAGTTCATACCGCTTCCAACCAGGTAATGTACCAGCAGACACAGGTTCTTGCGTTCCAGACTATGGAACGGCTTTGCATCGGCGGTTCTATGGGATGTATTGCCTTTAGCAGTCTTCATTTGTTCCAGGAGTCTGTCACAGATAACAGGTGTATTCTGCTGACCGGCAAGCAGTTTCAGCAGATGTACAGCATCACCGCCTACTGTCTTTTTCAGAAGAAGCTTCTGAGCTTGCTTAACTACAGACAGAGAATTGACCTGAGAAGCATATTTGCAGAAAGTGGTATAGGACATTTTAAAATCATGATGGCTGATGAACTCCTGATACATGACATTTAAAGGTAAAAGCAGGTTATTGATAACAAAATTCTCGATCTGAGGAATACACTCCAGCAGGTCAACTTTCCGGCTTAAATATGCCAGGATATCATGACCATGCTGCTCAAACTCTTGCCAGAAATTATGTACATTCCTGCGGTCTGCGTAGTTAAACAGATCAGCTATTTGCTGAAGTGTAAGGAGGTTGTCTCCGCCTATTCCTACTAATAAGCGTAGAAACGCTATTAAGAACTTGTGGTTTGATGTTGTCTCAGGCAAAGTGAATGAAAATGGTACGTTAATACTTACATGGTATTGGTTACTTTCATGACTAACACTTACCGCTTCTTGAATTGGAGTGTTTTTTTGTCATAATATCCTCCCTTTTGTTACCAGGTAACAAATGCCATTGAAGCTATAGCAAAAAACTTGTAAAGAACTATTTTATATGATTTTAACTACACATTTAGTCAGAAACGGCTTCGAAACATTACTTATAATCGCGTGTTTTTCAATTTTAGTCAAAAAGCTTAACTTGTGATTTGGTGTCCTTAGCAGAGCTTATCTGTCAATTCTGGAAGGTATGTTAAATTATGACCGTTTCGACCACTTTTTTCAACTTGCTACTTTCTAACTTATTGAATATTATGAATAACTTCATGAACAGTCTCTGCTTCAAAAGCAACAAAATCGCATTACGCTGGAGGACTTATGCCCCGACAAAGCAAGATATTCCGTATATTTGTCAGCTCTACCTTTGAAGACATGCGAGAGGAAAGAAACACTCCCTCTTGACAGATTTATCTTTCTCCCATTCCTGAAAATAAAGGTAGGATAAATGAATCAAAAGCTTCTTTCGCATGTTGCTGAATTGCTGGAAAAGACAAAGAAACAAGGATTGACTCTCCTGGAAGAGAAGGAAATTCCTTATGGGATGCAATTAGTATTTGAAAAGGGAGAGCAGATCATTCCCTTGAATATCTATTACTCTGAGAAAAAGGGAATATCGCATATCATTGGAGGGAACAAGACCAATCCTTTGCGTCCATTGATAGAAAAGATCAAGATCATCAGCATAGATGCTTCTGCTCCCAAACATCACAATTGGAAGGAATGGATAGGTTCTGATGAATCAGGGAAAGGTGATTTCTTTGGTCCGCTTGTGATTTGCAGCTTCTTCTGTCGGGATGATATGGTAGCAAATCTTCAGAAATGGGGTGTTCGTGACAGTAAGCTTCTCAATGATGATGCGATCTACAAAACAGCGAAGCAAGTGTTGCAGGCGTATGGTTCCCATGCGAAAGTCATTATTCTGAAACCTGATAAATACAATGCACTCTATGCTGATTTCCGCAAGCAGGGAAAGAAGCTGAATGAAATGATGACCTGGATGCATGGCACTGCCATTTGTGAGTTATTGAAGAAATATCCCAGTGAGGGAGTGCTGATCGATCAGTTCCAGAAAAACAATAATCTTTCCAAGCAAATCAAGAAGGAACACCAGGTCGCTGTGATGGAAAGGACACATGCAGAATCAGACATTGCTGTTGCTGCTGCTTCCATCATTGCGCGGTATCATTTCCTGGAAACAATGACAGTTCTCAGGCGTAAATATGGCATAGAATTTCCCAAAGGAGCATCGCACGGTGTGATTGAGGCTGCGAGGGAATACGTTGCACGCTTTGGAAAAGATAGGCTTTGTGAAGTAGCGAAAGTACATTTTGTGACGTTTGATAAGGTTTGAGGATAGCAAGAACGGCGTCTTGCTTTACGACACGATTTAGCCCGAACGGCGTCCTACTCTACAAGGAAGAATAATGCATACATTGGTTTTAGAAGAAATGCCCAAGCAATTCTGGGAAGAACTGGAAAGGAAAGGTCTGTCTCATTGGTTTACGGCAGAGAACCTTCTCTTTTCAGAGAATATAGAAATTATCATTATACGTACAAAGACTATCTTCAATGAATCATATTTTAAGAGATTCCCCAACCTGAAACTCGTTATCCGTGCCGGTACAGGTGTTGATAATATCGATTTGGATGCAGCGAAGAAGTATGGTGTGCCTGTGTGTTGCACACCGGAGGCCAATGCTATCTCCGCCTTTGAACAGACGATGTCTTTCATATTCTCACTGACCAAGCAGCAAAACCAGATGAAGGATGCAGTCCTTACCAAGCAATGGAAGGCACAAGTACTACCTAATATGGAAATATCAGACTTGAAAGCTCTTGTCGTTGGGGTAGGAAGGGTTGGAACGAAGGTAGCCAATCTGCTTCAGCAACTGGGAGCTACTGTCCTGGGTGTTGATCCTTATCTTACCCAAGAGCAGTGGGAAGAAAGAAAAGTGAAGCCAATTTCCTATGTCTCCGGTCTGAAGTGGTGCAATCTACTCACCTTCCATTGTCCG
Source organism: Cloacimonadales bacterium (SeqCode) (assembly GCA_963662275.1). Classification (GTDB taxonomy): domain Bacteria; phylum Cloacimonadota; class Cloacimonadia; order Cloacimonadales; family DAONDQ01; genus DAONDQ01. The sequence continues at coordinate 4,130,146 of OY759316.1, read as the reverse complement.
CTAACGGATGAAACAAAGTACTATTTTTCTACAGCTACGCTTAAGCTTCTTTCCCAGCCAATCTATTTGATCAACACTGCACGTGGTGCAATTGTGGAAGAAAAAGCGATTGAACAGGGATTGAAGAGCAATATGCTGAAAGGTGCAGCACTTGATGTTTTTGAAGACGAGCCTTGGGAACCAGCAGCTTTTGCTGAATACCCACAAGTATTGCTTTCACCTCATGCGGGTGCTTATACGGAAGCAGCAAAAAAGAGGTTAGCGATAGAAACCGTGGAAACTTGGGAAAATTATCTGAATAATCGTGTTATCACTGCTTTTGTAGAGAACTGAGATATTGTTTATATTAAAATCCAAATTCTCTAAGAAAAAAACCTTGACACTAACAAATAACCTATTTATAATTCAACTATAAGACTTTATGATTCAATTCGGTAAAAAAAAAGGATTTTTGGTCTTGTTTTGAAATCAGTGGGAGTTAATTATGAAGATCATTATTAAGAATCAGATTTCAGAGATCAGAAAAGTAAATGACCTTGTAGAGGAAATTTCTAAACCTTGGAATTTGCCCATGAATATTGAAGCTCAATTGAATCTTGTATTTGATGAATTACTTTCAAACATTATCAAATATGCCTTTAAAGATAATGCTAAGCACAATATTGAGATTAATTTTGAAAAGAAAGATCAAAAAATCTATATTGAAGTAGTTGATGACGGTGTTGAGTTTAATCCACTCGATTATCCCGAGCCTAAACTAAATCCGGATTTATCAGAAAGGGATATTGGCGGTTTAGGAATTCACATTGTAAAGAAACTGACACATGAGTATTTTTATAATCGTGATAATGGACACAATAGCCAGGTTTTAGTAAAGTACCTGAATTAGCAGAAGACATCCGTGAAGGTTCAAAATCTAACATCTCAAACACTGCAGTTATCCAATATACTTATATATGAAGTGACATTTTGAACTACTGAAGTTTAAGTTTCCCAAGAAAAGGAATTAATAATGAATAAAATTAGCCTTTCATTGCTGATAATCCTGCTTTCTACTATCCTCAATGCTGTACCAATACGTATCTTGTTTACCAATGACACTCATTCTTATTACCTGCCACAGAAATTTCAAATGGGTGATCAGAAAATAATGTTAGGTGGCTATGCAAATTTAGAAAGACTCTTGAATCATGAAAGATCAGCATATTTGCGTAATCTGACTTTTGACAGTGGAGACCAGCATACAGGTACGGCTTTTTCCAGTTATATTTATGAAAGTGTTAAGGGTGGTGCCGTGGTTGAAGTATTCAATAAACTTGGCTATTCTGCTGCCACTTTCGGGAATCATGAATTCGATAATTCTTTATCAGATGCGAAAGGTTATATGCGCCTGGCAAAGTATCCTTATATCAATTCAAACCTGATGGAAGATAAAGAATACTTTTCACAATACACATATAAGATATTTCAGTTTGATTCTCTCAATGTAGGTGTGATCGGTTTAATCATGACAGAGCTTCCTGAGAAAGTGACTCTTGCGTCTATTAAGGGACTTTCTGTCCTTCCTTATAAACAGGCAATTGATAAAGTAATCGATGAAGTGGATAAACAATCAGACCTGGTTATCATTCTTACGCATATTGGCGTTGATGCTGACAGTCTACTGGCTACACAGTTGGATTCTCGTGTGGATTTGATTCTCGGAGGACATACACATGCCATCCTGGAACAGCCTTTAATGGTAAATGGGATACTGATAACACAGACTGGCGCTCAAATGGTATATCTGGGAGAATTGGACATAGATGTTCAGAATGATCGAATCAATACTTGGAAGCATATCCTTATTCCTGTAGAGGATCAAAAAAACATTTCCACGGAACTATCCAGCTTTGTCGATGATATTGCTCAAAAAGTGGAAAGTGAATCAGGCAAGCAAATTGGTGATCTGACGATTCCCTGGATACCTGACAAATTTAAGGAAACTACAGTCTCCCGCTGGCAGGCAAAAGCGCTATATGAAACATATCATGATTCTCTCGATGTTGATTTCAGTGTTATCAATTGTGGAGGTATGCGTACATCTTTGCAGCCTGGACCAATTACTGTGAAGGCTATGCAGGAGATGGTACCTTTCGGAAATGTCATTGAAACCTTCACTTGCACAGGCAAAGAGATTTATCAGATGCTGGAGCTGAACTATCAACTTTCAAAGACCCAGGAGCACGATATCGTACAAGCTTATCCCATTACATACGATATTATTGACAAGGATCAGAATTCTCATATCCAAAATGTCTGCATTAATGGTAAACCGGTTAGATTGAAACAGACATATCAAGGCATATCTCATGATTATGTGCTTTCCCATGCTGATAAATACCTGGCTTTTACCCCCGGACATATGAAAGATCAACAAATACTCTTTGTTGATCAGTTGATTGATTATGTTAAGAAGCACAAGGTTGTGGGCGAATAAGATATCTAATCAAAGAATGAAAATCCCCTGCCATTTGCAATGACAGAAGGATACTTCTTACTTGTTACAGGTAAATTAGACTTGGCAATCAAGCCCCATCACAACCTGTAGCTTCCAGAATAGTTCTGAAACAAAATTATCCGAATCCTTGAAGATGGTATGATAAAAGTAAGATGATAGAGGAGAAATGATCTCCTGAAGATGGCGTTCATCTTTCAACTCTACAATAATTCTTTTAATTCAGCCATCGTTGAAATAAAATAATCCGCCGGAATAGATTGATCTGGATTTTGGAACAGGCATGTCTTGAATCCGGCACCTCTTGCAGCTATAATATCTAAGTCTCTATCACCGATTGCCAAAGTTAATTCGCCTGGGAGGTTGAATTTATCTCGAAGGGCGACAAAAGATTCAGGGTCAGGCTTTCTAATAAAGCCATCATCACTGGTAATCATAAATTCAAAATATCCTTCCAAATGATAATAAGACAAGTGTTCCATCAGCAGATCAAGAGGACGATGAGTGATGATATAGTTTTTTCTACCGGTTTGACGGCAGAACATCAAAATATCTTCTACCCCTGGAAAAGGTGGAATTTGTTCCATGGAAATGGTCTGGTAAAAATCGCAATAGTCTTGGAAGATATCATCCGGATTCAAAGTATATTTTGCGCAATAATGATCGATTGCTGTTTGCAGTGTGACTTTGCATAGGGAAAGGATCTCATTCATGTCTTCAATGATACCGTATTTTTTCAGAGCGCCATCAAGGCTTCCGCTTATCGCAAAGTAAGTATCAAATAGTGTTCCATCGAAATCCCATATCAGGTTTTTATACATCTTATATCCTTTTTATTATTCAGTGATAATTACAGACGCATCCTTATTGAAGGGATTTGTCCTGGCAGCAAGAGAAAAAAGGTAAGGGAAATTCACTTTCAGGTAATACATGTATTCCAACCAATGGATTATGAGAGGAATATACACGCGTTTTGTATCAAAAGCCAAATGATCAAGATCAGGTTTGGGAAGATCATTAAAGCCAGGGCGAAATTCCAATTCTTCTAGTAAATGAAATGTAGCCTGCATCAGATAGGTTAATAAATCATGTTCGAGGAGATTTGGGTTTTCAAGCAGGCGTAAGAGAAAAATACGTTTACTCAGTAAAAAGCTTTTTAATCCGGGTAAATCTAATTGACTAATTGTGATATTACTTTCCGATTCCCTGATTAGCTTTTTCACATGTAAAAAATCGTTATGAGTCCAGTGACTGGATATTTTGAGAATATCCAATTTATGATCGATGTTCGGATCTGAATGTCCAATCTGTTTCAAAAGTGTATGTCCAACTTCACTGTAGAATGAGCCTAGTACCATATTCAGTTTATCCAGGCGCTGAGTTTTTTCCCTGTATCTGATTACACCGCCAATAACGATTGTTACTAACAGAATCTCTATAGGTAAGAATGCAAAGTGATCCAGGATATATAGACCTAAGAAGTAAGAGTCTCGAAAGATCAGGTAATGTATGCCATAGAGAATAACCGATGCTAGAACGAGCCCTAAGCTAATGTTGAGAAGATATTTTTGCTTTTTCAATTCACTCCTTCTCACCCCCTGACCCCCTCTCTTGTGCCAATAGAGGGGGCAGGGGGTGAGTCGTATTCTTACTTATTTACCTGGAAAGTCTTATCACCCTTTTCCAGGAATCCAACGATTTGATGTGCTGCAGCTAATCCTGCATTGATGTTCGCTTCTTCAGTTTGAGCACCGGATTTCTTTGCCGTAAAAAGGACACGTTCGCCGTATTTCGTAATCATATCTTCAGCGCAGGCAGGAGCGATATCAGATACATATTTGAATCCGCTCTTTTCTTCCATGATCTTTAACAGGTCTTCTTCATTAATAATTTCTTTTCGGGCTGTATTCACAAGTGTAGCTCCTTTCGGCATCTTGGAAAGAAGATCGTAATTGATGGATTTATTTGTCGTCTCTGTCAGAGGCAGATGCAGAGATACATAATCACATTTTTCATATAATTCAGATAGTTTTGTTAATGGAATAACACCTTCTGCTTTCATTTTATCAGCAGGTACAAATGGATCGTAAGCAAATACTTCCATCCCGAATCCCTTGGCAATCAGGGCTACATATCTTCCCACAGCACCATAGGCGTGAATTCCAATTTTCTTTCCCCGAAGTTCAAAACCTGACTTTCCGCTGAATTTCTTACGGGCAATATAGATCATCATTCCGAAGGCAAGTTCGGCAACTGCATTGGAATTTTGACCGGGTGTATTCATTGCAACGATATTATGTGCGGTGCAAGCTTTGAGGTCAAGATTGTCAAAACCGGCTCCGGCACGGACGACGATCTTCAAATTCTTGGCTGCTTCAACGACCTCTGCCGTTACTTCATCGCTGCGAACGATCATGGCATCAACATCTTCGACAGCTTTAATAAGGTCATTCTTGTCAGTATAATTCTCTAAAAGGATCATTTCATAATTAGCGTCTTTTAAGATGCCGGCAATGCCATCCACAGCGACTTTAGCAAAAGCTTTTTCGGTTGCGATCAGTACTTTTTTACTCATAATGATTCTCCTTTCTTAATTTATATCATAAACATAGATTAAAATATTGGCAAAAAAATGTCAATCCCATATTTTGAATCCAGAGAATTAAACTGGTTAGGAGGAATTAAAATGGAAAATATACGCATCGGAATCGTCGGTAATATTGGGGTCGGAAAATCCACTTTTGTCCAGGCTGCAAGCACTTCACCACTAAATCAAATCCTGTTGTCTGTTTATCCCAAGCCCAATGGTTCTGAAGGTGTATATGCCTTTCCTGAAAATTTCAATCCTATTGTCCTGGATTCATTTTATAAGGATCCAATTGCCAATGCCTTTATGGCTCAGATCGAGTTTTTCAATGGCAGGTTAGATCGCCAGAGATTAATACAAACGTGTCGGGGGATTGTCCTGGAAGACAGGACTCTCGCTGAAGATTATCATATTTTCGGGAAAGCACAGCGAATACTTCAACATATGACAGAACCCGAATTTGTCGCATACCAGCGTACCTATAGACTGATGACTGAGCAAATCAAGGAACCTGACCTAATCGTTTATTTCAAAGCTGAAGTGCCTATTCTCCTGGAAAGAATACGTGAACGAGGCAGGGAAAGTGAATTAGCAATCTCTTCTGAATACTTGGAATTATTAAACAACCTGTATGAAGATTTTATCGCAAATCATGTTCAATGCCCTGTACTCGTTATCGATGCGGACAAAGAAGTGGAGAAAGTAGAATTCCTGAGACGCACTATTAATGTGATCGCAGATCAGGTAAAATCTTTAGAATTACGTGTATCCAGCCCAGGTATCAGTGAATGGGTGACCTTACCACAGACAGAAGCAACTTTGAAAGCAATTGATGTCGAACGCAGACTGGAAAACTACTTAGCTGAACATCCCAAGCTTATCACTATTGCCGGTAATGTGGGATTAGGGAAGTCAACCCTGGCTGCAATAATGGGACGGAGTTTAAAGATTAATGCACTTTATGAGAGACCTGAACAGAATCCTTTACTGGAGAAATTTCTTGCAGATAAGAAGACCTATTGCTATGACTTACAACTACATTTCCTGCAAATGCGTGCAGAACAAAGACGTCTCGGAAAAAGCGGTCATGGCAGTTTTGTTAAGGATCGTTCTTTACCGGAAGATTTGTTGGTTTTCTGTAATCAATTCCGGGCTGATGGATTACTGACGGATGATCAATTGGACAATCTTATTACACAATTTCAAACGGTGAATAGAGAATTGCCTTCCTCTGATCTGATTATTTTACTCCAGGGAAGTCCTTCCCTTGCCTGGGAAAGAATTCAGCAGCGCGGACGTGAAATGGAAATTGAAGGTGGCTGGAAGTTAACTGAAATTCAAAACCTGAATGAATGGTATAAGACTTATGCTGCTGATGTAGTCAAATTCGGTTTCCACCAGGGCACAGTTCTTGAAATAGACGTAGAAAAACTTGATCTCACTAATCGCATCCATGTTGGTTATATCTTCGAAAGAGTTCATGAAATCCTGAAAGCAGGGGATTAGCCTGGCAGAAGGTTTTAGGTGCTAGGTGCTAGGTTCTAGGTGATAGGAGACGAACTAACTGGAGCGCCGATTCCTACTTCCTTCCCAGAGAGGGGGATACAAGGGGTCAACGGTCTGTTATCTCTCATCATCTTTCGTCCATACTGGACTTTCATGGTTGCCACATTGAGCCATTTATCGCCGGATTAAAATCCGAGCGTTATTATCTGCCGTCAGTACCTGACTTCATTCTGCTCATAATTCCCGTAGGGAAGAAACATATTAACACTGGATTTCAATCCGGTGATATGAAAAATGTGATCTAAAGGTCTCTCCGGAACGCTGTTTTCAAACGGTTATGTTTCTGCAACTTCGCACTTCGCATATCGTACTTCAAACTTCGAAATAGCCTAATAAATTAAGCGTTCCACACTTTGTAGTTGACATTCATATCTGAATTATCATTTTGCAGAAGATCAATGGAATTATGTGAATGTGAAGAACTCAGGAGTGGCAGTGAAAACATACCATAAGCTGATTATCGGTGATTGTATAAAGATGCCTGAAATTAAAGACAATTCAATGCATTTGGTTATTACTTTGAAGTAATCTATGAGTAATATCCTCAAAGCTGTGCTTCGTTATCCTGGTGGTAAATCCAAAGCCGTTTCACGGATATTACCTTTAATACCAATAACAACAACTGAATTTAGGGAACCTTTCGCTGGCGGTGCATCTGTATTCTTAGCAGCAAAACAAACCATGAAGCAGATTACCAAGTTCTGGATTAACGATTTGAATTATGATTTGTATTGCTTTTGGAAAGAAGCACAACAGAATAATGACAACCTATACAGAGAGATTGAATTAATTAAAAGCAAGACCGAGAATGGGAAAGACCTGTTTTATGAGTTACGTCAAAACGGTAAGGATATAAATGACCTTCAAAGAGCAATCCGCTTCTTTATTTTGAATCGTATCTCTTTCTCAGGAACTACCGATTGTGGTGGATATTCCGAAAAGTCATTCCATACGAGATTTACTCCTTCCTCTTTTGACAGACTTAGGCAATTAAAACATATTTTAACCAATACGACTATTACTCATCTGGATTATGAAGAACTTCCCTCTGCCCCCTCGCACTTCGAACTGCGCACTTCGGACTTACCCTCGGGTGTATTGATCTTTCTTGACCCACCATATTTGACTGCACAGAAATCAAGGCTCTATGGCAAGAATGGTGATCTGCACACAGATTTTGATTACGAACGCTTTGCTGCTGCTGTGGCTAAATGCCCACATAATTGGTTAATAACATTAGATGATCATCCCGTGATTCGAGAATTGTTCAGCTTTGCCAACATCATTCCCTGGGAACTACAATATGGTATGAATAACTACAAAAAGAACGAAGCAGGGAAAGGCAAAGAACTCTTTATTATCAACTATGACCTGGATATCAATAAATGCTATTTTGATGAACAACCCATTCTGGAGTTGATAGGGATTTAATTCATTTAATTGTTGAGCAGAAGGAGGAGGAGTTGAATTTTCATAAATTAGTTCTTATATTAATATTAGCATGCCTTTGGATATATATATTTTATAGTTGGATACAATTTGAATACATTAGCTTATTATATCTCCTCATTGGAATTACAGTTTATTATTTTCTTTCTTTATGTGTCGCTCGTTTTTCTTTAAAATTGGTAAGAGGAGTAAATTTCATTCAAATCATGAGAACTTTGATAGGTATTTTTCTTAAGGATGATCAAATAGACACAACTAAGTATAAGAAATCTTTTTCTCAACGGGGGTTAATTGCATTATCTTTAATGTTATGTCCAAGCTTGCTGTGGTCAGAAATAATCAAGAACCGAAATATTACAGGGATATTGATTATTAGGAGTAACACGAGGAAAGATTTACGAAAGAGATTTATTCAGATTAAGAACTTCCTCAATTTGTTAATTGCGGTGATCCTATTTATATTTTTTCTTATTTGGGGGCAGCCAAATACTACTAGCAATATTTTTAACAAATCATTTATAGCTTTGATTTTATATAGAACTCTCTCACGATCTTTGGAAATAATTTTAGCTTTTGGGAATGACGCATTTTCTTTGAAAAAGAGTTCTTCTTTAAAATCCCCAGAAAGACTTTTATTAGCAATAACCAGTTTGTTCGAATGTATTTTGAATTATGCTGTAACTTATTTTTTAATAGATAATTTACATATTTGCTTATGGCAATCAGTTGTTCATAGTCTGCAATGCTCCATGCTTTTTTCTTTTTCATTGCTAAATGAAAGTTTGGTAAATATACATCCTAGGTTAGTAGACATGTTACAAATAATACAAGCTTTAACAAGTCTGACTTTGATTTTCTTATCCTTTGCTATTTATATATCCAATTCGGATAAAAATAGGCATAAAGGAATATTCAAAGCCAAGTTGCACAAACCAACTTATAAAAGAATATGTAACACATATAAGATTACTTTCAGAGTTAAGTGATTCAGCTTGGGATTCTTGATATAGCAAAACTGATTTAGATATAGTTCTATTTCAAATATGAGGAGTAAATTATGGGACACAAATTTCCATTCAAAAGAAACTGTCGTTGTAATATGGACGGTTGCTTTTCGGGAGAAGGATATATAACTCATCCAGAGTTTGCTGATTCTCCTATTGATTATATAAGAGCATTTATGTTAATTCAGAAAGATTTGATTAATTTATTCGATTATATTGAACCTTCAGATACAAACGAGGTGACTTACTCATTTCGAATTCATGAACTTCTTATTAGAACATGTATAGAAATTGAGGCCAACTTCAGAGCAATTCTCATAGAAAATGGTTATCAAAAGAAAAGTGCTGATTTAAATATGGGAGATTATAAAAAGCTAAACACATCTCATAGGCTATCTTCATATTCGGTTTTGATTCCTTATTGGAGTGGGAATAAATCAGACCAATTTTCCCACTCTTCGCTCCTTCTTTGCAACCAAGTGATGAAAATATCGCTTCTGAAGTCCACATGCCAAGTAGAGACGTGCAACTTGCGCGTCTCTACATCTGTTAAAACTCCAGAACCCGAATAAGAAAAGTTAGGCGTATTGCCATGTGCCCCTACTCTGCTAAATTTAATCCTTCGGACGTTGCATGAAAGTTGGGATGCCAAACTCCGATTTGGCATGTGGCGAATCGGAGTTCGCCACCCCAGGAATGTTAAAAACCGTATCACAGCTTGTTAAGCTGTTAAACGAGGGGATGTTATCCCCCGTTATTCTGCTGGATGAAATGCTATGCCTTGATTCTTGGAAGAGAAAATGATTCAGGACTAACAGTCCTTCCATTAACGGCTTAACAAGCCGTGATACGAACCATTTCCCCTCTCTCCTGTCCTTCCTAGCTCCAGGGAACCACAAGAGAACCCCTTAATTTATACCAATTTCAATCCTGTTTGATACCAGTTTCATTCCTGTTTCATTCCTGTTTCAGCAAACTGGTTTGAGATTGGTATAGAATTAGCATGAGATTGGATTTGAATTAGTAGTATCTTTGGGGAATAAGAGTGTCTAATGAGGGACACATTAATGGGTTTGGATTCTGTGCCATAGCTTTGTTAGCTGTAATGTTGGTAGGTTTGAAACTCAGTAACTCTAAAAAAAACAGACCCCCGAGGTTTCAAACCATCGGGGAAAACAAGATACAATCTTATGCAACAAAAAATTTCTTGCCAGAACTACCGCATTTTGAAGTCTGGAATTTCACGATAACTCGAAGAAAAAGGGGTATTTATGGCAACGACTTCGGATATACGCAATGGCATGATCATAGAATTCAAGAACGGTCTTTACCAAGTGGTTGATTTTTTGCATGTTAAGCCAGGTAAGGGTGGAGCATTTGTCCGTACTAAGATGAAGAATATGAAGACCGGTCAGGTGCTTGAAAACACGTTTCGGACAACGGAAACCTTGAATGAAGTGCGTGTGGAAAAAACGAAGAAAGTTTTTTTGTATAAAGATGGTGAATTCTTTGTCCTAATGGATAATGAGACCTATGAGCAGATACATGTTGATAAGATAGTAATAGGAGAGCGTGATAAATTTCTCCAGGAAAACATGGAAATTGGTGTTCTGATGACAGAAGCCGGTGAAATCATAGATATTGAATTACCTACTACGGTGATTCAGAAAATAGAAGAATGTGAACCGAACGTAAAGGGCAACACAGCTTCCAGTGGTGGCGGTAAAGTTGCATTTACGGAAACAGGTTTAAGAATCATGATCCCGTTCTTCGTGGAAGCGGGAGAAAAAATCAAGATCGATACTCGAACAGGCGAATACATCGAACGTGCCTGATCGATAGTATGAAATCTTAGGAGGAAAAATGGCAAAAGGAAGAAGTTTTACTGCAAAATTGGCGCACGAAACCTCGACAGAAGGAAAGGTGATCTGCCCGGTATGTAATACAGAAGTCAAACGTATTAAATTAGTCTTAGAGAAAGCATCAAAAGCTGGCTCATGGTCACCGAAATATGAATTTCGCAACATCTGCAAATGCAACGAAAATGATATTATGTCAGGAAAATTATAGAATATTGATTCTCAGCCTGATTTACGAATCATTACAATTTTAGAAGATCATGGAAACCCTCTTAATGAGGGTTTCTTTTATTCTAAAAGAAGAATAATTCCATCGGTTGCTAGACAAAACATTTTTCGAAGAGTTTGCTACTCAAGGTGAAACTGAAAAAAATATTGACTCCAATCACAGTATCAAGCCCAATGTAATTGACTTAAGATAATTGGGAAATAGCGTTTCCTTTTTCACCCAATAACCAATTATAATCGTATATAAGGTGGTGGAATGTAAAGAGCATTTGTTAGGTTACTGACTTTTTTACCCAGAAAAAACTGAGGAGAATTTATGAAACGCACTTTGGTGACGATAGTTTTATTGACTATCGTTTTCGCACTTGCAGCTTATGCTCCACCCCATCCGAAGTACAATGGGAAAGTCAAGTTACCCGGTTCTCATTCCTCTGAAATATTCGGAATTCATAACCAACGAAGAGATACAAATTTTCCCGATAGTATACTAGTTCTAAGAGTACAATTTTCTGATGTCAGTTTTGTTAACAGTCCTCAATATCCGGATTCCCTGGTTCATAATCGTGCTTTCTTTGACAGATATATGCTACATCTTTCTGACTATTATACGGATGCCTCACACGGTAAATATCAGCTTCAATATACAGTCCCTGATACTGTCATCAACCTATCTCAGTCGATGAGTTATTATGGTGTGGATGATACTACATTCGCTGCCACAAGACAAGCTGAATTGGCGAGAGACATAATTCTAGCCATGGATAATAAAATCGATTTCAATCAATATGATGCGATTGTCGTTTTTCATGCAGGTGCCGGGCAGGAATCAGATATCGATCAAGCACGTCCCAATGAATTATGGAGTACTTTTATTTCCCGTATGGATTTGCAGTTGGGATTTGATCCATACAATGATAATTATCCAGGGATACCTACGAATGATGGGAAATTTATCAAAGAAATGGTCATTGTCCCGGAATGGGAATGGCAGGATTATTTCCCCCAGGGAGAAGAGTATGGAGGATATGTATTCAGTGTTTTAGGGGTTTTGGCAAATCAATTCGGTCATCAGCTAGGAATGCCGAATCTTTTTGACAATGTTTGGAGTAATGGCAGATCTGAAGGTGTTGGTAATTTCTGTATTATGGGCACTGGTGCCTGGAATGCGAATGGCTATGTTCCGGCATTGCCTTCTGCTTTTTGTCGTACTTTGATGGGTTGGGAGCAGCCTAAAGTCATCAATGCTGATTCGACCCAAATCAAGATGGATTATCTTATTTCCCATAATTTTAACACAACGAAAGTAGTGAAATTACCAATTTCTGACCATGAGTACTATCTCCTGGAGAATCGTGCTGAGAATCCTGATAATAGCATGCTCAACGGTCAAGCAAGTTTTACTTTTGTATTATTGCAGAACGGACAAGCATACTACTACCATGATCCAGCAGATACACTGCCTTATGACCCCGTGCCGAGATTTGATTTTATGACAAATCGGTATAAAGGTTGTGAATGGGATTTCTTCCTGCCTGGTTATGGCGGACCTTTATCACCGGAAGATGGTTCAGGTATCCTGATTTGGCACATTGATGAAAATGTCATAGCAGCTAATTTCATTCCTGCTGAAGGATTAGATCACGTCAATGGAACAGCATCGCACAAGGGTGTTGACCTGGAAGAAGCAAGCGGGATACAAGACTTGGATGCCACAAATATCAGTAATCCTTATTTTCGTGGAGGTCCCAATGATTCATATCGAGTTGGGAATAATGCGTATTTTGGATTTGCTTCTCACAATGGTTTGGTGTCACAACCTACTGCTGACAGTTATTATGGAGGAGTTCCTCTCGAAGTATCCAATATCAGTTCATCAGGGAAGACGATGACCTTTGATGTTAGATTCAGGTGGAGCCTGGATGCTGGATATGTTGGTACCAATCCGATACCGGCAATGTTTTTTGACTTTGATCATGATGATTCTGATGAATTATTCTATCCAATGCCGAACGGTAAGATGGTAATATGGAAAAATGATGTGAAAATCCCCTTTTCCATCCCTTCTATGAATCCAATCAGTAAAATGTATGCATGTGATCCATCGAATGGAAATATCTTTATACCCTATGATCTGAATGATCAGCAAAATACTGCATTGTATCGGTTGTTTTATGACACAGCAAGTCATTATTCAGTTCTATTTGCCAGGCACGGAAGAACTTGGGCTGCTGGTCCAGTACTAATTAATAGCGATTCTCTCTTATTGCCTTTGAATAAAGTCGATGAGAATGCATCTGAAATCGTGATTCAAAACACTACAAGCAGTGGAAATGAGATAAACATTCCTTTCAATGGACGAATTTGTGGGAATATCCTTTTTGCGAATCAGAAAATCATGTCCATTACGAAAAGGGATGGATTGTATATCCTGAATCATACAGATTATGTAACCCATGAAACCAGTGAATATAATCTCTTAATTCCTGCTGATTCAGTAATCACCAGTATTGCTTTGGCTCCTTTATCTCAATCTTTGGCAGACCAAACATCTAGAGATGTTGGTCTTTATAATTTGGTTGTATGTGCCGGACAGGGATTATACGTATGTAACATAAATGGCGTTTTGAAATCCGGTTATCCTGTGATAATCCCCTTTGCTAACTATGCTTTACCATCATTTGCGGATGTTAATCAAAATGGATATCTGGAAATATTGATTGGTGGTGAAAACAGCTATGCAATTTTTGGGTATGATGGTAGCCTTTTAAACTATCCTTTATCGATTGTCACGAATCCTGATACGCTGCATGTAGCCGGTGGAATTTGGGCAACGGATCTGAATTCCGATGGTAAATCTGAGATCTTGGGAAATATGTCCAAAAACCGTCTATACGTATGGAATGCATCAGGCTATCCTTCCTTTCATCCTCAAAATGGATACCCGGTGTCCATGCAGGAAAGGAGTCTTAGCTATCCATTAATCGGGAAAGATGCTGAAGGTTTGTATTACATTTATTCAGCTTCCAATTCAGGGACAGTGTACCGGCAACAGATTGAGAGTGCAGATTTGAGCCAAATCCGGCTTGGATGGTTTACTGAATATGGTAATCTACAACGAAATGCTGTATACACTAATCATGGACTCACTAACCTATTTCAAACAAGTAAGTTGTTTGTACCAGGCGAAGTGTATATTTACCCAAATCCTTGGAAACAGATTTTTTCACCGAAAATCACATTTAGGATTATGACAAGTAAGACAACCCAGGTAGAAGTGAAGATATACGATATTGCAGGTAAGCAATTATATGGAAATAAAATTACTTGTGAAGCCTATCTGCCTAATCAGCAAAAAATTCAATTACCGATAAAAAAAATGGCATCTGGTATATATCTTGCTGAATTATATAGTAATGGGGAAAGAAAGTCCCTGAAATTTGCAATTGAAAAGTAAAGTGGAGAATAGATATGAATAAATCCCTTTCATTAATAATCCTCTTCTGCGTTGGAATCTGTGTAACTCTATGCGGTATATCCGGCAACGCAGAATATGGTTTTAAAATGCTGAATATTCCTGTAGGTGTTGGTATCTCCGGTCAAAGTAATACAGGGACATTTTCGAACCAGGATGCAAGTGGCTTTCTGGAGAATTCTGCTGCTCCTGTTTTAAGAAATAACCGGTTGATCTCATTTACACAAAATAGTTATCTGGTTGATACCAACCAAAATAGTATTTTCTTCTCAAATTCCAATGGTAAAAAACACTTTGGCATTGGTATGAGAACTCTTGATTACGGTAGTATCGATAAAAGAGATGATTCCGGTCAAATTGTCGGTACGTTTCATCCCCTGGACTTGAATCTTATGATCAGCAGCGGATACAGACTGCATCCTGATCATTATTTAGGAATCAATGCCGGTCTATTATATGAGAAGATTGATGCAGCTTCCAGTTATGGAGCAACTTTCGATTTAGGTTATACTTATCTTCCACCTCTCCGAAATACCCGGGTATTTACAGCTATCCGTAATATCGGTTTTACTTCAAAGATGGATAAAGAAAGCATACAACTGTCAAAACGGTTAGATTTTGGTATTAGCAAGGATTTTCCCACTTTAGCTAGTATACCTTTAATCACAACAGTGGAGGTCAAATCTATCTTTGAATCAGGTTGTTCTTGGAGTGGTAAGATGGGTGTACAAACAACCTACCAGGATATTTTCAGTGTTAGATTAGGTACGGATTTGAATTACTTACTTAACACTATGTATGATAATAAATATAATGATGCACCAAGTTGGACGATAGGGGCAGGTTTTAAGATCATGCATTTTCTGGTTGATTATGCTTATACCCCTTATTATTTAGTTTCAACAGAAACTGATGCTGTACATAGGATTGGTGTTACTTACCAATTCTAGTATGAAAGGACAAAAAGGAAAAATACTGTGAAGTGGTTTTACATTATCATGTTGTGGTTAATCTGCTGTTTAGCCCAAACTGTGGAATATGTTCCAAAACAGATTATCTTTAAGACTTCTGCCCCGATTCAAATAACCAGAGGACAGACAGGTTTGACACAATTTGATCAATTCCTGCAAAATTACAGACCTCAAAGTATTAAGCCCGTATCATCAAAGTCCAATAACCGCTATTTTACCGCGATATTGTCTGAAGAACCTGATTGGCAAACAATTAAGAATTCCAAACCACATTTTGCGGGGATTGAATACATTCAGCCCAATTATCTGAACAAATTTTACATCACTCCTAATGATCCATATTATTCTAACGAACAGTATTATCTTAGCCATATTCCTGAAGCTTGGGACATAACTACAGGTAATCACCAGGTAATCGTCGGTTTGATTGATTCCGGAATGCTTTTTGACCATCCTGATCTTCAGAATAATGTTTATATCAATCCTGGAGAATGGGGTGTCAACGGTGAATTAAAAGATAATGGGACTGATGATGATGGTAATGGCTATATTGATGATTGGAGAGGCTGGGATTTTGCTGATGCTCCTGAATTATCAGATATTGGTCTGGGAGATTATACAACGCAAGACAATGATCCAACCGATGAAAACTTTCATGGAACACACGTTGCAGGTATCGTTGGTGCCGACTCGAACAACGGGATTGGTATTGCCGGCATTAACTGGACAGTAAGAATGATGGTCTTGCGTGCGGGTTTCAGAACGACTGAAGGTTCAGGCTATCTCCAGGATGATGATGCTTCTGCAGCGTTAATCTACGCTGCTGATATGGGAGCCGATGTCGTGAATATGAGTTGGGGTGATGCTAATTATTCACCTATTATTTCGGATGCGTGTCAATATGCCTATGACAAAGGTGTTATATTGGTAGCTTCTGCAGGTAATTCACCAGAACCTGTTCTCAGTTATCCAGCTCAGCTTTCCACTGTAATATCTGTGGGGGCGGTAGATATTAACAAGAATTTGGCAGGCTTCTCAAGTTTTGGTCCTGATCTTGATCTTGTTGCTCCAGGGCAGGATATCTATAGTACATACCAATCTTCTGGTGCTGACATATACAAGAATCAGTCAGGTACTTCAATGTCCGCTCCTTTTGTCACAGCAAGTATTGCTTTATTACTCTCCATAGAACCAGGACTGAGTTACGAAGAGGTTAGATCAAGATTACTAATGTCCTGTGATGATCTGGGTACTCCCGGTTTTGACAATAGTTACGGTAATGGCTTACTGAATGTCCATAATTTCCTGACTAATACTGTGAGTCCTAAAGTAATTATGACAAATCCTCTGGATCATGAAGGACTATCTGGAGAATTTGATATCACTGGAACTGTGACAAGTCCTAATTTTATGCAATATTCAGTCATGTACTCAGCCGTAGATTCACGCTCAGGACGTGGTTGGCTTGATGTAAGTACAAACGATCCTACACCTCATTCTTATAATGAACCTGTTCAAAATGGTGTTCTCGCACATTTTACATTCCCTCCTCAATTTAGTGATGGGGATTATAAAATTCGTATTGAAGTTATCAATACAAATGGAACCACATATAGTAGTATCAGGGAAATCCGTATTGATCGAACACCCCCTGATCTCATTCCAGGTAGCTTGTTTTCTTTGATGCGATATGCAGCAGAAAATGTAAACTATTATGTTCAGGCTAAATTCGATGAACCTGTGAATTTGACGGTTTCTTGCATGACAGAATTTGGTGATATTTACGAAGCATATAGTGTTACAGCAGATTCTCTTCAGGTTGTTCGCTTACCGGAAACACTCCCGGAAGGATTAATCGCAATCCGATTATACGCCGTCAATCATAGTAATCTGACTTATGAATCAGAGTGGAAAGACAATTTCTTGGAAGTGAGTTATGAGTCAGTTTCGGGGAATGGTTTTGAACCAACAGAATTGGGACCCCCATTAGTTACATCTCCTAATGCCCGTGATTTTGATCATGATGGGAACCTGGAATTCATTGGAATGCAACTACCAGATACAGGTTATGGTGATGTTAATATTTACCAATTGTATAGCAACGAGTTACTTAATAAGCATCTTTTCTATGATAAATTCTGGCCCTTGGATTTAGGAAATACCAGCGGTACCGGTACTGAAGTACTTGGTTTGTATTTGGACACAGCATTTTTGTACGAAACACCAGATTCACTTTCATATCCAAATAACTTTGCTTTATGGCACGATACAGGAATTTCCGGTGGTATTTTTGCGAATTATGAAAACACGAATAGCACAGTAGCCCAGGATTTGATACTCGTTAAAAATCTTCCAGCTTACCGAATTCTGCAACTGTACAAACGAAATCCATCTGCTACTGGTACGCAGCCTGCATTTGATGCAAAGAATCAGATTCAAAATAAAACCGCAACATCACAGAGGAATACATTTGTTCCTAAAGTTGCATGTGCGAATTTAGACGGTGATACAATTCCCGATATTCTAGCCGCAGATACAGATGGCGATATCATGATTTTTGAAGTGACATCTCAAACTACATATAACATGACTTGGACGGCTCGGTTACCTGTACCTAATGCCTATTATTTGGCAGTAGGTGATTTTAATGGGGATGGAGGGAAAGATTTCGTTGTTGGCGGATATCAAACAGACCTGATTAACCCCAATAAGACCTTTTGGTATTTCAATTTTTTCACAACTACTGGCAACGACCAATATGCCAGTGTGGGTAATATCAGTTTTACCGAAGTAACCTCAGAGAACTCGATCAGTTGTCTTGATATCAATAATGATGGAAAGGATGAATTACTGCTATCTCTTTCTCCAAATATGTATATTGTTTCATATGTGGATGGCAAATTCAAGCCAATTTGGAGAGGCGAAAGTCTGAAAACATACCAGATGCTGGCATTTAAAGAACCGACTTCAAGTAATGTTCATATCCTTGTAAACAATGTGAATGATCAGAATGTATTGAGAAGTTATGAAATTAAAGCAAGCCAGGTTTTTACAGGTCCAATGACTCCTGAAAATATTCGGATCACACCGTTGAATGGGAACTCTGTGAAAATGACTTGGAAGCAGGTTGATGCTGATTACTATCAGATTCACAGACGCTTTAATTCTATTGAGACTGTTGTTGGTTCAACAACTTCTTCCGAATTTGTAGACACTACATTAGTATCTGGGAATACATACGAATTTGCAGTTTCCAGTATCAAAAATAGTATGCAGCCAAACGAGAGTAAATATAGCCAATGGAAAGAAGTAATACCTAATCCGGCACCTCGTTTGATGCAGATTGAAATGACCGCATCGAATGAAGTGAAATTGGTCTTTGATCAAGCCTTGGCAAGTGAAGCCATTAATGTTGGTCATTACCAAGTCGAACCCGGGATAGGTAATCCATTTTCAACAATTATTATTTCGGAATCGCACGGCTTGTTATTAAGATTCAGACGTCCTTTTCCAAATGATGTTGGAGACTTTACAGTCAAACTATCTGGCATTACAGGTGTAACAGGAGTTCCTGTTGAAATGTCAGAATACACTTTTTCATACGCAATTGATTGCATACCTCCAGAAGTCGTGTCTACAGAAGTAATCAGCAAGAATTCTATTCAGGTTACTTTTTCCGAGAGTTTAAATCCAGAAGAAGCAAGCTTAGCAGCAAATTATGAATTAATTGCTCCACTTGGGGATCATGAGAATTTTATCAAGTCAGTTACATTCCAAGATGCTGTTGCCACGATCAACTTTAACAATAATATGATGTATACAAATCAACCATATTTCCTGATTATCTCAAAGGTAGAAGATCTCCATGGAAATGTGATTTCAAATCACAAAAATACAGCGAGATTCTTTCTAACAGATATTAAGGATTTATCACATTTGACAGTATACCCAAATCCAATTAACCTGAAAGAAGTGAATTCAATAGCATTTATGAATTTTCCTTTAAACAAAGACGGACATCTCAAAATTTATAACATATCAGGTGAGCTTGTATATCATACAAACATTCCCGCTTTGACTTCTGTGAATTATACCTATCATTGGGACATGGTCAATAACTCCGGTAAGAAAGTTTCATCCGGCATGTACTTTTATATTTGTGAGATGGGTGGGGAATTAAAAAAAGGCAGATTTGCCATTGTCAGATAAGTGAATGAAACCTACTTGGAAATTCAATAATGGAATGAATAAAGAAAGGAGCTAAAAAATGATATCCTTGGATTGGAAGGAGAGATTGGTAAAAGACACTGAAGATTTTATTCGATCCAAATTACCTAAACGCGATTATTCTTTTGAAATTATTTATAATGCCTATCCACAGAGAACAGGGACGCATGTTCCTAAAGAAGTTGTGATTCTTGTAGCCAAGAAAATGGCGGATCTGCTTGTAAAAGTTTCTGAAAATCATATGGACTTTTATCTCTCTCTGTGGAAAGAGAAAGGTGAAAATGGGCGTCTTGCATTTGTAATTATCATTGCAAAACTCATCACAAAAAAACCGGAAGTATTTACACAATTAATCGAAAAAGTGATGTATGCCACTCCTGAAGAACCAGAAGTAGCATTATTGTTGGATAAGGCATTTTTACCGATAATCAAAAAGAACTATTCAGCAAATCTGCAACTCATTTATAAATGGCTCTATTCAGAGAATGAACATATCCAACTGAATGCCGCAAAATTATTAAGTAAATTGTGTAAACTAGACCCTAAACAGATTCAAACGGTTTTTCATAAAATGGAAAATTCATGGCTGAATGCAACGCAGGGTATGACGAAAGCCAATATATATTTCTTAAAATCACTATATCCTATAGACGCTTCAATATACCAGGAGATATTTTCTAAATATCGTAGTTCTCGAGATCCTTATACCGTTGAAATTCTCTGCAATTCCATTATGTGCTACACCCCTGAAATGGAAACGATCATCGAGAACTGGACTCATAGCGGAAATGCCAAGCTGAAGAAAGCAGCTCTTGTCGGCTTAAAAGCTGTACGCCGGAAGAAATAGGTTTAGTATGAGTAATCTTGATTATATCACGAAAGAAGGGATGGATAAATTACAGAAGCGTATCCGTCAATTGTCTGAAGTGGAACGACCGGAAATTATCAAACGGGTAGCGATTGCTCGTGCCCAAGGTGATCTTAGCGAAAACGCCGAATATAAGGCAGCTAAAGAAATGCAGAGACATCTTGACAAAGAGCTTGATCATCTGAAAACAAGAAGTACGAAGCTGAAGGTTATCGATCCCAGTTCTATTCCGAAAGACTGTGTTCGTTTTGGGGCTTACATTACCGTAAATGAGATGGATACAAACCTGGTTGTAGTCTATCATCTTGTGGGAATTGATGAAGTGAATTTCCCAGATGAAAATGCGGAGCAGGTGTCCATTGCTTCTCCAATTGGTTCCTCCATGATCGGGAAAAAACCAGGCGATAAGGTCATTGTGAAGGCTCCCATGGGAGAGAGAGTATTTGAAATATTAGAATTAAAATAAAAAATAAAAAGGCGGCAGAGTTCTTCTGCTTAGTCCTGAGGAGTTAGAATGAATGAAAACAAGAAGAAGTTCGATCTTCTTTATGAACGCAAGAGTTTCTGGGAAACAGCTACTACCCAGGAGAAAAAAGATGCTTTCAAATTTGCAGAAGAGTATAAGATTTTTTTAGATAACTGCAAAACGGAACGCGAAGCTGTTACCTGGACGAAAAAAATATTGGAAAACGAAGGATTTACAGATCTTCTCTCTAAAAAGAAGTCTCTGAAAGTATATCGGACTTATAAGGGAAAATCGATGGCGTTTGCTGTGCTGGGTACAAAACCGATCAGCGAAGGCTTGAATATTGTTGCTTCCCATATTGATGCTCCCCGTATTGATATTAAACCAAATCCTTTATACGAAGATGGAAATACGCAGTTAGCGATGATGAAAACTCATTATTATGGTGGAATCAAGAAATATCAATGGCTCTCCACACCCCTGGCTATTCATGGGATGATTATCAAAAAAGACGGTACAGAATTATCCATTTCTATTGGTGAAGATGAAAATGATCCCGTTTTTCTGATGCCGGATTTACTTCCGCATTTAGCAAAAAAGGAACAATATGGCAAATTATTGCCTGATGCTATAGAAGCTGGGAAAATGAACTTGATATTTTCCTCTATTCCGGATTCTAATCAAGAACAGAAGGAAAAAGTAAAATATCATGCTTTGAAAATGATTAATGAAAAATATGGCACCAGGGAAGCTGATTTCTTATCTGCTGAATTGGAAATTGTTCCAGCGGGTAAGGCTCGAGATGCCGGAATGGATAAAAGCATGATTATGGGGTATGGACAAGATGATCGTGTTTGTGCCTACACTTCTTTAAAGGCTCTCCTTGATCTTCTGAGTTCAAAAGAAAAAACTGAGAAAACACAGATGATTCTATTCATCGATAAGGAAGAAATTGGCAGCGAAGGAAATACAAGTGCAAACTCAATTTTCATGCTGGACTTTGTTGGTGATCTTCTAAAGCAAAATGGTGAAGCATTTGACAGCTATACTTTACGTAAATGCCTGATGAAATCTCAAATTCTTTCTAGTGATGTTGCTGCTGCACTCGATCCGAATTATCCTAACGTACACGAAAAACAAAACGCAGCTCTTATCGGATATGGGGTAGCGATTACTAAGTATACCGGTTCTGGTGGTAAAGTTGGAGCCAATGATGCCAATGCAGAATTCACCGCAAAAGTAATGCATATCTTTGAAGAAGCGAATATATCATGGCAGATTGGAGAACTGGGGAAAGTGGATGAAGGTGGCGGAGGTACTATTGCTAAGTACCTTGCTGAATATGGTGCTGAAGTGATCGATGTTGGTACTGGAATATTAGGTATGCATTCCTTATATGAATTGACCAGTAAAGCGGATATTTATTCAACATATAAAGCTTATTTGGCATTTTTGCGTAATGGCTGATAATAATCTTATATGATTTTGATTGAAGAATCTGTATCATGGAAAATAAATTAAATTGATGAAGTTCCTGCCCTGTTTGATTAAACAGGGCAAGATTCTTCTCAAATATTTAAAATAAAGGAAAGAATAATTCAATGAAATTCAGTTTCATTATTCTCTTCTATTTTCTGGTTATCGGATTATGTGCGCAAGAGCATCGTACTCAAAGTATAGTACCGGATACCCTGTTTACTGGCTTTGCCTTACGCCAATCATATGAGAAACCAATATTCCTGGATGTCCAGGCGGGAGATAAATCTGCGGATATCCTCATTCTGCTGAAACAGACAATGCTGGCAAAAGGCTATCAGCTTACTGATGAAGCCGATGCTACATCTAATATTTTGCAGGTCAAACTTGATCAATCTGAGGAACTCATTGAAGTCAAGAAATTCTGGGGATATAAAAGATATCAGATATCGCAATTAAGATATCTTCTGCAATTGCTTGATTCCAATAAAAAGATACTTACTTTCGCCCATTATGAAATGTACGGCAAACCATATCTTTTATCTGAGGGTTATACAGGTAAGATGAAATGGTACGATCCTGTTATGTTGTTTGCTATTATCGGTAGTCTGGTGTACATCATCTGGACAACGAAATAGTTTAAGGAGATAAAATGAGAAAATTTATCCCAGTGATTTTTCTACTGATGGCGATTTCCGCCTACAGTCAGAATACAACACAAGCTGCACCAAGCCAGACTGAACATAAGCAACACAAGAAAAAAACGAAAAATACTACCACAGTATCACCTGAAGTGACGATGCAAAAAGCAGATGCCTATTTCGCAGCTAAAAAATACGCCAAAGCTTATCCACTCTATCAACAAATTGTTTTTGAAAGAAATTCTTCCATCGCTGCTGAGGCACAAATGAAATTGGCTCAATCTTATTATAACCTGAATAAATTCACCGAAGCGGAAGTAGAATATGAGCAAATGCTTAAGCTGTTCCCTGATTATCCGCAGATTAATATTGCCTATTACCAGATCGGTATTTGTTACTTGGAAATGTCTCCTAAACCGCAGTATACCCAGGAAGATACTCAAAAAGCAATCGATGCGTTTCAGATTTTCATCGATAAATTCCCCAGTGATGCAAAGCATGCCGAGGCAGTAGAAAACCTCCAAAAAGCGCAATATAAGCTTTTAGAGAAAGAATACAACAATGGTTATATCTACTATAAGATGTCTGATTACAGCGCAGCATTACTCTATTTTAATGAAATTATACCATTGGGAAATAAGGATCACCTGGAAAGGATGTCTCTTTACTACAGTTCCAAGATTTATATTGCTCAAAAGAACTGGATTATGGCGAACCAAATCTATAATTCTTTAACGAAGAACTTTCCCGCTTCGAAAGAAGCATTCAAGATCAAACACAAATTAATTCAAAAAAGACATTTAGACTAATGCGTATCGGTATATTAGGCGGGAGCTTCAATCCCATTCATAACGGACATATCCGGATATGTTCAACAGTGATGAAAGTGCTTGAATTAGATAAAATATGGATCATACCGACGGGAAAACATCCTTTGAAATCGCATGATGATCTCTTGGATACCGATCAGCGGGTCAATCTGATCAAAAAAGCGATTGAACATCTGCCTGATTTCGAATTATCCCTCGCTGATTTGAACTCTGATACTCCCTGCTATACGAATGAACTGATGCAGAAACTCCAGGTGGAATATCCGGATTATCAATTCTATTTTATTATCGGTGCTGACAATGTACCTCAACTTCCAAAATGGCATAACTGGGAATGGCTTCTCGAGAATGTCAATCTTGTAGCTGTCAATCGCTCCGATACTGATCTTGAGGAAATTCAAAAAGTGGAATACGCTTCCCGGATCATATATGTCACTATTTCGCCAATCCCTATCTCCTCAACCATGATCCGCCAATTTATCAAAGAAGGAAAACCCATCACCGGACTCGTTCCTGATTGTATTGAAAAGGATGTTGTAGAATATTATTCTCAATAAACTGTATAACATTTATTAGACGTGGATATAAGGAGGAAAAACAGACTGGATACGGGTCTTTTTCATTCCTCTCTTTGGATAAAGAGAGGTGACCTTTAGGTCGGAGAGTTTGATTCTTTTCTAGTCTCTAGCCTCTAATCTCTAATCTCTGGTATCTCCTTCAACCAACAAATAACCCACTTAGAATACCAGTCAAAAACAACCCACCCACAACAGCAACATAACCAAAACACGACCGCTTATAGGAGCGGTTCTGCTGCGGTGGTCCTGCGGTAGTGTTGCGGTGGTGGTGTGGTTCTAATATATGAGGGTTGAAAGTGGCTTTGAAGTGGAAATTCTAATTCCTATACCAGCTACAAGCTTCTTTCCTTGACTTTTCTTCCAACCTCATAATTATGGTTATTGTGTGATCTGGTGGTTATATAAAAGGGAATCCCGTTACATTCGGGAGCGGTCTCCGCCACTGTAAACAGCATAAATCGGAATCATGTCACTGTCCTCAGAAGGGATGGGAAGGCATGATGAAATTCCGGCTGTGAGCCAGGAAACCTGCCATTAGGTCAAAGTCATGGAATCTCGGAGTAAGATTTCCAGCCTTACACTCGGTCTCTTTTTCCACCACAGGTCACACACCAGGAAAAGGAGATACGATGAAAGAAATTTTGATGCTTCTAATCATGACTATTTTAGTATGTTCCTGTTCTCCACGTAAGACTTCATTACAACCTCGTTACGTCATCACTTCGCCGGAAGTGGCTGAAATCGTTGCCTATATTGCAGGAACGAACCAGATTGTTGGAGTGACTGATGAATGCACCTATCCTTCCTCTCTGAAATCAATACCACGAGTAGGGAAGTTCGGAGCTATTGATAAGGAAAAGATCCTAGCCCTGAAACCAACGATTGTCTTCACATCCGGACTGGAACAGGCTTCACTTTCTTCTGAATTGAGTAAGCTTTCTATCCAAACCTATGTTTATTATCCCAAGACAATCAATGAAATGATTTCGAAGGTGAATGATATCGGTAAACTGATTGGTGCAGAAGAAAAGGCAAAGGTATTTACTGATAGTTTGAAACAGCAAATTGCATCTTTGCAGAAGGAAAGTGTTAATTTGCAGCGACCACGTGTCTTTTTGGAAATCTATCATGAGCCTCTGATGAGTGTATCGGATCAATCCTTTGTTGGACAGGTTATCGATCTTGCAGGGGGTAGGAATATATTTCCTTTACTGGAACGTGATTATGCTCGTGTGAAGGCAGAAGATGTGATTACCCGTGATCCGAATATCATCATCAGTTTTTCTGAAATACCTGTGAAAGACATCAAGAATCGTCGTGGTTGGGAAAAGATAGATGCCATTAAAAACAACCGTATTTACCTCGATGCAGATATTAATCCGGATTTGATTTTGCGCGCCGGACCTCGTGTAATGGAAGGTATCAAGCAGCTTCATAATATATTCTATCCAATACAAATAAAAAGTACAAAGTAATGAAGAGAAATACGAAGAAGCACCACCCCGAAGGGAAGTTCGAAAGAAGAGACCCCCCTACCCCCCTTCCCAAGGGGGGATATATCGTGGTTGCCAACGCTGGATTGTGTGATACTAGCTCTTCCAAAAGGAGTTATAATGGACTTTTCTTGATATTTGCAGGCATTGCCAGTATTGCCATAGCCTATATTTACCTGACTTATGGTATCAGTTCAGACTGGATACTTGTTAAGGTTCGTCTTCCCCGGTTCATGCTGACACTTCTCACAGGCATGATTTTAGCAGGAGTTGGCTCTACATATCAGGCCATGCTGAACAATCCGCTTGCTGAACCTTATATCCTGGGGATATCTGCAGGTGGAGCGTTCTTATCAACAATAGCTGCAGTAACAGGACTGGCAGTCCTAATGCCTCTCTTTGGTTTCGGTGGAGCGATGCTAACCATGGTCATTGTTTGGACAATAGCTCATATAGGTGGTTATTTCGATAAAGTGAAGCTTCTGCTCTCAGGAATCATTGCCGGTATGTTCTTTTCTGCCTGCCTTTCATTATTGATGTATCTGAATCAGCAGGACTTATCAGTCATTATAAATATACTCATGGGAAATCTTGGGCATATTTTCAGTAACCAGGAATGGTATTTCTTTCTTGGGATGTTCTGCATTTCTGTGATCTTGTTATCTGTTCTTCATCTTTCTGCAAATAAATTGAATGTTCTTACCTCTGGTGATTTAGCAGCCACGACTCTTGGCGTGAATGTAAAAGACCTGCGACGTAATATATTCCTGATCAGTTCGATCTTAACAGGTATTACCGTTGCTTATGCAGGTATCATCGGATTCGTTGGTTTGATAGTGCCGCATATGGTCAGACTTCGCTTTGGAGCAGATCAGCGAAAGGTATTTCCGCTTTCTGTCTGGGGTGGAGCGATCTTCCTATTGGTTTGTGATTTTCTGGCAATGCACTTGACTGTGCTGGAATTACCAGTGGGGATCATCACTGCCTTTATTGGCTGTCCGTTGTTTGTGTATTTGATGATAAAGAAGTAATAAAGTGGAGTAGGATTCCGATCCTACTGAAGATGTTATTATCAATAAATGCGTGTTCAGTAGGATCGGAATCCTACTCCACAACACGAATTGGATGATGAATATTCAGCAGGAACGGAATCCTACTCTACGTTATAACGATCTTTGATTTTGCGATAGTGTGCTAATTCCTATGGCAGAAGGTACTAGGTTTTAGGTGCCAGGTTCCAGTTCTTCTCTTCTCTTTTCTGAGCTAACACCTAGTACCTAGAACCTATAACCTTCTTCAATCTACATTGTGATTTTAACATCCTTGATTTCAGGAAAGACAGCTAAATGCTCACGAATTTCCTCGGCGATATTTTCCTTATACATATCGAAGCTGGGTATCTGCAGATCAATAATCACAGTTCCATCTTCAATACCGACGTATTTCACCATCTTCAAGGTCACGATATCTTCTCCAACTTTGGGATAGATGATCTTGCGAAGTTCTTCCACGATAGTATCTTTACTGAACTTTGGCGCTTCTATTAAACCTTTATCGATTTGATACTTGGAAATTGCTTTACGAAGTGTATCCGCTGCCAAGACAGAACAATGCACTTTAACAGGAGGAAGACCATCTAGAGCATCCATAGCGTCTCGCCAGGTAATTTTATTGGCTTCATCCAAGGTCTTTCCAATAGCTAAGTCAGTAATAATGGAAGCAGTTGCGATATTGGAAGCACAACCATAAGATTGGAACTTGGCTTCTTCAATAACAAGTGTGTCCGGGTTTACTTTCAAATATACGGTAACCTGGTCACCACATGCAGGGCTTCCTTCTGTGGCAATGGCATCAGGATTTTCAATCTTTCCTACATTGTGCGGGTGCATAAAATGATCTAAGACCTTCTGGGAGTATTGCATTATGTTCTCCTATATGAATGGCATTAAGCCTGTTTAATTCTCATGATATAGTGGACTTCTGGAACGCAGTTCCTTCACTATTTCTGCTATCTTTTCCACAGCAAAATCAATCTCTTGCTTAGTGTTGTAACGTCCGACGGTGAATTTCATGGAACCGTGTGATTGAATATGTGTCTTGCCAATTCCCATCAAAACGTAATTTGCCTTAAGACCTTCAGAGGCACAGGCGCTGCCGGTTGCAACAGTGATACCATGCATATCCAACATCATTGTGATGGCTTCTCCTTCAATGAAATCAAACGTGACATTCATATTGTGAGGTGCACGTCCTTCACCCAACGGTCCATTTACTTCCACATAAGGTATCTTCTTTTGAATTCTTTCCAACAGATAATTAGATAGTTCACGCAGGAAAGCAATGCTTGCCGGTAAATCCGCAAACTGCAATTCCACGGCTTTAGCGAATCCGGCAATACCCGCAAAGCTGATTCCACCGGTTTGGAGACTATCAAATCGGGTGATGCCATGCACATACTGTCCTATCTTTGTACCCTGTTTCAAATACAAGGCACCTACTCCCTGTACACCATGAATCTTATGAGCGCTGATAGACATAGTATCGATATCCAGTTCTTTCATATCCAATGACATTTTACCATAACCCTGGCATCCATCTACATGATAGAATATATGATGATCAGCAGAACGCAGGATCTGTTCAATTTTCTTGAGAGGTTGGATAGTGCCCACAACATGATTCACGGCAGTAGTCATGAAAAGGATAGTATCGTGTCGTATCGATGCTTTCAGTTCATCCAAGTCAATGAAGGCTTCCTGGTTAGGACTTAGATATGTGACTTCAAAGCCTGCGTCTTCAAAGAAGGCAGCATTAGTGAGAATATCCGGATAATCCACAATGGAACAGATAATGTGTTTTCCTTTTCCAGCATGTTGTTCTAATAAGCCTTTTATGGCAATGTTGTTTGCCATTGTACCGCCACCAGTGAAATGTATTTCAGAAGGATTTGCATGCAATGAATTTGCTACTATTTCACGATACTTCTCCAAGTCAGCAGCGATTGTTTCGCCTGTACTGATGAACGAACCTGGAAACCAGAACTTTCCTTTCAAATATGGCATCATAGCTTCTATGACTTCAAGAGCAGGTTGAGTGGTAATACAGTTATCTAAATATATATGTTTATTCATGAGAACCTCCTAAAGTAAGCGCTACATTGTTTCCTGAAGTCAACTCTAAGTGTTTATTCATGGCTTGTCTCCTTCAATCTATCCATAATCTGTTTTAAGGTCATATCTTCCAGGTAGGATTTCATATACTCATGAATCTCCTGCCATAATTGCTGTAAAACACAAGGATTGCCCAAACAGAAACCGCTTTCCGGTTTGCTGGAGCAATAAGTTTGATATGTGTTATCTTCAGCAGCATCCATTATCTCCTGCAAGTTGATTTCTTCGGCAGCACGAGCAAGCTTGTATCCGCCATGAACTCCAGGACTGCTGGTGATGATATTTTGCTTCTTCAAGCGTCTGAACAGTTGTTCAACGTATTTCTCCGGAAGATTCTGTACAGAACAAATCTCCCGAATAGAAACAGGCTTTCCATAATGCATTCCAATCTCCACAAGAGCACGTACTGAATATTCTGTTTTTGTCGTAATCTGCATGTTTTTTTTACTTCCTTCATAGATAACATAGTAAAAAGGTAGGAATTAGCAAATTTTAGCAAGTTATTTTTTCAGAAAAGAAATTAACTGGCATGGTGACTGAATATTATGTAGGGATAGACCCATGTGTCTATCCTGGAAGTAGAGGACAAACACATGGGTTTGTCCCTACAAGGGCAAATAGACTTCAAAATCTACATTTAGTTTAGCAGGAACGGCGTCCTGCTCTATATGATAAGGAATGATATGCGTATTGAAATTGAAAAGCTCTGTTCAGGTTATCCTGAAAAACCGGTACTGCAGGAAATAAGTATTGTCTTTCCTGAACAGGGATTCTGTGCCTTGCTTGGACCGAATGGTGCAGGAAAATCGACTCTTTTGAAAACAATGGTAGGTTATTTGCCAATCTCTAGTGGTACTATTAACTATAATAGTGTTCCCCTGCAGAACTGGCATCGCTTGGAATTAGCAAAGAAACTAGCGATGATACCCCAGGAGCTGGAGTTTCAGTTTGATTACAAAGTGCAAGAACTGATTCTCATGGGCAGATTTCCGTATTTAACAATGTGGCAGAACTACTCAGCAAAAGATGAAGAAATCACCAACGAGATGATCAAGACACTTCATCTCTCTCATTTAGCGAAGAAATATTACCTCGAGCTTAGTGGTGGAGAAAAGCAAAGGGTTCTCATCGCCAGGGCACTGGTCCAGCAAACGGATGTCATCCTTCTTGATGAAAGTCTTTCCCAACTGGATATCAATTACCAGGTAGAGACCATGAATCTGCTGCGTGAGATAGCCAATGATAAGCAAAAGCTTGTTATCCTGGTTTCGCATAACATCAACCTGGCAGCCAATTACTGCGATGAACTCTATCTTCTAAATGATGGAAAACTCATTATACACGGTGTAGCTGAACAAGTGATAAGAACGGAAGTATTGCAGCAATTATTCGGGATTTCTTTGAATATCACAATGAATATGAATACTGGAAAGCCAAACTTTCAATACCCGGGACCGGGCAGAAATGGAAGATTGAAGAGTGAAGATTGAAGATTTGCAGAGTAGGGGCGTTCGACAGTACGCCCGTCTGATTCCCCGCTCTTGTCTGGATGAAACCCATCTGATTCCCCTCCCATTTGTAAAGGGAGGGGTTAGGGGAGAGCTAGTTCTTCTCTGCTCAGACCTGATACTTTAAACCGATAGTAAAAAGGAATATAATGAAAAGACTATTACTGCTCCTGACCCTATACTTAATCACTCTGTCATTGTTTTCCATGACGAAAGTGACAGGTGTTGTTAGGGACAGCCTGGACAAGCCTATTTCAGATGTTTGGGTAAACTCAGATATCGAGGATGTAAAGACAGGCTTCGATGGTTCCTTTCAAATCAAAGTCAGTGATCGTCATGTAACTCTGTCTTTTCATAAAATGGGTTACAAGAAAGCTTCCTTTACGATAATAAATCTAAAGACTCCCATCGTAATTATTCTGAAGATAGAGCCGTTCTCTATTAGTGGTGTTCATGTTTGGGACAGAAGTATGTATAGTTCTTCAATAAATTTGAATGAATCAAAGAAATACTCTATTCCACCGAATTCATATTCTAACATAGCTGGCATACTAGCTCACCAAGGCAGCTTTCTTGTACAAGGCACTTCACTGGATGGGGAAAAGCAGTCTCTTTCGTTGTTGGGTTTCAAAAGCAGGCATGTGGCAGTTTCATTGGATGGTGTACCATTAAATGTCTCAGGTGAAGATTTCGACCTGTCCTCTATTCCTTCAGAATCCGTGGAAAGAGTGGAAGTAATGCAGAATAATACATCCAGTCTTGTTGGCAGTGGCGGGATGGGTGGTATGCTTAATATTCATACCAAGCAATTCGGTAACAATGGCAAGTCTACTCTTGAAGCAACTTATGGCAGTGGCAGTTTAGGTTATCAGAGAGAATCTTTCCGCAGTTTCCTGACGACTTCTCATGTCCAGGCAATGGTCTATTACAGTAATATGAAGGCAGAGAATGACTTTTCTTATCATACGATGACACAGAATGGGCAGAACGTTACGCTCAAACGTACCTTCAATCGTAAATATGTGGAAGATATGATGTTTCATCTCGGTCTGATGAAGGACGACTGGAATGTACATTATACATTTGACTACCAGGATTTTGACAAACAGCTTCCCGGACCTGTGAATTTCCTGCTCCTTTACCAGGATGCCGGAATAAAAGGTGAAACGCTGCGTCAATCTCTCGATATCCGTCATGGCAAAGAAAACAATGAACTGCACCTTATGCTTTATCAGAACAGAGAGAATACTACTTATGATAATACCCATGCTCCTTTACCGGTTTACTTGATGAAAAGTAAGAATAAGCTTGTAAAGAATGGTTCGCAAGGTTCTTGGGATAAGGTTTGGATGGAGATGAAATTCCATACTTTCCTGGAATATTGGAAAGAAGATTATATCTATGAAGAACCTACTTATCCAAGTCATGATATTCCTCAAAAATCCCAAACCCTCTTTGCTGGTGGAGAGCAGATTGAATACTCCAAAGATATATCGTCTTTCACTTTCCATAGTTTATTGAATGGCAGGATCGACCACCAGGACTTGTTTGATCGTTTTGTCACTTACCGGATAAGTGCTGATGCAACTTACAGAAGCTGGTCTGATGTGACTGCCGGTGGTTCATATGGTACTGGATTCACTGTTCCTTCCTTTTACAGCTTGTATTGGAAAGGTGATGCCCAGGCAACGGGAAATGCTGACCTGGAACCTGAACGTTCACATGGCTGGCAAGTGTTTGGAAAATGGCAATGGCAGGATAATTCACTGCAAATCAATTATCACCAGAATTATTTAGAGGATATGATTCTTTGGATTCAATCCTATACTTGGGGTGGTGTATGGAAACCTGTGAATATTGCCAGGGCGGAGATGAAAAGCATTGTCTTCGAAGCAACAGCCAAACCGTTTTCTTTTCTTAACCTGGATGCTTCTTTTACATATACATCTGCTTACGATAGATCAATTCTTCCCAATGGAGTGCATTCTGCCTTTTACGGAAAGCACCTTGTATATTTACCGGAAACTCAGTTTCGTTGCAGTGCCGCCGTGAAAAGAAAGTCTCAATTCCTGAATCTCTACTATTCCTACACAGGCAGGCAATGGTCAAAACCTGATAACCTCTTACCACCTTTGAAACCGTATGGAATTGTAGATGCTGATACAGGAATGAACTTCGTAACAAAGAAATGGAAGGAAAGCCTGTCTTTGTCAGCTTATAATCTTTTCAACCACAAGTATGAGATCTATCCTTATATTCCGCAGCCAGGTTTTCACTGGCAGCTTCAGTTGAATATTGCATATCAATTATAATGATCAATGGAGGAAACCCTTGAAACTGAATCTATTCTTGCTCATTCTTATCATGTTAGCGACGAACCTGCAGGGAACAAATATCTTTGTCATCAACAGCAGCAGTCAGACCTTATCCAAGATCAACACAGAAACAAGCCAGGTAAATAACACTTTTGCTTTACTCGGACTTGCACCAAACCTGATGGAGATCCAAGACCATTTCGGCTACGTCGTCAATTCAGGGGCTAATAACGTGCAGAAGATAGATTTACTGACAGGACAGACGATTGCCACGATCTTCGTAGCAGCTTCTTCCAATCCTTACGATATTGCGATTAAAGACAATTTTGCTTATGTTACAGGGCTTTTCACCAACAAATTATATAAAGTATCACTTACGACCAATCAAGTCGTGGCAGAAGTTTTAGTGGGTATTGGACCGGAAGGAATGTGTATCGCAGGAAATACTCTCTATGTGGCTAACACGGGGAACTATCCGAATTACTCACCGAGTACTGTATCTGTGATAGATTTGAATACTTTCGCAGTAGCAGCCTCAATACCTGTGGAAATGAATGCTCAGTTCCTGGCGGTTGCTGATGGTAAGATTCATGTTGTATGTACCGGTAATTGGTCAAGTGTACATGGGAATATCTGTATCATTGATCCAATCACAAATACGGTGGAAAGAACCCTACCTATCGGGGGAAACTTAGGAAATATCTGGATTGGAGCTAATCATAAAGCTTATATCGCAGAAGCTATGAACACAGGTGTTTATGTTTATGAAACCCGAACATTTGAAATGCTGAACACATCTTCGAATCCATTTACACCAGGCGGTTCCTGTCTTTCTGGAAATACGGACTGCCTCGGTATCGTGAATTCTCATTGGGGAGAGAACGGCGTTGTTTCACTTGTCAATTGGAATAGCGAAATAATACATGACTACACAGTTGGACTTGCCCCCACAGACATCCAGTTTTATTCAGAGTCAACCCCTGTTTCAGACGAAACAGCATCTCCTGTGATTAAACTATCTGCATATCCAAATCCCTTTGCAGAACAAGTTCACTTCTCCCTGCAACAGGACGGTAGAACTATTAACAAGGGAACCATTGAAATCTTCAATATCCACGGGCAATTAGTCAGAAGCATGTCTTTACCTGAAGCTACATGGAATGGTACTGATCTGAACGGAACTATATGTCCCAATGGTATTTATCTTTTCAAATACATGAATGATAGATATGAGACGGCTGTCGGGAAGATAACCCTTTTAAAGTAGCAACTGGTCTATTCTCTGAGTCTTACTAGCACCTAACACCTAGCACCTAGTACCTTCCTACTTCACCAGCACCAGCTTCCTGCTGACAACCTTACCACCATTGCTCATCCTGGCAAAATATATACCGGAAGCAACAGCATGTCCATCATCATTTGTTCCATTCCAAGATACAGTATGATTCCCCTGCGTAAAATGCTCATTCATAAGGTTCTTCACTTTTTGACCACGGATGTTATAGATATCCAAGTTCACTAAACTTGCTTTGGGAAGATCGAAGCTGATTGTTGTAGAAGGGTTGAATGGATTGGGATAGTTGGAGAGGGAGAGTTCATTCTTAGGAATCACTATTGGGTCATCAACTGGAACGATAGCATTATTATCTAAGATACTCAAACCATTACTGACATTAACTATATAGAGTTTCCCATTTTCCATGACAAGATCGACCGTCCTTAGATTCCATGAATAATTACTAATAAGAATTGGTTCAGAGGGATTACTAATATCATAAATTCCTATCTCATTCCAGTTATTATCAACATCAAAAAGGAAGTTGTTTTTGATATAAACATCAGTTACTACGCTTGTTTGGTGATTACTTGAAATTATTCCTGCTAATGTAGGAGTCGCAGGAGTGGATACATCGATAATTAATATGCCAGAATAACCACCAGCCATAAAAGCAATATCACCAACAACGCTAACAGATTTAAGCCATCCTTGAGTTTCATAAGTCCCAAGTGAAAAAGGATTTAATGAATCGGAAACATCAATTATCTGAAGCATGTATTCGCTTTCTATCACGTAAGCTTTGTTATTCACAACAAAGATAAATTCAGCAGGCTCAATGGTAGTATAGGAACAAAGGAGTTGTGGATTTTGAGGATCAATAATATCAATAATCTGTATTCCAGAATACTCATCCGCAATATAAGCAATATTACCCACTACGGCAATGGATTTGGCATTTCCAGGAGTATCATATGATCCGAAAGGTTGTGGATTATCGGGATTTGAAACACCAATTATTTGTAAACCTGAATTGCCATCTCCAATATAAGCAATATTATTCACAACATTGATAGAGTAAGCGTAACCAGGTGTGTCATAAGAACCTCGTATTTGTGGATCCTGAGGATTATTTACATCGATGATTTGCATACCGGAACTGCCTTTTACTGTATAAGAAAAATTACCTATGACAGTGACAGCTTCTGCGTTACCAGGAGTACATATAGAGCCAAGAAATGACAGGTTTTGGATATTGGAAACATCAATAATCTGTAAACCGGATGAGCCATCTGCTAAATAAGCAAAATTGCTTAAAATGCTGACCGAAAATACAGATTCAGGCGTATCATAAGACCCAAGTAATTGTGGATTTTGTATATCTGATACATCAAGGATTTCAAAATAAGGATAAGCAATGTGAAAATTCATACCACTAACATAGACAATGTTATCCTGAACAGCAACAGAGAATGTATAACCGGGAGTTGTATATGAACCAAGGGGTTGTGGATTTTGAGGATTTGTCACATCAATAATTTGCAGCCCAGATTCTCCATCAGCGCCGTCCGCTATGTAGGCAATAGAGTCCACAACATTGACGTCAACTGCGTAACCAGGAGTATCGTATGATCCAAGTAGGAAAGGATTCTGAGGATCGGAAACATCAATAATCTGCAAACCGGTAACTCCATCAGCTACATACGCAGTGCTTCCGACTATATTCACTGAATATGCTATATCCGGTGTATCATAAGAACTAAGTAGATACGGACTCTCAGGATCGGATACATCGATGATCAGCAGACCAGATTCCCAATCTGCTATATAGGCAATATTATTCACAACCGAAACGAAGCGTGTTCGATCTGGAGTATTATATGAACTAAGTAGATACGGACTCTGAGGATCAGAAACATCGATGATCTGCAAACCACAAGTGTAATCTGCTATATAAGCAATCCCATCAACTACTGAAATTGAAATCGCGAAGCCAGGAGTATCATATGAACCCAATAGATACGGATTCTGAGGATTTGATACATTGACTATTTGTAATCCTGAATCGCCATCTGCAATATATGCAATTGTTCCTATTATGGAAACTGATCTTGCCAAACCTGGCGTATCATATTCTCCAATCTTATGAATCACAGCAAAAATAGGTAGGAAACAAAGATAAAGTAAAATAAGCATAATCCAAGATTTCATCATTTCTCCAATATATTTGAGTAGTTAAGTATATTTGCAAAATAGATTAAGGATTAATGCGGTGTCAAGGAAAGATTTGCAGAAGGTGCTAGGTGTTAGGTTGTAGGTGCTAGTTAAGAAGGGCAGACTGGAACACAGCGTCTGCGACTTGTTCCCACATCGTTGACGATGAATCTGCATGTAAGCATTCCCAAAAAAGCAATCTTGACAGGAAATCACATCATGAATACTATGTAATATAGGTATAGCGTTACCCACTTTACATAAATAACAGAGAGAAAATACTGTAAGAAAAGTAATGATACTGATGTTGGATATTCTAAAATAAATGGACAAGCAAGGTAAGTTATGATAACTAGGACGATGCAAAAATATATGATGGAAATCGCTGCTGGTTTTCCTGTCATAACGATTACAGGTCCCCGTCAATCCGGCAAAACAACATTAGCAAAAATGAGTTTTCCAGATTATCGATATTACGATTTAGAAGATCCTAATACTAGACTAATTATGCTGGAAGACCCAAAAAGTCTATTATCTGATTTATCAATGAAGTACATTATTGATGAATTCCAACTAGTACCTGAGTTACTTTCATATATTAAAGTCATCGTTGATGAAACTAACATCGAAGCACAATTTGTGTTAACCGGAAGTAATCAGTTTTCGATGATGAAAGGCATATCACAATCATTGGCTGGAAGAACTGCGATATTCAATTTATTGCCTTTTACTTGGCAGGAGATATATGAAAATAAGAAGGTAATCCTGGATAAAGCACTATATAACGGTTTTTATCCCAGGTTAATCGATAAGAAAATGAATCCTTCCATGTTTTATGCATCCTATATTAGTTCTTATTTAGAGAGGGATATCAGATTGTTAACCAATGTTCATGATTTAAACCTATTTCATAAATTCCTCACTTTATGTGCCGGTAGATGTGGTTCACTGCTAAATAAGGAAGCATTAGCGAATGAAGTCGGGATCAATAGAAAGACAGTGAACAATTGGTTGTCTATCCTGCAAACAAGTTTTATCATCTATCTGTTGCAGCCTTGGCATTCGAATTTAAATAAAAGACTAGTTAAGCAGCCAAAACTTTACTTCTATGACACGGGACTAGTATGTAATTTGTTGCGAATTCGAAACGCTGATGACTTAGTAACCCACCCTTTACGTGGGCAGATATTTGAGACATTTATTATTGGAGAATTCCTGAAAAGCTATTACAATAGGGGAATGGAAGCTCCCATATATTTTTACAGAGAATCAAATGGAACTGAAATCGATTTGATTATTCAAAATGGGGCTGAACTCTATTCGGTTGAGATTAAATCAACACAGAATATGAATACATCTGTCTTAAAGAACATAAACTCATTTCGCAAGACATTAGGTCTGGATTTGGAAGCTGCGATTGTCTATGGGGGTGATTTGGCTTGGGAAAAGAATAACGACAGATTTGTCCCATATACCCAAGTTGATCTTCTAGTGAAAAACATTTCAATATAGCTCTTTTAGTTTTGCATCGCTTAAAAGCAAACTACCCACCGTCTAAAGACAGCGTTCCAGGCTGTACAAATACCCGTGCCGAATCCCATGTGTACTGATAGTAACAGTATCAATATGGAAATGAGTCATAATCTCCAGCAGCATAATTGCACCGGCAGGCAGGACATCTTCCCGATTGAGGATCATGCCGGGCATTGTCTTTCTTTCTTCGTTGGTCATATGATTTAAATTTAAAGAGATGATATCAATTTGATCATAAGTCATCGTCAATCCATGAATGTTTTCTGCATTGAATTCACCCAGGAACAAAGAGCCAAGAGTCACTAATGTTCCTGCCAAACCTATACATGATAAAGGATTCTCTGGTTTGGGGAATTGACTGATAATAGACTTGATATGGTCTTGTAATGCAAGCACTTCATCTTCTGTAGGCGGATCAGAGGGTAAAAACTCTTCTGTGAGGGTAACACATCCCATCGGCAAACTCACTCGAAGTTCGAAGTCCGAAGTTCGAAGTTCGAAGTTGGTGGAGGGGGATTCTATATTTTGAAGTTCGAAGTCCGAAGAAATATGGTTGACCCCCCTACCCCCCTTCTCAAGGGGGGATATTATCCCGTTCGTACTTCGCACTTCGTACTTCGAACTTTCTTCCTTCGTCTTCCCGTTCGTACTTCGCACTTCGTACTTCGCACTTATCTCTGTGCTTCCGCCCCCAATATCAATGATAAGGGTTTCCTTCATACTGAGGGGGAATTCATATTTTAGCATTTCCAAGGCAAGAGCAGCTTCTTCGTCTCCTGAGATTATCTTAAAATCCAGATTCAGTTCTTTTTTTATTTTCAGACGAAAATCTTCTCCGTTATCTGCTATCCTGAATGCTTCAGTAGCGATAGGATATATTTGACTAACTTTACTCCGGTCACAAAGTGCAATTGCCTTATCCAAAGCATCCAAGGCACGTTGTTTAGCATTCGGTGAAAGTCTTTTGCTTTGCTTCAAACCTTCACCCAAACGGCATGATATGGCTGTATCAAGGATAAATTCCCACTGTCCATCGTTTTGTTCAGCAATGAGAAGCTTCAATGTATTTGTACCTAAGTCGAGGATAGCTACACGATTATTGGTTATCAATTTTTTCATGTTCTTCTTATGCCATGAATGCATTATCTTGTCAAGGTGCAATGTTGTTATATGCGTGGAGTAGGATGCCGATCCTACTGAAAAAGTGATTACTGAAAAAGAGGAATTCAAAAACTCTTGGGTTTCGTGTTCAGTAGGATCGGCATCCTACTCCACAAAGAGGTTCAGCAAGAACGGCGTCTTGCTTCACAATATTGAAAACTTGACAAAGGGAATAAAAAATTAATTGCTTAAATCAACCAAGTAATAATCTTGAACCAAACACTGATAAACTCAAAAGAGGAGTGTGTTATGTATCATTTAGAAGAAGTCCATTTGGAAAAAGCCAAGCAGATTGCGTTGGCGAATCGTACAAAAAAAAGCTGTCATTTATGTTATGACCGTGCTTACACAGGTGTATCACAAGAAAATACCCTGATTTTATGTCCTAAATGTGTGGATGAACCTAAAGCAATGGCAGAATGGAAGGAATATGTGGAAGCGATTCCTGAACTTAAGGAACATTTCCATGAACTGTTTGAAGAACCAACGGAAGAAATGATTGCTGATGCCGCGAAGGAAGATCATCACAAGGCACCTCATCACGAAGATAAGAAACCAAAGCCTAAGTTCGCTGCCGGAGCTCCAGTAAGAAAGACCGGTACTCGTAAGATTGGAGAAAAATAATTCATGTATAAAACCATCGATTTGAAGGAAAAGTCTGCCCATCTCGAAGCACGTGTTCGTGCTTATTGGAAAACACATCAAATCCCAGATAAAAGTGTAAGTTACAGGGAAGGAAACCCACAGTTCGTCTTCTTTGAAGGTCCACCCACTGCCAACGGTCGTCCCGGGATTCATCATATGATGTCCCGTACATTGAAGGACATTGTCTGCCGTTATAAAACCATGAAGGGTTTCCAGGTCAAACGCAAAGCCGGTTGGGATACCCATGGCTTACCCGTGGAAATTGAAGTGGAAAAAGAACTCGGACTCAGCAATAAAAAAGATATTGAAGCGTATGGAATCGAACCTTTCAACAAAAAATGCAAGGAATCAGTTTTTAAATATGAAAGCCTCTGGCGGGAAATGACAGATGAAATGGGCTATTGGCTCGATATGGAGCATCCCTATGTCACTTTGCAGAACAACTATATTGAATCTGTCTGGTGGCTTTTGAACCAGATGTATCAGAAAGGCTTGATCTATAAAGGCTACAAGATCGTTCCGTATTGCCCTAGCTGCGGTACTCCCCTCTCCAGCCATGAAGTGGCACAGGGTTACCGTGATGTGGAAGACCCTTCCGTATTCGTTAAATTCAAGTCGATGAGTGAAGAAAATATTTGGTTCCTCGCCTGGACAACCACGCCCTGGACTTTAATATCCAATGTGGCTTTGGCTGTTCATCCCGATGAAACCTATGTGAAAGTGAAACACAATGAGCAAATCCTCATCCTGG
Source organism: Cloacimonadales bacterium (SeqCode) (assembly GCA_963662275.1). Classification (GTDB taxonomy): domain Bacteria; phylum Cloacimonadota; class Cloacimonadia; order Cloacimonadales; family DAONDQ01; genus DAONDQ01. Next base: position 4,089,361 of record OY759316.1, on the reverse strand, counting down.
CAAAAGCACGTCTTACCATCCTCGATGGAGAATATGAAATCATCTCTGAATTCGAAGGCAAAACGCTTGAATACCAGCCTTATGAACCTCTCTTCCGTTTCGTTGAACCGGATAAGAAAGCTTGGTACGTTGGTTTGGCTGATTATGTCACCATGGATGACGGTACCGGTATCGTGCATACCGCTCCTGCTTTTGGACAGGATGACTACCAGCTTGCCCTGAAGTATGACTTGCCCTTCATTCAACCTGTGGATGGAGAAGGCAAGTTCAACCAGATGATAACACCTTGGGCAGGCATATTTGTGAAAGCTGCCGATAAGGATATTATCAAGCATCTGAAGGAATCAGGCAATCTCTACAAGCGTTTACAGATACTGCACAGCTATCCTCATTGCTGGCGCTGTGACAGCCCGCTCATTTATTATGCGCGTGATAGCTGGTACATCCGCACCAGCGAATATAAAGACCTCATGAAGCAGAACAATGCCTCTGTGAATTGGTTCCCACCCTTCGTCGGTGAAAAGAGATTCGGTGAATGGCTGGAAAACAACGTTGACTGGGCTATCTCTCGTGACCGCTTCTGGGGCACACCGCTCAATATCTGGGTTTGTGACGATTGTGGAAAGCTCGATTCTGTCGGTTCCATCGCTGAACTGAGAGAGAAAGGCACACTCACGGACGGCTCACCCGTTCCCGAAGATATCGAACTGCATAAACCTTATGTGGATAATATTGAAATGAAATGCCTCGGATGTAATGGCAGGATGCACCGTACTAGTGAAGTCATTGACTGCTGGTTTGACAGCGGAGCCATGCCTTTCGCCCAATGGCATTATCCCTTTGAAAATAAGGAAATCTTTGATTCTGAACTCTTCCCTGCTGACTTCATCTCAGAAGGTATCGACCAGACACGCGGTTGGTTCTATACCTTGCTCGCTATTTCGACGATGATCAAAGGCGTCGCACCCTTCAAGAATTGTTTGGTGAATGACCTCATCCTCGATAAGAATGGCATTAAAATGAGCAAAAGCAAGGGCAATACGCTCGATCCCATGCAACTGATGCAACATTATGGCGCAGATGCGATACGCTGGTATTTGATCGAAATCAGCAATCCCTGGCTGCCGAAACGCTTCGACCCCAAGGGTGTGGAAGAGATCATCAGCAAGTTCATGGGCACCATGAAGAATGTTTATTCCTTCTATGTGACCTATGCCAACATCGATAACTTCGATGCCAATAACTATGAAGTACCCGTTTCTGAAATGACAGAGATCGATACCTGGATCATGTCCCGTTTGCATTCTGTCATCAAGGAAGTGAACAAGAACAATGAGGATTTTGATTTCACACGTTCCGTGAGACTCATCCAGGACTTCGTCCAGGACGAGATCTCCAACTGGTACGTACGCCGCAGCAGAAGAAGATTCTGGGCTATGGAACTGACCTCTGATAAGAAGAATGCGTACAGCATACTGCATCATCTCTTGATCAAGGTATGCCAGCTCATCGCACCATTCACACCATACATGGCTGAAGATATCTTCACAAACCTGACAGGCAAGGACAGCGTTCATCTGACAGACTATCCGTCTTTTGATGAATCCTATATCAAACCTGAACTGGAAAAAGAAATGAAGATGGTCATTGACCTCGTTTCATTGGGCAGAGCTGCCCGTAATACCTGCCAGATCAAAGTGAGACAGACTCTCCAGGCACTGTATGTTCCCATCAAGGCAAAAGCAGTGGCAGATCGTATGTCAGAGCTTATCTATGAAGAGATCAATGTGAAGGAAATCCGTTTCATTTCCGAGCATGATGATTTTGTGCAATATGAAATCAAGCCCAACTTCAAAGTCATGGGTCCTAAGTTTGGAAAGCAGATGAAGCAGGTTGCCGATAAGCTTTCACAGATGGATGCTGCGATCATCATGTCTTCCTTCCAGGAAGGCAAGCCCTTTGAATTTGAAATGGATGGTGAGAAGAATTCTGTAACTGCAGAAGACCTTGCAGTTTCCTTAAAACAGAGAGAAGGCTATGTCTTTGAGCAGTACCGTGATCTATTTGTAGCTCTCGATACTTCACTGACTGCCGAACTGATAGAAGAAGGCTATGCCCGTGAATTGGTGAATAAGATACAGTTTACCCGCAAGGAACAAGATTTCGATATTCTTGATAGAATCGAGATTGAATGGTATGGTGATGATGAAATTGAAGCAGTCTTTGTGAAACATGGAGACTACATTCAAGCTGAAACTTTAGCGAAGCAGATATCCCGTATACGCGAATCAGATGATACCATGAAGATATTTGATATCAATGGTAAGCATGTTGTCATGCGGATTGACAGGATATCTTAGAAGTGCGAAGTACGAACGAAGAGACCCCCCTACCCCCCTTCTCAAGGGGGGATAGTTCTCGGTTTGTCATCTTTGCGAATGCGAGTTGTCATTCCCGACTTGATCGGGAATCCATCTTCTCTGCGATCTTCATAATGTAAGGTATTAATATGCAGGAATTTATACATAAAATAATCCCTGTCATCCTGACCTTTTTCCTCGGTATTCTTATCAAACGTGTTGGGTTATTGAAGAGAGACGATGGGCACCTGTTGTTGAAACTTGTGCTTTCCGTCACTCTTCCTGCCCTGCAGATACTATCCATCCTTAGACTGCAACTGACCTGGTCACTTATCTATATTCCACTCATAGCACAATTGATCATCTTTATCGTTTACTTCTTCTCTTCAGGAATAGGTAAACTGCTGAAGCTTCCCAAACAAACAATGGGTAGTTTCCTCGTAGGAACAATGATCATGAATACCGGCTTTTCCCTGCCTTTCTTTTATGCCGCTTTCGGTCAGGAAGGCTTTGCCCGAGCATCACTTTTTGATGTGGGAAACAGCCTGCTCATCTTTACTTTCATTTACTACGTTGCTATCAGGCATGGAAAACACAGTATCCACCATGACAAAGTGGATTGGATCAAGTTTCTGAAACTGCCCCCTCTCTGGGGATTGATCATCGGTATCCTGCTCCGTGTGTGCAATATTCAATTACCTGAAATCGGAACCAACTTCCTCACCCTGGTAGGTAATCCCACCACTCCGTTAATCATGATCTCTCTCGGCTTATTCTTTGAACCGAAACTAAAAATTATGGACAAAGCTCTCGTTGCTATCCTTATTCGAATGGTCGGCGGTCTGGGATTGGGCATATTATTGAGCTACATCTTCGGTCTGGAAGGTATGAACCGTACGATCGTCATTGCCAGCGCTTCCACACCAATTGGGTTCAATACGCTGATCTTTGCCAAACTGGAAGAAATGGATATTGAATTTGCTGCCACCTGCGTTTCTTTATCAATCCTCATTGCTATCGTCTATCTGCCTGCGGTCATCTACTTCTTTACCTAATTGTTGTATCATAAGATTGTATCTTGTTAATTCCCGATGTTTATTACTTCGGGGTATTGTAACATAAGATTGTATCTTGTTCTATCCGATGGTTTGCAACCTCGGAGTCTGAAAGTATGCGGATGGAACGCTTAATTTAGTAAGCTATGATCTTGCCATTTGAAAATGCATAGCCGTTTGAAAACAGCGTTCCGATTTCTAATCCCTTCCTTTGCATAGACTTCGTTCTCAAAGGATACTACCGGACTAAAAGCAAACCTAAACCAAAGCTAATCTTGTTCCATTCCAATCTCTCGAGACAGGAATGAAACAGGAATCAAACTGATATGAACTTGGATTGAACTTTGTATAATCATAGTGATCTGATATGTATGTATTTGTACTCATGTATCTGATGAAGTGTTATACATGAGTTACGTAATGTGAATTACTGTTATTTACGACCAGATTTATCTAATCCTTTCAACAACCTATATCCCAACCAGCAGCCGATCCCATAATAAGGAAAATCCTTCCATTGGAAGACTGTTCCCAGTAAATATCCCCCGAGTTTATAGGAACGAATCAGCGTTAGAAATGGTGGATGCCAGAGTTGGAGGAATTCCAGGAGACAAGTGACAATGAATACACCGAGGGCAATATTTAGCTTTTTCCAGATTCCCGGGAGTGAGAACAACAAGCACCAGAACACTTCATAAACAACTCCCCCAAAAGAATCATTTACCCAGGAATGATATGGTCCTTTATACCATTTGGTGGTAAGACCGAAAACAACAATAATAGGCAAGAGAATTAGCATTAAAACAAAACGTTTCGTATTTAGTTGTAATCCCATAAAATCTCCTTGTTTTTATTAGTAACTTGACAGATTCAAATGAATGTTGTCAATAAATCAAACCATAAAAGGGGGTCAATCATGAGATTATATTGTGCTATCGTTTTGGGTTTATTCACCATCCAGCTTACAGCGTTGACGATTTTAAAAGCGGATTATGGATGGATTCCAGGTCAGATTCGTAACTACAAGGAAGGAAGTTGGAACCAGTCTTCAACAGATCTGACACCAGGGACAGGAAAGGTTTGGAACTTTACTATTCCTTCTCAAGGTTATGAAAATAATACATTCAGCTTTTGTTCAAATGTTCCTGCTTTCCCCAATGCCAATTTCATTAAAAGTGATGAAGGACGAGTTAATGGGCTGCTGATTGGAAATAACTATTTTCAACAAACCATAGATGATTTTGTACAATTAGGCTATGAAAGTGTAGGAACGTATGTTTGGACACCAGGTGTTCCGACTGGTTTACCTCATTTCTTTAATCAAACATGGCAGGGAACATATAACTATACCTCGGAATATGGTAGTGTAGATTATACTATTTCAGGTTCGGTAATTGCAGAGGGACAACTTACGACGCATTGGGGTACGCACTCAGCAGTGTTAGTGAAATTTCATTATAGCAGCAATACTGAATATGATGCCTACCAGTGGGAAACGAAGGAATATGGGATTGAAGTTTTCTCCAACTCTTTGAATGGTGGATTGGTCTATGTACTGAATGAAGCGCAACCGAATATCGTTGCCTCTGATGACCAGATCGCATCTCCAATAATTCAGAAAGTTACAGTATATCCAAATCCGTCAAAAGACATCATCAACCTGCAGGTTTCAACAAAACAGCCAGATAACCTCGACGTCAGTATTTATAACATCAAAGGGGAGTTGGTTTTCCAGGATAAACAAACGGCAAACAGAACCATCACATGGAATGGAAAAAACCTCAAGCAGAATAAGGTGATGCCGGGAATCTACTTCTATCGCATAGATTTAGGAAGACAAATAGCAACAGGGAAATTTGTGATCATTCAATAGCGTCTGTGAACGACCATCTAGTCCAGTCCGAAGGACGTTATTCTGTTAGCCCAGGAAGTCCTTCCTGGGTTAGCGATGATCGTGAAATAACCGCCTGAAGTCAGCGCTACAAGAGTCCTTAAGGTACGAATGAATCTAGTCCGCAGGACGGAACCAAAACAAATTAGGGAGGGTACTATGTCTCACACATTCACTCAACTATTCATCCATTATGTCTTTGCACCAAAATCACGTTACCCGATATTTGCACTTGAAAAACGTGATATGGTTATGAATTACATGGCAGGTATCTGCAAAAAATACGAATGTCATTCGGAATGTGGGTTTGTCATGCCCGATCATGTCCATTTGTTGATCAATATGCCGGCAAAACACACAGTCATGGAGATTGCTAAAGTTGTAAAAGCAAATACGAGTAGGTTTTTAAATACATTACCGGAATTGAAATGTCGTTTTGAATGGCAAGAGTGATATGGCGCATTCACGTGTTCATATTCCATGATCGAAACGGTGAAAACATACATTCATAACCAGGAAGAGCATCATAAACAGCATAGTTTCCAAGATGAATATCGGTCGTTGTTATTGAAGCATGGGTTGGATATTGTAGGAAGATAAACAATTCAGAACCAACTATAAACAATTTCCAACGGTACACTGTATGAGGTATGGGTAATTAACAGCGCTTTTATAGATGTTACAAATGCAGTGTTCTGAATAAGCGAGATATGAAAACTTGACAAAATACATAAAAAGTCAGAAGTAAGAGCTGTTGAGTAGCATATTATTCTCAATCTATAATTTGTTGCAAACTGAGGTAGTTAATAGAGTTGGAGTCTATTCATGAAGTTGAGTGGAAGAATTATTGCTTTAAGCAAATAATGGTGACTATGAAAGTAACTTATGAAATCATCATGAGAGGTCGTGTGCAAGGTGTTGGATATCGCTGGTTCGTAAAACGTCAAGCCGAGTTGACAGGTATCACGGGATACGTAAAAAATCAGATCAATGGGAATGTTCTAATCGTCGCTCAAGGCGAACAAGACCAATTGGATGTGTTTATTCCTTTGGTTCAGGAAGGTCATGATATTGCGTTAATCACATCCTCTGAAATTGAGCAATTTTCTTCATCGAAAGAATATAAGGATTTTTTGATTGCCTTCTAATCTTCGAAGTAACATTCTTATTCGTTTCGTTATGATCTGCATTTTTGTTTTTCAGATATTATCTGTCGCAGCACAATCAAACCAGGTACATACCGTCCGTAAGGGTGATACTCTCTATCAGCTTTCAAAAACATATCACGTAACGGTTGATCAAATCAAGCAAGCTAACAAGTTGACCGGTAACAATCTCAGTTTAGGTCAAAAGCTCAAAATTCCAGGTAAGGCTATCGCACAAAAAAATACTGAGAAAACAAAGAAAGTACCAGTAAAGAGCGTGAATGAATCAAATACAACAACTTCAGAAAATGCTAAAATAAAAACTCAAAAAGGAACTTCTTTCCCGGATTTCAACAAACTTCAAGAGAAGCCAAAACCGGGCTTAGCAGAAGGTTTATTACAAAAAACTAAAGAACTGATGGGTGAAAAACCAGCACAAGTAGTTCCGGAAACACAACAAACAGCTCCTGAAACCCCAGCAGTAACCACAATAAATGTAATACCCATTCCCAAAGAAGGTTATCATATCGTGAAAGCAAAAGAGAATCTATTTAGGATATCCAAGATGTATGGTCTTGATATGAAAGAAATCATGAGCTTAAATAATATGGATAATTATTCAATCAAAAAAGGACAAAAGATAAAACTAGTAAGTGAAGAACAATTGAAAGTTATGCAAGCCAATATCAAACAACAGAAAGAGGATGAAGTCCAAGCATTAAATCAAAAAAAAGAAGAGAACAAAGTTCCTGAAAAGATCAAAGTTGAACAGGATTCTATGGATTTGGTCGAAGCCTATCATATTGTGCAAAGACATGAAACGTTATCTTCGATATCTAGAAAGTATAATATCGCTGTTGAAGAATTACGAAGAGTGAATAACCTAAGTAACAACAAAATATTTGTCGGACAGAAGATTTATTTAAAAATTCGCAGGTATCAAAAACCGGTTACTGAAATCGAGCCTGAAACTGAGCAGCTGCCACAATTAAAAGATCCTTCCCGCTTGCGTAATGATCTTGTTCGACCTGTTATCGGACATGTTATCTCAAGCTTTGGTTTACGTCAGAGCAGACCGCATAAGGGATTAGATATTGGAGCTCCTTCCGGTACACCCATCTATTCTGTCCTGGATGGTCGAGTCGTCTATGCAGGTATGCAAAGTGGCTATGGAAATGTGATCGTAATAGAGCATCCTGATTTTGTTATGACTGTTTATGCTCATAATGAAAGAAATTTGGTTGAAGTCGGAGATAATATCCAACAAGGTCAGCAGATTGCGTTAGTTGGTTCAACAGGAAATGCAACAGCGTCTCATTTGCACTTTGAGTATCGTGTAAAAGGTAAGGCAATCGATCCGAAAAAAGTCTTGCCAGATTATTAAGATTAGACATAATTGAATAAATATTGATAGAAATTAACTGTACGCATGGATTCTATGAATGAGGCATCATGAGCGAGAATGTTTTTGCTGATCGCGCATTACAAAATTATCTGAGTGAAATATCCAAGTTTCAAACTTTGCCCAGGGAAGTGGAGCATGAATTAGCTATTCAAGCTAGAAACGGTGATAAAAATGCACTGAACAGTCTTATCCAGGCAAACCTGAAATTTGTAGTTAAAATCGCTACTCGGTTTCAAAATAGGGGACTTTCTCTCTCTGAACTCATCAGTGAGGGAAATATTGGGTTGATGAAAGCACTCGAAAAATTCAATCCTGACATGGACATCAAACTGATTTCCTATGCAATTTGGTGGATCAAACAGCGTATTATGATGGCTATTTCTGAAAAGAGTTCCCTGATCCGTGTTCCTCTAGGTAAAACAAATACAGCTAATAGGATTCGAGCCAAACAGGAACGTATCTTCAATGAAACCGGTGAAGCTGCGACAATTGAAGAACTCGAAAAACATATGGATCTCGAAGGTAAGATGATTCGAAATATTCAGAGTCAAATCATTGAAACAGTTTCTATTGATGATCCGTCATTCAGTCAAAACAGCTCGGAAGTCTTTCTTTCTGATTACCTGGAAGATACAGAGTCAAAGGATCCACAACAAATTTACTTCAGTGAGAAGTTTCGAAATGATTTGAATCAGGCAATTAAGAATCTTGAACCTCGAGAATCGTATATCATTAAAACATATTTCGGACTTCTTGGAGAAAAAGGAAAGAATTTTGCCCAGATTGCAGAAGATTTGGGGCTGTCACGCGAAAGAGTCAGACAGATTCAGAAACAGGCTTTGAAGAAAATACTCAAGGATTTTTATCCTAAAGATGAAAACTATGTGGATTATTTTATTTCACATGATTCTGTGTAATCGATCATATAAGGAGTAGTTTCATGATTCTTAATTTCAACGAAATGCTTGCATTGGTGAAAGAACAAATTGGGAAGAAAGTCATTATTGCTGCAGCTCAAACCGATTCTGCAATCGAAGCTGCTATCTTGGCAAAGAAAGAAAACATAGCAGATTGTATACTCGTGGGTGATAAAACAGCAATTTTATCCTTACTGAAAGAAATGGATCCTCAATATGAAAATAGCTTCGAAATCATCGATACAGGTACAGATTTACAAAAAGCCTGCACGATCTCTGTCGCATTGGCAAAAGAGGGGAAAGGGCATGTTATTCTCAAGGGAAAAGCAGATACGGCAATACTCTTAAAAGCAGTTCTTGATAAAGAAAACGGTCTTCGTACCAGTGATGTCATCAGCGATGTGCTTGCCTATGAACATCCTGACAGGATTGTTCTTATGAGTGATGGTGGAATCAACCTTTATCCCGATCTGAATGAAAAGGTAGCCATTATCAATAACTCTGTTGCTGTTGCCCATTCATTAGGTAATCCAAATCCCAAGGTTGCTATTTTATGTGCTGTTGAAGTTGTAAATATCAAAATGCCTCCCACAATTGATGCTTCAGTAATCGTTAAAATGTGGGAAAGGGGTCAAATCACAGGTTGTATGATTGATGGACCTCTAGCCTTTGATAATGCCATTGATATGGAAGCAGCCCAAATCAAAAAAATCAAATCACCTGTCGCTGGAGATGCAGATATTTTAATCGTCCCCAATATTGAAGCAGGAAACATCTTTGGCAAGACACTTACCTATTACTGCAAATATCGGGTAGCTCATGTCGTCATGGGTACAAAGGTTCCAATCCTGATACCTTCTCGAGCTGATAGCGGTGAAACCAAGATGCTATGCATGGCTCTCGGTATTTTAGCTTCCTCCAAATGAGCATACGCATTCTTTGTCTCGGGAAAACGAAACAGGATTATCTCATTGAAGGAATAAACGAGTATTTGAAACGTTTACATGCATATCATAAAGTAACTATTATAGAATTACCTGATGTCAGTCTTAGCAAGTCATCAGGTTCTGAAGATGTCAAATTGAAAGAAGCAGAAATTATTGGAAAATCTATTAGACCAGGGGAATTTCTAGTCGTGCTGGATGAAACCGGTAAACAGTTCTCTTCACTGGAATTTTCAACATGGATTTCACAGCAGCAAGGTTTTAAAGATCTTTGTTTTGTCATCGGCGGTGTTTATGGCTTACATGCTACAATACGTGAAAAAGCAGATGTAATACTTAGTTTTTCGAAAATGACATTTACGCATCAAATGATCAGACTGATGTTAGTGGAGCAACTGTACCGTGCTTTTATGATCATGAATAACAAACCCTATCACTATTGATAGAAGGATAATCGAAATGATTCAAGTATTTTCGTTAGAAACAATCAGTAATTTTGTATTGTCGTTGGATGTCATGTGGAAAGGTATGCTGGGGATCTTTATCTTCATGGGCATATTCTATTTACTAATTCATGGACTTAACAGATTATTTCCGGGTGATAAAAAGTAAAGCAAGACGCCGTTCTTGCTGTTGTTTTATGCTAATATATATAATAGCAAGAACGGCGTCTTGCTTTACAATTTCAATGCAAATTCACTGCTATCGTGATTCAATAGCAAACATCCTTTTTTCTGCCTAATTTCAGCTATCATGGCTTTTTTTACTTTGAAAGTATCAATCCTGCTCACATCATAAGCGGATACTACGGGTAATGTGAGATGCGGTTGAGAAGGAATGATATCTCCGGCATAAACTGCAAATTCATCTTCACTTTCACAACAGACGACCTGGGTTCCAACCGAATGACCGCCAACTAATCGCAATTCAACTTCTGGAATCAAATGATAATTGCCCTGAAGTAATACATATTTTCCTTCGGAAGCTAAAAGTGAAAGTTGTTCATCAAAATAATATGCAGCTTGGTTAAGCTCATCAGGATTCTTTGCCATTTCCCACTCACTTGCTTGGATGTAGTGAATGGCATTGGGAAAGGAAAGCTCCGATTTTCCATTACAAACACTGATCACACCACCGGCATGATCAAAATGTAAGTGAGTCAGTATAACATCAGTGATGTCAAAGCGGGTTATTCCATACTTTTCAAGTTCTTCAAAGAGGATAAATTCAGAAGGGTCGTAGATCTTGATTTGTCTTGGAGAAAGATGATTTCCACAACCTGTATCAACCAGTATATTTCTGTCCGCTGTCTTAATTAACAGCAGGTTCAGCTCAAAAATAACACGATTTTCCTCATCTGCTTTGATGGTTTTATTCCACAATACTTTAGGAAGAGCACCAAAGGCAGCTCCACCATCAGACCAGTAATGTCCTGCTGAAACCTTGAATAATTCAATCTGACCGAGTTTCATTACATCTCCAATTCCAGTAGGATCGGAATCCTACTCTACAGTTCAATCTGACCGAGTTTCATCGCTCTTTTTTCTGGGGTTGGGTGTTCGGAGTGTATTGGGACGACGATTTGTATTTGCTCTTAAAGGACGATTCTGTTGTGGTCTTGCCTGTTGCGATTGACCTGAACTCTTTCCTTTGGCAGGGAAAATAACGATACGTTTCATTTTACCTTCACCAACAGTAAGTGTACGCAGTTGATTATCATTTTCCACATATTTATGAACAATTCGTCTTTCTGCTGGATTCATCGGGTCTAGTGTGATTGATTGCTGCTTTTCTCTTGCTCTGTCTATCATTGGTTTGATACGTCGAAGCATTTTTTCTTCCTGGCGTTCCTTATAGCCATCAACATCGAAGTATATTTTATCTAAACCGGCATCTTTTTCAAATACACGATTCATTAGATATTGCAGATTTTCCAGCATCCTTCCTTCTTTCCCAATGATAAAACCCGGTTCTTTTGTTCCAATGACAGATACCTGGTATGATTCCCCTTCTTTTATCACCTTTACAGAATCGAATTCGGTGTTCATTTTAGTCAGTAGTTGTACTGTAAACTCTTTCATCATCTCAGCAACATCGGATAATTGAATCGAAATAATGGCTTTTTTCTTACCAAAAAACCCTAGGAATCCCGGCGTATTTTCTTGGATAACTTTATACCTGATTTGATTTTGATTAATCTTCTGCTCGAGTGAGAATTCTTTTAAAATCTCTTGAACACTATTTCCTTTTCGTTGAATTTCTTTCATGTTATTTTGCCTTTTTTTCAAAATGTTTCATTAAATAATACTGCTGAATGATAGAAAGAATGTTGAATATCGTCCAATAAAGAACCAATCCAGCAGGCATGCTTTTAAAGATAAAGAACATCATGACGGGCATGACATACATCATCATTTTTTGGCTTTGCATCATAGCTGCCTGTTTTTCATCCACTTCCTCGCCTGGTGTCGTTTTGGGAGTCATCATCTTTTGTTGTACAAACATGAATATCGCCATTAGTATGGGTAGCACATAGATTGGATCCGGAGCAGATAAATCATTTAGCCAACCAACAAAATATGCTTGGCGCATATCCAGTGAAAAACGCAAAACGCTGTACAGGGCGATAAAAATAGGCATCTGTAATAAGAGAGGTAAACACCCCCCTAACGGACTAACACCATTCTCTTTATAAATTGCACTCAACTCAGTTTGCATACGTTTCGGATCAGTTTTATATTTGGCTTGAGCCTCTCTGATCAAAGGTTGAATCCGTTGCATCTTGATTCCAGATTCCATACTTTTATGAGTCAGGGGATGCAGTACAACCTTCAAGAGAATGCTGAAAATAATGATGACAATTCCATAATTTGGAATAAGTTTAAAAAGCCAACTGAGGAAGGAATTAAATATGGTATATAACCATCTTAGTAATTTAGCACCACGTTCAGCAGCGTTTTCGAAACCGATGTTGAACTTCTTCAATTGATTCATTTTTACCGGACCAAGGTACAAGAAGTAGTGATCATTGAAGGAAGCTCTTGGAGCATCTGTTTTGATTGTGACATCAAAAGCGGGTGTATTTTTATTATCATAGGCCACCGTATTTACTACGAACACGTTCTTATCAGGGATAAGTCCTATCAGGAAATACTTGGAACGCACGGAAGCCCAATTCACTTTACCTGCAATTGTCTTTTTTTCTTTCAATTTTGAGAGATAAAAAGACTGAAGTGTATTATCGATCTGCCCAATGAATTTGTAATCCTGTCCCTTCATCTTGTTTGGCTTACCAGCTTTTGCATTATGCTCGGTATCCCTGATGCCTGCATCAAACCCAATCTGATATCCATTCAAAGCCCCGAAATTCACATCATTGAATTGCATATCTAACGTATTATTGGGCAAGAGAATGAATCTCTTTTCAATGAGAACACTACCATTCCTGTCCCAATGAAAACGAAGACCAGGATATCCATTTTGATCAAAACGCTCATAAGAAAAGACTATTTTGTTAAGATCTAATGAACCGGAAGCTGTCGTTATTTGAGAACCTAAAATCCCTTCTGATGAGGCTATCAATTGTACAGGAGATTTACGATCAACATCCTTAAAATTCAATAAATATGCTTCTCGGATTATTGCGCCTTCATTAGAAAAAACCACTTTCAAAGAATCATTCTGAAGAACAATGTTGTTATCAACAGGGATACCTGTTTTTAACGTATCAGGTAAGAGTACCGCCTGGCTAACAGCTTGCGGGGATGTTGTTTGAGTACCATTCTGTGCAGGTTGAGATGTTGAAGCAGCCTGGGTTGTGGATTGATTGGAAGGAGCGACTGGCGCTTCTTTCTTCTTCCAGATAAATTCATTGCTCAATAGATATATGATAACGATTAGAGCAATTGCAAGTAAAGTTCTACGATCCAAAATTCCTCCTAAGGCAAGGGATCATAGCCACCTTTATGAAAAGGATGGCATTTAAGTATTCTGCTTACGGAAAGATAAAAAGCCTTAAAAAAAGGGTATTTGTGAAAAGCCTGAAGCGCATATTGACTGCAGGAAGGTTCAAAGCGGCAAGTCGGTGGGAGCATGGTTGATATATAGCGCTGATAGAATCGAATCAACCAGACAATAGGAGAATTCCAAATCAAGAGATGAGTCAATTTTCCTGCTTCTCCAGTTTCTGTATGACATCTTCCAAGCTTGACTTCAGAGTGAGCCAATCTATCATTGCTATTGTCGGTTTGGCAATCAGGTTGATTTTCCACCCCGACACTTTCTCGGTATTTTTCTCTCTCAGGCATGCTTTGATTCTTCGTTTGATCTTGTTACGTACGACTGCGTTTCCAACTCTTTTACTGATGGTGATCCCAACTGAAAAAAACGGTTCTGTATCATGAAGACACAGAACCAGAAAATAATTTGAACGAATGATCATGTCTGATTTCTGAAAAGACAGGTATTCGCTTCGTTTGCAAATGTAACGCATTATGGAAAGAATCCCACTGTCGGGATTGCTCCCTGAGCGATTCAATAGAATAATACACCATGTAAGTTTGGGATCAACATGGCACTCAAATCCTTTTAATAACCCCTTAAACGGTCAGGTTCTTTCTGCCCTTAGCTCTTCTTCTGGCAAGGACTTTACGCCCATTCTTAGTACTCATGCGTAAACGGAACCCATGTTTGTTCTTCATCTTACGATTATGGGGCTGATATGTTCTTTTCATTTATCTCTCCTGTCCTATAAATCAAAATTATGTACGAATTGCTAAAATCTTTAGCAGGGCAGAGCTGTCAAGGGAAAACGTGGCAGCAGGTTCGAAGTTCTCTGAAACGAGTTTTCGCTACTGAAGATGAAAGGTCGATTTTGAAGTCCGAATGCCCTTTTAATCTGGTATTCAATGATAATTTGTTTAGGGCATTTGAACTCCAAATCCTCATCTTTCATGTAAAGCCTTAAGGAAGATGAAGAAATTTGAAAAAAAACAAGAACTAATGAAAACCTAAGGAAAATCTAAAAAAGTCTAGATGATCCCTAGATAATGCCTAGATAATGCCTAGATGAACCCCAGCTCATTTTATACATCTGTTTAGTGCTTCTAAATTACTTAATAAATATTCCTTGACTCCAAAATAACTAATGATTATTTTTTATTTATAGAGTTAATATTGTGGAGGATGCATGATATGTAAGGGTATTTCCCTTCCTGTTTTATTTACCTATTTGATATGCTTATTAAGTATACCTGCTTTATATTCTGATATAGTGATTAATGAAGTTTGCTATGATCCTATAAGTTCAGATGATTATCATGAATGGATTGAATTCTTTAATAACGGAACGGAGGATGTTGATATGGAGGATTGGCAGCTTTATTCCGGTGGTTCTGATTTTTCTGCTACTTATACGTTTCCGTTTTTCATTTTGCGCCCGCAGCATTATCTGCTTTTAGCTGAGGAAGATTTTTCCAATGCCCATTTATGGAGCAATATTACGCTGCAAAACGGCGGTGCAGAATCTGACGGGATTCGACTGACTTCCCCTGACAGTTCTTACACTGATACTGTTTTATATGATTCGCCAAATACAAATCAACTTCCTGATGACATACATGATATTGGGACGGAATTGTGTCCGGATGTACCGGAAGGTCATAGCCTGGCTCGTTTGCATAATGGAGTGGATACAAATACTTCAGCCGATTGGTTTGATTGCTCTTCTCCAACTCCTGGTAGTGCTAATCTTATTCCTATAAATCTTTCTATCGGGATACCAATAATTGAGATTATTGAATTTAACATTAAGATAAACACGCCTATCCACAACTTATCCACAACGAGTGTGTATAACTCTAAGGAATATTTGGAAATAAAACTTGATAACGAGATCTATTCATCCATTCAAATTCCAGATATCATAGCGCAAGATTCAATTATGATCGATATCACTATCCATTGTACAATACCTGGGTTACACAAGGTCAGTTTAAATTTGAACGTTTCTAACGATATCAATCCTGTGGATAACTTGTGGATAACTTCTATTTTCGTTGGTGAAATATCTCTGATTTTGAACGAATTATTATATTCACCGTCACCAGATAACCAGGAATGGATAGAATTATATAATCGGGGAAATGCTGATTTATCCTTATTTAATCTGCATTTGAGGGATGAAGCCCAGAATGAGGTCACCTTCAATCTAGATATCCCTGCCCAAGGCTACAAGGTACTTTGCACTGATTCACTCGATTTTGTGCATAACTATCCAAACTGCCCTGGTTTGTCTATCGTCAAATTGAGTCATTGGGTCACACTTAATAATGACGAAGAAACCATTTGGCTAACAGATGATGCGGATAAAACACTTGATTCATTACACTATATTGGTTCAACCCAGGCTTACAATCGATCGTTGGAAAGACGAAGTACTGGCTTATCCTTTCCGATATGGGATATCTGCATGTTAGCAGAAGGTGGTACACCCGGTCTTCCCAATAGTATCGTTATACCTGAAGCACTTGTTTACATCGATTCTGTACAAATCATGGCTGAAAATGATTCGTTAATCCATAAAGTACAATTTCATAAGGATGAATCGGTATCTGATATTCACCTGATTTGCCTTCAGTTTGACAGTTCTACTGGCTTGGGAGAATCGATAATTGATACTTATCTTTCTTTGACGGACGATAGTGTCTTTGTCTTTAAGCAAGCTATTCCGGGTATTGGTTATCACGCTTTTCAGTATAAGATCGAATGTGAGTATAAAACGATTGTACCACTGACTTCAGGCAGTTTCATTTCAGATGTAGCGCCGACTTCAGGCGGTTCTTCCCCCTCCGAATACTGGAGTTATTATAACAGCAATTCTCTCCCATTCGTGGTAAATGAAATCATGTATGACCCATTAACCGGCATGCCCGAGTGGCTAGAGATACGCAGGAATGCTGATCTTCCCAAGTATCCCCAATTGAGGATACACATTACTGCTGATTCAGTTACCTGGCAGCCAGATGACAGCCAGTTTTTTGTTATTGTTCATGATGAGCAGGATGCTGAGAGCCTTTGTGAACAATATTCTATTAATCCTGAACAAATCATTTCAGGATTACCTTCCTTATCTAATTCAGGAGAATCTATTTTCATCGAAGATGCTTTTAATAACAGATGGGAAGAGTTTGCATATGTTCCGGATTGGAGCAAAGATAAAGGTATTTCCATAGAAAGAATCCAACCTGCCTTATTACCAGGTAGTGACAATTGGAGTCCATGTCTTGCTGCTATTGGCGGGACACCGGGGCAGGAGAACAGCGTTTTCATTCAGCAAATGCCCACATCAACAAATGTCCGTATTCAACCGAATCCATTTTTTCCGAAAAGACAGGAAACTTGTGAGATTCGTTATTCTTTCTCTCGACCCATCAGTAGGGTCAGTTGCAAGGTCTATGATCTGAAAGGCAGGCTGGTGCGTATATTGGCGGATCAGTCGCTTGTTTCTGCAGAAGGCTCTTTCCTTTGGGATGGGAAAAATCAATCATCCAAAAACCTGCCAATTGGTGTCTATCTCGTTTATTTTGAAGCTTATGATCAAGAGCAGAGAAATGCTTTTCATAAACAAAATACAGTCGTTCTGGGTAATTAAGGAGGAACAGTGTTAGGACAGACAAATTCTTATGCCACAATCGGCATCGATGCGATCAAGATTTCAGTGGAAACTGATATGAGGGGTGGTACACAACCTTTTGCGATTGTTGGTCTTCCTTCAAATACAGTCAAAGAGAGCAAGGAAAGAGTTACGAGTGCAATTAGGAACTCCGGATTTCGTTTCATGGTTGCTTCTTATACTGTCAATCTTGCACCGGCAGATATCAAGAAGGAAGGTGCTTCTTTGGATTTGCCAATTGCACTATCGTTACTGGTATCGACCAGCAATATGTCATCCAAGAACCTGGGGCGCTATGCCATGATCGGTGAACTTGCCTTGGATGGCTCTATCCGTCCTGTGAAAGGTGTATTGCCTATTGCCATTCAAGCACAGCGGGATAAAATCGATGGGCTAATTCTGCCTTATGAAAATGCTGAGGAAGCAGGTATCATTGATGGCTTGAATGTCTATCCGGTCGCTACATTGAATGAAGCCGTCAATTTTCTGGAAGAACGTATTGAAATAGAACCTGTGGTGGTGGATAAAACCAAGATATTTTCTATAATGAATGAAGCTCCTGTCGATATGTTCGATGTGAAAGGCCAGTACCAGGTGAAGCGTGCTTTGGAAGTCGCTGCTGCCGGTGGTCATAACCTCCTGATGCTTGGACCTCCCGGCTCAGGGAAAACGATGCTGGCAAGAAGGATACCAACGATTCTTCCCGATATGACACTAGAGGAAGCTCTAGAGACTACCAAAATCCATTCTGTTGCAGGTTTATCCATGAACCTGAGAAATGGTATCGTCACCTATCGTCCATTCCGGGCACCCCACCATACGATCTCGGACGTTGCGTTAATTGGCGGCGGAGCGTATCCCAAGCCGGGAGAGGTTTCGCTCTCGCATCACGGAGTTCTTTTCCTCGATGAATTGCCTGAATTCAAGAAGAATGTGCTGGAAGTTTTAAGACAGCCTTTGGAAGATGGAATAGTGACTATTTCCAGGGCGCAACAGAGCCTGATCTTTCCCGCTGAGTTCATTCTTATTGCCTCCATGAATCCCTGTCCGTGCGGGTATTATGGTAACCACATCCCGGGGCATAGCTGCTCCTGTGCACCACAAATCATCCAACGCTACCGTTCCCGTGTCTCTGGACCGCTTTTAGATAGAATCGATATCCATATTGAAGTACCGGCGGTTCTCTTCCAGGAATTGAGTTCTCAGCCCACAGGAGAGACTTCTAGTTTAATACGCCAGCGGGTGAATGCCTCCCGCAAGATACAGTTGGAGAGATTTGCCCAGGATAAGATCTATTGCAATGCGCAGATGAATTCCAGGGCGATACGCAAGTATTGCCACCTGACCAGTGAAAGCCAGCAAATCATAAAGAATGCTATGGATACAATGGGCTTTTCCGCTCGTGTATATGATCGCATCCAGAAAGTGGCACGCACTATTGCCGATCTGGAAGGAAGTAAGGAAATCCTGCCCTTCCACATCAGTGAAGCAGTGCAATACAGGTCACTGGATAGAAAGTTCTGGGACTAGATGCATCGCTTTTTGTGGCAACGCCTCATCTTGTGAGGTGGTTAGTTCATTTTTAATGAAAGTTCAGTAATTGAAAGCAACGCCTTTTTTTAAAAGGTGGATAGTTCATTTTTTAAATGATGCAATCATTCGTAACATCGTTCTTTTAAAGATAAAGCAGTGACCTTTATGGGAGGGTACTATGGATAAGTCATACATCAATCAATTCTACTGGCGAAGGATGCCGCATTACCAACCTGAAAACGGCATTTTGTTCATCACATTTCGAATCAGGGATTCATTACCTGTCAGTTTTGTCGGAGATCTTAATGAATATAAACGACAGATTAATTCCAGGATTACGCAAGGTGCATATTATCAGAATATCGTTCAAAAGAAGGTTTTCGATTATTATGATCAAATGCTGGCAAAACATACCTCAAATCCCATTAATCTGACACATCCTGAAACTGCTTCCCGTATTAAAGATACATTTCTCGAGTTCAATGATGTATTATATGAAATGATATGTTTTACTATCATGCCGAATCACATTCATCTTTTGATGAAAATTCTGGAAAGAGAGCCAGGAAAACCGCATCTATTGTCTTATGTAATAAAGAAGATCAAGGGTAATACTGCTGTCGAAATTAACAGACAATTGAATCGGCAGGGTTCACTCTGGCAAAGGGAATATTTTGACTACTGCGTCAGAAATGAGAAAGAGTTGATGAACATAATAAATTATATAGTTATGAACCCAGTAAAAGCCAATCTTGTCGATGAACCTGAAAAATGGCAATGGACTTGGGTCAGAGATTAGAGCAACGCCTCATCTTGTGAGGTGGATAGTTCATTTTTTTAAATGATGCAAGACACCAAACCAGCCCGGTGTTTCTTTATGCGTCAGATCATGGAAATACAGCAGCTTGCATCGTACAAGATACGACCTATCCACCTTTTGAAAAAAGGCGTTGCGCCAGCTAACTTTTGATAAAATGCGCTACACTTTGAAAAACAGAAAGTAAACGCAACGCCTCATCTTGTGAGGTCGATAGTTCATTTTTTAAATGAAGCAAAATACCAAACCAGCCCGGTGTTTCTTTAAGCGTCAGATCATGGAAATACAGCAGCTTGCATCGTACAAGATACGACCTATCCACCTTTTGAAAAAAGGCGTTGCGCCAGCTAACTTTTGATAAAATGCGCTACACTTTGAAAAACAGAAAGTAAACGCAACGCCTCATCTTGTGAGGTCGATAGTTCATTTTTTAAATGAAGCAAAATACCAAACCAGCCCGGTGTTTCTTTAAGCGTCAGATCATGGAATTACAGCAGCTTGCATCGTACAAGATACGACCTATCCACCTTTTGAAAAAAGACGCTGCGCTAGAAATACTGCCATCTTGCCAGTGAAACTCAGCAGATCCTTAAGAACAAAGAATCTCTCGAAGCAATCATTTGAATGCGTTACCGCACCCAGATTATATTCCTTGACTCATCTTTTCAAGATATCCATTCTGCTGTGTAAATTGGGAGGCAAGATGCGGATACTGATCCCGGATTTCATCATGACCAAATACCGCCAAAAACAGTATGAGGGCATACTTAATGCCTATGTTCTGAATGCTGATTTGGTAGGTTTCACTGCTTTGACAGAGGCGATGATGCGTCATTCCTACTCTGGTGTTGAAGTATTGATCGATACTATCAAATCAATGTTTTCTCCAGCACTGACAGCAGTGGAAAACCGGGGTGGTTTTATTACCGGTTTTGCAGGTGATGCTTTCACCGCAGTTTTTCCAGGTGGAAGTGCAAGGAATGTAGTATCTGCTGCTTTTGAGATGAGGGATTATATTGTTCAGAATGGTAAAAAGACTACTGAGTTCGGAGAATTTGAACTAGGTTTACGAATCGGAGTGTCTTTCGGGAAAGTCGCATGGAATATAATTAATACAGAAGTTCAATCTGCATTTTGGTTCAGTGGAGAAGGGATTATTCTTGCTGTGGGAGCACAGGAGATTGCCCAATCTAATGAAGTGATAGCAGATCAGAAACTCTGTCTTGAAATGGGATCTTCTCTTTGTTCCTACGTGGATATCGATAATAGACATTGCCGAATCGATAAAATCATCATAGCTCCACTAAAACCTTTTCCTCCTCAAAGTGAAGAATCCTATCAATCATTTATGCCTGATGAGATTACTTCCATGACAACAGAAGGAGAATTTCGTGAAGTCGTACCTTGTTTTGTGAATCTCGCTGAACCAAAAAAAGAGCAGGTCGAGAATATCATCTGTACAGCGAGGAATCTGGGTGGTTTTTTAAGTAATATAGAGTATTCTGATAAAGGTTGGGTATTGTATGTGATTTTTGGAGCACCGCTTGAATATGAAAAAACAGCGATGAGAGCAATCGAATTTGCCCTTGAAGTTCAAGCTTTCTGCGGTAAAAATATTAGAATCGGAATGACCAGGGGGATGGTATTTGCAGGTTTTGTAGGTTCTCAAAACAGAAGTGAGTATGCTGCTCTCGGTATGGCTGTAAACCTGGCTACCCGATTTATGACTCAAGCAAAATGGGGTGATGTCTGGTTTGATCATCCAATACAAATTGCGGTAGGCAAATCTGTGGCTTATCACAGCCTGGGTGACCTTGTCTTTAAAGGATATCCGCTTCCTGTTTCAACCTTCCGTTTACTGCATAAACATAAGAATTCAAATCCCTCATCTTACCAAAGGCGATTCATTGGAAGAGAAGCTGAATTAGTAGAGTTAGAAGCTTCCTGCCGGCTTCTAAAAGAGGGTAAATTTGCAGGAGTCAGCTATATTTATGGAGAAGCAGGACAGGGGAAATCCCGTTTAGTATATGAGCTGGCTCAGAAACTGGGTGAAAAAGTATTGTGCTTTTACTTACAGACAGATTCTATTTACCGAAGCTCTCTCAATCCATTTGCATACTGGATTAAACAGCAATTTACGACTAGTTTGACCGGCAGTATCATCTCGAGAAGAGAAGATTTCCGAAAACATTGGGCTGATTTTACTGACCAGGTCAAATTAGTCCCCGATTCTTCTCAAATATGCAGGGAATTGGAGCGTATCGAATCTGTGATAGCAGGTCTGATAGGGCTGGAATGGGAAGGTAGTATCTATGCTAACCTGGAACCAAAATATAGACCAACTGTTACCGGATTTGCCTTAAAATCACTATTGGAAGCTTATTGTCTTTTCAAGCCAGTAATCCTGGTTATTGAAGATCTGCAATGGTTGGACACAGAGTCGGAGGAGGTCATTGTTATTTTGACCAGGAGAGCATCCACGATTCCTTTTAAACTCATCCTGACAGCCAGACCCCTGGATCATGGGAAAAAAACCATCCTGAAAATGGATAAAGATGTTCCAGTGGAAGAAATCAATCTGGTAGGATTGAATCGTCAGCAAATCGCTCTGTTTATGAAAGAGATACTGCATCATGGTGTTGATTCAAAGCTGACTGAATATGCATTTTCAATCTCACAAGGCAACCCGTTTATTGTCGAGCAATTCACGATTTATCTTTTAGAATCGAACCACTTGATTATTTCGGGTGATTTATATCATTTAAAAGAACAAACAGAGAAATTACCGGTTGAAGTACAATCTTTGCTGATAGTTCGTATGGATCGTTTGGAAGCTGAGTTGAAACGTACTGTTCAGACAGCAAGTGTTTTAGGTTGTGAGTTTGCATCAATTGTTCTATGTGGTATGTTGGAAATTCTGGAAAATAGACCCGAAGATTTGAATGATATGATTGTTCAATCTCAACTTCATGCGGGAGAACAGGAACACATCTGGAATTCTGTAAATGAAATTAGATACATTTTCAGCCACAGTCTTTTGCGCGATGCTGCCTATGCGATGCAGCTTAAAAAGCAACTGAAGAAATTGCACTTATTGGCAGGACAAATCATGGAGCAGCACTATGCTGAAGATAAAGCCAAATATGAGGAAATCGCTTTTCACTTTGATAATGCTGACGATTGGTTAACTGCCATAAAATACTATACAAAAGCAGGAAATCATGAGAAAGAGCTTTTTCATTTCGATGCCAGTTTAAAGCAATATCTTAAAGTATTAGCTCTGAATCAAAAACACCAGGGAAAACGGCATCCTGATACTGCTGTAAGTCTTAATAAAATCGGTAAGGTTTACTGGGGAAAGGGTGAGTATGATACAGCTTTAACCTATTTTGAACAGGCACTTTCGATTCGTGAAGAGGCTTTTGGGAATCTGAATATCAATACTGCTGACAGTATAAATTCAATTGCCACGATGTATTATCTCATGGTGAAATACGATAAGGCATTAGAATTGTATAATCAAGCTTTATCCATCTGGAGGGAAGTCCTAGGTTCCCAGCATCCTGATACAGCAAGTAGCCTGAATAATATGGGGAATGTTTATGATGCTAAAGGTGAATATGACAATGCTTTAAATTATTATCAGCAGGCACTGACAATTAGGCAGGAAGTCTTTGGAATCCAGCATCCTGATACCGCTGCCAGTTTTAACAATATTGGTGATATTTACGATCATCAAGGTGATTACAATAAAGCTCTAATATATTACCAACAAGCACTTTCAATCCGCCAGGCTGTCTTAGGGAGTAGGCATCCGGGAACTGCCATTAGCCTGAATTGTATCGCAGATGTTTACAGTGAAACAGGTGAGTTTGAAAAGGCAATTTCTTATTATGAGCAGGCTCTCTCAATTCGTAGGGAAATACTTGGACATCGGCATCCGGAAACAGCTATCAGCTTAAATAACATCGGGAATGTATATGATAATATGGGCGAATTTGATAAGGCATTAAACTGTTATGAGCAAGCACTTTTCATCCGGTTGGTTGTCTTTGGAGATAACCATCCTGAAACCGCTGCCATACTCAATAACATCGGTTGTGTTTACGATCATAAAGGCGAGTACGACTTAGCTTTACCATATTATGAACAAGCTTTATCCATTTGGCAGGAAGTACTGGGTGAGAGATTTCCTGAAACCGCTGCCAGTTTGAATAATATTGGTTGTGTTTGGGAAAATAAAAATGAGTTCGACAAAGCTCTACCTTATTATGAGCAAGCGCTTTCTATTTGGCGGGAAGTCTTGGGTGAAAAGTCCCCCGAAACATCTGTCGGTCTTATTAATATAGGTTGCGTTTATGATAAAAAGAGAGAATATGAACAGGCATTAACCTATTATAAACAGGCTCTTTCCATACGGCAGGATATCTTTGGTGAAAAGCATCCAGCTACTTTACGGACAAATGAATACATTGCCAATATCTATGAGACTATGGGAGAGATAGAAAAATCAATGCAATATCGTTCTTTGGAACGGAAGTACGGGCAGTAGAGACGACCTATAAGGGCGTCTCACTTATCACCTTCAGCGGGTATTCCGTAGCAACACCGTAGCAACCACTTCAGCGGGTATTCCTTCTTGCAAAGTAAATAACACAAAAGAATGGATACTGTTTTCTGTAAAGGGCTAGAGATATTCATTCGTATCAAGTTAAAGGAGAGAACATGAAATCAGTTATCTTAATGACTTTATTCTTTTTTTGCACATTGTCTCTATTTTCGGTAGTTTATAAAATAGGTGAAGTACTTACTCCAGGTTTTTCCAGTTCTGTTTCCATTTCAGGAAACCTGGCATTTGTCGCAGCAGATACAATGGGCATACAGATCATTGACATCAGTTCACCCCAGGATCCGCACCTGATAAGCTCTTACGATACTTCAGAACACGTACGATCTGTTGCTGCGGTTGGCAATAAAGTATATTTCACTGATAATAGTCTAGGTTTAGCAATCCTCGATGTCTCCAATCCGTTGAAACCCTTATTAGTAGGTTCCGTTCAAACCCCTGACTTTCCTTGGGCTGTTAAAATTGTAGGTAGTAAAGCTTATATTGCAGATGCCTCTGCAGGATTGCAGATCATCAATGTTGCTGATCCTGTAAAGCCGATATTACTTGGTTCCTGTGTATTACCCAACGGGATGAAACCCGATGATTTTGGAGAAGATTATGATCCGGAAGATACTTCACTTTTAAAGGGTTCTGCTCAGTCCATCGCAGTTGAAGGAAATTATGCATATGTGGGAGCTAATGATGCCGGGTTTCATATCATTGACATCACTGACTCCTCACATCCAAAATTGATAAGTTCCGATAATTCTTTGAAGAATGTAGCCTCTGTTGCAGTGACGGGTAAAATTGCCTATGTTATTGATTATGATCAGGGTATGAAGACATATCAGTTAGACAATCCATCCAAACCTCTGTTACTTGGTTCTTATAAAACACCCGCCAGATCACTTTCACTTTACCTTGAAGGAAATACAGTCTATCTGACTGATGAGGATGCCAATTTACAGATCGTTGATGTTACCAATCCAAAGCTCTGTGTACTTAAGTATTCATTAAATATGAATGATATGGGGTTTTCAGTGGTTCTTTCAAATAGCAAAGCGTATGTTGCTTTAGGTGATTCAGGATTACAGGTCTTTGACGTGTCAAGTACGACGAATCCGGAATTCCTAGGTTCATTTAAGACTGCTGATTTTGCTTATTCTGTTAACGTTGTTGGAAATACTGCCTATGTTGTGAACACAAATAGCTTACAAATTCTGGATGTAACCGATTCTAAAAAGCTGCTGCTACTGGGTTCAATCGCAATATCAGGACAACCAAATTACATAGCTGTAGAAGGTAAGACTGCCTATGTGACCACACTTGAACAAGGTCTGAAAATCATTGATATTTCAAACCCCGCTAAGCCTTTGCTGATTGGTTCCTGCATTATCCCTGGAGAATCAAAATCCGTTACATCCATTACAGTGATTGGAAGTATAGCCTATATGACAGACTTTTTCGGATACAGGCTACTGACATACGATGTCTCCAACCCCAAGAAAACGATATTGCTTGATTCCTGCACTCTACCGGGATATACCTATTCCGCAACAATACTGAATCATCTTGCCTATATCGCAGATGAAGGTCGAGGTTTACAAATTGTGGATGTATCAAAACCTGAAAGTCTGCAATTAGTGGGTTCCTGCTCAACAAAGGGGGATGCGCATTTTGTTTCTATCAAAGATAATTATGCCTATGTTGTAGATTGGCAGTCTGGTTTAGTCATCATAGATGTGACAAAACCTTCAGCTCCGTTTGTAGTGAAATCGATCAAGCCTCATCCGACAAGTAAAATTAGGTCTACAGCCTTTGACGGAAATAACCTGATCATTTATGATGAAAACTGGAAAGAGTTCAGTATCTATGATATCAGTAATCCCAAACAACCTAGACAGATAAGTAATTATGCCTGGAATATGAATGCACTTGGCTTTGTGATGAGCAATGGAAAGATCTATACTGCAGATCGGGTTGATGGAATGCATATCCTGGATTACCAGGCGATGTTTAACAGCAAAAAGCGTTGATTCCACATTAGCAGGAAAGGCATATTTTCAAATTTGTCATTATGAATAGGCTAGAGGTTTTAAGCTAAGGAAAATAATCTGCTACTTAATCATAATTAATTATTTTATCATAAATTTTGGAATATTAAGTGCATATGGAAAGTATAAATAATATTTATCTTGCAATGCTAGCAGAATTTTATATTTATAAATGATATTGAGTCTTGTTCAAAGTAACTTCATGCAAATCATGGAGTTATAAATTCTTTTCCATGTGGGGCAAAATATTCAAAAGCAATATCTGATATTACTATGGAGGAAAGATGATTAAGAGCTTATTCACATTTATCTTGGTCTCTCTTATAGGACTGCTTTTTGCTCAAAGCCAAGGTGTTAATTTTACTTATGGCAAAGATGTAACATGTACTGCAATCGAAGGAAACTATCTCTGGGTGGGAACAACCGGAGGTCTGGTCAAGATCGATCGTTTAACAGGAGCAACGACATTTTTCAATAAATCTAATTCGGGATTAATCTATAATCATATTACTTCTCTCGCCATTGGTTCCGATGGTGTCAAATGGATAGGAACATATGAGGCAGGTCTTGTGAGTTTCGATAACGAGAATTGGGTAGTTTATAATACTTCAAATTCTATATTGAATAATCAAATACACTGTTTAGCTGTTGATTTACAGCAAAATCTATGGTGTGCATATAATGGAGGAGTAGCCAAATTTGATGGTGAAAACTGGTATCATTATGATCAACAGGAATATGATCTTCTCGGCAGCTCTCTTATTTCAATTGTCATTGATTCCCAAAATAATAAATGGTTTGGTACAACAGGATACGGGTTGATAAAATACGATAATCTAGCATGGACAAATATAATACCCCAGTATTCTTATGATTTAACTTATATCTGGAATATGGCAATTGATTCTCAAGATAATATCTGGATGGGTTTATCACATGGAATGGTCAAATTTGATGGTAGTAATTGCACAGGATATGATTCTCCATTTGAAGATCTTGGCTATATTGGGTGGATTCCATCCTCAATTGTTGTTGATTCCCAGGGAAATAAGTGGATGGGCACGGAAGCTCATGGATTGATCAAATTTGACGGCAACAACTGGACGAGATACGATACATCAAATTCCGGATTACCCAGTAACTACATTCCTTCAATTTCGATCGATCCCCAGGGTAATAAATGGATAGGTAGTTCTGGAATAGTCAAATACGATGGTGAAAACTGGACTGCATTTAATACTTCGAATTCGGGTGTTCCATACGAGGATGTAACTTGTATTACCATTGATTCTACCAATAATAAATGGATTGGTACATCGTTTGGGGGCTTAGCCTGTTACAACGGAGTCGACTGGTCTGTTTATAATCTGAATAATTCAGGTTTACCCAGTAATAGGATCAATTGCATTACGGAAGATTCAGAGCATCATAAATGGATTGGTACATTCGATGGTCTTGCCTGTTTTGATGGTTCGAACTGGACTGTATATAATCCTTCGAATCCAGGTGCACCTATGAATTGTATTTCCAGTATTTCAATAGATTCCCAGGGAATCAAATGGATTGGATTGGTAAATTGGTATCTTGGCTATCATAATGGATTAGCCAGGTTTGATGGTAATAATTGGATATACTTGAATTCATCAAACTCTCCCTTACCTTCAGATGGAGTTACATGTATTGCCATCGGTACTGACGATAACATTTGGATCGGTACTGGAGAAGGTCTTGCTAATTATCATAATGAAGCCTGGACAATCTATAATACATCAAATTCGGGATTGCCCTTCAATGCTATTAGCAGTATTAACATAGATCACGAAGGTGTACTTTGGATAGGTACCTTTGATACTTCTAGTTCAAATTTTGAAGTAAGCCTAGCTAAGTTCAATGATGGTATCTGGTCATCTTATATCCTGCCAAATTCTCCAGTTCCCCAGCAGATAGTGAGTATTGCAATTGATTCCCAGGATGTAAAATGGCTGAGTTTGTATTCTAATTGGTGGATGACATCAGGTGGACTGCTCCGATTTGATGAGCAGCATTGGGAGTTGATTAATTGGGAGAATTCGATACTGCCGGTTAATTCCATAAACTGCCTTACCTTGGATAGCCAGGATAATAAATGGATAGGAACAACTCGTTCCGGTCTTACTGAATTTTACTGGGATGCTTTTTACGATCATGATGATATTATCGTACCTGTGAATGATGAAGTAGTGATACCAAATAAATCATTAACCTTATCAAACTACCCTAATCCATTCAATCCCTCTACGACGATCAGCTTTGATCTATCATCACCCGGAAAGGTAAATCTGGATATCTATAACATCAAAGGGCAATTCGTGAAGAGCTTATTTAAAGACAATCTCAATACGGGTAATCACTCAATTTCTTGGAATGGAACAGACGAAAAAGACATAGCCGTTTCTTCGGGTGTGTATTTTGCCAGGATAATTGCAAACGGGAAGAGTGCCTATAAGAAGATGGTACTGGTGAAATAAAGAAGAGAAGAGAGTTTGATTACCAGACAATAATGATAGGTCAAGTGCGCAAGTCTTGTTAATTTCTAGCCATATTTGAAAGGGTTTACTGTCGTAAAACCACTTTTATGTACTAGCACCCAATACCTAGTACATAGCACCCTCTGCAAACTTCTTTTCCATTGACTAATTTTCTAACTCATTAACTCTATCCAAAAAAAGGATAAGGAGGAAATCATGCTTATCACAACAACACCCAACGTAGAAGGACATTCGATTGAACAATATTTTGGTATTGTGACCGGAGAAGCGATCATGGGTGCAAATATCATAAGAGATATGTTTGCCTCGGTTACGGATATAGTAGGTGGACGCAGTGCAGCGTACGAAGAAAAACTCCAGCAAGGCAGAGATTTGGCAATTAACGAAATGGCTCAAAGAGCATTGCAAATGGGTGCAAATGCGATCGTAGGTGTTGACTTGGATTATGAAGTTGTACGCGAAGGTATGCTGATGGTAGCGGTTTCCGGTACGGCAGTGAGAATATCATAAATTGAGAATTAAAGAAGGTTTTAGGTCTTAGGTGCTAGGTGATAGATGTCAGAATCAGAGCAGAGAATCAAACTCACCCTTAATCCCTCTCTTTATCCAAAGAGAGGGAAATAGTTTCAGAATTTTAAAAAATCACGTATGAAATGTTTGTTCTGCACCTAGTACCTAATACCTAACAACTAATACCTTTTGCAAAGGAGTGCCTATGCTTTCGCCCAACAAAACAAGGATAGTCTGTACAATTGGACCAGCTTCAGAAGCACCTGAAACTATGCTGAATATGATTAATGCGGGTATGAACATAGCCCGATTGAACTTTTCTCATGGTGCATTTGACTGGCATGAGAAGACGATTCTTAATTTAAGAGAAGCAGCCAGAAAAGCAGGGAAAAGATTAGCCATTATGGCTGACCTTCCCGGTCCAAAGATTCGTATTGGACATCTTGCTGAAGAGCCTATCGAACAGGTTAGAGATGATTTGCTGATATTAACAACAGAAGTTGTGGAAGGGACTAAAGAACGGGTATCGGTGAGTCTGCCACAGTTGCCGAAAGTAGTTAAACCTGGGGATATCATATTTTTGAATGATGGTATCATCCAAGTGCAAGTGACTCATATTCATGGCAATGATGTTCATTGCCGTGTGTTAGCAGGTGGTGAATTGCGTTCCCACAAAGGGTTGAATTTACCTGGTATTGATTTGGGAATGTGCGCTTTTACGGATAGAGATAAGGAATGCATGGCATTTGCCTTGAAGCATGGTGTGGATGCGATTAGTCAGTCTTTTGTGAATAGCAGCGCTGATGTTGATGCTGTTCGCAAAGCAGCTCACCAGATGGGATATAAGCCTTTTATTATTGCGAAAATTGAAAGGGCAGGTGCACTCAGTAATATCAAGGATATTATGAAATCTGCTGACGGAATCATGATAGCCCGTGGAGATTTGGGAGTTGAAACACAGATTGAAAGGATAGCCATCGTTCAGAAAGAATTGACTCACATGGCAAATCGCTTGGGAATACCCGTAATAACAGCAACACAAATGCTGGAATCGATGGTTGAGAACTTCAGACCAACACGTGCAGAGTCAACGGACGTTGCAAATGCCGTGCTGGATGGAACTGATTGTATCATGCTTTCTGAAGAATCAGCAATGGGCAAGTTTCCAGTGGAAGCTGTCAACGTTTTATCACGCATTGCTGCTGCCACAGAACCGCATCGTCCTGAGTTTGAACCACTCGCCGATTTAACAGAATGCGGAAATATCCACAATCTTTCTATTACAGATGTAGTCTCGCATAATGTTAAACAGACGGTTGATTTTATGGAGCCTGCAGCAGTTATTGTGCATACACAGACTGGATATACTTCTCGTATGGTTTCGCGATTTAAGCTACACGTTTGGATAGCTGCTGTATGCAAAGATAAGCGTACTTGCCAGCAATTGGTTTTTACCTATGGTGTCATCCCCATTCATGATAATGAAACACCTTCAAACTGGAATGCCTTTGCACAAGACTTGCTGAAACGTTATGATTTGAGTGGCAGTAAAGTCGTATTAACTGAAGGTCCTTCTCCAGAAAATCCGCATATTAACCCAAGGGTGGAGATTATTGATCTTGAGCATCAGCAGGAGGATAGGTATTAGGTGCTAGGAATCGCTTTAACCTTCAGCTAGTTTTATCCTTAATGTAGCCAACATCTTGCTAATTTCATTCTGTAGTTGAATCGTCATATTTGCTTGTGTTTCAGTAATATAATTAAGTCGAACAGCTAATAGTACTTGTGTTTCGGTTTCTGCTAACGAACCTTGTGCAATTGAAATGAAATGCAGATATTCAGCTTTTGAGTTCCTACCTTTGCCTTCAGCTATGTTAGATGGTATTGATACGGCTGCTCTGCGAATTTGATTTGTAAGACAATACAATTCATCTTTTGGAAAACTCTTGCTCAATCGATAAATTTCAACGGCTAAATCCATGGCTTTTTGCCATACAATTAAGTCTTTGTATGATTTGATAATCATCTTACCCTCCTATTGTTTGTAATTAACACTAGCACCTAACACCTAGCACCTAGCACCTAACACCTAGCACCTAGCACCTAACACCTAGCACCTAACACCTAACACCTAACACCTAAAACCTGATACTCTCCAAATCAATCAGTGTCTTTTCCGGAATGTCCAGTTCTGAAAGGATTATGAATTTAATAGGTGTAGCTTTGCATTCATTATTTTTGAGCGATAAATGATGATAAAAGAGCAATGATATAGTGGAAGAATCAGAGCCAGCGTGAGCATTAAAAGGAGATTGGGTATTATAGAAATACAGTTTTTCTCTTCTGTTCTTACCTGCACATGCCAGGAGTTTGCCAAGAACGTTAAAGTCGATTTCCTCTATACCGCAATTAGTAGCAAAAACTTCTCCATCCCTGGTTAGTTCAAACGTGGAGTTTGTGATCTCATCGTCCCCTTTTGCAAAGATTCTTGAAAAGCCCGTGAGTTCTCTGCAGAATCCACTTTCCTGGAAATAACTGCTGAATACTGCCATGACAGGAAGACCAGTGAGTACCAGGAAATACTGGCTTACAACCAGGTTCTTATGACTATCATAGTTTTCAA
The DNA here is from genome assembly GCA_963662275.1 of Cloacimonadales bacterium (SeqCode). Classification (GTDB taxonomy): domain Bacteria; phylum Cloacimonadota; class Cloacimonadia; order Cloacimonadales; family DAONDQ01; genus DAONDQ01. The sequence goes on along the minus strand of OY759316.1, from coordinate 4,057,298 downwards.
TAGCAGTCTTTATTTCTATTCCTTTCCAGATCTGACCATAATTATCTGCTTTCTCCACAAAAGCAATAATATGTTTCTCCTCAATCCAGGAAGATCGTTTAATAGCTTCAATGTTGTTTTCAACTCCTCCATACCAGGGATTCCACCATGATTTGGAACAACTGGTCGGAAAGCTGTTATCCAACCATTCATGATCTTGATAAACCAATGAATACACTGCTGGAGCATATCCAGGAGAAACCTTGAACCGTATTAAGCCATTATCAACAGTATAAACTGTATGATCTTCAATTTTTTCAGTGAATTGATGAACTTCTCCCTTTTGCTTCTGAAACAAAGTCTTTTCTATGTGAAAGCTCCTTGTAGGATAATTAGCTTCTGCCTTTACGATATCGATTAGCGATTTGCTTTTAGCTTTAAATTCAAAGCGTAACTCATGCTTTTCCTTATCTTTTTCTGCAACTCCATTAAGACTTGGGCATATTCCATTCTCAGAGTTAATATTGACAGTGCAATCCATGGGAGTTTGTCGATAATCAGTATAAGCAACTTTGCATTTACCATCAACAAACGGATTCCCCCGGTTAATGATCAGATCATGAAATGATTTGGGAATTACAGGTTCAACCTTCTTTCTAAGAGCAAACTCACGAAGCTCTTTCACTGAAGAAAAGACATTATATCCAATAAACAGAGAATGAGTTCGAGAGTCTTTTCCTTTTTTTAGCGTATATTCGATAGCATAATACCATTCACAACAAACCAATCTATCCTTTTTATGCCACACAATAGACATACTATCGTTTTTATTGGTGAAATATAGCCAATTCTCATTTATTTTGTCTCCATCCCAATTCAGATGTGCATTATCATTATGTGCTATGGTATCTGTTTTGATGATCATTCCTGAATAAGGAATGGTCATGTTTTCATTATCGACAATAACGGAACGATTCAGATATATCTCATCACATCCATCAGGATATGAGAGAATCTCAAACCATTGTTCCAGCATTCCTGAGTTACATACTTTATTATGGGAGATGAACTTTAAGCCTGGGAAAGAATCAGAGCTGTAATACATTTTAAGAGTTACCGAATAGTGTTTTTCTACGATTTCAATTTTATCAGGCTGCTTATGCAGGAACTCCGAAGAGTAAGGTTTCCCGATTTTCGGATAGCCTATATAACAATGTAACTCGGTATTAAGTACTTTGTAGAAGAGAGTATTGATGTCATCATCTTCATTTAGAATTAGAACATTCTTTCCGTTAATTATTGAATATTTCTCGTTATTTTTACCATAGGTACGACCTTCTGGAATGTATATGATCATCGTGTATGGCTGGCTATAGCTGAATGATTCACCATTTTTTAAATGAACTCTGACTTCAAGCCGTTGATTGTAGAGAACAGAATTTCTGACAGTCACTTTAATTGGGAAATTGCTTCTCTGATGTGCTTCCAGGGGTATTTTGATAGTGCTTGTACCGAAGTGAATATCCTTCTGTTTTGGGAAGATTATCTCAAATTCACCATCTTCATTAAAGTTATTTTCAACATTTACAAACAGCTCTTTTTTCCGACCTGTATACAGGCTGTTTTCCATCTTACCGGCAAACATCCTTAAAGGAAACTGAGGATTGATACCTGTTTTGAAAATAGCAGATTTACCGTTGAAAGTAATCTCAGCGCAAACAGCAGGATGCGTATTCCACATGCTTTGTTCAAAATCAATAGAGCCTAAATAAAACTCTCCTTCGATTGTTTTGTTTCCAAGTACTTCTCCACTGAAGTTCAAATCAAACTTGATATTCTTATCATCTATTCCTTTGATTTCAACCTTTTGTGCTTTCCCTGTTTTATTTAAGATGTCATATTTTACTTTGTATTTCCTGCCAAACACCAGTTTCCCATTTTCTATTTCTGTCACAATCTGAAATTCATCTGTATCTATACTGTGAATTCCCCTACCTGTCTTTTCAAATTCTACGACTAGTTTCCTACCGTCTTTTTCCCAACAATAGGTCAGGAAATCAAAGTTATTCTCTGTTCTTCCATCAGGTACTATGTCTATTGTTCTTGTTGAGTCATCGTACCAGTCAATACTGGTAAAATAGTCTTTTATCAAAGCAGTGTTGAATACAGCAGGAATGAAATTCATCAAGTGTGTGGAGTTAGCTTCCATCTTTTCCCAGAAGAAACCGCATTTCTTATAGAGCGGGACTGCTTTTGTATTACCTGCCCAGGTAAACAAGTCCAACCTGGGATATCCTAATTCAATTGTTCGCTCTACGGATTTTTTGACCAATGCCTTCCCAATCTTCATGTTATGATATTGCGGATCAACATTCAGTAAATCGATGTAAAGAGTGTTCTCATCATAGAAGTATTTGGAGAGCTTACAATAACCAACGACTTTATCTCCAATGAAAGCTAAATATAAATGCAGGTAGGACGAAACTGCTTCCTTATCTCTTACGCCAGCTTCTGTATAATGAGTATTATCTCCGTTCCAGCCCGAACCGCTGTTATTCCACATCTCTGCAATACACTTGGCATAAATTGGATCATATTCTACAATTCTCATTTCATCTTGTAACACTTAGTAATCCTTTATTCAACTCGTAATTTGGTGAATACTTTTAGAGCGTTCCCATAAAAAACGTCTGCATAATGTTCTCCAGGAACAAGCTTCTTAATAAAATCAATATACACATCAATGGGTACCAAAGGCCAGTCCGTTCCAAAAAGCAGCTTATCATAATGATCTGCGAGGATCAAAGCTGTTTTGAACATATTCATATATAACTCTTGTGAACAGAAACGCTCAAACAGAGCTTTATCACCAACCAGTAAACCGGAAAGATCAGCATAAACATTCTTGTTTTTATAGAGAATCTCAGCCGTATCCATAAGCCAGGGATTCCCCAGGTGAGCGATTATAATAACCATATCCGGATTATTGACTGCTAACTCATCAATCGCAAGTGGATGGGAATATTTCAGCAAGCCGCGTTCGCTGTATGTATCTCCGCTGTGAATGACAACTGGAACATTGTATTTTAATGCAAGTTCATAAGCAGGAAGATATATCTTATCGGTTACCATAAAGTAGTAATATCCTGCATAAATCTTTATCCCAACACACTGCTTTGAATCAATGGCTCTATCTAAGCGATGCAAAGCTTCTCCTCTTAAATTAAGAGGGTTTATTCCTGCACAGTAATATAGGTTGCGAGGTATTTCATCCAAATCACAACCCATTGGTGTTTGACTCATATCATCAGGGAATGAGCCTGTAACTGTTTCATTCAGTCCCATACAGATGCCTGCAACAATATTGTTCTTCTGATTTTCTCTGACTAATCCTTCTCTTGTATAGACTACACCATTCTTCTTTGAGGCTTGCTGGAAGGAATCGATTTTTGAATAATGCATATGCGCATCTATGATTTTCATGATAAATCCTTTGTTTCTTTTACTGGAAATATTATTTGCAAAGATACAATGATTACGTCAAGAACTAAAGTAGCACTTACTTCAGGAGGTAGTGCGGAACCTATTGTAACGCGTTATTTATAACGCGTTACAAGTGGCGTTACAATCTTCGTTTTCACGTGAAGCTTGACAATAATTATACTAACCAATAACATTGTGTATATGTTAATTGTGAAACCGTGGAGGCTAAATGAAGCTCATACTTGGTTTATTAATTCTTACTTTTTTACTTCTCTCCTGCTCCCGTGACTGGAACAGCCCGCTCGAAAACGATTCAGACCTACTGAATCAGCCACAGATTGTCGGTATTACAGAAGATACCGCCATTGGTTTCAAGCTGGAACTGAATTATTCCTACTCCAACAGCGCTACGATGCTCTTTGAACGCAAGACTGGTGCTGCTTATGAACCCATTACTTTGAAAAAGCTATCTTCCAGTGTTTTTGCAGATACGACTCTGAACATGGAATTTGACCATAATCCAACATATCGACTTCGTGTGCAAAAAGGTGATTACTTTACTGAATACTCCAACCAGGTAGCATCCAATTACACATCTATTATCCTGAATACTCCATCAGGATTAACTGCCAACACAATCGAAATGCAGGGTGTCCGTTTAAACTGGAATGATAACAGTAACAAGGAAACTGGATACAAAATTGAAAGAAACTTGAATGGAGCAGGATTTCTTGAGATTGATGATCGACCTGCTAATACTGAGACCTATTTAAACAGTATTCCCGAGATGCCCCCTACTCCCATGAGTTTGGTTTATCGGGTAAAAGCTTACACCGCCAACCTAAACTCAGCCTGGCAAGAGCAAAATGTCATCTATTCCGGACTGGGAGCGCCTACAAACTTAGCCATAACTGATTCTTCCTTCTATCATTTTACGATCACTTGGACTCGGAATAGCACGATTGCCACAGCTTACCAAATAGAACGGAAGAAAAATAATGAGGGATATACTCTTCAAACAACTTTAAATGCAGGAGTAACAGCATATATAGACTATCTCAATGAAATCGGAACGTACACTTATCGGGTCAGAGCAAAGAAAGATGATGTATATTCAAGTTATACGAATACAGTTAGTAAGATTGTGGATACTGAAATTCCAACGAATGGCTTAGTCGCCTACTATCCATTCAATGGGAATGCGAATGACGAAAGTGGAAATGGATATAATGGGACACCTTCAAATGGACCGACACTATCAATTGATCGTTTTGGTAATTCAGCTAAAGCTTACAGTTTTGATGGAGTGGATGATTATATAGATTGCGGGAATCCACCAAATAATGTTTTTAATTTACTTATAGGTGAAACCAAAACCATTTCATTATGGTTTAGAACTTCTCAACAAGCAACTAACATATCTGTTTTGCTTTCAAAAGATGATTATCCTGGAGGTACAGTAAGTTCAAGAAATGGTTATGATATTTTGATGTATAATAATTCATACAAGTTAGGTTTTGAAGTTTTATATCAAACAGCAAATTACGCAAATTCATCAGAGAGTCCTGTTAATGATTGGCATTGGCATCATGTTATTGGAGTAATGAGTAATTCATATAATAAATTCTTCTTGGATGGAGTATTAATTTCCGAAAGAGAGTTCTCAAGTGTATCAGTAGAAGTATCTTATAATTTAACGATTGGGAAACATAGTAATAACACATTTGATAAATTTAATGGCATCATAGATGATCTCCGCATCTACAATCGTGCCCTTACAGAACCAGAAATCCAAGCTCTATATCATGAAGGTGGATGGACTGGGAAATGAACATTGATGAAACTCCATTTTTTTATCAGAGGAATTAATTAAGGCGAATTCGCCATAATTAGAAATATATTGCCTGATTCGTTTTTGATTTGTATATGACTTATGATTATTATTATAGGAGAAAGGATGATTTCAAAAGAGACAATCGATGAGATAGCGTTGTTCATTGCAGAAGATTATCAGCCGGAACAGATCATTCTCTTTGGCTCCTATGCTCTGGGGAATGCTAATGCAGAAAGTGATTTGGATTTGCTCATTATTTCAGATAAAGAGAAGGATATTCCCAGAAGGAAAAGGGGACTTTCCTTATTGTACAAATTGAGAAAATACCATTTTTCAAAAGACATCCTCATCTATACGAAAGATGAAGTCGACAAATGGAAAGACGTTAGATCAGCATTCATTACCGGTGTTATTAATGATGGGGTAGTGTTGTATGGAAGATAGATTTGATTTAGCCCAGAATTGGTTTAAGAAGGCAGATAGTGATTTAAAGAATGTTGAGCTTATTTTTCAGGTAGTGGCATCTGATAAACCTTTTGATACAGTCTGTTTTCACTGTCAGCAAGCAGTTGAAAAGTACTTGAAGGGCTTTCTCATATATTTAGAGGTTCCTTTCACAAAAACGCATAATATTGAAGTACTAATTGACTTAGTTTCACAAAGATATCCGGAAATTGAAAAATATGAATTTGCCATTTCACTAACTGGTTACTCTGTAGAAAATCGGTATCCTGATGACTTTATTGAAGTCTCAGAATATGATGCCCAAGAAGCATATCGCATTGCCTTATCTGTAAAAGATTTCATACTAATAAAAATCCAAGCCTTGTATCAAAAAGGTTGATGGACGGGCACTTCGACTCCGCTCAGTGACCGTCAATCGATACCATCAAAAAGAAAATAACCGATCATTGAGCGAAGTCGAAATGACCTGAATAGAAAATAAATCAAAGAATAAAGAGGTATTTATGAAGACCTTAACCCGTATCTTAATTGTGATCTTAATTTTATCCATCACGTTGTCCTGTTGGGCAAAAGCAGATACGAAGAAAGTAAAGAACCGCAAGACAGTGGTGATGATCATTCCTGACCCAAAGGCACCTTCGAATGCAGAAACTATGGAAAGCACAGGTGTAAATACAGCCTACAACGAAATCACCAGTGTACTGCTTTCCAAGAATATCACCGTCATTGACAAAGCCTATGTGGATGAGGCATTGCAGGAAATCCGCCTGAATAAGGATATCGATATGGATGCTGCTTCCATTCAGTATGGTAAGAAGAACATGGCGGATAAAGTACTGTGGTTTTATGTGATCGATAAGAGTGCAAACTACCAGGACTTCCATTTCGAGACACGGATGAAGCTAATCAGCGTGCGTACTGGTCAAGTCGTATTGAGTGTGCAGAAAGAAGGTGTGGACAAGGAAAACAAGGAAGCAGCCATTCAAAAATCAGTGCAAAACACCTTGACTGAAGCAATACCACAGATTGCCACCAGCAGTGAGATGTTCACCGTCACTTTCAAGGGCAGGATCAAGCTGGAAGTGCAGAATGAATTGGATAATCTCTTTGATAGCATCGATGAAGTGGATACTTATGACGGTTATGTGGTGAGTACAAATGCCTATGAATATCGCGTTTCAGGGAATATCACAGTTAGTGAATTGCGCAATGCCATCCATGAACGTATCCAGAAGAAGCGTATCGAGATTGAACTGGACAACCAGACTGTTAATTCCCTCGTTTTTCGTATGATTCCCAAGGGTACAGTTCATTCCTCACTTGCCTGGGTTAGTGGATTAGCCACACTTGCCAGTGCCGGTGCGAGCGGATATTTCTATATGCAGGGTGCAGACAGTTTTGATCAATATAAGAATGCCAGGACACTCTCAGAATCAGCAAGCTATAAGGATGATACCAAAAGCTACGACCAAAAAACTATGATTTGTGGTATCACAACCGGTGTTATGGCTTCCTGGTTTGTTTTTGAAGTTATGAAAGTGAATAAGCTAAAAAAAGTGGATATAATTTCCTTATACAAACCGGATAATAAGACTATCGGGCTTGCTTTCAATGTGCGGTTTTAAACATGAAGTACTATATTTCATGGTTGTTTCTGCTATTCCTGATAGCAAACTGTATGGCTGTAACAAAAGTTGTAGAAGTAAGGGGTAAAGCATCCTTAAGGAATCTGCCTTTTACAGGTATTTCAGGAATGTGCGCTGATGAGAAGACTGCCCGTGAAGAGGCGATGCGTAATGCCCTGACACAGATCTCACTGTTTGATGGAGTCAGTGTGAATTACACGTATCTATCGCAAACTATAGAAGAAAACGGCACGGTAAATGAGAAATCAGAAAGCGATGTCTCTATGCTCTCGAAAAGCCTGAACCAGGCTTTGGAGTTTAATTATTATTCAGAGCAATCCAAAGGACCGCAAGGTCTGAAATGGCAGGCTTGGTGCCACATCCCTTATTCTGATACTGTCAGGCAAAAGTTCCTGGATGAATTGATTCGACTTACCAGTAATAGTATAGAACCTGTGGAAAGTCAAATATCCGAAGCTGATTCTACAAATCCAATAGACTATATCGATAATCTTGATCGGGTCTGGAAATTCTACAGTACTAACCAGGTTGCCTCAAAGAATTGGTTCACAGCGCCAAACAATTATACTGCTTTCCTGGAAAGAAAATGCAATGAGGCAAGTCAACAAGTGGAAGGATTTTACCAGCACTTGGTTTTTCAGTCTAATATGAAAGGTGCTAATAGTGTCCGCCTTCAATGCCTCTACAAGGGGAATCCATATTCGGGTAATCTTGTTGTAAATGAGCATAATGCGGTTGCCATGATTGATACTCTCATGGTGACAAAAGATGGCGATGGTTTCCTGGTTGCCTTCTTTCCAAAACATACAGGTGAAACGACAATTCGAGTCAATGTTGATCAAGATCGTTTCCCCAATGTAGAATGCTCCAGGGATGTACCCTTAACTCTCGAATTAAAGCATCTCTTTACGGGAAAGACGGTGGGTTTGTATTGCCGTGATAGCTGTAATAAGTGTCCTGAGGCAGAAGCTGCATTTAGTGATTTGATTACCGGTGTTGAAGGCAAAGTAGTAGAATTATCGTTTCTGGATATGGATAAAACTTTAGAGCAAGGTATCAGCTATTTTCTGATAATTGAACCAAGAATCACAGAAGTGAGAGAGAATCATCAACAAGGTCTCTTTATCGCTTTCCCCGCACTCTCCATGAAAATAATTGAATTGGCTACAAGAAAAATAATATACGAAGTTGGATTCCCGAATTCCTCTATATCCGATATTCGCGGACTCGGAAAAACCCGTGAAACAGCAATATCCAATGCATATTCTTTCGGAGAAGTGCTTACTAATAAGGATTTTATCAGAAGTTTTAGAGAATTGAAAAAATAGCGTGGAGTAGGATTCCGATCCTACTAAACACCCATCTAAATTGAATATTCGATACAGTAGGATCGGAATCCTACTCCACACAATAAAAATGGAGAACAATATGAAGAAATTATTCGGTCTTTTGATATTAGCATTTGTATTACTATCCTGTTCCCGAGACTGGAACAGTCCTCTGGAAAATGATAGTGACCTCCTTAATCAACCCCAGATACTCAGCATCGATCAATATAACGCAGGCTTCAAATTACAGCTCAATTATTCCTATTCATCTCAAGCGATAATGCTATTCGAAAGAAAAATAGCCGATGCAGCTTACGAACCTGTCACCATGAAGAAACTCTCCACGAGTGTCTTTGCCGATACTACCCTCAATATGGAATTAAACCATGATCTTACCTATCGCCTGAAAGTGCAGAAAGGTGAATATTATACAGAATACTCGGAAGAAAAAGCAACCAGCTATACATCAACGATCCTCAATGCCCCAACCGAATTCACAGCTACTACAGTCGAAATGCTGGGGGTGCGCTTAGATTGGCTGGATAACAGTACGAACGAAACTGGCTACAAGATAGAGAAGAGACTGAGTGGCGGTGTTTATACTGAAATTGCTTCACGACCTGCTAATACCATGACATATACAGATGAGATAACCAGTACACCTGGCAATGCCTTGAATCTATCTTATAGGATTCATGCCTTCAATACATCCTTAAACTCTGCAATAGAGGAACAGGCTGTCATCTATTCCGGCTTGGGAGCGCCAACAAATCTGATCATAACAGATAGTACTTTCTATCATTTTACTATTGCATGGACACAAAATAGTACGATTGCTACTGGCTATCAAATTGAACGGAAGAAGGATGAAGGAAATTATAGTTTATTGGCATCGGTAGTACCTTCAATTCAAACCTATACAGACCATCTTACTGAGACTGGATCTTTCAGCTACAGAGTAAGAGCAAAAAAAGATGATTTATACTCAAGTTATACAAACATTATTAATACAGTCATTTTAAATACAACCGTTATGCTAATTAATGATAATTTTGATACATATTTACCTACCACTTTCCCCAGTTCTGGTGGCTGGATTATTAGAGCTAACGGTGCTGGAGATAATTATCAAATAGTTACAAACCAGTATTCACATTCAGGTTCTAATTCATTCCAACTTCTTGGAAGCTCGAATTACGGTTCTTATATTGATCATTCACTACCCACTATACCTTCTACCGTTTTTTTTGAAGCTTGGATTAGGTCTTCAGGTGATGAAACTGGAATTGGCTTTTATAATCTAAATGAGGGCGATTGGGGTACTGAATATGCAATTATTAGTTATACATCAGGAAAAATTTTTTGCAGTTTGGGTGACAATACTCAAGTAGCATTACCCACATATATTCCGAACCAGTGGTATAAAATCAGATTAATGTTTGATTCAATACATAATAACGTAAGTGTTTGGATTGATGATCAACTTAAGCTCGATAATATACATGGTCAAACGAACTCTTCAGGTTATCAAGGATTCCGTCTTTTATCTGGTTATCCTGGAGCGTATGTATACTTTGACGATGTAAAAGTCTGGTACATCCCATAACTTGTGATTCATTTACGAGCAGGAATCAAGCCTTGTATCATGAAGGTGGCTGGACGGGCACTTCGACTTCGCTCAGTGACCGCTAAGGATTTGGAGTTCAATTGCCCTAACTGATTATCATTGAATACCTGACTAAAAGGGCAAATGGACTTCAAACCGACAACGATCTTTTCTTTCTCTATAGTTCATGATAGCCGGTCATTGAGCGGAGTCGAAGGCAAGCAAAAGGGAATAAACTTGACGAAGTTATTCTGATCGTGATTGATTAAATTAAGAAAAGCAAATTGTAGATAGAAGGAAGATTTATGTACTTAGAGCAGGATTTCGATACTATCAGGGATGCCATTTTAGCAGAAGTCACACCAGATCGCATTGTATTGTTTGGTTCTTATGCAAAAGGCAGTCAAACAAAAGATAGTGATATAGATATCATGATTTTGCTGAAAGATGATATATCCCGCAAAGATAAATTAAATCTGCTATATAGGATTGAAAAGAGATTTCTAAAACTTCCTTATTCGGTGGATATTGTGTTGAAAAGCAGAACACAGTTTGAAGAGTATAAGGAATATCTTGGAACACTAAACAATGATGTCGCGAAAGATGGGAAGATATTATGGATGCAAAACTAAAAGAACTCATCAAACTCTCTACCTTGTGAGTGGATGGCAGGAGAATGAATTACCGAGATTGTCAATAAAGATAGATATCATTAGTAAAACTAATATGTGTTGAAGAAATTTAATGTGACAAAGGAGAAATGATGTTAGCGATTAAGGGAATTTACCAGAATGGCAGATTGATATTAGATAAAGAAATCAAGGTGAATAGACCTCTAAAAGTCATAGTTACTTTTTTAGAAGATATGTCCGAGACTGAAAAAAGTAAGGTTGATGTGAGCAAATTTCATTTCCAGAAAGCAAGAGAAATAGCCAAGGATTTTACTGCTTCTTTGAGTGATGAGATTGTCAGGGAAAGAAGAGAATTTGAATGCTGAATCAAATAGCCGGTTGCTGAGCGGAGTCAAAGCAAGTAGAAACAAAAATAATCTTGCTCAGTATTATTTGAAATAATAAATTGACCAAGTTTAAATAATATATCTATATAGTTAGCGTGAATGTGGAAGCAATCTTGAAATTACTGCCGGAGAGAAAATGGAGCAGAATCAATTATTCATTGAGCTTGTAACCATCATCAAAGAAGAGATGGCAAAGTATCATGCTCGAAAGCTTATCCTTTTCGGCTCTCGAGCCACAGGCAATGCACGTCCTGAAAGCGATTACGACTTCATGATTCTTGTGGATGATGAGTTGCCAACTCTTAAATACAGTGATTTAACTTTCGCTATCCATAAGAGATTATGGGAAACTGATAGAATAACTCCTTTAGATTTGATTATCAAAAATCAACAGCGATTCACGGAAGAAAGTGAATCTTTTGGCAGCCTGGCTTATCATGTTAAAGCTGAAGGAGTTACTTTATGAGTTACGATGAAGTTCCAGAAGTAGATAAGGATTTAGTAACAAAAGCTATTGCCTGTGCCTTAGAATTAAAAGCATTTGTTTTAGAACGCATAACCTTGGACATAACATGATGTCTAAAGAGACAATCAATTTATACCATCACAAAGAAAATAACCGGTCATTGAGTAAAATAGCCGGTCATTGAGCGGAGTCGAAATGAACCTCTCATTCAAGTCTCCCATAAAATCATCTAGGCATCATCTAAGGATAATCTAGGGATCATCTAGGCATCATCTAGACTTTGTTAGGTTTTGTTTAGCTTATGTTCTTTTCATTGTCAGTTCTTGTTTTCCTCATTATATAGGAGCTTTTCATTCGGTTTATTAGCTGTCATCTAGCTCGGTCATTGAGCAAGTCGAAATGCATCCTAATCCTTTGTCTCCGGCGGCAGTGTGATCACAAACCTACAACGGTCATCACCATCCAGTACAGTTTCCAACAGTTTGACTTCCAATGACTTGCCAAAGATTACATCATATCTTAATTTGATATATCCACCAGTGCAATAACACCACAACTTCGGAACCTTGCTGGAATTATCCAGGATTGATGATCTGACAAACGGACAGTGGCAGGCAAGATATCTTTTTTTCTGTGGATCGGTCTCTTTCAGGAAAGCATCCGGCTGATACGGGATTTTCGTGATGAATAGCTTGTTTCCTTCTCTAACACCGGTTTGTATCTCCCTGTTGTTTCTTACGAACTCAAGAACTGCTGGTGTGATCTTCTGTTCATACCATAATTTATCACCAAGCATACATTCTACAAGTTCATTAAGCAATTGTAGATGTTGATATGATAACAAGGCATCTAATGAACCAAGTTCCTCATACTTTTCTTTGTCTTTTTGAAAACCTTCAACAGATACCCTATGATGATTACCAGCAAGAACTTCTTGGCAGGTGGAAAGGGGCAAGTATTGCTGCATCGTTTCAAGTAGTTTATTCACAACCGGTGGATAGAATTCATAAACTGAACCTAGTGGAGGTTTTACAATGCTGCCGAAGATATCCAAGGCTTCATTTTCTCCCACTAATTCTGTCAGCCTTTCTTCCATACTCTCCAATACCCCAATGGTTCCAAACATAGTAATCAGATAGGTTATCGCATTCTCATTCTCGGAGAACATACTGTACCTGGCAAGAGCAATGATTTTTTCAAGGGCGTTCTCTTTTCCTGCTATGAATTCAGTGCAAAATGCCTTGATACTTTCAAGCTTTTCTTCAGTTTGATCATTTGTGAAATCCGCTGAAAAAGTTTCGTATTGATGAATAAAATCAACAGAAAAGGCAATAGATTCCTCAGATGCTTTTCTGTTTTTCAAATATTCAATAAAATTGTTTTCGTTTCGCATAATTCTCCTCCCTTAACAGATACATGTTTAGCACCCTATGAATTACCAGTAAGAAGTCAATAATTTTTTGGAAGAGAAATAGGATGCAGATACTACTGTAAATGAAATACCTCCTGAAAAAGGTGCTACATTTACATACTGAAATATGCGGTACATAAAATGCTTGACACTCTGCCTGATTTTTTACTGTTTGCATGAGTTGGGTGATTAGCTCAGTTGGTTAGAGCGCTACGTTGACATCGTAGAGGTCACTGGTTCGAATCCAGTATCTCCCACCATTTTTTTATCCTATCGGGTGATTAGCTCAGTTGGTTAGAGCACTACGTTCACATCGTAGGGGTCACAGGTTCGAGTCCCGTATCACCCACCATCATCAGTAAAGGAAAAACCTGCTGTAGAGACGCTCAACTTGAACGTCTCTATGAAATCTTCGACCTGATTTTCAAATAAAAAAGACGCTCAAGTTGAGCGTCTCTACGAAATCTTCGACCAGATTTTCAAATAAAAAAGACGCTCAAGTTGAGCGTCTCTACGAAATCTTCGACCTGATTTTCAAATAAAAAAGACGCTCAAGTTGAACGTCTCTACGAAATCTTCGACCAGATTTTCAAATAAAAAAGACGCTCAAGTTGAACGTCTCTACGAAATCTTCGACCAGATTTTCAAATAAAAAAGACGCTCAAGTTGAGCGTCTCTACGAAATCTTCGACCAGATTTTCAAATAAAAAAGACGCTCAAGTTGAACGTCTCTACGAAATCTTCGACCAGATTTTCAAATAAAAAAGACGCTCAAGTTGAGCGTCTCTACGAAATCTTCGACCAGATTTTCAAATAAAAAAGACGCTCAAGTTGAGCGTCTCTACTTCTTATTAAAAAGGTTCCATGAAGATCATAAGCCGAGTTCTGTTCCTCACCTAATAAGTGAGGTAATGTCTATTCCTCTGCGCAGTATCTCACGATTCCCATCTGGGACTGTTTCCAGACGGCTGAAGCTGCCTACCCGAAAGTACAAAGGGACGGGCAATCCCGACTTTCCTATTTGGCATTGCACCGGATAAGGCTTTCCTGGCATATCCCGTCACCGGAATATCCGGTAGTCTCTTACACTACCATTTCACCCTTACTCCGCACATACAAGAGAAAACAAAGGAGCTCAAATAAGTGCGGGGCGGTTTATTTCTGTGGAGCTGGCTCCCCGTTACCGGGACTTCCTATTAAGAAGTATCCTGCCCTGTGGTGTTCGGACTTTCCTCCCCTTCCTGATTGGAAGGAGCAGACATTTGATCTTCACTGGAACCAAATAATTATATTGATTCTGAAGTTTATGAAAGCTAAAAGACGGTTCATTGAGTAATTTCGAGGAACGAGAAATTGTATCGAAATGTACCGTTATTACATTCAAGACTGTGTTAATGTCGTCTCCTCGATACTAACAGATAAATCAATTCACTCGGAGAACTCAGCTTTCATCCTCAGTAGCTAAAACTTGCTTTCAGAGAAATTCAAAACCTTTACTATCATTGTCAGAAACATATGACAGCATGATTAGCATCATACTTGACAATAAAGAAATCATAAGATCGGAATCTTATGCCACGACTTAAGTCAAATCCTCAAGATTATGGACAAGGATTCTTCCACAATTTTCACAAGCAATCATTTTTACCTGCTTCTGCAATTCAAGAAGAAGTTGTGGTCTGATTCTAAATCCACAACCGCTACAGGTTCCGCTATTATTAAAAACAACAGCCTTGCGGTTCTTATTCTTGATCAGGAGAACATATCTTTTTCCAAGTGCCAAAGGCAGATTGCGTCCAAGATTGTTGCGTTTTTCCTTGTAATCGGTAATCATCTTATCCACTTCTTCGATTTGATGACGCAGCTCACCTTCGCGTTCTTCCAGTTCTTTTTTGGCTTGCTTCAGATCGGTTTGAGCATTTTTCAACTCATTCTTAATCGCAGTTTCTTCTTCCATCAGTGTAAGAATATGGGTTTCGAACTCAGAATTCTTAGCTCCTAAACTTGTGACTTCACTATTAAGCGCCTTATATTCCTTGTTTGTTTTGATTTCAGCCAATTGAGTCTGGTACTTACGCATCAGGTCAAGATTAGTTTTAATATCAAGTTCTTTCTGTTTCTGCTGTTTGATCTTTTCTTCCTGTGCTTTATGCAATTCTGTAACTTTCGCTTCGGCAGTTTCCATATGAGTGATCAGGTCGTGTAATTGTTTGGGTAGAAGTATTTTGAGTTCTTCTTTTTCCCCAATCCTGTCGTCATATGTTTGCATCTGGACAAGAATCTTTAATTGTTCTGTCATTTATGACTCCTTGAATAACAAGCTAATATCTAAAGAACGGTAAGAATGAGTAAGTGCACCGCTGGAAATATAATCCACACCAGTCTCCGCTATTGTGCGGATGGTTTCCAATTTTACATTCCCTGAAGCTTCCAACTCGACTTTCCCTGTATATAAATCCACCGCCTGGCGCATATCTTCGAGGCTCATGTTATCCAACATAATTCGATCAACATGGCAGTTAAAGGCTTCAGCACATTCCACAAGGTTTGTTACTTCTACCTCAATCTTGTATGTTGAATTATGTTTTTTTACACTATTGACTGCTTTTGTAATGCTGCCTGCTGAGCGAATATGATTCTCTTTCAGCATGATCATATCATAAAGACCAAATCTATGATTGAAACCACCACCCATACGGACTGCATACTTTTCTAATGATCTCAGCAGTGGTGTGGTCTTTCGTGTATCCAGCACTTTTGCCTTTGTGCCGACAATTTCATCTACCATGGAACGTGTCATTGTGGCAACACCGCTGAGACGCTGTAAAAAATTGAGTGCAACGCGTTCACTGCGTAAAACAGCAGCAGCATTTCCCTCAATATGGGCAATCTCGTCACCGGGTTTTACCCGATCTCCATCTCTTTTATACAAAACGACAGTTGTATGCGGATCTACAGTAAGAAAAGTTTTAACCAAGACAGGTAAACCAGCAAGTATGCCTTCTGCTTTGGCAACAAGATATGCCTGGATGGTTCCTTTCGTCAGTTCCAAGTATTCAGTAGTAATATCACCAGTTTGAATATCTTCATCCAGGGCGATAGAAATTAAATGATCTAATTGCACATTATATCCTTATACAAAAAAAGCATTTGTCTGTTACGACAAATGCTTTTTGTTTTATCTTTATAATTCATTCTAGCTCGAATTAACAGCACTCTCTCCATAGTTATAATCTCCTATAAACTATCTTTTTGAAAGTTGCGAATTTGTCAAACATTAAATCACTTCTTTGGTAGGCTCTTACGAAATGAAACGAGATATGATTTTGCTGAATTTTGAAATCACGATAAGATTTTATTGACAGCTTAACTAATATTATTTACTTACAAATAATTACTTATAAATACTTTCAGATGAATGGAGGTCTTATGGGAAAAAGAATATTTTTTATGTTATGTTTACTAATTTTAACACTCTCTTATTTATCTTCTATTAATGTGAAATCACCCGATGTCAGCACATCTTCCTTATTTGATCGGTTTTCTGCCATGGTACGCTTTACAGGGAAACACACGGATACTACTGATGGTAGAATCTTCACTGAATTGCATGGTACATTCAATCTACCGAAACCTGTTGATGCTGCCATTCTTTGTAAGAATTCGGATCGAATCGTGAATGATTTGATGATTCTCTACAAAGAACAAGGTGCTGCATTTGTACTGAAAATGATCAGTTCCCCTGCTTATACTCATAGCTGTCTCTATGTTCAATATTGGAAAAACTATTACCTGGTAAACCAGCCTTATTATCTGCTGATTACCTATCATCCTGAAACGGCTGAGTATTCGATATATAATACCTTGTATTTTCAACCGATCCAGATACCTGGTAATGCTGTGACACCGCAAACAGCAATATCAATCTTTAACTTCATTTCTGCTGCTGAAAAGATGAATCCAAATCTTTCAGATGTTCCCAAGCAATTTACAGCGACAGATACAATGAGCACATTTTACCATGGACCAGAATATGATAGTGATTATGGCAACCTATCTCTGAATCTGTATCCGGATTCGAATTCTGAGCAGTCACCTGGTTTTATTCTTCAGTGGAAACGTAACAATGAAACGATCAATGCCCAAACGGGTGATTTATTGGGTAAAACAGCTAAGGATTGGATAGAAAAAGTCAAAAAAATCAATGCTGTCATTGAATTTGTCAAAAACACAGGATTGAAAGGTAAATATTATGCTTCTATTGAGTATGGCATTATTAGATTAGGTGATATTGACTTGTCTTCCTCAGCAATTAATGATTCAATTAGTTATCGTCTGGCAATTGATAAATTTATTCCCTACTATGTAATGATGCATAAACATTGTGGTCAGGATATAAGGCTCGAGTATGCAAAAACAGACGTTGAGCAGGAGGGAAATACGAATAAAAGATACACAAGCTATTACCGTCAAATGTTCAAATATCCAATACCCCAGGGATCTATGGAAGGTTATTTCAGGTTGACTGCAGAATATGATTGTACGAGAAATGTGCTTTCTTTGGAGCCTTATTTTTATGCCAAACCAATCATCTATCCTGATTCGGTTATAGTTCCGCAAGCTATCTTAACCTTATATGCAAATCAAAAAGATAATCAGAAAGAAGTGAAGGCATTCAACGCAAAGGATCAGAACCGTATTGCAACAAAGAATATCACTTATAAAAATTCGTATCATGACCCAATCAATCATTTAACAGCTAAATTGTGTATGATGCCGCGTGGTAATCAGTATGAAGAAGGTATTTCGAGCGTTGTCCTGGCTTGGTGTGTATTTGAGGATTCAAACCCGAATTATTATACAGCATTTGAACCGCAAACAGGTCAATGCTATGACCCTGGTTTTTATGAATTACGTCCGGTACCTTTGGATGCTGCAAACCAGACTATTTTCAACAAAGAAAAAGCAAAACTCCAAGAGGTTTTCAAGCCTCTCGGTAATACGAGTAATTATCAATTTGATCAAATCCAAAAAAAAATAACATCCTTTGCTGGTGTATTCAATCTGCCGGAACCCAGGGATTCAGTACAAATGCATGTGAACTGTCAGAAAATCATCAGTTACTTATTTAAACTCAATCAAATAACAGACCCCAATTATTCCTTCAGGATCAGACTGAATGATGGAGGAGAATATTCTAATGGCATGACGCTTAACTTATGTTACGAAGGATTTCTCTTACTTCCAGTTTTTACTTCACCCGGTTTTGAAATGAACATGTCAATTTACTATGACTATGATTCAAACAAATATGAAGTAAGCTTCTTCATGTACAATGCTCTGAAGCCATTGCCTGAATGTATCATTACTCCGGAAACAGCACTATCAATTAACAGTTATGAAGACAAAACGCATTATGTCTGGACTGAAACAAGGTGGCTGTCAGGATCTAAAGACTATTTCCCGCATGAGCAAAAAATAATGAATCCGGAAGAGGATGAAAACCCTGAAGATAGTGATCAAGACTGTTCTGCTATGTTAATTTTCTATCCGATTAAATCGAAGATTACAAATGAATATGAGTATAGATTAATTTGGTCTATTAACACTGATGGGCAATGGATAGCTATTGATGCTGAAACAGGCGTTAAGCTTGAGGAAAAATCTTGGGATACTTGTTAGGAAGAAGAGACCAGAGATTAGATACCACATTTATTGCCATTACAAATAATTGATTATTATATCATGAAGAGAATGGAGGTTTCATGAAGAACATAACAGCTTTGATTTTAGGATTATGCTTTATTATCGGATTAGCATCGGCAGGTTCGTATTTTTATAAAGCCAAACACATAGAAAATACAATCCGTGTCGTTGGGATGGCGACGAAAAGCTTTGATTCTGATTTAGTGAAATGGAATATTACGATGACCCGTACCGTGAGTCCCGATCAGTTGAAACTTGGCTACAAGCAGATCGCTGATGATATGATAGCATTGAAGGGTTATGCTATTGCGGGTGGAATAGCCGACAAGGATATCAGTATCCAACCTGCAAATTCACAACCGGTTTTTGATAATTATGGTACTCAGAAGTGCTTTACATTAACACAGAATGTATTTATTATTTCGACCGATATTCCTCTCATCGAAAAACTTGCGCTTACCCCAACTTTCTTTGCTGAGAAGGGAATCATTCTTCAAAATTCCAATCTCGATTATTTCAATACAAAACTTGCCGATATCAAGAAACAGCTTCTTGGTGAAGCAACTAAGGATGCTCTTGCCCGTGCGAAGGAAATTGCTTCCGCTGCTCATTCTAAAGTTGGAAAGATCAGTAGTGCCAGGGCAGGAATCTTCCAAATCACAGAACCTTATTCTACAGATGTCAGTGATTATGGCATTTATCGTACCAGCACCAAGAAGAAGGATATCAAAGTTACGATAACCACTGAATTCAACCTGAGATAGAATGACGATATTTCGTCAGTCTTTATTCATCACCATATTTTCAATCCTGGTTCCTGTGTTACTTGTTGCCCAAACGGGTAATGCCTGGCCCTTGCCTGATTATTATCACAATCTCGAGAAGATTTGGACTGAAATTCGTAACTTGGACAACAAGTATCCTGATCTTGTACATTGGGAAATCATTGGCACAACCAATCATGATCGTCTCCCGATTTACGCAGTGAAACTCAGTGTTCATGCAAAACAACAGCGTGATGACGTACCAGCAGTACTCTTTGTTGGTCAGCATCATGGGGAAGAGATTATGGGTGTTGAGATCGTCATGAATGATATCGAACAACTGGTATCATTATATGGCAAAGATTCGGCTGTTACATCCATATTGCAAAATAATGAAGTCTGGTTCGTTCCGACAGTCAATCCTGAAGGTTATAACTATGTGAGCCGCAGTTTTTATCCTTTTCGCCGAAAGAACAATACAGATACAGATTATAATGGTGTTCTTGATCTCAATACCGATGGTGTTGACCTGAATAAAGGCTATGACTTTAATTGGGACAATGATGAGGGAATTGAACCAGAAGATTATTATTACAAAGGTCCGTTCCCGGCTTCTGAAGCAGAGACAATCGCTATGCAGAATTTCTTTGCCCGGGAAAGGTTCCAATATGCCATACTTTATCATAGCTCCATTACAGGTAATTTTGGTGAACATATCTATTTTCCCTGGAACTGGGATGGACAGAAGTCACCGGACTGGACTGATATCAGGGATGTTGCCTTGAAATTTGCCAGCAAGCTGCCTCGTGATTATACGGAAGGTAATTATCGTGTGGCTACCGGCTGGACTAGTCCAATCGCCTTTGCCCGTGATTATCTCTATGCGAATTATGGTACTTTTGCCTATGATGTGGAAACCTGTGGTATCGCACCGGATGGAATCAGTATCATCAGACCCTTCAAACCAAAATATGATGAAATGCTGACCAAGCATTTTGCAGCATTGCGTGAATTGTTCAGCGAAATTAAAACCTATACATTCAGAGGAAGGATACTTGATACGAAAGGATTACCAGTTGCCGGAGCCAGCATCATTTATCCCACTCGTCATTCGTTATATCAGCGTGCAATTAAAACCAATGAGTCAGGTTATTTCTTCAAATATCTGAAAACGGATATTCCTTTCAAAGTGAATTTACAGTATGATTTTCAGACAGATATTAAGCAACATACTGTTGATGATACCATATTCTCATGGCATGAACCTGAACTGGACAAGGCGACAAGCAACGAAGGCTTGCTGTATCATCAATCACCAACCGGATTCACTTTCTCCACTATCCTGCCCTGTATGAACATTACGAGACTGGAAATGAACTTGTTCGATAATCAGAATTGGATCGCTTCCAGGTCAGAAAGATTGGATAACTACCAGGATAGAGAACCCCATTCTTTTACCCACCCGGTCACTTGGAATATACCGGAATTAGCAAGACTGAACCAGGGAGAAGTGCGATATTCACTATTTAGGAAATGGAGAATCACATATCAAAACTCACAGGAAGTACTCATTGCTCGAAATAGCCGTGAAACGCTATCCTGGTACCAGGAAGCTTCAAATATTAATGATTACTGGCTGCATCCCAATATGGCGATTGGAGTTCGCTATCCGTTCATAGACAAGAAGCACAATAATATCATAGTTAATGGTATCAGAATATATGGTACACCTGATGGAACACTCTTACGTCTCGTGATTTCTGACGATAATACAGGACAGCCTTTGCTGGAAAAGGATTTCAAGGCAGAAGGCGAGGATGGTGTTGTTATATTATCCTTCAATCCCCTTGAATTACCACAAGCAACCATGATCAGCTTGGAAAACCTGTCCTCAACTCCCTGGAAGATCATGACTGAAACAAGTACTTATCCCTGTTCTCATCAGAACTATGTTCGATATGATGAATGGCAGAAAGCAGAGACAAAGGATTTTGGGATTGAACTACTATTACAATGATAGGGGGTGCTGGTTTCCCATTCCTCTCTTTGGATTAAGAGAGGTTGTGGTTGCTGAGCGTAGTCGAAGCATAGTGTCGGAGAGTTTGAAAGCTGAGTTCTCCGAGTGAATAGATTTATCTATTTGTATCGAGGAGACGGCATTTATACAGCCTTGAAGGTTAGAATCTGTTCATTTCGATACTATTTCTCGCATTTCGACTTCGCTCAATGACCGAGAAATCACTCAATGAACCTTCTCTCTTTTAATGTCGGCATTGAAGTCGAACTCCAAATTTTCCCTCTCTTTGGATAAAGAGAGGGTGGCTTTAGCCGGGAGAGTTTGATGCGTCACAATTTCTAATCCATTTTTTTATTGACGTAGTCGTCCAATAATAAAAGACATGAAGGGAAATATGAAGTGCAATATTTTGACCCTCCTGCCCCCTTCCCAAGGGGGGATAGGGGCGCAGGATATGCCAAGTAGGGGCGCATGGCATACGCCCAATATGATTTCAAAGATGTTCGAAGTAGGGGCGCATGGCAATACGCCCAATATGAATTCAAAGTAAAAAAGATAAAATAGGGGTAACTAATGAAACAAAAGAAACCTGAACCAGTAAAACTTCATCAAAAAAGAATACCTGTAACGGCAACCAAGACGGTATTACACTTTCCCGGTTATACACAGCATATTTTATTTATTGGAATACTTTTCCTAATGCTGAGTAGTCTCTTCTTCAGTGTTGCCTATAAGGGTTTTTATCCGCAGGCGAATGATACCATCCAGTGGAGGGCACAGGCTCAATCTATGCTGGAATACAATAAGACGCATAAAGACCAGGCTCTGTGGGACCCAAACATGTTCAGTGGTATGCCTGGCTACCTGGTTTCTTTACAGAACAAGTATCCGTTTGTGGAAAATATGACAAAAGTCTTTGATCATGTCATGAAATGGCGTATCTTCATGTTATTCTTTGGTGTCGTCGGTATTTATGTATTGATGATATTCTTGGGCTTTGAACCTTTCATTGCCTTCATTATTGCCTTGGCATTTGCCTTTACAAGTAATTGGGCAGGACTGATTGAAATTGGGCACAATACAAAATTCAGGGCAATCATGTATATCCCATGGCTTTTTTATGCGATCTTCTATTCTCGTAAGAAACATAACCTGCTGGGACTTGGTTTATTATCGATGTTTCTGATTGCCCAGTTACGTGAAAATCATCCCCAAATTACGTACTATACATTGATCTTTATGGGATTATATTGGGTATTCTCCTTCTTCATGCCGGAAAGAAAAGATCCTGCTAACATATTATCTGAAAGGGAAAAAATCACGGGAAAGAAGAATGTGACAACCTTCCTTTTATTTACAGGTATTTTTGTTTTAGCGTTGATCATAGCTGCATTGGCTGTATCCAACCCCTTGTTATCCACCTATGAATACGGACAATATACAATACGTGGAGGTACTTCCGGATTAGAGAAAAGCTATTCTCAAGGCTGGTCATTTCATCCGTGGGAAATCATTTCTTTGGCTGTGCCGAATTTCTTTGGTGGAGTTGGACAAACGTATTGGGGTTGGATGGACTTCACACAGATTTACTATTATATTGGTATAATCATCCTTTTATTTGCTTTTATAGCAGTTTTCAAGTCTAAAAATCGAATGGTAACCTTCCTCGCAATTACAACCGTCATTTTCACTATCATGTCCTTTGGTAAGTACTTCAACCTGATATCAGATCTGCTCTTGAAATACCTCCCGATGTTTAATAAATTCAGAGTGCCGGCAACAATACTGATATTAGTCCAGATCATGATTCTGGTCATGGCTGGATTTGGAATAAAAACGGTCATTGAAAAACAGAAAGCAGGTGATCATAAGTTCTTTAAGGGAATACGATTAACATTCATAATCACGGTCATACTTCTTGCCATTGTGTTCTTAATGGGTAAACCGCTGTTTAACCATCTCAAATTTGCCAGTGCCCCTGAATTGGCACAATACAAATTGGACGACTTAAAAGATATCCGCGCTGAAAGAATGAATATGCTGATTACAGGCACTTCTAATAGTCTGTTATTGTTATTAGGCGGCTTGGCTTTGATTTGGGCGTATGGCAAAAAGAAACTTCCTAAACTCGGTTTTCTCATCTTACTATCAGTAATAATTTTCATTGATATGTGGCGTATTGATTCTGAATTTCTGAAGCCAATAAATCTCCAATCTCCTCAAGACCAGCAAACTCAACTCGAAAAAACTCCTGTAGATGATTTCCTCCTCCAGGATAAATCGATTTATAGAATCTTTCCTTTAAATACACAAATCAAAGGACGTTGGGCATATTATCATCAAACCATTGAAGGATATCATGGTGCTAAACTGAAAAGATATCAGCAGATTCTTGAGAATTGTATTTATGCAAAACTATCTGAAGGCAAGGTCAATTGGAATGTCATCAATATGCTGAATGTAAAATATGTCCTGTTCGAACAAATGCTGCCTTTCCCGAACCTGAAACCAGTATATCAAAGCGAACAGGAAAAACTTATTGTTTTCGAGAATATGACCGCTTTACCTCGTGCCTGGTTTGTAAAGAATCTCATTGTCGAGAAGCAGCCAAAGAAGATATGGGGTCTTCTAAATTCAGATACATTCAATCCTGCTGCTACTGCCATCGTGGAAGAGAATATCAAGGGTGTGGAAATGCCAGTTAACACTACTGCTGTATTGAAGACTTTCGATCTGCATTCACTTTCCTTTGATGTATATACAGACAAACCTGCGTATTTAACGATCAGTGAAATCTACTATCCTGCAGGTTGGAATGCCTTTATAGATGGGAAGAAAACCCCTATATATGCGACGAATTACATTCTCCGCGGAGTGGTTGTTCCGGCAGGTCAGCAT
Source organism: Cloacimonadales bacterium (SeqCode) (assembly GCA_963662275.1). GTDB lineage: Bacteria > Cloacimonadota > Cloacimonadia > Cloacimonadales > DAONDQ01 > DAONDQ01. The sequence continues at coordinate 4,032,677 of OY759316.1, read as the reverse complement.
AAATTGGAAATGCGCTTTGAACCTGGATCCTATAATTTAAGCCTGAAACTAAGCCTGATCGGAATATTGCTATCGTTACTGGCTGTGATTGGTGGAACTGTGTTGATCTATTTGAAGAGGAAGAAAGTAAGCTTATAGCTGATAGCTGATAGTTCCCCCCTTGAGAAGGGGGGTAGGGGGGTCAACCTTTGAACGAAACCGCAAACCTATTCATTTGGAGTTCAACTTGCCAAGACTGCTGATGATGAGATTCGTCTTCCAGGCAAGTTGGACTTCAAACCCGATTTTAGCAACAGAGCTTGTTATAGGGGGTTGAAGTCCAAATCTCCAATAGGTAAGCATTAACCGTATGTCACGAAGGAGATTTGAACTCCAACGCGGAGTGATTATGGCCAAACCCATTCTTTATATCGTAGCCATGCCCATCGGCAATCCGAAGGATATAACCCTCCGTGCCCTGGAAGTACTGAAGGATGTGGACATCCTCATCTGCGAAGAGCGAAAGATTGGCTTCCGCTATCGTTCTGCGTATGACCTCAAACAGGAATGGGAACTCCTCAATGAACATAACTATATGGAACAAAGTCCGATTCTGCTGAAGAAACTAATGGATGAACATAAATCAGCAGCACTGGTCTCCGATGCAGGAACTCCTCTCTTTGCTGACCCTGGTTCTGAATTGGTACGTTTATGCCGACATGCTAATATTCCAGTGATTCCCATCCCGGGTGCATCGTCTTTAATGACAGCTCTCATGGGTAGTGGTCTGGATCTCAAGCGATTTATATATTATGGTTTTCTTCCTGCCAATACGGAAGAACGCATTCAAGCTTTAAAGAAGATTAGAAACTGGCAGGACTGGGATATTATCTTCCTGGAAACTCCCTATCGACTAAAACAACTCCTGCGTGATATGATGCAAGCGCTAGGCACCAAGAGAAAAGGCATCATTGCTTATCGTCTGACATTCCCTGAAGAACAGTTCCTGGAAGGAGAACTCGGTAAGCTGAGTGAACTGGCTGAGAAGTTGCCAAAAGGTGAATTTGTCTTTATACTGCAAAAGCTTACAGCTAACAGCTAACAGCTTACAGGAGCAAATGATTTCTCCGAGTGATTTTGCGTTCATCGAGTGTCATCTTCAGATGATGTATTGAGATGAGCAAAATTGTATCGAGGAGACGATTTTTTTTACTTGGGTGAACTTGCTTTCATCAGTGCATTTCGATATGATTTCATATTGGTTGGATCCCCGATCAGGTCGAGGATGACAACTCAATGAACCGTCTGATTTCCCTCCCTTTGGATAAAGGGAGGGACTAAGGGAGAGTTTGATTCTTCCTAGTACCTAGCACCTAACACCTGGCACCTTCTGTGATGCAAAGGATTGAATATGCTAAAAGACCAAACAGACCTATTTCATGAGGAAGTAGCTCCTACCAATATTCCTTTGGCGGAGAAGATGCGTCCCCATACACTCGATGAATTGAAGGGACAAAGCAAACTGACGGAATCAGGTTCTTTATTGAAAGAAATGATAGAAACCGGACAGTACAGGTCATTCATTCTCTGGGGTCCTCCCGGTAGTGGAAAGACAACTATTGCTAAAATCATCCAGGAAAAGACAGAACAGCGGTTTGTGCCTTTCAGTGCAGTGTTATCAGGAATCAAGGAAGTCAAGGATGTCATGAAAGAAGCAGAATACAACCTGAAGACCCGAAACGAAAGCACCATCCTCTTCATCGATGAAATTCACCGTTTCAATAAATCTCAACAGGATGCTTTCCTGCATTATGTTGAATCCGGTTCCATTATCCTGATTGGAGCTACAACTGAAAATCCTTCCTTCGAAGTCATTCCTGCGTTGCTATCCAGGTGCAATGTCTTTGTGCTGGAAATGCTTTCTGAAAATGATATTGAAGATATACTCCGACAAGCCATCTGCAAAATCGATAAACAGGACTTCTTTTCAGATGAGGTGATTTCTTACCTGGCTGTTCAAAGCGGTGGTGATGGAAGAAGAGCACTCAACTTCCTGGAGATACTGATTCGCTATGCAGCAGCAGGACAGAAACCTGATATTGATAGCGCTGCCAAGATACTCAGTAAACGTGCTATGTTTTACGATAAGAATAAGGAAGAGCACTACAATGTTATTTCCGCATTACATAAGTCTTTACGTGGTAGTGATCCACAAGCTGCGCTGTATTGGGCTGCAAGAATGCTGGAAGCAGGTGATGATCCGCTATATGTTGTGAGACGTCTCACTCGTTTTGCTTCTGAAGATATAGGTCTTGCCGATCCGAATGCCCTTATCCAGGCAATTGCTGTGAAGGAAGCTGTCCATTTTATCGGAATGCCGGAAGCTTCCAATGCCATAGCTCAACTAGTGGTTTATCTGGCAACTGCACCCAAGAGCAATGCTCTTTATACAGCATATAACGCTGCAGCAGAAGATGCCAGGAAAACAAGCCACCTGGGTGTTCCTCTCATTATTCGGAATGCTCCAACTAAATTAATGAAAACCTTAGACTATGGAAAAGGTTACAAATATTCTCATGAATTCCAGAACAAATATGCCTACCAACGGTACTTCCCTGACAATATGGAAGAAAAAGTCTACTATACTCCAGGTGAATTCGGTTTTGAGAAAGATATCAAAAAACGTATGGATTGGTGGGAAAAACTGAAGAAGGAAACGTAGCAGAAGCTGACAGGGTACAGGGTACAGGTAACAGGTTCAGTGAAGAAAAAGAAGATGGAAGATGTAAAATGGGAGATTGTAGGGATTCATGGCAGGAAATCTTCATCCCCCCTTGGGAAGGGGGGTAGGGGGGTCTTCCTTTCTCTACATTATGTCATCTTCCATACTGTAAGCTCTACTCTGCAAATCTTCCCCCTCCCTTCTCATCTTCTTGCCTTCTGTCCTCTTACCTTCTTCAAATACCCCTCGAAAGACATACATGTGAGAAACTAAAAACCTACTCATCATAAGCTAATCAAAAACTAAAATACTTTAGGAGCTGGTTAGGAGCTGATTAGGATCTGACTAGTACCTGGTTACTTTCTGACTTAGGAGCGGTTCATGTGCCATAAGGATATCTCTTTTAATACAAAAAAGGTTGAAAAAAGACATGAATAAAGCATCTTCCTAAGAAAATCTAAGAAAGTCTAGATGATCCCTAGATAAAGCCTAGATGATCCTTAGATGAAACCTACCACAAAAAGAAAGTGCGAAGTGCGAGGTTCGAAGTCAGAAGAGCGGTAGCAACGAATTTATTCGTTGTACCGGTTTGATTCATCAAACCAAACCCATTTCAATGGGAAAAATCTAACAGTAGGGGCTGACGTCCCGGCAGCCATATATCACGCCCGGAGGTCGCGAACTACGGCAGTTCATCCAACGACTGAAGTTGTTGCTACCGCTCATATATTCTTTTTAATGTTTGACAATTTTCCCTATCATTTGAATTTTCATATTAATATTCAATAGTGATTAATAATGTTTGGGAGATGCATTCATGCCCATTAATAATTTCTTTTTTTATGTCTGTAGAAATGGAGTAGCTCAATGAGTTTCACTCCATTTCATTCTAAATACATCGCTTACGAACTGACAAAACGCTGTTCTTCTGATAGCTTGGAAAAGCTTGCCGGTACTCTTGTCGATGCCCAAATTGATTTAAACCCACATCAAATTGATGCAGCCCTCTTTGCTTTCCAATCCCCTTTATCTAAAGGTGCCATACTTGCTGATGAAGTAGGTCTCGGTAAAACCATTGAAGCCGGATTGGTGATAGCGCAGAAGTGGGCAGAGCGAAAACATAAAATACTGATCATTACACCTGCTAATCTAAGAAAGCAATGGTACCAGGAATTGTCTGACAAGTTCTTTCTCGAATCAGTCATTCTGGAATCCAAGGCTTATAACAATCTCCTGAAGAAAGGGCATAAACACCCATTCGAACAAAAGCATATTGTCATTTGTTCTTACCAGTTCGCAAAAGCAAAGGCATTTGATCTGATCAGCATTCCCTGGGATTTGGTGGTCATTGATGAAGCTCATCGGCTGCGTAATGTATATAAACCTACAAATGTAATTGCCAATACGCTAAAGAATACTCTTGGCAGTTTCCACAAGCTGCTTCTCACTGCTACACCATTACAGAATTCCCTGTTAGAGCTTTATGGTTTGATCAGTTTTCTGGATGATCATGCTTTTGGTGATGTGAAAAGCTTTCGTGAACAGTATTCCACCATAGCCGATACACGTATTTTCAATAACCTCAAAGCTCGTATCAAGCCGTATTGCCATCGTACCCTGCGTCACCAGGTGGAGCCGTATATTCGTTACACAAAACGCTTCCCCATGTTACAGACTTATACTCCTGAAGAAAGCGAAGACAGGCTCTATAACCTCGTATCAGATTATCTGCGCAGGGATAATATCCAGGCTCTGCCGGTTGGACAACGATCTCTTATGACTCTTGTTCTCCGTAAGCTATTGGCATCGTCATCATTTGCTATTGCCGGAGCTTTAGAGACTATCATTAAAAGATTAACAGATAAACTTCATAAAAATGATTCTGAGAAATCAGAGCTTGAAGAAACGATTGGTGAAGATTACGAAATCCTTTCTGAACAAGCTGATGAATGGACGAATGACCAGGATAATGAAATTCTTACAATTTCTGATGAACAGGCAATTAAGAATGAAATTGCAGACTTGAGAAAACTTCGTGACTTGGCAGTTTCTATCACTGCGAATGCCAAAGGACGTGCTCTGCTTGTAGCCCTGGAACAGGCGTTTCAGCAGGCTGAACGGCTTGGTTCTGAAAGAAAGGCAATTATCTTCACAGAGTCACGCAAGACGCAGGATTATCTTTTACGTGTTTTGGCTGATAGTCCTTTCTCAGAAGGCATTGTCCTTTTTAATGGTTCGAATAATGACTCAAAGTCTAAAGAGATTTACACTGATTGGATTGCCCAACATAAAGGTACGGATAAGGTCACCGGTTCACGTACTGCGGATATGCGCTCTGCTATCGTTGATTATTTCCGTGAAAAAGGGCATATCATGATTGCTACAGAAGCCGGAGCGGAAGGTATTAACCTGCAGTTCTGTTCTCTTGTCGTAAACTATGACCTGCCCTGGAATCCGCAGCGTATTGAACAGCGAATAGGTCGTTGTCATCGGTATGGTCAGAAGCATGATGTTGTGGTAGTGAATTTCCTGAATAATCATAATGAAGCAGATCAAAGGGTATATGATTTGCTTTCAGAGAAGTTCAAGCTTTTTGCTGGAGTTTTCGGGGCAAGTGATGAAGTTTTAGGTGCTATTGAATCCGGTGTTGACTTTGAGAAAAGAATCGTTGATATTTACCAGAAATGCCGTGCTCCTGAAGAAATTAATGAAGCCTTTGACCAGCTTCAAGCTGAGTTATCAGAAGATATCAATGATACGATTGTGCAAACCAGGCAAAAGCTGTTCGAGAATTTTGATGATGAAGTTCGTGAAAAACTGCGTGTACGTGATGAAGGTTCAAAGCAATATTTAGGTCTTTATGAACAATTACTCATTCAGCTTACAAAACATGAATTGAGGGATAATGCCAGTTTTCCTGATGATTCATCTTTTAATCTGCAATCAAACCCGCAGGGCTGTCAATTTGAATTGGGTTTGTATGAATTGCCACGCCGGTCTGGTGAAGCTCATCTGTATCGTCCCTCTCATCCATTGGCACATCACATTCTGAACACTTCCAAGGAAAGGTCACTGATTCCATCTGAGATTGAATTTAATTAAGTGAGTATGGCGGATATTCGAAAAGTTGATAAATTGTTTGACAAGATTCTTGTTAATGTTTTCTATCATATGTGATTATTAGAATCTCGTTGAGTTTTTTGAATTGTAGAACTTTATTTTGAAAATTTAGAAATACAAAAAAGTAGAGCTTAACTCATATAATTATATTTCTTGTTCAATTATATATATAAAAAAATACTGGGGGGATTTATGTTCATTAAATTCTTACAAGCTTCGAATGGAGATGCGATACTCATTTCGTTTATAGACGATGAAGAAAATCATCGGAATATCTTGATTGATGGTGGTTTAGGAAAAACGTATCAATATAAAAATAAAAAAAGCAAAATAGAGGCTGGTGATCTAAAAAGCACAATAGACCTAATTAGGGGGAAAAAGCAATCTATTGATTTGTTGATAATGACACATATTGATGATGATCATATAGGTGGTATCATTGAATGGTTTAAGTCAGATCAAGATGCCTATAAACAGATAAAACAAGTTTGGTTTAATTCAGGTAGATTAATTGCTGAAGGTCTCTCATTAAAACCAAACAAAGATTTGGATTGTTATCTTAACCCTAATACAACCGTCTTAAATAGTATCCCACAAGGAATAGAATTCGGTAATTATATAACCGAAAAAGGGATTTGGGATAAAGTACTTATCAAACAAGATAACTCAACTATAGAAAAATTTGGATTGAAATTCCGAATTCTATCTCCTAATAAATCCAAGCTTGAGAAGCTATTGAAAGATTGGAAAAAAGTAGAGCCTGATTTGTTAACAGCTTCTTTAGTTGATGACTATTCTATTTCTTTAAAAGAACATATAAAAAATGACAAATTTGTCGAGGATGATAGAGTTGCTAATGGAAGTTCCATTGCTTTTATTCTAACCTTCAAAGATATTAATTATTTGTTTTTAGGAGATGCACATCCATCTGTAATTGTGGAAGGACTACAAGAATTTGGTTTTTCTGAAACAAATCCTTTGAAAGCTGAACTTGTTAAATTATCTCACCATGGAAGTAAAGCAAATACGAGCAGAGAATTATTGAAAATGATAGATTCTGATTGCTTTGTAATTAGCACAAACGGGGATACTTCTAAACATCCTAATAAACAACTATTAGCAAGACTCATTGATGTAAAAAAGAATTGCAAATTATATTTTAATTACGGTGATCGAATTGCAAACTTCTTTTCTGAGCAAGATAGGATAGATTATCCAGATTTTCAAGCTATAGATATTATAAAAGATCTTGAGTTTTGATTATGACTCGTGATGACATCAAAAATCATATTGTTTGTATTAATGGAGGAAGTGGAGTAATTTTCCAACCTTCTGATGAGTATCATACTTACATTCTTACTGCAAAGCATGTTTTCAATGATATTTCGAAATACAACAATTTGGCTAAAATCTATTATTTTGATTCAACCAAACAAGCATTTACCAAATTAAATGAGATTCAACCTATTGAAGGTGAAAATTACTTTAAGCATATCAATAAGGAAGTAGATATAGCAATTCTTAAAATAGATAAACTCTTAACGATGGAAGAACTATTGATCAATGATAATTATTGTGTTGATTGTTTAAATTATATGCTGGTGGGATTTCCTGAAGTAAGGAGGAAATTAAAACCTGAAATTTGTCTTGATTGGATTAGATATGATGTTGGGATAGAAATTCTTCAAAAAAAAGAAAATGAGAGAAGGGAAGCAGATATTAGTAAAAACCAAAATAAACAAGAACTAATTGGGTCATCAGGTGGTGGAATATTTAAAATAATTGGTGATTCATTATTCCTTACAGGAATTCAAAACCAAATGGCATGTGATGATGATGAGCAACTTGGACGAATCGAATTTACTCCAATTGAAGTTTTTAACGAGATCGTAGCAAATAACAGCGGTGAGCTTGAAACAATTAATCCGCCATACTTGAGATCCTTCTCGCATTTGGAGAGCTTAATTTTTGACTTGGATTTAGGGATCTATAAAGGGATTCACTCTGCGGAGCCAATTATAAATAAACTCATTATGTTAATCAAATCACAAGCAAAGAATGTTCTTGCTAGTGATGTAACTCCAATTTCTATTCAACAATTCAATAAGAATATGCTATTACCACACCAGAATTATCTTGAACAACAAAAAAAAATATACTGGGTTCGTTGGTTTGAGTTACTCACAATTCTTCATATCGCAAGACAAAAGATATATAATACAATTGATCTTCCTGCTTTATTTTCAGAAGTTTGGTTGCTATACTCTGATAGTAATAAGGACTTTCTGCAAAGCCATTTACACGATTTATTAAAAATTGATTTTTCAAAGTTAGAGGAGGATGGTTTTGTGATTGTTTCCTCTAATGTCAAAGCAGATGAGAAATATACAGACCTATCAGGAATACCCAGCAATATATTGGAAGAATATAAAAGGGAATACGAGTTAAATGATATATATATCAACAATGCATCTGAACATCCTTTCGATAAATTCAAATTTATTAACATCTCAGCATTTAAAGAAGCAATAGTTGTGGATCATTATTTGGAGTTTGACATTTCAAATAATAGTGAGTGTTTAAGAAAACTAGGAGAAAGTTATGAATGCCTTAAAGATAAATGATATTTTGAGTACTCATTTTTTAAAAGAATTTCCAGGAGTAGGATTTGATTATGAATATCTTACAATGGAAAAAGGTCATATGCATGCTTTTCTAATTACTGTTGATAAAGAAAGCACTTTATCTGAATCTTGGAGAAGAATTACTAATGATGTAGCACTACATATTCAAAATCAAATATCTGATAAATTCGAAAAATGGAATTTCTATGTTTTTTTTATCTTAAGTCATACCATCAGCTCTGATTTGAAATACAAAATAGAAAATGATACTTTCTCAAGCAGAAAGATAGTAATTGAAAGTATAATGTCAAATGCAGGAATCATACAGGCACATATTCTTAACGATAATTTAAAAGATGATATTAACCAAGAACAGCATAAAGATACAAAATTACAATTTAATCAATTCCTGTTAGATAAATTAACTGGCATCACACTGCGAAAAGAAAGAATAACTCAAGAAGCTTCGATTGTTCTGGATAAAATTTTGATGGATATAAAATCAGGAGTTAAATATGAAACTTAAAAAAGTAGAAATTTCAGCTTTCAGAGTCTTCAATAACCCCAAAGATGCTACTTTTAACTTTATTGATAAATCAAATGGAATAGCAGATTTTGTTTCAATTTTTGCTCCAAATGGATTTGGTAAAACTTCGTTTTATGATGCCATTGAATGGGGCATTACTAATAACATTGAAAGATTTTGGCTAAATAGAAATATAGATGATGATATAAATGCACTTAGAGAGATGACATCTCAACAAGTTGAATTAATTAGAAGAAAAGGAGTAAGTAAAAGAACTTATGTAGAAATCACTCCTGATCAAGGTGAACCTATCAAAAGAATACTTAATGTTCATGGTAGAAAGAAAGTAGATTTAAATGACAAGAATATTTTTGATAAAGAAGATTTTAGGAATGTCATTCTATCTCAAGAATGGATTGCATCGGTAATAAAGGAGGAAAACGGTAATGTTAGATACAATTCATTCATGAAAAAACATGATCTATTCGTATTAAACAACTATTATATTAATTTGATTAGCCTCGATGTAGTCTGTAAAAAGCGTATCATTGATTTAAAGAAAGCTATTGAAGAGAATCAAAAGCAATTAATAACCGAAGATGGCAATTTATTAGATTCCATTAACCACCAAATAGCACTTCTAAATAGTACTTACTCAACAAATTTAAGTTTGATTAACCTATCTACAAGTGATGTGGAAGTACTTAGCTTCAGGAATCATGTATCTGGTGCAATTATTCAAAATAATCAAGAAGAAGAACTCATTAAGCTTTTAAATGATGTTACTCTTACAATAATAGGAAATGATGAAATAGTAGGCATTGAGGTCTTTTATCAAATACTACAAGATTACGATAATATTTCGAAAGCTATTGTCCAGGATGAAAGTAATATTTCAAAATTCGACCACTTGGAAAAGCATGCAAACGAATTAAATGCAAAACTTGAACTACAAAAAGTAATCAAAAAAGATTTTGATGAAATTGATTTGATAATGCATAATTTCACAGAATTTTTAATAATTAAAGGTATTATAGATAATAAAGCAACATATATCTCCAATCAACAGAAAGCAAAAGAAGATTTGATTCCAGAGCTTGATAGTTTAAAACGTGATGAACTTGAGCGTTCGAATAAATTGGAAAGCACTCTATTGCAAATAAATGCTTTGAAGAAAAAGAAAGATGCTATTCCAGAGTTGGAAGATAAGTTAAACAGCATAACAAAAGATATTAGTGCTCTTGAGATAATGGTGGTTAAAAATAAACTTTCAGAAGAGAATAAAATCAAGTTTATTAGGAGTCTGGAGAAAGAAAAGAATATATTGAAAAGTCAGATATTGGATATTGATGATGGAATATATGCTAATGAATTGTTAGAATCAAAATCAGAACTTTTAGAATTGGTAAATACAATAGAAATAGTAAGAGACAAGCTATCTAAAGTTAAATTAGACTTAAGTAGCATTAAGCAAAAGATATCGCAACAGAGACAATTAAACGCTGAAATTGTGGAATTCATCAAAACCGGTCTTGATCTTGTTAATAAAACCCAAAGTCCTAAGTGTCCCTTATGTGAACAAAGCTATGAAACCTATGAATTCTTAGCGAATAAGATAGTAAATAATGATGCCTTAAGTTCGACGCTTCAACATCTACTTGAAGAAAAAGAGAAATTGAGTTCTATTGAAAAGCAATATTCTAAAGATCTATTGAAAAATACCAATGTTTTAAAAGAAATTGCTAATACCAAACTAGAAAAAGTAAATGGCGATCTTGAAAATGCAAATAATGAATTATTGAATTTGCAAAATGAAATTAAAGAAAGAAATGACTTAATAATTCAATTGGGAAATACTTTAAATGACGTAAATTCAAAATTGGAAGGATTATCAAGTTTGGAGTACTTTCATAAAATTAAGAAAGAAATAGCAGATTTCGACCTTTCATACATCGAAAGTAGAGAACAATTAACCATGTGCCAAGAAGCAATAAGAAAAAAAACAGAAAATATCCAAAATATAGATCCGATTATTGAGATCACACAAAAAGAAATACAATTATTAAAGACTGATAACAGATACTTTTTAGTATATGACTGGTTCAGTAATAATTTTCCTTTTGAACCAATAGCTGAAGGAAATTTGACTTCTCGACACGCTGAGGTTAAAGCCAAATTTGAAAAATACTCTCTGGAGATAACTGAACTCAAATTGGAAGTGGAAAAGATTGGAAAAGAACTTGGAGAATTTGTAAAAGATGACCTGAAAAAACAATTAGATAATCAAAAAGAAACCATAGAGATTTTTGCAAAGAAAATTTCTACATTTGTCCATTTTCTTGATACAAAGCTTGGAATTCAATTTGAAGATCAAGAGAAAGAAATTCTTTTACAATCCATAAATGCGTATCAAAAGACAATTCAATCTAAAATTGAGACTACTAAAGGAATGTTACAGTCGTTTCAGAAGTTGGAACAATATAGTATAAATTTGATTCCATACCTCCAATCTGAGAAAGCAAAGAATAAAATACAAGAGAATATGACAGATCTAAAATTGCTTGAAAGAGAAGTTACAAGCTTAATATCACATGAAAGAGAAAAAATTAAAAAATATTTAGATAACAAAATCAAGGATTTCTTTTATGAGGATCTTATTAATAAGATTTATAATAAAATTGACCCTCATCCAGAATTCAAATCAGTAAAATTCAGTGCGAATTTTGATACTGATTCTGATAATCCAAAATTAAATATTTTTGTTAAAAAAGGGCTTAATGACGACGAAGAACTGATAAGTCCGAATCTGTATTTCAGTACGGCACAAATCAATATATTAAGTCTTAGTATTTTTTTGGCATCTGCCCTTAATTCCAAAGAGTATGACTGTATATTTATAGATGATCCTATCCAGTCAATGGACAGCATCAATGTATTATCAACCATAGATTTGTTAAGGGGAATTGTTGTTAATGAGCAGAAACAAATTATTCTTTCTACTCATGACGAGAATTTCCATAATTTATTGAAGAAGAAAATGCCAGATGATTTATTCAAATCGAAATTTATTGAACTTGAGTCATTTGGGAAGGTTAAGAAAGATATATTATAATTGATGACTAGTGTATATTTAGAAGCGAGAGCATAGTGTACGCTCCAACAGAGCCACCTAATTCGGAACTAAGAGCCTCATAATAAATAGCATCATGTAACACAAAATGGGTTGACTTTGAAATGCAATAAACAAAGATTATCCCGTTCAGTGAAACGTAAGCAGGCTCTGCTGGAGAGCAACCTGCCAGGGATAGCTGAATACAAAATGAGTGGAGTGCGATTCATTGGATTAAGCTTGACAGAAATAAGGAGAACTTCATTATTTGAATAATATTTGCCAGGCAAGATTGAGTTTTCCAATCATGAATCTGTGATTGTAAAAACAACATGAGGCGATAAATTTAAAATGGGAACTAACAAATGAAAGAAGACATAATTAACAGATTTCATGTAGCTAATTCTGTAGAATTTATGAGAAATAATTTGGAGGAGAATAGCATAGATCTTACTGTTACTTCTCCTCCCTATGATGATTTGAGAGATTATGATGGGTATGTTTTTGAGTTCGAAAAGATAGCAGATGGACTTTTCAATGTAACAAAAAAAGGAGGTATAGTTGTTTGGGTAATCGGAGACAAGATAAAGAATGGCAATAAGTCACTAACTAGTTTTAAACAATGTATATACTTTCAAAAGATTGGATTTAATGTTCACGATGTAATGATTTATGCAAAGAAAAACACTCCTTTTATGCGGTCAAATGCTTATACAAACGGATATGAATTTATGTTTATTCTCTCAAAAGGAAATCCAAAAACGTTCAATCCTTTGAAAGCACCAACTGTAAGGTGTGGGATGGAAATGCTGGTTCATAACAAAAAAGCTGACGGGATAAACAAGAAGATTTTAAAAGAACTCAAACCAGAAAAAACTCTAAGCAATATATGGTCTTATGCCGTAGGTCTAGGTGGTAGTACTAATGATAAAATAGCTTTTAAACATCCGGCTATATTTCCAGAGAACTTAGCACGAGACCACATTTTATCTTGGAGCAATGAAGGAGATATTGTGTTTGATCCTATGTGTGGGTCTGGCACAACCTGCAAAATGGCTGCATTATACAATAGAAATTTTATCGGTGTTGATATTAGTGATGAATATATTAACATTGCAAAAGAAAGATTAGAAGATGCGTTAGGCTTGTTTAAATGATAAAAATCAAAGATATAGTAATTAATAATATTCCGTTAGATGATTTGGTCGTAAATTCAGTCGGGATTATTAAAGCATTAAATGGCAAATGTGCTATGGTTTTATTTGTTGGATTAAACAAAATCATGAGAGTTGAACTTAAAAAACTTAATCCAATTAATACAGATCAAACTGGTAAGGGATATAGTGTTAAAATTTGTAATATTTGCCATGTTTTAAAACCCACAGATGAATTCGATGTTAACCAAACAGATGCAAAAGGCCGCAAAACTACACGTCCAAGTTGTAAGGATTGTAGAAAAAACATTGATGGTGCTAATTTACTTGCAAGTGAAAAAAAAAGAATGGATAAACTAAAACCTGAAGTTAGAAGTGTCTTTGAATGTCCTATTTGTCTGAAAACCACTATAGTAGGAGTAACTGCAAACCTGGTTAGAGATCATGATCATGACACGGGAAAAGGCAGAGAGTGGATTTGCGATAGTTGTAATACCGGATTAGGTAGATTTAAAGATGATGACATGTTCTTACAAAGAGTAATAGACTATTTAAGAAAATACAAGTCAGATTCAATCTAATAGAGAACTCTGTAATTAATATTGCTTAAAGTCAAGTCACTTTTTCAATTTCATAATTCAATTTAAACACTAGGTTCCTGTTAAATTCTTCAGTTTCCTGTTAATTCAGCATAAACCAATCTTCTTTAGTTTCTACTCCTGATATGTCGTAAAAATGAATGTTTCGTCATACTGATGAATACTTCAATTAGATACAGCCACGAGCAGAGTTGGATATTTCGGACTAAGAGATTATAGCGTACGCTCCAACAAAGCCACGTCTTCGCAAAAATAGAGCCACCTATCTTGAAGTTCGAAGTACGAAGTGCGAAGTACGAAAGCAGAGCAGAACTTGCAGAATGGAAGATGGAAGATGGAAAATGGACAATGGAAAAGCAGAATAGATCAAACTCATCCGACACTTCGTGCCACCTTCTCTTTACAAATAGGAAGGAGAAAAGAGAAGAGCAGAGCATCAAACTCTCTGTCATTCCATGACATCTCCCTTTAACCAAAGGGAGAAATTCAGAACAGATGTTTAGTTGAAAATTTCCTCTTGACTCTTTTATTTGTTAGATAAAATCTTCTTAATATGTAAGTGCATGGGAAAATACCAAACACATCCGGGGGTAATGAAATGGCAAAGGATTTAACAAATTCGAATATTGATCGGCAGAATATACTAAATAACCAGTATGCATTATCAGAGATTCAGAAAGCGATTAATATCCAGGGAATTATCTTTGAGGAAAAGATAGTATTCATCAAAGAGCAGGTTGCCGATTTCTTTGAAGTTACACCGAGAACAATAGATACGTACATAGCGAATCACGAAAATGAACTTAAGCAAAACGGTTACGAGGTTTTACGGGGTAAACGCTTATCAGCATTTAAGTTAATTGCAAAATCAATGGATGTTAACGAAATTGGTATCATTAACATCAATACCACTCAATTGGGAATATTTGACTTCCGGTCATTTCTCAACCTTGCAATGGTTATTGTAGAAAGTGAAAGGGCACGATTACTAAGGCAAGCAATCCTTGATATCGTGATAGACACAATCAATTCTCGAACGGGTGGAGGAACCAAATACATTAACCAAAGGGATGAGGACTTTCTTCATTCCTGGTTTGTTGAAGAGAACTATCGGAAACAATTTACTGATGCTTTACGTGATTATGTGGATTTAGGCAATTTCAAATATCCACTTTATACCGACCGAATTTATGTTAGTATCTTTAAAGAAAAGGCAAGTGAATATAGGGCAATTTTACGTTTACATGAACATGATAAGATACGTGATACTTTCTATTCTGAAGTTCTGGATTTGATTGCAGCTTATGAATGTGGATTTGCTGATGTGCTGAACACTGAATATGATAGACTTCAAAGAAAGCTAACACTTTGGGAAACTGATGAGCTTTTTCGCAGATTTGAATCACAAGCTCACTGGATTCCGCTGGTAGAGAAAGCACGAATCAAAATGGCAAGCAGGGATTTAGCATTTCGTGATGCTTTACATTTACAGCTTGAGGAATATATTACTCCATTGCAGGCAGAAGAATTTGCGAGGTTCTTAGGTGAGAAGAGTAAGGAGCTGAAAGATCGATTGGAAGATGCCAAAGATGTCATGAAAAGGCTCAAGGACAGACAATAATGTCTATTACATATATCACCATAGAGCAAGCTATAGAAACGCATCGATTGACAGTTGAGGTAAGTGGTGGTGGAGATTTGGGCATTATTAATGCTGGTCAGTTAGAAAGTGTTTGGGAAAATATTCAAAACGATGTTTGGTATCCCACATTCGAAGATAAACTAACGCATTTGGTCTTTTCTGCCTGTATGTTTCACTGTTTCTCTGACGGTAATAAGAGAATTGCCATCTCTTTAGGTGCTCAGTTTCTGTTATTGAATGGATATGTGTTTATAGTGGCAACATTCATTAACTCTATGGAAAATATCAGTTATCATGTAGCAGCAGGGCATATAGGGAAAGACCTTTTACGGGAGATTATAACAGCAATCATTGAGAATAATGAAGAAAATGAAGAACTAAAATTGAAGATATTGAATGCTATCCAAGATTGATAATTGAAATCAAGAAACTATTCGAAAATATCGAATAGTTCAAAATGAAGCTAAAAGGTAAGTTACACGTTTGGTTGATAAGGAGAAGACATGAATCGCTTGGTAAATACTATTTCAAACCGTATGAGCCTTCGTCCTCCTCAGAGGCAATCGCTGGAAATTCTTGATCGCATTACGGAAATCATCAAACTTGGCAAGAATACGGATCTGCAGCAAGATTTAGCAATAATCGAAAGTGAATTTCCATCTGTCACTGATTTCGAACGAGACTTCCCTTCCATGTGTTTTGCCCTGGCAACAGGTGTTGGCAAGACCAGGCTGATGGGGGCATTCATCAGCTATATGTATCTTGTGCACGGTAAAAGCAATTTCATGGTATTAGCTCCTAACCTTACTATCTACAACAAACTGATTGCAGATTTTACTCCCAATACTCCTAAATATGTGTTCGCGGGCATTGCAGAGTTTGCCCAGGAACCGCCTATTATTATCACTGGTGACAATTACGAAGACGGGGTTGGTGTGCGTGATGATTATAACTATTCCGTACAAGGTATTGGAACAGACTTAGTAGGTCAAACTGTCGCCTTCAGGGATGTGGGAGCTGTTCATATCAATATTTTCAATATTTCCAAGATTAATTCAGAAGTGCGAGGAGGTAAATCTCCACGTATTAAAAGATTCAAAGAATGTATCGGGCAAAGTTATTTCGAATACTTATCCAATGTTGGTGATCTTGTTCTTATCATGGATGAATCACATCGTTATAGAGCTACTGCAGGTTTTAGGGCTATTAACGAGCTAAAGCCAATTCTCGGATTGGAACTAACAGCAACACCTTATGTAGAGACTGGCAAGGGTCCGGTAGCATTTAGGAATATCATTTATGAAAATAATTTAGCTAAAGCAATGGAAGATGGTTTCGTGAAAGAACCTGCCGTCGCAACGCAGAAGGACTTCATTGCACATAATTTCTCGAAAGACCAGCTTGAAGAAATCAAGCTTAAAGATGGGATTCGACTTCATGAAAATACCAAAGTGGAACTTGCCACATATCATCATGAAACAGGTCAGCCATTAGTAAAACCATTCATGCTGATTATTGCCAGGGATACAACACATGCAGGGCAATTGATTAAGAAGATACAATCTGATGATTTCTTTGAAGGGCAATACAAAGATAAAGTGATTCAAGTGGATTCCAGCAAATCCGGTGCTGAAGAAGATGAAATGATTACCCGTCTGCTTGCTGTGGAAAGAACTGATGAACCCACAGAGATCGTGATTCATGTCAATATGCTGAAAGAAGGCTGGGATGTTACCAATCTTTATACAATTGTGCCCTTGAGAGCTGCAAATGCACGTGTCCTGATTGAGCAATCCATTGGCAGGGGATTACGCCTTCCTTATGGCAAACGCACAGGGATTAGCGCAATAGACAGGCTGAGCATAGTGGCACATGATAAGTTCCAGGAGATCATTGATGAAGCGAATCGTGCCGATTCACCGGTACACCTGACTCAAATCTACTTAGATGATAAGACAAACTTGGCAAAGACAAAGACTGTTGTTTCTCCTTCGAATGTAGCCAGGCTGCTTCAGTCACCTGTATTTGGTCTTCCGGCAGATAACACGATGTTCACTAAAGAATCTGAAAAGGCAATTGCGAAGATCGTCTATAAAGTGATTATCGAAAACGAGAAACTTCCCAATTCACGTAAATTGATGGATGATGCTGTTCAGGTGAAAATAGCAGAACAAGTGCAAGAGTATCTGATGCCTTCCCAATTGGAAATTCCCGGTCTGGAGGCCATAGCAGATATTAATAGGATAGTAAAACAAGCTACAAAGATTTACGTAGAACAAATTATAGATATTCCGCGTATTGTCGTGATGCCAAAAGGTGAAGTGAAGGTTGGTTATCATCCTTTTGACCTCGATTGCTCTTCTGTGCATTATCAGCCTGTGGAAAGAGATATACTCTTGCAGCATTTACGTACGCAAAAGCGGGAAGTGATAGGTTATATCAATAGCGGATACCAGGAAAACAGATTAGAAGACTATCTTATTCGCGGATTGATGAACTTTAATGATATTTGCTATGATGAACAGTCAGAACTGCTTTACGACTTAGCCGGACAGATGGTGGAGCATTTGGGCAGTTATCTCAATGATGATAGCGATATCAGCAATGTGATTCAGTATTACCAAAAGCAACTCGTGGAATTGATTCATTCACAAATGCAGCAACAGCAATGGGAAAAGGCTTCTGATTATGAAGTCACGGTGACAAAAGGCTTCACGGAATTGAAACAGAGTGCTTATACCGTCCGAGAAGATGAAGCAGTTCTTGATTTTCAACAGGCAGTACAGGATAAGAATCGAATATCACAGATGTTGTTTGGAGATTTCAAGCATTGCTTATATGAAGTTCAGAAGTTTGATTCAGACCCTGAACGTAAGCTTGCTGTCATTCTTGATAGAGAATCACTGAAGTGGTTCAGACCTGCCAAAGGTCAATTCCAGATATTCTACAAAATAGGACTTGATCCCCAAGAGTACATACCTGATTTCGTAGCTGAGACTGATAATTGCATTCTTATGCTGGAACCCAAGGCAAGTAACCAGATGGAATCTCCTGAGGTTTTGGCAAAAAAAGAAGCTGCTGAAGAATGGTGCAAGAATGCTACCGAGCATAATCAGAAGAATGGTGGCAAACCTTGGATGTATATGCTGATTAGCCATGATGTGATTTCGGATAGTATGACGCTGGAAGGGATGAAGCAAACTAAAAGATAAAAACTAATAACTAAAAATTGCAGAGCCAATCAAACTCTCTGTCACTTCGTGCCATCTCCCTTTATCCAAAGGGAGAAATGGGGAAAAAGCAGAGCAGGAACGCCTCACCCCGTGAGGTGGCATAACGCACCCCGTGCGTTCTTTGGAAGTGCGAAGTTGCAGAGCATAGCCGTTTGAAAACAGCGTTCCGGCATAATGTGTCACCCTTCCAGGGTTCTAACGGTCTTTGGGGTTTCGTTACCCATAGCTGACGCTATGGGCTATTATCTGCCATCCTTGCAGGATTTGCAGAGCAGACACTTGCAAAAGGTATCAGTTTCAGTTAGGGATTAGATAAATCTTTTGACAAGAATCAATCTTCTGATATATTGAACAATAAGAATTAGATATGAAGGGAAAGAGGATAATTCATTAATGGTTTATCAAATATATGAGTATGTTAGCGTTTTTATCATGTCATTTTTATTGGTATATGCATTAACACCATTTATCATCAAATTCGCTATACATATAAATTTTGTTGATAAACCGGAAGCCAGAAAAATACATCTTTCTGCCATTCCCTTATTAGGAGGAGTGAGTGTCTTTATTGGCTTCATTCTCCTTTCTATTTATGATGTTCTGATTGCCTTTGAAAGAACCTTCGATACTGCCATTTTAGGGTATCTAGGTGGTGCATTACTGATAGTTATTGTCGGAGTAATTGACGATAAATTCGGTATGGCACCGAAAGTAAAGCTGACAGGGCAATTAGCAGCCTGTTTAATGTTCATTTTCAGTAATTTTACGCTAGCTGATCTGAATAATATGTTTGGCTCTGCATTTATCACAGTTCCCATCCTAATTCTCTGGATGGTTGGTTTGATGAATGCCTTAAATTTCCTGGATAATATGGATGGTATTATCAGTGGAATGGCAGGGATATTAGCATTGGGATTTTTTGCCTTCAGCCAGATGAATACGACAGTAAACGCAGGAGTAATGGGTTTTATTGGATTGATGTCCTTGAGTTTTTCCGGATCAGTTCTAGGTTTTTTACCATATAATTTCAATCCAGCGAAGATATTTCTCGGTGATGCAGGCAGCATGTTTATCGGTTATTTTCTATCTTCCATGGGAAGTCTCATGGCGCTTTATGCCAGGAATCAACACCAGAGCAGGTTATTTTATTTGTTACCGGTTTTATTACTCAGTTATGCTATTTTTGATATCTCCCTGGTGAGCTATACACGCAAACGAGATGGAAGACGTATTACCCAGGGCGGAAAAGATCATTCGACTCATCGTATCAAAACAGTACTGGGTTCAACAAAGATCACAGCAATCATGATCTATTTTATCAATCTAATCATTGTAATCACAACGATGATCGTATTTCGCATCGGTTCAAAACCGCTCCTGGTAATTGCTACCTTTGTTTTTGCAGCAGCTTTCCTGATTTTTGGGAGAAAGCTGGATAATGTACCTATTGTCATTCCGGATAATCAGAAAAAAGTTGAGAAACCCTAGCTATGAAATTATGCAAAATTAGGTTTAATTAGTTGGGCTAGACTGTTCATAATCAACTTTGGATGGGGCTTAGCCTGTTAAAAGGAAAAATCGAGTATTTAAACATTGACATATTGCATTTAAAATAAGAAGAAATATATTATTATGAGATTCAGTAAAAAATAGCTGATCATGATGAGTTTAATTAAGAATGAAAATTACAAGGATAACCTAAGAATAAGGTAAAACATGCTGATGAAACGTAAGATCTCATACTGTAAAAAGCTACTTTTCCTATTGTTACTCGTCATTTCCCTCACGGGATGCGAGACGAGTCGTTATAATCGTGCGCATAGTCTTTATCTAACCAATAATTATGCAGGAGCTATTGAAGCTCTTGATGAATATATCAGAACTGCGAAGAATGGAGCTTTTATCACGCGAGCTGAACTGGATCGTTCTGAAGCTTATTTTAATTTAGGAAAGCTTTCAGTAGAAAGGAAAAACTGGAAACTGGCAATTCGCTTATTAATTTTAGCCAACTCAGAAGAAGCTGATCATCTGCTTGATAAGTGTTATTACCAGCTTGCCGAGAATGCTTTCCAGTCACAGGACATATCCAATGGATTGCTATATTATGATCTTATTGTAAATGAAATACCCAGTTCTGAGCTTGTTCCTGATATTCTTCTCAGGAAGATCAGAATTTCATTGGATACATATCATGACGGTAAAAAAGCCTGGCAAGTATATATGGTTCTCTATAATAGATTCCCGGATAGTCAAATGGAAATTGAAGCGCGCCCACTGATTGGTCCCTTTATTACTCAATATGTAGCAGAAGCAGTTGAAATTGGGAAAAAGCATGAATACGACACTGCTTTAACAACGCTTTTCGAAATTAGGAAGTATCCTGTTGGTGACAAACAGATAATTGAAAATGAAATATCAAACATCTATATGTCACAAGCTGATTCTGATATTCAGACTGTGAAATACTTGGATGCTGTTAAAAATCTGATGCTTGCGGTTCAATACAATTCTGACAAGAAGGAAATCGCTGATCAAAAGTTAAGAACCATTGCCGGTATCTACATCGATAAAGGCAATAGTGAAGTTAGAAAGCGTAATTTTGAAGAAGCCATCAAATATTTTCAGGAAACTTTCAAGATTATTCCAGATTATCCTTTAGCAATTAAACTGATCCAGGATGCTAAAACAACCAGGCATAACATAGATTATGCCGTTGATTTAATCAAGGAAGGTGAACAATTAGAATCAAACCGCAAATTCAGGGAGGCATTGTCCAATTATCAGCGAGCCTATGAGCTTGATCATCTTGATGAATACAGTCGACGTATATTTCTCGTTTCCAATATCATCGAAGCAGAAAAGAATCCGGAAACTTTTGCCTATCGAATTATCACAGGATATCAAGGTGGAAAGCTCACTCGTGCAATTCAAGCAAAAAAGAAAATACTCTTATTAACAAATAAAGCAGATAATGTCAAAGATTCGGGATGGAAAATCCTGCATTCTTCCGGTTCATATAAGTATGAAGCCAGGTATGATTTATATACTTTAGATCAGAGCTTCTTCTATGTTTTCCAAGTCAACTTGAAGGAAAGAATCATCGTTCCTTTGAACAAATTGTCGGAAAACCTGATGTAATAGGTAGGTATAGTGAAAAAAATCTATGTTTTTCTCCTGTTAGTATTTGCAATCAAGCTGGTTTTTGCTGCCGAAGCATTTGATATTAATAAATTTTCCAACCCAGCTCGTTATGGATGGATGAACTATGATGAAAGGAAAGAGTTCAGACAGGATCTATATGATAGACAGAAGTTGCTGCAACTATATGAAATGAAGGCACAATCGATTCCAGGGAATATGATTAAATCGGCAATTGTTCCTGGATGGGGGCATTTTTCCGTACACGACTATACAAAAGGACAGGTTTTTTTGGGGGCAGAAATACTACTTTTAGGCAGCAGTCTTTTTCTTTATGATAAAGCTATGGAAAAGTATAGGAATTATGAAAATGCAAC
Source organism: Cloacimonadales bacterium (SeqCode) (assembly GCA_963662275.1). Classification (GTDB taxonomy): domain Bacteria; phylum Cloacimonadota; class Cloacimonadia; order Cloacimonadales; family DAONDQ01; genus DAONDQ01. Next base: position 4,010,454 of record OY759316.1, on the reverse strand, counting down.
CCAAGTTGATGCGATTGAAAATAACTATAACGATGCTCTTTCACCATATCAATATTCAATTGCCCTTATGGGTCTGTTTGGACTAGTTTGGGTCTATAATATTTTTGATACATCTCAGGCTACGGAAGATTATAACACTCGAGTTTGGATGAAGACGGTGAAAGAATCTTCTCATGGTAGTGTTTCATTGACACCAAACGGTGTTGAGGTTAAATTCTAATGAAGAAATTTCTGTTTGCAGCACTGATAGTGGTGATATTCCTCATAGGATGTTCTTTAAAAAGAACTAATCCATTAGATCCTAATGCTCAGGATATCACGGTACCCAATGATATCACCAATATTCTTATTTCTCATTCACCTGCACATGCGACAAATTATTGGGTTCAATTAAAATGGGATAAGCTGCCTATTGAGAATGCCGATGGCTATTATGTTTACCGTGGACAATCATATAACGGTACATTTCAAAGAATAGAGGATTATATCAATACTCCAAATTCAACTGACTCATTAGCGGCACTCTCCGTAATCTGGGCAGATAATAGTATTGTTCCCGGTTATTATTACTACAAAATTTCAGCTTACAAAAAGCATGGAAATCCACCTAAAATCCTGGAAGGTCATATCTCACCCTACGCTCAAACAAGTGTTCCGCAATAGGATATCAATGGTTGATCTTCTCATTGATTTGAATGAACAGCAGCAGAAAGTAGTAACGACCACAGAAGGTCCCGTTCTTGTCCTTGCCGGAGCAGGCAGCGGTAAAACCCGATCCGTCATTTTTCGAACAGCATATCTCATCAGGGAAAAGAAAATACCACCGTTTCATATTCTGATTGTCACATTTACAAATAAGGCAGCCCAGGAATTAAAACAAAGACTTTGGGAGAATTTCAATATCAGACCTTATGACCTCTGGGTAGGTACATTTCATTCGATTTGTGTTCGTATTCTCAGGGAAGAAGCAAAGTATCTTTCATTCCCATCAAACTTCACAATCTATGATACAGATGATCAGAAAGGTCTTCTCAAAAAAATCTATAAACAATTGAATATCGATAATTCTCTTTTCCCCGTGGGAAAGATGCTCGATATCATTGGTAAACGAAAAGATCAGCTTTTATTACCGGAAGATATACGAGAGACAGAACAGGGTAGTCCCTTCGCTAAACTTTTTCTGCAAATCTATACTGCCTATCAGCAAGCATTACAGCAATACCAGGCTCTTGATTTTGATGATCTATTGCTCTATACTGTTAAGTTATTGGAGACTCACGAGGAAGTTCGGATAAAATATGAAAAGCTTTTCCAGTATGTCATGATAGATGAATACCAGGATACTAATTATGCTCAGTTTAAGATCGTTGATCTTTTTGCAGGACGTCATGGCAATTTGTGTGTTGTGGGAGATGATGACCAGGCAATTTATAGCTGGCGTGGTGCTAATATTCATAATATACTTGATTTTGAAAAGAATTATCAGAAAGTAACCGTCATACGATTGGAAGAAAATTATCGTTCCACGACTGCAATTCTTGATTTGGCTAACTCTTTGATTAGATATAATCGTACTCGACATCAGAAAGAATTATGGACGCATCAAGGAAGTGGGGAAAAACCTTCGTTACATATCGTTGAAAATGAAAATGAAGAAGCCCAAACGGTAGCAGAACATATCCATGAAATAGTTTGGAATAATCAAACCAAGTTAGCGGATTGCGTAGTTCTCTATCGCACAAATGCGCAATCCCGTGTTTTTGAAAGCACTTTTATCCAAGAAAAGATACCTTATCAAATCGTCGGTGGGGTCAACTTCTACCAACGCAAAGAGATCAAAGATATCTTGGGGTACTTACGTGTTCTCAACAATCCTAGTGATACTGAAAATCTGTTGCGTATCATCAATAACCCAGGTAGAGGTATTGGAAATACAACAATAGCTAAGCTCATTGACTTTTCAGTAAGACACCGAATAACATTATTTGAAACCTTAGGAAAAGTACGCGGAATTAATTCTCTTAATAAAGGGACGATGCAAAAGATAGATACTTTTCATCAGCAATTACAGAAATGGCAAATCATGGCTTCCCATGAGAATGTGACGATTTTGATTAAAGCCATCTTGGATGAACTGGATTGGATTGCGCTTTTCGAGAATAGCAAAGATCCAAAAGATTATTCTAGAGCTGAAAATCTCTCTGAATTTGTGGCTGCTGCTGAGGAATTTATGGAAAAATTCATTTCAGATCATGATAGGGAACCAATATTACATGATTATTTATCGTTAGTATCTTTACAGAGTGATATTGACCGTATGAACGAAGATGTTGACTCTGTAAAATTAATGACTATGCACAATGCGAAAGGCTTGGAGTTTGGATATGTCTTCATTGTTGGACTGGAGCAGGGACTTCTGCCTCATCAAATGTCTATGGATAGTGAAGAACAAATCGAAGAGGAGAGACGTCTGTTATATGTTGCCATAACCAGAGCAAAGAAAGTGATCTATTTAAGTCTGGCAAAATGGCGTAGAACTTATGATACAATGAATAGAACATTACCTAGTCAGTTTTTAAAAGAGGTGGATGCAGAACTTTTGGAAAGAGATATGCAATCATTTTATGCTATCAGACAACCTTCTTCACCGGATAAAGAACGGAAGCCTGTTATTCTGGAAAGTGAAAAGCTATTCAGGATTGGTCAAAAGATATTTCATGATGAATATGGGAAAGGTGTCATTCTTAGCGTTGAAGGACGGGGAAATGATGCTCACTTGACAGTTTCATTTGCTAATGGCAATCTGAAGAAGATCATTGGCAGCTTTGTTAAGATAGACTCATTTTAGGATAGGTTAATGAAGTGTAACACGAATTTAAATACTATAGCTTTGGTTATTGGTCTGATGTTAATCCTGAATGTCAGCTTGCATGCTGATAAATATGCAGGGGAGATATTCAAAATGGGGGCAGGAGTCAATAACTTTGCCAAAGGTTCCACAGGGATTACTGATATCCAGGGAACATCAGCAGCTTATTGGAACGCAGCGCTATTAAATTATCATCATGACAATTCCTTTGAAGTGATGCATGCGGAAGAATTCGGAGGTATCGTGAGATATGATACATTCTCCGGTATTCTCAATAAAACCAATCGAATTGCCTTTGTTATTACTCGGATAGGGAATACCAATATTCCCCTAACCAGGCTGGAGAATGATAGTCTTCCTCCAAGCGTTGACAATCAGCCGGTTACTTATAAAACCATTTCCAATAGTGACTATATAGCCTATATTGGTTTTGGCAGGGAAATCAATTCCAGGCTTTCTATCGGAATGACACCAAAGATTGCTTACAGGTCTTTAGCAGAACATAGTGGTTATGGATTTGGTGCTGATTTGGGCGGTTATTTCCAAATCAGTAATAGTTGGTCAATGGGAGCGCGTTTTGCAGATTTCTTTTCAACACAAGTATTCTGGCAAAATGGAACTCATGAGGTTGTCAATCCTTCTTTAGATATTGAGACGCAGTTTGGGATGAAGATTACTAAAGCAAAAATACCTATCAAAACTTATTTGAGAGCTGAAATCTTGTCAGAAGGCAGGAAGCAGATGGCAACTACTTCATTTGGACTTTTCAGTATGGATTATCACGCTGGACTTGAAATTCAACCCATCTCCAGTATTAAATTGTTAGCAGGATATGATGTTGGAAACTTGACTGCCGGTATGAGTATCACTTATCGCATTCTATCCTTTCAATATGCATACAAGCAAGAACCTAAAACCGATCTGCAAAGTTGCCAACGCATATCGCTTGGTATTCAATTCTAATGAAAATGAAGAAAGTTGTTATCTTGGGAATCACAGGTTCGATAGGCGATTCTGCCGTTCAAATCATCCGTGCCCATAGGAATGACTTTCAGATCGTTCTTGCCTCTGCTCATTCACAATCCCATAAATTGGCTTCCTTGGCAAATGAATTTCAAATTCCCTACGTCGTTCTTACTAATGAACAAACCCAACCAATCGAATTTCCAGACACGACGATTGTTTATCATGGGGAAGTAGAGCTATTGCGATTACTGGAAGACTTGGATTATGATATAGTTCTGAATGCTATTTGTGGCAGCGCTGGTTTGCAGACAACGATTTCCACATTGATTAAAGGCGCTGACCTTGCTCTTGCCAATAAAGAATCCATGGTGATGAGTGGTCATTTGGTTCAAGATATACTAAAGGTCTCAAATAGCCGTATTATTCCGGTTGATAGTGAACATAGCGCTGTTTTCCAGTGTATTGGTTCATATCCATCAAGTGAGATCAGAGCAATTCATCTTACTGCTTCCGGAGGACCATTCCGTTCACTGCCTCTTGATGAATTTGATAAGATTACTCTCCAGGATGCACTACAGCATCCTACTTGGAACATGGGATCAAAAGTAACTATTGATTCTGCTACCATGATGAATAAAGGTCTTGAAGTGATTGAAGCCTACTGGCTTTTCCATGCGAATTATGATCAGATCGATGCCATCATTCATCCGCAATCTATTATCCATTCCATGGTGGAGTTCTGTGATGGTTCAATCTTAGCGCAGATGAGTGTCCCTTCTATGCAACTTCCAATTCTTTATGCACTCTCTTATCCCAACAGAATTGAATCCGGAAACGTACAAACAAACCTCTTGGAACTTCCTCATCTGACTTTTGAACCAATACCCAAAGAGAGGTATCCTTTATTTTATTTAGCCTGTGAAGTAGGGAGAAAGGGTGGATTGCTTCCAACGATCATGAATGCAGCAAATGAAGCAGCCGGGAAGTTGTTTTTGATGGAAATGATACCCTATACCCGAATTTATTCTATTGTAGATGAAGCAGTAAATTCTGCTGATAACATCTGTCATCCTGATTTGGAAACGATACTGAATACAAATCAGGAAATCTATACAAAGATCATGGAGAAATATCATTAAGTAACAAATTGAGTAGGAAGGCTTATTCTATGGATAAAAGGGGTCCATCATTACCAGCACCATTATTTTTGCCTTCTTTGGCATTTATTACCGGTATTCTGCTTGCTGACAAGTTCCCTTCATATCATTATATTGTTGTCTTCATATCTGTACTTTTATCCATTGCTTCTCTACTATGTCATGTTATTCCACAATTAAAAATGTTCAAACTAATGAGAGTGTTGTTATTACTTTTATTGATTGGAAACCTTGGCTACCTAAGAAGCCAAACCCTGGCTTCCTTTCCGGCGAATCATCTTTCTTCATTGCTGGATGAGCGAGATCCAATTCAGAATACTTTTACCGGCATTATCATGACAGAAGGAAGAAAGACCTCAAATGGCTTTCAGTATACATTGAAGCTTAAAAAACTAATGAAGTATCCTATCACTGGTAACATTATCCTGTTTACCTTGAAAGATACTCTCTCTTACAAGGACAGGATTCAAGCCCTGTTACGAATTCAATTTCTGGAACCTATGTCAAATCCTGCTATGTTTGATTATCGGGAATACCTGCTGAATCGAAAAATATATGGTACCGGCATTCCTCTAAGTAAAATTAACAAGATAGGAACTGACTCTTTTTCCCTGAATGACGTTTTGCTTAAGACCCGTATTATCCTTTTTAGACAGATCGATAACCGTTTTACAGAACAAGCACCATTCGTAAAAGCTCTATTATTCGGAGAAAGAATTGATTTGAAAGAACAAACACAAGTGCTGACTCGTGGTGGTTTATTGCATTTGATTGCGATTAGCGGTATGAATATCCTACTTATTTATGGTATTCTCTTCACAATATTGAATCTGTTTCTTCCAAGACTACCCGTACGCATCGTGCTGCTGTTTGTTATGATCTTCTATGCAGGATTATGCAGTTGGACACCCTCTGTGATTCGTGCAGTTGTGATGATTGATCTCTTCCTGATAGCAGGTATCTTCGAGAGAAGGATTGGTGGTTTGCAACTCATTGGAGCTAGTCTGCTAATCATTGGAGTTATTGACCCAACCCAGATATTATCCATCGGACTTCAATTGTCATACGCTTGTATTGTTGTGCTCATGCTGGTATTTCCAAAACTCTCCTTCTCGCTCAGATATGCGAAAGAGAACTTGGCTTCATGGAATAAAAGCCTGTTCAAGGTCACAGATGTGATGATAATATCTATCCTCATAAGTCTTTACCTAATACCTTTAACTCTCTTTTATTTTCATCAGTTCGGAATGAATGGAATTATCGGCAATGTAATTGGAATACCATTGATCGCTGCATTAATGCCTTTGGCGATGCTGATTCTGATATTGTCCACTCCTCTCTGGATTCCTTTCCATAATTCCTATACACTTCTTTATGACTGGTTCTCCCATTGGGCTGACTACTCTGGGCAATTGCCCTTTTTCTGGAATTATCTCTATTTCCCAACTTGGCAATTTACTCTTGGAATCTCTGTCTTGATTCTATCCATATTCCTTTTCCAACCGATGTTGAAAAGAAAAAAACAGATATTCTGTGTTTTTCTTATATTTCTCATTTTACCTATCATTTTATTCAGACATCCTGTCTTATCCAATCCTCGCATTATCTGCTTTGATGTCGGAATTGGAGATTGCACTCTGATTCAAACAACTACGTGCAACGTTCTCATTGATACAGGTCCAATTAGCGGTTTAAAGCCCCAAATCGCTTATTCTGTGCTGCCTTATCTGCAAAACAGAGGAATACATCATCTGAAATATCTTTTTCTCTCACACCCGCATCTAGACCATACGGGAGGTGTTTCTTACCTGGCACAGGATTTGATTATTGATTCCGTTATTGTGAACCGTCATTTTCTGGAAGACCCGGAAGGAAAGAATGTAATTCGCTTATTAGCTTCCAAGAAGAATTGTCATGTTCGTATTCTTGCTGATACTCTCTCTTTTTGTATTGATGATTTCCGGATTCATATCCTGCATCCTGATAGAAATTACGAAAATGAGAATCTTAATAATGAAGCAATGGTCATGTCTATTGAACATGGTAAATTCAAAGGGCTTTTTACAGGCGATGTAGAAGAAGATGCTGAAGCCTATATCACAGAAGACGAATTTCTATCAAAACAAGGATTCACTTTCATGAAAGTCCCGCACCATGGCAGTAAGACTTCTGGTAATCGGGATTTCCTCTCTAAAATACATCCTAAAATTGCAGTGATTAATGCATCCTTGCATAACCGCTTTCACTTTCCCAATCAAAAGACAGTTGATACTTACCATAGAATGGGAAGCAAAGTGTTTGTAACAGGAGAGAATGGAGCAATTCAAATGGATATTCATGATGACTATCTGGAAATTAAGACTTGGAAAGATAGAAAGGAATTCCAGATGAAATTGTAGGGGTCCGCGTCAGCAGACCCGTCGTTAAATGCAAGTGAAGAGATAAACGGAGCGGGTCTGCTGACGCGGACCCCTACATTACAATATAAATATTTTCGTTGACGCTTCCAGCAGATTTTCTGAGCTTTCAATCATAATATTATTCCGATAGGGAGATAAAATGCCTCAAGTAATTACTGCCAAAGAAGCAGCTATGATGGTAAGACAGGGTGATCGCCTAATGCTGGGCGGATTCCTGGCGGTCGGTGCTGCAGAGAATCTCATCGATGCCCTCGTTGCCCAGGGAACGAAAGATCTTCATCTCATCGCCATTGCCTCTGATTATGAAACACGCGGACTAGGTAAGTTGGTGGTGAATCACCAGGTCAAATCTGCCCAGGTATCCCACATGGGAACGAACAAGGAAATCCAGAACCAGATGAATATTGGTGAAATGCAAATAGAGCTTGTTCCACAGGGAACTTTAATGGAGCGTATCCGCGCTGCCGGAGCTGGAATCGGCGGATTTCTTACACCAACTGGCTTGGGGACAGTTGTCCAGGATGGCAAACAGATCATGATGATCAACGATAAGGAATATATTCTTGAAGAGCCGATTGAAGCTGACTTTGCCTTCATCAGAGCTGCAAAGGCAGATAAAATGGGCAACCTGATTTATAGCAAAACTGCGCGTAACTGTAATCCAATCATGGCATCTGCTGCGAAACAAACGATTGTAGAAGCTGATGAGATTGTTGAAGTTGGTGAATTAGACCCTGAGTGCATCATCACACCAGGTGTATTTGTGAATTATATTGTGAAGCACGAGGAGTAGATCATGGATAAAGATTATAAGAAACGAATTATTGGAAAACGCATTGCTCGTGAATTACATGATGGTGATTATGTTAATCTTGGTATCGGACTGCCAACAGAAGCAGCCAATCATATCCCGGATGGTGTGACAGTATATTTCCAAAGTGAAAACGGTATGATGGGTGTCGGACCTGCTCCTGCTCCCGGAACCGAAGATAAGAATCTCACCAATGCCGGTGGTGGTTTTGTGACTGCCAATCCAGGTGCCTGCTATTTCGATTCCTGTATAAGCTTTGGAATTATCCGAGGTGGACATATCGATGTCACTGTTCTTGGTGCTCTCCAGGTTGACCAGCATGGAAATTTAGCAAACTGGATGATTCCCGGTAAGCTCATTCCCGGTATGGGCGGTGCGATGGATCTTGTCACAGGTGCCCGAAAAGTCATCGTTGCCATGGAACATTGCGATAAGAACGGTAATTCCAAAATATTGAATCAATGTACTTTGCCTCTCACGGCTAAAGGGAAAGTCAGCCTGATCGTGACAGATATCGCAGTTATGGAAGTGACTTCCAAAGGTCTTGTTCTATTGGAAATTGCAGAAGATACAACCATAGCAGATGTAATAAAATTGACTGAACCTCAACTAATCATTGCTGAAAAAGTTGGTGTATTCGGAGATAATTAGAGTTTGAAAAGAACGTTACAGAGTTCCTTCTTTTTCACTCTATTGTCACCTATATAATAACCCAGACATAACCGAGAGATGACCGAGAGATGACCGAGACATTACCGAGACTTATTTCGATAATGGCTGGTTGATGTTTTGGTGATTTTTCCTTATCTTTTTCCTGATAAATACAGGGCACTCATGCGTCAAGGTTATAGAAAAGTATGCCGGAGTTCAAAATTCCAAAGAAAATAACCATACAATTACCGATTTATAGGAATTGCGGACTTTGGCACTAGCGAAAATAAACCAATTTAAAGTGATAAAAATCTATTGTTTAGGTAATCGGAATACTGAACATCCCTGAAAACGAGTTTTCGCTACCGATGATGAAAGATCGGTTTGAAGTCCAATTTCCCTTTTAGCCAGGTAGTAAATGATAGTTATGCTTGGGAAATTGAACTCCAAATCCTCAGCTTTCATGTAAAGTCCATTTGCCCTTTTAGTTAAGTATTCAATGAAAATTTGTTTAGGGCATTTGAACTCCAAAATCCTTAGCTACTTTTTTCCACAGAGTCTCAATTTCAAATGCGTATTTAAGAGCAGATTCATAGTATGATAAACTGGAAAACAGAGTATATCGGATTATATGGTATAACTGGTATCAGTGTCCAAGTAAAATAAATCCAAGTAGGGTTCAAAAGCTGGAATATCTTAAATGCTTGATGATAAACAATTCAAGACTTTGATGTTAACCAACTATATGAATAGAGGATAATTCGACGGTTTGAATTGAAGAGAATATCGATAAATAAAGTAATTGACAAACAATCAATTAGCTGTTTACAATAAAAATGATTAACTTCTATAAAGGAGTATGATTATGAGACAAAAATTACGTAGCACCTTGATTTACAGTTTTATGTTCATGATTAGCTTGGGCTTGTTTATTGCCTTTTTTGGTATCTTTTCCATGAATAAAGTGGATAAGGAAATCTCCGGTAATGTTCGCACTCAGTCCATGACTAGCGCTCAAGGGGAATTGATACTGACAAATCTTCTGAAGATAAATTATGCCCTGGAAGTATTGAATAATCACGATGATCCTTCAGCAGTCAAACTCCTTAACAATGCCAAACAGAGCATTGTATCATCTATGGGGATGATTGATCGCTCTATTGCTGATGAACAGAGCAAGGAAATTTATAGTAGATTAGCTGCTGAATGGAATTACTTGCAGATTATCCTTTCTAGTACTGAAGATTGGAAAAGTGTGTCCTCCATAGCTTCGCTGAAGCAGGAAACTACAAAAATGCAAGCTTTGGTGGAGAGCTTTGTCGAAAGACAAAAAACTCTTACAGAAATGAGTATAAAAAAGACGAATTCTTTTACCACATCCACCCGTACGAATATGATCTTCATTCTACTGGCTGCATTTACACTGGCAGTGGCGATCTCCATGTTCATTGTCCGTTTAATCCAAAAAACAATTGGTGGTGACCCTGATATGGTTTCAGAAGCTGCAAAAAAAATCAATACCGGTGACCTTAATATTGATTTTGGTACAAAACCTGAAGGGGTTTATGCAGCATTACAGGATATCGTGATTAACCTGAACAGTGTTGTGGAACAGGCGAACTCTGTTGCTTCGGGTAATTATCAAACAGAGATTCACCTTCGCAGCAAGAATGACAGATTAGGTATGGCTTTGAAACAGATGAATGAAAACCTTTCGAAGAATGCCACAAATAACGAAGAGCAAAACTGGCTAAAAGACGGCTTAAATCTACTTGCCCAAGAAATATCAGGTGACTTGACTATTCAAAAACTTGCCGATAAAGCCATCAGTTTCATGGGCAGATATATCAACGCAGGCAAAGGTGTATTGTATGTCTCTGAGAAGGAAGGCAAATCACTCCAATTATTAGGATCTTATGCATTCACAGAACGGGATAGAATTAATAATACATTCCAATATGGTGAAGGAGTCATAGGTCAGGTTGCTCTAGAAAAAAAGGCGATAGCACTTCATAACAGCAGTCCCGAGGAAACAGAAATAATCACTGGCACATCTGCCAAAGCAGCATACACATTTACATATCCTCTTCTCTATGAAAACGAACTTTTCGGGATCATTGAAATTGCCAGTTTAAGTGCACTTTCACCAATTCAAATAGATCTGCTCAATCAATCAAGCAGTATCATTGCTTCTTATCTTTTTACAGCACAGCAAAAGGAGCAAATCAAAATTTTACTAAGCAAAGCACAGGACTCACAGGCAAATGCTGAAGAAAAGGCAAGGGCATTGCAGGAACTCAATACTCAAATGGAAGAGCAGCAGCAGCAGTTGCAGCAGCAAACCGAGGAATTGCAGCAATCGAATGCCCTTATGGAAGAACAGCAACAGCAATTACAGCAGCAATCAGAAGAACTACAGCAAACCAATGCTCAATTGGAAGAACAGCAGCAGCAGACTCAACAGCAATCGGAAGAACTCAGACAGACAAATGAAAGCCTGATGCTCACCAAAGTGGCATTAGATCAGAGAGCTCAGGAATTAGAATCAAGCAATCAATACAAATCCGAGTTTCTAGCCAATATGAGCCATGAGTTGAGAACACCTCTAAATTCCATCCTTATGCTGTCCAAAATGATTGCCAGAAACGATAAGGGAAACCAAGGAGAAGATGATATCAAGAAAGCAACAATCATCCATTCCTCGGGTGAAGAATTACTGCGCCTGATCAATGATATTCTTGATTTGTCTAAGATTGAAGCGGGCAAGACCAGCTTGACCATCTCTCAACTCGACAGTAGTAAAATGGGAAAAGAGCTGAATGATTATTTTATCCAACTTGCGCAAAATAAAAATATAGAATTTATCATCACGAATGAGATCACTCAAAAAGTAATGACCGATCAGGATAAAGTCTCTCAAATCATGAGGAACTTCATATCCAATGCGATCAAATTTACTAATACGGGTTCAGTAAAAGTGCTCATGACTTTGACAAAGCGTCCCAATAATCCGGTAAAATTGGAAGTTAAAGACACAGGTGTTGGTATCCCTAAAGACAATTTGAAATTGATATTCGAAGCTTTTCACCAGGTGGATAGCTCAATCTCCCGTGAATTTGGCGGAACTGGTCTTGGCTTGACTATAGCCAAAAGGCTGACCCAGTCTCTGAAAGGTGAAATCACACTGGAAAGTGAGATTGGAAAGGGAAGCACATTTACATTATGGTTACCTTTGACTTTAAACCAGGAACAGGAAGTTGGCTATCGACAGAATATAGAATACGAACTTCCGAAAAGAACCGAAAAACCAGTTGTACAACCACAAGTGGAAGATGCTACTGATGATCGTTTAACTTTAGATAACAGCAGCAAGGTGTTTCTGGTAGTGGAGGATGATGAAATCTTTGCCGGGATCGTGGAGAGCATTATCCACAGCATGAATATGCAGTGTTTGAAAGCGAAAACTGCCAGTGAAGCTCTGAACCTGGCAAGCTCTTACAGGTTGGCAGGCATTATTCTCGATCTCAATTTACCGGATATGAGCGGTAGCGAGCTTCTCCGCAAGTTGAAAAGCTCAAAAGAGTTGAGGCATATACCTGTTCAAATTATTTCTTCGCAGGATAAAGATACAAATACCATGGAAATCGGTGCACTCGACTTCATTCAAAAACCTGTCCAGGAAGATATCATCAAGGATGCGATCTCCAGTTTGCTCAATATCAGTGATAATTCGCGGAAGCAGCTTTTGATTGTTGAAGATAATGATATACAAAGGAACGTACTTGTTGAGTTCATACGTACGGATAAGATAGAAGTGACGGGAGTAGCTACAGAAAATGAAGCGATGAATGAAATTGCTAAAGGACATTATGATGCTGTCATTGTTGATCTTGGACTTGGACAAGGTAATGGGTTGAATGTATGCATTAATATCCGAAAAGCCAAATTCAATATTCCCCTGATCGTTTATACAGGTAAAGATTTAAGTGAAGCTGAAGAAAAGAAGATCAAGCAATATGCTGACAGAATTATCATCAAAACAGTAAATTCTGTAAAACGTCTGGTCGATGAACTTTCCATATTTCTAAATCAAGTTAAAACAGATAACGAACCACTTCAATATGCCAAACCCGGTGTTATGGATATTACCAGTACCAATTTAGAGGGGAAGCGTGTCCTTATCGTTGATGATGATATCAAGAATGTGTTTGTACTCAGTTCAGCGCTCGAACCAAAAGGCTTAATAGTTCATGATGCTCAAAATGGAAAAGTAGGCTTGGAAATGATGAAGCAGGAACACTATGATTTGGTCTTAATGGATATAATGATGCCTATCATGGATGGATACACAGCACTCAAGAAAATACGCGAGGATGATGACCTCAAGCATATCCCTGTAATAGCATTGACAGCCAAGGCACTGAAAGAGGATCGGGCAAAATGTATTGATGCCGGGGCAAATGATTATATCGCCAAACCCATCAATTATGATGGATTACTGAATATGATTACTGCTTGGATTGGACGTAGGGTATGATATGAAACTGCATTCGGTGATCAAGGATAATATCCTGGAATTGAGTGTCCAAGGTATTTTTCAATCCGATAAGGAAATACAGCAGTTTATCAGTCAAATGAACAAGAAACTTACGGAATATGTAGAGATTTCTTTTCTAGATGCACGGATGCTCCCTGCTGAAGTTATTACTGCTTTGAAGCAAAGTCAACAATCAGGAATTTACAAAAAAGTCACAGTCACAGTCTTCTATCGATACTTGGCTTCATATTTAGCAAAATTGGATATTCGGCATAGATACATCTCCCAAAGTGTAACCAGTCTATGCGAAACAAGTACCTTTAAAGCACTGGCAATTGGAGGTTCTGCAGGCAGTCTTGATAAAATATTGAATATCATGATGACCGTACCGAAAGCACCGATTGTGATCTTTATCGTTCAACATATTGTGGAAAACTCAGTGAATTATCTACCAAATCTTATTAAAGATCGGACAACCTATAACGTCGCACAAGTGGAAGACGGCATGATTGTTGAGCCAGGTTATATCTATATTGCACCTCCTGGTTTTCATATGCTGGTCAAAGGAAATCATATTGTTCTCAGCTCTGCTGATAAGGTGAACTATTCCCGGCCTTCTATCTCACTTCTGTTTGAATCTCTTGCTGAAGAGTATAAACAGCAATTACTCGCCATCCTATTATGTGGCTACGGAGCTGATGGTTCCTCTGCCATGCAAATGCTGAAAGACAATAAATGCACGGTCATTGCAGAAGATCCGGCTGATTGTGAAGCAAAGGATATGCTTACAAATGCCATTCAAACCGGAAAGATCACTTACAAATTCCCCCTTCCTGAAATGGTGCATTACTTGCAGAGAGTGCTCAATCCCAAAGCGAATGAGATTACAGCCACAGAACTCCAGATTTTTCTTACAGAAGTCAATGACAAATACGGGTACAATTACTTGAATTATGAAAAAGCAAGCATTAAGCGTAGAATCAACAGAGCTATGAATGACTTGTGTGTGTACAATTTCACCCGTTTTAGAGAAATGGTTCTTGCAGATGAGGAGATGTTTGAGTATCTGTTTTTAGAATTTTCAATTAATGTCACTGAGTTCTTCCGTGAACCTGAAACTTATAAATATATCAAGCATGAAATTCTACCCTATCTGGCATCATTCCCCCATATCAAGATCTGGAGTGCAGGTTGCTCCACAGGTATGGAACCAATTTCCTTAGCTATTAGTTTAGCCGAAACCAATCTTATAGCAAAAACTCAGATATATGCTTCTGATATTAATCCCTTCGTTATTGAGGAAGCAAGAAATGGTTTGTATGCTGATAGTCTGCTCAGTAAGACTTCTGATACTTATCTCAAAGCTGACGGTAATACAAATCTGGCAGATTATTTTGATATTAACCAAGGAATAATGAAGGTTAAAGATACAATTCTCAATAAGATATTGTATTTCCAGCACAGTTTGCTAAACCCGGGGAGTTTTCATGAGTTTCAACTGATTTTATGTCGTAATGTGCTGATCTATTTTGATCGGAAATTACAGGAACAGGTCTTTCAGCTTTTTGCACAATCACTTGATCTGAATGGATTTCTAGTGCTTGGAAAATCTGAAACCATCTCAAATACAATACCAGGATTTGTTTTAATAAATAAAATCCACAATATCTACCAAAAAGTGATGTAAAATGCAAACCATACAAGTCTTCTATTACTATCCTTAAAGAAGGTAATTTATGGCTTCTAATGATTTCTCATATCATAGAATCCTCTTGGTGGATGATAATGAAAATAATCTTTTCGTCCTGAATCAGATTATCAGTCAACACTTTCCAGATGTGGAGCTAGTTGAGGCAAAATCCGGTTACGAGGCTCTCTCTTATGTTAATTCACAGGAGATCGATATTATCCTGATGGACGTACAAATGCCCGAGATGGATGGTTTTGAAACAGCCAAGCTGATCCATGGGCGTAAGAAGACATCTCAAATCCCCATTATCTTTATCACAGCTTTTGATCCAGACCATCAGAAAATGAAGATGGGCATTGAAGTAGGCGGTATTGATTATCTGACAAAACCCATTAATGATAATGAACTCATACGCCTTCTGCTTCTGTATCAGCGCTTTATAAAAAGAGAAAGAGAAATCCATCGTGAAATTGAAGCAATGAATATAAACCTCAGCCGAGAAATCCAGGAAAGGATCAAAGCTGAACAAGTGATTCGAAAACTGAATGAAGAACTTGAGACACGAGTCAGTGAACGTACCATTAACCTCAAAGCTGAAATTGAGGAAAGAAAGAAGATAGAGACTCAACTTAAAGCATCTCAAACCGAGCTTACGATAGTAAATCTTTCATTAAAGGAAGCGATTGATGAAGTAAAGAAGGTTAATCAGACAAAGAGTCTCTTCCTCGCCAGCATGAGCCATGAGATTCGAACTCCGATGAATTCCATACTTGGCTTCACCGAACTGATGCTGACGGCAGAAACGGACGAGTCAAAGAAAGAAAAGCTGGAAATCATCCATTACTCCGGTAACCACTTACTCGGTCTCATCAATGATATCCTGGATCTTTCCAAAATAGAAGCCGGAAAAGTAGAAATGCATCCGATACCTCTGAATATCCATAAGCTGCTCAATAATATCTATAATATTATGAAGGTTAAGGCAGATGAAAAGCAAATTGAGTTTGAAGTGAATTGCACGAAACTGAAGAACATCATCGTGCTGACTGATGAACAAAAACTCAGCCAGATATTGATCAATCTGATTTCCAATGCGATCAAATTTACAGATACTGGAAGGGTTAAAATAAGCACCTTGTACGAGAATGAAATCCTTCATATTGATATTGAAGATACAGGAATCGGCATTCCAGAAGATAAATTGGATAGCATATTCGAAGCGTTCGAACAAGTCTATGATCCAGCCAAAGTTGAAAAGGAAGGTACGGGTCTCGGATTGGCAATCACCAGGAAACTTGTTCAATTAATGGAAGGTACTATTACAGTATGCAGTTCTTTAGGCAAAGGAACTACATTTGTCGTCCACCTTCCGATGAAAATTAGTGAAATCGGCTTTCTCGAAGGAAATACAAAAAAACACAAACCGGCAACTCCAACCCTTTCCCCTCATGATTTTACCAGTCAAATGGAGAAATTGCATATCCTGGTTGTAGATGATAATAATATTAACCAAGTGTTGATGCAATCAGTACTTCTCAATCTGAATCTGAATTCGAACATTGTGTCCGATGGACAATTAGCTTTAGAGTACTTGGAATCAAACCCTTGTGATCTGATCTTTCTCGATATCCAGATGCCAGTAATGGATGGATTGGAAACGATAGCCCGACTGAGAACAAATCCCAATACCAGTGAAATCTATGTGATCGCTCTTACTGCTAACGCCATGGAAGGAGAAGAAGCAAAGTACATTTCTGCTGGATTTAACGATTGTCTGACCAAACCCTTCCGATTGGATGTACTCAGGGAAAAACTGGTTACTTTTCTAACGTTGCGTTAACAATAATTCCTAAATTTGCTCTCATCAGCCAAGTCAAAACCATGAGTTTGGCTCAAAATAAAGAAATGATGATGGGGATACATCGTCAATATTTATGGGATTTCAATAATCAAACGCAATTCATTCCATTCTTCTAACGTCTTGGTAAAATGGTCTTGCAGAAGTATCATATCCTCAGTTGTTTCCATTAATCGCATCAATTCAGCCAAAATCGGAAAATGCATGCTGGAAGCTGACCCTTTTATTTTATGTGTCAGCTTTCTGATTTGTATGTCATCTCTCTCATTGATCGCTTGACTCAGTTCATTTAGATAATCGGGATATGTCTTTAATACCGTTTGCAGCAGGGATTTTAATTGTCTCTCGTCTTTTCCAATTTTGCTTAACAATAGTTCACAGTCAAAATGGATCGTATTGGTAGGCTGAACTTTCAAATCAATTTCCTCTGTGATATCATGTGTGCACAGATACTTTTGGAGCAGCATTTTAAGGACAAACGGATCAAGGGGTTTGGTTAAATAATCATCCATTTCGCTTTCCAGGCATCTTTCTTTTTCACCTATTGTAGCACCAGCAGTCAAAGCGATGATAGGGACATGAACATTCAATTCCCTCTCTATCTCTCTAATCTTTAGGGAAGCCGTATAACCATCCATTCCAGGCATTTGCACATCCATTAGAACCAGATCCGGAATTGTCTCTCTGAATTTGACGAGTGATTCATATCCATCATTTGCTTCGATGATAATGACATCAGAAATGATATATCGAATAACAGCCTTTACTAAAGCCATATTCATAGGAACATCATCAACGATAAGGATTTTCACAAGTCCTTGCTTCTTTGTCGGAATTTGGTTGTTTTCATTCTCAATCACACTTAATGAATTCTTTACACTGTTTCTATTTATAATTGGATTTCTCAGAAATAGCACTTGGTAAAATTCACTTAACTTAACAGGTTTTACTAATTGAGCCCTTACTTCATTCACCCGGCACCCTTCATGGATAAGAGCATCCTCGCCTGAACTATGCAGTAAGATGATAGGGATCTTTTCTATTGTATCTTTCTTCATAGCTCTCATTTTTGCTATTGTTTCCAGCCCATTCAGATAAGGCATATTATAATCTATGAGAACAACATCGAAGTCACTATTATTTTTAAATATCTCTAACGCTTCCCAACCATTTGAACATTCTTCTGTTTCAACATCCCAATTATGAAGTGTAT
Organism: Cloacimonadales bacterium (SeqCode); assembly: GCA_963662275.1. Lineage (GTDB taxonomy): Bacteria > Cloacimonadota > Cloacimonadia > Cloacimonadales > DAONDQ01 > DAONDQ01. The sequence continues at coordinate 3,992,282 of OY759316.1, read as the reverse complement.
CTTTTAAAATTGTCCGATTATTAGCATTGTCATCAATAATGAGCGCTTTCTTGATCTCGAGTTCTCTCTTGGGGAGAAAGTTAATACCAGATTCAAACAATGTAGTAATTGAAAAGCTAAATTGGCTTCCCTTTCCAAATTCACTTTCCATCAAAATGGCAGATCCCATTTTTTCAGCAAGGAGATTGGAAATAACCAGTCCCAAACCAGTGCCGCCAAACTTCCTCGTAGTTGTAGTATCTGCCTGGCTAAATGCTTTGAATAATTTACTTTGATTCTCTTTGGAAATGCCAATTCCAGTGTCTCTAACAGTAAATGTAAATTTGCCTGGATTACCGAATTCAGATTTCTCGGGAGAGACTTCTATTTCTTCGAACTGAATCGCAATCTCGATTTCTCCTTTATCGGTAAATTTAATGCTGTTACTGATCAGATTAATTAGAATTTGTCTGGTTCTCACTGGATCTAGAGTTACAAAACGAGGAATATTGAATGGAATATTCAGTAATAATTCAAGCCCTTTCTTATCTGCTGCATATTTAACAATGTCTGATGTTTGCTCTAATAATTCGATTAAGTCCGTTTTCACTTCATCCAGTTCCAGTTTCCCTGCTTCAATTTTCGAGAAATCCAAAACATCATTTATGATACCTAGTAATGAGTGAGCTGAAATATTGGCATTTTCCACATATTGTTTTTGTAATGGTTCTAATGATAGATTCATCAATAAGTCAGTAAAACCGATAACTCCGTTAAGTGGTGTTCGGATTTCATGGCTCATATTTGCTAAAAATTCAGATTTAGCTTTATTAGCAGTTTCTGCTCTTGTAGCCATTTCATTTGCTAAAGAAATGGAACTTTGTAGCTGTAGGTTCGTTTTCAATAATTCCATCTCTGCGTTCTTCTGTGCTGTGATATCCCAATTCGTACCGATTAAATGTGAAGGGCTGCCATTACTGTCCCGATTTAACAGTCCCATAGCTCGGATATTATGAATTTCACCATTAGCCCATAGGACACGAAATTCGGTATTGTAGTCAATTTCCCCTCTTAATACTCGCTTAATTTCATTATCTGTTCTCTCTTTGTCTTCTGGATAAAGTCCAGCTAGCCATGTTTCATAGACACCCTTGAAATGCTCTTTCTTTATTCCATAAAGAGCAAACATTTGATCATCCCATACAAGTATATTGTTGACCACATCGTAATCCCATACACCCACTCCTCCAGCACTAGCTGCCAGCGCAAGACGAGTGGATATTTGTTTCAAGTCCTCCTCTGTCTGCTTTCGGGTGGTAATGTCGCGTTCCACAAACAAAATACTCGTCGGATTGCCTTTAGAATCATATAAAATGGTTGAATTCACATCGACATAAAACCTGCTATTATCTTTTTTTACAGCCAGATACTCTGTGATTTTTTGATCTTTATCACTGCTAAGCAGTTTGTGTATATTATCAACTAGCTTTTGATGATTGGAAGGATCAATAAAAATGAAGATATCTTTCCCGATATAATTCCTAATTTCTTCAACTGTATATCCATACATTGTCGCCAATCTATTAGACATCAATTGTATTTTACCGTCTAATGATACAATTCCAATGCCATCTGGAGATGCTGTGATGATGGCTTCCCATTTCTGAATGCTCTGCTGTAAAGTATCTTCCGCCTTCTTCTGTTCTGTGATATCTCGACTAATACCCAGTATTCCAAGTAGTTCATGATTGACTCCCCAATAGGGTGTTTTCAGTGTATCAATCATCACCGTACGTCCATCAGGATAAGTCGTCCACTCTTCTTTATGGCGCGATTCACAGACCTTCAACAATTGTTTATCATATTCTCTGAAAGAGTCTGCTTTTGCCTTATCAAAAAGATCATAATCGGTTTTCCCGATAATTTCTTCTCTTGGTTTGCCGACGAATTCAGCAAAAGGAGGATTACAACCAAGATATACACCGTCCACATCCTTATAAAAGATAATATCAGGAATTGAATCCAGGAGCAAAGTAATGAGATTCGCCTGGTGTTTGACTTCTTGTTCTGCAAGCTTTTGCTGTGTTATATCCCGAGTTAATCCACGTGTTTCAACATGTCCGGTTTCTTCATTCAGATAATAATTTGCAGACACTTCAGCCCAGATGGTTGAACCATCCTTGCAAAGTAGTTTATTTTCATCTGAATAATATCTGTCAGGTGGTACTTTCCCGGATAAGAAATCCGCTTTGCGACGATTAACAGTCTTCTTAAGACTCTCTGCAGCTTCAGGAGAAAGGGATGCATAAACAGGCTCTGAGATTACTTCTTCTGGTGTGTACCCACGAAGTTTCTGAATAGATGGACTGACATAAGTATAATACATCGTCGTTGTATCAAGAATCCAGACAACATCTTGCATACTCTCGGTAAGCACTCTATATTTACCTTCACTCTTCCTTAACGCTTGTTCAGTTGATATCCGTTCAGTGATGTCATCAACTACCGTAAAACGGTATTTCTTATTTTGAAGAATGATATTCTCTGAAGAAAAAAGCACATGCTTGATATCGCCGTTTTTTGCGCGAAGTGTAATTTCTGCGTTTTTGATTTTGCCATTTATGTCTGCTTTTTGGAGTACATTATCCTTTTGTTCAACGGCTAATATTCCTAATTCAAATACTGTCTTACCGATAACTTCATCTTTTTCTAAGCCAAACAACTTGTAAAATGCTTCATTAACTTCAATGTATTTGTGATCACATAAATCGCTTAACCCACAAGCAGATGGATTGATCTGGAATAATTTATTGAATTTCTCTTCAGATAACTGGATGCGTGACATATCCTCCATTACACCAAACATAACTGACTTTTTATCCCATATTCCTTTTTTAATTTTAGTTTCCACTGGTATTTGATCACCTGCTTTTGATAACACCGGAATCTGACAAACCTCAGTATCACCATTCAACATTGTAGCGAAACAACTGGCAGCCTTTTCCCGAAGTTCAATCGGATAAATCATGAGTATCGGTTTTCCCACAATTTCGTCTCTAGTATATCCAAGCCGATCAATAAATGTAGTATTAACATGAAGTATATTTCCCTGTTCATTAAGAACAAAGAGCAAGTCGTCTACTGTATTAAAAAAAGTATGATAATTTTTAGTTGATTCAAATAGATTGAGAGCTGTTTCAATTGAAGCTCTAAGGATATAATCTCCAGAATGCTTCATAATAATCCCGTAATGGTGAATTCCTCTTATTCGACCAACATATTCCTGCTCAGTATTGGATATATGGAAGACAATAGGAATATCTGATTTCGCAAGAATCTGACGGGCTACTTCCGCTCCATCTATTCCCTCACCTAGATTTATATCAAGCAAAATAAGACTAATCTGTGTATTGTTTATACCAATTCCAATAGCTTCTTCTCCGGTTTTTGCGTTAATAACATCATAACCGAAGTTCTTGAGAATCTTTGCTACTTGAATTGTTATGACTGTATCATCATCGACTAATAGAATAGTCTTAATTAATTCTTCCTGCACGATAAACCTCTTCAAAATATGATTAGACATCCGCCAACCAAGTAAGTATCTATACTTGGTCCTTTGGTAAAAATTGCAGCAGGATTCTTTCCAGTTCACTGATCCTTATGGGTTTGAACATGAAGGCATTCATACCGCTTTGATATGCCTGTTCTTCCACTTCTTTGAGTGCATTACCGGTTAATGCTATGATTGGAGTAACAATCTTCAGATCACGAATTCTGACGGTTAAATCAAAGCCGGTCATCCCGGGCATTTGGATATCCATGAAAATGTAGTTATATGTATTTTTAGCCAGATAACTGAGGCACTCTTCCCATTCAGATGCTATATCACAGGTAATATTATATTTTTCAAGGATAGCACTTAATACTGCCTGATTGATCAGATTGTCTTCAACAATCAAGGCTGTTAAAGGATGTGAATATTTGCCGGATAGTAATGGATGAATCACATCTGTATAAGTCGTATCCAAGTTAACATTGGATTCCGCTAAAGGTAATTCTAGAATCAAGCTAAATATCGAACCCGGATGAACAGCATTGATAAAGTCAGGATTAGGACTTTGAATATTAATCCTACTATCCATCAGGAACGCTAACTTTTGAGCAATAGCCAAACCTAAACCTGTTCCACCTTGCTTTTTAGTCAGTGAATTGTCCACTTGCTCAAAGGCTTTGAAGATAACCTGTTGCTTTTCTAATGGAATACCGATACCTGTATCTGATATTGCAATTGAAATCAGGACTTTGCCCACAGATGGATAAGATAGGTTTACTTTAAAAGAAATTACTCCTTCTGTTGTGAACTTAAGGCTATTCCCTAAAAGGTTGATCATAATTTTTTGTAAAGCCATCTCATCTGCATGGATGAAAAGACTGTTTTGTTCTGGTTTCTGGTAGTTGAAAGCGATTTTTTTTATATTCGACTGCACTAAATAGAGATTAGCCAGTTTATCACACAGATCGATGAAATCGAAATCGTGAGGTAAAAGGACTGTTTTATCAGAAGATATTTTAGAAAAATCCAATACTTGGTTGATCAGAGAATAGAGGATTTCTCCTGATTGCAGGATCATTTTTGTATATTTGTGCTGCTCTACATCCAAGTTCGTGCTATTCAAGAGTTCAGCTACTGAAATTACTCCGTTTAAAGGAGTACGTAGTTCGTGACTGACATTTGCTAAAAAGATATCTTTGGCATGATTGGCTTTTTCTGCTAATTCCTTTTGTACTTCCAATTCTGCCCGATAACGCTCTTTATCCACCAGATTGGTAGTGAAGGCATTGAACCATTTGATCAGGTCACCGATTTCATCTGAGTGAGGATTGGGAAGTTGTTTAGTCAGGTCATAGCGATTTTCTGAAATCTCAGCAAAAATCTTCGTGATGTTTTTTACCGGTACCAATAGATAGCGTAGGAATGTCCAGTTAATCAATAGCGTGAGCGAGAGGAAAATAACAACGATTAAAATTATTCCACGCGTGAATTCAGAGGTCATATTATTCATATAAGCTGTACTGAGAAATACATAATACGTCCAATGATTGAATTCACTCAGAAATTTTAGCTGATATACTTCCTTATTATCTAGTCGAACACTGACAAAATTATCTTTTGGATTGCTCTTTATAATCTTGTGATGTGAGAAAAACGGTTTCCCTATCTCCCTGGGAAGAGTTGATAAGATACAATTATTCTTGTTATCCAGGATGACGTATGAGAACCCATCTTGTTTATTTGAGATAAACTCAGAATTGAAAGTATTAACTGAAAATTGTACAATCAGGATGCCAACAGGCTTTTCTGTCATAGTCACAGGGTCAATCAAGACCAATTCTTTGGATGCTAGTAGTGAGTACTGATTACTCTTGTCCAGTCGAGGTAAAATACCATGCCAAACGATAGAGCTGTTAGCTGTATGGTTTTCTTTTAGAATCCTTTCCAGAACAGGTTTATAGCTTTGATTATCAGTAACTAAAGATTCTCCCACGTGATAACGATTTCCACCAGTCGAGATAATGTCAATCGACTCCAAACCCTCAATATTGATATATCCATTGAGGATATAACCGATTTTTGCCTGTAATCGAAGTTTATCATAATCACTTTGTTGGCTGCTTTCCTGGTTGAGAGTCGTGGATATATCTTCAACACCTGAGATATTTGCAATTAAACTCTCAATCTCCTGCAGTCTCAATACCGAGAAGTTGATCTTCTCCTTCAATATCTGATACACGGACCCACTAATATACATATTCACAGCCCGATGTGAAACCCAGGCAGTCCAACCGCTGAGTATGAGTACAGGCACCATACCACCGAATAAAAATACGAGAATAAACTTATTGATCAGAGAATTTCTGATGCGTTCCCTGATCCTATTCAATAAATTCATTATTTGGTGATGACTTTAACAGGGATAATGGTTATCATCTCAATATGTTCTTTATGCAGCATTTTATTGGCTAGAATGATGCCTGTGTAACCTTGAACATCAGCTTGCTGGTCGATAGTCACTGCCAAAGACCCATCAGCTATTAATGGCTTTACCTCATTTAAGTTATCAAAACCTGCAACCAATACTTCTTTGATGGATTTGTCTTTCAGAAACTGGATGACTCCCATTGCCATCATATCATTGGAGCAAAAGATCAATTTGATTTTAGGATTAACTTTGAACATTGATGCAGTCACATCATAAGCTTCGTCTATTTTCCAATTGGCTGTTTTCGTTGCAGCGACTTTGATTTGCGGATTCTCCGAAAATGCTTTCATTGCCCCATTTTTTCTATCCTGTGCATTTTTTGCTGTCTTGATTCCCTCCAGGATAATAGCTTGAGTTGGTTTGTTTACCTGATTTGCTATGTATTGCGCAGAGAGATATGCTCCCTGAAAATTATCCACGCTAATAAAGGGAACATTGGTCAATCCTTCTCTCTTCATGGCAGCGTCATCTAGTTTATTATCGATATTAACTATCACAATTCCGCTATCCTGGGCACGTTTGAGAACAGGTATCAGTTCGATTGAACCTGCTGGAGCAATCACGATGGCGTTTACTTTACTTTTAATGAGCTGTTCTACGATGGCAATCTGTTGTTCAATTGATGTTTCCTGGGCTCCTGTTTTTACAATCAATTCTATACCAAGCTCCTGTTCTGCTCTTCTTGCTCCTTGCTCCATTGTGACAAAGAATGGGTTAGTAAGGGTTTTCATCACAAGTGCGATGCGAGGTTTACCTGTGGGTGCCTGGTTACTTACATTGGACTTTTCTTTGTTTTTGCAAGAAACTACAGTCATGGTGATCAGGAGAGCTAACATCAGAATATGATACTTTTTTAACATAATCTACCCCCTTAGTGTAACATTAATTTCAAATTTATCTACATGTGGATGTCAAGCAATACTTACTATTGAACAATGCTGAAACGATTTCTTTTCAATTATTCGGATTGATTACTCTCAACTAGAATCAGATGATCAATAATTTCTACAAGTGTGTCCCATTCTTCTGCAATATGAAATAAATATTTCTCAGTTTCAAGAGGCTCGAGATTTTGAAAATTATTTTCCAGAAATCTTGTTAGATCTGCTAGTTTGACAAAATACATATTCTGTGCAGAACCACGAATTGAGTGTAGGCTTGACTTAATATCCGCTTGATTCTCATCTGCAAATGCCTGCTTCAGTGATGTGATTGTTTTGGGGAAACTATTCTTGGCGATTTGGAACAAATGAAACATGGTTTTTTTATCTTGGCTCAAATTATTGAGTAATGATTTTTGGTTTATATGCAAATCAACCTGAATGATTTCTTCTGTTGGAATATCCGGATTTAGATTTGAAACTACGATGCCAAGATGCTTACTTAATGCATCCAGTAATTCCTTTGCGACAACAGGCTTGGTGAGGAAATCATTCATCCCTGTCTCATAGCACTCCTCTTTTTCTGCATTCAGTGCTCCAGCGGTAAGGGCAATAATCGGAACGCTTGAAAAAGTTCTTATTTGCCTTGTAGCATTCAAACCATCGAGATGTGGCATTTGAACATCCATCAGAACAATATCGGGATTAAGTTCACGAACAGCCTGTATCGCAGAAATTCCATCCTGTGCGATATGAATCAGTGCATTGGGAATATCTTTCAAGATCATTTCCTTCACTAAAGTAAGGTTTAGTTCATTATCTTCAGCGATTAGGATTATCGGTTTGTCGTTATACATACTGTTCTTTCCTCTGATTCATCTTCATATTTGATTTGTACTGCTTTTTCCTCATCGTTACGCAACTTATTGACTTCAAGTCTCTATTCCTCGAAAACTGAATGGAGTCAAAAAAATAAGTTAATTCAGTTTAAAACTGTTAATAATGCGCTGTGTATGCAAATACCAACTAAAATTCTGAAGCCTGTCTTTTCCACGTTGGATCATATCGTTTTGAAGGTTTGGATTAGTTAAAACTGCCTTCATACTTTCGACGATTGATTGAGGTTTATCCGGGTTAAAAGTCAAGACTGCAGTCCCACCAATCTCAGGCAGGGATGAACGATCAGAACATATTACAGGAATACCTGCCGCAAATGCCTCCAAAACGGGAATTCCAAACCCTTCATACAGGGAAGGAAAAACGTATAGACTTGCATTCTTATATAATGAAGCCATCTCCTGGTTAGACACAAAACCTACAAAGTGTATATTTTCGGGATGCTGCAATTTAGTTACTTGCTGCATCACAATCTCGCCGCCATTCCACAGACCTCCTGCGCAGACTAGGTCATATTCGGCCATCAGATCATTCGGAAGTAGATCATATGCTTTTAAAAGCCCCATATGATTCTTCCCCGGGTGTTCAACTCTTGCAATGTAAAGCATGTACTTTTTGTGCAAGTTGAACTTATTATGTAATTCTTCCAGGCTAATCGGATTCTCCAGCTTCTGAGGGTTATAGCCATTATAATTTACTTCAATCTTATTGGCTGGTATTGCATAAAAGCGGATGAGATCTTTTTTTGTATTTTCACTGATGGCATAGATACAAGGTGCCTTTCGCAGGAAATAAGGGATGATCTTTTTAATGTAAAACATTCTGAAGCCATCATACTTTGAAGGAATATGGAATTGTGACAAATCATGAAAAGTAACAACTGTTCTTTTGGGATAATGAGCCATTAATCGTCTATTGCCCGCCGGTAGAAAAAAGAGATCATAGAAATTGAAATTCATAGAAAAAGGCAATATAAAGAGATGCCAAAACATGGAAATCAATGGGCGTTTAATCCATTCTGCAACATAGCGAAAGTGGAGTTTATCACTACTCAAAGGAAATATGCTGGCATCAGAGGGATGGATCAGAAGGAACACCTCATGCTCTATGATCATCTCTTTTACCGTTGAAACTATGTAATCCGAAATTCCTGATTTACCTTCATCAAACGCTAAACAACTTACTAATATCTTCATTGATTACGTCCTTTGAAAGCATAATAGCGTTGAGCAAAGCGGTAAACAGGAGCAAGCAGCATCCAATTCAACTGCATATGATGCAGCAGGTAGTTCCAATCTCTAAGGCTTTCAATACCAAATGCCAGGATAACACTTTTCCAAAAGGATTGCTCTTGAGGATTCTCACGATAGTAATCCTGATAGATATAGGCTTCTGCTTTTCCTTCTCCAAGATAGCGTTTCTTGATCTGTGCAAGATTGTAATTATGTGAATGTTCCACTTTGGATTCAGGAACATATAGAATTTTAAAACCAAGCTGCTTCATTCGCCAAGACCATTCGATATCCTCAGAATATTGAATATCTTCCTTAAATGGATATTGGGTTATGATATCACGCTTAACGGCACTGCTTGCCAATGAAAAGAAATGACGCCACCGCGCTGATACTCTGCCATCACCAAAAGCTCTCTTATAATCCTTTTCCACGAGCGGTATCGCATTAGCTCGGGGTATCTGTTGAGCATAGACAGCGACTAATTCTGGATCAGTTTCAAGTGGACGGATCAGGTTTTCCAGCCAATACTTATCTTTGGGGATACAATCAGCATTATTGAAAACGACATACTCCCCCCTGGCATGAGTAATCGCCTGGTTGAGAACTTTACCCGGGATATAGGCTTCTGGAGCTATTTGATAAATTGTATCTGGTGAGGCTGCCTGAAGTAATTCCCAACTCCCATCCGTAGAGCCTGAATCCACACAAATCAATTCATAATCCTTTCTCGTTTGAAGTTTCAGCATCAATAGACAGTATTTCAGCCAAGGTAATTCATTCTTGGCACGGATAATGATACTAATCATAGATCAAACTCCACCTTTGTTTCATTGATGCTGTCATACCGAGTACGAATGAAACGATTACTGATAGACATGATGATCTTCATACCCCTGCCGTGTGTATCCAAGCCATCCTTTTCAAAATCATAGGGATTATCGATACTGTATTCCTGTTCTTCCGGAACCCAGGCAATTCCTTTATCCCAAAAACGTATGGATAACTTTGAAGTCTCCAAACGAAATTCTACGACAATTTCTGCATCTTCAACATAGTTATATCCATACATGATGATGTTATTCAGAAATTCATCTACGATAAGTTCAGCCCGGGCTGCCAGATATTTATCACCTGTCCAATCCAATACCAGCTCTTCGCAATCGCGGGCTACTTTTTCCACTTCTTTCAACGCAGGCACCAACACAAACGTATAATGTCTTGCATAATAATTAGTGGAATCTGGATGCTGCAGGTCTGGCTTTTCTCCATTATGAATTTGGAATGAAAAAAGTGTAAAATCATCGGAAGAAGTTTCGTAGTGATTAGTAGTTAAATACTGTTTAATTTTGTGAGGAATCGTTACGCAATTAACGAATTCAATTCTTTCCTGAATCAGTTCTTTTAAGCCTTCAATACCGAATTGTATGTCATCAGAATTGGTACACTCATAGATGCCATCTGTAAATAACAGAAAGATTTCTCTTGAACTTAGAGGGATATGAACAATATCGTCATCATCGTATTGCAGATTTTGCATCCAACCTAATGGTAGAGACCCCTTCTCATCATGGACTCTTATCTCAAATGAAATTGTATCGATTACGATCAATGGCGGATGACCTGCATTGAGAAAGCGGAATTCCCCCTCCTTCAAATCGATAACACCCATCATGATAGTAAGATAATTGTTAGTCATTAATTGATCATTACACAGACGCTCATTCAATTTTGTGAATAATTCAGCCAGGCTTTTATCATCTTTATAATTTTCAATCATGTGTTTGATATTTGATTTAATAGCGGACATTAATAGTGCCGCCTGAACCCCATGACCGGAAACATCTCCTATGTAAACCGCATATTTATTATCATCCAGTTTTATCCAATCAAATAAATCTCCTCCAACAGCTTCAGATGCTTCATAATAGGAGGAAAACAGCAAATCGCCATCAATACTGATCCACTTTGGCAGCATAGCTTTTTGGATATTGGCTGCAGTGGTTAAATCCTTACGCAGAGTTTCTATGAGTTGGAGGTTCTTTTTCTCTGAATGCTTGAGAGTAATCGTATTTTTTACCCTGGCGAGCAGCTCTAATCGAGAAACTGGTTTCTTGATGTAATCACTCGACCCGGATTCAAAGCCTCGATTGACTGATTCATCATCCTGGTTGGCTGTGACTAGTATGATCGGTAAATCAGGCTTTAGTTCCCGCATCAGTTTACATGTTTCGTATCCGTCCAGACCTTTACCCATCTGTACATCGAGGAGGATTAGATCATAATCATCCTCGATTATTTTCTCCAAAGCCTCCTCGCCACTGTGACAGTGCTCTGTAAGATAATTATTGTATTTCAAAATGCTGGTGATTATGCCTATGATTATGTCATCATCATCTACAATCAAAACTCGTGAGTTAAACGTCATACCCACCTCTCAATAATTTACTATTAATACTAATCCCATTATGTCATCAGTCAAGCTTTATCTATGAAAAGATCGTAGCAACAACTTCAGGTGTTGGCTCCTCGTCTTTATGCAAATGAATGATGGTAGTTAAATAATTCACTAGATGCTGATCTTTGGCTTTTATCTTTTTCATGACATACTGCAATGCTTTCTTCACTGAATAGAACATTTGGATTTCATCCACCCGAAAAACTCTTATAGTACCTTCTACAATGATTGTCTTCCTCGATCAGCCTCCCCCAATTTTGCAAAGAGGGGGATAAAGGGGGCGTTAGTTCTGCTCTGCTAATTTTTAACTTTTAATTTTTAATTAGCGAAGTTTTAAACTCGTTTAAAACAGAGCCCTCATATATATATATAGGAGGGAGCATTTCGATTTATTTTTAAAAAATGAAAAATAATTCTGGAATTTCCCTCCCATTTGTAAAGGGAGGGATTAAGGGAGAGCTAGTTCTGATCTGCTTTTCTGCCAAATCACAATCCTTGCACTGAGCCCGTCGAAGTGTTCAATTTTCAATCTTAAATTCTTTGCGTCTTCTCTTAATCTCGAAGAGATGGTAGATCATAACCTGTAGTGGAATGAAATGGAACTACAGGGAGAAACCCACAATACCATTAGAACCCCGCAAGGAGTGACATCATACGGTAAAATTGTATGTATTCCTGAATTTGTTCTGATAAAATCAGACTAATTTCAGACTACGAATAATCGACTCATATCCTTTCTTGTTAATGTACATTGAAGTAAAATATCGAATTGCCATGTAGTGAGTTTCAGTTGTTTAGCCATACATGTATAAGTTTTGAGAGGCACTTCTTTTCTTCCCTTCGGGATTGTAATACGACAAACACATTTCCCATCTAACATATACCAACCATTATACTCTTTGGTACTCTTGAATTCAATTTCAAGCTTATCCTGGCATACTTTCAGTATCTGATTCGTGCTAAATTGAGCGTTATTCACAGTGCTTTATTATTATACTTTGTAACATAAATTTGTATTTTGCCCATTCATCAGATAACTTCTCATTTTCTTGTAATTCAGAATAGAGGTTCTCAATTTCCAATTTCAAAGCTTCAATCGCTTCAAGCTCTGTATCTCCAATGGCATAGATAGGAAAATCCGTTGACTCAGCAATATAATACTGATCATCCCATTCCAAAGTGTAATTGATTGGGGATTTTAAATCATAATTGATAAGCTTTTCGAGTCCGTATTCTAGTGTACAACTATGCTTGTATTGAATGGAGGGCTCTTTTATTTGATTCTTTGCCATTTCTCTACCCCTAGATATGTTTCGTATTTACCCATGCATTTACATAATTCGTATAGTTTATTCCTCAAATGAAAGAGTCAAGAAGAATTTTGAACTCTAAGTCTGCTCTGCTCTGAACTGTTCCCTGGTCTCTGCCACCTTCCGCTATCCCTACAAGCTATAAGCTTCTTCAATGCCAATTCTTAATATTTAATCTTCAGTCTTAAATTGAATTGTGGCTCTCACTTTCGAATTAGGTGGCTCTATTTTAGCGAAGACGTGGCTCTAAAACTCCGTACAAGTGGCTCTCATTAAGAATATTATTCAATTGTTGGTTTTTACCAGCTTCGATGTACTTGTCTTCGAGTTTGATGTCTTTGATATTAAATCCTCTATACACAATTACCTCCGATAGAAAACTTGTCTTTTAGGCATGATCGTCTCTTTTGTGTGTTTAGTAGCCTGTCTTCCACAGCCATAATATTAGTGCAATAATGGGAATATAGACAAGTCCTGTAGCGAAAGATAACATCCCTCTAAACAGGAATTTCAAATGGATAATTAAGTATCGTATTGATTTTATAACATAGATATCATTTAATTGTAAGGTATTATCCGACAATTTTGCTACAAATTCTTTTTGGGTGTCAATGAAATGCCTTTCTAACCCATGATAGAATGAATCTAAGACAAAAAACATAATCGCGGGAATAAGACTAACCCAGATTGGAATACACTGTTTTTCCACCGAGAATGCTATGATGCCGGTGATAACTGGTATTGCCCAGGTTTTACAGGCTGCACCATTCCCAGCCATTCTCGTAATTATATCCTGCAAAATCTCCAAGTGCTTGATTACGGCTGGGCTTTCGTATATTGAGAGTTCATCCTTTTTCATAGATACTCCTTTGCTGTGTAGCAATTGGTGAGATTCTTCTTTTTTATCAATTCTGGATAAAGGTAATGTTAATCCGTAGTAATGCCTTCTCCTTTCAAATATGTTGAATCTCACTTCAATTACATATTCTCTGTTAGGAATGCTGAAAGTTCAATTACTAACTTCTTCTGCAGATCAGTTGCATTTTCGTAAAAACGACCTTGAATTCTTTTGGGTAAAAAGGTAGATTCGTTCCGTCAATAGCTGTGATAATAGTTTTTTTCTTTATCGCATGAAGATACCCTAATTCATAATAAACATCTGGTCTTGCATCTGATAAATCCACAATCGCTAATCTACAACGAATCATGTTCGAAATTGCTTCTTCAGAGATTTTATAACTTGAACCATGTATATCTTCGAGATTAATACATCTGTATGAAGAATCGATTTTTTTCACAGCTCTTTTCATACTCTCCAGATAATCTAGCATATGTTTGTTCTCCGATCTGAATGACATAAAAATAAAGATCAGTTTATCATCAATACAAGAAGAGTAGTAGTATTTTTCAAGTAACTTATCACATGTAGTAAAAAGGTCTTTTTTGTCAGAATTATTAATAATAATTTCTTTGTAAATATTGGGTTTTTTATGATAATCAGCATAAGCTAACAGATTTCTATCAAGTGCTTCGTTAATCTGTTCTGGAGTAATATCTTTTTTTTCCTTCATCCATTTTTCAATTACATTATCACAAGTATGTACAAATAATGGGATGACATTAACATACGAAAAATCATGGGCTAATGAATTGATTACTTCATAATTTCTGATTATAATAAACACGTTATTACTCATAGACATTGCTGCTAAAATATCTTTTTTATACACGCCATACATATTTCCTGCATACCTATATTTGTAATCAAATTTCATCTCCTGAAATTTCGTATCGTCATCTACAAAAATAAGATCAAGAATCAACCGAGCATTCTTCTCGTAATTGCGAGTTTTTCTGGTTGTATACTTCTGGACATATGAGCAATCATTTTTAAACTCGGATACATATTTTACCATCTCAAATTTACCTGCTCCCGAGGCTCCATCAACAATAAAGAGATTTTTCACGATATCCTCCTTTCATAGTATCAGTCATTGAGTTCTTATAATGCTTAGTTTTGACATGTCATGTGCGACAATAAAATCCCATTTCCCTAATCTTCTCCAGGTAATGATTATAAGCCGCATATTCATAGCGTGTTACTTCCCGAAATATCCCAAAACCTATTAAAGAAGGCTTTAAATCTCTCCAGAACAGATGCTTTCTTTATACTGCGTTCACCAGTTGGTGTGAATTTAGAAATAGGAGGTAAGACCTTTGTGATTGCAGTGCCTGATTCTTGTACGAATCCATCTCTGAATGCATTTGCGATGAATTTATATGTTTCTTCTTTGTCTAGGTTCTCATCTTCTATTATTTTATTCAATTCCTCTATTTTTTTTGCTTCTACAAATTCATGCCAATCTTTATCCACATCTGTTGAGGGATTTAAGCTGGCTATGAATAGGTCTATTAGGTCTTTTTTGTTACGTAATTCTACGCTGGAATCAATTGCTTTGTTTATACTGATTACTATCTCTTTATTCTTTTGGTGTCCTTCATGATATTTCTTGATCAGCATTAAAATGTAATCAATGTTTATCTCTACTTGCTTGATCAATTCCATTTCAAACACAATGTCGTCATTTACGTTTTCTGCATCGCCTTTGTTCTTTCCTCGGAATTCATTGTAGAGATCGATATACATGCTATGATAGTCCTGGACATCTCTTTCCGTCAGGATTTCAAGTCCGATAAACTCATCAAAAGATGAAAGGATATTGCGTAATTTCAAGATAGTACCATACAGTTTGATAAAATCCTTTTGATTCTGTTCACCGATGATTCTTGCTCCAACGGGATATTTTTCCAGCAGTTCACCCACTAATTCCACATAGCCGGGTATTGTTTTCTCTCCAGAATGATATCCATGGTAGTATTCATCAAAGGTCTTAAGCAGGACTATCCCACTTGCTTCCTTATCTCCAAATAGGGCTATACTCTCATTGGTTGCTTTCTCTAAATTTCGGAAACATACGATATTCCCGAAGGTTTTGATCGTATTGAGAATACGGTTTGTACGTGAATATGCCTGTAAAAGACCATGTAAACGTAGATTCTTATCCACCCAGAGTGTATTGAGTGTTGTAGCATCAAAACCTGTAAGGAACATATTTACGACTAGAAGCAAGTCAATTTCACGGTCTTTTACTCTTTGGGAGACATCTTTATAATAGTTTTGAAACTTATCGCTGGAAGTATCGAAGTTTGTTCTGAAGAGTTTATTATAGTCCTCTATTGCAGATTCCAGGAAATCCCTTGAGCTTTTATCCAATCTGCTTGTATCCTCCAGGTTTTCATCCTCGATTATACCCTCTATCTCTACCTCGTCTTCATTGACTCCAAAGCTGTAAATTGTGGCAATTTTTAATTGTTTATCGCTTGGTAATCCAGTCATCTGTTTTTGAAATTCGGAATAGTATTTCTTCGCAATGTCAATCGATGCTGTGGCAAAGATAGCATTGAAGCCCGCCAAACGTCTTTCCTTGAGCTGATAATAGCTATTCCGTTTGGTCTTCTGATCAAAATGTTCAAGAATATACTTCACGATGTTAGTTACACGTGCAGGGGCTGCCAGTGCTCTTTCTCTATCAATGTCCCATACTTTAGTGTCGGCAATATCTTCCTGCTCCTTCATTGTGCTGATATAATCTATACGGAAGGGAAGAACGTTCTTATCCATAATGGCATCTACGATGGTATAAGTATGAAGCTTTTCACCAAATGCTTGTTCTGTTGTACATAATTGAGAATTCAAGTTTCTACTTGCATTAACTGCAAATATGGGAGTGCCTGTAAATCCAAACAGATGATATTTCTTAAAGCTCTTTGTAATTGCATTGTGCATATCACCAAACTGGGAACGATGGCACTCATCAAAGATAATCACTACATGCTGATTATAGACAGGATGATATTTTTCTTTTTTTATCAGGACAGATAGCTTCTGTATCGTGGTAATGATGATCTTGGCGTTGATATCTTCAAGCTGTTTTTTTAATATTGCAGTACTTGTATTACTATTCGCAGCTCCTTTCTCAAATTTATCATATTCTAACATTGTCTGATAATCAAGGTCTTTTCTATCAACTACAAACAGCACCTTATCTATATATGGCAGTTTGCATGCAATCTGAGCAGTTTTAAAGGAAGTCAGTGTCTTTCCGCTGCCTGTTGTATGCCAGATATATCCGCCACCATCAACATTACCGTATTGTTTATAATTATGTGCAATTTCAATTCTTCTCAAGATACGCTCAGTTGCCACAATTTGGTAGGGACGCATGGCAAGCAGTAGTTTATCAGAAGTAAAAACACAATATTTCGTCAGCAGGTTTAACAAGGTATGTTTGGCAAAAAAAGTTCTTCCAAAATCCATCAAATCTGTGATAGGTTTATTATTGCCATCAGCCCACCAGGAAGTAAACTCAAAGCTGTTGCTTGTGCGCTTCCCCTTTTTTACTTTTCCGTCACTTTGTTCTTTTATATGAGTGAATCGGGTTGTATTACTGTAATATTTGGTATGAGTGCCGTTAGAAATAACAAATATCTGGATATACTCAAAGAGTCCACTCCCTGCCCAGAAGGATTCGCGATTATAACGGTTGATCTGGTTAAACGCCTCTTTTATATCCACACCTCGTTTTTTAAGCTCCAGGTGAACCATAGGAATACCGTTTACCAATATCGTAGCATCATAGCGGTTGGCACGCTGACCGCCATCAACAGAATATTGATTAATCACCTGCAAACGGTTATTATGAATATTAGCTTTATCCAGTAAATAGATGTTTTTCGTTACCCCATTGTCACAGGTTAATAACTGGATAAAGTCCTCTTGAAGGATCGTGGTTTTTTCTTCAATGCCATTGTTAAGGTTGGCAATTTTGGTTTCGAACAATTGTTTCCATTCTTTATCAGAAAAAGAGTAGTTGTTTAGGATTTCCAGTTGTTTTCGCAGATTGGCAATCAGCCCACTTTCAGAAGTGATTGGCAGATATTCATAAGCCTGTGCCTTTAACAATTGAACAAAATCCTTTTCCAAGTCAGCTTCAGATTGGTAAGCTGTCTCTCGTATAGAAGGTGAATTGTATTCTGCGACAACAGTACTTTCCGGGTTTTGAGCTATGATATCATATTTCATCTTTACCTCATGAAACATCTGAGATGTTTTTGAAGGTCAGCAGCTTTTTCCGATAGTACTCATATTGCTTTCTTCTGGCTTCTATTTCGGCAGGAAGACCGAATGATATGTCATTGACCAAAGCATCGAATTTATCCAATATGGTTACAATACGCTCCTGTTCGTCAAGAGGTGGGATAGGGATTTTTAGTTTCCGAAATTTGTCCATATCTACGCTTGCAAAACCTGATACGTTAATATTATTTTTACACCACTCATCAACAACATACATGTAGTATTGCATATAGAACACGTTAAGTTTTGAATAATAAGCTTGTTTTACTGACATACATGTAAATCTCTGATTCGCTAAAAAAGCCATTGTAATTAGCGCATGCTCTCCTATTGTTGCCGATGTAGTTAGTATGATTGAATTAGCTGGGAATAGTCCTTTTCCCTTAATAGCATCCGAAGTAATATGCTGTATAGAATCTGACAAAATTCTTCCGTTTTCTCTTATGTCTTCTAATCGAAACCAAGGGATCTTTCCGTTTGTCCAAAAATCACTTCTTGTTTTTGATGGAGTATATCCATTTCGTAGATGGAAAACTTCTTCAATTTCAACCCATATTACGTCTTTACCATTCAAATACCATTTGCCATCAACATCAGCGGGTGTCAGTAATTGATTACGGTAAAATTCATACTGTTTTTTGCGGGCCTCCAGCTCCGCCTCCAGCTCCGCCTCCAGCTCCGCCTCCAGCTTAGTAAACTTGTCGAGTATGCTGACAATCTCCTGCTGAATAGGCAGAGGGGGGATGGGGATAGAGATTTTCTTAACATTTGGCACAGTCAATTGAGGAATACTTCCTCCAGAAGAGCCTATGATTGTAATATCTAAAACATAATTTAGGTACTTAGCAATAATATACTCTTGCTTAGGGATCAAGGTTATCAGTCGAACGATTGGTGTAAATTTTGGATTACGTACAGTATGATATCCTATCGTACCACGTGCAGAAATAGTTACAGCTTCAGCATCAATCTTAAAGCTATCCGTATAACCATAAAGAGCATTTTTTTCTGTGCCATTCGAAAAAATTGGATATGGAAAGTCTGCTGAAGGAATTGTCTGACCTTTTTTATAATTATTGGGTAAATCTCCTCCAGCTGAAATATATTGACATGCCTCCCCCAGAGTATTCCACTCCACTCCATCTGGACATAGTTCTTGTATCAATCCATCTATCGTGTTCATAACGCTATCTCTTTGAAAGTAATCATACAGTACCTTCCAAATCAGCTACTATCTCATCAATAGCAGTGCGCAGATGGTTCTGTCTAATCACAATCTCTGCAATATGGGCATTGAGCTGTTCTATATCGACATCCTCACTTGTATCTTCCCGAATTACAAAAGAGCTTACTGCGATATTGTACTCATTCTCTGCAATCTCGCTATTGGGAACCAGCCTGGTAAAGTAGTCTTCGTCTTGACGCTGAATAAAGGCATTCAGGATACGTTTGCGGTTGGCTTCAGAAAGCTTGTTTTTGTTGCCTCCCCGTACAAACTCGGCAGAGGCATCAATAAACAGGGTGGCATTGTCTTTTTTGCTCTTTTTAATCACGATAATACAGGTGGCAATGGTAGTTCCAAAGAACAAATCAGGCGGGAGTTGAATAACCGTATCAATGTAATTGTTGTCGATTAGGTATTTGCGAATCTTCTGTTCAGCCCCACCACGATACAAAACTCCAGGGAATTCAACAATAGCCGCAGTGCCGGATGTCGAAAGCCAGGAAAGCATGTGCATGGTAAAAGCAAGGTCGGCTTTGCTTTTGGGAGCAAGCACTCCTGCAGGTGAAAAACGGGGATCATTTATCAATAAGGGGTTGGCATCTCCATCCCAGTGGATGGAGTAGGGAGGATTGGAAACAATGGCATCAAACGGCTCATCATCCCAGTGTTTAGGATCCATTAAAGTATCACCATGAGCGATATCGAACTTCTCAAAGTTGACATCGTGCAGAAACATATTGATGCGGCACAGATTGTAGGTGGAAAGATTTATCTCTTGTCCATAAAATCCCTGACGGACATTTTCTTTGCCCAGTACTTTAGCAAATTTGAGCAGTAGTGAACCGGAACCGCAGGCAGGGTCATAGACCTTATTGACTTCTTTTTTGCCGACTACTGCCATTTCAGCGAGTAATTCGGAAACTTCCTGGGGCGTAAAGAATTCTCCCCCTGATTTACCGGCATTACTGGCATACATGGTCATCAGAAATTCGTAGGCATCACCGAAAGTATCATTCGTATTATCCTGATAATCACCCAGATTTAGTCCACCAATGGCATCCAATATCTTTACCAGCTTTTCATTTCTTTTTTGTACAGTGGCTCCCAATTTGTTGCTGTTAAGGTCTATATCATCAAACAAACCCTTCAAATCATTTTCGCTCTCGGTCCCTTTAGCGGAGTTTTCAATGTTGGTAAAAATCCTACTCAGTGTTTCATTCAGATCAGCATCGTTCTTTGCGTTTTTGCGAACATTAAAAAACAGCTCGGAGGGGAGGACATAAAAGCCTTTTTCTTTTACCGTATCAGCCCTGCCAAACTCGGCTTCCTTGTCAGATAATTCAGCATAATTAAAGTCTTTGTTTCCTGTACGCTGTTCTTCCTTGTTTAAAAATAGAGTCAGGTTCTCTGAAATAAATCTGTAAAATAACATACCCAGCACATAGGATTTGAAATCCCATCCGTCAACGCTGCCCCGTAAATCCGTGGCAATCTGCCATATAGCGCGGTGTAACTCATCTCTTTCTTGTTCTTTTGTCATTTATGACTTCCTTTCAAAAGTAGATTCAAACGCTTCAATCAGGTATTATAAGATGTCTTTGTATTCTTTCGTTAGCTGTATCGGGATGGAAACTCTTTCAATAATTCATCTATTTGAGCAAACATTATCTGTCAATGATAAAACATGAGGCTACCTTTAGGAATCAGATTTAATAAAATCCCAAGCAGCATGTTCCTATCACTGTTTAATTGATATGGATTCCCGATTCTCGATCAGGTCGGGAATGACATGGTCGGGAATGACAGGATTGTAGATGGAAAAAGCTCTATTCGAAAAAGTTAAAAGTAACTTATCCATCATTTCTTGCCATCTACCCTCTCAAACTGGAATGAATAAAGAGAACATTTATGGCAGAAGCTTGTAGGCTTCCGAATTAGCAGAGAAAAAAACATAAAAAAATCCTTCACTTTTCGTGAAGGATTTTTTATGTAAGGTTATTAGTTTTTTGCGTTTGCTAATTGACGATCAATAATCGCCATAATCCTTTTGCTTATTATTTGGGCTAACTCTTCGGGAGTAGTCTCTTCTGTGATTTCGTCTTTGTTGTTTTTAGAAATCAGTTTTGTTAGCCAAATCTGTTTCTCATCATCAACAGTAGGTTTGCTTTGAGGCCACATGATATACTCCTTTTATAAATAATTCTTAATAAAGTGCTGATTGATTTTGGGATCAAAATACTGTTTCCTTTTTATCCAAACAAATCCATCACCCTTAGATATTATAGCGACATCTATTGGTCCGCCCACACTTTCTTCATGAAAACTCATTCTTCTCTGCAGATAAGTTAATTTAATTAAACTCTCTGCCATTTCTGCCAAATCTTCTTTTGATAAAGTAGATACCGCATTGACAATAGGAAGAATGAACTTGTTCCCGATATATTCCCCCATTGTTTTGTTAAAGACATCTACCCACTCACTGATATTCAGACTTGAAATCTCTTTTGTAATTTCTGGATCTTCACTAAAAACGTCAATTAATTTTTGATTATAGCTTTTTAGAACACTGAACATTGTATTGGCATAAGCTGAAGTAATCTCAGAATTAATTCCTGTTATGATATTATCAATAACGTCTCTTTGGGCAAATGGCATGATAGCGCCATTAAACTGATCATCAATGATTACACTTCTTCCTTCATAATACCTTAATTTATAGTCAAAAACTTCACCAATAAGCAATTCATACATTCTAGGATATATTTCGTCATTTCCAAAACCGATAAATACCAGACCTGTCCAAAGATTTTCGATATTTCCTATCTTGATATAACAAAGAAAATACAATTCTAATAACAAAGAGGAAATTCTATCAATGTTCGGATTTCCGCTCATGAATTGTGAGAGAAAAGCTTTGAAATCACTGTACAAGTAGTTTGTAAAGTGTTCAAATGAATAATCATCTAACTCATGAATTATAAGATTATCATTGATAATTTGTTCTTTTTGGTCATTAACATAACTTTCAAGAATACCAGGATCTAACTCATTAAGAAATTTAGTGAGTTCTTCTTCTGTAAAATCTTCTAAACTATGTCCTGCCATTTGAGTCAGAATTCTTGGTGAAAAACTCTGAAGATTCTGTAACTGCATATTTTTTTGTTTTTCATTAGATATCAACAAGTTGTTGGTAACATAGTTTTCTTTTACATAATTTATGAAATCATCTTTGTAATCACTTAACTTAGGATATGAGTTAGAGTCAATCTTATCTCGATACATTTTAATGATTGTTTCCCAGGGAATCGTCATCAAATCAGAAGAGTTATAAATCATAACTGCAATTGGATGATGCTTGGATAATGTAAATATTTTATTGGCAGTATTATATATTTTGTGACCTTCAGCAGAATTAACATAAACAGCACTATCTGCTGCAATAGCAATTGCCCGTTTGTTCATGATTCCAATAATAGCAGTCATAAAACTTCCCTCCAAAATATACTAAATAATTATAAAGCCTCAATTCCAACGAATCAAAATATCAAATAATATTTATATAATAATGATAGTCAAGAAAATTTATATTCATGAGTTTTCAGAAGGGAAAATAGATAGTTAAAATTGCCAGAGAAGAGCAGAGCATCAAACTCTCTGTCATGCCGTGACATCTCCCTTTATCTAAAGGGAGAAATAGATAAGAAAAGAGGGATAGACACACGGGTCTATCCCTACTTTGCATTGCTTACATCTGATGATTTAGCATATTCGCTTCTTCAATTTCTACCAGTAATCCGGATTGCATCGCTTCTACAACAGTAATTATCGGATATTCTGACAGAAGCTTACAGCGTACAGCTCACAGGTAACAGTTCACAAAATAGACCCCCCTACCCCCCTTCTCAAGGGGGGATTTTCATATCTCGTTTGTCAGCATCATTGCCCCATTTCGAAGTCCGAAGTTCGAAGTTCGATGTACGAAGCAGTGCAATTCAGATTTCATGCGTAAGCATATTCGCCTCTTCGATTTCCAACAACAATTCTTCTTGCATTGCCTCCATTACAGATCGAACAGGATACTGATAAGTTATGATTTCCTGTCTTGTTATCGTCAGTAAATCAATTTCCGGTTGTTGTTTCTTCAAAGTCCACAGCATTTTCGAAAACAGACCATAAGCCCTGATCGCAATTTTACCTTTTGTTGGGTGTTTACTTTGAAGCAGCAGGGCATAAGTGGCAAGGTCTCGTTTGTATTCTGCGGAAACAGATTCATACAGCTTATGCAGGTTTCTGGTGATCTTACCCATTTCCACGTTTTGGGTTGTAGGTTTTCTTTTCGGCAATGTCCTGGCTAAGATCAATTCGCCATTGTTATATTCGCAATAGACAAGATCTTCTTTTCGGTTAATGCCTTTAAAACCGCGGACGGAATGTCTAAATAAAGGTTTCATGATATAACTCCTTCGTCGTTATAGGTTTTAGGTGCTAGGTATTAGGTGCCAGATCCAGAGAAGAGACCCCCCTACCCCCCTTCCCAAGGGGGGATTTCACCTACTCCTTCCCAAGGGGATGAAGAGAAGAACAGAACTAGCTCCCTCATCTCGAAGTTCGAAGTTCGAAGTGCGAAGTGCGAACAAGAGAAGAGCAGATTCAGTAAGATCGGCGTCTTACTCCACAACTCCGGAATTTCGGACTTCGAACCTCGCACTTCGCACTTTCTTTTTGAGCTGGGTTTCATCTAGGGATTATCTAGGCATCATCTAGGGATCATCTAGACTTTTTTAGATTTTCCTTAGATTTTCTTTAGTTTTTGTTTCTTTTATGTATTTTTTATCTTCCATGAGACTTATTTGGAAGTTCGAAGTACGAAGTGCGAATGCTTGAAATGCAGATGCAGAGTTAGCTGAATGGAATATTGAAAATGGAAGATTGGCAGAGAAGAACGGATTTATTGCCATGAATCCCTACACTGTTCTGGTCTATTACCTATTACCTAATACCTATTACCTTCTGCCATATACGAGCCAGTATTTTGTGTTCATTTGCCATCAGCAGCACATACACAGAGGACGAACGGAAAAAGAGATAAGTTATTAACAGCAGTAAAAAAAGACCGGATAAACCGGTCTTTTAAGTATCTAACAAATTGTTTACTATCTTAAACGACTTTTCTTACCTTATTTGCTTTCAGACAAGACATACAAATCTTAATCTTGGCAATCTTACCTTGGAATTCAGCTCTGATTTCCTGCAAATTCGGATAAAATTTACGCTTGGTAGCATTTAAAGCATGACTGCGGTGATTACCGTTTTGTGCACCTTTTCCACATACATCACATATTCTTGACATGATTCACCATCCTGGAATTTCATATAATGAGTCAACGAAAAGGGGAGCTTGAATACTGGCAAGTAATTTATTGAAATGAGTGCATTTTAATCCAATTCCGGTCTTTCAAAAACCAATGGGAGAAGGATATCAAATTGTGAACCACCACCTTCCCGATTACTATAAGTGATAGTTCCCTGGTGATCATGTATGATTTTCTCACATATTGCTAAACCCAAACCTGTTCCCATTCTCTTTCCAGAAGTGAAGAAGGGATCGAATAAGTTTTTCTGCATCGATTCAGGAACACCGGTACCTGTATCTGCTATCATAAGATGAAGATACTTTCCCTGGATATCGGCATTGACGTATATTGTCCCGTTTTCTGCAATCGCTTCAATGCTGTTTTTTAGAAGATTGAAAAGAACACGTTTAATTTTCATCCCATCGAGAAAGAGATTCTGATTTACCTGCACTGAAATTTCAAAACTAATGGTTTTATCTTTGCTCATCTGTTTCCCATATTGCACTAATTCTTTCAGTGTTTCATCCAAGTCAAATGGAGCAATGAAAATGGAACTTTCCTTACCATGGGCATAATCAAGCATTTCTTTTAGAAGTTGGTCTAGAAAATCCGTTTGCTTGATAATGTCATGGCTGAATTCCGCTGCCTGTGGATACAATTGTTCAATAATTTGTGCTGCAAGGACAATTATCGTAAGCGGTGTTCGAATATCATGAATAATTTTACTGGTAGCCATACCAATAGCAGCCAATTTATTTTTTATCATGATATTTTCCAAGGCATCAATAAACCGGGTATTTGATTCACGCATTCGGAAAGACAACCTTCTAATCATGTTGTACAATAATTTGGGATAACTCGTGCATAAATCGTTGAAACTTTCTTTATTAATGCGAATTAAAACAGAATCCTTTGTCGCAATAGCACTTGCAGACCGGGGAAATTCATCAATCAGAGCCATCTCTCCAAAGAATTCATTTGGTCCCATGACAGTGAGAGGAGTTTGCGTTGATTTTGGGTCAGGTATTATCTTCCTGATAACAACTTCCCCTCCTAAAATAATATAGAAGAAGTCTCCGATTGTACCTTCTGAAAAAACTGATTCATTCGCTGTAACATTCAATTGCTCAAAGCGATTTGAAATGTGTGATAATTCTTCTTCATTCAATCCGGTAAAGATGTCTATACTTCTGAAGGTTTCTTCTAATGTCATGATTTCTTCTCCGCTTCATATTTATGACATTTGTTTCATAGAACCTTCATCGTGTCAATGATTTTGGTTTTCAAGCAAAGATGTTGACATACAAACTGTATTTCAACTGATAAACTCACAAATTAAATGATAAAGGAATAATTAGATGGTCACAATATTCTTATTAATAATCTCCAATATCTTCATGACTTTTGCCTGGTATGGACAATGGTAGAAAATGAAAGAAATTGACAGCCATGCAGAGTCTCATTCATAAGATTCAGGGAAATTAGAGAAATATGCAAATGCAATAATGACATGTTTTCAAGAACATGTATTTTAGAATCATAAACCATTTACCATAAAAAGGAGAAACGATGCGCGTTCAATCTTTTTTTATCCTGTTTCTAGGTTGCTTTTTATTCGTGACTTTTGGATGTAAAGCTAAGCTCCCTGACAAAGAAAAGCTAATAGTAGGTATGGAACTCGCATATCCACCCTTTGAAATGACCGACTCTCTTGGTACTCCTTCCGGTATTAGTGTAGATTTGGCAAAAGAGATGGGACAAGCTTTAGATAAGCAGGTCATTATTGAAAATATCAGTTTTGATGGCTTGATTCCTTCCCTGATGTCTCATAAGATCGATATTATCATCTCTTCCATGACAATTACCACAGAACGCAGTAAAACTGTTGAATTCTCTGATCCATACCTGGAGACAGGTCTATGTCTTTTAGTCTCTAAAAAGTCATCTGTCCAGGCTATCCAGGATTTAGATAATTCTCAACGCACTGTTGCCGTTAAGAAAGGTACAACTGGAGCAATTTATGCAGCGGATAGCCTCAAAAAAGCACATGTCCTGGTCTTTGATAAAGAAAGTGCCTGTGTACTGGAAGTTGTTCAGGGTAAAGCAGATGCTTTTATTTATGACCAGATGTCCACATATACAAACTGGAGCAAAAATAGGGAAACGACACATGCAATCCTGACACCCTTTGTCAAAGAGAAGTGGGGAATTGCCATGAGAAAAGGTGATCCTGAATTGAAGAATAAGATTAATCAGTTTCTGAAGAAATTTAAATCCCAGGGCGGTTTCGATAGATTAGGTGATAAATACTTGAAAGACCAGAAAGATGAGTTTCAAAAGATGGGTTATCCTTTCTACTTTTAACATCGAGGTTTTTGATTAACAATTCAACGAATCCAATAACAAAAGAGAAAAGATCATGGTATTCAAATCTCTTCCTTTCCCCTGAGTATCATGATCTTCCCAAATGGAGTACTCTTGCGTGGATATTGAGTACTATTCTGGTTATCGTCATTTTAAGCGGACTCTTCATTTTCGCATTCAGTCAATTGCAGTATCATTTCAATTGGACAGCGCTCTATAAGTATAAAGCGAAATTCATTCATGGCTGGTTCATGACCATTCTCATCTCATGTTTTGCACTCATACTCAGTCTTTTCATTGGTCTCTTTTTCGCTATGGGACAGCAATCTCGATTCCTACCTTTTAAAATCATCAGTAAAACATATATCGAATTGATACGTGGAACAACGCTGCTAGTGCAAATCCTAATCTTCTTCTATGTGATTGGAAATGCATTTCATATTAATGATCGATATGTAGCTGGAATTCTGATCTTAGCATTTTTCTCAGGAGCTTATGTATCAGAAGTGATTAGAGCAGGTATTGAAAGTATTGGCAAATCACAATGGGAAACCGCTAAAGCCTTGGGTTTCAATAAAACGGATACCTATCGGTTTATCATCTTTCCACAGGTCATGAAAAGAATTCTACCACCCCTGGCTGGACAATTTGTTTCGTTAGTAAAGGACTCTTCGTTATTATCTATCATTTCGGTCAGTGAATTTACCTTGAACGCCCAGGAAGTAAATTCCTATACTTATTCAACTCTCGAGAGCTATATTCCTTTAGCTGTTGGCTATTTCATCCTGACATTCCCCATCTCTCTATTAACAAGACATTTAGAGAAGAAGTTCCATTATGAAACTTAATATAGCTCCCATTTCAGAAGGCTATAACTTGGTAACAATTATTCCAGGCAGCATGTATGAAGCTTGAGTTAAAATCCATCTCCAAATCCTACGAACAACAAGTCGTATTAGACGATATTTCTCTTCACTTTGAGGAAATACATGCTTTAGTCATTATCGGTCCTTCAGGTGGTGGAAAAACCACTTTGCTGCGTATCCTGGCAGGATTAGAGTTTCCAAACACAGGAAGTATTCTAATCAATGATGAACCACTTATTTTTGAAGAACAACACTTACGTGAATATCGTAAAAGCATTGGTATGGTTTTTCAAGCATATAATCTGTTCCCACATTTAACTGCACTTCGAAACATAGCATTACCCTTGGAGAAAGTACATGGTTATTCCCTGGAAGAGTCTGAAGCAAGAGCTTTGGAATTGCTCAATCGATTCCAATTGCAGGAACATGCTCTGAAAAAGCCTTCTCAACTATCCGGAGGTCAAAAACAAAGGGTTGCAATTGCCAGAGCGATGGCTATAAAACCAAAGTTTCTTCTCCTGGATGAACCTACTTCTGCGCTAGACCCTGAATTTACATCTGAAGTGCTCGATATGATTGCGGAGTTACGTGAAGAGAAAAAAGATTTGATCCTTGTTACTCATGAAATGGGTTTTGCCCGAAAGGTAGCAGACCATGTGTTATTCATCGCGGAAGGTAAAGTTTTGGAAGTTGGTGACACAATAGAGCTTTTCAACAATCCAAGGCATTCTGAACTTCAACATTTTTTTGAGAAAGTATTAAAGTATTAAGGAATACATTACAATTTCTGAAGAACATTATCACTTGGATCGGCTGTATATTTTGCCAGAATAAACAGTGAAGGGGAAAATGCGAGCAGGAAATTGCTTTTATTGAAATAGGTTTGCCGAAGCTGAAAGAGAACTACTGAATATTCACTTTTATTGCCTTTATATTCTTCAAGGAACAACCTGGATATTTCCAAGCTCCGATCTAGTAACCTTCCCGTTATGAAGTATAAAAAAAAGGCATCCCGAAGGATGCCTTTTCATTATTTATGCTGATTATTTCATCAGTATCATTTTTTGAGTAAGAGTCTTGCCTGCAGTTTCGAATTTCATAAAGTAAATTCCGCTGCTGACACTTTGATCATTATCGTTCGTTCCTTCCCAAGTGATTTTATTTAGACCTGCTGTCAATTTTCCTGAGATAAGGGTTCGAACTAACTGACCTCTGACATTATAAATTTTTACGCTTCCAGTTCCTGCTTTGGGAACATTGAAGCTAACTGTAGTTGTCGGATTGAATGGGTTCGGATAATTGTTGAGATCCATAGATGGAGAAACTTCAACCAAATCATCGTTACCAACAACATTGCGCACAATGGCACGAATCATGATGTTTCCTTCAGTAACAGGAATCCATGGATTTGCTGCTGCCATTTTTTTCCAACTACTATCGTGAGAATCTGAATCCAAACCTATTTGTGAACCACCGGTAGATTCAAGTATTCCAATATAGAAAATACCATCTGTATCAGTGACCAGGTTACCTGTAGGGAAAGTAAACGTATTCCAGCCCTGAATTAATCCCGTCACCAAATTTGTGAATGTAACTAATTGAGTTCCTGGCGTACCATTTGGTCCATCAGTATTATACAATCTCACAATCAGATTAGATGTCCCAACCTGATTGATATAGATCTTTACGAATCTAATCTGGCTGCCATGACCTGGACCAGGATTAGTATTGAATTTTACTGCCATGGAATGAGTTGCACCAACGGTGAACCCCTGATTCACATTATTATCATCCAATGCAAATTCTGAATAGTCCGCACCAAGCACAAATGCAGAGACAATATTGGTTGGATCTGATTCATAATTTGTATACACACCAGTAACCTTATAGAAACTGGACTGACCTGATATAGGAGTAGTATCTGTATAAGTAACAGTAGTAGGATCTGTGAGATTGGCAATTTCTGTGAATTCCAATGTCAGATCAGAAGTACGATATACTTTAAGTCCAGTTAATACAGGAGCCTCTGGATCCGGTACCCATATCGTTCCTGACAGACCGCAATTCGTAAGAGCACCCATATATGCTGTACTCAAATTTTCCCATGCGCCTCCAGAAGAGACATACGAATTGGATACAGCGCTTGTAGAATCACATAGTAAGCCCTGTGAGTCAGGATCACCATTCTCAATTTGACTGACCCCAATAAAGATCGATCCATTGGCAGGAATCATAATATTGGAATTTGTGATATCAACTGATTTCCAGGCATAGCTTTCGATTCCGGTGATGCCAGGTACAGAACACAATTCAGTACCAGGAACTCCTTCAGCATCATCAGCCCAGACATGAATAGCGGGTGTACCAACGATAGGCAACATGTTTACACGGTATAAGATAAAATTAACACCATGCAACTGAGTAGGTGTATCATTTGGATTGGTAATTTTCATTGCATATGCATCTACATCATTAATATGACCATTCCAATCCTCAGACCCTGAGGTAATGATACCAGTCGTCATTCCAGTAACGGGTGCCGTCCAAGTTAAATCAACCTGGTTATTATTTACTGTGCTAACTAGATTTGTTGGTGGAGCAAGGAAGATCACATTATAAATCGTTAAATCATCAATCATTATCCCTGATCCTTCCATGGTTGCATTGGATGTAAATGACCATCTGAATTTGACAGTTTGTCCAGCATAATCAGAAATCATTCCATCAATATCTGCATAAGAATCAACAAAAGAAGCCCATGTATCTGGAGCACTAACATATATGACCGGTTGAATATCCGGTAAATTATAGGGATTACGCATTCCATACCAGGTAATACCATCGTCAGGGGAAATGTCCCATTCAAAAAAGTCGTTATTATCAGGATCGGCAAAACTACCTTGTAATTGAAAATCAACTTTAATCTGTCCGCTTGCCGGAAGGGTAATCGAAGGTGAATATACAAAATCATTCATATTGGGATCGTAACCACCTGTTTCATTCACGCAAACCATTGCGTGTGAAGGAGATGGAGCATCACCAACAGTATCGACATGCCACAATTGCCCACCGAGTGGGACAAGGCTGTGTGAAACGAAATCAGTGTTTGTTGAACCATCGTTTGTTAAAGTTCCGAGAGAAATATCATCAACCATCACACCAAATAAGGTAGCATCATCTTCAGTACATTCTTCTGGATCAGAAGCAAAGGCAAAACGGATCATGACACTTTGTTCAGCATATACGCTCAGGTCAAAGGATGCATCGTGCCAACCATTAGAGTTTCCACCCCAAGCAGGAATATTAACACCTTCACCATGTTGGTCACCAAAAGCAAAAGATGAAGTGAAAGAATAGGCAGGTGTACCTGTGAGCACTATCCAGTTTAAACCATTGTCTATTGAAATTCGAATATTAAAACTATCCCACCCATTATACTCTGGAGCATCTGTAGATGTACCGGGAGTTTCTATTTTGTACTTATAGCGAAATGTCAAAAGCGGATTTGCCGTTGGGACAGTTACAGCAGGTGTATCAAATACAAGATACTGGCGGTCTGTATATCCACCAATATTAGTACCTGAAGACAAAGTCGGATCTCCCATCCACCAGACCCAGCCATCTGTAGCAGATTCATAATTACGCCATTGATAGGTTGGCGGAGCGGAGGCATCAACATATGTCCAGCCAGCATCCCCATTTTCAAATGTTTCTTGAAATGTAATTAAATCGAGTCTTGTGCCTTGATTGTGTGTAGTCACAGACCTCGCGTGAGACACCTTTGCAGTAGCTGCCATTAAGAAAGTGGCAATGAACATTAAGGTGAAAACTATTAACAGTATCTTCTTCATGAATCCTCCTTGATTAATTTCTTATTAAACTGTGATTTCACAATTCTATCGTTTTCTGTCAAAACATTTTTTGCAATCATCAGTTTTTAATGATTTTGAAGATGAAATCCAGAATTCTCAAAATGAGAAATATTCAATGTAATTAATACGCAATTCTTATTCCTAAGACAACCAGATGATTATTTGAAGATGAATTTAGTATTCAAATATCCGGGCTATTTTTACATATAACCCGGATTTAATTTTTTCTAATATATAGTTATTGTCCCAGCATCATAGCTTTGATATCTTCTCCAGCAGTAGTGATCCCTTTGATATTGAAGTTTTCCACAAGCACTTTAGCCACATTAGGAGACAGGAATGCCGGAAGTGTTGGTCCTAATCGAAGATTCTTGAAACCGAGTGCTAGTAAAGCAAGCAAAACGGCAACTGCCTTTTGTTCATACCAGGCAATATCGAATGAAAGTGGCAAATCGTTTACATCTTCTAACCCAAATGCATCTTTCAACTTCAAAGCGATGACAGCTAAAGAATAGGAATCATTACATTGACCCGCATCAAGAACACGCGGAATGCCATCAATATCACCAAGTGGAAGTTTAATGTAACGATATTTAGCGCAACCTGCAGTTAATATGATCGTATCTTTGGGAAGCTCTTCAGCAACTTGAGTAAAATAGTCGCGTTCTTTATGTCTGCCATCACAGCCTGCCATCACGACAAAGCGTTTTATCTTTCCTGATTTCACAGCTTCAATGATCTTATCTGCAACACCCATAACTGTTGCATGACCAAATCCACCGATGATCTCACCTGTTTCCAGTTCTTTCGGCGGGGCTGATTTCATTGCAATTTCAATGATTGGAGAGAAATCCTTCTGCATTCCAGGCTTTCTGTCCTCAACATATTTCATGCCTGCAAAACCGACAACACTGGTCATGAACAAACGATCTTTATAACTGTCTTTTGGCTGAACAAGACAATTGGTCGTCAGAAGTATCGGACCATTGAATGTTTCAAAATCAGATTGCTGATGCCACCAGGAACCGCCATAATTGCCGACGAGGTGTTTGTATTTCTTGAAATAGGGATAATAATTGGCAGGAAGCATCTCGCTATGGGTATAAATATCGATGCCTTTGCCTTCCGTCTGCTGAAGCAATTCATCCAAATCTTTCAGGTCATGTCCGCTAATGAGGATTCCCGGGTTCTTTCCTACTCCAATATTCACATGTGTTGGTTCTGGATTTCCGTACGTTTCAGTATTTGCCTTATCCAATAAAGCCATAGTCTGGGCAGTCATGTGACCGGTCTTTAATACTAATCCAACCCAATCGTTTACAGTCAGGGCATTATCCTGTGTTGCAGCGAGTACAGTGAATATGAACTGATTCACTTCATCATCCTGGTACCCAAGAACTGAAGCATGGTGGGAATAGGCACAAAGACCTTTTAAACCAAAAAGCATCAAGTGTTGTAAGGAACGAATATCATCTTCCTTAACAGAAAGAATGCCAACCTCAAGTGCTTTAGCATTCATCATAGTGACATCATTGGAAGACCAGGTTGCTGCTTCAGGCATGATGCCGGCATATTCTTTACCATATTTATTCTGATAATCCTGGAGGAACTTGGCTTTGATTTCATCGCGATATTGTATTACTTTGGGAATAAACTTCTCAAAGCGACTGTAATCGAAGTTAGCATTGGTAATTGTGGCAAAGAGGCATTCCTTGACATATTCGACATACTTCAGATCGGGATTACCAAATTCCCTTGCCTGTTCTACGACCCAACCGGTTCCTTTTAATAGCCAAATCATCAGGTCTTGGATATTGGCGACATCTTCTGTCTTTCCGCATACACCACGCTTGGTGCAGCCTTCGTTACGCACAGTTTCCTGGCATTGATAACAGAACATACTCATAATTAGACTCCTTGTTTTTCTTTTATGGTTTTGGTAATTTCATTTATGCAATTGCGTGTGATCACAGTATCTCTCCCTGCAATGAAACGATTGTTAGTTTAACGAAGTGTAGTCTTCCTGCTTTTTCTAAAGCTTTCTGCACGATCAGTTCAGTTCCTCCACAACAGGGAACTTCCATTCTTACGATACTGAGAGATTTAATTGTATGACGTGTAAAAATCTCCGCCAATTTATCAATGTAGCTGTCTATGTCTCTATCCAGTTTTGGACAAAGGGTGATGACGATCTTGCCTTTCAGGAACTTTCTATGATAATCTCCGTATGAATAAGGTACACAATCTGCCGAGATGAGCAAGTCTGCATTTTCAAAATAATCCGCATTGGGATTTATCAAATGAAGTTGAACAGGCCACTGTCTAAGCTCTGATTCTATTTTACCGCTTTGTACTGCAATTCCGTCATTTGTCTTTGGTGCAAATTTCTTGGCAGCTCCACCGGCGCAGCCACAAACTGAGGGTGTTTCTTCTGTATGTTGCTTTTCTTCTTTGAAATCGGGAACGTTCATGTTATTCTCCTTTAAAAAAACTAATGCTTCCTGCAGATATTCGTGTTGTTTGTGATCATTTAGATGTTTTAAGTGAGCAATAAGAGTATTCTCACCCTGTTTGACTATGGTTTCCATGACCAGTTTTTCCTGGTATGGCTCTGCTTCTCTTTCTTCAATCGTGATGGCTCCCTGCGGGCAATGTCCCAGGCAGGCTCCCAGTCCGTCACAGGCAAGGTCACTGACAAGCCGTGCTTTCTGGTCGATGATTTGAATTGCCCCTTCCGGGCAGTTCGGGATGCAAAGACCGCAACCATTACACTTGTCAGCATCAATGTTGATAATCTTACGCTTCATGTTTTCTCCTGCTTCATTTATTTTACTTATTTCTTTTTAACTGACCGCATAAGACCCCCCTACCCCCCTTCTCAAGGGGGGATTTATCTCCTTCCTTATCCCCCCTCGAGAAGGGGGGTAGGGGGGTCAATTTAACAACTAATTCCCAACCTATAGACGGAGTTACGACAGCTCAATGAACCGTTCTTCCCCTACAAGCTACAAGCTACCAGCTATAAGCTTCTGCACCGACTTCCACAGCCGCTTTCCTTCTTCTTCCAAAGGGAAGGAATAACCACTCAGGCACCACTGAGTTACCAGCAATCGCATAGAACCGACAATCATGCGGAATAAATGCTTTTCATCTATATCTTTACGTATTTGTCCGCTTGCCTGTGCCTGGTGTACGAATTCTATCATCTGGTGCATATGGGTCTGGATGATTTCGTGCATTTTATTCGAGAGATCTGTATCGTTTTCAAACAGTACTTCGGAAAACATGACTTTTGCCAGGTCAGGATTGCTTTGAAAAAGTTCATATCTCTGCAGCAGGAAAATCTCTATCTTTCCTAACGGAGTAGTATCTTCCTGCTCTGCTTTTTCTGACATCCCCGATGCTAATTCTTCAAAATAGTTCAGGACTTCCATTAGCATGTCGTTTTTACTTTTGAAATGACGATAAATGGCAGCTTCTGTGACATTGATCGCAGCCGCTATATTCTTGATCGTCAATTCCTGGATACCCTGTGTGGATATGATGCGAATGATGTTCAGTACAATCTCTTTCTGTCTCACGGTTAAACTCATCTTATCTCCTGTAAGTAAATACTCACTTACAAGATAAATAGCAACCAATTCTTGGCAAGTTTTTTTTTGAAAGTAGCTATTTTTGGAGTTCGAACTTCATAATTCTCCGAGGGAAGAAAGATATTAACACTGGATTTCAATCCGGTGACATGAGCCAACAAAGACTGAATCCCATCGGGATGATAGATATTAACACTGGATTTTAATCCGGTGACAATCGATAGCAACAAGTCCAGTCCCATCGGGAAGATCTCATATCATCTGCCGTCCATATTGGACTTATCTTGGTTGCCACTGGTGTCACGTATCGCCGGATTAAAATCCGAGCGTTACTATCTGTCGTCAGTACCTGACTGTCTGACTGTCCTTCTTCTCTGAGGAGATGTCCCGAAACTAAATGATAGAAAAATAGCAACTATTAAATATTAATCATATTACTTGACATATTGTTATAGGGTGTATTGTTGCCTTTAAAAACTAAGCATAGAGAGAATTATGAATTTCAGAGAGCACAATCCGAATCAGGGGACACTCTATGGACTTAATATTGAAGAGAGAATACCTCCCCAGCACATGGTTCGTTATGTTAACGATGTCGTTGAGCAACTGGACTTATCTGAGCTATATACAAGATACTCTGATGAAGGTACACCTGCTTATCATCCCAAGATGATGTTGAAGATCATTGTATACGCCTATATCAATGGTATTTATACCTGTCGGAAGATAGCTAAGGCTGTTCGGGAGAACATCAATTTTATCTGGCTGGCAGGAGAACAGGAACCTGATTTCAGAACGATCAACACCTTTGCCTGGACTAAGTGTTCTGATATTCTTATTGATGTATTTTATCAGGTAGTACTGAAAGCATCATCATTAGGATATCTTGATCTCGACACCTGTTTTGTTGACGGGACGACGATTCACGCAAATGCCGGCAAGAATTCCTACATCTGGAAAAGCAATGCGCTTCGTTATCAGGAACTGGTCAAGACACGAGTTGAGGGATTGTTTAAAAAGATCGAGGAATATAATCAGGAAGAGCAACAGCAATATGGAACCGCTGATCTTCTTGAGCTTGGTGAGCAATTGCATGCGGTTGAATCAGAGAAAACTGCTACAGTCGCATCTGAACAGATCAGAGATAGACTGGTCTCAGCAGAAAACAAGCTGAAAGAAGCAATGTCCCGACTACAGAAAAATCATCCGTCAGATACTCGGGCTATCAAGAAAATCAAATCTCTTTTGCGCGAAATCTCCAAATCAAAGAGCAATGATATAACTAAGCTGGAGAAATATGAGCAACAGCTTGAGATAATTGGAGAAGGACGCAGCAGCACATCCAAGACTGATAATGATGCCACATTTATGCGATTGAAAAATGGACAGCTGGCACCGGGTTATGTTGCCAGTATCGGAACTTCAGAGCAATTTGTCACAGGCATTCACTTATTCAATATCCCTAAAGAAACCGTTGAATTTCCCAATCTCATGGAGCAAATGCATGATGAATTGGGACAATATCCTACCGACGTTGTTGGAGATGCTGCCTATGGCACTGCGCTGAATTTGAATTATGCTGCTGAAAAAGAGATAACAAGCTATCTCAAGACCCAGGATTATAAGAGAGATTATCGGGACTCTCTTCTGACAGGCTTCAGCTATGATGAGGAGCATGATGAGTGGGTCTGTCAATTTAATCGGAGACTGGTCAAAATCAAGGAAGAAGAGACAGAGAAGAACGGTCCGAAACGAATCGTGAAAACCTATATATGTAATGACTGCAGAGAATGTCCTCACAATAAAAAGTGTATTCCCTACAAGGATAAAACACATAAATCACTGACCTACGATCCTCATATAGCTCCACTAAAACGTCAGACCGTCAATAATCTGCTTTCTGAAAAAGGCGACAAGCTGAGAAAGCAAAGAGGCATCGAACCGGAGGCTGTATTTGCTTTCATGAA
Source organism: Cloacimonadales bacterium (SeqCode) (assembly GCA_963662275.1). GTDB lineage: Bacteria > Cloacimonadota > Cloacimonadia > Cloacimonadales > DAONDQ01 > DAONDQ01. The sequence continues at coordinate 3,955,043 of OY759316.1, read as the reverse complement.
GTGGAACAGGAAGTTTGAGAGATTTACTGTCCGTTCATTGAGAAAATGCAAGGAACAGTTATCCCTCCTCTTTTTAGGACATAATATAGGGAAAATGTTTCTGCACTTACAAAATACTGAAGGAAAAGCCTGATGAAGACTCTTCCTACCAGAATTCAAACATGAATTAGGTAAATATTACTCCGTTTTTCCTTGTCTTTGCATCGCTTTTCGGAAACTATTGAGTAATTTAGTTTGCCTGTAAAAACAATCACATATTTTACAACAGAAGAAAATAAAATCATGCTAGTTTCGGGACATCTCCGATGGATATTAACACTGGATTTTAATCCGGTGATATATCTCAAACAAGACAAATTCCCGTAGGGAAGAAACATATAAACACTGGATTTTAATCCGGTGACAAGCGATCGCAATAAGTCCAGTCCCATCAGTCCGACACATTCTAGAATCCATCGTAAGTACCCGACTTTTATGTATTTTCTTGTCGCAGTTTAAGATATTGACAGATAAATTGTTATTTCCTTTAACTGGCAACAAGAGTGAATATACATCTGAATGTTTTCTGAATGATAGAAATCAAATCTAACCAACAAGGAGGTATCCATGCGCTGGATAAGGAGTCTCTTTTTCATTTTCCTAATATTAGGATGCAGTTTCAGCCTGACAGCCGTGTCGATTACAATTGACTCAGGAACTAGCAGCGGTTTTATGCCACCGAACCGTTATGCTTCTATGGGAGAAGCAATAACGTCACTGGTTTCAGTAGATACGGTCAACCCTCTTCTCTCGGTCATTTCTCCCAATGGCGGAGAAACGCTCTATTCCAATCAGCAAAAAGCTATCCTATGGAGTGCAACAGATAATCATTTTATAGCAAATCCTATAACGATTGCGTTTAGTGCCGATAATGGTACCAACTATACCAATCTGGCTGCTGATCAGACCAACAGCGGCAGCTATCTCTGGACGGTGCCGACCACCTCTGTGCTACAGGCTAAAATCAGGATTATTGCCATCGATAGCTTTGGCAACATTAGCAATGACGAAAGCGATGCAGCATTCACGCTGGCAGGAGCATCCGTTATGCTTACACCACTTACTACGGTCGATACTGTAAATCCCACGGTTGACTTGCAGTCTCCCAATGGCGGTGAAAGCTGGTATATTGGAGAAACTCATGATGTCCTTTGGTGTGCATCAGACAGCCACATCGCAGCTTTGCCCATCAAGCTGGAATACAAAAAGGTCAGCACCGGCACTTGGATTTCTATCCAGCCGGAGCTTGCCAATAACGGCTCTTATAGTTGGCTGATGCCCAGCATTACTTCTGAACAAACATTAGTCAGGTTGACCGTAAAGGATGCCTTTGGCAATTCAGGCAGCGATATATCTCAGAACCCATTCAGTATCGGTTATGTGCCACCGGCAGCACCACAAAACGTCAATGTAGAGATAGTCAATAATCGGGATGCCGTGATTACCTGGGATGAGGTAACCCTAACTGTTCTTGGTACTCCAATAGTTCCATCTGCTTACCTCATTCTCTATAATCAATCTCCGGATGCGGAGAATGAAGCAGCTTATTATTTCCTGGAAGAAGTGGAAACTGCAAGCGGTTGTACGCATCATAACGTTGTCAGACATGCTACACATATGTATTATCGTGTGGTGGCAGTGAAGTATTATGATGAAAGAACTGCTAATCTTGTAGCCCGGTTGAAAAGCAAAGCTACAAAAGCTGGTTCTGATTTCGAAGTCAAAACTGTGCCGGTTAGCTGGCTGGATATTAAACGTCGGTTGGCTGAATAATGGGTTATCGAATTTCAACTGCGGGCTATCTTTGGAATTCAAACCCGAATTGGCAACGAAGCTAACAGGATGTGTCTAAGATGTCGTTTAATTCGCGGTTTTTCAAACTCTCCGACAATAAATTGCCACCTCCCTTTATCCAAAGGGAGGAATTATCCAGACTGGCAATTCATCGATCCGCATCCTGTCTGATTTCCCTCCCTTTGGATAAAGGGAGGGACCAAGGGAGAGTTTGATTTTCTGCTTTTCCTTGCTTTCAGTTAAATTAAAATATCTAAGGAGAATAAAATGAGAAAAATATCTCTGCTATTTCTCGTAATCATTCTTTCAGCTACGATTTATGCTGTCTCTCCTGTTGTAACGAATGCCACTGCTGCCCAGCGCACCGATGGCAGTAAAATACTGGATATATATTATGATGTAGCCTGCTCGAGCACCGACAGCGTATGGGTCAGTATGAGCGTGTCTAATGACGCCGGAATTACTTTTACGGTCACTGTCACACCTGCCAACCTCAGTGGAGATACTGGCAAGATACACATTGGTACCGGCAAGCACATCGTCTGGCATGCCGGAAATGAAGCAACACCATTGGACGGCAACCAGTTTGCTTTCAAAGTACAGGCTTGGGATAGCATATCTGTTCCGGCTAACTTCGTACTTGTTGCAGGTGGCACATTCAACAATGGCACCTCTAATGTGACGGTTAGTAGTTATTATTTAGATAAATATGAGCTTACGCAAGCTGCATATCAGGCTGTGATGGGAACAAATCCATCTTATTATTCTAGTGTAACGAATGGACCCGTGGAGCAAGTATCCTGGTTCAATGCCATCGAGTATTGTAACAAGCGGAGCATCAGCGAAGGTCTTACACCGTGTTACAGTTATCTTACTTATGGTACTAACCCGGCCACCTGGCCTTCAGGTTGGAATTCCGATTATAACAACCACACAAATGTCACCTGCTCTTGGACAGCCAACGGTTATCGCCTCCCAACCGAAGCGGAATGGGAATTTGCTGCCCGGGGTGGTAACTCAACTCACGGTTATACCTACAGTGGTAGTGAAGATATAAATGCTGTTGCTTGGTACTATTCCAACTCAGGTAGCACAACTCATACAGTTGGCACCAATACAGCTAATGAACTTGGCATATTTGACATGAGCGGTAACGTCTGGGAGTGGAATTGGGACATTTATGGTGATTATCCGAGTGGAGCGCAGAACAATCCTCATGGCGTCGTCAGCGGGTCTGCCCGCGTGCACCGCGGCGGTGGCTGGGGCGACAGTGCCAGCTACTGCGTCGTTTCCGCTCGGAACTACGGCGATGCGGCTACCAGCACCTGCCATATAGGCTTTCGCTGCGTCAGGGTTTCCCCTTGATTTTTGAGAATGCGGGAGCGTAACATAGTTTGGTAAACTGTTGTATGAGACAATGGTATTGTCGGATTCTGGAGCGTAGCATAGTTTGGTAAACTGTTGTATGAGACAATGGTATTGTCGAATTCATCTTGCATCGGGGATTGCCAATCCCCTCATACAACAAAGTACCACTTTATGTTACGGAGGTTTGTAACTGACAATGGTATTGTCGGATTCTTCATCGGTGATTATTGAGGATTTGGAGTTCAATTTCCCATGTTAAACTATCTATTACCACTTAGCTAACAGGGAAATTGGACTTCATTCCGATCATTCATTCCACGGTAGTGAAAACCCGTTTTCAGGGAAGTTCAAAACCGGAATATGAATAGGAGGCCGTATTACCATGGGCGCTTTCTTTGCCTGAATTAATCCGTAGGATGTCATTCCGTTAGCCCAGTAAGTCCTTCCTGGGTTTGCGACATAACAAAGATATTACCTTACATTTGTATGAAAGAGTCTGGAAGAAGACACATTCTCCCATTATTCCGATTTTGAACTTCATTCGTGGTTTCGTCCTACGGACTCAGAGGATTTATTCTGGTCTCGTTCCACTGGAAGAACTTCCTGGGCTAGCAGAATTCCGTTCTCCGAACTGCATCTCAATCCGAACTGCATATTTGAGCATATTAGTGTTCTTGAGAACTCAAAACGAACACCATTATTACTACCAGTTTCAATCCAATTTCATACCAGTTTCATTCCTGTTTCGCAACATTGGAATGAAATAGGATTAAGATTGGTATGAACTTGCTTTTACCTTATTATCTATAACGAGGCTTCTATGCGGTTTAATATCGCTGATAAGTCCGAAGGCACTCTCTCCTAATCCCTTCTTCAACGATCTAACACTTATGCATCACAATGATACAATCTGAATGGTGGAAATCTGATAGATCCTCATATACCTATGGAATTAACAACGCCCCAAAGCTCTGCTAAATTCAATGCTGGTGACTTCTATTTCGGTTATAAGATTTGGTTGAAGTTTTAGTCTTTAAGTACATTATTCGTAATATGGATTGGTAATCTTTTCTGCATTTACTTTGGTTCTTTTTATTGACAACAACAACTATAGCATAAACTATATTCATTTAAAAGTAATTCCAAAAGGGAGATTCCTATGAATGTGGTTGAACCTGGCATTGAAGTTAATTTCAGTAAAGTTAAAATCTTCTTATTCCTGGTAATCTTTATCGTTTTACTTTCCTATATCATCCACTTTTTTTTCATGCGGCAGTTGGTCTATCAGAATAACAAACATTGGTTGTTTATTCATGTGTTTGCCTGGGGTCTTGCTTATTATTGCGGACTCAGTATCATTGACTTTACCTGTCTTTTGTTTCAAAAAGAACCGGCGATTATCATTAATAACCTGGGAGTTTATTATCAGCCAACTGCTTTTGTCAGCTTTCAGATTCCCTGGAATTATGTGTCCGAGATACGAACAAGAAGGGTGAAATATAAAAAGTATCCAGTCCTGATTTTTGAGTATGATCCCCAATTGTTTGAACATATCAGTTTTCTGCGCAAGTTCTTCTTCTATCCGAAATTACTCATGAGACCGAAAGGTATTGTCTTTCGAACGCCTCTCCTGAGCACTACCTATAAAGAGCTCTATACCAATTTATCTTTCGCGTTGCAAAAAAATCAACCGCAAAGCAATTTAAATATGGAACCTTGATCAGAATTAAGAATTGAAGAAGAGCAGAAGGTAAATCAGAACATATAATCGTTTGCCAAAAAGGACTGTAAATTGCTTAGTATTTAGGAATTATGACCATCCTTGAAAGGAGGAAGACATGCGTACACTTTTGCTTATTTTTTGCCTGGCTATACTGCTGATGTTAACAGCATGCAACTCATCAGGTACTTTAAAAGTGATTAACCGATCATCATATAACATATATATAACGATAGATGGGAAAGATATTATTATTCCGGGAAATACTTCAAAATCGGTAGAAGTGGATACTGGTAAGGAAACAGTCTTAACAGGGACACGGACAAAAGAGGTTCCCCTTGTCATTTACGGAGAAACCTGGATGATACGAATCTATGAATATGACGAGGCCGTCTATTTGAAGAATACAAATATAAAAATTAATTCAGGTGAGACCTATAAGATATATTGTGATCCTATCCTTGCAGCCGTGAAAGTAAAAAATTATCAGGACCTGGCAATAACAGCCATGAGCTATACTATTCATCATCCACCCTTTAGTGAATTTACACGGGAAATAATTTTACCGGATTCCATTCAAAAAGATGAAGAATTTTTTTCACCCTTACCACCGGCGAATGTTGATGATATTTTTTATTATACTTTTAACATCAAGTTAGCAGATGGAACTTGGATACCATACGGAGATGAATCAACAATTCTTTATGTCGATCAGGAGAAAGTCATAGATGTGATCGATGTGTCAAAATATGTAACAAAGATACATTAATTTCCTGTTGTATCAACAAAAATATTTTGCTGGGATGATTGAATTGAGTGCTCCAGGGCAGAAACTGCCTTGAACTGCAAATCCGCTAAGGAAGTCATTGAATTTTTCATCTGGGCAATTCCCCAGCATACCTTGTGTTGTTTCAATTCAGGGAATGATGAGATCAATTCATTCAAACGGTTTACTACTAACAGCACATGTTCAGTTGTTGTTTCAGGGAAAAGGATAGCCCCTGAATCAGGTCCTGTAGAACCCATAATATCCGATTTACGAAGTTGTGAAAGAAGTGTTATTCCAAGTTTATGTCGCAATTCTTTTCCTTTCTCCTTTCCGAATTTCTGAACCAAATCACTGAATTCGAAAATTGTCATTGCCACATAATGAAGTTCGTGATGATATCGATGCATCTGTTCAAATAACCTGGAACCATGTTTCACAAATGCTTGAGGTTCAAAGAGATGGGTGACAGGATCGATTTCCAGTGATGAGAGTACAAGTGTATGTTCCTGCGAGAAGATGCGAGTTAAAAGACTGCATAATTGTGCATGGATGCGATACACAGAGATCTCTTCTTCGGTGATTAAACACTCATTTGTATCAATGAACATAAACCCTTGGAAATCACTCCGATAAATCAAGGGTATGATCACCAGGTCAATATAGTCAAATTCAAATTTAAAGCGTTTATTTTCACAGCATCTTATCATTCCTCCATGGGAAAGTGCTTGGATAAGTTCATCTACATAGCTGAATTCTGCTGTTTGCATAAAATGTTGACTCAAATGACGACCAGTTTTAAACTTGAAGTGATTGGAAAGAGGATCTTTCAGGAAAATACCCAAACTCTGAAATTCAAAAAGATCATCCATATTATGAACAAGTTTTCGTAAACTGTCTTCCATGTTTTCATGTTCGCAGAGTTCATCTAATAAGTTCTCTAAGTGTTGTTCCACAAGTTTCATAATACCCCCAATTTCTGATGCAATAATTTCCTGATTATATTTTGCTTGTAAAGATATATTTTGTATCATACTCTACCAGTGAAGTTTGTTAGGGATTTTAATAAAGAATTGAACCAGTGAAGATCTCCTATATCCTTCGAAGATGATTGTATCGAGAAGATATTTGAATACAGATATACTTATTATGAGCGATTCATCTGTAAAGTACTTAAGCAACTCTACTTTACTGATGAATCACAAATTATCTAATCATGATGTGGAAAAATAGCTTGACATAATCTTGTATAATGCTGTATTTTTTTATTGAAAGTAATAGGAAGAATGGATTTGAAAAATATAGAATTTCTAGTGTTTTGTAAATTAGGATCATCTTCATTTTCATTGACAAATTATTTTCATCTTAGCGATTGATAAATATCCAGGATTTATCATGAATGAAGTAATCGTATTAAAATAATGAGGTAACTGATATGAAAGGCATAATTTTAGCTGGCGGTTCAGGTACACGTTTACACCCTTTGACAATATCAATAAGTAAACAATTAATGCCGGTTTATGACAAACCTATGATTTATTACCCTCTCTCAGTCTTAATGCTTGCTGGCATCAGGGAAGTACTGATTATTACTACCCCTGAAGATCAAGCTAGTTTTATCAAGTTATTAGGCGATGGTTCACAACTTGGTATGAATATTCAGTATACAGTACAAAAAATACCGAATGGATTGGCGCAGGCTTTTGTGATAGGAGCAAGTTTTATTGGAGATGACAATGTTTGTTTGATCTTGGGTGATAACATCTTCTACAGTGCTGATCTTTCGAGCAAATTAATCAAATGCACTGAGCCTGATGGTGCAATTATTACAGCTTATCCAGTCTTAGATCCGGAGCGTTATGGTGTTGTGGAATTTGACAAGAACCAAAAGGCGATTTCTGTTGAAGAAAAGCCCAAACTACCGAAATCAAATTATGCAATCCCCGGTCTCTATTTCTATGATAATTCAGTAGTCAAAGTTGCCAGGGAAATTCAACCTTCAGCTCGGGGAGAATACGAAATAACAGACGTGAACCGAGTCTATTTAGAAAAGGATAAATTGAAGGTCATGGTTTTTGGACGAGGAGCAGCTTGGCTGGATACCGGTACATTTGAATCACTTTTACAGGCTTCACAATATGTATCGATCATTGAGCAACGACAAGGTTTCAAAATTGGCTGTATTGAAGAGATTGCCTACCGCAAGGGATTTATCTCCCAGGAACAATTATGTGCAATCGCAGAATCGATCCGTAAAAGCGGATATGGCGAATATCTGCTACGACTTGCAGTTTCGGAGATATCATGATGGAAGCAAGTGTATTAGGTCATTACTTTGAAGATTTCGTTCCGGGTCAAATCATAGAACATCAGTTGTCAAAGACGATCTTTGAAAGTGACAACAATCTATTCAGTTTGTTAACAATGAATCATCATCCTTTACATACAAATAGAGATTTTGCTGAAAAATCTCAGCATAAACAAATTCTGGTAGTTGGAACGCTTGTTTTTAGTCTTACTGTTGGAATTACTGTACCGGATATCAGCGGAAAAGCCATTGCTAATTTGGAATATGAAAAAGTCGAACATTTAGCTCCTGTCTTTGTCAATGATACACTTCATGTTAAAACTGAAGTCCTGGATGTATATCCTTCCAAGAGTAAAAACGACCGAGGTATTGTGTATGTTGAGACAACTGCCTATAATCAGGATTCAGTGCCTGTATTACGATTAAGAAGAAAAGTCCTAATTGCAAGAAGAGAGGTGAAAAATGTCTGACTATTTGATGAGAAGTCTCATGTTTGTACCCGGTCATAACGAGCGATTATTCCAAAGCGCTATTAAATCAACAGCAGATGTGTTAGTGCTTGATCTTGAAGATTCTGTTCAACCGGAATCAAATAAACAGGTTGCTCGAGAAAGTATTGCCAAATGGGTCAATTCCGGGGCATTAAAATCTTATTATGTTTTTCCAAGAGTAAATGACAGGGAAAGCGGACATCTGCTGAAAGACATTCAAGCTCTTACAATTGAAGGTGTCCATGGTTTCATGTATCCCAAGTCAAAACGCGGAGAAGATATCTATTTCTTTGATAAGTTACTGGAAACCATTGAATATGAAAAGAAAATTCCGATTGGCACCTATAAAATCATACCATTAATCGAAATGTCCGCAGCAGTGTTACATGCAACAGAGATTTGTTCGGCTTCCAAACGAGTGATTGCCATCGCCTTTGGCTGTGAAGATTTTATCAGTGATCTGGAAGGCATTCACGATCATGAAGGTAAGAGTCTTTATGTTCCCCGTGCCATGATTGCCATGGCTGCAAGAGCGAATAATGTCATTCCGATTGATACTGTACATATCCAGGTACATGACCTACCAGACTTGGAAGAGAATTTGAAGTTAGCAAAAATGCTTGGATTTGAAGGTATGCTTGTGTTGCATCCAAAAGAACTGGAACTGGTTCATCAGTATTTTACTCCTTCAGATGCCGAATATGAAGAAGCTTTGGAAATGCTGAGGCTCTACAAGGAAGCACAGGAAAATAATGCCGGTGTTGCTGTGAAGAATAATAAGTTTATTGGACCGCCTATGGTCATTGCAGCCAATAAGATCATAGCAAGATACAAGCTTTCACGCCAGAAGAAGTCTATGGAGTAGTGAAATTGCAGAACTAAAATTATCTTGACTATGCACATAAGGAAATGGTCTTTGTCAAAATAAAATAACACATATAACGATGATTCACAAGGGAAAACATATGTTAAATATACTAGTCACTGGTGGTGCAGGCTTTATTGGTTCCAATTTTATTCATTATCTTTTTAACCAAAATAACTTCCAAGGGAAGATCATCTGTCTTGATAAACTCACGTATGCTGGTAATTTAGAAAATTTAGCAGCAGCAGAACAGAAGTATGGAGGTACTCGATATTTCTTTGAGCATGTAGATATCTGTAATTTTGAAGCTGTGAAAGCGGTTTTTCACAAGTATGATATCGATACAGTGATTCATTTTGCTGCTGAATCTCATGTGGATCGTTCCATCTACGGTCCTGCTGATTTTATCAATACAAACATTCTGGGTACATTTCATTTATTGGAAGCTGCCAAGGAATTCTGGGCTGGTAGAACAGACGTTGTTTTCCATCATATATCAACCGATGAAGTATTCGGAAGCTTAGGTGACAGCGGATTTTTCTTTGAAGATACCCGTTATGATCCCCGTAGTCCTTATTCTGCAAGTAAAGCTTCTTCAGATCATTTGGTAATGGCTTATTTTCATACCTATCATTTGCCTGTTACCATGTCTAATTGTTCAAATAACTATGGTCCTTATCAGTTCCCGGAAAAGCTCATTCCTCTTATGATCATCAACATGCTTGAGGAGAAGCCATTGCCTTTGTATGGTGATGGGAAGAATATACGGGATTGGTTGTATGTGGAAGACCATTGTAGTGCCATATGGGAAATCGCTAAAAACGGAATACGTGGAGCAACTTATAATGTTGGCGGTGAAAATGAATGGGAAAATGTGCATCTCCTGCATAAGCTCTGTTCCATAATGGCAGATAAAATGGGCAAACCATCCGACTATTATCTTTCTTTTATTACCCCTGTGAAAGATAGACCGGGACATGACAGGAGATATGCCATCAATTGTGATAAAATCAAGAAAGACCTCAAATGGAAACAGAGTGTTTCTTTTGAAGAGGGTCTGAAAAATACGGTTGAATGGTACGTATCCAACCAGGAATGGATTAACAATATTAAGACAGGTGCATATAAGAACTGGCTGGATAAGAACTATCAGCAGAGATAGTTATCCGTATATCATTTAATATATAATGAGTTAGGCTATTGTCTTTCAGGCAAAAGCCTAATTTTCTTTTTCGTAATCCAAAACTGCTTGTATGATTTTATTTACTATTTCATCTGTCATTTCATAATAGAGGGGAAGTGTAGTATTCATCTTGGAAATTTTATCTGTAACCCTAAGATCATCTTTCTTACAATCCTGGTATAATGAAAATTCATGCGCAGGAAGATAATGAATACCAGTGCCAACACCTTTGGATGCAAGATATGCGATGAATTCATCCCTGTTCTTTGCCAGCACGATATACATGAAGGGAAAGATCTCATCGTAGTCTGTTTCCAGGATAGATACTTTCTTCACATTAGCAAAGGCTTCATCATACTTTTTACAGATTGCTGCCTTATGAGCTCTCATCATCTCACATTTATCCAATTGTTTCAAACCAATCGCAGCACAGAAATTTGGCATATGGTAACGATAGCCTTCGCAGACAACATCATATTGCCAGCTTCTTTTGTTATGATATCTTGACCAGGTGTCTTTATCAATACCAAGAATACGCATTTTTTCTGCTAATTCATGATGTTTTGGATCATGGAAGACAATACCTCCACCTTCACCACAAGTGATATTTTTGATCGGGTCAAAACTGAAACAGGTAACATGCCCAAAGCTGCCTATCTTCTTCTGATGATAATAAGAACCAAAAGCATGTGCCGCATCTTCAATAAGATAGAGATGATTGCTTTCCGCAATGTTCAATAACTCATCCATATCACAGGTCACTCCCCGATAATGAACAGGAATGATAATTTTGGTATTTTTTGTAATCAAAGCCTGTATTTTCGTAACATCAATATTCAGGTTCTTCTCACTAATGTCGCAAAAGACAGGTTCTGCACCGCTTGCTGTGATTGCTTGAATAGTTGCTACAAAGGTGAAGGATGGGACAATGACTTCATCTCCTCTTCCGACTCCCAAAGTACGCAAGGCAAGATGCAATGCTGTCGTTCCTGTGTTAGTTGCCAGGAAACGTGGGGCATGAAGATATTCACAAACTTTATCTTCAAATTCTTTTACTTTTGAACCTAATCCAAGCCACCTGGATTCGAATACTTCCTTGATTTCGGATAATTCTTCATCGCCGATAAAGGGTCTATTGACGGGTATTAATTTGAACTCAGTCATTTTTCACCTTACTTATTGGTTTGGCAGGATTACCAGCTACAATGGAATAGGGTTCTGTACTGCGAACAACAACAGAGCCCATTCCTATGATCGAATAATTGCCAATCGTAATATCTTCTCTAATACTTGCGTTCAAGCCTACGTGAGCCCCTTCATTGACTTGCACCCTGGCACCGATGACGGCACTTCCGGCAATTGTGCAGAAGTCTTTCACACAGCAGTCATGTCCTAAAAATCCACCACTAAAGACAAAGGAATAATCACCAACAGTGGCACCAAAGGAAGTAATGGAATAAGGAGCCATTAAGGAACCGGCTCCGATGGTTGTCCCTTCCATCAGGTATGCTGTGGGGTGAATTGCTGTTGCCAAAGCTTCTTTCGGGATGTTGAAACTAAGTATCTTCTTTACTCTATCTTCTTTTGCTTTTGCATTAATATGCATGGCATAATGGATGTAATATCCCTTATTTACAAAATCAGCTACTTCTTCGCTTCCACCAAGTACTTTGAATTTACCAAAGTAATCTCCAATGGGTACAACATCATTCAGGAAGCCTTCAACCACCCATTCATCAACAACTTTATTCATATCTTCAAATATGGAAGCGGCTATCTGACCTGGTCCAATACCACCAACAATTACAATTCTTTTTTTCATTTTAAAACCTCTCTAACGACGTACTGCTTTTTGTTTGATACTTCCTGTAAAATCCTGGATACATATTCGCCAAGAAAAAAGAAAAATATATAATTCAAGGCATTGTAAAAAGAAAAGAGGACTATCAATGTTGTCCATCCTGGAGGTGCTCCACCTTCAAGATACTTTCGGATTAGGATGAAAAGACCGAAAACCATCGAAAACAAAGATGCGAATAAGCCCAAATAACCAATAATTTTAATGGGAATAGATGAATAATTCAAGACGAGATTAAATGCTAAGTTGAAGAGCATGCTAATATTATATGATGATTTTCCGTAGGGTCTTTCATAATGATGAATCTCAACATTAGTAATTTTGTTGGTTGTCATTACTAACATACCGGAAATGTATGGGAAATTGGTTCTCTCGTATTTGAGCTGGTCAATGATTTCCTTTCTTATCATCCGGAAGCTGGTAAAACGTAAGTTCATATCTTTGATTTTGAAGATGTATCGATTGAGCGCTAAGATTGTTCTACTACCCAAATTCTTTACAAAACCGTGCTTCTTATCCGCATATTTGCCAATGACGACATCAAAACCTTCCTGTATTTTATTAAAGAGTACAGGTATGTCGTCAGGTGAATTTTGCAGGTCATCATCCATCGTGATAATATAATCACCTGAACTATGATTGAATCCGCACATAATGGCATTCTGTTGACCGTAGTTGCGGAAGAGGTCTACCACAATAATATGCTCATTTTCGGTATGTACTTTTTGTAAAACCTGGTAGCTATTATCTTTACTGCAATCATTGATAAAGATGATCTCATAGGATTTATTCATTTTACTAAATATAGCGATTAATCTTTCTGTGAGAATGGGTAATGAATCATTACTATTATATACGGGTACAACAACACTAAAATCAATATTTCCCATTAAAACCTGCCTTTCTTAACTTATATGGGCTTATTTGCCGTTGCTGTCAAGATAAATTCCTTTAGCATATCCTATTCCAGCAACACGATACCATTCCTTTTTTGAGTTTTTCATCCAGTCATGGATCCTTTTGTTGAACTCATTTCCTATAAAAAATTCTAAAAGGCATTACGGTACCAATACGGTAGCACTACGGTATCATTACGGTAAAAAACCGTATTAGTACCGTAATGCTATCGTAATGAGATAGTAATTCATTTCAGTTATCGGAATCCATGAAGACTGTACAAAAAGTGATTTATGGAAAGTGATTTATGGAAAGGAATTAGTTATAAGACATTCACTTTCCGATAGGCATCCCAGACTGCATTGATTACTTTACCAGGTCCATCGCAATCTCCAACCAGGATGCATTTATCTGCAAATTCCTCGAGAGAATCTAATAAGCCTCTATTAGGACAGTATCCTGTGGCAATAATGAAGGTACCAAAGGGCAATTCAATTATCTCTGAACCATTATTTACAATTGCCTTATGATTCTCTATACTGGTAATACTAGTATTTAAATGAACTTCTACATGACTTTCTTCAAGCAGCTTGATTAGATGCATTTTATTGGCAAGGAAGGCATTTGAACAAAGCTGGGCGGTTTGTTCCACTAATAATATACGTTCAGCTTTCTCTTTTAAGGTGATCGCTAATTCTGTACCAACCAATCCACCACCAAGTATCAGTACATCACCATCAGGTTGAAAATCCTTATGAAATGCATCGCGGGCAAATACGATTTGATTTCTTTCCAGACCTGGAATATCAGGAATTCCGGCAATTGCTCCTGTAGCAATGATGATATGATCAGGATTGATATTCTTGATATCAGTACTGTTGATATTATGATTCATATGAAGATGAATGTCAGAATTTGCGATTTCTTGTGTATAATACTGGGTTAATTTACTAAATTCTGTTTTGAAACCAGGGATATAATCAAGTTGAAAGATACCTCCAAGGTGTTCAGAACTTTCAAAAAGATGTACCTGGTATCCTTTTTGGGAAGCTGTTATCGAAGCTTCCATTCCCGCATAACCACCGCCAATTACGACAACTGTCTTTACTTTCTCTGTTTTTTGCAGCTTTAGAAGTTGCTCATTTCCTGTCCTGGGATTCACAGCACAACTGATGCCTTTATGTTGGAATATACGCTGCAGGCAACCTTCATGGCAGCCAATACATGGTTTAATCGTTTGAAATGTACCTTTTTTGACTTTATTCACCCACTCAGGGTCAGCCAATAATGGTCTGCCTAATGCAATAAAATCTGCCATTTCATCTATGAGAGCCTGCTCAGCGATATGAGGATCACCCAGTTTTCCCACCGCAATTACAGGTATTTTGACAACTTGCTTTGTTATCCTGGCAAGATCTAAAAAGCATCCCTGCGGTAAGGTAGTGGGAGGATGAGGATAATACCAGTTTTCATAACAACCTGCATCGACTTCAATGGCTGATACACCGATATCTTCAAGGTATTGAGCAATCTCCAGCCCTTCTTCTATGACTCTGCCTCCAGGTAAATTATGAGTAAGTCCAAAACGGAAAATCACAGGAAAGTCAGCACCTGCACCTTTCTTTATGGTTTTGATAATTTCCTGGGCAAAGCGCATCCTATTATTTAGTGTTCCGCCCCATTGGTCTGTTCTCCTATTCCAGAGAGGTGTCATGAATTGATCTAATAAGTATCCTTCATGACCGTTCAATTCTACGGCATCGAATCCTGCCAGTTTGAGCAGGGAAGCAGTTTGTTCAAAAGATTGAATAATTTCCCAAATTTCGTTTTCGGCAAGAGCTTTTGTCTTAATATGAGGAGCCCAATGACAAGGATTTTCTGAAGCACTGAGTGCTTTTCCCTGGAGTTGAATGGTTTGTCCGGCAATTCTACCAACCCCGGGCATCAATTGGATAGAGATCTTCGCATCATAATCATGACAGCGTTCTACTACTTCACTTAACCAATTTTCCATGGAGCGATTATCAAGAATGATGCTTTTATTCACAGGTTCATCAGCAACTTCATATTTACGATTGGTTTTTGCAACACCCATTCTGACTAAAGCAACACCGCCTTTTGCACGTTCCACATAGTAATCTATGCCTCTTTGGCTTAATTCCCCATTATAACCGGCTAATCCGCCTACACCCATGGGTGCAAAGCAAATGCGGTTCTTTAATTGCATTCTGCCTATATTGGCTTTAGTAAGGAGTTTCATCATAGTATTCACCTCTCACAATGAACAAGTGGATAATTTATTCATTTTATATTTCATTTAGGGTCACTTCAGTCAGAAAATACTTTGTGTGTATCATGATCTCGGGATGATTTTCTTTGAAATCATATATAATTCTATTAGTATATCCTGTAATGAGATTTTGTGTAATCTTTTAAGAATTCCCAAAATCAGAGAATTCTGTTTGTCTGCTTTTTTTATTGCAGCTAAAGATCTGGATATAATCGTACTCGCTTGAGAATAAAAAGCATCCGGATATTCAGATGTCCTGATTGTTTCTGAAATCTGAGTTAATTTATGCATAAAATCATCTTTTTCACTATTTACCATTAATCGAATACTTTCATCCGAATTGGTGATTGGGATGATTTCGGTCTGATAATTTGAGTTCTCATCTATGATAATCTGGACTCCGAAAGTCTGATAGAGCCGTTGATCACTTTTATGAACAAACTGAGACGAGTGGAAGATCAAATTTCCTAGGCTATGGAAAATATGCTTATTTTTGTATATTTCATAGCCTTGAATTACATGAGGATGAGAACCTATAATGATATCAACACCTGCATCAATATATCGAAAAGATAGTCTTCTTATAAGGGGAGCAGGATAATCAGTAAATTCGTAATTCCAATGGGGGTAGAGGATAATAAAATATCCTTGCTTTTTGTATTTTCGAATCTGTTTAATTATTTGCTTTGAATACAAGGATGATGTCCCTGCACTATTTTCCCCGGCATTATAGTAACTTGTAACACCAAAAAAAGCAAGCTTATGGCGATTCCTTTCTAACAATAACGGTTGTAATGATTTCTTTAGGTTACTACCAATTCCAAACCATTTTTTTTGTAATGATTCCAGAAATGCGGTTGTATCTTTCAAGCCAGATTCACAATAATCAAGGATATGGTTGTTTGCCAATGAAAAGACATCAAAAGATTGGATAATATTTGAATCGATTGGACTCGCTTTCATATACCATGCCTGATTGGGGAAATGTGATTCTCCATTTGTAAAAGGTGCTTCTAAATTGCATACTCTCAAATCACAATCATTGTAAATCGCTTCCAAGTCAGGTTGAATCCGAAAATTATTAACATCAATGTTGGTAAGAGAAACATCGCCAGTAAAGAGAATTTTCAACATGATTTATGAGACTCAGATTGTGGGGTGCTGATTGTATTTCTGATATTTGAGATCAGAGTAATTAAGCCTCCAAGTAAAATATTGAAGATAATTACAAAAAACGTTATCAATGAAGACAAGAGTGCTGATTCTTTTGAAATTCCAAATAAGCCATATATCACGATATAAGATCCTTCTCTTAAACCAATTCCACCGAAAGTGACAGGTAACATGGTAATGATAGATAACAATGGAGAACAGAATATATTAACAATGATCGGCACAGATACACCTATACCAAGTAAAATAATTTGTCCAAAAACTGCACACAAAATCTGCATGACTAAGCTAAATGCAAGCGTGATTCCAATGAAGTGAAAGGATGAAAAAGGTTTGATAAATTCTTTAAAATACGATGTCGAATTGGCTGATTGAATATTATCCGGATACATCTTAAGCATAAGATTACGAATTTTAAGAATGATAAAATCTTCAACTTTCTGAATTAGCTTATGAACAAAGGTCTTTGTTTTAAAAAAAAAGGCTAGCGTAGTAATGATGATAAATGCAATTATGATAATGTATCCCAAGATAATTATTCTGTGTACGACCTGATTGTCGATTTTAATTAAGAGACTTACTACCACAACCAGAAAACACGCAGAAACTAAACTGCAGATTTTTTCCATTACGATAATGCTGATATGGGGCATATATTTCTTTTCACTTTTGGTTGCATTTATTACGCGATAAGCATCTAAACCAATCCCTCCAGGAAGATAATAACCGAGAAAAAAACCTTCATAAAATACTTTAAGAAGATGAAGAAAGGATACTTTTGTTTTCCAAAATCCCTGCAATAGTATTTTCCATCGAAGACAATATAGAAAATACAACAAAGGTAAATTGAGTAATGCGATGATAAGAATTCTATAATTAGCTTTTTTGATGATTGTGGCAAGGTCGTTGAAGTTAATCCGGGAAAAAACAACGTAAAGCAGGATAATTGGGACAATGATCTTAATGAGGATAAAAATCTTTTTAGTATTCATTCATCACAACCTATCTATTACGTAATTTTTCATTATTTATGACACTTATCTATTAAGTCTACAGCCATAATTAAGTCCAAGTGATTCTATTCAACACATTCATGAAATCACTTCTATTCTATAGGGTATCAAATCTATTTCCTATTTTCGAAATGATAAAAGGTGCTTTTCCGGCTTTCGTTAACTCTAACGAATCAACGATCTTAATATCGATTTTCATCGTATGACCAAACCTAGCTCGTAATCCACTTTCAATTTCAGGCATGACACTCATTTGAAAACTATTATCAATGACGAGATTAACCGTTACATGATCGATAGCATCTTGGACATATTGTGATGTAACCAGTCCAGTGGCACAATATATTGCACCATTAGGTATAAATAAGTATCTGCCCTCTGGTGTTATGATATAGTCATCCATTCTTCCCACAATACAATCAACCAGTTTAGATTTTCTTCCACATTTGCATGGTTCATTCGAAATTGTGACATTATCTCTTGTTTTGTACCGGAGTAAAGGCATGCCATTATTATAAAAAGAAGTTCCGACTAATTCGCCAGTACCTTCTTCAATAACATGCCCATCTTTATCGACTACTTCATGAAAAGCGTAATCCGGGGCAAAGTGTTTGGAACCATGGTCACACTGATGAATGAGGACAGCATTTTCCGTATGACTATAAAAATCAAAGACTTTCGATTGGAAATCACTCTCAAGTTGAGTTATCGTCGATTGAGACAGATTTTCTCCAAAATTAATAATCGCTTTTGGGGAGTGGATTTTGATTTTATTCTGCTTTAAAACACGTCCCAATATCAGGAATGAGTTTCCAAATCCAAGATAAATACTGGGCTTATATTGATTCAAGATGGCATTGATCTTCAAGCAATTTACCGATGTGATCAAATTGGAATAGAAATAGATTCTTCTTGTTAATCTATCAATGCGATATATGGTATCATCATCAGGGGAGAGGTCTCTGATAGAAAAAATATAGTCACCAAATTTATATCCGCTCCAATTATATGCACGTAATACTGCTGCAAATTTATTTGCTCTGCTTTCGCTATCCAGAAGCAAATTTAAAGGTGTGCCTGTAGAACCGCTTGTTTGTTCCCAAAAAATCCCATATTTAGATGCATCCGATGCCACAAATTCGTCGTTCTGTTTTCGTAAAGTTTCTTTATCCAATAATGGAATTTTATGCATATCGTTACTACCGCTAAATTTTAATGCATCAAATCCGGTTTTCGCAAAGAGATTACGATAATATGGAACATGCAACTGAGCATGTCTTACGACTTTAATCAATTGCTCATTTTGGTAGGCATTAAATCTTTCTTCATCCCAATACTGGCTTTTCATATAAAAAAAATAACGAGGGGCAAGTTTGAAGAATAACTTCATCGCATCAAAAGTATTTCGCTCCATTTCAATCCTCACAGAAAAAAATATGAAATTACATTCATGATTAACAGTGTAGATGTTAAGTAATCTGTCTGTAGGTGTCTCTATCTTGAAAACAACGTAATATCTAAATAGTACTGAAAGATGAACAAATCAAGCTCTGAATCAGTTATTATTTATATTACTCATTAACATCAAAGAGGATAAATCTTCAGTATCACACAATCATTCCATCATTGTTGACAAATTGGCAGATCTGCTCAACTGTTAGATTTGCTATTCCAAGGCGCTCAACTGTTCTGGCAATTGACCAATAATCGGTTTTCTTGAGCGAATTTGCCACAGTAATAAGTGAATTACAGACGGGAGTCGTGATACCTGCTTTCTGTGCAAATGAACTCAATAAACATAAACCATTGGGAACATCTTCAAACAAAAAACGAGTATTCAGATTTACAGGACCCTTTGGTCCTCCGTTTGCAGCATAAGACTGAAACACTTTCAAGCTATCCTGTGACAAATCAAATTCATTTCTAAATTTGCAGGCATCTAAATAAGCAAGAGGTTCACAACCATAAGCAACTAATGTCTGATTTTTCTCAATGTCAAGTTGATCGACTAAATTCCAAATTGCAGGTGAGAATGATTCCCTGTACATCCAAAATTCACCTTTCATTGTTTCTATTCGTGAAGCAGACATGATTGTACCTATTGTATGAACAACAAGATTAGGATTATGTAATCCGGATTCAATTACATTCTTTCGTGTATAACCATAAGTATCGATTATTTTTGAGGCAATTTCAATCCCTTTTATGGTATTAACTGAAGGTAAGAATGCGAGTGCATTTCTAACATTTTTAAAGAGAATATGTACTTTCATATCATCTTCAATCCTGGCATCAAATGGTGTTGATTCACCTTCACCTAAAATTACGTTTGCTTTGATATAATGAGAGAAAAATATGCTGCCCATATTACCAGGAATAATTAATACTAATTGACCATCTTCAAAATAAGGTGAAACAATTGGTGCTAAGTTATCATGCTGTAAAGATGTCGTCATAACTAACACTACTTCAGCACCGCTAATGGCAGCTTTTAAATCCCTGGTTATCAGTGAGATTGTCTGGGTTGATTCCTTATCATTGTTTGTATGATCTATGGCAGTAATTTTTGAGTCTTTACAGATATATGCAAAATAATCATCATGCAATTTATGTGAAGTTTTTACAAGCCGAACTTCATGTCCGAGTTCTGTCAGTTTAAAGGCATGTGAACAACCTGAATTACCAGCACCTATTATGCATATTTTCATCGATTCCTCCTTACATTGATCATTTATTTCTACTAATTTTTATTTCCCTGCATATCCATAAGCGTCAAAAAAATACAGGTAACTTTCCATCATTTTACCAATTCTAAATGCAGCATAGCATTCAAATAAATTGATAATTCATATTATATAGGTAAACTCCATCATTTGTCATGTTTATGGCAAGATTTTTTTTAATCCTAATTCCGATTTGATAGTTTTCTATTATTTGATCTATAACCATCTAGACATCTATCTTTTATTCGACAATGGTATCAGCTTTTACGGGAGAAATATCGAATTGGATGAACTTTTTTTACTCTACAACTCTCTGATTCCATCTATTAAGCAAATATTAGTTAGTTTGGATTAATTGAGAGTACATATGAAAATATTTAGACTTGACAAGTTAAAATGCAATTTCTATTAATCTTACTCAGTGGTTAGTTTTATGCTATAGGTTCAATTCAAGCATTTAGAAATAAAAACTCTCACTGTAATCAACATCAAGTATCATTACATTATTGATGGAGTAGTATATGTTAACAAAGATTGGTTTTGAGAAGAATCGTGGATTCATCTTGTTTTCATTCATTGCATTTTTGCTTTGTCTATTTTATAGTATGTTTTATCAACCTAGATTAGTCTCTGACAGTAGTGATTATATCATGTTAGCAAAAGAATTTCTTGGGCATGGAGATACAAGTTTGGACTTATCAAATCGTTCACCGCTCTATTCAATGCTGATTATCCCTTTTTTGAAGATCTTTGGTGAAGCTGGGTTTCTGTATCCTTTGATGTACTTCCATTTTTTCTTAATTTTCTTATGTTCCATGATTGTTTTTAAGATATTTGATATGTGGGAGAGGTTCAAATCATTACCATATTGGGCGGGTTTTTTATTTTTAATCACTTTCTCTACCACTTGGTATGGACATCTGATATTGAGTGAAACCTTAGGGCTATTTATCTTCATCCTGTTGGTTTATTTCGCAATCTTATATGCAAAACAACCAAAATTTATCTATTTAGCCCTTATAGCCTTACTCAATGTTCTCACAGTTCTTGCCAGGTTCAATATGTTGGGAATCCCATATTTTACCTTTATCTGCTTATTGGTCATTTATATCAGACAATGGCCCAAGCTCAACCTGCTAAGAATACTTATGCATATAGCATCATATATTGTCATCATCATGTTGTTATTTTCAGTATGGAAAGCATATAACTATTATCATAGAGGATATTGGGGAATTAGACCCAAAAACCTGTATTCCAATAATTTTACAACATTAAATGAAAATATCTCTCCAACAACGAAAGTATCTCCCGAATATCAATATGTATTTCAGACTTATTTACAAGTTCGTGATAGCTTATTAGCATATCAAAGAGAGAATTATTTTCCCAAAACACCCCAAACTTCTCTCTTACGTAATCCCTTTTTTGCCTCTATTTACAAACAAATTGTTCCTGTTGAACGGGTGAATGGATACGGCATGTTTATACATTCCAGACCGCTATTTATGGCATACTATCATTTACCTGAAGGTCTGGAAGGCAGTTTACAATTAAAGAAAATACTTGATCCTTTTTATGATCAACTTAGACTACAATACCGTAAAGAGATCTTACAACGAAGATATACTTCATTACTTCTTTCACTTCGGATTCCCCTGCCATTTTCCGATTCAGACCGAATTATTCTACCTTCCATTTTCATTGTTTTCTTCAAGATGATGTCAATTGTCATCAATATCTGCGTTTATATAGGACTTCTTTTCTATTTGCTGTTAAATTTCTGGAAAATCCGAAAAGTACCAAGCTTAAATCTTGGTATATATGCTATCTATATTTTCTATTTTCCAATTGCTAATTACAGAGTAAGTACCGTGGATGACGCTCTCAGATATAAGTCCGCATCTGAATTCTTAGTTATTGGATGCATGTTGTATTTTATTTATTTCATGATTGAAAAAATCAAACTAATCAAGCAAAAGCATCATAGAAAGTAAATTTTTTAAGATACATACTAGATCCCTAGTAATGAGTCGTATGATGTTTTTAGCAAATGATTGGCACTTGCGACAATGACGAGGTTTGATGCCTTAAGCAGAAAAAAATGTCTTGACCTCTACTGTTTTGAGTTTTTTTTTGAAATATAGTCAATGTTTTCAGTAGAGAGCATTACATAGTCAGATAATGAGATTCTGCGTTTTACCGGATATCATTTCCCCCATCAAAATATGGGAAAATTATATAGCATTCGTAAAGTATGATAGAGGAATAAGGAGAAAATGTGGATAATCTACCTAGTTGGCTAAAGATAAAACGTTGTAGGAAAGTATTTACCAAGGATGTGAATGGAAGAGAGAATGGTTTCCTGGTAGATATCTTAAATCGGCATGATGAAATATTTGCTGATCGAACTGATGAGGTTTTTCAGCAATTCTACTATTCCACTGTATATAAGCACATGTTTAAAGGATTTCATACGCATCCTCACAAATTGGATACCGTTTTCTGTCTATTTGGGAAAGCGCAGTTAGTCATCCATCCTGAAGTTATTGAAAAAGGTGACGATACGAAGAAAATAGATCCGGACAAGCTGATTATTATCCCTTTTGATGCCGATAAGGAAGTGTTGACGATTACTTTTCCTTCCAAATATCCTCATGGTTATTTTGGAGTTTCCGACATTGCCTATATTTTGAATTACCGTAATCCTGCCTGGAACCCTGATGATAAGTATCAATACGATATCAAGTTACCGTTGATTGAAGAATATTTGATAAATCGGATTAAAACAGATGAAACTGATTAAGATCGGGTTAATCGGTTGCGGTACGATCACGTTAAAAGCTCATATTCCGGCATTAATGAACGATCCCACTGCCAAAATATCAGCTCATAACTATCTTATCACTGCAATCTGCGGTCTTGATCAGTCAACGTTGGATTCGATCAAATCCATACTTCCCCACGTAAAGGTGTTTTCAGATTACCGTGATCTAATTGAAAAAGGTGATTGCGATGCTGTCCTGATTGCCACAGGGGAAGAAATGCATCCGGAAATCAGTAAAGCTGCACTGGATATGGGTCTTTTTGTCTTATGCGAAAAACCTTTCGCGATTAATTCAGCCCTTGTCCAAAGCTTTATCGATTCATTATCTGTAGAACAAAAAACTAAAATCCAAATTGGTTTTAATAAAAGATATTACCCGGTGTTGACCAGGTTCAACCTGTTAAGGGATACAAATACGTTTGGAAATCCAATTACCGGATCATTCTATTTTATCACTCAGCAGGGCAGGAAACTTGGCTGGGATGGAATACTGAGCAATTTGATTCATTATTGTGATTTGATTTGCGCAATCTTCGGACAGGTGAATGATATTTCTGCCAAAGTATCTGCTCATACTGATACAGGTATCAGTATTTCTGCTTCAATGCTATCTGTCAACGGCGCAAGCATTTCTCTCCTGTTCACTTCAGCCGGTGCTTGGAACGCATCATCTTTCCATGAAGAATGGCAAGTGATTGATGATAAAAGGAAGCGTCTGGTCAGCAGAAATACAAATGAAACTTACTTCATTGATGGTAGCCAGGATTGTCGCTATTCGGGAGAGTCAAATTCCATCTTCTGGCTTCCAGACAGTTCCGGTTACAAAACGCAATTAACAGCTTTTTACCATTTGTGCTGCGGAGATCATAATATTCCTATTCCCAATATTGGGGATGCCTTGATGGCACATAAAATGTTTGATGAAATACGTAAACAATGTGAGAAATAATGAAAAAAGAACAAATTGATCATCTCTTAAGGATTATGGAAAAGGAAGGGATACACCTGTCTCCTGACCAGGAAGGTTTCCTGGAAGATAACTTGCTTACTTATGAACAGGAGTATACTGAATTCCTTCAATGGTTCAAAGAAAAACAATCAAAATGTGAAGCAGAAGTGAAAGAAGTTGGACTGAATGAGGTCTGGGGCGATTGGTACCTGGATCCTGAAACAGGAGATGTAGCTCATATTAGTGGAGGATTCTTCCGCTTAATTGGAGTCGATATCAAAACCAGTATTCGGGAATCGGGTAAAGGTTGGAAACAGCCAATCATGGATCAGGGTACCGAAGGTAGTATTGCAGGTTTGATCAAACAAAAGCAAAATGGCAGGAATGTGTACCTGGTGGAAGCAAAGTTTGAACCGGGCAATTACGGAAAAGTACTCGTTTCACCAGCTCTCCAGGTAACTTATAGTAACTTGAACCAGGTTCACAAAGGTAAGAAACCTTTATTAGCTGAATTTTTTGATGAATCCAATCCCGAATATAAGATTCTATATGATCACTGGCTTCCTGAAGATGGAGGAAGATTTTATTTGAAACGGGTAAAATATATGGTGGTCGAGATTCCTGAAAATATGCAAGTGAATGTTAATGATAACTTCCGCTGGGTATCCATCTATACCCTGAAACGTATGATGCAGCTTGATAATTTTGTTAATCCACACGTTAGAACGCTACTAGCAATATTATAGAAAAAGAGGAAATATGATACCCGTATATCGACCATACCATGATGACCTGGAAATAAAATACCTGAAGGAAGTGATTGATTCCGGCTGGTGGGGATTAGGTCCCAAAACAAGTGAATTTGAAAAGAGATTTGCTGCCTATATCGGCGTAGATTTTTCTCTCGGTTTAAATTCAGCAACGGCTGCCCTTCACCTTGCGTTAATGGTCATTGATGTGAAAGATTATGAAGTGATCACTCCCTCTATGACTTTCGTTTCATCCAATCACGCAATTCTATATAATGGTGGAATACCTGTTTTCTGTGATGTTGATGCGGAAAACATGAATATGAAGCCTGAAGAAATAGAAAAACTCATTACTCCTAAAACAAAAGCGATCATCGTTGTTCATTATGGTGGTTATGCCTGTGATATGGACCCGATCATGGAGATTGCCCGTAAATATAAGCTGGCAGTTGTTGAAGATTGTGCCCATGCCTGTGGTGGAAAATATAAGGGAAGGATGCTTGGTTCTATAGGAGACTTTGGCAGTTTCAGTTTCCAGGCAGTTAAAAACTTATCCACCGGAGATGGCGGTATGCTTGTTTCCAATAATAAGGTATGGATGGACAGGATCAAGAAACTGCGCTGGGTGGGAATATCCAAGGATACCTTCGAACGTGGTGCCGGCAATAGCTATGACTGGTTCTATGATGTTACTGAGCTAGGTTATAAATATCACATGAACGATATCATTGCAGCAATCGGTATTGCCCAGTTCGAGAAACTGGAATGGATGAACGATAAGCGCCGTTATTATTCAGAATATTACCGCAATGCATTCAAAGCCTATCCCAAGATCATCTGTCCTGTCTTGAAGGAATATATGTTCCCTGCCTGCCATAACTTTGTCATCAAAGTGGAAGACCGTGACAACCTCCGGGCATATCTTATGGAAAAGGGCATTACAACAGGTGTTCATTATTATCCTAATCATCTTTTTGATATGTATAAACCTTATTATCGCAATCTGCCAATTACCGAAGGCATCTGGACAAAACTGGTGACTCTTCCTCTATTTCCTGATATGACACAGGATGAAATTGATTTAGTCATCAGCAGCATCATTGAGTTCTATAGTAAGTAGTGTAGGACGCTGTTCCTGCTTTTCCGGTGGTTATTTCTTAAGGAATGGAAAAGATTACTTCAGGTATCTTAAGCGTTCGTGGGAATGCTTTTTTTGAAAACTGCTTAAAGTAAAATAACAGCAGGGCAGTCGACTCCTGAAGTCGTTTTTACCAAGCCTAAAGGATGAACTACCGAAACATAAAAGGATAGTTTAAATGGATTGTCTCTTCTGCAACCTCCCCAAAGACAGAATAATCCTGGAAAATGACAGTTTTATCACGATCCCTGATAAATATCCGAAACAGGAAGGACATTCCCTCATCATTTCAAAACGTCATATCTCTTCCATCTTTGAGATGAATGAAGCAGAAGCTCTTGATCTATTGGATATCCTGCAAAAAACAAAAACTTACCTCGAAGGCAAATACCAGCCGGATGGTTATAATATCGGCACAAACCAGGGTAAAGCTGCGGGGCAGAGTATACTGCATTTTCATATGCACATCATTCCCCGTTATGAAAAGGACAGATTAGGGCACTTCTTCGGTTAATCGTAGCTCCTCCGAGATGTAGCTCCGGGTTTAGCCGGTTGTAATCTTCTGTTTCTGCTATGTTTCACCGCTGGTGAATACAAAAAATTGTGCATCAAATCAGCCCATTTAAATGGGAAAAATCTAACAGTAGGGGGCTGCCGTCCCGGCAGCCCTATATCACGCCCGGAGGTCGCGAACTACGGCCGTTGATCCAGCGACTGAAGTGGTTGCTACGGAATAAATTGGAGAATGAATACTAAAAACAGGAAGTAAAATTAATCAATGGGGTTGATAAGAGGCAAACAACGTATCACATACTCATCTTCGTTGTAATGTCCAATAACTTGTAAACCATATGGAAGCTCTTCTTCTTCATCTTTCAATGGAATCGTCGCACTGGGAAGTCCGGCATGAGTCCAGGGTAAACTCATCAATGGGTTGCCTGTAGATTCCAAACCTACTGGAGCAGCAGAGATCGTAGAAGGACATATCCAGACATCAATATTTTCGCGTTTCATAGTACTTTCTAAATGAAAGCGAAAATCGCTTTGTCCAGCTAGAAGATCATGATACTCTTGTAGTGAAACAACTGAGCCATCCATGAATAATTGTTGAGAGTGTTTAGAATAGAGATGGGAATATTTCTTATAAAGATGTTTATGATTCATGGTGAATTCATATGCAATTAATTTCCTGTGATTAGAATTGATTTGCTCTATATCAGAAAAAACGTCGATGTTCTTCAATAGAAAACCAGCTTCACCCAATCGAACCACTTCTGAGAAGAAATGAGCCTGTGATTCCAAGTTCGCTTGTTCGAGGAAATCACCAGTCGGAACACCAATGATTGGAGCATGATCCAATTGATCAATCTTTTTCCAGTTGGGAATAATATAGGATGCAGCATATTTCAAATCATCTGTTGTTTGAGTGAGAAAACCGATATGATCAGCAGATTGGGAAAAGAGAAATACACCTCTCACCGAAACTCTTCCATGGCTGGGTTTGAATCCAGCGATACCGCAAAAGGAAGCTGGTCTGATAATCGAGGCAATTGTCTGTGTACCGAGAGCTAATGGACAATATCCCGCTGCCACAGATGCTGCTGAACCGCTTGATGAACCTCCCGGTGTGTGCGAAGGATTGATGGGATTTGTTGTAGTACCAGGTTGAAAATAAGCAAATTCTGTTGATACTGTTTTCCCTAAGATCAAAGCTCCCATCTTTTTCAGATTCGTAACAATCTCTGCTTCCGTACCTAAAAATGCTTCCGGGGGTAATTTTGAACCTGCCTGGGTAGGAAAACCGTCCACATTGAACAAATCTTTCACACCCACGAGAACACCAAATAATGGGGGGCGATCAGATAGATTCGGATATCTTTGAAGAAGAACCTCGCTTTCTTTTAAAAGACGCTGTCTACGATCTTCTTCAGGTAATAAGGCTTGAATTGTTGGTTCAGTTTTTTCCATCCAATCACATGTTTCATTGATATAATCGAGTAGATTCAATTCCCCCGAGCTAAGTGTTTGTGCAATTTGAACTAAAGAAGCTTGTCTTGTGAACAACTAAATCACTCCTTCATCAGCAAGTTTAGCCAAGTCAGAATCTGATAAACCTAGTAATTCACTATATATTTCACGATTATTTTCTCCTACTTCAGGTACTTTTCCCCTTGATTTTTCTTCGGGAACAGAATCCATTTTGATGGGATTGCCGGCAATTTTCACTTTACCTGCAATGACATCATCAACTTCAACGATCATGTTACGTGCCTGGACTTGCGGATGTGATATCACTTCATCGATTTTATTGATTGGTGCACAAGGGAGTTTTACCTGTTCAAAAACAGAAAGCCATTCACGAGCGGTTTTCTGTAAAAATACCTCGTCTAATATTTCGTTGAGATCATAGATATTCTCAGTTCTTTTCTTATTTGTTATGAATCGTTCATCTTTTACCAGGTCGTCACGATGTATTGCTTGGCAGAAAGTAAACCAGAGTGCATCATTCCCAACAGAAATCACAAAATATTCATCAGCCGCTTTGTAAGCTTGGAAGGGAGTGATGGTTGGATGTCTATTTCCCAAAGGTTCAGGATTCTTTCCTTCAGCTTGTAATCTGACCAGGGCATTTTCCAGAATGGCAACTTGGCAATCCAGCATTGCAACATCAATCTTTTGACCAAGTCCGGTTTTTTCTCTTTGATAGAGAGCTGTAGTAATTCCGATTGCCGTAAAAAGAGAAGCAGTAATATCACCAAGAGACATACCCACACGTGTGGGTGCACTGCCTTGCCAGCCGGTAATACTCATAATTCCGCCCATTGCTTGAGCTAGGATATCATAGGCAGGTTTTTGTGAGTCTGGTCCTGAATGCCCGAATCCTGATGAAGCTGCATAGATGATTGCCGGATTGATTTCCTTTAAAACATCATAACCAAGTCCGAGTTTCTCCATCGTTCCGGGACGGTAATTCTCAACAATGATATCTGATTGTTTGACCAGATCAAGAAGGATTTGTTTGCCTTTTGGATCCTTGAGATTGAGTGAAATACTTTTTTTTCCCCGATTAATACTGAGAAAATACAAACTCCTAGTACCGATAAACGGACCGAAAGCTCGAGAATCATCTCCACAACCGGGAATTTCAATTTTAATTATCTCTGCACCTAAATCACTTAAGATCATTGTGCAGAAAGGTCCTGCTAATACCCGCGTCAAGTCGAGTACGCGGATATTTTCGAGTGGTTTTTGCATACAATATCCTTACTTTTTATTTCTTGATTTGATCTTCTTTCAAAAAGGTAATATCCATTTGCTTTACAACAGGTCCACACTTTTTCATAATCTCGTTATCTGATGAGTAGATTCCCGGACCTGATATTGATTGGAGTTCTTCTTTCGTAATCAAGGCATTATTATCAATCGGGAGATATAATCTCAATGTCATTAACCGCCCATATACATCTTCTCCTTCCGGAGTCTGAAAACCCAGGAATTTCAGCTTTCCGTAACCACAGTCTGTAATTATCCCGGGATAATCAGGATGGAAACCTGTCAAATGTAAGGGAATACCATTCATGGATTCCAGTTGAGATAAGGACATCCCAAGGAAAATTCCTCCGTTTGTATGCCACAATGAATTCGTTCCCTCAATTCGAACAAGCTCAGGTCCAGTATGAGAATTACCTTTCGCCCAAAAGATCTGGATCCTTTTTTTGAAATCAAAGGGGAAAAGAATTGTTTGTCTGGTCATTTCATATTGATCATTGAGACTGGTTTGACTTTGGACATTTTCAATTCCATATAGCTTGACCAGATCTGATTCAGTTGTCGACGCGGTGATTATACCAACACGAACGCCTGGGACAATTACATAATTGTCCTTCGCATAAACAAACGAGCTTAACAAAGTAAATAACAGCAAAATAAAAAATACAGTTTTCATACGAATTCTCCTTCCGCGTTAAGTTACACATATTATTTCATGTAATTTCATTCCTATTTACCTACCTACAGAATAAAATAGGAAATCCGATACAATGATAGCAAAGAGTTTATTTTTTATGCAATCATTATTTTCTATAATTTAAGGAAAAATCCACTAAAAGCAAAATGGGCATCCTTAGGATGCCCATCCATACTGTATTTCATCCATTTGTATCAATTTCGTATTTTCTGAATATTTAAGATTTCCATAGCTATCTTTTCTGCTGTGATGGGCATAGATTTTATCCGAATACCCAAAGCATCTTCAACAGCATTGGCAATCATGGGTGCTGCAGGAAGCATCGTATGTTCACCAACTCCACGAGCACCGAATGGTCCATCGGGTTGTGGCACTTCAATGATAATCGGGACAATCTCATCCGGTACATCCATTGCTGTGGGAATCTTGTAATCTGTGAAGTTTGGATTTAAAAGTTTCCCTTTATCATCATAGCGCATATCTTCGTAAAGAACAGTTGCCAAGCCCTGGAGCAATCCACCGGTGATTTGACCTCTGATCAGGTCAGGATTCAATGCTTGTCCTACATCCACAGCTTCCACTGCCTTGAGAACATGCATCTTTCCCGTTTCCTTGTCTATTTCCAGGATAAGTGCTCCGGCACCCACTGTGTAGTGTACATTGGGATGACCACCCTGACTGGTTTCCGGGTCACCGTTTGCCGAGGAGAATTCAGGCATGAACATGCCACGTGCATTGATAGGTCCACCTTTGAATGTTCCGTCTCCAGTCATTATGCCATCTACAACAAACTCTCTTAGAGGTTTGATAAACTTTGGCTGTGTGTGGCATTTGACAGCTTCATCTTCCAGGAATAATTCACTCTTGGGGAGGCAGTACACTCTTTCAATCAGATCAAGAATCTGCTCTCGAGCATCTTCGGCAGCTTTCCTCACAGCATTGCCACTACTCCAGGTAATGTGGGAAGCAACTGTCTGCCATTCATATGGGTTACGGTCAGTATCAGGTGTTTCAACTCTTATCTTGGAAGGTGGAATAGATAGTATTTCAGCAGCAATCTGCGCCATCACTGTTTGATAACCCTGCCCGATATCCATACCAGAGATGATAAGATTGATACTGGCATCTTCATTGAATTTGAGAAATGCAGATGAAGAAGCATTTGGTGGCATGGCAGGAGCTTTCCAGAAAAGAGAGAAGCCTTTGCCAATAACCTTTGTAGGATCTTGGGAAACGACTTTCTTTCCCCATTCAATTTCTTTTGCCACTTTCTCAATTGCTTCGATTAAACCATTCGGATTCATGGAAGCACCATAGGCAGTCTGGTCACCTTCACGAATCGCATTATGCAATCTGAACTGAACCGGATCCATGCCTATTTTCTTAGCGACTGTATTCATGTGGGATTCCAAACCGAAAAGCATTTCAGAATAACCGAACCCGCGGTAAGCACCACCTGGCGGAAGGTTCGTATAAATACAGATTGAATCTATGGAGATGTTAGAAACACGATAAGGTCCAATTGCCGATAATCCTACCGCATTCACGACATTAGCGCCATATTCTACATACGCACCTGCATCCCAGTATAATTTATGATCTAAAGCTGTGATTGTACCATCTTTCTTTACACCGACTTTAATCCTGGCAACAACATCAAGACGCTGGTATGTGTTCACAAACTCCTGTTCACGTGTCCAGCGCAGTTTAACGGCATAACCTCTCAACTTCGTAGCAAGCGCAGCAGGGATGATTTCCATTGTCACCCCAGCTTTCCCACCAAAACCACCACCAACATGAGGAGCAATGACCCGTACATCCTTATGAGTCAAACCCATGGGAGCAAGAGCTTCAGCAAACAAATGCCGTTGTGTATGTGGTGATTGTGAAGAACTCCAGACAGTCAGTCTACCACCGAAATCATACTTACCAATAGCTACATGCGTTTCAATCGCACAATGTGCATAACGGGGTACGTGATATTCATCTTCTAGAACGAAATCAGCTTCTGCGAAGCCTTTCTCCAAGTCTCCTTTACGGGTCTTTCGCCAATGGGCAACATTCGTTCCAGCTTTTGGGAAGAACCAGGGCACATGAGGATATTCACCCAAATCAGGATGTAATAACGTGGCATCATCCTTCAAAGCTTCCATCTGGTTAAGTACAGCCGGTAATGGTTCATATACCACTTTGATAAGTTGTGCTGCTTTCTTGGCAGCTTGGGGAGTACGGGCTACCACAGCGGCAACCTGTTCCCCATAAAAGCGTACTTTATCCTGGGCAAAGATATAACGGTCTTTCATATATAGACCAAATTTGTAAGGAAAATCTTTGCCGGTAAATACTTTTACGACATCCTGCACTTTCTCAGCTTCAGATGTATCAATTGAGATAATAAGAGCATGAGCTTGTGTGGAAGAAACGATCTCTGCATGAAGAAGATTTGGACCAAAGTCAATATCATCTCCGTAGATTGCTGCACCGGATATCTTTTCCCTTCCATCTATACGGACTATGTCTTTACCAATAAATTTGTAATCCTTCTTCATTTTCCCTCCTTATGGGTAACGTCCAGGATTGCTTCAAATATCGGTTTATAACCTGTACAGCGACATAAATTACCAGAAAGGGCTTCTTTTATCTCTTCCAGGTCAGGATGAGGATTATGACTTAATAATTCTGTTGCAGAAATAATGACACCTGGTGCACAATATCCGCATTGGAAGGAATTGAAAGCAATGAAGGCTTCCTGCAATTGTGTCAGCTTATCACCGGAAATGCCTTCCAGGGTTTGCACTTCCTGTCCATCCACTTCGACAGCAAAAATAAGACAACTGCGAACACTCTTTCCATTCAACAGTACAGCACAAGCACCACAGTCACCACGGTCACAACCGCACTTGGGGCTTTTCATTCCTAATTTGTCACGTAGTACATCAAGCAGTGTTTCATTCGATTTAATATCTATAATGCGTATTTCAGAATTTAATGTGAATTTGATTTGTGCCATTTCAACCTCCCAATATCCGCGTTACATCCACTGTTTTGCCATGAAGCCTAGCAACAGAAGCATGTAAGCCACGTTCCAACATAACTTGGCACATATAAGTACGATATTCCTTACTGGAGCGAATATCCGTGATAGGAGATATCTCATTTGGTACAAGAGCCTTTGCCTGGTTGATTAGATCACCATTAAGCTCTTTACCATCAAGAAGGTTTTCAATACTCCCTATTCTCTGTGGAATTGGACCGACTGCGCAATAGGCAACATGGTAATGAAGATTATCGGTAACTAAAATCCCAAGTCCAGCTTGTGCCAAATCTTCTCCCCGATAACGCCCCAGCTTGATATAACAGCCTGCATGCATCGTTTCGGGATGAGGAATGCTCACACCCAGTACGATTTCATCATCTGTCTTAGCTGTTTTCCGAGGAGCAATAAAGAACTCGGTAATCGGTATCTGTCTTTCACATTCAAGGCTTTTAGTATGTACTACGGCATCATAACAAAGCAAGGCAGGGGCAGAATCCAGGGAAGGAACAGCAGAACAGATATTACCAACCAAAGTAGCACGGTTTCGAATACCTACAGAAGCTACTGACATTGCAGATTCCCAAAGCAGCAGATAATTTTGTTTAATGAAATCAGATGCAATAATATCGCTGAATGTAGCTAGAGCACCGATAAACAGACCATTATCGTCATGACGTATCTTTTCCAGACCCGCTACCTGCTTAATATCAATGACGACTGCAGGATGGGCAAGACCTTCCTTGATATGAACTGCCAGATCTGTACCGCCAGCTAATATTCGTGCTTTTTCTTTTTGCCGGGCTAGTAAAACCAGCACTTCATCCAATTTTTCAGGACGATAGTAATTGAACTCATGGACAACCGCCATAAGGAAACCTCCAAATATACTCACCCCCAACCCCTCTCTTGTTCCAAAAGAGGGGAGAGAGAATTATGGTTCTAAAGCAATAATGCGACACATGGATGACTCGAGTTCTATTCCACGTAAGGGGAAAAGACCAATCCACGCCCGCTTATTACTTAATGTATCAATTTCTCCGCCAAGGTTTTCAGCATGTACAAGCTTCTTGGGGAATAACTTCAGATGCATGACTTGATAAAACTCATCTGGTGGGAACATTTCATCCCAAGCCTTGCCATAATTAGCAATAAGCTTCTTTTCTGCATCGATGAAAGATTTGGGATGCCAGTTTCGGATGATCGTATTCATAGGATGATCTGCACTGCCGCAGTCAACTCCAATCCACTTGATTTTCATATCTAAAGCCCAAGTATGGAAGGATGGATCAGGACCGGGATGCTTCACAAAATAACGAAGTTCATCTGATTCAGGCTGATCCCAGGCATATTTATGATAACCGGTATTGATGATGAGAATATCACCTTTACGAATATCTGCCTTACTCATAAGCAATTCAGGGGAATATAGATCGTAATCACCTACTGAATCAGAAATATCAACGACCACACCAGGTCCTACCCATTCTTCAATAGGAACATTACCAATGGTTCTGCCACTGGCATGAAAATGAATTTCACCATCGATATGTGTCCCGACATGATTGCTAGTGGTGATTATTTGTCCATTTGCCCCTTGTCCCATGTGAGCACCGGCAATACGTTTGAAATATTGAATACCTAAGGGCATGTAGCTAGGCCAAGGTGGTGTATGAATACTGAGACGCTGGGTCAGGTCATACATTTTGACTGTTCCCATAAATTGCAGAAATTCTTGAATGTTCATTTATTTCCTCCTGAAATTGATTTCGCTACTCCTAAATAAGCTTGCAGGAATGGTTCCAAAGGTGCTTTCACAACACCTGCACCCACTTGTCCGATACCCGGATTCTTATGAGCAACGCCGGTATCGATGAAGGGAGTTAAATTTCGATCGATTACTTTCATAATATCTATTCCGATGGGAGTACCACGGAAGTTTAAATAAGGAATTTGATAATTTCGACTCTCCATTGCGGTGATTTCGTACATCCATGTTGTATATTTGATAGCATCAGATACATTCCCACCAACAAACTGTACGATTGCTGGGGCAGCAGCAATGGCAAATCCACCCAATCCTCCTGTTTCTGTGATGGCACTATCACCAATATCAGGATTGGCATCCGCTTTCGAATAACCGGGAAAATAAAGAGCATCCGGTACTAATGCCGGACCTGTAAACCACTCGTTGCCAGTGCCTGAAAGCTGGACACCAAAGTCAGTTCCATTACGTGCCATAACAACAGCTATGCTGCTGTTGGGTATATTCCTGGCAGCATCCAATACGGCTTTGCAGGCAGGCATAGACAGGTTCAAAAAAGAATGATCATTACCATTGATGAATTCCAGCACTTTTGCTGTATCTTCCATATTTGATGAAGTACGGATCATGGCAGGTGCCAATTGTCTGAAGAAGAGAGAAGTACCTGCGCGATTGCGATTATGAACTTCATCTCCCATATGCAGCGCTTGTGCGATTAAATTGGAAAGATCGATCTTTCCGATTGAACGAATGGCTTTATCTAAAACAGGATACATGATGTGTTCCATCCAGCGAAGTCTATCTAAAACCTCGGGCTGGAAAGCCCCATAGCGAAGTACTTTTCCCAATCCTTCATTTTGTGTGCAGTATGCGTAATTGCCGTATGCTTCATTTTGTATAATATAAACGGGCATCGATGAAGAGATGATTCCAGCCATTGGACCCACAGCGTTATGTTCATGACATGGTGCGTACTTGATTTTACCTGAAGCAGCCAGTTTCTCTGCCTCCTCTGGTGTCGATGCTTTCTTTTCATACATTAAGGCACCGATAATGGCACCTCGCATCGGACCGCACATTCGTTCCCAAGTGATGGGGGGACCTGCATGAAGAAAGAGGTTTTCATGCATACCGGGAATAACGTTACGGGCAATATCCAAACCCATCAGCACAGGTTTTCCTTTTTGAATGATATCCATGACCTGCAAATTTGCTTTGGTAATGATATCGATATGTGACTCAAGTAATTCCCGACTCAGCGGATCGACAGCCGCGGGTGGATTCCAATCAACTTGAATGGCTTCAACCGCTTGTTTTTCTAAATCTAATAGAAATGATTCAAGACCAACATTAATGACTTTCATCGTCTGGTTTACTAAATTGTTAAATGGCATCTTCATCCCCTCTCATATGAAAAATAATCTCAGTTGCCAATTCACAGGCTTCAGCATTTGTATCTGTGACAATTGCTCCTGCTTGGGTCAATTCATTCATTACTTCGCTGCGATTTTGCGGATCTAGGTCTGTACCAACAACTGCACACAAAACTATGATATCTGTATTTTTTGATATTTTTTTAATTAGGGGAGCCAGTTCCAGGTGCGGTGTTTGATGAGCACCATATCCCAGAACTACATCAAGAAGAATAACAGCAGTCTGAGTATCTTTGCTTTCCTCTTCGATCTTCTTCAACCGAAGTGAATAGTCGATCATTGGATGAGGACGTCCGACAGTGAATTCATCCGCCCCCAAATCGACAATTGTATCATCATGGCTGATCCAGGCATCTGCTAACTGATATACCGGATTGAGAGGTGCATTACTGTAAGCAGGTTGCTCCACGAATTTTCTTGAGAATATCTGCTGTGCTTCATAACAGAGTGTTCCACCACTGAAGATACCACGCAAATATTTCCGAGGTAAATTTGGTAAGCTGATTTCTGCTAATTTAGCTAACATTGAGTCTTCTTTTCTGCTGAAGGGATAATTCGGCATCTTTCCATTGGATTGTGCTAATAAGTATACGGCTGCATAGGCAGTATCAGCCAAGGTTAAACCAGTATGAAGATTTGGATATTTGGGTAAAACAAAATCACGAAGGAAATTCGCAATCACTGTCTTTTGAGTGGATAGTACTAATTTCCATATTTTATCAATAACTGTCTCATCTGGCACTTTACTGATCAATACGATAACTTCTGTCTCCGGATCTTCTACAAGGTATTGCAGACAGGCAAGCAGCATGGTACCGCCAATTTCTTTTTTTCCATCTCTACCACCTGTACCAAAAGCCTGGGAAATTCCTTCCCCAAGATTATGAATCACGGAACTAACTTCCTGTAATCCTGTACCGGAAGCTGATACAATACCTATCTTACCCTGTCTGACAACATTGGCAAAAGCTAAAGGAACTCCATTAATGATGGCTGTTCCGCAGTCCGGCCCCATACATAATAGATCCTTGGAAAGTGCATATTCCTTCAGGGATTTCTCTGTTTCCAGAGATACATTATCTGAAAAGAGCATCACATTCAAACCCAAGTCCAGGGCAGTTCGAGCTTCATGTCCTGCATATTTTCCGGCAACGGATATCAAGACTAAATTCGCTTCCGGTAAATGAGTGAAAGCACTTTTAATGCTTTTTGGCAAAATATCACTTTCTTCACGATTTGCAGATACCGGTCCGCCTTTCTCCAACCATTGTTTTGTTTCTTCTAGAATAGAATGGGAAAGAGCATCGTTTTCTGTGTTGATCGCAATGCATATCTCAGTTTCATTGGCTGATTCAAATTCAGGGAGAAGCATTCCTGTGGATTTCAGGATGGATTTATTCTCCTTTGTTGCCATAATGGCAACTGCATCTATGACACCTTCTTTTTGACGTATTTCTTTAGAAATCAGCATCAGTTTGACTGAATCAAAATACCTACCACGTAGGATAGTTCCAATTATTGCCATAAAAAACCACCTTATATTGGGGTGACAAACTCCGATTTGTCACAGCGACTGAAAGTCGCATAAAACAGGACTATTGGATTACGTCCAATCTGCCGAATCGGAGTTCGGCAGCCCGACCAATGCTGAGATCATACCCACCATTGTATCAGAACCGGAAGTTGCTCCAATGTCCAGGCTGTCTTTTAACAACATCACATGATCACACAAGTCTGTTGTCAGCAATGCTTGCAGGAAGAATTTCCAAGGTTCTGAATATCTCCCTTCATATGCCATTTGAACAAACGTATTGACCACCCGATGTGATGAGTTTCTTAACATGCCAGAATATAGAGAGTCCAGTTGTTTTGACAACTCATTTTTGCAGAGTTTTGATAAAATATGAAGTCCAATCATGTAACCTATGATAAAATCGTCACCTGCTGGAGTTAGTCCATACCCGTATCCATGAAAGGCAAGTACGCTTTCTACATCTCTTTTTAACTGTAATTCTTTGTATAATTCAATAAATTTCTGACGATATGCTTCTTCAAAGTTTAGCAAGATTCCGATCTTACTGTCTTCCTTTTTTACCTTATTACCACACGTTGCATCAATTGCTTGTGGAGGTTCAGGCTCAAGCAGAAAAGCCAAGCTGTTCTCAGCGAAACATGTCAGCAACTCGGTCTTTATATAATCAAGATTTCCTATTAATAAACGCTTATTGATAGGTTTGATCTCCAACTCTGAATGATAAACCAATTCCTGGTTGTGGCATAAGATTCCGATCTTATGTTCTTCTCCGTTGTGACATAAGATTCCTCTCTGACTATCTTCTGTGTAGATCAATACACCCTGATTGGTCGTCTCTACTCCCTTTATCTGCTCTATCCCTATCCCCGATACAATAACATTATACGGTCCGGGTCTCAATGCCGGCGTACAAACAGCAATCACTTTATTCTCCCAAACGAAATTCACTACTTTCTCGAAGATAGAATCTATCTCTGTGAATTTTCCTTCGGGAATACAATCTCCAATACTCATTAATACTATATTTTCTTTCATGGATATAGGATAAGTGAATGAACAAGGTTGTAAAGAAATAATCAAAAATAACCAACTTGGCGACTATAACCCGCATTATTGATACCCAGTTCAATCCACGTTCATACCAAGTGCATACTAATCTCTTTCCTGTTTAACGAAACAGGTATGAAACTGGTATGAGACTGGTATGAAACAGGATTGAAACTGGTATCAAATTGGATTCAAATAGGTACAATCCTTTGGGAATGCTGGGGGTTATAAGTGGCTTATGTGGTTGGTTCGGATTTATTTGTTAAAGTTGTAGGGATAGACCCGCGTGTCTATCCTCTTCTTAATGGTTATCTCTGTACCTTATCTACCAATCTTTAACTTCCATAATATGCAAATGACTGTGGTGCAGTATAACAAAGATAATCGATCAGCGCTTTGGGAGTTTCATACCGTTGAATATTCTTGATTTTCAGAGCATAACCCTCATCCTTGCCGTTGAAGTAATCAAAGAACCTTGTTTCATAAAGCTTCTCACCACTGAATATCTTCTCGGCATATTCCGGTTTAATCGACAAGATAACCTGTTTCACTTTTGGACTCCTCAATTATGCGAATGAACTTTTCTCTGGAAATTTCTTCCAAACGACAGGGTCCATCTTCAATCTCTGTTATAATGATTTAATCTTCTTGTCAAGCACATCAATTAGAAATTGTGTTTTTGTAGAATTTATTAATCGAGAAATAATGACCTTACAAGAAGAAAAATACTGGACGCATTTAGTGCGATAACAATAAATATAAAGCAAAAATCAAAACTAAAAATAATTTGAGAGCAATGTACTCAAAAAGGAGAAGCATTTTGAACAATTCATTGAAAAGAAATGACCAATGCTCAATTGGGTTACCCTCATGTGGTTACGTTTTTGATTCAATGAGGTCATGTTTTATTGCATATGGCTTCAATACATCTCCTTTAGAAAGAGACATTATTATTGATATCCTAACTAACAATGGGATAGAAGTTTTTGAGGCTGGTAAAACTACGACACCAGGAAAATCTGCTTTTTGTACAAAAATTTGTTCGAGAATTATCACATCTTCATTTTGTATTGTATTATTAAACCATGATACTAAAGAGAGTACTGAAATTCCAAATGCTAATGTTTACATGGAATATGGTTTAATGCTTGGATTTAATAAATATACTATACCTTTCCAAAAAGAATCTAGTGCTTTGCCTTTTAATGTAGCTGGGCTTGACACAGTAAAGTATAAGGATAATGAGTTTAAAGTCAAAGCAGAAGAAACAATTAAATTAGCTATTGCTGAAACACAACCTGAGAATACTTCTATAGTACCAATAGATAAGGTAGTAGATGTCTTTTTAATATCACATGATATGCTAATGTCACCAATAGTAGATGATGGTACTAAGAACATATATTTATTAGGAAGTCCGTTGGGTTTCAATTTGTTAAACGATTTTGCTGGATTTAGATATGTCTACTTTGGAATGTTTAATTTATACAATACTGATTTAATCAAATGGCGAGTAGTTAAATTAGATCGTATCCTAAAAGCAAGATTTGGGACATTGCATGTGAAAAAAGAAATCGGGATGATATCTATTGAACAAATACCAGTCTTTGAACAAATACGAGATAGTATAGAAATTTGGATTGTCGTACAGAATGATAGCATCAAGGGTTCCTTACTTGAATTGTCAACAACTCTGAGTAAGAAACTAGTGATTTTTACACTTAATGAGATTGAAGAGCATATAAAAGAAATTGGAATTTAGAATATACATGACAACATTCTCTGAACGTTTGGGTAGTAAAGCCTCAAAATCAATTCAGACTTGGCAAATCGGAAGGAACAGGTGAGTTATTTATTTATATTTAGATATATAGTTCTGACAGATTTCAATTCTACATTTGTTAACATTATGATTATATTACGGAATACAATTTAGAGGTTTTTTATGAAAGTAACAAGAGCATTCATGAATTTCAATAATAAGTTAAACGAATTAGGAGCACTCACATTTACTACACTTTCATTTATGTCAATGACACAAGATGAAAGATCTAGCGCTATTAGGAAATATTTCGATTGTGAAAAGGTGTTTTATCAAAGTGAGAATGATGATTTTGATGAAGATATTGAAATGAATATTGAAAATTCCTCTAAAGATATTTCCTGTGAAAATTGGACTCAGATATTGTTAGCACATGCAATGGATTTGTGCGAAACATACGTTTCTGATTTATTAAGTTCAATTGTTATTAAAGAGAGTAAGTTTGAACAAAAACTCATGGAATTTATTACAAAAAGAAGAGAAGATCTCAAGTCAGAATTTCAGCAGGCAATAAATCATGATAATGATGAAGATAAAATATGGGGATTATTTTGTTCTTTTTCAAAACTATCATATAATATGCGTATCCTAATTTATAAACAAATCACAGATATTGATCTGTTTAACCAAGAGGAGCAGAAATATCTACATAAAATTAACACCATTAGGAATAAAGTAACACATTTATATGGATTTATTGATGAAGAAATCAAAGCTTATGGATTAGGGCTTATCCATGAACGTATTAATATATCACCATACCAACTCATAGAAGATTATTTTTCCAAATTAATACCACTCTTTGCTGAAGTTGATAAGAGGGCTTTAGATGTTATAACCATTAAAGAACCAGCAAGTAACGAATAACATTAGAGATTAACAACTCTCAATAACAAATCCAGATTGTGATAATTTGGATGATAATATCTCAGCTTTGATTAAGTTTTTCTTTTTTTATTCTTCTGATCTATTTTTTTACTTTCAGAATCAATTTGGTTGACTGATTTTTCAGGAGTTGGCAACTCTTCAGGCATTGTTCCGCCTAATTCTTGAATTGTTTGTCTAACTTTCTTTCCAACCTGAAAATGTACTTCATTTGCTTTTTCTTTCCCTTTGATCTGTTCCCGATTCAGTTTGTCTTCTGTCTGAGTTGCTCTGAAAAGGTTAGCTGCAAGTTCTGTACTTCCCATGTAATCAAGTATTTTCTGCGTTTTCTTCAAACCTTTCTTTTGGTGAATATCTTTTGCTGTTAACCCGCCATACAAGCCCATATAACCATGATTTTGAAAAACTGCATAATCTATTGAATCTTCAATTCCTGCATTCCTGGCAGCATCTGCCAATTGTTTGTTATGCTCCCTGAGTTCATGACGAATCGCAACTCGCTTTTTATTTTCCGACAATTGCTTGAACTCTTCATCAATCTCACGTTCACGGGTTTTTAATGCAAAATATGTCTGACCCAATGCGACAATTTCCTTGCTTGGATCGGCATTTTGAACAATAAGATAGCAAGCATAACGGGACAGCATAAGATCGTCTATTTCTCTTAAAGAACCAGAACCAAGTTGTACCATTTTGCTGACATCAGCAAAATGGTCAGGTACATGATTATGACTGTGTTCACATGCTTCCTTTGCTTTATCCACGACATTCAGGAAATTTCGCCATTGTGAATAATCCAAGGCGTTTGCTAAGTCACGGGCAAACCAGAAGTCAGACCCAAATTCATTAGTTTGTTTCAGGCTTTCAAAGATAATCTCTTTGTAATTGTCTATATTTGTCATTGCATTTCCCTCCTCAAAATGAATTTACACAAATATTAGTATTATTGGTAAGGAATGTAGTCAAGTAGATTTTACCTATCCGCTCAAACCCTGATGATGAGACTGTTCAAAATTAACCTCCATTTTACGCAGCCTTATTGGTAGTGACAGAGAAAAAGTGGTCTAAGTGCGACCAATCCACATTTTCTTGACATATGCGGGAGATATTTAAACTTGCTAAAAGTGATTCCTGACGCATGATTGGTTGACCTTTATCGACCAGTTCTTTGAACCAAAGCGAAAACACAAGGTTGCGGGTGGTTTCTTCAGATTTTAGTCCAAATCTACCGGATGTCACCTTCTTGATTTTGCGGTTCCAGCGTTCAGAGACATTGGAAGTCAAACCTTTGCTGAGGTGTCTCCAATCACTAATGATATTGCTTTTGATGTATTCGGCGGCGGTTGGGGGAGTAATAGCTGTCAGGCTTGCGATACCCTTTTTCCTTCCGCCCGCCGTTTCTCTTCGGAAAGCTTTCATAATCCTCTTCTTAAAGAACTTGTCCCTGTCTTCAGGGAGATGACATTGACTGATT
This sequence comes from Cloacimonadales bacterium (SeqCode), assembly GCA_963662275.1. Lineage (GTDB taxonomy): Bacteria > Cloacimonadota > Cloacimonadia > Cloacimonadales > DAONDQ01 > DAONDQ01. Next base: position 3,911,931 of record OY759316.1, on the reverse strand, counting down.
CTTTTGAAGAGATTTCGTATCTTATGGAACTTACAGAGTTGGTAATGGACTTTTGGAAACACTGTTTTTCTTGCAACTGCTAACGATTTACTGCCATCACTGACAATCAGGGTTGGATCTTTCCTGTAGAGCTGTCTGAAGGTTCTGAAACATGCTTCGAATGATTCTTTCTTTGTGTCAGGATACAACTCACAAAACAGAGGGATGTGAGTCACAAAATCAACAATACTGATGACATAGTACGGAATACCTTTGATCTTCACATATTTCTCATCAATGCTGATCTTTCCGCTCCACTTACCGATTGAGTTCAGAATCAGGCTCTGCAGGTCAGCGATTTCATGCCAGAGATTTGAGACTGTAGCTTTACAGGTGTTGAGCAGCAAAGCTATCGTCTCGAAGTTCATACCGCTTCCAACCAGGTAATGTACCAGCAGACACAGGTTCTTGCGTTCCAGACTATGGAACGGCTTTGCATCGGCGGTTCTATGGGATGTATTGCCTTTAGCAGTCTTCATTTGTTCCAGGAGTCTGTCACAGATAACAGGTGTATTCTGCTGACCGGCAAGCAGTTTCAGCAGATGTACAGCATCACCGCCTACTGTCTTTTTCAGAAGAAGCTTCTGAGCTTGCTTAACTACAGACAGAGAATTGACCTGAGAAGCATATTTGCAGAAAGTGGTATAGGACATTTTAAAATCATGATGGCTGATGAACTCCTGATACATGACATTTAAAGGTAAAAGCAGGTTATTGATAACAAAATTCTCGATCTGAGGAATACACTCCAGCAGGTCAACTTTCCGGCTTAAATATGCCAGGATATCATGACCATGCTGCTCAAACTCTTGCCAGAAATTATGTACATTCCTGCGGTCTGCGTAGTTAAACAGATCAGCTATTTGCTGAAGTGTAAGGAGGTTGTCTCCGCCTATTCCTACTAATAAGCGTAGAAACGCTATTAAGAACTTGTGGTTTGATGTTGTCTCAGGCAAAGTGAATGAAAATGGTACGTTAATACTTACATGGTATTGGTTACTTTCATGACTAACACTTACCGCTTCTTGAATTGGAGTGTTTTTTTGTCATAATATCCTCCCTTTTGTTACCAGGTAACAAATGCCATTGAAGCTATAGCAAAAAACTTGTAAAGAACTATTTTATATGATTTTAACTACACATTTAGTCAGAAACGGCTTCGAAACATTACTTATAATCGCGTGTTTTTCAATTTTAGTCAAAAAGCTTAACTTGTGATTTGGTGTCCTTAGCAGAGCTTATCTGTCAATTCTGGAAGGTATGTTAAATTATGACCGTTTCGACCACTTTTTTCAACTTGCTACTTTCTAACTTATTGAATATTATGAATAACTTCATGAACAGTCTCCTGATGATATACTTCAGAGGATAGACACATGGGTCTATCCCTACATAATAAATCTTCTTTTCGTCTGTTTTGTGGTTAATAGAAGACAACCCCCCTTTTATCCCCCCTCGGTTAGGGAGGTAAATTTTTCTTTACAAAACTAGCGTCTCTCTTTGCTCTCTTTTCGAAGTCATTGCCATGGGAGTTTGGATGCATAAACGGTTGAGATGCCTGTTCCTGTTCATTCTGCTGATCATCGCATCCATGTTATCGGCAGAAAACAAGGTCGTTCTCAAGATATTCGAATTCCCTGACCCTCGCAATGCCACCAGTTTTACCAAAGCAAATTTAGCAGTGATCGATGCTTTTCAAAAGAAGTATCCCCACATAGAACTGCGTTCTTTTTCCGGTTTGAAGATTGAGAACCTCGATTTGGATATTGGACCGCTGATGGCTATTGCCGGTGGTGTTTCACCCGATGTGATCTATGTGAACTTCAGGCAATCGGATACCTATATTCAAAACAATTTTCTTTATCCCTTAGACGAATATATGAAGCAGCAAGACGCGAATGCTATCGATCTGCGCGTAGAAAAGCCCGTTTGGCAAGTGATCAGGCGCAGGAAGGGAAACGAGGCAGAACATGTCTGGATGCTTCCCTACGAGACGCTGGTGCGTGTCATGATGTATCGCAAAGACTTGTTCAAGAAAGCCGGTCTCGACCCGAATAAACCTCCCAAGGACTGGATTGAACTGGTGGATTATGCCAAACGCATGACCATTCCCTCGGAAGGAACCTACGGTATCTTCCTGGCAGGTGGTTCCCAGGCTGCCTATGACTGGATCACTTACTTATGGAGTGCCGGTGGTGATGCAGTGAAGCAGGATCCAAAGACAGGTGATTGGAAAGCTACATTCAACGATAAAGCTGCTATCAATGCCATGGATTTGTATTTAAAGCTGCTTACGACCGTCTGGCATGACCCTTCCGGGAAGGAACAGCGAGGTTTTGCAATTCGGGAAGGGGATTACGGCAAGCTTTGGGAAGAAGGCAAGATCGGCATGCGCATGAATTACATGACCGAACAGAGCCTGGGTGGTACGCTTGACCCGAATTTATATGGGGTTGCTCCACCTCCCATAGGTCCGACAGGACAACGCGGTTCTGAGCTGAACTGTCGCATGATGGGTATCTTTTCCGGGGCAGGTGTAAGCAACAATGCCGGACTTGGGCATCGTGATGCCAAGCAGGTGAGAGATGCAGCCTGGAAGTTCATCTGGTTCTGGGATAGTGAGGAAGCGCGCCAGATACGGATGAAAGTCATGATCGAATCGGGTTACGGCAAGATGCTGAATCCGATTTATCTGAAACGCTATGGCTATGATGAGTACCTTCGCTATTGTCCTTCGGGCTGGATAGATACCTTTACAGAAGCATTACAGAATGGGAAGCCTGAGCCTTTTGGTCATAATTGCCAGAAGGTTTATGAATATATGACAAAGCCCTTGGATGAGATCATTTCTCTGGAAACGAAAGGACAATTGGGTAAAACACAGACTGAAAAACATGCTTTGATGCAAAGGATTTTGAACAAGGCAGTTCAAACCACCAATCAGAAGATGATAGGCAAAATACCGCCTGCTGAACGGATGAAGCGGAACAGGGTTGCTTCACTGGCTGCTATCTTTGTACTCCTGGCATTCATTTGGGGTATCTATCGCATGTGGCAGATATTTACTCCGAAAGTGCTTGTTGAACAGCAACAGGGAAAGAAAAATCAATACTGGTTTGCCTGGATGCTGCTCATTCCTGCGCTGGCTTCCATTATTCTCTGGAAATACGTGCCCATGCTGATGGGTTCTGTCATGGCGTTTGAAGATTACAAGATCGTGGGACCTTCCACATTCATAGGTCTCCAGAACTTTGCAGATATCCTCTTCGATCCTATCTGGTGGTCAGCACTTGGGAAGTCGCTGTATTATATGGTTCTCAGTCTCGGCTTGGGTTTCTTTCCGCCTGTCATGCTAGCCATTCTATTGCAGGAAGTACCGAGAGGGAAGATCATCTATCGAGTGATTTACTATCTGCCGGCTGTGATCAGCGGTGTGATCGTCATTTATCTGTGGAAGCTGCTTTTCGATCCTTCCGATGCCGGTGGATTCAATCAAATCCTATTACATCTTGGTCTGGGCAAGAGTGAATGGCTTAAAAACGAAAGTCTGGCAATGCTTTGCTGTGTTCTGCCTACCATTTGGGCTGGTGTGGGACCGGGTTGTCTTATCTATTTGGCAGCATTGAAAGGCATTCCTGATGAAAACTACGAAGCTGCGGATATCGACGGTGCTTCCTTCATGCAGAAGATCAGGTACATAGTCATTCCAAGTTTAAAACCTCTATTAATTATCCAGTTCATTGCAGCCTTTATAGCAGCAGCACAGCAGTCAGGCTTCATACTCGTCATGACATTCGGCGGTCCGAACGATGCGACACAGGTTGCTGACCTGCTTATTTTCCAAAAGGCGTACTTATATCTTGATTTTGGCATAGCCACAGCCATGGCGTGGATGCTGGGCATGATGCTCATCGGCTTTACGGTTATTCAGTTGCGGATGCTGTCGAGAATGGAATTCCGCACCGTGGATACAACGAAATGATGAGGGGCTCATGCCAATAATCGGTAAAGTGGGAACCCGCAGTTGGAAAGGCAGGACGCTGCATACGTCCATCCATGTGATACTGCTGCTGGGTGCCATTACCATGATCTATCCTTTTATGATCATGATCTCATCTTCATTTAGAAGTAATGTAGATGCAAGTGAATTCATCCTTCTTCCCAAGTATTTCAGGGATGATGAAGTGCTTTTTAAAAAGTATGTGGAATCGAGAGATAACGAGAATTCATCCTTCTTCCAGGATCAGTATAGAGGCAGATTTCCTTCTTTTGCGCAATTGACTTTCCCTGTTTCGCCTAACAAGCCTCTGTATGATGATTGGAATCAATTCATTACCCAATATCCTGAAAGAGATACGATCTTCAATTATCTCGTGGCGGAGCATTTCAGCAAAGGCATCTATACCCGCAATGAACGTGCATTCCGTAATATAATGAAGAAGGAAAACAAGGGTGACCTGCAACGCTTCAATGAACGATATAAATCCCAGGCTTCTTCATGGGATGAGGTGAAAATAGAGGAAAGAGACCCGCTGTTCCGTAATTTCACAGGGGAATACATGGGCTTGTTGAGCGGTTTCGAGCGCTTCCGTCATTCTGTGCCGATCTGGCAAAGGGATTACTCCAGTGTTGATGGTAATTTCATCACATCAGAGCTTTTCCAGGAATATGGAGAGAATCTAGCCTTTATGAATGAAAAGCTGGGTACGGGCTTTGTATCCTGGAATGATGTTACGCTCAGTCGCCGTGTACCTAATGACGCACTAAAACCATATTGGCTTCATTATGTTCGGAAAGTGCAGAATGTTCATCACATTGGTGTGGATGCGAGTGCTGTGGGGCTGTATCGTAGTTATTTAAAAGATAAATATGGTGATATATCACTTCTGAATACGACCTATCATTCAAGTTACAGCAGTTACACTGATTTAGAGATACCGAAGGTACTTCCTCGCACCGGTGCTTTAATGGTGGATTGGATATTCTTCATAGAAAACATTGCTCCTGAGAATGCACTCTATATCAAGAGTGTTGAGTTTGCCTATAGGGATTGGTTGAAGAATAAATACAGGGATATCACAGCTTTGAATCGTGAATACTTCGATCAGTTGTATCCTTCTTTTTCTTCATTCAGACTTTCAGAAACAATGCCCGAAGACAATATCGCTCTTCAACGGGACTGGCTTGATTTTGTTCATCATAAAATGGATGAGAAGTATCTTGGTGTGCAAACCACATCACAAACGGAATATATTTCCTTCCTGAAAACGCTGTATCCTGGAGCAGATAGCACACTGGATGTAGCTGCCATGAATAATGCTTTAGGCACTCAGTATGAAAAGGAAATCGATGTTTATCCCAGTCCCACTTTGCCTGAGAATAAAGATTACAAGATGATCTGGCTGATATTCGTGAAACAAAAGGTTGATGGGAAATATCTGAAACTATCACTTTTAGCAGAAAAGGAATGGCAAGCATATATCTCTTCCAAATATAAGGATATAGCTTCTTTAAGAAAGGCATATCATCTTGAATATCAGTCATTTGAAACAGTTCCGCTAGATAATTGGAACATCGATTACTTTCTTTTCAGAGATCACCAGAGTGATATCTTTTGGGAAATGACCAAGCGTAATTACCAAAAGGTACTTGATCTGATGCTCTATAATGGCAGAGCTATCCTGAATACGCTGATCTATTGCCTGCTGGCAATATTCACTGCCTTACTCGTCAATCCCCTTGCTGCGTATGCTATGAGCCGCTATAAGATGCGTTCCACATACAAGATTCTACTTGTGCTCATGCTGACGATGGCATTCCCTCCTATGGTGATGGGAATCCCTAATTTCCTTATGCTGAAACATCTGAATTTACTCAATACTTTCTGGGCTTTGATCTTACCGGCAGCAGCAGACGGCTATTTCATCTTTCTTCTCAAAGGTTTCTTTGATTCATTGCCCAAAGAGCTGTTTGAAAGTGCGACCATGGATGGAGCCGGAGAGTTCAGAATCTTCTGGCAGATTGCCATGTCGTTGTCGAAACCCATCATGGCTGTGATTGCTTTGGGTGCTTTTAACGATGCCTATCGTAACTTCATGTTCGCCTTTATTGTCTGCCAGGATGAAAAGATGTGGACAATGATGGTGCATATTTATCAGTTAATGCAGAACAGCAGTCCGGGTGTGGGTTATGCCGCGCTGGTGCTAGCAGCCATCCCCACGTTTGCCGTGTTCGCATTCTTCCAGAATATCATTATCAAGGGCATTGTGGTACCTACAGAAAAGTAGATTGTAAAGGACACTTTAGGGTCATGAATATTCCAGTTTCCTAAAGTAAACTTTACATCCAGTTTCCTAAAGTAAACTTTACAATATAAGAGGTTTTCATGCAATACGAGAAAGTGTATTTAACACGTATCAAGAGATTTAGCGATAAACTCATCACTTATGTTTACCGGGACAAACAGCCTTTAAGTGCAGTCTATTCCTATGATTCTGAACCAATTCCATATGAGAATATCAATAATCTTGAGTTCAAAGAAATCAAGGTTGGAGAGGAATGGGGTAAGGTCTGGGGTTCAGCCTGGTTCAAATTCAATGGTAGTATTCCACCTTCGTTTGCCGGTAAGGAAGCCGTTGCATTGATAGATTTAGGCTCAGAAGGTTGTGTTTTCCAGGATGGAAGCCCCATGTATGGTCTAACCAACAAAGTGGATTGGATGACGAATGCCATCAAGAATATGGTGCCTTTATTCAATCCTGCACAGGGAAATGAGAATATAGAACTGTTGGTGGAAGCTGCTGCCAATGGACTGTTTGGAGCGAACCAGAAAGACTTCCGTCTGCAGCAGGCTGAAATTGCCTGGATCGATAGGAAAGTGTGGAAGTTGGACTTTGATGTAAGAACCCTTCTTTCTTTGGCAGAAGCACTTCCGGAAAGACAACCCCGAAGGCAGAAGATTATAAAAGGTCTGAATGAAATCTGCAATCTCTGGCAGGATGGCAAGGGAATCGAAAACTGCCTGAAGATCAGTTCTGGCCTTCTCAGCAAGAAAGCCAATGAGAGTAGCACCACTGCTTATTCCATTGGACACGCCCATATTGACCTTGCCTGGCTATGGCATATCGATGAAACGAAGAGAAAGGGAGGACGTACTTTCTCCACTGTCCTGCAATTGATGGAAGAATACCCTGAGTATAAGTTTGGTGCTTCCCAACCCCAATTATACCAATGGATGAAAGATAAATATCCGCTTCTTTACGATAGAATCAAACAATCCGTTAAAGCTGGAAAATGGGAATGCCAGGGAGCCATGTGGGTGGAAGCGGATATGAATCTCACAGGCGGAGAATCTCTTGTACGTCAATGCCTATATGGCAAGCGCTTCTTCATGGATGAGTTCGGTGTGGATGTCAACAATCTCTGGCTGCCGGATGTCTTCGGTTACTCAGCAGCGTTACCCCAAATATTGAAGAAATGCGGTGTGGATTACTTCATGACGCAGAAGATATCCTGGAATGAATTCAACACTTTCCCGCATCATACATTCAACTGGCAGGGTATTGATGGCACTTCCATCCTCACGCATTTCCTTCCCACAAATGACTACAACCTAGCCAACATGCCCAACCAGATGATCGCTTCTGAAGAGCGTTATGCCCAATCTGATATATCAGATGAATTTCTCAATCTCTATGGTATTGGTGATGGCGGGGGTGGACCTTCGAGAGAACACATTGAACTGGGACTACGTCAGCAGGACTTGGAAGGTACCCCCAAGTTCAAGTTTGCCTTTGCTTCTGAATTCTTTGAAAAGATAAGTCAAATACCTGCTTCCCAATTGCCAACTTGGGTAGGTGAACTCTATCTTGAATTGCATCGCGGCACGTATACAACCCAGGCACGCATGAAGATGCTCAATCGCAAGACTGAACTGAAACTCCGCGATGTTGAAATCCTATCAGTGATGGCAGGAAAGAATGTAAACAAAGAGTTAGAACCTATTTGGAAAGATACATTGCTTCATCAGTTCCATGATATTCTTCCCGGTTCTTCTATCAATCGGGTATACAAAGAAGCTCATGCAGTATTGGAAGCCAATCTAACCAGATTGGAAACAATTCAGTTGAATTTACTAAACAATGAAAGTATTGACGAGCCTCATGTTTTCATGATTTATAATACTCTCAATTGGGAAAGACAGGAAGTGATTACCCTTCCCATCAGTGAAGGTATCGCTCATGACTCAGAAGGCAATCCTCTTCCCTCTGCAATTGTAGATGACAAACTGCTCTGTCTTGTCACTATCCCTCCCATGGGGTATGAGACTATTTCAGTACATCCCGTAGTACCCACTTCAGCGGGTAACGTAGCGCCTACTTCAGGAGGTAATGTAGCACCCACTTCAGCGGGTATCTGCTCTGTTTCCGAATCTTCCCTCTCCAACTCCCTGATTCATGTACAATTCGCTGATGATGGTTCTATCTCTTCCATCTATGATAAGGAACTGAACACTGAGTTGTTATCTTCCAAAGCCAATCTCCTCCAAATGTGGGAAGACCTTCCCAATAACTGGGAAGCCTGGGATATCAACCATTACTACAGAGAAACGATACCGGAACAAGCTAGACTAACTCACAGAAACATCATTGTTAATGCACCTTTCTATGTTTGCCTGGAACAGCACTTTATAGTGGGTCATTCAACAATTAAACAGCAAATATCTGTTCAAAGTAATTCAAAAATGATTAATATTGAGAATTGGGTTGAATGGCGAGAGGAACAGAAAATGCTTCGAGTTAGTGCTGAAACGAACATTCTTTCATCGGAAGCTTCATATGAAATACAATATGGAACTATTAAGCGTTCCACGTCTCTGAACACGAGTTGGGAACAGGCGAAGTTTGAAGTACCAGCCCATCGGTTCGCTGATATTTCACAAGAAGATATGGGGTTAGCTTTACTGAATGACAGTAAGTATGGCTATTCCATTCATGGGAACATCATGGAGCTGAATCTTTTACGTAGCCCGAACAGTCCAGATGCCGAAGCGGACAGAGGAACACATCATTTTGTGTATGCCTATTATCCGCATCAAGGTTTATTAAATCAGTCTGATACTTTGCAGATGGCTCATAATCTGAATTCACAGCCGATCATTCATCCGGTGGTAAAGCAAAAAGAGCCTTCAAGATTTAGTTATTGTGAGATATCCAATCATTTTATAAAGATTGAGACTATGAAGCATGCTGAGGACGGTAATGGCATTATTATGAGATTTTACGAATCAAGGGGAAGTAATGTCACAACTGAATTCAGCATGCCTTTTAGTTGGATTGAACTCTTCGAAACAGACCTTTTGGAAAATAACTTAATATCTATTTCAAAACAAACAAATTCTGTCTTGCTTAAGTTCAAACCATTTGAAATAAGAACATTTAGAGTCGTATTAACCCCTTGGAGTTCAACTTGCCTTGATAGACTTAAGATTAATTGAGAGTGAAAGGCAAGTTGGACTTCAAGCCAGTATTGGACGAACGAGCCAAAAATGGATTTGAAGTCCAAACATCCTATAAGTCTATGTTTTTCTTAGTCCTCGAAGGATGTTTGAACTCCAAAAGAAAAAAACAATGGAGATATGATGGACTATGGTGTCAGTTACTTCGGCAATCGCCTTCGCCGTTACGTGAAACAGGATATGCAATCCCTCGTGGAGAATGGCTTCACATATGTTGTTCATACTTATAGTGAAAATGACTGGGCTTACTACGAAGAGACCATGAAAGAAATAATAGAAGATGCGCATGAACTTGGTCTTTCCGTTCATCTTGACCCTTGGGGACTTGGAGCTATTTATGGGGGAGAAGCTTTCTCCAGGCTCGTTTCCACCAATCCTGAAATGAACCAGGTACTCAATAATGGTGAAATGGCACCTGCCGTCTGTCTGAATAATCCGTTGTTTCATAAGCAGATGAAGTTATGGATTGATAGTGCAGCAAGACTGAAAGCGGATTATATTCTCTGGGACGAACCGCACTGGTACATTGCCAAGTGGTTTGGCAGACCTGACCAGAAAGAGCTTTGGACATGTCGGTGTTCTTACTGCAAAGAGAAGTTTCTTTTACAGTTTGGAATGGAAATGCCAATAGAAAAGATGATTGATGTCGTTCATTTCCGTGATGATAGTGTTGTTGATTTCCTTGCCAATATGACAGAATATGCCCATGAACTGGGTGTGAAGAATGCCGTTTGTTTACTTCCCGATGAATTCAATGCCGACCAGGAAATGGATTGGGAGAAAGTAGCTTCTCTACCTTTTGTTGACATGTTTGGAACGGATCCGTATTGGTACTTGACTAAGATATCTGTGGAAGAGTTTGTTACGAAGTATTGCTTAAAAGTCATGGATTTATGTGAGAAATACAATAAGAAAGAACAGCTCTGGATACAGGCTTTCCGCGTTCCTGCAGATCGGGAAGATGAAATCAGCGAAGCTTTTTCTATCATGAAGACACTGGGTATGTCCAATATCGCTACTTGGGGTTTTGAAGCGTGCAAACATATGTCATCGCTGAGACCTGCCAATGCGGAACTGGTGTGGCAGAAGATTGCAGAGGGTGTTAGATGCTAGGTGTTAGGTTCTAGTACAGAGCAGTCAAGTCTGGTTCCCCGCTCTTTTGTAAAGAGAGGGGTTAGGTTCCCTGAGCGTAGTCGAAGGGGAGAGTTAGTTCTTCTCTGTAATTCTTAATTTTTTTAATCTTTAATTTTTAATTGAATAAAACGGAGTTTATTATGTTAGTTCGCAATGCCAACAACCCCATCCTTACCCGTTCGGATATACCTGATATCCTTCCACATCTGCATGATGTGACATCTGTTTTCAATCCCGGTGCCATTAAGTACAAAGATAAATACATGCTCATGCTGAGAGTACAGAATAGAGCACGTGAAACATACTTTGTAATGGCTGAAAGCGATGATGGAGTAAAGTTTGAAGTAAGGAATGAGATCGTGCGTTTTGAAGGTTTGAAGACCAAGAATCCAATCGTCTATCATTGCTATGATCCACGTATCACCAAAGTGGAAGATGTATATTATATCATGTTTGCCATGGATTTTGAACAGGGATGCAAGCTGGGTGTGGCACAGACAACTGATTTCAGGGAATTTCATTTCATCGGCGTAGCTCCTAGAATTGATACTCGTAATGGTGTGCTTTTCCCCGAAAAGTTCAACGGTAAGTTCCTGAGATTGGAAAGACCGAATACATTGGTCAAGCCTGGTGAACCCGCTACAGGGGCAAGAATATGGGTATCTGAATCCCCACAACTCACCAATTGGAAAATGCTGGGACCAATTCTCATGGGCAATTCCCATTACTGGGATGAACTCATCGGTTCCGGTACACCACCAGTGAAAACAAGAGAAGGCTGGCTGCATATCTATCATGGCGTTGCCACGCACTTCGGTTCTACGAATATATATCAAGCCGGTGTTGTACTCTTGGATCTAAAGCAACCGCAAAAGGTGCTTGCCAGAGGGAAATATAACATCCTTGAACCGCGTGAATTATATGAATTAACAGGACAAGTGCCGAATGTGGTCTTTCCTTCCGGTATTATCGTTGAGGATTACGATGCAGAAGGCTTTTCTCTTCCTGATAGCGAAGTGAAGGTTTATTACGGTGCTGCAGATACATGTGTATGCCTCGCTGAAACTACTATTCAGGATTTGCTGAACGACTGTAAAGCTTAGCACCCACTTTAGCGGGTAACTTGCCGTGGAGTAGGATTCCGATCCTACTGCATAGTAAACTAATACTACCACTCTACATAAAATAGATTTTAAGAGATGTAGAATATAGCTAAGTGTTCAGTAGGATCGGAATCCTACTCCACTTTCAATGGAGTTTTTATGAGAAAGTATCTCATCATTCTTTTCTTTATGATAGCCTGTCTATCACTGTATGCGGAAGATAAAGCACTGCTTTTTCCTGTACCGCAGATTCCTTTTAATCCAAAAACATATGATTGTCCTTTAATCTGGAACAATCCACTGACAATTGATGGTCAATTAAGTGAGAAAGTTTGGCAACAGGCTCAATGGACAGATTCCTTTGTAGATATAGTATCCGAATCTATGCCTAAACCAAGATTCCTAACGAAAGCAAAGATGCTATGGGATGAGAAGTACTTATATATTGGGGCTGAAATGGAAGAAACGGATCTCTGGGCAACGATAAAAGATAGAGATGCAGTCATCTTTCATGATAATGACTTTGAAGTTTTTATAGATACGGATAGTGATACACACAATTATTATGAATTAGAGATCAATGCACTGAACACCGTTTGGGATTTAATGCTTTTAAAACCCTATCGGGATGGAGATAAGGTCGCGGTTGACTCTTGGAATATTGATGGTCTTAAGACTGCAGTATATTTGAATGGTACTCTGAACAACCCGAATGATAAAGATAGGGGCTGGTCTGTTGAAATTGCAATTCCTTGGGAATCTATATGTATGGACACAAACTATTTAAGGTATCATGACTACAAACAATTACGTGTGAATTTTTCAAGGGTGGAATGGAAACATGATGTCGTGAATGGTCAATATGTGAAGCAAAATGACAGCAAGGGTAATCCTCTTCCTGAAGATAATTGGGTATGGTCTCCTCAAGGTCTTGTGGCTATGCATTATCCCGAGATGTGGGGATTTCTAAATTTGAAGCATCACCCCGATGCAGTCATGGATCCTGTTACGGAAAGAATTGACTATCAAGTTATTTGGACATTAAGACGAATTTACTATCTTGAGAAAGAGTATTATCTACAAAATGGTAGTTATGCTTCAAAAGTGGTGAAAGAAACTTCCTTTCTTGCATCGAAATCTTGGAAATCACCCAGGATTGAAGTAAAACCCAAGAGTTACATCGCTAGCATAAAAGCACGGGATGGATATTGTACATGGTTTATCAATAATGAAGGCAAAACCTGGACGGTAACTAAAAAATGAAGAAAGGCACACAACGGCTTTACCAGAGGAAACGACCTGCTCATCCCGATGAAGCGCATACAGAATCAAAGCGTTGGTTCAAACGCAAAGGCAGGAAATCAGTACGGAAGTTCCTGAAAGCGGAGCTGAAGAAAGGGGACAGCTAACAGCGTATAGGGGAGTGCAGAAGGTTCCAGGTTTCAGGTATCAGAAAAGGGAAAACGGACTTCAAAATCGATTTTCTCTTACCCTGTAGCGAAAGTCAGCTTAATTTTACAAGGTTTGAAGTCCGAATTTCCTATTATCTAAGTGCTTGTAACAGTCACAAAGGAAATTTGAACTCCAAACCCTCTCTGCCACTTTTAGTTATTAGTTTTTAGTTTAATGAAACGGAGTTTCTATGAATTATGATATTGCCGTCATCGGTGGCGGTCCAGCAGGCTTAATGGCTGCGGGCATGGCTGCCAAACGTGGACTGAGAGTAATCCTTCTCGAAAGAATGAATCGTACTGGCAGAAAACTGCGTATTACGGGGAAGGGACGCTGTAATATGACAAATATCACTCCTTTACCTGAATTCATCCAGCATTTTGGTAAGAATGGAAAGTTTTTAAGACAGGCATTCAGCCAGTTCTTCTCACAGGATTTGATCGATTTCTTCAACAAGATTGGAGTTGAGACTACAGTCGAACGCGGGAGTCGTGTTTTTCCCACATCCGGCAGTGCTGTGGAAGTAACCGATGCACTCATCAAGTGGGCAGTGAAATGCGGTGTGGAAATACGGAATGAATCACGTGTCTTTGGTTTTGTGATGGATGAAGGACATATCACAGGTATCACCTATCATATTGAAAAATATAATGATAAACAGCAACTCAAAATAAAGGGACACGAAGTAAGAAAAGTGGAATCCACCACTGTCTTTGCCAATGCAGTTATTCTTGCCACAGGTGGACAATCCTACCCTCTCACAGGATCAACAGGAGATGGCTTCATCCTGGCTGAATCAGTCGGACATCCAATTATCGACCCATTACCAGCTCTAGTTCCATTACTGACGGATGAACACATACTCAAAGAACTGGATGGCTTAGCTCTTAAGAACGTGAAAGCTTCGCTGTTCATCAATAATAAAAAGGTTCTCTCCGATTTCGGGGAAATGGAATTCAGGGATAATACAGTCTGTGGACCGATTATACTTTCAATGAGTGGAAAAGCAGTGAAGGAAGTACGAAGTGCGAAGTTCGAAGTACGAAGTGCGAAAGAAGAGACCTCCCTAGCAGAGGGGGGATTAAGGGGGGTTGTCCTCTCCATCGATCTGAAGCCTGCATTGGAGATGGAGCAGCTTGATGCTCGCCTGTTGCGGGAAATCGAGAAAGCAACCAAACAACCATTCCATGTTGTCATGAACGGATTGCTTCCCCAACAGATGATACCGCTTTGTGCAGAATTGACAGGACTCAATTTGAATAAGCCTTCCAACCAAGTAACTTGTGAAGAACGAAAACGTCTGCGTGTCTGGTTGAAAGACTTTCAAATACCTATCACGGGTTATCGTGACTGGAATGAAGCCATCATCACTGCTGGAGGTATCGATTTGAAAAGCGTTGATCCGCATACAATGGCTTCCAAACTTATTCCTAATCTGTATTTTGCTGGTGAAATCCTTGATCTCGATGCCGATACAGGTGGTTATAATCTCCAGGCAGCATTTTCAACTGGTTGGGTTGCAGGAATAAACGCCACCCCATTTTCGTTAAGCGTTTAACTCGAATATACAGAAAAGAGACGCCCAAGTTGAGCGTCTCTACAAGCGGATGACAGACAAACGGGCCTGTCTAATAACATTGTTATTTTAACAACATGATTTTTTTTGAATCATGCGAATCTTTTGTATCCATACGAACGAAATATATTCCGCTGCTCATACCATTTCCAAGTTCATCTTTACCATCCCAAGAGATAATATGTGTTCCGGATACCTGGTTAGTATTTACAACTTGCCTGATTTTTTGACCAAGAAGATTATAGATGCTGATTTGCACAGATCCAGAATTCTGAAGTGTATAGGAAATACGTGTTTCAGGATTAAATGGATTAGGATAGATAGATGTAATAACTGATGGTATTACTGGAAGCATGGCAGCATCATGATTATCCACCGGTAGAACAACCGCTTCCAGGGAGAATAATGATTCTTCCGCCTCGAATAAAGCATTTACTTTGTATGATGCAGTGCCTGTAAAGACTTCTGGATCAGTAAAAGTAGTACTAGTTGCCTCTGTAAAATCGAGAAATTCATCGTTTTTATATACACCATATGCCATAGGAATTTCTGTTGGTGCACACCAGTTTAGAACGACATGATTTTCGCTATTTAGTTCTGCAGTTAAAGAAGTTGGAATCTTTGAGATGTCAGAGAAACTGAATTTAGTACCTTGGAGTATTTCTTTAGTTGTATTATCTTGAAGGAATACAACGACTTCCATATTATTCCGTACCCAATTCGAGCTAAGAGTTATCGCACCCGTCACAGTCTGTTTGGAATTTGAATCGAAACTCACTGATGTTCCATTTGCATTCGGATACATGGCTCTTTCGACAAAACTGACATGATTTTGACCTTGCCAGACTACATGAATATTAGATTCTGTCACTACCATATGTAATTTGATATCATCGGAAGTATTAGCTCCAACTTTTTGTGCCATGCCTTGTAATAGTAATGAATTACCGCTCAGATTTGCTGTTCCAGCTAATGTGAATGAAGATACACGTGCCAGTCTTGTATTAATTCTCGGTAAGTAATAACTATACATACTTGCAGTATGATCTCCACCATCAAAAGGAAGAAGTCCATCAAAATAAGCAGTCGGCCAACCGGGAACTTCATAATAGTTATTTCGTGCATTTGAAGCAGCATTTGTATATGGATCATTATTGTGATATTCGATTATAGCGACATCCAGACCGTTTGCTTCAATATCGTCTGCTGCCATGCTTGCACCAGGACAAAACTGACACCAAGTGCCCGTACCAATTTCGAGAATACACTTATCTCGTGGCACGGCAAAAGCAAAGACCGTTAGAAATACTGATAAAATCAGTAATATTGCTTTGGGATTCATTATCTTGATCTCCTTTATTCTTGTCATTATTTAGCGAAAAATGACAATTTTATGTGTTTTTGATCCTGGAACGCCCTTCAAACGGCTGAAATAGATACCTGAAGGAAGGGTTTTACCATCATTTCCTCTACCGTTCCAATTGAGTGAACCTTCACCATTGTTCAAAGATAAATGTGAAAAACGCTTCACTATCTGCCCTTTGATATTATAGATTTCCAGGGAAGCATTTACGGCGTTTTTTGATTCAATACGATAGGTTAATTTTGTCTGCTCTCTAAAAGGATTGGGAGAATTCGAAATTGTGGAACTTAAAGAAGATTGAGCAAAGTGATCATTATTGGCAACATCACTAGTTGCGAATGAAAATGGGATGATTTCTTGAGTTCCAGTGTTAATCTGAGTGATTTCAAAATGGAAATGAGCAATTCCAGAGACATGCGGAGTTACATCCACAAAGAAGCCTCTGTATGCATCAGAACCTAAATTGAAGGGAACTGCAACATTTTGACCATAACAAGATCCTGATGTACTACAGAATGCCAATTCCAACGAATCAGGAGCATCATCCTTAACAAGTTTAATTGTAAAATTACCTGGATTACCAAAATTCCAAACATAGAAAGGGATGCTTTGATAATACACATCCAGATCTCCATGTAAATTTTGCTTAAAAGGAAGAATGATGCGAGAGTAGTAATCGGGTTTAGGTTTTGAACTTACGGATTGGAGAATTGTATGATCACCGGTTTGGATAAAGGCAGCTACCCATAAACTATCAGGGTTGATCGTCATTGAAGGAGTAAAAGTTTTCGTAAATTGCACAGTATTGCCATTTCCTGTCAAATTCACAATATCCATCTTGATATCTCTTACCGCATGTGTATGCACGGGTGTAACATTATCCTGGAGCAGGAGGAAGCATATTGGTGCATCTGTCATAACATAGGTTGAATCGAACATTGTTACTTTAATCTGAACATTCAAAGTATTATGATCAAAGGCAAGTACTTCCATTTTTACTGGAGAAGAACTCCACTTGTATGGAGAAAGTGTATTTAAGTAAGTGACTCCATCCGAAACATCAGAACCTCCGCCGATCAGATCTTTTCCATTGAAAACGGCAGATGGAACACCAATAACCTGGTAGTATGATAACCTTTCTTCGACAGCCGGAAACGTCCAATCTAGTCCTGATTGAGCATAATATCTGACGCTAAAGAAATTATTGGTATTTGTTTGTGATTCAACCACATTCAAACCTGCAAAAGTGTTTAAACAACTGGTGCAAGAAGTGGAAGCAAAGTCTTCTGCTATGGATGTTAGGGGATAGTATGGTACTTGTGCCCATATCATTCCAGACAATAAAATTACAAAAAGCGTAATAAGTAGATATTTCATTTATTCCTCCATTCTATGTTAATCTAAAATCTTGTGCTTAAACTGAGCCGTATTCCATTAAAAGCAGAAACATATTTACAACTGCCATTTCGACATACTTTCCCGCCTTTCTGCTTTCCCGCAAAAAATAGAAGATCAGTATTCTCGAATAATGTTGTTCTGAATTCCCCATTGACCCAATAACTCGATTTACTAATTTCACTAATCTCTTTGATTTCAGTTTCCGAAATGATGGAAATTCCGAATTGCCTGAAATGATAGTCCGTTTGCAATAGTGGCTCGTAGTGATAGGAAATCGTTTGCTGGCTTTGCTTTTCAATATATTCATATTCAGTACGAATATGAGCCGGATTACCGGCGATATTAAAATCAAAGGTCATAGCTGGGATCAGATCCTTACTCCAGCGCTGTAGCTCTTTTTCATTTTTTTCTATATGTGAATATTCAACGGTCATTTGCCAGGAAGAGAACTTCTGGGCAAATTCACCAAAAAGGTCATTCAAGCGATTTTTTTGATCTGATGACCAGGCTTCTGCATAATTGACTTGAATGGAGTTATCTTCCCCATGATTGTACCTGATTTCACCTTGTGGTCCTTCTTCGTCAATTCCGGCAGCGGAATCTGTTAATGGCTCATTATGATAATTCACAGCAGGAAGATCATGTAAAACATAGTCGAACTTATAATACTTACGGTATGCTGTACTAATGTTCACAGACCCCATGTAGATATTGCTGTTGGCATAAATTCCATATCCATTCCTGTTTGGCGTGACCTGGTGATATTTTGTTGATGTTGCTGCTTCCACAGAACCATCAAGGAAGCTATAATTCAAGCTTAAGCGACCACCGAAGATATCCTGTTCAGAATAGTATCTTGCAGGTTCGTAGACTCGCATCCCTATACCGTTTCCGGCTATTGCAATACCTGGCAATATGGTATATTCAACTTCACTGCCATAAGCAATATTCTTCGGTGAATCTTCCTGAGTTTTGATACTTCGCCACGATCCATAAAGTGATTTTATCTTCAAATCAGGATAACTGACTTTGATCTGCATTCCTTCAAGCCTTGTATCAATATCAAAATCCAAGTCCTGGAAGGAGCGATATACCATTCCGGAGCCGAATGTTTCTTCATAAGTTCCGCCATGCAGAAAAAGATTGTCCTTTGTATATTCGAGATAACGCTCATCCCAAGCACTAGTTAATTTATCAGGTTCAAGTTCTGAAACTAAGTTACTTTCATATTTGTTATACTTCGGTAAATTAGCAATGAACTTCATACCAAAAGTAAAATTACTATAATTGGCTGAAAAAGAAAATTGATCATCAAAAAATGTATGCAGAGAATCATCGGCAGCGCGGTACGTATAGTTCAATTGATTCAAACCGCCAATTTGCAGATCAGCAGCGAAGAGACTAATACTTAAAACTCCCAGTAAAAGAACTAATATTCCATATTTCATAGATAAACCTATTTAAGCGAATCTGCTTGTGCAGGAGCTATCACTTTTAACAATTCTTCTTCCAGTATTTTCTCATCACCCACGTTATACCCCAAGTGTTCATAAGCGATTACTCCATCCTGCTTCAAAATAAAGGTATGAGGTATGCTATCAACATTCAGTTTCCCCTTCACATACTGGTTTGTATCGAAGAGAGTGGTAAAAGAATACTTCTTTGATTTTACTTCCGATTTAGCTCGTGCAGTACTCTTCGGTGCATCAATAGTGATCATTAAAAAGGATGCATTTGGATATTTCTTTTGCATCTCATCAAAGCGGGGTAACTCTTTTAAACATGGCTGACACCAGCTTGCCCAAAAATCAACGACAACAGGACCAGACTTGAGTGCTTCACTAAGCTTTACATCTTTGCCATTCACATCCTGTAAAGTAAAGTCCGGCATCTTTTTTTCTGCAAATAAACTAATTACAGCAATAAGGCATAGGATTATTACGAATACTCTAAGGTGCATGATTTCTCCTATTTTCTGAAAATATCTTTTTCGATCACATTATAAATGAGGGATTGTGAATCCCATGGTGTATTCATCGTTTGTACCCAAGCTACGATTTTAGCGTCTGTAGGAAGGTTTACAGGGATTTGAAGCGTAAAGTCAACGGTTCCCGGTAAAACCATAGCTGAAATATCTTTCGAACTCCTTTTCAAAATTACATTTCGACAGGGAAGACCTCCTAAATTATTCAATGTAGAAACTTTATCTGCTATCACATAATTGAATACCAGGTTTGTATGAGTTAGTGCTGACTTCGGGGTTATCTCAATGGAAGCATGAAGAGTATCTCCACTTATCGTATAAGTTAGATTAGCCAAGTCATATTTAGCATCCTGGTTCAGCAGATCCTGGGTTAATGCTGTGAACTGAGCCAAATCACCATTGTTAGGTTCAAGATATTTGGTAATGCCTTGAAAAATTGTGGTTGGTGAAGAGAAGATGTTATCATAATATAGCATAAATTCAGAAATATTAGGAAGTTCCAGAAAATCGTTATAATGATGTTCAAGATAATAAAACTGACCAGGAAAACGAAGCTCACATGCATGTAAGGCAGCTTCAATCGCCACACAATTTGCACATCCTGTACCGGTTACGATCTGAGCTAACACTTTTTGTTTGGGACTGGGTTCTCCAGGATCATACTGATTACCAATAAACTGATATTTCCCCTCATGCAAGGCAATCTGATCCGTAAACAAGGTATCAATAAAAGTGCTATCACCGGCTAAATTAGTGAGTTTCAATCGCCATTGGAAACTGAGAGAATTAGCATCAAAATCATATGTGGAATCAGCAACAATAATACTATTGGGATGATTAATGAACAGATTCCTATAATACTGCTCCATCTGTACTTTATTTATTCCATTATTCAGATAATTATCCGCATAAAAACTACTAATTGATTCAACATCAATATCAGAGATTTGCAGAAGACTATCGGAAAAACTGGCATAAAGCTGCTCAACCAATGGGTATGTCGGTTTAATGAAATTATGTTCAAAACGGTCACAACCGGCAATCAGGATGACCGCTATAATGATCAGGATGAGTCGAATTGATATGCGCATAATTATTATTCCCCAAATCTATTCAATTTTTTTTAACGCCTCTAAGACGATTGTCTTGGTCAGCATTTCCGGTAATACTATCGGTTCCTTATTACCTGGCAAATATAGGATGTAGAGAGGTACTCCTGCTCTTTTATATCGTTTCAGCCAATCAGCGATGACTTTATCACCATTTGTATAATCTGCTCGAAATAGAGATACTTTCTTTTCCTTAAAAGCCTTGCGGATTTCAGGAGTATAAAGGACAGTTCTCTCATTCACTTTACAGGTCATACACCAGGTTGCTGTAAAATCGATAAACACAGGCTTCCCTGTGCTTTTCACCTGGTCAACCTTCTCAGCGGAGAATGGTTGCCATTCTTCAGTCTGGTTTTGAGTCGTTGTTGTCAGATCATAGGGTTTAAATTTCAATAATATCGTTGCAGAGAATATGATAATCAGGATACTGAGGATAAAAAATATCCATTGCCAGTGCTGTGGGTGTTCTGGTCTGCTGAATCTTCCATATAACCAGGCTGCAAATCCGATCAGCAGTAGGAATATAATATAGCGGATGAGATTTTCACCGCCTACTTGATTGAATAATACATCCAATAACCAAACAACGGTTGCTAAAAGCAGAAAACCCATGATCTCCTTGAAGATATTCATCCATTCACCTGGTTTTGGGAAAACCTTTATAGACTTGGGGTAAAAGCCGATAATGATAAAAGGAAGAGCAAGCCCTACACCAATACTCAGAAACATGGGCAAAATAATATAAGCAGGTTGGCTGAAAGCAAAGCCAAGGGCAGCTCCTAAAAATGGAGCCGTGCAGGGAGTGGCAAGGACAACCGCAAAAACACCACCCATAAAGGAACCTATTAAGCCTCTTCTAGAACTTTGTGTGGTGATGTAACTCATACCGGGAAGAGAAATAATGAAGACATCAAATAGGGATAAAGCAAAAAGAAAGATAAAAGCGTTGAGTACAATCACAAAATTTGGATTTTGGAATTGGAAACCCCAACCTACTTCAGAACCCAGTCGTTTCAGAATTATAACCAAAATAGCCAAAATTAAGAAGGAAACCATAATACCGAGCACATAAATGAAAGAATGCTCCATGATCTGTTTTTTATCTTCATGACTCTGCTTCACAATACTCATTGCTTTAATGGATAGCACAGGAAGAACACAAGGCATGACATTCAATATCAATCCGCCGATCAAACCCATGAAAAGAAATTTTAGTAAATTGATCTTCCCTCCAGGTAATGGCTTTGCGGATGCCTGGTTATTCGGAACTTGAGCTGTATTTTCAGAGACAGGCATTGAAGTAAGTGTGTCGCTTGATTCTATAGAAGTAACATTAGAGATGGCTTTTTTTTCAGTTGTAGGTATGACTTCCAATGTTGCTGCGAGAAGCTTTTCATCAGGCATGAGACATGAGCCTGTTTCCAGGCAATATTGCCAACCTGTATTTACTTTGAGTTGATACTTGCCGGGTGTGAGCGTAGATGCAACTTTGAAAGCTCTGGTAACAGTTACGGATTGATAATAAGCAATGATGCCATTCTCATCTTTTTTCCCACTGGGATATGTGGAAGATTTGTATTGAATTCCTTTTAAAGCCTGTGGTTCAATAAAAAAGAAATCGTTAATTCCCTGTTCATAGGATTGGTGATATCCTTCAGGGATGGTAAAAGTAACAAGGATTTTGCCTTCCTGACCTGCAAGTATTTTTGGAGGTTCTATCTTCATTGAACAGACATTATCCAAAGCGAATAGAGATGTTGCTGCCAATGCGACTAAAAGGAACACACAAAGCAGGGTTTTCGGCATAAACAATTCCTTTAGGATAAACTACGAATTATCCTTATTTCCTAAATTTACAGAAGATAACATTCACTGCAAGTTTTATTCCTAAATAATTGACAATAACAACTTCTCTGGTGCTTACCTGAAAGCTTTCCTTCAAAAACAGCGTTCCGAAAAGCAAGGTGAACCATGCTGCCACGATTCCTGAAGTAATCACCACAGGTGCAACGGCACAGCAACGCCTCACCTACAGATTGTATAACAGGCAGCATGATCGGCATCCAGCTCTTCAACCGCGTAAATGCAGAGCTAGTGCGATAGCGATAGACAGAAATCAGAGGGTGCAAGTCCCATTCTAAGGCATCGTCAAGCCTTATAGCTGAATGTAACTGCGTCACTGCGAAGTGAGGTGGAGAGTACAGCAGAAACAGAAGATAATGGTGATAAGGTAGCTTTTTACCCCCCTACCTGAGGGGGGATTAAGGGGGGTAAACTTTTTTTAAATGATGCAGTTCTTTTGTATGTTTCCGGCAATAAGAGAGCTATGTGTATATGCATAGCCGTTTGAAAACAGCGTTCCGAAAAGCAAGGTGAACCATGCTGCCACGATTCCTGAAGTAATCACCACAGGTGCAACGGCACAGCAACGCCTCATCTTGTGAGGTGGATAGGTCATATTTTAAATGATGCAATACTGAAGAATGTTGCAGACTATAAACGTGAGAGTAAAAGTTCATTGAAACAACCCTGGAAAAACAATCCTTGACTTGAAATGAAATGTTATTATTTTATATGTGATACTGGTTTTGTGCGCTTACTTTAGAATGCAGTTTCTTTGTGGTTACTTCTTCAGCTTGTGGGTAATGTTCTTTAGGTCATTGTATTACAGATAGAAACAAGGTAAACCATGTTAACATGTTACCTGAAGGAAACAGCCACCATTTGTGAGATAAAACTTCCTGAAGTAAGCTGTGTATGTCAATTTTATAAGGAGTTTATAATGAATAAATTATTTATCATCATCTTCGCCTTCCTGCTCTTCACAGGAATTCTCCCTGCCTTGAACCACATGGATATTATGACCACTATGACAGGGGAAGATGATTTCTTCGGAATGGGATTAATCATGACAACTCTTGATTGGAATGGAGATGGCAACGATGATTTAGTTATTGCATCACCTAATTGGGATCCCAGAGGTTATACACCTTCTTATCCACCATATCCATATGGTAAACTATACTTTTATTTTGGCGGTCCCAATTTTGATAATGTGCCTGAAATGGAAATCACCGGTCACCATGAGATAGAATATGGACTTTCATACTCCATGTGCAATGCGGGCGATATGAATGGTGATGGGATAGATGACCTGACATTATTCAGGGCATCGATGTATGAAGGAACCAATAGCCAGGCTTTTAATCTCCAGCTCTGCGTCTTTTACGGCGGTGCGAATCCCGATACTGTTCCCGATTATATACTCACTTTCCCGAGGGAGGAATGGGATAATACCTTTTGTCACGTTCGTGGTTTAGGTGATATCAATCACGATGGTTTCGCTGATATCGGATATATTACGCTTAGACATGGTTATCCATATCAGATCCAGATTGGTATTACCTATGGTGGAGGTATGTTAAATACAGTATTTGATGAAATTAGTAATGTCCAGGATAACGCTGATATCTGCGGTATCGGAGATGTAAATGCAGATGGTATAGATGACTTTTATCTCGGATATGGATATGGTTCAAACAGTAATCCAACTCATAGGATTGTTCTTTATTATGGCAATTTATCAGGAATATATAGCGATAGTTTAGTGATCGCAGATGATTCAAATCTGAGGAATTCTTTCGCCTATCCAGCAGGTGACGTAAATGGTGATGGTCATGCAGATATTGTGACCGCATTTAGAGGTTCGAATGCCATACTATTTTTTGGGGGAACTGGTTTTAATGGAACAAACTATGTGAATATATCACCACCTTATAACGGAGATGCTGGTGGTGATGGTTTTGGTCACGGTGATGTGAATGGTAATGGCACAGATGATCTGATGGGCACAAATGTTACCCAGTTTAGCGGTTATGGAGACGCCTACCTGTGGATAGGAGGCATACCCATGAACGGAGGTCCTGATCTGCATTTGACACCAACATTGAACGATAACAATAAGATGTATGGTTTCTGCCTGACAATGGGCGATTACAATGGAGACGGCTGCTGCGATGCTGCCATTTCGGCACCGTTTGATTATTCCGGTTCTCCCTATCCGGGTAAAGTATTTGTTTATGCCGGAAATACGCAACTGGATGACCCAACATCCATCTCGGATAATACAAATACACCTGCAATCTCCAAACTGCAGTTGTATCCGAATCCGCTGCAGTCTTGGAATTCTGAACTTAACATCAGATTCACTGTTGACCCCCCTACCCCCCTTCCCAAGGGGGGAGCTTCTACCTTCGAAATCTATAATATCCGGGGACAGAAAGTCAAGTCGTTTACTATGAATGCAGAGCAAGCCAAATCCGGTTCTGCAACTTACAATTTAAATGATCTTTCATCAGGGGTTTATGTGTGCGTATTCACCAGCGGTGAAGCACAGCATAAAGGAAAAATAACGATAGTAAGGTAGGGATAGACCCATGTGTCTATCCTCTGAGTAGCAACAACTTCAGTGTGTATTCCGTAGCAACAACTTCAGTGTGTATTCCGTAGCAACAACTTCAGTCGTTGGATCAACTGCTTCAGCCGTTATAATGTTTTAACATTATCTGACATCCGGTGTTTCCCCATCGAAATGCCGGTGAAGAGAATACGTCCTCTAAAAGAGCACGTAGCACCATCAGATAGATGGCGACCCAGAAACAAGTATTCCGTAGCAACAACTTCAGTCGTTGGATCAACTGCTTCAGCCGTTATAATGTTTTAACATGATCTGACATCCGGTGGTTTCCTGATCGAAATGCCGATGAAGATAATACGTCCTCTAAAAGAGCACGTAGCACCATCAAATAGATGGCGACCCAGAAACAGGTATTCCGTAGCAAAAACTAGTTTTCAATAAGTTTAAAACATAATTTAACTTCCCTTAGGATGCCCATATGATTCTCTCAGGATTTGAGGGATGGTTCAGTGTCGTTTGAGTTTGTTTTGAGTTATGCTTGGGTTTCGTTTATTCGTGCGTATAATGAATCGCTTCTCTTAATAAGCAGCTTTTGGAGCATCGGGTGGAACGATTATCTGAGCAGTAAATTCAATCTGTTTCATTCAAGTTATCGGGTTGTTTCTTCACATACATATCATAAAGCTCAACTACGGCTGAAATGACATCTTGAGGTTCGATCAGATTCATGCATTTGAAGTGTCCTTTGGGACATCTTTCTGTTCCATGTAAAGAACATGGCTGACATGCCAGATTTTTCTGAAGAACGATAGCTTTCTGATTTTGGGGAGCAAATCCAAGCTTCGTATGAGTAGAACCAAAAATGGCAACCTGGGGTTTGCCCAGGGAGGCTGCAAGATGCATGGGACCGCTATCCATACTGATTACAATATCCAATTCATTCACGATATTCGCAAGATTCAGATAATCGAGTTGACCGGTTAAGTCAACACTCGGATATTTCATCTGCTTACATAGGACTTCGTTGATTTTCTTCTCTTTGGGTCCCCCTAAAAAAACATAGCAGATCTTCCATTCTTCAGGTAAATTAAGTAATACTGCTGACAATCGTTCAAGAGGATAGATTTTAGTAACGTGATTCGCTCCCGGAAAAACACCGATATAAGTATGTTTTGATTCCCGCTTGTCCTTGAAAGTGTCCTCCATGAGCGGGTCTTTCTGTCGTAAAGGGATGAGCACAGGTCTTTGAAGATGATAAGGAAAGCCCAAATTATCAAGCACAGAAGCGTATAATTCTGTGGTACTTGCGATTGCTCTGGTTGTCAGCTTTTTTACAATTTTGTATCTTAAGTTATGTTTTTTTTTATAGGTGATACTACGGGGAGCTTTTAATTGGAAACGAAAGAAAAATGACTGAAGCTTTCCATGCAGATCTAATACAAGATCATAATTACGCTTCCTGAGCATTTCTATGCTTTCCCTGTCTTTATTCCAGATATATACCGTATTGATATTAGGAAACATGCGTGGAAGAGTAGCATATTGCGGATTTGTCAAAAAGTCTATTTCTGCAGCCGGATAGATTTTACGTAATACCGTCGTGATAGGTTCGGTAAGAATAATGTCGCCAAAGCTACTCAATCTGATAATAAGAATACGCAAATTGATCTATCCCTGATCAGAAATTAATTGTCTTCATATAACCACATAATGGCATCGGGAAACTGTTTTGCCCAAGCTTGTTCATTATGCTTTGCCTGCTCCGTTACAACGATTCGAAGATTATTCTCAGCATAACCACTTGCTCCTAAAAGCTGATAAATTTCCCTTGAATCACGGACATATAATTCCTTCATCTCCGGTTTATCTCCTTCATCGGTACCAACATACATATATATTCTCATATTGGGTTGTGCACCAGTTAATTTAATTTGTTCACGCATCGGAAATTTTGCGAACCAGAAAGCTGTGGAAAAGGCAATCACCTTACCAAAGACAGTTGGATACCTGAGTGCCGTATATAGTGAAATGAATCCACCCATGGAGCTGCCTCCAATACCTGTAAACTGTCGATCAGGGAGAGTCCTGAAATGTGAATCAATATATGGTTTCAAAGATAAGGCAAGAAATTCTGCATACTTGTCTCCTTTCCCTCCCCCGTAACTGACGTTATTCCAGGGTGAATATTCATTCATTCGCTCACTGCCTGCATTATCAATAGCAACTACAATCATCCCGGCACACTTTTTATCCTGAAATAATGTATCCATTGTTTCATCTACTTTCCATTCCCCGGCAAATGAAGTGGCAGCATCAAAGACATTCTGTCCATCCTGTAAATACAGAGTAGGATATTTTTTACCGGAAGTATCATAATCCGGTGGTAAATAAATCCAAACTCTTCGGGCAGTCTTTAATTGAGGTAATGGAAAATGTTCAATGGTTTCCACATGTCCGGTAATCGTGTGAGTTTTTGGTTTTTCTGTCATATCACGCCAATTCTCCACCTTGATATTGATTGTTTGATGTTCGGTTGTAAAAACAGCACTTCTATTATCGATTTCTTCACCTGTCTTGGTTTTTTCCACTGTTTCCCAGCTTCCGCGGGTGATTTTGTAATAGATCGTTTTCCCTGATTCCATGGTCATTGTACATGAATAGCTGTTATCCTTTTTCTTTAATTCGAATTGAGGATCAGCAGCATTCCAGTTATTAAAATCACCGGCAATAAACAACTTAGCATGTTCCGAAGTATTAGTGGGAACACCCACATGGAAAGTAATCTGACCGCTGCTTGCACATAAGCATGTGAAGCAGCAGAAGAGAAATATAATAGCAAACAGCAGTTTTATCATTTTAACCTCTTTCAGCCCATAAACGACACAAGTGAACCAGGACTTCAGCCCCTTTTTGTAAAGCGATAATTGGAATCCATTCCTTCTTGGAATGAAACATCAATCCACCTGCAAAAATATTGGGTGTTGGAATACCCATAAAGCATAATCTTGCTCCATCCGTACCACCACGAATAGGTTCTCGCTTAGGTTCAATTCCAGCAGCATGGAAAGCTGCTTCTGCCAGTTCTATCACGTTTGGATGATTCTGAAGTATTTCTCTCATGTTCCGATAACTATTTTTGGTTGTCATCTCAATTTTCAACCCCGGATAACGCATTTCATAAACGATAATCATACTTTCGATTTGTTTGATTCGTTTTAGATTATTCTCCACTTCAAAATCCCTGAGAATAAGATCTGCATGGGCATCATTAGGGTCACCAACCAGGCTGGAGAGATGGAAGAATCCTTCCCGATTTGCAGTATGTTCGGGGGTTTCATTTTCAGGAAATTCAGCGAGGAAGCGAGATGCTATTGTACCCGCGTTGATCATCACGTTTTTGGAATAGCCAGGATGGACGTTTTTACCGACAAAGTGCAGTTTAACACTATAGGCATTGAAACATTCATCCTCTAATTCACCGATTTGACCACCATCAAGAGTATAAGCAAATTTACCCAGCTTTTTCAAGGTTATTTTTACTGTTCCAGCACCAATCTCTTCATCTGGAGTGAAACATATCCGTAATTCAGGATGAGGCAAATCAGGATACTTCTGTAACAGTGCCAAAGCTGCCATTATTTCCGCAACACCGGCTTTATCATCTGCTCCTAAGAGTGTTAAGCCTGACGCAGTAATGATATCTTCACCGATGTAATTCTTTAAAGAAGGTGCTTCTTCAATCGTGAGAGGTGTTTCCGGCTTATCAGGATACATAATGGGAGACCCGTCATAATTTTTATGAATGATCGGTTTCACATCCTTTCCTGATTCCCCTGGAGCAGTATCCATATGGGCAATGAAACTGATAGCAGGAGAAGTGATTCCAGCATTAGCAGGGATATTCGCATACACATAGCAAAATTCATCCAAAGCCGTATCCTGGATGCCTAAGTCTTTCAACTCACTGAATAGGAGATGAGCCAAATCCCATTCACATGGCGCAGAGGGAGTTGCATCATTGGTAGGATCTGATTCAGTATTGATCTGAACATAACGAAGAAATCTCGTTTTGGCTTCTTCTCTTAAAAAGTCCTTCATTTCTTGTGACAACATCGATTCTCCTTTATTAAAGATTATTACTTCTGATAAAGGATGATAATATGTCATAGTTTTTGTCAAACGAAATCGTAATGTTTTGTAGAAGGAGTATGATTCGAGGTATTTGTAGCTACTTGAAGAGCAGATGATACAACTTGAAATCTATAGAGAACTAGACAATTACTTCATTACCATAATAAAAAGTCACATTAAAATTCATGTATAACATTTGTACTTGACTTATTAATCAATTTTTTAGCTTCTAATCTTATTTGAATTAGAAATAATGGAGCAAAAACATGGAACAAACAAAGAGAGTTGATTTAGCTCAAATTTATAATAAAGTTGAGATCAAATTATCCAAATTAACCAAAAAGGAGAGACTCCCTTTTTTTGAAAGATACCAGATTACTTCATTGCAAGAAATTTCCAACAATTTCGGTGAAAAAATGGTAAGAGTTGAAGGCAATATTCCTGTGAATTTGCCGATAACAGAGGGAGATTCATTTCTTTTCATAAGTTATGATCAATCAAAATACTTACACAATATTCATAAGTATCCGGCAAAATTTTTCCCTGAGTTACCAAGATGGCTAATTGAAAAATATACAAAACCAGATGATATAATACTAGATCCCTTTGCTGGTAGTGGAACAGTAAACTTAGAAGCACTTTTACATGATAGAAATTCAGTCGCAATTGACATCGAAGAATTTTGCCGTCTTCTAGTTAAGGTAAAATCAACGAACTTGGATACATCTGTCTTACTTAGTTATAATTCTAAAATAATAAACAATCTTCTCTTATTTCAACCAGAAAATATAAAACCTGAATATTTACTAGAATTCCCTTATCGAGATAATTGGTTCAAACCATTTATCATAAATGAACTAGCGTACATTAAACAGATGATAGAGACATTGAATTCGAATTCTGACTATAAAGATTTTTATAGGGTTTGCTTTTCATCGATAATCCGAAGTGTATCTAACGCAGATGATAATTGTACCAGAACCGTAGTAAGAAAAAAACTAAATAAAGATATTCAACCACTAATGACAATGACCAAATTCATCGAAGCGGTATTAATAAACACATATAAAATGAAGGAATTTAATGAAGTAACAGATCAAACAAAGGCTAAAATTGAGATTCCAACGACTAGTGATGCATTACATATTCAATATCCTGATTCTTATTTTGATTGTGCAATAACATCACCACCATATGTGAATGCGGTTGATTATCCACGTACACATCAATTAGAATTGTATTGGCTAGGTTTTAAAAATGGGTCTTTGAACCATCTGAAAAAGAAACATGTAGGAACAGAGGCAGTTACTTCAAAGGATTACAATAACATTCATCATTTTGGTATTGCTTCAATCGATTCCATTCTTGATGAAATATATTTGCTTGATCCGCGACGTAGCTATATAGCGTATAAATATCTGAAGGATATGGAGCAGAATTTACGCGAAGTATTTAGAGTTCTGAAACCTGATTCGCATTATATCATTGTTATCGGTAATAATCGCATTAGAAATGTCGTATTTGAATCATGGAAATATATACTTGAAATAAGTAAGATGATTGGTTACGAAATAGAAACTTGGTTTGCTTCTGAAATCATAAAGCACTTTATTAAGGTACCAAGAGAAGAGCGCATTAATAGAGATTATATTATAGTTCTACATAAAAGGATGGAGTCGAATGAATAGATTTTTATCACCGGATGAGAATTCTGGTCTTCAAGCTTCTGTGGATGGGTTTGCACACGAACATATTGTTGTTGGACTTTTAATGAAAAAATATCAAAATGTGTCTTTAGTTGATCTGCCTTTATCAACATACGATATTATAATAGTAATGAAAAAAAATGATAATAAAGAAGAAATAATTAGAGCACAGGTAAAAACATCCAAAACAGCATTATCCTTCACTGGTGGCACAAGGGGTGGTGTCGATTGTACATATAAATCAGGAATTAAAACATATAGACAATCAGCTATTACATCTGATGTAGTTATCGGTATTGAACCTCTTGAAGATAACAATTTTAGCTTATTCTTTTTTCCCACTTTACTGGTAGATGAAATTGATCAAGGAAGTATTTCTTTAAATAGAATTAAGGGCTTTGAAAACAACTATGATTTATTAGAGCGTTGTCAGGATTCTGAATATGTGTTACAAAAAGCTCGAGAATATGGTTTGATCGGTAGAGTAGCAACTGATACAAATCAGGATGGATTATGAAAATTGGAATTGTTGGTGCGACCGGAGAAGTCGGGCGTATGATGGTGAAGTGTTTGGAAGAACTGAATGTTTCTGTTTCGGAACTATGCTTGTTTGCTTCCACTCGTTCAGCAGGTATGCTTATCCCTTTCCATGGAAAATCAATTACAGTACAAGCTCTGACTAAAGAAGCAATGATCGATAATTATACAGCCCTCTTGTTTTCAGCAGGCCGGAATGTAGCATATACTTTTGCCCCGATTGCAGCGGGAGCAGGTAATACTGTTATTGATAATTCCTCTGCTTTTCGCAGAGATGTATCTATTCCGCTCGTGGTACCTGAAATCAATGCTCACATTTTAGCTGGATATAGAGGAATTATCGCCAATCCAAACTGCTCGACAATCCAAATGCTGCTGGCACTAAGTCCCCTTGATAAACGCTATGGATTGAACAAAGTCATTGTTTCAACTTATCAGTCAGTTTCAGGTGCAGGTCATAAAGGGATATCTGCTTTAGAACAGCAAAGAATGGGTGATTCATCATTCGGTCCTTTCCCAAAGCGTATCGATCTGAATGTGATTCCACAAATTGGAGCTTTTTTAGACGATGGATATTGTGAAGAAGAAAAAAAAATGTACTTGGAAACGAACAAGATATTAGGTCGCAATGATATTCCGGTATGTGCTACGACAGTTCGTGTCCCTACATTCTATGGACATGCTGAGAATGTATATGCTGAATTCAAACAGGAAATTGATTTGGATGAAGCAGCCCAAATACTATCCAGCAGCCCATCAGTCTTGTTTTATCAAGATGGATATATTACACCCCTTGAATTGCAGGATTCCAATGACAGCCACGTATGCCGTTTGCGCTATGGTGTTGATTCAAAGTCAATCGTCTTCTGGAATGTTGGAAATAATGTTCGCTTGGGCGCTGCGACAAACGCTGTAAGAATTCTGAAATACATTGCAGAATAGGATATTTTATGTTAGATCTTAAAAAGATACGTCGTGAATTGCACCAGATACCCGAAATGGCTTTTCATGAATGGGAAACACAAAAGCTGATATGTTCATATCTCGATAAAATGGAAGGGATTCAATATTCAACTTTCAGATTTCCAGGAATAGTTGCTACTTATCAAGTGAATGAAGGTAGTTACAAACTATTCCGTGCAGATATGGATGCTTTGCCATTTACGGAAGAGACATATTGTGAATTTCAATCCAAAAACCAGGGATGGATGCATGCTTGTGGTCACGATATTCATATGGCAATTCTTCTTGGTTTGATGGACAAGGTTGTTAGGGAAAAGCCAAACCAGAACCTGGTCTTTCTTTTTCAGCCTGCTGAGGAAGGGAAAGGTGGTGCTGAGAGAATCATCAGCACAAATATCCTAACCCAATTTCAAATCACTGAAGCGTATGCTTTGCATGTCACTTGTGATTTACCCGTTGGAACCATATCCTCTAAGGCAGGTATCATATTTGCCATACCCCAGGAATTCTCTGTCACTATACATGGTCAGGCAGCTCATGCAGCATTCCCCCAAAAAGGGAAAGATGCATTAATGGCTGGGATACAAATATTCAACCTGATGCATAGTTCCATTCAACGGCTATTTTCACCAGTGGAACCAGTGATCTTCCATGTGGGTCATTTGACAGCAGGACGTATTTGTAATGCGGTTGCTGAAACCTGTGTCCTGGAAGGAACTCACCGGACACTCACAAAACAGAATCATGATCAGATGAATGATCTGATTGAAAAAACCATATCTCATGTGACTTCACTCTACGAAATGACTTATGAACTTGATTGGCTGAGTAATTATGATCCTGTGGTCAATAACGCTGAGTTATGCAACAAATTAGTGGAAAGAGTATATATAGCTGGCTATTGTTACCAGGAAGCTGAAATAGCCATGACTGGTGAAGATTTTGGCTTTTTTACCAGCCTTTATCCCGGTTTACTATTCTGGCTGGGCGGAGGAATCAAGAAGTCCGGTCTTCATTCTTCCAAGTTTTTGCCTGATGAGGATTGTATTGAATCTGGTGTGAATATCTTCTATGACATGATTAAGTAGGGATAGACCCACGTGTCTATCCAGATAAAAGGCATTTGAAGAAAGAAGGATAGACACGTGGGTCTATCCCTACATATAGATCTTTTCAGCATGATCAGATCATGCTCCACAACAAAAAAGCGGACATCTTTCGACATCCGCCAGGGGGTCAGCGTTATTATGCTTATGCTCTCAACTTATTTACAATTTTTCCCAGGCATATCGCAATTACCATCACAACCTTCCATGCCTTTCTGACCCATCTTGTGTCCTTTCATACCTTTTGGACCCATCTTGCCACCAGGACCAGGACGATCACCATCCATCATTCCCATGCCTGGACCCATCTTGTTTTCCTTAGCTATTTTTTTCTGGTCGTCAGTAAGTATGTTCCACATTTGTTTGTGGCAATCGATACCACTTTTTTCCATCTGGGCTTGTTTGGCATTGATCTGGTCTACGATGTTTTTGGCTTCATCAAATTTCTGTTGTGAAAGTAGATTCTGTTTATCGATTTGTAGGTTATCCAGATCAGCTTTCATAGTATTCATATCTTTCTTGTGGCTGGTCATGATAGTTTGTACTTGTTTTTTTTGATCATCAGTCAATTTCAGCATATCCTGCATACCTTGATGAGGTCCCATTCCATCTTTCATCATCGGTCGCTCCATCTTCATTTGACCTGGATCTTGTTCCTTATCTTTCCCTGTGACAGCGAAAGCCATGACGATGAGGAATAACAGTACGGTTATCAGTATTGCGTGCTTTTTCATTGTGTTCTCCTTTTTTCCTGTGTATTTTTTGGTTGTCTATCTTGAATATCTTTATCGTGTCTCATAGCATTTCTGGCATGCCTCCCAAAGAACTCATTCGCTTGTTGAGCTGTCATTTTCTTTCTCATTTCGATCAGCCGCAAGCCTATCTGTTTTTCCAGTTCCGTATGATTTTGGAGACTGGTTTGCAGTTTCTGTTTCAGGACTTCTTCGTTAACAACCGGTTGTTGCAATGCTTTGAAGAATTCCACTTTACTTTCATCGAATTTTATACGGTATGGTTCGACTATCTTTTTGTTTCCCATCCAACCCATATCACCTCGGCGTAAACCGGGAGGTGGCGGTGGCTGGTCATCATCAGGTCCGTTTCTGTGGTGCATCATATCACCATGTCTGTTTCGGTTTTCCATCATCTCTCTATGATTTGGACCTTTCATATAATCACATCTGAACTGATGACGCCAGTAGAGGAATGAACCAATAAAAGCCAGGTTGAATGCCAGGGATATCAGTAAAATGATGAACAGTAATTTCTTACTCATTTGAATTCTCCTGGCTGTCTTCTTCTGCATACAGTGTCTGTTGTCCGAAATCAAGGGAAGAGATTTCCATTTTTGCTACTGTGAGCGGCATGGTCTTCGTTCCGAGAAAGATACCAAAATAGAGGGATATCACCAAGCTGGCGGCAACCGGTACCAGGTTCCAGCGCAATCCTTTATGAATCTGTTTCTTTCGGGTATCATTCTTGATTTCAAACATTATTTTCTCGTGAATGTGTGAGGGTACTTCCGGAAGTTGTGGTTTGTTTAGTAAAGTATTCAAGGATTGAATCTCCATCAGTTCATGACGGCATAAGGAGCACTTTTCCAGATGCAGGGCAATAGCTTCCCTTATAGAAGCTTGACCTTCTCCGTCCGCATAGCTGATCAGTTTCTTACGGATCGAATAGCATCTCATGATTCATTCTCCTTGGTAAAAGTACATTTACCTATTTCTTTCATTTTGTAAATCAGAACTAAATAATTAAGTTTCATTTGAGGAGACACCCCTTTTTTTCATTTCCTGCATTATTTTTTTTCGTAAAATCTTCTTTGCCCTTGTTAGCAGGGATTCAACAGCAGAGACAGTTGTTTTCATATGAACGGCAATATCTTTGTAGCTCATGTTTTCATAAGATTGTAGATTGATAACCATCGCCAGTTTAGGTGGTAATTCGCGAATTGCCTGGAGCAGGATTACTTCACGAGGGTTAGTGGGTACATAATTAGAAGGTGCGGGGATACGGTCAAATTTCTCAGGATCTGCATTTACGTATCGCTTGTTCGTTTTTAGATGATTTATTGCCTTATTATGAGCAGCTCTATATAAGTAAGATACAGCAGCCTTTTCATCAATATCCTCCATCTTACTGTAAAAGGAGATGAAAACTGACTGCAATAAATCTTCCGCATCTTCTGTATGTCTTACAAATTTTAGTAAATAATGGTAAATACGTTTCTCGTTATCCAACAGGATCATTTCAAACTTGGAAACATCCATACACACTCCTGTTTTGATAAGACAACAGATTTGCTGTTTTCCAGCATTTAATTCTCTTGACTGTTTTTATTTCATTTTTGATAATCATTATTAATAATTTATGTATCCTATTGGATATGTGCAAGAAAAAACTAAATTCATCTCATTAAGGATGGAAAGAATGAACAGAATATCAAATATGCCGTTTCTTTTATGGTTCAAAAGAAGTAACAGCCAGGTCAGTTTCATGATCCGTGTCTGTCTATTATGTTTGATTGTAATGACCATGACTTCATGCAAAAAAGTATTCCAAGTTCCCACAATCACTAATGGAGATATTCATTTAGTGAGTTTGACAATTGATGATACAGAACTTACACTACCGTTAATGGCAAGTAATCCGAATAGTTATAAAGTTGTTTTGAAAAACCTGGATATTAAAATCATGAATGAAAACAGGCAACTCATTGGCTTTATCGAACCTGTCTCACAGATCATTTTAATACCGAAAGATACAACCATGATCAACCTGGTGATTCACATGGAAACACGTAAAGTTGCCAAGACGATCACACGGGCAAAGAATAATGTTGTCTTTCAAATTTCAGGAACTACTCATGCGAAAGCTTTGGGTATTGGGAAAGTTGTACATTTTGAGAAGCGTATTGAAATGCCGGTAAAAGAATATCTGACAGAAGCTTTCAACGAAAAGGGTGGAAAAGGAAGCTCAACTAAGATAGATGGAGGGGATTTTGTTCAAATAACGAAAACCAAGCTAGAATATATATCTTTTAGTGAAACTCAATTTTCAGTACATTTCATGGTATACAATCCATATGGTCTCGCCCTCACATTGAACAGCTTTCCTGCAATCTTGAAACTCAACGGTCATGAAGCGGGTAAGAGTAATTTAAGACAAAAACTCATTCTTACGGAGGATACTTTTAAAACTGAAGGGGATATTATCTTTACCCTGGATAACTGGAAAGCCATCAGTTCCAGTATTCGATCTGCTCTTACGCAGGAGTTCACTTATGAATGCCAGGGGAAACTGAATTTCAATATTGCCGATGTCGATTTATCCAAGACGATTGATTTTACCGGTAAGGTGGAGCTGAATCCCTTTAAAAAGAAAGCAGATGATAAATAAATAAGTTGGAGGCGGTATGAGCAAATGGTTTTCTTTGATCATCCTGATACTACTGATTTCACTTTGTCATGGAGCTATCGTTAAATCTTATGAAGCTGAAAAGTACTTCGTAGATCTGTATCTGAATAACGATGGTTCTATGAGTGTTAATGAGGAAGTTGTTTTTAAATTTACAGGTGGTCCATTTCATTTTGTTACTCGAGATGTCCCTGATTCCAAAGTGGATAAACTCATCTTTGCTGGCGCTGCAATGGATGGGCAGCAAATTACTGAATCTACCCTGCCAAATTATTATACTATTTCTGAAGAAGACGGTTTGCATCTGAAATGGTATTACACTCCTCTGATAGATGAGACTCATTCTTTCGCGTTCCAATATCTTGTCTATGGGGTATATGCATTTGAAAATAACAGGTTACGATTCCAGTGGAAGCCTCTACCTTCCAATTATGAATATCCAATCTCCCAGGCAATTGTGAAAGTTCATTTACCCAAGGAAATACTACTTTCACAAATTTCCTTTAGCGGAAATACTAACCAGTCACCGACTGCTTTTGGAGATAGCCTCTTCGTATATGAATACACAAACCTATCTCCCAATACTTTGGAAAGGGTAGATTTTAGTTTTCCGGAAAATCTTATACATATTAAAAAACAGAATCTAATCTCCCATACACACGGAATGAATAGCAAGAAGAATATGATGAATTATTCTATTTTCCTGCTATTTATTTCTCTCTTTGTTTTCTGGGTCATTATCGGATTAAGAAAAGAAACATTGGACAAAAGAATTATTGGCGAGGAAGTCATTTACGAAGATCTTCCTTCTTCATTGGAACCTGCTTTACTGAGTCGTCTTATCAATGGATCAGAAATCATTTTGACTCCAGTGTATGCCACTTTAGTGAATCTTGCCCAACGTGGTGTTGTTAAAATTCAGAGTCTTCCAAAACAAAAATGGTATGAAACTAACGGAAGTATGAGCTTTGAATATGTTGAAAACCAAGTGGAATTAACACCAACCGAACAAGCGATTATTGAATATGTGTTTGGTAATCCACCAAGACCGGGTGCAATCAAAATACTCGATATGCAGAAGATCATCCAATCCAAATCCAAGTATTTGAAACGAACTTTCGAGGATGCGTTGATCAAGGAGGGATTTCTTGATCCTTTCCAGATGGCTAAAAGAAAGAAGCTTGTAATAACCGGATTGCTTGTAATATTCGGAGCTTTTTTGCTCTTTATAGCCTTTTTAACATCATTAAGCAATTTTGGCATTATTCGTATCATCTCACTCATTGGAATGTTCTTCATTGGAAATCTCTTTCTCATGTTAGCTGCATTAACTAGAGTTTATACTGATGCAGGTATGATGGAAATGGCATCCTGGAAAACTTACACTAAATACCTTCGTAAAATGATGAAAGAACCTCTGATCAATGGCACTGCCGATGATTTTAATCGCATCTTCCCCTTCGCCCTTGTCATGACTTTGGGCAGGGAATGGGTGACCTATTTCAAAAAGAGTGGTGTTGATGTAGGTGCTGTCTGGTTAGAAAGTGATCCGAATACAACTGATTCCTTTGCTCCTTTTATCATTCTATCTTCGATTTCTTCACCTTCATCTGATGGTTCTAGTGGTGGCGGTTTCAGTGGTGGAGGCGATGGAGGCGGCGGTGGTGGTGGAGGTGGAAGCAGCGCAGGATGAAGAGAAGTTCGCACTTCGAACTTCGTACTTCGAACTTCAAGAGATTTCAATCTCTAGACAGACTGGGCAATGATCTGAACCCATGATATCCTGGCGGATATAAGCATTCTGCACTTTCGCCATGTATTCTTTATTCACAAAGAAATAATCAATCCGCCAGCCAATGTTCCTTTCCCGGGCATTCACCCGCCATG
This sequence comes from Cloacimonadales bacterium (SeqCode), assembly GCA_963662275.1. Classification (GTDB taxonomy): domain Bacteria; phylum Cloacimonadota; class Cloacimonadia; order Cloacimonadales; family DAONDQ01; genus DAONDQ01. Next base: position 3,873,089 of record OY759316.1, on the reverse strand, counting down.
TCCACCAGGAATATTGATTGGGACTCTTATCAAAATGGCGAAAAGTATCGACATATCCAAGAGATTCAAGAGTATCGAGCCGTTCTCTTTCAATCGGCAAGAAACCGGAATAGTTTTCATTCTGCTTAGGATTTGCCAAATCAATTGAATGATGGGCTGTATTATAATCACCACATATGATGACATTTTTACCTTCTTCTTTTAATTTAGCAATATGCTGTATGAAAGCATCATAAAAACGAAGCTTATATTGAAGTCGTTCATCATTCATCTGACCATTAGGAAAATAGACATTATAGAGCAGGAAATCACCAAAGTCAGCAGCAACGATGCGTCCTTCACTATCCAATTCAGGAATGTTCATTACCTGCCAAACTTGTTTTGGTTCAATCTTCGTCAGCAACAAAGTCCCTGAGTAACCCTTTCTGGAAGCATGATTCCAGAAAGCATGATAATCCTTATGCTCAGCGATTTCAATGGGAATCTGTCCTTCCTGCAGCTTTGTTTCCTGGATGCCAATCATATCCGGTTTCTCTTTCTCGATTGCATCTAAAAATCCCTTTTTCAGGGAAGCTCTTAAGCCATTCACATTCCATGACCATATTTTTAGAGTCGACATAAAAAAATTCCTCCTATTCCTGATTATGGAACTTGATATGCTATATACTTACACTAGTAAAGTATTTTTTTAGATAATAATTTCTTAACGCCCTGTGGCTGTTACGACTGGAACAAAACTCCTTAAATTTTCGTGTATGGGAAGTGATGTCATTAGAGATTATTAATGTAATTAAATTATGACAATGCAGGCGTTTCTGAATATGTGATACTGACCGGATTAAGGATTAGTCATACTTTTATTTAATTTTAAGAATTAGTTAATTTTGATATAAAAGTATGACGTTAATAATAAAGTTTATTTCGAGATGATCATCATCTCACAGATTGTATTTAATATATAATTATTTTCATAGAAATAGTAGGAGAAAAAATGGGAACTCAACAGATGTTAGTCATTGTGCTTTCTGTTATCATCGTTGGAGTCGGTGTTTCAGTTGGTTTTTTCGTATTCCAAAATCAAGCTTATAATGCCAACAGATTAACAGTTGCCAATGAAATGCAGCAATATGTAAAGGCAAGTGTTCAATACTGGAAAACTCCTACTTCTCAAGGCGGTGCTGGTGCAGAAATCAGGCATATCAGGGCTGGCGATATCGCTCTCGCAATTGGTTTTCAGACTTTTCGAGGAGGTCCCTATAACGGTAACTATGGGACAACTTCAGAGAATGGTGATTTTATTGTTGTCGGACTGGAGAATGATGTGCTCATCCTGAAAGGATTAGGACATGAAGCTAAATCAGGAAAGAGACCAATGGTGCAGATGAATATCAATTTGAATACATACATGTGTAGAACTACCTATAGTGACGCAGAAGGATTTTAACTTGCTCCTCCTACGCAAGTGAAGATGCTCTTTATGGGTGTCTTATACAGAGACGCTCTTGCGGGCGTCTCTTTTCGTTAAAACTAAAATTTTAGTGATACATGAAAGCTAAGAGCCGGTTCATTGAGTGATTTCGACGAAGGAGAAATTGTATCGAAATGACCCAATGTGACACTATAAGGTTGTGCAATGTCGTCTCCTCGATACAAATAGATAAATCTGTTCACTCGGAGAACTCAGCTTTCATTCTCGGTAGCGAAAACTCTTTTTTTGGGAAGTTCTAACCGGTGAAATTGGAAAAACGGGATTGAACTCAGAATCACCTATAGTCGAGAGTATTTATAAGTTTATAAAAGTGATTCGAAGTCCAACATGCTGCACTCCTTTTCATCATCGTCAGCGGAAACCTGCTTTTGTTCTCTTCGAACTTCTCTTCCTTTCTGTTACTTCGCACTTCGCACTTCGAACTTCGTTTTGACTCCTACTCTATCACATTCCTCATATATAGGGCAAGTATCGCAATATGGATTCAGCGGAGTGCAATGATTCTGCCCAAACGCAACCATATAGGAATTGATACATAGCCAGTACTTACCAGGTAGTATTTTTCTTAATGCCATTTCTGTTTCAAATGGGTTCTTTGTCTTCACATAACCTAAGCGATTTGAAATACGATGTACATGCACATCGACACATATTCCCGGTTTTTTGAAGGCAATAACTCGCACCAGGTTGGCAGTTTTACGTCCAACTCCCGGTAACTGAATAAGATCATCAATCTCATCAGGAATGATACCGTTGAATTTCTCCCTGAGAACAACTGGCAATTGTTTCAGATGCTTGGCTTTTGTATGATGAAAACCAACTTTGAAGATCATTTTATCCAATTCCGCTTCTGTCAATTGTTCCAGGTCATCAGGTGTATTCACTTTCTGAAAAAGGATATTCACAGTTTCAGTAGTTGTCTCATCTTTTGTCCGAGCACTTAAAATAGTAGCGACAAGCACCTTGAATGGATCTTTTGTCTGAGCCTCAATGAAATCCACAACCGGTGTTTTATACGTTTGGAATCGAGCTTCAAGTACTTTATATACAGTATCGATGTTCATAGATACTCCTATGCAGCTAAATATATGTACAACTGGAAAAAGTTCATTTTACCTTATATACATCCGTCGGATTTTTTACAAATTTGGAAAATATGTCAATGTTATAAGTACAAATTCTCACATCCCCCCGTTTTTCAAACCAGGTATTTTTAGCTGCTGATTATCCAGCCATTTTCCTGCAAAAGGATTGAGCCTGTACCTTGTCACGGTGGCAAAACACATCTCTATCAGCATTGACAGACGATAATACACAAAGTCATATATCTGCTTCCACTGTTTATTTGAGTATTTCATAAGATTTGGGAAGGCATCTAAAAATACGCCAGCATACTTTTTCAGAGAATACAGGTAGCACATAGCTAGCAGAAGCAGCTGGTTCATGTTTTTCAGACGGGTATATGATTTCAGTTGTATCTTTTCCCAACCATATTCCTGCTTGATATGGCGATGGACCTCTTCGATTTTCCAGCGTATGCGATACATCCGCAAAACCTTCTCCATGATAGCATTTTCCGTCAGATAAGGTTGTGTCGGAAAGTCGCAGATGAAATAGAAATATCCCTGTCTGCCACTAGCATCGGGACTGAACTGTGCAACAATAAGCCAGGCATCTGTAGTATCAGGGTATTTTACAGGGTAAGGATTCAAACGCAGCTTCACCCGCGTTAAACCACATTTTATCTGTTGTCCTGATTCTTGCAGATTGAATGTATGATCGAGTTTCACTGTCTTTGCCACTGCCATGAAGTTCTGTTCGCAGCCATCCATGATAAGACTTCTTTCACCTGTTGATCTGATGATATAGCTTAGTCCATGTTCATGCAGAAAGCTGAATAGATTTCGGTTGTCAAAGCCACGGTCGAAAATAGTTACTCCACGGTTACCACTTGCAAGAATAATCCCCACTAGCCGGTCTTCCATGATCTGAGAGACGCTATCCAGTTCCATGTTTCGGGCTATCAGGTCTGAACTGATGGGTTTTATCTCATAGCCTGTACTGCCTGCCTGATAGGCAATTATATTCAGCAATGCATAGCCCTGCTGATCATGACTGCCGGTGCTGCCATCACGCACCTTCTGCAATCCCTCCATCTTTTTGGCTTTGGTTTTTACGATATCACTTTCATCAACTATGATGCCTGTCTCATCATCAAAACCCTGGCACTGATGCCTAATTATTTCCGCTTGCAGCTTATCTCCTAAGGGCTTCTTATTCAAATGTCGGGTGAAACGTTCGCAGAGCTTTTTAACCGTGATTGGTTCATTTAGCTGTTTCGCTATTTGGAGCATAATTACAGATTTACTTTTCAGTATCCCTAAGCAGATATCCTGTATGAACTTATACACAGGTAGAGATTGCGTTTCTCTAAAATTATTCAGAAATTGTAACAATTTTACTTGCAAGGTTTCTCTGGTTTTGATTTGCTTCTTATTAATCATGGGTGTCTCCTTCTTAGGTTTGGTTTAGTGCTTGAACAAAAGATCGGAGACACTTTTTTTGTACAGTTTTATTATGGACATTCTATATAGTTATCTTATTTTCTCACATAATTTTATAAGTTTTATTAAAATACCTGCTTTTTGCTTTTACCGTGAAAACACAACTCTTCTGTTTACCGTAAATTACAAATTGCACTAGTTTCTGTTTAGGAGTTTTGACCAACCAGTGATGTTAAACAGATTTTCAAAGTCGGCAAAACGTTTGACTGTTACTATAAACGCTTCTAAACTAATTGTTAAGAAAATTACGGGGGGATGCCTGTATAAGTACAAATTCGGAGAAAGTTATTTTTCTCTACAATCTATTAGCTCGGTAATGAAGAACTGTGAACAGTCACAAGCGAACAAAAATAAATGAAAATGAAATTAATCTTGACACATAAGTTGCTCTTTATGGAAATATCAAGAAAGGGAAAATAAAGGGAGATTCAAAGATGGATAAGATCCGATTGTTCCTATTCGCTGTGATGCTTATTTTATGTATCTCTTTATGGTCAGACATCCCGACACCTCAGTCTCATTGCAAATCACAATCATATATCAAAGGCTTTCGGAAGATTCCAACCACTTTTTACCTGGTTCAGACAACGGGAATCCCAAGAAAACTCACATTTACAAAGATTGTGACTGATGTGGTTACAGTAAGTTCCGGCACCTTATATTTTGCTCAATTTATCTCTTGGGATCCTGAGTTTAAGAAACTCCAGGAAGGAGAGGAATATAATTTAGCAGATACTGGCATTAAGCTGTATGATGAAGCAGATTTAGTGAGAGATAAGAGCATTGATCACAAGAAAGCGATGACATTAACAGCCTATTGTCCAAAATATCAGGAATTTGATAAAATTGATAGTTATTATGAAATCAGGGAATCCAATCCAGCTTCCGCTAAGAATGATCTGAAGTATTCTCTTGCAATCAATAAGCGCATCTTCAAGGATAGTCAGTTGCAGATCATTGAAACAGGTGATTTCGACAAATTTCAAACATTTCTTAATAAAAGACAAACCTATAGCGAACAAATACATCCGAGCTACAATGTGGACGAAGTAGTGTCTTATGCCAGGAAGTTGAAAGATCACAAGGTTAGGATGGGTCCTAGTGTTGGAAGTACGAATGATGATCCCATAAATGTAAAAGATAATAGTCTTCAAAATCCAGACCAAGCGAAATATCCTCCAAGGAAAACTATCAATCAAATTAGTAAAGCAATGAATGCTGAGAATAGCCCTGACATGAGAATATTTAAGAGGAATTTTATCAGAGCGCTTATTTATTCAATTCTGATAGAATTTTTAGTTCTGCTCATCCTATTCAAGCCCGTTACCTTGGTTTCACCTTTCAAACTGGAACAATTTATTACAATCTTCATCACCTGTGCAGCAGCGACCGGATTCACCATTTCCATCAACTGGTGGATATTCCCTGCATTCATCAATCAGTATCTTCCGAACCTGATCGCCACAGAACTCTTCGCTGTTATCGTGGAAGCGCTGGTGTATGCCAAAGTATTCAAAATATCCTTTAAAAATGCTCTCATCTTATCTGTCGCCTGTAACTTTAATTCCTATATCGCAGGGGTTTTGCAGTTGCCATATTTGTTTTGATACTTATTGCGTTTGTTTTGATTGAACTTAAAAAAAAGGAAGTGAAGCATGTTAAAAAACAAATTGTTCTTTTTCGTAGCTATGATAATTTTATCTATATCTTTATGGAGTGATATAGCACTTTCAAAAGCAGAATTGGCAGAAATTAAGCGTGAAAAAACACTTGTTCCCATAAAGTATAGCAAGAATATTGTACATATAACAGGACTAAAAGCATATCCGAAAACTGATTTTTACTTCGTCAAACGTCGGCAAGGCAAGTGTAACAAAATCGTCACGGATTCGATAGTCGTTGAATATTCTAAATGGACTAGCGATATTATAACCCCATGGTATCCGAAGTTTGTATATGAAAAACACGGACGTTTCGGAGAATATCGCATTGATACAGGTGTTACGGACAAAGATATAGCGAAACAAGAACCAATCAATTTTCCAGTTGATAGTTTTCGTTCTGATGCATTCGAGCAAGTGGATAGTTATTACAAAATGACTAAAACAGGTGTTAAATCAAAACCTGATAGTCCCCAATATTCTCTGTTTCTTTATAAAATAATCTATCAGAATAAGTACTATCAAATTATAGTAACGGATAATTTCAAAGCGTTACCAGCTTATTTCTCTCATCTCCATATACATCCAGAAAAGAGCTTGAGTTCGTATCAGAAAGCTCAAAAACAAAGAATTTACGGAGTATTAGACTATGCCCCAACTTTAAAAAATCATAAAGTAATCATGTCAGATTCTCAAAAGTAAATAAATATAGGCAAATTCCAGCATTATAAAAGCTCTTTTCTAATCGGCTGCCTGTAACCTGGCTTCTTATTCTGCTGGACTTGTATTGTTGCCTTATTTGGCTTAATTATTCGTTTCTAGAATGTTCTTTTTTGAGCTGAAGCCATAACCCACTACATAAGGCAGCACATGATGTAAGTATGATAACGATGCAGTATATTGCTGGATGAGGCAACTTAACAGGTACAACCTGGGTAAAGAACATACCCACCCATAATGCGAAACAAAGTAAACCAAACGCAAAGGCTGGATTTTCAGGAAGTTCCAGGAATAAACCTAAAAGTGTAACTGCCATCGTTGATTGAAACAGGAATGTCCCGAATATACCACTTATCGGAACAGATGTGCCCCAGGCAATTAGAGGAGCAGCGAGTACGAGAGCAATGGCTGAGGCTTTGATCCTGCCAAAATGATCCGCTGCGAAACCGCCCAACATTTTACCTGATGCAATCGCTAGTACAAGAAACAAAGCCATATTTGCACCGGTTTTCCAGGGAAAATTAAGATTCATGCCGATGTAAGACCGTATCATGGTGGAAATGAGCAATAAAAGAATGATCGGCATTGCCCCCCGGGGAATCTTCAAAGGTTCATAAATTCTCTTGATTTTCTCTAAATTCGGCAGGAAGATGATCATCATAGTCAGAAACATCAGCACCGTTATAACAGGTGACATGTAATATCCCACGTCTGCTCCTAATGTTCGGCTCCACGTAATCCCCAAAGCGCCGGGTCCCACAAGAACACCGAGAGCCCAGGCTTTTCGGGGAAATAAACGCCATACAGAAACGCCAGCTCCCAAATGGTAGAGGGCATTCCCGATTCCTGCAAATACGATGGAGAGCGAAGGATTCGGTAAAAGAAGGAGGGATGATCCTGCTAAGAGACATCCCAAGATAGCAGCAAAACGGCTAATATTCCAACGGTCTATCAAATACCCGAGAAAAGGCTGGATCCCGAATGCCAGTGTATTATACATGAAAGTCTGACCGACGCTCCAGCCGAAACCGGAATAATAAAACTCATTCTGACCATAATGAGCCAATCCTGTCGTCAAATCAATGATGAAGTGACCGATGGAATAGACTAGCAGAATAATGATGTACATTGATTACCTCGCAAGTATCAATAGAACTGACTTTTCATATGAAGAATATGAAGCTTGTTTGTCAAGGATGAGAATACAAACGACAAATTCTCCCGAATAGTACGGTTTCTTTTATCCCTAAAAAGCATTACGGTACCAATACGGTAGCAATACAGTAGCATTACGGTAAAAAACCGTATTTGTACCGTAATGCTATAGTAATCATACCATATTTCCCTTTATGACTTGTTGAGTGTAACGTTCGCAATAGTAAGTGTGAAAGGTGTTTGGAAATTCAAGGACATCAAATAGTTATTTCGCCGGATTGAAATCCGAGCGTTAGTACGATAGTGATAGATAGAAATCGGATGGGTGCAAGTCCCATTTCAGGCTACGTCATGCCTGGTAGTCTATGTAACTGCGTCATCGTGAGATGGGGTGGGGAGTAACAAATGACGAAACAGCAGTCCGTAGGATAACGAACTCGATTCGGCAGGATACAATGTCGAGCTTGCTAGCCTTAAGCGAAGACCAAAATCTTCTGGAATGATGCACTTCGGGTGAACCGGAGTTTCCCCCTGAAGATGGCAGACAGGCTGAGATGAACTCCAAAACCTCAGCTTTCATATAACTCCAAATGCCTTAGCTTACATATCAAATCCCATCTTCTTGTCTCTTGGAATACCAGGAAGAAAGAACCATATAAATACGGCAACATGACCCCAACACTACCGCTCCTAGGAGCGGTGGTCCTGCGGTAGTGTAGCGGTAGTGTTGCGGTAGTGCTGCGGTTCTGATGTAAGAGGACTGATAGTGGCATATAAATCATTCTCATGCTATTTTTTTGAGACTGTTCATGAAGTTATTCATAATATTCAATAAGTTAGAAAGTAGCAAGTTGAAAAAAGTGGTCGAAACGGTCATAATTTAACATACCTTCCAGAATTGACAGATAAGCTCTGCTAAGGACACCAAATCACAAGTTAAGCTTTTTGACTAAAATTGAAAAACACGCGATTATAAGTAATGTTTCGAAGCCGTTTCTGACTAAATGTGTAGTTAAAATCATATAAAATAGTTCTTTACAAGTTTTTTGCTATAGCTTCAATGGCATTTGTTACCTGGTAACAAAAGGGAGGATATTATGACAAAAAAACACTCCAATTCAAGAAGCGGTAAGTGTTAGTCATGAAAGTAACCAATACCATGTAAGTATTAACGTACCATTTTCATTCACTTTGCCTGAGACAACATCAAACCACAAGTTCTTAATAGCGTTTCTACGCTTATTAGTAGGAATAGGCGGAGACAACCTCCTTACACTTCAGCAAATAGCTGATCTGTTTAACTACGCAGACCGCAGGAATGTACATAATTTCTGGCAAGAGTTTGAGCAGCATGGTCATGATATCCTGGCATATTTAAGCCGGAAAGTTGACCTGCTGGAGTGTATTCCTCAGATCGAGAATTTTGTTATCAATAACCTGCTTTTACCTTTAAATGTCATGTATCAGGAGTTCATCAGCCATCATGATTTTAAAATGTCCTATACCACTTTCTGCAAATATGCTTCTCAGGTCAATTCTCTGTCTGTAGTTAAGCAAGCTCAGAAGCTTCTTCTGAAAAAGACAGTAGGCGGTGATGCTGTACATCTGCTGAAACTGCTTGCCGGTCAGCAGAATACACCTGTTATCTGTGACAGACTCCTGGAACAAATGAAGACTGCTAAAGGCAATACATCCCATAGAACCGCCGATGCAAAGCCGTTCCATAGTCTGGAACGCAAGAACCTGTGTCTGCTGGTACATTACCTGGTTGGAAGCGGTATGAACTTCGAGACGATAGCTTTGCTGCTCAACACCTGTAAAGCTACAGTCTCAAATCTCTGGCATGAAATCGCTGACCTGCAGAGCCTGATTCTGAACTCAATCGGTAAGTGGAGCGGAAAGATCAGCATTGATGAGAAATATGTGAAGATCAAAGGTATTCCGTACTATGTCATCAGTATTGTTGATTTTGTGACTCACATCCCTCTGTTTTGTGAGTTGTATCCTGACACAAAGAAAGAATCATTCGAAGCATGTTTCAGAACCTTCAGACAGCTCTACAGGAAAGATCCAACCCTGATTGTCAGTGATGGCAGTAAATCGTTAGCAGTTGCAAGAAAAACAGTGTTTCCAAAAGTCCATTACCAACTCTGTAAGTTCCATAAGATACGAAATCTCTTCAAAAGAATCAGTCAATGTCATCTCCCTGAAGACAGGGACAAGTTCTTTAAGAAGAGGATTATGAAAGCTTTCCGAAGAGAAACGGCGGGCGGAAGGAAAAAGGGTATCGCAAGCCTGACAGCTATTACTCCCCCAACCGCCGCCGAATACATCAAAAGCAATATCATTAGTGATTGGAGACACCTCAGCAAAGGTTTGACTTCCAATGTCTCTGAACGCTGGAACCGCAAAATCAAGAAGGTGACATCCGGTAGATTTGGACTAAAATCTGAAGAAACCACCCGCAACCTTGTGTTTTCGCTTTGGTTCAAAGAACTGGTCGATAAAGGTCAACCAATCATGCGTCAGGAATCACTTTTAGCAAGTTTAAATATCTCCCGCATATGTCAAGAAAATGTGGATTGGTCGCACTTAGACCACTTTTTCTCTGTCACTACCAATAAGGCTGCGTAAAATGGAGGTTAATTTTGAACAGTCTCATTTTTTTAGAGATAAGAACTAATAAATAAAAAACTTGACTTCACAAAAACATTAATTCATTTTACAATACTAACTATTATTAAATAAGGATGGTATGTGTCTAACGTGTCCGTATGATCACAATGAATAACGATAGCCACATGATATCCATCTGAATTGAGGTAAGTATGATGTTTAGTGAATTGAACCCTGTTGTCCAAGCGCTGATTGGTACTGGCTTTACATGGATAGCAACAGCTATCGGTTCAGCAACAGTTTTCTTTTTTCATAAGATCAACAAGCTTTTTCTTGAAACCATGCTGGGTTTTGCTGCTGGAATCATGATTGCTGCTTCCTACTGGTCTCTTTTAGCTCCAGCTATATCTTTATCAAATGGTTGGTGGTTTCCACCAATTTGCGGTTTTTTACTGGGAGGATTGTTCTTGCGTTCGTTAGATCATTTCATTCCTCATCAACATCGTAATGCAAAAACTCATGAAGGAATCAAGACCCCTTGGGGTAAAGAAACTTTGCTCTTTTTAGCCATCACTCTCCATAACATACCGGAAGGGCTGGCTGTGGGTGTTGGCTTTGGGGCTGTAGCAGCTTCTGGCGGCGATGCTGGATCAGGAGCTACGATAGCCGGAGCTCTGGCACTGACAGCAGGTTTAGCATTGCAGGATCTCCCTGAAGGAGCAGCAGTCTCACTCCCACTACATGGACATGGGATGAGCAGGTTAAAGAGTTTCTTCTGGGGACAGTTCTCTGGAATGGTTGAACCCATTGCCGCAGTCATAGGAGCGTCCCTGGCATTCTTTGCCAAACCAGTTCTACCTTATGCTTTGGCTTTTGCAGCAGGTGCCATGATTTATGTAGTTGCAGAGGAAATAATACCGGAAGCGGAAAGAGATAAACATAATCATTTTGCTACAGTCAGTGTACTGATTGGTTTTGCATTAATGATGCTTTTGGAGCTGACGTTGCAGCCGTAAAGAAGGAATATGAAAATAATTTAGATCTGTTTTCTCACTTTTTTGAAAGGAGTAGATGATGGAAAACATCGTTGAAAGAATCAAAGTCCCTGAAGATTGCAATATCATCTTCGGACAAGCGCATTTTATCAAAACAGTTGAAGATTTGTATGAAGCTATGATCAATTCAGTTCCCCAAGTAAAATTCGGATTGGTCTTTGCTGAAGCATCAGGTCCTTGTTTACTGCGTAAAGAAGGAAATGACTTCGATCTTATTGAGCTAGCAGTTGAGAATATGCGTCGAATCGGGGCAGGTCACACATTTCTGATCGTCATGCGAAATGCTTACCCAATCAATGTCCTACCTGCAATCAAAGACTGTCGGGAGGTTGTGAATATCTTTTGTGCAACAGCAAATCCAGTAGATGTGATCTTAGCTAAAACGGATTTGGGTAGAGGTGTCATAGGCATTGTGGATGGCTTTTCACCTAAAGGTACCGAACTAGACACAGATGTCTCAGCACGTAAGAAGTTCTTATTGGATATTGGGTATAAGCGTTGAGCAAAACTTCGTTCTTGATTTAGTAGGCAGCATATGAGATTATTTATTGCATTTACCTTACCTGCAGATGTATTGCGTCCAATCTCAGAGCTGCTTGCTCTTTACAAAAGAAGATATCCGCAGGGAATTAATTGGGTAGCTTCTCATCAGTTGCATTTCACAGTGCAATTCATGGGTGAGGTGAAAACATCAGATCTTCCAGAGCTTAGGGAATTTATTGCTTCCAAGGTTGGATTGCTGTATCCGGTAAAAATTACTTATCAGGGTTGTGAAATCTATCCGGCAAATCATCCCCGTATTTTGTGGCTTAAATTCCATTCAGAAGAACAACTGATACCTAAATTCCTGCAGGAGTTTCGGCGGATTTTTAGGGAAATGGGATATGAACCGGATATTAAACCACTTCAGTATCATGTAACTTTAGGGCGCATTAAGACTGTATTGCCGGTAGCTTCAGAACGGGAAATTAACAGTACATTTCTTCCCTTGACGGAATGTACTCTTTCTAATCTTGTCTTGTTTGAAAGTCGATTAACACCTACGGGTCCAATATATAGAGCAATCGATGAATATGATTTGAATCTATAACGTTGAATAAGACTCTGCTCTTACTGAATATTAAAACACGATATATGAAATGAATAATTAATGGAGGACCAAAGCATGGATAAAGCAAAAGAAGCAGCCTTAAAAACAGCAATCAGCCAATTGGAAAAGAAATACGGCATTGGCACACTTATGCGGATGGGTGACAAACCCATCGTCGCAGTTGATGTCATTCCCACAGGTGCTATGAATTTAGATATCGCTCTAGGTATTGGTGGTATTCCTAAAGGAAGAATCACAGAAATATACGGTGCGGAAGCCTCTGGTAAAACAACATTATCGCTTCATATTGCTGCACAGGCACAGATATTGGGTGGCATTGTCGCATTTGTAGATGCTGAACATGCCCTTGATCCATCATACGCCAAGAGACTTGGGGTGGATATCGATAACCTCCTTCTTTCCCAGCCAGATGGTGGTGAACAAGCCTTGGAAATCGTGGAAGCTCTCGTACGCAGTAACGCTATTGATCTCATTATTGTTGACTCCGTAGCTGCCCTCGTTCCCAAGCAGGAAATCGAAGGTGATATGGGTGACAGTCATGTTGGACTGCAAGCCCGTTTGATGTCTCAAGCACTGCGTAAGCTAACTGCTATTGTTTCCAAATCCAATGTAGCTGTCATCTTCATTAACCAGACCCGAATGAAGATTGGCGTTCCATCTTATGTAAATCCTGAAACAACGACTGGTGGTGTGGCGTTGAAATTTTATTCTTCTGTACGCCTGGAAGTACGTAATGGTGGTGCTATTAAGGAAGTTGGGGCAGATAATGTTGTGATTGGCGCTCGTACAAAAGTTAAAATCGTGAAGAATAAGTTTGCTCCACCTTTTAAAGTTGTGGAATTCCCCATCATCTTTGGAGAAGGCATTTCTCATCTGGATATCGTACTTGATCTTGCCGTCAATAACGATATCGTCAAGAAATCCGGCTCCTGGTTCTCTTATGGTGATGTCCGACTCGGACAAGGATCTGACAAAGTTAAAGTCTATATGAAAGACAATCCTGAGATTATGAAGACGATTGTAGAGCAGATTAAGCAAGTTATTACACCTGCTGCCTTTGAAGCACCTATGAAAGATGAAACATCTGAAGATAGTATCTAGACCAGGTTATTCACAACAGCTCATTATTTCTGAAGAAGATAAAGTATGGGGGATCCTTACTAAAAGGATCCTCTTTTCTTTTTTGGGAAATGAAACTGAACCGTTAGTAAATGAAGAATTATTTACTGAAATACTGGCTGAAATACGTAAATATGCCTGGAATAAACTGCTTGATCATCTTGCAGCCCGTGAACGTACGACTCGGGAATGTAAAGTTTTCTTAAGGAAACTCCTGTTAAACCCTATAATCGCTGATGAACTCATTATGAATGCAGAAAACAAAGGCTATGTTGATAATCATCGCTATGCTGAAATGCTGGTTCATTCCCAAGCTGAAAAAGGTAAAAGCCGCATAGAAATACGGATGAAGCTGAAAGCTGCAGGAATTGATTCAGATGTTATTACAGAAGTTCTGCAGGAGCATTTCTCCATTGAGATGGAAAAGCAAATTTTAAAAGACACTGCCCGTAAAGCATTAGATAGATTCAGAAAACATCCACCACGCGAACGTTTCCAAAAATGTATGGAATATCTTGTGAGAAAAGGCTTTTCCTATGAAGCAAGCAAAACTGCTTTGCAGAGGATTGGAAAGTTGGATGAACCTGGAGATTGGGAGTAGGATCAGCATTCTGCTTTACGAAAGAGCATGTAAGTACTGAATACCAATTGAAACAAGTTGACAAGAATTATCAGATTGTTCTATTTTGAAATTTAGCATAAAAAAACTGGTACTACTTCTATTCTCATTAGTTCTATGTAACGACTGGCATAAATTCTAGTCATTATTGGGTATTAAATGGCTTCGATACTGAAATTGGACGTAATAAGTAATGAGCAGCAACTCAACTATTGTTACTGCATGCGATGACAAATTTGTGTGGGGTGCAGTGCTTCTAGGTTTGTCTTTAAGATTTTATGGTATCAAAAGCATGTATCATGTTTTGGGATATGATCTTTGCGAAAATGATGTGGAGATATTACAGAGCATACCTGACACAGTAGTATTTCCGACAACCAGGCTGGATGAACGAAGTGTATGCACACAAAAACCCATGGCAATATTGACTGCCAAGACTGATATTATCGTATGGATGGATGCTGATTGCCTGGCACATGGAAATCTGGAACCATTCTTTGTTTGTCCGGATGGAAAGCTTCAAATTCGTTTTCGAGGATGTATTGAAAACGCATCTGTCTATCGTAATTATTATGGAAGAGAGGATAGAAGCGGTGATATTCCGAAGAAAGTATTATCTCAATGGAAAGACGATGTAAATGATTTGAAACAATCGCAAATTAGCAGCGTATGCCAGACAAATTGCTTTGTTCTTACAAAAGCTCATCTACCCTTTATCTCTTTATGGCAGTCACAGATGGAAAAAGTGATTCCACTTGGAACGAAAGGAGTGTATGCCAGTGATAGTGTGGCGTATTCGATGACAGATGAATCTGTCTTGAATTCATTATTTGCCTTTTCTTCACAGGCTCCGCAGATTTATGGATATCTAATGGATAAAGATCCAAATGCATATTGCATTCATTTTGGATTGAGTCCCAAACCCTGGGAACATTGGACTAAACAGGCATTTTCGTCGTATCATGAGATTCAACACCTGATTCACTGGGCAATTCAACAAAAGATCAAGTTACCAAAATTGACTTCTTCGCTTAAATTAGAGAATAAAAATAGAGAATTTCTAAGCGCTAGTATTCGGGGATCATATAGGGATGTGCGCTATCAGCTTTCAAGCATAGCGCGTAAATCACTAAAGATGCTAAAGTATTAGGAGCATATGGCATGAGCATCAAGTATAGTACTCTTATAAGCATTAACATTGTAGCTCTGATCTTCCTGGGTGTTATCCTGCTCACGACTAACCAGGTAATTAATCATTCCTTTATGAATATGGAAAAGAATGCCATACTTTCAAAATTGGGAAGATTGCAAGAGACAATCGATCAGACATATTTAGAAATGGAAAAGACTACGCGAGATTGGGCACATTGGGATGATACCTGGGAGTATGTGAGCAAACCTAATCAAAGATTCATCGAGACCAATTTTACTTCCAATACATACTTCAATTACGATATGAATATATCTGCTATTTTCAATAATGATGGGAAAATTCTATATGCAGGTTACTGTGACCTGGAAAATCAGAGTGTTACAGCGATCCCACCAATGCTTGAACCATTCCTGCGAGGGTTTCATCCAGAGCTGAAGAAGCTGGCTGAGCAGGATACGTACAAGGGCTTGTTAAAGACTCCCGGTGGTAGCGTGATGTTTGTCATTATTCCTGTCTTGAAAAGTGATCTCAGTGGACCTATTAATGGTTATTTACTTATGGCACGCTTTTTGAAGGAAGATTATATTACAAAACTACCCGGTTTTCGAAACATACAAGTTTCTGCTATTGATTTAAGTAGAATGATGATCGTGAATCCCAAGATTAAATTATTATTGTTACATATTAAATCCGGTGATAAAATACGTTTTTCAGGGGAATCTATGATCTCTGCGATGGATACTATCAAGGATATCAATGGTGTAGATGTCTTTTGGGTAGAAGTTAGCAGTACCATGGAAGCAACAAAAATTGAAAAAACGACAAGAAACTTAATTCTCCTGATATTCATCCTGATTTTTATGATCCAGAGCTATATTTTGTATCGCAATATCAATAAAAAGATAATCGAACGAGTCATCCTGGCTCAGGAACAAATCAAAGAAATCGCTTTGCATCCTGATCAGCAGGGAAGTGTGGAATATAGTGGTAACGATGAACTAACTGATCTTTCCAAGAGCATTAACCTGATGCTGGTGTCACTCTATAAAGTGAAAGAAGAGCTCATTATTGAAAAGGAAAAAGCCGAAGAAAGTGATCAGCTTAAATCAGCTTTTCTCGCATCTATGAATCATGAACTGCGTACACCTTTAAATCATATCATGGGTTTCAGCCAGTTGATCACAAAAGCTAAAAGTCAGAATGAAATCTTGAATTATGCCACACTTATTTATAATAGCGGTGATGTGCTGTTAACAATGATCCAGGATATCTTTGATTTGGCAATTGCTGACCAGGGTATCCTGCAGCCACGTGTACAAACAGTCAATTGTGCTGAACATTTTAAGAGAAACAGAGATTATTTGGAAAACCTTTTAGCATTATCAGGGAAGCAGGATGTCGTGGAGCTTGTATTTTCCCCCGCTTCCATATCTGAAAATCTAATCATCACTATTGATGTCGGCAAAGTGAATCAAGTGTTAAGCAATCTCTTCAGCAATGCCATTAAATTTACGCATACAGGCAAGATAGAGTTTGGTTTTCAGTTATTATCCGAAAACCTGATACAATATTACGTCAAAGACACAGGTATCGGTATCGCTGCTGAAAAGCAGGAAATCATCTATGATTTCTTCCGCCAGGGAGATATCAGCAATACACGTATTTATAAAGGTATCGGCATCGGTTTGGCAATCTCGAAAAAGGCGACTGAAATCATGAACGGTAAACTGATCCTTGATTCCGCAGAAGGCAAAGGAAGCAGTTTTTATCTGGAGCTTCCCTGTGAAAGCTATGATGTTCAAATTGATGCAGAAGGACAGGATCAGATAAAAGAAGAGATCCCTGATTTTACGAAATATTCAATTATGATTGTGGAAGACGATAAAATCACAATGACGATCATCCGTAGTATGCTGGAAATGACAGGAGCCAGGATCATTGAAGGCAATATCGAGCAGGAAACAGTTGGAAATGTAAATGTTAATTCGCAAATCAGTGCGATCCTGATAGATCTGGAAATGCCTGCCTGTAATGGATATCAGATTGCTAAGCTCATCAGGAGTACGAATCCATCTATGTCTATGATAGGGCTTAGTTCCTATGCAATAGCTGATGAAAGTGATCTTGATATAAGCAACATTTTTAATGCGCTTATCATGAAACCGATCGAAAGGGATTCTCTATATCAAGTATTATCAAAGCAGCTTTCAAAACCGTTGTAAGAAATCCGTGTGAATGGATTGCTGTAAAAAGAATCTTCGCTGTTATATGATAAGGGAGATGATCAGCAGGAATGCTCGAATTGCTGACTTTAAATCTCCTTTGCTTTTGGGTACTGTTACATTAATATGTAGATAGTTTAATTAAAAATGGAGGTCTGTGAAATGAAAACAACATTCAATTTTCTTATCATAATTGCTCTGATTAGCCTCTTTTTTTCAGGATGTTCTCACAAGAATAACGAAGATACATTTATTCCTGTGAAAGATCTGGTAGTAGCTGACGATTTTAACTGGAAGGTTGATCGTACCGTAGAGATTAGTCTGGAAGTTTTCACCAATGAAAATGCACCTGTGGAAAATATTGCATTTGAAATTTACAATGCTGACCCGAGAGGAGCAAGTACAGAGATAGCTAAAGGGGCGACTACCTCTGATGGCAAATTTATAACATTAATCAATATACCCACATGCCTGAATAAAATTTGGGCTGTAGGTTATATGAGCACGGTTGAAATACCCATCGTTAATGATCATGCCTCCTATACTTTTGGCGGAGCAACTAAACAAATTCAAGGTGCTACTCAAGCTCCTCCGAGAGTTGTTTCACCCTGGTCATATTTACCAAACATCACCTTCAGCAGCAATGGAGTACCGTCTTCCATGACTACGGCACCTATTGAAGCAAGCTTTTTACAGAGATTAGATGCTACTCTCCCTGAGTATAAAGCGGTACCCACTTTCCATCCTTCCTATTTAGCGACAAGCAATCAAACCGATATCAAGATTGACCAGGCAGCAGATGTCTGGATAACTTTTGTACATGAGGGAGCTTCGTATTTGAACTCGATGGGGTTCTTCACCTATCCATCAGGCTCGGTGCCACAAACCACAGCCCAGGTAGGAGCAAAGACAATTGTTTTCCCAAATGCTTCATTATCCGGTAGTGGTGGTGGCTTACAAGCAGGCAATACAATACACTTGGGTGTTTTTCAACCAGGAACAACCGTTGGCTGGTTCGTAGTCGCCAATGGGTTTACTTCAAATTCTGGCGTAAGTACTTCACAGCCAATTTATTACTCTCTCTCTCAGCTAAACCCTGAGAACGTGGCAACTAAAAAGCAACACAGTATTCTTTTTCATGACACCATCTCAGATCGGCTATTAGTCAGCTTTGAAGATATGAACAGGACAAGCGGCAGTGATGACGATTTCAATGACATGATATTTTTTGTTACTGTTAACCCTATCACTGCGGTTGATTTAACCCAAGTACAACCTATGGATCCTTCGGCAGATAGGGATGGTGATGGAATAACCGATGTATTAGATAATTATCCTGACGATGTGCAACTCGCTTTTAATAATTACACGTTTGGGCAGAACTCATGGGGTACACTCTCTTTTGAAGATCTTTGGCCTTCCATGGGAGATTATGATTTTAATGATCTAGTTGTAGATTACAATTATAATCAGATTACCAAAGCTGGCAATCTGGTAAAAAAAGTAGATATGCAATTCAAACTACGTGCTATCGGTGCTCGTAATCCTAATGGTTTTGCCGTGGAACTTCCCTTTGCCAGTTCAAACATAACGAATATCCAGACCAGCCATCCGGCGTTATTTGAACATGAAATAGGCTCCAAGGCAGTATTCAGATTCTTTAACAGCGCTTTTGACCTGATACCGCAACAGCCAAACAGCTTCATCAATACCCAATCAAATCAGTCTTACCACCAGCCTGTTGTTTTTAGCGTAAGCTTCCTACTCACAACACCTGTTTCCATTACAAGTGTCACACCAACGCCACCCTATAATCCTTTTATCTTTGTTAATGGAAACCGATCTCATGAGATACATCTGCCTGGCTATACTGCCACAGGCAGGATGGATACAACGCTGTTCGGAACTTATAATGATGACAGTCTTCACAACAGATGGTTTAAAACTGCTGATAATCTGCCTTGGGCAGTAAACATCCCTAGCAGTTGGAATTATCCATCAGAAGGTGCACAACTGACCAGGGCATATAAGAAGTTTCAGAATTGGGCTCAAACCAGTGGCAGATCTTATACTGATTGGTATTTGAATAGTGATGGATATCGAGATCAGAATTATCTCTATCAAAATCCATAAAGTCTATATAAATTTATAAAGGAGATACTATGCAAGATCCGGTAATCATAGGAATCGCAGGAGGAACAGGCTCAGGTAAGACCTGTATCACAGATGCTATTCATGCACAGGTCAAGGATGAACTGACTATCATTTCCCAGGATTCCTATTACAGACAATTTAGAGATCTCCCCATGGAAGAACGAAACAAAATCAATTTTGATCATCCCAATGCACTTGATATGGATTTGCTGATCAAGCATGTACGTGCATTGAAGTCAAGAGTTCCGATTGAAATGCCCTGTTATGATTTCAAGGATCATTGCAGAATGGATGAAACGATTACCAGGCTACCCAATCGGATCATCATTGTGGAAGGTATATTGATTTTCGAAAATGAAGAGTTACGGAATTTAATGGATATCAAAATATTCGTCGATACAGATGCTGATATCCGTATCCTGCGTCGTATTGAACGTGATATCAGTGAACGCGGCAGAACCCTGGAATCAATCATTAAGCAGTATTATGATTCAGTACGTCCCATGCATATTCAGTTTGTTGAAGCGACAAAGCGTTTTGCGGATGTGATCATTCCAGAAGGGGGGCAGAATAAGATAGGAATTGATATGCTTGTCTCTAGGATCCAGGCAATTCTGAGTTAATATTCTCCGATATTCGAAAGACTGTTACGCGTAGTTTGTGATGTTTTGTGCTCGATGAATACTAGATATAAGCTTACAAACATTGCAGCTATTTGCATGCGCTAGAGCACCCTGTTCTTTCCAAAGTACATTTACAACGGTTTATGTTTCATCTTCTGTTATATATGTTGACCTTTGATAAGCAATTAAGCTTGACAGCAGTACATTGTTTTAGTACATTTTGTAATTGGTATGATTCGTAAAGAGGTGAATATGAAAAAGCTCTTGTATGTCGATGTGCCGTTTGCCAATATTAAGGGTGGGGATAAAAACCGCAGCAATTTTATCTGGAGTACTTTAAGGAAAGAATATGAAGCAGACCTATTGCTTCTCTTAGCTCCTGAATACGCATTCAAAAAGGCTCCTGAGCATAGCGGATACATCCATAATTTCCATCTTGTCATTACAAAATCTCTTCCTTATCAGTCTTCAGCAATCTATCAATTTCACAATTCACAGAAGCATAAGTTCGAAGAATTACTAAAGCTCCATCAATATGATATCATTGTTTTTCGCTTTCTTAGTACCTATCATTTGGCTGAAATTGCCGAGAAAACTCTCCCTAATTGTAAGATAGCCATCGATGTTGATATGCTGTTTTCACGTATTTCAGAGCTTTCATGGCAGGATAATAAGAATATTCACAATCGCTATCATCTGCTGGAAATGATCAAACTAAAAGCATTTGAAAAGAAAGCATTCACTAGTAACTTTTCCTTCTATTTTACGAATTATTTAGAACGTGATATGGCAATTAGAGACTATCATCTGCTACCCGAAAACGCCTATATCATACCCAATATGATGCCCAAGGAAGCGACTCGGACAATTACACCACGTAAACAAGAGGAAAATTACATTCTCTTCTTTGGAACACTGGATTCCATGGCGAACCAGGACGCTTATCTCTATCTTGTAAAAGAGATCTATCCGCGAATCGAAAGCGTGTTGAAAGAAAAAGACATCAGTGTTTATATCGTTGGTAAGAATCCAGGCTCCATACATAGCCAATTTGGCGGAGAGAGAATCAAGGTCATTGGACCTGTTGAAGATATTGAATCTCAAATTGCAAATTCACTGTTCGTCGTTCTCCCATTGAGAATCGCCTCGGGAACGAGGACACGAATATTGGAAGCTGCTGCCGTAGAGAAAGCAGTGATAACAACCACGATCGGCGTTGAAGGATTTCTTTTTGAACCCGATGAAGTGGTGATACAGGATACTGCAGATGCTTTTGCCACAAGTATGATTGATCTGATCGAGAATCCCGAGAGAGCAATAACGATGGGGAAAAAGCTGTATACCAAAGCTGTGAGCCAATATGCTCCAGAGGTCGTTGCCAAAGAACTGATAGCTAAACTAAACCAGGATGTAAAGCCAGCGACTACACAGATTACGGGGAAAAGACTGAAACTTGCCATTATCACAAATCGATTCTTCCCGGAAGTAGGGGGAGCTGAAACCAATATTTATTATCAAGCCAGGCTGCTTGCCAAAGATTATGACCTGACAGTTATCTGTCCCAAGAGGATCGATAAACCCAAAGAGGAACTTACTGATGGTTTCAGAATCATCAGGATGCAGGATGTTTTCAATATTCCTCCCCGCTACCCGAACCTGTCCTCGAAAACACTATGCCCTGAATTGTTTTTCTATCTGCTTCAGAGTGATTATGACATCATCCAGTGTTTTCCAGCCTTGAATTATAATAATGTGATCACCTTCATTGCAGCAAAGATAAGAAAGATTCCCTATATCCTCTGCTTCTTTGATTTCATTGATTATGCTGGATTAGCGAAAACAGAGGGAAGAATTGATCCGAACATTCTCAAAAGTGTTCATCCCAGTTTATATCAGAGAATCGTTCTGAAAGGAATGGATTACGCGTTTGCCATTGCGGAAAAAGAGATTCAATTTATTAAGCAATTTAATCCCAAGATTGAGTATTCACCGGTACCCATTCTTCCCGATGAATACAGTACTCCCGTAGCAAATCCCCGCTCAAAGCTGGGCTTTACCGAGAATGACTTTATCTTCCTGAGCTTGGGAAGAGTTTCCAATATTAAAGGTCAGGATATCGCTTTAAAAGCATTCGGAGAAGCTGCAAAAGATATGCCGAATGCAAAACTCGTATTCGTTGGAAGAACGGATTATGAAAAAGACTTTTATGCTGATATGCAAGCCTTTATTGCGCAGAATTCTCTTCAAGATAAGGTGTTTTTTACGGGTATGGTGGAACGTGATGAAGTTTTAGGCTGGTTGCGATATTCTGACATCCACGTGATTCCTGTTCGTTTCATGAATTCAGGTGCCGTTGTTGTGGAAAGCTGGATCAGCGATACTCCCGTCCTGCAAAGTGATGTAGTCGATCCCAACCTCGTCGTGGAAGGAAAGAACGGTTATATTTTCAAGAGTGAAGATGTTCATGAATGTTCACAGAAAATGATCCTGGCATATCAGAACAAAGAGCTTCTCCCCCAAATGGCAGTTACGGGGAAAGAACTTGTCATGAGCAAATACACATACGAATACTTAATTGGATTATACTCTCAAACCTATAAGAAACTTCTCAAGAATAAACAGGGAAACAGGTAATGGAGCATCTTGGGAAGCATCCCAAAATACTCATGCTGAATAGCAGCCGAGGTTTTATCGGCGGTGTTGAGCGACTCATGGTCAATATGGCAGAGACGCTCAAGCAACATGGCTGGCAAGTGTATGGTCTCTTCGAAAATACTGTCTTTGAAGATCCTCTCTTCGATGCAGCTTTTGAAGATGTAACGATTAGTAAAGAAGACGATATCGAGCAACTCATCACGCAATATAAGTCCATCGGAATACAATATGTCTGCATCCATAAGACGAATCATTGGAAATGGGTCAAGACCCTTCAAAAGCACTTTCTAACAGTGGTGATCGTGCATGATCATGATTATTATTGTTTAAGAAGGCATAAGTACTACCCCGTTATCCGCAAAAACTGCTTTCTTCCCTTTTCCATGATTTATTGCTCAATCTGCGCGGGTATGATTGAAAAGAAAAATGGCAAGATCAGCTTGATAGATTTAGACCAGCGCTATCGCATGCTGCAGCAGATTCGGAAATGTGACTTGAGTTTTGTTCTTTCTGATTATATGAAACATAACCTCATCATGAATGGATGGGACAAAAGGAAAATCAAAAAGCTTATACCCTATCAACCCATCGTGCCGATCAATGAGGCAGTTAATAATACCTGTCCGATAATTCTGTACGTTGGGCAATTGGTAAGAGGAAAGGGAGTCGATCTCCTGCTCCAGTCGCTTTCATTGCTTTCAGAACCTTTCCAATGCAAGATTGTGGGACAAGGCAACGATAAGCTCTTTTTAGAGGAATTGGCATGCGAATTGAAGTTGAATGAGAAGGTAGAATTTGTAGGCTGGACTGCTAATGTCTCTGAAATCTATGATCAGGCAGATATCGTGGTAGTCCCATCGCGTTGGCAGGAGCCTTTTGGTTTGGTTGGCTTGGAAGCATTTGCCCATAAAAAGCCAGTCGTTGCGTTTGCCAATGGGGGTATTCCACAATGGCTAAAGCACAAGGTGAACGGGCTTCTCGTGAGACCTGGTGATTATGCGAAGTTTGCGATTGCCCTGAAAACACTACTCAATGATAAAGAGCTTCGCTTGAAATATGGCAAGGCAGGATATCAGATGGTAGAAAGGGATTATAACTTTGAGAAGTATTCCAATTCGTTATTAGAACCTCTAGCTGAGTTGATCGGCAAAAATGAATAAAGACATCAGGCAGCTTGAAACTTTTGAGAAAAGATTAGGTCGTTCACCTAAAAACAGGTTTCACCTCCTTCCTCAAGATATCGGGTTGTTCCTTGTCCGTTGTCTATATGCCATCATCGAAATCTTATTGAGTATTCTTTTCATACTTGTCTTTACCCTCCCCAGCTTGTTCATTCTTAGCATTCGTAAGTTATTTACAGGTAAAGATGTTTTCGTCCAAAAGATGATTTACGGTGCCGATGCTAGACCTTTGAAGCTTCAATTATTCAATGTAAATGCTTGGCTACCTCGGCATTCTTCTCTATTTATTCATGTGCTTTCCCGAAAACTGAGTCTTGTCGGCGTAAGTTTTAGGGATTACGAAACAGTAAATATCATGGAAGGTGATCCCTGGCTGTTGCGTTTCAAACCAGGAATCATCAATCTTCACTTCATTCAGAGCAGTTCACGAATCGCAGCAGGAACACAAAATCAAACGGACTGGGATTATCTGCATCACCGAAAAGGCTTAAGTGATTTAATGCTGCTTCTGCTATCCATTCCAGCTCTTCTATATCATCATACTGAAGAGAATCATGATAGAGAAATTGATATTTTTGGCATTAAAATGCTCAACATCATGATGAGTGAGGCAATTGAACTGATTGACCAGAGACTAACCGATAAGCATAAGACACCTGTCTTTTTTGTGAACCCCGATTGTTTAAACAAGGTTTTCATTGACAAAGACTATTATCGTATTTTACAAATGAACGAAGTGGTGTTCCCTGATGGAATTGGGATCAATCTCGCCGGGAAAATGCTGGGAACTCCTTTACGTCAAAACTTAAATGGTACGGATATGCTGCCCCATATATGTGAATTAGCACAATCTAAGGGATACAAAATCTATCTTTTAGGTGCTGGTCCTTCTGTAGCAGAAACGATGAAAGCTAAATTGCAGCAAAAATACGCAAAACTGGAGATTAGCGGAACCAGGCATGGATTCTTTAATTGGGAAAAGGAAGCAGATCAGGTTATCTCTGAGATAAACCAAGCTGGTACAGATATCCTGCTTGTAGCTTTTGGGGCACCCAATCAAGAGAAATTCATTACTCGTTACGGAAATTCAATAAATGCCAACATCCAAATGGGCGTAGGAGGTTTATTTGACTTTTACTCTGATAGAATTACTAGAGCCCCTCTTTGGATGAGACAGATAGGATTGGAATGGGTATTTAGGCTTATGAAAGAACCTAAAAGAATGTGGAAACGGTATATCATCGGCAACCCATTATTTTTGTTTAGGGTTTTTCGTTGGAAAATGAATAGGACTGTTTAACAGTATTGATTATAATATCAATAAGAGGTAAATATGTCTCCGAAAAACGGATTGGTTCAAAGACAGAGAATTAAGGAAATTGAGCGTCTCATGCTTTTGAATAAGAAACGCAACCAACTACAGATGCGTCTCAAGATATCTGTTTGGGAATGGACTGTTAGTTTTGCGAAATTTCTAAAAACAGCATTGGATTTTCTTGCATCCCTGATCCTTCTTATCCTCTTATCACCGATATTTATCCTTACAGCACTGATCATTTATTTTACTGATCCTGGTCCCGTGTTTTATACTGCTCCAAGGGTCGGACTGAATGGAATTACTTTTGGTTTCATCAAGTTCCGTTCCATGTATGTAAATGCAGATAAAATGAAAGATAAATTGATTGAACAAAATGAATCAAAAGATGGAGTTATCTTCAAGATGAAAAACGACCCGAGAGTAACATCGATTGGGCGTATCATCCGTAGATTCAGCATTGACGAATTACCACAGTTAATCAATGTACTGGTTGGTGATATGAGCCTGGTTGGTCCAAGACCACCTTTACCTCGGGAAGTGTTGGAATATACATTGGAAGATAGAAAAAGATTGCATGTCAAACCCGGTATTACCTGCCTTTGGCAGATTGGCGGACGAAGTGATATACCTTTTCAACAGCAGGTTCAGCTTGATATGCGCTATATAAGAAGCCAAAGCTTCTGGAATGATGTCATGATTCTTTTAAAAACCATACCAGCCGTCATTGGCGGAAAAGGTGCCTATTAGTGATTTGAATGGCATAACTGCCTAATTTTATAGTCTTAAATAATCATAAAATACAAGGAGTTCATTATGAAAACTGAATTCAAACTAGCAGGCAACGTTGGAGTTATCGAAGTATATGGTCGATTGGATGCGTACAATGCACCTGAATTAAAAACTGTCTTTGAGCAAGCATCGGAAAAAGCAACGAACTTTGTTCTCAATTTGGCAGAATGCGACTTTATCGACAGTACTGGCTTAGGAACAATAGTGGCGTGTTTAAAGGCTGCCTCGCAAGGTGGTGGAGATGTCAGGATCGCGTGTTTACAAGATAAGCCACGTATGGTTTTCGACATTACACGCGCACATAAGATATTTGATATTTTCGACGATCTGGATGCAGCAATACTCAGTTTTGAAAGTGAATAGTCAATAGCCTAGTTTTTATAACAGGGGGTTGTATGCGTTGTTTGATCTACGCCAAGAGTAATGATTTACTTTGGCTGAATGAATATTTTCCAAAACAAGATCCCTACATGTTAAAAATCGTGAACAAACCGCTTCTTGAGTATAGTCTTGATCTGGTTTCCTTATTGAAAGTAACTGAACTGAGAATCGTTTCAGATAAATCTATCAAGGGGATTGAAGAGTATTTTAAGGATGGTGCAAAGTGGGGTGTGAATATCAGCTATGCCCTCACGAAACCTGAAGATAGCCTCGAAGATGTGTATCTCAAGAACTATTCCTTTTGCAAAGACCAGGATATGCTTTTTTGGGATGGGTTTTTCTTTGTTCAGTATGACCGAAAAGAACTTGGAAAAGGTGTGAGCCTGGAACAGAAATTCTGTTTGGGTAATTCTGATCGTCGCTTCATCTATCTTCCCAAAGGAGAAAAGATCAAATCTCTCCTGCCTAGTGACGAAGATCCAAATGCTCAGCTTGTGATTCGAGAAATACATGGGGTTGTCGATTATTATCAACTTTCAATGGAAATACTGAAGAACCGTAATCAATCTTATGTTCTTCCCGGATACTCAAACGAAGCCAATACATTTCTAGGGATTAACATCATTTATCCAAACAGTTCAGAGATCAAGCCACCCATAATGATCGGGAATGGATGCCGTTTCCAGAAATATACCATTATCGGATCCAACAGCATCATAGGAAACAACGTCATTGTTGACGAGAATAGTGCTGTAACCGATAGTATTATTTACGATAACACGTACATCGGAACAGAGCTTGATATTCATGAGAAGATCGTATACGGTAAAAACCTGATCAGTGGGATATCAGGCGAAATCATCCATATCTCTGATAAAATACTCGTTTCTGAATTAGAACAAGGGATTGTGATATCAATTTTTAACCGTTTAACGCAGATTCTCTTCACCTTCCTTTTAATCATTCTTCAATTGCTGCCATGGGTATTATTGTATTTACCTTTCAGCCTGATTGCAGGGAAATTGAGAAGTGAACATCTGCTCAATAAGAGCTATCAACTTGATTTCGCAGCTGACCAGAGGAAACTCTCCAGCACTTTGTTCGGTAGATTTATGATGAAGTTCTGCCTGGATAAGTTTGGACTGCTCTGGAAAGTAGTCTTCGGAAAACTTCATTTAGTTGGGAATCATCTTTATCTAAATTCAATCCAAAATCGCAAGTTAGTACATGAACTCCCAATTTATGCACCTGGCGTTTTCTCACTTCCCGAAACAGTGGATATTGAAACCCAGGAAGTGAGTGTTTTCTATGAACTTGAATATATGAACAAAATCTCGACAAAAAACAACCTGAAGATCATAGCTAAGACTATTTTAAGAAGACTACGAAGCACTCCAAAGATCACAACCCAGTAAAGTCCTCAAGTACGAAATAAATCTCAGTTTTAGGATATAACATGAGTAAATATTCTGTTTATGGCTCAGACTCATTTGATGAATACATAGCTGCCATTCTTGCTGATATCAGTTTAAAGTTTCAGCAGGTAATTGATTGTGTGAACATTCATGCCCTCATCCTGGGTGGTGGATACGGCAGAGGTGAAGGAGGAGTGCTGCAAACACTAGAGGGTGAAAAGCTATACAATGATATGGATTTCTTCGTTATCTCCAAGAAACTTCACCCTTGGGAAAAAAAACAGATCGAGCACAAATTGAAGGATTTGCATCATGAATTGAGTGAGAAATATGGAGTGGATATTGATTTTTCAGATTTGAAGGCAATTGATACTCTTCCCAAAGCACCTTTCACACTGATGTGGTATGACCTCAAACAGGGGCACAAAGTGATTTATGGAAGAGAGAACATACTCCGGTATCTACCTGACTGGAAAGGAAATCAGATTCCCCTGATGGAAGCCCTGAAGCTGCTTTTGAATCGAGCAATGGGATTATATTTTGCTAAAGAATATCTAGATACAGGCAAGGAAACTTGCGAATATGATTTTATCAATCGCAACATACATAAAGCTTACCAGGCTTTAGGAGAGGCAATTCTCATCGCCGAGGGTACATATCATTGGTCGAATGTCGAGAGAATATCACGCATCCATAACACTGATGTTTCAAAATATACGACCAACGATAAATTCAAAACCCGCTTCCATGAAGCTATGGCTTTTAAGTTGCAACCTCAGATTAAACCCGAGACATCTGATATCTTGTATAATCGGCACCAGGAAGCTGTCAGTATGTTCAAGGACGTGTATTTTGAAATGTGGGCTTTGTTTTTTTGTATAGATCAAATTGATTATCAAGTTTACCTTGAAGAATTGAGGAACACTCATCTAGGAGATAATGGACTATTGAGCAATCTGAAGAATCTGGCTTTGAACCTGAAAGACACCAGAGCCAATGGATTTGAATGGACATTATTTAAAAGCTATCCGCGTCTCCGTTTGTTTTATACTTTACCTTGGCTGATTTTTGGAGAGAACATGGACATCAAAGAGCTCTGTCAGAAACTTGGGCTGAGTCACACAGAGGATACCGTACTCCTGCAAAAGCGTTTTGTACGCTTGTGGCAGAGATACAATTAGGAGTTTATCATGAAAAAACTCGCCATGTATGTTTTTATAGATGCATTAGGATGGGAAATCTATCAAAAGTACGGCTTCCTGAATAAGGTAGCTCCTAACTCCCGACGTTTGCAAACCACATTCGGCTTTTCCTCTGCTGCTGATCCTTCCATACTTACAGGCAGATATCCGGATGAACATACTCATTGGTCGAGTTTTATTTATGACCCTGAGAATTCTCCATTCAAATGGATGAAATATATGGCGATGCTGCCGACAGTATTTGATCGATGGAGAGTGCGCCATAACCTCAGTAAAATCATTAAACGTCTCAATTCTTATACCGGGTATTTTGAGCTTTATAGCGTACCTTTTCGGTACCTGCCATATTTTGATTACTTGGAAAAGAGAGATTACTTCGTTCCAGGTGGAATATTAAAGACAGATACTATCTTCGATTGGTGTATTGAAAAGGATATTCCCTATTACTGTTCAAACTGGAGAGAATCGGAAGCTGAAGTGCTGATTGCCAATAAAAGAATGATTTCAGAGGCAAAAGTAAAATTCGTTTATGTGTATCTGCCGAAACTTGATAGTGTCATGCACGCTCATGGACCATTTTCACAAGCCACCCAGGATAAGCTGCATTCCCTGGAAAGCCAAATTGAAGATCTTTATCGCTTTGCAGGTAAACTCTATGATGAAGTGAGTCTGTATGTCATTTCTGATCATGGCATGGCTCCTGTAACAGGTTCATATGACCTGGTCAAGGATATTACGGCTTTGGGCTATGAATATGGGAAAGATTACATCGGGTTTTATGATTCGACGATGGCAAGATTCTGGTTCTTCAATGATCAGGCAAAGAAAGATATCACAACGGCATTACAAAAGGTTTCCAGTGGCTACATCGTTCGTGATGAAGAGATGAAAAAGCTGAGAGTCTCTTTTCCTCATAATCTCTTTGGAGAGATGTTCTTCCTGATGAATGAAGGAATCCTGATCAACCCAAGTTACATGGGTTTAAAAGTCATTCCGGGCATGCATGGTTATCATCCTGATGCCATCCATTCCTATTCAATTATGTTATCCAATAGACAGATACCCGAGAATATTCAATCGATCACAGATATCAGAAAAACCATGGAGAGTGAACTTGTCTAACGAAAATACATCTGTCGAAGAAAGTCAGGAATCCAGCGGTCCTTCTCTTATTATTGATCGCAGGATACTTTTCATTGTGTATCGTAAAAAAATACGGTACATCATCATTTTCACTATTATTTGCATGATTATAGCTGGTATCTGGGCAAAAGTGAATATCTCTCCAACCTGGAAAGCACGATGTTTCATGATCATGGCTCCTAAAAATATGTCCACTCCGGTTGAAATGCCCTATCTCTATCAGACTTTTGATATACATACAGTTCTTGAAACTGTGCGAATCAGGGATGTGCTAGTAGATGTCATCAAAAAACTGGATTTAAAAACAACTCCCGAAGCCCTCTTCAAAGCTGTTGATGTACAGCGTGGCAATCGATCCAGTGTTCTCAGCTTTACGGCTACTTGGCCTGATCGTGAAATGGCAGCTAAGATTGCCAATGCAACAGCGACTTCATTTATTACGAATAATATCAGGCTCATGAATTCAGCCACTCAAAAAATCTATCAGTATTACTTACAGGAGAAACAAAATAGATTGTTAGCAATTCAGAACCTGGAGTTCAAAAACGATCAGTTTCGTGAACAATATGGTGTCATCTCGGTTTCCCAGGAATCACAAAGCAAGTTTGACCAGTTGAAAGAAGTCGAAATTGAGATGATTAAAAACCAGTTAAAAGCAACAGAAATGGATAGCAAAATATCGGAAATGAACAAGAAGCTTGCGGATGTTCCAGCCAAAAATATGCTGAATTGGACTTATTCGCAGACAGACCAGAGAAGGCTGTTGGATTTACAGAGAGAATTGGAAACATTAAGAACCAGATATACGGATGATAATCCCAAGGTAAGTAAAGTAATTGATGATATCAGGGAGCTTCAGAAAACAACGAGCGGAGATTCCCGTGATCTGCCGGATGCGGAAACATGGGGACCCAGTGGTTTGAAGGATGTCTATACCATTGATAAATCACGTTTTGAAGCTGAAAGACAGGCTTCACTGAAAATGAATAAAGAATTCAAAACTAAAATTGATAGTATTAGAACTTCCCTGGGCGATCTGACAACCGTGGAGAAGGAATTTCTGGAGATAGATAGACAACTGCAACTGAATCGTGATATTCTTCGCATCGTTGAAGCCAGGTTGGCTGAATCACAGATGTCAATTCAGTCGAATGTCAGTGATTACGAGATCATAGAGTCAGCCAAACCTCCCGTGTTTCCTGAAGGAACAAACCGCAAAATGGTGGTACTGGGGATAGGAATATTGATTTTTGGGCTATGTTCGGTCTTTGTTATCGGAAAGGAAATTCTAGATCCTTATCTCAAATCCGATAAGGATTTTTCAGGTAACGGAATGATGCCATTAATCGGACTGTTACCCGATGAAGATCAATTTGAAAAGAATGTGTATTTAAAAAATCTACAGGTACTTGTCGATAACATTATGCGCCTTTCGAGTGATAATCGGAAATCAGTATTAGCTTTTGGGAGTGATGTCCCGGAAACAGGTAAGTCTTTCCTGATTTGTGACATTATCAGAATGCTGTCAGATCAGAAGAAAAGAATCCTGTACATTGATTCCATCCAAATCCCTACTGCCGATACAGAACCATATTTGCTCAACAACTACCTCTACGATATCACGGATAAATATCAAATACAAAAACGAAGCTCAAACATATCCCATGCCTATTTTTTATCAGACGAACATGTCTTTTCTCTCTTGTTAGATTCCAAGCGAGTCAGTGCATTTCTCGATTCTCAAACGGAGTATGATTATATTTTTTGGGAGCTTTTCGATTACCAGCACAGTCCGTTGCTTTTCTCTAGTATTGTCACTGCTGCAGATGCCCTCATTATGGTAGGCCGTTTCAAGAGGAGCAGTAGAAGCAGCTTGGTAAAAATCAACAAATATCTGAAAGAGAGAAAATTCACAAATGTCTATGGAGTTTTAAATTATGTACATAAAGACTTCTTTCCAAAAGAGTAATAGCATGATAAAAATAAATACACCAATCAAGCTAATTTTATTAATGTTGAGTATCTTCCTATTCGCATCATGCACATCAAACAAAGGCTTGTCGAATAGTAAAGTAAATCGTAAAATCACACCTGATTATCTGGAAGAAACTCAGATCACGTCCCAGGATACAATTTATGCACAAATAGACAGTTTAAACAATATCGTCTTGCCTCCATACAAGCTTGAGCCGGGGGATAAGATGAAAATCTATGTCTATGATGAACCGGAGCTGGATACAGATGTTGTCATAGTGAAAGAGGATGGGACTCTATCCTTTCGCCTGGTCGGTGAAGTGCAGGTGGGAGGACTCACTATCGCTGAAGCCACAACGTTGCTTGAACATAAACTACAGGCATATTTACTGTATCCCAAGGTATCAATCATTCTAATTGAAACCAGGAATTCAACAGTAACACTCTTAGGAAAGGTCATGCATCCGGGCACTTTCAAGATTTCAGGAAGCATGAGAGTACTTGATGCAATCGCTAATGCCGGAGGTTTTGCTTTGGGATATTATCCAACTGCCACCATTGAACTGGCTGATTTGGAAAGAACTTTCCTGACTCGTGACAATAAGATTCTACCAATAGATTTTGTTGAACTTGTTCAAAAAGGCAATACCCGTTATAATATTCCTCTTATCGATAAAGACTACATCTATGTGCCTTCCGCTACCAGCAAGGAAATATATATATTGGGTGAAGTGAATCTGGCGGGTCATTTCTTTTACCAGGAAAATATGACGCTGTTGCAGAGCATCTCATTTGCTCAAGGATTTAAATCAACTGCTATATCTACCGTATATGTCATCAGGGGTAGTCTTTCCAGTCCACATCTCTACAAAATACATGTCAGAGCTATCATGCATGCAAGAAAATTTGATTTCGCCTTACAACCAAATGATATTATCTTTGTTCCCAAGAATCCAATAGCGAAATGGAATGATGTTGTAACTATGGCACTACCCAGTCTCCAAGCATTTCAATCCGCATGGTTCGTTAATGATATGATCCAGAAAGCAGGTGGTAATTAATGTCTTATCTTGTACCAGGTTACTTAACTATCAATAAAGCCTATTTGCCTGGTTCTCTTTTTTCACAAATTCATTCCTATAGCTCTGAGTTGCCAAACAGACATGCGATAGTTAAGCTCAAGATTTTATCATGACTGACCTGCTATCCAATGTTAAATACTTCGTTTTCTTTGCAGTTCTACTGATTGGAGTTCCCTCAGGTTATTTTCTTTCACTTAAAAACCCTATGGTTGAGAAAGTCATCTTCTTTTTGATGGTGTTTTTCACCATCCAGATGCAGGATATCAACTTTGTATCACGCGAAACTTTCAGATTAACTTCAAAAGGCTTTGAAATAGGAATGGTTGATATTGCAACAACGGTGATCTTACTATTAGTTCTGCACCGTAAAAACAAATACCCCATTCACCTACCGCCTGGATCATATATTTTCTTTGCCTATTTTGCCTTCAGTGCCCTATCTATCGTAAATTCAAGTGTCATCATCTTTTCACTTTTTGAACTTTGGAAGATGATGAGGATGTTTGTTTACTTCTTTGTTATCTATAATTACGTAAACGATTATAAGCAATTCAATGACTTTATGAGGGGTGTGGCTGCAATTATTGCCTTTATCTTCTACCAGGTGATGGTACAGAAGTATGTGCAGGGGAAGTTTCAATCGTCAGGTCCCTTTCCGCATCAGAACTCACTGGTTATGTATTCAATCATTCTCGGTTCTTTGGTCTTTTCCTATCTTTTGAACAAAAAGAATGTTAAATTCATTAAGTTCTTTGTGTGGCTGATTCTCTTCGGCATGATCTCCGTCGTTGTGATATCAACACTATCCAGGGCAGGAATGGTGCTGTATGCGTTGTCTATCTGTATCGTTTTAATTCTATCCTTTTCCAGCGGTTTCTCTATGAAAAAACTGGGGGTCACGTTTCTCTTGCTCATTTTAGGTATCGTTGTCCTGGTACAGGCTTGGGATTCTATCAGTGAGAGATTTCGAACAGCTCCTGAAGAATCAACAAATGTGCGTAAGGAACTTGCTATTGCAGCCCTGAAAATGGTGAAGGATAAACCTTTGGGGATTGGGTTGAATAATTTCGGTATCAAGATCAATCCGCCCTGGCAGTATAGCAATCATATTGAGATGCTGAATCCTGATGATCCTGATGAGAAAAATGGCTTGGTGGAAACCATCTATTTAATGATCGCAGCTGAATGCGGTTGGCACACACTATTCATCTTTTTCTGCTTCCTTTTCTACTTCTATTTCATGAATATTCAGAATTATTTCAGGTATAAAAAAACAGACTATCAGTTCTTCTCGATAGGATTAATTGGAGGTCTACTGGCAATCTATACGGAATCCACTCTAGAGTGGGTTCTCAAGCAAACCAATAATTTTTACCAACTCATGCTCATTTTTGCTTTAATCGCAGTCTTGAAGAAGCTATCAATCAGAAATACACAAAAGAACAAAAAAATCTCTCAACAGCTAACAACAGAGTCCCTAGCTCTGAACAATGGGTAAAAATGATAGAAACTCCTGATCAGAATAATATTTCTAACAAGAAGAATACCGAAAACCTAACCTTTGAACAACGTAAGGAATTAATGGGGTTAATGAAGCGTATGCTTCCTCCTGTACCATCCCGTGGTATTATTGATATTCGTTTTTCAATTTGGTTTTTCAGATATTGGTATCTCGTCATTATCTTCGGAAAAGATAATCGAAACCAATTCAAAGCTATGGATAGAGGCAGCATGGACAAGGGTCTTACTTACATTGCCAAAGCCTTTACCTATATTTTTATTTTGTTAATGATGTTAATCGTCATTCTTTTCATGCTATACCTAATAAAATCCTATCTGGGCATCAATATCTATCCCGATAAGCATCTGATAGATGTTATTAATGGTATGTTAAGGAGATAATCGTGAAGATACTGTGCATTTCCAATTATTACCCTCCCTATTTTGAAGGAGGCTATGAAATCTCGGTAAAAGAGACAATGGATTACATGAACGAGCAAAGTCATGAAGTCTATATTCTTTGCGGCATCAAAGGAATTGATAATCCGAGTGAAGAAATTGGCAGCATCAAACCAAACAAGCCTCTGCGGATTCTCAGATACATAGATTATCTCAATGGTTCTTTTTTTGATAAGCATCGTGTGGAAGTGTTTAATTATCGTATCACAAAATCACTGATTCAGCAATTGCATCCGGATATAGTCTACCTGGGGAATATGAAGGCTTTGTCGATTTCTCCTGTGATCGCTATCCAACATCTTAAACAGCCTCATGTCTTTGACCTGGGAGATATTTGGCTCAGAACTTATGTAACATCAGGTTTCAAAAGCCGTTTGTTTCGTATAATGAAGCAGGTTTTACCTTTCACGATTGGAGGGAAAATACACCTGGAACCAGTCATCGTACTGTCAAAATGGATGGAAAGCCAGGTAGCTGAGAGATATGGAAGCAAAGAAATCTATGTCATACCCCGTGGGATTAGGATTCCAGAAGATAATCCCCGAGTTTTAACAAAGCCCATAAAGTATATTTTTGCTGGTAGAATAGAACCATTGAAAGGGTTGGATATCATCATCAGAGCACTTAGCCAAATTTTACAAGAGAAGCCAGGTTTCGAATTCACTTTGGATATTTATGGTGAGGAAGATCCTGAATATGGAGAAGCCTGCAGAAAACTAATTCAAGACTTGCACTTGGATTCGCATTTTCACTTTATGGGAAAAAGCCTCAAACTGCAATCCATTTTCCCTGACTATGATGTGATGCTTATGCCAACCCTGGCTGAAGAGGCATTTGGAAGAGTCATTATCGAAGCCATGGCTCAACGTCTGATTGTGATTGCCACAGATGCTTATGGTCCTAAGGAGATTATTTCCAATGGCTCCGATGGCTTCCTTTTCGAAAGATGTTCAAGTGCTGCTCTTGCTGAAAAGATAATGAAGCTGGAGTTACTTCCATTCGATGAAATTGAGACGATCAGGAATCAGGCAAGGCTGAAAATTATCAATAATTACGAGATTTCTCTTGTGAAAAAAAAGATAGAGGTTATCCTCTATAAAATATTACAAGCGAGGAATGGATAAACAGCATTTGGTCTAATTTCCCTCCCTTTGGATAAAGGGAGGAATGAACAAAACAGGCATCCGGTCTGATTTCCCTCCCTTTGGATAAAGGGAGGGATTAAGGGAGAGTTTGATTCTGCGATTGTGGAAGTTTACATGAAAGCTGAGGATTTGGAGTTCAATTGCCCTGAACAAATTATCATTGAATACCTGACTAAAAGGGCAAATGGACTTCAAACCGATCTTTCATCCTCGGTGGCGAAAACATGATTAACAAGGAGATATCATTTGAATACAGCAGAAAACCCTGGGCTTGGATTACGAAAGCGCATGCTGATCAATACTCTTTCCAATTATGGAAAGATGATTATTGGTATTTTCATTACCATTTTTCTCACACGAATTCTTTTCCTAGGCTTAACTAGGGAAGAATATGGTTTTTGGGCATTATTGTGGTCAATATTTGGATATTCTCTTCTCCTGGATTTCGGATTCGGTACATCGATTCAAAAATATACAAGCGAATGCAGCACGACTAAGGATTGGAATAAATACAATCGAATTGTCAGCACGATCTTCTTTAATTACGCTTTCTTTGCTATTCTCATCGCTGCTTTCTCCGTTATTCTGAGTTTCAACCTGCAGCGTATCTTTGGCTTTCACGCAGAAAATATCATGTATTTCCGAAAAGTTCTCATCATCTTCGGTATCGGTTCTGCACTCACTTTTCCCTTTGGCTTTTTTGCTGAAATCCTGCGCGGATTGCAGAAAATGCATGCTCGTAATCTCATCCAGATCACTTTTATCACGCTCAATTTCGTTGGTATGGCACTGATGATTCATTTCAAACTCAACCTGGTCGGTATGGCATTCGTTGCCATCGGTACAAACCTGGGTGCAAGTTTGAGTATGATGCTCGTAGTGCATCGTTTCATTCCTGAATTCAAGATTCGCTGGCAGCATTATGACCGCTCCCTGCTTCGTTCTGTGATGGGTTTTTCAGTCTATGCCTATCTCATTACTTTCACGAATATTATCATTATGAAGACAGATCAGCTCGTTATTTCGATCTTTGGCAGCGTCGCCATGGTGGCAGTTTACCAAATATCTATCCGATTGGCTGATACGTATCAGAAGTTCTCAGCTCAATTCCTGGATAATCTCGGACCAGTTTCGGCAACACTCTTTGCAGCAGGGAATAAATCCAAGATGACAGAAATCATGCTGCAATCGAACCGTTTAATGGGGATGATCTCAACGTTGCTTTTGATTCCCCTCCTGGTTTATGTGAAACCCCTGCTCAACCTGTGGCTTAATTTGAATGATACTGCCGGAATCATATGCGCCATCCTTTTGTTATTATCAATGTACATCCTTCTCTTTTTCCGTTCGTCCTCTGTGTATGTACTGCTGATGGCAAATGAACACAAGATATTGGCTCGTATCGCGATGATCGAAGCTGTGGCTAATCTGGGGCTGAGTATCCTTTTAATGCATACATTACCTGGAATCTTATCAAATTGGGGTTACCAGATCAAAGATTCAGCGATAATAGGAGTTGCTTTAGGTACAATCATTCCCAATGTCATTTTAGCATTCTCTTTCAATATACCCAAAGCGTGCCGTTTTGCTCAAATCAGTATTTTAGAGTATTATAAGACGGTTGTTTTTAGAACCGTAATTGTAGCTATCCTCAGCTTTGCTTTTGCCATAGGACTATACATTCTGTCCTACCCTCAAAAACTCATCACAGTACTCATTTATGCTGTTCTTTCTTCTATTTTCTACCTGACAACAACATACCTGATAAGTTTGAAAGGCTGGGAGAAAAAACAACTCAAGTCCTTTGTAATGCTGCGTATTAACAAACATAAATAGAAGTTAAGTACTTCTTTTTCAGAACCTCATTGAAAATGGGTTTATGCTCGATTTTTTAACTTCCCAGAAAGCAGGTTTCCGCTACTGAGGATGAAAGCTGAGTTCTTCGAGTGAAGAGATTTATCTATTTGTATCGAGGAGACGACATTGCACAACCTTATAGGGTCACATTGGGTCATTTCGATACAATTTCTCCTTCGTCGAAATCACTCAATGAACCGGCTCTTAGCTTTCATGTAAAGCCATTTGCCCTTTTAGTAAGGTATTCATTGATATTCAGTTTGGGAAATTGAACTCCAAAAGTCTCAGCAAAACTCTCTCTGAAACAAACACCTGGCACCTAACACTTTCTCCAATTGAATTACCGTTCCACTACTATATCATTACGGTACTAATACGGTTTTTTACCGTAATGCTACCGTATTGCTACCGTATTGCTACCGTAATGCGTATTAGTGACAACAACAACTCTCAATAATGAAAATCGCATATACCCAACGGTCTTCTCAGCAATTTTTTAATTTTTTGTAGACGCTATAATTATGTATCACCACCCAAGTGAAGAAGAGATTGGCGATTATCAGGATAATATTCAAAAAATAAGGTTCATCAAGGTATTGGGTGAAGATAAGAACTAAAAGAGCAATTAATAACACAGACTTCCAAATGATTATTCCTCTTAAAACACTTAGTTTCCTGAAAATCCAACGGGCAATGGGATTACGCTCTCGCTTGAAATGATCAGGACGCAGAACGATGTAAGTGGAATGACCATCCAGGATATTCAGGATGACAAAGATGACAGACAGCACCTGGCTAAGTTGGTAATTATTCAATATCATTAAAATCCAAGTTCTGCTTCATGATCTGCCATGGCTTTCAAGGCTAAGGAAAGATAATCATCCAAGCTGATATCCAGCTTTTCACATTCCTGGACCTGTTCACGTGAAACACCGGCTGCAAATCCTTTTGACTTGAACTTTTTCTTCAAAGAGGGAAGCTCTATCGTTGATACCTTTCTATCCGGTCGCATATAAGCACTGGCTGTGATGAGTCCTGTGATTGGATCAGCGATCCACAAAGCCTGGTCGAAGATAGTTTCAACAGGTTCATTTCCGGTATGGGCACGGATCGCTTTCTTCATTTCATCGGTAAGACCTGCATCCTTAAGCAAATCCATCGCTTTCTGCCCGTGCTGGCTGAAATCAGTTCCGATATAATCAAGGTCAATATCATGCAGGAGACCTGCGATGAAACATTCTTCAGCATTCAAAGAAAGTCTTGGAGCCAGAGCTTCCATGACATAAGCAACAGCCAGGCAGTGATTCTGCAGACTTTGGGTTTTAAGGTGAGAAAAAAGAAGAGCTTTTGCATCTTCACGATTGATCATGTTTTCTCCTTATCGTATTGTCGATTACATTCATAGCCACATACGGCAAATGCAACAGATACATTTAATGAATTCTTCCAGCCAAAGATAGGTATTTCTATGACTTCATCACAGGTTTCTAAGATGTCTTCAGTCAATCCCAATGCTTCGTTACCAACAACTAGGGCTGCGGGATATGTTATCTTCACATCTCTAAGAGAAGTAGCATTGGATGAAGTCTCAAGCGCATAGAGATGATAGCCTTTTCCTTTCAATTCTTTCAGTAGTTCAATTGTATCAGCCTTTGCTTCCCAGGCAACCACTTCATGAGTTCCCATAGATGCCTGCTGAACCTGCAATTGATCAGGTGTAGGAGTATTCTCGCATAGATAGAGCTTTTCCCAACCCAGACATTCAGTAGTTCTAAAGATGGAACCCACATTAAACACGGAACGCAGATTATGTAGCACACCAATGAAAGGAAAGTCCTGCTTTTCCCGTATGCCATCATATCGGCGGATAGCAGGTTGATCCATTCGATAACCAGCCCCCGGAAAAATGCCATTCTTTTGAGTTAAAGAGAGAAAATCCTCCAAAGTATCACAGTTAGAGAGCTTTTCAACAATTGCCGAGAAACTTGCAGGCATAATTTCAGGGCTATAAGCAACACATTCCATATAGGAGACGATAAGAGTGATTCTCATTTCCACGTCATCCCAGTTGGCATGAAGGGCATCTAGGATTTCATTGAGAATGCGTTCCTTTTTTTCAGGAGCAAAGAGGTCATATTTTTCTTTTGAGTAATGATATACTTTCTTCATTATACCTCATTCAGAACGGATTTACTACCGCAAACCCCTACAAGAATTCATATTTTAAATAAAATTAAATTGTCAAGAAAAGCAAAGCATCTTTTATCGGGACATTAAAAACTAATGAGGTGTCTCATGGTCTTTACTTTTCAAAAAAGAGTCTATGGGTATGAATGTGACTCATATGGACACATGAATAATGCCAGTTACCTGAACCTTTTAGAAGCGGCAAGAAGTGAAGCGCTGTATGACATGAAAATGTCTATTAAGAATCTTAAGGAAAAGGGTATTTTCATTTATCTTACTCATTTGGAAATAGATTATATCAAAGGCTTGCAGCTTGAAGATATCATATCTGTAAAAACATGGATAGACAAAGGCAATCGAATGCGAGCAATCTGGATACAGGAAGTTTACAACTCCAAACAGGAATTATGCAGCAGAGCTTCCATCCACGGTGCTTTTGTGAAAGATGGCAGACCATATCGTTTACCTGCAGATGAATACGAAGTTTATTTGCCCTATGTAAAGACAGTATTATAATAACGTGGCACTGTTTTCAAACATT
This sequence comes from Cloacimonadales bacterium (SeqCode), assembly GCA_963662275.1. Lineage (GTDB taxonomy): Bacteria > Cloacimonadota > Cloacimonadia > Cloacimonadales > DAONDQ01 > DAONDQ01. The sequence continues at coordinate 3,831,999 of OY759316.1, read as the reverse complement.
CCTCTCTTTGGATAAATAGAGGTGGTGGTTGCTGAGCGTAGTCGAAGCATAGTGTCGGAGAGTTTGAAAAGCTGACGGAGAGTGCGGAGTTAAGTTGAGTCATCTCTATTTCTGTTTTCCCCCATCATCTATCGTCAGTACCTGACTTCCTTATGCTCTGATTCCCATCGGGGAAGATAGATATTAACACTGGATTTTAATCCGGTGTTACGATTGTTGAGTTGACTAAATCCCATTGGGATGACAGATTACAGTCTCCATTCTTCACTGTTTTTCATCATCTTTCGTCCCTACAGGACTACTTTATGCGGGGGATACTTCTCGCCGGATTGAAATCCGAGCGTTAGTACGATAGTGATAGATAGAAATCGGATGGGTGCAAGTCCCATTTCAGGCTACGTCATGCCTGGTAGTCTATGTAACTGCTTCATCGTGAGATGGGGTGGGGAGTAACAAATGACGAAACAGCAGTCCGTAGGATAACGAACTCGATTCGGCAGGATACAATGTCGAGCTTGCTAGCCTTAAGCGAAGACCAAAATCTTCTGGAATGATGCACTTCGGGTGAACCGGAGTTTCCCCCGGAAGATGGCAGACAGGCTGAGATGACGTGCAAAAGCCATGTACTGATTGTATCAAGTGACTGGAGACGGAATGTTGTGAAGGTTTCTATCTCAAGCTATGAGACCTGCTGATGGGAAGAGACATCAGCAGGAGTCAGAGTGTTCATAGTAGCGATGATATTCAGGACACTATAACCTGAAAGTAGCGAAGGGGCACAGGAAAATGAATTTTGAAAGGAGTATTGATGGAAGATCAACGTTCATTATTGCCGAAAACGGCTAAACAAGAACGAGAAATCCCTCCGCAATGGAGTTGGGTGGAACCGTCAGTATGGTCTGACAAAATGTTGGCAGCGCTCGAAATGGGCGTCAAAGGTGGAAAATGGTTCAGTCTGATAGACAAGGTATATGCCATGGCAAACCTTGCATCAGCTTGGAAACACGTGGCATCCAACAGAGGTAGTGCCGGTATCGACAATGTCAGCATCCAGCACTACAAAAGACATGCGCTGGCAAGATTAGTACGAACCTCCGAACTGTTGCAAAAGGAAGCGTATCAACCCAATGGAATCAAACGTGTCTGGATAGATAAACCGGGCAGTAAGGAAAAGAGACCTTTGGGCATACCGACCGTCACGGACAGAGTAGTACAAACAGCACTGCGCAATGTAATCGAACCGATATTTGAACAGGGATTTGCCGAACACAGTTATGGCTTTCGTCCCAAACGCGACTGCAAAGATGCTTTAAGACAAGTCGATGGACTTCTCAAGCAGGGATACGTCTTTGTTGTGGATGCAGACCTGAAAGGATACTTTGACAGTATACCGCAGGACAAGCTGATGAAGCGTGTAGGAGAAAAGATAGCAGACGGGAAAGTTCTGAATCTTATCAATGACTATTTGAATCAAAAAGTAATGGATACAACGTCAACCTGGACACCGGAAACGGGAACACCTCAGGGAGCAGTTATCAGTCCATTACTGGCAAACATTTATCTGAATCCTCTGGACTGGCTTATGGCAGGCAAAGGCTATAGAATGATACGCTATGCGGATGATTTTGTAGTCATGTGTCAAAGTCGAGAGGAAGCAGAAATGGCTTTATGTACAATAGGCGAATGGGTTGAAAAAGCAGGTCTGGTTTTGCATCCTGAAAAGACTAAAATACTGGACGCAGAAACGGAAGCGGTGGAATTTTTAGGATACCACTTCTTCAAGGGTAAAAGATACCCCAGACAGAAGAGTATCAACAAGTTCAAAGACAGCATCCGTAAATGTACCGGACGCAGTAATGCCCACAGCTTACAAACCATAATAGCTAAAATCAAGCCGATTCAAAGAGGTTGGTTCGAGTATTACAAACACTGTTACAAAACAGTCTTTCCTAACTTGGATGGCTGGGTAAGACACAGGCTACGCAGTATCCTCAGAAAGAGGAAAAAGCGCTATGGTATTGCCACAGGAAAAGACAATATCAGGTATCCAAATTACATCTTTGATAATGCTGGGTTTTTCTCATTAACCAAAGCCCATCAGGAATTATGTCAATCTCTTAAATGAGAACTCGTTTTCTGGAGAGCCGTATGCGGGAGAACCGCACGTACGGTTCGGAGGGAGGGGAGCCAGTAATGGATTACTCCCCTACCCCTATTTATCTATCGTCCGTACCGGACTTGATTGTCATTATTACTTTCATTCATGCGAAATTCTATGCTCTGGTCCGCTTTGATACTTGAAAACTTCTGCACATACTCCATAAGCTGTTAAATTATGTTAACAATATAGTGGGAAAAGATTTCAAAATGTATAATCTTGACAAGGATATCTAAGAAATATTATATATATTATAATAAATGAACATCAAGATACAGTCCAGCACTTTGTTACTTGGAATGGTAAAGATGATAATGGTAAAGTTATAGCTTCCGGATTGTATTTCTGCTATATCTCTTAGGATAGGAAGATGTTGTTTGTGAAATAGTGCAGAAGGTTTCAGGTGACAGGTTCAGAAAGAGAAGAGAATCAAACTCACCCTTAATCCCTCTCTTTGTGTAACTCCCCCCCTGCCCCTCTCTTGTGCTCAAAAGAGGGTGGCTAAATATGGATTCTTCCCTTTGGAGGTGCGGTTACTGAGCGGAGTCGAAGTATAGGTTGGAGAGTGCGGAGTTAGAAGTAAGAACTCAACTGAAAGCAGGTTTTCGCTACCGATGATGAAAAGTCGATTTGAAGTCCATTTTCCCTTTTAGCTAGGTGGTTACTGCTAGTTTTGCATGGGAAATTGAACTCCAAACACTTAGCTTTCGTGTAAATTCCGAAGTCTGTGTGATAGGGAAATAATATGAATGAAAATCCGAAACCTTTTTGGAGTATTCCACTCGAAGAAATACTCAAACAATTAAACACTGATGGAAATGGATTAAGCAGTGCCTCTGCGAAACAACGATTACAGGAAAATGGCAGGAACACCCTCAAAAAAGAACATTCACATTCGATACTCAGATTATTGCTTGCACAGTTTTCCAGTCCTATCATCCTCATATTGATTGCTGCTGCCCTTGTCTCCATATTCCTTCATGATGTGACAGATACAGTTATAATTCTTACTATTGTTTTCATCAGCGGTCTGCTTGGTTTTTTCCAGGAAAAAGGGGCAGCCAATGCCATCTCACGATTATTGGACTTAGTTCGTATCACAGCAGCGATAGTACGGGATGGCAAAGAAAGAGAAATCGCTGTAGAAGATGTTGTACCGGGCGATGTTGTCATATTTGATGCAGGGGACACGGTTCCCGGTGATTGCCGATTGTTGGAGTCAAAAGACTTATATGTTGATGAAGCGACATTGACAGGAGAAACCTATCCTGCCTACAAATCTGTCTCCTTGATTGAAGCAGATACAACGATGTCGGAAAGATCAAATTCCATCTGGATGGGAACCCATATCGTAAGTGGCAGTGCTAAAGCCATCGTTGTTCATACAGGGAAACAGACAGAATTCGGAAAGATAAGTGAACGCTTGCAGCTTCATCCTCCGGAAACTGATTTTGAACGTGGAGTGCGCCGTTTCGGGTATTTCCTAATGGAAGTGACACTCCTGCTGGTCATATTAATCTTTGGTGTGAATGTCTTCCTTCACAAACCTGTATTAGATTCCTTCATGTTCTCGCTTGCATTGGCAGTTGGTTTAACACCTCAGTTACTGCCGGCAATCATCAGCATTAATTTAGCTTATGGTGCTAAGAAGATGGCAAAAGAAAAGGTCATTGTCAAAAGACTGGCTTCTATCGAAAACTTCGGTTCCATGAATGTACTTTGTTCAGATAAAACCGGCACCTTAACGGAAGGAGTCGTTACATTGCAGGATGCTCTCGATGGTAATGGAAAGCCCAGTGAAAAAGTGATGTTATATGCATATTTGAATGCAGTCAATGAATCAGGATTTACGAATCCGATCGACAAAGCAATTCGGGACCATAAGACATTTGATGTGAGTACCTATAAGAAATTGGATGAAATCCCCTACGATTTTGATCGGAAACGTCTCAGCATAGTAGTCAGTAAGGATAATGAGAATTTGATGATCACAAAAGGTGCTTTGACAAACATCCTGGAAGTCTGTACTGATGCAGAAATGTTAGATGGTAACAAGGTGCCGATTGCCCAAGTGCTGCCTGTGATTCACAAGCAGTTTGCAGCTACCAGTAATTTGGGTATGCGGACTTTGGGAATTTCCTATAAAATAACAAAGGAAGATGTCAAACTGCATAAAGAGACAGAGGCAGGAATGACCTTCCTAGGGTTCATTGTCTTACATGATCCGCTGAAAAAGGGAATCGTGAAGATCGTGGAAGATCTGAAGAATAATGGAGTTAGTCTCAAAATAATCACAGGTGATAATCATCTCATAGCCATGCATCTCGGGACTGAAATGGGTTTAGCCGACCCGAAGATATTGACTGGTAGTGAATTGCACAAGATGAGTGATTCAGCTCTTCGCAATAAAGCTTCCAAGACCAATATCTTTGCTGAAATCGAACCGAATCAGAAGGAACGTATCATCATGGCTCTGAGAAAAAGCGGTAATGTTGTCGGTTACATGGGTGACGGTATCAACGATGCATCTGCACTTCATGCAGCGGATGTGGGTATCTCGGTGGAAAGTGCAGTCGATGTTGCCAAGGAAGCAGCAGATATCGTTTTGATGGAGAAAAACCTGAAAGTGCTGAATCATGGTATTCAACTAGGAAGAACTACTTTCGCCAATACCCAAAAATATGTATTCATGGCTACCAGTGCCAATTTCGGAAATATGTTCAGCATGGCAGGTGCTTCTTTATTCCTGCCATTCTTACCTTTATTGCCAAAACAAATACTGATGATGAACCTGATGACTGATTTCCCGGAAATGAATATTGCCCGAGATTCTGTTGATAAGGAAATGGTGGCTATACCCAGGAGATGGGATATCAAATTCATTCGTAAGTTCATGATCACTTTCGGACTGGTTAGTTCTATTTTTGATTATGCAACCTTTGGATTGCTGATGCTTATTCTTCATGCAACTCCTGAGGAATTCAGAACCGGATGGTTCATGGAATCTATTGTTTCAGCTTCCTTGATCGTACTCGTTGTTAGAACACGAAAGCCTTTCTATAAGAGCAAACCCGGGAATGCATTACTGATTTCAACATTGATCGTCGTTGGTTTAACCATAACTTTACCGTTTACACCCATAGCACACATATTTGGATTTGGTGATTTACCACTGAAATTCATACCCTGGCTGGCTTTGATTATCGTTCTCTACATTGCTACCGCAGAGTTGGCAAAACATTTCTTTTACAAGCATGTGAAAGATTGAGGAATGTCATGGGTTCATTTCTTCTTTTCCTTTGACAACCCTGCAACTCTTAAATACTATGTATCATAGATCTTTGAATTATGACATATGGGGGTGACCTGGTTTCGACAGGGAATAGAGGGATCAGGGATGCATGTCGGGGAAATCATCTTACCCGTTAACAATGGTGATAAAAACTAATTGCAAACGATAATTACGCTCTAGCGGCTTAACCTGCTAGCGTTTGCCGTTGCCTTCGCTGTCTGGCAACGGGTCAAACGGCATAATGACAGCTAAGCGAATGGAAAGCTTGTCCCATTTGCCGACAATTTAACAAGCTGGCGGAACCGCTGCTCTGATTGTCTGGTGACGTTTCCGTGAGATTAACAGACAACTAAACATGTAGATTCCTTGTTTTGTCATTCTTTGGACGCGGGTTCGATTCCCGCCACCTCCACCATGAATATAATGAATAGATTTATAAGCCACGTAATTGTGAATCAAATAAAAATAATTTACAAAAATCCTGCCTCGAATAGTTTGTATTGATAAACATTGGAGGTCTCATGCTAAGAAGCATACTTTTATCAAAAATTCATAGAGCTACAATTACCCAGACTGATATCGATTATGTCGGTAGCATTACAATAGATGCCCAATTAATGGAAATTACCGGTATGAGAGAATTTGAAAAAGTCGAAATCTTTGATCTCTCCAATGGTAATCGATTTGAGACATATATCATCACAGGAACGTACGGAACCGGCGAAATCGGTATTAATGGCGCAGCAGCCCGGCTTGTACATCGAGGGGATAAAGTTATCATCGTGAATTACGGTTTAATGACTGAGGAAGAGATGGGTAAACACACACCAAAAGTAATTACTGTAGATGAAAACAACCAGCCTGTGAGTGAAAGATTGAGATGATTCCGATAATCATCCGCACACTGCCGGAAATGCTTGCGATCTCCCGCCATTGGAAACCAGGTAAAAAGATTGGATTCATACCGACAATGGGATATCTCCATGAAGGTCATATCAGCCTTATTCGAGCTGCAGAAAAGGAATGCGAAATCATCGTTGTCAGTATTTATGTGAATCCTAGTCAATTTGCTCCAAATGAAGACTTCTCAGCGTATCCGCGTGACCTTGAGCATGATTTATCACTTTTAGCTTCATGTCACGTAAATTACGTTTTTTGCCCACTAGACATCGACATTTACCCGCAAGGCTTTAAAACTTGGATCAAGGTAGATGATTTATCGAATGTTCTTTGTGGAAAAAGCAGACCCGAACACTTCAAAGGGGTCACTACTATTGTGGCAAAGCTGATGAACCTGGTCAATCCCTCCTATATGTATATGGGATTAAAAGATTATCAGCAGATTGTAATCCTGGAGAAGATGATTACTGATCTTGATCTCCCAACTGTGATCAAAAGATGCCCAATAGTCAGAGAAACTGACGGTCTGGCAATGAGTTCCAGGAACAAATACTTAAGCTCTGAAGAAAGACAAAGAGCTCTATCACTTTCCAAATCACTCCAGGTAATTCATGAATATGCTCATTCTGGAGAGAACAATATCCACGAGGCAAAAAAGATCATGCTAGACATTTTGAATCGTGCACAAGGAAAGATAGATTATGTGGAAATAGTAGATGCAAAAACACTGGAACCTGTGGTAACACTGGTGCACGGTAATCGCGCTCTTGTGGCAGTATATTTTGGCAAGACACGATTGATAGATAATATAGAAATCTAGGATATTTAAATGAAAAGGAACGCTAAAGCGTTCCTTTTTTTTGTTTAAAAAAATGGGCAGGCAACGTCTTGCCTGCCCAAAAGGACTGTGTTAATCAGTCACAAATTAATGTAACGATTATTTTTTAGCTGGAGCTTCTGGAGCCGGAGCTTCTGGAGCTGGAGCTGGTGCCATTGTGGTATCAGGCGCAGGCGCTGTCATTGTTGTATCAACTGGTGTTTCAGTTGTAGCAGCTTTTTTGGCGCAACCTGTCATCATTATGGCAAACGTAACAGCGATAACTAACAGAGTGATAAGTGCGATTTTTTTGAACATTGATTCCTCCATTTTTTGTACATCATATTTTTCGGGTAATGCATTGCATTGCATTCTTTATAGATTCAATGATTTAAACAGGATATTTTGTGCAAGTTTTTTTTTATATCCTGTGCATTTTAGAACGATTTATAATGCTTGTAATAGGTTAATTTTCAAAATAAATAAATCAAATACCGGTGGTATTTGTTCGTTTCGACACAGTCCTTACTCACACTATAAATGTCATTCTCTAATTCAGTCTCAATAAAAACAAATTAATAAAAAATGGCAAGGTATTTTTTATTTTGTATCTATATTATAGCAAATTCGCTAATAATAAAAACATTGTTTTCTCAGAATTTTGTGTCCAAACCGAAGTGAATAATACCATTCAAAGGGTCAGTCCATTTGTGTCCATCGTACCCCAAGGCATAGTCAATACCGACTACACCGAGACGTGTATTGATTCGTAAACCGATCCCTGTACCGAAAAGCTTATCAAGTATACGTTCCCTTTTTGACTGTAGCAGGATTTGCTGAAATTCAACATATCCATAATCAAGAAATATCTGAATTCTTGAATCTTTTCCAGTTCGAAGTCGAAATTCATTATTGACACAACCAACTCGCCAGCCTGTAAAATTATTTTCGGTGAAACCTCGTAAATTACTGAAACCACCTAATTGAAACAATCTGTAATAAGGAGCATTTTTATCTGATAATTGCTTACCATTTAATCCTAAAAACCAGACAAATTTTTTCCCGACCGGATGATAATTATTCCATGTAAAAGTGAAGGCATTGCGAGTTGATTTCAAGCTATCGGTGTGAACAAAAACCTGGTCGAGATTGACAGAGGCAGACATACCGATTCCAGGGTTCGGACTATAATCTACATTCGTGAATTTCCAAAAGATACCGATGGTCTTTTCATGATCATTATCAATAATAGGTGGTCTTCTTGATCCGGGAAAGACATCATCAGTAATTAAATTGAATCCGACCTGGTTAAAAAGCAAATAATAATATAAGTTGAGAGTAATCCTGGTCTTGATCCAAGTCGAATCTGCCTGCTCTCGATATAGCGAAATATTACCTGCCAAAGGAATTCGAAATGGTCCTGACTCATGATAGGCAAGTTCAAGTGTTTGGTGTTGATTTTGGATCTGGAACCATTGGAATGATAGATTCCTATCTGTTCCATAGAGATTTAAAAATTGAAATTGCAAATTACCGCTTAGTTTTTGGCTGGTTGCGACATTGGCATTGTTGTAACCGACAAAACCGGCAATCCTGGTCATTTTATCCTCTTCAACCGAAATTAACAGAGTAGATTCGTTGATGGGGATAATTCTGCAATTCTTGATATATTGTTTAGATCTAATGTTTTCTTCTGCCTGGTTAATCACTGAAGGTGTTATCATTGATACTTGCTCTAAACCTGACAATTTCAGCAAAGTAGCTGGTTTAGTATTTTTATTTCCTTGAAATTGATAATTCGTAATATGACAGAGACTGCCTTCTTCAATTTTGATATAAGCTGTATAACCTGGACTAAGTTGTTTTAAACTATCCATAGAAACAGCAGCAAATAGATATCCTCTCGAAGTATATAAATCAGTGATATTCTGTAAAAGCTGATTGATCTCTGTAAAATCCCAGGTTGTTTCAGATGTATAACTTAGGATTTCTTCCAATTTTGAAACTGGAAAATACCGATTTCCCCTGATATTGATTTTGGTTATCTTGCTTTTTCCATTTTCCTCAATCTGATAAACAATTTGTATTAATTCAGCGGTGAGAGGCACAACTTGGGGATAATGAATCTGAGCTTGAAAAAAACCTAGTTTTTCATAATACTGCTGTAACTTTTCACTATCTGCTTTTAACATCTCAGAGTCAAAAATAGAACCAGGTTTCAAACTAACTCGATTCAATAGATTCTTATCTTCAACAGCTTTATTACCTTTGAATACCACTTCACTGACTATAACTTGTGCAAGCAGAAAGGAAATATGGAAAACAATAACTGCAATCAGGATAAATTTGTGAGACATGATCTCAATGAACTGGATTTTCAGATTGAATCAAATCCAGCAAAGATAAGAGAAGTTCTGTTTCGGGCATCTTAGCTACAATTTCGCCTTTCCTGAAAATAATTCCTTCTCCATTTCCACCTGCTATTCCATAATCAGCTTCCCTGGCTTCACCCGGTCCGTTAACAGCACAGCCCATGACAGCTACAGTAATATTCAGCTTTTGATATGGAACAAGAGCTTTTTCCACTTGCTTTGCTAAATGTATTAAATCGATGCGTGTTCTACCGCAGGTTGGGCAGGATATTATCTGTAGACCTTTTCGAAGACCTAACCCTTTCAGTATTTCCATTCCGACATTCACTTCAGTAATTGGATCAGCAGTCAGGGATATGCGTATCGTATCACCAATTCCTTCCATCAGCAAAGCTCCAATGCCCATGGAAGATTTAATCGTACCGCTAAACTCAGTTCCTGCTTCGGTAATACCAATATGCAACGGATAAGAAACTTTTTGAGAGAGAAGTCGATAACTCTTAACTGTCATTAGAACCGAAGAAGCTTTTACGGAAATCTTGATTGCCTCATATCCCATTTTTTCCAAAATCATCACATGCTCAAGGGCACTTTCTACGAGAGCCTCTGGTGTATAGCCATATTGAGTTAATATTTCTTTGGATAAAGAACCGCTATTAACACCAATCCGAATTGGAACCATCCGTTCTTTTGCAGCAGCAACAACTGCTCTGATCTTATCTTTGCTTCCTATATTTCCCGGATTCAGTCGTAAACCATCCACTCCCTGTTCGAGAGCAGTTAATGCCAATTGATGATCAAAATGAATATCAGCAATCAATGGAATATGAATTTGTGAACGTATCTTTCCCAAGGCTTCAGCAGCATTCTGATCAGGAACAGCAACCCTGATAATGTCGCACCCGGCTTTTTGTAACAGGTGAATCTGGGCAACGGTTGCTCTCACATTTGCGGTATCTGTATTCGTCATTGATTGAATCGAAATGGGATGTCCTCCCCCAATAGGAGTTGTTCCGACATGTATTGTCTGAGTATATTTACGTTCCACACTTACCTCTACAATAATCCCCAAAATCTGCGGAGAAACAATTCAAGACAGAAGCTTAGCAGGAAAAGCGCTATGATGTACCATTTTCGATATAATGGTATTTCCAATCTTTTATCTTCCATCATTGCCTGTTCCTTTACAGGTTTTAGAGAACTAATATCTGCAGGAGTCTGACTTTTTCCATTTGTTATCTGTGATGTATAAAACAACAGAGGCTGGTTGAAACCAAAATCTCTGGTTTCAAGATTCTGATTGCTAACGATAAATGCTCCTTCAGTCTGTTGTTTGGTTTTTTCGTCGAAAATTTTGAACTTGTAGCTATCAGAATTCAAATCTGGTAGAAGAGATTGAAAATCATCTCCTTGTCGGACAAGATAATCATCAAAGACTGTTTTCCCTAAACTATTTTTGACTTGAATCCTAGCATCCAGATCATTCATGGGCATTTGCTTATCATCAACAGCCGTTAAATGGATTCGAATGCTCTCACCTAGAAAATAACTATTCTTAGTAGTTTGTGCTTGAAAGCGCTTCTGTTCCTGGTTACCCAACCAGTAGAGCATATTCGTTATGAGTTTCTGGTATTCATTGTTATTCGACCATAATTGCCATTTCCAAAGATCCAGGAAGACAAATTCCAGCACTTTCCCTTTGCCAAACTGTTTCTCCAGAATTGCCGGACTATGCTGATCATTCTCAATTGTCCCCAAGATCGTACTACCTGGACGAGGTTGAACATAATAATACTGTACCGGAGGAATATCAGCAATCGCTTTAGTATCATAATCTAAAAAAGTATAAGCTCCAGCAGATGGATTAAGTCTGAACCCCGATTGATATGAGTTGGATATGTTAGATATCGTTGCCGGAAGTATATCCCCAAAATTTGCTATTGGCTTCCCTAGCGCACATAAGCCACATCCTCTTTGTACAGCATTCATGACATATTGTTTGATGATTTCTGGAAAGACTAAATTACCGTTATTAATTAAAATAACAGATTCTGTTGGAAGTGCTGAAAGTTCATTCATAGAAGCTATTCTGTTACCTCTCCATATCTGTCCATCATGCACTTGGTAGATATCTGTCCGCCACCTGGCATTAGTATGGATTGCATCCGCGATGAATTTTACATCCCAGTTGAATTTATCTGTGAATATTACAATTCTAGATTTATCACTAAAAACTTGTATTGCTCCAGGATAGCTGTTATTATCTGTATTACGTTCCCTTTTACCGATCATTTCGACTTTGATTTCAAAAGGCTGTAATCCTGTCTGAGGAAAAGTCGGTTCAAATACAATCTGTTGAAAAGCATTCTTCTGAAAATCTATGATTTGAGACGCAATTTGTTTTTTATTCAAATACATTTTAGTAATTGCCTTTCCACTGAATTGCATTGCATTAACACCGGCATAAATTGCTGTTTTTTCATTTTTATATGCAATTCGGTCATATTTCAAATAGGATATTTGGACATCTGTGCTATCAGGTTTCACTGGTTGATTGATCGTATAAATGGGAATATTAAGATCATTTAGAAAATCAAGCTCTTCATCCCGAAACCAACCGTCAGAAACAAGGAGAATCTTGTTTGTATGAGATAATTTTCCGGTTTGAGCCATTTCTTCAAGAGAATTTACTAGATTTGTTGAAGTAGGTTTTCCTCGATAACCATCAGCAAAAGAATCCTCAACTACTTTAAATCCTGCTTTCGCATATTTTTCCTTGAAAGATTGAACGATGGAAGAAAGCATATTTGTTTTTGTAACCTGCTCGATCGTCAACTTCATACTGTTAGAAGTGTCATGTAAGATTAATAGCTCAGGTTTATATGTAATTTTATGTACGAAATAAAGAATAGGATTCAAGAGGATTAGCAAAATTAGGGAAATTGATAACCAGCGAAGAATTCCCAGTATGATCTTCTGGTTTTGGTTCAGTACAGGCAGGGTCTTACGATAATAAAGAACAACAGGTATGATAAATAACGCAATTAGGACATAGGTCATCTAATATAGAACCCTGGAATGTAATGCAAAAGTAAATCCCCTTGATAAATTGCATGGTACTAGCGCGTGACATGATTGCACAGCAAAACCCACTTCGAAGTGAGTAAATCTTAATCCAAGTCCGTATGAAAAACGATAAGGTTCTAATTGATTCGGTAAAGAATAACCAAATTGAATAGGAACCATCTTTGTTGGTAGATATTCAGCTCCAAAAGCTATCCGAGGCTGCTTTGAAGTGATGAAGGAATTTTGAAAACCTTGCCTCCAATCTACGGAAAATGAAGCTACAGGAAAACGATAGAGGACACCGATATTCATTTCAGCAGGTAAAATAGTAGTAAAAGATCCCATATCAGCAGTTGAATCAGTTGGATTAAAGATATCGGAATTCAAATCGGAAATATAGAGGCTATCAACTTCAACATGAGCAAAGTGCTTTTTATTACTGCCAGACCATGTTATGTTTCCCAAGATATTATCAAATGTAAGACCTACTTCTAAGTGATTAATAGGTTCTGATTTTAGACCGATCATTCCTTTGTACCCATAACCAAAGGTACCTTCATTAACGGTTACATCCTGTACTAAATTAATACCATCATCAGTTGCTGAGAAATGACCATTGAAAGAAGAAACCTCAAATCCCATGAGACCAGTTAAAGCACTCACAGAAAAGCCAATTTTTATAGGAGGTAACTCTTTTTCAACATAAATCGGAACCAGTCGTGATATCTCATAATCACCCGCACCGATAGTTATATCTGAATAAGCAATTCCTTCTGCATCATTATGATGTTTAGTAAAAACAATTTCATCCTGTTCTGAATTTCCATAAAGAAGCAAATTCATGTATTGCTTTGATAATTTACCTGAACCAACTGCATTGACTCCAATCCCCAAACCAATGCGTCCTAAAGTCATACCAAGAATTGTACTATGCATGCTTCCCTGGAATCCCAGATGTCCTTTGAAACCAGATAATACGTCATCTTTCAGAGCATCATCAAGAAATTGTCCGGTAACTTTGTTATAAGTATGAATATTAAGACCATTGTTTTCAATATTGAATTTGAAATTTACGATTGGTATATCAAATGAGCCATGTTGAGTAGTTAAATTTGCTGGATTCCAGTATAAAGCATCAGAGCCGATAGCTCTTAAAAGATAGCAATCAGAAAAGGCAAGTGATCTTGATGTTGTAATTGCTGAGATGGAGAAGCTCAATAAAACGAGAATCAGAAATAGGAGAATGCGTATTATTTTCATTTTCCCTCCACCCTGGCGTTCATTTGTATTCTGCCACGAATCTGTATATAATCTGAGGAAGAACCGTGAATTGTCACTGGACCATCTGTCTCTTTTATGTAAATTCTTGTCCGAAAATAGATCATTGGATTATCGAATAGCTGTATTTCATCATGAGAAAGTTCAAAATTTATCTCCTGGAAAGCACTGTCATAACCACCACTATTGATCGTCTTTCTTCTTACCAGCATTGAATCCTGGAAAACATCAGATGATGTACTGAAATAGATTGCCACACCCGCACCAATAGGTAACTGATTCTTGACTCTCAAGATGAGATTTGCACTATTAACATTCTTCCTGATATAGTCTCGGTTCTCCGAAGTAATCTCAAGAGAATCAAGCCGTTGAGGGGTAATCATATAACTAAATAAGGTAAAATCAAATGGCACATCTTCAATATAAGTACCGGATACCTTTTGTCCAACATTAGCAAAACCAAAAGAAGTGCCAACACTATTCATCACAAAAGATGCTTCTTTTATGGTGAATCGAGTAGGAATAATATTGGTTAATTGATTTAAACCATTCTCTCTGCCAAGAGAAAATGTACTTGGTCTAGGACTTGTTACTGAATATGCTGCCTGCAGAACAAAAGGATGTCCGCTAGCATCCAGGATATCAATGTAAGCACTATCGCCTGTTGTCTCATTATACGCATACAGCTTTCCATATAGTTTACAATCAAAGCCAATTTCATTATCAAGCGTCAGCAGCAGTTTTGCATCATTGATCTGGATTGCATTTTCAATGCCCATTGGATATTCAATATCAATTTCTGTGGTTGAAGTTTCTACAGGTAATGTATAATTATCCATTTTCCCCTTGAAAGAATTGAAAGAGAGAATATGATGCAAAGACATATTTATGTCACCAATATGAAATGGAAACGTATAAGAAGAAGAGTTCGTTACCGTGTAATGAAGACTATCAATGATAGTAGTATTATCAATCGTACCGATTGTGATTCCTGCTAAAGGATAATCAATGTGAGAGGAGTTGTTGGGAATAGTAATTACCAGATTTTCGTTATTTATGTAAAATTCATCAAATCTGATTTTTGCCCAGTTTAATTGTGGATCAAAGCCTACTGGATCGATTTGCAATGAACCACTTTGAATTCTACCATACGCTACCTTAACTTGATTCGTAGTAACCATGGATGCTAAAGACATAGCTCCAGTAGCTGTAATCGTGGAAAACAATGGGATCTCTACATCAGAACTGGGTTTAATCTCTAAGCTGTCTAAATCAAAACTGTCGATGTTTCCATTTGAAGAAAAATATACATCATGGTTCTCATCTTGAAAGAAATGTACAGAATCCACAAGATCAGATACATACATGTATTCGTTCATTAAAGGAAGGTCTACATTGATATCCCAAGTCGGCATCTCAGGATTTTTTAATGTACAACCAACCATTGATAACAGCAAAACTGTGCCTACAACAAAATATCCAAACAATTTCATAGAATGTTCCTTGATAAAGTTAATTCACCAAATTAAGAATTCATCAGTTTCAAGACACTGAAATTCACCTTTTTTAAGAGATTCAGATAATTTAATTTTTATACTAGATAGATTAAAATGATGCTTGATTCTTGTCAAATATTCTTTTTTATGACCTAATAATAAAGACATATCCATTTTACTGATGCTTAGAACCAACTGTGGTTCAAATCGTGAAAGAATCTTTTTTATATATGATTCTGACCGTACTAGTTCACCAAAAGAATGATGAAATGGACCAGCGATAACATTCGATTCTTGAACTCCAGTTAAACCAATTTTAATCACTTTGATTCCAACTGCTTCAAACCGATCAATCATCAGAGATGTATCATTGAGAGCATTGTTTAATGTCAGAGGTGTGTATTCTCCATTGTGATACATGACTTCTAATGGTGTACCTGCAATCACTATAGTCGGATAGATTCTAACATAATCAGGATGAACAGAAATAGTATCTTCGATCATACTTGATAGAACAGATGAATCATATCCTGGTAATCCGGGCATTAGTTGCACCGATAATTTCAGACCGAATGATTTTACCATTTTGCATGCAGATAAAGCCTGCTCTCTATGGTATCCCCGATGCGTCATTTCTAAGACATGATCATTGAAATCCTGTACTCCAAGTTCAATTGTTCTTACGCCACGAAAGAAGCTTTCTCTTAAAATAGCAGGTGATATACCATCGGGACGAGTAGAATACCTGAGATGTGTATTATCATCAAGAAAAGGCAAGATCTTATCGTATAATTCAGCTTGTTGAAGTAAAGGCAAACATGTGAAACTACCCCCGTAAAGAGCAATTTCCTTTTCTTCTTGAAAATGCAGATGACAAAATCTTTTTAATTGTAATAGTAGAAAGTCCCAATCCGGATTTACTACCCCTGATATTTGATATTGGTCACAATATATACAGGTTTGGGGACAACCTCTATGGGGAATGAATAGAGGAAAGATCAGCATAACTTTAGTCGTTGACAGGCATTTTTTGCTGCATCCTGTTGAGCTGCTTTTTTACTGGATCCATTTCCATGCCCTGTTAAAAGACCATTCACATAAACATCAACATGAAACAGCTTTTCATGATCCGGTCCCTCTTCTGAAACAACTTTATAGTTCGGTGGAACTTGGTATTGTGATTGACTATACTCCTGCAGCATACTTTTAAAATTAGTAAGCGCTTCCAAGCTAATGATATGAGAAAAATTCGTTAGAATTATTTTTTTAATGAAAGTTGTTGTTTTCGCCATTCCAGCATCTAAATAAATGGCACAAATAAGAGCTTCCATCGCATCAGAAAGAATGGAGGGTCTAGTTTTTCCTCCATTTCGAATTTCTTCAGGACTCATTCTGATATATTCTCCTAACTCCAATTCCAATGCTTTTAAAGCCAAATACTTTTCAGACACTATCTGCGATTTCATCTTAGAAAGTAATCCTTCCTGTTGTTCAGGGAATTTCGTAAATAATTCTTTAGCAATGACTAGTCCAAGTATTGAATCCCCAAGAAATTCCATTCTTTCAAAAGGAGAATTAAATCCAATCTCTGTTTCACCGCGATGAAGAAAAGAATTATGAGTTAAAGCACCTTGGAGTAAGGTCTCATTTTTGAAAGTAATGCCAATTTTCCGTTGCAGGTTTTCAAGTCTTTTCTTCCAAGCTGGATCAGACTTCGTTGGTTTACGTACATTGAGATACTCTGTGATTAGTTTGATGATTCTTTTCAATTTAGCTTCCATAAAAAAAAGGGCGTCTCCGCCCTTTATTAATTATTCATATTTTTTAAAGACAATGGCAGAATTATGTCCGCCGAAACCAAGTGAATTGCTTAATGCTATATTGACGTTATGATCAATAGCGTGATTAGGAACATAATCAAGATCACAATCAGGATCTGAATGTTCCAAATTAATTGTAGGATGAATCTTGTTATCCCTGATTGATAAAATACAAGCTTGTCCTTCAATTCCTGCAGCAGCTCCAAGCATATGTCCTACCATGGATTTCGTTGAATTAATCTTCACTTTATATGCATACTCACAAAAAACTGACTTAATCGACATCGTTTCATACTTATCATTCATTTGGGTAGATGTACCATGAGCATTGATATAATCAACTTCTCCCGGTTGAACACCTGCATCTTTCAAAGCCATCAAAATTGCCCGAGCGCTTCCTTCTCCACCATCAGCCGGTGCGGTGATATGGAATGCATCATCTGTGGCTCCGTATCCGACTATTTCTGCATAAATCCTGGCACCACGTGCCTTTGCATGTTCAAGCTCCTCCAGTACAAGAATAGCGGCACCTTCTCCCATAACAAATCCATCTCGCATCAAATCGAAGGGACGACTTGCCTTGGTGGGTTCTTCGTTATGTGTGCTTAATGCTTTCAAGGCACAAAAACCACCAACAGCCATAGGTGTTATTGCTGCTTCACAACCGCCAGAAACGATAATATCTGCATCTCCATACTGGATAGAACGGAATGCTGTTCCAAGTGCATGATTTGCACTGGCACAAGCACTGGCAATATTGAAATTAATACCTTTAAAACCATAATCAATAGCAATATGGGCACAAGCAATGTTAGAAATCATTTTTGGTATAAAGAAAGGGCTGATTTTGCGAGGTCCACCATTGAACATTTTGTTAGCTTCTTCTTCAAAAGTGAGAATCCCACCTATGCCGGCACCTAATATTACACCAGTTCTTTCTTTATCGTATTTCCCATCTTCCAGACCGGTATCCTTAATTGCTTCTGCTGCTGCAATCACTGCAAAGTGAGTATATAGATCCATCTTCTTGGCATTTTTTGGATCAAAATAATCTAATGGATCATAGTTTTTAATCTCAGCAGCAATCTTTGATGGCATATCTGTTGTATCAAAATGAGTGATATATCCCACACCCGATTTGCCTGCAAGAAGTGATTGCCAAGTTTCAGCAACGTTCTTACCTACAGAATTAATTGTACCCATTCCTGTGATGACGACTCTTCTTTTAGCCATAAATTACCTCATATCTTTGGAATTGTAATCATTCTTCCAATCCTGGATTAGTTACTTAACTAAATAGGACAATGAGAATCATCTGCTATCCCATTTCATAGGCAGCATTTAACGATTTATATATCTAGATGACTCATGCCATCAATGATAAACAAAACGATATTGCTCAGTCCTAAGACTGAGCAATACTATCGTTTTACTCGGATAATCTGGAAGTCAGATAATCGATTGCTTGACCGACTGTTCTGAGTTTGTCCTGATCCTCATCCGGAATGGTAATTTTGAATTCTTCCTCGAACTTCATGACCAATTCAACGGTATCCAGTGAATCAGCACCTAAATCTTCGATGAAGTTTGCTTCCATGGTGATCTGAGCTTCATCTACATTCAGCTCTTCCATGATGATTTTTTTCACTTTACTGGTGATATCTTCCATATTTCCTCCTCATGATTTACATGAATAAGCCACCATCAACAAGGATGGTTTGGCCTGTGATGTATTCAGCTTCCTTAGAAGCTAAAAATAGACATGCGTTCGCAACATCTTCCGGGGTACCCATTTTGTTCAATGGAATTGCCTCGGCATATTTAGCAACAACATCTGCTGGAAGATGTGTCGTCATTTCTGTTTGAATAAAACCTGGAGCAACCGCGTTCACTCGAATCTGTCTCGAACCAAATTCTTTTGCACAGGATTTTGTCAATGCAATCAACCCACCTTTGGAAGCAGCATAGTTTGCCTGACCCGCATTTCCCATGACCCCAATCACTGAAGCCATATTGATGATCGAACCGCTTTTTTGCTTTAACATATAACGGCTAACCTTTTGTGTACAAATAAATGCACCTTTCAAATTCACATTAATGACAGCATCCCATTCTTCTTCCTTCATGCGAAGTATCAGGTTATCCTTGGTTATCCCTGCATTATTTATCAACACATCAATGCGCTCATAATTGGTGATAATCTGGGTTATGACAGTTTCCACTACTTGAGAATCGGTAATATTTACAGCATAACCATCAGCAGAATAGCCTTTTTGTTTCAATTGGTAGACAGCATTATCAACGGCTTCTTGGAATAAATCCAGGATGATAACTTTCCCACCTTCTCGCCCAAACACTTCCGCTAAAGAATATCCAATTCCGCGAGCAGCACCCGTGATCACAATAATCTTATCTTTCATTCTATCCGACATTTTTTATTTCCTTAATAACAGCAGGTATATCTTCTAATTTATCGATATTCAGAACTATCGCTGCTTTGTCTATATTTTTTATCATTCCGCTTAAAACTTTCTGTGGTCCAAACTCTACAAACGTGGTTACTCCTGTTGCCAGCATGGTCTTAACACAATCAACCCAGAGTACGGAATGTGTAACTTGAAGAGTCAAATTATTTTTTATTTGTGCAGGATCTGTAACCGGTTTTGCATCCACATTCGATACAACTGGTATCTGGGCAGTCTTGAAATCGATCAGATCCATTTCTTCTTTCAGCCATTGCCCTGCCTTGGCAATCATGGGGGAATGAAAAGGACCACCGACAACGAGTTGTAATGCCCGTTTTGCACCCTTTGCTTTTGCTATTTCACACGCCAGTTCTACCCCGGCTTGAGAACCGGATATCACGGTCTGGACTGGAGTATTAAAATTAGCAGCAACAACGATTCCAGCAGATTGTGCTTCCGTACAAATCTCACGAACTACATCAGATTCCAATCCCATAATCGCAGCCATGGCAAAAGGGTTTCCTTCATTCGCTTTAATCATGAATTCACCACGACGATGAACTAAATGCATGGCATCTTCAAGAGTTAAAACTCGATTCGCTACGAGGGCAGTGAATTCTCCTAATGAATGTCCAGCTACGAAAGCAGGCTCTATTTCAATTTGATGTTGAAAACCTTCCCAAGCTGCAATGGAATGAAATAGTATTGCAGGTTGTGTATAACGCGTTTCTTTCAGTAATTCTTCAGGTCCATCTTTCATTATTTCATATAGATTGGTACTATGCTTTCTGTCAAAATCCAATAGTATCTGTTTCACTTCGGCATATTTATCTACAAAATCCATTGCCATGCCTATATATTGTGCTCCCTGCCCGGGAAAAACAAAAGCTAGATCGTTTCTTTTTTGCATTCTTCATTCCTCACAAAAATCTAAAGTCTAACCAGAATACTGCCCCACGTAAGCCCAGCACCAAAAGATGTCAGCAGAACAATATCACCACGACGAATCTTCTTATTCCTAATTGCTTCGTCTAATGCTATCGGAACAGTCGCAGATGAGGTGTTTCCATATTTTTCAATATTGATAATTACTTTCCCTAACGGGATTCGCATCTTCTCACCTAAAGCTTCGATAATGCGAAGATTCGCTTGGTGAGGTATCAGCCAGTCGATATCTCGTACTGTCAGATTATTTCTTTTTAATAATGTCTCGGTCGTAGATTGCATAGATTTGATTGCTAGTTTATAGATTTTATTCCCTTCCATATAGATATTATGAAGATTATCAGCTACTGTTTTTTCACTTGCCGGCATACGTGAACCACCAGCTTGCTGGATCAGGAATTCACCCTGGGAGCCATCTGCTTGGATATCTGTATCAATGATACGTGAGATATCGGTGGATTCTGTCCTGGATAAAATCACTGCCCCTGCGCCATCGCCAAATAATACACAAGTGTTTCGATCTTTCCAATTGGTAATACGTGTGAGAATATCAACACCTACCACAAGTACATTTTGGGCAATTCCATTTTCTATATACTGACGTGCTATATCCATGGAATACACAAAACCTGTACAACCGGCAGATACATCAAATGCTGCAAATCCTTTCAATCCAAGTTTTTTCTGTAGAATGCAGGCTGTGGATGGAAATGCATGATCACCGGATATTGTACCTACGATTATCAGGTTGATATCTTTGTACTTCACAGGGGATGATTCAATAGCATTCACTGCTGCATTATAAGCTAAATCACTGGCAGCTTCTTCTGCTGCAACATAATGTCGTTCAAACATTCCGGTACGGGTGCGTATCCATTCATCTGTTGTATCAACAATCTTTTCCAAATCGAAGTTATTAACGATCCTTTTGGGAGTATAACTTCCCCAACCATTGATTTTAGCATGGTATTTGAGCATTATGCAGTTCTCCCTTCAAAAACATTCATGGCTTGTTCAAGGTATCCTGATTGTGATATCTTGGATGCAAACCGGACAGCATTTTTTATCGCCTTAGCATTGGAACGTCCGTGAGAAATGACTGATATGCCATTCAATCCAACTAATAGTGCACCACCATATTCTGTGTGGTCCAGTTTTTTCTTCAAATGTACGTACACAGGATAAGAAAGCATTGCACCTAGTTTCGCAATCCAATCTTTTTTAAATTGTTCTTTCAATATTTCAAAAATCGATATTACGGCTCCTTCAAGGGTTTTAAGCATGACATTTCCCACAAAACCATCACAGACGATCACATCTGTAGAGCCTTTCATGACATCTTTTCCTTCTATATTACCTATAAAATTGATATTCGGATTGTTTTCCATTTTCAGATATGCTTCTTTAACCATTTCATTTCCTTTCCGACTTTCCTCTCCAATATTTAAAAGAGATACACGAGCCTTATCTCCTCCATAAAGTAAATGAAAATATAAACTGCCCAGTTCGGCAAATTGCTCTAAATGAATGGCTTCACAGTCCACATTAGCACCAACATCAAGAATGATCACGTAACTATTCAATGTTGGAAATGTAACTGCAATGGCAGGTCTGGACACATTGGCAAGACGCCCGTAAGTAAACAAGGAAGCTGCCATCATCGCTCCTGTATTACCCGCACTCACAGCGGCATCAGCTAACCCATCCTTAACTAGTTTCACTGTTTTGACTAGTGACGAATCGGGCTTAGACCTAGCTGCTGAAGATGCACTTTCATCCATGGAAATACGTTCTTCTGAGGCATCCACAATCTCGATTCTTTGTGAATCATAATAATACTTGTTTAATTCTTTTTGTAGGATATCCTGCTTGCCAACTAGAAATATTTTATCGCAAACATCTTCCTTTATTGCCAGCACCGCTCCCTCGACTTCAGGATACGGTGCATGATCACTACCAAATGCGTCTAATGCAATACGCATTAAGCCTTCACTTCGATGACCTGTTTCCCATTGTAATAACCGCATTTTGCACACAATTGATGAGATAGAACTGCTTCACCGCATTTGCTGCATGTGACCCACTTGGTTGCCGTAAGCTTATCATGCGTTCTTCTTTTGGCACCACGAGTGCTTGATTGTCTTCTTTTTGGAACTGCCATTTTATCCTTCCTTTTTAGTAATCAACATTATTATTCAACGTATGAATTTTTCAATTAATAAGACAAATTATTTTCTCAAGCAAGCCTGTCAAGAATTTTAGGAATCAACGGTACATAGTACGTAACTGAATAGAATATCGGTCGTTATTGCTCTGTTAAGTGACCGGATATGTGAATTGTATTCAGTCTAGCTTTCTTTAATCCATCTATTCCATCGCTCAAGAATAATTGCTGGTTTAGTAATTTCTACTTCTGAAATTGAATAACTCTCAAGAATTTGTGCAACCACAGATTGTCCCTGGATGAGATTTGAGCAATAAACCGTACCCATATTTTCACCAATTGAAAGCATATCTCCGATCTTCTTAGGGAGAAAAGCACCAGCACTATAATCTAACACATCATCAAGTTTTTTTCGTCCAGCCCCAATATCCACTAAGGCATAACCGATCTTTCGGCAATCTATTGCAGAAATCCAACCTTCAGACTGTGAAATAATAGGAATTTGGTGAGCAGCTTGCGGTAATAGAGTTGTATCATCACAAATAGCTCCATTACCACCCTGGGCTTCCACGAATTTCCTGAATAATTCCAATGCTTTTCCACTTTTAAGCACTTCATCGATCATGGCTTCTGATTCCTCACGAGTTGCAACTTTTCCTGCTAATACCAGCATCTCAGCGGCTAAAGAACGAGTGATGATATCAACATCAGGGATCTTCTTCCCTTGCAGATATTCGACTGTCTCAAGTACTTCCAGGGCATTTCCGGCATATTCACCGATGGGAGAATTCATATTTGAAAAAACAACAGCAACCCGTTGCCCAAATTTCTCTCCTGTCGCTACCAGCATTTTTGCCAGTGCTTGGGCTTTTTCAAAAGTATCCATAAAAGCGCCTGAACCGACCTTCAAATCTATGACCAAGTTCTGGGCACCTTCCGCTATTTTTTTACTCATGATACTGGCTGTGATTAATGGCAGACTTTCCACGGTTCCTGTTACATCACGTAATGCATAAATACGCTTATCTGCGGGAACAAGTTCGCTGCTTTGGCTTATAATGGCGAAACCGACGTCATGTACCATCTGTATAAATTCTTCATCACTAAAATTGGTTCGAAAACCAGGTATTGCTTCCAGTTTATCCAGTGTACCACCGGTATGTCCCAAGCCTCTTCCTGAAATCATTGGGATCGGAACTCCACATGCAGCAACTATGGGTGCAAGCATAAGACTGATCTTATCACCAATTCCACCTGTTGAGTGTTTATCTGTAGTATGCATTTCCAACGGAAACTGAATCGTTTTCCCGGAATGAATATACACATCAGTTAAAGCATAAATTTCTTCCGGTTCCATACCTTGGAAGAATATTGCCATTAATAAAACACCCATCTGATATTCAGGAATCTTCCCTGACAAATAGTCCGTGATGAAAGATTTTATTTCATTTGATGATATAACTTTACCATCTCTTTTTGCGAGAATTAACTCAACAGGACTTTTCATGATAACCGCCTTCCCGTTTTTTTTCATCATTTATTCCAAACAATGCAGCACTCACTTCAGGATGTAGTTTTTTACATTGTTGTTTTGTGACTCATTTCATTTTTCAATATTTTTGGATAGAACTAAGCGTCAAGTAACTTGTCGATTAAAACCTGTTTTTAAACAAATCTTCGATTTGATGCAAGTTATTTTTTGACAGTTTTGTCTTTAAAATTAATATGCATTTATGAATAAATATATGATTATCCTGATTATTGCCATGAGTTTCATATGTTCAGCACTTCCAAGCCTGACTTGGAGTGCTAACGACAGCATCGTTGTGAATCAGTTAAGCATTCGTATTGAACCCGTCATACTGGTTTACAACAGCGATCTTGTTACCTATACTACCTTGGCGATTACACCTACTTTACAGACTGTTTTTGAAGAAAATGGAGAATTCAGCTTCAACTACAACGTACCACAATTGAATATGAAAATCAGTTTCAAACCATTCAATAATAACTACCAGGTTTATACCCGAATCGATTATAAAATGGATACTGAAATCAGGTTCATTTCCATCGTCTTGCATACTCCGACAAATACGCAACTTTTAATCGGATCGGAAGCAGTCATGCAGCAGGATGCATCCAAAAATCACCCAACGACTCCTTTTTCAAATAAAATTGTTCAGTATTCTTCCGGTTCAAACTCATTCTGGGTCATCGGTTCTCATTATGATGGTACATCTGGCATTGAGCGAATTGAAAACAACCAAATCTTACTCTATGATTACCATGATCATTGGGCTTTTTTTCCTCGAACGGAAACGATGCACAACTGGTATCCTCGGAAAAACGGTGATTCTAATGACTATACTTTCCTGATTGCTGAAACCAAACCCTTCTTTCCATTTATTAATTATTATCCTGCTGGCAAGAAAGCTGCATTATGTATTTCCAATGATGCCGATAATGAATCTGACAGTTTCCTCAGGGCTGCTTATTTTGGAACCAGTGACTCACTTTCTGCTGATTATAAACAAAAAGGGTTAGCCACAAATCATATCCGGGTAACAAATACCGTTTTTGGAGAAGATCTTCCGACTCTGAAGCCTATCTGGAACGAATTATTGCGTTATGGTAACAGTATCGGATATCATACTTATTCGAATTTTAATGATGATATCAGTCTCCTGAGACAGAATTTACTCTATGATATGAAACCCTATAATATGAAAGTCTGGATCGATCATGGCACTAATTACGAGAATTTTGACAATTATGGAACTATTCCTGACTCTTCTTCTTACAGTCTTGATATCATCCTGGAATCGAGTATCAAATATGTATGGATGATGAGAAATCAATCAGAAAGTTATATCAATGCTTATACGGAATTCAATCAATTGCCACATCGTGTATATGCAATCACGGATAAACCTTTATACTTTTTTAAAAGGCGCATGTGCTCCGAATGGACGATGCCGGATATGCCGAACAACAGTTTCTCAGTAAATGTTACAGCTCCTCACTTGGATACATTAATTGCAGAAAGAGGGTTGTTTATCGTTTATACTCATTTTTGCCTCTTCAGGGAAACGGCACAGGTTTACAATTTTCTGACTTACGATCCGCAAACGAGAATTGCTGCTCTCAAACCGGAGGCAAATACTTGTTTTGAAATGATGGATGATTACCAGCAAAATCATGGTTTATGGATAGATACTACGGAGAATGTTTTTGATCGTATCTTGGCTTCAGATTCTCTAATGATCCAGAATGTCCTGGTCACCAATGATAATATCCAGTTCAAAATCTCGAATACTTCTTCAACTTCACTTTCAAATGTTGAATTAACTTATTTCGATCAAGTACAAACTATTCCTGTGATGGAAGCTGGCTCTGAGCATATTCTTTCTTTTACGAAATCAGATGAAGATGTAACTGTAAACCATTATTTCCTGAAGAATATTCGCTATTCTTCAAAGACAATGGCTAAGCACAAGATCTTTAGTTTTTCCTTGCCGATTGAATCTGAATTGAAGAGTATTGCCGTCTATAATATCAGAGGACAGAAATTAGATTACGTTTCTCCTAGCATGAATTATGATAAACTGGATATTGATCTTTCAGGTAAAAGCTCCGGTATCTATTTTCTTAAGCTGGAAGATAAACATAGCAATCAGAAACTCATTAAATTCACATTTATCAAATAGTATCGTGGAATAAGACTCAGTCGTGGAGTAGGATTCCGATCTTACTGGACTCGAGACTAAAGAATAATATCAATCTTTAACGTGGAGTAGGATTCCGATCTTACTGGACTCGAAACTGTCATGAATCAGGATTTCCATCGTGGAGTAGGATTCCGATCCTACTGGACTCGAAACTGTCATGAATCAGGATTTCCATCGTGGAGTAAGATTCCGATCCTACTGGACTCGAGGCTAAAGAATAATATCAATCTTTAACGTGGAGTAAGATTCCGATCTTACTGGACTCGAGGCTGTCATGAAGCAGGATTTCCGTCATGGAGTAGGATTCCGATCCTACTGAATTTGCATTTTTTCTTGACTTCACAAATATCCTATCATCTATAAAATCTGATTGTTCCCTTTGGGTAAGATGTTCAGTAGGATCGGAATCCTACTCCACATTTCAATTACGGAGGTAAAATGAAGAATTTTAACACAATCGGTCAGGAAAATCTGAAGTACTCATACCGTTCTCAGAATCTTCCTCATCTTTACGATATTATTCAGCCAATATTTATTACCTATCGTCTCAAATTCACTTTGCCAAAATCAATCTTACATGAACTTAGCATCAAAAAGAATGAATGGCAAAAAGTATATCAAACCTTATCAGAACATGAAAAGAAAAACCAGCAAAATATAAAAGATTATACATTCTTCTGTAGTTTTGATGAGCTAATCTCAAAGTCTCAAGAAGTACCACAATTACTGCATAGATCTGATATCACAGATATTATTGCAAATGCCTTCCGTTATTTTGATAATCAACATTATGAACTTCTCTCATATTGCATCATGCCGAATCACGTGCATGTGTTAATTTTACCTATCATTAAACCTGATGTTCCTGTTGTTAGTTTGGCTCATATCAATTACTCATGGAAAAGATATACAGCAAATCAAATCAACAAAATTCTCAATAGAACAGGTAGCCTATGGCAGCAAGAATCATATGATCACTTAATAAAGAATGATAATGAGTTTTATCATACTCTTGAATACATAATTGAAAATCCTGTAAAAGCAGGATTAGTTCAGCACTGGAATGAATGGTATGGAACCTGGATAAAAGAAGACCTGAAACCTATTATTGTGGAGTAGGATTCCGATCCTACTCCACGATATAGTTACTTTTTCAGTATTGCTTGGACTGCCGTAAACGCAGTGGAAAACGCAGCCTGCAGATTATATCCACCGGAATCTCCATCTATATCCAGGACTTCTCCTGCTAAATACAGATTCAGCACAATCCGCGATTCCATCGTTTTCGAATTCACTTCCTCCAAATCAACACCACCTGCAGTGACCATCGCCGTATTGATATCCTCCGCATCAGCTATTACCATATCGAAATGCTCCAGTAAATAAAGCAGGGCTTCCCGCTTCTCACGTGCAAGGTGTGATGGTGTCTCTGTTTCCCCGATCTGGCACATGGGCAGGATCATATCGATCATGCGAAATACCATGCCAAATTCATGCAGGATAGTCTTGATCGACTTCTTGGAAGAAGTCAGGAATCGCAGAGTCTTGGACAACTGCTCACATTGCTTATCATCCAAAATATGCAATCGTACAATATCATTTTTGGAAGCATAACGCGAAAGATGCAGTATCGCCGGACCAGACAAACCAGTATGTGTGAAAAGCACTGAATCAATCAAACTGGCAATGCATTTGCCATTGCGAATAATATCTGTTTTAACATCATTATAGCTAATCCCTGACATATTTGCCCACTGGTAATTGGCGATTTTGAATGGTACAAGGGCAGCCTTCGGTTTGATGATCTTATGTCCGAGAGAAGCTGCTAGACGATATCCATCACCAGTACTGCCGGTCTGCGGATAAGTCATACCCCCGGTTGTCAAGATAACAATATCGCAGTTCAACGTCTTTGTTGGAGTAGTAATTGTGAATTCTGACCCATGCTTTCTAATCTCAAGCACAGGTTCCTGGTAGAGGATTTTCACATCATCTTCCAGGCAGAGAGAAATTAATTTATCAGCTACCATATCCGCTTTTTTGGATTGAGGAAAATATTTGCCATCTGGTCGTTCCACAAGTGGTACATCGTTTTCAGCAAAGAACCTGCATAGTGCCTGGTTATTGAAATTGAATAAACTATGTTTGAGGAAGTGACCATGATTTCCGTAGTGATGTATGAAGTTTTCTTCTGTACCGGAATGCGTTAAGTTTGCCTGCCCCGAACCGCTGATGCGAAGTTTCAAGCCAGCTTTGGCATTCTTTTCAAGAAGAATGGTATTGGCGTATGAACCAAGTTGTAAAGCTGAGAAAAGTCCTGCCGGACCGGCACCGATGATACAGATTGTTTTCGTAGGAAACCCCTTCCGTGAATTGTTATTTATAACCATTAAACACAATCTCAACCAAATGTTATGAATAACATTCCACTAATGGTTACTTATAATAAAAAAATGGCACCCCCGAGCCGACTCGAACGGCTGACCTTTTCCTTAGGAGGGAACTGCTCTATCCACCTGAGCTACGGGGGCTTGCCTATTTCATGCAGAATGCACCTGATTTAATGTAAAGTCAGGGTAGCTCCGGTTTCAGCCGGTTGTCTCACTCAACAGATCAATCTGCATATAAAGTGAAAATCTGGGAGTGTGCTAGTTTGTCAAGAAGTTTGGGGTACCCCCGGAGATGTCCCGAAACTAAATGATAGAAAAATAGCAACTATTAAATATTAATCATATTACTTGACATATTGTTATAGGGTGTATTGTTGCCTTTAAAAACTAAGCATAGAGAGAATTATGAATTTCAGAGAGCACAATCCGAATCAGGGGACACTCTATGGACTTAATATTGAAGAGAGAATACCTCCCCAGCACATGGTTCGTTATGTTAACGATGTCGTTGAGCAACTGGACTTATCTGAGCTATACACAAGATACTCTGATGAAGGTACACCTGCTTATCATCCCAAGATGATGTTGAAGATCATTGTGTATGCCTATATCAATGGTATTTATACCTGTCGGAAGATAGCTAAGGCTGTTCGGGAGAACATCAATTTTATCTGGCTGGCAGGAGAACAGGAACCTGATTTCAGAACGATCAACACCTTTGCCTGGACTAAGTGTTCTGATATTCTTATTGATGTATTTTATCAGGTAGTACTGAAAGCATCATCATTAGGATATCTTGATCTCGACACCTGTTTTGTTGACGGGACGACGATTCACGCAAATGCCGGCAAGAATTCCTACATCTGGAAAAGCAATGCGCTTCGTTATCAGGAACTGGTCAAGACACGAGTTGAGGGATTGTTTAAAAAGATCGAGGAATATAATCAGGAAGAGCAACAGCAATATGGAACCGCTGATCTTCTTGAGCTTGGTGAGCAATTGCATGCGGTTGAATCAGAGAAAACTGCTACAGTCGCATCTGAACAGATCAGAGATAGACTGGTCTCAGCAGAAAACAAGCTGAAAGAAGCAATGTCCCGACTACAGAAAAATCATCCGTCAGATACTCGGGCTATCAAGAAAATCAAATCTCTTTTGCGCGAAATCTCCAAATCAAAGAGCAATGATATAACTAAGCTGGAGAAATATGAGCAACAGCTTGAGATAATTGGAGAAGGACGCAGCAGCACATCCAAGACTGATAATGATGCCACATTTATGCGATTGAAAAATGGACAGCTGGCACCGGGTTATGTTGCCAGTATCGGAACTTCAGAGCAATTTGTCACAGGCATTCACTTATTCAATATCCCTAAAGAAACCGTTGAATTTCCCAATCTCATGGAGCAAATGCATGATGAATTGGGACAATATCCTACCGACGTTGTTGGAGATGCTGCCTATGGCACTGCGCTGAATTTGAATTATGCTGCTGAAAAAGAGATAACAAGCTATCTCAAGACCCAGGATTATAAGAGAGATTATCGGGACTCTCTTCTGACAGGCTTTAGCTATGATGAGGAGCATGATGAGTGGGTCTGTCAATTTAATCGGAGACTGGTCAAAATCAAGGAAGAAGAGACAGAGAAGAACGGTCCGAAACGAATCGTGAAAACCTATATATGTAATGACTGCAGAGAATGTCCTCACAATAAAAAGTGTATTCCCTACAAGGATAAAACACATAAATCACTGACCTACGATCCTCATATAGCTCCACTAAAACGTCAGACAGTCAATAATCTGCTTTCTGAAAAAGGCGACAAGCTGAGAAAGCAAAGAGGCATCGAACCGGAGGCTGTATTTGCTTTCATGAAGTGGAACAGGAAGTTTGAGAGATTTACTGTCCGTTCATTGAGAAAATGCAAGGAACAGTTATCCCTCCTCTTTTTAGGACATAATATAGGGAAAATGTTTCTGCACTTACAAAATACTGAAGGAAAAGCCTGATGAAGACTCTTCCTACCAGAATTCAAACATGAATTAGGTAAATATTACTCCGTTTTTCCTTGTCTTTGCATCGCTTTTCGGAAACTATTGAGTAATTTAGTTTGCCTGTAAAAACAATCACATATTTTACAACAGAAGAAAATAAAATCATGCTAGTTTCGGGACATCTCCATAAAGGTTGTTGTTCGATTTAGGGGGGAAGGAGCTTCCCTGAGCGTAGTCGAAGGAGAGTCAACTAAATTCAGGCTGTAATTAGCCAAAGTTTAGCCTGGATTCTATCCATAATTTCATTCAGATTCCTTTTGAGCATTTTTTGTCCTTGTTTTTTCGGTATAAAATGAAGCATTGTAGGAGAACAATCTCAAATCAAACAGTCTTTGAATTGTGATGAAATCCAAGTTCTAGCTCCTGATAAAGTCATGATTAATCTTGACAAATTTGGGAATACTTTCTGTCGCTTCAATATTCATAGTTTTGGATAAAATCATATCTTAAGACAAAATCAATAATGAAGATATTGTCGTATTAACTGCATTTGACTTTGGTTAAATATGGGGAGCAAGTGTATTATGTTATTAACAACTGATATTGTTATAAAGGAAGTAAAGACTAGGAAAGACTTGAAGAAATTCGTCTCTTTTCCATTTTCTCTTTATCGTGGAAACAAATGCTGGATTCCTCAATTAAATAATGATGAGATGAATTTCTTTAATAAAGATAAAAATCCTGCTTATGAATTCTGTGATGTAAACGTATGGTTAGCCTATCATAATGCGAAAGTAGTAGGGAGAATTGCCGGTATCATCAACCATAAGTATAATGAAAAATGGAACGAAAAACACTGCCGTTTCGGTTGGATTGATTTCATTGATGATGAGAATGTATCAAAAGCGCTGATTACTACAGTTGAAAATTGGGCAAAGTCACATGGTATGCATGCAGTTCATGGACCTCTTGGCTTTACAGATCTTGACCCTGAAGGTATGCTAATTGAAGGTTTTGATGAGTTAAGCAATATAGCAACGATCTATAACTATCCTTATTATCCGATACACCTCAGTAAACTTGGTTATGAAAAGGATGTAGATTGGATGGAATATGAAATCATCATTCCCGACAAAATTCCTGAAAAAATTGAGAGGATTTCTGAGATCGTTCTGAAAAAATATAAACTGAGAGTTCTTCATGCTACCAGGATTAAAGAGATCAAGCATTATGCTGTCGATATCTTCGAACTATTAAATTCAGCTTACCAGGATTTTTACGGGTTCGTTCCTCTAACCAGGAAGCAAAT
This sequence comes from Cloacimonadales bacterium (SeqCode), assembly GCA_963662275.1. Lineage (GTDB taxonomy): Bacteria > Cloacimonadota > Cloacimonadia > Cloacimonadales > DAONDQ01 > DAONDQ01. Next base: position 3,799,804 of record OY759316.1, on the reverse strand, counting down.
CGACCTTTACATTAAACAATATATAGGTATGGCGAATCCGAAATTGATTAGTCTGATTCTCGATGAAGATGATAAAGTAGCAGCCTTCGGATTAACCTTTCCTTCACTTTCGAGAGCATTTCAAAAAGCCAAGGGGAAACTCTTTCCTTTTGGAGTGTTCTATATCCTGGATGCCTTGAAAAATGAAAGTACTGTAGATCTATACCTCATGGCTGTTCGACCTGATCTCCAGGATAAAGGGGTGAACTCACTGCTTTTTAGAGAATTAATCCAAAGCTATATTGATAACAAATTTATCAAAGCAGAAACCAATCCCGAACTTGAGAGTAATAACAGAGTACAAGCCCAGTGGAAATACTTTGGGCAAAGACAGCATAAAAGAAGAAGATGCTTTATTAAGTCTCTTATGTAGTTGTTTCTTTAGGAATGGTAAAGATTACTTCAGGAGTCTTGTAGCATCCAATTCAGCGGATAAGTTTGTACTAACTACTTCAGGATGTACTTTGCATAAGCCAACATCTTACAGTCAGATACTATAGGTACGCACGGCAGTACGCCCGTCCGGTTTCATTCTCAATTCTCCAAGCCTAAAATCTTGTTCTTGGAAATAAGTATTTTTTTACTCATTGCCGTGGCATAGTCTTGGTAGAAAATCCCATTTGTTGTAGTAATTATCATATCATTATGGAATTTACTAATAGACGTTATGGTTCTTGATTTGATATTCTCAGTTGGTAACTGAGAAAGATTACCAGTCATGGTTGAATCTCCAAAGCAGTATAATTCGTCATTTGTATAGATAAACACAGAGTTTTCGATTTCTCGGAAATCAAAAAAATACGGGTTTAAATAACCAAAATGCTGCCAGTTAATAAAATCAGAAGTATAGGCTAGTTCCCGATCTACTTTTTGCGCCCATAACATGTTTCTAAATGAAAAAAAAGTATAGCACTATGTATTTGCGGTACGAGAGAGTCTTTATAAGTTAAATCAGGATATATAACTCTTTGATAGGTTGAGTTGTCACCATTATCATAAGAGAGATAGAAATTATTATTAATTGTTTGTATTACTTAAAAGAAATACTGCAAAATCCTCTGAAATAATTGGTTTATAATCATAACCTACAGCGAGATTGTCAAAATCCGTAACCTGATAATTTGTATAATCTAAAAAATTCACAGTTCCTGTTGTATTAGTTGCATAAAATTGATTCTGAATGGTTCTGCCATTTGTAAAAAAATTTAAGTCCGTAGATTCAAAATCAAATGTTTTCCAGAATCCTGAATCGGAAAGGTTTGTGATATGGTTCTTCTGGCATCCTAATATAGACAGAATAATCAAGGTACAAAATACAATAATGACAATCCTCGTTCGCATAAATACATCCTTCTCAGTTGATGTTACCTACTCTTCCAACACTTATATTTCACAATTTCTATCTAGAACCTAAAAGTGTCAATATGGTTATATTCAAAATTTACTACCCCAATATTTTTTTACTTTTTGCATAATTTTCTTGACTCCTTTTCAGTAATTTAACATTTATTGTTTTGTATTGCTATATACAATCTTTCAAGGTACTTCAACGACAAAGGAGGTTATGGTTCATTTGATACCGCACTAGATGTAGTTACATTTAAAGAGTTAATAGTGAAGTAGTTGAATCATAACAGTCTAATGTCGGGAAGTAACATGAAAGAGACGGCTTAATTGCTATCATTCTTCATACAAACAAACCTCAAATGTCGGACAAGACCTTGCCTCCAGGCAAACAAAGACCCGAATACTTTATACTGAATTAAATCCAAGTTCAAGCAAGGTTTATACCTGTTCCATATCAGTTTTGCGAAACAGGAATGAAACAGGAATGAAACAGGAATGAAACAGGTATGAAACAGGATTGAAACAGGTATAATCAATTCGGTAAGAAAGACTCATTAAATAATTAAAAAAGGAAGAATATAACCACGAAACACAATGAAGAAGGTGACAGGTTTCAGGTACCAGGTGTCAGTTTCAGAGAGGATGAGTTCGTGGTTTAATAATCTTCTCTTTTATAAAAATCGGAGAAATAATGAAAGTAAGATTCAGACATGCAGTTAAAGGCTTTTTCGGCAAATTCAGGACCGAAGGTCTTGTCTATTGTAAATACAATGACGGAGCCTTATGTCTCATCCGTAAATATCCATATTATACAGCTTCAGAACAAAATCATAAAATTGGCAATGCAGGAAGAAACCTGGGCAAATTATTCTGGCTCATCTCTGATGACTATAAGAATGACTTGAGAATCTATTCCAAACTTATGATGCATTATATAGATCTCTCAGAAAAAATCCCCGCATCCTGTTATGCTCATTTTATTAAAATGATGTTTGCTCTTCAAAAACAAATTCCTGCTGTTGATCTCAGCAGCATAACTCGAGAAGAGATATTGGAACATGAATATCCTGTCAGAATAGTCGTTGAAGCAATGAAAGCTGGCTTGCTGATGGACATCCCTGAAGCAGCCTTGTTAATTCATGAAATGTAAAACCTAACTTCCCTCCCTTTGGATAAAGGGAGGGATCGAGGGAGAGTTTGATGCTCTGCTACCTATCCAAATATAATCTGATAACCTTTTGAAGTTTTTTTCACCTCTCTAACACTAAAGTACTATTTCTCTTGTATCCAAAGAGAGGAATCGTGGCAGCATCGTTTACGTTGCTTTCCAGCAGAGCATCCACCGCCTGTCGCCTCCACACAGCCTAAAGGAGTTGCCACAAGTCGTACAATAGCTTTGTAATCTGTTATGGGGTTGGGTTTGAAATCCCCCCTCGGCAAGGGGGTTTTAATCTCATCTCACTTTTTTCTTGCCCATAAATCACATAATCCAAATATATAAATATATGATAATCACAAACAAAGGAGCCTTTCATGGCAAAGGAAACCTTATATCTGATCGATGGTAATGCACTTCTTTATCGTGCATATTTTGCTTTTATCAAAAATCCGCTGATCAACAGCAAAGGTATGAATACAGGTGCATTAGTTGGAACGATCAGCACTTTCCTGAAACTGATAGAAAACTATCCTGTCCGTTATCTTGCCATTTCTTTTGACCGGAAAGGTCCTACGTTCCGTCATGAACTGGCAGAGAAATACAAGGCAAACCGTCCACCCATGCCTGTTGAACTCATTGCTCAGATTGAGCCGGTGAAGAAGTTCTTTTCACTGATCCAAGTACCTGAATTGGATCGGGAAGGCTATGAAGCGGATGATGTGATTTCTTCTCTAGCTAAAAAGTACAAAGATGAATACGATATTGTGGTTATCTCCGGTGATAAGGACTTTGCCCAGATCGTGGAGCCATCTATCAGGCTTTATGATCCTTTCAAGGAAACTTTTATTGAAAGTGATCAAATTGAAGAGAAGTATGGTGTGAAACCGGAGCAGTTCATTGATTATTTGGCTATCTGCGGTGATACATCGGATAACATTCCTGGTGTGAAAGGGCTAGGTCCCAAGGGTGCATCCGCACTTCTTCAAAAATATCAGACGTTAGATGGAATATATGAGCATATTGATGAAGTTACAGGTTCAGCACAGCAAAAGCTGATTGATGATAAGGAAAATGCCTTTCTTTCCCGTGTACTGGCAACCATCGTTACTGATTTGCCTGTTACATTGCCCGATACAGAGACTTTTACCTTCCATCCGGATTATCTGCAAAATGCGCTGTCCTTTTTCAGGGAATATGAACTGAATACAATTCGTAATAGAGTAGAGAAGAAGTATGGGTTTAAGGAAATACCCGCTGAAGTTGCTGCTACGGAAGTTGACAGTACTGAGGAGCAGGGGGATTTGTTTGATTTACCTCCTGAAGGAGATGGAACACAACCGGCTAAACCCGGAGCTACGGACAGTCTAACAGAAGAACCGGCTAAAACCGGAGCTACGAATTTACCCGCTGAAGTGGTTACTACAATAAAGTTCGAACCGCATCTGATTAAGAATATGGAGGAGTTTCAAACCATGCTGGCAGGATTGAGGCAGGCATCGTATCTGAGTCTCGATACGGAGACGACTTCCATTGACCCGTTAATGGCTGAGCTAGTTGGGATATCCTTGTGTTTTAACCCACATAACGCTTATTATCTTCCTATCGGTCATTTCATGTATGAAAATCTTCCTTTCCCGAAAGTCCAGACCGGATTGCAGGATGCCATGCGTGGTAAAATGGTGATTGGTCATAACTTGAAATATGATCTGCTTATCCTCGAAAACAGGCAATGGAGACTGGATAATCCTCTATTCGATACCATGCTTGCTGCTTACATTCTAGATCCTGGAACGAATAGCTATAGCCTTGATAATTGTTCAGAACGGGAATTCAGTTACCACATGCAGCCTATCAAAGAATTGATAGGTTCGGGGAAGACACAAACCACCTTCGATATGGTACCAGTTGACCAGGCTGCCTTTTATTCGGGAGAAGATGCGTATGTGACTTGGCGATTGTATGATATTTATCTGAAAAGATTGAAAGATACATGTGTTTATGACGTTTTTGAAAAGATGGAAATGCCATTATTAAAGGTACTTATGCAGATGGAGAAAAACGGTGTACATATAGATATCTCCCGTCTTGCAGAAACATCCAGGCATATCCAGGAACAGTTGGGGAAGCTCACGAAACGAATTTATGAGATCGCTGGTTATACATTCAATATCAATTCCACACAGCAATTGACGAAGCTGATGTTCGAAGAACTCAAAATTCCAACACAGAAGAAAAATAAGACAGGCTTTTCCACTGATATTTCCGTATTGGAAGAACTTGCCCCTAACCATGAGATTGCAAGACTTCTCATTGAATACAGGCAGTTAGCCAAACTGGAATCTACATATACGCAAGCTTTACCCAAAATGATCAACCCCAATACGGGAAGAGTCCATACCAGTTTCAACCAGACTGTCGCATCTACAGGGAGGCTGTCATCTTCCAATCCGAATATGCAGAATATTCCTGTAAGGACAGAAATCGGGAAGGAAATCCGTAAGGCATTCTGCGCACCGGATGCAGAATGGGTGATTGTATCTGCTGATTATTCCCAAATTGAATTGAGATTGTTGGCAATTCTATCCAAAGACCCCAACCTGATTAAGGCATTCCAGAATCATGAAGATATTCATAGGGAAACTGCTTCCAGGATATTCGGGATCCCTGTGGAAGAGGTTTCGAAATTACAGAGAAGCCAGGCAAAGACCATTAACTTTGGTATTATATATGGTATGGGAGCTGTGAGATTATCCAAAGCGCTGGAGATCAGTCAGAAGCAAGCGAAGGAATTCATCGAGAATTATTTCGCTCAATTTCCAACGATTAAAGAATACATCAGTAATTCAGTGCTCTTTGCGAAGAGTAATCTATTTTCTGAAACGATATCAGGTAGAAGACTCTATTTACCCAATATCAATAGCTCAAGCCAGAGGTTTCAAAGCGAAGCAGAAAGAATCGCAGTGAATATGCCTCTCCAGGGCAGTGCAGCAGATATTATCAAAACTGCCATGATCTGCATTCATGAGAAGATTAGAGATCATTCATGGATTCGTATGATTCTGCAGGTGCATGATGAACTTGTCTTTGAAGTGAAAAAGGACTATTTGGCTTCTGCAGAACGAATCATTGTCTCTGAGATGGAAAATGCCCTGCCTTTGGAATATCGGAAGTTAGTTCATCTGGATGTGGATATTCATGCCGGGGAGAACTGGGCGGAAGCGCATTAGGCTGAAGAGAACAGCGGACAGCGGACAGGGAAAGAGCAGAGAAGAGACCCCCCTACCCCCCTTCTCAAGGGGGGATTAAGATGAATCCCCCCTTGAGAAGGGGGGTAGGGGGGGTCTTCTCCTTAATTGCCTGACTTCAACGGTGCAATATCTCCTGAACCTGTAATCACTCTGTTAACTGTGGGTTTTCCCAGGTAATAAATACTACCGGAACCGGCGACCGTAGCATTTAATGTTTTTGTTACAAATGCAGTTGCTTCTCCTGAACCGGAAATCGTAATTTCAGCATCATCAGTTTTCAGTTTTTCTCCATCGAAAATTCCTGAACCGGCAAGTGAGAGATCGAGTTTTGAAGTGTAACCTGAGAGTTTAACCTGACCAGAACCGCTGAGTTCAATATTGATTTGATTGTCCGTAATAGAGGATAATTCTATGACTCCGCTTCCTGCCAAGGCAATGGATAATTTAGCGCTTTCAAATTTATCTTTGGCAGTCATCGTGCCGGATCCGCTCAGAGCAAGCGATTCTAATTCAGGCATAGTAACTTCAACACGAAGAATCTCATCTTTTTGTAAACCGAGGAAAGGAGGATGAATATATTTGATTTTTAGAGTCTGGTTCTCAACACGAAGAAGTACTTTTTTTATTCCTTCCTCACTGCCATACACTTTTGCATCGCAGGTCTTACCTTGATGGATATTGACAGTAAAAGAATCTTCAGATTCAATACCGGTAAACTTCGGTGTAGATTTTAAACCTGTCACATAATCTCTGGCAGCTAATCTCGGACATACTAGACATAGAATACATATCAATGTGACAACATAAAAAAACTGCTTTGCATTAAGTGATTTCACATAACCTCCAAGTTATCAGTTATGAATTATCCTTCAATAAAGTATCCTCAAGAATTGCCTTTTTCTTTTTGTGGTGAGAAACACGCCAGAGAACTAGCAGAACCAAAAGTATCAATGCCGGTAAACCAACAAAGAATAGCAGGAAAGGAATCTTTCGATCCATCGTTACTTCCATTGTCTGATCTTTATTCCACAGATAGGCAATTTCATAATTCCAGCGAACGATATTCTTTTTATAGTCAATATTACTAGGATCAGAATTCGCAGAGACAATTGCATAAGGAAGATGAAGAGTATATCGCCAATTCCTATTCACGGTAAAAATCGTTTGGAAAAGATCAGCCATTGCGTCTTCATCATTCAACTCTGTGCTTCCCAAGGAAATTACTCTCCTGAACTTTAAAAGACCGCGTTTTTCTTTGATTATCTCTGATTTTCCAATAAAATGGGCAATCGCATCCTGGTCATTTAAAGCATTGAATGCTTGAAGATTATCGAATTTAAGTTCGATATCGTAATACGTGTTACCTTCATTTCTGTATGTTTTAAAATTTTGCAGATGGATCCCTTTAATATTAGCATATTTACTGATGGTGTCAGTGTTCTGGTAATTTGAATTCACCGTGATATGCATTTGTGTGTAGCCTGATCCATTCCGATTCAGCCACATTTCTTCTTCATATTGAATACATCCGAGGAGACATAGAAATACAGGGAAAAGACAAAGCATTTTTCTCATGAAAAATAACTCCCACCTACTAAGTGCTAGATTTTGTATCAATGCATATCCATAATAATTGAGGTTTTACACAAGGCAAGGAATATTATGCTGATTTTTTACTTGACGGGAATTAGCACTCTAAATTTGTATTTGCTAATAAATGGAATCGTCCTAAATTATCCATAAAATACACAAAAGGAGGAACACGATGAGACTCAGACCTATTGATGACCATCTTGTGATTCAAATCAAGGCGGAAGCCGGTGAAAAGCAGATTGGCGGGATATTTATCCCTGACACGGTGAAAGAAAAACCACAGATTGCAGAAGTCATTGCAGTTGGCAATAATGAAGATTTACAAAAACTTGTGAAAGTCGGTGATAAGGTTCTCTTCGGAAAATATGCAGGTACGGAAGTAGAATTAGAAGGATCTAAATATATCATTCTTTCCCAAAGTGATGTTCTGGCGATCGTCGAAGGTTAACTCATGGCGACGCTTCAGGTGAATGAAAGCACATTTGATAAGGAAGTAATTCATTCAACAATAGCAGTGTTGGTTGATTTTTGGGCTCCCTGGTGTGCTCCATGCAAAGCTCTCATGCCAACGATTGAAGGGATTGCTGATGAAATGTCAGGCAAGATCAAAGTCGTTAAGATTAATATTGATGAAAGCCCACTTTTAGCAACGCAGTTTGGTATCATGTCCATTCCAACTTTGTTGATTTTCCACCAGGGAAAAGTAGCAGAACAAATACCTGGAACTCCGAAGAAGGATAAGATACTCTCAAAAATTAATCCGTATCTATAATTGAAAAGCTCCCTGTTGGGAGCTTTTTTCTTATCAGCGTTTGAGACATCCGAATTTATTGATAAGTAAGAGACGTCCCAATTGGTCGTCTCTACGTAAGTTGCTGTTTGTACCATTCAATAAATTTAGATAAACCTGTTTTAAAATCTGTTGATGGTTTATAACCTAATAATCTTCTACTCTTCCCGATATCTGCATAAGTGATATCAACATCTCCCGGCTGCATCGGTAGCGGTATGTGTTCAGCTTTCATATTCATTAATTCCTCAAGTACGGATATCATATCGGATACGGAAATCGGGGTTGCTTCACCTAAGTTGAAAATCTCATAGCATTTTTGCGTTTGCACATAATCAATACTGCTTACAATCCCAGCAATGATATCATCAATATAAGTGAAATCTCTTCTTGCAGAACCATCTCCATAAACAGTAATCGGAATCCTGTTTGTAATACTTTCAACAAACTTGCGAATTGCGAGATCAGGTCTCTGCCTTGGACCATACACAGTAAAAAAACGTAAACAGACAATAGACATCCCATACAAATGATAATAAAGATGACAGAGCAGTTCACCTGCTTTCTTAGAATAAGCATAAGGTGATATAGGGTTGTCAACCGGGTCAGATTCTGAAAAAGGTACTTTTTTATTATTCCCGTAAACTGATGATGAGGAAGCAAAAATGAAATGCTTCACACCATACAATTTGCACATTTCAAGTAGTTGATACGAACCGTTTATATTGACATCATAGTATAAGCCCTGGTTTTCAAGTGAAGGACGTACTCCTGCCATAGCTGCCAAATGAATGACTAAATGTGGAGAGTAGAGATTGAATAAATTGGTAAGACAATCTTTGTCTCGGATATCTCCCTCGATCAGGTGAAATAGAGGGTTGTTAACAATAGAAGCTAAATTTTCCCATTTCATTGAAGGAGCATAATAATCATTGAAATTATCCAGGCATATCACTTGATTGCCTTGTAAAAGAAGTTTTTCACAAAGAAAGGAACCAATAAATCCTGCACCTCCAGTAACAAGAATTACATCATTTACCAAATTTGCGTTTTTCATCTTATTATCCTGGTAGATATTAAGTGATAATACGTTTAATATTGGCACCTACAAGATTCAGTTTTTCCTCAATTTTATCATAACCACGATCGATATGATAGATCCTGGATACCGTTGTTTTTCCTTCTGCAGCTAATCCAGCTAAAACGAGAGCAGCACTCGCACGTAAATCAGTAGCCATAACTTCAGCGCCGCTTAAGTGATCTACCCCTTCAATAACGGCAAGATTGCCTTCCTGTCTAATTTTTGCCTGAAGTCGATTTAACTCAGCCACATGCATGAAACGATCAGGGAATATTGTATCCTCAATATGGCTTACGCCATCCGCAAAGGTCATCATTGCAAGAAACTGAGCTTGCAGGTCAGTTGGAAATCCTGGATAGGGATAGGTTGTTAAATCAACAGCTTTAATTTTAGCAGAAGGATAGACTGTAATATCCCTGTTTCCTATCTTGAAGTCGATACCTGCTTCCTTCATTTTAGCAATTAAAGATTCAAGATGCCCAGGAAAGCAGTTCATTACTGTCAGTTCACTTTTTGTAATCGCACCAGCAATGAGGAAAGTCCCAGCTTCAATTCGATCAGGAATCATTTCCATTGTAGCCGGAGAAAGTTCATCAACACCTTCAATAATTAAATGTGTTGTTTCCAGACCGACGATCTTTGCACCCATCAATTGCAGAAATTGAATTGTACTAGTTACTTCAGGTTCAACCGCAGCATTGAATATCTCTGTCGTTCCCTTCGCCAGTACTGCAGCCATCAAAGCATTAATAGTAGCACCAACGCTGGAGATTTCGAAATTGATTTGTCCGCCTCTGAGCTTCTTTGCTTGAGCGATGATATATCCATGTTCAATATCGATATGCGCTCCCAATGCTTCCATCGCTTTGAGATGAAGATCAACAGGTCGAGTTCCGATCGCACACCCGCCAGGAAAGGATACTCTAGCTTCACCAAGTCTGGCTAGTAATGGACCCAAGACATAGATTGACGCACGCATTTTACTGACTAATTCATAAGGCGCTTCGCTATAACATACATCAGAACCATCAATCACCATAGTAAAATCTTCATAATCAACACGCGCACCAATGATACGGAGGAGATGTGCCATTGTTTTTAAATCTATGAGATTCGGTACATTTGTTAAAGTCGATTTTCCTTTTGCCAATAAAGCTGCTGCCATAATCGGGAGAATGGCATTTTTAGCTCCACTCACAGGTACTGCACCATGTAGTTGGTGTCCACCTTCAATGATAAATTTATCCATATTACATCCTTATGATAAAATATCGGTCAAATCCGTTCAAATCTCTTCTTTTATCCATATGCGTGAAACCGTATTTTTGGGCAAGAAAAGAAATTGACTTTGCCTGTTGATAACCAATTTCAAAGTATATCATCCCCTTTGGATTCAAATGTTCCTGTGCCTTTTGCAGAATTCTTTGATATATCTCTAAACCGTTATTCGCAGCTTCTAAAGCTATCTTCGGTTCAAAGCACTTTACTTCAGGGGCTGTTTCCAAAAATTCCTCAGAGGTTAGATATGGTGGATTGGATACGATGATATCGAATCTTCCTGTTATGCTGGAAAAGATATCAGACTTCTTGAATTTAACATGAATCTTCAGCCGTCTTGCATTAGCAATAGCCATACGCAAGGCAGAAAGGGATATGTCTGAGCCAATAACGTTAGCATCCGGGAATGCATGTTTCAGAGCCAGAGCAATCGCCCCGGAACCTGTCCCAATATCAAGAATTGAAGTAGGATTGATGTTTTCACGAATGATCAAATCTACTAAAAATTCTGTTTCCGGTCGTGGTATCAATACATTTCTATTAATATGGAGAGAAAGACTATGAAAGTCCACAGATTTCATAATATATTGGAGTGGTTCTCTGTTGATTCTTCTCTCTAAAATCAATTCTAATTTGTTTTTTTGAGCATTTGTGAGAATTTGATTTGTCTGCAATGTCAATTGCAAATGCGGTATCTTTGTCACATATGAAAGCAGGTAGGCAGCATCAATACTGGAATTCTCGATGCCGGCTTCTGCCAATCTGATATTAGCCTGGTTTAACCATTCACCTAATCTCAGATAATTCCAGGTTGGCATTGTCAAACTTCTTTCGAATAATAATCGTTCTTCCTTCATTGAGAAATTGAATGTCATCCGCTAATAACCTGATTAAGGCAATTCCTCTACCATGATTAGTTAAGTTCTGATGCAGATCATACTCAGAAAGATTTAGCCAAGGATTAAAATCAAATCCATTGCCTTCATCAGTTACAGACAGTTGGAGAAATTTTTCCTGCTTATTCAGCTTTGCCTGCAGGATAATTTTCTTTGAAGAGACTTCATGATTCGTAATTATTTTCTTAACGTGCCCAATGTAGTTTAAATAATCCAACTGGCGTGTTTGTTCTTCCAGTTTAAGCGTTCCATGAATAAATGCATTATTCAACATTTCTTCCAGACATAGGGTGATTTCATTGACGAAGCAAGAGTTGAGTTCAAAATATTGTTTAAACAAGACTGTTAAAGCGGCAGTGATATCTGTCTCCAGAAAATGGATGGGCAAGAACTGAAATTCCATATCTGCAGATAATAACTGGTGTGACATAGTTTGAATTTGTTGCGTTATTTTACTGCCTGTTATGAGGCTGTTCACAGTTTTTAGAAGTAGTTTTTTATCCACTGGTTTTCGAATAAAATCAGAAGCGCCAAGACGTATAGCTTTAATGGTATATTCTGCATCAATAAATCCAGTCATAAGAATAACAGGTAATGAATAATCCACTGTTTTTCTGATTCTTGCAAGTAGTTCTAAACCATCCATTTGCGGCATTTCGATATCTGTGATAACGATATCATAATTGTTCTGATGGATTTTTATTAATGCATCCGTCCCATTACAAGCAATACTTACCTTGTAATCGGATAATTCAAGGAGAATTTGTAAATAGGTCAGTATCTGTTCTTCATCATCAACCAGTAATATCGATAACTGATTTCCTTTCATTACAGGTTGACAGAAAACAATTGATTCAACTTAATCATGGTAAACAGTTCATAAATTGTCGGTGAGCATTTCACAATTTCAATTTCACCGCTTCGGGTCATAAACTCTTTATAAAATAAAAGTAAACGACCAATTCCAGTACTACTGATATTTCTGCACTCTGAAAGATCAAGCTCTAGAACTAAGGCATCGCTTTTCAAAACTTTTTGTAACTCATCTTGAAATACATATGCATTTTCGCTATTGATGATTCCATCAACTTTCATCTGAGCTGTCTTTTCTACATATTTAGTAAGAATTTCCATGTTTCCATCCTTTGATTAATCTAATAGCCCCGGATGCGCTTCAAGATATTCAACTGCACAGCCAAAGGAACTATTTCATATTTCTTGAATTCAAGGGTATACACAACTCTACCCTGGCTTATGGAACGGACACGAGTTGCATAACCAAACAGTTCACTCATGGGTACTTCAGCAACAATTTCCTGCAAGTGCTCATTCTGAATACGGATAATATCGATTTTCCCACGTTTAGAATTTATATCAGAAATCACGTCCCCAACAAAGTCCTCATGTGTAATAACCGTAAGAAGCATAATTGGTTCCATAATTGCAGGATTCGCTTCTCTTAGTGCTTTACCCACACACATTGATGTAGCAATACGAAACGCAGCTTCTGTTGATTCGACAGGATTGAACATACCACCAATCAGGGAGACTTTTACTCGCTCAACAGTGCTATTGATTAGTGGTCCATCATTGAGTGCATTGATAACACTTTCTTCAATTGCTGTCCAGAATTCTTCTGGAATAATGGAACTATCAATCAGATTTTCAAAAAGGTTACGCTTTTCATCTCGTAATTGATTTTCACGAAGAGGAGTAATTCTTAACTTAACTCCTGCAAAATTACCCTTTCCATTCACTTCTCTAACAAACTGTTCTTCCATGACGGCAGTAGTCGTAATAGTTTCTTTATAAGCCACCTGTGGTTTACCCACATTTGGTTTAACATTGAATTCTCTCATCAGCCTGTCGATAATAATTTCAAGATGCAGCTCACCCATTCCAGATAACAAAGTCTGACCAGTATCACTATCCTGGTGAACATGAAAAGTAGGATCTTCTTCTTCAAATCTGGTAAGAGCTTCGGTTAGAACTTCCAAGTCAGCTTTGGTTTTAGGTTCAATCGCAATAGAGATTACGGCATCAGGGAAATTCATTTTTGATAAAAGAAGAGGTAAATCGGGAGAAGTAATAGTATCTCCTGTAATTGTGAATTTTGGACCTACTAATGCTCCTATATCTCCTGCATGTAATTCCTCAATATCGTTCTTTTTATTTGAATGCATCTGAAGAATTCGTGCAACTCTTTCTCTTTTATCATTTGTATGGTTCCAAAAGGATTCTCCTTTTTTGATAGAACCGGAATAAACTCTGATATAGATCAGTTTTCCCACAAATTTATCGATTTGAACTTTGAAAGCAAGAGCTGCAAATTTTTCTGAAGGATCAGGAAAAACCTTGATTTCTTCATGAGTTACTTTTTCATAACCCGTTACACTTCCCATATCAAGGGGAGATGGTAAAAAGGAAATAATTGCATCTATCAATAGCTGAACCCCGATATTCTTCAGGGAACTTCCACATAAGACAGGGACAAAAAGATTATCAATTGTCCCTTTTCTGATGGCAATTCTGATAAGCTCTTCCGGTATTTCGTCACCTTCAATATATAGGCTCAATAACTCATCGTTGAATTCTGATACACATTCAATCAATAATTCACGAGCTTGTTCAGCTTGTCCAAGCAAATCCTCTGGAATGGATTCAGTTCTAAAAGTAAAACCAAGCGTATTTTGATCATAATAATACGCTTGCATCGAAATCAAATCAATGATACCAAGAAACTTCTCTTCCTTACCAATGGGTAGTTGAACAGGTAAGGCATATCTGGTCAAACGATCCTGGATCATCTCCACAACATGGTCGAAATCTGATCCTACCCGATCAAGTTTATTAATGAATGCCAGACGAGGAATTTTGTATCTATCTGCCTGGTGCCATACTGTTTCCGATTGAGGTTCAACACCTCCCACACCACAGAAGATACCAATTGCACCGTCCAGGATACGAAGAGAACGTTCTACTTCAGCCGTAAAATCAACATGACCAGGAGTATCGATAATATTGATCTGATGTCGTTTCCAGTAGCAAGTAACAGTGGCAGATGTAATTGTTATACCTCTTTCTCGCTCCTGTTCCATCCAATCAGTAAAAGTATTCCCATCATGCACTTCACCCATCTTATGAAGAAAGCCGGTATAATACAACATCCTTTCAGTTGTTGTAGTTTTACCGGCATCAATATGTGCCATGATCCCAATATTACGGATCGTGGACAGATCAAAATCAGTCATTTTATTTGTAGCAGTTACCAACGCAGATGAGCAAAAGCCTTATTGGCATCTGCCATCTTATGTGTATCTTCACGTTTTTTTACGCTGGAACCTTCTTTTCGATATGCTGCTAATAATTCAGCTGCAAGTTTATCACTCATGGTCTTTTCTGAACGGCCTCTTGCATAACTAATGATCCATCTGAAAGCAAGTGCACGACCATTTTTTTCATTTACTTCTAAAGGAATTTGATAGTTGGATCCACCAACACGACGTGAAACGACTTTAACAACTGGACGTACGTTATCCAGAGCAACCCGGAATACTTCAAGGGGGTCAGCTTTTGTTTTTTCAGCAATAACATCAAATGCACGATAGACAATATGTTCAGCAACGCTTTTTTTACCGCATTTCATGACGCAGTTGATAAAACGGCTAAGGATAACATCATTATATTTGGGATCGGGTAATATTTCCCGAACAACAGCTTTACGCTTTCTTGGCATATCATTCTCCCTTTATTTCTTCTTAGGCCGTTTAGTTCCATACTTGGAACGGGAATTCAATCTTTTTTCCACACCGGCACAATCCAAGGCTCCGCGAATGATGTGATAACGTACACCCGGAAGATCTTTTACACGACCACCACGTACAAGAACAATCGAGTGTTCCTGTAGATTGTGACCTTCTCCAGGAATATAAGCAGTTACTTCAAAACCGTTCGTTAAACGAACCCTGGCTACTTTACGTAACGCTGAATTAGGTTTCTTCGGCGTTGTTGTATAAACCCTGGTGCATACACCACGTCTTTGTGGACAAGCCATCAAGGCTCTGTTCTTTTTCTTTTTCTCTACGAGAGAACGACCTTTTCTAACCAATTGGTTTATGGTTGGCACTCTTAACCTCCAAATTAAAAATCTTGGAATATGTCCAAGTCATCTTTCTGACTGGAATGGGCAATTTCTTCGACAATTTCTGATACTGCCTTACCTTCATTCACAGCCTTCTTAATTAAATTGGTATAATACTTTGAACCAGTACCGACAGGTACTCTATGTCCAAGAATAATACTCTCCTTGAGACCTTCTAAGTGATCGACTTTTCCTTCTATGGATGCAGAAGTGAGCACTTTGGTTGTTTCCTGGAATGAGGCTGCTGATAGCCAGCTTTCAGTCAGCAAGGAAGTTTTGGTTATACCAAGTAATAACTGTTCAAACGTGGCACCTTCACCACCTTTTTCTTCTAATCTCCGATTTTCTCTCATCACTGTTATCTTATCTACAACTTCACCTTCCAGGAACATCGTATGCCCCGGATCAAGAATGCGAACTTTTTTAAACATCTGGCGAATAATTACGCTGACATGTTTATCATCAATCTTCACACCCTGTTTCCGGTAAATTTCCTGGATTTCATTCAGGATAAGCATCTGTGCAGCTTTGATACCTTTCACTTTCAATACATCATGTGGATCCAGCGGGCCGTCGGAGATGGCATCTCCACTGTCAACCATTTCACCCTGATGTACGATGATACGTTTTCCCGACTGAATCGTGTACTTACGTCCAGCCAATGGTTGTCCTACTTTGACTACATCGTTTGCCGAGTAGATGGATTCCTGTTCTTCCGGTAATTTATGAATGGTTCCGGCTAAAGGTGCATTTGTTTTCACATTTTCACCTTGCGATACCAATACAGAAAACTCGCTTGGAATCATAACCTGCTCATCTTTACCAGTCTTACCGGTTATAGTGATTTCTGTACCTTTCTTTGTTTTCTCACCGACAACCACTTTCCCATCCCTGGGAGCGCTGACAGCTTTTGCAGGAAGTACGACAATTTCCTTGCTGCCATCTTTGTTATCTCTAAGAAGAACCGTTCCATCGGTATTACTGAAAATACCATTTTCAGGAGTAACGAAGATATCGCGTCCTGTCTTTTTCAGCCCACCAATCGTAACTTGTCCATCGATTTCAGATATTACAGCTTTTTCCTTTGGTACACGAGCTTCAAAGAGATCCTGTACACGAGGTAATCCACCAGTGATATCTCGCTGTTTGATCGTGATACGCGATGTTTCACCAAGCTTATCACCTGGATATACATATGCGCCGTTTTCGACTTTGACACTCAAACTTGTAGGTAGGGGTACAAGAACTTTTGAGCCGTCATCATCCACAATCTTGACTTGAGGTTGAATTTTACGATCTTTTGATTCAATAATTGTGATTTCCCGAGAACCGGTTAGTTCGTTAAATTCTTCCTTATATGTCAGATCTTTGATGAAGTTTTCATAATGCAGAACACCCTTTGCAGTCGAAATCAACGGATTATTGTATTGATCCCAGCTAAAAAGCTTCGTATCCTTTGCCAATATTTGACCTTCCTGGACATATACGGTTGCCGCGTATTCTACCTTATACTCTTCCAAGGCTGTGTTTTCATCCTTTTCGTCTACGATCAGGATTTTGCCAAAATGACTGACGGATATCCATGCTCCGTGCTTATTCTTCACCATATTCATTTTATCAAATACTACTTTCCCATCAAAATTAGATATTACTTCTGCTACTTCAACATCCGTACTTGAAGCTCCACCAATATGGAATGTACGTAAAGTCAACTGGGTTCCTGGCTCACCAATACTCTGGGCAGCAATGATACCAACAGGTTCACCGGCAGTAACAGCTTTCTGAGTAGCTAAATTACGACCATAACATTTCACGCAGATGCCTTTTTCAGCTTCACAAGTAAGAGCTGAACGAACTCTGACGCTGATGATACCATGATTTTGGATCGTATGAGCCATTTTATTCGATATTTCTTCCGTACTTGAGACAAGTACTTTCCCTGTAACTGGATCAAGAATATCTTCAGCAGCAGTTCTTCCCTGGATGCGTTCTGCTAAGCTCTGAACATCTTCCATACCTTCTTTCAGTGCTGTCATTTCAACACCTTCGATAGTACCGCAATCATCCATTGAAATAATTGCATTCTGAGCAACATCAACCAGACGACGGGTGAGATATCCTGCATCTGCTGTTTTTAAAGCTGTATCTGCAAGACCTTTACGAGCACCGTGAGTGGAAATGAAATACTCCAGAACGGTCAAACCTTCTTTAAAGTTTGATTTGATCGGAGTTTCAATAACATCAACGGAACCGGCTGTGCTCTTGGTAGGTTTATCCATCAAGCCACGCATTCCACCTAGCTGTTTGATTTGGTCTTTACTACCTCTTGCACCAGATTTATACATCATATAAATGGAATTAAATCCGTTTTTATCGTCTGCTAGTTCCTTCATTAAAGAATCTGTAACATGTTCGGTAGTAATTTTCCATTTATCGACAACTCGATTGAATCGTTCATTTTCTGTAATGGCACCTTTATAGAAGGTATCCAGAATTTTCTCGATAGCAGTCTCTGTAACACTAATGATTTTTTCCTTATCAGAAGGAACAACAATGTCACTAAAGCTGAAAGTAACCCCTGCACGAGTGGCATATCTAAAGCCAAGATTCTTCAGATCATCCAAGAATTGGGATGTACGCCATTGTCCTACAATATCGAAACATTGCATCGCTAAATCATTCAATTTACCTTTATCAAATACGATATTCTGGAATGGTAATTCCACAGGAAGAATCTGATTGAAAAGTACTCTCCCCACAGTTGTCAGGATGATATCTTTCTTAATACGAACACGAATCCAGGAGTGAATATCCAATGATCTTTTCCCATGAGATTCACCTTTTGTACAATAGAGCATTTCATCATGTTCATATGCCATCATAACTTCATCGAAAGAATGGAAATAAGAAATCCTTTCTTCATTCCCAGGCTCCGGTGTCGCTAACATCGTCAAATAGTAACATCCAAGTACAATATCCTGGTTTGCAGCCATGGCTAAAGTACCATTCGCTGGTAATAAAAGATTACGTGAGGATAACATCAGTAATCTAGCTTCAATTTGTGCCTCTTGAGAAAGAGGTACATAAATAGCCATCTGATCACCATCAAAGTCAGCATTGAATGGAATACAAACCATAGGATGTAACTGGATTGCCTTATTCTCTGTCAATACTGGGATAAATGCTTGGATACCAAGCCTATGCAACGTAGGAGCACGATTCAATAAAACCGGATAATCCTGGATTACTTCTTCCAATATCTTCCAGATTTGAGGTTGTTTCTTTTCAACCATCTTTTTAGCAGTTTTAGTCTTTTCAGCTTCTCCCAGCTTTTCCAAACGTTCAATAATGAAAGGTTTGAACAATTCTACTGCCATTTCTTTTGGAAGACCGCATTGGTATATTTTTAATTCAGGACCAACTGTAATTACTGAACGACCTGAATAATCTACACGCTTACCAAGAAGATTTTGACGGAAGCGACCTTGTTTTCCCTTTAATTGATCCGTTAAGGATTTCAAAGCTCTATTACCACGTCCTTTGACGGGACGTGTTTTACGTGAATTATCTATTAGAGCATCTACAGCTTCCTGGAGCATTCGCTTTTCATTACGTAAAATAACTTCAGGTGCTCGAATTTCAAGGAGTTGTTTTAAACGATTATTTCGTGTGATCACACGACGATAAAGATCGTTGAAGTCAGCCGTCGCAAACCTTCCGCCTTCTAGTGGTACCAAGGGTCTGAGAGTAGGTGGTAACACTGGCAGAACTTCCATGATCATCCATTCAGGACGATTCGCTGATTTACGGAAAGCATCAACAATTTTTAGCTTTTTTATGGCTTTCTGTTTCTTGAGAGCAGAAGTCTCCATTTTGATCATAGCACGAAGATTCATTGCCTCCGCATCAAGATCAAGCTCTTCAAGAAGTAGTTTGACTGCCTCAGCACCCATCATCGCTACAAAATTCTCTCCTACTTGATCTCGAATTTCATAGTATTCATCGGTATCGATCAAATCACCTTTTTCATATTGGCTATCACCAGGATCCATGACAATATAGGATTCATAGTAGAGAATCCGTTCGAGTTTACGTATCGTCATGTCTAACAATGTACCTATTTTACTTGGGGCACTCTTGATAAACCAGATGTGAGCAACGGGAACGGCAAGTTCCAAATGTCCCATCCGGGTACGTCTTACCCTGGAAGTTGTAACTTCTACACCGCATCGATCGCAAACTGTATTCTGAAAGCGTTTTTTCTTATATTTACCGCACGCACATTCATAGTCACGTTCCGGTCCAAAGATTCTTTCACAGAATAGTCCGTCTTTTTCGGGCTTCAATGTACGATAATTCAATGTATCAGGTTTTGTTACTTCACCATAAGACCAGGAACGAATTGCTTCAGGAGAAGCAATCTTAATGGTTACGGCATCGTAGCTTTCTATCTTTTTTTCGCGTTTTAGTTCTCTAATCACTAGACTCCCTCCGTTTAGTTTTCCTCGTCCCGAATAAACTCAATATCAAAACCAAGAGATTTGAGTTCACTTATCAAGACATTGAATGATTCCGGAACGCCCGGCGGAGGCGGATTCATACCGCTCGTAATGGCTTTATAGGTATTCGTTCTGCC
This sequence comes from Cloacimonadales bacterium (SeqCode), assembly GCA_963662275.1. Lineage (GTDB taxonomy): Bacteria > Cloacimonadota > Cloacimonadia > Cloacimonadales > DAONDQ01 > DAONDQ01. The sequence goes on along the minus strand of OY759316.1, from coordinate 3,779,596 downwards.
ATCGACATCGTCGGATTTAATTGTCAGCATTTCTTCCAGAAGATGTGCTGCACCATATGCTTCTAAAGCCCAGACTTCCATTTCTCCTAAACGTTGACCACCATGTTGTGCTTTACCACCAAGGGGCTGTTGCGTGATCAGGGAGTACGGTCCTGTTGAACGTGCATGCATCTTATCAGCGACAAGATGGTTCAGTTTGAGCATGTAGATAACACCCACAGTCACTCGTTCCTTAAAGGGTTGTCCGGTCTTACCATCGTAGAGTACTTGCTTTCCATCAAGTGGAAGGTTAGCAGACTTTAATTCATCGCGAATATCATGAATGGTCGCACCATCGAATATAGGAGTTTCGACATCAAAACCCAATAAACGTGCTGCCATACCCAGATGTGTTTCCATAATTTGACCGATATTCATACGAGATGGAACACCAAGAGGATTTAATACGATATCTACGGATGTCCCGTCTTCAAGAAATGGCATGTCTTCGATCGGAGCAACAATAGATATCACACCCTTGTTACCGTGTCGACCAGCCATCTTATCACCGACTTGGATCTTCCGTTTCTTCGCAATATACACCTTTACCATCTTACGAACACCATATGGAAGCTCATCTCCATGTTTCATACGATCTTTTGATTTCTTATATACATTTTCACTTTCTTCAATTGCAGCCCTGACTTTCAGAACTACATCCTGGTATATCATACGGTTGGTATTTACATCTTCAACCAATTCAACATCAAGATTCAATCTTTTGAAGTTTACATGTTTGATATCTTCTGCATTAATCTTCTTGCCAGTCGGAATAAAGAACATTCCAGTTTTTTCATCCTGGATATTCTTAGCTTTTTGACCAACTAAATAGGATATCAATTTCTCTTCTTTATAATCTTCTATTCTCTTCTTGCGATCATTAAGATCTGATTTCATCTGATTCAATTGATCCTTATGATCTTCTTCGAAATCAGATGAATCTTCAAGACGAGAAAAAACTTTTACATCAATGACAACACCTTCCATACCGGGTTTTGCTTTTAGAGAACTATTGGTAAAATCACCAGCGCGATCTCCAAATAATGCTCTCATCAGGTTTTCTTCGGGGGATGGATCAATTTCAACACTCTTCGGTGTGATTTTCCCAACGATAATATCACCTGCTTTGACGACAGAACCTGTACGAACGATACCTGTCTTGTCGAGATTACGTAATGCCTGGGTAGGAACATTTGGAATATCGTAAGCCAATTCTTCCTTACCGTTTTTTACATTGCGAACCAGGACTTCAAGTTCTTCTATATAAATTGAAGTGAGGGCATCTTCTCTTGCGACATTTTCACTCAAAATAATAGCATCTTCATAATTATAGCCATACCAGGGCATAAAGGAAACGAGCATATTCGTTCCTAACGCTAAGCGATCACCTTCTATACACGGACCATCAGAAATAGGATCACCTTTTTTGATTGTATCCCCTATTTTGACTATGGGGCGTTGTGTGATGCAAGTATCCTGGTTGGAGCGCACAAATTTCTTTAAATGTATCCGATTACTTACACCTAGATATATCGCATCATCCTTTTCATTTGTTGGCTTTAAGTCAATATAGGATGAAGTGACCATAGTGACAATAGCATCAAATGGTGCTAAAGCAACACTTCCGCTATCCTTGGCTACGATCTTCTCCATTCCTGTTCCAACAACTGGTGCTTTCGGATTTAATAATGGAACTGCCTGGCGTTGCATATTCGATCCCATAAGAGCACGGTTTGCATCATCATGCTCCAGGAAAGGAATCAGCGCAGCAGATACAGAAACCATTTGTTGAGGAGAGACATCCATGAATTGAACTTCTGATGGTTTGACTTGGATGAACTCACCTTTATTTCTTGCAAAAATGAATTCATCAATGATCTTCAGCTTTGCATTAATATTGATATTCGCTTGCGCTATCGTGTATTTCTCTTCCTGGGAAGAATCCAGGTACTCAATTTCATTAGTAACTTTTCCGTTCAATACCTTGATATAAGGGGTTTCTAGAAAACCGAGACTATTGATCCTGGAATAAATAGCAGGAGAAGATATCAAACCGATATTCGGACCTTCAGGAGTTTCCACAGGACAGATACGACCATAATGTGAATAATGAACGTCACGAACTTCAAAACCGGCTCTTTCACGCGTCAGACCACCCGGTCCTAGTGCAGATAATCGTCTTTTATGAGTCAACGCAGCCAATGGATTTGTCTGTTCCATGAACTGAGATAATTGACCTGTCAGGAAAAATGAATTTACTACAGCGATAAGCGCATTACTATTAATCAGATCATGCACAGTGACTTCATCTGAATTGGCAATTGCCATTCTTTCAAGAGCAATCCTGGCAACCATATTCAAACCTGAAGTATATTGTTCTTCCAGTAATTCACCAACGGTTCGGATTCGACGGTTAGCAAGATGATCGATATCATCAACTTCATCCTCATCTCTGAAGATGTTGATCAATGTGTTGAATATGCAGATGAAATCGGTTAGGGTCAGGGTCACGGTATTTGCATCTGTATCAAGACTCAGACGAGCGTTCATTTTATAACGACCGACTTTCCCAAGATTGTAACGCTTTTCATTGAAGAACATTTTTTCCACGAGTGTCATCGCAGCTTCAAAAGTTGGTTCTTCACCTGGACGAATCAAACCATAGATCTTCTTAACAGCGTCTTCCTGATTCAATGTAGGATCTTTTTCGATGGTTCTTTCCAAAATACGGCGATGCATATCACTTTCTTCTGCAATAATATCGACTTGACCAACACCATTTGCCACAAGCATCTTGATCAGTTCATCTGTTATTTCTTCATTTGCCAAAGCAATTGGATCAGGTTTGTCGGCTACTATAATATCAGCGAAAAGGTATTTTCCTTTTGCCTCTGTAAGTCGTAAATTCTCTTTTTTATAGAATGTTTCACGTAGATCATTGTTTGTAGAAATACCAATACCACGGAGTAAGACCGTTACCGGTAGTTTTCTACGCTTATCTATATGGACGTACATAACGTCATGAATATCAATCGTAAATTCTAACCAAGAACCTGAGTAAGGTATGATCTTGGCTGAATACAGCATTTTCCCGCTCGGGTGTTTTTCTTCCGAGAAGTACACTCCCGGAGAACGGTGCAACTGGGAGATGATAGTTCTTTCAGCACCATTGATAATAAATGTTCCCTGGTCAGTGATCAATGGAATCTCACCGAGAAAAACATCTTGTTCAATCTGATCCTTGAGTGCTTTAACACCATTGTTATCCTCAAAGATCGTCAGCTTCATTTTAGCTTTTAGTGGTGCATTATGGGTGAGATTTCTCTCAATACATTCTTCAATCGAGTATTTTTCCTTCAGGACATGATATTCCAGGAATTCCATAAGATAGTTGCCTTTCGCATCAACTAAAGGGAAAATCGATTGAAATACGGCTTCCAATCCGGCTACATCTCTTTTTTGCGGGTGAATATCACGCTGCAGAAACTGATCAAACGAATCGATCTGCATGGCTAAGAGATTGGGAACTTCTACCTTAGGAAGACCAAGTTCCTCAAACCGCTTGGATATGCGGGAATAACTTTTGATTGGTCTCAAAAGCACTCTCCTTGTATAAAATCAAGCGATATAGATCGCTTAATGAACTTCTTTCTAAAAATACAAAATGGAAGTGGGTAGACTATACCCACTTCCCGATGGTTATATTGATTATTTAACTTCAACTCGTGCGCCGGCTTCTTCAAGCTTTTTCTTTACGCTTTCGGCTTCTTCCTTAGATACTTTTTCCACGATTGGTTTCGGTGCAGTATCGACAAGATCCTTGGCTTCTTTCAGTCCAAGCTTGGTGATCTCTCTGACGACCTTAATGACGTTGATTTTCTTTTCACCGGCATCAGCTAAGATAACATCGAATTCTGACTTTTCTTCTTCCACGGCAACAGGAGCTGCAGCGGCTGCAGCAGCCACAGGGGCAGTAGCAGATACACCAAATATGGTTTCCATTTCTTTCACTAATTCGGACAGTTCAAGTACTGTCATTTCTTTAATCATATCGATTACTTGATTCTTTTTATCGGACATTGTTCCTCCATCGTTTATAATTTATTTAGTTTGCCTTTTTTTTGGCAACCGCTTCTACGGTATAGACAAATTGTAGAATGACCCCTTGGAGCACTCTGACAAATCCGGTAAGCGGTGAATTCATACTGCCGATGACTCTCGATAGTAATTCTTCTCTCGATGGTAGCTTTGCCAGCGCTAATACTTGGTTCGCTGATAAAACATCACCATTGACCAGCCCAACTTTGAAAGATGGGAAACCTTTTTCCTCCATCACTTCTTTCACAAATTTGGATATCTCCCGGGCTGGAGCTACTTCATCATTCTTGCACACCGCAACGGCAGTCGGACCTACTAAAAACGTATCCAGATCATTGATTCCAAGATCATGTAAGGCGATCTTGATCAAGGTGTTTTTCTGGACAAAATAGTCCACACCGGCATTTCTCAACCGGTTGCGCAAGGCGTTGACTTCTTCGATGTTAATTCCCTTGTAATCCACCAGAATAATCGCTTTGGCATCTTTAAGTCGCGTCTTTAATTCGTATACCAGATCTTCTTTGTAAGCTTGCACCATGTTGCCTCCTAACTCTTCGCTTCGGCTGATGCGCTTGCGACGTTGATTTTGATGCCTGGTCCCATCGTTGATGTTAAGGTGATACTCTTGATGAATATCCCTTTCAACGTGGCCGGTCTATCGCGCAAAATTGCAGCGATTATAGTTTTGATGTTCTCTTTCAAGTCCTCTTTGGTAAAACTGACTTTACCGGTTGGAATATGCAGGTTTGAAAACTTATCGACTCGATAGGTTACCTTTCCTGACTTTGATTCCATAACAGCTTTTGTTACATCCATTGTCACTGTTCCGACTTTTGGATTTGGCATTAAACCGCGAGGACCGAGAACACGACCCAGCTTACCGATCTTACCCATTAAATTGGGAGTGGAAATCACCATATCGAAGTCATACCAGCCACCGCTGATCTTCTCCATTAAATCATCCACACCAACATAATCGGCACCGGCAGCCTTAGCTTCTTCGGCTTTTTCACCTTCAGCAAAAACTAAAACTCTCACAGTCTTACCTGTACCATTCGGTAAAACGAGAGAGTTGCGTATTTGCTGCTCAGCCTTTCGTGGATCCACACCAAGGTTCATATGAATCTCAATGGTTTCATCAAACTTGGAAGCTGGTAAGCTTTTAATCAATTCGATGGCTCCATCAAGCTCATAACGAATCTGGCGATTCACTAATTTGCTGGCTTGCTCATACCTTTTACTACGTTTCATTTACTCTCCTTGAATATTGTCTCCTGCGTGGAGCCTAGTCTTCTACAACTACTCCCATGCTTCTTGCAGTGCCTGCGACCATACTCATGGCGGACTCTAGGGAAAAACAATTCATATCTTGAATTTTTAATTCTGCAATTTTCTTAACTTGAGCTTTATTAATCTTCCCAACTTTTGTTTTATTGGGAACTCCGGAACCTTTTGCCAGGTTTGCTTCCTTTTTGATTAGGATAGCTGCCGGAGGTGTTTTGATTTCAAAAGTAAAGGTCTTTTTCTTTGTCACATAGATCACAACCGGAAAAACCATACCGGGTTGATCGGAAGTTCTTTCATTAAATTGACGGCAAAAATCAGGAATATTTACACCGGCTTGACCTAAAGCAGGTCCAACGGGAGGTGCTGGTGTAGCCTTTCCAGCAGGCAGTTGCAATTTAATTACGTTTACTACATCTTTGGGTAATGCCATTTTATACCTCTATCTTCTATTTATTTCTTTTCAGCTTGGTCAGTATTCACCTCAACCGGTGTACTCCTGCCAAAAACGGAAACGTTGACGACTAGTTTTGCACCGCCATCACTGACTTTTTCAATCACTCCGTCAAAATCGGTAAATGGTCCTGCTATAATCTTGACCATATCGCCTGGTAGATATTCATAATTATGAACATCATCTTTATCCCTATCGGCAATTCCTAATAAACGATTCACCTCTGAATCCGTTAGAGGGACAGGACGCTTCCCATCACCAAGGAAATTTGTGACACCTGCAATATTGGTCACAAATCCTATTACCTCAGGGTCTAATTCTGCTTCCATGATTATATAACTATTGAAGAGCTTCTTTTCTCGTTCAATCTTTTTCCCATCACGAATATGAAAAGTCTTCTGTGTTGGGATCAGAATCTGACCGATTCTGGTTTCCAGGGCTGTGCCCAATTTACCTTTATCGATCGTTTCCTTCACGCGATTTTCATGTGAAGCATACGTATGAACTACATACCATTTCATCATCAAACCTAGTAAAAAATCTTGCCGACAATAAACTGAAAGGTCAGATCAACGATAGATAAAAATATGGATACTATGCCTGACATCACAATAACTACGGTTGTACCTTCGGTAATATCAGCTTTAGAAGGCCAACTGACTGATTTCATTTCTGCTTTGACATCTTTCAGAAACTTGATAAACTTATGGAACATATTAAACCGTCCCTTTCCTTGAGATTAGGAAAGCCAGCAATCAAATGATTGCTGGACTTCCTATATATTTATACTGGCAGGACAGGCAGGACTTGAACCCGCAACCCTCGGTTTTGGAGACCGATGCTCTACCAGTTGAGCTACTATCCTGCAATTTGTGCTAACGTGTCTGCTTGTGAGGGGTATGTTTACGACAGAAAGGACAATACTTCTTCAGTTCCATCCTGTTAGGATTTTTGCGCTTATTCTTTGTTGTCGTATAATTTCTATTCTTACATTCTTCACAAGCTAAGGTAATGATATCTCTCATTATTACAACCTACTCGAGGATCTTTCCAACCACACCGGCACCGATGGTTTTTCCACCTTCGCGGATTGCGAAGCGAAGACCTTGCTCCATGGCGATCGGGGTGATCAATTCACCGATAATGGTGACACTGTCACCAGGAATGACCATTTCCACACCTTCAGGAAGAGCAAGTGTGCCCGTCACATCAGTTGTACGGAAATAGAATTGAGGACGATAACCTGTAAAGAAAGGTTTATGGCGTCCGCCTTCATCTTTGGTCAATACGTATGTTTCACCTGTGAATTTTGTATGAGGAGTGATTGATTTTGGTTTTACTAATACCATACCGCGTTCGATATCATCTTTGCCAATGCCTCTGAGCAATAAACCAATATTGTCACCGGCTTGGGCTTCTTCCATGACTTTACGGAACATTTCAACACCTGTACAGGTTGTTTCAACTGTGGGTTTGATACCAACGCGTTCCAGTTTGTCACCTACTTTGACGATTCCACGCTCAACACGACCTGTCGCAACAGTGCCACGTCCCGGAATGGAGAATACATCTTCCACAGGCATCAGGAATGGCTTGTCAGTCATACGTTCCGGAATCGGAATGTAGCTGTCTACAGCATCCATTAAAGCCTGGATCTGAGCTTCACCTTCTGGATCGCCATTGAGTGCTTTTAAGGCTGAACCACGAATTACAGGACATTCGTCGCCGGGGAAATTGTGCTTGTTCAGTAAGTCACGAACTTCCATTTCCACGAGTTCCAATAATTCTTCATCATCCACAAGATCGCACTTGTTCATGAAAACAACCATGGCTGGTACGCCGACCTGGTGAGCAAGAAGAACATGCTCTGTGGTCTGTGGCATAGGACCGTCAGCAGCGCTGACGACAAGAATGGCACCGTCCATCTGGGCAGCGCCGGTGATCATGTTCTTAATATAATCTGCATGACCTGGGCAATCCACATGGGCATAATGCCTTGCTGCGGTTTCGTATTCAATGTGTGCTGTAGCTATGGTTATACCACGAGCTTTTTCTTCTGGAGCATTATCAATACTATCAAATGACCTGAACTTAGCACCGCCCTTTTTGCTCAAATACAATGTAATTGCAGCAGTTAGGGTCGTCTTGCCGTGATCGATATGGCCGATCGTGCCGACATTGACGTGCGGTTTGGTGCGAACAAATTTCTCTTTCGCCATAACTCCTCCCGGACTTGATTATCGTTGATCTGTTAGTTTATTTCTTTTTGGTAGAAAAAGAAAATATGGAGCTCATGACCGGATTTGAACCGGTGACCTCCTCCTTACCAAGGAGGTGCTCTACCGACTGAGCTACATGAGCGGTTATAAAATGGAGCGGGAAACGGGATTCGAACCCGCGACCCTCAGCTTGGAAGGCTGATGCTCTAGCCAACTGAGCTATTCCCGCACATGCATTCTGACGTCATTAAAATAAAGGATGGTGGTGGGGGGAGGATTTGAACCTCCGAAGGCGTCCGCCGACAGATTTACAGTCTGTTCCCTTTGACCACTCGGGAACCCCACCACTGAATATGGAGCCGATGAAGGGAATCGAACCCCCAACCTATTGATTACAAATCAATAGCTCTACCGTTGAGCTACATCGGCACGTGAATATCACTGAAATTTAACCACTTCTTTTGTGTCAACCATTATTTTCCCACTCATCGCGTGTTTCAAAGAACAAAAATTACCTGTGAGCAAAAAAAAGAGCCTCCCCATCTGCTGTCAAACATTTATTCCATCTTTTTGTTTATATCCTTTATTCCCTTCATCTGATCCACGATTGATATCTGTATTAAACGTATAGTTTTAACTTCGATTATCAAATTCCTTGCCTTTTTTATGTGTATGAATTAACTTACTTATTATGATTCAGTTATTACTGACAGAAATTTTTTATTCCTTATCCACAATCAAAGGGAGGTAGATGTGAATAATGTGATTTCCAGATGCTTAACAATTTCCTTTATTGCTTTTCAGTGCGTATTAATCAGTTCTAATTTGTCATGTTCGAAACCCGTATCAGGCAAAATTTCCTTAAATCATCCGGAAAGTGTTGTCTATGATGCTTCATATCATAGGTATTTGATTTCCAATGTGGCAGGAAAAAACATCATATCAATGGATGATAGCAACAGATTAACTCTTTTTGCAAGTGGACTGAAAGGACCCAAAGGTCTGGCTATTCGCAAAGATATTTTGTATGTATCAGATATAGATGCAGTAAGGGCTTTTTCCCTGAAGGATGGAAAACAGCTTCGGCTATTGAACTTACCGAATTCACAGTTCCCCAATGATATTGAAGTGGATGATTCACATTATCTATTCTGCTCGGATTCCAATGCAAGCCTGATCTATCGGATTGACCTCAACACCAAGAAAATGGAAGTCTTTAAAAACCCTCAACTCATCAAACCGAACGGTATTTTGTATGATGCCACCAACAAGAGACTGCTCATTTGTTCCCAAATTGATAATTCTCCAATCCAGGCTTTATATTGGGATACGCAAAAAATTGAAACAGTCATGACAACCACATTTTCCAGCCTGGATGGCTTTACCCGTGATCAAAAGGGGAATTATTATATTACCAGTTGGGGATCAAAAGGAGTATTCAAACTCGACCCTGATTTCAAAAAAACACCAGTACTAGTGAAGGATGGCTATAACGGACCTGCGGATATTGGTTATAATCCAGTAAAAAATATCCTCGTCTTGCCTGTGATGATGGAGAATCGCATTGATATGATTGAGATCAAATGATGAAACAGTATTCAATTGGACAACGCGGTCAACTATTCATCTTTGATGATTTGGTTGGCTTTTCAACTCATGTCTATGTAATCATTGGTGAAGAGCACGTTTTTGTTATCGATACCTACCTTGGAGCTTCTTATATAGAACCTGTTTTGAAATACCTCGAAGCATTAATTGAAACTCGTAAAACTGTCATTGTTAATACTCACTATGACTGGGATCATATCTGGGGTAACTCTGCCTTTCCTCAAGGCTTATTCGTAGCCCATGATCTATTCTCAAAGGAATTGGGAATCCATTTCGCTGAGCAACTGAAAGAAAATCAAAAATACATACGTGACCAAATTGAGATACCCATCCCCAACATCACATTCTCAGAGAAGATAACGTTTCTTAATGAAAGGGTTGGGATCTTCCATTCTCCAGGTCATACTTCTGATTCCATATCCATCTATGACTCAATCGACCAGGTTCTTATCGTTGGCGATAATGTGGAAGAACCCGAACTTTATGAGAACGATGTCAGCCGTGAAATCTTCATCAATACACTTGAATCTTATAAGAAGTACCCTTTCAGGTATCTTATTGCAGGTCATTATTGGTCAGAAGATGATAAAACGCTGACAGATAATATCTCAAAACTAAAAGCTAAAAACTAATAACTAAAAATTGCTACGTAGCTCCGGGTTTAGCCGGTGCTGTTCCCTCGCTTTTGCAAAGAGAGGGGTTAGGTGTTCCCTGAGCGTAGTCGAAGGGGAGAGTTAGTTCTGCTCTGCGTAGAGTAGGACGCCGTTCCTGCTGAAACCGTGGCATAAGATTCCAATCTTATGGAACCTGAGACTTTCCGTCTTCTCTTCAGCCACAAGTTACCTATCAAAACTTAATTAAGAATCAATACGTGTCGATTTTCATCGTCAAAATCGACACGTTAAAAGAACATGTCGATAGCATCGACATATTAATCACTAACGATGATTTTTTATTGACAACCTATGCGGTATATCTATTTCTAAATGCATCTTATGCATGAGAGGGTGTAGTGCTATTTAATCGTCAAAAAGAACTGCTTTACATGGTTGATAAACTTCAGCAATCAGGCAAAACTAAGCTGCAAAAGCTGATGTTCTTATCCACTCTCGAATCTGATGACCCATCCTTTGACTTTTTCCCATACCGTTATGGACCTTATTCAATTACTCTTCAGCATGATCTGGATCAATTATGCAAAAATGACTTTCTTGCTTTTGCAGATGAAAAATATACGATTAAAAGCTCTGTTCCTATAAAGATCAGTGCAAAGAGAAAAGCCGAGTTGGATGATATGCTCGTTCAATTCGGACACAATAATACCAACGACTTAATGAAATATGTCTCTATCCACTATCCCCGTTATGCGATCAACAGCATCAAAGCGCAGGAACTCCTGACTGCCCAGGAAATGGATGCCGTCACTAGTTGCAAACCGAAACAAAATGAACTGACCTTATTTACCATCGGTTACGAAGGAAAAAGTATAGATAAGTACTTATCTCAGCTAATAGAAAACAACATCCAGGTACTGGTCGATGTCAGGGCAAGCAGCTATAGTATGAAAAAGGAATTCATAGGCTCGAACATCGCTAAGCATTGTAAGATGCTCGAAATCGAATACCTGCACATCCCTGAAATGGGAATTCCTACCAGCTATCGGAAAGAATTTCAAAATAAGACTGCTTTGTTTACATTCTATTCAGAAAACTTATTACCACAACACAATGGGAACATCGGAAGGATTATGGAAATACTGAACTCTAACAAACGCATTTCACTCACCTGTTTTGAAGCAGATTTTAAGAATTGCCACCGCCATGTCTTGGCTGAAGAGATAAGGAAAAGAACGAAAGATCTTGGGTGGAGTAGGATTCCGATCCTACTGAACCTATAACTTTCGTGGCATAAGATTCCGATCTTATGGAAATAGAGACTTTGCGTTGAGTAAGACTCCGTTCTTACTCTCTGCATTCGCACTTCGAACTTCCCACGATTTCCATTGACAATCCATTCTGCTTATAATCATCTTAGCTAATCATTTAGCAGTCAAAAAGGCAAGAAGATTTGTATCGGATATCGTATATAATTGTGGAGATAATACAGTATAACTTATTAACATGCTATGTTAATATATTATACTTGACAAGGATGGCATATGCAAGTAACTTATCATTCAAAGAAGCTTGAGAAATTATGTACTGACAAAAAAGAAATGGTAAAGCAGTTAGGAAGTTTTTGTGCAGAGAAGCTTGAACAACGCATGTTTGATTTACTTTCAGCTGAAACTTTAGCAGTTCTATTCCTCTTTCCAAGACCGAGATGTCATATGCTTATAGGAAATCGGAAGGAACAGTTCTCTGTCGATTTGACTCACCCTTTACGTTTAATCTTTCAAGTTACTAACGATCCTGTTCCTCGGTTTGCTGATACAGGTATTGATCTTTCTGCTGTAACAGAAATTGAAATCATAGAAATTACAGATACACATTAGGAGGCTAGAATGTGTGCAAAAAGAAAAGAGGCACAAATGCCTGATTATGCCGTTGCCCCAGGGCGTACAATAAAAGAAACCATGGAAGATCTTTCCATGAGTCAAAAAGAGTTTGCGATCAGGTTGGGTATCACTGAACAGTCTCTTATACGTATTTTTAAAGGGGAACAACCGGTAACCTATGAAACGGCTGATAAATTGGAGTTGGTAACAGGGGTACCTGCCCGGTTTTGGAATAATTACGAAGCTCTATATAGAGCACAACTATTGAGAATTGAAGAGAAGGAACAATTAGCCAGTGATCTTGAATGGCTTTCTCATATTCCTGTGAATGAACTGATAAAAAGAGGATTCATCAAACCATATAAAGATTCTATGGAACAATTCAGGAGTGTTCTTTCATTCTTCGGAGTTGGCAGTGTCAAGTCATGGCATGACTATTGGGCAGCACCCCAAATTGCCACCCGCCGTTCCTCCTGCTTCAGCACGAATCCCTATGCTGCTGCCACATGGATACGTATGGGTGAATTACAGGCAAAAAATATGGACTGCAAGCCCTACAACGGAGCGACTTTTCTCAAGAATCTACATAAAATCCGATCATTAACGTTACAAGAACCGAAAGAATTTTGTCCAACACTGACAAAGCTTTGTGCCGAATCAGGTGTAGCTCTTGCCTTAGTACCTGAAATGAAGAATGTTCCCTGGAGCGGTGCTACTGAATGGCTCTCCAAGGATAAAATCCTTATCATGCTGAATTTACGGGGTAAAAAAGAAGACAGGTTCTGGTTCTCTTTCTTTCATGAAGCCGGACATGTCATGCTGCATGATAAACGTGATGTATTCATCAACGATCAGGATGACCGTAACGACCCCAGAGAAGTTGAAGCGGATGATTTTGCCTCAGATATGCTGATTCCCACGGAATACAGAGACCAAATTCCTCTTATGAAAACAGAGAATGATGTTAACATTCTTGCTAAGCAAATCGGAATTGCTCCTGGTATTGTTGCTGGACATTATCAACATGCAACCAATCAATGGAGCAAATTCAATAACATCATTCGGAAGTTTGTTTGGACTTGTGTGAATTGAGTAAAGATTACTTCAGGAATCTTCTGTTGTGGCATAAGATTCCAATCTTGCTGTCTTCGTAGCTCCGCCTTTAGACGGTTGTAGAGTAGGACGCCGTTCCTGCTATCTGCTTTCGAACTTCGTATTTCACATGTTCCTTAGTTAAGTTTAGAGGCTGAAACTTAATTAACAGATTCATTAGTTAAGTTTAGAGGCTGAAAATTAATTAACAAAATCCTTAGTTAAGTTTAGAGGCTGAAACTTAATTAAAGCTTGCCAAATACAATAAAGTAATAATTATCAATTTTGAGTTATTCCTAAGGAGGTTATCATGAAGGACTTCGAAGCAGGAAAATATATTCAAAATAACACTTATAAGGCATTTCAGCCTTCTCTAATCAATAGACCATATCATTTCGATCAAACTGATCTACTATCCTTATATGAAAAAGCAAGTCGTAAACTTGGCGAATTAAGCGCTTACTCTGACTTGGTTCCAGATATTGATCTATTTATTAAAATGCATATATTCAAGGAAGCTACTTTATCAAGTAGAATCGAAGGTACGCGAACTAATATTGATGAAGCATTGATGAATGAAGAGGATATTAATCCCGAGAAAAGAAATGACTGGAAAGAAGTAAACAATTATGTTGAGGCAATGAATTACGGCGTCGAGCAATTAAACAGGATTCCGATCTCATCCAGGTTACTCAAAGAAATGCATTCTATCTTACTGCAAGGAGTGAGAGGAGAACATAAATCTCCCTGTGAATTTCGTAGAAGCCAGAACTGGATAGGAGGAGCAAGTATTGCATCAGCATATTTCATACCGCCTGTTTGGGAAGAAGTTAATAAACTGATGGGAGATCTGGAGAATTTCCTGCATAATGACAAAACTGGCTTACCACCTATTTTACGTATTGCCCTTGCTCACTATCAATTTGAGACAATACATCCTTTTCTGGATGGGAATGGCAGAATCGGAAGATCGTTATTTACCTTATATTTTGTTTCTACTAGTATCTTAAGAAAACCAGTTCTTTATCTATCTGAATATTTTGAAATGAATCGTGATTTGTATTATCAAAACCTGATGAAGGTGCGTACTGAAAATGATTTGAATAACTGGTACAGATTCGTATTAACCGGCATTGAACAAACATGCGACAATGCAATCCAGGGTCTTCGGACGATTATCTCTATTAAGCAAGATTGCGAGACTCAACTTCTACCCAAGCTGGGAAGAAAAATGCATAAGGGAAATAAACTACTCACTTATCTATTTTCTAATCCAGTTGTAAAAGCTGAAGATGTTTCACAAGCAACCGGTTTAACCAAAGTATCTTCATATAAGTTAATAAATGATTTCGAAAAGCTTGGAATTCTAAAGGAAATTACTGGTAATCAGCGTAATAAATTGTATATATTTAACAAATATGTAGAACTCTTCTAAGGATAAGACAAGGAGTTCAAGGATGAAATCTGCAAGTCTCTTATCAAGATTATCCGCTTGTTTTATCGACTTCGTAATTTAAGGTGTGTTTGAAATAGCATTTTTATTATCGGTGTTAATCTTAAAGAACTTCTTTTTAATAACAAAATCTAGATAGCAATTTTGGTCTAATTTGAATCACTTTTCTAAGATAGCTTGATTAAGATAGTAATAATTAAATAACAAACCTAATCACAAATACTATATAAAATCATTTACCACTTGATACCAGTAATCATAAAGAGATTCTAGAATAAAATAGCATTGCTGTAAGCTATCACGATCATTAGCATTTTTGATACTCAAATTAAAGTTATAAAAAGATTCTACCTTCTCCCTTGCTACAAATGCTTCATAAGAATAATTTGATTTTTTCATAACATTGTTTGTATTTACAAACCATTGTATAAAGTCATGATAATTCACTTGATTACTATGATGGTTACGAAAAAACCAATAGAAAATAGGAATTAAACTTGCTGATCTGAGTAACATATCTCTATCAGAAAATTGCTGTTCCATCAGTAAAAGATTAGCAATCACTCTTTCTTTTGCACTTTCAAAATTCTCACTTTCTGAAGTAATTGCCTCTTCCACAAACAAATCAAGCATTCTTTTCTTTGTATCTACAAAACTACCTCTAAATTCTATCAACAATAATTTTGCAGCTGTATTCTCGTCTTGTTTTCTTTGCACATTAAATCTGATTTTTTGTTGAAAAAAAACAGTAGATGATATTTCCTTAATAAATAGTGGAATTACCCCACTCATAGCACTTCTTATCTCAGCCCCACTTAATGCCTTTCCTCGATTTAATCTAATAAATAACTCATTAATCATACTTTCATTATCAGTTCTCACTCGCATAACTGATAAATTAAAATTCTCAAACTTTAAAGCAATGTCATAGTGTTTTTTTTAAATCTGAATAAAACATATTTCCCAGACAAATACTGGGATTATCATAATAAACAAAATCATCAGAAAGAGAATATTTATCTTCAAAAAAGCCAAAAATAGCATCTAGTCTTTGTTTATCATCAATAATAGCATAGTATTATTCCTATAATTTAATGAAGAATTCTGTAGAACAAAATCAGCAATATACAATTTCGGAATATCAAAGCTATTAAGGATTGAGTCAATTAAAAAAGCACGTGAGTGATCATTCCAAATATTGCCTTTACGTTGATAAATTGGTTCCATATCAATTTTATCTCGGTTATAATACCACCAACTTAGGCTTTTTGCATCAAATGATGTAACTTCAAACATACTAACTCCTATATCCATATTTTCGACTCAACTCTTTACAAAGTCCGTCAAGCTCTGGGAATAAAACAGAATCAGTTATTCCGTATCTTTGCAAATCTCTGAAAATTTCGGATAATAATTTTTTGGGAAGTACCAGTTTTCTTAATATTGATGTGTTAGCATGGGGGAAATCTAATAGAACTTTGTCCATACTTTTAGTATTTTTCCCAAAAATAACAAATGTCCCTTTTTGGGCAACAATTCTTCTACTATTATGAGTACCCGAAATCGCAATAGGATATTTTCGGTCAGATTTCCTCAATTCATTAATATCATATGCTTTCACTTGATCGTCTTTGTGGGATAGGATTTTGTTAGGAGGGTTTGTTGAATATCCTGAATGAACCATGTTATTCCAATTAATAGGATCCAAAACCCATACACAAGCATTTTCTTTTGGAGCTACATTATATCTTAATGCTGATTCTAAGGTAAAAAAAAGAGCAACAAATGGATTCTCTGTCCAATCTAACAACCTTGTTGGGCACCCATAATGTTGTAGAATGAACAAATTATGAAAATATGTATTAGTTGATATTTCGCTATTATATGCAACGCCCTTCAACTCTAAATCTTCTGTAATTCCCATATCAATTTTAATAAACTCATCAATATCTGAGATATCTTTTCTTCGATACAAAGAAGGAATCAATTCATATTTTTGAACATTACCTATTCCTTGAACCATAGTGGATTAGATGATTCTTAAGAAAACGTTTCAATGTTTGTCAAAAACTATGACGTACTATGTACTTCTTTAATTTCCATAAGTCCTCATATAATCATTTAATTATTTAGTTTTAATAATATAATATTTTTAATATAGAAATTGCGTCAAGAAAAACCTATTATTAGAGTAGATTGACAATACACGATCTTGGCAGAATTCGACAATACCATTGTCGAATACAACAGTTTGCCAAACTATGTTACGAGCATTTTGCAAAAGGATAAAATACAAAAATCAAGGGGAAGTCCTACACAAGCGAAAGCCTATGTTGACGGCTCTGATAGTCGCATAGAAGTCGCTGTACCGATTGGAAACGGTGCAGAAGGTGGCATTGTAGTCCCAGCAACCGCCACGGTACACACGGAAACTCCCGCTGAAAGCACCATGCGGGTTGGTCTGTGCACTAACCGGGTAAGAGCCATAGATGTCCCAATTCCACTCCCAGACGTTGCCTGACATATCAAATAAACCCAGTTCATTGGCTGTCTTGGTTCCAACTGCATGAGTTGTACTGCCGGAGTTCGAAGAGTACCAAGCGACATCACCTAGCGTATTACTACCGCTATAGGTATAACCATGTGTGGAATTACCTCCACGCGCGGCAAATTCCCATTCCGCTTCCGTGGGCAGGCGATAGCCACTCGCTGTCCAACTGCAGAAAACATTAGTATGATTCTGGTAGTCTGTGTTCCAGCCCGTTGGCCAGGTCGCGGGATTCGTCCCATAAGTGCTGTAACTGTAGCAGGGTGTCAGACCTTCATTTATACTGCGTTTGTTGCAGTACTCTATCGCATCAAACCAGGATACATATTCCACCGGACCATTTGTTACACCAGAGAAATAGGATGGATTCACTCCCATCACTGTCTGATAGGCAGACTGTGTAAGTTCATACTTATCTATGTAAAAGGATGATACCGTTACATCAGATGTGCCATTATTGAAAGTACCGCCCTGTACAAGTACCATCTGGTCAGGAGTTGTTCCCTGACTGAAAGTGATATCCGTGATTTCATTCAGATTGAAAGTGGTCATACCGTTTGTAGTATGCACATTCATCTGAGTCTGCGCAAAAAGAAAAGAAGTTAAAAGGATAAGGCAACTAATCAATAATATTTTGTACATCGTATGCTCCTATTTTAACATCAGCATTTTATTGACTTTGATTTGGTCATTGCACTTGACCTTATAAATATAAGGACCCGAGGCACAGGTATTACCGGTTTCATTCAAGCCGTTCCAGGTCAACTCGTGAATACCTTTAGTCATATAGTCTTTTGCCAGAACCTTCACCAGTTGACCTCTGATATTGTAGATCGAAACCTCTGTCTGATACGGTTCTGACAATTCAAACTTGATGATTGTTGAGGGATTAAACGGATTAGGATAATTGGTTAAAAACTTAATGGGAACTTTAGGCAGGAACGCAACCCAATCATTATTGGAGACATTACTGAAATTGATCTGCTGAATATCCTGAACCTGGAACTCCGCAGTAGTTCCATTTGTGAGATGGACATACATGACATCACAATACAACTGAAACGGAATGATAATTAATAAAACGAGGAATATAACTCTGAACATACAAACCTCCTTGCTGGTGATCTTGGGTTATCTATCAATCAGGGTAAAACGTGTCATTTCAGCTTCAGCACCTTCCGTACACTGGTCTCATTTCCCTGCTTTGCCTTCACGAAATAGATTCCTGAACTAAGCGACTTTCCATCCATAGTGATTTGTGTGTTTGGCATTGCCTTTGCATGATATACTGATTGTCCTTTGATGTTGAATACTTCAATTTGGATTGGTTGATTTGATTTGGTATTCACTTGGATATCCACATGGGATTGGAAAGGATTGGGATAGGCTGATAAGGATAGTCCCTTAACAACGGGTGTAGTTTGATCATCATTGGCTGTTGTTTGTTCCCAAGTATATGTTACCCTGTAACTATTTTCCCATGATAAAGAGTCAGGATTCCACCATAGACCAAGTCTTACTGAAATATTGCCGTTGATATCATAGCTTGATATTATCTGTTGTTCATTTTCCCATGAAGTATCATTCCATATCATTTTAATATAGAATGTTCGTTTATCAGAAGCATCATAGGAATAATCGTATCTTCTGTCATTTATCCATTCACCATTAGACCAACTTTTATAGATTTCTTGCGAAACCATTCCGTAAGGGTTAGAGTTGAAAAAGCCCCCAAGCGGATATTGATGTGCAAAATTAGTATTGAAGATGTCACCGGTAGTTGTGTCATGACTATGAAAGCTTCTATCAACATGTTCAAAATTAACCCAATTTGTAGAATCAGGGGATACCTGATTAGTCGAACTTATAATTCTACCAGATGTATCAAAATCAGGTATTTCTTTGTGATACGAAGGATTACTAGGACTCCATTGCCATGAATAGATGGCAGACAATCTATTATTGATATATTGATAATGATTTCTATATGCCCACACCAGTTTTTCTGTCAAATAATGCTGATCATTGTATTCGTAGATTGCATTGGTAAAATTATTATCAATAATTAATGCATTTAAATATTCAAATGTAGGATCATAAACATAGATATCAGTTTCATAATGATTCCATGTACCTGAATAGTAGTTGAACGTCACTGTACTGTCTATTGCCGTTGGATGAGCTGAATTATAATAGCATTCGCTTTTGTTATCATAACTCCATGTTTCATCATTAAAGTTTTCCTGAAGTTCTTGACTTAACCTCCATCCACGTCCTGGATTATTCATCATAGGTCCATTTAAAGTATGCATATCAACAGGTTTGGAAAATGAATCAATTGCCATAGCTGCTACAGTGATGAAGAGAAAAATGAGAATAAATAAATATCGTCGCATAGTGAAGACCTCCTTTAGAGTATGTGGCAATAGGGAGAACTAAATTTATGTGCGTCAAGTATTATTTTATTTTTTAATATTCTGAATAGAATTCTGAAACGCCGACTTTAGTTGGTGCTGATCCTGGAATAATAGACACCATGTTCAAAACATCGAAAAAAGAAAAGAAAAACTATTTTATAAGACAAGATTAATGATGCTATATCACCACCTATATTTCTAACTGCAAATTTCTAACATTTCACGCTTGCTAATTGTACAGGACAATTTAATTGACACTTTTGGGAAGTCCTAATTTTAATGTCGAGGGAGAAAAAGGCTTATGAATATAACTGTACATCAAACCGGATGGATAGAAGTCATTTGTGGTAGTATGTTCAGCGGTAAGACGGAAGAATTAATTCGTCGAATTCGCAGGGCTGAATATGCGAAGCAAAAAGTACAAGTTTTTAAACCAGCGATTGATAATCGATACGATCAAATGAACATTGTATCTCATTCCATGATGAAAGCACCTTCGGAAATCATTAGTAATTCCGCTGAAATACTGGAACGACTGAAGCCCAAGACCAAAGTCGTTGCCATAGATGAAGCCCAGTTTTTAGATGATGGAATAATCGATGTGTGTGAACGCATAGCGGATATGGGAAAGAGAGTCATCGTTGCCGGACTTGACCAGGATTTTACAGGAAAGCCATTTGGACCAATGCCTCAATTATTGGCGATAGCAGAATATATCACAAAAAATCTGGCAATTTGTATGAAATGTGGAAATCCTGCGAATCGAACCCAACGTTTGGTAAAAGATGGCGATACGATCCTGGTTGGAGCAAGTGATATTTATGAAGCTCGCTGTCGGAATTGTCATGAGGTATTGGATTCATGAATCTATTGAGACTCCTGATTGCCATTCTGAATGTTTATGAAATTCTGATCGTAATCAGAGCTGTCTTGTCATGGTTCAATCCAGATCCAAATAATCACATTATTCGTTTCTTATCAGACATTACTGATCCGGTCATGAATCCTATCCGACGCATCATTCCCATGTCGGGGATAGATTTTTCGCCGATGATTGTGATCCTGGTCATTGAAGGCATTAAAATACTATTAGTAAGATAAATACGAACGGGAGTTATCAATGGCAATCAATCCTGTAGATATTAGACACAAAGAATTTCGTACTTCTTTTTCAGGTTTTAATAAAAATGATGTTATGGCATTTCTGGAGCAGATCGCTGATGAGATGGAGGAATTTAAACTCCAATGGGAACGTAAGGCTGATGAGTCAATACGTCAGCATCATTCTGCAGAAGAAGAAGCAAGGAGTGCCAATTCAGCCATATCTGATTTGAAACGAAGGGAAGAACTGATTACTCGTACACTCGTCCTGGCAGAGAAAACAAAGGCAGATATCATTGCTAATGCCAGACAGGAAGGGGAAAATATTATCCATGAAGCAGAATTAAAAGCGAAAAAGACCATCCAGGAAGCACGCCAATATCTGAGTGTACTCGAACACCAATATATGAGCATGAAAGAGCAAAAACGGCAATTCCTGATGCAGTTCCGGATAGAATTACAAACATTTATGGAAAGGATCAACAAAGATCCACTACTAATAAAAGACCAGGAACAACGACTTGATAAAGAATTTCAAATGATCAAGGAAGATGTTGTTCCAAAAATTGAAGGTAATAATGAATGAACAACTAATAGCCATGAAACAGTATTTGGATGAACACATACCTTGTAAACCGGAAGTCGGGATTATTTTGGGGACTGGCTTGAATGACCTGGTCGATTTTGTCAGTGATCCGCTGGTCATTCCCTACCGTGACATACCGGGCTTCACAAAGACGACAGCTCCCTCACATGCTGGTAATTTAGTAATTGGTAATCTTGGAAAGACAAAAGTAGCTGTTATGCAAGGTCGTTTTCATTTTTATGAAGGACATCCGATGGAAAAAGTAATTATCACCGTCAGGGCATTCCAACTTATGGGTGTCAAAACGATGATAGTAACAAATGCCGCGGGTAGCCTGAACGAAGAATTTCAGCCCGGTTCACTGGTACTCCTGGAAGATCATATCAATTTTATGGGCACAAATCCGTTGATTGGAACTAATGATCCTGAACTTGGAGAAAGATTTCCATCTCTTAATGAACCTTATGATCACGAATTACGAGTCAAGGCATTTGAGATCGCTAAAAAACAAGGATTCAATCTGTTTTCAGGAATTTACCTTGCCGTAAGCGGTCCCAGTATGGAAACAAGAGCAGAATGCAAAGCTTTTGCCCTATTAGGTGCAGATTTGGTGGGCATGTCCACAGTACCGGAAGTAATCACAGCCAGGCAAGCAGGTATTCGTGTTTTAGCTATTTCCGTTGCTACCAATATGAGTAATATATTCCATTCAGAACCCCATTCTCAAGAAGAAATCAATCTTTATGCCGGGAAAGCAAAGAAGAATCTACAGTCTCTGATTATGCAGATTTTGCAGGAGATCTAAGCTTCAAAACTTTTCCTTGATACTTGCTATGAAATTGTATTGACAGCAATTTACTTAAAATGGAATTATACTTGACTCTTTGGGAGAGTTCTCCCATTGATTTTGCATAGCTTTCCGATCGTTAAGAAAACGGAATGAGAGGGATAACAGATGGCTGAGAAAGTATTAAGTGAAAAACAACTAAAGTTCTTTGAAGATATCATTCTCAAGGAACGAGACGAAAGTCTGAAAATGATTAAAAGCATAAACGACATGCAAAGTCGAGGAGCTAAGGAAAGTGCTGGTGATTTATCCGGATATGCGTTTCACCAGGCAGACCAGGGTTCCGATACAAATTCCATGGAAAACCAAGTCTATATGTTGGAGCAAGAACAAGAGAAGGTCAAAATGCTCAACCAGTCATTAAGGCGTCTCTACGAAGGCAATTATGGGATTTGTGAGATTTGTGGAAAAGCAATTCCCGAAGAAAGGTTAAAAGTAATCTCTTATGCAAGATATTGTATTTCCTGTATGGAAAAAGAAGAAAAGAAAAAGAGTAAAAATTCGAGATGAAGAATGTAAAATGGCTCTGGCTTTCACTTGCTGTTGTTATTTTAGATCAGATATCTAAAGCAACTATCAGGCATTTTATGTCAGAAGGTCAGTCTATCCCTGTCTTAGGGCAATTCTTAATGTTAACTTATACTAAGAATACAGGTGCAGCTTTTAGTTTAAGTTTGGGTAGTCCTTCAGTAAACAGATTGTTTTTTATTTTCATTACCTTTATTGCTGTAGGATTCATCTTATATCTTCTTAATCTCTCCCGAAACACATGGCAAAATATTGGTTTTTCACTTGTTATCGGTGGAGCATTTGGCAATGTTATTGATCGCATATTTTTAGGAAGTGTTACTGATTTTTTGGATTGTGACTTTCCTGATGTAATCATGCAACGTTGGCCAATTTTTAACGTAGCTGATAGTTCTATTGTGATTGCGATGTGCATATTAGCTATCTATATTTTATTTTTCGAACACAAAAAAAATATCCCGCAAGCCTGAGGAGGCTATTTATGAAAAAAAATCTATGGTTGCTTCTGGTATTATTCCTTCTGGCATCGGCATCACTTCTTGCCGTGTCAGTTCATGATATCCAGTATACGACAGTTACAGGTACCTATCCATCACCACTTGCAGGGCAATCTGTCACAGTTACGAATGTAGTTGTGATAGCAAAAGAATATTCTGGTGGAAGTGGAAGTACTACCGGTCATGGTTGGTATGTTTCTGATCTTGGCGGAGGACCTTGGTCAGGTTTATATGTTTATGATAATACTTATTATACGAGTATTTTAGTTGGAGATATTGTGAATGTAACAGGACTTGTCTCCGAATATAATGGGCTTACTGAATTAGGTCCTGTAACAACAGTGGAAGTGATAAGCCGTGGAAATCCAATTCCCGGACCCATTGATATCACAACTCTTATGTTGACCCAAGCTGCTAATATCGAACCATATGAAGGTGTTTTAGTCCAGGTTAAAAATGTCAGAGTAACTGCCACTCCTACTGCCACCTACTATGAATGGAAAGTAACAGATGGAAGCGGTTCTGGTCAGATAGATGACGGTTTTTCATCAGTTGTTACCTTTTCTGGTTTATCTACTCCCATTTTCATGAACGAAACCTGGTATAAGATTAGAGGCGTTGTTGATTATGGTCATAATGAATATGCTATAAATCCACGTTCTTATTCAGATATGATTCGCTTCTCTCAAATTTCAATTTCAGAAAATTTATCGGCTACTTCAAACTCGATTGTTGATATTCCCATTGTAACATCACTTCTGAGGTCAGATTATAACTTCAAGAAGTTCTCTTTTGCTTTGGAATATGATCCTCAGCGGTTGGAAATTCTGAAAGATTCATTTACTTTTGAAAATACAATTCTTTCCGAAAATGGAATCGCAGATTCTCTTCATATCACCTATAGCGTGTTGAGCGCAGATACAATCTATGTATCCTATGAAACCACGAATGTATTGACCTGTGCTGCGGATGATACTCTCTTAATACTAAGAGCGAGAACAAAATTGTTTGGAAGTTCTCCACTTAAATTGTATAACTTCAAATACAATACAACAGCAATTGAAGATTTATCTGCTGGAAAAGTAAGTATTATGATTCCGAAAAAGCAGGCGTTTATGAATATTTATAATCCATCTTTTTCTTACAATCCTAAATATTCACTTAATCATTTCAATCCCAAGATGGAAAAGATACGCATAGATTTTGGAGGAAAGACAAATGAATCCACAACAGCCTCTAAAATGAAAGGGATTTTAAGAATATATGATAGTCAGGGTCGTTTGGTGATAACGCTTTTCAATGAAGTGATTAATTCTGGTAGTGGTGTGACTTCAGTCGATTGGGATGGTCGCAATTCTGAGATGAACATGGTGCCTATCGGGCTATATTATTGTCATGTAGAACTCATAGATAGAGCAAATGGCGATAAACAGAGTACTGTTCAACCTATTGTTGTCGGCACACCGTTGAAATAAGGGGTAACATAATGAAATCAAAATATATCTTAGTACTCGTGCTTTTTTTAATCAGTACAGTTGCATTATCAGCAATCTTTGATAATTACGAACCATCTGCCCGTGCTCGAGCTATGGGTGGTGCCTATGCTTCTGTTTCTGATGATGCCGGTGGTGTTTTTTATAACCCAGCGGGTATCGGACTTGGAGCAAATAATGTTCAGATTGGATTCTCAAATCTCTACAATATGGAATTTTCACAGTTAAAGACAGCCTCCGGTATTTATACTCTTCCCAAGGGTCTGGGTACAGTCGGAATCGGGATGGAAAGTTTCGATGTAAACTTTGAAGATACGAATCTGATGAGTGAAGGTACCTATACTTTTGCGCATTCATTAACTTTAGTGAAGGACATTCACTCGCAAATAATTTTAGGCTATACAGCTAGCCTTTACCATTTACAGATGGTGGAATACGGTTCTGAAAGTACATTTGGCGTTGGTTTTGGTGGTCTTGCTGTTCTGCACCAAAGAACAAGAATCGGATTTTTTGCTTCCAATCTGAACTCACCTGATATGGGTAAGAATAATGAAGAAAAACTTCCTAAACGACTTGATGCCGGTATTTCTTATATTCCTTATGAAGGGGTTACCACTTCAGTCGATTTGAAACAGGATTTTGGTCAAGCCACAGAAATTCATGGTGGTGTGGAAGTCAGCGTATTTCCTATGTTCGCTTTGCGTTTTGGTGTGCATAATAATCCCAGTGTTTATTCAATGGGTGCAGGTTTTAAAGTTCAAAAGATACAGTTGGATTATACCTATATGATTCATGCTGTTCTTGATGCAACTCATCACTTTAGTGTTGGTTATCAGTTTTAAGATAGGAGGCTGAAACCATGGGTATTAAGGTATCAACGAAATTGTTATCTGCCTTTGGCTCTGCCCTTGCTTCAATCATCATGGCAAGGATTAGAAAAGCTAAACATGATGGTTTTACCAACAAAGGTGACCGTACAGAAGAACAGATTGCAACTATCGAGAATATGCTTGTTCGCCTGGAAAAGAAGATCCAGGAAAATCGTACTCTCGTTGAGACAGTCCGACTAAGGCTTTACATTGGTTGGTCTGTTAATTTTGTATTATTGATACTGATACTGTTGAAAGTCTTTGGAGTTTTTTAAAATAGCTAATCAAGAATAACATAAAAAAGGCAGTCTAACGACTGCCTTTTTATTAGTATGTAGGGATAGCCCCATGTGTCTATCCTTCTTTTCTAGTAGAGACGTCCTATAGGGCGTCTCTACTAGATTATCCGCTAATTTGTCTGATCGTATCTTC
Organism: Cloacimonadales bacterium (SeqCode); assembly: GCA_963662275.1. Taxonomy (GTDB): domain Bacteria; phylum Cloacimonadota; class Cloacimonadia; order Cloacimonadales; family DAONDQ01; genus DAONDQ01. The sequence goes on along the minus strand of OY759316.1, from coordinate 3,753,534 downwards.
CAATGCTTCCTGCAGCATTTCCAAGGGAGGGTCCTGGATACATCCTTCCTGCATCAATGCTTGTGTTGCATGACGTGCTGCTTCGATATCTCTTTTTGCTATTGCATAGGCTTCCTCATATGTTAAGTTGATCCTGGCAACTCCATCTTCGATTGCCTGCATAGCCACGGAAGCAGCTTCTTCAGGAAAAACCCCAACTTCTTCCATGTTTGGAATAATATTATCAGTTGTGATACCGCGTTTTCTGGCATAATCAGCCAAAGATCTTGCCGCTCGAATTGCCATTGAGTCAGTTATCTTCAATGCTCGTACCATGAGAGCACCTTTCAGGATACCAGGAAAACCCAAAGAATTGTTCACTTGGTTGGGAAAATCTCCTCTACCTGTTGCCACAATAAAAGCACCTGCTTCCTTTGCAGCATAAGGATAGATTTCAGGGATAGGATTTGCACAGGCAAAAACGATCGGTTTAAGTGCCATGGATCTGATCCATTCCGGTTTAATTGTATCAGGTCCTGGGGTTGAAAGAGCAATTAGAACATCTGCATTTTTCATAGCTTCTTGTATTTCTTCAACACATTTTGGATTAGTTTGTTCGGCTAATTTCCATTGGCGGAATTTATCCGGGTTATCCCTGAGATCAAGTCTATTGATGTGAACACCTGATTTACTATCGAAAAGGATGATATTCTTACCAGGCATACCTGCTTGCATGAGGAAACTGGCGATAGTTGTGTTGGAGGCACCTGAACCATACAACACGGTCTTAACAGTTTGGATTTCCTTACCTGCCAAGTGAAGTGCATTGATTAAACCAGCTAATGTTACACAGGCAGTTCCCTGTGCATCATCATGCCAAACCGGGATATCACATACTTTGCGTAATTCATCAAGAACATAGTAGCAATTGGGTTGAGAAATATCCTCCAGGTTGATTGCTCCGAAAGAAGGTTGAACCATTTTTACAAAATCTATTATTTTTTGAGCATCATGCTTACCTTTCTCATTATAACTATCGATACATAAAGCTATTGCATCTATTCCACCCAAGTATTTCATCAAGAAAGCCTTTCCTTCCATGACACCTAATCCACCGGATGGACTGCAGTCACCATCACCGAGTACGCGTGTTGAATCACTGACAACAGCGACTAGATTTCCCCGATTAGATAGATCATAGGAAGATAAATGATTATCACGTATCGTTGTAGAGACTTTTGATACGCCTGGTGTATACCAGACATTAAACCAATTAAAGCCCCATATACCTGCTTTGGGAAGAGTTTGCATCTTTCCGCAATAAAATCTATGAGCCTTTTCTGAAAGCGTCTTTAAGAATAGTGTCTGCGCTTTTGCGCGTTGTTCAGGAGTAAAAGACTCAGGAAAAGACTCCCCTAGATTCTGTAATCGAATATCGAGTTGTTTCATTTTAACCTCTATCTTATTTTAGTTTTCTTCTTCATCTATATTTCTGGAAGAGATCATTCCCTTCAAGATCAATAGCGACATAACAAGGAAAATCCTTAACTTCCAAACGATAGATCGCTTCAGGTCCAAGGTCATCAAATGCAGCTACTTCCATTTTTACAACACTTTCAGCAAGCAGGACAGCAGCTCCACCAATTGCTGTAAAGTAAATTGCTTTTCCTCGCATTATGTCTTTTAATGCATCTGAACGGTTCCCTTTCCCGATCATACCCCGTAGCCCTTGTTTGAGTAGCAATGGAGTGAGTGAATCCATCCTCGCACTTGTTGTTGGTCCAATCGATCCGCTAATTTGACCCGGTCTAGCAGGTGTTGGTCCAGCATAAAAGATAACCTGATCCTTCAAATCTATGGGTAGAGATTTACCTCTTAGGATTAAATCATCCATGCGCTTATGCGCTTCGTCTCTAGCTGTATACATGATACCGCTAAGCAGGACTTTATCCCCAACGTGAAGTTTCTTCACATCTTCTGCTGAAAGAGGTAGTCTGATATGATATTCCATATGCTCTCCTGCTTACAAAACAACTGTCTTATGCCGATGAGAATGACACTGAAGATTGATAGCAACCGGTAGTGAAGCAATGTGACAGGGCATGGTTTCTATCTGTACAGCAAGAGCTGTTGTATTTCCTCCAAATCCTTGTGGTCCGATACCTGTTGCATTTATGGAGGTAAGCAGTTCTTTCTCCAGGTCAGCCCATTCAGGTAATTCATGATGTGAACCAAAAGGACGAAGCAGAGCTTTCTTGGAAAGAATCGCACACTGTTCGAAATTTCCTCCAACACCGATACCCACAATAGTTGGGGGACAAGATTTTCCATCAGCATGATTGATGGTTTCCATTACAAAATCAATAATTCCTTTTCTTCCAGCGGATGGTGAAAGCATTCGAAGAGTACTCATATTTTCAGCCCCTCCACCTTTGGCAGCAATGATCAACTTAAGCTGATCACCTGGGACGAAGTCAAAATAGAGAATGGCTGGAGTATTTGTTTTTGTATTATTACGGTAAAAGACAGGATCACTAACCATCGAATTTCGAAAATAATTCTCTTGATAAGCTGTTTTCACGGCTTGGTTTATGGTCGACTTAATATCACCTTCTATGATTCTAACTTCTTGCCCTATTTCAATAAAAACCAGTACGACACCAGTGTCCTGGCATAATGGCTTTTGGAGTTGAATTGCCAAATCAGCATTTGTTATCAGAGACTTTAGAACATCAATTGCCAAAGGGTTCTTCTCTTCAATAAGATACTTTTGTATTGCATTCCTAACCTTGGGATCAAGAGAAAGGTTGATTTCACGTAAAGTATCCCTGACAGCATTAAAAATATGCAAGCATTTGATTTCTTTCATTATTAACCTCATTCTGATTTCATTGGTGATAAGTATTATGTCAATAAATTCTCAATATTCCTTGCTAAAAGTAGTGCCTTTGTTAGATTTAATTATAGAAAGAATTTTCAGGAGGTAGTGAATGCGTCTCTTAAATATCTCCACATTAGTATTATTTGTGATATGTATGTCTTCATGCTCAGCAAAAAGCATCAACAAGGAGGTTAAGAAGCCAATGACGAAATTAGCAAAATTAGGTACTCCCATATTTTGGGCGGAAGGACATCCAGGTGCACTTGACCGTGAGAAGTGGAAAATAGAAGTAACGGGATTGTGTAAAACTCCCCGAATCTTTACTTGGCAGGATTTACAACTCTTACCGTTGAGTATTGCAGATGGACGCTTAACAAGTGTCACACGGTGGTCGGTTCGAGGGAATTGGGAAGGAATACGCGTGTCAGATATCATGAATGCTGTGGCGGCAGATACCACTGTAAAATATATCCGATTTTGGTCATATGGTTTGAAATATGATACTTCCATTCCTATTCTTGTAGCAGAAATGCCAAAAACCTTACTTGCCTGGAAATTCGATGAGGAATATCTCAGTGAAGATTATGGCGGACCGGTGCGCGTCTTTTGTCCATATCTCTGGGGTTATAAATCAGCTAAATGTGTTGTTAAAATTGAGTTAATGGATCATTACGTTCCTGGTTTTTGGGAGAAAAGAGGCTATACTGATTCCGGTTCTATTGAAGCAGGATTAGTTAGGGATATCAATGATGAGGGAAGGATGAAGAAAATCCCTGATGGAGAAGTGATTCTGTTCAAATAATATTGAAAAATCCGTTGACTCTGCTATGCCGATATTGATGTTTACTTCAAGAGGATATAATGTCAAATTCTTATAAAAATCGTAAAGCCAGTCACGAATATACTTTTATTCAAGTTTATGAAGCTGGGATCGTTCTGATGGGAACGGAGATAAAATCTATCAGGGAAGGGAAAGTGAATTTCCTGGATAGTTTCGGTAAAGTCGATAATGGTGAGCTTTGGCTCTATAGCTTGCATATCAGTCCTTATGAAAAGGGAAATATTTTTAATCATAATGCTACGCGTAAACGTAAACTCCTGTTACATCATAGGGAAATTATGAGAATTGCATCTAAGGTTGCTGAGCAAGGAATGACAATTGTACCTATAGAAATCTTTATTAATGAGCAAGGAAGATGTAAGATAAAAATAGCGCTTGCCAAAGGAAAAAGAAGTTTCGACAAGCGCGAAAGTCTGCACGAAAGAGACAGGCAACGTGACACAGATCGTCAATTAAAGAATGAATCCTAGTCCCGCTTTAAAGCTAGTATAGCATCTTCATAATTAGGTTCTTGCCCAATTTCGGGAACAATCTGCACATATTGCACAATACCGTTTTCATCTAGTATCATCACAACCCGTGCCATCAGACCAGCCATTGGACCATCTTTTAAAGCAGTTCCATAATCAACGCCAAAATTCAAGTCACGCAGAATGGATAAAGATTCTACTTTGTCGATTCCCTCTGCACCACAAAAACGTGCATGAGCAAAGGGAAGGTCACGTGAAATACATAATACTCGGGTATCTCCAAGATTTACAGCTTCAGAATTGAATCGTCTGACGCTCATCGCACAGATTCCCGTATCAATACTTGGAAAGATATTAAGAAGCACTTTGTGTCCTTTATAATCCGATAATCTGGTGTCTGTCAGGTCTTTCTTCGTCAGAATGAATTCAGGTGCTTGAGTTCCAATTCTTGGCAAATCTCCAACCGTATGCATAGGTAATCCATGTAATGTAACAGTAGCCATATTTCCTCCTTATATTTCATAATAGATATTATACATAATAAGCTGGATATATAGTTTGTACCAATGAAAAGAAAAACCCCGGTATGTACCGGGGTTTTTCTATTATAGTATTTTTAAGTTATTTAACCTAAAAATCCTTATTTCATCAGGATCATTTTCTTTGTAGAGCTGTACTGACCAGCGTTCATCTTATAGAAATAAACACCGCTTGATACGCTTCTATTGTTATCATCAACACCATTCCAAGCAACAGTATAGTTACCGGCATTTACAACTTCATTCACTAAGGTTTTCACTTTCTGTCCCTTTACATTGTAGATTGTAAGAGAAACAGGAGTCGTCTTCAAAACAGAATACTTAATGCTTGTTGTCGGGTTGAATGGGTTAGGATAATTTTCACCCAAAGTTGTTAACATTGGTACATTAATTTGATCATCGTTGGCTACTCCGCCAGGAGAATCAATAGATACATCATCGAGGAAGAAAAGGAATGCATCATTGGAAACACAGTTGATTCCGATATTGATTGATTGGTTAGCATAGGCAGCCAAGTCAAATGAATATTGTGTCCAGCCAATAGGAGCTTCAATATAAGTATCACCACTTATGTATGTGAAATCAATAGGAAGAACACCGGTAGTGGATACTCCAACCTTGAAGCGTTCAAGACCATAAGTAGCAACATATGTTCTTGCCCAGAACGAGAATTGACCTGTAGCACCAACGTGAATCCGAGGAGTGATCATCCAGTCATTGTTCGGTCCATTTCCATCGGGTGGCATATAGTCAGCAAAACTGACAACGTACTTTGTACCTGTATGTGCAGCCGCTCCGGTAGTAATAGCTGGAGTAGTTGTAGTAGGATTGAAGACTCTGAAAGCAGAAGGTTCACCTGTGCCAGGGAAAGTAAGTGTGCCAATATTCCATGTCACTGACCCATCAACATCATTCGTTGTCCATGGTGGGAATGAAGTTGCGAAATCAGGATAGGTTTCGAAACTATCTGTAAAGATAATCTGGGATTGTCCCAACTGGAAATTAAGAGTGGTTATTGCAGGATCAGCAAGAACAACAACGTTGGTTTCCGTTCCCGTTAAGAAATTGGTAGCTGAACAGGTTACTGTATAGTTTCCAACAGGAACTGTCATTGTGTATGCGCCACTAGCATTTGTTGTAGTTGTAATCTCACCAGCAGTAATTGTTGCGCCTTCAATCGGAGGGTTTTCTACAGCAGCACTTGTAACAACACCTGATAAAGTACCTGAAATAACTTTCTGAATATGATTAGAGAAAGCTGCTGGAGCAAGTATCTCTCCAGTATATTGAGCTCTGACTGCCCATTTATAATCTCCAAGAGGTAATGTTGTCCAATCTGTATCAGAATAGTTCAGATTTGCCGTTGATGAAGTAGTAAGAGCTGTCCATACACCTGGATTCGCTTCTTCTCCAACATGTAAGCGAGAAATCATATATCCTAAAACAGGACGACTCTCGTTTCTTGTCACCACTGGGACTGCATGATTATTAGGATTCCTTGTCATCCTGGTAGGCATGTTAGGATCGATTGTAACTGGTGCTTGTTGTGCTTGTACGTTTGCACTTCTATGTTCTAAATCACTTGCACTGAAACTGATTACTGCATCTGAGCCAGCAATAGTGATATCATCAATGAACCAGATAAACCAAAGTCCTAATCCATCACCATCCACACCTTGATAAGCAAGCTTGATCTGCTGACCAGAGTATGCTGCCAATGAAACATCATAGGGTGTATCATAAGGGTTTGGAAGATTATAACCTTCGTCGTCATACGAAGGAGGTAGTGCTGTAGCATCCCACAAAACTGTCCACGTAGCGCCGTTGTCTGTGGATACTTTCACATAATAATGATCTAAATGAGTGGAGCCCTGGTAACAGTATGACCAGAAGTTCAGATTTCCAGACTCTGGACACATAAATTCAGGGGTGATAAGCCATTCGTCTTGATGTGCCATTGACCACCAAAGACCGACATGACCAACACCACCATGTGGTTCGTTTACTGGATCTGAAGCAATGGTTCCACATTCGCACCAAGTTGGATATACACCATAAGTATTCGCAGCACCAGTATTTGTAGTGGTATGTACCCATCCAGCAGGAGGGAATGTTCCTTCAAAACCTTCGGTAACAGCAACACCGCTGGGATCTGGAATACCCCAAGTAATTTCTACATTATTTCCACTTACAGCTGCGACAACTTGTGATGCTGGATAAAGTGGTTCTGAAATTGTCAAAGTACCCATATTTAAATCAACTGCAGCAACTGGCACTGTACCTGTGAGGGTTGGGTGTCCGGCAGCGGATACGGAATAATTATAAGTTTGGTTAATATAAACACCGGTTATTGAGAAGTTTCCAGAAACATCTGTTGTTGCTGAAAACGGTGCATAACCAGATAAATGAACAACAGCTCCCGCTAAACCGACTGTTGGCTCTGTACTGGTAACGACATGTCCTGAAACAGTAACAGTAGTTAGAGTTGATAGCGCAAAGTTTTGGGTAGTTGTGTTATCTTGTGTGACTTCAACTTGATGTGTGACTGAAGAATAACCGAGCTTTGCAGCGGTTACAGAATGTACACCAAGCCCAACCATATTCAAAGTATAAGTACCATTGGCATCTGTGGTAGATGTCAGTGCTCCTTCATCAAGACTTACAGTTGCGCCTGCAAGTGGAGTTTCATTAGCAGATACTACACCCGTAATGGCTCCGCCAGAAATATTTGGTCCAAGAACATCATCAACATAAAGGAAATATTGATAAGTACTGTAATAGTGAATTGCTACATATTTTGTTCCAATAGGAAGATCTGCTTTCACATAATGTGCCCAAGCAGCTTCACCAACAGCAGTAATTTCAGATGACCAGGTAAAGCTGGCTACATTGTTATCTGTAGATGACCAACCAACCTTAAAAACTTCATCAGCATTTGCTGTAGGCATATACCAAAATGAGAAAGTAGTATTGCCGGCAGTTGTGTTCAGTAAAGGTGTGACTAAATACTGATCATACTGTAAGTTTGAAGCATAATCATAAGACGAAAAACTGAATGAATTTGTGCCAGTATGCGCCTCCTCGGCTGTGATAATCATAAGATTATCAGCCGGTGGTGCAGGATCTGCATAGCTCATTGTCCAGCCATTTGGTGGACAAACAGTTCCTTCAAACCCTTCAGACAAAGGTATTGCCCATAAGGATGACAACAATATGCCTAAAGACAATAGCATGGTTACGAACAAGGTTCTTTTCATTTTTAACTCCTAACCCTTAGTTATTATTTGTCTTGACTCTAGAATAATTAGTTTATGATTTTCCATTTCCTGGATTTCTCTCTTGATAAATCCAAATCTCTATCTGACATTATAAGAAAAGAATACAGAAAACAATAAATTTTACTGTCTCTTGACTGAATTTCGAAGCACAATTTCATGAATCATGCTGAAGACATTCATATCGTTTATTTCAATTTTCTCAATTTCAATCACATTCTATTACTTATTTTGTACAAAGTTTTCAACTTTTGACCTTTTGTCAATCTAAATTATGTAAAACTCACATCCCCCCGTTTTTCAAACCAGGTATTTTTAGCTGCTGATTATCCAGCCATTTTCCTGCAAAAGGATTGAGCCTGTACCTTGTCACGGTGGCAAAACACATCTCTATCAGCATTGACAGACGATAATACACAAAGTCATATATCTGCTTCCACTGTTTATTTGAGTATTTCATAAGATTTGGGAAGGCATCTAAAAATACGCCAGCATACTTTTTCAGAGAATACAGGTAGCACATAGCTAGCAGAAGCAGCTGGTTCATGTTTTTCAGACGGGTATATGATTTCAGTTGTATCTTTTCCCAACCATATTCCTGCTTGATATGGCGATGGACCTCTTCGATTTTCCAGCGTATGCGATACATCCGCAAAACCTTCTCCATGATAGCATTTTCCGTCAGATAAGGTTGTGTCGGAAAGTCGCAGATGAAATAGAAATATCCCTGTCTGCCACTAGCATCGGGACTGAACTGTGCAACAATAAGCCAGGCATCTGTAGTATCAGGGTATTTTACAGGGTAAGGATTCAAACGCAGCTTCACCCGCGTTAAACCACATTTTATCTGTTGTCCTGATTCTTGCAGATTGAATGTATGATCGAGTTTCACTGTCTTTGCCACTGCCATGAAGTTCTGTTCGCAGCCATCCATGATAAGACTTCTTTCACCTGTTGATCTGATGATATAGCTTAGTCCATGTTCATGCAGAAAGCTGAATAGATTTCGGTTGTCAAAGCCACGGTCGAAAATAGTTACTCCACGGTTACCACTTGCAAGAATAATCCCCACTAGCCGGTCTTCCATGATCTGAGAGACGCTATCCAGTTCCATGTTTCGGGCTATCAGGTCTGAACTGATGGGTTTTATCTCATAGCCTGTACTGCCTGCCTGATAGGCAATTATATTCAGCAATGCATAGCCCTGCTGATCATGACTGCCGGTGCTGCCATCACGCACCTTCTGCAATCCCTCCATCTTTTTGGCTTTGGTTTTTACGATATCACTTTCATCAACTATGATGCCTGTCTCATCATCAAAACCCTGGCACTGATGCCTAATTATTTCCGCTTGCAGCTTATCTCCTAAGGGCTTCTTATTCAAATGTCGGGTGAAACGTTCGCAGAGCTTTTTAACCGTGATTGGTTCATTTAGCTGTTTCGCTATTTGGAGCATAATTACAGATTTACTTTTCAGTATCCCTAAGCAGATATCCTGTATGAACTTATACACAGGTAGAGATTGCGTTTCTCTAAAATTATTCAGAAATTGTAACAATTTTACTTGCAAGGTTTCTCTGGTTTTGATTTGCTTCTTATTAATCATGGGTGTCTCCTTCTTAGGTTTGGTTTAGTGCTTGAACAAAAGATCGGAGACACTTTTTTTGTACAGTTTTATTATGGACATTCTATATAGTTATCTTATTTTCTCACATAATTTTATAAGTTTTATTAAAATACCTGCTTTTTGCTTTTACCGTGAAAACACAACTCTTCTGTTTACCGTAAATTACAAATTGCACTAGTTTCTGTTTAGGAGTTTTGACCAACCAGTGATGTTAAACAGATTTTCAAAGTCGGCAAAACGTTTGACTGTTACTATAAACGCTTCTAAACTAATTGTTAAGAAAATTACGGGGGGATGCCTGAAATTATGTAAAATCTTTATAACTGATGCTTTGCATAAACTGGTTTATATGTTATCGTTTGATACTTGTATAGACAACGCTATAAATCTTATTGCTATTCAACTATGGAATTCTCACCTGAATTATGACTTAACACTCGGCAGCAGTATCCTTCAGGTTACGAAAATAGCGCAAGCTAAAGACAGCGCTTACCTACTGGTAGTGGTATTCTTCAGGTTACCGATAAAGCGCAAGCTAAAGACAGCGCTTACCTACTGGTAGTGGTATCCTTCAGGTTACTGTAAATGAGCACAAGCTAAAGACAGCGCTTACCTACTGGTAGTGGTATTCTTCAGGTTACCGATAAAGCACAAGCTAAAGACAGCGCTTACCTACTGGTAGTGGTATTCTTCAGATTACCGATAAAGCGCAAGCTAAAGACAGCGCTTACCTACTGGTAGTGGTATTCTTCAGGTTACCGATAAAGCGCAAGCTAAAGACAGCGCCTACCGACTGGTAGTGGTATTCTTCAGGTTACCGATAAAGCGCAAGCTAAAGACAGCGCTTACCTACTGGTAGTGGTATCCTTTAGGTTACGGTAAATTAGCGCAAGCTAAAGACAGCGCTTACCTACTGGTAGTGGTATTCTTCAGGTTACCGATAAAGCGCAAGCTAAAGACAGCGCTTACCTACTGGTAGTGGTATTCTTCAGGTTACCGATAAACAAGCGCAAGCTAAAGACAGCGCTTACCTACTGGTAGTGGTATTCTTCAGGTTACCGATAAAGCGCAAGCTAAAGACAGCGCTTACCTACTGGTAGTGGTATTCTTCAGGTTACCGATAAAGCGCAAGCTAAAGACAGCGCCTACCGACTGGTAGTGGTATTCTTCAGGTTACCGATAAAGCGCAAGCTAAAGACAGCGCCTACCGACCGGCAGCAGTATCCTTCAGGTTACAGATAAACAAGCGCAAGCTAAAGACAGCGCTTACCTACTGGTAGTGGTATTCTTCAGGTTACCGATAAAGCGCAAGCTAAAGACAGCGCTTACCTACTGGTAGTGGTATTCTTCAGGTTACCGATAAAGCGCAAGCTAAAGACAGCGCTTACCGACCGGCAGCAGTATCCTTCAGGTTATTGAAATTAGCGCAATGAACAGTCTTTCTCTGAACTGTTCCCTGTTCCCTGTTCCCTTACTTCATCAGCATCGTTTTCCTTGTGATTCTCTGTCCTTGCGTTTCCAGGCAACAGAAGTATATTCCGCTGGAACAGGCATTTCCATTATCATCTTTTCCATTCCATACAATGCTATGCTGCCCCAATGGCATATTCTCATTGATCAACTGTGCTACTTTCTGCCCTTTGATATTATATACAGACAGGCTCACATGAGAGCTTACAGGAATATGAAAACTTATCGTCGTACTCGGATTGAACGGATTGGGTAATTGCACAGCTTCGTAGCAACCACTTCAGCGGGTATCTCATCTTCATTCCCTGTAGGAGAACCAAACTCATAGCAACCCATATCAACGCGGTTATTCCAGATACGGTAATTACCCGCTAAATCTGCAAGAGGAAGGAAAAGCCCTGTGGTATCCGGTGTGCCAGTGTCCACGCAGGGTGAATTAGCTGTCAGATACAGATAATCGTCATCAAGCGGATTCGTGCTGGCAAAGAGCGGGTCTAAAGTAGTATTTCCCACACCCCAAGTATAATATTGGGGAGAAGGTATTAAAACAGCACCACCTCTAACATCACTGTAATCTATATGAAGATTTGTAGCGACCCCATATGCACCCTGATAGCCAAGCATGATCTCACGTGTTGTCGGATTGTTAAATATACAGTTCTTCACATTGATATAACCATTCAGGACTGCTGCTGTTTCCAGTGACGTGTTATTGGCAAAAGTACAGTTTGTTAAATTCATCTCACCAGGACTTTCACAGCTTAAGGTATAAGCAGCTCCACCCATTGCATGGCTATCAGTGAACAAACAGTTATCAATTTCTATATGAGTATCTGTTCCGGTTTTACTTTCTATGCTAACTATACCATGCAATGATTCGGGATTATTGAATGTGGTCTGCCCACCGGAAAAAATGCAATTTCGAATCTGTAAATTACCAGTAACTTCAGCTCCAATGTCACAGCCAAGTGCCAGTTCATGAGAAAGATCATCAGCAACATTATCTTTAAAAGTACAATCTTCTATTAAACCGGAAGAACCATTTAGCCTAATTCCTGCTACACCACTAGATCTGTTGTTTCTAAAAACAGAACGCTGAATAATAACATTGCGACATTGGAAAATACCTAATGATGGTTCGTTTGAATTAATATGTAAACTGTTTATATATTCCAGAGAGATTTTATCAATCAGAACCCTGGCAGTTACAATCTCAGGAGCTAAAAATATGCCAAAATTACCCTGAACATTTGTTCCATTTAAAGTAAATTCACGAAGTTCAATATTTTGAATAACTCTACCAACAATTCCACTTGCAGGGAAAATAGGATCATCTAAGATTAATCGTGTATCTTCCTGACCACTCCCTACGAAATTAACATATGCTTTTAATTGTATCGGAAAAATCTGACCTTCTGATTGACGGTATTCGCCAGGTGCAAGATATACTGTTTTGGGATTGAGGCTGTCTGAAGCTATTCTTTGTAATGCTATGGCAATTGCTCGTAATGGACTTGCAGAAGTTAAACCGTCATTAGCATCATTTCCATCAGGGGAAACAAATAAATCATGGTTGATTTCTGTTATATATGCATGATTTGCAAAAATAATAGGCTGAGAAGGAACTTCGTAAAATCCATGATCATTTCTAATGTAATATGTAGATGTAGTGAAAACAGATATAGTATCTGCATAAATAGTAGGTGTTATTTGAAAATTATCAAACAAAATATCAGATCCCTGACCACAATAATTGCTATAGAAATTACATCGATTAGTTGCATTGAAATTAACAATAGAATCATAACCAATATATATTCCACCTCCCATAACAGAAGCAATATTATTATGGATGCTATTTCCCTGCAAACTTATTGAACCAGATGATAAATAGATTCCACCACCCACATCAGATCGATTATCAGAAATTCTATTATTAACTAACTCCACATTAGCATGATAACCAATTTGTGCCCCCCCCCCCGGATAGAATACATTTTCACCCATACTTCCCTGTCCATTCGTGATTGTGAATCCTCTAATTATTGATGCCAGTCCATTGGAGCCAGTTCCAGATACTTTGATGCAACTGCCTAATCTCCGACCGTCTATGATGGTTTGCCCTATATAAACGGGATTGCCTGTCGTCATTTCTTTGGAACACAGTATAATTCTTTTATTCAGGATTGTAATGTTTTCCAAATACCGACCGGGATAGACCAACACTGTGTCATTATCTACTGATGCGTTTATTGCGGACTGGATAGAAGTATACTGGGCAGAACCGTCCAGGTTAACTGAATGAGTAAGGGCGCAGAGGATTCCTGTACCGAGAAAAGCCAGTGTTAAAAACAATGTCTTTGTCATATCTTCTCCAAGATTCTAATTGGAACGCTTACTTTAGACCCCCCTACCCCCCTTCTCAAGGGGGGAATGTAAGGAGAGTCGCATCTGAACTTAATTTTAGTCTCCCCGTTCTAATCCCCCCTTGAGAAGGGGGGTAGGGGGGTCTTTTTCTGGATCTGTTCCCTGTTCCCTTACTTCAGCAGCAGCATTTTCCTTGTGATTCTTTGTCACTGTGTTTCCAAGCAACAGAAGTATATTCTGCTGGAACAGGCAAGTTTATTCTTATCCTTTCCATCCCAGGAAACCTGGTACTGATAGAAGATTATCGAAACCAGGATTAATTAATTGACTTGAAATCAATAGCAGTTATTATTTTAAAAAGTATGGAGGTATTATGTTATACAAATTAATCATGATTCGAATTGAAAAAAGAGACACTGAAGCCGTTGATGTGCAAAATATTCTTACAGAATTTGGCTGCTGTATCAAAACCAGGCTGGGATTGCATGAAGTGGAAACCGATAAATGCTCTTCTTCAGGTTTGATTATTCTGCAATTGGGGGCAAATTTTTGTAATGTGGATGAATTTATGAAAAAGCTGAATGATCTACCGCATGTCACTGCCAAGTTTATGGAAATTTAACACGATCTGTTAAGCTGATGTCTGTGTGAAATCACATTTCATGCAGACATTTGCAATTTGGGACAAGATGCATATCCTTCATGAGTATGTATATCAATTATAAATTATGTCCAGGAAGGGTCACAATTCACTAATATTCCCCTAAGATTATACCAAGTTCTATCCAGTTTCATACCAGTTTCATACCAGTTTCATGCCAGTTTCATTCCTGTTTCGAGAAACTGGAATGATACAAGTTTCAAATTGGATTAGAATAAGGATTATTCGGGTATAATGATAGGGTATCGTTTGGTTGCTGAAAGAGAAGATATAAAGACCATTCCAGATATTCGTTTTCAACAGGAGTGGTGTCCTCAGAGATTTAGCAGGAACAGAGTTCCGCTTTACAATGATTAATTAGAAGAAATCAGGTATCTTCCCCTTGCATTAACAGGCAAAACAACACAATTGCCAACTACTATAAACTCCGTAGAGGAAGTCCCGCTGAAACTTGTTACTCTCGAATAATCAGTACTGACTCCCAAGGCATTGATATATCGTACATGAAAGTTGCTGGAAACATTCGCTGGGGGGAAAGGCAGATACATATAAGGGTAATTCGTAGTCACATAGTCTTGAATAAGATTCAAATCAATAGGATTATTGTTATTATCAAGAAAAATTAAGCGATAACCGGACAATAACTGGGTACCCACGGGCGCTTCTGTTGTTTCAGAGAGGTTTATTTTATACCCGACTGGAAAAGCAGTATTAACAAAAAAAGCGGGTAAAATAAATTGTGCCTGGTATAATGAAGTAATTAATTCCGTTGTCGTGGCATGTATTAGCGTAGTGATGGCAGTATGTGGGCTGGAATCACTGAAAGAGCAATAGTCGCCATTGTAGCTTGGTATCACTTCTTCAAATCCGTTAATTGAAATATAATTATATGCAGTTAGTGTTGTACCTTGAGGATAGGTGTAGATACGGTAATCCTGGTCTTGATTTAAGTGCACCAATGTTGGCGTGTTCCTTTGTGTTGTAGCAAAATACAGTACAGGCTGATACTGCTTCAAAAAGGCTGCATCAATCTGTGAAGTGGCATTATATGCAGTAATATGGTAATTCCAGGATGTCTGCTGTAATTGATATTGATTTTGAATGATATTTCGGCTATCAGGGAATGTATTGTCAATCCTGGTATTCAGATAGTATCCTGTTGGCTCAGCATCAGAAGAACTATGAAACAGCTTCACTCGGTCAAAATCAAGATACATATGGCTGTACAAAGCGAAATTGATGTTAGTGGCAGCTATATTATCCACATTTGCCAATAGATAAGTACCTCCCAAAATACCACCAATCGTATAATCTGAACCGCTTTGCATAAAATGTGTTCCATCGATCTGGCTGCCATTTTTCTGCAATAACACTTTTTGCCAGTTATCCGTATTGCTGTAGATTAAAATATGGTTGCTGCGATTACGTCTTGAACTTCTATATTGAATGACGTGACTGCTGGGTACAGTTTCAGTCCAAGTTGCATTCTCATCATTACCCTGGTAGAACCCAGCACGAAATGCAGCAATGGTATTACTCAACTGATATGGTTTACTCTGAAAGATTGACTGAGTTAAATCAACCTGCGGATGCAGATTCAAATAGTACTTACTCAGACCGGCTGTTTTAGCTCCTGCATAACTGACAGATATATTTGGCATCTGGTAATAAGCCGCATCACGTAGAACTGGTATTAAATGTTCCTGGGAAGTGTTGCTGTCTGATCCTAAAAAATACAAACCGCTTACTGCAAGGGGAATATACAGGAATTGATTTGCAACTGTATAGTGACTTGCATCATAAGAAGTCGCTTGGGTCGAATAGAATTCTTCTTCGATGGTGCTGTCCAAATGATATCCAAACCAGCTTTGTCCAGTAGTATCCGTACCTGATGGTAGTGAAATCCCCACTTCCATCCACAAGGAATCAGGAAGGCTGGTTACAGTGGAACCATTATGCTGATAGGAAAGCGTAACGGGTATCTTGGGATCATTCACATCAAAGATATCACCCTGGAATATTGCAGGTAAAGTCCTGCCGTTTCTCGGCATATAGCGATCAATCTGGGCACGCAGATAATAATCGGAAGGAATTGCATTGTCTGTATCACGTGAAATTCGCAAGCAGCCAAAATCTATGTACATGTGACTGTACAGAGCAAAATCGATACTTGCTGAAGACAGGTTATCCACATTCGTCAGGATGTAATTGCCTCCCATGATGCCACCAATCGTGTAATCTGTTCCGCTTTGCACAAAGTGGCTTACATCCAGTTGATTACCTGATGTCAGTAAAACCGTCTTTTGCCAGTCATCAGTATTTTTATAAATAAGGATATGATTACTACGGCTTCGTCTGTTATTTCGATATTGGATAAGATGTGTTTTTGGAACATCATCTGTCCAGGCATTATTCTTGAAAAAACCAGCCTTGAATGCAGCCTGTGTTCCGCTTAACTCATATGGCTTCCCTTGGAATATGGGTTGTGTTAAATCCACTTGAGGTTGCAGATTCAAGTAATAATGACTCAAGTTTGCCGTAATTGCCCCGCCATAACTGATAGTCATATTCCGTATCTGGTAAATTGCCGACTCACGAATGACAGGGATAGTAAAAGACTGGGATGTATTGCTATCTGATCCTAAAAAGTATAAACCACTTAACGCCAGGGGAAAAAACAAATATTGATTTGCTACTGAGTAATGCGTTGCATCATAAGATGTACCCAGTGAATAGTACAATGATTCTTCCAAAGAATCATCCAAATGATATCCAAACCACTTTTGGTTTGATGTATCTGTACCAGAAGGAAGGGAAATACCAACTTCTATCCAAAGAGAATCCGGTAATTCAGTTAATGGACTTCCATTTTGCATAAAAGAAAATGTAACTGGCAGTTTTTGATCTGTTACATTGAAAATAGTTCCATTATATATAGCAGGAAGTGTTCTGCTGTAATTTGAAAGATCGATGTTGAGACTTCCATTCGATAATGTAACCCCTCTCAAATCTAGATATAACCTGTTTAAATACAATTGAGACAAGGTGCCATCGAGAGGAATGGTGATCTGGTTTTGTGCTGATAAAGGGCTGACGAAGCAATAAGTACCCTGGTATTTCAGGTATATATCCTTATATGTAACCTGGTCTAACCAAAGATCATCCACTGTATCGAGGCTATACATGCTACTTGTAGTCCCGGGCTGGAATACAACCATTTGGGGAGTAAACTTGGCAGGCTGTTTCCACATCCTGATTTCAGGATAAAGAGTTGTCGTAACGGCAGCCGATAATTCATAGGTAATAATCTTATCCGTTTGTGCGAAACTAGGGAAGACTGTTTCCACCTGTGTTTGTTGCGTGGATGTTAAAGTGCTTTGTTCTGTAAATTTCAGATGTTTTTCATTCCATTGTGTATCAGCAGGAAGAAATGTGGAAAAGTCAGGATGCCAGGCATAAAAGTTTTGACCGTTGCTTGTGAACTCCACAGAGGTGGAAACTTCCCCCTGTTGATAATATTGGAAGAAACCTGTCTTGGAAACAGGTATGACGGCATTATCTTTATCCATAGCAATGCCTGTCACATGATCTGAAGTAATATACTTCTCATCAAAACGCAACACTTTCACATTGGAAAGAGCTGATAAAGGTTTTGTAAAGAGCTTGACCATGCCTGTGTTGAATTGCATAGGAATCATAATGGAATCACGATATACATAGAAATAAAGCGCATCTGTAATAGGACTCATCCCATCGGCAATGGCAACGGAATCACGGGCTGAAAAACTCTGGGTATGAGAAAACCAAAGATAATCGCCTTTCTTCAAGACACTACTGGAAATAGCTGTTTTATTAATAAAAATATATGAATCATCATTTGTGCTCCGAACCAGGTAATTTGTACTGTCGGAAATGATGTTACTTTCAATATAATCAAAGGGAGAGATACCGGTTGGAAGTTTACTATTATGGCGTTTATCGCAACTGACTAAGAGAAGGCAGAAGATACACAGAAAGAATAAGATACGTACTTTCATTAGAATTTAACTCCAGCATGTTCGGCATCATGCTTTACAGAATGAGCTTTAACATGATCAGCGTTATACGTTGCCTTCAGGGAATAATCAATCCCGAGATTGACACTTACAGTTGAAGAATATTCATTATCCTTATGCTTTGATTTAGAGTAACTACACCCTAAATTTAAAATTCTGTAATTGTATTGTAAGTATGCTCCATATTGCAGTTTTGCTGAGACGTTGTTATCAACAACACCAATTTCCCTGCTCACATAAAATGTCCGATCACCATGAGATGTATAGAAATCAACAGTTAGGTTAGTTAATAACCTAGTCCCAACATCCCAGGTAGCCCAATTACTCCTGGAATCCAAACCGGGACTATCATAATCCTTATATATCAAAGCATGGCTATAACTAAACCACCAGGAATCACGAATATAGGATTGTTTGAAGGCTATTTGTGATACCGAAAGAACAGGATAATATGAGTATCCTGCATTAATTTCCGGAACTAACTGTGTTTTAGATACATAAAGTAGTTTACTGATACTAATCAAATGCGAATTTGCCGGGTATAAATTTGAATAATCCCCTTTCAGCCAGTTACCTCTCCATTCCATGCTGCTTATAGGAGTTTCCCAATTCAGGGAGGCAAGATAGTCAGTTCTTAGGAGATGATGATTCTGCCAAATATCTTCTACTCCGCAAGTAACTGCAATATTCTGATAGCGAAGAGTGTAATGCTGTAAAAAAGACTTTTCGTTATCATTCCAGGTAGAATATGCATATTGAGCATGACCAAGATATAGAGGATAGGGGGGGGGAGATACAATTGCCTTCAGTGAATCCGGAACAAGCATTTCCCATTTTCGAGTGAATTTCCTTTCCCTGGTATGATCACCTAACATACGAAAAGTCCAAGCCATCCCAGAAGTATTTGCTGCATACCAGCCTAAGTATTCAGAGCTCCATAGATAACACTGACGGGCATGTAGATAATCTGTTTTTGCAAAGTATGCATAGGCAAGATATAATTCGATGTTTGCATCATAACCAAACTTTTTCAGGTATTTCTGACCTGTGGTAATCGTATTTTTCCAACGATGAAGGCTATTATTAGCCCAGAGAATTCCTTCACGGGCAACGGAATCAGATGAATTGAGCTTTAACGCAATTTCATATTCCTTGAGTGCCAGAGTATAATGACCAGCCATCATTAACTCATAAGCTTGCAGATTATGTTGAACTGGACTTTCAACAGGGTTTTGAATATACCTGGTACTATCTTGGACATCTGCTTCATTAGATTGAGCAAGTAAAATACTGGTAATACACAACACGACAAGCAGCAAAGAAAATTTCATTACTTCAACTTAATCAACGGAATTTCTTGGCATATTCAAGAATAAAAGGATTGTTCGGACTGTATTGCTGCAATTGTTGGAATGTTCTCTTGGCATTGACAAGATCACCTGCAAGAACCTGGCAGCTTAAGTAATAACCACGTATTTCCAAGTTATACTGATAATAATTCAGTAACTTATAGTAAATACTGGCAGCAGCTACATAGTTCTTAAGGACATATTGTGAATAAGCAGTCTTTGTTAATGCTGAATAATGATCGGGGAATTTATCTAGTATCAGATTTCCGGTAGCAATGACTTTATCCCATTTTCCCAGCAAATAAGCAGAATTGATGATACCTTCCTTAGCTTCCAGGCAATTTGTAAGGGAAGATGCTTTCGTATAGTAATCCAAAGCAGATTGGTACTGACCAGAGCTATAATAAAGCCATCCCAGTCTCAACTTATAAAATGGATCTGCATCGTTGTCTTTTTCTATGGTTTTTATCGATTCAATAGCAAGCTGGAAATTATTGCCGGCTTCTGCATTATAAGATGTTTGAAGCAGTGTTGCTGCAGGTTGAGCAAATAATATGTTACTTATGAAAAGCACCATTATTATGATGGAAGAAATCTTAGTCATTATGTCTCCTTAATCTATCAGGATTTCTTATCCTGAATTCTTTGCGCTTGTAAATATTCTTTTCCATTCTTGTGAATATCGATCATCTCGATACCAGTCTTTTTTTCCATTTGAATCCTACCTTCGTAGCTAATCAATAGTTTTCCCAAAAAACTTACAGTTGTCAGAGATTCGACTTCATGTTTATTATCTTCCGAATGAGAAATTGATTTTGTATTAAATTTGAAAGGATTCCCAATAGAAGAAATCAATAAGACAATTTGTTTTATTAATGGTTTCATCATTACAGAGAATGAAGGTGTATCATTCCACTCGAGCGTTTGATTCTCTGCATAGGGATATCTGGAAAGCAATAAGGCGAAGGCATATAAGGCACTTTTCCGATTACCCCGGAATGCAAGAGCGTTATATATACCGTTGTAAACGGAGAAATCAAGATAACTACCCCGGTCAGAGTGGATATTAAATGTTCCGATTAGTGTCACTTCCACTTCCCAATTTTCTTCAAAATGCCGTTTCCCAATGGTAACATCAAAGGATAATTTCTGGAAAAGCAGAAAATGCATAATTTCCTGCAAATTCAATTCTGCCATGAGGGGAGAAATCAAATCAGCTAGCTTCGGATTTCCAAAACTGATAAAATGTGATTGGCTGACCTTTTCCCGTTTCTTATAATTGGCTATATTGCTGAATAAAGTTTTTGAGCCGGCTTCATATGTGGTCTGGATATGAAAATGAAGATGCGGTACAGCAGAGCGTCCTGAATTACCAATCAAAGCAATTTTCTCTCCCTGCGGGATATAATCACCGACTTTCAATTTCACACTACCCGATTTTAAATGTGCGTAAAGTGAATAAACACCAATACCGTGCTGTATGGTCAGATAATTACCCCATTTCTGTTCGGTATTGATTTGATTGATTCGATTATCTGCAATACCATCCACTATTTTTGCCACGTATCCACCTGCAGAAGCATAAACGGCTTTTCCATAACAATAATAATCATCAACTTCCTCGGCATGATGATGATAATTCTTACCTTCCCGATCCATTATTTCAAAATCCCAGGCATATGCCCAATCTGATTTATGTGTGATTTCACCATGATTTCCCTGGGTCACTGTCCATTCACCTGTAATAGGTAAGAAGAACTGGGGAACTCCTGAACGGGCAAAACGGTTGATATGGGATAAGTAATATTCCAAAGCTAATTCCGGGTGAAGTATATTAAAGTCATTCACATAGGGATTTCGATTCTTGAGACGTAATTGTAAGGCATAGATTATCATATAAACGGTAACATTGAAAGGCAATGCAAATGGGGGAATCATGAAATCACGAAATAATGTTTCAATGGAGAACGCAATGACTATTCCAATGAAGGCAGCTATAATCGCTAACAAATAGGATATTCTACTTGGAACAAGAAAGATTCCGCCAATCGCAAAAGCTGCCAACATCATGTTGAAACCGGGATAAAAGACATCGCTTGCTCCCTTACCTCCCCAGTGAATGATGAAAAAATACCCAACGGTATATCCAATGATTGATAGTAGAAATCCTATCCGACTAATGAAAAACAAGGCAACAGCGATACATAGTCCTGTCAGGAAATAGGGTTGAAAGAATATACCACCTATACTTTGGAAATAATTCAGCACAAATACAGGTACAACAGGTGTGAAATTCATTACGTACATCTGGTTATGAGGCAAGTGCTGACTATGTCCAATGCGCATTAAAAACAGCCACATAAAGATAGATACGATGGAAAATGACATACTCATCGAGGGTATTTTCAGTTTGCCATAGAGCAAATTATCGAGTGTGATATACAGCAATAATGTGAATATCGATCCAATGAAAAGTAAAAGATATAACACACCAAGACCATAGCTTGCGACGGGAAAATAAAATCCGATTCCAAGGCAAGTCAGAAGGCTATTGAATGACAAGATCCCTGAGGTTGAGTTCCAAGGTTCAAATCCTAGTAACCTTGCTGTTAATAGTGCGATTAGGACTCCAATCAATCCGGATATCCCTACAATAGGAGCAAGAAAAGTACTGGACAATAGTAATAAACCGATCCAGCGATTATATGAAAATAGAATAATACTGTATGAGTTCAATATCGCTTTCGGTATGAAGGCAATTTTACTGACGACTTCGCGGAATGATAACATTCCTTAGATTTTCCTTAAATGCTCAGGGATTCGTTCCCGTTGAATTACATCCTGGAGTGTTTCCTTTTCCCGAATGAGTTCCAGATCACCAGTTTCTGTAATCAGAATGACATTCGGTCGATATTCAATGAATTGCATCCATTGAGTGACATTATAAGCACCAACCGGATTGACAAGAATGTGATCTCCAGTCTGTAGATCAGGAAAGCTGAAAGGCGGTCGAACTACATCAATATTCATACATAAAGGACCGTTGAACAGAGTATTCTGATAGGTTCCACTAAATGGCTGGGTGGGTGTTATCTTGAGTTTGTACCACCAAGTCGTAAACAGGATATTCAGACCGGCATCCAGGATGATACCTCTCTCTCCGCTTGGAAGGTTCTTCTTCCCAAGCACACTGGCAATCAGATAACCTGATTCATCGATAAGAATACGTCCTGATTCCAGGATGAGTAGAGGTGATTCTTCCCGTGAAAACTGGGATTCATTGAACGCTGTTCCAATGGCACGTGCATATTGATCAAATGATGGGGCAGAGAATTCACCGGGTGTATAGGAATCATGTAATGTGTTATTAGAAGCAAATCCACCACCCAGGTCGATATAGGAAATGGCAAAATGGAAATCTTCCTTTACTTTCTGAGCCAATGCCAGTAGTTTTGAAGCAGCCACATAATAGGCATTTGCATCTAAAATGAAAGTACCTATGTGTGTATGGAGACCTGTGAGTTTCAATTTCTTGCCGGCAACGATGCGCTGGATCGTTCGATATGCTTCACCGTTATCATAATTAAAGCCAAAACGTGACCATTGAGGGTAGATACCTGTATCCATATTGACTCTAATCGCAACTTCCGCTACTTTACCAAGTTCCCTGGCAATTCTTTCCACCATGAATAATTCATCAAGATGATCGATATGTATCTTTGCTCCATCTTCCATGGCAGTGCGTACTTCATGCTCTCTTTTTCCAGGTCCATTGAAAATAATATCTCTTCCGGCAACTCCCAAATCACGTGCTTTTTCATATTCAAATCCGCTCACAACCTCCGCTTTTGCACCCTCCTGGTGGAATATTTTGCATATTGCCCCCAGGTAATTGGTTTTATATGACCACGAGATTTCCACATTCGGATAGTGCATACTTATGGACTGGAGCAAGCGACGGTATCTTTTACGAATTGTAGCTTCAGTAAAAACAAATACCGGTGAACCATATTTGGAAACAATCGATTCAATCGGAATATTCTCAATTTTATCCTGGTAATTCACGACGCTGCGATAAGCGAATTTATTCATGAATCCGGCATTGTTCTTCTCAATATAGGGCGGACTATATGACTTTTTCATTCTATACACCTTTTATTTTAATTCTGGTCTTTATCTGGTTCCCCGCTCTTTTACCCTCTTGTTAAGGGAGGATTAAGGGGGTCAACTATATTAGACGAGAGTAAGTTCTGCTCTTCATCTTTCCTAAGTTTCTTTAACTTCGTATTTACATACTGTTTCTCAAACTCTTCGACACTATGCTTCGACTACGCTCAGTAACCACCACCTCTCTATATCCAAAGAGAGGAATGGGAACACATCTTTGCAAGATATTCTATCACTTATCTTCTTTCGTGATTTTCGTGTGTTTCGTGGTTTTATTCTTCTCTTCCGCTTCGGACTTTGCACTTCGCACTTCGCACTTCGTGAGTTCCCCCATTGTAGAGATCTCTCCCATCACTGCAATATTCGAAATTAAATCTTCTGCATGACGAATAAAGAGAGTTCCGGTGTTACATTCGGTGAACGGTTCCACTTTTTCTCCCATAGCCAAGGCTACAGTTGCAGCGGGTAAATTCTGACCGGCACCTTCTGCTAATCTTACCCAGGCTGGAAAGCGGGGATTGATTTCTAACAGATAAAAATCATCTTTACTATCCTTCATGATTTCCAATTCACAAGGACCACGCCAATGCAGAATCTCGATAATCTTCTTGGAAAATGCTTCCAGTTTCTCATTCTTAACAACAACTCCCCCGAAACCCTTGCCTTTATCTGTAATCACCAGTTTTCGTTGAGGCACCATACCGATTGTTTTACCTTTGCCATCACCGATGATCACGACATTGAATTCATCACCAATAATAATCTCCTGAACAAGTATGGGTAATCCCCATTTATGTTCAATCAGGTGGTATAATTTAACTACTTCATCGGGATTGTTTGCTGCAAAAGCTTCATAAAATCGTCCCTTCACAATCACAGGGAAGGGTATGTCCTTGGAGATATCTTTCGCTTGCCTCGGATCATTCATGATAATTGTTTTAGGAACAGCGATACCTTTTGGGGGAAAGAATGTGCTGAGTTTTGTTTTATCTCTTAGGATGAATTGTTCTTCTTCAGGTAGGAAAGTATGCACCCCACGATTGATCAATTCACTTTTCAGACGTAAATATGTAATAATTTCCGAGTCTAGGGTTGGAATAATGACATCAATCTTATCATGTGACAGGATGTAATCCATCCTATCCATGAATGTCTCTGCCCCTTCTGAGGGATAGGGCATTTGGTAAACTTTATCCACAAGACCGTCAACATAGATGAGACTGTTCAAAATTAACCTCCATTTTACGCAGCCTTATTGGTAGTGACAGAGAAAAAGTGGTCTAAGTGCGACCAATCCACATTTTCTTGACATATGCGGGAGATATTTAAACTTGCTAAAAGTGATTCCTGACGCATGATTGGTTGACCTTTATCGACCAGTTCTTTGAACCAAAGCGAAAACACAAGGTTGCGGGTGGTTTCTTCAGATTTTAGTCCAAATCTACCGGATGTCACCTTCTTGATTTTGCGGTTCCAGCGTTCAGAGACATTGGAAGTCAAACCTTTGCTGAGGTGTCTCCAATCACTAATGATATTGCTTTTGATGTATTCGGCGGCGGTTGGGGGAGTAATAGCTGTCAGGCTTGCGATACCCTTTTTCCTTCCGCCCGCCGTTTCTCTTCGGAAAGCTTTCATAATCCTCTTCTTAAAGAACTTGTCCCTGTCTTCAGGGAGATGACATTGACTGATTCTTTTGAAGAGATTTCGTATCTTATGGAACTTACAGAGTTGGTAATGGACTTTTGGAAACACTGTTTTTCTTGCAACTGCTAACGATTTACTGCCATCACTGACAATCAGGGTTGGATCTTTCCTGTAGAGCTGTCTGAAGGTTCTGAAACATGCTTCGAATGATTCTTTCTTTGTGTCAGGATACAACTCACAAAACAGAGGGATGTGAGTCACAAAATCAACAATACTGATGACATAGTACGGAATACCTTTGATCTTCACATATTTCTCATCAATGCTGATCTTTCCGCTCCACTTACCGATTGAGTTCAGAATCAGGCTCTGCAGGTCAGCGATTTCATGCCAGAGATTTGAGACTGTAGCTTTACAGGTGTTGAGCAGCAAAGCTATCGTCTCGAAGTTCATACCGCTTCCAACCAGGTAATGTACCAGCAGACACAGGTTCTTGCGTTCCAGACTATGGAACGGCTTTGCATCGGCGGTTCTATGGGATGTATTGCCTTTAGCAGTCTTCATTTGTTCCAGGAGTCTGTCACAGATAACAGGTGTATTCTGCTGACCGGCAAGCAGTTTCAGCAGATGTACAGCATCACCGCCTACTGTCTTTTTCAGAAGAAGCTTCTGAGCTTGCTTAACTACAGACAGAGAATTGACCTGAGAAGCATATTTGCAGAAAGTGGTATAGGACATTTTAAAATCATGATGGCTGATGAACTCCTGATACATGACATTTAAAGGTAAAAGCAGGTTATTGATAACAAAATTCTCGATCTGAGGAATACACTCCAGCAGGTCAACTTTCCGGCTTAAATATGCCAGGATATCATGACCATGCTGCTCAAACTCTTGCCAGAAATTATGTACATTCCTGCGGTCTGCGTAGTTAAACAGATCAGCTATTTGCTGAAGTGTAAGGAGGTTGTCTCCGCCTATTCCTACTAATAAGCGTAGAAACGCTATTAAGAACTTGTGGTTTGATGTTGTCTCAGGCAAAGTGAATGAAAATGGTACGTTAATACTTACATGGTATTGGTTACTTTCATGACTAACACTTACCGCTTCTTGAATTGGAGTGTTTTTTTGTCATAATATCCTCCCTTTTGTTACCAGGTAACAAATGCCATTGAAGCTATAGCAAAAAACTTGTAAAGAACTATTTTATATGATTTTAACTACACATTTAGTCAGAAACGGCTTCGAAACATTACTTATAATCGCGTGTTTTTCAATTTTAGTCAAAAAGCTTAACTTGTGATTTGGTGTCCTTAGCAGAGCTTATCTGTCAATTCTGGAAGGTATGTTAAATTATGACCGTTTCGACCACTTTTTTCAACTTGCTACTTTCTAACTTATTGAATATTATGAATAACTTCATGAACAGTCTCACATAGATACCTGATTCAAGCGAATCATAGATCAAACCAATGATTTTACCTTCGAATCCAGCATTGCGGATACTACGGATAACAGGTACACCCGGCTGCGGATTATCTCCGGTTTTCAGACCACTGACAGCGATCGTGCCTTTGAAATGAGCTAAAGAAAATGACATCTTAGTCTTCCAGCAAACCAAGAGATTTCATCTGCAGGCTGAAAAAATCTAGGTCACGTTCCAAAGTGTCATGGTTTACTTCATATTCATCCATGATACGGGTAATGATCTCATCCTGTTCGAATCCTTCCTCCATTAATTTCAAGAGAAAAAAGCCCATCTCATTTGTATTATAGCTGTAACCGGTTGTCGGATCAAAAACGAAGCCGTTGTCACTGATAGCCAGATTACTGACTTTTGCAGACCTCATGTAACCTCCTAGTTAGGTTTTTAGGGAAAGTATGAACAATGCAATTTCTATTCATATAAAGGAAAAGTGATAGGACATATGCATTCAAATAATCCTGCAAGTTATTTTTAATAATAGGATCAAAAAAAAGGGTGAGATTTTTCTTGACTGAATATACTATCTTAAACAAGTTTACACCATAAACCTGTTTACATCAAAGGAGAACATCATGAAAAATGACTTTCTTACTCAAGTTAGAATCGATGTATTACATGAACAGAAGCATAAGGATGGCATATCTCATATTGTTGTTGGTTTGTATCTGATGATAATAGCAATTCTCGGTTCAATAGGAAAAATGAATTTTGCTGTAATCTTTATTCCATTTATTCCTGTATTAATATCCATCTTAAAAAAAAGTTACACTTACCCCAGGATTGGTTATGCAGAAATTAGTGATAAGAAAACTTCCAGGAGTTTCATCCAAATTTTCATAGCCATTCTACTAATCTTGGGATTTGGTTTAATGCTGTATTTCCAAAGTCACAGTATCTCACCTGCCATTGAAAAGAACATGCACCTTGGGATAATGATAAGTATCGCCCTCTTCATCATAATTTTGCTCTTATACCGTTATTTCTGTGAACAAAACATAGGCTTTCTTCTTTATGGGGTAATAATTCTTGCTCTTATTGCTTTAATATATTCTGGCATTCTCCATCATAACAATCTGATGTTTTACATTTTTATCTTAGGTGTTTTCGATTTTATCTTCGGAATTATCCAGTTGCTTAAATTCATGATAGTATATCCGGTGATGAAAGATGAGAACTGAAGACAATCTTACAGAGACCAGTATTGAAGATATTGATCGGATCATCCATGAACCAGCTCGACTGAACATCATGCTATATTTATATGTCGTGGATAAAGCAGATTTTGTTTACATGTTACGCAAAACAGGATTGACTAAAGGAAATCTTTCGGCACAGTTACTGAAATTAGAGCAAAACGGCTATGTCGAGATTATGAAGGAATTTGTAAACCGGGTACCCCATACCCTATTACGTCTCACGAATCGAGGAAGAAGAGCTTTCGAAAAATACAAGGAAGTGCTGATCAATATTCTGCAGCAAGCATAACATCAGCTTATGATGCGATCTTCATCATTTCAATAACAGCAGTTTTCTGCCTGTACTTATTCCTTCTGAGCTTAGCTTAGCAAAATACACTCCGGAAGCAATTGCTTTTCCTTCATAATCAGTTCCATAACAAATAGATAATTATCTTTAATATATACTCCTGTTATCTGACTTGTAGAATGAAATGGATAATCAAAAAGTATGATGGGCAAATCAGGATTAGAAACATCCAGGACTTCCAAACATAGTAAATCTGGACTGCTGCTTACGATATAAGCTGTCTCTTCAATGACAGCAAGCGATTGAGCAATGCCAGTTGTTTCATATGAACCAAGTATTTGTAGATCATTAGGATTGGAGACATCGATCACTTTCAAATAATCACGGTTTTCAATTATATATAGAAGATTATCTCTTGATTCAATCTCTTTGATATATCCGGAAGGAATATAGGAACCTATAAGCTGAGGTTCTTGGGGGTTAGAAATGTCGACAATCAATAAACCTAACGAAATATCTGACAAAAATGCTGTGTTTCCTACTACTGATAGTGCAGAAATATAAGATTCTATGGCGGGTAAATACGTTGCTAATAATTGGGGTTCTTGTGGACGTCTGCTTCTTTTTCTTTTGTCTTTGCTGAAAGTGAATTATCTTTACATTTAAAAAACATAATCTTCTATTAATTTACTAAGTTAATTAATAGTAATGATTATAGGAGGATGAACGATGATCGAGACCTACGATCCCCTCAAGAATGAAATGATCCAAATCATGGATCAAACAGGTAAGATAGTTGCCTCTCCAACTCAATTTGAATTCAATGATAAACTACTTTTAGACGCATTCAAAACAATGCTTTTCAACCGAACTGCTGACCTGATGGCAGTCAGCTTTCAACGGCAGGGCAGGATGTTCACGTTCCCTCCCAATCTTGGGCAGGAAGCCATTTCAGCCGCAGCGGGGAAGGTCATCAGCGAAGAAGATTGGCTGGTTCCAGCCTTTCGTGAAATGGGAGCTTGGTTGGCAAAGGGTGCAGAATTACATGAGATTTTCATGTATTATCGGGGTGATGAACGTGGTTCCCGTTTTGAAAAAGCGAATCGATTACTCCCTTCGGCTGTTCCCATTGCCTCTCAAATTCAATATGCCACCGGTATCGCTTATGCCATGAAATTCAAACAGGAAAAGTCAGTTGTCTTTGGCTTTGTGGGTGATGGTGGAACATCGGAAGGTGATTTCCATGAAGCAATTAACTTCGCTTCGGTCTGGAAAGTGCCCCTGATCTGCATCATCCAGAATAACCAGTTTGCTATCTCCATGCCCATCAAGAAGCAGACAAATTCCATCAATCTTGCCAGCAAAGCGATTGCATATGGCATTCCAGGTATCCTGGTCGATGGCAATGACTACTTAGCCATGCTGGATGTCCTGACAGAAGCCAGGGCTTATGCGGAAAGCGGAAAAGGACCTGTTCTGATAGAAGCTGTCACTTATCGGCAGGGAGCTCATACCACCTCGGATGATCCCACACGCTATAGGACAGGTGAAGAAGAAAAGCTGTGGCTGGAAAGAGACCCGCTTCTTCGCCTACGTTTGTACCTGCAGGAAAAGAAATTGATCACGCAAGCAGATGAAGATGAGTTGGTTCAAACATATCAAAAGCTGGTGGAAACTGAATTCGAAATAGCAGAAAACTATTCTACCTATCCGCTCGATGATGTGTTTAACCATTTATATAGCTATGTTCCTGATGAACTCAAACGCCAGAGAAAAGCATACGAGCAATTTATTGCAGCAACTGAGGGGGCAAAATGAGCGTCATGAATCTAGTACAGGCAATCAATAATGCTCTTGATATCAAACTTGCTGAAGATCCGAAGATCATCCTTTTTGGTGAAGATGTAGGTGTGGAAGGCGGTGTGTTCCGTGTGACTGAAAATCTCCAGAAGAAATACGGTGAAGCACGTGTCTTCGATTCTCCCCTGGCAGAGGCAGCCATTGCAGGTAGCGGTTTAGGTATGGCTATCGCCGGTTTAAGACCTATTGTGGAGATGCAGTTCGATGGCTTTTCCTATCCGGCACTCAACCAGATATTCTCACATGTGGCAAGGATACGCAACCGTTCAAGAGGCAAGTTCCATGCTCCAATGGTCATTCGTTTTCCCTATGGCGGAGGCATCAATGCTTTGGAGCACCATTCTGAAAGCCCTGAAGCTCTCTTTGCCCAATACCCGGGCTTGCAGGTCGTGATTCCCTCCACTCCTTACGATGCCAAAGGTCTGCTCATCAGCGCTATTGAGTCTGAAGACCCTATCATATTTATGGAGCCTAAACGCTTATATAGAGCTATTAAACAGGAAGTACCGGAAGAGAAGTTCACCATCCCCATCGGCAAAGCAAATGTACTGAATGTAGGTGAACACATCACCGTGATTGCCTATGGCGCCATGGTTCGGGAAGTACAACGGGCAATGGTCTTGCTGAAGGATAAGAGTATTTCCGTTGAACTCATCGATCTGCGTACGATTTATCCCATTGATCGGGATACCATTCGGCAATCGGTTCAAAAAACAGGACGTGTCCTCATCGTTTCAGAAGCCCCTTCACGCTTTGGTGCCGGAGCTGAATTAGTGACGATTTGTATTGAAGAGGCATTTCTGCACTTGGAAGCGCCACCGGTTCGATTAAGCGGGTTCGATACGATCGTTCCTCTTCCGCTTGGTGAACATTTTTACATCATTCCACCAGAACGAATTGCTTACGAAATCGAAAAACTGGTGAAGTTTTAAGCAAGGGGGCATAACATGCGTTTTACATTCAAGTTTCCCGATATCGGTGAAGGAATTACGGAAGGAAAGATTCTCCAGTGGTACATTGATAAAGGTCAATCCATTAAATCAGGGGACGCCCTGGTGAAGATGGAAACGGACAAGGTAGTAACAGATATTCCATCACCCAAGGCTGGTACCGTTGCAGCCAGGTATGGAAATGTTGGTGATGTCATCAATGTGGGAAATGTGCTGGTGGAACTCGAAATAGAAGGAGTTTCTCCTGAACAGGCAAAGATAATTGCTGTGGAAGTGCCCAAGTCAGCAACCAGTCAGCCTATTGAAGAAAAGAACTTTGGAGTTGTGGGAACCCTTGAGATTGCTGGAGAAGGAGCATATTTACCTGCATCTTCAGAAGGGATTGCAGTATCCACCGTAGCACCTATTGTAGCACCTTCTTTAGAAGGTGTAGAAACGACTTTAGTCGGTGACAAACCTCCTTTAGGAAGGAAAGTCCTTGCCACACCGGTTGCCAGGGCGATGGCGAAGGATTTAGGTGTTATTATTGGTGAAGTTGTAGGTACTGGACCAGGCGGACGGGTCATGAAGCAGGATATTCAATTGTATTTTGACGGGAAGACACGGCTGAAAGTAGCACCTGCTTTAGGAAGTAAGTCTTCTTTACAACCAACAGAACTACCGCCTGAAGTCGGCGCTACGGGCGTTGAAGCCGTACCATTGACTATGATACGCAAAGCGATAGCCAGGAACATGACACGTTCCAAACAGAACGCAGTGCATATGACAGCTATGGATGAAGTGGAAGTGAACGATCTTTTTCTCGAACGGCTTCATCACAAGGAAGAATTTATAAAGATAGGTTCTAAGCTTACATATTTGCCATTTATCATGAAAGCTGTTGTAGATGCCCTGAAAGCCCACCCAACCATCAATGCTGAACTCGATTTGGAGCATGACCAGATGCTTTTGAAGCACTATTATCATATCGGTATTGCGATGGACACTCCTGAGGGGTTAATCGTACCTGTCGTCAGGGATGTAGATAAAAAGTCCATCTATGAAATTGCCAATGACCTTCTTACCCTGGAAGCGAAAGCTTCTGAAAGAAAGTTTACTCTCGAAGACCTCAAGAATGGAACTTTCACTATCACCAATTATGGTACGATCGGTGGAACATTCGGTGTTCCTGTGATCAATTACCCGCAGGTGGGAATACTCGGTGTGGGGCGAATCCAGGAAAAACCTATCGTGAAAGATCATCAAATAGTCATAGCTCACATGATGGCTTTGTCCTTTGCCTGTGACCATCGGATCGTCGATGGAGCTGAGGCTGCCCGATTCCTGAAGCAAGTCATGGATTATCTGCATGATCCGGGCTCATTGCTGCTGTATTAGGAGAATTCATGAAATACGATTTAATCATTATCGGTACCGGTCCAGCCGGATACGTCGCTGCCATCAGGGCAGGTCAGGTAGGCATGGAAGTCATGATCATCGATAAAAACTATATAGGCGGAATGTGTCTCAATTGGGGATGTATTCCCACGAAAGCGATGCTGGAAAGCGCAAAGATGCTCAAAAAGACGAAGGAAGCTTCTTCCTTTGGTGTTGATGGCATTATTCCTGGAAACATCGTATTCAATTGGGCTGTAGCGTTGAAACGTGCTGATAGTGTAGTAAAGAAACTGGTTAGGGGAATTGAATTCCTCTGGAAAAAGAATGGTGTGGAATTCCTCCAGGCGGAAGCAACCATCATTGATGAACATCACATAGAAGCCAATAACCAGGTCTATGAGACGGAAAATATACTCATTTGCACCGGTTCAAAACCCACATCGATAGAAGGAATTCCTCCGGATAAGGTCATGGAAATGGAAAACCTGTTTCAATGGCATGACCTGCCTGAAAATATCGTTATCTGGGGACATGGTTCTGTCGCTGTGGAATACGCCCAACTACTTAATCTGATCGGTAAGAAGGTCACACTGGTAAGTCCTTCAGCGGATTTGCTGCCGGGTGTGGATCATTATGTCTCAGATTTCCTCACAAAACTCTTCAAACAGGATAAAATACCCATTTTTGTGACTGATAAACTGTTAATCACACCTGAATCAGCCTTACAGTTGGGAGAACAAGTCATTCCTTTTGACATGATCCTGAATTGCAGTTATCGAAAGGCAATCTTACCGGAGATGAAGATCAAACTGGATATGGATCAAAACAACTTTATCCATTCGAATGAAAACATGCAGACATCCATACCTTCCATCTACGTAGCTGGTGATGTTACAGGTAAGAGTTTTTTAGCACATACTGCTTCAGCCCAGGGAATCCAGGTAGTGAATAATATCAAGGGGATACATAAGGATTTTGACTTGACGAAGGCACCGATGAATATCTATTCTGACCCTGAGATTGCTCAAATTGGTCTGACTGAACAGCAATTGAAGGAGAAAGGGTTGGAATACAAAGTTGGTATCTACTTCCTGCTTGCCAATGGAAAAGCACAGACGGAAGGGAATACCGAAGGATTTGTTCGTATCCTTTCAGAACCTAAATATGGAGAAGTACTCGGTGTGCAGATCGTTGCCCCGAATGCCACGGATATGATCTCTGAGGCTTCCATATTAATGGCAATGGAAGGAACCGTTTATGATATAGCACAGACAATTCATGCCCATCCAACCGTATCTGAAGTATTTATGGATGCTGGCGAGGCATCACTGGATGTGTAATGACGAGTAAGACAAAACTTTCTAAGCCAATAAGTCCAGAAAGAATAAAAGAATACGATCTGACTGATGCCTGGCTTTTAACTGATTTCTCGGATTTTGGTTTACGTAAATTGATCTGGATTCCCCAAGAAAAAGTGCTGGTGCTTGGACAAAGCAATGACTTGAATTCAGCTATCTTCGTTGATAAAGCTGATGCTGATGGTGTACGAATCGTCAGGAGACCGACAGGTGGAGAGTCTGTCCTGCTGACTCCCAACATGGTCGTTATTTCTATTTTGTTTACTAATATCAATGATCTGCAATCTAGAAAAATCTTCCATATCATGGGTTCTAGAATACAAAATGCCTTAGAAAGCCTGGGAATTGAAAATATCAATTACAAAGGACTATCGGACTTGGCAATTGGAGAGAAAAAGATACTTGGTTCTGCAATATATCGCAATCCTGATATGTTATTTTATCATGCTGTATTGAATGTATCTGAGGAACCTAGTGAGATTGCACGCTATTTGTACCCTCCCCAGCAAGAACCTGGATATCGCCAGGGACGCACACACGATGCTTTTGTAACTTCCCTGAAGCAGGAAGGCTACTTGTTTTCTGTCGAGGAAATACGCGAACAAATTGATTCATTCCTAACAGATTCGTTTATTTGAAGTGGAGCAGGATTAATATCCAGCTATTCCGTGGCTCCGCATTTACGCGGTCAAGGAATAGGATTCCGATCCTGCTATTCCGTAGCTCCGCATTTACGCGGTCAAGGAGTAGGATTCAGATCCTGCTGAATTCCTCTCTTGGGTAGATCCAAAGATTAGACAATCCTTCCATTAACTGCTTAATAAGATATATACGTTTACTTTCACACTTCGCCTTTACCAATCGCACACAAATTCTTCCTATACCACCTATTCAATTGGACGTAAAAACAATGTAATAAGGAACTAACCAAAAACTAAAATACTTTAGGAGCTGGTTAGGAGCTGGTTAGGATCTGACTAGTACCTGGTTACTATCTAACTTAGGAGCGGTTCATGAGCCATAAAGGTTCCACGGGTAATACCAGAAAAGATGAAAAATGACATGAATAAAGCATCTTCCTAAGAAAATCTAAGAAAGTCTAGATGATCCCTAGATAATGCCTAGATGATCCCTAGATGAAACCTACCTCAAAAAGAAAGTGCGAAGTGCGAGGTTCGAAGTCAGAAGTTCTGAAGAGCAGTAGCAACGAATTTATTCGTTGTACCGGTTTGATTCATCAAACCAAACCCATTTCAATGGGAATAATCTAACAGTAGGGGCTGACGTCCCGGCAGCCTTATATCACGCCCGGAGGTCGCGAACTACGGCATTTCATCCAACGACTAAAGTTGTTGCTTCTAAATAATCGTTGAATTCTTGATGCCCAAGCATAGGCGATGAACAGATTAATGAAAATTGGTTATTAGTTATCAAAAAGCTATATCAGTCTGGTTTGTCTCAGTAAATAAAGTGACGATAATTACAAGAAGTAACGTGATGATACATATTCTATTCTTCTATTCGTTCGTAGAGAACGAAAAGCCAATATGGACTTTTTTTGGAAATGACCTGGTTTATTTCATGGCAGCATCTTGAAAGAATTGTTTTTCTCTTTTTCCCAAAATCATTATTTCCACAATTCGGACAGTAGGTAAATTTATCAGCAGTACTCCAAACATTTGCGATTTTGGTTCTGATATTGAGTAAAAATGGATTAAATGTCTTGCGTTCTGAACCATACAAACCTGATTTCAGCAAGCGGAATTTTACGCCCACAATTGAGTTCAGCCGATTAACATCGAAAGATTGGAGATGACCATATTTATGGAACGTAAAGTGACATTTATTGCACTTAACAAACAAACTCTCAAGAAATTCATTATTAGGAACTGTTATAAATATATATTTTTTTGCAATTCTCTTAATTTCACTGATAGCCTTATTTAGGTTATCGTCCGATAAATGCTCCAACATTTCGCTTGAGAAAACCATATCATACGATTTCTCATCAACCGGTATTTGAGCTGCTGAGGAGTGAATTTTCTTTCCGGTTACATATTGAAGAGCTTCCAGGGAAAAATCAACGCCGGTTACATCGTAATTTTGTGCAAGTGCATTTGTCAGGATGCCATTGCCACAGCCAATATCAAGTATTGTTGTCACATCGGGAGGAATCCAGGAAAAAATCAGCGGAACTTTGTTTTTTAATGATGATGTATCCAAATTTTCTTCCCAAAGTTGTTTGTTCATATACCTAGTATCGTAGTCCATTGATCTCCCTTGCCTTATCAAATGCTGATTTATCATTTCCAGTTTTAGGAAAATTATTTCAATATCTATTACGTCAACATAATTCTTATATTTTAATGGTAATGTTAATGCATTTCTCAGAGAAACTGAAGAGACTCTACCGTCAAATGATGTATCACGAGACACTAATTGAAATTATGATCATCAAGAGTATAAACCAATTCCTCAGTATCAGGCTGTTCAATACTTTGATAAATTTTTCCCTGATCCTGAAATACCTGGAAATTATCCACATAACCGACAAATGAATTCCTGTCCACAGCATCAGAAGAGATCGTGATTTTATGAACAGGTGCAACTAGTTCAAGTCCATCCTGTCTGAAAACTACCTGGTTATTTTCATTATATACTACGACATTATATGTACTGCCATTCAGTTCAAATGCTATTAAATACCAAGAGTTTTGCGCATAGGGAATATGGGTTTGGATAAATCTACTTTTGAACGTATCATGATAAATAAAATTGCTGCGACCAAACCCAATACTGCCTTCAAGATTATCCTGTGCATCTAAAATATCTAAAGTAAACTGATTGATCTGATTGTTATCTGCTCTCATCCAGAGCTGAATCACATCCTTATGAGTTGCATCGAGATCATTTAACAAAGAAAAACCTTGGGAAGAGTGCACAAATAAGGCTTTCCCACTGTTGTTTTTGGTGGGTTTATCAACAATAATATGATTCTCGATCTTACTAACCCAAAGAGGTTTCTCTTTTTGAGGGATCAGAGCTGTCTTGATATCCGGTTCGATTGTCAGACCTGTGAACCATGTTGCAGGGGTATTGGTTGGAGCACCGGCAAAATACATCCATAATTCATTATTGGTAAGATGAAATGAATCCCTATGAATATCGTCTGTTAATACGAAGGGAGTATCCTGGTCCTGGTAATTCCATGTTCCTTCCGTACTAGGAGTAACGACGTTCCTGACAAATTCTCTTTCTTCCGGATAAAATGTGGGGTTTTTATCTCGATAAAGTTCTAGGACAGAATAGTCATTCAGGGATGAATAATGAGGGATGATCAAATAATAATATGCACCATATTTAAAGGGGAAGCAGCAGAATCGACCATCTGTAAATATAGGATTATGTATATCTTTTATCCAATGATATAGATCTGTTGATTTGGCAATACCTATTTTCCTCTGTTCAAATCCACTATTCCAATCACTATAAAACAAATAATAAGTATTCGCAACTTTGATGATACCCCATGGCTCGATTCCACCATGCCAAGAAGATGTATCCTTTTCCATTAAAATTGGGTTGTATTGATATTTTACCCAGGAAATGCCATCTGAGGATGTGGCTAATCCTATCCCGTTGTGATGAGTTGAGTCAATCCTGTGTCTGTATAACATATACCAATTGCTATTTTCTTTCCACACCATAGGTACAAGTGCATTCGCTAAAATTTCACCGTGAACCCGATCTACAGTCCAGTTTAATCCATCTGTTGAAGTGGCGTGACCGATGGAAGGCTTTTTCGTAAAATACATATGGAAAGTACAACTATCTTTCACGACAGAACTAAAACCATACATAGTATTCATGCGAAATCCTGACGATAGTACCGGATTGCCATCATAGCAATTCCATGGGGCAGAGGGTTTTGGAACCTGACCGACAATTGAACCTGTAAAATAAGATTCAAAATCATCGAATCCATGATTTTCGAAAACTGCTAGTCCATTACTCTGATCCAAGGCGTGAGGATTTCCATAATACATAAATATAGTCGTAGTTGAACCGGAAGTAACCTCGGGTATATTAACCCATATCTGGCTAGTTGAAGTAGTATCCCATCTTTCGATCCAGTAATTCAGTAATTTTCTTCCTCCTGAATCCGTGAATCTGATATCAGCACCATTTGGCAATGCATGCAGATATGAAAAATTATCTTGTGAGAGTAGAATCTTGAATTGAGTATTCAGCAAGGTATTTCTATTTTGTGTATTATCTATTAGAAACTGCGTTCTATACAACCAGTTCTGATTGTACCATTTCTTCGGAAAGAGCAAATTTGTGAATTCGTTGCACATGATATCTGAGTTATCATCTAAATAACCTGTTGAAGTAAAATTCCAGGAAGAATTAGATGAATTACACACTCTGGGTGATGCAATTGCATATAAATCACCATAACAAAAAAGACAACTAACCATTGAAAGCAATAAAATCAGAATGGGTAACATACGATTCATAATCAACCTCAATATTTGATATAGACAACTCTTGTATGAAAATGAGAATTCTGTTGTCAATAAAATCCTGACCCTTTGCTTGATTTTAGGATTCAACTGTACTGTATCGTTTTAGGAGCATTCAATCTTCTCCAACTATACGCAATTCCGGTTCCAGTCTTACATCGAAGCGTTCGAAGACTGTTTCCTGGGTAAGTTTGATCAAATCTAATACATCTTTTGCTTTTGCATTTCCTACATTGACAATGAATCCGCAGTGTTTATCTGAAATCATCGCGTCTCCGATGCGTGTACCACGCAAACCGCAATCATCAATGAGTTTACCAACATAATTTCCACTCGGTCTTTTGAACACACTGCCACCACTGGGCTGATCCATAGGCTGCTTTTCCCATCTCTGGTTATGCAGATCTTCCATACGCTCCTTAATCTGAGATAAGTCACCTTTATGTAAATTTAAAGTAACAGAAGTAACAGTAGCTATCATTCCCTGGTAAAAACTGCTGCGATAACCAAAGAGATGCTCTTCGAAAGTAAGATGCTGCAGGTTATTGTTACTGTCGAGGTATTGGCTTTTACAGACGATATCCTGCATTTCTCCACCATAGGCACCAGCATTCATTACGACAGCTCCACCAAGTGTGCCGGGAATACCGGAAGCGAATTCCAGTCCGGTTAGTTCGTGTGTCATCGCAATATTAGCCAGGTCTTCCAAGGTTATTCCGCATTCAGCAATTATCACATTCTGTTTCACTTCATATGATTGAAGCCCTGTCGTATTGATGACAATTCCTCGAATACCGCCATCTCGAACGAGCATATTGCTGCCATTGCCCATGACCATCGATGGGATATTGTGTTGATAAGCATATTTCAACAAGCTTGAGAGTTCAGGGATAGAACCTGGTATTACCAAATAGTCAGCTTTTCCACCAATCTGAAAATAGGTGTGGTTTTTCATGGGTTCATCGATTAAGATGCGGTCTTGATTTATTATATTGCGTAAATCGTCGATTATATTCATGGGAAACCTCGTATATTATAAATATTTTTTCAGCAGGATCGGAGTCCTGCTCTACAACCGCGTAAACCCGGAGCTACCAACCGGCTAAACCCGGAGCTACCAACCGTCTAAAGGCGGAGCTACCACAGAACAACCGGCTAAACCCGGAGCTACGATATTACATTTTACGGAAGAACTTGGCAACTGCGTTTTCAAGTTCCAGGATATTCTTCATCTCATGACATTTAGTCGGCAATACTTCCTTAAAATACTTGCCATACTGTTTTGTTACAACCCTGTTATCCATGATGAGTACAATACCTCTATCCGTCTTACTTCGAATCAGGCGACCAAAGCCCTGTCTGAGTTTCAGCAGTGCATTGGGAAGGATGTAGTTCATGAAAGAGTTCTTTCCATCTTTCTCAATCTTCTCGATATAGGCTTCCACGATCGGTTCGGAAGGAACCTGGAAGGGCAGTTTATAAATAATCAGTAAGGAAAGTGATTCACCTTGTACGTCAATGCCTTCCCAGAAAGAACTCGTGCCTAGTAATACTCCTTTGCCATGATCCCTGAATTGATTCAATATGGCAGAACGACTGGCACCTTTGCCTTGGGCGAGTAAGGGAATATCTTTCTCGAACAGTTCTTTTTCCAGGGAATCATATACAAAATTCAAATCCTTGTAGGATGTGAAAAGAACCATGCTTCCAACATTAGAGGCTTCCAGTACATCTCTTAGAACCGAAATGCTTTGCGCAGGAAAGAAATGATCATTTGGTTCTGGTAAAAAACCGGCTATCAGTAAAGCAGATTGCCTTTCGAATACAAAGGGAGATAGAACAACGCGTTCCCTGACAATTTTGGTTTCCATGAGATTTAAGCCCATCTGCTGGACAAAGTACTTGAAAACACCTCTTATGGCGATGGTGGCTGAAGTAAAGACAATAGAATCCACAACTGAATACAACGATTTTGCCAACAATTCATTCACTTCCAAGGGTGCATAATTGAAACTGGCAGTAGGATAAGCAGATTCTGTAAAACCTGTGTTTTCCAGCCAATAGGCGAAATTGACCATATCCGGCTCAATGAGCTTTTGCAGTTCATTTTCAAATTCGGTTAGCCGGTTTCTGATTCCTTCCAGGTTAGCCAGGTGGGAATCATAGTCAGGGAATTGATTGACATTGAATTCCGACATCTGTAAGTGTAAATGAGCGACTTCCTTATCCAGCTCATTCCAATACTCTAAAGCTTTTGTAAACAGGTCGGTCAAATGCGGATAATCATCCATTTTCTTGATACGATGCTTACCATATGTACCCTGGTCTTTCACAATGGCGGTGGCATACTGGAAGAGTTCCAGCATCATATCCCTGCCTTCAGAAAGACGATTCGTGATAAGTTCGCATAGCTTGATCACTAAAGTAATTTTATTGGGCGGAAGCATACTTTTTTCCGCAGCCTGGTGAATTGAAGGAATTAAACCACTTTGCTGATTCTTGCCTGAATGAGATAAGAGGCTAAAGAAACTGGAAAAGTCACCATAGCTCAAATTAATCCCTAAATGTCTGGAAGCAATCTGGGGAAGATTGTGAGCTTCATCAACAATGAGATATCGATATTTACCCAAGGTCGTATTTTCGTTCAGGATATCCGTCAGCAATAAGGAATGATTTACAATCAGCAGGTTCGCAGATTCCTGTTCCTGTCTCAATTCCATTAAATGACAATGACCATAGGAAGCACATTTCTTCCCAGGGCAGAAATACCTGTCTGCCAACAGCTTTTTCCATAGTGTGCTATACCTGGAACGGTCGAACGCTCCATTTTCAGAAATATCTCCAGTTTGGCTGAATTCACGCCAAGTGACCAGGTACAATAAACCTTCCAATTCCTGCCTGTTGAGAATCTTGCCAAAATCGAACATAATCTCCTGCCAGCGCTTTTCACAGAGATAATTATCTCTTCCTTTCAAGAGTAATGCTTTGAAAGGCAGGGGCAGTATCCGGCAGATAGAAGGCAAATCCTTTCCCATCAATTGTTCCTGGAGATTCTTTGTATTCGTCGAAATAACAACTTTTTCCTTCTTTTCAATGGCAACCTGGATAGCAGGAATAAGATAGGCAAAAGATTTCCCAATTCCAGTTCCTGCTTCTACGAGGAGATATTCATCTTTCTGGAAACTATCTTTTACCGCTTCTGCCATTTCAAGCTGTCCGGGACGGAATTCATAATTAGGAAACTGCTTTCCGAGAAAGCCGTCCTGTTTAAAAATATCATTGATCTCCAAAGGCTTTGCATCAGATACTGTATGAGAGATCAAATGCTGATTATCTATTTTCCAGAGGGAGGTCTTTTTCTTCAGAAGTGCATTTGTTCTTTGAAATTCCACGACTTTATCGAGAAAGAAAGACAGTGCGCTTGGCATCATAGCTAAATGAGCAATCTGGGATAATTGGTAATTAACAGGAACAGGTATATATTCTTCTATGAATTGCAGTTCCCGGATCAGTATCTTTGCCGTAATCTCTGCATCATTAATAGCTCGGTGTGCTTCCTCATTTTCCAGTTGGAAGAAAGCTGCAACTGTACTCAGTTTATGATTGGTAAGAAATGACTGATAGATCCTGGCAATTTCAAGTGTATCCCAATACAGGTTTGACATGGGAAAGAGATCATATTTCTCAAAGTGATAAGCCAGGAATGGCAGGTCAAACTCTGCATTATGACAAAGCAGGACTTGAGAACCCACAAAACGCTGAAGCTCAACGAAAGCGTCTTTGGGAAACATCCCTTTTTCAGTCTGCTCGTCTGTGATATGCGTTAATTGTTTAATAAAATCCGGTAAAGGTTTCGTTGTTTTCAGAAATGTGGATAATCTGCCTGTTTCTACACCCTTTTCATATTTTACGGCACCGATTTCGATAACTTCACAATGTTCCTTTTCTAAACCGGTCGTTTCAATATCGAGAGAGATGAAATCCAAGCTCTCGGATAGTTCATTTTTTTTCACAGCAGCCCTCTGTATTTATTCGTCTTCTTCCCTGAACAAATTGTAGCGCTTCATTTTCTTGATCAAGCCTTGTCGGCTAAGACCCAAATCTTTAGCGCATTGCGTCTGATTCCAATTGCTATCTTCTAATGCTTTTTGGATCATGATCTTTTCCAAGCTCTCCACGGCATCCTTCAGATTTACTTTCTTTGATAGAAGATTTATTGCCTGGGTGTGTTCTGCATATTTATAGACTTCTTCCGAAAGATCGGAAGGCTTAATAAAGCTATTATTATCTGCCAATGTTGTCGCCCGTTCAATTTCATTTTCCAGTTGTCGTACATTGCCAGGCCATTCATAATTAGATAGGCACTTCATCGTTTCATCTGTAATCCCGCTGACATCCTTGTTCATTCTCTTGTTGAACTTATCCAGGAAATGAATTGCCAATAGTGGAATATCCATCTTTCTTTCTTTGAGCGATGGAACATCAAGTCGAATTACATTTAGCCGGTAATACAAATCGAGCCTGAATTCACCTTTCTTCACCCGATCCAGCAATGTTATATTCGTTGCACAAACGACACGAACATCCACTTTCTCTGTTTTTGTCGCACCAACTCGTTTAATTTCCCCTTCCTGCAGGAAACGTAATAGCTTTGCCTGCG
This sequence comes from Cloacimonadales bacterium (SeqCode), assembly GCA_963662275.1. Taxonomy (GTDB): domain Bacteria; phylum Cloacimonadota; class Cloacimonadia; order Cloacimonadales; family DAONDQ01; genus DAONDQ01. Next base: position 3,710,507 of record OY759316.1, on the reverse strand, counting down.
TGGAAAGACTAATATCCGCAATTTCATCCAGGAAGAAAGTACCTCCGTCCGCAATTTCAAATAAGCCTTTTTTATCATAGGCTGCACCCGTGAAAGAACCTTTCACATGTCCAAATAGTTCGCTTTCCAGCAGGGATTCAGGCAAGGCTCCGCAGTACTGCGCCACAAATGCCTTATTCCTTCGATTACTGCTGTAATGCAACGCACGGGCAATGAGTTCTTTTCCAGTACCGCTGGGTCCTTCCAGCAAAATGGTTGTCGGTGTATCCTTGATTTTTTCGATCATCGCAAAGATAGCCAGCATCTTAGGACTTTTACCAATAATATTGGAGAAGGAGTTCGATGTATTCAGTTGCTCACGTAGGATAGCATGTGATTTTTCCAGGTTAGTTGAACGTATATTTTCAATAATGACGATGATTTGATTGCTTAGCGCACTGATGAGATTGACTACCCGTTCAGGGAAATAATGCGAACCGTGTTTACTGAAAAGCAATACGACACCTTGTGCTTTATTCCTGATGGTCAGGGGAAAAGCAACGATATGATTAAATTGCGTAGCAAAGTGCGGTTGCTTGACATTCTTGGGTTCAGAAGTCTGGAATGTATCCTGGATCAAATCCATCATTGTATCATAGTATTTATCATCATGACTGAAATTATTATAGATCTTATATTCCCATGATTCGGGGACGGTCACACTATTATAAAGACAGAGAATACCACCATCTGCCTCCGAAATCTCACATAAACTGCCTAGGGAAGATTCTATCAGCACATCCAAGTCCGAGATTGAATTCAGGTTTTGCGTAATCTCGTAGAATTTATTCAGCAGGTTCTCCTGGAATTTCGATTCCTTCAAATCACTTGCATATTCCTTAGAAATCTTCTGCATGAGAATATCATTCTGCTCCAGGAGTTTGATTGCTCCAAATTGCTGGATAGTCTTACGATTATTTTTGAGAATTTGGAGTGCCTGTTCCCATTCCTTGCTTTCGTAAAGAACATTAGCATATTCGTAATTAGCATATGCCAGTTCATAGAAGTTTTTAGTCTCTAGGAATATTGAGATAGCATCTTCCAGTTGTTTACGTGCCAATTCAATATTTTTATGCTCCAGCAATGCCCGTAAATAATAAGTCTTTCCCAATTCAAAGGGATTATTCAGTTCCTTGGCTATTTTAACGGCACTATTGAGGTAATAATCTGCGCTTTCATAGTTGCGGGTGAGAATAAAATAGTATGCCTGCTTCTGACAGCCTTCAATAATCTTATCCTTGGCATTGAGAGCTTTAAAGAAATCAAAGCTCTCCATCAGATTCGAATAAGCTTCACTGAATTTATGAAGCTTGGTGAGCACAGACCCCATATTTCCATACAACTCAGCTTTGATAAAGTCATTACTGATTTGAGGAAGCAGTTCTCTTCCCTTAAAATACAGATCATATGCGAGATTCAGCTCTCCTCTTTTTTCGTATAATTCACCCAGGTTATTATAAGATTTTAGTAAACCTTCGATAAAATCTTTCTCTTTGGATTTTTCAATGGCTCGATCATAATAATCGATCGCCTTGTTCCAGTCACCTTTCTTAAAATATAGTGCCCCAAAGCTATTGAGAGTAGCGATGATATTTTTATAAAATCCATAAGCTAAGGCAATTTCCAGGGAATGCCTGAATGCATCCTCTGCCTTGTCAAATTCATTGGCATCCATGTAAGTGATGCCGATATTATTATGAATATTGGCGATATTATACGGTTCATTCAACAGCCTTTGGAGTTTCAGTGCTTCTTCCAGGTAATAAATAGAACGTTCACGATCTCCCTTGTCATCCATCAGGCTGCCCAAATTATTATAACAGACAGATATACCGTTCAGGTTAAAACGCTGCTGTTCTAACTCTAAACTGCGTTGGAGCATTTGTTCTGATTGTTCCCATTCTCCCTGTAACATGAAGATGGCTCCAAGATTATTATAGATAGCTGCCATACCCGTGAAATCATTTTCCAGTTTATATAATGATTCAGCATCCCGGAATGCTACCGCTGCCTGATCCCATTCATTATTGTAATAGAATATCTTCCCCTTCAGTTTCCTGGTATCCGCTTGCAGTTTATATCTCTTATCCTTATCATCCACATGGGCGATTGCTTCTGTGGCATCATCCAGGCAGGAAACAGATTCATTATAACTTTCCACTTCCATGAGTATTTCAGCTTTTAAAAGGAGAATCCTGGCACGCCAGTAATTACTGATTGTTTGAGGAGTATATTTTTTGATAATTTCCAAAGCAAAATTCGTTGAATTAATCGCAAACAGGCTATCTGCTAACTGATAGATTGTCTCTTCAGCCGGAATACCATTTTCAGTACAGATTTGCAGACACTGCCTGAATTGTTCTGCTGCATGTTCCTTATCATTCATATTCTTGTAGGTTTTACCGATTTGCATTAAATAATAAAGCTGTTCAGAAGGTTTTATCTGATGATTGAGTTGGAACAGGTATATCTTTTCCAAATTCTGGTGATCATTGATTAGATCCAGGTAATCAACGATCTTGAGAAATGGTTCAGGAGCTAGTTCATTCAAAGCGATATAGTACATGCCAAGCTGAAGAAAGGTTTCCTTCTGTTTCGTGAAGTATTGAACAATAGTCGTCAGCATATCCTTACAAACGATGTCATCCAGGTTATTCCATTCTTCCTGGAAGGCTTTTATTTTTTTAACACCATAGAGTTTTGCATAACGAAGTACATAATTTTGCTCTTCCAATTCCAGGAGTTCTTTTCCCAGTTTCTTGGATTTTATGAACAGCGAAAGAATTTCCACAGTTGCCCGACCATCCAGCAGATATATCCATTGCATCAAATCCTGCTGCAGCTTACTGAGCGTTTTAAACTTCTGCTTGTAGATTTCCTGGTCATTGTATCGCTTCTCTATGTAAGGGCTAAGATCCACCTGCTTGGATTTTGAATGGGATAGCATATCATTAAAAATATACTCTAGAATGAACAGGTTTCCATCTGTTATATTCTTGAGAATATCACCTTCTGATGTAAATTCGCTACCTGCCTCCGGATAAAGTATGGTTAATATCTTGCGGATGTCTTCTGTTTTGAGATACTCAAGCTGCTCTATATCCGAAAAAGTAAAAACCTTATCTTTGGCGAAAACAATAATATGTAATCCATTATCAGGTGCATACTGTACGACATATTGAAGAAAGTCCAGGGTATAGGCATCCATCTTATTACAGTCATCTATAAGCACCGTGATCGGCTGAAAGGCTTTTTTCTTGTTCAGGGTCTCAGTCAGATAATAGAAGAAATCATATTTTCTGCCTGTGCTGAACTGGCGGGAATTTTCAATAATTCCGTCATACTCCGCATCCGTGATTTTAAAAAGCAGTTTCACAAGTTCATCAAGCTGGTTGAAAACAAAAACCCTGGGTAAAACTACGGTGTAGGGTACTCCTGTTTCTTCAAGGGAAAGGCATAGTTGTTTGAATATGTACGACTTTCCGGTTCCGGATGGACCTAATATCTCAATGAGGTGACTCTTCTTCTCCCGCTGACGATCAACAATCCGTTCCACCAGTTGAAGTTTTTCTGCCACAAATTGTGTAAGTGCCTGTTCAATCTTTTTGATCATATCAAACCCCTGTGGAAAAATATGCTGTAAACTCCCCAGCCCTGGCATATTTTCATGTGTTCTAACGAGAATGTGTATCCTTGATGCACATCTATTTCATGTGTTAATACAAGTTCATTAATAAATATATACAACAAAATATGGATTGTCAACTATGTATTGTATTGTGTCAACATGGTTACTTATTAGTCAAGAAGTATTTTTGCCAATGACCAGATTGCTCTTCTCAGAATATGAATTACTTATTCAATAAAAAAGAGATGCCCTGCTTGAGCATCTCTTTTTAATGCACTTCATTCATACGAACTATATACAACTGCATACGTACTGCATTCCTGCTGTGAGAAGCAGGTATGCAGCACAGATATAGTTACAATTAAAACATATTCTTCATGTATTATTCTAGAGTAATAATAGAGGCTCTAAGCTATTCGTTTCTAGCATCTAGCCACTAACCTCTAGAATCTTCTGCCCGGCTATTTCAGCATCAGCATCTTATGAGTAAAGCACTTTCCTCCTGCCTCCAGGCGATAGAAATACACACCTGTTGCTACAGGTTTGCCAAATGAATTTTTTCCTTCCCATACGACTTTGAATTTACCCGGTTCATATTTCTGATTCACCAGCTCTTTCACAAGCTGCCCACGGATATTGTAAATCCTGATCGATACCTTCGCTGCTTTAGGTACTCCAAATTCTATCGTGGTCGTGGGATTGAACGGATTCGGATAATTCCTGCTCAAATATACAGCCGTCGGGATAGAGGATGGCGTTTCTTCCTGTATATCGTAGAGAGCATCCAGCTTTAACCGGTTTTCTTCATGCTTAACCTTGTACGTCTGAAGATCAGGATAATGATACTGGGAAAAACTTGTGATCAGAGGTCTTTTTGACTCATCCAAATCACGCAGGATATACACAATTTCCATATCCATAACTGCTTCTAGGGAATCCGCTTCCGATATAGGATTAGCAATTCTTTCCTTGATTATATCACTAGCTGCCTGATAATCCTTCTGTGCCAGGTATGTATTTGCCTGGTAAGCTTTCATCAGGCGAATCAATCCTATTGAATCTTCCGGTGAAGTTGCAGAAATTTCCAAATCATAATAAGCGATTAATTCATCAAGGTTGAGATTTGCCTGTTTTGCAATTTTGAAGATGCTTGGGATGCATAAATCCCAGAAAGCTTTTTCATCAGGCAATCTTTCACTTAAAATCTGTTTGTATAGCAAAAATGCAGCGGTACAATCATTCGCATCTTCAAAAGCTAAAGCCTGTTCATATCTTGAACTAGGTGTCGCAAAAGCAGTTAACATATTAGGGGCGGGATCGCAATTACCCACATCTATCACATCATGATGTTCCGGAGGATAAACAACCGCATTATCATCAGGTCCAAGAATTGGACTTAATGACCAATAATTACCGGACGCCCTGATATGACCTCTATCAAGACCATGATAATCATAGTTTGTACTAAAACGGAAGTCATAACATGCGCCGGCATGAATAAAATCATTATGCCCATTCAGCATTTCGATTGTTGAACAATAGGTAGCATTTGCATAGGTGGAATCAGCATAAAAATAGACATTCTGCCATATATTATTAAAAACATTTGATGCATCGTAACTGCAATCAATAAGTGAATTCTGATGACTGACAATCCCTGATTCATTACAATTTAAATAATTCGCTTCCAGTCTTGCCTGAGAACCGCGACTTTCAATAGCGCGTTTTAAAGCTGTGAATGTGCAGTTCCTGATATTTTCTTTTCCCCGCTGACCCGATATCGTTTGGACGTTATCGAGGTAGATACCGGTATTATTGGAAGAAGTCGGGCTTTCAAAGTCACATGCATCAACCAGGGGAATATATACATGTGTGTCAATACCCAATCCCTGGTTGCTAATCGTGAAATTGCATTGCCTGATTTTTGCCAGTCCGCCGGTTCCGGTTATAAAGATACCAGTTCTACAGCCCGTAAAGCTACATGCTGTAACTGAATCCGCTTTATCTGCGGATAAACTGTATTCAATACCCGTAGTTAAGTTCGAGAATACTGTCCATGCACAGCACAGAGGATTTTCCATACTTTTCATCGAAATCCCGGTCGTTCTAGTTGTTTCTCTTTGTCCTTGAATATGATTTTCATATTCTTCAAGACCGGAAAGGATAATCTCGTCTGAAGAATGGCGATTGGTTATCTCAATTCCGGTTCCATTTGTAGGAATATAGATATCCGTATTCTCCATTGCGAAGCTTGATCCATTCAGGGAAAATGCTTTTTCCGCCTTATATATAGTGCTGGAAGATATATTTATATGACTGCCGTTACTTGTGATCCCCTTCCAGTTACCACCGCATTTCAAGTTAAATTGGGAATTATTGATCGATAATTCACCACCGATTAAGCTGATAAATGTCGAATCACTCATATCACATTCAGTATCCTGAATTACTAATGCACCACCCTGGCTGACATAAATCTTTCCCGCCAGGTCTGCGATGAGTTTTGACTTACGAAAGTGATTTCCTGCGATATTGAGAGTTGAACCGTTTTGCACATAAATCCTGCTGTGATTGAGAATATTTAACGTTCTCCCCGGATGTATCGTTACCTCTGCGCCATTTTGAATATGTACATCCCCGGTAACAAAGACATCACTGTCCTCTGAATAATTGGCGGTAACATTTGGCTGCAGGACAGCCACGACTTGTCTCAGGCTTCCATCTCCTGCATCTATTGTACAATCGACAACCCGATTCGGATTCATAACCTGCAGATCATGGGAATAGGGATCATAGAGCCCCAACCTGCCTCCATAGTGGGCGACAGCATCGGTAGTGAAAGTAAATTGCACTGTCTGATTAGGAGCATTTGTAAATGAAGCATCAACATTAATACCGACTGAAGTGTTCAGATTATCACTTCTGTAAACTGCTCTACGATTAACCAGCATAAATGATGGATTATTTGCATTATCATTGTAATATCCGCATTGCACATATCCTTCATAATCTGGATTATGAGGGGGATTTGACTGTAGATAGTTACAAACAATAAGGCTTGTTAAGCCCATATCATTAATATCAACATTCTGATGTGCGTTATCTGTCATAATTGCGTCCGCATCTACCCAATGCAGATCTTTAATAATCGGACCATAAATATTAATTTTACTATTAGCCTCGGTTAGCATCTGATAACCGCTTCCGGGTGCAACCTGTAAGTTATTATATCTATTCTCTCCATTAACCGTGCTTGGATAGGTCTCGTATTCCAAGGGTGCAATCCAATTTAAACCACTAATTGTAGTGTTAGGATTTGAGGCAATTTCAAAACTAACAATACCATCCACACCATAACATAAAGGCAGCATTTGAAGACATTTCATCATACTACGGGGTGGATATATGTGAGACCACGAACCCGTTGAAGCATTTTTTTCTCCATAAATCTGAGGAACAAATAGCAATTCTGTATTTGAGTAGTCATTGTTCCCATGAACTAGTTGCGAAATTCTATGATATGGATTAAGTAACAGACTTCCGATTTTATTTTGAATACCATTAGATCCATTATTCGAATTCCAGTCAATTAGATCACCTCTTTCTATTAAAGGGTAATAATCGACCATAATCCTTTCCGGGGAAGCAGATTCTAAGAACAATCCAGGATGATAATATGAAGGCAAATTCAGAGAATTAGGTTTGACAGTTGCTTTATCTATCGACGGTTCGTAATTTGCAGTGATTATTTTCTTATGCCTTTCGGACATATAGGTTTGCAATTTCTTATAGGTATCGAATGATCCTTGATAAGGTTCATCAGCAGTATAATAATATGCAATGTTATCAAAACCAAGTCCATCAATGTTATCTAATCTGCGTTGCAGGCGTGTTAGGAATTCAGAATTATCAATCATCATCTGATGATGAAGTTCATCTTCCAGTTCAATATAATCTATATAGAGTTTTGTATGCCCTTCCCAGTATATTTCCGGATCAATACTGTTAAAAGACCCTGAATTGGGAGGTAAGCTGACAGTATATTCAAAGATATGAAACCTATGACCAAATTCATCTACAGGAGCATCGTTAAGATCATTTGAAAATAGTTCCTCTGTATATGATGATGATTCAGGAATTAAGACTAGTTTTTGATACAAATCTTGATCATTTACGTCATAGTCTCCAGTATTAACAGTATCAAAAGAAGGATTTATACCTAAATGGTCAATATATGTTTTTTTCAAGACTTTCAGTTTAATCGTAGCAACAGGAACGTTTGTTGCTCCTTCCGTCCATTTTAATGCAACTCTGAGATAGAGCTTGTTCTCATTTTCAGGATGTGCATCAGCAGATTTCAGAAACTTAAAATCATTAGAAATATATCTCGAAAGAGCGGTTGATCCTGTACTCCATCGAAAACGGGGACAATACAATGCTAGTCCAGCATTATGTAATAATGCTGGATCACATACCCAAGCCCTTTCATTTGAATAAACTCCTTCCTCATAAACTCTATGACCTGTATCATGCTGAAATACATAATTCATTTTATCATTGTCTGAATCGTCATATTCAGGTAAAATATCCGGGTCGAAAAAACCTTGAGTATTTGGTGGAACTGGTGGTGTCCAATGTAGCATATATTCACTTTCCATATGCAGATAATTACCACAGGATAAAGATGCTACACCTATTTCGGGGGTACGATTCAAAATGGCATCGCTCCATGTCAAATCGTAATGAATAGCATCGATACTATCTCTGTCTAAAGCTGGTAGAAGATCATCAAGTTTATCAAAGTCGCCATCCAATATCAGAGAATAAGTTGTAGCGTTAAATCCAGCTTCATGAAGATAGTGTCCTAGAAGATCGAATTTTGCTCTAGTATCACTTTCATCACCTGAGTATCTCAAATCATAAAGTGAAAATACACCATTCAGAAAAGCATCTGAATGTTTTGCATAGACTGGAATAAAGATAGATATAATTAGAAAGAACCATAGAACTTGTTTCATATGACCTCCTATTTAATGATAGAAATTTTCTTTACTTCTATTCTGTTTCCTTTTTTTACCTGGCAGAGATAGATACCGCTTGTCATTTTACTAATATCAAGCTGGTATGAATCAGATACCTGGTTTATATTGAAATGTGTTTGCAGCACACGTTGTCCCCTAATGTTGAAAATATTAATGTCAATCGGACTCTTAACAGCATAATCTGGGTCATTCAGGTTGATTTTTACATAATGATCTCCCATTCTAGCAGGATTTGGACTAAGGCTAATCGTAAACTGATTTGCAGTAGTTGGACTAACAGGATCATCAATACCAACTGTGGTATCTGCTAAATCCGTATTTCCTGCATAAACATACACATAACCCCGATAGTCATTCCCTGTAAAGTCAGTAAACGGTGCTGATGCGGCAATATCACAGCAGCCATCTCCATTATAATCACCCATCGTTAAACCGTATCCGAAATAATCAAGAGGATTTGCTGGAATATAAGGTGCCTCTATTAGCAGATCTGAATCACCATTAGGATGTGTTCTCCCCAACCAGATGTGAAATTTCCCGAGATAATAATTTGTGCCAACAACATCATCAAAACCATCATTATTCAAATCGCCGTATTTCAGAGATCGTCCTCCTTCTCCTCCCTGCCAGGGAGGATTCAAAAATAAATCTGGTATTGTATCCGTCTCTGTCGAACCAAAAAATATATTTAATCCGCCACTTGAATCATAACCCATAAAGTCATCAACTCCATCCCCATTGAAATCACCCAATGGAGTGCTACTCTTTGTAATAGCTGACTGGGTTAGTGTTAAAACCAAGCTATCTGTTAAAATCCAATTAGCGTTTCCAAAGTAGATAGTGATAAGATGGTAACCTATGTTCGGGTCTTCGTTAGTATAACCAATTGAGAAATCACCATAACCGTCATCATTGATATCTCCTATGCCATTAAATCCTATCGAATATCCTTCACTCCATGCGCACGAAGTTGTTATGTATTGAGTTGTAAGAATATTACCCCAAACTATATAAAATATCAATGCCAATGGAATAGTTGAAGATTCGATATTAAATCCAAAATCATCATAATTATCACCATTGATGTCACCCAATTTTACTACATTATAAAGATTACGATCTGTAGGCAATGAATATGGGATCATAATATCCGGTTCAGTCGGAACAGTGTCACTACCCGTATAAATCCTCAAATAATACTCAGTCGGATTTGATGTAGGCTCATCGCTACCAATATATAAATCATCAAATCCATCTCCATTCACATCACCGATATTGACAACAGATTTGTATTGAAAATCATGCTGCCCTTCCATCACAATATCCGGGATGTTATTAAAACTAGGTCCTCCAAAATAGATATCAACTTTGCCTTTTTGATTATCAAAAGGAGCAGGATAAGTACTTTTCCATCCCCTGGAACATACAACCAGATCATCATACCCATCATGATTAAAATCCAGGGTAGCCATAGTTTCTCCAAAAGAGGCATGATTGTGCGAACCTTGCATTGAGGTCATAATATCAAGGTGGTTAGTGGCGGAGAGAATTCCTGTGAAGAGCAGGAAGGCGAAGATGAAGATAAATAATTTATTCATTATAAACTCCTTATAAAATTGACATACACAACTTACTTCAGGAAGTTTTATCTCCCAAATGGTGGCTGTTTCCTTCACGTAACATGTTAACATGGTTTACCTTGTTTCTATCTGTAATACAATGACCTAAAGAACATTACCCATAAGCTGAAGCAGTAACTACAAAGAAACTGCATTCTAAAGTAAGCGCACAAAACCAGTATCACATATAAAATAATAACATTTCATTTCAAGTCAAGGATTGTTTTTCCAGAGTTGTTTCAATGAACTTTTACTCTCACGATTATAGTCTGTAACATTCTTCAGTATTGCATCATTTAAAATATGACCTATCCACCGATTAAAAATCAGCGTCGCGTTTGAAAAAAGAATACTTTCCAGAGGATAAACACATGGGTTTATCCCTACTTAACTAATGAGATTTTTTTTGTTTTTACCCTATTACCTTTTGTTAATTGACATAGATAGATGCCACTTGCTATTTTATGAATATCAAGAGAGTATGTATCTGTTATGTTATTTTTATCGAAGTGTGCTTGCTGCACACATTGTCCCCTAATGTTATAAATTCTGATGTCAATTGGGCTTTTATCAGTACCTTGATTAGTCAGTTTGATGTTAATATTGCGATCGTTTGAATTCACCGGATTAGGACTGATGCTGATATTAAACTGGCTAGATATAGGCGGTGTTAAAGGATCATTAATTCCTACTGTAGTGTCTGCCAATTCAGTATTTCCAGCATAAACGTAAACATACCCCCGATAATCAGGTAAAAGCGTATTATCCGTAAAAGGTGCTGATACGGCAATATCACAGCAGTCATCCCCATTATAATCACCCATCGTTAAACCATACCCAAAATAATCCAACAGATTTGCAGGAATATAAGGTGCTGTTACTGATAAATCCGAATCACCATTAGGATGAGTTCTTCCTAACCAGATTCTGAATGCATTCTCATAAAAATTTGTACCAACAACATCATCAAAACCATCATTATTCAAATCACCATATTTCAGAGAAAATCCGAATTCACTACCTTGCCAAGGGGGATTAAAAAAAAGATCAGGAATAAGATTTGTTTGCTGTGAACCTAACCAGATACATAACCCATCATTTGACTCATACCCCATAAAATCATCTAACCCATCTCCGTTGATATCCCCAATTGGAGTACTGGTCTTTGTTATTGGTGCCTGGGTATGGGCTAAATTAACGGTATTAGTTAATTCACTTTCCTCATTTCCAAAGTAAATAATTATCAAATGATAGCCGGTATTAGGATCAGCATTTGTATAGCCTATTGAAAAATCATCATATCCATCACCATTGATATCTCCAACACCGCTAATATTATAAGTATATGACGAAGCATGAGCACTGGAAATAGTGATCAACTCAGTTTCAAAACTTTGTCCCCATATAATATAATATGCTTCACATGTAGAAAAAATATCAGTACAAAATCCTATCTCATCAATATGATCGCCATTAAAATCCCCTAATTTGGTTACCCACGTTAAATTATTACCTGATGCCAATGGATATGAAATCATAATATCCGGTTCAGGCGGAACAGCATTACCACCCGTATAAATTCTTAGATAGTATGTACTTGGATTTGATTCTGGTTCATCACCACCGATGTATAAATCATCAAATCCATCACCATTCCCATCTCCCACATTGACGACAGACTTATACTGAAAATCGTACTGTCCTAACATTGTAATGTCCGGAATATTATCAAAGTCAGTACCGCCAAAATAGATATCTACTCTTCCTTTGGGCCAGTTCACAGGATCAGGATAAACACTTTTCCATTCCGGTGAGCAGACAATTAAGTCATCAAATCCATCATGATTAAAATCCAAAGTTGCCATCGTTGCGCCAAAATATGAATTATTATGCGTACCCTGCATTGATGTCATAATATCAAGATGGTTTGTGGCGGAGAGAATTCCAAAGAAAAGTAGGAAAGCTAAGAGCATGATAAATAATTTATTCATTATAAACTCCTTATAAAAACACAACTTACTTCAGGAAGTTTTATCTCCCTAACGGTGGCTGTTTCCTTCAGGTAACATGTTAACATGGTTTACCTTGTTTCTATCTGTAATACAATGACCTAAAGAACATTACCCACAAGCTGAAGCAGTAACCACAAAGAAACTGCATTCTAAAGTAAGCGCACAAAACCAGTATCACATATAAAATAATAACATTTCATTTCAAGTCAAGGATTGTTTTTCCAGAGTTATTTCAATGAACTTTTACTCTCACGTTAATAGTCTGTAACATTCTTCAGTATTGCATCATTTAAAATATGAACTATCCACCTCACAAGATGAGGCGTTGCTGTGCCGTTGCACCTGTGGTGATTACTTCAGGAATCGTGGCAGCATGGTTCACCTTGCTTTTCGGAATGCTGTTTTCAAACGGCTATGCAATTTGGCTGCTACCGAATCACCGTTATCTTCTGTTTCTGCTGTGCTTCACCGTTTGTGAAAACACACACATAAACCCCTGATGAAAGATCATTTAAATTGTAAATCGCAGAACCTGATTTAGCTTGTTCTGCATTCATAGTAAACGACTTAACTTTCTGTCCCCGGATGTTATAGATTTCGAAAGTTGCGGTAATCTCCCCTCGTTTGCGAGCAAGAGAGGGGTCGGGGGTGAGTCCGGGGTCAACAGTGAATCTGACATTAAGTTCAGAATTCCAAGACTGCAGCGGATTCGGGTACAACTGCAATTTGGAGATAGCAGGTATATTTGTATTATCCGAGATTGGGGTTGGATCATCCAGTTGCGTGTTTCCGGCATAAACAAATACTTTACCCGGATAAGGAGAACCGGAGTAATCAAAGGGCGCAGAAATGGCAGCATCGCAGCAGCCGTCACCATTGTAATCGCCCATAGTCAGGCAGAAACCATACATCTTATTGTTATCGTTCAGTGTTGGTGTCAAATGCAGATCGGGACCTCCGTTCATGGGAATGCCTCCTATCCACAGGTAGGCATCTCCATAACCGCTAAACTGGGTAACATTGGTGCCCATCAGATCATCTGTGCCATTACCATTCACATCGCCGTGACAAAAACCTTCACCGGCCGGATCGCCGCTGTACGGAGGAGCAATGTTTACACAATTGGTTCCGTTAAAACCAGGACCTCCAAATATTAGTTTAGCATCTGAACCGGAGAAGGCACTCACGAAATCAGAATAACCATCGCCATTTACATCACCAGCGGGATATGTGAACGGATTTCTTAAGTTCGAACCATCACAGATAACTAAACTATCCTGAAAAACTCCAGATATGGAACCAAAATAAATGATATCTTTGCGATAAGTAGTATTACTTACAAAATACGTATAACAAAGACTGAAATCATCAATACCATCTGCATTCACATCTCCTACACCGCATATACTTGACCAATCCCATGAAGAACCGGCTTCCATGAAAACAGTATTCATCATGTTTCCGCCATAAATAATACCAAAAGAGTTTGGAGCCTGATAATAATCTTTATCCAATATATATCCAATATCATTAAAACCATCGTGATTGATATCCCCCAAACCACGAACGTAACAAAAGGTATTATCCCATTCCTCCCTCGGGAAAGTAAGCACATAATCGGGGACAGTATCGGGATTCGCACCGCCGTAAAAGACGCAGAGCTGCAAGTCATAGTACTGATCTATATTCTCTTCATACATCGTCGCCCGAAACAATGCCAGGTCATCTATCCCGTCACCATTCATATCACCCGCATTGCACATGGAATAGGTTGCCCAATACTCACGTTCATAACTGCCGGGCAATGTTATTTCAGGTATATTATCAAAGTCTGGTCCTCCCAAATAGAAATTCAGTTTTCCATATGATTTTACTGTTGGGTCTCCAACATGTTCAGGTGGTCGCCAACCACTTTCCATAATAACAAGATCATCATAATTATCTCCATTCCAATCCAGAGTGGTCATAATCCAACCCATTTCTGCAAAATCAAATTCTCCTGTCATGGTGGTCATAATATCCATGTGGTTCAAGGCAGGGAGAATGCTGGTGAAAAGAAGAACAGCTAAAACAGCTAAAATACCTTTATACATTGGTACTCCTTATTTATACAACCCACATAATATAAAATATAATATTCGCACGTAATTTTCATTCCATAGCAAGTTTTATCTAGCATATTGCCGGATAATATCCATTTTCACTTTTGTCTATCACGTTTTTGTTAATTTCATAGCTGTTACTGGGGCGCCATCTATCTGATGGTGCTACGTGCTCTTTTAGAGGACGTATTCTCTTCATCGGCATTTCGATGAGGAAACCACCGGATGTCAGATAATGTTAAAACATTATAACGGCTAAAGCAGTTGATCCAACGACTGAAGTTGTTGCTACGGAATACCCGTTGAAGTTGTTGCTACCGAATAAAAGAGATTTTTTTAACTTCTGCTCTGTTTCCTTGTTTTACTTGGCAGAGATAGACACCACTTGCCATTTTACTAATATCCATACTGTAGGTATCCGATATCGCAGTTTTATCTGAGTGTATCTTTTGCACACATTGTCCCCTGATATTATAGATACTGATATCAATGGGGCTTATATTATTATGGCTTGAATCATTCAGCTTGATCGTCATAAAACGATCATTGGATTTAATGGGGTTAGGGCTGATGCTGATGCTCATGTTAAATTGATTGGTAAGAGGCGGACTGAGAGGGTCATTAATACCAACTGTTGTGTCTGCCAATTGTGTATTTCCGGCATAGACATAAACATAGCCCCGGTAATCATGTGCCATAGAATCATCAGTAAATGGGGCAGATACGGCAATATCACAGCAGTCATCCCCGTTGTAATCTCCCATGGTTAAACCATAGCCAAAGTAGTCTAAAGAATTATTGGGGGCATCAATTAATAAATCGGATGTGCCGTTAACCAGTGTTCTTCCCATCCAAATCCTGAATTGATCTATATAGAAATTTGCACCAACCACATCGTCAAAGCCATCGTTATTCAAATCTCCAAATTTTAAACATTGTCCGAATTCCCCTCCCTGCCAGGGTGGATTTAAAGCAAAATTCGGTAATGTATCAGATTCAGTCGAACCCAGCCAGACATTTAACCCCGTCATGGACTGATATCCCATGAAATCATCAATACCGTCACCATTAATATCCCCCAGTGGATTACTAATCTTTGATATTCCTGCTTGCGTCTGGGTTAAAACCATATTATCTGCAAATGAACCTGTTGTATTACCAAAATAAATAGTGATGAGATGGTAACCTAAATTGGGATCTTCATTCGTATAACCAATAGAAAAGTCATCATAGCCATCATTATTTATATCACCAATTCCATTAAAGCCAATAGGATAAGATTCGCTATAATTTACAGAAGTTGTTACATATTGGGTAGTATAGTTCCCTCCCCAAATGATATAAAAATTTAATGCTAAATACATTGTATCTGTACTAAAGCCGATATCATCATAACCGTCTCCATTAAAATCACCCATTTTAGCTACATCATAAAGATGGCATTCTGATTCCAATGAATATAAGATCATAATATCCGGTTGTGTTGGAGCAGTGTTCCCGCCAGTATAGATTCTTAGATAATATGTACTTGGACTAGCGGTCGGTTCATCTCCACCTATATATAGATCATCAAATCCATCTCCATTCACATCACCGACATTAACAACAGACCTGAATTGATAATCATACTGTCCTTCCATCGTGATATCAGGGATATTATCAAAGTCAGAACCTCCAAAATAAATATCCACTTTTCCTTTTGGCCAATCCATTGGTGCCGGATAAACGCTTTTCCATTCAGGCGAGCAGACAATCAAATCATCAAAACCATCATGATTAAAGTCCAAGGTTGCCATTGTACTTCCAAAATATGATGTATTATGCGTACCCTGCATTGAGGTCATGATATCGAGGTGGTTTGTGGCAGCGAGAATTCCACAGAAAAGTAGGAAAGCGAAGATGATGATAAATAATTTATTCATTATAAACTCCTTATAAAATTGACATACACAGCTAACATCAGGAAGTTTTATCTCACTAACGGTGGCTGTTTCTTTCAGGTAACATGTTAACATGGTTTACCTTGTTTCTATCTGTAATACAATGACCTAAAGAACATTACCCACAAGCTGAAGCAGTAACCACAAAGAAACTGCATTCTAAAGTAAGCGCACAAAACCAGTATCACATATAAAATAATAACATTTCATTTCAAGTCAAGGATTGTTTTTCCAGAGTTGTTTCAATGAACTTTTACTCTCACGTTTATATTCTGTAACATTCTTCAGTATTGCATCATTTAAAATATGACCTATCCACCGATTAAAAATCAGCGTTGCATTTCAAAAAAAAGCATACTTTCCAGAGGATAAACACATGGGTTTATCCCTACTTTACCAACGATATTTTTTTTGTTTTAACCCGATTACCTGATTTTACCTGGCAGAGATAGACACCACTTGCCATTTTGCTGATGTCCAGCATGAAGGTATCAGATGTTTTGTTTTTATTTAAGTGTGTTTGCTGCACACGTTGTCCTCTGATATTAAAAATGCTGATATCGATTGGATTTTTTTCAATGGCTGAATTGTCTTGCAGTTTAATTGCAATATATCGGTCATTAATCCTCACAGGATTAGGGCTGATACTCATAGTAATTTGATTTGTAACATTTGGACTTAGTGGATCATCAATACCAACTGTAGTATCCGCTAATTCTGTATTACCGGCATACACATAAACATACCCGCGATAATCGGTGGCAAATTCGTAATCCGTTTCCGGGGCGGATACTGCAATATCACAGTATCCATCTGCATTGTAATCACCCATTGTCAGACTTTCACCAAAGTAGTCTAGCGGGTTAGCAGAAATATATGGAGCTGTAATCAGAAGATCAGAAATGCCATTGACCTGTGCTCTCCCCAGCCAGACTTGGAATTGATTGGTATAATAGTTGGTTCCAACAATATCATCGAAACCATCATTATTGAGATCGCCATATTTCAGAGATTGCCCTAAATAATCTCCCTGCCAAGGTGGATTGAGAGCGAGGTTAGGTATGGTGTCTGTTTCCGTAGCTCCCAGCCATATATTTAATCCGGCATTAGACTGATAACCCATAAAATCATCGATACCATCGCCATTAATATCTCCTAAGGGAGTGCTTATTTTTGAAATACCAGCTTGAGTCTGTGTCAAAATCATATAATTGTTAAAATTACTTTCTGCATTTCCAAAATATAAAGTAATGAGGTGATAGCCGATATAGGGATCTGGATTCGTATATCCAATGGAAAAATCAGCATAACCATCGCCATTGATATCTCCAATCCCAGTAAAACCAGTTGGGTAAGAAGCACCCTGGTCTATCGAAGTAGTTATATATTGAGCTATGTAGCTACCACCCCAGATGATGAAAAATGTTAAATCAATTGCTTGAGATGAAATGCTAATCCCAAAATCATCAAAGTGGTCTCCATTAAAGTCACCTAAATTGACAACATGATAAAGATGATGCTCAGCTTCTAAAGTATACGGAATCAAGATATCCGGTTCTGTGGGAGCAGAATCACCACCCGTGTAAATTCGTAAAAAGTATTCTGTCGGCTGTAAATCAGGTTCATCTCCACCGATGTATAAATCATCATAGCCATCACCATTTACATCCCCGATATTGACAACATTATGATATTGATAAGCATATTGCCCAAGCAAAGAGATATCTGCAACATTATCAAAATTAGTTCCACCAAAATAGATATCTACTCTCCCCTTGGCTGAGGAAAAAGGAGCAGGATAGACATCTTTCCATTCCGGTGAACAGACAATAAGATCGTCATGACCATCATGATTAAAATCAAGGGTAGCCATCGTTTTCCCAAATCTGGAATTATGATGTTCACCCTGCATTGTGGTCATGATATCGAGGTGGTTAGTGGCGGAGAGAATTCCAAAGAAAAGTAGGAAAGCGAAGAGCATGATAAATAATTTATTCATTATAAACTCCTTATAAAATTGACATACACAACTTACTTCAGGAATTTTATCTCTCTAATGGTGGCTGTTTCCTTCAGGTAGCGTGTTAACATGGTTTACCTTGTTTCTATCTGTAATACAATGACCTAAAGAACATTACCCACAAGCTGAAGCAGTAACCACAAAGAAACTGCATTCTAAAGTAAGTGCACAAAACCAGTATCACATATAAAATAATAACATTTCATTTCAAGTCAAGGATTGTTTTTCCAGAGTTGTTTCAATGAACTTTTACTCTCACGTTTATAGTCTGTAACATTCTTCAGTATTGCATCATTTAAAATATGACCTATCCACCGATTAAAAATCAGCGTTGCATTTCAAAAAAAAGCATACTTTCCAGAGGATAAACACATGGGTTTATCCCTACTTTACCAACGATATTTTTTTTGTTTTAACCCGATTACCTGATATTACCTGGCAGAGATAGACACCACTTGCCATTTTGCTGATATCCAGCATGAATGTATCAGATGTTTTGTTTTTATTTAAGTGTGTTTGCTGCACACATTGTCCCCTGATATTAAAAATGCTTATATCGATTGGATTTTTTTCACCGGCTGAATTGTCTTGCAGTTTAATTGCAATATATCGGTCATTAATCCTCACAGGATTAGGGCTGATACTCATGGTAATTTGATTTGTAACTTTTGGACTTAGCGGATCATTAATTCCGACTGTAGTATCAGCTAATTCTGTATTCCCTGCATACACATACACATACCCGCGATAATCGGTGGCAAATTCGTAATCCGTTTCCGGTGCAGAAATGGCAATATCACAGCATCCATCTGCATTGTAATCCCCCATAGTTAATCCATATCCAAAATAGTCCAATGGGTTAGCGGAAATATATGGGGCTGTAATCAATAAATCAGAAATGCCATTGACCTGTGCTCTCCCCAGCCAGACTTGGAATTGATTTGAATAGAAATTAGCACCTGCAATATCATCAAAGCCATCGTTATTTAAATCACCATATTTCAGTGAAAAGCCATCTTCCCCTCCCTGCCAGGGAGGATTCAATGCAAAATTTGGTATGGAATCAGTATCAGTTGCTCCAAACCAGACATTCAAACCGGCTATGGATTGATAACCCATAAAATCATCTAAGCCATCACCATTAATATCTCCCAACGGTGTACTTATTTTTGAAATACCAGCTTGAGTCTGTGTCAAAATCATATAATTGTTAAAATTACTTTCTGCATTTCCAAAATATAAAGTAATGAGGTGATAACCTATATTAGGATCTTCGTTTGTATAACCGATAGCGAAATCGTCATAACCATCATGATTAATATCCCCTATCCCATTAAAACCATTTGAATAAGATGCACTAAAATCAGAGGAAGTGGTAATATACTGTCTTTCTAAACTATTACCCCACAAAATATAAAAAATCTCTGCTAAATTTGGCGTACAAATGCTGAACCCAATATCACCATAATTATCCCCATTAATATCACCTAAATTGACAACATGATAAAGATCATATTCGGCTTCTAAAGTATACGGAATCAAGATATCCGGTTCTGCAGGAGCTATACTACTACCTGTATATATTCTCAAATAGTATATACTTGGATTTGACTCCGGTTCATCACCACCGATGCATAAATCATCATAGCCATCACCATTTACATCCCCGATATTGACAACATTATGATATTGATAAGCATATTGCCCAAGCAAAGAGATATCTGCAACATTATCAAAATTAGTTCCACCAAAATAGATATCTACTCTCCCCTTGGCTGAGGAAAAAGGAGCAGGATAGACATCTTTCCATTCCGGTGAACAGACAATAAGATCGTCATGACCATCATGATTAAAATCAAGGGTAGCCATCGTTTTCCCAAATCTGGAATTATGATGTTCACCCTGCATTGTGGTCATGATATCGAGGTGGTTAGTGGCGGAGAGAATTCCAAAGAAAAGTAGGAAAGCGAAGAGGACGATAAATAATTTATTCATTATAAACTCCTTATAAAATTGACATACACAACTTACTTCAGGAATTTTATCTCTCTAATGGTGGCTGTTTCCTTCAGGTAACGTGTTAACATGGTTTACCTTGTTTCTATCTGTAATACAATGACCTAAAGAACATTACCCACAAGCTGAAGCAGTAACCACAAAGAAACGGCATTCTAAAGTAAGCGCACAAAACCAGTATCACATATAAAATAATAACATTTCATTTCAAGTCAAGGATTGTTTTTCCAGAGTTGTTTCAATGAACTTTTACTCTCACGATTATAGTCTGTAACATTCTTCAGTATTGCATCATTTAAAATATGACCTATCCACCTCACAAGATGAGGCGTTGCTGTGCCGTTGCACCTGTGGTGATTACTTCAGGAATCGTGGCAGCATGGTTTACCTTGCTTTTCGGAACGCTGTTTTCAAACGGCTATGAAATTTGGCAGCTACCGAATCACCGTAATCTTCTGTTTCTGCTGTACTTCACCGCTGGTGAATACAAAACAGTGCAAACAATCCATCGGAATTTCGACACTTCGACACAGCTCAGCGGAACCTTCGCTCAATGATCGAATGCGGTGTGCCTGGTAATAAAAATGCATGAGCAGAGATAATATTCTGCTCATGCATCATGCTCAATGGATTGGAGTTAAGATAACTTCTAATTATTCTGTAACAGAAGTCGCCTTTACTTTAAAGAATTGTTTCGTACCGGGATTGGGAATCACAATATGGTCTTCACTTGTCCTACCAATCTCACTGAATGATGTGTCAGTGAGTGTTGCTGCGCTATAAATGATATAGCTAGCAGCTCCGTCGACAGCTTCCCAGGAGAGAGTGACATCACTGTTCGTTGTGTTCACCGAGATATTTGCGACAGGTGTGGGTAATACTTCTTCAACACTTACGTTATTTATCATAAGATCGTTATCTGCATTCATTACTGTAGAGCCTGCGTAAAAAGCGATCCGCTGAGCTCTTCCAGCAACTGGGAGAGGTATGGTTATTCTTTCACCGGCGATTGCGATATTATTGAGTACATAAGGAGAACTTGTATTGTTCCATTCCCTGAGAATATTGGCAGTTGTCCAACTAAAACCATCACCAATTAAAACCACGAAACGATCATCAGTACCATTGAGTGTTGGCGGAGTTCCTGTGGGTGTTTCGTTCCACTTCAGGAATGCCAGATCAAACTGTAACTGAAACAAATCTGATGTAATATTTAAGGGAGGTGTCACTAACCAACCAGTATAGTTGGTGAACTGTAATTCAAGTTTCGCAGCTTTATCAGTGCCAGTAATATTCAACCAGTCATCTTGTTCCCATTTGCATAAACCATCTGCACCAAAAACCATAGGATCTGTTAAAATACCTGCATGCGTTTCCCAATTCGTATTAGGGAATGTACCATCGAAAGACTCAGTCCAAGGGAAGGTATAAATAGTTGGATCGGATCTTGTTGTGAAGCTCCAAATAGGACAATCCTGCGCAAAGCCATATGAATTATGAGGAATGATGCGCCAGTAATAGGTTGTGCCATAATTCAAATAACCGGCAATATCAAAAGTATTTGCATAGACATCTTCCCCAGCTACGACATCAGAAGGGGGATTATTTGTGCCAATGAAAACCCTATAATAATCTGGCTGACCGCCATTGTGAAGCCATCGAAGATCTGTGTTCACTTCGATATTGGAGGCAGTGTCCAATGGAATCACAGGTGATGCAGCCGGAGGAACATCCGTTGGATCTGACATCAACCAAATATTTGGACGGTTACTGTAACGAGTTCCGCTTGAGAGTGAAGGATAGGTTGACCCACTTTTATAACAACAAGTGTAAGAAACATTCGTATAGTTAAATCTGGGATATGGTGAAAGAGCAGTTCCATCGCGGTTTTCCCAAAGGATTTCTAAACTGGGAGATGCCACTGAGAGAGGATCATAGGTGTAGGGTGTTGTTAGGGTAATTTCAAACCAGCCCGTTCCTGTCCACTGGATGGCACCATCATAAACAAGTGTATAACCTGTATATGATGAAGGATATGAAGTTAATCCAGAAGCATATTGGGTATTATAATTATAACCCATATAAATTTTTTGATTCAGTGTCTGGTAAGAAGACACATTTGAAACATAAAAAGCGATTTTCTTGATCGTGGTAGCGGTTGTCATTCCAGAAGTCTGTAATTCTGCATTTGTATAAAGAATTTTACTCCAGTTGTAATTGGCGTTGCCATACATGGGGACATAGTATTCGGTAGAAGTGCCAGTACCGATCTTATAATCTCCAGCAAATAAAGGTAGACAAATCAAGAGAACTAACAAGGCAATAAAGGGTTTCTGGTTCATATTTCCTCCATTTGAATTTGTTAATCCTGAGTCCGGAAACTAGTACCGGACTCAGGATATGAGATGAGTTATGAGTTAATTTATTTGAGTAATAACATTCTTTTCGTTTTGATGATATCACCATGACTTAAGCGATAAAAATAAACACCGCTAGATACCTGGTGCTGATGAATATCCTTACCATTCCATATGACTTCATGTTTTCCTAAGGGAAGATTTTCATTCACAAGTGTATTAACTAATTGACCTTTGACATTATAGATTTCCAACTTAGTTAAGGAAGTCTTGCTGGTTGAGAATGCGATCTTTGTTTCAGGATTGAACGGATTCGGATAATTCTGCATTAGATCTGTGGTTGGTGCTATCATTACTATATCATCTGTAGAAGTGGGAATGATTCTGAACCACACCATCAGGTCATGCATGAATCGTGTTCTTTGTGTTTGATTTGAGAGCTGGCTCAGATCAAAACTGAAGTAGAAGGCACGATAAATATTCAAATCGATCCATGTCGCACAAACACCATGATAAAGATACGCATGTCCATCTATAGGACCGTCTTCAAAAGCAAAAGCATTGTGTGAACCAATCTCAGGAAATTGCACTTGATCAGCATACCAGTCAGGACAGCTATCATTACTGAATATACAATCAGGGCTATTAGCATTAACATTGAACAATGAACCTGCTGTACCGATATGCGATCCCTCAATATCCAGGATTGTACCGGTTGCATAACCCATGGCATCAGGTCCTGCAAGTCCATTTGTACCACCACCGCCACCGGTAGGGGCATAAACAGTACGGAAATAGGCTTCCAACAGTTTTTTCATAGGACTGGAATTTGGACTGCCCCCTTGTGCAGATGCCCAGCCATCAGAGGAGAAGAATACATGCTTTGGTGCTATTGTCGTACCGCTGTTCATAAAATTCATGAGATTTGTACTCAGTAGATTACTGTCAGCCCCTTGACTTCCTGTATTGGCGAAACAGAGAACTGCTGTATATTGGGCTGGAATTGTGTACGTTGAATATTCCTGCCAATCGTAGATATCATAAGGGATTTGTTGTTGGGTCAGAAAAGATTCATACACTGGAAGTTCAATATGTTCATAATCCTGGGTTCCAGAATAGAGAATCAAAACGCTTGTGTCATTTGTTGGTAATATTTTGAATGAAAATACGCTTTCAGGTGCATTGGCTGGTAACAGAGAAGAATTTCCAGTCTCATCGGAAGCTGAAAAATAGTACTGCAAAGTAACACCATGTGGCAATTCCGGCAGGTTAAATAAATAATCTGAATCCGTAATCTGATTCGGTTGGAATGTCAGCCATGTTCCGCTATAGTTAACATGCAATACAGAAGAAGAAATGTTCGAAAAGTCAACGATATGAGCGCTGATCGTTGGATTCAAAGCGTAAGTATTTCCCGGCTGGGAATGTGTAATAACCGGAGCTTGGGTGTCATTGCCATTATAAAACCTGATCGCTAAACCATCGTGTAACAGATTACCTGCAGGTTGAACACCTAAGTAATTGTTGTTCTGTACAAGCTCACGCAAATAACAGAGACCGATATCCGCTGTTTGATTTTGAATGGCAACTGTGGCACTGCGTCCATTTTCATGGGGAGCGATTGTACCTGTAATACCGTTTTCTGTCGTATGATAATAAAAAGCAATTTCACCATTTTCAGATAAGAAAGCTTGGAATTTTAGTACAGGGCTTCCTCCAGTACCGGCATGGAAACGAAAGTTATTCCATTGGACGATCGCATAGCGATTAGGGAATGTTCCAAAAGTCTGGAAATAGATATCACCGGTTCCCTGGTCAGCTTCCAAATCATCCCAATAGGCTGCAATTAAAGCTGGCATTTGTGTATAACCGGGGATCGGGTACATGTAATTGAACATATTTCCGTCTGCATCCCAGCCATCAGTGGGATAATCTAAGTACCAATTGTTCGGTGCCAGTAAAATCTCACCATTTGTATCTGCATAAAATTGAAGATAATTAGTTCCGTAGAAGGGAAATTCAAAGCCGAAATTGATAGGCTCACAAAAGTTATCATCTCCTGAAAAGGCATTAACTCCATTCATGATAACCGGAAGTCCTGTCGTACTGATATCATTCCAGGAATAAACAGGTCCATTAAGTGCATTACTATCGATCCAGCGATAACCAAAGCTATCCGGTCCTCCTTCCATCACTCGATAAACAACAGTAAAATTGCGGTTTAGAACATTATTCAACATATATTCATCAGTCGTAACCAAGTTGAATTGTACTGAATATGGACCTACTGTAGTGGGTGTCCAACTTTGGGTGAAATTGATATCCACTGACTGGTTAAATCCAACACCCTGGTTGTAATTGACAGTCTGGCTATACAGGTTTTGTCCCAGGGAATCTGCAATGGTACATGATACTTCAATCGGGTTGGTAAATGCATTATCTCCTTCATTGGATACTTTCACAGAAGGATAGACCTGGTGGGAAAGATATTCAGGATTCCGGGGATAGATGATTTGTGCCAAAGCCAAATCAATAGCTGGTACGGGAGCAACAATCAGTTGAACAGTATCTGTCCCTTGTAAGCCATTGCTGTTATCGTGAATCGTAAAAGTCAGAGATTCGGTTCCATTCCAAGTAGGGGAAGTGAATGTCACATTCAAACCATTAATGTTCACACCAACATGAGTATTCCCACTAACTGTTAAAGATGCTGTTTCCAGATTAGTTGTCGTAATCAAAGGTGTAAAATCTACAGTTAATGATTCACCCTGGATGAATGTATAGGATGGCGGTAAAGTAAGAGTGGGTGGATTCATTTGAGGATGACCGACCTTCACATCATCAAGAGTGATACCATAACTGGTACACTCCCAGAAGAACCCAAGATAAATCGACTGCCCGGCAAAGGCATTCAGGCTCGTTTGTGATAATTGGTAAGTCGTACCAATATTCTGAAGAGAAACAATTTGCATGTTAAAATTAGTATATACTGGTGTTGTGGTTGAAACATAGACTTTCAGATTTTCAGATGTTATCCAAGCAGCGGTATAGAAATAGAGAGAATCACCTTGAGTGATATGTAATTGGGGCGTGATTAGCCAATCGTGATTCTGATGAGGTAAAATGTTATCGCATAAGGCTGCACGAGCACCCGTGTGAACATGCGTAAGCTGTCCGGTGGTGCGCCATATAAAACCATCACCGTCATCATGTACTGTCCATCCGGTAGGGAGTGCTACATTTTCGAAACCTTCATTGAGAATCCATTGTGCTGATGCTAAACAGGTAAATCCCAAGATGATTAAAAAGAGGATTAGTTTTTTCATTTTTTGTTACCTCGCATTTAATTGTATTTTAAAAGTGGTTTTTCCAGTTGAATAAACCATTCAGTCAATCCTGATACAGTGCCACCCAGTGTTTTGTTCTCACCCCAGTACACGGTCATCAAGCCACTCGACTTGTGCTTATAAGAATTATCGACATTTTCGGGTTTGATATTATCATTCGTTCCGAGACAAATCAATGCCACCCGACGTCCATCAACACCACCATCCTCGATAGCTCGTGTGATAAGATGTTCATTTTCATCGGCATGATAATCTACAATTTCGTTATTGACTATTTTAAGAAGCGGATTTGTGATCTTTTCACCATAGGCATAGGCTACTTCGGCTTGGATAGTCCCATGCATCGTATTTTCCTTAGGTAATATCAGTACTTCCCCACCCGGTAAATTGATAACAGGGCTTTGATAGGGATTATTACTGAAGGAACCACTTTCACAAAGAACTTTCAATACACTGAATTCGAAATTAGTTGCATTTTTCACGACATGAACTTGATGTTTGTTGGCTAGATTTAAACAAAGAGATAAAGTAGTCACAGATTGCTGATCGTAATCAACATCCAGGGCTTTCCAAAATTGCAATTCAGAAATAATCGTGTTTTCTGTTAGCGAATCGTGAATTAAACCGGGCATAATTGCAACACGAATCCGATGTGAATTGATGATTTCCCTGCTTTTTTCAAAATGCTTGTTTCTCAGGCTCAATTTATGTGTATCACTTAATTCCACATATCGAGATTCACCGTTCAGGTTCAGATAAACATCGCTAGTGCTGAGTAGTTTGTTGAAGTTTTCATAATCGGCATTAAATACGGCAAGTGAGAATTCTTCATACTTGGTTTTCATGAACTCCTGGTCCTGGTAGATAAGAGTTGTTTTAATCATCCTTCGGGATGCTTCCAATAATATCTTCTCGACCAGTGGCAAATTGTATCTACCTGTGGCAATAAGTAAGCTTTCCTTAGGTATCATGCGCAGGCTATTATCAAGAATATTGGCAGCTATATCTTGCAAATTGATTTTATACTCATTACTAAGGATGTTGTTGATAATACTCCGCGTATTGAGAATGCTTTCTGAAATGGTCTCTCCTAATGAAAAATCTAGTAAAAAGTTCTTCGCAATAGCTCTATAGTACACTTCCTTATTATTGAGTGGTTGGGTTTCAGCGATGACAATTAGACCTTCTTCCATTAATTTGGTCAAATTATAATGTACCTTCTGTTTACTTAATGTAAAAATACTAGAGAGTTGCTGGCAGGTTGCAGGGTTTTTAATCAGCTCCTGTAAAATACTGTATTTCAGGCTTGACCCCAGCTCTCTTATTTGAGAATGTTCTTTGATGATCGCGACACTTTTCATTCTAATACCTCTTTTTATCAACAGATGAATCATACAAGGACAATAAAGCAAAGAGAGAAATTATAGTCAAGAAAGTTTTGACTATTTATCAGAGATTGTTTCCTCTCTTTTTCTTGGTGACCTAATTAGAAATGGATCTAAATCATTGAAAATGACTTCTAAAGCAGTAGAGACGCCCAACTAGGGCGTCTTTCGGTTGTGAATCAATTCATGAGACGCCCAAGTTGGGCGTCTCTACCTCCTCTGAGACTGTTCATGAAGTTATTCATAATATTCAATAAGTTAGAAAGTAGCAAGTTGAAAAAAGTGGTCGAAACGGTCATAATTTAACATACCTTCCAGAATTGACAGATAAGCTCTGCTAAGGACACCAAATCACAAGTTAAGCTTTTTGACTAAAATTGAAAAACACGCGATTATAAGTAATGTTTCGAAGCCGTTTCTGACTAAATGTGTAGTTAAAATCATATAAAATAGTTCTTTACAAGTTTTTTGCTATAGCTTCAATGGCATTTGTTACCTGGTAACAAAAGGGAGGATATTATGACAAAAAAACACTCCAATTCAAGAAGCGGTAAGTGTTAGTCATGAAAGTAACCAATACCATGTAAGTATTAACGTACCATTTTCATTCACTTTGCCTGAGACAACATCAAACCACAAGTTCTTAATAGCGTTTCTACGCTTATTAGTAGGAATAGGCGGAGACAACCTCCTTACACTTCAGCAAATAGCTGATCTGTTTAACTACGCAGACCGCAGGAATGTACATAATTTCTGGCAAGAGTTTGAGCAGCATGGTCATGATATCCTGGCATATTTAAGCCGGAAAGTTGACCTGCTGGAGTGTATTCCTCAGATCGAGAATTTTGTTATCAATAACCTGCTTTTACCTTTAAATGTCATGTATCAGGAGTTCATCAGCCATCATGATTTTAAAATGTCCTATACCACTTTCTGCAAATATGCTTCTCAGGTCAATTCTCTGTCTGTAGTTAAGCAAGCTCAGAAGCTTCTTCTGAAAAAGACAGTAGGCGGTGATGCTGTACATCTGCTGAAACTGCTTGCCGGTCAGCAGAATACACCTGTTATCTGTGACAGACTCCTGGAACAAATGAAGACTGCTAAAGGCAATACATCCCATAGAACCGCCGATGCAAAGCCGTTCCATAGTCTGGAACGCAAGAACCTGTGTCTGCTGGTACATTACCTGGTTGGAAGCGGTATGAACTTCGAGACGATAGCTTTGCTGCTCAACACCTGTAAAGCTACAGTCTCAAATCTCTGGCATGAAATCGCTGACCTGCAGAGCCTGATTCTGAACTCAATCGGTAAGTGGAGCGGAAAGATCAGCATTGATGAGAAATATGTGAAGATCAAAGGTATTCCGTACTATGTCATCAGTATTGTTGATTTTGTGACTCACATCCCTCTGTTTTGTGAGTTGTATCCTGACACAAAGAAAGAATCATTCGAAGCATGTTTCAGAACCTTCAGACAGCTCTACAGGAAAGATCCAACCCTGATTGTCAGTGATGGCAGTAAATCGTTAGCAGTTGCAAGAAAAACAGTGTTTCCAAAAGTCCATTACCAACTCTGTAAGTTCCATAAGATACGAAATCTCTTCAAAAGAATCAGTCAATGTCATCTCCCTGAAGACAGGGACAAGTTCTTTAAGAAGAGGATTATGAAAGCTTTCCGAAGAGAAACGGCGGGCGGAAGGAAAAAGGGTATCGCAAGCCTGACAGCTATTACTCCCCCAACCGCCGCCGAATACATCAAAAGCAATATCATTAGTGATTGGAGACACCTCAGCAAAGGTTTGACTTCCAATGTCTCTGAACGCTGGAACCGCAAAATCAAGAAGGTGACATCCGGTAGATTTGGACTAAAATCTGAAGAAACCACCCGCAACCTTGTGTTTTCGCTTTGGTTCAAAGAACTGGTCGATAAAGGTCAACCAATCATGCGTCAGGAATCACTTTTAGCAAGTTTAAATATCTCCCGCATATGTCAAGAAAATGTGGATTGGTCGCACTTAGACCACTTTTTCTCTGTCACTACCAATAAGGCTGCGTAAAATGGAGGTTAATTTTGAACAGTCTCCCTCCTCTGGTTTTTGGAATAATTGCAAAAGAGCTTGACATGAATGAATAAATGTGCAATCCGTAGAAATATTGATTATCTTATCAGAGAAGTAATATTCGAGGTGATTATGAAAACTATCATTGTCCAAGATATCTTGGATATAATGCAGAAAGCAGCTCCTGAAGGATTGGCTATGCAATGGGATAATCCCGGTTTGCAGGTTGGGGAACGTTCCTGGAAAGTGAAGAAGATACTTTTAACGCTGGATGTTACTCATGGTGCAGTTGAAAAAGCTATCAGGGAAAAAGTAGATTGCATCATCTCTCATCATCCTCTGATTTTTAAACCTTTGAAATCCTTAACGAACGAGACCTTGCTTTCCCTTGCCTGGCATAGAATAGCTGTTTATAGCTCCCACACGAACCTTGATATAGCACCTCATGGTGTGAATCATGCACTTGCTGAAAAAATAGGTCTAACTGACTTGGAATATATCACAAATGAAACGGGTAGTGAATGGCTCCATGTAACGGTGTTTGTACCTCTTACCCATGCCGTGAGAGTCAGACAGGTTATCGCGGAAGCTGGTGGTGGTTTGATAGGAAATTATGATCAATGTGCATCAGAAAACCAGGTCGAAGGGCATTTCAGACCTTTGGAAGGAAGTGATCCTTCGCTTGGAGAATATGGAAAATTACAACGTGTTGATGAAATGAAGATTCAATTCTTTTGCGAGAATTTTCGTCTGGACCATGTTCTTCAAATGATAAAATCAATACATTTTTATGAAACACCGGTTTATTATGCACATCCGGTCAAAATGGAGAATCCGGCATATGGGCTTGGGCTGATAGGAAAAATACCTATCATGAAATCTCTCAAATCATTTTCTCTAGAAGTGAAAGAAAAATTGGGTTGTCCGAAGGTCAACTTGTGGCTGGCAGATAAAAAGATTACCGAAAAAGTGAAGACTATTGCTGTTTGTGGTGGTGCGGGTGGTTCCTTATTAAGGCAGCTAATTGGCAGAGCTGATGCTTTCATCACGGGAGATATTAACTATCATGCAATGCTGGAAAGTGGAATCCCGATCATTGATGCAGGACACTTCTGGACAGAATATCCTGTACTTGCTTATCTGGAAGAAATTTTAAAACCATGTTCTATTGAAATCGTTAAATTTACAGTTAAAGAGCACGAAATTAGCAAACAGATTTGCTTGTAGATGTGGCATAAGATTCCGATCTTATGTTATGCATAACCTGAATAGAAATAAAGTCTTATGTTCAGTAGGATTGGAATCTTATACCACGAAAAGTATGATTATATAATAAATATAAGGATTTAATTTAAATATGATCTTCTTTGGGTAGAAATGAAGATGCAATCTGAGCAGGGTTGGGGTCCTGCTGTTAGAACGCAAATAAGAAAAGCAATTCAAATTTGGAATGAGATGAAGGGAGACTGTTGTGCGACAGATTAATGTATTAATTGCTGATGATAATGAAATGGTATGTAAAGTATTATCAACGGTAGTATTAAAAGCAGGCTATCAGGCTTTTACCGCAAATAACACGGAACAGAGTTATCAAATTTTAGAGGAGAACCGAATTGATATCTTGTTTCAGGATTTATGCTTCCCTGAAATCTCGGACGGCTTTAAAGTACTGGAACATGTACAAGAGAATCATTCCTATGTTGCAGTTATCGTAATTTCTGCAAAAGTACATTTATCTGATGCGATGCAAGTTTTCAAATTAGGGGCAACCGAATTCATTGAAAAACCAGTTATTCCTGAATATTTAATCACAAAAATTAGAAATGTGAAAGACCGAATTACTAAGGAAGAAAAAAGTAAAAACATGATCATCTCGGCTGTTGGCATGGTTGGTTCTTCTGAAGCTATGCAAGTCATACATGAAAATATCATCCTGGCTGCTCAATACAACTCTCCAGTACTGATAACAGGTGAAACTGGTGTTGGAAAAGAATTGGTTGCGCAAGCAATCCATAAACTCAGTTCTCATTCCAATCAAAGTATGATAACAGTAAACTGTGGTGCCATACCACGTGATTTAGTTGAGTCCGAATTATTTGGTTATGAGCAAGGCGCTTTTACCGGAGCATTAAAATCACGAAAAGGCTATTTCGAATATGCAGATGGAAGTGACATCCTTCTAGACGAAATCAGCGAATTGCCCATCCAGGCTCAGGCAAAATTATTGCGCATACTTGCAGAAGGTGAGATACAGAAACTTGGAGGGAAAATGCATAAAGTTAATTGCCGAGTTATTTGTACAACCAATCATGACTTACCGACACAGATAAAAAATGGAGATTTTAGAGAAGATCTGTATTATCGCATCAACACTATTAACATTAAAGTACCGCCCCTGAAATCACGAAAAGAGGATATCCTTGAGCTTGCCATTTATTTCCTGAATCTATTTAGTCTGAAAAATAACATACTCCCCAAAACAATATCATCTCAAGCGATGCAATGGTTGATTGAACATGATTGGAAAGGGAATGTTCGTGAATTACGTAATACTATCGAAAGGGGGGTGATTTTTGCCAAAAATGACTCCCTTACGGTGTTAGATTTGCACCCTTCAGAAAAGACTATTAATACATCACTTTCTACAGATTCCAATTCTCTGCGCAGTGTAGTCCATGCTTTCGAGAAAGGCTATATTTTTAATACACTAATTGAACATGACTGGAACATTACGCATTCTGCCAAAGCTTTGGGATTGGATAAATCCAATTTATTAAAGAAAATAAAACACTATAAAATTAACCACCCCACGTAGTATTACTAGCCTCTCCTTTTCCGTTGGATTGAGTTGTTAGATCCTCTACCTTTTTTTGTTGTATTTTTTGCCATATATGTCTTTTCGAAGTAGGTATATATACAACAATTCAAACACATTCTTCTTAATACAACTTCTTAAGCTTGTTAATTAAATGCAATTCAGTCATAATCATTGAACAGCCACAATAAAATGTTTATATTATATGGGATTGAGATGCTATTGGCTCAACATACCTAGACTTTTACAAGAAAACATCAGAAAAGCCATATAGTCCAAGTAGTGTATTTTGCCATACGGTTTCCATCTTATATCATGCAACTAATTATTATATTAGGCAGTTAAGCAATTTGATTCATATGGCGCATACTATGCTAAATAAGGAAATGACACACAAAGATATAAGTGTTAACTAATGCAGAGTATGTTTAGGAGAAGTAGATGAAACACATGATTCTGATTGCATTTATTCTGATGATCGTTTTTGTTGAAGGTTATGCAATCATCATAACAACAGAACAAACAGGTAACTGGAATTCACCTGCAACTTGGTCAGGCGGTATCATACCAGGTAAAGATGATTCAGTTAATATTAAACAAGATCACAAACTCACAGTTGATGATCAGGATTTTGCTATTATGGGAGCGTGCACAATAACTGGGTTCAAAGTAACGATGCACAATGATGCTCACAAGTTCGGTATTTATACAAGCATAGCACATACATGGCAGACAACAGGCACAATGGTTGGAATAACAGATGTAGTTTTCTCATATCCAGCAGCTTTATCTTCCTCATCGATTATGAATGTTTTTCAAAGGAATCATGTCACAGGGGAATCACAATGGAAGTTTGTAGGGATATATAATGTTGAGAATAGAGGAAAATACAAAACGATAACAGTTACAGGAATTACATCCCTGAACAGCACATCAAAGGAATATTTAGACTGGACATTAACAGAGATTGACCAGGATTTACCTGTTGACCTGACTTCCTTTTCAGCAATTCAAAGAGAACAGAGATATGTAACATTAGAATGGGTGACGCAATCCGAAAAGAATATAACCGGTTTCAACATATTCCGAAGCAATAGTGAAGATTTATCAACAGCAGTCCAGGTAAATGCTTCTATCGTAAATGCAGCTAACACATCTTATGAACATACTTATTCTTTTATTGATGTTCATGAATCCAGTGATTTTCATTATTATTGGCTACAAGATAGTAGTCGCAAGGGGAAAGTCACTTTTCATGGTCCAATCAGAGCAACTGTGGATAATGACCAAAAAAACACACATATGAAGAACATTCCTGCGATAACTTCACTTAACAGTGTTTTTCCGAATCCATTTGCATCAAGTGTCACGATTACTTTCAGTGTAGCAAATAAAGGTAAAGTGATTATCAATGTCTATAATTTGAAAGGGCAAATCATGAAAAACATATTATCTGAAGAGAAAGATATAAATAGCTATAGTGTTGTTTGGGATGGAAGAGATGTCAGAGGACGTACTTGTTCTTCTGGTGTATATATAGTTGAAATGACATCAGGGAATTTGAAATCTGTTATTAAAGCCACATTAACGAAGTGATGATGTGTAATCGTATTACTTTACTTCGTGAATCATCATTCTGAGATAATCATGTTAAAACTTTGGAGATAGAGAACAAAATCGGTGAGTAACGCCGTTCATATAAAAGCACATATGAATCTTCTCCTCATTATTTGGAATAATTTGTATTGTTCCAAATGCTCATGAAAAGGGATGCTTCTCATCATCCCTTTTTTAATTAATGATTATGATTTTTTTCGTAACTTCCCTACCTGCAGCTTTGATTTTTACTAGATAAACTCCACTGGCAACTTTAGAACCTCGGTCATCCACTTTATTCCAAATCAGCCTTTTAGTTTTTGTTCCTTCAACGACCCCTTTCGTATGATAGACTCTTTGACCACGAATATTGTAGATATTCAAATCATAGGTTGTATTTGTCCAGCTAAGAAGATCAATTTTGAGAAAAGCAAACTGATCGATTGGATTTGGGTAAGCTAGGATTCGTATGATTGGTTGTGTCACATTAGTTTGAGAACCTGTCATATCATTGAAGATCTTCAGATCATCAATAAATACTCCCACATCCGGCATCTCTGTGTAGTTATTAAGCCCTGTTGTATCAGCATACACAAAGGAGAATTCCAGATGGAACAAATCTCCCACCTGCAAAGGATGTAATGGCAGGTTTGCCAGATCGAGCTCATAAGACGCCCAGTTACTGGTAATGTAATCTGAAGTGCTTACACGTCCCAAAGCGCCACCTGAACCAAGGAATAATATATCTTCACTGGTTGTATTATGTACAAGTTTTATGAATACTCCATCTTTTCCGTACATGGGCATCTTGTAGAAATAATCAAAGGATATTTGGGTACCTTCTCTGTACACGAAATCAGGGCTGGCTAATGTATATGTTCCATATTCTGTTGGTCGGCAGCTAAGAGCAGAATTTGCTTGCCCACCCGTTTGTGCAATTGGAGCAACAACTCTTTGCCATTCAGGATCACCGGTCATATCCAGTGATTGATTGAAATCATTGAAGTAATACAGCTTTCCAACAGGTATCATCAGTGTCTTTTCGACATGATAACCTTGACCCCTGGAATCACCGACAATAACGTGTATCGGAATGATCTGACCGTCTTCAAGATTACCGGGGATCGTCATAAAATTGCCAATAAATCCTCTCAGGATAGTTGAATCTGTTGATACGGAGTTGTAATGAATCGTTTGATGTGATTCATTGAAAGTGATGATATCTGAAGATATAGTTACTTTGCTAATATTAAACGGACTATGTATGGGTTCCGTAAAACTAATCGTAAACGGAACAGATGTTCCGGGAAGGACTGCATCGCTTTCAATATCCAGATTTTCAATACAAACTTCCGGACCAGAGAGAGGATATACAAAATCACGAGTGATGATTTCCTCGTTACCACTACGGTTCACGGTTAATTTAATTTGGATGGTTAACGGATAACCCTTGGGCAACAACGGCGTGTTTTCAGTATAGATGACACTAAAATTTGGAGCACGATATTCCTGTATAGTATTCGCTGCTAAGGTTGTTTCAATTTCAGAGTTCTCTATATGAACGATCGTTGTATCTGCTAACAACTCAATATGACACGCCAGAGCTTCGCTGGCAGCATTATTGATAAGCACGGATGAATGATAGTTCCCGCATTGTCTGAGTTCATATCTATCGTCGTACTCGTAGTAATACTCCCACGCATCATCCCGAGGGTAAAATGCAACTATGGAGACATCTTCAGTACTTGAGAGTACTCCATCCAAAACTGTCTGATAACCTTCAGCATAAATTGAAAATACCTTATTCTCCAGGGAATCTGCTGATATGATAAAAGCAATTCCATTTACATCTGCAGCATAGCACCGGTTACTCTCTTCAAAGTAAATCTTGGCATTAGGAACCGGATTCCCTTCACAAAGAACAGTAATCAAAGATCCATCTCCTGTTTTCGTAATATGATAGATCAAGGGCTTGGGGTTGTCGGTGAATAATCTGAAATAAGAATCTCCTGTTTCATTCAATTCATAGGTAACCCACTTAAATACAGAAGTACCATAGCAATAAGGAACAAACGGCAGCTTCTGCAGGGCATTAGCAGCTCCGATATGTGTGATGTTTTCCTTGAAGAGAAGATGAAAGAATTGTTTCTGGAAGAACTCTGAGTATCCAAAACCCGGGGCAATTGGAGCACCCCAACCGAAGCGTGAGTTTCCCACAAAAGCCAGCATTCCTTTTCCGGGAGTCATAACCATTTTTTCACCGATGGAAGAATAGTCAATTGCCTCAGACCAGCAACCGATCGAATAAAACAACCCGCCATAATCATTATGCAGTTGTGTCATGAAGTCATTATTTATATAACCATGCCGCAAAGCCATCAGATTCTGGTTGGCATGACCGGTATGCTGTACGATATTAGGATTCCATGACATAGCACTGAGAGCATTCGAAACGTTATTATCCTCCTGGTTCAGAAGAGTATTATCATAATATGGGGGAAAGTCTTTTTCAACGATGTATTGCTGGCATTGTACGCTATTCGAACCTGCCCATAAATCCATAACTAAGCCCACAGAATTGTTGTAGTTAGGTAAATGTCCCTGCTCATACGCAATCAAGCGGTTCACATAATCCGTAACATCTTCAACATTATGAGCACTAATTCTGCCAACATAAACCTCAGGGAAATAATCAGGTTCTTCTAAATAATACCATCCAGGCTGTTCCATTGGGAACAATCCTTCTTCTCCATATATTCCATTCTGGTTATTATCAAAACTGCCATCCAGGTTTGCATAATACATATCAGCGGGGATACTGTTTTCATCTGCCTGGTAGCCAAAATGACAATCAAATGCGAAGAACTTTCTATCAGGAATTTGCTCTGTATCAGCGCCTAATGTTACATAGGAGATGTTCTCACCCCAATACATGAACCTGATATAGAATCGGATATTTGCCTGTAAATCGACACCTCCATAATGCGAATTGATGTATTCAACCGTTTGCGTAAATACGCGAAGTCCCTGTTTCTTTCTCCATTCCACAAGTGGAGCATAGGCATCGGCAAGTGAAGCAGGATAGATAAGTAAATATCCTGTTGTATCAGTCGCTGCCCTGGCTATATCTAATCCTAAAGAAGATAGCACATCATTAGTGACTACGTTGTTACGATTGATTTTGTCACTTCGATCATTTGTGTAATTGACTTCAATTCTAAATTGACTTGGCTGAAACAGGGTCTTACTCACCGGTTCATATTGAGCAGTATAGTAAGTGACATATCCAATGTGTACACTACCGCTATATCCATCACCAAAATGTGACAAATAATTTGTAGGATACATGCTTCTTTGTCCGTAAACAGCATTTGGTAACACAAATTCAGGTGTTCCTTCATAGGAAAGTGGATATGTTTTTTGAATTGGAATCACCGGTGCGGATAATATCGTTTGTTTGACATCCAGTGGGACAATTTCAATAGATTCAATACTGCAATTGGCAGGTATTTGAAAGAAATGATGTGTAAGAGGAATAGCGGGATCACCTGCTTTATCAGCATAAATTGGCAGTTCATCGGAAGTCTGCAAAGTCATATAACCATCATTCATTTGCGGTAAAAGTTTGTCATTGTTCCTGATCATACTATCTATCCCGCACAAAGGCAGGAAAAGCAAGGCTAACACTAGGTTCAGCAATAATTTTTGCATGTACAACCCCTAATACATTAAACACAATATACTTAAGAAATATACAGTCAGTTTTGTTCCATGATGTAAAGTTTTTTCTACTCATTTGATGAAAATGCTTTACGTGGAACAGGATTTGATTAGTATTACCTAATATAAACTGATAAAGGAAGTAATAAAATGCATAAAAGAATATATGTTTTGATTATCCTCGCTTTTCTCCTTACTAATCTCTTGGGTATAACACTAATGTCCTGGGAGTTTTCCGGTGGTTCCGGAAGTGAAGTATCCGTCGCTGCGAATGTTGTTGCTGCGAATGTATCATCCACAGCCCCCAGTGGAGTAATCTCCCGTGGGGCTGGTCTTACTGCGGCGGGGAATGCAGATAGATTCAATGCTACAAACTGGCAAACAACGACAAGCCTGGCAACAGCTATCACGAATAATAAGTATATGCAATTTGTTATTTCTCCTGGTTCAAGCTATGCCATGAATATCACTTCTCTTCATTTCCATATGGAGCGTTCTTCGACTGGTCCTACTGCATTTACCTTCCGCAGCAGTGTGGATGATTATGCTACTGACTTGGGATCATTTACAACCTCAGCAACGACGGGAATCAATCAAACGTTACCAATTACGACAATCAGCAATCAGACAGGAAATATCACTTTCCGTATGTATGGTTACAGTGCATCCGGGACATCTGGTTCAGCAGGTTTTGAAGGCAGTAATCCAGACTTGGAGATCATCGGTACAGTAGCACCAAATTATTCAACGCCCACTGTTACCACTGGCAGCATTAGTGCCATTACACATTATGGTTGTCTTGCAGCAGGAACTGTTGTTTCTGATGGTGGTTCTTCCATAACGGGCAGAGGTATTGTTGTCAGTGCAACAACTAATCCGCAAATCGGTGGCGTTGGTGTCACCCAGTTTCCAGATGCTTCTGCAACGACAGGTGCATTCTCAGAAAGTGTGACAGGATTAGCAGCGAGTACATTGTATTATGTAAATTCTTATGCTTCCAATAATGGCGGTACCGCATATGGAACAGAAACAAGCTTCACGACATCCAGTTTTCCTGCCCCTATTCTACTGCCTGCTTCCAATATTACGAATGTAAGTTTCCGTGCAAACTGGCAACCTGTTACCAATGCCCAGAGTTATCGATTAGATGTTGCTACACAACCGATATTCTCTGTTGGAGGTTCTTCCACTTTAATCAATGAAGGTTTCAACAGCGTCGGATCTTCCGGTACTCCTGCTCCCACAGGATGGACATTCAGTGGAATTACAAGCACTTATACCGGTGCAGGTTATTTCGGAGTTACATCTCCCTCCATTAAATTTGATACAACAAATGATAATGTTGTTACTCCTACTCTTGCAAATCCCAATTCGATCAGTTTTTGGGTTAAAGGAACATCCACAGCATCCACCACGAGCTCTTTCCTCATTGAAGAATTCAGCAATGCTGCCTGGGTGACTGTTGCTACCCTCACTCCCAGTGGTATTGGTGATTTGAATCTTCCTACTTCCGGCACGGTAAAGACATTCCCTCTTCAATCTACAACAACAAAGATACGATTTACTTATACAAAAGATGCCGGAAATGTAGGTCTTGATGATGTTCTGATCACTGGGAATTATACACCAAATACTTATGTCACTGGTTATAACGACTTATTGGTTACAGGAACCAGCCAATCCGTCACAGGTTTAACTCCCAATACCGAATATTTTTATCGTGTTCGTGCATTCAGCACATCCAGCGAATTAAGTGCAAATTCAAATACAGACTCTGTCACAGTTGTTTATTCAGGGTCTGTTGACAATCCTTCAAATCTGGTTGCAACGGCTTCCAGTTCATCTTCGGTATCTCTCACCTGGCAGCAAAATACCACAAATGACAATGTACTCGTAGCCTATTCAACAAGCAATACTTTTGGGACACCTTCAGGTTCATATGCAGTTGGGGCTTCCATAACCGGAGGAGGAACTGTTATTTTTAATGCGAATGGAACAACTTACTCGCATAATGGATTGAACCCAACCACCACATATTATTATAAAGCATGGTCAGTTGACTTGGAGAACCATTATTCAACTGCCATCAGTGCCAATGCAACCACGCAAAGCGGGTCTTCAGAGCGTATCAAGGTGACTTATATCGATGTCAGGCAGGGAGATGCCTGTCTTATCCAGCGTGGTACGCATAACTATCTGATAGATTCAGGAAAAGATCTTTCCTCCAATAAACTCATGACTTATCTTATCAGCAAAGGTGTTACTCATTTAGATGCGATCATGATCAGCCATCCTGATTTTGACCATTATGGTGAATTCCCCCAAATGCTGGAATCGCTTGATTTTACAGTGGATAAATTTGTGAAGAATAGTGATAATTCCACTTCTACCACCTGGGCAACATTAATGGCAGACATCGCTGCTCAGGGTATCCCCATCCAAACAGTGAATAACACTTCCAGCCTGAGTTGGGTATTGGATACTACGATTCTCAACCCTCCACCAGACAGAACATCTGAGAATGACAGATCTATTGTCATGAAAATGATGTATGGAAATATCAGCTTTCTCTTTACGGGTGATATGGAACTGGCTACGAATGCTTATATAACCAGTAATTTCGATGTGAATATTGATGTCCTGAAAGTCAGTCATCACGGTTCCATCAATGGTACATCGATGGCTTTCCTCACTGAAGCATCACCAGCGATTTCAGTAATTAGCGTAGGTAACAATTCCTTCGGTCATCCAAGTTATACAGTCACTGGGATGCTCGAAACGGTTGGTTCTCAGATATATTCTACTGCACTTGATTGGAACACTTGGACGGGTGCAGGGTCGAATGATTTGTCTGAAGCTGAAGATATCGTTTTGGAAACAGATGGTACTAACATCTGGGTCAATGATGTGCTTGCTTGGAGTAAACCAACAATTTCCATAGATCCACCACAAAATGTTTCTATCAGTACTAGCAGTAGCCAGTTGGATGTCAGTTGGGATTCTGTTCCAACAGCAACAAGCTACCAGGTATTCTCTACTTCTCTTCAACCTTATACAACATATACAGATATCACATCCTCAGGTTCATTCAATTCTAGTGGAGGACGTGTTACGTGGACAGCAACTACTTTCCCGACTGATATGAAGAGATTTTATTACGTAAAAGCTTTTAAATAAATACTTTAAAGCTGATATAAAAATACTGCAGCCGTTGAACTTCCAAGAAAACGAGTTTTCGCTACCGAGTATGAAAGGTCGGGTTTGAAGTCCGAATGCCCTTTTCATCACGTATTCAATGATAATTTGTTTAGGGCATTTGAACTCCAAATCCTCAGAATCAAACTCTCCGACACTAAAGTGCCACCTCCCTTTATCCAAAGGGAGGAATGGTACAAGTCAGCATCCGGTCTGATTTCCCTCCCTTTGGATAAAGGGAGGAATGGTACAAGTCAGCACCCGGTCTGATTTCCCTCCCTTTGGATAAAGGGAGGAATGGTACAAGTCAGCACCCGGTCTGATTTCCCTCCCTTTAGATAAAGGAATGGTACAAGTCAGCATCCGGTCTGATTTCCCTCCCTTTGGATAAAGGAATGGTACAAGTCAGCACCCGGTCTGATTTCCCTCCCTTTGGATAAAGGGAGGGGTAGGGGAGAGTTTGATTCTCTGCTTTCTGGAAGTTTGGAGTTCATTCATCCTTCGTATCTATCTATTGGGATTAGCTAAAAGGATGAGTGGACTTCATACTTCTTATTATCAGATTCAGAAAGTCCGAATTTCCTTTTACTTGAGAAATCGTAGTAAATTCAATGGAAAATTGAACTCCAAATACTCGGATTCAGTTGTTTCAAGACGGCAATATTGTATGGCTCTCAGAAGCTGCATACATTATTCTGGTTAATATCCAAGCTCAAACAAGTTTCAATCCTATTCTAATCCAGTGTCTCGAAACAGGAATGAAACTGGTATGAAACAGGAATGAAACTGGTATCAAACAGGATTGAAACAGGTATAATATATGGGGAATATTTGTGAAGGAAGCAAACACAGTCTTGTACCTGATTATCAGATTGACAGTATATATCAAAAAAAGATTGATTAATTAATATCTGTAAATAATAAAATAAGAGACGCTCGTATAGAGCGTCTCTACATGTATGGTGGGCCCAAAGGGAGTCGAACCCCTGACCATCCGGTTATGAGCCGGAGGCTCTACCAGCTGAGCTATAGGCCCCGATTTATTTCTAGTTTTTATCCAACGAATGAAGTAGCCTAAAATTGTCAAGGCAAATGCACTGAACGCAGAAGGTTCAAGGTTCTAGGTGTTAGGTTCTAGGTGCGATACATTGCTGTCTGTCTTTTTATATTCGTTAATTTCTGATTGCTTTTACCTTGAAGAATTTCTTCGAATCCGCTGGAGTAATTGACCAGCTTGTACCGCTATAGGTTCCACCCGTTGCTGTAGTATATGACCCTGATGGGCTTGTCGCAGAAATCACCTGGTAGGATGTTGCTGTAGAAACAGCCTGCCATTGTATCCTAACTTTGTTAGCAGTATAGGTAATATTCTGAACTACCGGAGTAGCAAGAGGTGTTGCTGTGGCAGTCACAAAATCACCATAACCGATCAGACCGGAAAGCGTTATATTCGGATATACTCTGCTCGTTACATAGGAACTCACATCAACCCAAGCTGAATTATCAACGGTTCTCTTTAATATACAGATATTCGGAAAATCGAGAGCACTGACGATTCCTGTAAGATTGAGTGTAAGAGAATAATTGCCCACATTTCCTCTTGAAGAATGAAGTGTCCAGTAAGCTGTACTGCTAACCTGTGTAATATAGGCAGGTAAGCTGCCATAAGTTCCCGGTCCTCCGGTGATTTTGGCAATAGTCATTTTCGTGGCAGCAGTATTGCCTACACCTGTAAATTGAATTCCTACACCCGGTCCTGTGTAGTTGTGAAGCGTGGTCGAATGGAGTGCAAATCGTTCTGAATTGACTTGTGCGTTCCATCCAGCTAATCGTGCCCATAACCACCATGCAGCATAGGCTTTCATATTGGCATTGACTGGTTCAGTGTGTTGCGCTTCACAAGAATACCATTGCCCGGGATATGTATCTTGCCAACTTGTGCCCCAGTTACC
This sequence comes from Cloacimonadales bacterium (SeqCode), assembly GCA_963662275.1. Taxonomy (GTDB): domain Bacteria; phylum Cloacimonadota; class Cloacimonadia; order Cloacimonadales; family DAONDQ01; genus DAONDQ01. The sequence continues at coordinate 3,667,663 of OY759316.1, read as the reverse complement.
CAGGTATGTATCTCCATAGGTATCAGCATAATAATCGCAGCTATCTGTTGCATACTGATAAAATACACCATCCGGATTATAACTTTCAATATCTGCAAAGTCATAGAGTATTTTGTTATTGGTAATACAGTAATTCCTGATTTGCTGATTATGCTGTTTCAAGGCTGCATCATTCCAAATATCCAGATGTCCGGTCATATAGACAAATTTGATCGCAGGATAAGCAATTTCCAACTGATTCATCGCATTTAAATAGGCTTGGATACCAGTTGTCGTATTATCTGAACATCCGCCACACCATGACCACATGACTACATTGATACGACTATTGGCTGGATCATTTAAAAAATCAACCGTTAGATCATACCAGGAAAGATCTCCATTGAGACCCAGATCTGTGGATCCCATGGCATAGTCATCAATATCTAAATCTCCTGCCAAGGGTCCATCATTCCAGTGATACAATCCTGTATTTCCCATAAAGGCATCAAGTTCTGTCATTCCCGTTATTATTTGACTGCCATGGGAAGTATGTGTATAGGCGATATGCAAATTGGATTTTGCCAATTGAATTGCTGATGCTGGTATAACCGACTGGCTCGTGCAGTTATGATCAATAACTAGTGCTGAAAGAAAGCTACATCCTATAAGAAATGCTAAAATGAAAAATGTTCTCCTAAACTCCGGCATAATCTACCTCTTTTGAATTGATTGATTACATCACAATTATCGAAACTCATTTAACACGAATATGGTATAAATAATACAATGTCAATCTACATAGTCAAGAAATAATGTGAAAATTCCAAGATAAATTATCAATAATGAAGTCGTAGAACAAGTTTACTTACAGCGTTTTTTCTGGGGCGCCATCTATTTGATGGTGCTACGTGCTCTTTTAGAGGACGTATTCTCTTCACCGGCATTTCGACTTCGCTCAATGACCGAATACAGCGCCGAACGTAGCAACGAATTTATTCGTTGGTTGATTTGATTTATCAAATCAGTCCATTTCAATGGGGAAAATCTAACAGTAGTTGCTGACGTCCCGGCAGCCTTATATCACGCTCGGAGGTCGCGAACTACGGCAGTTGATCCAACGACTGAAGTTGTTGCTACCATTAATTGGTTATCAATTTCCTCACTATTTTCAAATATAGAAAGAAAAAGCAGAAATAATTTGACAGATATCGATGAGATAGGAATTTTAACACTCAGTATTTTATCACGTGCCTTCGGGCATGAGCACAAGCCCACAAATGCAGGGCTTTTAGATCTTTAGGAGGAACCATGTCGCAACGCAAACTTCATGGGAAGTATTGCGCTGTCGGAGTAAGCGGAAATCCGCTACCGGAAGCAGCATCTTTTCAAATGAAACACAATTCTTACAGTATCATTGTATCTTTAAAAGACACAGGACGCCACAGAACTATCCGTTTTTTACAGTCGGGTAATTTGTGCGTTCAGTCGTTTATTTTATCATAAGGTGGAGGTGTCGGTGAGCAACACTAACGACAATCGCATCAGAATCAAATTGAAAGCTTATGATCATCGCTTGCTTGATCAGTCGGTGCAAGAGATCATTAAAAGCACGAAGAACACAGGTGCCAAAGTAGTGGGACCAATTCCATTACCTACGGACAGAACAATTTATACAGTTCTTCGTTCCCCGCATGTGGACAAAAAGTCCATGGACCAATTTCAGATGCTCGTACACAAAAGACTGATTGATATTGTCAATCCAACTCCCCAAACGACAACCGCACTGAAGAAGCTTAGTCTTCCCGCCGGTGTGCATGTCGAGATCAAGGCGAACGTTAGGAGTTAGAAATGATAGGATTAATTGGAAAGAAAATCGGGATGACCCAGACCTTCGATAAAGATGGAAAAGTCATTCCTGTCACTCTAATCAAAGCCGGTCCCTGCAAAGTCGTCCAGGTCAAAACTCCTGAAAAAGACGGTTATTGTGCAGTTCAACTGGGTTTTGAAGAAAGAGCAGAACACAGAGTAACAAAACCTCTTCTTGGTCATTTCAAGAAATATGAAAGTGCACCATATCGTTATCTTCGTGAATTCAGTTTAGAAGATCCCACAGATGTCGAAAAAGGGGAAATGATCACGGTCAGTATTTTTGCAGCTCATGAAATCATCGATGTAATCGGTACTTCAAAGGGTCGTGGATTTACCGGAGTTATGAAACGTCATCACTTTGCCGGCTTCATCTCAACACATGGTTCTCATGAATCATTTCGTGGACCTGGATCAATCGGTATGTGCGCAACTCCATCACGTGTGCTTAAGGGTATGAAAATGGCTGGACATCATGGAAATGCACGCATCACGACGAAGAATCTTCAAATCGTGAAAGTGGATGAAGAGAATAACCTGATCATGATACGTGGTGCAGTACCCGGGCATCGTAACAGTCTTGTGATCTTACGCAAAGAGAAGTAACGGGGAGAAAGAATGGTAGAAGCAATAAAATATTCGTCCCAGGGCGAACAGATCGGTAAAGTGGTTCTTCCCTCCGGATTATTCGAAGTGGAAACTGCCCAGCCGAAGACACTTATTTATGAAGTTATTAAAATGTATAATGCCAATCAGCGTCAAGGTACTGTCGGTAAGAAGAACCGTTCCATGGTCTCAGGGAGTAACCGCAAGCTGTTCCGTCAAAAAGGAACAGGCAATGCTCGAGTCGGTATGCGCCGCACACCTATTCGCGTCGGTGGTGGTATGGCTTTTGGTATTGTACCAAAAGACTGGTATCGTCCAATTCCTAAAAAGAAGAAAAGATTGGCTCTGAAACTTGCCTTATCTGAACGGGCGAAAAATGGACAGGTACTGATCGTTGAAGATTTCCAGTTCAGTACACCCAGCACTCGTGATGCCAAAGAAATCCTGAATAAGATGATTGGTGCCACTGCTAAAATATTAATCATTACCGATGGACATAATTTACCTGTCGTACGTTCCTTCCGTAATTTAGAAAAAGTGAAATGTGACCGTGCTGATGGTTTATATGCCTATGAAATCCTGAACTGCCAATATCTCATTATGACAGAATCTGCACTGAAAAAAGCTGAGGAGGTATTCGCATGACAATCCATCCCAGAGAAATAATCGTAGCTCCGATCTTAACGGAAAAATCAAACCAGATGATGGCAACCACAAACTGCTATACATTTCGGGTGAGTATCAATGCTAACAAGATCGAGATTAAGAAAGCGATAGAGCATATTTTCACAGTACATGTGCTCAGTGTAAACACTATCCGTGTTAAAGGTAAACCAAAACGTCTAGGTAAATATGAAGGCAGAAGGCCTGATTGGAAAAAAGCAATTGTAACTTTGAGAGCCGGTGACAAGATCGCCGATTTTGAAGTATAAGGAGTAATCATGGGAATTAAAAAGTACAAACCGATCACTCCGACAATGCGGTTCAAGACTGGCTATACCTTCGAAGAAATTACGAAGACAACACCGGAAAAATCATTACTTATGCCTTTACATAAAACCGGTGGACGTAATAACCAGGGACGTATCACGACTCGCCACATTGGTGGTGGTCATAAACGTCATTACCGTATTATCGATTTTAAACGCAATAAACGCAGTATTCCTGCGGTAGTAGCCTCTATTGAATACGACCCGAACCGTTCAGCCCGTATCGCACTTCTTCATTACGTTGATGGAGAAAAACGCTACATCCTGGCTCCGGACGGCTTGAAAGTCGGTGTCAAGCTTCTGGCAGGTCCTGAAGCTGAAATTACAGTAGGTAATGCCTTACCGCTGGAACGTATTCCCTTAGGTTCTGTGGTTCACAACATTGAATTGAAGCCAGGCAGGGGCGGACAGATTGCCCGTTCAGCCGGAACATATGGTCAGGTTGTAGCCAAAGAGGGAAATTATGTACATGTTAAGATGCCATCCAACGATGTTCACCTAGTTCGCAAGGAATGCTATGCCACGATGGGTCAGGTAGGAAACATTGAACACAACCTGATCAAGATAGGTAAAGCAGGACGTAATCGTTGGTTAGGCACACGCCCCACCGTTCGCGGTGTTGTGATGAATCCCGTTGATCATCCGATGGGTGGTGGAGAAGGAAAGACATCCGGTGGACGTCATCCAGTATCTCCTTGGGGTAAGCTAGCTAAAGGCGGGAAAACCCGTCCGAAGAAGAAATACTCTAACAAGTACATCATCAAATCGAGAAAGAAGTAGAGAAGGAGGAAGAGGAAATGTCAAGATCCATTAAAAAAGGCCCATTTGTAGATGATCACCTTCTCAAGAAAGTGGAAGTATTGAATCTCGATAATAAAAAGTCAGTCGTTAAGACATGGTCTCGCCGTTCCGTTGTGATTCCTGATTTTATCGGTCATACCTTTGCTGTTCATAATGGACACAAATTTGTACCTGTCTATGTCACGGAAAATATGGTCGGTCATAAACTTGGAGAATTTTCTCCCACCAGAACCTATCGCGGTCACAAAGAAAAGAAGAAAAAAACCACTAAATAGGTAGAACAAGGAGATAAAGAATGGAAGCTAAAGCCATATTGAAACATTCCCGTGGTTCTGCCAGGAAAGCGCGTTTAGTTCTGGATATTATCCGCGGTAAAAATGTCGATGATGCACAGCATATATTGCATTTTTCGACAAAGCGCGCATCAGAAAGCATCGGGAAATTATTAGATTCAGCACTCGCAAACGCCACTTTCAAGAATTCGAAGATCGCTGCCAAAGATCTGATTGTTGATAAGGCATTTGCTGACGAAGGTCCAATCATGAAAAGATACATGCCTCGGGCGCAGGGACGTGCGTACCTGATACGTCGCCGGACATGCCATATTACCCTCGAACTCAGAGAAAAGGAATAGGAGGAGCGCTTGGGACAAAAGATTAATCCAATTCTATTTCGTATAGGCATAAATAAGCAGACTGATTCAATTTGGTTTGCCAATGGAGCCAATTACGTAGCAAACTTACACGAAGATTTAAAGATTCGTGGTTATCTCATGAAACGTCTGAAAGAACAGATGATCTCTAAGGTCTCTATTTCTCGTAAGACGAATTCGATTACCATTGATCTACATACAGCACGCCCCGGTCAAGTGATCGGAAAAAAAGGCGCGGAGATCGAATCTCTGCGTAATGAACTGAATGTGCTGATTAATAAGAATCGCAAGGCACCAATCACGGTTTTCATCAATATCCAGGAAATAGAAAAGATGTATCTTGATGCACACTTGGTTGGCAGGGATATTTCCCGTCAGTTGGAAGAACGCGTTTCTTTCCGTCGTGCCATGAAATCAGCGATACGTAATGTAATGCGTGACGGTGCCCTGGGTGTGAAAGTCCAGGTGTCGGGACGTTTGGGTGGTGCTGAAATCGCACGCACGGAACGCTATAAGCAGGGACGTACCCCGCTGCATACACTTCGTGCCGACATTGACTACGCTCTCGTAGAAGCCAATACAACCTACGGTGTCATCGGCATCAAGGTTTGGATCTACAAGGGCGACATCTTGGATTAAGGAGCGAATTATGTTAGCACCAAAAAAGGTAAAATTTAGAAAACAGATGCGCGGGCGTCGCACCGGTTTGGCATATAGAGGAAGTGACATGAACTTCGGCGATTATGGTTTAATCGCACTAGAAGATGCATGGCTTTCGAGTCGCCAGATTGAAGCAGCTCGTATCGCTATCACTCGTCATATGAAGAGAGTAGGTAAAGTATGGATTCGGATATTCCCGGATAAGCCAGTTACGCAAAAGCCAGCCGAAACCCGTATGGGAAAAGGCAAAGGTGCTCCGGAATATTGGGTAGCCGTAATCAAACCAGGTCGCATTCTATTTGAAATAGAAGGTGTTGACTTGACTTTGGCAAAAGAAGCAATGCGGTTAGCCAGTCATAAATTACCCATCAAGACGAAGATGATATCACGCGAAGGAGTAGAGTTATGAAGGCTCAGGAATTACGTGATATGACCGTGGAAGAATTGAACCGGAAAATAGAACAGAATCAGACCGAGTTATTTAATCTTCGCTTTCAGAAAGCCAAGAATTTACTCGATAATCCTGCACGTCTCCGTCTTGCGAGAAAGGAGATAGCCCGGATCAAGACTATCATCACGGAAAAAACGAAGGCAAGAGGTTAACCATGGCTGAAGGTAGAAAAGTAACCAAGCAGGGAGTGGTCGTTAGTGATAAAATGGATAAAACGGTCGTCGTCCGTGTCGAACGCCAGTTCATTCATCCCTTGTATAAAAAGACCGTCAGACGCCATAAGAAATTCATGGCACATGATGAGGAGAATGAAGCGAAGAAAGGTGATGTGGTTCTCATCCAGGAACACAGACCTTTAAGTCACAGCAAACGCTGGATCCTCTCCAAGATAGTCGAACGCAGTAAATAAGGAGACGGGGAGATGATTCAAGTACAAACCATATTGAATATCGCGGATAATTCAGGTGCCAAGAAAGCCATGTGTATTAAGGTTCTGGGCGGTACAGGCAGAAGATATGCAACCATCGGTGATATCATCGTGATTGCAATCAAATCTGCTACTCCAGGTGGCAAAGTAAAAAAAGGCACTGTGGAAAAAGCCGTGATCGTCCGCACTTCCAAAGAAGTCCGTCGTCCGGATGGTACATATATCCGTTTTGAAGACAACGCTGCCGTGATCATTGATGATAAAGGTGAACCCAAAGGTACACGTATTTTTGGACCAGTTGCCCGTGAATTGAGAGAAAATCATTTCACCAAGATCATCTCACTTGCACCGGAAGTACTTTAGGAGAGGAAATGAACACGAAGATAAGCACAACTACAAAAATGAGAATTAAGAAAGGCGATAATGTTGTCGTGATCACCGGTCCTTATAAAGGTGTAAAAGGGAAAGTCCTGAAAGCTTTTCCAAAAACCCAGAGAGTGATCGTGGAAAAAGTCAATTTTATCAAAAAACATACGAAAGCGAATCAACGCAATCCGCAAGGTGGCATTGTCACCAAGGAAGCTCCGATTCATGTATCCAATCTCATGATATTCAATGAGAAGATCCATGATGTGACAAGAGCTGTCTTCAAAGAAGTGGATGGCAAACGTATCCGTGTCTGTCAAAAGACCGGTGACGAATTATAAGGAGTAGGACATGAATCGCATGAAAGAAAGCTACCGGAAAGAGGTCATTCCTACTTTGATCAAGAAATTCGAATACAAAAACGTAAATATGGTTCCGAAGGTTGATCGAATTGTTGTTAGCATGGGAGTGGGAATAGCCACCCAAAACAAAGCTCTTCTCGACAATGCTATCAAAGATCTGGAGACAATAACAGGACGTAAACCGATCATCACCAAAGCCAAGAAATCCATATCCAATTTCAAATTACGTCAAGGTATGCCCATTGGGGCAAAAGTTACTTTACGTGATGAAATCATGTATGAATTCCTGGATCGTTTGGTTAGTATTGTAATGCCTCGAATCCGTGATTTTAAGGGAATTCCCTTGCATTCATTTGATGGTCGCGGCAACTATTCTATCGGTATTAAAGAACAGACCGTGTTCCCTGAAATCGACTATGATAAGATCGATGCAGTACGCGGTATGAACATAACGATCGTCACCACAGCGAAAAATGATGAAGAAGCCAGAGAGCTTCTCCGCGCGCTGGGTGTTCCATTCCAGAAAAATTAACAAGGAGTAGAACTTGGCAAAAAAATCATGGACTATCAAGCAAAGTAGAACGCCGAAGTTCGCAGTACGGAAATATAACCGCTGCATGGTTTGTGGAAGAGCCCGAGCTTACCTGAGAGATTTTGGTATGTGTCGTTTATGCTTCCGTAAGTATGCATCCACGGGTCAAATCCCTGGAATCACCAGAGCAAGCTGGTAAAGAGGAGAAATAAGATGAGCGTGTGCGATCCGATAGCTGATGCATTGACAAAAATTCGCAATGCATATCGTGCCGGACATACTCAGGTGATCGTTAATCACAATCGCCTGACTGAGTCTATAGTAAAAATACTGGCGGAAGAGAATTTCATAAATAGTTATCAAATCATTGAAAGAGATCCCGCTAAAAAAATTGAAAGACGTAAGATTACATTGAATTTACGCTATACGAACAATGGTAAGCCCATTCTCCGTGGAATCCAACGGATTTCCAAACCAGGTCGAAGAGTGTATGTCAAATCTGATAATCTACCTTCTGTTTATAACCATATAGGTCTGGCTATTATCACTTCGAGTAGAGGTGTGATGGTTGATCGTGACGCAAGAGCTGCCAATATCGGCGGTGAATACGTCTGTAAGGTCTGGTAGGAGGGTAACGTGTCAAGAATTGGAAAAGCTCCTATTCAGATTCCCCAGGGTGTGAAGATTAATTATCAAGATGGATTGATGAAAGTCGATGGACCTTTAGGTTCACTTCAATATCAATTCAACCAAGGGATTACTGCTGAAATGGAAGAATCTGTCATCCATATCAAACGTGAGAACGACACTCGTCAGCAACGCGCCCTTCATGGTTTGACCCGCGCATTGGTCAATAATATGGTTACTGGTGTTTCAGCCGGTTATGAAAAGGTTCTGCATGTTATTGGAACCGGTTATAATGCTGAAAAGATCGGACCATGGGTCAAATTAGCCTTGGGTTTCTCACATGATATTCTATTACAGGTTCCGAAAGGAATCACTGTTGTTGTTGAAGCTGTTCCCAGGAGTAAGGGTTCAAAAGCTGACTTGAACAGTATTGTTCGTATTAAAGGTATTAATAAAGAAGATATCGGCAAATTTGCGGCTGAAGTAAGAGCTTGCAGACCTCCTGAAAATTACAAAGGGAAGGGCGTCCGATATGCAGATGAAGTTGTGATTATCAAAGCTGGAAAAGCCGGGTCGAAGTAAGGGAGTCTATGATGGTAAAACCTGCATACATTACTAAGCATGAAAAAAGATCACGGAGAAAATTGTACATCCGGAAGCGCTTATCAGGAACCACTGAAAGACCACGCCTGGTCGTTTTTCGTAGCTTGAAGCATATCTATGCTCAAATAATTGATGATACAGTTGGCAAAACACTGGTTGCTGTTTCAACAGTATCCAAAGATATTGAAATAAATGCCAAAGAAAAGAAAGCAGCAAAAAGCTTTAAGATTGGTGAACTCATTGCCCAGAAAGCTTTAGCTGCCGGAATCAAACAAGTTTCTTTCGACCGCTCAGGTTACCAGTATCACGGACGCGTAAAGGCGTTGGCTGATGGTGCCCGTAAAGCCGGATTAGAGTTCTAAAGGAGGACAACTTGAGTCAAGACAACAGAATGCAAAATGACGAACAAGAATTAATGATCGAAAAGATCATTGACACCAAGCGTGTGGCGAAAGTTGTGAAAGGTGGTAGGAACTTTAGTTTTAGCGCTATTGTTGTTGTGGGAGATCGCAAAGGCAATGTCGGTGTCGGAACAGGAAAAGCAAATGAAATCGTAGATGCGATTCGTAAGGCTAAAGATAAAGCGATGAAATTAATGTTTTCAATTCCATTAGTCAAAGGAACGATTCCTCATGAAATGATCGGAAGATTTGGAGCCAGTCGTGTCATGATGAAACCAGCCCGTCCCGGTACCGGTGTTATTGCCGGTGGAACGGCTCGTGCTATCTTTGAAGCAGCAGGTATTGAGAACATTCTTTGTAAATCCTTGGGGTCAAATACTCCGGCGAATGTTGTGAAAGCTACAGTAATCGGATTAAAAGAACTTCGTACGGTTTCTCAAGCTGCCCGAAATCGAGGCAAAACTGTCGCCCAATTAACGGGACAGGAGGAAAAATGAAGATAAAAGTGATCCAAATGAAAAGCTGTATTGGTCGCAAAGAAAATCATTGTCGCGTGGCTAAATCTCTTGGTTTAGGCAGAATCGGGAAATCTCGTATTCATGAAGATAATCCCGTTATCCGTGGAATGATCAATAAAGTCTCCTACATGGTCAAAGTTGAACCGGTAGAAGAAGCTTAAGAAGATCAAAGGAGATTTGAATGTTATCACTACATACAATGGAACGTCCCGATACAAAGAAAGATAAGAAGCGTTTGGGAAAGGGACAGGGAACAGGACAAGGCAAACAAGCTGGTAAAGGTCATAAGGGAAGAAAAGCTCGTGCCGGTGGTACCGTTCCGAAAGGATTTGAAGGCGGTCAAATGCCAATCCAGCGTCGTTTACCAAAACGCGGTTTCGTAAATATATTCAAAATTCATTTCCGTATTGTGAACTTGGCGAAAATCCAGGATCTCGAAGTGGAAGAATTAACCATTAAAAAAATGGAAGAATTTGGTTTAGTACCTAACTCCGGTCATGTGTCTAAATATCCAGTGAAGATATTAGCAAAACTTGACGGGACTTTTAATAAAAAAATTCATATTCAAGCCAATGCTTTTTCCAAAAAAGCGATTGAAATGATCGAACAAAATGGTGGAAAAGCGGAGGTAGTGTAACTTGTTACAAACGATTACCAATGTCTTTAAGATACCGGATCTGAAAAAGAAGATCCTTTTTACAGGGCTTATGCTCATTCTCTATCGTATAGGTAGTTTTATTCCAACTCCTGGGGTAGACACATCCATATTAAAAACCTATTTTGCCGGTATGGCATCTCAAGGGAATACTTTATTTGGATTGTATGACCTGTTTGTTGGTGGAAACTTTGAACGTGCATCCATTTTTGCACTTGGCATTATGCCTTATATTACTGCATCCATTGTGATTCAATTGCTAGGTAGTATTGTACCTTACTTTGAGAAATTAAAGAAGGAAGGTGCAGAAGGTCAGAAGAAGATCAATCAGATTACTCGTTATGGTACGGTTGGAATCTCAGCATTCAATTCAATTGGTATCACTCTCTTCTTGCTTTCCATTCCCGGGATAACTCCTTTATCAAAGGGAGTTTTCATGTTCACTTCAATGGTGTCTATGGTAACCGGAACAATGCTTGTTATGTGGATTGGTGAGCAAATTACAGAACGCGGCATTGGAAACGGAATCTCATTGATCATATTCGCTGGTATCATTGCACGTTATCCCAAGGGATTTCTTCAAATGTTTGATATGGTTCGCACCGGATCTATGAATGTCTTGTTAGCACTCATAACACTAGCTGTTATGGTACTTGTGACAGCGTCAGTTATCCTGGTGACGGAAGCTACTCGAAAAATCCCTGTTCAATATGCAAAACGAATTGTTGGCAGACGCGTTTACGGCGGGCAAAGCACGTTCATTCCATTACGCGTAAATACTGCCGGTGTAATTCCAATCATTTTTGCACAGTCCGTGATATTGTTTCCTCGTACAATTGCAGCCTTATTCCCGAATGGACAGGAAAGCCTGATCGTTCGCTGGTTGTCACCGGGTGCGGCACTATACACGATTCTGTATGTATCAATGATCATTTTCTTTGCATATTTCTATACAGCTATCGTACTGAATCCAACCGATATGGCAGAAAATATGAAACGTTACGGTGGATTCATTCCCGGAAAGGTACCCGGTAAGAAGACTGCAGATTATATTAATACTGTTCTTACCCGTATCACACTTCCAGGTGCAATATTCTTTGCCTTCATTGCTGTTATGCCTGAATTCATGTCCAAGTGGGCAAACCTTCCGTTCTATTTTGGTGGAACAGGATTGATCATTGTCGTAGGTGTAGCTCTGGATACGTTGCAACAGATAGAATCGCATCTCGTAATGAGACATTATGAAGGATTTATGAAAAAAGGGAAACTTAGAGGAAGGAATTCATAAACGATGGTATATATCAAAACTGACGAAGAAATCCGAAAAATCAGGGAAGCAAGCCGTATTGTCGGACTGTTGCTTGACGCATTGAAGGATCTGATAAAACCTGGTATCAGTACTATGGAATTAGATCGCTATGCTGAGGAATTAATTCGTTCAGAAGATGGAATACCGGCTTTTAAAGGTTACCAGGTACCCGGATTACCTCCATTTCCAGGAACACTATGTACTTCTGTGAACTCAGCTATTGTTCATGGGATACCTTCAGAAAAAGTTATCTTGAAGGACGGTGATATTCTTGGAGTCGATGTGGGTGTTATTAAAGATGGGTACTATGGTGATGCAGCTTGGACTTATGCTGTTGGCAACATTTCTGCAGAAGCAGAGAGACTGATGACAGTGACCCAAAAAGCATTAGAGCTGGGAATTTCAGCAGCTCTTCCCGGTAAACGGGTAGGGGATATATCCAATGCAATTGGTTCCTATGTTCAGGAACAAGGTTATTTCGTTGCAGATGATCTCACCGGTCACGGTGTTGGCAAACAACTGCATGAAGAACCCATGATTCCGAACTCAGGAAAGAAAGATAGAGGCTTAAGGTTACAGCCGGGTATGACTCTGGCGATTGAACCAATGGTCAATGTCGGAACCAATCGAGTGAAAGAAAAGGGTTGGGAATTTTTCGTAGCCGATAATTCCCTGTCTGCTCATTTCGAGCATACAATCCTCATAACGAATGATCAACCCATAATTTTAAGCGTTAAATAGGAAAGGACAAATGACAGCAAAAACTGGAGTCATTGAAGTGGAAGGAATCGTCAAGGAAGCCTTGCCAAATACCACATTCAAAGTCGAACTTGAAAACGGTCATGAGATCCTTGCCCACAGTTCCGGCAAGATGCGTATGAATTATATTCGTATCCTTCCAGGGGATAAGGTTAAGGTGGAACTTTCTCCTTACGATCTTACCCGTGGCAGAATTACGTATCGTTATAAATAGGAGACAACATGAAGGTCAAAGCATCTGTAAAAGTAATCTGCAAAGATTGCAGGGTTATTAAGCGACATGGCGTTGTTATGGTTATCTGTAAGACTAACCCGAAGCATAAGCAGCGTCAGGGCTAAGAACAAGGAGGAAGCAGCTTGGCACATATAGCAGGAGTTGAATTACCTAAAAGCAAACGGGTCGTCATTGGCTTGACTTATATCTATGGGATTGGCAGATCCATTTCCCAAGAGATCTTACAAAAAGCCAATATTGACGAAAGTAAGAAAGTACAGGATCTGAGTATGGACGAAGAAAAGATCTTGAGAGATATTATTCAGAATGATTACGTGGTGGAAGGTTCTCTTCGCACAACGATTGCCATGAACATAAAGCGTCTGATGGAAATCGGCTGCTATCGTGGTATCCGTCATAAAAGAGGTCTTCCTGTTCGTGGGCAACGTACTCACACGAATGCTAGAACTCGTAAAGGCCCAAGACCTGGTGCCTTGAAAAAGAAGAAGTAGGAGAAGAGATGGCAACCAAGAAAGTAAAGACAAAGAAAAAACGCGTACGTCTGGCTTTTGACGAAGGTATTGCCTTCATCCACTCCAGTTTTAATAATACGATCGTCTCCATCACGGATAAAGCCGGAAATGTATTGGTTTGGTCAAGTGGCGGTAAGATCGGTTATAAGGGTTCTCGTAAAAGTACTCCTTTTGCTGCTCAGATGGCTGCGGAAGAAGTTGCGAAAACTGCAATCGATATGGGAATTAGTAAAGTATCCGTTATTGTGAAAGGTCCCGGTGGTGGAAGAGAATCTGCCATTCGTGCATTAAATGCAGCAGGTATCAGGGTTTTGGCGATTAAAGATTCGACTCCGATTCCTCACAACGGTTGTCGTCCACCCAAAGCAAGAAGAATCTGATGGAGGCTATTTAAATGGCACGTTATACTGGACCGAAAGCAAAACTATGCCGCAGATTCAATGAGAATCTTTTCGGCACCGCTAAATACGATAAGATTTTAGGAAAAAGACCATATGGATCAGGACAGCATGGGAAAGATAAAGCCCAACGCAGAAAGATCAGTGATTATGGTTTACATTTAAAAGAAAAACAAAAACTGCGTTTTACTTATGGATTAATGGAAAAACAATTCCGTAATCTATTTTTTAAAGCTGAAAAAATGCAGGGTGTCACTGGTGACAACTTACTACGCTTACTCGAACGCAGACTCGATAATGTCGTTTATCGCCTGGGCTTTGCAGTAACACGTATGCAATCAAGACAGTTCGTGAATCACGGACACATCTTGATCAATGGCAAACGTGTTGATATTCCTTCTTACCTGGTATCGCCCGGTGATGTCATCGAAATCCACGAAAAAAGCCGTACGATGAAGGCTCTCCTTGAAGCTATGGAAATGACAAGCCTAACCAGTCCTTATACCTGGCTTGCTGTTGATAAAAACATCTTCAGGGGCGAATTCCTTACAGTGCCGGAAGTCGAATTGATTCCCATCCAGGTGGATTTACGTCTAATCGTTGAATTTTACTCGAAATAGTCAATAGGAGTCGCGTTATGATGCTTCTTGAACCCTTACAAATGCCCGAAAAAGTGGATGTTGAGAAAGAAACTTATACTTCTACCTTCGGTAAATTTGATATTGGTCCCTTAGAACCCGGATTCGGGACTACCATTGGCAATACCCTGAGAAGAGTTCTGCTGTCATCGATCCAGGGCGCTGCTGTTCGATATATTCGTATCGAAGGTCTTCATCATGAATTTTCACCCATCCCGGGAACGAATTCAGATTACATTGATCTGATCTTACGTATCAAACAGCTTGTTATGAAAATCAGCAATCTCAACGAAGTGACAATGGTTCTTGAACATAAGGGAAAAGGTATTGTTACCGCCGCTGAGATCGTTGCACCTGCTGATGTGGAAATCATTAACAAAGATATGTATCTTTTGGAAGTAACAGAAGATATCGATTTTCGTCTTGAACTCTGGGCTGGCTCTGGTCGCGGTTATATACCTGCTGACAAACAGGAAATGGAAGATAAACCAATTGGCGTGATTCCAATTGATTCTATCTATTCTCCTGTCATCAAAGTTAATTTTGTGATTAGCCACCAGCGAGTGAAAGAGAAAATGAATTATGACAAATTGACCATCGATATCCAGACAAATGGCAGTATCGATCCAAAATTTGCCTTGTTCCTTTCAGCAAAGATATTAAAAGACCTCTATTCAAAGATTTCTCTTTTCGAAGAGGAACCTGAATATGTGGAAGAAATCCAGATGGATCCGGACTTAGAACGTCTTGATAAACTCCTGCATATGAGCGTCAAAGAACTCGAACTGACGGTTCGTTCTGCGAATTGCCTATCAGCAGCTCATATTGAAACTATTGGAGATTTAGTCGGAAAGTCTGAACCGGAAATGCTAAAGTATCGTAATTTTGGTAAGAAATCCCTTGATGAAATCACCGCTCTCCTGGACAAATATGAGTTAACTCTCGGCATGGATATCGATGAGATATATGGACGTATTGAGGAAGCCAAAAATCGCGTTATTATGAAGAAGAAGGTGTAAGCAATGAGACATAGATTAGCTGGAAGAAAATTTGGTCGCGAAGCTGACCATCGCAATGCCATGTTAAGAAACCTGGTTCGCTCTCTTGTGGAACATGGAAGATTGACCACAACGGTAGAAAAAGCAAAAGAAATGCGGAGCATGGCTGAACGTTGTGTCACTTATGCAAAATCAGATAGTGTTCATCATCGTCGTATGGCTTTCATCATTCTTGGCAGCCGTGACCTTGTGAAAAAGCTCTTTACTGAGATCGCACCCCGCTATACCGAACGGAACGGCGGATATACACGTGTCATTAAAAACGGCTACCGCAAAGGTGATGCTGCTGCTATGGCAATCATTGAATTTGTGGAAGGTGCGGATGAAAAGAAACACGATCATATCAGTGCAAAGGATCTTACTAAAGATATCGCAAAAACTAAGAAAAAAACAACCAAAGCAAAGAATCCTTTAAAAGATACTGTAGCAAAACTAACAAAGTAGATTATTCTTTGTAAATAAATGTAGAGACGCCCAACTCGGGCGTCTCTTTTTTGTTTGCCCAGAATGTTTTCTGCGCCGATGGACTGGAAGAAGTCCTGACACCTAATCAGCGGGAAGTCAACTCGAGGTCAAGGGCGTTGCCGGCAACGGCAGGGTCTGAAGTAAGACGCAGAGGGAATATGGAACATAGCGCAAGTGAACTGATGTTGGTTTGTAGAGTGGGTAACCTTTCAAAAAGTGGGAAAGCCCGAAAGCTGGATATCTCTACAGATTATGACAGATGGCTTCATATTCAGGCAGGAGAACTTAACTGGGGAAGCCTGTTATTGTCTACTTAAGGTAGTCGTTTCGATCAAGTTGAAAGATAAGTGAGAAGCCAAGCGATAGCAGGTGGCAGATGATTCCGTAGTAGTGACAAACCTTTTGCCTATGAAAGCTGGTGACAGTCTGGAGGATAAAACAAAAGGGACAGCATTCACGGTAATGCTGAGGGCTGTATCTCAAAAGGATACAGTTCATGCGAAGGGATGAAGATAATCCAAAGGGATGATTTGAAATGTGGAAAGTAATCGATGAAAAGTGAGAAACGAAGGAAGAAGCTGAAATGCTTCGAGGCTCGGTTTGACAGTGGTGACGAACTTCCTTTCAACCCCGACCGCACGAGACTGATTAGTCAGGCAAAGCTCAAAAGCAGCAGTTCTGTCATATTGCTATATGCTAAAGAAGGCAGGACACCCTGATGAAGAGACATTCATCCTCGATGAACACCGCAAAACGAATCACAATGAGACAGGAAATGTCATGAGAAAATACTACAGCTTAATCGACAAGGTGTACTCCCTGCCCAATTTGTATGCTTCCTTTACTTCGGTGAAACGGAATAAAGGTGCATCAGGCATTGATGGGCAGAGTATAGAAAACTTTGACGAACAACTGGCAGTGAACATCAACCAACTTCACGACGAACTAATGGCAGGTACTTACGAGCCATCACCTGTAAGGCGGTTAGAGATACCCAAACCCAATGGCAAAATGAGACCGCTTGGCATTCCAACGGTAAGAGACAGAGTAGTGCAGCAGGCAATCCTGAATATCATACAACCGATATTTGAGCCTGACTTCCATCCGTCCAGTTATGGTTACAGACCGCATCGGTCTTGCCAACATGCCGTAGCGAAAGCTCAGCGTTTTCTTACAGCGTACAATTTGGGTTATGCTGTGAATATGGACTTATCCAAGTGTTTTGACACCTTAGACCACGAACTGATATTGAGCCGTCTGAACAGGAAAATCAGTGATGGTACATTGCTGAGATTAATCAGCCGTTTTCTCAAATCAGGAGTAATGGTCGATGGGGATTTCAAAGCTACTGAGATAGGCAGTCCGCAAGGTGGAGTAATCTCACCCTTATTGATGAATATCTATCTGGATGAGTTCGACCAGAGGATGAAACAGCGGAACATCAGGATAGTACGTTATGCTGATGACATCCTGATATTTGCTCCGACCAGGAAAAAGGCAGAGCAATATCAAAGGATCGCGACAGCGATACTTGAAGAACTTCGCTTGCAAGTCAATCTGGAAAAGACTCATATCAGCAGTGTCGAAACAGGAATCAGCTATCTGGGATTTTTCATCAAAGGAAGCCGTGTCTGCATCGACAAGGAGCGTTTGAAACGTTTCAAGGATAAGATACGTAAGCTTACTCCCCGCAACAGTGGCATCCCAATATCCATGACGATAGGAAGCCTGAATCCTGTACTAAGGGGATGGGGTAACTATTTCAAAGTTGCGAGTTGTAAAAGCATCTTTGCGAGCCTGATGGAATGGATACGAAGGAGGCTTCGAATGAAGAAGATGCGTGAATGGAAGAGCTGGAAAGCATTCCATAAAGCAATGCGCAGACAAGGCTTCAAGGGAGAATGCCCAAAACTATCTATGACCAGATGGCGTAACGCTCAGAGCTTCCACTTATGCTTTGCCTTGCCGAACAAGTGGTTTGAAGAAATGAAGTTGTTTGATTTGACATCACTTCAGACAAGTGTTTTATTTAATTACTACGAGTAATTACAAGGATTATCAGGAGCCGTGTACGAGACCCGTACGCACGGTTCTGTGAGAGGGATGATGCTGGAATTAATTAGCCAGCATCACCCTACTCGATTATTGCCCGTTAATTCCTCCCTTTTGCAAAGGGAAGTGACCTTAAGTCGGAGAGTTAGTTCTGCTCTGCCTCTGACACCTGAAACCTGTCACCTGGCACCTTCTGCATCAGTAATCATTTAGATATTATGAAAACAAATCAATTGACATGAATCGTATTTCTTTCTTACTATAAGAGTAAAAAATGGAGGATAAAATGAAAAAAAAAGGATTGTCTTTAGTTTTTATATTAATACCATTTATAATTTTAGGGATTTCAAATCAGACCCTTATTCCTAGCAATTTGACTCTGTCCAAAATTAGCAATTTTAATACTAATCCTATACGAGGCTGGTATATTGATAATATTTACGGAAGGGAATATACAACCGAATGGACTGCTATGAACCTAGAACAATTTGAGTATGATCAAAATGGGCGATTAATTTATCATGATTATCTTATACCCGGATATTCTAATTGGATGCTATCAAAAGTAACATCGTGGACTTACAATGATGCAGGTTTATATAATCTTTCTTTGACGCAACATCAGTATAACGGTGAATTACAAAATGAAAGTCGCTCAATTCCGACATACGACAGTGAAAATAAAGTAATGGAATTACTAGATCAGGTATGGCAAAATGGATGGGAGAATTATCACAAATCAATTTATGAATATGATGCAAATGGTCATGTTTCTGCAGATTCTCTCAAGTGGTGGAATTTAAATCAATGGGAGGATGCACAGAGTAAAGTATATGGGTATGATGAACAGGGACATCAGATTTCTTATGTGATGAAAGATTGGATAAATAATACTTGGAACAATTCAAGTAGATATTCAGCAACATATGACGGAGATCTATTAAGTGTCGAAGTATTTCAATACTGGGGTGATACAGACTGGATAAATCAAATTAAAAATATCTATACTTATAATTCTTCCAATACTATTTCTCATGTGAATCAATTCTACTATTATCAAATCCCAAATCAATGGGTTGATAATTATCAGACTATTTACACATATGATGCTAATAATAACCTATATGATATTACTGAACAATTGTTTGAAAATGACACTTGGAACAATTACAAAAATTATCAATATTATTGGGTTGATCTAACTTCAAATAATGATCCTGCGATTTCTTTTCTTACCGAATTAGAAATCACCAACTACCCCAATCCCTTCAACCCAACTACCACTATCAGCTTCGATCTTCCCAAAGCCGGATTAGTGAATCTGGATATCTATAACATCCGCGGTCAGAAAGTGAAAAGTTTACTGAATGAGCATTTCACACAGGGTAATCATCAGGTATTGTGGAATGGGACAGATGATAATGGTTCTGCAGTTGCTTCCGGTGTGTATTTTGCCAGGATAAGCATTGAAGGGAAGGCAACAAGCAGAAAGCTGGTGTTGATGAAATGACGCAATGCTTTTTCGATCATCCTAAAGCTGTCTAAAAGTGAAGAGCTCTTAACCGAAATAATCCCACAAAGAGAATACCTTGTAAAAAAACTGTTGAACAGGAAAAGAGTTTTGAATGAAGAACGACCCCCCTACCCCCCTTCTCAAGGGGGGATTTTAAGGTTTCCCCCTTGAGGAGGGGGGATTTTAAGGTTTCCCCCTTGAGGAGGGGAATTTTAAGGATAGTTTCCCCTTGAGGAGGGGGATTTTAAGGATAGTTTCCCCTTGAGAAGGGGGGATTTTAAGGATAGTTTCCCCCTTGAGAAGGGAGGATTTTAAGGATAGTTTCCCCTTGAGAAGGGGGATTTTAAGGATAGTTTCCCCTTGAGAAGGGAGGATTTTTAGGATAGTTTCCCCTTGAGAAGGGGGATTTTAAGGATAGTTTTCCCTTGAGAAGGGAGGATTTTTAGGATAGTTTCCCATTGAGAAGGGGGATTTTAAGGATAGTTTTCCCTTGAGAAGGGAGGATTTTTAGGATAGTTTCCCATTGAGAAGGGGGATTTTAAGGATAGTTTCCCCTTGAGAAGGGGGATTTTAAGGATAGTTTCCCCTTGAGGAGGGGGATTTTAAGGATAGTTTTCCCTTGAGAAGGGAGGATTTTTAGGATAGTTTCCCATTGAGAAGGGGGGCGTTAATGATTATCCCCCCTTGAGAAGGGGGGTAGGGGGGTCTATTTCTGCTATTCATCTTGAACCTGTCCCCTTCTGCTGCAAATTTAGATATTGACTAAGTAACTTAAATTTTTACTAATTGAACTAGTAATTAAAACAAGTTTGTTAATACGTTTTATCCTGGTTGATAGATAACCCAATATCACCAGCAAGGAGGTTTGTATGTTCAGAGTTATATTCCTCGTTTTATTAATTCTGATTCCGTTTCTGTTGTATTGTGATGTCATGTATGTCCATCTCACAAATGGAACTACTGCGGAGTTCCAGGTTCAGGATATTCAGCAGATCAATTTCAGCAATGTCTCCAATAATGATTGGGTTGCGTTCCTGTCTAAAGTCCCCATTAAGTTTTTAACCAATTACCCCAATCCGTTTAATCCCTCAACCATAATCAAGTTTGAATTGTCGGAACCGTATCAGACAGAAGTAGCAATTTATAACATTAGAGGGCAATTGGTAAAGGTTCTGGCAAAAGAGTATATGACTAAAGGAGTACACGAACTGACCTGGAACGGCTTGAATGAAACCGGGAAAGCATGTGCCACGGGTCCTTATATTTATAAGGTCAAGTGCAATGACCAAATCAAAGTCAATAAAATGCTGATGTTAAAATAGGAGCATACGATGTACAAAATATTATTGATTAGCTGCCTTATACTTTTTACATCTTTTCTTTTTGCGCAGACTCAGATGAATGTGCATACTACAAACGGTACAACCACTTTTAATCTGAATGAAATCACGGATATCACTTTCAGCCAGGGAACAACTCCTGTCCAGATGATCCTTGTTCCAGGCGGTACTTTCAATAACGGCACATCTGATGTAACTGTATCCTCCTTTTACATGGATAAGTATGAGCTGACACAGTCTGCTTATCAGACAGTGATGGGAGTGAATCCTTCCTATTTCACTGGCGTGACCAATGGACCAGTTGAACAGGTTTCCTGGTTCAATACCATTGAGTATTGCAACAGGCGCAGCTTGAATGAAGGTATAACTCCCTGCTACAGTTATAGTACTTATGGGACTAATCCTGCAGACTGGCCTGCAGGTTGGAACACAGACTATAACAATCACACCAATGTCTCCTGTAGTTGGACAGCCAATGGCTATCGTCTACCTACGGAAGCGGAATGGGAGTTTGCTGCAAAGGGTGGAAACTCAACTCATGGTTATACCTATAGTGGCAGTAACACGCTAGGTATTGTGGCTTGGTATGGTGATAACTCTGGTGGCACGAGTCACACAGTTGGAACGAAAACAGCCAATGAACTGGACTTATATGATATGAGTGGCAACATCTGGGAGTGGAATTGGGACATTTATGGTGCTTATCCGGGTAGTGCACAGACCAACCCGCATGGCGCTGTCAGCGGGTCATACCGTGTGCTACGCGGCGGTGGCTGGTACAGCAATGACAACAACTGCGCCGTTTCCATTCGGAGCTACAGCACTTCGACTTACAGCTACGGCGATATAGGCTTTCGCTTGGTCAGGATTTCCCCTTGATTTATAGTTTTCCCTTTTTGCCTTTTGCGAAATGCTTGTAACTTACATTGGTAATGTGTTGTAACCGATAATGGTATTATCGGAATCTGCATCGTACCATAGCTTTGCAAGCTGTTATATTGTTGGGATTGCATCCCAATAACTCTGGAAGGTGCAGACTCCAAAAGTTACAAGCTTCAGGATATAACATCCTGCTAATCCTGCTATTATTCAGAGTATATTACCTTATGATAGGTCAGCAGTAAGGGTTTTGTATATTAAAGATGATCTTCTTTTCTTCCCTGAAACTGCATGGAATGAAATTTGTATTTATAATATCACGAATCCTTCACATGCACAGTTTGTTGAGAAGTACGCTTGGAATCTTGATACTTCCACAACTATCAGCTTTGATCTTCCCAAAGCTGTCAAAAGTGAAGAGCTATTGAACCGATATCATTCCACAAAGAGTTTACCTGGATTAGTAGTATCATATCATTGTAGAGACGCCCAACTTGGGCGTCTCTACATTTTAACGAACTTCCTAACGGTTTCACTTTTACCTTGTTGAGCCTTGATGAAATATATGCCAGTAGGAGAATGCTTTTTATTCTTGTCAAATCCATCCCAAGTAAGTTCTTTCCCTTTTACTTGATGCCAACTTCTTACCAATTGCCCTCTGATGTTATAGATTGATATCTCAGTAGGTTGGTTTCCTTTGCTGGAAAGTACGATATTCAGATTAATTTGAAAAGGATTCGGGTAACAAGCAATCCTGATTTCCGATTGAGGAATAGCAATTTGTTCGTGATTGGGAGTTATCTCTTCCCACGCATAGCTGATACTTTGATCCCAAGGTGGAGCGAGTCCATCATCTATACTATAGGATTCACCGTTATAATATCCATTTTCATGGAAATAAAAATTCATTCGCTTGTATTGAGCATCGATGGGTAATGGTATGGTCAGATTGATCTCCCGTGTTTGAAATCCATATCCGTTTCCTGTCGAATGATTCACCTGGTAATCAGTATATAAACTATCCGCCCACTGTCCATCGGAGTAATGTTGCACGACCAGTGAATCTATTACATAAGGAGTTTGCAAACCCGGAACATCATTATAGAAAACAGAACCCCAGTTATTAAAGGAACTAAAACAAAATAAGGGGTGGTAAGTATGAAATACCAAACCCTCGGGATATGTCTCTCCTGTATACGTGAAGATGGTCTTGGTTACCGGAGTCCAAGTTATCGAATCAGGAGATGTATATTGTATTTCATAGAGCCTTCTGCCTTGGTTATCATAATTGGGAACTGTCTTGAGATATTGATCTGGTTCAGTATCCCAGCCATATATAAAGCTTGATGTATTGTCGATATTGCCATCCGGTAAATAGGAAAGAGTCTTTCTTATTCCCGTATGTATGTTATCGTGAACATAATCTCTGTGTACCATAACGAGATGGTTCATTGAATCATACACTTCAACGATCGAATTGGGAAACCATCCTAGGGTACTGGTGATATTGAAATTGACGATCCTTCCCTCATTTAACAAAGTAACTGAAGGATGGAAATCATAGGTCTGGTATGGAACCCAGTTATTTGGATAACCTGTTTGGATTCGCTTACTTAATACTTCCACGGAATCAATCACATCTGCCTGTAGTGAGGAATAATGTACAATCTCCCGTTTGTAATCTGTATAAGATTCCCAGATATCATCTGTGCACATGGAACCATGTTCCACACTATTCCGTTCTACTAGACGTGTTGCCTGGTAGGTTTGAGCAGATAAAGAGAAGATTCCGGTTAAGAAGATTAAAATAAAATAAGAATAAAACAATTTTCTCATCATTGCTCGCTCCTTCTTGACAGATGTTACTATGGTTATTCTTGTAACAAAATTTATTCCATAAGGCAGTATTTTTGGATATTTTTATGATACTAATACATAGCGTGTCTATATCATTGAAATCGTCATGAGGAAAGAGATTGTCTTTTATTTGGGGGGGCTCTTTATAATCCCAAATCTATCAGCTCAATGTTTCTCAGAAAATTTTAATGCCGTCTTTCCTCCAGCAGAGAGTTGATTCGTCCGTTTATTAATATGAATGTTAAACTGTTTATCCTGCTTGAATCCCATCCTTCACAGCCTTTTTTACAGCAAGTTTGAATAATTTCTGCACCTTTGCCATGGGATATTGCTTATCCAGCTTTTCATATAGTTCCAGAAAAAAATGATAGTGGTAATAGCTTTCATCCGAACGGTTGTAATCTGTATAATGAAACATCTTGATATTCAAATACTGAGCCAGGTTCTCCATAGCGATATATCCCTGGTAGGTGTGATGTTTCAATTTGTGGGAAGTAACCGGTGCCAGCAAATGTGTTCCTATTTCATGTGGAGTAGGATGCCGATCCTACTATACGTAGCTCCGCATTTACGCGGTTGTGGAGTAGAATGCCGATCCTACTGTATCGTAGCTCCGCATTTACGCGGTTGTGGAGTAGGATGCCGATCCTACTGTATCGTAGCTCCGCATTTACGCGGTTGTGGCATAAGATTCCAATCTTACGTAACTGTGTCTTGCATTGTAGTGTAGGATGCCGATCCTGCTGAACTTGCACCTCTTGTTAAATGAAAGTGGATGGTTATATATAACGATTATGCAGCATTTGGCGTAAATGCTATGAATCACATTCCACGATGAACTGTTCAAAACGATAGTCTCGTATTCAGTAGGATCGGAATCCTACTCCACGCCCAAGATCATTTCCCGTATTGGTACCGTAATGCCTTTTAGTGGAAATAAATTAACTTTGACTTTTTTATCAATCCTTATAATTCTTATTTGGGAGCAATTATGAATGATAATATCGAAAATCAATCTTTGGAGGAAGAGTAATGTATTACTTCACGATTCTCATATTTTTACTGCTGGCTTCCTGCGTACTGGAAGCGATCGAGATCCCAATCACCCCGAATAACAATGCGGATATTTACTTTAACAGCCTGCTTAATGGCGATTATGAAACCTGTACGCAAATGAGTTCGGACCAAGTGAAAACGGCTCTGTCAGCGGCAAAGCTGCAGGAAACCTGGGAGGGATTGTCCGAACAGTTAGGCGGGTTCCTCGGTTTGCTCGAGATCAATGAAAAGGAAAATCCGCCTAATCATACACATATATATGTTTTGAATTTCGATAAAATGGTGATCGACATGATAGTAACCCTGGCAGACCAGGGCGTTGTCGTGGGCTTATTCTTCAATCCTTCATCGGTTCCGAAACCGGGTGTGGATGTCAAATTGCCTGATTACCTGGATGCTAAGAATATCATCACCCGGGAAGTTGCCTTTGACTGCGATGGTCTCCAGGTTCATGGCATCCTGACAGTTCCGGCAAAAGCCGTTTCCTACCCGATCGTGCTGATGCTGTCTGGTTCTGGTCCCAATGATATGGATGAAACTGTGAGAAGGCGCAAGCCTTTCCGTGATCTTGCCAATGGCTTGGCTAACCATGGAATTGCTACCCTGCGCTGGTCTAAAAGGACCCTGGATTATCCCTCTAAATTCAAAGGAAATGAATCATTTACTATGAAAGATGAGTATCTGCCTGAAACTGTCTCTGCCCTGAAATTCCTCAAAGCTGATAAGAGCATTAAGGGGAACGGGTATTTCCTTTTAGGTCATAGTATGGGAGCCTATGTGCTGCCGATTGCTGCAAAAGAAGTGAAGGGTGTATCCGGGTTCATCATGCTGGCTGGGAACGCCAGACCTTTGGAAGACCTCGTTGTGGAGCAATACAAATACATCTTTGGTTTGGATATGATGACACCGGAAAAGAAAAAGGAACTGGATAAACTCACTGCCCAGGCAGCAGCCATAAAACTACTTTCCAAGGATAAACCTGCCCCGGATACGCTGTTATTAGGTGTTCCGAAAGGTTATTGGCTTTCCCTGAATAACTATCACCAGGTGGAAGTTTTCCAACAATCCAAAGCTCCTTTCCTCATTCTCCAGGGTGAGAAGGATTACCAGGTTTCGATGACGAATTATAATCTTTGGAAGAAGGCAAGCGGAAATAATGTGATACTGAAGAGCTATCCGAACCTCGACCATCTGTTTATGAAAAGCGAAGGTAAATCAACCCCGGACAGCTATTTTACGTTGGAATACGTAGATCCTACGGTGATTGAGGATATCGCCGGCTGGATAAAACAAAGACAGGAGTAGCAGCATTCTATAGAGAAAGACCTTGTTTTCGTTAACTACTGTCCTTCCAGCATACGGAACAGGTATCATCATCTCCTATGTGCTTATTCGTACGCTTCATTCCGCAGATGGAACATTCTTCACCGTCTTTCGAAAAGTTACATCCTTCATCATGAGTATTTCTGCAGGTTGGGAAAGTGCAGCCTTGCCAGGTATATTCGATATGGCTTAACCTTCCGCATTTTGATCAACAGGAAAATGAAGAGAGTATTCTTTTGAAAGAATAACAAAAGGCTACCTGATATAGGTAGCCTCCGATGTATAGCATTGGGAAAGTCATATTACTTCATTAAAATGACCTTTTTAGTTGCAGAATATGTCCCTGCTGTCATCCGATAGAAATATACGCCACTGCTAAGTGTTTGACCGGCATCTGTCTTACCATCCCAATGTACTTCATAAACACCAGCTTTCTCATAATGCTGTGAACTGAAGTTTTTGACTAGCTCCCCTTTGATATTGAAGATGTCCATCCTAACATCTGATGCGTTCTTTAATTCGAAGGGTATCGTCGTGTCCGGGTTAAAGGGATTCGGGAAGGCACAGAGTAACGATGTTTTAGGTTCAATAACAGGCGGAGTATCAGGTTCACCCGGATTATTTGTTGTGGCTGTAACTGGACCATACAGTTGGGTTTTCCCATCACAATCAACGGATTCCAGCCAGTAGTAATAGATGGAATTGGGTTCCACCTCCTGATCATTGAAAGTATAGTTCTGTGTCTGTGATGAATTGGTAGCTGTAATTAACATTTCGTTCCTTTTCAGCGGGTTAGACATACTTTCGCTTGTATCCCTGTAGATATTATATCCAGCTAAACTGGTCTCGGATTGTGTTTCCCACAATAATGAAACAAAATCTGAATTATATTGAGCTGAAAAACTGGATAATTCTACGGGTAATTCCTCTCCTAAAAACTTTATGCTCGAGAGCCTTACTATTCCAAAAACAACAGTGAGATCATCGTGAAGTGGATTTATTGGAATTTCAAAATCAGAAATCAGAGAAGGCCAAGATATTTCTTCAAAATCATCGTAATAAGCTTCCGAATGAGCTATAAACATTGGTCCGTTGTCATCAATAATTACATATTTGATAAAACCGTAATTAACATGGCAATATGGTAACTCCCCAGACCACTCGAGATATTTTTTTTGCCCTGGTGCGATATAGTACCAAAAGTGATCCCAATAGTTGACATATCTCACACCTACTATCTTTGCAGAAGCAGTAATTGTATGCCAAGAATTGGTAGAGGGCTTTATTTGTTGATTCACATGAAAAACAACACTAGTATATTTTGTGATTGGTTTTACGTAGCCCTTAATATAGGAAGTTGTTGCTGTGCTGCTGCTTTCTCTAAGATAAAAGATAGCATGTCCCCCAGCATCATTGAGCACTTCTACATTTCTGATTTGCCCATTGGTAATGTAGCATTCGACGTGTATTGAATCTCCATAAATTTTGGTTTTAGCACAGTGACCTACTTGAAGAGAGTCGTCATAGGAGATGATTGTGGAGTAATCGGTGGTGGATAAAGAATCATCTGCAATAACAAGGCTGGACAAGCCACCTGTACTTTCATCAGACTCTGCAAATTGATCCACAACGACTGAGACATCACAAATCAGCGTATCTCCTGTTGTTTGACAATAAACGTTAGTTGGAACCATCAAAATTGTTAAGTAAAGTGCAACGAGTAAACATGCAAACTTGATTTGAAACATGGAATTGAGTAGATTTTTCATTTTTTTCCTCCGTATTTTGTAGCCCAGCTATACATCATGATATTAAAATACTTCTTTAACATAAAAAGGCAATTTATTTTTCCTGAAATATGGCTGATATTAACAACTTATTATATCGTTATTTATTTGTATTTCATCCGGTATTGTGAGACATATAAGTATTTAAGATTTAAATAGATACATTTACGATGAATATACATAACTCAGTAATGGAAATCAGTTAGAATATCCGAGCCTAAAACTAGTTTTTTTGCCATTGGCATCGTTATTGCAGAAGCAGATCTTTGGGGTTCGGGTATTGGCAAGGAAGCGCTTAAATATTGGGTTGCTTACTTGTTTGATCATCGTAAGCTGGACAGTATCTGAGTTCTCCGAGTGAATAGATGGTCATTGAGCGAAGTCGAAATGCATCTATTTGTATCGAGGAGACGACATTAACAGAGTCTTGAATGTAATAACGGTACATTTCGATACAATTTCTCCTTCGTCGACTCACCCTCTTATCCCTCTCTTGTTCCAAAAGAGGGAAGTTTTAATCACTCAATGAACCGGCTCTCAGTTTTCATATAAATTCTACAATCTTCCAAACATCCTGTCCTAAATCATAATTATCAGAATCGTATGAAAGATAATTAACCTATTAAAAGCATCATATTTGTCTGAAATCATTAAAATAGTTTGACAGATAGTATTTATAAAGTTTTTTTTTGTAACTTGAAATATATGCTCTCCCATGGTTGTACAAGAATATGAGAAAATACGATTGAAGGAGGATATTATGTCTGAAGAAATTATGGTCAATGCTACAGAAACTTCTCTTAATCCACCAAATGTCGAACAAAGCAAACAAGAAAGAAAAGAACAGCTTGTAGGAATTGAAAAGGAGTTCAATAGTAAAGACGGTCTGATTGATATTGTAGTAGGAATAATTTTCATGTTTTGGGGGGTAGTGGGGATTTCGATAATAAAAAGTTATGTATTTCCCTCCTGGATGAAAATGATAGGATATATTCTGTTCCTGATTATTCTCTATTTAATCAACTCCTATCAAAATTGCTACATCAAGAAGAAGTATCCCGATCTGACAAAAAAAGAGCTTACTTCCATGTCCGCCAGCTTAGATCAGCTTATTGTTGTCCCAGGTTTTATCGGCATTATGATTCTGATTGCTATCTTATATAATGCAGAGATTAATATTCCATCCAATCTCTTCGACAATATGCTGATGTATCTGCTATTTGCTGTATGCGGTACAACTGTACTCTGTTTCCTCGCTATGAAGTACAGAGTATCCAGGATGTACCTTTGGTTTTTCATTGCGTTGTTTATCCCTATCACAATGTTGATTTATCCGAATGATTGGACAAGATTGTACTTAAAAGGCGGTGGTCTTGGAGTTGTTATGATTATTACAGGATTGATCATCCACATCAGGTTCATGTCCAAATACCGCAAGGAAATTGTGTAGGGGCGTGTGGTAATACACCTATTCTTTCAGCAGATGAAGTTCAAATCCAGATACTGAAAAGAAATAAGAGCAAAATATATTCTAAAATGCAGGAGGAAAAATGACAAGATTAATACCTTTAGAAGACTTTTTTAAGAACCCGGAACAAATATCCGTTAATATCTCGCCCAATGGAGAGTATTTAGCTTGGATGGAGCCATATGAAAGAAGATTGAATGTGTTTGTCAAAAACATCAAAACCGGAGAAATCAAGCGCATAACTGGAGCTACTGAAAGAGATATAGCCGGTTATGTTTGGGCAAGTGATGATCGGATTATCTATGTCATGGACCAGGGAGGAGATGAAAACACCAGGTTGTATGGTGTCAATTATGATGGTTCGAATCCCATTGAATTCACTCCTTTCGAAAAAGTGAAATGCGATATTGTGGATAAACTGGAAGACGACCCGGAACACATCCTTTTTCAGATGAATAAAAGAGATCCCGAAATATTCGACATATATCGCTTAAATATTGATACCGGAGCCATGACACCAATTGCAGAAAATCCAGGGGATGTCCGTGCCTGGATTACTGACCAGGATGGGAAATTACGTCTGGCTTTCACAACAGATGGAGTTAACGTCGGTTTGAAGTATCGCGAAACAGAAGACAGTGAATGGCGGGAAATTGCTTCTTACAATTTTAAGGAAAACGTCATTCCATTGTTCTTCACCCTCGATAATAAGGCAATTTATGCCGCCTCAAATGTGGGTAGAGATAAATATGGAATTTTTGAATATAATCTAAATACCGGAAAAGAAGGGAAGCTCATTTTTGAACATCCAGAGGTGGATGTTTATGATCTTATCTATTCCAAAAAAAGAAAAGTACTTACGGGGGTAATCTATAACACGGAAAAGGAACATCCTCATTTCTTTGATGAAACCCGGAAACAAATACAGGATTTTGTCGACCAAAAATTACCAAAGTATGAAAACAGCGTTACTTGTTTTGATAAAGATGAGAGTAAATGCATTGTATATTCCGGTTTGGATAGAACTTTTGGAAGTTATTATTATCTAAACCTGATTACTTGGGAACTGACCAAATTGTTTGATTTGGCTCCCTGGCTGAAAGAAGACGAACTGGCAGAAATGAAGCCAATCCAATATGTTTCCCGGGATGGCTTGACAATACACGGCTATTTGACTTTACCATTAGGGATAGAGCCAAAGAATTTACCTGTAGTCATCAATCCACATGGTGGTCCCTGGTATAGAGATTCCTGGGGATTTAATCCAGAAGTACAGTTTTTAGCGAATCGTGGTTATGCAGTATTGCAGATGAATTTCAGAGGTTCTACCGGCTATGGCAGAAAATTCCAGGAAGCATCCTATAAACAATGGGGTCTAACCATGCAGGACGATGTTACAGATGCGGTGCAATGGATTATTAAAGAAGGCATTGCCAATCCTAAGAAGATTGCTATCTACGGTGCAAGTTATGGTGGCTACGCCACGCTCATGGGAATTATCAAGACACCAGAGTTGTTTGTTGCTGCTGTGGATTACGTTGGTGTATCCAATCTATTTACCTGGTTGGAAGCATTCCCTCCCTACTGGGAACCAATGCGGGAAATGATGTATGAAATGCTTGGACATCCTGAAAAGGAAGCTGAACAATTTAAGGCAACATCTCCAGCTCTCAATGCGGATAAGATCATAACTCCGCTCTTTATCGCCCAAGGCGCTAACGATCCGCGTGTACCTATTCATGAGTCTGACCAGATGGTGGCTGCCTTGAAGACAAGAGGTGTCGAAGTTGAATATATGGTTAAAGATAACGAAGGACATGGTTTCCAGAATGAGGAAAATCAATTTGATTTCTATCGGGAAATGGAGACATTCCTGAAGAAATATATTGGATAATCCTTTTCCATTCTTGAAAGGGCTCATGTGAATGAGCCCTTTTAGTTTATCCCAACAATACGATATCTTGGAGTTCAAATGCCCTAAACAAATTATCATTGAATACCTGACTAAAATGGAAAATGGACTTCAAACCGACATTTTCATCATCGGTAGCGAAAACCTGCTTTCATGGAAGTTCAAAATCGAGAGATAGCGAAATCATAAGGATAAATAATGAGTACTTATATCGCCTTACTACGCAGCATCAATGTCGGCAGCCATAATCGGCTGAGGATGGATATCTTACGTTCCTACTGTGAAGAATTGCTCTGGCAGAATATTCAAACCTATATTCAGAGTGGAAATATAGTCTTTCAATCAAAGGATACAGAGCCAAAGGTATTGGCAGACAGATTAGATCTATTACTCTTGGAAAAGATGGGAAAGCCTATCCATATACTAGCAACAGAGTTGTCGGAATTAGCAAAGATTTTCGAGAATAATCCGTTCAAAATTGAGCGGAATATCAGTATTGATCATTTGTACTTAATGCTTTTGAGGGATGTTCCTTCTCCTGAACAAGTTGAGAGCATCCCGTCAGTATTATATTTACCGGATGAATTCATCGTTAGTGGTAGAGCAGTTTATCTCTACCTTCCGAATGGAGTTGCTGATTCAAAGCTTACAAATACTCTTTTTGAGAAGAAATTCCAGACACAGGCAACAGCAAGAAATTGGAAGACGATAAGCAAGTTGATTCAGATAGGAAATGAAGCGTAACACTGTGACATTTTATTCGATTATTCTTTCAATTGTCAGGTGAATTAATAAGAATGTATGAGTGAAGCTAGGAAAAATATCTTCATAAACGGATCGTCTGTAAAGAGATTCATCGAGATTATTCCATAGTGGTCTCCCTTCAGTTTAAGCGGGAATATCTGCAAATTTTGGTTGACAAGTAATAACTAGTTTAATTTAATTCAGCATATAAGGAAATAGTTATATGTAGGATCTTTAAATATCAATCGAAACAATATAACAAGGAGATGGTGAATTATTATGAAAAAGTTAGTATTAATTCTTACACTTATCGTCATACTCCATTTAGGCTTGTTATTTGCTCAAAGTCCAGGTGACTTTAGATCAATCGTAGCTAGCGGCAATTATAATGCTGCAAATTCCTGGGAAAGATATAGCAGTGGTGGCGTATGGCAAGCCAATGGAGTGGGTGAAAACAACCCCGGTAAAATACCGACATCATTAAATTCTGTATTTATTCAAACAGGTCACGTTATCTCACTTACTCAAAATGAGGAAGTGAACAATTTGAATATATCAAATGGAACTGGCGCGGGAGGACTTGGTACAGATGGGCAATTGAAGTTGGTTACTTTCACGATATCTGTTTACGGTTCATTAAGATGTTATTACGCAACATTAGGCACAATTCCAGGTACTGGTGATAATGCTCAAACGAGTTTAATCATTACGTCAGCAGGTACAAGCGGTTTAGTAAAAATCGTAGGAAATAGCCGAGATTTTACAACAAATTGGGGTGCCGTGAATCCGGGTTCAACAACTACTTATGCAATTGAAATCGCTATGAATAGCGGTCAAACTGCAACCATGTCAAAACCAACGAAAGCTAAAGACTGGAAAATAACATCCGGTATTTTAAGAGCAAATGCTAGTGTATCTACAGATAACGGAACAAATGGTAACTTTTCTATAGCTCCAGGGACAGTATTTGAATCTTCAGCGACGGGCACTGGATCAAATGCTGTTCTCAAAATGACGAATACTACTTCCGCAGGCACATTTACAAATAATGGTACGTTCAGATTAACTGGAGCTGCTCCTACAATTGCAATGACAACGTTTGCTAATAATGGTGTCGTTGAATATACTGCAGCCGGTAATCAAACTCTGATTGCTGCTACCAGTTCCGGTACTAACTTCACTACTTATGTGGATATCTTGTTAAGTGGAACAAACACAATAACACTAGGTGTGAATACTACCATCAATGGTAAATTGACCTTAGCCGGAACAGCATCCTTCGCCTTAGGTACATTTACTCTGACTTACGGTGGAGCATCGACATTGGAATATGCAGGTTCTGGTGTTCAAAACGCTTTATCTAGTGAATGGCCTTTGTCCGGTGGTCCGCATAATGTTACGATTAATAATTCCAACGGAATTGTCCTGAATAGTGCGAAAGCTGTGACAGGAACACTTACATTGACTAGCGGAACTATCACTTTGGGTAATTATAATTTGGCTATATCAGGTGCAGTTGTCGGCATACCCAATATCATCTATAGTGGTACCGGTTCAGCTTCTAATGCTGGCAGTGCTTCGCTGGTTTCAATAACAACATCAAATCCAGGTATTTTACCTTCTGTTTTTAGCTCATTGACTATCAACAATTCAGGGACAGCAACCTTACCCAATCCCATCACCATTGGCAGCCTTACAGGTACTAGCGGTAGCCTGAACTTAAACGGTAATTCGTTATCCTTTGCGGGAACACCATATTTGACTTTCCCCGGCACAGGAATTGTTACGAGTTTGGGTGCTTCAGAGACAATAGATACCCTTATGCCAGTGAGAATTAATAGGCAATGGTCAATTTCCGGTGGAATATCGTCCACTTTATATGCTACTTTTACTTGGACTGCAAGCGACGATAACAACTTTGTTTGGACAGGCAAGACTCCTGCTGTCTATCAGGGAGTTACTAAATTGACAACAATCTCATCGGGTTTGCGTACAATAACAGCAGCTATTTCTTCAATTAGTGCAAAAGATATTTTTACAATTGGCTCAGAGTCTGGCAATGTTGATCTTCCTGTTGAACTGTCTTCCTTTACAGCGTCTTTCTCAACATCGCAATTTTTGGTGAACTTACTTTGGACGACAGAATCTGAAACAAACAACCTTGGGTTCAATATACTTCGTTCCAATAATATGAACATGGCAAACGCAATTAATTTGAACACTTCCATCATCCAGGGGACGAATACTTCCAGCCATTATTCATATAGTTTTTCGGACATTTCAGTTGAAGCGCCAAATACTTATTACTACTGGCTCGAATATGTGGATTACAGCGGAATCAGCGGATTTAGCGGACCGGTGATTGTACAGGTACTTGCTCAGGATGATCCGAACTTACCTCCAGTGATACCTACGTTTACAAAGCTAAACAATGCCTATCCAAATCCATTCAATCCAGAAACTAATATCTCATTTGATTTGAAAACAGATAGCTTTGTGGATATCACAGTTTTTGACGTAAAAGGTAGTAGAATACTGAACCTTACTTCAAAAGAATGGAACGCAGGAACTCATCATTTGGTTTGGAATGGACAGGATGAACAAGGTAAATCAGTCAGCAGTGGAGTTTATTTTTACCGCATGACTGCAGGTAAATATCAAGCTATTCAAAAGGTTGTGCTGCTTAAGTAATTTAGATAAACCTTTAGACAAGCCGTATTTTCTTTTTTTAGATAGTACGGCTTTTTTTACTCCGGCATGCTTGTCTGGACTTTTTTCCACAGAGTCAGAATGGAAAATGCAGAATCGAACTTCCCAGTAAACGAGTTTTCGCTACCGAGAATTAAAGCTGAGTTCTCCGAGTGAACAGATTTATCTATTTGCATCGAGACGACATTGCACAACCTTATAGTGTCACATTGGGTCATTTCGATACAATTTCTCCTTCGTCGAAATCACTCAATGAACCGACTCTTAGATTTCAGTAAAGTCCGAATGCCCTTTTAGCCAGGTATTCAATGATAATTTGTTTAGGGCAATTGAACTCCAAACTCTGCTTTCAAATAAGTACAAAATCAGAAAGAAAGAAAATCTGTACAAAATAATAGAAATCCAATTATCATATCAGCAAATGATAAAACATATAAGAAAACTGTATTCAAATGTAAAGCATAATCCACGACTGGGTGGTCTGGAAATTCTGAAGTACATAGGACCCGGGCTTCTTGTCACGGTTGGATTCATTGATCCGGGGAACTGGGCTGCTAATATTGCCGCAGGAGCTGGTTACGGATATGCTTTACTGTGGATGATTTCACTCGGTACGATCATGCTGATCATATTACAGCATAATGCCGCACATTTGGGTATTGTGACTGGACTTTGTATCTCGGAAGCAGCAACTCATTATCTGCCTAAACCAATATCCATCACAGCATTATCCAGTGCTATCCTGGCATCAGTTTTCACTGCCCTGGCTGAGATACTGGGAGGTGCCATTGCTCTGCAAATGCTTTTCCACATTCCTCTCAGGATTGGCAGTGTTATGATTATGGGGTTGATTCTA
Source organism: Cloacimonadales bacterium (SeqCode) (assembly GCA_963662275.1). Classification (GTDB taxonomy): domain Bacteria; phylum Cloacimonadota; class Cloacimonadia; order Cloacimonadales; family DAONDQ01; genus DAONDQ01. The sequence continues at coordinate 3,632,295 of OY759316.1, read as the reverse complement.
TGGCTTCTGTATGCCAATTCTTATCGGTTGCTGGAAAGATATATCATCGGATTTGTTTCACTTATTGGTCTTTCCTTTATATTTGAACTAAGCTTGGTTCACCTGGACTGGGTCAGAGCTTCAACTTCCATGATCACACCTGCTTTTCCGCAAGGTTCGATACTGGTTGTATTAAGTGTATTAGGTTCTATTGTCATGCCTCATAATCTCTATCTTCATTCAGAAATCATCCAAAGTCGTCAATGGAATTTGGATGATGAAAAGAAGATCAAGCACCAGTTGAAGTTTGAGTTTATGGATACAGTATTTGCCATGGGAGTTGGTTGGGCTATCAATACGGCAATGATCCTCGTGGCTGCTGCTACCTTCTTTCACCAACATATAGCAGTAACTGAACTCAGCCAGGCACAGGCAATGCTGAAACCTATCCTCGGTAATTCTGCTGCCTTGGTATTTGCCTTCGCACTTCTTTTTGCAGGTATCGCTTCCAGCGTTACTGCCGGTATGGCAGGCGGTTCAATCTTTGCAGGTTTGTTTAAGGAATCATACGATATCAATGACTGGCATAGTAAGGTAGGGGTTGGGATTACTATGGTATTGGCGACTTGCATTATCCAATTTATAAATAATCCTTTCAAAGGTTTGGTCTATTCTCAAATGCTCTTAAGTATTCAATTACCGATTACTATCTTCATGCAGATTTACCTGACATCCTCTAAAAAGGTGATGGGAATACACGCCAATTCGCTGATTGATAAGATATTCCTCTGGGCGACAGGTGTGATTGTGCTGGTGCTGAATGTGCTGCTGTTTGCGTATATGATACGGAAAATGTAAGCTTGGCGTTAATTTTCTACACTGCCCAGCCAGGAATTTCATTATCTTTATTCTGGTAAGTGTATCTTATTGTTGCACAAGTGGAATCTGGGTAGGCATTTAGGAAAGCAGTGAAGTTATTCTTATTGGACAAACCATATAATTGTCATTACATTTTAATGGTAGGAACCAGTAAAAAGTATATACTATTTTATAGTATGTACCATATAAATGTAAGATTTGTTATTGGGATTCATCATCGGAATGACGGATAAGATCACCAGATTTCAATAAGCGAGAAAAATAGTAATATTCTAAGGAGATGTCCCGAAACTAGCATGATTTTATTTTCTTCTGTTGTAAAATATGTGATTGTTTTTACAGGCAAACTAAATTACTCAATAGTTTCCGAAAAGCGATGCAAAGACAAGGAAAAACGGAGTAATATTTACCTAATTCATGTTTGAATTCTGGTAGGAAGAGTCTTCATCAGGCTTTTCCTTCAGTATTTTGTAAGTGCAGAAACATTTTCCCTATATTATGTCCTAAAAAGAGGAGGGATAACTGTTCCTTGCATTTTCTCAATGAACGGACAGTAAATCTCTCAAACTTCCTGTTCCACTTCATGAAAGCAAATACAGCCTCCGGTTCGATGCCTCTTTGCTTTCTCAGCTTGTCGCCTTTTTCAGAAAGCAGATTATTGACGGTCTGACGTTTTAGTGGAGCTATATGAGGATCGTAGGTCAGTGATTTATGTGTTTTATCCTTGTAGGGAATACACTTTTTATTGTGAGGACATTCTCTGCAGTCATTACATATATAGGTTTTCACGATTCGTTTCGGACCGTTCTTCTCTGTCTCTTCTTCCTTGATTTTGACCAGTCTCCGATTAAATTGACAGACCCACTCATCATGCTCCTCATCATAGCTGAAGCCTGTCAGAAGAGAGTCCCGATAATCTCTCTTATAATCCTGGGTCTTGAGATAGCTTGTTATCTCTTTTTCAGCAGCATAATTCAAATTCAGCGCAGTGCCATAGGCAGCATCTCCAACAACGTCGGTAGGATATTGTCCCAATTCATCATGCATTTGCTCCATGAGATTGGGAAATTCAACGGTTTCTTTAGGGATATTGAATAAGTGAATGCCTGTGACAAATTGCTCTGAAGTTCCGATACTGGCAACATAACCCGGTGCCAGCTGTCCATTTTTCAATCGCATAAATGTGGCATCATTATCAGTCTTGGATGTGCTGCTGCGTCCTTCTCCAATTATCTCAAGCTGTTGCTCATATTTCTCCAGCTTAGTTATATCATTGCTCTTTGATTTGGAGATTTCGCGCAAAAGAGATTTGATTTTCTTGATAGCCCGAGTATCTGACGGATGATTTTTCTGTAGTCGGGACATTGCTTCTTTCAGCTTGTTTTCTGCTGAGACCAGTCTATCTCTGATCTGTTCAGATGCGACTGTAGCAGTTTTCTCTGATTCAACCGCATGCAATTGCTCACCAAGCTCAAGAAGATCAGCGGTTCCATATTGCTGTTGCTCTTCCTGATTATATTCCTCGATCTTTTTAAACAATCCCTCAACTCGTGTCTTGACCAGTTCCTGATAACGAAGCGCATTGCTTTTCCAGATGTAGGAATTCTTGCCGGCATTTGCGTGAATCGTCGTCCCGTCAACAAAACAGGTGTCGAGATCAAGATATCCTAATGATGATGCTTTCAGTACTACCTGATAAAATACATCAATAAGAATATCAGAACACTTAGTCCAGGCAAAGGTGTTGATCGTTCTGAAATCAGGTTCCTGTTCTCCTGCCAGCCAGATAAAATTGATGTTCTCCCGAACAGCCTTAGCTATCTTCCGACAGGTATAAATACCATTGATATAGGCATACACAATGATCTTCAACATCATCTTGGGATGATAAGCAGGTGTACCTTCATCAGAGTATCTTGTATATAGCTCAGATAAGTCCAGTTGCTCAACGACATCGTTAACATAACGAACCATGTGCTGGGGAGGTATTCTCTCTTCAATATTAAGTCCATAGAGTGTCCCCTGATTCGGATTGTGCTCTCTGAAATTCATAATTCTCTCTATGCTTAGTTTTTAAAGGCAACAATACACCCTATAACAATATGTCAAGTAATATGATTAATATTTAATAGTTGCTATTTTTCTATCATTTAGTTTCGGGACATCTCCGAAAGATATTAACGCTCGGATTTCAATCCGGCGATATGTACGACAAAGCTCACAGTCCCGGATAGATTATAGGAGTGACATCTTTCTTTCATCCTGACTGGACTTGAGATTGGTGCAACGATTCATTGCGCCGGATTGAAATCCGAGCGTTATTATATATCGTCCATACTGGACTTGAATATTTAGCTCATCTCTTACATTCTGATAAAGCCTGATTTTGATTTGACAAAGAAATAAAGATATTTCAAAATTGGAATAATAAAAAAATAAGTGTCATATGAGCCTCATGAAATATCAGGAATGTTGAAAATAGTAAAAAACAAAGCATCTACCTAAGAAAAACTAAGAAAGTCTAGATCATTCCTAGATGAAGCCTAGATAATGCCTAGATGAAACTTACTTAAATTTATATGAGTCTTTTTTGTTGATTTTTTGCCTGGTGATTCCCCACTTCGAACTTCGTCCTTCGCACTTCGAACTTCGAATTGTTGCAGATGAGTGGCACACTTCTCGCTCTTGAATAAGCAAGAAAACGGAAACCAAACAGATCATAAAAAGATGGTAACCAAAAACTAAAAATACTTTAGGATCCGGCTAGTAGCTGAATAGTATGTCATTCGAGCGCAGTTCGAGTGCGATTTGTGAGTTATTTATGCTCGCTATTCCTTTCATTGCAATGTGATTAAATGGGTTTTAATGGATTTCCTTTGACATTTGGAAGAGCTATTCTTTCCTTCATTTTATGATGATTAATTTATGGAGGCATAACAGCTATGAGCAAACTTATTCCCACACTCTGGTTTCAAACCGATGTCCGCGAAGTGGCGAAGTTCTATCAAGAGATTTTTAAGAGCAGCCAAATCATCAGGAGCAGTGAAATCAAAGATCCTAATGGCGCACCTGTATATCTGGTGACGATGGGGCTGAATGGAATGGAAGTTCTGCTGATGAGCGCACCTTCACCTTTCGTTTTGAATGAGTCATTTTCCTTAACAATCAGTTGTAAAGACCAGGAGGAGATAGATTATTACTGGAATGATCTGATTGCAGACGGTGGAGCACCTGTGATGTGCGGTTGGCTGAAAGACAAATTCGGACTTTCCTGGGTAGTGGTGCCTGATGTACTCGACGAAATGATGCACGACACCGACAGCTTTCGCCGGGAACGTGTGTCTAAGGTTATGCTGAATTCTGTTAAGCTGGATTTCAAGTCACTAAAGGATGCATATGACGGAGAATAGCGTAATACATTTATATCGTATACTTCGAACTTAAAATTGTTGCAGATGAATCGGATGTGAACCGCTTAATCTCTAATTATAGGGGTTTGGGTAAACAGGATAGAGCTTATATAATGAAGAAGGTACGTCTTTCGATAACATTTGATTACCGATCGGTAGTACCTTTTTTATTTGCTTTGAAGTTTGAGCTGTGTTATTCAAAATATTCAAGGTATCCCAATTCAATGTGAGTGTATTCAAATCATCATGTATTGTAAATACCTGGTATCGTTTTTCGCCCAGAGGTTCACCTGTAGAATCAGCCTGGCATACAATAACACGGAATTGATCTGAAAAGTCTATATCTCCTAAATTATTGGATTCCTCGTCAGTTTTTGGAATTATTTGTTCATTATAGAGAATCGGGAAAGGTAGTTTGCTTGTGATTGTGCATTCTCCATGAGAATTTGTGGAATAAGGCGAACGAGAACCATAAAGCCAGACTAATTGATAACCATAGGTAGAATCGCAAAAGACACTTTGATTATTTTCAAAACACTCAAGCCGGAACTTATAGAGTCCATCTCTGTTTACGAAGTTTCCTGAATCATCGGTAGAATTCCAGAAGGCTGTATGGTTGCCTGGGTGAAGATCAAGATCCATAAGTGTTTTAACATGATTGCCGAAATAGTCCTGTACTTCAAATTTGGCATGACAAGTATGAGCAATCGTGAATGGAATATATGTTGTAGGTCGAAAGTGATACTCTTCAGTATCAATACTAGGACCAACCGCTACTATATAATTATCCAGCGGTTGGTTGTTGGTATCCAGAAGCTTGATTGTTAAGGAAAAAGATTGAGGTGTATTATCGTTTGAAGTGGGCTTTGAACAGGATAATAGTAATAATATCAACAATACAAGAATCAAATATCGAGTCATTATTATCTCCCAATACATCATAGTTTATTTTTTTAATTTTCTATCAAATAATAATCTTGTCAAGTTAGTTAGTTCTGCTCTTCAACTTCGCACTTCGCACTTCATACTTTTCCTTGACATGATACAAATACCTGAAAGTTTCAAATTATGAGTAACTTAACGAAAGAAAACTACCTTGGAATCAACAACTGTCTGCGTTGTGGAACTGGTCTTGTATTGAAAGATGACCATGAAGGCAAGCTGCGTCCGCAATGTCCGGCTTGTGAATGGATCTATTATAAAAATCCGGTGCCTGCTGTGGCGGTTGTGGTTTTCAATGAGAAAAATGAATTGCTCATTATCAAGCGAAAGGATGAGCCTCATGCGGGATGTTGGTCATTACCGAGTGGATATATGGAAATCTATCAAACACCTGAAGATACGGCTATTGATGAAATGGAAGAAGAAACAGGACTCATTGGCGAAGTGAATCACTTCATCGGTTATTTTTCCGGTCATTCGGAGTTATATCAGCAGGTTCTTTCTTTTGGTTTTAATATGAAAGTTGCCGGAGGTTTGCTTGCTGCAGGTGATGACGCTGCAGAAGCATGCTATGTCGCGCTGGATAAGCTGCCCCCGATCGCCTTTGCTGCTCATCGGTATTTCATTCAAAAGGAAATGCAGAGACTGGGCAGGGAATATCCGATCGAGAAAGCTTAAAAACTGAGTTCCCCGAGTGAACAGATTTATCTGTTTGTATCGAGGAGACGACATTTACCATTTAGGTTGATTTCGTCGGTACATTTCGATACAATTTCTCCTTCGTCGAAATCACTCAATGAACCGACTAGTTTTCAGCTGAAGTCCACATGCCCTTTTGGCTGTCAGTTCACTAATATGTAGCTTGGGCATTTGAACTCCAGAAACTCATACATAAATCAATAACCTACATAAATAAAGGAACTACAAATGGAATTAAATAAAACGTACGATCCTTCCCAGATTGAGAAGAAGTGGTATGCCTATTGGATGGAAGAAGGTTTCTTCACGCCAACGATCGATCCTGATAAAAAGCCTTACACAATCCTGATACCACCGCCGAACGTGACAGGTGTCCTGCATATGGGACACGTGCTGAACAATACTCTGCAAGACGTGATGATACGCTACAAACGTATGACAGGCGTGCCAACGCTCTGGATACCGGGTGTAGACCATGCCGGTATTGCCACGCAGAATATGGTGGAGAAGTCGATAGCGAAAGAAGGTCTTTCCCGTCATGATATCGGCAGGGAAGAACTTGTGAAACGCATATGGCAGTGGAAGCAGGAGAAAGGCGACAGGATCATTGAACAGCTCAAGCAGTTGGGTTGTTCCTGTGATTGGACACGTGAACGCTTCACCATGGATGAAGGTCTTTCCAAAGCAGTGAAGGAAGTGTTCATCCATCTTTATGAAAAAGACCTGATCTATAAAGGCAAATACATCATCAACTGGTGTCCGCGCTGTGTGACAGCTCTGGCAAATGATGAAGTGGAGCATGCGGATGAAGACGGCTCACTGTGGCATATCAAGTATCCATTCAAAGATGGCAGCGGATTTGTGACTGTGGCAACCACACGTCCTGAAACCATGTTGGGAGATACCGCTGTAGCAGTAAATCCCAAGGATAAACGCTATATCGACCAAATCGGCAAGTTGGTCATCCTTCCTTTCCTGGAAAGAGAAATCCCCATCATAGCGGATGATTATGTGGAAAAGGAATTCGGCAGCGGATATGTGAAGATCACACCCGCCCATGATCCCAATGACTTTGAAGTGGGACGCCGTCATAACCTGGAGCAAATCCTCGTGATGGATGAGCATGGTATCATGAATGCCAATGCCGGTGCTGATTTTGAAGGTATGGACCGGTATGCCTGCCGTGAGAAGATCGTCAAAATGCTCTCCGAAAAGGGACTTTTAGAGAAAATAGAAAAGCACAATCATGCGGTGGGTCATTGCTACCGCTGTGATACTGTGATAGAACCTTATCTTTCCGACCAGTGGTTCGTGAGAATGCAGCCCCTTGCTGTTCCTGCCATCGAAGTGGTAAACAATGGAACTGTACGCTTCCAGCCTGAACGTTGGACAAAAGTGTATATGCACTGGATGGAGAATATCCGTGACTGGTGTATTTCTCGCCAAATCTGGTGGGGGCACCGCATTCCTGCTTATTATTGTGATTCCTGTAATGAAATGGTGGTGGCATTGGAAACACCAAAGACTTGTGCTAAATGCGGACATTCTGCGTTTAGACAGGATGAAGATGTGTTGGATACGTGGTTCTCTTCCTGGCTGTGGCCCTTCTCAACGATGGGCTGGCCTGAGAAAACAAAAGATTTGGAGTATTTCCTGCCAACCAATCTGCTCATCACAGCCCCTGAGATCATCTATCTCTGGGTGGCACGCATGATCATGGCGACCATTGAATTTGAACAGAAAATTCCTTTCGATACCGTGCTTTTGCATGGAACTGTAAGAGACACTCTCGGCAGAAAGCTCAGCAAGTCTTTGGGTAATTCTCCTGACCCTATCGATATCATCGAAAGTGTGGGAGCGGATTCTCTCCGTTTCTCCATGATCTTCAACACTCCGAAGGGTGCAGATAGCGTGTGGTCAGATTCGATTCTCGAAAGCGGACGTAACTTCGCCAATAAGATTTGGAATGCGTATCGTTATATCATGATGAATGTGGAAAAGATTGAAGGGATGCCCAAACCGAATGAATTACGATTAGAATTGGCAGATCGTTGGATATACAGCAGGCTTCATGAAGTGACAGAATCCGTGACCACTCATTATGAAAATCTTCGTTTCAATGATGCAGCTTCCGATCTGATGAAGTTCATTTGGGATGAGTACTGTTCCTGGTATCTTGAGCTTTCCAAGGATAGAATCTATAATGAAGAGGATTTGGAAGGTCAGAAGACAGCGAAGTACGTGCTTCTCGATGTGTTGCAGACCGCGATGCGTTTATTGCACCCGATCATGCCTTTCCTGACAGAGGAAATTTGGCAGGGAATCAAAAACTATTATCCTATGGAAGAGAAGGCTTTAATAATAGCCTTATTCCCAGTTGCAGATAAAAAGAAAATAGACAGTGATATTGCTGATCATATGACATTCATGCAGGAAGCCATCACTGCTGTGCGTAATTTGAGGAAGCAGGTGAATCTTTCTCCTGCAACGGAGATCAGTATTGTAATACGTGTTGCCAAAGCAGAACAGACCAAGTTATTCGATGAATATAGAAGCTATTTCAATAAGCTGGCGAAAGTGGTAAGCATGGAAACCGGAGAAGGCATTACTAAACCAAAGGCTTCCATTGCTGCTGTGGTACGTAATATCGAAATCTATCTGCCTTTATGCGGACTGGTGGACCTTGCCCAGGAAACAGCCAAGTTGGAAAAGCAAATCGAGAAACTGGATAAGGAATTATCCAGTATCGAGAATAAACTGAATAACGAGAATTTTGTTCAGCATGCCAAGCCGGAAGTGATTGAAAAAGAACACGAAAAGCAGGTGGAAGTAAAAACAAAACTTGACCTGACGAAAGAGATATTGAAGGATTTGCAATAGCAGAAGGGGACAGGTGCTAGGTGCTAGGTATTAGGTAATAGGTACAGAGAAGAGAATCAAACTCTCCCTTAATCCCTCCCTTTATCCAAAGGGAGGGAGATCAGACAGAGTGCGAATGACAGGTCCATTCCTCCCTTTGGATAAAGGGAGGTGACCTTCAGGTCGGAGAGTTTGAAAAGCTATAAGAGACAACAGATCTTAGAATAAGTGAAGCAGAGAATCAAACTCTCCCTTAATCCCTCCCTTTATCCAAAGGGAGGGAGATCAGACAGAGTGCGAATGACAGGTCCATTCCTCCCTTTGGATAAAGGGAGGTGACCTTCAGGTCGGAGAGTTTGAAAAGCTATAAGAGACAACAGATCTTAGAATAAGTGAAGCAGAGAATCAAACTCTCCCCTAACCCCTCCCTTTATCCAAAGGGAGGGAGATCAGACAGGATGCGAATGGCAAGTCCATTCCTCTCTTTGGATAAAGAGAGGTGGCACTTTAGTGTCGGAGAGTTTGAAAAGCTATAAGAGACAACAGATCTTAGAATAAGTGAAGCAGAGAATCAAACTCTCCCCTAACCCCTCCCTTTATCCAAAGGGAGGGAGATCAGACAAGAGAGGGAAAACAGACAGCTTAGGAGGAATCATGATAGACAAAGACAAACCAGAAGAAATGAAAGAATCCGAAGAACAACCAACCCAGGAAATACCTGCCGATAAGGCAGAGGAAATCGATGCCAAAGTCGTCTTTACCGATGATGAAAGAAAGATGCAATTTTATGAAGATTTACGTCGCAAGTTTAAAAAGGTTTCAACCGATAAAGGTGGAAAGCTAGGCGGAACGCTCTCTGAATATTTATGCGTATTACCGGATTTCTTTGTATTGGTCTGTCGTCTGGCTATGGATTCCAGGGTTCCAACTAAAAAGAAAGTATTTGTCGGTGCAATCTTAGCATACGTGCTTATGCCATTAGATTTCATACCTGATTTTATTCCTTTTATTGGATACCTTGATGATCTCGTACTCATTGTGATTGGATTGAACCAGATATTGAAAGAAGTGGATAAGCAGATACTACTCGATAACTGGAGCGGTGAAGAAGACTTGTTGGATTTACTGACACGTATTACATCCTCTGCTGATCAGTTCCTGGACAAGAATGTCTGGAAGAAGATAAACAACTGGATCAATAAGAAAAGTGAGTAGAATGCGCCTTCTCATTGGAAGTAAGAATAAACACAAGATCAGGGAAATCACTGATATATTGAGAGCTGTGGATATAGAACTGGTATCGACTCTTGATTATCCGGATATTCCCGATGTCGAAGAAGATAAAGATACCCTGGAAGGCAATGCAATCAAGAAAGCGATGGAAAATGCAATTCATGCGAATTGTCTTGCCATTGCTGATGATACAGGTCTTTTCATTGAAGCCTTGAACGGCGAACCGGGTGTATATGCTGCCCGTTATGCGGGTGAACCTTGTACTTTTGAAGATAATCGGCGGAAGGTTCTAAAAAACATGGCAGGTATGACGAATCGGAAAGCCTATTTCAGAACCGTTGTAGCGTTGGCAAGTCCTGAAGGTTTGATCGCTACGATGGATGCCATTGTGGAAGGAACGATCACATCGGAAGATAAAGGCAGTGAAGGATTTGGTTATGATCCTATATTTCTTGTTGACAGTACCGGTCTAACCTATGCTGAAATGAATGAGGAAGAGAAGAACAGGCTTAGTCATCGTGGCTTGGCATTGAGAAAGTTAATACCAATATTAGTAGAGACGTCCAAGCTTGGGCGTCTCAATCTGATTGAATATGAAATGAGACGTCCTAGTAGGTCGTCTCTACCCGAATTGAATGAAAAATGAAGCGCTCTTATAGGTCGTTTCTACAACGAAAATAATATTAGGAGACGCCCAAGTTGGTCGTCTCTACATAAGGAGAATATATCATGGTTAATCCTGAGATTTTTCGTCAATATGACATACGCGGACTGGTGGACATCGATCTTACAAACGAATCCGTCTATCTGATTGCCAAAGGCTTTGGCACTTTCCTACGCAGACACAATATGAAGACAGTTGCCCTCGGTGGTGATGCACGTATCAGCACTCCCCGCTACAAGGAACATTTCTGTAAAGGCTTGTTGGAAACGGGTTGTGATGTTATCGATGTGGGTATCATGTCAACCCCTACTCTTTATTATTCCATATGGAAGCTGAAGACTGACGCAGGTGCAATGATCACTGCCAGTCACAATCCACCCGAATATAACGGAATCAAGCTCAACCAGGGACTGGTTAGCGTTTACGGAGAAGAGATACAGGAAATCCTTAAAATTATCCAAACAAGTGATTTTGAAGTGGGCACTGGCATTCTTAGTCATCGTGATGATATTAATGAAATGTATATCGATTACATAGTGAAGAGTATCAAGCTGGAAAGACCTGTGAAATGTGTGGTTGATGCCGGTAACGGCTGTGGCGGTGTTTATCTTCCTGAAATCCTGAGAAGACTGGGTTGTGAAGTGAAGGAAATGTACTGTGAAATGGACGGTACCTTCCCGAATCATCATCCTGATCCAACTGTCCTGAAAAATCTTATCGACCTGGTGAAAGTGATGGAAACAGGGGAATGGGAAGTTGGTCTCGGTCTTGACGGCGATGCAGATCGAATTGGTCTCATCGACGAGAAAGGCGGTATGATTTACGGTGACCAGATACTCAATCTCTTTGCGCGTGATTATCTGAAAGACAATCAGGGGCAACGTGTTGTTGGGGATGTGAAATGCTCCAAGAACCTCTTTGATGATATTGCAAAGCATGGTGGTGTGCCGATCATGTACAAAACGGGTCATGCCAATATTAAAGGCTATATGGCTGATAACGGTATCAAGATGGGTGGAGAAATGTCAGGACATATGTTCATTGGTGACCGCTATCTAGGTTACGATGATGCGATTTATGCCTGCACGAGAATTGTAGAAATCATTTCCAAATCGAAACAGACAGTTGGAGATATGCTCTCTGACGAACCGATAATGTTCAACACTCCTGAAATACGATTTGATACAATAGAAGAAACCAAATTCGCACATGTGGAGAGAGTGACCCAATCCTTCAAAGATGATGGCTATAATGTGAATGATATCGATGGTGTCCGTGTCACTTTCCCTGATGGCTGGGGATTGGTTAGAGCTTCCAATACACAGCCGGTGCTGGTCATGCGTTTTGAAGCCACGACAGAAGCCAGGATGCTGGAAATACAGAGATTATTTGAAGATAAATTAAAGAAATATGCCTAAAGAAGGTAACAGGTATCAGTCAAAAGAGAAAGAGGAGACGCCCCAATTGGGCGTCTCTTCAATATCAGCAGATCAATCCAGATCAACGTTCAGCGTAAAATAAAACGTAGTACATACATTTTCTATACTTTCTGCCCAAATACTGCCTCGATGCCGATTAATAATTCGCATGACGGTTGCTAGACCAACTCCGGAACCTGGGAAATCATTCAAATCGTGAAGTCTTTGGAACGGCTGGAATAACTTGTTTGCATATTTCATATCAAAGCCAGCTCCGTTATCGCTGACATAGAAAACGGTTTTTCCTTCATTGAACATCTTTCCAACTTCAATTCGAGTTTTCTCAGTTTTACTGGCAAATTTCCAAGCATTTCCCAAGAGATTTTGCAGGACATTATTAATTAATGCAGCATCTCCAACTGCTTCGAGATCAGGATCGATGATAAATTCAACATTACGAGTTGGGTCTGTTTTCCGTAGTTCTTCTGCAATAGAATTGGCAAATTTGGTCAAATTGAGACTTGTAAAACTCATCTCTGTTCTTGCTACCCTAGATAAATTTAACAGCGAATCAATAAGGTCAGACATCCTTGATGCTGAATCCGTGATCCTACGAAGATAGTCTTTTCCCACATCATTAAGCACCTCATGAAAATCTTCATCCAGGGCATGACTGAAACCGCTGATACTGCGAAGTGGAGCACGAAGATCATGAGAAACAGAATAGGCAAAACTTTCCAGTTCCTTATTTAATGCTGCAAGATCAGATGTACGTTGGAGGACACGATTCTCCAATTCTGCGTTTAGTTCTCGAATTTCATCGTTTGTTTTTATTCGATCAGTTGTATCTCTTGCTGCTAGATAAAGTAATGATCCGAAGGGTACAGCATGCCATTCTAACCAGCGATAGGAAACATCTTGGCAGCGATATCTGTTTTCGAACTTGAAGATTTCATTATCTCCTTTCAGGATGGAAAGTGCATCTGAGGATAATTGCAAATCTTCAGGATGTACCAGATCCAGGAAATCAATATGATTCAATTCTGCCAGGGAATAGCCCAAAGTCTTTTGCCAAGCAGGATTTAACCTATGGAATTGACCGGCAAGATCGGTAATGCACATCAGGTCGATAGATAAATTGAAAAAACTATCCATTTCTTCTGTTTTCTCAATCAGAGCTTTTTCAGCTTCCCTTCGGGCTGTCATATCCATAGAGACAGCAATATGCAGTTTCCCCATATGAGCAATTCTAACCTCAATCATACTAACTTGTCCATTCTTGCATGTAGCATTGAATTCAAAAGAAGCAAAGTCTTTTTTCATGGATATGGAATCCCGATATCTCTTATTCAATTCATCCTTAATGTAGTTTTGATACTTTTCATCTGGAATCATTAATTTAAGTAATTGGCTTGTATTATGATAATCATCAGATTCATAGCCGAATATTTCCATTTGTTCCTGGTTGGAATAGATAATATCTTGTTCATCATTAAAAATCAAAATCCCAACAGGTGCGACATTGACGACCGCTTCGAATTGACTTTTACTCTCCATTAATTCCAGTTCGGTGGTCTTCAAGTCAGTAATATCCATAATGAAGCCTTCTAAATCACCGTTTTCCAAGTTAACTTGCGATCCTTTTTCCCATACCCATCTGATTTCACCATCTTTTGTATGTATACGATAACTGATTTGGTAAGGTATCTTTTGTAAATTCGCTGCCTGGGTTTCATTCCAAACAAATTGCCTGTCTTCGGGTATAATCAGATCATTGAAAGAATGCTTTGCATTGTCTATTAAGTCGGATGGTAAATATCCTGTTAACTGATAACAGCCATCACTGATAATTTTCATCGTCCAATCCCTGTCATTCTTACAGCGATAAGCCATACCAGGTAAATTAGACATGAGTGATGTGATTTGGCGTTTACTTTCTTCAAGTTCTTTGATGAATATTTTTTTATCTGTGATATCTCTTTCTATCGCAATCAGGTAGAGTTGGTTTTCAATATTTGAAAGTTGAACATTGACTTCAATCCAGAATAGATCTCCATTCTTTTTTTTCGCGTGCCATTCGAAGAGTTGCGGTTTTCCGGAAGCTGCTTTTTTCATCAGTTTGATAGCTTCTTTCTGAGTGTAGGGATGAACCCCGGAGCTGATATCATTTGTCGTAAGGAGTTTCAATTCTTTTCGGGAATATTGATAAGAATCGCACGCTTTTTTATTGACTTCGAGGATTTTCCCCGTACTTGGATCATGTATGAAAATGGCATCATTTACAATATCCATGATTTCTCTCAATCGATGGATTTGAGAAGAACTATTATTCATATTGAGATTCAATTGCATATCTGAACCCTGATCATTCTTATCAAAGAACCGAAAATAAAACATTGTATCTCCTTATCTTAGGACATGTAAAGCAACTCATTCTGTTGCGTAAGTAGTTTAGAGTTGGATGGGGATATTTTTTGTAAAGAAATATTAATTGATGAAGATGAATCGACTATCAGCTTCTACATTGCTTCTTTCTGCTTGACGAGTCAATTACATTTTTTAAGAAGTCATATAGAAGCAGGGAGAAAGAAACATTGATTAATATTGGTGACATTGTCATTACATTAGAAAACATCCATAAGCAATATGCAGAGAAACTGATTGTCCGAGAAGCCAGCTTCGGTATTCATCATGGAGACCGTATTGGTTTGATTGGTGTGAATGGCTGTGGTAAAACGACATTATTGCGTCTTCTTGCCAAGCAAGATCATTCCGATATTGGTAAGATCACATTCCGTAATGACATGCGAGTTTCTTACCTTCCCCAATCACCGGTCTTGGATCTGCAATTGTCCATCATGGATCAGATTTTCCAGGGAGACCTTGAAATCTTTCAAATCCTACGCCAGTATCATCGTGTCACTCATCTTCTTCATGCTGAATTCTCTGATGACCTATTCAAGGAACAGCAGAAATTAGCTGAGAAAATTGATAATTTGCATGGCTGGGACATGGAAACTCAAGCTAAAACGGTGCTGGCTATATTCGGTTTGAACGATGATCAGCAAATCATTGGTACACTCTCCGGTGGACAGAAACGAAAGATAGACCTTGCCCGAGTCCTGCTTGAAAAACCGGATATCCTGCTCTTGGATGAGCCTACCAACCATCTTGACATTGATGCTATAGAATGGCTCCAGAATTACCTGGAAAACTTCAATGGTACAATCGTTTTCGTAACTCATGACCGTTATTTCCTGGATGGTGTATCAAATCGTATTATGGAAATGGATAAAGGAGAAGTGAGCTTCTTCCAGGGGAATTACTCTCATTACCTGGAAAAGAAGGAAATGGAAGCTGCTGATAACCAGAGAAGAGAAACACGAAGAGCTGCTATTTTACGTAAAGAGATCAAATGGCTGCAGCGTGGTTCCAAAGCCAGGACATCGAAGCCCAAGAGTCATATAGACAGGGTGAAGGAATTGATCGACAAATCATATCTGACTACGCAGCAGGATTTATCCATCTCCTTCCAAACCAAGAGATTAGGGAAAACCATCTTGGAAGCGCACCAAATCAGTATGAGTTATGGGAAGAGAGAGCTTTTTACTAACTTCAATCATATCTTTCAAGCTTTGGAACGCATTGGTATCATTGGTGATAATGGCTGTGGTAAGACAACACTGATCAATATTCTTAGTGGAGATATTCATCCGTTGTCAGGCAGTGTGAAGATTGGCATCAATACTTTGTTATCCTATTATAAGCAGGAAGTCGATGAAATGCCCTTGAATATTTCAGTGATCGATTATATCAAGGAGCAAGCAGAATATATCCGAACTAAGGATGGTGCGTTACATTCTGCCTATGAAATGCTGGAACGCTTTCTCTTTGATGGAAAGATGCAGCAATCAAAGATTTCCAGTCTTTCCGGTGGAGAAAAAAAGAGGTTATACTTACTTCGTTCCTTGATGTTTGGTTCAAATTTCCTAATTCTTGATGAACCAACGAATGATTTAGATATTCCCACTTTAGAGATCCTGGAAGATTACCTGGATGCTTACAAAGGATGCATACTGGTGGTATCTCATGATCGTTTCTTTTTAGATCGTGTCGTGGATCATCTATTTTTATTTGAGAAGGATGGTATCCGTAAATTCCCTGGTAATTACTCAGACTATTTACTCGTAAGACGTTTCCAGGCAGAAGAAAAAGAAGAGCAGGATAAGTCCAGGAACGTGAGAAAGACAACCGAGCGTATCCAGCGTAAGTTGACATTCAATGACCAGAAGGAATTGGATGATCTGGAAACACGTATTTCTGATTTGGAGAATCAGCAGAATAATCTGAATGACAGATTGAATGACAATTCACTCAAATCTGAGGATTACATCAAGATTGATGAAGAGCTAAAATCCATTGAATCAGAACTATCCCGTAGTTTTGATAGATGGACAGAATTGGAAGAGAAAAAGGCACAGCTATTAAAGTAAAGCAAGACGCCGTTCCTGCTGTTTGGCTATAGAGTAGGACGCCGTTCCTGCTGTTTGGCTGTAGAGTAGGACGCCGTTCCTGCTGTCTGCTCTTCATACCAGATACATCCTGAAGTAAGCGCTACAAAACCATGCAAACACATTATCTGAAGGAAATAGCCACAGCATTGTAACATAGAATGGCATTCTGTTGTATGAGGGGATTGGCAATCCCTGATGGAAAATCTGACAATACCATTATCAGTTACAACACATTGCCAATGTAAGCTACAAAAAAAACCACAACCGTCCGGATAGTATATGCAGAAGGGAATAGCGTATAGCGAACAGGGCGGAAAGAGAGCGGAAAAGAAAAGGGCAAAAGGGAATAGGGAGTAGGGAATAGCTCGGAAAAAGAGCAGAAAGAAAATTCGGAGAGGAAGAGGATGGAATTCACAGAAAATAGCGTGAGAAATCTCTTAGGATGTGAGAGATTTGTGAGAGGATCCTGAGAGAAGTGCGAAGTTCGAACTTCGAAGTGCGAAGTACAGAGAAGAGGGGCAGAATTTAAGATTTAAGATTTAAGATTTGCAGAGAAGAAAGTCAACCACGAACTCACCCTCTCATCCCTCTCTTGTGCTCAAAAGAGGGAAGCTTTTAAGATGAAAAACACAAAAGCAGAGCAGAATTTGACCCCCCTGCCCCCCTTCCCAAGGGGGGATATTTTAAAGCCAAGTTCTGCTCTGCCTGTAAGCTGTTACCTGTCCGCTGTATGCTGTTACCTGTCCGCTGTAAGCTGTTACCTGTCCGCTGTATGCTGTTACCTGTCCGCTGTATGCTGTTACCTGTCCGCTGTATGCTGTTACCTGTCCGCTGTATGCTGTTACCTGTCCGCTGTATGCTGTTACCTGTCCGCTGTATGCTGTTACCTGTCCGCTGTATGCTGTTACCTGTCCGCTGTATGCTGTTACCTGTCCGCTGTATGCTGTTACCTGTCCGCTGTATGCTGTTACCTGTCCGCTGTATGCTGTTACCTGTCCGCTGTATGCTGTTACCTGTCCGCTGTATGCTGTTACCTGTCCGCTGTATGCTGTTACCTGTCCGCTGTATGCAGTTACCTGTCCGCTGTATGCTGTTACCTGTCCGCTGTATGCTGTTACCTGTCCGCTGTATGCTGTTACCTGTCCGCTGTATGCTGTTACCTGTCCGCTGTATGCTGTTACCTGTCCGCTGTATGCTGTTACCTGTCCGCTGTAAGCTGTTACCTGTCCGCTGTAAGCTGTTACCTGTCCGCTGTAAGCTTCTGCCTGCTACTTCAGCAGCAGCATCTTCCTCGTCTGAGAAGGCTGCCCTTCAGCATCAAGTCGATAGAAATAAACACCAGAGGCAGCATTGTTCCCTAATGCATCTTTTCCATCCCAACGAATACTGTGATTTCCACGTTCCTGTTTTTCGGAAACAAGAGTCCTAACCTTTTGCCCTTTGATGTTAAAGATATTCAGACTGATATTGGCTGACATTGGTATTGTATAGCTGATCGCGGTTTCGGGATTAAAGGGATTCGGGTTATTTTGCTGTAAGGATAATTTCAATGCCGGCTGTGTAATCGTAATTGCAGGTACAATAAGGCTGTTCAAAAATACTTTAAAATCATCGATGTAAATACCATCTGCAATACCGTATCCCGTTGTGACCATATGGAAACGCAGATACAGATTTCCAGGTATGAATTGGTTCAGATTATAGGTCTTTGGTGTCCAATTCGATGAATTGTAATAGGAATCAATTGTCAGCCAATCCGTTCCATTCCTGGAGGCTTCAAAATTCACATAATCATAATTTTGGAGAAGATCCGTCTTTACCATAAAAGAAACAGATACATTCGGTGTATCTTGAAGATCAATTGCTACAGGATATTGGGCTATTGTTGATTCTGGTACTTCACTGTAATCACCTTGGCTATCAGTCAGGCAATGTGAACCGGAGACATGTTGCACTGTTGTGGTTACCCATGATCCGGTAGTAATCCATTGCAAAGGGGACTCAAAAGTCACATTGATGGTAGGAAGCAGAATTTGCCATTCAATATGATTATCTCCGACATTTAGAGTCACTGGAACACATAGCCAATCATAACCTTCCTTGTAGATTTCAATCGTATAAGTTCCTTCATAAGTGTTTGTGATTGTAAAATACCCATTCGCATCAGTCACAGTATCTCCAATTGGAGTGCCAGGGAACTTAACAGTTGCTCCGGAAATCGCTTCCAGGGTAGTACCACTCGTTACTCTTCCTGATAAAGAAGCAGGAAGGGCAGGAACTAATTGGCAATCTATGATCGTTTGTGCATCGAAATCCAGTAATATATTTTCTTGTGTTTTTGTCTTATAACCGTATGCAGAATATTTGATAACCGGGTAATTTGGAACTAGCAAACGATAATATCTGCCATATTGAGCATCACTTTGATATGGTTTGCGATAGGCTCCCTGGTTATCCACTCCCGGGACAGTGATAGTTGCAACTAAGGGTTGATTCGTCAGGCTATCTGTAACAATTCCTGTGATACATAAGGTTTTAACACGATCCATTAGGATAAAGGCAGCATCCATATTTTGATCAACGATCTCGTTCATTTCCTCTGAAGGTGGGATGAATTCATTGATTCCCAGTTCTATGGTGAAGGCAAAAGTACCTTGCTCTGCATAGGAATAGTCATCCGTTCCGCCCATGGCAGGATATAGTTCAGCTTCTGATTCTGCTGTATAATCCGGTATTGTAGCAGCCATTTCCTGTGCTAACGCTTGTAAAGCATCAAAATCAGGAGCATTGGCTCCCACGTAGTATCCAGTCGGGTAGAGCACAAGCCCGGCGTAAGTATGATAACTGATACCGGCAACAAAATGATGAGAATCAAGTAAGTTCTTGATGATCACGGTTTCCGGTTCAGAAAAAGCACTGATTCCATGATATATAGGGGAGAACAAATCATCTGTTGCCCCCAGAGCACCCCAATATGTGCCATAATTGCGATTTAAGTCAACACCATCTTCACCATAACCATATTGATAATAGCTATCGAAAACACCATTGATGTTATTATCTCGAATATTCTTACGCCACCAGATATCTAAACCACTCCAAACAACTTCATGTCCATCAGGATTGACCAGGGGGACGAACCAAACCTGCATATTATTGACTCGATCAGTCATTTCAGTATCCGTACCGTAATTATCAACAAGCTCATGCAGAATTTCCATGGTTACTTCAACTGCAAGAGGTTCGCGAGCATGATGAGGTCCAAGATAATAAACTCCGGGTTCATCTTCTTCAACATCCGGATTATCGGAAACTTTCATTGCCCAAATATTGAATTGATACGGCTGATACTGATTATTCCCTGCATCAAAATACTGTTTACCCAAGGTTTCTCCCAAATTGTATAATCGGCAGATATTAGGATGTGCAGCAGCAATGGCTTGTAATTCTGTTAACATTGTATCATAGGAACGATAGCCAGGAATATCCCTTTCCTGTGAGTGAAGATTTGCCTGGCTTTGTTCTTCGGTCTGAATCACGCGCAATGAAGGATACTCATTCTGTAATTGAGTTACTTGCTCTTGAGGAACGACTATATCCAGGAACATCCCGGGATGATAAGCTGCGATATCAGCTTTTTCTGTTAAAAAACGATGAAATAATTGTGTACTTGGATTATCATAACGAACGATAACCCGGTTAGCAGACCACAAGCAGGTCATCAATAAGGTTGCAATCACTAGTAATAAGAGTATTTTCTTCATGAATTCCTCCAGTATGATATATGATTTCTTTCAAATTTCATTCTTTTGCATTGAAAAAGCAAGTGATTCTACTGATTTACCATTAATCTTCCATTCAATGTATCTTTCCTGGTTAAGCTGATGCATTTTCAGTACCCAAAAGTCCTTCTTATTTGTCCCGGGTAGGCAATCTTCAGCACTAATCTGCATGAAAGTCATTTCCTTCATCTGATCTATCGTCATAAGTGCATTCATATCCATGAATTCATCCATCAGCCGTTTGAAGTTCTTCAAATATAGAATATCTTTTTCAATCTTATTATATTGACATGGATTTCCATGTCCAGTCAAAATTTTTCCGATGTCCATTTCGGACAGTTTTTCCAGGGAACTCAGCATCAAATCCAAATCATCCCAGTAGAAATAGGGAATAGCTATCAACTCCGAATCACTGTTCAGGACAGTATCACCAGTAATGAGTAACTTCTTCTCAGCTAGATATATAACAGAGGCATCAGGACTATGACCGGGTGTATGAATGATTTGCATATCACATTCGGGGATATTGAGTTTCTCAGAAAAGGTGATATCCGGCTGCATGATTTTTGAAGAACTGATCCTTGTCGGAACGTTCTTCAGAAAAGCTCTCTCTGCCAAATTAGTAAGTAGATATTTCTCATGTGAGATGAGATAAGTACCAGGCTGATAAAGAGTCCGATTTCCGAAACAGTGATCGCTATGACCATGAGTATTGATGAGGTATTTCAATGGTTTATTTTTTGAGAGAATGAAAGAAGATAATTCCTTGCTGTCAGTTGGTAAGTGAAGAGTATCTATGCAGACCTGGAATGTATCATATTCAATCAGCACAGCATTTACAAAAGAATCTTTTGCTGAAAAAAGCGTGATCTCATTGTCTATTTTGGTTTGCTTCAATATTGTATTCCACCTTATGGAATACTTTTATATATCTCCAATACAGTAGCAAGAAATAAATTAAGGCTTGTAACCAAAGTATCATCCAACTCGGGAATTGTTCCTGCAAAGAACTACCTAATTGAGTCATGGATTGAAATGGCAGGAGCAGGAAATGAGTTGGTAACAGATAATTCAAATATCTGAGTACCCAAGGCATTTGTTCGATAGGCCAGGAAAAACCACTCATTAAAAATATAGGAACGGACATCACAGCAATGAATTGAAGTGCCTGTAACTGCGTTTTAAAAAAGCTTCCAAGTAGTAATCCAATTTCTCCAATTACCAGGAAAGCCGGTAATCCTAATAAGAAAAGACTGAAGAAATTAGCATTCTGAACTAAGTGAAAGGTCTTGAATGGAAGGGTAGGAACAAATAAATAGTATACCATGAATATGAGATAGTAGGGGAGAAGCTTATACCCAAGCGCTTTGAGAGTATGACACCCAGTAGTATTGAACCAATTCAGTATCGTTCCTTTTTCATTTTCCCTGGCAACGGATTCTGTAATAGAAATTAGCATTAACTGGTGCAGAATAAGGAGAAAGAGACCCACCAGCAGGAAGTTTCCATAACCATAACCCGCATTACCGACTGAGGAGATATCCACTTTGATAGGTAATGCCTGTTTCATGGCTGTATTCATGGGAATACCTTGTGATTGCCAGCTTTTCAGTAAAACACCAGTTGAAAGTGTAGTATTGATTTGCAGAAACCTTTTATTCAACTCATTTGCCAGCATAAAACTTCCTGTATTGATGTATGCTGCAATGACTACCTGATTTCCCCTCTTCACATTCTCTTCAAGATGAATGGGAAGTATGATGTATCCTGCAATCTTCTGCTGCTCCAGGAGTTGCTGTGCTTCATCAGTCAGTTGAATCTTCTGAGTGCTTAAGACTGGGTCTGCTTCCAAATATTGGATGTATAGCCTGGAAAACTTCGTATGATCCTGGTCAATCACAGCAATATCAGCCTTGGTTACTGTATTATTTCGATAAATCGCACCATAAAAGAACAGGTATATAATCGGTGCAATAAGCACGAGCAGGAAGATGGTTTTCTCGTTGGAGAGTATCTTCCATTCCCGTTTATTACGAAAGATCATAAGCGTTTTCATATTCTTTCCCATCCGTTCGGGTAGCATTTATGAATGAATTTACTTATGAGTAAAAGCAAAAAAATGCATAAGAAGAATATACATAAGCTGAGTATTTGCGGAAACATGGTAGAAAGAGCGCTGCCTTGCAGGAAAAACTGGAGAAATGCAGGCAGGAAATGAGTGGAGGGCATGATCAATGCGAAGATACGATGCAATAATGGCATTTCCCAAAATGGATATGTATAACCTGAAAAAGCAAAAGAAGGCGCCATGATAAAGATGGAAGCCACTGTGGCAATCATCGAATCCTTTATCATGGCGGAGATGGAAAAACCAATGGTATAGCTAGTGATAATGAATGCTTCCCATAAGAGTAAACCTATTAGAAGGTTTCCTCTGACAGGAATGCCAAGCAGGGGGAATAGCACAAGCCAGATGAAAAGACCCTGGAGTGTGTAGATAATGATGATTGGGATTGATTTACCAATATACAACTGGAAGAAGGAACTTATCTCTGATGATCCTGGATTTCTTTTCTTACTGCAAAATGCTGTAGCACCCAACATGACGATCAGCATTTGCAGAATGCTGATAATAGCTCCCGGTGGTAAAAACCACTGATAATTATACCCGGGATTATAGAGATTATGAACATCCAGGTTTAATGGAGGAAAGTTTGCTTTTGAATCAGTTGATTCGTGTCTCATGACTGCTAATTTGCCAACTACGATTTCACTGCTGACTTGATTTACCGTTTCCACAATTGCCTTTTGAATGGATTTCCCCACTACAAGGTTCGTACCGTAACTGTATCCCCTAATGACTGGCTGCTGTCCGCTTTTCCAGTTCTTTTCAAAATCACGTGGAATAATAATCAGCGCATACGCTTTTCGAGTTCGAATTGCTTTGATTCCTTCTGCCACTTGGTCTGTTCTATCATTCACATGGATAAATCTATGCTGATCCAACATCCTTGTCAAACGCAGGGAAGTGATTGTCTTATCCTGGTCCACAATCACAGTCGGCATTTTCACAAGAACATGATGCTGATAAATGAGACAAATCAGAATCGCTATCACAACGGGAAGCACATACAGAGCCATCCAATTGAAAGCTTGATGATGATTGTATTTCCACTCATCATGTGCTATTTTCTGAACGATGTGGTCCATATAATCTCTGATACTATAAACGGGGAAGCATAAGTCTGGCGCTCATCCCAGGGCGTAAATCTGGAATTGGCTGTATTGGAACTAGTTGTACCTGGAATGACTTTAAGTCAAAACTCCCCTGGCCGGAGGTTGCTCTTTTAGTCGCAAAATCAGCAACAGGGCTAATATAATTTACCGTAAAAGGAAATGCTTTCTTCCCTATTGCCGGGATTTCTGCATTGAGTGATGTTCCCTTTTTGAACAGAGGGAGTTTATCTTCACTCACATACACTACAATCCAGCAACTGTTCAAATCAACGATGGATAGTATCGGATAACCGGCAGCTACCATTTCACCAGGATCAGCTATGAGATTATCAATTTCTCCTGCTTGGGATGCCTTGATACTGATTTCATCTAAATATGACTGAACCTCTTTCAGCGTATTGACAGCTCTTTCATAATTACCGCGAGCAGCTTGAATCTCTTCTATACGAGCACCTTCTTTTGCCATATTCCATTTCTGCAGGGCTGCTTCCTCCTGTGCCTTGGCAGATAAATACTTTGCTTCAACTTCATCGAAAGCTTGTTTAGAAATACTTTTCTTTTCTACCAGGACACTCATGCGCTGATAAGATTTGGAAGCAAAATCAGATTGAGCCTTCGCAGCAGAATACATTTCATAGGCAGCAGCTTTATCCTGGGAACGGGTTCCATTCGATGCCATATCCAAGAGCGCTTTTGCTGATTTGACAGCATCTTTAGCTTGTTCAACCTTAGCTTCAATTTCAGGGGAAAGCAGCCTGGCAAGAACCTGGCCTTTTTCAACCTGCATCCCTTTTTCTACAAAAATAGAATCAATCCTGCCTGGTATTTTCGAACTGATATCTACCTGGGTGGCATCGATTTCTCCTAAAATATACTGTGGAGCAGGATGAATGTGCGTAATCAGATAAAAGAGGATAATTCCAACAATGACAATAACAGGAATACACAAGAGAAGATTTATCTTTTTCGGTTTCTTCATGAATTCTCCTTATCAACTAAGATCCCTAAAGCTTTTCGAAGGGTAGTTTCTTGAATATGCGCATCAGCTTGAGCTTCTATCCAATTGGAGTAGGATTGTTGCCAGGTTGTCTGTGCATCCAGGACTTCACTGCTGGTCAAAACACCTTCATGAAACTGCTCTGTGGCATTGCGCAGATTTTCTTCAGCTTGCCTAAGTGATAGATGGGTCATTTCAGTTTTACGAACGGCAACATCATATTTCATGCGTGACTGTTCTATTTCCAGGTTTACCATCTCAGTTGCTTCATTCAATTTTGCCTGGAGCGCATTATTCTTATGACGTGCTGCACTGACATCAAAACCACGGGCATTCCAATCAAACAATTGCCATTGGGCAAGCAGGCTGATCTGCCAATCATGTCCAAATTCAGTCTGAAGACTATTATACGGATTGGGATTTATGTATGTGTAATTGCCCTGGAGCATAAGGTTTGGAAAATAATCTGACTTAGCCAAATGCAGCATCGTTTTGCTGATACCCATTACCTGCTGTAGTTGCTGTATTTCAGGACGATTTAGAGGTGTTTTCATCTGATTCATATAAGCTGTTTGGAGATGTATCTCATTGGATAAGGAATCCAGCAAAGGTGTCCTATCATCAAGTGATAGCCCGAGCAATTGATTCAATACCATATGAGATAAGGCATATCCATTTTCAGCTTGCATCACCTGGATATCTGAATCTGTTTTCTTCACTTGTGCTTTCAATAAGTCATTATTGGTAATTAAACCTTCATCCAGCATATTCTGCAGATCTGTCACATGAGATTGTAACATGGACTGGTATTGATGTGCAAGTTTGACTTTCTCACCAACGGATACGGTCGTCCAGTAAGCAGTATCGGTTTTCATGATGATTTCCGTTTTAGTCTGCAACAACGATATTTCTGCTGCGTTTTTGCTATATTTACTGATACGATACTGATCTCTAATCTTACCGCCTGTAAAGAGGGGCTGGGTTGCTGAAAAAGTAAGAAGGTAGTTGTTCTTTTCCCCCAATGATAAATCCAATTCATTGGGGATAAGTCCTTGCTGTGCCATTCCTGCCAGTGTCTGATAAAATGGGTCTGTACTCACTGCCGGATTAACCTGCACCATTCCCTGGAGAATCTTATCTAAGCCTAGTCCCTGCTCATACCTGAACTGCTTGTTCATACGTGTATAATCACCCATAAACTGGAATGTTGGCAGGAATTTTGTGAAGGAAGCTTTTTGCAGGTTTTTAGCAGATTCCAAGAACTCATTCCCTGAAATAATCTGCTGATTATGCTTCAGCGCTAGTTGATGAGATTGCTCTAAGGTCAATCCAGTTTGCGCCTGCATTACTCCGTAGCTGAATATGATTATGGCTGGGAGTATGATGTATCTGAATAGGATACTGTTTTCTTTCAACATGGAATGTTCCTGGCAGTTGCTATTCTTTAGGATCAATCCGCAATCCGGAATGGACGATATCTATGAAGTTGGCTGTAATCTCATGAAGAGAAAGTTTCTCCGATCCAAGAGCCCATTGGGTCAGGACAAAATCCATCATACCAATGATCATCAAGGCAAGTGTCTTGGAATCAACCTTTCGAATACTGCCCTCAGCAATGGCATCTTCAACGAGTTGTTGGACATAATTCAGATAGTCATTCATCGGAGCAAAAGTCGGATATTTTTTATAAAATTCCTGGCTTTGACGTAATTCTACAACCATAAAGCGTACAACATCAGGATTTTTGATATATAGATCAATATGCAATTCTGCAAATTTAAAGAGCTTTTCACGTGCTGTAGTCTTTTTAGCTATCTTGCGGCGTATTTTTATCAGTTTATCTTCCAGCATTTCCCGCATAGCTTGAATCAGCAGATCATCCTTGTTCTTGAAATACAAATAAACGGTACCATCCGCTACATTCGCTTTTTGGGCAACATCAGAGATTTTTGCCTTCATGTAGCCTTTTCGGGCAAATACGTTGATGGCAGCATTGATAATCGCTTCCCTTTTTGACAATTGCTTGTTCGATAAATCTTTTTTAATTTCCATTGTAGTAACCTCCATGTAACGTTATAATTAAATACATTCAATAATGAAAATGATTCATATGAATGAATAGCCATTCATTTATTACGTATGAAATTGAAGATGGTTAGCTGTCAATAGAAATATCTGAAAATAACAAGAAACAGGTACCACAATTGCAGAATGAAAGAAGTAGAGACGCCCAACTTGGGCGTTTCCACTTTGCTTAATAAGGATGTATGTATGATAAGTTATATTTCTATCATTTGATAGACACTCTCATGTTACTTAGTGTTCTTATTCATCCTGATGCAAAACATGTAATCATCTATAGAAAAGGCTGCCAGAAGGCAGCCTTTTCATTTTGCATATTCTCTAATCCAGATTACTTCACATAGCACATCTTTTTAGTAACCGTTTTGCCCTCATACCTGACTCGATAAAAATAGATACCTGAAGCTATACCTCTACCATCTTTGTTTCTGCAATCCCAAACAACTTTCTGCTTTCCTTTAGCCAGGGAATCTAAACGGAAATCTTTCACCAATTGCCCTTTGATATTATAAACAGCCAGTTTCACTTTACCTGTTCGAGGCAAATCAAAGGAGAAGGTTGTTGAGCCATTGAAGGGATTCGGGTAATTCTGATAGACTTTGAATGTAATTGGAGGAGGAGTCACTGTATTTTGTGACTGAAAGCCTTTCAGCAGCAGATTTATATTGTCATCCGATTTCTTTTTAAACTCCTGCATTGATCGAGGAACGAGATTTGGATATATCGTTGCAACAGTCGGAGCACTCTTTTCCTGGCTCATCAGTAAATATGTATAAGCGAGATCAATTGTGGCATAAATGCCATCTTCGGGCGTATCAGGATTTGAAATGACAGATTCAAACCATTGAATCGCTGATTCATAATCCTCTAATTTGATTAAACAACGAACTACCAGATAATCTGTTAATTGATCTATTCCATTATCATTATGCAAATTAGGTTCTGATGCGTAGAAATGCTTTAGTACAAAGAAGTCATCGCCAGCAGTACTGTAAGCAGCCAGTAATTGTTTTTCAGCTAATTTCACATAACTAATGGAATTAGGGTATTCAGAAATAATCTGTTTTAATAAGGATTCAGCTAAATGATAGTTCCCAATTTGGATGTTATTGAGAGCCATTTCGTAAATTTCAGCTTCCGGCAATAACCCTGGTAAATCTGATGCTGCTAAGTCCCATACCGGTTCATTGTTCATGTAATCACTTGGTAAAAGATAATTGTCAACTTTTGTATCGTTCCAGTTATTGTGTGTTAAATCATGAATTTCAGTATAGGGACAGTTCATACACTGGATTAGCGCATCATTGGGATGAACGATATCGAAGACGACATTATGATACATCTTACCTGGAAAGCTGTCATGCATAAAAGCCATTTCCAGGTTATACTGATCATATATCATTTGTAATGGTGGATTAGGAGATCCGCATACTACAATTTCTGAATTTCTAAGTCCGGCGATACCAATATAATTATTCTTAATCACATTTGAGCCTATGACTTTGGCATAGGAATGGTAACTTTGTATTCCATAGCCAAATTGATTATCGGTAAATGTATTGTTAGAAACTTCATTATCATTTCCCAATCCATATTCGAATAAGGAAAGAGCTGAGTAATAGTTGGAAATTGTATTACCTGCTATCTTAAAACGGGGATAAGAATAAAGCCTTATCGCTGTTGAATCAGGCATATTTTCAAAGATACAGTTGATAACCATTACTGAAAGAGAATCCTTATCAGTTATGGGTAAATTATAACCTTCTATATTCGAGCAATTGAAATATGAGTTCTCAGCTAAAAGTGATTCTGTCTTCTGCAGGATATGCACGTTTTTCAAATATGATTCAGTAAAGCTGAGATAGGTATTATCTGATTCCACATTACAGCCAACCAGGTTAGAATGATTAAAACTGACCGGAGCTGAATCAGATAAAATCAATTGACTCTCTGTTGTTGATGAATCAGCAAGAATTGATATATTGTCATTAAGCAGCAATGTAGCCTGATAAACTGAAATTCGTAAGCTCCAATATCGATTATCTCTGTACCATGTTGATCAGTGATTCGCAATGAATTATTTGCATCAGTTTCACCACTGGGTACAAATGTACCAGGTAAACCAGCGTTCACACATTTTGATACTTTACTTAAAGCATAGGCGGGAAAGCAATTCGTTGAAAAATGCTTTTCGAATTGAGGATCTATAGATAGGCAATTTATCTTTGTTATGCTGGCTGGAGTACCCTCAAATCCTAGCGGTGGAATATTACAATTTGTTAAGTTCACTTGGCTGGCATGCTCAAGGAAGATCGGTTTATCAGTTTCTGATCCGTTTTCCCAAATGAGTGTATTTGTCATATTGATGGCATTATCTTCGATAAAGAGACCACATCCGTGTTCGGCAATATTTCCTGCGACAGTATTGGAATCAAACGCAATATTTCCTGCTATAATATATGCTCCACCGCCATTAGCTGCTTCGTTATCTTCCAGGGCATTGCCATGAAAGTCACAGGTTTCAGAAATATAGATTCCTCCGCCATTTCCAATAGCAAAATTCGTTTTTATTACATTGCTATGTATATTCTTCTCACAGACAAGAGTGTCTGGAGAAGTATATATCATAGTGGATGAATCACTGACACAGATACCTCCACCATTGCTCGAGGCTGAATTCTCTGACAATGTACTATTCCTGACCAGGTATTCACAGGAATTCAATGCGAAAGCTCCACCAATTGCTGAGTAGTTATCGGAATAGATATCATTTTCGGAACTAACCTGGCATTTCTCAGCATTAACAGCTCCCCCTGATATATAGGAATGGTTTGCATTAAAATGATTATTGCTGTTTAGAGTAAAACTGGATTTCTCTGCATTGATTGCTCCGCCTTTTAAAGAAGCATTATTTTCAGTAAAAGTGCAGTTAGTAATCAAAGATCTGTTTGCTTTCTCATAGAATTCAATTGCTCCCCCTTTGGCAGAAAGATTCTGATTGAAAGTGTCGGTATAAAGAGATATCTCACCTATACCCGTTAAGAATAAAGCTCCTCCACTTTTAGTTGAAGTGTTGTCGGAAAAGCTGCTGTAACTTATTTGACTCTGACTGTTGGCAATCGCGGTGTATGAGAGAGCTCCCCCATTCATCGCAGAATTGTTTGTGAAAGCGCAGTGATTGACTGATATAACACTGTTTTGCGTACTGATTGCCCCTCCATTTCCCGTTGCATGATTATGTCTTAAACTACAATAATTCAGACTCAATATGCCATAATCATGTGCAGAAATAATACCGCCGGATGTTATCGGTCGTAAATTGCTTGTCCCATATTCAAGGATTGTATGGTTGAAATTTGAACTGCCATACAGGTTATTCCTGAATTGTATACCCCACCAGCCGGCATTGGGGTCAACTGCCGTAAAAGTCACTATTGAATCCGCAAGATTTGTGACATGGAGATTGCCTTCAACTATGAAACCAATATGGGGTTCAGTTTTAATTTTTATACTGCGGTGGAATGGTGATATTGTCAGAGTCTTTCCATTCGCAACCTTAACGGAATCCATAACCTGGATTTCAGGACACACCCATAAAGTATCGCTGGTGATGTTGCCTGATACTTCGGGAGGAATTGGATTTTTGCTCACAACTAGTGTATCTCCGTGCCCTTCTATATAGATCTCATGAATTGCCTGGTAAGAATCGTTTGTTATGAATCGCAGATTTCCCGCGTATTTCTTTATCTCATATGGCTTATATCTTACTTTCACGCAAACAGTATCATTGGGGTTCAATACAAGTGAGCCTGAATTCAGCCAGGTTAGATCTGAACCTGATTTTGAGGGATTAGATTTCGTTTTTTGAATTTTGGACACTGGTTTCAAAGCCGGTAACCTTACACTGGAATCTTCAGATATCCTCTTTGATGAAAAATCCTGCTGTGCTCTCCCTCTATGGTAATTGATATCTTTATTGGAAATAACTGATTTGCCAGGTGGCGAAACTGTCGTTATTGCATATTGGAATTGCTTAGGAGCTGTCAAAGAATCAATAACAAGAGGTATATTACCTGAATTCCATACTTTGATATATTCATCTCCAAAAGACGGTGTGTTGTTTGCCGGAAAGTCAGCAAGCTGCAAAGTATCACAGGATGCAGATAATTGTGCTGCCCTGCCTATGCCATTAACTGAAATTGCTATATGCTGGTTCAGGCTGTCATTTGTGGTAAATGTGATCATCTTATTCTGATAATCAATCTTATGATTAACAGGATAAAATTTGATCTTCAGGGTTATATATGAAGAGCTGTTCGAATCCGGATCATGTTCATATGATGTTGTATCTACATTTTCATGATAAATATAAGCGGAAGGAATTACCAGGGATGTCGTTTCCACTGTATATCCTGCTGGTACAGATAAGCTGTCTAAGTTTAAATCATATGTGCCTAAGTTGTATATTCGCAGGGAATATTCCTTCACAGCAAATGAAGGATCAGATACTACCGGAGTATCTCCGAAATCCACAGCAAGCGTATCAATACGAATCTCGGCTTTTAAGGTTTCAAATGCGCCGATATCGATATTTCTACCTATTGTACGCGGATGACCCAATATATCAAGAGCAGCAAGATTAGCATCTTTATTACCGGTATTTACTAATTTTGATGTCTGAAACAATCCTGTTTGTTCTTCATCCTCATTAAGGATAATACCGGCATTTCCTGTATAGATAGTATCAAGTATAGTAACAACTGGAGAAATCGTGCCTAAATTCAATAATGCAAAATAATTACTCTCTAAAATGTATTTATACCCGGTACTGGTATTATTTGGGATTACCAGGTTATCATTTGGATCTTTTGTATTGTTAAAAAGGGAATTAGAAATGAACATATTTTGTGTAAGTGTGCTGTGAATTGCTTTTCTCTGGTTGATAAAGGAGCAGTTTACTACGTTGATAGGTCCATTGTAATCCTCTGCATTGATTGCACATCCGGCATAAGAACTTGCTTCACTGAAGTTGTTGCTGAAATAGCAGTTGGTGAGATTGACTGTACTGGAATCTCCTTCAGTACCTGTAATTTGGATGGCACCGGCTTTTACATGAGATTCGTTTTCTGAAAAACTGCAATTCTCTATGTCCGCTATTGTGCTTTTAAGGGTTAACGCAGCACCGCCATAATCTTCGCCTGACCTGGTATTATCTGTAAATGTTGTGTTTGTCAGAACCAGGTTGCCGTCATCAGCAGAGATGGCACCCATTCCGGTATTATTCTCGAATAAGCAGCTATCCAGCGTGGCTTCCTCATAATGCTCAAGTTTCAAAGCACAATCTGTAGCATGAGAAAATTTGCAATTTGATAAGGTGATTATAGGTTTAGATCCAGCATTGCCAGACACATGCATCCCATCCCAGACGGTATTCGGAATAAAACCTTGTAATCGGATATTAACTGAGTCAGAATTCGTAAATGTTATAGGTTGAGCTGGAGTGCCAATCGCTTCCAGACCACCGTTAACTATAATACCATGTCCCGATGTGAATTTCAGTATGACTCCCGGCCGAAGGCTTAGAGATGTTCCTGCATCAACTACAAGATTGCCAGTAAATGTTGAATCAGTAGTTATTACAAATTTCCCACCAGGTGGATCCGTTCGTGAGAATGTTTTGATTGCACCCCCGCTGTCCCAGCGTCTTTTAGCTGGGTTGATATTAGATTGCGGACCATAAGGCCAATCTTCATCTTTAAAGTAACTCGGGTTATTCGAATCGGGATCAATTGCGTACCGAAAATAAGTGAAATCTTGTCTTCCATCGTGGCTATCATTAATTGTTTTTTCTTTCCATTGCCCCCAGAAACCAATGTATTTCATTCGTACTACTTTCTCATATTGACCATGATTACTATGCTGTCTGTATGGATATCCCATTATTTGAGATTTCCACCAGGAGTTGTTTTGTAACCAGTTATTTATTGAAATTTGCTTCGGCTGATCAGCAAATAAATCGGGATCATTTACTTTAGCAATTAGACATGTGGAACATGTTGTTGCTAAGTCTGAAAATATCATAGCTAATGCCACAGGCCAACAAGATGGTATTAAGAACATATCGTGTAAAGCACTAACAATATGACTATCTAAATCTTTCTCTCCGCAAATATGCAGACCATCATTCTTTAACCGATTCCTTAAAAAAACATTATTCACACCATTTTCCTTATGTGATGTATCAACTGCCAAAATATCACAGTTGTTACCCTCAATCAAGTTATTGTATGGACCCTGGAAAGTAAGTGGAAATCCTTCTTCATCGTTTTGCCCATGCAAACTAATATCTCCATAACTTGAACGGATAATTATTGTTGGCAGACCAAGAGGATTCCATTCAGAAACGCATTCACTATCACCTATGTAATTATAAGCAACAACATTGTAATGTGAACCATCATTGAATACTACACCATGCCTATTGTGATGGAAGATGTTATTTTCGATTAGACACTGATTGGCTCCATTTAATAATTGCACACCATATCCGAAACCGCCACCGCTACGTATCCTTGCGCTATCAAAGTAGCATCCTGAAACTGTGATATTGTTACAGCTATCGATTTCCATATGATGCCTAAGAGGTTCGATGGATTCAACACCTGTGACCCAACATTGATCAGATTTCCTTATGAAAATATTGTTGGAATTATCCATGCCACCATGACTTGGAGCAATCAAATATTGATGCAAATCATTACCTCCATTGGGTAAACAGAACCTTTGAATAGTCAAGTCCTCTATTCCTGTATGATCTATGTCTATCATTTCAAAAGCATTCAGGCAATGTGCAGTCCATGTTGGATTTTCAGGTACAATAAAATTAAGAATGGTTTGTCCGGAACCATCACCTTTTATGATTATATTAGGGGGTAATTGTAATGAACCAGTAATATTATAGGTACCTTGTGGAATTTTAAGTGTTTTCATATTGGTAGATAAAGAATCCATTATTCTTATAGCTCTTGTAAAAGCATAGGCATTGTCGGTTGCATTTGCATTAGCATTCACTGCATTATATGGAGCATGTCCTACCCATTCTGTTGGTAACGTAGTAATATCATATTCAATTCCTGTGTATGATATGTTTTCAACACCGTCAGTGACTCCAGACTTTGACCAGGCGGTTTTAACTGAATCTGCATGAATTGCATTTCCAAATGCATTATCAATATAAAAAGCATGTAAAGGGAAAACAATGATAACAAACATTATTATATTTAGTACTGAAAAAGTAATCTTATTCATTTTGATGCTCTCATATATGCGATAAAGAAGATTTTACTACCATCCCAACTAGGACACATGACTGTAAAGTCACCTGTAATATTCGTTACTTTAACAACATTTTGAAGTTCAAAGTCTTTATAATAGCTATCACCATTATATATATAGAAGATTCGATTCGCCATTTTTGAGTTCTTTGCTAAGATTTTACGACCATCCAATTGCTGCATAAAGCTCGTATTGTTAGCATTGATATCAAATACCCTTAGAACAAGTTCAAAATCAATAGTGGTAATTAAATCATTCATTAAGTTAATTCCAAAAGCTTGCTTGGAAAAACAAGAATAGGATAATAATTGAGTATTCGCCGTCCCATCCAGATTAACCTGATATAAGCCTTCATTTTGTTCATGATATATTTTATGATCTCGAGAATTATATACACCATTATTTGTTCTGGTTCCGGCTTGTGGGATCATATACAGACTATCATTTGATAAGTTATAGTAACAAAGTCTCCTTGTGGCATTACTGTCAGGTTCTATACTGAACAGAGTAATTATGCTATCATCTGATGAAATTGTGGGACACTTAAAATTACCATTTATATTTTGGGTCAGATTTGATGTAATCTGAGTTGATAAATCATACTGAAGTAAATCACCATTATTACAATAGTAGGCTTTATTATCTTCTGAAAAAGATATTTTTCTAACTGTATCAGTTAACAAATCTGAGAAAGGTACTGGATTAAGCGTATCCGGGTCAGTAATATAGTATCTATCTGCTCCAAATATCAATCTCCCATCCTGAGTAACAGATAAATCCCAGAGTTGAGACATTGCAAAAGGAAGAACACTTGCATTATGTAGTCGAATTAATCCTGTTCCATCTGCATTGATAACACATAAATAATCATCATAAGGCGTACCTTCCGGCTGAGATTCAAAACAGGATGAAAGTAATAAGGTAAAACAGAAAAGCAGGAGAATGTTATATAGTTTCATTTTGAACTCCATTTATTTATTCAGATAATTCGTTGTAATGTAGCTCTCAAACTCTCAGGAAGACGGGCGTACTGCCGCACGCCCCTACAACCATCCCTTTAACCAAAGGGAGGAATGTTTGCACCTGTACGCTGTCCGCTGTATGCTGTACGCTTCTGCCGTTTCTCATTTGTTTATCCTTAAGTTTGCAATATAATATATTTTATTGCCATCCCAGGTTGGGCACATGGCAAATTCTCTACCTGAAGTATTTGGAACCTTGAATGAAGTTTGATCGTCTAAATTATGATAAAAGATATTGTTGCCAACAGTGTAATATATCCTGTTTGCATTTTTAGTACATTTTACATTGATTTCATTTTGAGCATCCAATTGATGGGTAAAAGTAGCAAGACCTGAGTTAATATCATACAAACTTAGTAAGTTGGATAAATTAATCAGTATAAGATTATCGTTATAAAATGTCAGATTGAATGATTTTGATGAAAGTGGTGAATAGGAAAGTAAATGTTCGTTATTTTCTCCATTCAAGTTTATTCGGTATAGCCCATTGTTTTGTTCATGATATAGCCTATTATCTGATGGAGAATAAATGCCATTCTGAGTATATAAACCCCCTTCTGGTAAAAGATGAATAGTTGAATCTAATAATTTGTAATAACAAAGAGTCGTTGGATTATATGAAATTGAATCTTTTTGAATCATTGTTATTATTGAATCATCATTTGATATTCTTGGGTTCATAAGATATCCATGATAGTCGTCTGTTAAATTAGTTAGGTTATGTGTTTGAAAATCGTATTTGAACAGATCACCATTACTACATATATAGGCTTTATCATCATTTGATAAAGTCATTCCTATCCCAAAATTTGTTCTGATATCAATAAAAGGTACGGGTGCAATCGTATCTGGTTCGCTGATATAATACTTATCAGCGGCAAAGATCAGTTTTCCATTTTTCGTTGTATATAAATCCCATAATTTTGATATTTCAAATGGCAGTTGCGAGATACTGATTAATTTTTGGAAACCTGTACCATCTGCATTGATACAACAAACAAAGCTATCATATTGCGGTGGACCGTCTGGAGAAGTAATGCAGGAAGTAAGTAACAATGCAAAGCAGAAAAGCAGGAGAATGTTATATAATTTCATTTTGAACTCCTTTTATTTATTCAGATAATTCGTTGTAATGTAGCTCTCAAACTCTCCGAAGACGGGCGTACTTCCGAGCGCCCCTACAACCACCCCTTTGTCCAAAGGGAGGAATGTATGAAACTGACACCTGGCACCTGGCATCTGGCACCTTCTGCCTCGAACCTGTACGCTGTACGCTGTCCGCTGTCCGCTGTCCGCTGTACGCTTCTGCTATTCATTTATGATAACTAAGGATAGAATTGGCGTAGATATTTGGTCTGAAAAATGGTATACACAGCAATACATATCGGCTACTCATAGCAGTTCTCCTTTTGACTTATCAGTCAAAATCATAAATTATATTGCTCTCTACAGGTGAGATGAGAATATTACAAGATAGCGTCAAGTAATATAGTTTTTAAGTTATTCTGCTCTTGGTTCAAATTTGATTGGCGAAAATCCATTACAGTAATAATATATCTCTGTCGATGTATTTTTTAAAAATTACTTGTTCAAAGATATCTGCATTATAGAATTAATTATTAAAGGAGGTTTCTCATGGAAATCAAGGAAATTCTGCAATCGATCTTAGAAAAACTTAGTGAGCATATGAGTTCAACAATCGTTTTTGGTGAGCCCCGTGAAATCATGAATAGGACATTCATTTCCGTCACGGCGGTCTCTTTTGGCTTTGGCTTTGGCTCAGGTTCAAACCAGGGGGGGAGAAAGAAAGGTCAACCCGTTTCGAAAGCACAAGATATTCCGAAAACACCAGAAGAAGAAAATGAAGAGCCTGTTAAAAAGATCTCTGCAAATAGTGGTAACGGTGGCGGTGGTGGAGGGAAAGCCATGCCCTTGGGTATGTTTGAGATCACTGAAGATCACACACGTTTCATTCCGGTTATTTGTGCAAAGCATATCCTCATCGGAGTAGGCATAATGATGCTTATGATGCATAAGATGTGTCATCACAAGTGTCATAAACATGACGCAAAATAATAGTAGAGACGCCCGAACCGGGCGTCTCATTTGTATTATAAGATTAAGGGAGATAACATAACCGCGTGTAGTTATACCGATTCCTGCATGATTTTAACGATTGTTTCCTCTACTTCCAGGGCTATAGCTGCCAGTTGAGGCAGATTGAACATTGCCAGGAGAGAGGTTGGCTTTAATGTAGCCAAGACAGTTTTCCCTCCATCTTCATAGATGGATATGCGACAAGGTAATAAGGTGGAAAGGCTCATGTTTTTTTCAAGAATCATTTTCGCCTGGAGTGGCTGGCATATTTCGTAAATTAAGCATTCGTTAGTAAATTCCAGTCCTTTTTTTACAATTGCTTCCTTGAGATTATGAATTTGCAATACGCCAAAATTATTTGCCACAACAGCAGCCTGTAAAGCTACTGCAGTTTCTCTCACAGATTTATCAGTATGCAGTGTAACTAGCATATCCCCTCCCTTTTTTTTCAAAAACTCACTCTTATTTCTGTTTATATTGTATTAGAATTTAAACTGAATAATTAGGAAAGCAAGAGATGGATTAGGAAAAGTTAAATTCTTATCCTCTCCAGTAACCTAAAACTTTGCTCACTCTACTGAGAAATATTCAATTTCCCATTTTATTAAAAGTGTCGGAATATGTAACCGACTGAAAGACCAGCCCTCTCTCACGATGCGTGAACGCTGCGAATACCTGATTAAGAATCCACCTGCCACATGGGATGGAATACTGACGCTGGAAGTGAAATAGGCAGAAGCTAACATTTGACAGGGTACAGCTTACAGTGCGAAAAGCAGACGTATCTTGGAGCGCTGATTCCTCATCGGCAGATAGGTCATTTCAATTCCACGTATATTATACCAAGTTCTATCCAAGTTTATCCCAGTTTCACACTAAGCTCATTCCTATTTCTCGAAACAGGAATGAAACAGGAATGAAACAGGAATGAAACAGGATTGAAACTGGTATACTCTGAGTAGTCGGTGAGCTTGTAGGAGAAGAGCAGAGAATCAAATGCTACACTGAAATTCAGTAGGATCGGAATCCTACTCCACGAAGCTAGCATGGTCGGCATCATGCTCTACACTGAAATTCAGTAGGATCGGAATCCTACTCCACGAAGCTAGCATGGTCGGCATCATGCTATACACTGAAATTCAGTAGGATCGGAATCCTACTCCACGAAGCTAGCATGGTCAGCAACATGCTCTACATGGAAAATGAAATTCTTGACGGCATTTTCTTTCAAACCAATTTGAAATCAAGATCAATTTCATAGGAGAAATATGAAACGTATATTCTGGATAGCCGGTGAGAATTCCGGGGATTTACATGCTTCACAGATCATTCGTGAGATGAATCTTCGGCATCCTGATGTTGAACATTTTGGTATTGGTGGTGCTCGTATGGAGGAAGCGGGTTTTAAAGCCCTGGTTCCCTTTGATCGGTTTGCTGTGATGGGTTTCGTGGAAGTTGCCAAGCATCTGAAGTTTTTCCTGGAGATGGAAAAGCAAATAGAAAAATGGTTTCATACTGATCCTCCCAGTTTAGTTGTTTTAGTGGATTATCCTGGTTTCAATATGCGAATTGCCAAAATGGCAACACTCTTTGGCATCCATGTTCTCTATTATATCAGTCCTCAATTCTGGGCGTGGAAAGCTCATCGTGTAGAGCAATTGCGTTTATATACCAGGCACGTTGCCTGTATCCTTCCTTTCGAAATTCCTTTATTGGAAAATGCAAGTGTTGTTTGCTCTTATGTAGGACATCCGATTGCTGAAGAGATACAAATTTCACAGACGAAAGAAGATTTCGCTCGAATGCATCATCTTGATCCAGAAAAAAGATGGCTGGGCTTTTTCCCTGGAAGCCGCATTAATGAAGTGAAACGGCTTTTACCTGTTTTCATGAAAACAATTGCCCTCTATTCTTCAAATCAATATGAATTTCTTATTTCACAGGCAACCACAGTACCAGATGCAATTTTCAGCCAAATCCTTTTATCCTCATCTTCGGTGAAACCGCATATTATTAAAAGTGATACATATTCCATGATGAAACATTCCGATTTTCTCTGCATCACTTCCGGAACAGCGACTCTTGAGGCAGCTTATATTGGAACTCCCTTTCTTATCGTTTATATAGCGCAGCAGATGTCCTATGAATTAGGAAAACGTTTTGTAAAGATCAAGCGCATCGGTTTACCGAATATCATTCTTGATCGTGATCTTGCACCCGAATTGATCCAGGATGATGCTAATCCGCAAAATATCCGCATGAACATAGATAAAATCCTCGGGAACCATAAGCGCTATACTGAATTTGCTTCGGCTTTGATTGAAATTCATGATTTGTTGGGAAATCGCTCCGCTTCCAAAAATACAGCAGACCTGATTGAACAGTTGATATGTACAAAACCCTAGAGTACATTGGATTGAGATTAGAAAAATACTTAGGAGCCTGGCTGCTTCTCCTATTGAATTTGACCATACACTTCAAAATCAAACAGAACCGTGCAACAACACAACCGGTGATCTATGTATTCTGGCATCGGAATTTACTTCCTCTCCTGATTCAGCATCGTTATACAAATGGTGTGGTGATGATTTCCTCCTCAAAAGATGGTCAATTGGTGGCTGGACCAGCTCAAGTGCTGGGCTATACAACTGCTCGCGGTTCTTCCACGAGAGGGGGAAGCCAAGCATTTCGAGAGATGCTGAAATTAGCTAAAAATCATGTAGTAGCAATCACTCCTGACGGACCCAAAGGACCTGCAGAACAAATGAGCGATGGGGTACTTTATCTTGCTTTGCTATCCGGTTCTCCCATTATTCCCATTGGTGTTCATATCAGCAGGGAATGGATTGTGAATTCCTGGGATAAGTTCCGCATTCCCAAGCCATTTTCGACAATTGAACTCTATTATGGAGAACCTACTTATATTCAAAACAAAGATGAGATACCTGCTGCACTATTAAAGATACAGGATGAGTTAAAAAGACTGCCGGGAAGTGTTTTGCAGAAGGTGCTAGGTTCTAGGTGCTAGGTGTTAGGTTCTAGGTGTTAGGTTTTAGGTGTTAGGTTCTAGGTGTTAGGTGCTAGGTGCTAGGTGTTTGTTCTGCCAATTCCCAATTTAAAGGTTGTATTTTACAGTTATTCCTCTATGAGATAATATCATCTACATGTCTCATCTGTATGTCACACGGTAAGAAAAGCATAGTATGTTCCTAACTCTTTATATATTGTTAAGATAAAGATTGACATCATTTTCTTTATTAGCTATTTGTCCTTTTAATATGACAAATTAAAAATGAAGTATGAGGTGAAAAATGCATATCTCCAAACGTGCCGAGGAAGTTCAGGCATCACCAATTCGAAAACTGATGCCTTATGCAAATGAAGCGAAGAAAAATGGGATTAAAGTCTATCATCTGAATATCGGGCAACCGGACATTCCAACTCCGAAAGAGATGCTTGAAGTTTATCATAATTATGATGAAAAAGTACTGGAGTATGGTCCTTCCCAAGGCTTAGACAGATATCGCCAAAGCCTTGTTCATTATTATCAAAAGAACAATATTGCCATTTCCATTGAGGACATTATTGTTACTACCGCAGGTTCAGAAGCGATTGTATTTGCTTTGCTTGTAACCTGCAACCCTGGTGATGAAGTGATTATCCCCGAACCATTTTATACAAATTATAATGGATTTGCATCTATGACAGGTGTAAAACTTGTTCCTTTGACGACCTATGCAGAGACCGGATTTGCCCTTCCTTCAGCAGATAGATTTGAAGCTTTGATTAATACCAGGACCAAGGCGATCATGTTATGCAACCCGGGTAATCCCACCGGAACCGTATATGATCAAGTTGGGATGGAAATGGTTGCTGCTATAGCAAAGAAACATAATTTGTATGTCATATCTGATGAAGTGTACCGTGAATTTGTTTATGATGGAGCCAGGCATACGAGTATTCTATCCATCCCCGGCATGGATGATCTAGCCATTATGGTTGATAGTATTTCAAAACGCTATAGTGCTTGTGGTGCACGTATTGGCTGTATCATTTCCAGGAATAAATCTCTCATGGCTGCCACGTTAAAATTTGCCCAGGCAAGACTCTGTCCGCCTACTCTTGATCAAATGGCTGCCACAGCCTGTATTGTATTAGGGGAAGATTATTTTCGAAAGATCATTGAAGCTTATCGGTCGAGGCGTGATCTTGTATATGGAGAGCTTCAGTTAATTCCTGGAATAATTTGTGTGAAACCCAGGGGAGCATTTTATATTATAGCTAAACTGCCAATAACAGATGCTGAGGATTTCATCATCTGGATGCTGAAGAATTATTCTGTAGATAATGAGACGGTCATGACTGCCCCTGCGGAAGGATTTTATTCCACACCGGGGTTGGGCAAAAATGAGCTAAGAATAGCGTATATTCTCAATGAAGAAGATTTACGGAAAGCGATGCAGATATTCCGTATGGGTTTAAGTGAGTATATCAAAATGAAAGGAATTTGCGTTTAGATGATATCAAAAAATGAACCATCAGTTGCTGAAAAGGATATGATAGAATCGTTGGAGATCCAGGATTTTAACTGGATTGATGTTTTTTCTGACGGTGTCTTCATTACTGATGAGTCTTGGAAACTTATTCGCTGGAACTCCTGTTTTCTGCAATTATTAGGAATTAGTACGCATGAGCAATTGCATAAGCAGGATATTTTTAAGCTCTTGGAATTGATTGATTATCGACCTGATATGAAAATGAATCAAATTGTGACAATGGCTTTTACTTTGCCAGGTACAGATACTTCCTTTTATCTTAAACTGACTAAAATCCAGAAGAATAATAAAACAATTGGATTAGGTATAATTTCTAATCAAACCTTAGAAATACGGAATGAGGAATGGTGTAATCACGTTCAATTCCAGTTAGTCAAGAACCAGCAGAATCATATATTGGAGAAGCGTCTCGAAGGATTGATTCACAATATTAACACACCGTTAAACACGATCATCGGTTATGTCCAGATCCTGATGCGTGAAAGTCCTCAAAGTAATGCGCTAAAGAAAATTTATGAATCAGGCTTTCAGATAGATGCATCTTTAAAAAGTGTATCTGATAAAATTGAAGCAAATAGATCACAATTTATTCAGCAGATTAATGTGAATTCAGTGATTCTGAATGAACTGGAGATCGCAAAAAGTAATCTCTTCTTCAAGCATAATGTGAATGTTCAGCTAGAATTATCTGAGCACTTGCCGGAAATAAAAATGGTTCATGGTGATCTGAGTTACTGCCTTGACGCAGTTCTCTGGAACGCTATTGAATCTTTATGTGACCAGGAAGAGAAAAACATATATATTGAAACAAAGATGGAAAAAGGATATCTTCAGATTATAATTAGAGATACTGGATCAGGAATTCTCCCGAAAGATATGCCTTTTATTTATCAAATGGGGTTTTCAACCAGGAAAGATGATCAAAGTGAACACCTGGGATTAGGATTATCTTTTACGAAGCAGGTAATCCACGATTGCCATGGAAATATTGTCGTCATCTCAGAACCGCTGGTCGGTACAACAGTTACTATTAAGTTGCCTGTGGAGGATGCATCATGAAAAAAAACCAGGAATCACCAACACCTGTTATCCAAAACAATAAAGTAAGACCGAGGATTCTCATCGTTGATGATGATCCGAATGCCTTGGAATTATTCAGTATGCAGTTGTACCAGGATTATGAAGTAGTTACTGCTTTAACAGTCGTGGAAGCACTCAGGCAACTAGAGTTGAGAAGATTCCATATTGCCATGACAGATTTGGTTTTACCCGGTGAAAATGGTTTGGAACTGATTCAGCAGATCAAGATGCAATGGCCTTTCATCTCTGTCATTGTCATATCTGGTCATGCTACAATTGAAACAGCAGTTCAAGCCATGAAATTAGGTGCAGATGAATTTATCTTGAAGCCTGTTCGCAACTTGGAATTGATCAATCTCATGGTAAAGAAGATATTAAAAACACAATGGCTGGTCGAGGAAAATGACCGCTTAAATCGATTACTGCAGGATAACTTTGATGGTCAACGAGTGATTGGGACAAGCTTGTCTATTCAATCTGTCATTAATAAAGTCCAGAAGATAGCTCCTTTAGATACAACCGTTCTCATATCCGGTGAAACTGGTGTTGGCAAAGGATTATTTGCTGAACTCATTCATCAGAATAGTAAACGTAAGGAACAAGTATTTGTAGCAGTCAATTGTGGGAGTTTATCAGAAACACTTCTAGAGAGTTTGCTCTTTGGTCATAAAAAAGGTGCATTTACAGATGCTGTTCGTGATAAAATGGGCTACTTCATGGAAGCTAACGGAGGCACATTATTCCTGGATGAAATAACGGAAACAAGCTTGGCATTCCAAGTCAAATTATTAAAAGCCCTGGAAAAGGGAGCGATTCGTCAAGTTGGTGGAGACAGGGACTTTCATGTTGATGTACGTGTCATTACAGCTACGAACAAGGATATCAAACAGGAAGTCGTCAATGGTAATTTCCGGGAAGACTTATATTATCGATTGAATATCATAAATATTCATATTCCTTCACTCAGGGAAAGACATGAAGACATAAAACTGCTTTCTCATGAATTTGTGAAGGAATTCAGCCAGAAATACGGGAAGCAGCTAACCATCTCAAAACCTGTATTATCTATACTCGATTCCAGAAAATGGGAAGGAAATATTCGTGAGTTGCGAAATACCCTGGAACATGCAGTAATCC
The DNA here is from genome assembly GCA_963662275.1 of Cloacimonadales bacterium (SeqCode). Lineage (GTDB taxonomy): Bacteria > Cloacimonadota > Cloacimonadia > Cloacimonadales > DAONDQ01 > DAONDQ01. The sequence goes on along the minus strand of OY759316.1, from coordinate 3,588,373 downwards.
TGGCAGAACATTCAGCTCTTGTGCCAGAGGATTTACCAGACTACATATTTGCTGAAGAACAGGAAATGTCTTTAAATCGTTTAACACAGTTACCTTATCCGGAAGCTAAGCAATCCTTTGAAAAAGAATATCTGGTAGAGCTTCTTAAGAGCTGCCATGGAAATATTTCTCTTGCCGCAGATCAATCAAAGATACCCAGGCAGAACCTGTATCTGAAATTCTCTCACTATTTGATCGATCCTTCAGAATATAGAGGGTAGTTACGAAATTCAGAATTTGACCCCCCTACCCCCCTTCTCAAGGGGGGATTGATTAAACATCGTATCAGGTGGGAGTAAAAAATATCCTTCTTCTCAAGGGGGGATTGATTAAACATCGTATCAGGTGGGAGTAAAAAATATCCTTCTTCTCAAGGGGGGATTGATTAAACATCGTAGCAGGTGGGAGTAAAAAATATCCTTCTTCTCAAGGGGGGATTGATTAAACATCGTATCAGGTGTGAGTAAAAAAATATCCCCCCTTGAGAAGGGGGGTAGGGGGGTCGAAAAGATACATTGCAACCTAATATTGGAGGGTAAATGCATAATAAAGAAAGAATATTTCCTTATGATCCTATCTTGAAACAATATGCAAGAGAAAACCGTAAAGCGGGTAATCCGGCTTAAATTAAGATGTGGACGAATATTTTATCTAACAGGGAGCTAATCCGATATAAATGGACAAAACAAAAAACAATTTCATCATTTATAGTAGATTTTTACTGCTCTAAACTCAAGGTTGCTATCGAAATTGATGGAGATAGCCACGGAGAGAAAGAGAGTTATGACAGAAAACGTAGCGAGTTGCTTAGAGAATTCGGGATAATAGTGATTAGATATGCACATCATGATGTTTTGGAGAATATAGGTGGTATTTTCGAAGATTTACAAGAAAAGTTAATTGAACGGGAAAAGAGTCTGGGATTGGAGACACAGTTCTGAAAGAAGACCCCCCTACCCCCCTTCCCAAGGGGGGATTGATCATTCCCAAGGTGGTACATTCTATATCACGCTAACAGCGGGGATTGATCAAACATCCTTTTCGGCAAAATATCCCCCCTTGAGAAGGGGGGTAGGGGGGTCGAAAAGATACTTTGCACCTAATATTGGAGGGTAAATGCATAATAAAGAAAGAATATTTCCTTATGATCCTATCTTGAAACAATATGCAAGAGAAAACCGTAAAGCGGGTAATCCGGCTGAAATTAAAATGTGGACGAATATTTTATCTAACAGGGAGCTAATCCGATATAAATGGACAAAACAAAAGCCAATTTCATCATTTATAGTAGATTTTTACTGCTCTAAACTCAAGGTTGCTATCGAAATTGATGGTGATAGTCACGGAGAGAAAGAGAGTTATGACAGAAAACGTAGCGAGTTGCTTAGAGAATTCGGGATAATAGTGATTAGATATGCACATCATGATGTTTTGGAGAACATAGGTGGTATTTTCGAAGATTTACAAGAAAAGTTAATTGCACGGGAAAAGAGTCTGGGATTGGAGACACTGTTCTGAAAAAAGACCCCCCTACCCCCCTTCCCAAGGGGGGATTGATTAAACATCGTATCAGGTGGGAGTAAAAAATATCCTTCTTCTCAAGGGGGGATTGATTAAACATCCTTCCCAGGTGGGAGCAAAAAATATCCCCCCTTGAGAAGGGGGGTAGGGGGGTCGAAAAGATACATTGCAACCTAATATTGGAGGGTAAATGCATAATAAAGAAAGAATATTTCCTTATGATCCTATCTTGAAACAATATGCAAGAGAAAACCGTAAAGCGGGTAATCCGGCTTAAATTAAGATGTGGACGAATATTTTATCTAACAGGGAGCTAATCCGATATAAATGGACAAAACAAAAACCAATTTCATCATTTATAGTAGATTTTTACTGCTCTAAACTCAAGGTTGCTATCGAAATTGATGGAGATAGCCACGGAGAGAAAGAGAGTTATGACAGAAAACGTAGCGAGTTGCTTAGAGAATGAATAATATTCTAAATGAGAGCCACTTGTACGGAGTTTTAGAGCCACGTCTTCGCTAAAATAGAGCCACCTTGCTATTTTGAAAGAAAAAACCAACATGAATTAATGCACTGTATCAGTGTAAATCAATTCATGGAGGTCAATGCAATGACCAATTACCGAGAGATCCTTCGCTTACACAGCCAGGGAATAAGCAGACGAGGCATAGCGGCGAGTTTATCCTGTTCCCGCAATAACGTGTCGATGATCATTCAAAGGGCAACAGACCAGAGCCTTGAATGGCCGCTTCCTGATACATTAACAAATGAGATGATCGAAGAGCAGCTCTTTCCGGCTTACTTATCGTCAAACCCGCAGAAGATGCCTGATTATGAACACATACACAAGGAACTTGCCAAGAGTGGTGTAACACTGTCGCTACTCTGGCATGAATACTCTGAGGGATGCAGGAATAATCAGGCTATTCCCTACAAGTATACGCAATTTTGCAAACATTACCATGATTACTCACAAAAGACAAAAGCAACCATGCGAATAAAACACAAACCAGGAGAAAAGCTGGAAGTGGACTGGGCTGGACAGACTGCCGCCATCAAAAACAACATTACCGGTGAACCGATCAAAGCCTATGTTTTTGTAGCAACCCTCCCGTACAGTGGTTATTCCTATGTGGAAGCCTTTCTTTCCATGAATATGGAAAGCTGGATTCAGGCTCATATAAATAGCTTCAAGTACTTTAATGGAGTTACTAAAATACTTGTTCCTGATAATCTTAAGACGGGAGTTGACCATGTGTCGTGGTATACTCCCGTTATCAACAGAACCTATGGAGAAATGTCTGCTTATTACGATACTGCGGTAATACCTGCCAGAGTTAGAAGACCAAAGGATAAGCCCAGTGCAGAAGGCACAGTTGGAGTCATCTCAACCTGGATCATTGCTGCCTTGCGAAACCAGACATTCTTTTCGCTTCATGAACTCAATATGTCAATCAGGGAAAAACTGGGAGAGTTCAATACCAAGCCCTTTCAAAAGAAAGAAGGAAGCAGAGAAAGTGTCTTTCAGGCAGAAGAACAGCCCATGCTTATTCCATTGTCATTGTCGCCATATGAGCTTGCTGCCTGGTCAAAGGCAACAGTACAGTTCAATTATCATATAAGCGTGGATAAGATGTACTATTCGGTTCCTTATGAATACATAAAATACTATGTGGATGTACGCATCACAAGCAGAGTTGTCGAGGTTTTCTATAACTCCAACAGAATCGCTTCCCATGTCAGGAAATTTGGTCATCCCGGTCAGTATCAGACACTCCCTGAACATATGCCTGAACAGCATCAGAAATATCAGGAATGGAATGCAGAGAGGTTTATCTCCTGGGCAAAGGAAATAGGGGAACATACGATGATCGTAATTAAGTCTATTCTGGCATCCTATCGTGTTGAACAGCAGGGATACCGTTCCTGTATGGCACTTCTGAAATCAGCTGACAGGTATTCTGTGCAGAGGCTCGAAAGTGCATGTCAAAGGGCATTATCTTATACACCCAATCCCGGTTATAAAAATATCCAAACCATACTCAAGACGGGTTTTGATAAGATCAATAATGCGGCAGAGACTGCAAAGAATGATCCTGCTTCTGATTTTGGTATTACCAGAGGTGCAGACTACTACGGGAGGAAAAATAAATGATCAGCCAATCAACAGTCAATAAGCTTCACGAGATGCATTTGAGTGCTATGGCTGATACTTTCTGCCAGCAATTACATGATGGTGCATTTAAGGATTTGCTTTTCGAAGAACGCTTCAGTCTGCTCGTAGATGCTGAATGGGCCAGACGCAAAAATAACAGACTGCAGAGGCTAATTAAGAAGGCAAACTTGAAGTTCAGCCAGGCAAGTATTGAAGACGTAGAATATCATGATGACAGAAAGCTGGATCGATCTGAGATTATCCGTTTATCAACCTGCAGTTACATCAGCGAAAATCGGAATATAATCATTATGGGAGCATCAGGAAACGGGAAATCCTGGCTGGGTTGTGCTTTCGGGATAGCAGCCTGCCGGAACTATTATCCTGTCAGATATATACGACTTCCCGAATTGCTGGATGACCTGGCAGTTGCCAGAGGTGAAGGTATTTTTAAGAAAGTCATAAAACAATACAAGCAGATCAAACTGCTGATACTTGATGAATGGCTGCTGACACCACTCAGAGAACAAGAGGCAAGAGATCTTTTGGAGATTATCGAAGCGAGGCATCAGCACTCATCAACGATCTTCTGTTCTCAGTTCAGAACCGGAGGATGGCATGAGAAGATTGGTCAGGAAACCCTTGCCGATGCCATCCTTGACCGGATTATACACGATTCCTATCCTATTTTTATCGATGGTAAAGTGTCAATGAGAGAACGCAATGGCATTAAGAAAGAATAACGATAGTTAATACTTGGGATGGTACTACAACTTTCCCGGCGACGGCTGCCGCTTCGCTCGGCCTACGGCCTCACTTCACGGCAGCCGTCGCAAAAAGATTAGTTATAGCTTATTTTTTTGTATATTACCTGTATTAATTATTGAAAATAGAAGAGTGGCTCTCATCTCCGAATTAGGTGGCTCTATTTTTCCGAAGACGTGGCTCTGTTGGAGCGTACACTATGCTCTCTCACTCCGAAATATCCAGAGAATTCGGGATAATAGTGATTAGATATGCACATCATGATGTTTTGGAGAACATAGGTGGTATTTTTGAAGATTTACAAGAAAAGTTAATTGCACGGGAAAAGAGTCTGGGATTGGAGACACAGTTCTGAAAGACCCCCCTACCCCCCTTCTCAAGGGGGGATTGATTAAACATCGTATCAGGTGGGAGTAAAAAATATCCTTCTTCTCAAGGGGGGATTGATTAAACATCCTTCCCAGGTGGGAGCAAAAAATATCCCCCCTTGAGAAGGGGGGTAGGGGGGTCGAAAAGATACTTTGCACCTAATATTGGAGGGTAAATGCATAATAAAGATAGAATATTTCCTTATGATCCTATCTTGAAACAATATGCAAGAGAAAACCGTAAAGCGGGTAATCCGGCTGAAATTAAAATGTGGACGAATATTTTATCTAACAGGGAGCTAATCCGATATAAATGGACAAAACAAAAGCCAATTTCATCATTTATAGTAGATTTTTACTGCTCTAAACTCAAGGTTGCTATCGAAATTGATGGAGATAGCCACGGAGAGAAAGAGAGTTATGACAGAAAACGTAGCGAGTTGCTTAGAGAATTCGGGATAATAGTGATTAGATATGCACATCATGATGTTTTGGAGAATATAGGTGGTATTTTCGAAGATTTACAAGAAAAGTTAATTGCACGGGAAAAGAGTCTGGGATTGGAGACACTGTTCTGAAAAAAGACCCCCCTACCCCCCTTCTCAAGGGGGGATTGATCATTCCCAAGGTGGTACACTCTATATTTCAGCTAACAGGGGGGATTGATTAAACATCCTTCCCAGGTGGGAGCAAAAAATATCCCCCCTTGAGAAGGGGGGTAGGGGGGTCGAAAAGATACATTGCAACCTAATATTGGAGGGTAAATGCATAATAAAGAAAGAATATTTCCTTATGATCCTATCTTGAAACAATATGCAAGAGAAAACCGTAAAGCGGGTAATCCGGCTGAAATCAAAATGTGGACGAATATTTTATCTAACAGGGAGCTAATCCGATATAAATGGACAAAACAAAAACCAATTTCATCATTTATAGTAGATTTTTACTGCTCTAAACTCAAGATTGCTATCGAAATTGATGGTGATAGTCACGGAGAGAAAGAGAGTTATGACAGAAAACGTAGCGAGTTGCTTAGAGAATTCGGGATAATAGTGATTAGATATGCACATCATGATGTTTTGGAGAACATAGGTGGTATTTTCGAAGATTTACAAGAAAAGTTAATTGCACGGGAAAAGAGTCTGGGATTGGAGACACTGTTCTGAAAAAAGACCCCCCTACCCCCCTTCCCAAGGGGGGATTGATTAAACATCGTATCAGGTGGGAGTAAAAAATATCCTTCTTCTCAAGGGGGGATTGATTAAACATCCTTCCCAGGTGGGAGCAAAAAATATCCCCCCTTGAGAAGGGGGGTAGGGGGGTCGAAAAGATACATTGCAACCTAATATTGGAGGGTAAATGCATAATAAAGAAAGAATATTTCCTTATGATCCTATCTTGAAACAATATGCAAGAGAAAACCGTAAAGCGGGTAATCCGGCTGAAATTAAAATGTGGACGAATATTTTATCTAACAGGGAGCTAATCCGATATAAATGGACAAAACAAAAGCCAATTTCATCATTTATAGTAGATTTTTACTGCTCTAAACTCAAGGTTGCTATCGAAATTGATGGAGATAGCCACGGAGAGAAAGAGAGTTATGACAGAAAACGTAGCGAGTTGCTTAGAGAATTCGGGATAATAGTGATTAGATATGCACATCATGATGTTTTGGAGAATATAGGTGGTATTTTCGAAGATTTACAAGAAAAGTTAATTGAACGGGAAAAGAGTCTGGGATTGGAGACACAGTTCTGAAAGAAGACCCCCCTACCCCCCTTCCCAAGGGGGGATTGATCATTCCCAAGGTGGTACATTCTATATCACGCTAACAGCGGGGATTGATCAAACATCCTTTTCGGCAAAATATCCCCCCTTCTCAAGCGGGGATTGATCAAACATCCTTTTCGGCAAAATATCCCCCCTTCTCAAGCGGGGATTGATAAATATCCTTTTCGGCAAAATATCCCCCCCTTCTCAAGCGGGGATTGATCAAACATCCTTTTCGGCAAAATATCCCCCCTTCTCAAGCGGGGATTGATCAAACATCCTTTTCGGCAAAATATCCCCCCTTGAGAAGGGGGGTAGGGGGGTCGAAAAGATACTTTGCACCTAATATTGGAGGGTAAATGCATAATAAAGATAGAATATTTCCTTATGATCCTATCTTGAAACAATATGCAAGAGAAAACCGTAAAGCGGGTAATCCAGATGAAATTAAAATGTGGACGAATATTTTATCTAACAGGGAGCTAATCCGATATAAATGGACAAAACAAAAGCCAATTTCATCATTTATAGTAGATTTTTACTGCTCTAAACTCAAGGTTGCTATCGAAATTGATGGTGATAGTCACGGAGAGAAAGAGAGTTATGACAGAAAACGTAGCGAGTTGCTTAGAGAATTCGGGATAATAGTGATTAGATATGCACATCATGATGTTTTGGAGAACATAGGTGGTATTTTCGAAGATTTACAAGAAAAGTTAATTGCACGGGAAAAGAGTCTGGGATTGGAGACACTGTTCTGAAAAAAGACCCCCCTACCCCCCTTCCCAAGGGGGGATTGATCAAGCATCCTTTTCAAATGTGAGTAAAAATATCCCCCCTCTTATGCTCAAAATATGGGAGCGCTGTACTCTCAATGTTTCTTCATACTATAAGCTACTGTCTATCAACTTCTACCCATTCTTTACAGCAATTGAAGTGAATTAGAAATATTGTTCACTATATTTCTTCAATTCCAATTATTAAAAGTTATTTTGCTTTTCATGAAAATACTCTAAATTATATACGGAGGTATATTATGAAAACAACAATACTAGTTTCACTATTTTGTTTTGTAATTATTGGATTATGTGGTACCAGCCCTGATTATGCTCAAAGCAGTACTCACACACAATTAGCATATTTTAGTGAAAGGGATAGCTTTGATGTAAATCCACCTGATGATGTTTCAATTCAAGTAACTGGTGATTCTCTAATTATTTCCTGGACTGAAGTCCCTTATGCTGGAAGTTATATAGTGGAAGGTTCCGATTCCATAAGCTCAGTATCTTTCACAAATGTTTCCTCAGAGGGTAGTTTCACAAAGACAGAAGGAACCATTAATTGGACAAGTTATATACAAGGATTTTATCATTTTTACAGAATAATGACTGTATCAATAGAAATTCCAGATAATTTTGTATTCGTAGAACGTGGAACACTTAACAATGGCACTTCAGATGTTACTGTATCGTCGTTTTACATTGATAAATTTGAAATTACACAGTCTGCGGATTCGTTAGTAATGGGATCGAATCCTTCTCATGGTTACGGAGTTGGTGCGAATTACCCAGTTAATTATGTGTCTTGGTATTATGCTATCGAATATTGCAATAGACGCAGCATTAGTGAAGGTCTGACACCTTGCTACACTTACAGCACTTATGGCACTAATCCAGACACTTGGCCAGCGGGTTGGAATGTAAATGATAATAATCACGTCAATATATCCTGCTCTTGGACAGCCAATGGTTATCGTCTTCCCACAGAAGCGGAATGGGAATTTGCAGCAATGGGTGGTAATTTGACCCACAATTACACTTATAGTGGAAGTAATACTATCGGACTTGTCGCTTGGTACAACTGTGGCACATCTCACACAGTCGGTACCTTAGCAGCTAACGAATTGGGGCTGTATGATATGAGCGGTAACGTCTGGGAGTGGAATTGGGACATCAATGGTACTTATGCAAGCGGTGCACAAAATAATCCCCATGGTGCTGTTAGTGATGCTCGGCGTATACGTCGCGGTGGCTGCTGGTTCACAACTTACGACATGTGTGTTGTTTCATACCGGAACAGTAACGACCCTACTTACGTCGGTGATTGTACTGGTTTCCGCATTTGCCGGATTGTTCCATGATTTCTTTGGTCGTGTATCATACTGCTGTGTAAATGACTACCTAATTTTGATAGTCAAATTAGGAATACTGGAATTAAATTCTCAAAAACATTTTGATCATTTGCTCTGAGTTAATTTAGTTAAGGTAACATAGATTTTATCATTTATTTTGTTCATCTTCAGTTCGTAATGAATAAACTTTATATCATCATTTAGCATTAGTCATCTCGGAGATAAATCCTGCAGGGTGAGAGATTCAAAAGCAACAATGTCATATAATAGTGTTTTTCCATGTATAATGTCTTTAATATATGTCATATTATCAATTTAAACAACGAATAATTAAAAAAGAGAGCAAAGACAATAAACTTTTGTTATATCTCATCTGCCAATATATCAATACGTTACAGTATATGCATAAACGATAGTCTTGTTTTTTCTATTTTTTTTCAAATGTGGTACACTCCTTGCGTTATAGGTTGATGATTCTTCCATAGTGTGATTGATAAAATTTTGGCAGATCTAAAAAATTTAGATCTTAATGTTTCACAAAAACAAACAAAGGAGCTTAAAATGGGAACACAACAAATACTTCTGATTGTACTAAGTGTGATCATCGTTGGTGTTGCGGTCGCTGTGGGTATATCGATGTTTGCTACACAAGCGACGAACTCGAACAGACAAGCTGTGGTAAGCGAACTTCAGAACTTTGGTGCTGCTGCAATTCAGTATTACAAAACACCATCAAGTTTAGGTGGTGGTGGAGCCGGTACTCCCGGATTCGGTGCTGATCTTGCAGGTGCAAAAGCAGGCGTAGGAGTGGCTATGGGCTTTGATGCTGCTGCAGGTACTTTAACAGATGACACAGGTGTCTTTACTCTTGGTTGGACCAGTGCCACCGTAGTGACCATTACAGGTGTGGGCACAGAAAAAACCAAGGCAAATGAATTTGTATCTGCAAGGATGACGATCACTGCAACTAATGCTAATCCGTTGGCAACAACTATCCTAAAATAACCAAACTTAAAGAAGGAGAAACAAAATGGGAACACAACAAATTCTACTTATCGTACTTAGTGTGATCATCGTTGGTGTCGCTGTCGCTGTCGGTATTACAATGTTTGCGACCCAGGCAACGAATTCCAACCGCCAGGCTCTGGTCGGTGAACTTCAAAACTTCGGTGCAGCAGCCATGCAATATTACAAGACTCCAGTCAGCCAAGGCGGTGGTGGCGGAACGGGAACAGTCGGTTTCGGAGCTAACTTAGCTGCTGCAAAATTAGGGGTTGGTGTTGCCATGGGATTTTTAGCCGCTGGCACATTAACTGATGACACAGGAACCTTCACACTTGGTTATACAGATTCAGATACTATTGATATTACAGGTGAGGGAACAGAAAAGACAAAAGCCGGTGAACTAGTAAAAGCGAAAGTTACAGTAACAGCAACTGCAGCAAGTCCATTAGCAACAGCCATAATCAAATAAAACAACAAGGAAAGGAGAAACAAAAATGGGAACACAACAAATACTCTTGATCGTACTTAGCGTTATCATCGTTGGCGTCGCCGTCGCAGTCGGTATCACAATGTTTGCCACACAAGCCACGAACTCAAACCGCCAGGCTCTGGTCGGTGAACTTCAGAACTTTGGCGCTGCTGCCATGCAGTATTACAAGACTCCTGCAAGCCAGGGTGGCGGTGGCGGATCCGGAACCGTTGGTTTCGGTGCTAACATAACTGCTGCAAAAGCAGGTGTTGGTATTGCTATGGGTTTTGCAGATGATGGTACTTTAACAGATGATACAGGTACGTTTACTCTTGGTTATACCAGCTCAACCGTAATCACAATTACAGGTGAGGGAACAGAAAAGACGAAAGCCGGTGTTTTGGTTAAAGCCGTTGTAACCGTTACAGCTTCTGCTGCAAGCCCATTAACAACGACAATCACTAATTGATTGAATCCAAATTCATGTTGGGGGGAGGATTCTCCCCCCTTTCTCTATTCAATAGTGTGTTTATCAAGTAGTGAACAAGTGGAATGCTAAAGACACTTATCTCAGATTATTTAAAAAAATAATAGAATTATGTATGTCATATTCATCCCTTGTTCTGCTAAAAACATTGACAAAACTTGAATTGATGCAGAATAGGGAGGTAAAATCTCCCTTTTTTATTAGTATATCTAACGAAAGGAAAATGCTTACAAATAAATGACGATTTAATGGTGGTATAAGATGATTAAGGAATTCAGGTTCAAAGCCTATTCAAATGAAGGCAAATTAATCTCTGGATCCCTCATGGCGTACAATAAGAAAAAAGCCAAGGAACAAATTGGTATTTTAACTAAACGCCATAAACTCCGGATTTCTTCGATTGAAGAAAAAAGAGAATTCATCTATATGGTAAAGCTTCCAAGTGGAAAAACATTTACTGGAAGACAGAATGCCTTTACAAAAGAAGAAGTTGCCAGTGCTTTACAGAGAATGGGGTACCACCAGTTTAAAATTCGCCCTGTTTTACTTGATATTAAAATGAAGCCTTCAAAAGATGATGTTATGATGTTTATTAAGCTGAGTACAAATATGTTGAAGGATAGAATGAGCTTTGGAAAGATATTAAGCATGTTAGCTGAAGAACAAACCAATAAGGTAATGAAGGAAACATTGCTCCAAATAGAAAACCAGTTAAAAAATGGTGTTGAAGGCAAAGAAGTGTTCAAGAGATATGAAGATGTTTTTGGACGATTCCCTGCTTTCATGCTTGGTCTTGCAACAAAAAGCGGTAATATGGCTGAGATCTTTGAAGCAACAACCAAATTCGTGGAAAGAGATACGGAAATTCGAAAAAGTGTCAAGCAAGCCCTCATCGCACCGGCATTTTCAATATTTGCGACAATTGGTGCTCTCGCTTATTATGTTGTGGATATCTTTCCTTCGACTGCCAATATGTTTGTTCGGTTCGGTATGCCAATACCTCCTCTTACAAAGGGAACGCTGGCAATGAGTAACTGGCTAGGTAAGACCTATATTTATCTTCTCATCGTTATTATTGTCCCGATCATCATTGTTGCACGGTGGTGGTCTACAGAGAAAGGTAAGGTCTGGCGTGATCAGCATTTAATCAAATTACCGATGATTGGTCATTTAATCTATAAACAAAGCCTTGAAATCTATTTTCGTGTTTTTGCTACCATTTATAGTGGTGCCGGTGATAATATCGAGACGATAAGAACCGCAGCCGATGCCTGTCGTAATAAATATATGGAGAATGCAATAAAGAACATCACAATTCCTTTGATGTTAAAAGAAGGGGAAGCATTTGTTCCTGCCATGGAGGCTTCTGAAGTGTTCAATAGAACCGTTTTAACTCGGTTGCGGACAGGAGCTGAAACCGGTAACATTCTCCAGGCAGCCCAACAGATTTCTTCCTTCTATGAAGCAGAGACAACGTATAAAATGAAAGCACTGATCGAATATATTCAAACTTTCGTAGGATTGTTCATTGCCATCGCTATTACATTTTTAACCGTAGTATCAGCAGAAATCGCAACGGTTTCACCGCCGACACCTCACTAACAAGCAAGGGGCTGTTTAATGAGTGATATGAGTGTTGGTGATCATAGTCAAAACGACAGATCACTATTTGACAAATCAAGGTTAGCCCAAATCCTTGATGAAAAAGGATTGGTTGATCGGGCTATCTTAATAAATGCATTGTATAAAATGACTGAAACCGGTGAAGAAACCCCCAGATGTCTTGCCCAAATATTGGTCTATAAATTGAATATTGCTCATGATATTGTTTTCGGTACTTTAGCAGAAATGTATGCATTTCGGAAATTAGAAATAGATGTTGAATCTATGGAACAAAAACAAATCACTCAAACCAAGGAGTTGCTCCAGAAGTTTCCGAATGATTTTAAAGAAAAGCTTCTCTATGAAAAAGTGTTTCCCTTTAAAATGCAACCTGGTTCACGAGATTCATTATTACTTTTAGCTGCTGATCCAACAGTTAAAGTGATTCATGAAATACCATTTAGAACAGAATTCAGAAAGTATGAAGTTGTCTACTGTCCGCTAAAAAATCTGGATGAAGTCATCAATAAAATTTCTCCTCAGAAAAATGAATTTCTCCAATTATTAGAAGAAGCCGGGGAGATGATTGTCGATTCGAAAGAAATCGAAAATGCAATCGATGAGCATGAATTAGATGATGAAATCAACAAGAGTCTGTTAGTAAATTTATTTGAAGGCAGTTTGATCGAAGCTGTAAGAAAGAGTGCCAGCGATATTCATATCGTACCGCAAAGTAAAACATCATTTGATATATATTTACGTATTGATGGAAAATTGCAGCTCTGGTTTCGACAAGAGAATACTCCTCCAGAAGCTTACATTGCAGTAATCAAAGACAGATCAGTCGGTATTGATCGTTTCGAACGTGATTCAGCCCAGGATGGATTTGCACAACGATTGATCGATGATCATATCATTCGTTTTCGTGTTTCAGTTTTACCTATTGTCTCAGCAGAATATGAAAGAAGATTTGAAAGTATCGTTATTCGTGTTATTGATGACAGAAAAGTGGTTACTGACTTCAAGAAACTTGGTTTCCAAACACAGGCGGAACAAGAATTTATCAAGTCAATTTCTACTTCGAAAGGTATCATCATTGTAACAGGACCTACAGGAAGTGGAAAAAGTACAACCTTGATGGCAGCTTTACATCACGTTATTAATCCTACCTTGAATGTTTTGACAGTTGAAGACCCAGTTGAGTATGTTATTAATGGGGCAAGACAATTAAAGATCAGTCATAGAATGAGTTTCGAGGAAGCGATACGCTCTATCCTGCGTCATGATCCGGATGTTGTTATGGTTGGTGAAATTCGTGACCGGATCACTGCAGAAATAGCAGTAAAGCTAGCAAATACTGGGCACTTAACATTTTCAACTCTCCATACAAATGATGCTCCGAGTGCTATTTCTCGTTTGTATAAAATGGGTATCGAACCTTTTCTTCTTGCATATTCCATCAATATTATCATTGCTCAACGCTTGGTTAGACAGCTATGCCCCTTCTGCAAGAGACCACTCTCGAAGGAATTTTGGACTGCTGCCCTGGAATTGGGTATAAAACAGGAAGAACTGGAAAAGGGACAGATTTTTGAAGAAGTAGGATGTCCCAAATGCAGTCATGGTTTCAAAGGTCGTGTCAACATTGCGGAAGCGCTATATTTTTATCCTGAAATTCGAGAATCTATCGTGAAAGCAGGTAATGAAATCAATGAGGAAGCGATACGTGAATTAGCTGAAAAACATGGGATGCTTTCCATGAGACAATCCGGTTTAGCTCGTATACGTGATGGATTGACAACTTTAGGTGAAGTTGCTTATGCCACAGCAGGGGATAACTAATCATGGGACTGCGTGAAATGATTCTTGTTTTGCTATCTGTTGTTCTTTTTACGAAGCTTGCAATCGTCACAAATAAAAGTATTATCTCTGAAGTAGAGCAGCTCCAACGTTCTACGTATATTTTACAGGCAACAAATTTAGCTCAGCGATATATGGATGAGGTTGATGCCAAATTGTATGGAAAGTTAATGACAATAGAGCAGATTGGTACAAATTATTCTGGAACCCGTACCGTACAGCCAATAGCAAATGATATGGTCTACAATGTTACGATTGGAGTCGCAAACGTTGATTCTCTGGGAACTACAACAGGTTCTACGACAACATATCGAAAACTTACTGTTACCGTAACGACGACACCGATAACGATTCAGTCTGTAGCGATGTCTCGTTTGTACAGGAAAGTGGACTAGAGGTTATTATGGCTCAAATGATTGGCGTCTTAGCTGCTCTGGTGATAGGTGGATTATTCCTGATTTCGATGATGACGACGTTGTTCAATATTCAAGTAAATTCTCGCGATCTGGCTGATACCGTTCCGATCCATAAGAATACCGAACATTTATGCAACCAAATGCAAAGTACATTAGGTTTAGTAGGAATTGGTATTCATGATGGTACTGCTATTGTGACAGCCTCTGCAACTGAATTCAAGTTCCGCACACAGTGGGATGTATTCGGTGATACGCTAAGTACTGTAAAAGATACGATATGGATCAGACAGGGAACCAATTACAATCAATTGGGCAGAGATGTATTAGTGACTTGTCATAATCTACCTGTTAGTGATTTTTATGCTGTTCAATGGTTTAAATCAATTGCATTCACATATTATGATGTAAGTGGCAATATTACTGCCACTTTGGCAGATATTCGTTCGATACGTGTTGATTTATCATTAGAAAAACCATCCTCACTAGTAGGAAGACCAACGATGAAGAATAAGGTCTCCTTCTGGTGTTATTTTAAAAATCTGTATCTACCTTAACAGATCGAGGATATTATGAGTAACAAAATACTGGTTGTTGATGATGAACAGGAAATTCGAGTTATTTTTCAAGAATTACTTGAAAGTATCGGGTATGAGGTCAGTACTGCGATTGACGGAACAGATGCACTCAATAGAAGTTGTATGGAGAAATTTGATTTGTATATTCTCGATGTATTAATACCGGGGATGAATGGTTTAGAATTAATGCAGAGAATTAAAATGGCAGACCCTTTAGCTGTAATCATCATCATAACAGGATATTTTAGTATAGAAAGAGGAATGAATGCTGTACGTAGCGGTGCATTTCATTATTTGACAAAACCTGTTTCAAAAGACGAATTATGTAAAGTTGTCGAAGCTGGTTTAAAACGTCATGAAGAATTAAAGAATAACTTGTTAAAACCAATATTAGGATTATCAGATGATACAGACAATCTTCTGGATTCACAATTACTCAGAGGCTTTAACACAGAAGAAAAAAAAGAATTTCATGAAATTGCTAAAGTAGTTAATTATGATTCTGGTACAGATATTTCCCTCTTTGATGATCCCGGCAGCATTATTCTTATTGAAAATGGCGAGATTTCCATATGGATAGGTGATGTCCAGGTTGAACGATTACATCCGGGCGAGAGCTGGGGGGAAGAGACATTCATGTCCCCTGCTTATCTATTTACCAGTTTGAGAGCTGAATCAGAAGTTAAAGTCCAGCATTACAGCAGGAAAAAGATCATAGAGTTTTTTACCTATAAAGATGAATCATTAACGAAGAGATTTACCATCAATCTCATGACAATTCTCTACTTAAAATGGAAAAAAGCACTGGTGAAAATTGGTTCTTTCACCGGTTATGAATCCAATAGAATCTAATTAAGGTATTATTATGGGACTCTCATTTTCTACAGAACTTGAAAAATACCAGAGTTTGAATCTTCCTGGAATTGAATTATGCCAAAAGCTGGATATCTTAATCGAAAAGAATCCAGTCTGGCAGGAAGAAGCTTTACAGCATTTATATATGCTTCTTCACTATATGGAAGAAATCGAAGCTTCTGATATAGATTTTGGTGCACCAGGTGCCCGCTCGCAAGTATGGTATCGTGTTCATGGAAGGAAAACCCCCTTTCCTCAAGTAGATACTTATTCGGAAATTGAATCTTCTTTCATGATTCTCAGTTATTTGAGCAGATCGCAGAAAGAATTTTTTTATACGCATAAAAATATAGATTTCTCTGTTAATGTCGCTTTTGAACAAGAAGATGTACAATCCCGCTTTCGAGGTGATGTATACTTGGAACGACGATATACAGCGATCAATTTTAGAAGAATTAATCCTAAAATTTATAGCCTTGATTTTCTTGATTTTCCCAAACCGATTGTCGATAGAATGGATTTGAATTATGAGAAATCAGGTTTAATACTTGTCACAGGTATTACAGGTTCCGGTAAAAGTACAACTCTTGATGTGATTATTGATATGAACAATCAGAGATGCCAAGCACATATAATTATCATTGGTCATCCAATTGAATTTGTACATGAATCAAAAAAATCATTGTGTCGTCATCGAGAAGTTGGTGTTGATGTTCCATCTTTTGCTCAAGGGGCTATTGATTCTTTACGCCAGGATCCGGATATTATTGTCGTTGGTGAAATGCGAGACGCCAAAACCATTGCAACAGTATTGGAAATCACTGATAGTGGCCATAAATCACTTTCAACCTTACATACAAGTTCAGCCATTGATAGTATTCATCGTATTGTAGCAGAATTTCCCCCAGAAGAACAAGATAGAATCCGTAACCGCTTAGCAGATACCTTAAGTGTTATTATTTCCCAAAAATTAGTACCAACGAAAGATGGAAAGAGAACACTGGCAAAAGAAATTTTGTCTATGGATGCATCAGTTTCTGCTGCAATTCGAAACAAGAATATCGGTGAAATCTACCAGATGATGTCGGAAGGAAAAAAAGTTGGTATGATAACACTTGAACAAGATTTACTAACTCTTTTTAAACGCGGATTGATCACTGCAGAGACTGCCATGGGCTATGCTAATAATAAAAGAAGAATGATGCAATTGTTATCAACATAAAAAGCTTGCCTGGTTTAACCTATATAACTATATGCGTTTATAGTTGAAGGATTGACTTAGGAAGGAAGAAACATGAAGTATATAGATAAAGTCATTTTCGGTATATTTGAAGACAATCCCAGTTTTAAAATTGTTCAGATGAGATGGTACAATGGTACTGCCATGCTGATAAACCTGCAAAAAACAATGCTGGATAAGTCTTTTTATGCCGATAGACCGAATCAGGAATTTGTGGTTCAGGATGAAGAAACAGATCTTCATCTTTCAAGCGTTTTACCATTTGATCATACTACAACTCAAGCTGAACAAGAATCAGATACAAGTGACTCCCAAATTATTCCTCCAGAATCACGGTTGCTTGATTTCTTTGCTTTAGATGAAGGAAGAATTGCCCTCAATGCCAATGATGAAAGATTGTCAGTTTATCAACTGAATGTGTCTGCACAATCAAAGAATATTATTCGAGTTATCAATAAGGAAATACTGAATCCGGATGACAGAAAGAACAAACAAACCGTTTTTGGAATTATTCCCCAGATTGGGGATAACTGTACGGTCATTGTACATAAAGGTGTTAATAATTTACTGGATTATCTATGGCGCTATAATCGAGAACACACAGCAAAACGATTTTTCTATACTATTATGGATCCCAATGACATTTCATTGATTAATATCCTAAATGCGAATTACGATTTTCCTGCAGATACTAATGCTCTTCTATTGTATCTAGGATTCGAGTACAAAAGAGGAATCTTGATTAGGGATGGTGCTTTTGTAAAATCTTTTCCGATCCAGACAGCGAGTCATTTGTTTACGAATCGGGATGAAATTTATTCAAAGTTGCTCTTAGGCTTGGACGAAGCTCAAATATCAGATCCTCAATATTTAATTCTTGCAGGTGAGAATAGTAAGAATGAAGATGTTTCATATTTTCAAAAGAAATTTCCCAAAACAGAAGTTTCCAGGATGACTTTTAAAAATATGCTTGTTAGTGAAGATGAGTCAGACCCTATTTCAGAAGAAGACTTAGCTGAATATGCAATTCCTATTGCCCTTGCCTGGAAATCGATGGATTCGATGAATAAGAAATTTATCAATACGAATTTCTTACAAAAAAAGATAATTGAAAGTCAGAAGATTTTTAAACTAGCTTGGCATGGTTTTATCATTCTTTTCTTACTTTTCTTTTATACTGCATATTCTACAAGGAATTTTCTAAATCTGAGTAATGAATTGAGCCATCAAAAAAAAGCAAATGTAGTTCTCGAAAGTGAGTTACGTTCCTATAAAACAAAACTTGAAAGCAATATCGCTGGCTTGATGAGTGTTGAGTCTCTGCAGGGACAGCAGCAAAAAATTCTTGAACTCTTAAAAGGTAAGAATGAATGGGGTTATATTCTCAATGTCTTAGCCAATTCTGTGGGTAATCATCCTATCAGTTGGATTATTAATCTAAAAAGCGACAAAGAATCATTTACGATAACCGGAATCACAAGTAAACGAACTAATATTCTTGCCTTTGCACAGCTTTTTCCTGATGGCAAGATATCTAAAGTGACTAATCAAGTTATTGGAAAAACACAGATGTGGAATTTCGAGTTATCGTTTTCTTATCCCAAGCTGGAAACAATTATGCAAGGGCAGAAGATGCCGACACCGCCAGTTAAGGAAAAAGCCATAGAAAATAAAGCAATTCCTTCGGCAGTTCAAAAAGCGAATTCTACTGCGAAAAATTTAAATCAAGCAGTATCCAATAACAAAGTACAGCAACAGAATCAGAAAACGACTACTTCGAAGAATGAAACAAAGAAGAGCAAACCTAAGAACAGCACTCTACAGGAATATCAGAATTTACGTACATTGTATGATAATAACAAGAATGAAGTTGTTTTAGAAAAAGCCAAACTATTTATTCAAAATCATCCAAATAGTCCCTATGCCTATTATTGTAAATATATGTTGGCAGAAAGCTTATATATGTTAAACAAATCCGGGGAAGCAATTCTGATTTTTGATCAGATCATATCTGAAAACAAGAAAAAAACACCGGATGCATATTATATGAAAGGTGCTTGCTACTTAGCTTTGAAAGATACTGTACAAGCGAAGGAAAACTTCAAAATTGTCATTGAACAGTATCCCAAATCGGATGTAGTTGAGAAAGCCGTACATAGCCTGGAGGTATTACCATGAGATTTATGAGTAATACCCTCCGTAATACGATTGTTTTGTTGTTTCTTCTAATTCTATTATTTGTTGTCAGTTTTGTTACACAAATGAGAATGACAAAAATATCACTTAAACTTAAAAAGAAAAATGAGACGGTAAGTACTTCAGTTGATAGTTTAAAGAATTTTTTATTGAACATGCCCACCGCTGATAAGCAATCCCAGGAAATGCAAAAAATGCTCACAGCAGACAAACTGATTATGTTGCAGGATACATCACCCATTACCTTTCAGTATCTGTTAAAAATTTGTAACTATATAAGTACGGATATTATTTTTGATTTTAGCTACTCACGTAACGGGAAAATAAAGACAACAAATTATAACGAATATATCGTTACAGGTAGGGCAACTTATAAAAATATGTATAACTTCGTCAATCAGGTGGAACAGCAAAGAGCACTATATACAGTGGAAAGTCTGGCAATTATGTCAGATAATGTTGAAAATAGTGATTCCGTGAGTTTTACTTTAGTTTTTGATGCGTATTATGACTCATTGGGAACAACAGCCGATTTGATTCAATTGAAACCTACCAAATCTCCATCTCCCTATCCAAGTACTTTCAGAATGAAAATCTATGCACCAACAGCGGATATCAAGATAGAATATTCATCTTTGATCGATATTTACCAAGCGAGATTAATTGGAATGACAGCGAATCGGATATTCATGAAAGATCCTAATGGCATAATCAGAATACTATCACAAGGCGATAGAGTGAAAAATGGTTGGCTTGCCAGTATCGATAATCGAAATGAAACGGTAAAATTCAAAATCAACACGACCGGTGTTGTTGAAGATATCACATTGTCTATAAAAAAGGAAAACCAATGAAACACTTCATATTTCTAGTTCTGCTTTTCGTCATGATGCTACCTATTTCTATCTTAGCGATTGAACCAGGTCAGGAAGAGACGATTTCTCTGACAGATGATATGCCTCTTAATAGTGCTTTGCAAGCACTAGAGACCTTATCAGTGAAATATACAGGGCGAAAATTAATGAATTTAAGTAATAGCAATGATCCGATTGGTATTCCAATTCATCAGTTAACTTGGAAGCAGGCTCTGGATTTAATCGCACTGAAACAAGGTTTGATCATTGATGAACAAAATGGTGTTGTCATCGTAAAATCTCCTATTTCTATTGAAAAGACGAATGAAGATGTAACATTGAATACTGAACAAGTAAGGATCAGTTCCATTGCATTTGTTGCAGATAAGTCTTTTTTAAACGCTTTAGGGATAGACTGGAGTACGTTGCTGAAAGGAAAAGTGACAGCTAATTTTAATTTCAATGGTGCTGTGGGCGTTCCTTCTTCGCTAATGAACAGTGGTTTTTCGAAAGGGTGGGCAACCGGACAGCAGCGGATTGATGTCAGCACGGTTTTGAAGGTTATTGAAACCAATCAGAAAGGTTCCGTTATCGCAAAACCTACTCTTGTTGTAGCTTCCGGTAAAAGAGGTTATATTCAAGTAGGACAGGACTTCTCCGTGAAGCAGAAAGATGAAGCAGGTAATGTTACCGATAAATTCTATTCCACAGGTGTAATTATGGATGTAATGCCTATAATTATTACGGATTCAGGAAAAGAAGCAATTCATCTGATTGCACGGGTGGAACGTAGTTCCGCTGTTCCCGGAGATATTACAACCATCATTAATAAAAGTCAATCCACAACTGATCTGGTGATGTTTGATGGTGAGGAAACTGTAATTGGTGGTTTGTATGATACGGAAGATACCAGGGAAAGGGGTGGAATACCACTTTTGAAAGATCTTCCCTGGTGGGTATTTGGAATCAGGTTTCTAACAGGATATGATAAAATCACCAAAACTGAAAAAGAAATGGTTATTATCATAAAAGCCGAAATCGTTGGTTCTGCTAAAGACCGCATGGTTATAGGAAATTCTTCCAGCCCGGAGAAAGAAAAAGTCTTTAATTATATGGATAGTATTCAAGAGATACCTCAGATTGTGCCAGATAATACAAAAGCTGAATCTTCTGATAACAAGCCATCACCTCAGACATTTAACTGGGGTATGAAATATGGGGCTGGAGTCGGTTCAATATGGGGTAATGAATTGAATTATAAGCTACGATATGAATTTTACATTCAAGATTCTGATCAATCACTCCACCCCATGGGGCGATACACAAATACTTCGAAACACGGCAGTATTGGAACATCCCAGAACTTGGGTCTATTCTTTTCATTCCCTATGCACCAAGCTGCAACAACTATTCTACTACAACCGGAAATTCTCTGGCAACGATATAGTTATAGCTATTCCTTTGATAATCAATATCCGGATTTTATTGAATATAATAGTGACTCAATTGTAGTCAGTTTATTTAATCATTCCTTAACCGGATATGTGGACACACAGTTAGATTATGTGACTGTACCAATTCTTCTCATGCTTCAGCAAAACATTTCTCGATACACTGAAAAAAGGACAAAAAAATTCAGCGTTTTCAGTTATGTAGGACCTTCCTTCTCTTTCCTGATGAATCATAAAAATAATCGGAGTCCGAGATTGGATGATTTAGAAGATGATATGAATCAACTGGTTTTAGACAGCCAAAACGATACTGATAACTACCATTCTTTTATTTATAAGAAAATATCCACAGCTACAGATGACATGCTTAATCTAAAGTACGGCTTCATTGTTGGATTTGGATGGAAGTTAAACGATTTATACCAATGGGATATTGGCAAGAATGAATGGTCTCTTGATTTTCGATTTGATTTCAATATCAATGATCTTAGTGATACGATGACGAATTCTGATTTTCAACTCTATTCTTCAACAGTCTCTCTCGGTTATAGATTCTAGTTGAAATCATGACTTATATACTTTTACATAATCCGCTTTTTTAGGAGAATCGAATGAAAAAAATGACATGGATTGTTTATTGTATTTTACTGCTTTTTACACTTGTCAGTTGCAGTCATAAGACCACAGAGCCTGAAATCTATACAATAGCTACTCCCGTTATCAGTTTAGCTTCGGGTACATATGCTCATCAACAGATGGTAACTATTTCCTGTTCAACCTACGGTGCTGAAATTAGATATACTATTGATGGGACAGAACCGGTAGTGACATCCATGCCTTACACTGGAGCAATAAAAATCACGGAAGCAGTAACTTTAAAGGCAGTAGCATTTAAAGAAGATTGGAATACAAGTCTCACAGCTTCTGCTAGTTATATTATTACATCAGTGACTGACGTGGCTGACCCTACTTTCCAACCAGCAGGCGGAAATTATAATACCCCTCAAGTTGTCAGTATTTCATGTACCACTCTCGATGCAGAAATTAGATACACTACAAATGGAATGGTCCCTAATTTTGCTTCTACTTTATATACAGGTGAAATAGATATTCAGGTATCGACAACGTTAAAGGCAAAAGCATTCAAAGCGGGTTTAAATCCAAGTCAAATAATGACTTCTCTATACTCATTAACAGTGGATAATCCAACGATCAGCCTTGTCAGTGGTTCGTATAGCACGCCCCAATCTGTTAGTTTAGCTTGTGCAACTCCCGGGAGCGAATTAAGATACACTACAGATGGTATCGATCCAACTGTTAATTCAACTTTATATTCAAATCCGATCAGTATTCTGGGAACAACTACTTTGAAGGTGAGAGCATTCAAGCAAGGTTGGAATTCAAGCCAAATCGTTTCTGCTGTTTATTCATTCAACGTAGCAGAACCGACTTTTAGTCTTCCAGGTGGTACTTATGGCGGGACACAAACTGTAAGCATATCATGTGTGACTCAAGGATCGGTGATCAGATATACGGCAAATGGTGATGAACCTACGATCACATCGACGTTATATACAGGTCCCATACGAATCCTCGGCTCGACAACTATCAGGGCGATTGCCTTCAACCAAGGCGGGGATTCAAGTCTGATTGGTATTGCTGTTTATACATTAACGGTGGCTGAACCGACTTTCAATCCTGTTGGCGGTACCTATGGCTCTACACAAACGGTTAGAATATCATGTACAACGGTTGATACTGAGATTCGGTATACAACGAACGGTGATGAACCTACGATCTCATCAACTTTATATACCGGACCCATACAAATATTGGGATCGACAACTATCAGGGCGATTGCCTTCAACCAAGGTGGTGTATCCAGTGTACTGGTTAAAACACATGCAAAAAGTAGTGTTTCAAATGTAAAGGGGAAATCTCTCAGTAAAGGTGATGTCTCAAGTGAAAAAACTACAACACTCAGTCGCGGTAATGTTGCAAGTATAAAGACTAAATCAAACAGTAGAGGCAGGGATTCAAGCCTGATAGCGATTGCCATCTATACATTAACAGTGGCTGAACCGACTTTCAGTCCAGCCGGTGGTTCTTATAACATAACCAAATTAGTCACCATCAGATGCTCGACTGCAGGTTCACAAATAAGATACACGACGAATGGCGATGAACCTACTATCTATTCAACTTTATATTCGGATCCAGTACAAATACTAGGAACGACAACTATCAGGGCTATCGCCTTCAATCAAGGTGGAGATGCAAGTCTGATAGGTATTGCCGTCTATACATTAACTGTAGCTGACCCAGCTTTTGATCTGCCTGCAGGCTCCTATAACACACCGCAATCTGTGACCATTACCTCAGCTACCGCAGGTGCTCAGATTCGATATTCAACCAATGGTACGAACCCTACCCCTGCATCAAATTTGTATTCTGCGCCAATAAGCGTATCAGGAACGACGACAATCAAGGCGCGAGCTTTCTATGGTGAAATGGAACCAAGCCAGGTTGTGACTTCTGTCTATTCATTTTCTGTTGCAGAACCGACTTTCAATCCTGTCGGTGGTACTTATGGTGCACCACAATCAGTTCGTATCTCTTGTACGACTCCCAGCACGACAATCAGATATACAACCAATGGTGATGAACCCATTATTTCTTCAACTTTATATACAGGTCCAATTAACATAGTTGGATCAACAACCTTAAAAGCGATTGCCTTCAATCAAGGTGGAGATACAAGCCTGATCGCTTTGGCAAACTATACTCTGACAGTGGCAGAACCAACTTTTACGCCCGTAGCTGGTTCTTATAATTCAACTAAATTAGTTTCCATCAGATGCACGACTGTTGGCTCAACAATCAGGTATACTACGAATGGCGATGACCCTATCAGTTCTTCTACTACATATACAGCTCCTATACCAGTACTGGGAACTACGACAATCAAGGCGATTGCGTTCAACCAAGGTGGGGATGCAAGTTCGATTGCTTCTGCTGCTTATTCATTAACAGTGTCTGATCCAGTTTTTGAATTGCCTTCCGGTTCCTATACCCAACCTCAATCTGTTACCATTACGTCCGCTACAGAAGGTGCGCAGATCAGATATACAACCAATGGCAGTAATCCTACTGCATCATCAAGCCTATATTCAGATCCAATCATTGTCAATGGCACTACTACCTTGAAAGCAAAAGCATTCTCTGGAGTGATGGATCCAAGCCATGTCGTTACTGCTGTCTATTCGTTTACGGTGGCTGAACCTACTTTCAATCCCGGTAGTGGTACTTATGGTGCTACCCAAACAGTTAGCATTCACTGTGTCACACCTAACACAACAATCAGATATACTACAAATGGAAATGAACCTAATGTTACATCAACACTATATACTAATCCTATACAAGTGCTTGGCTCAACAACAATAAGGGCAATTGCGTTCAACCAGGGTGGTGACGCAAGTCTTATTGGTATTGGTGTTTATAACCTCACAGTAGCTGAACCTACATTCAATCCCATCGGTGGAACTTATGGCTCAGCACAAACAGTTAGGATTTCATGTGCAACGATAGGGGCAGAAATAAGATATACAACTGACGGTAATGAACCCAATGTCACTTCTACTTTATATACTGATCCAATACAGATAGTTGGATCAACAACGTTAAAAGCTATTGCCTTCAACCAGGGAGGAGTGGCAGTCACAAGAGAAAAAGCAGTTCAAAACAATGCTGCCTCAAGGACAAAAATTACTAGCTCAAGTACAGGCGATGTCGGTATAAGCACAAAGGCAAAGTCAAGTTTACGTATTGGAGACTCAAGTCTGATTGCTATAGCCGTCTATACATTAACGGTTGCTGAGCCAATCTTTGAGCCTGCCGGAGGTACATTTGATACACCCCAATCTGTGGTCTTAAGCTGCGCAACTGTCGGATCGCAAATCAGGTATACAACAAATGGCACGGAACCTACCATGAATTCAGCTTTATATTCTAGTCCAATTCAAATCACGAGAACGACAACCTTGAAGGCAATTGCTTTCAACCAGGGTGGTGATTCAAGCCTGATTGTTTCTGCTGTTTATACCTTAACTGTTTTAGATCCGGTTATTTTGCCATCTTCAGACAGCTATGGAACACCTCAAACAATTTCCATGTCCTGCCCAACGGATGGTGCCCAGATTCGATATACGACAAACGGAAGCAACCCTACTGCTTCATCTACGCTATATGTTTCTCCTTTCATTATCGCGAGTACCACTACGATCAAAGCAAAAGCTTTCTGGGGTCAAATGGATCCAAGCCAGGTTGTTACTGCATCCTATACAATTGACATTGCGAGCCCAGTATTCAATTATCCTGGAGGACCTGACCCACAGCATCCTATACGGTATGAACAGCCAATCTCTGTCTCGATATCTTGTGCTACCCATGGAGCTGAGATTCGATATACTACAAATGGTTCCACTCCTACCGAAGCATCCAATTTATATACGACTCCTTTTACTGTGTCTTCTACAACAGTCTTGAAAGCGAGAGCTTATTTTGATAATATGGATCCGAGTCCAATCATTACGGCTGCTTATGAGATTGCTGTGTTTTCCGTACCAGGTATGGTATTTGTTCAACATGGATCTTTCACGATGGGAGACACATATCTTTTTGGACCTAGTGATCAAGATGGATTACGTCATCCTGTGACTTTAACTGATGATTATTACATTGGTAGGAATGAAGTCTCACAATCTGAATTCTATGCCACTATGGGATTCAATCCTTCCTTTTTTGTAGGTAGATCAGATAGACCTGTTGAGAGAGTCAGTTGGTATGAAGCACTTGCTTACTGCAATAAAAGAAGTGAAGCAGAAGGACTGCTGCAATGTTATACTTTTACATGGACAGATACATTGGGTGTTGTTCATCAAACTCAAGATCCTGATGTATGGACACCTGTATTAGACTGGAATCATGAGACCTTTAATAATGGCTTTACCTGCGATTTTAGACCAAGGGTATATGGGGGCTACAGATTACCTACAGAAGCAGAATGGGAATTTGCTGCGAAAGGAGGAAGGTTCGGAATTATGGGTGACCCTATTCATGAAGCAAAATTTAGCGGTGTTTGGGGACCAGATGAAACAGCCTATCAAAACATTGGGGCTGCTGCCTGGTATGTGGGAAATGCTGATGGTACTACACATCCTATAGGTCAGAAACTGTGGAACGAATTGGGTGCTTTTGATATGAGCGGAAATGTTTGCGAATGGTGCTGGGACTGGTATAATGCTGATTATTATAGTATAAGTCCCGTTCAAAACCCAACCGGACCAATCATGCCTCCTGAACACTTGAAAGTTTTCCGTGGTGGATGCTGGGATAGTAGTATTGAATATTGTAGAGTTTCTGCTCGTTATACTTATTTACAGAACGATCGAAACTACTTCCTGGGCTTCCGTTTAGCAAGGTCACTGCCATAGAGCATTTATCTGAGAACTCTTGGAGTTCAACTTGCCAAGATGACTTTGAAATGACCAGAATGTAAGAGGCAAGTAGCCCGATTTTGACACTAACACCCGAATGAACGATTCTTGGGCTGTTTGGTTGCTTCATTCTTCAGTCTCTATTCTTCATTTGTATTCCGAATTTCGCACAATAGAATTTTCTTTCTTTATTTCCAATAATATCTAGATTACAAGATTTTCTAAAACAAACTCAACAATATGATATCTAGTATTTTGCGCATTTATAGAAATAGCTTTACATAATAATTGACAAATTAATTTTGATTTTTATCAATTATGAATATATTATGAGATTGATTTTCATATGATTCTGTTAGGCAAAAAACATGAATGCATTGTTAAGAAAGGAGGAGGAACGATTGAGTAAAATTAGTTTTAAGCAGAAAGGGATTTTTGTTTTTCTGATTTTCATTATCATGACAGGCTTTGCTTATGCTCAGACATGTTCTGGAAAATGGGCTTTAACATCAAATGGGAGCTGTGTAAATGTTGGTTCTGTTACTGGATCTACGTTGACACGTGGTAATCCGGCACCTGTTCCTACAATTACATATAATGCCTCAGGAGCAAATTCAAATTCTTGGAATATCAGCTCAATGAATGAACAAAGATATTATCAATACAGATTAACAGCTACGGCAAATATCAAAATCACCAATTTATCAATCATACTCCAAGCAAGTCAGATTAATATGCATAGTGCAATTCGCTATTCACTTGATGGTTTCTCAACATATACTTCTTTACTTGCTGATTATACTTTTACCAGTTCAAGTCCATATACTTTCACGAATTCCGCCTTATCTATCAACATGACTAATGGGCAAACAATGACGGTCAGAGTTTATGCATGGAATGCCAGCTCTTCAACTTCAATTTTCTATAATCGTACGATGACCCTTTCCGGTACAAGACAAACCAACGCTAGTGATTATTTTCGTACGAAAGCAAATGGTAATTGGAATCAGACCTCTACCTGGGAATCTTCACTGGATGGTTCAACTTGGATAAATGCAACACTCATTCCGGCATCTTCAGCCAATATAGTGACGATTAGAAATGCAGTTACCCTCACTTCAGCAGCTTCATGCGGAAATATTTCCTTTACAACCGGATCGTTAAACTTTGGGAATTACAATCTAACTATCTTTGGTATTCTAAACGGAACACCATATTTTACATATAGTGGGATTGGTGCACCATCCCAAACCGGCATTGGTGCCATTGTAACGGTGACAACAACAACACCATCATCATTGCCAATGATGATGACTTCACTCACAATCACAACGGGTGTCGGAAATTCAATGATCCTGCCAAATAGTGTTACAACAACCGATCTCGTTTTTGTTAATGGTTCAATTACATTAGATAATTACGATCTTATTGTAACCGGGAGTATCACAGGAACAGCTCTATTCTTTTATAATGGAGATGGAGGAATATCCGGTGATGGAGCGACTAACATTAATGCAGTCCTGGGAATAAATTCATCTGATATCATTCCAACTGTTGTGAATTCGATCAATGTAAATCCTGGTTCGGGAAATTATGCCATACTCCCTAATGATGTTACCACAACAACACTAGACTTTACAAGCGGTTCTTTGTCTTTTAATGGTTATGATCTGACTCTCCTAAATAAGGATTTTTCGATTACTGGTTCTCAGACTGTTGCTGATTTAAAGGTTATTCTAAGCAACACTGCTCCAATTTATAATGGGATTAGCGGTCTTGCCCATACTTGGCAAACATCCGGTACCGTTGAAGGTACAGTTGATATCACTTTTTCGTTTCCAACTATTTTATCTTCTTCACCACAATTGAAAGTGTATTATCGGAAACATATAATAGGTGAAGGACCATGGGAGTATTTCGGCTTATACAATGTCAATAATCAGGGATCTTATAGTTATGTTATCGCTCAGGGAGTTTCTTTTTTGAGTAGTCCTGAAGGCGATTTAGATTGGACTCTTGCTGAAGTTGACCAAACATTGCCAGTTGAATTGACTTCCTTCACAGCTTCGCTTAGTCAGCAAACAAATGTGTTACTATCATGGGTTGCTCAAACTGAAACTAATTTGTTAGGATATCATGTATTCAGAAACACAGAAAACATGATCAATACTGCAAATTGCCTGACACAAGAATTAATACCAGCGTCTAATACTTCAGAAGCTCATACTTATTCATATAATGATGATGAAATTGGTACGGAGCATGTTGTTTATTATTATTGGATTCAATACACTGAGCTGTCAGGTTTAACTTCTCTCAATGGACCCGTTTCAATCGAAGTCAATCATACAACAATACCCATTACCCCGAAAGATACATCAATCCAGGCAATTTATCCGAATCCGTTCCAAATTGCTACCCAGATCAAGTATGGTTTACATACTGATGATCGAGTTACCATTGATGTATACAATATCAAAGGTCAACGTGTTAATACGTTAGTTTCCGCTTCCAAGCATGCTGGTTCATATGAAATACTATGGAATGGACATGATTTGAAGGGAGCTAAATGCGCTTCAGGGATTTATTATATTATGATGAATACAGGTTCTATTCATACTGTACGTAAAGTAGTTAAATTCTAAAGAGTTAAATCTTTTATAGCTCCTGTCCCATATGAACCGAATTTACATATATGGACAGGAGTTTTTTTAAACTTCCATATTCGTGTTCAGATATATTCAGTATCCTTTTTCTTTTTACTTCCGTATATTTCCTAACAGTTATCACAAAAATTAAATCCTCAAGAGTTGTCTTTTCTTTCATATCAGCAATCATCTATTCGCAAAAAGCTTCTGTCCTTTCATAATTCCTTGACATTAGGATGATTGACTAAAAACTTGAATAAAATATTAATATTGATGGAGGATTTATGCCTATTAGTAAATTAGATCAACTCGTTGATGTCGTCAAAGCTAATCCGCGAAAAAGACTTGTTGCCGCATATGCTAATGATTCACATACGATTTGCGCTGTTAGTGATGCGATAGATTTGGGTATTGTTGACGGTTTGTTGATTGGTGATGAAAATATCATAAAGAGAATTTGTGAAGAAGAGAAAATTGATATAAAAAAATTCACGATTATGCATGAAACCGTCGATACAGTTGCTGCATCAAAAGCAGTCAATGTGATTAATCAGAAGCAAGCAGATATTTTAATGAAAGGATTGATCTCCACTGATAAGTATATGCGTGCTATCCTGAATAAAGAAAATGGGCTCATGAATCCAGGCGCAGTATTAAGCCATGTGGCAGTTGTGGAAGTTCCAACTTACCATAAATTGCTAATCGTGAGTGATGTAGCTATTCTTCCACTTCCTGAGTTTAATCAGAAGATGGCTCAAATCGGATATTTGATCAATGTTGCTAATGCCTTAGGTATTGATAATCCCAAAATCGGTCTTTTATCTGCCGCAGAAACAGTTTCTACCAAAATCATGTCCTCTTATGAAGCCGCAGTTTTATCAAAAATGGCAGAACGAGGACAATTTAAAAAAGCTATCATTGAAGGTCCTTTATCCTTTGATCTTATGGTTGATGCTGAATCAGCAGCAATCAAAGGGTTTAAGAGTCCTGTTGCCGGTGATGTTGATTGTATCCTTTTCCCGAATATCGAATCAGGACAGGTTTTCTATAAAGGCATGACCAAACTTGCCAATGCTGAATTGGGTGCTTTTGTCGCAGGTGCTCGTGTTCCTTGTGTATTATCATCTCGGGGAGATTCTACAAAGACTAAATTATATTCAATCGCCTTATGTGCGATTATGTGTAAATAGCAGGGATAGACCCGCGTGTCTATCCAAATTTAACAGGTATCGATAGACTCACTTGTCTATCCAAATTTAACAGGTATCGGATAGACACACTTGTCTATCCAAATTTAACAGGTATCGGATAGACACATGGGTCTATCCCTACAACGACAAATAGAGGCATTTATGAAAATAGCATTAGCTTCAGATCATGCAGGTTACGATTTAAAAGAAGCGATTAAACCCTTTGTCGGAAAGTATGCTGAAATTGTGGATTTTGGAACGTATTCAAATAGTTCTATAGATTATCCTGATACCGGTTTTCCAGCCGCACAAGCTGTGGGTGAAGGGAATTGTGATTATGGTATCCTGGTCTGTGGCAGCGGAATAGGCATGTCTATTGTGGCGAATAAAGTATTACATGTTCGGGCAGCCTTATGTCATTGCACTGATTTTGCCCGGCTAGCCCGTAAACACAATAATGCCAATATTCTTTGTTTACCTGGAAAGTTCATCGCAACTTGTCTGGCAGAGGATATTATTAACCAATTTCTCCAGACAGAATTTGAGGGTGGGCGACACGATAATCGATTAAAAAAAATTAATATATATGAGGAGAATCATTCATGAGCTATATTAAAGCAATTGATCCAGAGCTTTACGAAGCCATGCAAAATGAGTTGGTCAGAGAAATTGAAAATCTAGAACTCATTGCGTCAGAGAATTTCACTTCCCGTGCTGTCCTGGAAGCCCAAGGTTCTGTTCTAACAAACAAGTACGCTGAAGGTTATCCATATCGTTGGAGCAAGAAAACTGGTAAAATTAATTATGATCTTTATGGTCGCTATTATGGAGGTTGTGAATTCATTGATGTTGTCGAAAGACTCGCAATCGAAAGAGCGAAGGAATTATTCGGTGCCGATCATGCAAATGTCCAGCCTCATGCTGGTTCACAGGCAAATATGGCAGCCTATTTCAGTCTTGTCAAACCAGGAGATACTGTTTTATCATTGGAATTAGCACATGGAGGTCACTTGACCCACGGACATCCGCTTAGCTTTTCCGGACAATTATACAACATTATCCACTATGGTGTTGATCCGAAGACTGAACAATTTGATTATGATGTCATTCGTAAATTAGCCCATGAACATAAACCGCAACTAATTTTAACAGGTGCCAGTGCATATCCGCGTACGATTGATTTTAAAAAATTCAGGGAAATTGCAAATGAAGTTGGAGCAAAATTCATGGTTGATATGGCTCATATTGCAGGTCTTGTTGCAGCCGGCTTACATCCAAATCCTGTTCCTTATGCCGATGTCGTTACAACGACTACACATAAGACATTACGTGGTCCACGTGCCGGATTGATCCTTTGTAAGGAAGAATTTGCCAAAACTGTTGACCAGAACGTATTTCCAGGTATACAGGGTGGTCCTTTGATGCATATCATCGCAGCCAAGGCAGTTGCCTTCAAGGAAGCATTATCTCCTGATTTTAAAGTATATCAGCAACAGGTGCTTGACAATGCGAATCATTTGGCTAAATCACTAACGAAAAATGGTTTCAGGCTAGTATCTGGTGGTACTGATACTCATTTGATGCTTATTGATCTTGGTCCTGAAGAATCAGGCAGTCCTTCCGGAAAGAAAATGGAAGAGACTCTGGATATTGCCGGTATCACAGTTAATAAAAACACAGTACCTTTCGATACTCGTTCACCTTTTGTGGCATCGGGAGTTCGAATTGGAACTCCATCCGTCACGACACGTGGGATGAAGGAACCGGAAATGGAAGTGATTGCAGAATTTATTAAACGGGCTTTTGATCATCATGACAATGAAGAAGTTTTAGCACAGATCAAGATGGAAGTTCGCCAATTGACAGCTCGCTTTCCGCTCTATGATGGAATGGTAAACAGATAATTCGAAGTGCGAAGGGGAATGTAGGTATTTACTGAAGTAAAACCGTCCTCTTTTTGTTCTTTGATGGTATAAGAAATGCATACTGATGAGACATAGATGATAGTATGGTGAATTTTATTGACATATAACAGGTTAATGAAAAATGATGTCTCTCGCTATGAGGTTCATTTACAGGAGATAAAAAATGAAACAAGGTATACATCCCAAATACGAGAAAGTACAAGTTAAATGTGCATGTGGAAATGAATTTGAAACCAGTTCCACGAAAGAAAAACTCAATATTGATATCTGCAATGCATGTCACCCATTCTATACAGGAAAACAAAAACTCCTGGATACTGCTGGACGTGTTGAAAAATTCAATAAAAAATATAATCGTAAAAGCACGGAAGAATAGATACTCAATCTTTTGCACCACAATGCTTGGAAAGGCTTGTGGTGCTTTTTTTATGCATTTAATAAAGGAAGCGGAATGAGCGAAAAGAAACAGATAAATGTAGGTGGACAAGCAGTAATTGAAGGTGTTATGATGCGTGGTCCGGAACATTTGGCAACCGCAATAAGAAGAGTTGATAAGACAATCGAGCTGAAAAAAGAACCTTTTATAAGCGTTACTCAAACAATAAAATGGATGGGAGTTCCGATCATCAGGGGATTTGTCTCTTTGATTGAAATGATGATCATTGGCTTTCGAACATTATCATTCTCAGCAGAACGTTATGAACTAGATCTTAAAGAAGATGAAAAGAACAAGAATGAGAAGTTTAAGGAAAAATCGAATGTGAGAAACCAGGTGGAAACCATTTTCTCATATTTCATCGCTTTTGGCTTGGCATTTCTGCTATTTGGTATTTTACCATATAAGGTAGCTGACTGGGTTAATCTTTCAAAGAATAACCTTGGCTTTAATCTCTTTGCCGGTTTGATTCGAATTATTTTCTTTGTAATCTATGTTTGGATCATCAGTCGGCTGAAAGATGTGCATAGAGTATTTCAATATCATGGTGCAGAGCATAAAAATGTTCATGCGTATGAACAGGATTCCGAATTGGATACTGCTCATATACAGAAGTTTTCGACATTACATCCCAGATGTGGTACTAGCTTCATGGTCTTTGTCCTACTGGTAGCGATACTTTTCTTCTCGATAGTAGATACGCTGGTTGCTACATTGATCTTACATCATCCACCGCATTGGGCTTTGCGTCTCGGTTACCATTTTCTATTGATTCCCCTTGTTTCAGGCATTTCCTATGAAATTCTGAAACTATCAGGTAAGAATGTACATCATCCTCTAGTGAAAATAATGATTATTCCGGGTATGGCTTTGCAGCGGATTACCACTCAACCTCCGGATGATGAGATGGTGGAAGTAGCGATGATTGCTATGAAAGCTGCCCTGGATATGGATATTTCCGAATATACAAACGTTGTGGATATCTCCAATATTGCATCAGAAAAACATAAGGAATAATGAATCGTATGCTACCTGTTGAAAAATTAAAAGAACTGGAATTTGAATTTGAGCAATTGCAGACCAAGATGTCTGATTCCAAAATATTATCTGATCCTAAGATGTATCGAGACATATCCCGTCGTTTTAAGGATTTATCTGCCATCTTCCATAGTTATAATCAATATCGTTCCGTCTCACAACAGTTTACAGAATGTGATGAAATGCTGCATAAGGAATCAGATTCTGAGCTTCGCCAAATGTTTGAAGAAGAAAAGAATGACTTAACTCAACAAATGGATGCTCTTGAATCTGAATTAAATGATCTATTGGTTCCGACAGACCCGAATGATGCGAAGAATGCCATTATTGAAATTCGAGCTGGAACGGGGGGAGAAGAAGCTGCGCTTTTTGCCTCTGAATTATTCAGGATGTACTCGTATTATGCCGAAAGAATGAAATGGAAACTCCGGATTCTTGATATGAATGAAACAGGTTTAGGTGGATTCAAGGAAATCGTATTTCTACTTAGCGGAAATAATGTGTATGGAACAATGCGTTTCGAAAGCGGTGTTCATCGTGTGCAACGTGTTCCGCAAACGGAAGCAGGTGGAAGAATTCATACTTCTGCTGTATCTGTTGCTGTTTTACCTGAAGCAGATGAAGTAGATATAGATATCAAGGACAATGAAATCAGAATCGATGTTTTCCGTTCTTCAGGGAATGGTGGACAAAGTGTCAATACAACTGATTCAGCAGTTCGGATTACGCATATTCCTACTGGAATTGTAGTCACTTGCCAGGATGAGAAATCACAATTAAAGAATAAAGATAAAGCGATGAATGTTCTACGCTCCCGTTTACTAGATATGGAAATCTCAAAACAGGAAGCAGAAATTGCGAGTAGTCGCAAGTCCCAGGTAGGCACAGGGGACAGATCAGCCAAAATTAGGACGTATAATTTTCCCCAATCACGGGTAACAGATCATAGGATCAACTTGACAACATATAACATTGATGGTTTATTACATGGTGAATTGGATGAATTCATAACGGCTTTACGTGCAGCTTACAGAGAGGAGAAGGTTAACGCTTAATGCTCAGTATTTTTTTATTGTTACTGATGCTCCTTTTTTTTCTATCATTAACTTTCTTTTTTGCAGGAATTGAAACAGGGATTATGTCACTTGATCGTCTGCAACTTGAGAAGGATGCGAAGCATAGTATTCGAAAAAAGAAACTCCTTCACTTTATTGAATCACCTGACCGATTCTTCGGAACAACCTTGGTAGGAAATAACGTTGCCAGTATCGTTATCGCTTCTATCACAACCTATGTTGTACAGGAAAAAATACCTAATCATATCATTGATCCCAAGATATCTTCGTTAGCCATGGCTGGGATTATTCTTGTTTTTGGTGAGATTCTACCAAAGGCAATTTTTCGTGACTATCCCAACAAACTTGTTCCGATCTTGTTTCCTATTCTCAGATTTTTCTATATTATCTTAAAACCAATAGTTTTAATTGTTACTTCTTTTACAAATCTGTTTTTTAAAGTATTTCAAATTCAAGCCATGCCCGGTTTCTCTTATATTACAAAAGACGATCTGGCTTTCATTCTTTCCCAGACTTCCGAAGATGAAGACCTGGCTCAACCACAGCGGAATATGTTGGAAGATGCGCTGGAGTTTAATGAACAAAAAGCGAAGAATATCATGGTACCCAGGATGGATGTCATAGCTATCCATGAAGATACACTTCTTCATGATGTGGAAGTATTTGCCAGGGAGCAGGGATATACACGCTACCCTGTATATCGTGATAATTTGGATCATATCATCGGTGTCCTCATTATTTATGATATTCTCAGGAATGAGGATAAAGATCATACCGTTGCCAGGGATATCATGCATACACCTTATTTTGCCCCTGAAACCATGGATATCGATAATCTGATGAAAGAAATGCAGATCCATAAGAAAAGTATGGCAATCATCAGTGATTCATATGGCGGGACTGCCGGTATTGTCACGATGGAAGATATTCTTGAAGAAATCGTAGGCGATATTGAAGACGAATATGATGCCGATGAAGATGACAACAAGGATATCACAAAGATAGGTGACAATCTATTTATTGTGGAAGGCGATGTGGAAATTGATCGTTTAATGGATGAGTATGATATTGATCTTCCGGTTGGTAATTATACAACAATTGCAGGTCTGATCATCGATCGCCTAGAGAAAATACCTGCCCAAGGGCATTATTTGAACTTAGATAATTGTCGCATTCAAATTCTTCAAGTCACAAATAAGAAAATCGTGAAGGTGAAAATAAAAGTTACTACTTAAAACTAGCAGGGCAGCAGATTGACCCCCCTACCCCCCTTCCCAAGGGGGGATTTTTGTTTTCTCCCCTTCCCAAAGGGGGATTTCTTATCCCCCTGAAAGTGATGTTTTTTTGTCTTTTCCCCCTGAAAGTGATGTTTTATGTCTTTTCCCCCCTTGGGAAGGGGGGTAGGGGGGTCAATCTGCTATTTTCAGTTCTGCCATCTTCAGAGTAAAAGAAAAAACACTTCCTTCTCCTTCTATGGAACTAAAACATAAAACACCTCCATTTAATTCGATAAATTCCTTACATAAAAGCAAGCCTAAGCCGGTGCTTGCTTCCCCTTCCGTACCAGGTCGTCTATTATAAGCATCTATGTTGAACAGGCTATTTGTCATTTCTTTATTCATTCCAATACCCGTATCTTTCACTGATACTTCGACCCAATTCTCGGAAGATTTGACAGATGATATTGTTATACTACCGTCTCTGGGTGTAAATTTAACTGCATTGGAGAGCAAGTTGCGGAGAACAGTCTCTATCATTTGATAATCTGCCTCTACCTGGTAATCTATATGAATATTGGCGACAATTTCTAGATTTTTTAATTGAGAAGCATCCCTGATCATTTTCAAGCTTTCGTTGATAACATCATTAACAAAGAAAAAACATGGTTTGGGAACTGTTAATCCTTGTTCAATTCGAGACCATTCCAGGAGATTTTCTAATAAACGGAACAGGTTCTTCGCAGAGTTATTCAGATTACTGGCAAAAGTTTGAATTTTCATTGGTTCCATCGTCGCAATGTCATCCAACAACAACTGTGTATAACCTAAAAAAGCATTGAATGGACTACGTAAATCATGAGCTATAATGGAAAAGAATTTATCTTTTTCGACGTTCATTTTTAGAAGTTGCGCATTGATCTCTTTTATTTCATTTTCCCGTTGTTTGCGTTCCCTGATATCGCGAATTACGATGACTATTCCTTTTGGCTGTTCATCTGTATCCCTGTAAATCTCTGCGTTTGTTTCTACATCTATGACTGTTCCATCACATTTAATTAACCGATATTCTTCCGGTCCACTTGTTATACCTTCCAACATTAGCTTCACATTCTTCAAGGATCGAATACGGTCATCAGGATGTGTAAAATCTTGGACGTTTTTACCGAGAAGATTGCTTTCCGATTGAAACCCCATTAATTGTACGCCGGCAATCGAGACAACCAGTATATTACCTTGCAAATCAGTTACTGTGATATCATCAGGCGATGCCTTGAGGATTGAACGATAAAGTGATTCCCTGGCGGATAATTCCTTCTGCACAATTTCTCTTTTGAGAATCTCCTTCTGTAGTTTTTTATTTGTGGAGTAATAGAAAACTAACAGGAAATATGTCATTACTAAAGCGATTAAGAGGATAATGATTATCTTCCAGGGGATCTTGATATTATGCTTTATATAATCATCATATAGTAAACCATTAATTGTTAAAGATTTGTCAACTCTGCCGAGGCTCTTGTAAGAGTCCAAAATGGCTTGCCATCTTCCTGGATTTGTATATCCAATTTCAACAACATTCGGCAAAATTAGCTTTTGCATTTGATTTGCTTCGAATCTCAGATGGTCTAAAGTATGTCTCTTACTGTACTTTTTATAGATCAAATTGACCATTTCTTCCTGGTTCATCATGGCATAATTCCACCCTTTGAGAGAAGCAGCCCTGAATTTCTCGACCATTTGCGGATCTTTTTTTATTATATCTTCCCTCGTATACAACAAATCACCATAAAAATCAATCCCTGCTGAAGAAGGATATAAGATATTAATTTCTTTGCCAGAGTGGGTTAAGATATAGGGTTCATCTGTTGAATATGCGGTTATCGCATCAACTTCCCCACGAGTTAATTTATCGTAATTAAAATCAAATTCCTCTATGATACAACGATCTAAAGAGACTCCTTCTGCTATCAGGAAGGCATATAGTTCAAGTGCACCTGGTTCTACGGCAATTCTTTTACCAACAAGTCCGTGAACATTTAGAATTCCAGATTCTTGCAGAGTGATAATGATATGGGGAGAGTGTTGAAAGATGGTTGCTAAGACAACTGCTTTTTTACCCATTGATCGAGCTTGAAGGATATCTGTAGTACTTGTGCCAAATTCTGCCTTATTATTGAACACTGCATCGAAAGGGGTTTCATTATCACCGAGTTCCAATAGTTCAACGTGAAAACCGGCATCTCGATAAAATCCTTTTTCTATGGCTGCATAATAACCGGCAAACTGGAATTGATGTTTCCATTTCAATTGTAGCCTTACAGTTCTTAGTTCGCTGGAGAATAAAAGACTATTAAATAGTACGAAAAACAAGGCTAGAAATAAATATCTAATATTGTGTTTCATCTTTTACAACTCCATTCAAATACATACTAATATAATATCCGTAAGTTCTTCTAAAACAAGTAAAATAGCAGAAGCTTTTCTTTTCTATCGTCTTTAAAACCAGTATTATTCCTCTAGGAGTATACAAGATTCATAACTAACCCGAACCAACTCCAAACATATTCCATTCCAATTTCGCGAAACAGGAATGAATCTGGTATGAAACAGGAATGAACTTAGTATGAAACTGGCATAATTAAAGATGTTCAAGATGTGCACCCATTGCTAATTAGTCAGGCAATTGAAATTAACTGAAAACGGGTTTTCGCTGCCGAGGATGAAAGGTCGGTTCTGAAGTCCACATGCCCTATTAGCCTGATGTTCAATAATGATCAGTTTGGGCATATGAACTCCAGAATCTTAGCTTTCATATAAATTCCAAGGGGTGCAGCATTTTACTACTGCAACCCCAAAAATGTTTTAAAAACTAAAACTGAACAACAAGGCTCAGAACGAATAGCAATCAATCAAATTTAAGGCGCATTCCTGCATAAGCGGAATCCATAGCTAGTTTCTTTTACCAATGTAGATGCATTATAAAAGTTACGAAACCCAACTTTACAATATTCATCGTAGGAATTCCATCCACCACCGCGCAGTGCACGGAAGGAACTGTCTGACCAAATAATTGGTCCATGTGGATCTGTAATATCTCCACCTGGATAATCTCCTTCAGCATCCCAGCACCATTCATATACGTTACCACTCATGTCATAAATACCAAGCTCATTCGAGCCATTGGTGCCAACTGTATGAGTCTTACTCCCTGAATTCGACGTGTACCAGGCTACATTATTAATCGTGTTACTACCGCTATAATCGGTGCTATAGGAATGATTCCCGCCTCGAGCAGCAAATTCCCATTCCGCTTCAGTGGGAAGCCGATATCCATTTGCAGACCAATCACATTCTATATAACCATCATATGGCATATAAACGGGCATTTCACCTGGATATTGCTGCCATTCCTGCCATGTCTCAGGATCTGTAGAACCATATAAACTATAGCAGGGTGTCAAACCTTCCAACCGGCTGCGCTGGTTGCAATATTTAATTGCTTCGCACCAGGAGACACTTTCCACAGGTCCATTGCACACATTTGTAAAACCGGATGGATTATACTCCATCACGTTATTAAAAGCAGACTGTGTAAGTTCTGATTTAGCAAGATAAAAGGGTGATACTGTCACATTGGATGTGCCATTATTAAATGTGCCGCCATCAACGAGAACAAATTCATTCGCTGTTCTGCAAACTCGGAAGCCTACACACGTATTCCAGAAGTGATCGGTTGCGCGTTGTCTCCACCGATACGAAGTTGCGCAACTAATAGCATACGTATCACAGCTACCACCACGCAGCACATGGTAGGGTGGATAGTAAGTTGATGATGAAGGAAGAACACCTGTAGGGTTGGTCTGGGGTCCGGGGGGATAATAACCATCAACAAAATTATCCCAGCACAATTCCCAAACATTACCGCTCATATCATACAAACCAAGCTCATTGGGTAGTTTTCCTCCAACTGCATGAGTCGTATAGCCAGAATAACCATTCTCAATATACCAAGCCACAGAGTTGATGTCATCACTACCACTATAAGTATAATTATGCGGCTGATTTCCACCCTGAGCTGCAAACATCCATTCCATTTCAGTTGGAAGCCGGTAACCATTGGCAGTCCAACTGCATGATACGTTTGTGTGGTTATGAAAATCAGTATTCCACCCTTCAGGCCAATTATTAGGATTTGTTCCATAATTGCCATGAGCATCTGTGCTATAACTGTAGCAGGGAGTAAAACCTTCCTTCATGCTGCGCCTGTTGCAATATTCAATTGCTTCGAACCAGTTGATTTTCTCAACAGGACCATTTATAACATTTGAGAAATCGGATGGATTATTTAACATCACATCAGAATAAGCTGATTGAGTAAGTTCGTATTTATCCAGATAAAAACTGCTCAAAGTCACATCTGAAGTGCCGTTATTGAAAGTTCCACCATCCACAAAGACGAAGTTCGATGGTATAGGTGCCTCCGGTGTCTCGTCAACAACAGTCACTTTGGCTCTATAATTGTGTCCATAAAATCTTTGATATTCATTTGAGATATCCCAGTAAATGGCTTTGTTTACGCCACGATGTACTCCTGAGCGGATATCACCGCTTAAAAATGCAAGTGTGGGTGTTATTGTCCAAGTTTGACCGGAATCCTCAGAGATAACAACAGAAATGTAGCTGGTATGCCCAAACTCATCTGCTAGATTATAGAAGATTGTCGCACCAAATTCGTATGTACCACATGGATGATCTGACTGAATCATAACAACATTGGAAACTACAGGGGGAAATGCATAAACAAAAACGGCGATTAAGAGCAAGCATATGATAAAAATTAGCTGTTTCATTATTTTTCTCCTTATCCCTTTACTACTTAAGCAGGACCAGTTTCTTTGTCATACTTACAGAAGGCGTGCTGAGTTTATAGAAATAAATTCCGCTGCTGCTTCCTTTGCCATCCCAAGCCAGGGTGTGTTTACCGGCAGCAAGGGGGAAGGTTTTAACTGTTTGTCCCAGGATATTGTAGATAGTTACAGTACCGGTTTCACCTGTTTTAATGGAAACATTGATGTTGGTGCAACCAGCAGTACGGAAGGGATTTGGAAAAGCACTATTCATGAGAGACACATAAATTATGGGTGTAGTATTACCGATCACATTAACACTCACTGGTCCGTGCATAGTATTGCTGGCATTTAATTCAACGCTTTCCAGCCAATAGTAATAGTGGGAATTGATCACAACTTCATTGTCCAGTATCGTATAACTATGCTGTTCAGAGGTGTTTGTGGCAGACACAAGAATTGAATTTAACCGTATGGCATCACGCAGAATACAAGTTTCCGAGCGATAGACATTATAGCCCGATACTTGCGTCTCTGATTCAGTAACCCAGGTTAAATTTACAAAACAATCAGCAGTTGTAACTGCAGTAAAAGAACTAAGTTCCACGGGAAGGTCTTCGTCTTCACCAGTATCACCGGCAAATTCAAGATCACCAACTCCTTTGGTAAAGATTAAGTCGAGAAGATTAACACGATACGTGTAATTAGGGGCACTAAATACATTTTTGTCGTACCCTGGGATTAACAGCCAATTGCCATTGTTGTAGCGATACCAGAGCTGGTATGGTTGCATAGGCATCTGTATATCGAAATAACTTCCCGACGTAAGTACATTCGGAACCGAAAAAGTGAAACACCAATATGCTCCAAGATGGGCAGGATTAGGGAAATTACCAGAAAGGATATTCAGATTAGTAGAATAGGTTGCTGTGATAGTTGCCCCAATGCTTTCTGTAATGCTCGGAGCAAATGAAGCTCTGACCTCAGGTGCACTTTCCCCAGGGATAATCGATATTTCGTAATTAGCTGCTGGCAGTACGGGAGGCTCAAACTCAAGCACCCAAGTATCAGGCAAATTAATGAAGAAAGCGCTTGGTGAGGATTTCGTCTCACTGTTACCAAAAATATCTGTAGCTTTAATCTTAACTCTGGTATTTGTACTCGAAACTGCTGGAATTTGCCATGTGTGAATGCTATCATTCTCGGTTGAATCTACAATTGTAATGTAATCGATTCCACCGTTCAGGCTGTATTCCAGCCGGATGGGGTAAGCCCCAAAGTTCAAGTCACTAGCTGTCCACGTAATAGTATTCGGAATAGATGTGTACCAGGATTCACCACCTATAGGAGATGAAAGCGTTAGGGTAGGTTTTACATTATCAAGGA
Source organism: Cloacimonadales bacterium (SeqCode) (assembly GCA_963662275.1). Lineage (GTDB taxonomy): Bacteria > Cloacimonadota > Cloacimonadia > Cloacimonadales > DAONDQ01 > DAONDQ01. The sequence goes on along the minus strand of OY759316.1, from coordinate 3,545,347 downwards.
TTGTGTCAGTTGTTGAGACAGCAAAACTTGTCTGGGCAAAGCAACCTACCGTCAAACAAAGTAGAAAAATAAGCATCGTTATTTTCATATCTTTTTCCTCCTTGGGGAAATAGGTTAAGAAGCTCTTCGCATGAATAATTAAGGTAGAAATTATATAAAGCTATAATAGTGAGAAAGTACCATCGGTATTGTTAGGCTTGAGAATCATGATATAAGCATAAACGAGACAATTCAACCATACAAAATAAACGAATCAATTTTGTTTGTTCCACTAATGTACCTCCATGCTTGATAACTGTTTGTTCTAATAGATTAATAAATATTTATTTTGATAAAAAAAGTCAAGATAATTTTGAATTTCGAAATGAATTTTTACCAGATCAGCTAATCACAATCTAATAAATGAATACAAGGTTCTTTGGTATAAATATTTGATTTATACTTGTTTCAAGATTAATCTCACTTAGGTCTTCTCCCTTTTTCTCAGCCTGGTTGCTACCGTTACCTATAAGGAGACTGTTCATGAAGTTATTCATAATATTCAATAAGTTAGAAAGTAGCAAGTTGAAAAAAGTGGTCGAAACGGTCATAATTTAACATACCTTCCAGAATTGACAGATAAGCTCTGCTAAGGACACCAAATCACAAGTTAAGCTTTTTGACTAAAATTGAAAAACACGCGATTATAAGTAATGTTTCGAAGCCGTTTCTGACTAAATGTGTAGTTAAAATCATATAAAATAGTTCTTTACAAGTTTTTTGCTATAGCTTCAATGGCATTTGTTACCTGGTAACAAAAGGGAGGATATTATGACAAAAAAACACTCCAATTCAAGAAGCGGTAAGTGTTAGTCATGAAAGTAACCAATACCATGTAAGTATTAACGTACCATTTTCATTCACTTTGCCTGAGACAACATCAAACCACAAGTTCTTAATAGCGTTTCTACGCTTATTAGTAGGAATAGGCGGAGACAACCTCCTTACACTTCAGCAAATAGCTGATCTGTTTAACTACGCAGACCGCAGGAATGTACATAATTTCTGGCAAGAGTTTGAGCAGCATGGTCATGATATCCTGGCATATTTAAGCCGGAAAGTTGACCTGCTGGAGTGTATTCCTCAGATCGAGAATTTTGTTATCAATAACCTGCTTTTACCTTTAAATGTCATGTATCAGGAGTTCATCAGCCATCATGATTTTAAAATGTCCTATACCACTTTCTGCAAATATGCTTCTCAGGTCAATTCTCTGTCTGTAGTTAAGCAAGCTCAGAAGCTTCTTCTGAAAAAGACAGTAGGCGGTGATGCTGTACATCTGCTGAAACTGCTTGCCGGTCAGCAGAATACACCTGTTATCTGTGACAGACTCCTGGAACAAATGAAGACTGCTAAAGGCAATACATCCCATAGAACCGCCGATGCAAAGCCGTTCCATAGTCTGGAACGCAAGAACCTGTGTCTGCTGGTACATTACCTGGTTGGAAGCGGTATGAACTTCGAGACGATAGCTTTGCTGCTCAACACCTGTAAAGCTACAGTCTCAAATCTCTGGCATGAAATCGCTGACCTGCAGAGCCTGATTCTGAACTCAATCGGTAAGTGGAGCGGAAAGATCAGCATTGATGAGAAATATGTGAAGATCAAAGGTATTCCGTACTATGTCATCAGTATTGTTGATTTTGTGACTCACATCCCTCTGTTTTGTGAGTTGTATCCTGACACAAAGAAAGAATCATTCGAAGCATGTTTCAGAACCTTCAGACAGCTCTACAGGAAAGATCCAACCCTGATTGTCAGTGATGGCAGTAAATCGTTAGCAGTTGCAAGAAAAACAGTGTTTCCAAAAGTCCATTACCAACTCTGTAAGTTCCATAAGATACGAAATCTCTTCAAAAGAATCAGTCAATGTCATCTCCCTGAAGACAGGGACAAGTTCTTTAAGAAGAGGATTATGAAAGCTTTCCGAAGAGAAACGGCGGGCGGAAGGAAAAAGGGTATCGCAAGCCTGACAGCTATTACTCCCCCAACCGCCGCCGAATACATCAAAAGCAATATCATTAGTGATTGGAGACACCTCAGCAAAGGTTTGACTTCCAATGTCTCTGAACGCTGGAACCGCAAAATCAAGAAGGTGACATCCGGTAGATTTGGACTAAAATCTGAAGAAACCACCCGCAACCTTGTGTTTTCGCTTTGGTTCAAAGAACTGGTCGATAAAGGTCAACCAATCATGCGTCAGGAATCACTTTTAGCAAGTTTAAGTATCTCCCGCATATGTCAAGAAAATGTGGATTGGTCGCACTTAGACCACTTTTTCTCTGTCACTACCAATAAGGCTGCGTAAAATGGAGGTTAATTTTGAACAGTCTCCCTATAAGCTATCAGCTTCTGCACACCTTTTTCCTTGACACCTCATTTCTGTTCATAAACAAAGACGTGTATTTTATTTAGATATATAAGAAAGAGTTAGCTATGGGAGAAATAAGTGAGACAACAGAAACCCACGGAAAAAAAAACAAGAGTAATAAAGCGAAAAAAGCCATGGTTACAGGATTGGATAGAAGCGATTCTCTTTGCTTTCGTTGTAGCTATGATCATTCGCAATTATACATTTCAAAATTTCAAGATACCTTCTTCGTCTATGGAAAGCACACTGCTGATTGGCGATTACCTTGTGGCAAACAAGGTGAAATACTTTTTTACTGATCCTAAGCAAGAAGAAATCATCACATTCCGCTATCCCGCTGATCCTATAGAACCGGAACCCCGTGAGGATTTCATTAAAATATTACCGCCAATCTACTGGAACAAAGAAGAATTTGCCAGTGGCGATCCTTCTCATCTTACTTTGTTCCACCTTACCTATTATTCCAAGAAGAATGTCGTAAAACGTGTGATTGGGATGCCGGGAGATGTTGTAGAATTACGTGATAAGGTCGTTTATATTAATGGTAAAGTCTTTCAACACACATACGAACAATATATAGATCCACAGAAAATGGTACTGGAAGATATCGTTCCAGATATACGGGATTATTGGACAGATAATAAAGATGGCTGGGCAACACCAGATCATTTCATGATGAATCGGGATTGGTTTGGACCTGTGAAAGTACCAGCAGGAAAGTATTTTGTTATGGGTGATAATCGTGATGTTAGCGCAGATAGCAGATACTGGGGATTTCTTGATCGGAAGGATATTACGGGTACTCCCGCCGTTATTTTCTGGTCACGTGACCAGTTATCGGGAGAATATCGTTGGGATCGAGTATTCCGTCTCGTACATTAATTCAGCATATCTATCTGCATATTCCTTTTTGTCTGACGAAATGTGGTTATTGTTCTTTCTATTCAGTACCGTATCATTCTGAAAAAGTAAGGAATTATTTAGATATTCTTCATAAGGAAACCAAGCTATACCAGGATATATTGAATCTTGTACCTAAAACAATATATTTTGGTGGTGGAACACCCTCTTTACTAAATCCTCATGATATTCAGAAAATCTTAGCGTGTTTTGATCTTTCAGAATGTGAAGAAGTCACGCTTGAAATGAACCCTATAACAGTTACTGAGAGTTACTTGAAAGCTTTAGTTAAAACATCAGTAAATCGGATCAGTCTTGGTGTGCAGTCTTTTGTGGATACGGAATTGAAGTTCCTGGGAAGAAGACACACATCTACACAAATCAGTCCAAAAGTCCAACTGTTGCGAGATTATGGTTATCATAACATTTCTCTCGACATGATGTATGGTCTTCCTAATCAAACGACTGAAGAAGTGCAGGTTTCTCTTGAATCAATGCTCACTTTGAAACCAGAACATATCTCTACTTATTGTCTAAGTATTGAAGATAAGACAGCCTTTTATGAAAACGGTGTGAAAGCTCTAGATGAAGACCAGGTAGCAGATATCTATGATTTAATTCGGAAATCACTGATGGATAATGGTTATGTTCATTATGAGATATCGAACTTTGGGAAAAGCGGATTTGAATCCAAGCATAATCTTGCTTATTGGGATGGGAATGAATATTTGGGATTAGGCGCGGGGGCAGCAGGTTTCATTGATGGCGTTCGTTATCAAAATGATGAAGATATGGATAAATACGAATACGATGTTGTATCAAAAACAATCTTTCCTGGAGGAATAGAAGAAAAACCTGCTGATTTGGAGAAGGAATATATCTTCATGAATTTGCGTAAGGCAACAGGTATTGATCTTTCAATTTATCATGCAAGATTTAGCAGTGATTTCATGCAGAAATACAAACAGGTTATTGACAAATATGCAAAAATGAATCTGCTGTTGATTCATCAAGATTCAGTAAAAATAAGTCCTGATGCATATTTCATTTCTAATGAAATCTTGAATGAATTCATGTAATTACAAGAATGGAATGCAAATCGCACACTTCATTCAGTATAAAGTTAGTTGCAGTATTGAAGATAAAGAGTTGTCTTTAATATTCAACGGTGGAGAATAACAAAAAATGCGTTATCTTATATTATTATTGGTACTTGTGCTGCCTATATTTGCCTGGTCTGAGATATTGATCCCAATGGATATGACTCAAACAGACCATCTAAAGGCATATGGTGTTGCCTTTAAGGCACTCCAGGATCAGTTACAGGTCAGGTGGCTGCTGAATTATAGAGGTGGTTCATTTCTCATTCCCGAAAACGGAGATACTGAAGGACAATGCAATGTGAAGGGAGTTCGTTTTGAAATAGTCTCCACTTCCGGAGTTGCTGCTATCCTGGATGAAATGCAGCAAGGTAATATGGACGCTATCGTTCTGGAAAAGGAACCGAGAATAGCTGTCTATACGCCTCCGAATCTGCAACCTTGGGATGATGCTGTGACTTTAGCTTTGACTTATGCCGATATCAAATATGATAAGATTTGGGATGAAGAGGTGATGTCCGGAAAACTAAACGATTACGATTGGATTCATCTGCATCACGAAGATTTCACAGGTCAGTTTGGAAAGTTTTATAGTTCATTCCGCAGTGTTGCCTGGTATCAGAATGATGTCCGAATCAATGAAGAAATGGCAAGTCGCTTAGGTTACCCTAAAGTTTGGCAATTGAAACAGGCTGTGGCTGAGAAAATCAGAGCTTTTGTAGAAAATGGTGGTTTTTTATTTGCCATGTGTGCCGCCACAGATACTTTTGATATTGCTTTGGCAGCACATAATGTTGATATATGCGATGCTGTTTTTGATGGAGATGGCATTGATCCTAATTATAAAGCAAAGCTGGATTATTCCCGCACATTTGCTTTTGAGAACTTTGATCTTCGGACAAATCCCTATGAATATGAGTTTTCGGATATAGACGGTAGTGATTATGCAGAATTGAGAGGAGCGGAAGCAGATTATTTCCAACTATTTGATTTTTCTGCGAAATATGATCCTGTTCCTACCATGTTAACGCAGTGCCATATCAATATGATCAATGGATTCCTGGGTCAGACGACGACTTTCAGGAAGCCATATGTGAAAAAAAGTGTGATAATTTTAGCTGAAGTACCTGGTGCAGATGAAGTCAAGTACATTCATGGTAATATAGGAAAGGGTACATTCACTTTTTATGGTGGACATGATCCTGAAGATTATCAACATAAGGTCGGTGATCCAGAGACAGTGTTAGATCTGCATAAAAATTCTCCAGGATATAGATTGATACTGAATAATGTTCTTTTCCCAGCAGCGGAGAAAAAGAAATTAAAAACCTAAGTAGGCGAATCAGTATCTTCATAATCTAAGTATAATAGGATGATCATGGAACAGTTTTATCCACACAAAAAAAATTACGAAATCAAAGTGGGAATTATAGCCGTAATTGCGCTACTATCTGTTGCTTTGGGTTATTCATGGCTCAAGGATTATTTTTCATATAAACAGTATTCCCAATTAAAGATCAGCTTTTCTGATGCTAATGACCTACAACCCGGAGATGCTGTAACCATTCGGGGAGTGGAAAAGGGACGTGTGAAATCTCTGGAAGTAGAAGAAGATCATGTATTAGTCGTAGCATTAGTGAAATTAAAACAACCGCTGAGAGAAGGTACTCATTACACTGTTCGCGAAGGTGATCTAATGGGGAAGAGGCAATTAGAGATCATGCCTGGTACAGGAATGAAACTGATTAATCTGGCTCAAATTCAAGCTGGAGATGACAGTTCTGGATTAATGGATCTGGTTAGTAATCTCAATGAGACAATAGTTATCATGGATGATCTGGTATCAAGATTTTCCAAACAAAATGGCTTATTTTCCAATATAGAATCCACTGTGTCTAGCTCTGAGAAAGTAGTTGCAAACGCTAATGATGTCATTCTCAAGAATTCAGAGAATGTGACAATTGTCATGCAGAATTTACTCAAGACAAGCAGGGAATTATCAACCTTGATTGATCAAAATAAGACTTCCATTAATAAATCTCTTTCTTTGGCACCTGAAGTACTTGATAAGATGAACAAGAATTTAAGTTCTCTTGAAAAAATCACGACTAATTTTGCCCAGATCAGTGATAGATTAAATACTGGTGACGGTTCAGTGCAACGCTTGATGAATGATAAAGAATTCTACAAAGCTCTGCTAAAAACGACCCAGCAAGTTGATTCATTGCTCCAGGATGTGAAAGCGCACCCTTCCCGTTACTTTAAAGTAAAAGTGTTTTAGCAGGTGATTATGAAATATTTCTTCAGTGTTATACTCCTATTGTCTTCTGTTTTCCTATCTGCTTATTATTATGGTCAGAACAAGGTTCAACCTGTAAAAGAAGAGTGGTCTGTCATCCAGTCAATGCATTTTGATATCTATTACCCGAAAGGAATGGATGAGTTTGGTAAGAATGCGGTATTAATGGCTGAAGATGCTTATTATTATTTGAAAGATGATTTCAAATCTCCCCTAGTCATCAGATTTCCCATCATTTTTTATGAAACCCATGCTCAGTTTCAGACTACAAATGTAATTTATCCACTTCTCAGCGAAGGAGTAGGTGGTTTTACAGAATCACTTCAAAATAGAGTTGTTATTCCATTCGATGGTAGTTACAAGAAGTTGGAGGAAGTTCTTACACATGAACTGACTCATGCATATATCAATGCTTTGGACTCAGGTTATGCTTCGAATCGTTTTTTCAATGTAGGAAATTTTTCCTTTCCGTTCTGGTTTGCTGAGGGTATGCCTGAATATGAAGCAATTGGTGGTACGGATGTTTATAATAACATGTTTGTGTTGGATATGATCATGAATGACTACCTGGAATCATTAGATAATGTTGATGGTTATTATGCTTATAGAGAAGGTGAGTCGTTTCTGGCTTTCCTGAGAAAGAAATACGGTAAGCAGAAAGTCATGGAGTTCTTCTATTCTATACGGGCTACTAATAATCTTGATAAGACAACAGAAAAGATATTCGGTATGAAATTCAAGGAACTGGGATTACGTTGGAAAAATGAATTGAAACGTGATTATTATCCTTATATCAGTAATTATCAAATTCCTTACGAAGGCTCTGAAAGAATCACAGATCATAAAGCGGACGGTTCATACTTCAATGAAATGCCGCGTATTTCTCCGAATGGTCAGTTTGTATTATATTTTTCAAATCGGGATTTGCGCTTTAATATTTGGCGAAAGAATCTGACTGGAGAAAAGACGAAAAAGAAGTTAATAACCGGTGAAGCAACCGGGAAGTTTGAAGAATTTCATTATCAGCGAAACAATATAGCTTGGTTTCCTGATTCTTTACGTTTTGCCTTTGTCTCAAAAACTGTAAATGGTGATAAGATATATATCGTCCGGTCAGATAACGGTAAAATCTTGGATACCATCCAGGTACCTGGAATCAGTGTCATCTATGAAATCGATATTTCTCCAGATGGAAAGACAATAGCTATTAGTGGACAAAAGGGATTTCAAACTGATTTGTATGTGTTTGATATTCAATCCAGGGAAGTTAAAAGTTTAACATCTGATCAATACGATGATAAACAACCCAGATTTTCCCCAGATGGTTCCAAGATTGCATTTGTTTCAGAAAGATCATTGAAGAATGAATACTATCGTAAGGGACTTTTCTCAGGATTGGTTAGTGAAATCTATTATATTGACTTGAATAATAGTCAATTCTACCAAGTTACAGATGATTCCCTGGATGCCAATGCACCTATGTGGGATAGTTCAGGTACTCAAATCATCTATGTTTCGCAAGACAATGGTATATCCAATTTCTTTGCCATTGATATCAATTCCGGGCAAAAAGCTCCGGTAACTCAAATACTCAGTGGTACATTAACCGGCGATCTAGATAAAAATAACGAGACTCTGGTCTATGCAAGTTTCTTTGATAATGGGTGGGATCTGTACACAAAGCAGAATCCTTTACTGAATCTTTCCTGGAAATCATATCATATGCCAATACCGGTTACCTTAGATAATGACTTTTTAACAAGATTCCACATGGATAGATATGCATATTTTGGGAAAAGAGAAAGGAAGTTTCAAAAAGAGTTTTTCCAACCTTCTCATCCTAACAGCTATGTCATGAATTTTGGAAATGCAGTATATAATGATAGCACAGCGAAAAGCAATAACTTAAAAATTGATATTATGCCTGATTCCATATTAGTACCTAAGATCATGGATTATAAGCTGAAGTTCTTCGTAGATCAATTGTGGGGAGGAGCTGCATATTCCACATCTGCTGGTACGATTGGACAATTGATCTTAAGCATGAGTGATCTAATGGGTAATAATGCAATGAGCATACAATTGGGTGTTACTGGAAAGTTAAGGGATACCAATTTTGTAATTACTTACCTATATCTTCCCTATCGAATTGATTATGGAATCGGTATTTTCAAATATCGTGATGAAACCATTTATGAGATTGATGCAGTTAGTTATTTGAGAAATCCAATCGATCAGATCGGTGTATATTTTCTGACAAGATATCCGATAAACAAATTCCTGAGATTTGATTTTGAACATTATCTTTATCAACATCAGTCTTCATGGGATTATGGGGAAGTAGACGAAATAGGAGATGTTACGTGGCATAACATACCATCTTTCTTGGAGAAGGATTTAATTTATGCACCCGCAGTGTCTGCTGTATGGGACAATACTCAATATGGACCAACCGGTCCTGTACTGGGCTGGAGAGGATTTTACCAGGTACAGAAAAGTCTCTCAGAAAAAGATAATGACTTTATTACAAATTATACGGATTTACGTGCCTATCAGCTCTTTGCTAAGCGTTATGCTCTTGCAGGACGTCTGATTGCTGGTATCAGCACAGGGAATAACCCTGAGAACTTTGATCTGAATGGTTTCACAGGAGTTAGGGGTTATGATATTGAGAAAGAAGGAAGTAAGAAGTTTCTTACAAGCGCTGAGATGCGTTTTCCTTTGATAGATTATTTGAATATGGCTTTTCCTGTTCCCATTGTCTTGAATCAAATACGGGGAAGTATGTTTGTCGATATGGGGTCAGTTTGGGATGATAATAAGGATTTTAGAGGTATAGTAAACGGACGATTGCGCGATTTGGTTATGGGATTTGGATTCGGTCCGAGGATGAATTTAGGCTATTTTGTATTGAAATGGGATGTTGCCTGGAAAACAGATTTTATTACTAATTCCAAACCTGTTTACTACTTTTCACTTGGGGAAGATTTTTAGAACGTAGAGCAGGACGCTGTTCCTGCTGGATACAGATTTGTCCTGATGTAGGGATAGACCCACGTGTCTATCCTCTCGATATCAATAGCTTTTTAAATGGATAGACACATGGGTCTATCCCTACTTTTTCAATAAAAAACGGCACCAAATGGTGCCGTTTTCAAAAAAGAACTTTGACTTATTTGTTATCTTTCTCGACCTGTTTGTCCAATTCTTCAAAAGCTTGAGAAGCTTTGAACTGATTATATAACGCTTCTTCATTTCGAATATTGTTCACTAATTCCTTATCGATTGTGTTTTTGGGGATACTTACCTGGATAAAAGTCTTGTAGCGATTATCTTCAGTAATGATTGTTTCCTGCTTTGTCACTTGAGCTTTCGTGAACTTGGTGTTCGATACAACTTTCACAACTTTGCTAGTCAGTGCCAGGACTTGCGGATCTTTGACACCGGCTTCCTCTTCATAATTTTTTACCATGCCCTGTACGGCTGCTTCAACATATTGTGCTGCTTGTAACATAGCATCAGAATAGGCTGCATCACGAGACATGTTTTCACTTACTTTTGTAGACATGCCATAAGTGCAGATAAACTCAGGATTTGGTTGTGTTTGCCACCAGTCGGGATAATAAACCTTATTTGGACCCTTGAAATTGCTTTTTGAGGTTTGTTGTGCACCACCGCAACCCATGACAAAGAGAATGGATACAATAGCAAATACTAATAAACTAACTTTGAGTATTTTCATATTTCCTCCTTATGTTCTTGCATATAAGTTCTAAAATAATGATTATAAAATCTCGATTGTGATATTCATTGTCAATGATTAATTTCTAATAGAAGACAATCTTAGTTTCTGATTCGCTGTAATTGTTTGAACTGCTTCTGCTTCTGTAAATGCTCTGCATAAGAATTGGAGAAGATATTATTCCCTTTTCTATCTGCAAAAAAGAAGAGATAACTTGTTCGGGCTGGGTTCAATATTGCTTTAATGGAAGAGTCTGTAGGGCTGCAAATAGGTGTGGGAGGAAGTCCAGGATTAATATATGTATTATAAGGAGATGGAATTTCCAAGTCTTTGTAGAGTAAATATTCCCTGTGAATACCTTGCTTTTCCAATAGATAGCCAACGGTTGGGCATGATTCAAGTTTCATGCTTTTCTGCAAACGATTCAGATAAACACTTGCGATCAAAGGTTTTTCATTTTGAACAACAGCTTCATTTTCTACGATAGAAGCCAGAATAAGAGTTTGATACATTGATTGTGAGCTTTGCAGTGTACTTTCGGCAAAAATTGATTCAGTTTTATGTTTGAATTCCTCTACCATTTCTGCTAGTACTGAATCTGCGGTAACCGTGGAAGAGAATTTATAGGTTTCAGGATAAAGAAAACCTTCTAATGATGTGTATGATTGCCCTGTTTGAGTTCGAATAAATATGGAATCTGAATTAAGTTTTTCAAATTCTGCAAAGGTGGCAATTCCACTGCGAGCTAATATTTGAAAAGTCTTATAAGTTGATAATCCTTCAGGAATCGTAATCGTTAACGTCAGACTTTTTCCGCTTCGAATCTTTTCTAATGTTTGAAATAAGTTAGTATAACCACCGAATACAAATTTACCAGGTTTCAAATACCGATCACTATGTGTGATTCGGGCTAACACCTTAAACCAGAAAGCACTCCTGATAATTCCCTTTTCAGCCAGATATTCTCCAATCTGTGTAGCTGTTTCACCACTTTTAATGGTAACAATAGTCTCGCTTGCATGGGCTGGTATAAGAATCGAAAATACTTGATAGCCGATGATGAAAAAAACTAGAACCCCTATGATAATTAGAGTTCGCCTTTGTTGATTCAATTTTTGAAAAACTTTGTATAGAAAGCCTAAATTTAAGGCAAGTCTTTGAAACCATGAATTCATATGTTATTTCCTATTTTCCAAATATGATCTGAGAATCAGAGAGGCAGCAACAGCGTCTACGAATTCCCTGGCTTTCATGAAATCATATCCCATTTTTTTTAATTCAGAATTTGCTTCTGCTGTGCTGAAACGTTCATCCCAAAATTCCATCGGCACAGGTAACTGCATTTCCAAGTATGTACCGAACTTTTTTACTTCAAGTGTTTTTTTTGTTTCTTGTCCTTCCGATCCCCAAGGTAAACCAAGAATCACCAGACCAACATCTTGCTCACTAATAACCTGTAATATTGATTTTATGAGCAAAGCATTAGATTGAAACTGAATGGTTTGATATGGTTTAGCAATGATTTGTAAGGGATCAGTCAAAGCGAGACCAATATGTTTTGTGCCGTAATCAATAGCTAAAATACGCTGCATAATCAGATATTCGACTCATCACGCCAGATGGAAATGAACCAGTGTTTTATACCATGTGTATCCAGTATTGGCTTTAAATAAAAGCTAGCTGAGCCATTGGCATTTAATGCACTGTTAGTCGATCTGAAAGATAAACTTAAATCAAACAGACATTCGATGATAACCCAACCCTCATGTCCGATTTGGTTATCCAGTTCCCATTGTTCCTGTGGTGGAATGTTCAAATTCAGATAGATCTGATCCGGTGAGGGGTATTGCTGGTCAGTGGAACCATCTTTAAACAGATGTGTGTTATATTCTATCTCTTTCTGGTATCCCCACCAACTATCCGTGATTCCGTCATGATCAATATCTACGCCGACATTGATTTCAGCAACTTCTGAGGAAATCAGTTCAAAGCGAAAGGACTCAGAATCCAGGCATTTCTTATATAATTCGATATCTTTTTGGCGATAAGCCATCTCAAGATTCTTAAGAACAAGTTCAGGAGAAGTATTTGGATATGCATCAGATCTTGTATCAGTACGAGTTTTTGGACTAAAAATATTCTGACACCCCATAAGAAGGATTACAACAATTGAAGTTACTAGAATGAAATACTTATACATCCAAGTTATCCTGGTAATATTTTAGTTGTCCCCATGATGGATCAGGTATATCCTCTGTTTCAGTACGATAATCATACCAATCCCTGATTTTCCAGAAGCCATTATCAGATTCTAAGAACAATGCACATCGTCCTTTATAGATGGAGATATCTTTTGTTTGCCCAATAATATGAATTTCATAACTGCGATAAATCCATGCATTAGCTGCAGCTATTTGATCAGGTTGTCCAGCGAGCGGAGTAAGCTCAAGGATCATTTGAACATTTTTACTTGAGAGATTTTTATGCAAGTTCACCAACATTTCCTTTTCATTATCGGCATTCCAATAACTGAGTGTGCCAAAATCCTTCACATCCTGGATAGCAAAGTGAAAAGTGAAATGTGTACTTAAAATATCACCAAATTTCAAAGCATTTTGCTGATAATTATAACTATAGACTAGATTTTGTACTGTCAGAGTTGAATTGATAAAAAAAGTATTCCAAGGTGTAGGCGTTTCAGGATTTTCAGCTTTTCGCGGGGCAAAAAGGTTACATGCACCCAATGCTAACATGCTCATTGTTGCTGCCAAAAGAACTGATTTCTTGATGAATTTTTTCATATTATACCTTGTAAATTATATCTATATGATACTTCAAGATTCTGTCAAACAAAATCAATTGAAGTTAGAGGGGCAATAAAAATATCAAAGGAAATTAAAAGGGCAGACTTTTAAGTCCGCCCTATTATTAGTTGATTTGTTTTTTAAGACGTCATTTTAATGTTGTCTTTCGATGTCTGATATTTGCAGGTTCCTGAGCAGGAAGAGGATGTTTAAAGTTGCTTTCTCTTTTACTGCCATTAACTGCTGTTACTTTGTAGAACATGCCGGGAGCGGATAGTGCATCCACATACGACGTTCCAAAGTAGACTTCATCGAAAGGTAAACCCCAATCTGAAGCATACGGATCAATGGATGTGTAGATTCTGTACGAGGTTGCTCCTGAAACTTCAGCCCAATTCAATTGAATACTTTCACCATCACGAATAGCGATTAAGTATGCCGGTGCTTCGAGGGTCGCTGGTTGCTTTTGAATCGTTATGTGATCTAGGAATATGTTATTGCCCCATGCGCTGACTCCTTCAAAAATGACATATTTCCCAACTCCAGCAGAAGAACCTGGAAAATTAAACGTATAATGGTACCAGCCATCAGTTGCAACAACTGGAGATAAAAGAGCAGAACGATGTACTGTGCCCAGCAGGATAGGCGTTCCGCTTAAATCTTGCGATGTATTGAAATAAACATTTACCAAATCTGGCAAATCAGAATAATCAATGGAATCACGATAATACCAGAAATCGACTTGGTAATCGTTTGCTGTTAATGTGAGTGGAGGTGATGCTAAGATTCCTTTAGTACCGGCTGCATAAGCATAACTGTTAAAACGAACCATTCCAGCACCATTGAATATAGAACAGCTAGGATTTGCACCAGTAGTCTGGCGATCCCAGGTTCCGGGAGTACCAGTTCCGTCAGTTTTAACAGTTACCCAGCCAGGAGGTGGGAAAATTGCGCTATCAAAAGACTGAATATATGGGTAATACGTGATCACGGTTTGTTCTTGTATTACGAAATCATCCAGGAATAAACTATTTCCAAATCCGCTTACTCCTGTAAGAATAATATAGTTATTAGGTCCTGTAGAACCACTAGGGAAGTCAAATCTGTATCTGTACCAGCCACCAGCAGAAACGACAGGGTCCATGACGATTGTCCGGTGGACTACTCCAAGTATAGATGCACCGTCCAAGCTTTGAACCGTATTATAATAAACCTCTACTTCGTCGGCATTGGCAGAATATGCTACTCCATCCCGATACAACCAGAAAGACACCTCGTAATTATCTCCAGGCAATGTAATGGAAGGTGTTGCTAAAGTCGCGATACTGCCGTTAGAAGCAGAATATGAATTGTAACGTACCATATATGAGCCTGTATGAGGAGAACAGACTGGGTCGATTCCCACTGACATCTGATCCCAGGCAAAAGTACCCACAAGTGCGGTATTAGCCCAACCATCCGCTGGGAAAGCTCCTTCGAAACCTTCCAAATACGGGAAAGTAGTGATAACCGGAGGAATCCCTGTTCCAGTTAAAGGAATATCGTGAACGACTTTCGTATCCCCCCAAAAATGCAAATAGGCAGAATAACCGGTAACTGCAAGAGGGTTGAAAGCTACTTTCACTGTTTTAAATGCACCTGCAGCTAATGCCCAGGGAGTGGGGTTGGAATTCATGTCCAGAATGAACCGCGCAGAGTCAGTTCCACCCAAGCCAACACTTGTGATGTTCAACGTATTATAACCTGTATTGGTTACTGTTACATCAATATAAGATGTGGTCGTATGCTCTAGCACATTGCCCCATGAAATGGATGAGGGGTCTACACTAAAAACAGGTGGAAATCCAGTATAGCCTGTCATGGTCAATTGAATATTAACACGATCACTATTTACAGTACCTGTTGTTTCTCCCCCTGTTGGTGGAGTCATATCCACTTTAAAATACCAATTTTTGTTTGCAGCAGTCGTATAATAATAAGTAGGCCAAGGATAAATACCAGATCCACCAATATTTGATTCCGTTATCACAAGCAGGTTATTCCCCGTATAATTAAAGGATGTGCCTAATATAACTTGATTCCATATATCAGCAGTCAAACTGCCAATTGTACCGTCATAAACAAGTGTTGCCCCGGCTGTCAGTGCGTTATAGGTCTCGGAACTGGTAAGCTCTGTTG
The DNA here is from genome assembly GCA_963662275.1 of Cloacimonadales bacterium (SeqCode). Taxonomy (GTDB): domain Bacteria; phylum Cloacimonadota; class Cloacimonadia; order Cloacimonadales; family DAONDQ01; genus DAONDQ01. The sequence continues at coordinate 3,529,914 of OY759316.1, read as the reverse complement.
CCGTTGTCATTTTCATATAGATTTTGATCGGAATATATGCAGCAGATATAGTTGCATGTGGCTTCACTGCATACTTTGTGATGATTCCGGTTCCGCCAATTTCTGCAGAAGCATAAATCTGAGCACAACGCTGATATCCATACCAACTGCCCCAGGGCTCATATCCCATTTCATATGCAGTACCAGTTCCAATTGTTCTATCTGTTGCTGGAAAGACAGAGTAACCGGTTATTCCTAACTGGATATTAACACGGTTACTGTTGGTATTATCATTTGTTTCCCCTCCTGTTGGGGGAGTATAATCTACACCATTATACCAATTTTGATTTGCTGCATTCGAATAATAGTAAGCAGCATAAGGATAATTACCAGACCCACCAACATTCGATTGAGTTATTACAAGCAGATTATTCCCTGTATAACTAAAGGATGTGTTTAAAGTAACCGTGTTCCAGGTGCTGGCAGTCAGGCTGGCAATTGTACCAGTATAGACAAGCGTTGCCCCAGTTGCAAGAGAATTATAGGATTCGGAACTACTCAGTTCTCTTGCGGTAGTCATTTTCATATAGATTTTTATAGGAATGTTTGCTGTCGCATTAGTTGCCTGTGGCTTCACTGCATAAGTAGTAATGGTACCGGTTCCGCCAATTTCTGCTGCATTATAAATTTGAGCACAGCGCATATACCCATACCAGTTGCACCAGGGTAAAGTGTGATTTGAATACGAAGTACCTGTCCCGATTGTAATAACTGTTGCGGATATTGCGGTAATTCCTAATAACAGAATAGTCATAAAAATCATTCTCAATAGTAGATTTCTCATACAATCTCCTCTTTCTTGTACTCTGGAAAGTCTAGTTTTTCCAAAGATAGAATGTCAGCCCTCCCTGCTAAATGATGATAAGGACGTTAAGCTCTTTTTCTTCTATGTTAGATGTATTTAATATAAGCATAGTCTTTCACACTATGAAATCTTTGAAGTTATTACTATTCAGTATATATAATAGATATTATATCTGTCAATTGATTATTTCATTTTTTACTAAAATACGAATGTTGCTTATTTAATAATGAAGCTAAATTTTATTATCTTTAGTATTATTTATCTCTACGAATTCCAGGCTAGGGAGCATCTGCAATCTGTGATCGTTACAATTGCTCGTGAGTATTATCAATATTTACTCGCACGAAGCATACATACCCGAAACTTATTTGATACCAGTTTTATACTTGTCTATACCGGGATAAAGGTCAGTCCAAACCAAGCCTTTCATCCATTCTCTACAAATCTTCAATCTTCAATTTTAAATCTTAAATGAACTGTGGTTCCATTACTATATCATTACGGTAGCAATACGGTTTTTTACCGTAATGATACCGTATTGCTACCGTATTGGTACCGTAATGCTCATATGTGCTGTTCTTTGACTCTAACTAATAAGCCCTGTTCCATCTATACTCCAAATGTTGTATTCGGAGTGATAGGAACATGCTGCCGGTGATTTTATCAAATCCGCTTGCCTATGGATGCCACTGAATATTTGTAGGTGGCATATCTAAAAGTTGGTCAGGAAAATCATGTTAAACATATGCAAAAATGAAATCCCTTCGTATAGAAAATTTAAACTCTGTATCACAATCTGTATGTTGCAAAGCGAATAATCTATGGAATATTCAGTTCAGTAGCTTTGATTAAATAGATAAAGAGATAACTATCTTGTTTTAATGCATAGCCTTACATTGCATTTCTTGCAAAAATCGAGAATTGCTTGACAAAAAGATGTTACAGATTAGTTTACTCATATTGAACATGAATAAGTATCTTCCATTGATAGATGATCGCTCAAGCAGTTTGATTTGCAATACAATAGATGAAAATAAGTAATCGTCTAAAAGAGATTGAACAGATTATGAATAATAAAGTCCCTGGAGGCTACAATGAAGAAGACACTTCTTAGTCTTGTCGTCTTGGTTCAAATTGCGATATTCTTTGCAAAACCGATATCTATTGATCAATCAGAGACTGTTGGATTAAATTGGTGTAAACAGTGGAATTTTCCTAATAGTGCAATTTCTTCAATTGACATACTTACCAATAAAGATAAAACTAATTGTATCTACTTACTTCATTTAAAACCTAGCGGTTTCATTTTTATTTCTGGTGATGACAAAGTAAAACCGATCATGGGATACAACTTCAAATTGAATATAAATAAGAGTAAATTGAATTATCAAATCAATGATATGATTGATAGATGGCTAAAAAAAATTGATGAAATAAACTCGAACAGTATTGAAGCAACATTGTATAACCAATCATGGAGACACTTATTGACAGATACTTCTTCTTTTGTTCCAAGAGATAACACTAGAGACATTTTAATTCCTTTTAATGTTCATTGGAACTCAGGGGAGCCTTATGATAATCAAACTCCAGTCCAAAGTGGTGAACATGTATATCCGGGATGTGCTACAGTAGCTTTATCTCAAATGCTAAAATATTGGAACTATCCATTAGTAGGACAAGGAACTCATACGAATTCATGTGAACTAGGAAATTATACAGTAAATTTTGGTCAAACTCATTATGATTGGTATGAGATGCCGCCATCATTGTCATCAGGAAGTCCACAAAGTGAAATCAATGAAATATCAAAGCTTATATATAACTGCGGTGTGGCTATCAATGCAAATTGGGGTAACGAATCCGAAGCGAATTTTAGCGATGTTCTGAATGCTCTTGAAGATCATTTTCGTTATAATAATTCCGCTCAACATATTACAAAGCTTGTAATTACTCCTTGGAGTTCATGGTATAATAGCTTAACAACCGAATTGAACGCAGGAAGACCTTTGATTTATGGAGGTGTATCAGGAAACACGGGTCATGCTTATATAATCCACGGCTTTCAAACATACTCAGATGAACCTGCATTTTATATCAATCTAGGATGGGGTAATGAAGATAATTGTGATGGCTATTACTTCTTAGATGATGGCACGCCTGTAATTCCAAATCCAGATTTTGATAATCTGACATATTACAATAGCCCTGAAGCAATTATCGGAATTCAACCATTAAATGCTCAACAGACTATGTATGTAGAATCCCAAAATCCAGACAATGGCATTATAATAAACGGTACAGGAACAGATTTAATGAATAATAGCGCTGGAGGAACAACGTCCTACGAAAGATATTATAACAATGGTGCCACAATCACATTAACAGCTCCACAGATAACAGCAAATAAAAGGTTCATTAAATGGACAAAGAACGATATTGATTATTCAACAAGTCTAAATATCTCAGCACCTTTGCCTAACAATGTACATCTAGGTAGCGCGTACTACAAATCTGTTTATGGCACTCCTACTATATCTGTAAATCCTACTTCATTGAACTTTGGAAACGTAATTGTTAATACAAACTCGCCACTATATAGCTACCAACTCTCTGGCGAGAACCTTGTTGGGGGTATAACTATTCAATCTGCATCAGGATATTTGATTTCAACATCTCAAAGTGGGACTTATATGAACACGCTGAACATAAATGACACTAATGGGACAGTCACTCAAACAATTTGGGTGCGTTTTCAACCCACTAATGTTCAATCTTACAATTACAATTGTACCCATTCATCAACTGGAGCAAGTAATGTAAATGTAGCATTATATGGAAATGGAGTACAAACAATTTTATCTACACCAACTAATTTGATTGCCAGTCCTCTTTCATCATCTCAAATTTACTTAAGTTGGACAGATAATTCAATCAATGAAAATGGATTTAATATCGAACGTAAAACTGGAGTTAATGGTACTTGGTGTCAAATTAATAGCGTTCAGGCAAATATAATAAATTATAATGATACAGGTTTAAGCTCAAATACTACGTACTATTATAGGGTTATTGCATTCAATACACAAGGTTTTTCAAATTATTCAAGCGTAGCATTTGCGACTACAGTAGCAACAGTTGTGAATGCTGTAAATCCTACGAGTATCACTTTTCCTGTTGCAGGTGGCTCTCATATAGTACAGATAACAACTTCAGGTACTTGGCAATTTACAGAGGCTATAGACTGGATAAATTGTACTAACAGCAGTTCCAGCAGTTTTACTTTAACTGCGACAGCAAATACTGGTTCAGCTCGTTCTGCAACAATACTTGTACATTTTAATTCAGGGTCGCCAACAGGGTCTTACTTATCAATTAATCAACCTGAAGCCCCATTAGATCATGTTCATATCAGTGGTTATGTTTTTAACAGCGCAGGGATAGCAATGTCTGATGTGAACATAGCATTTTCGAATGATACCTTTGGTAATAATGATACTGAAACAGACATTGTTGGTTCTTACTCAGAACCAGTTCAAATCGGGTGGACAGGTAGAGCAACACTACAAATACCTGGGTATACTATTGATCCTCCATATAGAGATTATTCTAATGTTACATCCAATAGGAACAACGAAAACTATACTCTGACGTTGATAACCCCACAACCTATTCCAAATTCCCCATCTAATATTGGTGCCAGTCTCTTTGCATCTACACAAATTAATATCATATGGACAGATAATTCTACCAATGAAGATGGTTTTAAAATTGAAAGGAAAACAGGATCTGCTGGTACTTGGTCACCAATAGCAACTGTTGGTATAGGCACTACTTCATTTATGGACACAGGATTAACTACTAATACAGTTTATTATTATAGAGTTAAGGCATTTAATGGGGCAGGTGACTCAGGTTATACAAATGAGATTTTTGCATCTACAGGTTCTCAACCGGGAGCTTTACCTGCACCGATCAATCTAGTCTCATCGGTAATTGCATCCACACAGGTCAGAATATCATGGACAGATAATTCTAACAATGAGAATGGCTTTAAAATTGAACGAAAAATGGGAACTGCCGGTACTTGGTCACAAATAACTACCGTAAGTACAGGCATCAATTCTTATCTGAGTACTGATTTAACAACAAATACGACATATTATTATAGAGTAAAGGCATTCAATGTAGCAGGTGATTCAGATTATTCTAATGAAATTTCAGTAAATGCATCAAATTTCTCACCTCCGGCACAAACTCAAGATTGGCTCTGGGCAACGAGTGCGGGGGGAGTCGGAGAAAGCGTAGATACTGAGAGTTACAGCATGGCCACCGACAGCAACGGAAACAGCTATATTACAGGATATTTCGAAGGTACAGCTAATTTTGGTTCCACTACACTTATCAGTAGTGGTTACGAGGATATATTTATTGCCAAGATTAGTGCAAATGGCAACTGGCTCTGGGCAAAACAAGCCGGGGGAGTTAGCGATCATGACGAAGGTCGCTCAATATCTATCGACAATAGTGGGAACTGCTATGTTACCGGCAATTTTGAAACTAATGCGACTTTCGGCAATACTACGCTTATCAGTACTTTTCGCAGTGATATTTTTGTTGCCAAACTAGATACTAATGGCAACTGGCTCTGGGCTAGACGAGCAGGAGGTACAAGCAATGGTGATGACGGTCGAAGTATTACAACCGATAGTAACGGGAACAGTTATGTTACAGGATATTTCAATTCCACTGCTACCTTCGGTGCAACATCTCTAACTAGTTTTGGAGAGCGGGATATCTTTATTGCCAAAATAGATACAAACGGCAACTGGCTTTGGGCAAAAGGAGCTGGAGGTACAGGCTATGACTTTGGACAGGGTATTTCAATCGACATTAGTGGAAATTGCTATTTGACTGGGATTTATTCTGGCTCAGCTAGTTTTGGTACAACCTTACTGACCAGTAACGGAAATTATGATATCATCATCGCTAAACTCAATACAACAGGCACTTGGCTCTGGGCAAAAGGCGTAGGGGGATTAGAAAGCGATTATGGATGTGGCATATCCACTGACAGCAACGGGAACAGTTATGTTACCGGTTATTTTATGGGAACAGCCAATTTTGGTTCTACTCCACTTACCAGTAATGGTGACAGTGACATCTATATAGCCAAGTTGGATACATACGGAAATTGGTTGTGGGTAAAACGAGCTGGTGGAACTGGTCTAGAACAGAGCAATTGCATCGATATAGACAATGGTGGGAACATTTATATTGCAGGTTTATTTAACAACACTGCCGATTTTGGACCAGCTTCGCTTACTAGTATCGGTAGCAATAGTGCTAGTGATATTTTTGTGGCAAAACTTGATATTGGAGGAAACTGGATATCAGCGACACGTTCGGGAGGAACATACACAGACCTTGCCACAGGCATCTCATCAGATAGCAATGGGAACGGTTATGTTACTGGAAGATTTAATAGTGCAGCCAATTTTAACTCTCACTCAATTACCAGCTTATACAATAATGATGATATTTTCGTGGCAAAGATATCTACATTAAGTACTGTAGCTTCCTTTACAGCAAGCGCTACAGCAGGTTCATCACCACTATCTGTTCACTTTACGGACACTTCCCGAGCAGGCAATGGAATCCTAACAAGTTGGCTTTGGAATTTTGGAGATGGGTCAACATCCCCAGAACAGAATCCAACCCATATTTACTATAGCAGGGGTGTCTATTCGGTTACCTTGACTATCTGGAACAGTCTGAATATCACCAGTACATTGACTATCCCCAATATGATTAATGTTACTAATCAAGTACCCCATGTATTTCAAGAAATGCCAGATATGAATTTGAATGAGGATTTCAGTACGTTTATGATAAACCTTGATAACTACTTTGTAGACAATGACGATGGCCTGCTGATTTATACTGTTGAGCATAATCCGAATATAATTAGTGCATTTGTATCAGGTAATACTCTAATCATGTCGTCGGTACTCAACCAAAGCGGTACAGCAAACATAACCATAACAGCCAATGATATACAATCTCGATCTTCATCAACAAGAAATTCAATATCACGAGACAGAGCAACATGCGCTGATACATTTAACGTAAACATATTGCCAGTCAATGACCCCCCAGTAATCTCAATGCCAGCTTCTTTCACTTTTGACGAAGACGGGACACTAACAGTCAATATGACACAATATGTCAGTGATGTAGATAACACTAATTTAACTATCACCTCACAGAATAGTGCACATATTTCTGTATCAATGAATGGTATGAATGCTGCTTTTACATCTTCTCTTAACTGGTTTGGGATGGAACAAGTGACTTTTACGGTAAATGATAATGTAAGTCGAAAAAGCACAATCAGTAAGGGGAACATTGATCTTAGTAACAAAAGTGGTAGACTACACGGGTATGAAGGAGTAAAGATATTCTCAAGTGTAAAAGAAAACTTAAACAGGGAAAGCAGAGCTACTTCATCTGCTTCTGTAAATATTGTAGTGACCCCCGTCAATGATGCCCCTGTAATTATTTTGCCGGCTTCATTTACTTTTGCTGAGGATAACACATTGTCGATTAATATGGTATTGTATGCAAGCGATGTGGATAACACTCTTACGCTAACAGCAAGTGGTAACACTAACGTGACAGTAGCAATAACAGGTATGAATGTTACATTGGGAGCATTACTAAACTGGAGCGGTACAGAACAAGTCACCTTCACAGTAAATGACAATATGGGCAGAGCTATTGCTTCTGATATAGCTGACATTATAGTGACCCCTGTAAATGACGCTCCAGTAATTAATCTTCCTGAATCGTTTAGTTTCTTAGAGGATAGTAATTTAGTCGTTAATATGGCAACTTATGTGAGCGATGTTGACAATACAAATCTGACAGTCACAGCTCAGAATACAGATCATATTACAGTGGTTATGAATGGGATGAATGCAACTATTACAGCATCGCTAAATTGGAATGGAAATGAATCTGTAAGCTTTACAGTAAGCGACGGTTTGCTAAACTCTACAGATCAAGTAAATGTGATTGTAACTCCTGTGAATGATGCACCCGTAATAGACTTACCAGCGTCATTTACTTTCGATGAAGACACAAATTTGACAGTTAATTTTGCACTGTATTGCAGCGCCGTTGATAATACTAACTTATCATTAAGTGTTACAGGTAATACCAATATTACTGCTTCAATAACCGGACTATCCATAGTTTTCAACTCTCCCCTAAATTGGAGTGGTTTGGAAAACCTGATTTTTATAGTGAGTGATGGAGTAACCAGAGCAACAGCCATTGATTCTGCATTAGTTATAGTAACTCCAATTAATGACCCTCCAATAATAATCAGCTTTTTACCAACCCAAACATCGCTCAGTGCAGCATTAAATGAAACTCTAAGCTTCAGTATTAACGCAACTGATATTGACAGCCCTATAAGTTATAGCTGGTTCGTGGATAATGTAAATCAGAACAACTCGACCGTTGAATTTACATATCAATTTACTCAATCCGGTACGCTCCAAGTAAAAGCTGTGGTATCAGATAACGTTTCGACAGTTGAGCAGATATGGATAGTGTCTGTTCCGGTTGCTAATGATGACCCCCAAGTTGCACCTTTAGTAACCAGACTATATGCTAATTATCCCAATCCATTTAATCCCAAAACTACAATTCGATATTCTATCAAAGAACCAGTTAATGTGCTTATCTGTGTGTACAACATTAAGGGTAACATCGTGAAGAATCTTATCCAATCAAAGGTCTCGGCAGGTTCATATTCGATCGATTGGGATGGTACTAACAATGCTGGCAAACAAGTAAGTAGTGGAGTATATTATCTATTTATGAAAGCCAACAATTATCAGTCTTGTAAGAAAATGGTTATGTTGAAATAGTCCAAATACATATTTGATACGAGTCCAGTCATCTAGGCTGGACTCGTTTTCAATCTATTTGGACAGAAGTCGTCCAATTTTTCTATAAAGAGTGGAAATGGAACATGTGCTCTGGAGACACCGATAGGTTCATCACTACTGTTGTAGACTATCTGATCATTACTCACCCAAGGTGCGAGGGCTTTGATGTAATCTCTGGCATCTTCCAGGCTGTTTGATTGTGTATCCAGAGCCATCAGGTTATCCATGTGGGCTGATGCAATGTGGCGAATGCCATTCGACCCAACTGCCAATGCATTCAGCAGGAACGGCATCCTACTCTACACTATTGCATCAGCGAAGTTTTGACAGACAGAATGCACATAGATGGCTCTCCAATGAGAAGCTAATCAGCACCTAATCAGATACTAATCAGCTCCTAACCAGCTCCTAAATTATTTTAGATTCTCGTTAGCTACTGATTACCTGCTGTTTTCTTTTTTGTGACTTGGTTATTTAGGTGCCATGAGGGAGCGGTATTGTTTAAAGAATTGTATCAGGCATATCATTTGTTTTATGGTTTCGTATTCAGTCCGCAGGACGCGATGCGAACGCTCATCACCGGATTGAAATCCAGTGTTAATATCTTTCGGAGATGTCCCGAAACTAAATGATAGAAAAATAGCAACTATTAAATAATTAGTTATATATCTTGACATATTGTTATAGGGTGTATTGTTGCCTTTAAAAACTAAGCATAGAGAGAATTATGAATTTCAGAGAGCACAATCCGAATCAGGGGACACTCTATGGACTTAATATTGAAGAGAGAATACCTCCCCAGCACATGGTTCGTTATGTTAACGATGTCGTTGAGCAACTGGACTTATCTGAGCTATATACAAGATACTCTGATGAAGGTACACCTGCTTATCATCCCAAGATGATGTTGAAGATCATTGTATACGCCTATATCAATGGTATTTATACCTGTCGGAAGATAGCTAAGGCTGTTCGGGAGAACATCAATTTTATCTGGCTGGCAGGAGAACAGGAACCTGATTTCAGAACGATCAACACCTTTGCCTGGACTAAGTGTTCTGATATTCTTATTGATGTATTTTATCAGGTAGTACTGAAAGCATCATCATTAGGATATCTTGATCTCGACACCTGTTTTGTTGACGGGACGACGATTCACGCAAATGCCGGCAAGAATTCCTACATCTGGAAAAGCAATGCGCTTCGTTATCAGGAACTGGTCAAGACACGAGTTGAGGGATTGTTTAAAAAGATCGAGGAATATAATCAGGAAGAGCAACAGCAATATGGAACCGCTGATCTTCTTGAGCTTGGTGAGCAATTGCATGCGGTTGAATCAGAGAAAACTGCTACAGTCGCATCTGAACAGATCAGAGATAGACTGGTCTCAGCAGAAAACAAGCTGAAAGAAGCAATGTCCCGACTACAGAAAAATCATCCGTCAGATACTCGGGCTATCAAGAAAATCAAATCTCTTTTGCGCGAAATCTCCAAATCAAAGAGCAATGATATAACTAAGCTGGAGAAATATGAGCAACAGCTTGAGATAATTGGAGAAGGACGCAGCAGCACATCCAAGACTGATAATGATGCCACATTTATGCGATTGAAAAATGGACAGCTGGCACCGGGTTATGTTGCCAGTATCGGAACTTCAGAGCAATTTGTCACAGGCATTCACTTATTCAATATCCCTAAAGAAACCGTTGAATTTCCCAATCTCATGGAGCAAATGCATGATGAATTGGGACAATATCCTACCGACGTTGTTGGAGATGCTGCCTATGGCACTGCGCTGAATTTGAATTATGCTGCTGAAAAAGAGATAACAAGCTATCTCAAGACCCAGGATTATAAGAGAGATTATCGGGACTCTCTTCTGACAGGCTTCAGCTATGATGAGGAGCATGATGAGTGGGTCTGTCAATTTAATCGGAGACTGGTCAAAATCAAGGAAGAAGAGACAGAGAAGAACGGTCCGAAACGAATCGTGAAAACCTATATATGTAATGACTGCAGAGAATGTCCTCACAATAAAAAGTGTATTCCCTACAAGGATAAAACACATAAATCACTGACCTACGATCCTCATATAGCTCCACTAAAACGTCAGACCGTCAATAATCTGCTTTCTGAAAAAGGCGACAAGCTGAGAAAGCAAAGAGGCATCGAACCGGAGGCTGTATTTGCTTTCATGAAGTGGAACAGGAAGTTTGAGAGATTTACTGTCCGTTCATTGAGAAAATGCAAGGAACAGTTATCCCTCCTCTTTTTAGGACATAATATAGGGAAAATGTTTCTGCACTTACAAAATACTGAAGGAAAAGCCTGATGAAGACTCTTCCTACCAGAATTCAAACATGAATTAGGTAAATATTACTCCGTTTTTCCTTGTCTTTGCATCGCTTTTCGGAAACTATTGAGTAATTTAGTTTGCCTGTAAAAACAATCACATATTTTACAACAGAAGAAAATAAAATCATGCTAGTTTCGGGACATCTCCTAAGAGCTGATTACAACAATACACTGTCAACCAAGCAGTTATTTCTAACGATATATTGTAAAGGGATATTCGGGTATGTGTTTTTGAATTTTTCATACTTTTTCGTATTGATTTGTTTGCCATTCCATTTTACTTCGTAGGCATGCTGATCATCAATGATGAAATCTATTTCCTGACCGGATTGGGTACGCCAATATCGGATTTCGGCAGTGCTCAGGGTATCTGTAAAATAGCGGAAGATATAGTTTTCATAGAGTTTCCCTACGTCAGCCCGGTCAATAAGAGAGCTATAATTCTTGAGGATAGCGTTGCGAAGTCCCAAGTCCATCATATATAGTTTGGGCATTTTGCGCAGTTCTTTGGGATGCCCGTTGTAAAAGGGACGCACCAAGCTAAGATGAAACGTGGTCTGGAAAGTACTTATCATACTGTCCAGAATAGGCTTGGATATTCCGATTTCGATTGACAGACTGTTTTTATTGAGTTCATTGCCCACTTGAAATGCCAGCAGTTTTAGCAAGTGATAAGCTTTATCCACTTGTGTAATCCCGCTTTCCAGAAAGTCCCTTTTAAGATATGATGTAAACAACTCATACAAGATTTCCTGCTTCTCGGAGAAATTACTTGCTAATACCACCGCCGGATAACCACCATAGATCATATATTCTTCTGATAAGGATAAAATCTCCCGACTTTGCACCAGAGGCAGCTTTTGCAGGTTAAGTTCTAAAGGATTATTATTGTTTAATGCTACCGACAGTTCAGGGCGGTTTTTGAAAGTCAGGAACTCGCTCATACTCAGAGTAGGCAGATGGTAAATCCGCTTCCTTCCTGCCAGGGAATCATTAAAATGCTGATCCAGGTAAAATGCTGATGAACCAGTTACGATTAGCTTGAGTTTATCTAAATTCAGATCATAATGATACTTTAGGAAGTGAGCTGAATTATCCAGGTACTGAATTTCGTCTATCAGTACAATCTGCAGCATCTTCTCGTTACGAGGGATGATCTGCCAGATTTTATCCGGATGCACATTAAGTACGCGGAGATACTCGGGGTCTTCCAGAGTAATATAATGACTATCTTTGCCGTCAGCGATTAGTCTGTTATGTATCTGGCGAAGGGCTGTTGTCTTGCCAGTCTGTCTGGAACCGGTTATCAGTAAAACTTCAGGTGTCTCAATTTTGCTGAGTATTGTGGCAACAATCTGTCTCTCTATCATATTTACCTCGGATTATTATTAGAGAATAATATACAAATTATCCGATTTTAATTATCTGTCAAGAGATTATTATCCAATCATAATTCTTCTCCAGAGGTTTCACCACTGGCTATCGGATATTATATCTCCGATATATCGGTGATATTCTCCCGTTTTCAGCTCTTCCAATGAAAAGGTGGAAAGGGAGTGTGTGCTCCAGAGACTTCAATGGGTTCTTCACTGCTGTTATAGACTATCTGATCATTACTCACCCATGGTGCAAGGGCTTTGATGTAGTCTCTGGCATCATCCAGACTGTTTGATATCGTATCGAGAGCCTTCAGGTTCTCTATAAATGCGAATGTAATGTGGACGAATGCCATTCGCCCCTACTGCTAATGCATTCAGTAGGATCGGTGTCCTACTCTACATAAATAACCGCCTAAAGTCAGTGCTACGATTCAGCAGGATCGGCGTCCTACTCTAAATTATTACATCAGCGAAGTTTTGACGGATATCGGCATCAAAGTGGTTACCGAGCAAGAAGTTCTGCTGTTTCTGAATAGTGGATGATAGATGCTGGTCTTCAATGACCCACAAACCTATGGATGTTTAGACAGGGACAGGTTAAGCAGTCCTAAATAAGTTGACCTTGTTTAGAGAAAAAGGAGTAATTAATGACAAAACTAGCCCGTCCTAAATTCCGAACTGAATATCTTCAACTATCTAAGTACTGTTTATAAACTTCTAATATTACCTAACTTCATTTCTTTTACGTGTATTTAAAAAATGCTGGCATCGAAATGCAAAAGAAAAAAATAGACAAAAAAATCTATTCAAAGTAATAGATTATTGAAATTGATAAAGACGAAATCTAGAAGACAGAAAAGGAGAATTTTATGAAGAGAATCATTTTATGTTGCTTAATCGCTACATGTACGTTGATAATATTAGCTCAAACAGCCAAGGAAGAAGCCTTGTCGAGTTTAGATAATGCTAAAACACTGATTCAGCAGAACAATTATCAAAAGGCGCAGGATGAAATCAACTTTGCGCTTACAAAGATCAGTGAAATTCAATCGGAAGAGCTAGTTAAATATATTCCTGAAATACTTCCAGGATATAAACTTGATGAGAAGAAAAGTCAGGGACTTGGTCAGATGGGCGGTTTCATGGGAAGTGCCAATGCAATTACTGCAACAGGAACCTATAGAAATGATGCAGATGGTTCCATCGAACTTACAATTTCAGAAGGGGGATTACTTGGTAAAACAGCCGGATTAGCTGCTATGTATGGTGGTGGGTCATCCGATGGGGCTAAAAGTATTCGTATCAGTGGTTATACAGGAACTACTGAATATGATGCTGAGAACAAATCAGGTAAACTAACCCTCCAGGTTGGTGAGAAGATAAGTATCAGTATTGAAGGGAACCAAATTGATAACGTGGAAATTCTTAAAACATTAGTCGGAAAAATTGAATTAACAAAGTTGGAAAAGGCATTCTAATTATTGGTTAAGCAGATATTTTAAATTCATACTGAATGGAGATTTTATAAGGAGCAGAAGAAAAATACAATTCTTCCATTTACTTTCGATAAAATCTACATATCAGGCTCTTTTTTTGCATTATATTGGATTGAAATAATGATATATAGGATTAGTGTAAAACTTGGAAATGAAATTCGAGCATCTTGACAATACATAATCCTAACATCATAATGTAGGCTTTGAAATTGATTTTTGAAGGAGAATTCATGAGGCAAGTAATCCTTTTTGCCCTTCTGCTGGCAATGAACTCGGCAATGTGGGCATCTCAATCTATTGCTGTTTCTTCTACGGGAACAGGATTGAATTTAACGAATAATACAGGTATGGGTTTTGATATTCATTACTCGGTTGGAGAATTGCAGTCACAGGAAATAATTACGAAATCCGGTGTGTTCAACGAGTTGACAATTAATGATTATACTTCAACAAACCAGGTTGGATATCCAAAATTGCCATTATTGCGTAAGATAATTTCCGTACCTGTTGGGGCACAAGTGAACGTGGTTATAACCAATACAAATGAGAAAACATATTCTCTAGAAGATTATCAGATTCACTATCCAATAATGCCATATCAACCCTCTCTTTCAAAAAATCAGGAACCTGGGAATGTGCCATTTGAATACAACACATTAAGTTATTATACAGATAGCTATTCCAGTATACCGCTTGTCCAGGTAACCGAATTAGGCTATATGCGTGGTGTCCGTCTTTTTGCTCTGGATTTTGTTCCAGTACGTTATAATCCTGTATCTAGAATGATCAAAGTAGTTTCTGAAGTTGATATGAGGGTAAATTTTGATGGTGCAAATATGGCAGCGACAACTGAGTTGCTTGCCAGAACAGCATCCTTTGCTTTTGAATCAGTCTATAGAAAATCGGTTCTCAACTATTCTCGGGATACACGTTCCACATTGAATCGTTATCCTCTCGGATACCTGATATTAACTCCAGCTTCTTTCCGAACTACCTTACAACCTTTCATAGATATGAAAGTGCGCCAGGGATATAACGTAACAGTATCTATTGTTGGAACTGGAGCGGGGACGATAGGTAGTACAACGACTGCAATTAAAACATATTTACAGGGTGTATGGGATTCTGCAACAGCAACCAATCCCGCCCCTTCATTTTGTCTTCTTGTTGGAGACACTCCCCAGATACCTGCCTGGACAAGTACAACAGATATGGGGCATGTGTCAGATCTTTCCTACTTCCGTTTACACGGAAATGATTATATTCCTGAAATGTACTACGGTCGTTTTTCTGCAACTACGATTGCAGAATTGCAACCTCAAATTGATAAATCTCTTCAGTATGAACAGTTTTCTATGCCTGATCCCAGTTATCTGCAGCAGGTTGTCATGATCGCTGGAGTAGATACTAATTTTGGTCCGTCAAATGCAAATGGGCAGATTAATTATGGGACACAGAATTATTTTAATAGTCAACATGGAATTACGTCACATACATATCTCTATCCCTCTTCCGGCTCCAATAGCAATGAAGCTCTAATCCAAACCAATCTGAGCAGTGGAATAGGTTTTGCCAATTACACAGCCCACGGAGACGTTGATCAATGGTATGACCCTTACATGACAATCAGCAATATTAATGTATTAACAAATGCGAACAAGTACTTTGTTGCCATTGGTAATTGCTGTCTTACTAACCACTTTGATACACCACTTTGTTTTGGAGAAGCGATGCTTCGCGCATCCAATAAAGGCGCTGTTGCCTATATTGGCGGAAATAACAGTACTTTATGGGATGAAGATTATTGGTGGGCAGTTGGGAATAAACCAGTCGTTGGTGGAGGTACACCTTGGGCTGCCAATCAAGCAGGTGCATATGATCTTCTTTTCCATGAGCATGAAGAAGCATTTGAAGATTGGATTTATAGTATGGGATCAATTGTTTTTTCCGGTAATCTTGCAGTATCAAGAGCAAATAGTCCTAATATAAACTTATACTGGGAAATTTATTCTATTATGGGTGATCCTGCCCTTCAGCCGTATATGGGACTCCCCAATGCAAATACAGCGACACTTCCATCCACCATTAACATGGGTATCGGCACAGTTCAAATCAGTGCAGAACCATATTCTTATGTCGCAATATCTAAGAATAATGTGTTACATGGAGCTGGTTTAGTTGATCAATCAGGAGTGATTAATTTGACATTCGTTCCGTTTACTGAAACAGGCAATGCTCAAATCGTGATCACTCGTTCCAATAGGAGACCGCTGATCCAGGATGTTCAAGTACTTCCGTTAGCAGGTCCCTATTTATCAGTTACTAATTTTGTCATTTCCGATGGAGACAATCATCAGGCAGAAGCTGGTGAAACCTTTAATGTTAACTTATTTGTGAATAACGCAGGATATCAGGATGCTCAAAATGTAACAGCAGTTTTATCAACTTCAGATCCATATGTGATTTTGAATACAAGTACGACTTCTGCTCTTAATATTGGGGCAAATTCTACTGTCACGATAAACGCTGCTTATCATATTACTGTTCTGAATAACGCTCCTGATCAGCATAGTGTTCCACTTACCATTACCATGACAGATGCTAATTCAGGGCATTGGATTGCCCAAGAGAATATTGTCATTAATGCCCCGAATATTTTGATTGGAAGTCCCATAATAACGGAAATAACAGGGAATGGGAATAATTCATATGATCCCGGAGAAACCGTTCAATTCAGCATTCCGATTTCCAACACAGGTCATGCAAACAGCTCTTCTATCCATGCAGTAATTGTTAGTAATAATCATCTTTTATCAATTTCCGAGGGGATAACAGATATCTCATCGGGCTTGAATGTAGACCAGAATACTACTCTTAATTGTCATATTGTCATATCCCCTGATGTGGCTATTGGAATTCTTCTGCCGATTGGAATATCCATACAAGGAGAGAATTGCAACACGATTACTTCATCAATGATACAGATCGGCAATATTGGGGATGGTTTTGAAACCGGAAATGTGTCGGCATTTCCTTGGGTTATGTCTGGTGCTTCAAATTGGATGGTGGTATCAGGAAATTTTGTTCCGCATACAGGAACTTATTGCTTAAAATCCGGTCAGGTCACAAGTTTTCAGACGACTTCAGTGGAAGTGAATTTAAATGTCTCGATGGCAGGAAACGTCTCGTTTTGGAAAAGAGTATCTTCAGAAGAGGGTTATGATAAATTACTCTTCTATATTGATGGAATTGAACTAGATAGTTGGTCCGGTGAGTTAGCTTGGACTCAATCTTCATATTCAATTACTCAAGGATCACACTTACTTAAATGGTCATATAGTAAAGATATCAGCAATCAAGGCGGATCAGACTGTGCATGGATTGACGATATTTCTTTTCCTGCTTCAGGCATAACAAACGCTCCCATGTTTTTCACTGGAAGTTCAAATATAGAATTTGGAAATGTTGCTGATTCAACCACAGTTACCAAGTCATTTCTGATTCAGAATCTAGGTACACAAACTCTTACAGGAACAGTAACATACCCTGATTATTATACTTTGATGATTGGAGACCAGGTCGTTAACAACTTCTCAATTGAGCCAGGAACTTCTCAAACTTGCAGATTAACCTTGTACAGAGAGACATTAGGGATACTTAATGACCAATTGGTTATAACCACAAATGATCCTTATCTCCAGGTATTTAATATTAGCTTAACAGGTACAATTGTGCCAGTTGGTAATCACGACAATACCGTTGTACCATTGCAGACTGAATTAAATGGGAATTATCCTAATCCCTTTAATCCCAGTACTTACATTGCTTTTTCTCTCAGACAAACGGAAAATGTAACGGTTGTGATATATAATGTGAAAGGTCAGCTTGTAAAAACTCTTGTAAAGAGTAGATTACTAGCAGGTAATCATCGTATATTATGGGATGGAAAAGATGATTTGAATCATGCTGTGGCAACAGGAATGTATTTGTATCACTTCCAAGCAGGAAATGTAAATTCTACAAAGAAAATGATGCTGGTAAAATAGCTTAAATTTCGAGGTTATAGCCATTGGGACAAAATCTCGCTTTATAAATAGAGAGGAGGAAATATGAAATCCTTATTGTTTATTATTCTCAGTATGATATTCATGTTGAGTAGTTTATGTGCAGAACAGATTGTTGTTAATCATAATGAGAACAATGTTCAATTAGTCATCTCTGACGATTCTCAGAGTATCCTTCATTTTTCACTAGGAAGTTTTAACCGATATCCGGTTACTATAAATAATCAACTTTATTATCAGTTACAACTAAAAAATGAAGCAGTTACCTATGAAGCAGGATATCCGGAAATTCCAACAGTGAGTCGTAGCATCATAATTCCAGGCACAGCAAAGATGAACCTGGAACTAATTTCCAATGAATACATTGAATATCCCATGTCTGTGATTCCCTCCAAAGGCGCATTGAAACGTAATGTTGATCCTTCCCAGGTTCCTTACATATTCTCCGATGTATATAACATGAATAGTTTTTATCCAACAGCGAATGTGTCAATTACGGAACCTTTTATCATTCGAGACTTTAGAGGTATTACTGTTTCTTTTAAACCATTTGCGTTTAATCCCCAGACGGGAAATCTTCGAGTATATACTGATATTAGAATCAGGCTCGTAAATACGGGTTTGGACACAATTAACATACTAACAAATGCGAATAATCGTTATTCAAGTGATTTTGGGACAATATATGACAAACAGTTTATGAATTTCAATCCAACAAAATATACTCCGGTTGATGAAATTGGTAAACTTCTCGTTATTTGTCCTACTTCCTATTTGGAAGCGATACAACCATATGTGGATTGGAAACGCCAAAAGGGAATTACGACTGATTTGGTAGAATTATCTACGATTGGTAATTCTTCTACCGCGGTACAACAATATATCCGGACTCGTTACAGCGAGGATAATGACCTAACATTTGTTCAGCTAATTGGTGATTCTTCTCAAATGCCCACATTATCTTATTATGGTGGTGGAGCTGATCCTGCTTACTCCCTTATTGTCGGTGATGATAGTTATCCAGATATTTTTATTGGTAGATTTTCTGCGGAAACGGTTGCTCAATTACAGACTCAAGTCAGCAGAACAATATACTATGAAAGAGATATGCCAATAACAGCAACATGGTTAAATAAAGCAATTGGGATTGCTTCCATTTATGGAGGAGGTTCTGATGGTGATTTGGGAGAATCAGATCAAGCTCATATGGAGAATATCCGAACTAATTTAACTAGCTATAATTATCATACAAATCCAATTCCCGGTACATCAACGGTTGATCAAGCATATGAAGCAAATGGAGCTTCGAGTACTCAAATAAGTTCAGCTTTGAACCAGGGACGCGGATGGATAGATTATGTTGGTCATGGTGCAAGTACATATTGGGTAACCACCGGCTTTTCAAATTCTCATATTGATGCACTTACCAATGAAAATATGTTGCCTGTTATTGTCTCAGTTGCCTGTGTAAATGGTAATTTTACGAATCAAACCTGTTTTGCAGAAGCGTGGTTGCGTGCCACGCATAATAATAATCCCACTGGTGCAATTGCTGTCTATATGTCTTCTATTAATCAATCGTGGAATTCTCCTATGCGTGGACAAGATGAGATTATAGATTTGCTGCGCCAAAACCTAAAAACTTCAGTCGGTGGCTTATTTTATAACGGTTCATGTAAAATGATTGAAGTTTATGGTACTGATGGAAGTGATATGTTTAAAACCTGGCATATCTTTGGAGATGCCTCTCTGCAGGTTCGTTCTAATGTTCCTACTTCTCTCACAATTACTCATGATCCAGCTTTACTGTTCGGTGCAAATACATTTACTGTGAATACAGGGGTAGCAGGAGCTTTAGTTAGTTTAACAAAAAATGGAACGATTTATGGTGCTGCTTATTCAGATGCTACAGGCCAGACTATTCTGAATTTAGCTAATCTTCCCCAACAACCACAAGAATTGACATTAACCGTAACAGCTTTTGATAAAGTAACGAATGTATCTTCAGTACCGATGATTTCTGGGAATGGTCCAGTAATCGTTGTATCCAATTCAATTGTATCTGATGGAGATAACCAGCAGGCAGATTCTGGAGAGTCATTCTTTTGGGATCTGGCGTTATTTAACCAGGGCATGGCTGCTGCAAATTCAATTACGGTAATTGCAAGCACAGAAGATCCATATGTAACGATTCTTAATAATACAGTCACAATTACTAGTATTTCCCCACAACAGAGCATAATCACTCGAAATGGTATTCACATACAAGTTGCGAATAATATACCTGATCAACATGAAGCTCAGTTTCATGTTTTGATTACAGCTTCAGATAATCACTCTTGGAATTATGAATTAAATCTGATCCTTAATGCTCCTGTTTTTCAATTTGATGAATTGCAGTTCAATGATTCACAGGGGAATCACAATGGACGAATCGATGCAGGAGAATCAGTTATTATCACAATACCATTTACCAATACTGGTCATACGGACGCTGCCACAACAGTAGTATCATTAAATGAACAAATACCTAATTTCATTGTACAGGAAATGAACAATACTTTTACGAATGTGGCAATCAATACTTCAGGAAGTGCAACATTTCAAGTTACATTCAGCAGTCAGATTCTGGCTGGTACACATCAGCAAATCCATTGTACGGCAAGTTCCGGCAGCCAGTCAAATGAGTATAATTATGATGTTATTGTTGGAATGGTGAGAGAAGATTTTGAATCTGGTACTCTGACAGCATTTCCCTGGATATTCGATGGTGGTATTTGGACTCTGACAACTGCTGATCCCTACTCAGATATATATTGTATTCAGTCACCAGTTATCGGGCATAATGCTTCAACATCAATGCAGGTTTCTGTCACAACTGTAGAGGATGGTACGATATCCTTTTACTGTAAGACCTCCAGTGAATTAAATTACGATTATCTTCAATTCTTCATCAATAATATTCAGCAAGAGCAGTGGTCTGGTGAAACTGCATGGATGCAACATAGTTTTAATGTATCTGCCGGGCAGAATACTTTTAAATGGCGTTACGTGAAAGATGTAGGTTTGACTGGAGGAAGTGATTGTGCCTGGCTTGATAATATTGTTTTTCCAATCATTGGTGGAACTGCAGGGACACCTGCTCTCGTACTTAGTTCCGTTGACCTGTTTTTTGGGAATGTGGCTATATCAGATCATGCCATCCGACCTATTACGATTACCAATAACGGTGATGTCGTTATGATCGGCACGATAACAGGCAACAATGAATTTACGATTGCACCTACTGGAACTGATGGTGAAGCACAATTATCTTATCATATCCAAGCTGGTCAATCTGCAACCTATGACATTATATTTACTCCTGCTGAAATACTTACTTATAACCAACAGATAACGATTACTAGCGATGATCCTGCACATCAAACGAACATCATAAATGTGATGGGACAAGGTTCTCTGGTTGGCAACGATGATTCCCATGCATTGCCAACGATAACCTCGTTATTGGGTAATTATCCTAATCCGTTTAATCCTTCCACTACTATTTCCTTCTCATTAAAGGAAAAAACTAAGGTGAAATTAGAAGTTTATAATGTTCTTGGTCAAAAAGTACGGACTCTTGTTGAAAAAGATCTACCTGCTGGAATGAATCAAGTGAATTGGAATGGTGTAGACAATAGTGGAAGAAGTGTAAGCAGTGGCGTGTATTTTATGAGAATGGAAGCAGGCCGATATTCGAGTACTAAGAAAATGATTATGATCAAATAATTGAAGTCCAATCAAAACCCCGGGATAAAAACCGGGGTTTTGTATTTATTAACGGAATAATATTTATTGATATTCTATATCGTAAACTGCTAAAATACGGTTTAATGAATCTGATTCACTAAAATATCTTGACATTTTAACAAATCTTATGATTTTCAAACATGTTAAGAGGTTACTTTTACAATTAAAAAAATGAAAATCACTGATCTCTATATATAATGCAGGTTATATGAATTTAAGGCTAGATTATTTTCAATTAATTTTCATTTGACAGTGAATTTCTAATATTAAATATGTTTTTATGTTTCTTTTAATTAATTTATATATTATAAATAATAGAATGATGGAGGAATTTCATGAAACTAGTTGAATGCGTACCAAATTTCAGTGAAGGACGGGATCAAAAAATCTTGAATTCAATTGCTGATTCGATACGCGCTGTAAAAAACGTGAATCTGCTTGATATGGATCCAGGTGCAGATACTAACCGGACAGTGTTTACAATTGTTGGTGAACCTGAAGCTGTTGTGGAAGCAGCATTTCAAGCTATCAAAACGGCTGCTTCGCTCATTGATATGAGTAAGCACAGTGGAGCCCATCCCAGGATGGGAGCAACAGATGTTTGTCCTTTCATTCCAATATCTGAGATGACGATGGACGATTGTGTAGTTCTTGCTCATCAATTAGGTAAAAGAGTGGGAGAAGAATTGGGAATTCCAATTTATCTTTATGAATATGCCTCTGTTAAACCGGAATGGAAGAATTTAGCTGAAGTGCGAAAAGGGGAATACGAAGCTTTATCTGAAAAAGCAAAAGATCCTAATTGGAAACCTGATTATGGTCCACATCTATTTCATGAAAAATCTGGTGCAACTGCGATTGGCGCACGTGAATTTTTAATTGCCTATAACATAAATCTAAATACAAGGGATGAAAAGAAAGCCAATGAACTTGCAATGATGATTCGCGAAAGTGGTCGTGTTAAAAAAGATAAACACGGTAATATTCAGAAGGATGCTCAAGGAATAAAAATTATTGAGCCAGGATTATTTAGCTATTGCAAAGCTGTAGGCTGGTATATTGATTCATACAAGAAAGCACAGATAAGTATTAATTTAACAAATTTCAAAATTACTCCACCTCATATTGTTTTAGAAAAAGTTCGTGAACTTGCTTTAAAGAAGGGTGTCATAGTAACTGGTTCGGAAGTTGTTGGTTTAATACCTAAGGAAGCGATGTTGATGGCAGGTGTTTATTATCTGAAACAGATGAATGAGAGCACAGGTGTTCCGGAAAACATGATCATTGAAACTGCAATTCAATCTATGGGACTTGCTGAAGTTTCACCTTTTGAACTAGAGAAGAAGATTATCGAATACGCTATTTCTAAATCTGATAATTTAGTGAATATGACAGTTTCTGATTTCTGTGATCTCCTTTCCACTGATTCACCGGCACCTGGCGGAGGAAGCGTAGCTGCTTTATGTGCAGCCATATCAGGTGCACTTTCCGCAATGGTGGCAAATTTGACGATCAATAAAAAAGGCTATGAGAGAGTACAGACAAAAGTAAGGGAGATAGCTGAAATAGGTCAGAAGATCAAAGAGAAAGCTATCTCGGCGATTGATAAAGATACACATGCTTTCAACGAAATGATGTTCGCAATGAAACTACCCAAGAAAACCCAGGAGGATAAGGATTATCGTCAGTCTCAATTGCAGGAAGCAACAATGAAGGCTATTCTAGTTCCATTTGAAGTTCTCCAGATAGCTCAGGAAGCAATTGAGTTATCCTCTAAAATTGCAAAGATCGGTAATACAAATGCGCTTTCTGATGCAGGAACCGGAGCGGTTACTGCAAATGCAGCTGCAAAAGCAGCATATTATAATGTCAGGATTAATATGCAGGGGATTGAAAACAAGGATATCGCAAAGAAAATAATCGATGAAGCCGACGAAATTCTTCATCATGTGAATAAAATGACAATCAACGTCGAAAAACAGATTCTGAGGAAGTTATAAAGTTAGGAATATCCTGTGGGTCATGTGATCCACGAAAGCTGCTAATTCTTCACTCTATGGAGCATGAGTTGAAGAAAATAATGAGGAGGTTAAAATGTCTCTATATTTGATAGGATTTATGGGTTGTGGAAAATCATCTATTGGAAAGGAAGTTGCAAAAAAATTGGGTTTATCTTTTCATGATATTGACGAAATCGTTGAGCAGGAAAGCCGGAAAACGATTGAACAAATTTTTGAGAAATGGGGGGAATACAGATTTCGCCTGATGGAAACTGAAATTCTGACGAATTGGAGAGATGAAGCAGTATATGCAACTGGTGGTGGAATAGTAGTATCAGCGGTTAATCGAGAAATAATCAAAGATCCGAGCAATGTGGTTGTATGGATTGATCCCACATGGGATGTTCTGTATAAGAGAATTCAACAATCTACAAGACCACTTTTAATTGACCGCTCGGAAGCAGATCTTAAAAAGTTGTGGGAAGCAAGAGAACCATTGTACAAAGAATGCGCGAATCACATCATAAAAGACGCAAAGCCGGAGTTTATTATCGACCAAATACTGAAAATCTATAAAAAGAAATAAGCATTCTTGAGCAATATGTTCTAATTAAAGGTGAATGATCAGATTGAGCTTTATTATGTAATTACCTGTAATCTACATAGAATCTGGAAATGGGTTAATCATAGTAAGCTTAATCTGATTATTTTCACATTTCAAGTCTTGAAAGAAAAACCTTGCCTAAACCAATTCAATTACTAATTTGTAAATTTTATAAATAGCATCTGGAGGTTTTCCATGTCCAAATATTCGTTCAGTGAAAATCCTGATGTCAATAATTTGTTGAATCTATTTGTCAGGAAAATACGTATTCTGACAGGACAACAAATCAGACATATTAGCAAATTAACTCATATTGGCGAAGCTTTGTCATCCGAAAACCAAATAGATCGGATTTTTGATTTAATTCTCGATGAATGTCTAGACTACACAAATGCAGATGGTGCAACTATATATACAGTTTGTGGTAATAAAAAAAATCTCGATTTTAAAGTTGTTTTTAATCGTTCACTGAGTTTGCATATGGGGGGTACTTTTAGCTCCCTTGCTTGGCCAAGTATTCCATTATATGAAACCGATGGCTCACCTAGCATGAAAAATATGGTAACTTATGTATATCATACTAAAAAAAGCCAGTGTTTTGACGATATCTATAATCAAAATTTAATTGATGCATCTGGTACTGAACGGTACGATACACTTCATAAATATCGATCCAAATCTATGCTCGCAATACCTCTTAAGAATCACGAAGATGAAGTGCTTGGAGTGATTCAACTGATCAATGCTCAGACCAAGAGAGGGGTCGTAACATCCTTCACACCTGAACATATTGCCATGCTGAATTCTATGGCTTCACAAGCCGCTATAGCACTTTCCAATAAGAAATTGATACAGGATTTAGAAAAACTATTACATCAATTCATTCAAGCTATTGCTTCTGCGTTGGATCGAAAATCGAAATATACTGGCGGTCATATCACAAGGGTAGCCACATTAACTGAATTGCTAACAAAAAAAATGAACCAAACCACGGAAGGATATTTTAGTAAACTGCATTTTTCTCCAGATGAACTAGAGGAAATATCACTTTCTGGATGGATGCACGATATAGGAAAGATTATTACACCTGAATACATCATGGATAAATCTACTAAATTGGAGACAATGGGAGATCGAATTGAACTCATACGATTACGTTATTCTTTGCTTGAACTAGCACTGAATAGAGAAATAGATAAGTTAACATATAGCGAAATCAATTCTGGCAACCAAGAACAGATAAATATGTTGAGTGAGTGCTTACAAGAAACAATTGAAGATTTTCACTTTATTGACAGTGTAAACAAATGTGAGATTTTCCTACAGGATAAAGATCGGGAACGTATTGACCGTATAGCAAATTTTAAGATAACGCTGGGGGGGGAAGTTTATTCACTTCTTACCGAAGATGAAAGATATAATCTGTTGATTCCCAAGGGAACCTTGAATGATGAGGAGAAGCAAAAAATGCAGGATCATGTCAGTGTGACTTGGGATATGTTATCACACCTTACATTCCCAAAGAAATTCACCAATGTTCCACTGTATTCTTCAACGCATCATGAAATGCTAAATGGAAAAGGCTATCCATTCTCTTTACGAGGTGATAAAATTCCGCTACAGGGACGAATCATCGCATTGGCTGATATTTTCGAGGCTTTAACAGCAGCAGATCGACCCTATAAAAAGGCTAAGACTTTATCTGAGGCAATAACCATACTTGCTTTTATGGCAAAAAATATAGAAATTGATAAAGACCTGCTCGATTTTTTACTGGATTCAGGTCTGTACAAAGAATATGGAGTCATGTTCCTTCCTCCAGAACTTGTTGATGAAGTAGATATTGCGAAAATGAAATCTATTTATCATTCATAGAAGAAGATTTCATACTCTTTCGGATTCAAGATGACAATTAATCAGCCAATAAGCATATCGCATCCTATCACTGAATCTTTAAGTAATCAACATACTAAGGAACTTAGTGCGTTGAAGCAGAAGAAATTCAGAGAATTGACAGGGAAAGTAGTTATCGAAGGATTTCGATTGGTTGATCAGATCCTGTCAAATGGGATTCTTCCGGAAGCCCTAATCACATCAGATGAACATTTCAATGGTACTTTTCCCTTTAAAAGTGAATATCATGGTCGAGTATGGCAGGCAACGGCATCGCAAATGGAAAGGATATGTGATACAAAACAACCGCAGGATTGGGCTGCAATCATGTCTTGTCAGACCAGGAAGATCGTGGATAGTAATTTTATTCTCTACCTGGATAATATACAAGATCCCGGAAATATGGGAACGATATTTCGTACAGCAGCAGCAGCAGGTATAAATGGCGTAATACGTTCTTCTTCTTGCTGTGAATTGTTTAACTTAAAGGTCATTCGAGCTTCACTGGGAGCAGTGTTTTTTGTTCCTACAGAGAATGCTGACGTAGATTATATCGAATCTTTTACCGGTACACGCATTGCGATGTGCATAGAAGGTAGTGAAAGCATTTTTGAGTATAAAGCACCTGGTCAAAATGTGTTGCTGATTCTAGGTTCAGAAGCTGAGGGAATTCAACCAGCTATATTAAAATCTGTAGATGCTAAGGTGAGGATTCCAATTGCAGAAAGTATGGAGTCACTTAATGTATCTGTCGCTGCCGGAATTTCTCTGTTTATTATAAAACATGGCATCAGATCATAATATGCGGCAATCTCTCCAAGAAAAGATAAAAGAGCTTACTGATCACAAAATCTGGCTTGCTCCTCTGGCTGGTTATACAAATCAACCATTTCGGCGTATCTGTAAACAATGTGGTGCTGATGTACTGGTGAGTGAAATGGTGAGTGCGGATGGGATTGTATATGAAGGAGTAAAGAGTTTAAATTTAGCAGGATTTAGCGATGAAGAAAGACCATTCGGAATACAGTTATTCGGAACAAAACCCAATATCATGATGCGTTCCGCTGAGATAATCATCAAGTTACAACCGGATTTTATAGATATTAACATGGGTTGCCCAGTGAAAAAGGTGGTTACCGCTGGAGCTGGATCTGCATTGATGAAAGACCCGGGACTTGCCGTTGAAATCGTTCAGGAAGTAAAGAATAAAACAGAGTTTGCAGGAATTCCACTTTCAGTCAAAATAAGGTCTGGCTGGGATTTGAATAATCTGAACTATATATCTTTTGCAGAGAAACTTGTTCTCGCTGGTGTTGATTTTCTGATATTTCATCCTCGCTCTCGCAGCCAGATGTTTGAAGGAAAGAGTTCCTGGTCACAAATTAAAGAACTGAAAGAAGCCATCGATGTACCGATTGTTGGAAATGGTGACATCCAGGATGCGGATGATGCTTTACGGATGATGGAAGAAACGAAATGCGATAGCATCATGGTAGGAAGGGGTGCTTTAGGAAAGCCATGGATATTCAATGAAATACGATCAGTATTGAATGGTAGAGCGTTCGAATCACTGGGAAATATAGAGAAGATGCAATTGATACAAAAGCATTTTTGTTATGTTATCGAGGATGAGCAAGTATCTCGAAGACGGGCAATCCTGGAAATGAGATCTCATTTTTGCTTTTATACCAAGGGTATTCCAGGAGGATCAAAGGTTCGGAACATCATCAATCATACAGAGGACGATTTGGAAATTATGAATACTATTAATACTTTGTTCGACGATTTGGAGTAGGAAATGAGTGTTGCCAATCTTCTCATACAAGCGGAATATCTGATGCGCAAGAATTGGCTGGAAGCGATTAAACTATTAGAAAATTCTTTAACAGAATATCCCTCTGAAAAAGAAATTTATGAATTAATCGGAGACATTTACTTCCAGGAACAACTCCATCAGAAGGCAATCGATAATTTCCAAAAGGCACTGACCTTTGATAAGAAAAATTCTCAGTTGTTGTTTAAGATTGGGAACTCATATTTGTCACTGGATGAACCTCGCTTATCAATCTACTATTTTGAGCAAATTCCTGAATTCATTCCCGAAGCTCTATATAACAAAGCTATTGCTTTTACACAAATGGGTAGGATTGAAGAAAGTATAGATGCTCTAACACAAATGCTGAAAAAGACAAATCCCTTATCTGATTTACCCTACACATTCCTGGCAGAGCAACTGGTGCAATTGCGTCAGTATGGCAGAGCTTTGAAAGTACTCAAGGATGCCGAAGTAAAGTATGGAGAAAATCCGAATATTAAACTGATGAAGGGATTTTGTTACTATTATCAGAAAAATTGGTTAAAAGCTTATGTTGCTTTTAGGGAAGCAGAAAAAAGTAAATGGCATACTGCCTCCTATTATCATGCGAAAGGCATTTGCAGTGAGGAAATTGGTAGAATTGACGAGGCAGAAACTAATCTCTGGCGATGTATTGAACTTGAACCTCATGTTCCTAAATATTATGAAGACTTGGTCAGGTTGCTAGATCGACAGGGGAAGCAGGAAGCCATTTTACATTTATTAAAAAAAGCTCGAAAAACATTGGGAGGACTTACTCCTGAATTGGATAATTACTATCGTGATATGAAACGACCTATGTAAACGTTGATATACTTATCTCTGACAATGCCAATTGAAATCCAAATCGCCTTTGTAAAATGTTATTTATAATATTTACCCGCTTATAATGGTTATTGAGCGAAGTCGAAATGCATCTGTTAGTATCGGGGAGACGACAGTAGACAATCATTCAGAGTCATCCCAGTTCATTTCGATACGATTTCTCGCATTTCCTACTCACCCTCTTATCCCTCTCTTGTTCCATAAGAGGGAAGATTTGATCGCTCAATGACCGAGAAATCACTCGATGAATCGTCTTTCTCTGAACCTGTGACCTGTCACCTTATTTGAACAGCAGCATTTTCCTTGTCACAGTCTTATCGTTTGTATTCAGGCGGTAGAAATAGACTCCACTCGTACATGATTTTCCACTATCATCCTTTCCATCCCACACAATATTGTGCTGCCCCAATGGCATATTCTCATTGATCAACTGCGCAACTTTCTGCCCCCTGATATTGAATATCTCCAGTTTCACTTTTTGCGGTGATTTCAGATGAAAAGACAGCGTCGCGCTGCTTTGAAAGGGATTCGGATATATTGATAATCCTTCCCTCGCTGCTGCTGTATTGTCTTGGTTGGCAACGGGTGTAATGATTGACATCCTGCGAATGCTATCATAGCGATTTGCGTAACTGACGATGAGTGAGGGAGAAAATGTACCGCCTTCTGTATAAACATAAGTGGGATTCTGCTCTTCAGAATCTAGAACACCGTCACCATTGAAATCCCACGCCCAATGATCGACATCACCAGTACTCATATCCGTAAAATGGACGGCAAGTGGAGCTGCACCACTGGTATCAGAGACAGCAAAACCAGCCTGAATCTGACCCTGGTATTCATAAGCACCAATATCTATCCTGCTCTCTATCCCCAAACCATTCATAATTCTCGGATTGCCGAATAAGTCAAAAGGAGAGAGCGATAATCCTGTGGTATCAGTTGTTCCGGCATCTATCCCCGGGGATAGGGAAGTTATCATATAGGAGTTATCTCCCCACCCAAAGAATATCGGTTCTTCATCAATATTTCCCTCCTGCCAGTGCAGGAAATCGGAAGGATCACAAAATACACCATCCATGCCATTCCGAATGATATTATTGGATAGATACTCATCATAATTATTCGGATCATCAGGAGAATAGAGAAACTGTACTTCCTGGGTTAAACCCGGATTCCAAAAGATATTGTTCTTCAGGACAGCATCACCCACTATTCCCAACACAGCGCTTCCTCCTGAATTATTGGCAAACGTGCAGTTACTGATTTCAATACCGTTATTGGCTGATACTAGAGCCATAAAAGTATATGCTGTTTGAGTATTCTCTATGATATTAGAATTCGTTATTATTACTTTGAGTGTATCATCATCTGTATTACGCCCAATAGAAAAAATAGTTGGCATTCCTTCTGCTGAACTGAAATTCCCCTTGAAAGTGCAGCCATCTATGATAATTGTTCCTTTATCACCATATTTCAAACCATTTCCATCTCCCTGAAGACTTGTATTGTTTTCGGAAATGCAATTAATCAGATAATTAGTGCCTCTGTTTTCACCAAAATAAAAGCCAGGATAAACATATGAAGCAAAATTGTTTCTTACAGTAGTATTCTTTATTCGAAAGTCCTTACATCGGGTAATACCGATTCCCGATCCAATATCGCTTGAAGCATTTTCAACTATGACGTTATTAATTAACAAATTCAAGGATTTATCGGGGGCAATACTGATATTCGAATTTCTGCATGTGAGATTGGTTATTGTAACATTTCGGCTGCCAGTTGCGGGTCTGATTAGAATTTGTGTTCCACTCCCATCAAGTACAGTGGTTTCTCTTGTTTCTCCAGTAAGGGTTGTCCAGCTTTTTACAGGTATTCCGTATTGCTGATAGTTTTCGGGAAATGAATAGTTACCTGGTGCGAGATGAATCATCTTAGGATTTAAACTGTCGGCTGCTATATGATACATGGCATAATATATGGAGCAAAGCGGAGATGCTTCCGACAAGCCATCATTTGCATTATTGCCATTAGGAGCAACATATAGGTCATGATTAATTTCTGTCATATAGGCATGTTCAATTTCACAAGTGATGGGATTCTCAATATGGGGATCGGATGCGTATCCGGTAATAAAATAATTCAAGGGACTTATCACCGTGCAGGTATCTAAAATCACATGGACAGAGTTGTATAAATTAAATTGGCAATCCAATCCGTAAGATGCATCATTATTATAGATCGAGCATTTATCCTGAGCATCGAAAATTAGTGAATTGGGATGCAAGTAATTGTTGTTGAACAATAATCCGCCACCACCATTTGCTGCACTGTTATTACGTATGGTAGTACCCTTCATGTTAATATTTGAAGAATAACAATTAATGCCTCCTCCATCTGTAGCTGTGTTGTTCTGAATAATGCAATTAATGATAGAAAGCTGATCTACCCATTCAGCAATTATTCCACCACCGGGGCTAAGTGTCGAATTCGGAGGGTTAAAACCAATACCATTTGTTATTATTAATCCCCTTATAATGGCAAATGCTTCATGGTTGCGAATATATATGCAACTGCTTTGCTGATTCCCATCAATGATCGTGGAATCAATATAAGCAGGATTCCCGGTTGTCAGTTCCAAACTCGCAAGGGTGATGCTATGCCCATTGAAATTGATATTCTCGAAGTATCTTCCCGGATATACTAAGACCGTATCTCCGGTTGCAGAGGCATTGATCGCTGATTGGATAGCAGTAAACTGGGCAGAGCCATCCAGGCTCACTGTATGAGTAATAGCGCAGAGTATTCCTGTTGAGAATGCAAGTATTATCAATAACATAGTCTTTGACATATCTTCTCCAAGATTCTAATTGGAACGCTATCTTTAGACCCCCCTACCCCCCTTCTCAAGGGGGGATTAAGGAGCCTTATCTGAACTTAATTTTAGTCTCACCTTTCTAATCCCCCCTTGAGAAGGGGGGTTAAGGAGCCTTATCTGAACTTAATTTTAGTCTCCACTTTCTAATCCCCCCTTGAGAAGGGGGGTAGGGGGGTCTATTTCTGAATCTGTGCAATATTTGAATGGATAGACACACGGGTCTATCCCTACTTCAGCAATACCATCTTCTTCATCAGTTTGCATGCAGGTGTATCCAGACGATACAGGTAAATACCGGAGGCAGCTTTCCTTCCTGAATC
Organism: Cloacimonadales bacterium (SeqCode); assembly: GCA_963662275.1. Classification (GTDB taxonomy): domain Bacteria; phylum Cloacimonadota; class Cloacimonadia; order Cloacimonadales; family DAONDQ01; genus DAONDQ01. The sequence goes on along the minus strand of OY759316.1, from coordinate 3,497,648 downwards.
ATCTTTGCCATTCCAGGCTGTATCATGCCTGCCGGTCGTTGTGATACCATTGACAAGAGTACGTACCTTCTGACCTCTACAGTTATATATGGATAAATTGGCATGCATGTCTTTGGCGAGTGTGAAGGAGATATGAGTATCCGGATTGAAAGGATTTGGATAGTTTGCATCTAATTCAGTCTCTAACGGAATTAAGGGAGTTCCTTCGCCAGCTTTAAAAGAGAAATAGAGATAAGAATCAATATCCCTGAGATGAATTTTCCTTTTTTCAAAGACCATTTTATTCGGATTAAAGACTGTCCAGCTATTCTGCAACTTTGTACCACGATCTCCATAAGAGAATACGATTTCTATATCCGCTTCCGGATCAGACTTTGTTTCATCCAGTAAATATGCATTTATTTCAAGGGTATCACTATCCACTTTTGCAGCCCCTTTACATATACCATCCACCATTATTCCAACTTCTACAGGTATATCCTGCGGATCTAACTCCACAAACACAGGAAGATAATCCAGCTTCTCCTTATAAGTGAAAATCTCAGCTTTCTCTCGTATTACAGGCGGACGGCTTGTTGGCGGAATATTCCAGTACATTTGAGCAGGTGCATTGCTGAAAGCTTTCACCGCCACCATTTCACCACAGGATAATGTGGGATGACCGACCGGAATTCCCCAGGCAGCGCCGGATTTGGGCATGATTCTGCGGGTTGCCCAGTTCCTGGTCTTAATCTCATACAGATAATCAAGATAAGTATGGGTCAAATCCCCGGGAATATGTTTCTTAAAAGCATCCATCAGATTTTGTGTCTGCTCCGGGAACCAGCCCAGCCAATATTCTCTGACTGTATTGGGATTGCTTGGAATTGTCAATGCCAGAGGAGTGGTATGAGCATCAGGATATAACCCGCTGATATGGAGACTATCAATATAGGGAGTACTAAATTGAACTTTAAAACCAACAGGGGCAAAAGCCCGATAATTGCCGGATTGCCACTGGCCATTATAAAATCTAAAATCATTTGATTCAAGTCCATATTTCGACTGTGCCGAAATTAATGAAGGATACTGTGTATCCCAATATTTATCCAAGATTACTTGAATCTCATTCTGATACTGATTATTTACATAAGTTCTATCATCCAATACCGGGAAGCTGCACCAGACTATGCTGCTGCTTCCATCTGGATTTAGCACGAAATAATCTCTGGTTTTATGCACATAAGGAGGAATGTTCTGATCTGCAAAAGGATATACTCCCATATCGGGAGGAGTTCCATACTCACCACTTAGAGGTGGAGCATTATGACCAAGTGGTTTGCCTCCGTCTATACAGGGGCTTGGTCCATTGCTGTTCCAATTCAGATAATATGACTGAGTGCTATTGACATCGCCCAGTGTAATACTCGGGTCAGCCGCGATGTTACCATTACCTATAGTGAAATTATTGCCATTTGCGGGTATTCCATTTTGCAAGCAGGAATATGATATAGGGATTGGTTGAAACAAATTTGAAGGATTCCCATTTTCATCTTCAATTTTAAAATCTGCGGTATTGTGTGACATGATATTGCTATGAAACGCAGAAATAAGATTATGTTCAAAATGACTTGAATGCTGGTATATATGAATTGCTTTCTGACAATTTCGGAATAAGGAATGTGATATATTCAGATCCAAATTATGATTAAAATGTAAATCTGTATTGCTATTAATCATAATACCATCCAGATAATCGGACATCATATTATCTTCAAATTCTATATTCATCGGCTGCTCAAAACCTGGAGATAGAAATTGAATAGCGCAATATCGATCGTTATTACCCCAAAACTGGTTATGAGTAATACTTGAACTGCAGTAATCAATCAGAGTTGTACCTTTAATAAATTTATTATTTTGGATAATAAGATTTGTGTTTATCTGGCTTATCCCAATCCCTTTACACAGCATTGAACCTTCAATGTAATTGTCTTCAAGCAGTAAAGTACCACCAAAATAAACACCATCGTTGAAATGTAAAGATTCGGAGAACCAATCAGAATTCAATCTATAGAAACGATTCCCAATAATTTGTTTGTGAGCAGAATTTTGGGTAGAAAATATACCTAGTTGCCAGGAAGCAAGATTGAAAATATTTCCGGTTATTGCTGCGCTGCTTGGTACATTTCCAAAATCACTATTCATACATATTCCGTAGTTGCATGCATTAAATACATTTGCTATAATTGAGACAGAACCCATGTATTGCAAAAAAATGCCTGCATCCTCATTATTATGAATAAAATTTTCGAAAGTAAATCCCTGAATCGTTAAAGGGGCTGTAGTGTTACCTATAATATGAAATCCTAAAATGTTATCATTAGAACCATCAATTATGCAATGCTCATTTCCATTTTCGCTTTCGATGGTTAAAGAATAAGTGCCGAAATTTGTCATATCAATTACAATACTCTCCGAATAAATGCTATCTCTGACTATAACCAGTTGATTTTCTCTAACAGTAGAATCGAATATAACTGCCTGCCCGATTGTTTTAAAGGGATAACCAAAGGAACCATCCTGTTGATTTAAGGTGGTAGTCCCATCTACGTAAATTGTATGCAAACCGTAGAGGAAAGAAAAAGAAAGGCATAGAATTAGTAAAACTATTACATGTGATGTTTTCATAATGACCTCCTTAATTAATAATAGGTTAAAAGCAGATGTTTCAATGTCAAGATAAATTGTCACGTCCTAATATAGTTTACAGTTAAATTATGCAGAAGCGCCGACTTGCAAGACACTTTGTTGCTGCGTCGCTTCTGCTAAAATACCGAGCTCATACACCGATGCGGGTGTCTTAAAACTTAGCGATGTGTGTAGACGTTCTTCATTGTAAATCCTGATAGCATCGGCAACAGCTTCCCTGGCTACTTTGATATCAGGGAACATACTATTCAAACCATACTCATCCTTCAATATGCCATTTATTCTTTCAGCTACCGCATTGTCATAACAGTGATTTTTGCCTGTCATACTCGGTACCATCTTGAACTCAGCCAACTGAATAATATTATGAATTTGAGCCATGAGTATTCCCAAGTTGAGCCAGTGCTCCACTATAATTGAGCCAGGGAATATTCTACTTTGAGCCACCTTGCATAAATCAGAGTGTGATTAACCATGTGGCAATGCGCTGAAGAGCGCAAATAACACAATGGAGGTCACAAAATGACCAATTATCGAGAAATCTTGCGTTTACAGGCGCAAGGAATTAGTGAAAGGAATATTGCTCAAAGCCTGCCGTGCTCCCGCAATACCGTATCCAAGGTGCTGAGGGCAGCAGCCCAACAAGCTGTTTTCTGTCCAATTTCTGATACAATTAGTGACAGGGAATTGGGGAAGATGCTATTTCCCATTGTAAATATCGAAGGTTGTCGCAGGATGCCTGATTTTGAGCATATTCACAAGGAATTGGGTAAAAGCGGTGTAACCTTGTCGTTGTTATGGCATGAATATTCGGAGTTATGCCGTCAGAATCAGACGATACCCTATCAATACAGTCGATTCTGCGAGCTTTACACGGAATATGCTCATCAAACCAAGGCAACCATGCGCATTCATCACAAGCCGGGTGAGAAGCTTGAGGTTGATTGGGCAGGTCAATCTGCGTATTTGACAAACAATCTTACCGGGGCACAGCTTAAAGTTCCAGTCTTTGTCGCTGTTTTGCCCTATAGTGGCTATGCTTATGTTGAAGCACTTCCCAATATGAGTCTGTGTAACTGGATTCAGGCTCATGTAAACTGTTTTCAATATATGAGCGGAGTGGCAAAAATACTGGTACCTGACAACCTCAAGACTGGTGTGGAGCGGGTATCCAGTGGAGGCAGTGTAATCAACAGGACATATAATGAACTGGCTAATTACTACAATACAGTGGTCATCCCTGCCAGGGTCAGGCATCCCAAGGATAAGGCAAGTGCTGAAGGGACAGTAGGTATTATCTCGACCTGGATTCTGGCTGCTCTTCGCAACAGGAGTTTCTTCTCGCTTAGAGAACTCAATAAGGCAATCAGGGAAAAGTTGGCTGAATTTAACAGTAAGCCTTTCCAGGTCAAAGATGGCTCCCGTGAAAGCGTATTTTGGCAAGAAGAACGAGAGCAGCTGCTTCCCTTGCCGGAGGCGGCTTATGAACTGGCTACATGGGCTACAGCAACGGTTGGTTACAACTATCACATTATGGTTGATAAGAAGTATTATTCAGTGCCTTATGAATATATCCACCACAAAGTGGATATTCGCCTAACCGCCAGGGTGGTGGAGGTCTTTTACAATTCAGTCAGAATAGCCTCCCACAGGGGCTTGGAGGGAAACTCTGAGCGATATCAGACCAATGCCGAGCATATGCCCAGGGATCATCAGGAATACCGTAAATGGGATGCAGAAAGTTTTGTTGACTGGGCTTGTACTATTGGAACAAGCACTGAGTTGGTAATCAAGTCAATCCTGGGATCATGCAGGGTTGAACAGCAAGGTTATCGCACTTGCATGGCTGTGCTAAGCGCTTCAAAAAAGTATGGCTGTCAAAATTTGGAAAGTGCCTGTCAACGAGCATTAAGCTATACGCCAAATCCGAGTTACAGAATCATCAAGACTATTCTAAACTCAAATGAACAGAAGAGAAGCACCGATAATGATGCTGAAGCGGTGCAAAGCTCAGAGTATGCCATCAGCCGGGAATCAGGTTACTACGGGAGAAACGAAAATGACTAATAATACTACTATCATTAAACTTCGAGAGATGCTGTTAAATGGCATGGCAGATGCCTACCGAAATCAGGTTAACGATAAATCACTGGAAAACTACAGCTTTGACGAGCGCTTTGGCATGCTGGTTGATATAGAATGGGATAAGCGCAAGAATAATAGGCTTAAACGTCTGATTCACGGTGCCGGCTTCAAGTTCAGTAATGCGAGTATAGCAGATATTGACTACCATGAAGACAGGAAACTTGATCGTAGTGCAATCGTTGAATTGGCGTCATGTTCTTTTATTGGAGAGAATGAGAATATCATCATCACCGGAGCATCGGGAAGCGGTAAAACATGGCTGGCTTGCGCATTTGGCATAGCTGCCTGCAAGAAATACTTCACTGTAAAATACGTCCGCCTGCCTGAACTGTTGGATGACCTCGCTGTTAGTCGTTGTGAAGGCGGGCATCAAAGAGTCATAGACAGATATGCCAATGCTAAACTGCTGATACTTGATGAATGGCTGTTAACCAGGATAAACGAACAGGAAGCTAAAGATCTCTTTGAAATAGTCGAGATGAGGTATTCCAAAGCATCTACGGTCTTGTGCTCTCAGTTCAAAACCGGAGGATGGCACGAGAAGATTGGACAACCCACTCTCGCTGATGCCATCCTTGACCGGCTTGTTCATAACTCTCACCATATATTTATCGATGGGAAGATGTCAATGAGAGAACGCAAGGGAATAAAACAAATCAATAGAAAATAGCCTATTGCCCATTAGGCGCAACGTTCCGGCTGCTGCTTCGCTCGGACTACGTCCTCTCTCCGCAGCAGCCGGAACAGAATCTTGCCAAACACTGCAGATATTATGTTATATGGCGATCAGATACGTAGTGTGGCTCAAAAAGACAATATAGTATGGCTCAAAAAGACAATATAGTATGGCTCAATTATAGTGGAGCACTGGCTCAACTTAATCGGACAAGGTGGCTTTTCTGAGCGGAATATGCAATGATCACGCCCAATAACAAAACCATCATCATTGAACATCATTATTTTCAGTTTCCTGCCGCCAGTTTTAGTCTGGGTCTGTCTAATAGTGATGACCTTAGATACCGCAATTTCATCATGCAACTGCTTAGCAGGCAGAGCTTTCAAATGCTTGAAATAGCCTTGCCGGGTATGGATGAGAAGTCCACAGATCATTCCGAGTCCGATTCGCATGCCGATGGCATCAACTTTTTCTTTAGTTCTTCCAACACCTTCGAACCAAAGTTTTTTTTTAAGTCCAGATGATACTTTTCTTCGGCTACTTCAATCAGCGATTCCAGAGCTATCGTCTTGATCTGGCTGTCATCCAGGGCTTGCTGGAGACGCCTGTTCTCTTTACGTAAACGGATTAACTCAATATCTTCTTCGTGTGTCATAACATATACCGTCCTTTCCAGTTTTTTGTTCATTCCGTAGCGTTCAACCCACTCAGCTATGGTGCCTTTTCCTCCAACATTATACAATTTTCGGGCATCTGCGGCAGTGATCAGACCATTTTCGACCTCTTCCACAACCCTCATTTTAAAGGCGATACTATATCTGTTGGTGGACTTTGGTCCTACTTTGGGTTTTGTCATAAGTTACTCCTTTTTTTTGAACAAGTGTCAACTTATTTAGGACGGGGCAAATATTTAAAATGTCCCCTAAGAGCATTACGGTAGCATTACGGTAAAAAACCGTATTGCTACCGTAATGATATAGTAATCATACCATATTTGAAAAAGCTGACAAGTAACAAGCAACTGCTAGAAAAGAACAGAAAAAATAGATCAAGCTTGAGTGTGGCTTCTAAGAGGTAGAGACGCCCAAATTGTGCGTCTTGTACAATTCGCAGACAAGAAGAGACGCCCAAATTGGGCGTCTCTACACATTTATAGAAGTCGAAAAGGTTTATTTCACTGGCGGAATTTCTTCCTCGATTATATCAATAGCTTTCAAGAGTTGTCTGTCATTGTCGTTGACTTCATCATCAGGAGTATTATCAACCTGGATATCGGGTTTTGCTCCAGTCCCTTCCATATTTGTTCCATCAAGGCGATACCATCCTGAAGTAGGTAATCTCATTTGTGAACCATCTTTGAGAGTATATTCAACAGTTCCAATCACAGAACCGCTTGTAGGCATACCAACGATTTTACCCAGTTTCAATTCAGAAAAGAGAATGGGGAAGATTTCACCATCAGAGACGGATTCCTCATCGATAAGAAGAACGATAGGCTTTTGGAAAGTACTGGTAGGTGTGGGATATTTAGCGTTATAATATTTATTTGTTGAGAAAGCATATACTTTCTTGGTCAGCAGTTCAATCAGTTTATCATGGATATTTCCACCGGAGTTTCCCCTGATATCAAGGATCAATCCATCCTTATCAAAATTATTAGCGAATAGATCTTCAACGAACTGGGTATAGTCAGTTCCACTCATCGCTTGAATATGAACGTATCCGATGCGTCCATTCGTATTTTTTGTGACAAGGTTCTTTTTTTGAGCTTTGTCGTTATCATAGTACAATTTATAGTTTTCTCCCCAGGTAAGTCCTTTAACTTCTGCGTCTATACTGACCCCTTCATGAAGAATTTTCAATTGAATTCGTTGACCAATTTTATCATAGAAGAGTGAATCTATCGGGCTATTTTTCCCGATTTGCTGTCCATTGACACTCAATAAGATATCTCCGTCCTTGATATTGTATAATTCACTAAGAATAGATTCACGATAGACATTGCGGAAGGCAATGCCCCTATTCAGATTCTGACGGTAATCAAAATTTGCTCCAATATAAGCTTGAGGAATGGATGGTACTTCATTTTCTTCGCGTGGTCTAAATCCCGTATGGGAAGCATTTAAATCGCCGATCATCTCTTCAATGATGTTACCCATCAAGTTGGCGGAATATGCATAATCCATATAAGGGAGAAATTTATTATAAAAGGAAACCCAATCCTTTCCATGGAACTGGGAATCGTAGAAATTACGTCCAAATTCACCCCAAGCCTGTTTGAATACTTCTTTATTCAGTGCCATTTTATTATATTGATATTTAAAGCTGTTGGAATATGTTTCTTTCTTTCGTGTTTTCAAATTGATGCTTTTTAAACTATTCCCGCTTACGTAGTAATAAGCCATCTTATCAATCAAATATTGATCGTTATCAATATGAGCTTCAAGAGATGCAATTTCCTCTTCGCTTTTTCCGTTATAATTGATCTTGATGATAGAAGGTTTTTTGTCATCCCAAGATATGAAATACAGTGTGGAATCATCAGGATTAGCAAGAATATTACACCAATTGGGACGCTTAACTATAGAAGTAATGCGTTTATCGATCATATTCCAGTTGAATTCGATTTGTGACGTCTTCTTTTCTTTTTTTAGAGTGTCCTTCTCCGTTGTCGTGAAGATTTCTTTCCACTGATCTTTATCCCAATCAAAATCATTCCTGGGAACCAAGTCAAGCCGGCAGATTTCATTTGAGCGACTGAAGAAGATACTTTTTCCACCCTTGCCCCAAACGATATCCCTAATAGAGTTATCATCACTTAAGATGGTTCTTTTCTTCATATCAGACATGTTCATAAGAATTAGACGATTTGTCCAAATCCCCGGACGGGTATTGACGTACAAGCCATATTTGCCATCATCACTTAAAGCAAAATTTGATGAACAAACTTCATCCGTCAAGACTTCCCGAATCACTGTTCCCGTCGAATCTGCAATGGCAATACGTCCATGGTCAACATCCTTGCTATAAACGATAATGAATTGGTGATTGGGAGCGTATTGAATACTTTCAATGTATTTATCTTTTGACCATGGAACTAGCATTATGTTAGCAGTGTCCTCGATGTTCACAGTGAATAATTTGTATTCACCATGTTCATAACCGCTAAAAAGAATGGTTCGGTTATCGGGTAAAATAGCGATATCCTTAATAGAGCGTAAATCATGAGTAATCTGCTTGACTTCTCCACCTTTTACCGGAACGGCAAAAAGATCATACTTATAGGAGAAAGCTATCCATTTCTGGTCTTGTGACACAGCGAAGCTTTCGAAGTGATTTGTCACATCTTCCCTCACGACTTCATTTTGCCAGATATCTTCCGGTATTTGAACATCAATCTTTTCTATTCTATCACCCATGAGCTTTGAAGGATCATAACGCCATATTTCATCAAAATACTCAAAAACAAGTTTATCACTATTGCTGGCGATTGAAAGATCTCGAGAAGACCATTTAGTGAATTCTGATAATACTTCCGGATTAGTGAAATCATGATCTTTTACTCTTACCAGTTGAAAAAGAGTACCATCAGATCGAGCGTAGTAAATATTATCAGCATTTTTAGAACAGACTGGATAGCGTTCCGTGATATTCGTATTGGTTAGTTTTGAATAGGTTTTTGCAGAAATATCGTATTCCCATAATTCTCCATTCACACTACCTTGATACGATTCACGAAAAGGATAGCCTCTTCTATTGAATATGATTTTTGAGTCATCTGAATTCAAACTCCCGTAAAAATCACCTACATTAGTGATCTCAACTGGTCTTGACCCGTCAAGAGATAAACGACAGTAGGATTCACCCTTTCCAATTTGATATGATGCAACGAGTAGGCTTTTACTGTCATTAAACCAATCAGAAACTGAAAATGACTGATGAAACAAGGATATTGCACTTCCACCATGAGAAGGTATTGTATAAATATATGACCTTCCTTCTCGATCAGAATTAAAAGCGATCAATTTTCCATCAGGAGAATAGGCAGGTCCCCATTCCGAGGCAGGGGTTGCTGTCAGCCTGGTTGCTATGCCACCTTCAAAAGGGACTGACCATAAATCTCCCTGGTAAACAAAACAAACAGTCTGACCATCGGGTGAAATATCGGGATCAGTCATAAAATGTGGTTCGAGAGCGAGCATGGATAAGGTAAAAAGGAGCAACAATTGAACTAATGTGATTTTTAACATTTTGATATCCTATTTTTCGTTTTCTGTAAGTAAAAAGGATTCCTGTTCTTCAACAGCAGTATATGATTTTTTTAATATTCTCAGGTAAGTATTGGGGTAAAGTTTCTTATGGATTTTAATAAACAAGGAATCTTGATCTACTCCGATGAGAATTCTGTCAATTTCCTGGTCTAAACGTGTTTCCAGATTATTCATTTTCTTATTTAATTCATCCAGTTGATCCTGGTCCGGGCTAGGCTGATCCTTGCATCGAAAGATTTCACGCATAGTGTTAATCATCTGTTCTTTCAAATACGGACTGATAGTGACTTCCAATTCTGTATTGATACCCAATCCATTCCCTGCACTAGCAATATCGATTGAACCTGCAGAATAACTAACTCCGCCAATGATACGGCTTTCCTGAGAGTCACCCTTTATTGAAGTCTCACCGATTAGTTTGCAATCTTCCAAGCTGTATTCAAAGTTAACATTCCCAAAGCAGATCAGTTTTGAACGTTCAGCAGCATGGAGGTTCATATCCCCTTGTGCGTGGATACCCGTTTCAGAACAGTCAGAAATCAAGCCCTGGATAGTAATTGAACCACCGGCACGAATGGTGGATTGCATCACATTGCCAGAAATAAACAAATCACCAAGTACAGAAATATTGCATCCCTCACCCACAGATCCCCTAATTGACAGATTACCTGCTAAAGCGATATCACCATATGAATGATCAACATCAACATCAATGTGGAAATCCTTTATAATGCTCAGCAACCCTTTTTCATTCCTATAGGGATATCCTGTATGAGTTGCAATGAATTGTCTACTCATCGGGTCATAGGAAATGTTCTCACCTTCATATGATTGGATTAGGCTTTCAAGATCATAGTTTGTATCAACCGTTTCTCCAAAGACATTGAAGATTCTTCCGACTTCATTAAACACAACGAGTTTAGCAACCGCAGCTCCTTTCTCAACATAACTCCATTTTTGTGTTTGGTTTTTATCAAGAGAAGCGCTTGGATGATAGGTATCATTTTGGTCATACAATAAAGTAATTTCTGGTTCCCTGGTTTCATATCTGCATAAAGCAATGGGGAAAGGTTCCTTGTATTTTTTAACATAGTTATCATGTAAAAGAGATGTAGTGGCTTCCAGGAAGCCGTTTGTCACACCCGCTTCCCGAATTAGTTCCAGGATATCATTCTCATTGATCATCCCATTTTCCGGATGAATAGTAAGCATAGCACTCATATGATCATCAGGTACTTCCAAATGCAAAGTCTGATTATCATTTTCATAAATTTTACTCATTTCCCAATCCTATCATGAAGATCTGACGATTTTTTGTCCCATCCCGGCGATAGGAAAAATACCTTTCATCTTCATATGTACAGACTCTTTGATGTTCAATATTTTTTCCTAAAACTCCAGCTTGTAGCAATTGCTGATGAACTGCACGTCTCAAATCAAGGCAAGGGAAATTTTGTTTTATTGCTGTTTCTCTTTCAAATTGTTCAAAAGTTGTTGCATCGACCTCATAATGTTTCTCACAAATCATGGGTGCAATAATAGCAAGAATATCTCCAGGCTTTGCGAAAAAGGCGGAATAGAATAAGCTGATGGCAGCACCAACAGCATTTCTTCTTGTTCCATCTCGTCCACAATGAACTACTCCAACGGTTTTTGTGATCGGGTCAAACAGCAGGATGGGTACACAATCCGCGGATCTGACCATAAGAAATAAATTCGGTGTTTGAGTCACAAATCCGTCAGCAATCGGGATTCTTGGTTTTTCTAAAACAAAACCCGCACCAGCATCTTTTTCTTCTGCCAAATGGATGTAGTTAGATTGTGTTTGTTCTCCAATGACCATTCTGTTTTTCGGAACTAGATTTTGATGGATCATAACTCCTTCATGATCGGTCAATAAGGAACGGTAATCCTGTGATTTATCCCCTGAATAATAGAGAATCGAGTCATGTTGTTCTAATAACTGTGATATCATAAATTAAAGTGGCATCTGGAATTTATTCGCAAGCTGTTCACATGTTGTAATTGAATTCTTACCGTGTTTTTTTGAATAATATAGGGCATGATCTGCTAATGAGATCATATCTTCAAGGTTAATCTCTTCTGTTTCTTTATCATCAAATATATGTGAACTGATTCCCCCGCTAATGGTGATATGAATTTGATAATCTTGAAAAGTAAATGTATTTGTCTCCACTGCTTCTCTTAATTTTTCAGTTAATCTTAAAGAATCTTCAGTGTGGGCATCGAATAGAACTAACAGGAACTCTTCCCCACCATAACGAATAATAATGTCGCTTTTACGGAACATAGTTTGTATCAATTCGGATAAATCATGAAGTATTTTATCTCCAGCCAGATGCCCGTATATATCATTTGCTTTTTTGAAATCATCGATATCAAGCATAATGAAACTTATGGGATTCTTGTGTCTTTTCGCCAGGAAAAGTAAATGTGGGATGTTATTCAGCAAGTAACGCCTGTTTCTTAAACCTGTTAGACTATCAGTAAGTGATAATTCCTGCACTTTATCATATAATTTATTCTGTTCATTATAGGCAAATTCCAGATATTGCACAAATTGATTAATCTGAAGGCTATTTTCATTTAATAGGTCTTTTAGCCTATATTCAAAGATAGAAGAAACGACTTTCAATTCATCCATAGGTAAATGCTCGTGCAAGAAAGCATTATTCTGAAGAAGCTGTTCCCAACTTTTCATGAGAAAGTAGTTAGATTCAGTAAAATGCTTGATTGATTCAGCAAAATTGACTTGTATCGTGGAATAGAAGTTACCTGCATAAAAGTGAACATAGAGTAATTCATGGTTCTGAAGAACTGTGTTGGGTATCTGAAGAAGTTCCTCCAGATACTGAATTTTTTCAGCTTTTGGTCTTTCATATTTCGTGATGTAAAACAAATAGTAAAGTGTTTTGGCATAATTCATTGATTTTGTGTTATCTAAACTATCTCTGATTAGTTTGAATGCTGAAATGGATCTTTGTTGTTCTCCTGCTCTGTTGAACAAATATGTCCAATCATTTAGCACGTAGAGTATAGCTTCTAAATCTTGAAATCGTGATAAATCAAGACAAATCTCAGCAAATTTTTTATGGGCTTTTAAGAATTCTCCACGTCTTCGATATATGAGTGCCCTGATCAAATCAGTCAGGATCTGGATAACAGGTTTTGGGTTATCATGTTGTGGATCAATGATCTTATCAAGGTAAATCAACGTCAGATCGTATGCCTGAATTTGAGCTAATATCAGTGCAGATGAGAGATTGTTAAAATTGATCTTGGCTTCATCAGTTTTGGCTAAATGTTTCTTTAATTCATTTAGGATTTTCGTTGGATTCTGATCCGGATAATGGAATCTCTGATCCATAGCCAGGCACATAATATCATAAACAGAGCGAGAGTGGAATTTCCGGATAAAATATGGAAATGATCTTATATAATATACTAATTGTATATAGGAAATGTCATAGATAAGCTGTAAATCTGTTGTTTCATTTTCAATGAATTCCTGTAGTTGTTCAAATGTCGATAGATCTAATTGTTCATTATTACATAAATTCTGCAAGATATGCTTAATTGGATCAGGTACTCTTTCATTTGCCTGGGTTTTTAAGAGAGCTTCGGATAATAAGCATTGAATACCTGTTTTTTCTTCACTAGGTTCGGGTGGTAAAGAATTTTGATCATTCATAATGCCAGTTAGAACCTCCTAAAAAATTTATTATTAAAGACTATTCTACTTTTTCTCTTTGAAGAAGCGATAAACCTTCTCGTTAGGTTTTTGCATCCCTACTTTTTCACGAGCAGTTTTTTCGATCTCAACAGGATTATCTTTCAGATTCCTATTTTTTTCCATTAACTCGCGATTTTGTACTTGGACCTTGCTAACTTCATTATTAAGTTTCTTATTCTGAATTTTTACTTTAATAACGTTTAAAAAACTGCTGCTATCAAAAAAAGCGATGTAAAGAAATAAGACCCCAATTCCACCTAGAATTAAATACTGGTAGATCCGATTACTGGACTTTCTCTTCTTCAGCATGATTCCTTCCTTATTAAAATTGCAGGATGATTGTCTTAGGGCTTTGGAAGATATCTTCAGTCAAATCAAGTTTATTATCCTGAATTTCGATTATGTTATCTACCTTTGTAAGATAGCTTGTTACAGGAGCTATCTTACTGTCAACTAAATTCGTTTTATAATGCATCGGGAACACAAGGGTCGGTCGTAATAACTGAACAATTTCGTATGCTTTATCTGCATCTATGGTGTAAAATCCACCTACCGGAATAAACAAGATATCCGGGTGCATGATCTGTTTGATGATCTCAGGAGATGGAACAACACCCAAATCACCACAATGAATAATTACATGCTTTTCCATCGTAAATTTGAAGATTAAATTTTTTCCTCTTTTTGCTCCCTGCAGCTCATCGTGGAAAGTACTAAATGCCTCGAAAAGAATGTTTTGATAAGTAAAATCACCGGGTGTTTTGATAATCAATGATGTATTCTTAATCAATTCCAAGTTATTATGGTCAAAATGATCATGGCTGCTAAGGACAACATCTGCTTCCACATTCTTGGGAAGAGGAAATCCGAGATCATGGAATGGGTCAATGGCAATCGCAATTTCTTCATTCCATACTTTCCAGAAGGATTGTCCAAAATACTGGAGATGAATCATGATCTAGCTCCCTTGTTAATGGATAAATAACTTAGCAAAACGTGATTTATGGATATACACTGCACGATACGGACATAATTCATGGCAGCAAAGACAATTAATACATTTTGTGTAATTAATCAAGGGATGTTTATCCCCTTTTGTATAACTGATTGCCTGTACCGGACAGCTTTTCACACAAACCTGGCATAAACGGCAGTCATCGTTAAAATCAGGATAAAACTCAAACTGGGTTTTGATAAATTTCTTTGCCAGGGAAGGGATGTGGTTCATCATTTTACTACTGAAGTTAACACTACCTAGTTTCACATTTTCAAATTGAAAACCTTCCCATTCTTGTGGAATTTCAATACGAGAGGGTAGGATACCCTCTTCATGGAGACTCTGCCATACAACGGGTACCTTTCTCCAATCGAAACCCATCATGTTACAGGCAACATAATCCAGGGCAGGTGCATTCTGTGAACTGAAGATCAGCCCGAAATTATGGATAATACCTGCGGTCGGTCCATCTCCTTCCATACCCATGATCCCATCCATGATGTGAAGATCGATCTTATACTTAACGGACTGATAAAGATTTGTTAAAAGGGATGCAAACTGATTGGTTTCCGGATTTAATTTATGAAACTCAGTTTTCTTCAACCCGGGAATCAGACCAAACATGTTTTTGACTGCTCCTGTGAAACGCATCATACCATGAGTTTTATACTTTGATATGCTGATCACTCCATCTGCATCAAGAAAGGCTTTTGAAATGGGATAGCTGAATCCATTCCTCTCCATTTCCACAACGCCTGCTTCTGCAAAATTGAGTAATTTTACCGGATAACGATTTGCCAAATCGGACATACCGGTTTTATCCCATACTTTTTGTAGAGATACAGTACCCCCAGAACTATCGCCAATCATAACCTGTTTTTCTTTCTCAAACAATAATTGGATTAGTGCTTCCAAAACTAGAGGATGAGTAGTAACTGCTTTTTCAGGTTCAAAAGCGCCGAGGAGATTAGGTTTCAAGAGGATAGTTTTCTTATCCTTGAATTTCTCCCAAAGACCATATTCTTCAAACAACCCGACAAAATACTGTTTCAGATCTTCTAATACGTAACCATCAAATCTCTGAATCGTCACTTTCATATGAACCTCTATCTATTTTGAACTATTAAACATTGTAGAGTAGAACTCCAATCCTACTTAATCGCAATGTAGGGATAGACCCATGTGTCTATCCTCCTATTTTCAATTAATATTTGGATAGACACATGGGTCTATCCCTACATTATCAAAATGATATGGAGGAATAAAAACTCTACTATCAGTGATTATTGCTGTAATCAGCGATGCCGGTGTGATATCAAAAGCCGGATTGAAAACATGAATTCCCATCGGTGCAATTTGCTTATTACCTAAAGAAGATATTTCGTTGTGCTCCCTTTCTTCAATCGCTATTTCCGAACCCGATTCCAAGGAAGAGTCGATGGTAGTTACCGGGGCAACGACATAAAAGGGGATTTTGAAATATTTGGCTAATATGGCTAAATTGAGAGTTCCTATTTTATTGGCGGTATCTCCATTGGCTGTGATCCTGTCTGCACCGGTAAGTACAGCATCTATCGAATTTGTCTTCATTACCCATCCTGCCATATTATCTGTGATCAGTGTGGAAGGGATTCCAGATTTCTGGAGTTCCCACATGGTAAGACGCGCTCCCTGTAACAGGGGACGGGTTTCAGAAGCATAGACATGGACATCATGATCAACAGTAAGCTTTCTAATCACTCCCAAAGCTGTACCAATACCAATAGTAGCTAAACTGCCGGTATTACAGATGGTCATGATATTCAATTTTTTATCTGGAGCGAATAGAGTAATTCCATTCATTCCTATCTTCTCACAAGCGGATTCTTCATACTCATAGAGAAATTCGTAAAGAGTACGTAGTTTGTCCTTAATAACTTTTGAATCAATGGATTCATGTAATATTTGTCTGATCTTGGTAGTAGCTTTGAATAGATTCACAGCAGTTGGTCTTGAAGATTCTATCTCATCAACTGCGTTATCCATCAGCTTCATGAATTCTTTCTCTCTTAAGAATTGAATAGCAGCCAGATAAGCTGCTGCTATGGCAGCCAATCCCAATAATGGAGCTCCGCGAATCCGAAGCATTTTAATCGCTTCAATCATTTGACGATAGTCTATCATCTCGAGCCAAATTTCTTCTTGAGGTAATCGAGTTTGATCAAGAAGGATGATTTTATCTTCTAATAACTTTATGGGGTAGATTGTATTCATTTGATCTATTACCAGATTCTTTCCTATTCCAGGTATTCGATCTCAGTATCATCTTCAAGAGGAATTTCTTTCTCCTTATCACCAGGGATGATACGCTTAATTGATAATTTATTGAGATTTACACTTATCGATCCAAAAACAGATGTATAATTTGCCTTATTCTGCACATCCTGGATAAATGCTACAGTCAGATCAGCTAACTCAGAGTGCCAAGTAAAACCACCTGTAAGCATGGATTGGGCTGTTGATCTAATCATACCTACAGAATCCGGAAGATTGGTAACAAGTCCACCTGGAACATTGTATATTGGCAGGATATAGGCACCTTGCCATACGCTTGGAATACTCATGAATCCACAGCGGAGAGTATATTTATGGTAATCAGTCTCCATACCGGCTTTGAAATCTAGTCGATTCTTGAATTGATCTGACATTTCACTACAGTTAGTGAGATTTATATCTGTAGCAAAACGAGTAACATTATAGGTCAGACCAATTCCAGCGTTGAATTGGGAAGGAAGTGTCACATCGTATGACTGGTATCTAAAATTATACGTATGTTGAGTGGATGGCATATAACTTGTACCAATACTGACACCTTTGTATTTGTAATAAAGACCCGGTTGGAATCTTAAAGCATAGTCCATGTGATCAACACGGTCAAGGATAGCCGTTCCCCAAGTGACCTGGTCTTTAAAACTGTAAATCTCATTCAGAAGATTCAGACCGATACGCAGATTTTTCCATTCGTAATTCCCGGTTGCCGTGATTTGGTACAAATAATAGCTGGGGTAGTGAAAAATGATATCCCCAGTATTAAGCTCTAAGGATAGAACATTATATTCAATGCTTTGAGGGGTTGAGTAATTCATACTAAAATTGAAATGTTTCCAGGCATGGAATCCATAGGCAAAAATGCCGATAGGAACAAGCGATTCATATTGTTGATCCTGGTATTTATTAAATTCACTAACAGGGGGCTTGATAAAAATCTCAATATACAGTTGAGAGTGATCTGTTGTAAAGGCTGCTGGGTTCTGCAGAACATTCTCGACATTGCCAGTTAGTCCAACACCTGTATGACCTCTGCCTGCAGAAATAGCATTCAGATAATTATTACTGAAATTATCATAATAGCTCTGCAGATACTGAGGGGCAACAAAACCCATGGGATCAGCAAAGAGACTGATAGAAATGATCAATAAGAAAATTGACATGATGTGGTATTTCACAAAACCTCCATATATTCTGTTCTCAGACAAATATAGTTTGTGAACGATCAGGACCAACTGAAATGATGGTAACCGGTCGTTCCAAATAATCTTCTATTGCTTTCACAAATATCCTGCAATTTACTGGGAGTTCCTCAATCTTCCTGCATC
Source organism: Cloacimonadales bacterium (SeqCode) (assembly GCA_963662275.1). Taxonomy (GTDB): domain Bacteria; phylum Cloacimonadota; class Cloacimonadia; order Cloacimonadales; family DAONDQ01; genus DAONDQ01. The sequence goes on along the minus strand of OY759316.1, from coordinate 3,479,479 downwards.
CTGAAATATCCTCATTCCATCCCGGATACTCGTTATAAATTGGTTCTACCATCTCCAGTAAATGAGTTTCAGCAGGAAATTCTAATAGTAATTCACCTTGGAACTTATATCCTGTACATATTTTGATACTGTCCAAGCCAGTCAGGACATCCAATAAAGTCAGGGCAATTTCATTGACTCCATTAATCATAATTGTATACTTTCCTGCAAAAGCATCAAACCATCCGCAACGACGGGGGCGACCGGTTGTGGATCCATATTCATGTCCTTGCTCACGGATTCGATCACCAATGCTATTTGTTAATTCAGTAGGAAAAGGTCCTTCACCGACACGTGTCACATAAGATTTATAGACACCGATTACTTTTAATGGATGATGAGGAGGGAAGCCTGTGCCAACCGAAACACCGCCGGCAATTGTATGAGAGGAAGTAACAAATGGATAAGTACCGAAAGTAATATCCAGCAGTGATCCCTGCGCTCCTTCAAAGATGATTCTTTTTCCTGAATTTACGGCTTCTTCCAAGAGATAGGGGATTTGTCTGATATGCAGTTTGAAAATCTCAGCGACCCTAACCAATTCTGTATCCAATCGATGCAATTCATCTGCATCAATATTGATATGATGAGCTTGAAACAGATTTTTTATCCGATGAGAAAGATGAGAAGGGTAATATAAATCACTCATCCTTATTCCCCAACGTGATATTGCGTCAGCATAAGCAGGACCGATACCTCGCTGGGTTGTCCCGATTTTAATTATACTGCCAGCGTTTTCGGTGCCTTTATCCAAAATTTTATGTAAAGGAAGTATGACCGCAGCTCTTGGATCTATAAAAAAACGATTGGAAAAATCGATACCTTCTGACTGTAAATGATTCATTTCGCTGATCAATTCAAATGGATCAATCACGACACCACTTCCTAGTGCACAGATCATATGGGGGAAAAGGATTCCTGATGGAACCATATGGAAAACATACTTTTTTCCATCCAGCCAAATCGTATGACCCGCATTATTACCACCCTGGAAACGTACAACAATATCAGCGTTTTTTGCCAATACATCAACGATTTTGGCTTTGGCTTCATCTCCATACATACAACCAAGAATTGCTAAACTAGACATGTGATATCCTCCATCCAAATATATATACATAACATTTTGAAACCGTGAAATGTCAACAAGAAAGAGGAATTAAGGAATTAATTCATCCAAACTGATTACTTCCTGTTTTCCACTCTCCAAATTTTTACGGATCACCACATGCTTTTGATATTCATCATCTCCATAGATCAGGGCGTACTTTGCACCTGATTTATCTGCAGCTTTCATCTGACTCTTCAATGATTCCTTTTCCAAGTCAAAATCAACGGAATATCCGGAAAATCGTAACTCGGACACAGTCAGGATACTATGTTTCCTGGCATTCTCACCAATAGCGATCCAATAATACAAAGGTTTGGGCTGTTCTCCTATGGGCAGATTTTCATTATCGAGTGACAATAAGAGTCTTTCAATACCGGCTGCAAAGCCAATACCGGGAGAATCTTTTCCACCAACTTGCTCCACTAGTTTATCGTAACGCCCGCCTCCGCCAATGGCATTCTGTGCACCCAGATTTCGATTAATGAATTCAAAGGCTGTTCTTGTGTAATAATCTAATCCCCTGACAATATGCGGATTGACAGTAAACGGTATCTTCATTTCCACTAGATAGGACTTCACCATTTCAAAATGTGCGAGGCATTTCTCATCCAAATATTCCAATTGAGTTGGAACATCCTTACTGATTTCCTTACAGGCAGGTACTTTGCAATCCAGGATTCGTTTGGGATTCTTTTCAAAACGAATCAGGCAGTCAGGGCATAATTCCTTAAGAAACGGTTGATAATAATCTTTCAAAGCTTCATTATAAGCGTTTGAACATTCCGGGCAACCAACGCTATTTACTTCCACTTCAAATTTCGTCAGACCCAATTCTTTCAAAAATGTGTACTGAAGTGCGATTACTTCTGCATCTACATACGGGTGTTCACTGCCAATCGCTTCCACACCATACTGATAAAATTGACGATATCTACCAGCTTGCGGTCTGTCATACCTGAACATTGGACCAATATAGAAAATCTTTGTCAGTCCGCCATTGGCACCGAGATTGTTTTCCACATAGCTGCGCACAACGGGTGCTGTACCTTCAGGACGCAATGCAAACACACGTCCCTTTTTGTCTTCAAATTTATACATTTCCTTTTGAATGATATCGGATGTATCACCAACACTTCTTTCAAAGAGATCTACAGTCTCAAAGATGGGGGTCACGATTTCTCTATATTGATATCGTTTTGCCACATTTCTGAATGTGGTCATGATGTACTCCCATTTATAACTGTCCTGGGGTAGAATATCAAATGTACCACGGGGAACTTGATATTTTGCTGCCACGAAACACTCCTTATTGAACTGAACCATGATGACTCCAAGTTAGGTGTGCAGATAAAATCGTCAAACTTTTCTTTGGAGTATATTAATAAATACTCAGTTTCTTTTCGTACTTCGAATTTGACTTGAAAACTGGTATGTCAAACTCCGATTTGGCATGTGGCGAAACGGAGTTCGCCACCTCTTTTCATTGTCGGCAGAGAAAACTTGCTTTCAGGGAAGTTCACACTTCGCACTTCTCACTTCGTACTTCCTTTGAGGACTTCTTGACATGTTTATGAAAGCCAATAATTTGCCGTTATGAATGTAATAGAGAAGAATATCCTAATAATTATCGTGACAATGGCGATTTTATCGTGTATTGCTCTTCCTATTCATGCTCAAAATAAACCGAATCAATCTACGTTACCATATGATTCACTGAAGATACAACCGGATAGTCTTTCTATTCCAGTTGATTCGTTAAAAATCAAAGCTGCGGTAGAGGATTCATTATTCTACGCCGCCGATAGTGTTTCCTATAACTATGATCAAGAACTGATCCAATTACAAAGCAATACTTCAATTGATTATGGTAATTCTAAGATTACTGCTGATTCAATGTCGATCAATCTGAAAAAAAATACCGCCTTTGCTTCAGGGCATACGATTATGCAGGATACTGATCAGTATCTTGCCGGTTCAAGCGTCTTTTATGATGTAGATTCAAAGACAGGTCTCATTTTCCAAGGGGCAGCCCGATTCGATAAGGGTTATTATTATGGAAAGGAATTGCGCAAGGTAGGTGATGACGTTTACGACGTTGACCAGGGGAGATTCACCACCTGTGATGCTGAAGCTCCGGATTACTATATTTACAGTAATAAAATGAGGTTTTTCAGAGATAATAAGATTGTGGGAAAGCCTGTAATTTTCTATGTAAACCATATCCCTGTATTCGGTCTTCCCTATGCTGCATTCTCAATTAAGCGTGGTAGACATGCTGGTTTCCTTATCCCTGAACCTGGTTACAGTACATATGAAGGGAAATACCTGAAAAACATCGCTTTCTTCTATCCCTATGCCGAATTTGCAGATGCCACCGCTTCATTTGATTACCTGGAATTGAGAGGCTGGAATGCTTCCTTTTCTGGTCAATACATCAAGAGATATCTATTCCAAGGTAATTTCATGGCGACTGTGAAGAATCAACAGACTGATTTTGGGCAGACAAATTATCAATGGCAAATTACAACAAATCATCACCAGGAATTGGGCAATCGTTCAACACTTGATGCAAATGTAAATCTTGTTAGCGGTAAAAGCATCTTAAATTATGACATCAATTCATCTGAGTTTCTAACCCAGACTGTATACTCGACCGTCTCATATCGAAAACCTTTTCTTGGTTCCAATATCAGTGTCACTTCTTCTTACTCGGATGATGTTATTAATGATATCAGGTCAATCAGTTTACCGACGATGTCTTATACTTTGCCCTACAAACCCTTGTATGAATTGTTTCAAAAATCAACTGATATAGCAAACGAAAGCGATACCTGGTGGTCCCATTTTTCATATAATTATAATGTCCATGCTGTTCATTATGGTTATATCACAGCAAAGAAGCCCACGTTTGCTGATATTTTTTACCATAATTCCACGGACTCCCTGGGAAATCCAATCTCTATTCATCATGCTGGTATTGAACATAATACCGGAGCAAACTACGATTATAAATTGCTGGGTTGGCTGAACCTGGCGCAGGGAATCAGCTATTCAGAAGCTTGGTTTGATAGGGATATGAAAAATGACAAGCCTGCTCGGGGATATGCTTGGAATACTTCCAGTTCTGCGTTCTTCTCGATGTATGGCATCCGTGTTTTTTCAAAATCTTATGTATCAGCAGTAAGGCATATTATTACTCCCAGGATTTCCTTCAGCTATTCACCAAATCAGGAACGGAATGACAGATTTTACAGCTTCGAGTCAATCTCTCTTCCCACAGGGCAAAAATCCAGGAGTATGGGTTTTGCTTTGGAGCAGAAATGGCAACTGCGCCTGGCTCCAAACGATAAACGTAAGGAACTGAAACTGAATGATTTCATTTTATGGAATGCCAATGCCAGTTATAATACAGATGCGATGAATAAAAAATTATCAAATATCTCACATCGTGTCTCTATGAAACCTGGTGATCTGGAAATTGGTGATTTCAAGTTCACCTATTCTCAAACTTGGTCTGTGACAGAGAATCCATACACTCTTCAATGGAATAACTGGCGACTTTCAAACTGGTATGCCTCCCATTCTGTAACCTTGTCAGGGAAATCAAATTATGTGAATTATTTCCCCAAACTAAAGAATCCTTTGTTTGCCGGTATTCAATTTCCTGACACGACTGCTGCAAAAAAGGAAGTTCAGAGTATCAAGGAATATGAAAAAATCAGCAATCCTGAAAGCTGGTCATTAACAATGGGGCAGGATGTTTCCGGACCTCATTCTCCATTTGATCCTAGAAGTAATAATATACGAATCAGCGGTAATTGCAAGCTGACTCAAAACTGGTCTATGACTTATTCCAACTACCTCGATGTTAAATCAGAGAGAATGGTATCCCAATCCATTCAACTGATTAGGCAATTGCATTGCTGGCGTTTGGAAATGAACTACACTCGCAGCAATAAAAGCTGGGATTACAGGCTGATTCTATATGCAATTCAATTACCGGATGCGTTGAGACTGCAAACTTCTGACAGGAATTAGTTATGGGAAGAGAACAGCGAACAGGGAACAGGGAACAGCAAGTACAGAATAAGCCATTTCCTGCCAAAGCTGTATTACTGGATCGGGATGGTACAATTAATCCTGATTCTACTGGATACATACATCATCCTGACCAATTCGAACTGTATCCATATTCGATTGAATCAATAAAGAAACTTCATGAACTGGGCTTTTATGTCTTTATTGTTACTAATCAGTCAGGTATTGCACGAGGTTTGTTTACCGCAAATGAAGTTGATGCCGTTCATGCCAAGCTCAAGGAACTTCTTCACGAAGGTCAGACTTATGTGGATAGTATCTATTATTCACCCTATTATGCCAAGGGAACTGTAGAACCTTGGAATTGTGAGCATCCCAGCCGGAAACCGGGTATTGGTATGTTCCTTGACGCCAGGAAAGACTTTGATTTCAAACCGAATCTGTCCTGGATGATAGGTGATAAATACCAGGATATCGAGTTTGGAAGGAATGCCGGATTAAAGACAATACTAGTTCAAACAGGATATGGAAAAATAGAGTTCATGGAAAAAAGAAAGAACTGGAAAGCGATGCCTGATTTTATTGTACCGGATTTGAAATCTGCTGTAGATGTGATTGAAAAGCTCTCGTAGCATATACTTCAGGTGTTGACAGCTCTTCTGCTGGAACGCTTAATTTATTAGGCTACGATCTTGCCATTTGAAAATGCATAGCCGTTTGAAAACAGCGTTCCAATAGCATAGCTGTTTGAAAACAACGTTCCGACCTTGTACCATATGATTACATCATGTTTTCCCCGATGGTTTGTAACCTCGGGTTCTTCCATAGTTGAAGGGTTACGAATCCAACAATATAACATTTTTTGCAGAAAGTGTCAGGTTTTAGGTTCTAGGTGCCAGTTCCAAAGAAGAGAAGAACTAACGCCCCCTTGATCCCCCTCTTTATAAAATTGGGGGAGCAGAGAAGACAGTAAGATCGGAATCTTACTCCACGCTTCTGCCATTTTTAATCTTGATTTTTTAATTTTTCATTTTTCATTTTTAATTATCTCTCAAGTGGCACACGTGAGAGATAGTATTCAGCACCTAGTCAGATCCTAATCAGCTCCTAACCAGCTCCTAAAGTATTTTAGTTTTTGATTAGTTTCTGATTACCTGGTTTTGAGTTTCACTTAAGCAGGTTGTTCAAGGGCGACTTAGGGGAAGTTCGAAGTACGAATTAACAGAGCAGTCAGGCATCGCTAATTAATAATTACGAGTTAGACTCTGTGGAAAAAAGTCCAGACAAGCATGCCGGAGTTCAAAATTCCAAAGAAAACAACCATACTATTACTAATTTATAGGAATTGCGGACTTCGGCATTAGCGGAAAATAACGAATTTAAAGTGTTAATAATCAATTGTTTAGGTAATTGGAATACTGAAGTCCGTATCGCCAATAATTAATCTATTATCAAAAAGTCACGGTGGCGATTTGGACTCCAGTATTCCTTAGCTACTTTTTTCCACAGAGTCCGAGTTATGAAATACGAAATAGAAGAACATTCTCTTCTTCTCTGAACCTGTTACCTGTACGCTGTACGCTGTATGCTGTACGCTGTATGCTGTATGCTGTACGCTGTACGCTGTATGCTGTACGCTGTATGCTGTATGCTGTACGCTGTATGCTGTATGCTGTACGCTGTATGCTGTACGCTGTATGCTGTATGCTGTACGCTGTACGCTGTATGCTGTACGCTGTATGCTGTACGCTGTATGCTGTACGCTGTATGCTGTACGCTGTATGCTGTACGCTGTACGCTGTACGCTGTACGCTGTACGCTATCACCTTCTGTATATACATTATATTAAATCAGCATATCAGGGGGCTGACCTGCAAATCCGGAACCCAATGCCTTTATCAATATAAGTAGGTGTGTAATTATACCGGAAGGTAACTTCACATCCCTCAGGCAAACTGTAAAAGTATCCACCGCGAATGGTTCGCGTAGATCCCAAAGTTACTCCGGTAGGATTTGTCTGTGCATCTTCAGGATATGGACCATAAATATCCCAGACCCATTCCCAGACGTTACCGCTCATATCATAGGTACCCAGCAGGTTTGGCATCAATGTTCCCACCTCATGGGTACGGTTACCGGAGTTATAACAATGCCATCCGAACCACATCATATCGGAACTCCCGCTGTATAAAGTATTTTGGTGGAGATTCCCGCTCCAGGCGGTATACATCCATTCCATGCTGGTCGGCAAGCGATAGCCATTGACCGTCCAGTTGCAGGCAACATTCACATGGTTGTTTTGATCAGCATCCCAACCTACAGTCCAGTTATCCGGATTCGTTCCGAAGGTACTGTAACTGTAACATGGGGTTAATCCTTCGAGCAGGCTCCTGCAATTGCAATATTCTATTGCATCGAACCAAGAGACGTAGTAAACTGGATAGTTCGAGCCCACGCCAAATTCAATCGACGGATTATTCCCCATCACTGCAAGATATGATCCCTGGGTAGTTTCAAATTTGTCTATATAGAAAGTTGAAAGCGTTACATCAGATATATGATTATTAAAAGTACCCCCTTCCACGAGGATGAAGTTCGCAGGCAAGTCGCTCATTACAGACCTTACCCGATAAAACTGAAAATGTTCAGGGGATGACTTTTCCCAATGCACATATCCTTCCGAGTTAGAAAAACTGCCGGTTGATGATACATCTGAAAAGCATGAGTCACATATTCCGGAGCCTTCCACGATGTAGCTGGTTGCATTGGCTGCGGGAGACCAGGACAAGGTGACAATTCCATTTACAACAGAAATAGAGACATTATCCGGTGCGTTTACATCCCTGGTTTCATCTTCATTAAACTGCCCCAGCATAGGAGTTACTATAGGATTCTCTGATTTGGCTTCTTCATTTGTCGTGTAGACTGCCTTTGAAAATCCGAAGTTGTTTGTCCCCATTAAAAAGCTGGTTATGGCTAAATAAAAAAAAGCACATATTATTGTTTTCATGTGATCTCCTCTATTTTTTAGTTTGGATTAAAGTATATAATGATAGATGATATCGATAGAGGTTATGCTTAATATACACGTATGATGCAAGAAATGTTGAAGATATTACGATAAGTCAAGTAATATTTAATTGTAGATTGTTGATTTCAGGTGTCAGGTTTCAGTAAGGATACCTTTTGGGAATTCAAGTAAATTGGGAGAATTGTGGTAGATAAAAAGTGGCATCCCCTAGGGGAATCGAACCCCTGTTCCAAGACTGAGAATCTTGTGTCCTAACCCCTAGACGAAAGGGACACTTATTTGATCTGTACGTTCCTCAAAAAATGATGGCGACCCCAAGGGGAATTGAACCCCTCTTGCCAGAATGAAAATCTGGAGTCCTAACCGATAGACGATGGGGTCGCAAAAGTTGGTGAGCCTGGTTGGACTCGAACCAACGACTCTCTACTTAAAAGGCAGATACTCTACCACTGAGTTACAAGCCCACTTTTGCTGAACGTTTGGTCAAGCTATAAATGGGTGGTTTTCATGTCAATCAAATTTTCCCTATTCCAGCTTTTTGCCGATTGTGGCTGCATAAATCACAAATTCCTGGTCGATATCCAAATCCAGGGCAATCGCAAAAAGTTCATCTGAGTAAGCTCCGATAGCACATACTCCTGAATTAATAGACTCTCCTGCTAAATATAGATTCTGGCATACATGTCCTGCATCCAGATGAAGATAACGCCACGTTCTTTCTCCATAACGCCAACTCATGCGATAAGGAATTGCCACCCAGATGAAAGTGACAGCAGAAGTTTTGATCATAGGCTGTTCCCAGCATGCTTGTGATATATAATCAGCAATATCAGGCTGTGTATTAAGCTGAATCAATTGATGATCCTGTACATTATAAAAGTACAGTCCTGCTGGGATACCTTCCACTTGATTGATCAGGAGATAGGTTTCCAATGCATGTCGCGCTCCCGCAGATGGTACTGTCCGCAAAGTAAATGATACTTTTTCTGTTTGTTTATGCAGACGAACTCCTTGGGTTGACCATAATAAGTAGGATAATTCAGCGATCGAAAGCGTCTTATCATCATATACCCTTATGCTTCGACGTTGATCCATTATTTTTAAGAGACTTATCTTGGGATTTTTAATCTCAGAGTGCAAGGGTAATGGAAATACTTTCCCTTCCAGTTTTTTATATGCAGGTGGGCAGGGAACCCCTTTTTCCTGGTCAGAATCCTCTAAATACGAATAACGAGTTAGCTGCATGAAGCGTTTACCTGTACCCTTAGCTTCATCTGAAAGTACTATTTGCGTTTGTTCATCCAACCCCCAATGCTGTAGAATTTTCTCATATTCAGATGCTGATAATTCCAACTCTTTCATGATCCTGTTTGGTAGAATTTCCCGAAAGTGCTTATACAAACACTCAAAAGTCTTCTTATTTATCTCCATATATCCTCCTATGTTACTAATCTAAATAGTTATCAATCTAGATGTATGATAAGATAACTGGATTTTAACAACTTGAACACTTCAATTTGTGTCAATCAAATGTAGAGACGCCCTATATGGGCGTCTCACTTTTTGGTGTCTCTCTTGTATAGTCGTCTTCACTATTCGGATATCTACTGATATGGAACTTCTTTGAAAAGGGTAGAAACTCATATTCTCCAAATATCAAAACGGAGTTTGACAACCAGGCTTTCGTATTTCTCCAAAGTTTTAGCTGATAGATTCAAATCAGGTGTCAGGATCATCGGCAACAAAACGCAGAAAAGGTATTAGATACGCCCTTGTAGGGTATCACTAGTTATCTATCTCATAAATCTTCTTGACACAGGATATTCCCATATATAAATTCACACATGTGAGTTAATTAAACAAATGGAGTATATGATGAATGCACGTAGAATACGTGAAAAAGCCAGGCATAGAGAAGAGATTATCACTGCTGCTGAGAAAGTTTTCTTCAAAAAAGGATACGATAGTACTACTCTTGATGAAGTAGGTAAAGTGGCAGAATTCAGTCGACGTACATTATACACATACTTTAAAAGTAAGGATGATCTGTATTTAGCCGTTCATCTACGCTATAATCGGATGAAGATTGATGCCCTGGAAAAAAGGATGGCACTTGCTGCAACCGGTTTTGATAAAGTTGTTGCTTTTGGAGAAGAATATTACCGGTTTTTTAATTCTTATCCTGAGTATCTACGTTTCCAACTCTATATGGACGTACAGGGATTGGACTATACCCAGATCCAGGAAGATACGCTGAATGAATTCTTGGAAGTGAACCAGAAAGGTTTTGCCCTGGTGGAAGAAGCTCTGCGTCTTGGTCAGGAAGATGGTACAGTCAGAAAGGAAGAAAATCCTGTCATTTTCATCTCTTACCTTTTTTATAGCTTACGTACCATGGCGAACCTGGCAATCCTGCATGCAAAAACATTTTATGCCTTTGTGAATAACCTGGTTACCCCTATTGAATTCTATCGTGATTTTCTCAATCGATTACTCAGTACGATTGCTGGAAAAATTAAAACTACGCAGCATAAATAGGGGTGAATCCAAATCTCCTTTCATCTGGGATTGTATAATAAAGGTATTGGAGATTTGAAATCCAACGAGACGACATTTTCAAACAATCAAATAGGAGATATTATGAAAGTACTTGGTTTTATTTCCAGTTCTCGTAAAAACGGTTACACAGCACGTATGGTGAATACTTTGATCGAAGAAGCAAAAAAACAGGGACATAAGACAGAAATTATATCTTTGTATGATCTGAATTTTAAGTCATGTGGAAATTGTGGGACGCAGATTAACTTACCGATAAACCAGCATTGCGCTTTAAAAGATGACCTGACACCTGTTATGCAGAAGTTTATCGATGCTGATTGTGTTATCCTCAGTGCTCCTATTTATATGGATTACATATCCGGCACTGCCAAGACTTTCCTGGATCGCTGGTGCATATTTGTTGGTGAAAATATGACAGTTAACTTCACACCCGGCAAGAAATATATTCTTATCATGGCTTCCGGTGCACCTGCAAAATACTATTCCTCTATTCCTAAAAAAATGAATGAAACACTTACAGGCTTTTTCAAAATGGTGAAAGTTGATTCCCTCTTTTTTGGCGGTTCAATGAATCCGGATGCAGAAGAAAAGTTTGTGAAGTTTTTAAAGAAAGCAAAAGGGATAATTAGCAAACTGTAAAACTAATTTGTTACGCGTTACAGTTGTTGTTTACTTTGAGTAATTTCTTCCATTTGGATAAGGAAATACTGTGGAATAGATTCAAAACTAATAAGCGTAGCAGAAATCTGAACAGGCATTGTTTGATTATCATCAATTTTAATCATGCTTTTCCATGATACATGATCAGTTGATTTATCTGTTAGTTGTTTAGTGGAAGAAATATAGAACTGAATATCTTCCGTATTAAAAAGATCCAGCATTGTATACTGTGAGTAATCCCTGTTCACCCATAACAACATCCTGATAAAAGCTTGATTCACTTTCAGAAAGCTATTGTCCATCGTAACCATTGCCTTGCCAATCGGAGCGTTTTCGAAGTTTAACAGAAATCTCTGTTCACTTTCCTCAACATCCTGAAATGCCTTGTCCTGTTTACTTGTATCGGAGAAAACAGATAATATTCCATCTGGTTTTCCATCAGTGTCTTTAATTAGACGGCAATCCATTGAATTCCAAAAGATAGTACCGTTTTTATTTATAAGTCTGACTTTCATGCTTTGAATTTGTCCGGTGTTTATCAAAGTATCCACAATCTGTTGATCGGCAAACATTTGAATGTATTCAGGGGAAAACAGCTCCATACCTGATTTATTCACCAATTCTTTAATGGAAGAATATCCGAGCAATTTGACACATTCAGCATTGGCATGAAGTATGTTATGCTTCATATCCGTAATCATCGTGCAATGAGGTAGGATATCCAGTAAATCCAGATATTTATCGATTCCTCCAGGCTTCTTTTCCTGTGCATCCTGGTTTGTGATATCGAACAATACAGCCCGTATATACGCCTTTCCACCGAGGTTAACCTGACCGGCATGAATTTCCAGTGTTCGTATTTGCCCATTGGATAATTTATGCTTATCATAAGTTCGGTAATTATTAGAATGTAGTGACTTGGTAAATTCAGAATATAATTCTGCCTTGTTACCGATACTGAGGTCATATATCTTCTTTTTCAGGATTTCATCATGTGTGTAGCCATAAAAAATACAAGCTGCTCGATTTGCATCAATGATGGTAAGGGTTTCGGGTGCAATTACCAATAATAATTCAATATTATCCTGGAAAAGACTTCTGTATATTTCAAAGTTCTCCTGCTGCTTTTCCGGTGTTACTTCCAGGTCAGTGATACCAATAAGAGTTCCTTCCCTATTCGTGACTTCCCCTTTCTCATTGCGAATCACTGTGATATAATCCTTTACCCAAGTGATTTCTTGTTTTGGGTTGATTATTCTGTACTGGAGTGTATAGTTATCAACTTTCAGTTTGTCATAATTCAAGATTTCAGCGGTAATCCTGTTAAGATCATCAGGATATATGATATCGCTGAACAGAACTTGCTCATTCTGAAATTCATCCATGTTAAAGCCGAATATTCGGAAATTATCTGAGATAAATTTAGGGTGTTCCCTGAGTTCAAGACTTCCCTGGTAAACAACAACAGGGCTACGTAGCAAGATGCCTTCTGCCGGTGTTATAGGTTGCTCAGAAGCTTGGCGTTCCCGTCTTTGTTTACTTTCTTCCACACCTCTTTCAATTGCCGGTACTAATCTTCGGAGATTATTCTTTAATACAAAGTCGCTGGCTCCTGATTTCAGCATTAAGACAGCTATGTCTTCTCCCAACGCTCCCGATATCAGGATAAATGGTATCTTTAATTCTGTTTTACGAAACAGATCCAAAGCTCTTCTTCCTGAAAATCCAGGCAGGGCATAATCTGATAAAATCACATCCCAGTAATAACCTTGCTGCAATGCAACCAGGTAATCGTGGTCATTATCAACCCTTGTACCTGATACCGTGTAACCGGAATTCTGGATGTGAGTTGTGATCAGAAAGACATCATCTTCTGAATCTTCAATAAACAGAATTCTTAAGAATTTTTCCATTTCTAGGTCTTTGGAGGTAATTCGGTGACCAATAGCCAGAAAACACCAAGGGCATTGATTGCTGAGAAGAAGTCAGAAAGAACCACAGGTTTCTGAATATAGCTATTCGCACCACCAAGGTAACTCTGAATCAAATCTTTCTCCATCTTTGAACTGGTAAGAACGATGACAGGAATTAACTGTGTATGTGGATTAGACCTTATTTCCTTCAGGATTTGCAGCCCTTTGATTTTGGGCAGATTCAAATCCAAAAGCACGATTGCCGGATAATCGTTCATATCCCTACTTGCATATGTGCCAGTGCAAAACAAGTAGTCCAAGGCTTCCTGACCGTCTCTCACAACGACAACTTCATTTTGTAAGTTACTTTGTTTAAAAGCCAATATTGTCAGTTCAATATCATCAGGATTATCCTCAACAAGAAGTATCTTTTTGTTGTTCATTTCATTCTCCTTTGGAGTTTATGGTAAAGAAAACAGTTGTACCATTTTCAATCGTGCTCTCAACCCAGACCATTCCATTGTGACGGTTGATAATTCTAAATACGATGCTTAAACCTATTCCCGTTCCGGCAAAGTTCTCAGCATGGTGATATCGCTGGAAGGGAGTAAACAGTTTATCAGCATATTCCATATCAAATCCTTCACCGTTATCCTGGACATAATATACGGTTTGTCCTTTTTCTTTTTTTGAAGCGAAAACGATCTCACTAACTTCTTTCTTAGCTGAGAACTTACGGGAATTATCCAGTAAGTTTTTAAAGACAATCTTCATTAAATCACTATCCGCTGAAATGGATGTTGTCTCAGCAATTCTGAAGGATATTTTTTGTTCAGGATATGCCTCTTTCAATTCTATCGCCACCTTATTGGCGATATCACTGAGATTGATAATCTGGAAGGAGAGCTGCTTTTGTCCCAATTGTGATAATTCCAGCATATCATTGATCAACGTGGACATTTTTACAGCAGCATTCTGTATTCTATCCAGGTAATGCACTCCCTGTTCGTCTATTTTATCTGCATATCCATTCCGTAAGGCAGAACTATAACCTTCCATGCTTCTCAATGGGGCTCTCAGGTCATGGGAGACAGAGTATGAAAAACTTTCCAATTCCTTATTTGTATTCATTAACACTGTATTTAAAGCAGATATTTTATCCTCTGCTATTTTACTGTCAGTGATATCATGAGCTGAAATATATTGAAGATCACTTTCCGGAGCTACATTCCATTCCAGGAACTTATATGTACCGTCTTTACAGAGATATTGTGTGATGAAGTGTTTCAATGGCGTTTCCTGGGACATGACTTTTAAAGCATCCAAACTACTTTGAAGATCATCAGGATGAACGAAATCCAGGTATTTTCTATTGGTCAATTCCTCGATAGTATATCCCAAAACCTTTTCCCATTCAGGATTCAACTGTAGGAAATACCCTTCGGAATTGGCGATAGCAAGTAGATCAATACTGACTTTGAAAAATCCTTCTAATTTACTGTAAACCTCTTTTACTTCTTTCGTGCGCTCTGTCACTTTGCATTCCAACTGCTTATTCAGATCAAGCAGTTGTTTTTCAGCCAGCTTCCTCTCGGAAATATCCCGGATTATTCTCTGTATGAATTGCTTATCACCTACAGTTATAGCTACTGCGCTTATTTCCACAGGGAAATGTTCCCCTGATCGCCTAATATGATCAACTTCATAGACTCTTCCTGTTGAAATATCAGGACTTGTTTCTATTCCTTTGGATAATTCATGAAATTCCGGGGCAGTAATTTGATAAATATTCATCCCTTTAAGTTCATCATAACTGTAACCATACATGTTTTCAGCTTTTCCATTTGCCTCCACAATTTTACCATCAAAATCAGTCAGCAGGATAATATCATTGGCATTTTTGAATAGATACTCAAAGTGTTTTAGAATTGCCATATGCTTATCTTCATTTTCATTTTGCATTGTTAGGATTTCAAATTTCTGTTTTATTCCTCTATTTATTAAAATAGCCAATACAAAAGCAATTAATATCAGCAAAATCACAAAAATTAATATCCGTTCTGCATAAAAACCTGATAGAGCTTCCTTATAATCAATCTTGGCTATAAGATGCCATTTAGTAAATCTTACAGAATCCATCGCTGCAATTACTTTATTACCGGCATAGTCTTTCCCTATATATGAGCCTGCCATATCATTTGCAGCCATTGCTGCTGTAAGATTTGGCGTAGAAAGGGGTAAACTGAAGCGAAAAGGAATTTCAGATTTGTGCTTTAATTGATTTAAGTATACGACGTTATCCCCTTGTTTTTCGACCAAATTACTTTCGGTAGTTTTAGACTTTCTCGGAAGGTTATCTAACATAGGATAGATAAAGTCTTGAGGACTTGCGCGTAAAACCAAAAAACCTACTGGAATTACATCATGATTTGTTTCTCTGAAAACAGGTAAGTAAAAATCTAGAACAATTTCATCATGGGATATCTCACTTCGCTTCATATCTCCCATATTGATATCCTTGTTAAGCAATCCTGCTTTCCAATCATTAATGATAAGTGCTTTACTATAATTATTTTTACTATTCGCCGATATCAATACTTTGCCATTTATATCGGTAAAAAATACATCTCGATATTTTTTTTGTGTTCTGTACCGAAAAAGCAGATCAATAATAAATTTTGTGTCATTTGGAGAAACAGCATTTTGTTTATAATTGCTTAATTTCTCAACCAAGAGGGTGTTCGACGCCAATAATTGAAGGTCTGTCTTTCTCTCCACAACCCAATTCTCAAGCATTGTTTCATTGCGCTGCACTAATAGCAGTAAGTTTTCTGCTTCATCCTTACGGTTTTTTTTCTCCAGACCATTTAAAAAAAGGAAAACCACAACGATGATCATTAGTGATGCAACGATAATTAATGAAAAAAAGGAGGTAAAGCGACGATCTTTAAAAGAGTTTATATTCATATAATTCCCTTTGTTTGCATGTCTATGTTGGAACGTGAGAGAATTTCATACATGCTATTTTTTGAATCAATAGCTACCGAAAATGAGTTATACAAGCCCATTCAGAACTAATACTAACCGAACTTATGTAGTATACTAAAATACTTATCGCCCTTGCGCCACATTCAATCAGAACTAATTATATAATAACTGATAAGATCATTTAGCCAATAGATATCTATTTTCTCAGCTTTTTGCAGCTATCGCTATGAATGTTAAAAATATCCTTATTATTCAGTTTTCTTCAGAATATTATCCAGCCTTTCCTGATACACTTTTGCTTTGTCGTGCTCTCCCATCTTATCATATAAATCAACAAGCCCTTTAATACTTTGCAGTGTATGAGGATGCTCTGTATCCATCACCTTTTCCCATATTTTCAAGGCTCTCTGGTAGAGTTGTTCCGCCTGATCATACCTTCCCTGGGAGCTATAGAATTCTGCCAGATTATTCATCGAAGTTGCCATGCTCGGATGACCTGCACCTAAGACCTTTTCCCAAACCTTCAAAGCTCTCTGGTAAAGCTGCTCCGCTTGGTCATACCTGCCCTGGTAGCTATATAGTTCATCCAGATTATTCATGGAAGTTACCATATTGGGTTGACCTGCACCCAGGACTTTTTCTTTTATATCCAATGCCCTCAAGTATATTTGTTCTGCTTGTTCGTCTTTTCCCTGCGAGTCATAAAAACTTGCCAATTTATTCATCGATTGTGCTGTCAGAGGATGCTCGGTACCCAAGACATTTTCCCTGATTTCCAATGCTCTTACATAAAGAGGCTCGGCTTGATTAAAGTTATCCTGGGAATCATACAATCCTGCCAAATTATTCAGGGATTGAGCAGTCAGCGGATGTTCAGCGCCTAACACTTTTTCCCTGATTTCCAATGCTCTCCTATAAAGGGGTTCAGCTTTCTCATAGATACCTTGGGAATCATACAAACTAGCCAGATTATTCAGTGCTTTTACTGTATCAGGGTGTTCTGCCCCCATTTCCGTTTCTCGAATTTCCAGAACTTTCTGATAAAGCGGTACAGCTTGTTCATAATTCCCCTGCAGCCAATACAAGCTTGCCAGGTTGGTCAATAAACCACCCATATCAGGATGTTCTGCGCTCAGGACAATTTCCCTGATTTGAAGTGTTCTTTGGTAAAGCGATTCCGTTTGTTCATGATTCCCCTGATAATGATAAATAGAAGCCAGATTGTTGGATGAATTTGCTGTATCCGGATGTTCTGCACCCAGGACAGTTTCATAAATATCCATTGCTCCCTGGTAGAAAGGTTCAGCTTCTTCATATTTTCCCTGCAGCCAGAATAAATGTGCCAGGTTTAGCAGCGCTGGAGCCGTATCAGGGTGCTTTGCACCCAGAACTTTTCCTTTGATGGTTAGGGCTTTCAGGTAATGTGGTTCTGCTTGCTCATATTTATCCTGGTCTTTGTACATTGCAGCCAGGTTATTCAGAGGAGGAATGATATCGGGATGTTCTGCACCGAGGTTTTTCTCCAGTATTTCCAATGCTCTCAGGTACAGTGGCTCTGCTTGCTCGTACTTACCTTGGGCTTTATATAACTCAGCCAGGTTAGTCAGAGAACTTGCCGTAGAGGAATGTTCTGCTCCCAACGCGGTTTCTCTGATTAAGAGGGCTTTACGCAAATTGGATATCCCACCTGCAAAGTCAAATTTAGCCTTAAAAAAGAAACCAGCTTTATCGTAATATTCTGCTGCTTTGAGTGGCTGATTGCCTTTCTCAAAATGAATGGCTGTTTCCATTGCGAACTCATCAATTTTATCAGCAAAGACGATTTCCATAGACTCAGCAGCAGCCTGGTGAAGTTCTTGCAGTTTTTCACTTACCATTCGCTGATATATGATATCCTTGATCAGGATATGGGTAAAAATGTAACGCAATTCATCGAGATCTCTCCAAATGCGGTTCTTCACACCTGTCTCAAGCTCATCCACAGGTTCTCCCTTGAGCATTTGAGACAATACCAGGACATTGAATTCGGTTCCGAGGATACTTGCATTATACATGCATTCCCGCACCTTTTCAGAAAGGCGGTCGATACGATTGCTGATGATATCGCTAATGCTGAAGGAACTTAAATATGCCACTTCACCGGTAATAACGCCTTTATCATTGATATTACCGCTTTCCATCAGTAAGGATGTTAACTGCTCAATAAAGAGAGGATTGCCCATTGCCCTGTTAGTGATGAGACGAAGGGTTGCATCGGGTATGTATGCCAAACGGAGGATAGACCTGATCAATTCATAACTTCCAAGATCACTGAGTGAATTCAGTTCAAGATCAATTCGCTTATGTCTCATTAGTCCCAATTCCACTTTTTCTCCGTTTTCCAGATATCGGCAGGAAGAAATGATGATAATTGGAGTAATTGCCCGCTCGCTCAGCTTTTGCAGATACACTTTACTTTCTTCTGCAAGCCATTGTCCATCATCCAAATGAACAAGTACGGGCTTTGTCTTTGCCAACTGTTCCATAAATCGGAGAAAGGCATTTCTCAACTGATTGGGTTTTTCATCAGAAGGAAGGATATTCCATATTGAACCCATCCACTCATAACCAAGGAGAAAGGCAATAATTGACTCTATACGCTGCAGCTCGATATCCTCTTGGGCAAGAGCCATCCACAAACCCTTGAACATGGCAATACCCGCATCTTCAGGTAGTTGTGAATTATAATAGGCATATGTTTTAATGATCTGTTTAATGGCTTCCAATGGCTTTGGCAAAAAAGTATCGCATGTGATATTGAACTTATGATAAGCAAGCGCTGAATAATTTGCCAATGCTTCTTTCACCAGCCTGCTTTTACCGATACCGGCATCTCCTGAAACATAGATAATGGCATTTTCATTGGAGGTTATACTGTCATCAATGGATGTCCTGATAAGAGAAAGCTCTTCATCTCTACCTACAAACCGGCTTTCCTGGTGCCATGCCTGATCTTTTGTTCTTCGACTGAGCAGATAATACCGCATAGGTAAGGCAATCCCTTTCAGATTCAATGTGCCGAGATAATCAAAATCATACTTTGCATTCATTTCCTGCCAAAGAAAGGTATCGGCAAGAACTTCCCCGGCTCTGGCATTACTCATCAGCCTGGCTGCCAGGTTTACCGGATGTCCAAAAGCAGTATATTCCTTGATTTCATCCCGTCCGATATATCCGGCAAATACGCTTCCACAACTGATACCCAAAATAATAGTGGGAAGGCTATCCACTGTTTCCACGGAAAAACTGCATATCCGTTCCAGGGTTTTTCCCTCACTAAGAGGTAATCCAAACAGAAGAAGCGCCACCATTCCTTTGTCCGTGTAATCCAACTTGTCGAGAAAAGCACCGTATTTATTAGCTAAATTATGAAGAATTGCTATCGCTTCCTCTTGTTCTGTCACTTTGATTTTCTCTAAAGAAGCAAAGCAAAATGCTGCGGTACGTATTTCGTTTTGAGGAAGCACGTCCCGAAAACGGGGGTGACAAAACAATAAAGGTGTCGTCTTGCTATAGTGATATTCCCTGATTGAGGTCTTTGCTGTAATGGATTTATCATGAAGTACGAAACCTATCCCTTCCGGAATAAATCTTTCTTTTCCTATTTGACGTGCTGCTGTTTCAGACCAGATAACATCTGTTTTCTGCAAGGATAAAACTGCCACTTCCTGCATGATATTCCCTTGGAATACATACTCATTCTGCAGATCATTATGGAATATCTGCCACTCCGAAGAACCATAACATATAGTTTGTCGTACATGCAATAAAAGGTCTCCGATAATGCTCTTATAGATCTTGTTTTCCCGGAAGTATTCGCTGATTGAATTAACAACAGAAATTATACTTTCTGCTTCTGCATCA
This sequence comes from Cloacimonadales bacterium (SeqCode), assembly GCA_963662275.1. Taxonomy (GTDB): domain Bacteria; phylum Cloacimonadota; class Cloacimonadia; order Cloacimonadales; family DAONDQ01; genus DAONDQ01. The sequence goes on along the minus strand of OY759316.1, from coordinate 3,459,237 downwards.
GGAAAGATGGCGCAAAAGGCATCCCCGGCAAAGACACTTACGAAACCCCCAAATTTCTCAACAAATTCAATAGGCATACAAAATATTAAATCTAAAAATCGACTTAGCTCTTCTGCTCCCTGTTTTCCTTCTTTCTGTAAAGCAGTTCCTATCTTAGTGAAATCAGCTATATCAAACAATAGAACATAAGCTGTAAGATTTCCATGGAAGACATTTTCTTCATATTTCTGTAGAATAAAAGCCGGGGTGTAACGAATCATAACAATCTCCTTACAAAAGGACATTGAACTCTATAAGGATAGGTTCATGTAAGATAAATTAATACTTTTTCTGTTTATTCCCAAGAGTATTATTGTAGGTTGTAGTACTCTGTATTGCCTTATTTATAAAGTGTTAAGCTGAATACATTTGGTTTTTCCAAAGTCATATATAGTGGAACACACATAAGAGATATTACTTGACCAAAATCAGTATGCTTATTTCATAACATATAGCGATCGCAATCGCTGAATACTATGATATGTAGCGATCGTATTCGCTGAATATTTAAATTTTATACGGAGTAACCATGATTTATCGCATGATTTTAAAGAAAATAGAACAACACATGTTTCAGAAAAAGGCAGTTATTATCTTTGGACCAAGACAATCAGGCAAGACAACCTTAGTAAATATGCTTCTCCAGAATACTAGTAAAAAGATAGTGCGTTTCAATGGAGATGAAGCTGATATCCGAGAAATATTAAGCAACACAACCTCAACGAGACTAAAAAGCCTGATTGGCGATGGAGAAATCGTATTTATCGATGAAGCGCAAAGAATAAGTGATATCGGACTTACAATCAAGTTGCTGGTGGATAATTATCCGGATATCCAGGTGATTGCAACGGGTTCATCATCTTTTGAATTAACCGGGAAAATCAAAGAACCGCTCACAGGCAGAAAGTTTGAGTTTATTCTTTATCCATTAGCTTATGGAGAAATGGTGAAATTCAAGGGCTTACTTGAAGAGCAAAGATTATTAGAGCATAGGCTCGTTTTCGGGTATTATCCCGAAGTAGTTACAACCTCAGGCAACGAAATGGAGATTCTGAAATTACTGGCAGATAGCTATCTGTATAAGGATTTGTTTGTTCTTGGGCAGATCAAAAAGCCTGAACTGCTTGAAAAAATTGTCAAAGCTTTAGCATATCAAATCGGTTCTGAGGTTTCTTTCACCGAAATAGGAAATCTCGTTGGTGCGGATAATCAAACTGTCCAAAAGTATATCAGTTTACTGGAAAGAGCTTTTATTGTATTCCGCTTACCTGCACTGAGCAGAAATCTGAGAAATGAAATCAGAAGAGGTGTGAAGTTCTTCTTTTATGATAACGGTGTAAGAAATGCTGTCATTAGTAATTTCAATCATGTTGGAAGCCGATCAGATATTGGTGCATTATGGGAGAATTTCGTCATTAGCGAAAGACGTAAAGTAATCGAGTACAAGAAATTATATCAGAGTGCATATTTCTGGAGGACAACACAGCAACAGGAAATTGACTATATTGAAGAAATTAACGGTAATTTCAATGCCTATGAGATTAAATGGAATCCCAAAGTCAGATATTCATTCAGTAGAACTTTCCTTGAAAACTATCCTATCATTAACTCAAAAGTCATCAACAGAGATTCTTATCATGAATTTCTATCTTTGGAGGAATAAGGTTATTAATTCTAATGTGTAAGTCATAAATACTGCCGTCTGTTAAGCTTTTTAGCTCTTCTCACCAGTCTAGCAATATGGCAAGCTCCATCTGACCAACTGTATTCAGAATGAACGTGTAAATGGACAAATGCCATATTTCCTCCTATAATCCTATGTTTGTTATGTTATTTACCCTGTTTCGATTTTACCAGGACATCCCAGGAAGCCAGATTATCCAGTGCATAAGTCTTTTGATATTGGGTTTGTCCTGTTGTTACTAACTTGAATATGACCGTGAACAACCTTCTTTCCTTCGGATCACTGATATTCTTTAAAATGGCTTTCAGATCCTTTTCGTTCAGCTTTCGATACCGCGAGGCTGTTGCAAAGAACCTATGTTCTGTTATAGACTTAGGACTCGGATGTGGATTGATTTTAACTCTCCTCTGGGCAACAACATAACCATTCAACTCCATGATGATCTTGATCATATATCCAATAATCTGTTTGAATTGAATGATACTGCCATTTTCTTCAGGTTTACCTGTGTAAAATTCCTCAAAGCGATACGACAACGCCTCCGCAGCCGGATTTTCCATCTCTGTTGCTGTGAGCATACGGATGACATTCTCTCTTGCGCTGATGAAATCCCATAGTTTTCTCGCTTCAAATTCATCACTATCGAGCAAATTGCGTAACCTGGGACTAAACAGATGCATGGGAATATCATGGTTCTTATCAAGAATAAACGGCATAGAATCAGTATGGTAGAGATTATCACACATTTTTCTCAATGCTTCAAACTCATCCTGGTAATTACCATTTTCTAATCCTGAATACATCATTACGACTATGTAAAGTATGCTAAGTGATTTTAAATTCATTATATTAACTCCTTTTATATATGTTTATTTTATGGTACATATCATAATTTAGTATCTCGTATAAATGTCAATATAAATCGGAAAGATTCAATTTCTTTTTTTAGAAAAAATCCAAACCATCATCTAAGAATCGACTTCTTTCCCCATAATCTATACGAGACTAAAACCAAGCTTGAACCAAGTCTAAACCTATGCCATTCCAATCTCTCGAAACAGGAATGAAACAGGAATGAAACTGGTATCAAACAGGATTAAAACTGGAATAAATTAAGTGAAATAATAAGGGTTTGAGGGCACAATATGTCATCGACGATTAATAAGCACTTATTAAAGGAATCTCGAGAATTCATTCAGTTTCCTTTGCCAGTACCGCGTTATAAATAACGCGGTACATGGCTTTACGATGGGTTACTTTAGAAAAATCTTGACCTGCACACTATACCTCAAAACCTTTATTTAAATAACAATAAATAATAGAGGTTTTCGTGAATGTTCACAACTTAGATCATATCTTTAAACCGAAACGTATTGCCCTCCTGGGTATTAGTTCGAATCCGCAGAGTGTGAGCGGACGTATCCTGAGCAATATTGTCACCAGCGGTTTCAATGGTGTCGTGTATCCAGTCAATCCTTCCCTGGAAGCTGTGATGGGAATTCAGTGCTATCCGGATATCAAATCCCTTCCCAACACACCTGAACTAGGTGTTATCTGCGCAGATCCAAAAGAAGTGCCGGAGTATATCAAGAAGTGCGGAGATGCCGGAATATTGGGTATTATCATCGTTTCTGCAGGATTCAAAGAAGCCGGAGAAGAAGGAATCATTTTGGAAAGGCAGATTGAAGAGCTACGTAAAAGCTATCCCGGGATGCGTATCATGGGACCCAATTGTCTTGGATTTATCTCACCCGCCAATAAGCTGAATGTCAGTTTTGGTAATGGTATGCCTCGAAAGGGAAACATCGCCTTTGTTTCTCAGTCAGGAGCGCTTTGCACTTCTGTTTTGGACTGGGCGATCGAGCAAAAGATAGGCTTTTCTTATCTCGTTTCCATTGGAAATACCATCGATGTTGATTTTGGTGACCTGATCGATTATCTCGGTGAAGATGAAGAGACCAAATGTATCATCCTTTATATAGAATCTATCAAAGATGCCCGTAAATTCATGACTGCCAGTCGTGCTTTTGCGCGCAGCAAACCCATCATTGCCTATAAAGCAGGACGCTTTCCTGAATCCGCCGCTGTAGCTGCTTCTCATACAGGAGCAATGGCTGCTGCTGATAATGTCTATGATGCAGCTTTCCAGCGTGCAGGTATATCACGTGTCTATGATATTGGGCAGATATTCGATGTTGCAGAACTGATCGGGCATAAGAAAGTTCCTGCCGGACCACACCTGGCTATTGTTACAAATGCCGGGGGACCGGGTGTCATGGCTACAGATGCACTGATCACTTATGGCGGTGAACTGGCAAAACTCTCAGATGCAACTATGGATCAGTTGAATGATAATTTACCTCCTTTCTGGTCACATGGAAATCCTATTGATGTACTCGGGGATGCACGTGCCAAACGCTATGCCAAAGCAGTTTCTATTGTTCTTGAAGACACCAATGTTGATGCAGTCCTGGTGATTCTAACTCCACAGGCAATGACCAATCCCAGCGGTACTGCGCGAGGAATAAGTTTGCTTGGAGAAAAGAGCAAAAAGCCGATCCTGGCTGCCTGGGTTGGTGGAGGTAGTATGCGGGAAGGAGATAATATCCTCATGGAAGCAGGTATCCCAACCTATAATACTCCTGAACAGGCAATCAGCGCTTTCATGACTTTGGTGGATTATGGAAAGAATTTGAAAGCCTTATATGAAACTCCCAAAGATATCCCTGTAGAATTTACTTTGGATAGAACTGCCTTCAGAAAGAAGTTTGATAAGATCATCAAAAAAGAAAATAATGTTCTTTCAGAAGCCTCTTCCAAATACCTGCTCGAATCTTTTGGCATATCCACCACACTTCCACAGTTAGCTGATTCAGCAGAGAAGGCGGTTGCTTTTTCGGAGCAAATCGGCTATCCTGTTGTGTTAAAGATACTTTCTCCGCAAATTACGCATAAAACGGATGTAGGCGGTGTCATTCTCAATCTGAATACTCCCGAAGAAGTGATAAAAGCCTTTGAACAGATCACCAATAATGCCCGTACGCTTCGTCCCGATGCCACCATTGAAGGCGTAACCGTCCAGCCGATGGTTGACCTGGAGAACGGTGTGGAACTGATTCTCGGCATCAAGCGTGACCCTGTGTTCGGAGCTGTTCTTTTAATCGGAACAGGTGGCATCTATGCTGAATTGTTTCTTGATCGTACTTTGGAATTACCACCTTTGAATGAAAAGCTTGCCAGAAGAATGCTGGAAAAGCTCAAAATCTATCCATTACTCACAGGATATCGCGGAAAACCGCCTGTAACCTTGGATAAACTGATAGAAGTTCTCATCCGCATGTCTTACCTGGCAGCGGATTACCAGGAGATTTCAGAGCTGGATATCAATCCTCTGTTAGCGACACCACAGGGAGTGATTGCCCTGGATGCGCGTGTTGTGGTTACTCCTAAGATTGCAGGTATGGAAACGTATGCTCATTTGGCTTTACGTCCGTATCCTGAGGAATATATCAAACAGATCACCCTCACAGATGGAACAGAAGTGATGCTTCGTCCTATCAAACCTGAGGATGAGACATTATGGCTGGATATGCTGGGCAGTACTTCCAAGGAAGCGATCTACCAGCGTTTCCGTTACTTCTTCAATTGGAATTCCCATGAAGTGGCAATCCGCTATTGCTTTATCGATTATGACCGTGAAATTGCCATTGTCGCTGAAACTCTTGTCGAAGGGCAGAAGAAGCTGATCGGTATTGGCCGTATAGTTGCTGATCCAGATCATGAAACTGTGGAATATGCCGTTCTTGTACCTGAAAAATGGCAGAATAAAAAGCTAGGCAGCCAACTGACAGATTTCTGTATGGATATTGCCTCCCATTGGCACCTGGAAAAGGTTGTAGCCCAGACTTCTACCGATAATCACCGCATGATAAGCGTCTTCAGGAAACACGGTTTTACTGTTAAGACTGATCTTACCAGCGATGTTGTGGATGTGGAAAAAGTATTATAGATTTTAAAATACTGAGATTGCTCAATCCCTTTCCGGGAAAGTGAAATTTTAACTTCAAATCAGAGGTGTAATTTGCGTAGAATTTATTTAGTCTTCTTTATCTTGCTTTCCATCGGTATGGTTCATGCCAATTTGTATTACTATTACGACTTCGGTTACTATGATGGTTTACAGCAATCTGCTGAGAAAGGAAATGCCAAAGCTCAATATAACCTTGGCTGCTGCTATAATTTTGGAAAAGGGGTCGATCAGGATTTTGAGAAAGCAGTGAAGTGGTATCGGTTGTCTGCTGAACAAGGATATGCCTTTGCGCAAAACAATCTTGGGGTTTGTTACATCAGGGGAGAAGGGGCTGTTCAGAATAAAGAAGAAGCAGTAAAGTTGTTTTATCAAGCAACAAAGTTTCGCTGGGCTATCGTGCAAGGGTATTCATGCGCTCAGTATAATCTTGGATATTGTTATGATATAGGCGCAGGGGTTGTTCAGGATAAATCAGAGGCAGTCAAGTGGTACGGCAAGGCAGCAAAAGACGGAGGTTCTGTAGGACAAATTTATCTCGGTAATGCTTATAGTAAGGGCGAAGGGGTTGTCCAGGATAAAAAAGAGGCTTTAAAGTGGTATCTCAAAGCAGCAAAACAAGGGAAGCCTGAAGCGCAATACCTTGTAGGAACATGTTATGAAAATGGTGAAGGTACAATTCAGAATAAGCCTGAAGCATATTTTTGGTATTTACTTTCTTCTGCTAAAGAATATGTTGCAGCAAAGCAAGCTGAAGATCGCATAACCAATGATTTAACCTCGACCCAGAAATCACAAATCCAAGCAAGAGCCAAGAAATGGATCGCAGAACACAAAAATAAACGACCGCTGGATTAAGTAAAACTAACTTAACAATTAACCATAAGGTTTGCTGGCAGTCTTACCTAAGTCTATCTATCTGAATAATGGCAGAGCTTTCAAGAGACTGTTCATGAAGTTATTCATAATATTCAATAAGTTAGAAAGTAGCAAGTTGAAAAAAGTGGTCGAAACGGTCATAATTTAACATACCTTCCAGAATTGACAGATAAGCTCTGCTAAGGACACCAAATCACAAGTTAAGCTTTTTGACTAAAATTGAAAAACACGCGATTATAAGTAATGTTTCGAAGCCGTTTCTGACTAAATGTGTAGTTAAAATCATATAAAATAGTTCTTTACAAGTTTTTTGCTATAGCTTCAATGGCATTTGTTACCTGGTAACAAAAGGGAGGATATTATGACAAAAAAACACTCCAATTCAAGAAGCGGTAAGTGTTAGTCATGAAAGTAACCAATACCATGTAAGTATTAACGTACCATTTTCATTCACTTTGCCTGAGACAACATCAAACCACAAGTTCTTAATAGCGTTTCTACGCTTATTAGTAGGAATAGGCGGAGACAACCTCCTTACACTTCAGCAAATAGCTGATCTGTTTAACTACGCAGACCGCAGGAATGTACATAATTTCTGGCAAGAGTTTGAGCAGCATGGTCATGATATCCTGGCATATTTAAGCCGGAAAGTTGACCTGCTGGAGTGTATTCCTCAGATCGAGAATTTTGTTATCAATAACCTGCTTTTACCTTTAAATGTCATGTATCAGGAGTTCATCAGCCATCATGATTTTAAAATGTCCTATACCACTTTCTGCAAATATGCTTCTCAGGTCAATTCTCTGTCTGTAGTTAAGCAAGCTCAGAAGCTTCTTCTGAAAAAGACAGTAGGCGGTGATGCTGTACATCTGCTGAAACTGCTTGCCGGTCAGCAGAATACACCTGTTATCTGTGACAGACTCCTGGAACAAATGAAGACTGCTAAAGGCAATACATCCCATAGAACCGCCGATGCAAAGCCGTTCCATAGTCTGGAACGCAAGAACCTGTGTCTGCTGGTACATTACCTGGTTGGAAGCGGTATGAACTTCGAGACGATAGCTTTGCTGCTCAACACCTGTAAAGCTACAGTCTCAAATCTCTGGCATGAAATCGCTGACCTGCAGAGCCTGATTCTGAACTCAATCGGTAAGTGGAGCGGAAAGATCAGCATTGATGAGAAATATGTGAAGATCAAAGGTATTCCGTACTATGTCATCAGTATTGTTGATTTTGTGACTCACATCCCTCTGTTTTGTGAGTTGTATCCTGACACAAAGAAAGAATCATTCGAAGCATGTTTCAGAACCTTCAGACAGCTCTACAGGAAAGATCCAACCCTGATTGTCAGTGATGGCAGTAAATCGTTAGCAGTTGCAAGAAAAACAGTGTTTCCAAAAGTCCATTACCAACTCTGTAAGTTCCATAAGATACGAAATCTCTTCAAAAGAATCAGTCAATGTCATCTCCCTGAAGACAGGGACAAGTTCTTTAAGAAGAGGATTATGAAAGCTTTCCGAAGAGAAACGGCGGGCGGAAGGAAAAAGGGTATCGCAAGCCTGACAGCTATTACTCCCCCAACCGCCGCCGAATACATCAAAAGCAATATCATTAGTGATTGGAGACACCTCAGCAAAGGTTTGACTTCCAATGTCTCTGAACGCTGGAACCGCAAAATCAAGAAGGTGACATCCGGTAGATTTGGACTAAAATCTGAAGAAACCACCCGCAACCTTGTGTTTTCGCTTTGGTTCAAAGAACTGGTCGATAAAGGTCAACCAATCATGCGTCAGGAATCACTTTTAGCAAGTTTAAATATCTCCCGCATATGTCAAGAAAATGTGGATTGGTCGCACTTAGACCACTTTTTCTCTGTCACTACCAATAAGGCTGCGTAAAATGGAGGTTAATTTTGAACAGTCTCGCTTTCAAATACGATATACATTACAACAAAAAACTTGACACGAAAATAAATAAAATATAATCATTGTAAATATTGTAGCATTGCTATGGAACTGCTTTGTGACTATGAACAATTATTCATTCTAATGCCACACTAAGCAATAATCCAAGCATATTTTGAAAAGTAATAAAACAAGTAACAAGAAAATGAAAGGATGGTTTTTATGACAAAGAAGCTGTTGCTTATGATGGTTGCTTTTACATTTTCGTACATTGGTTTATTTGGTTATACTTGGTATTCACGTACAAACGGTACTTTTACAAATCCTCACAATTTCAGATCATCCAGGGACGGAACCGGAACAGCTCCCACCTGGACTAACATCAGCAATAACGATGTTTGGGTGGTACAATCCGGACATTCCATGTTCAATGATCTTGCCGGATTGGGAGAATATGGGACAGGTTCAGGAGTTATCATTGAAGCTGGTGGTATTTTGAATGTCGAGTCTGATCTACTCGCCCAAGACAGCACTAAATTCTCCTATCTAAATGTTTATGGGCAATTTTACAGCGATGGAGATGTTCGAGTTACTACATTAAAAGTTTTTGATGGGGGAGAATTATACTTGTGGAGTTTGGGACTCGATGTAACGAACTTCTACATCTATGGTGGCGGAACCTATATTCACAGTATGGATGATGGAACAGTTCCAGGCACAAACCGCTATTTTGCTGATTCCAATAATGGAGGAAACGGAAACGGTACCTTGAAAATCGTTGCGCAGGGTACAGGTGGTCTAACTTCAGGTATAACCTGGGGAAATGTGGTAATAGATTTATGGACGGGAACTGATGATGTTAATGGAGGCGGTGCCTTTACAAATGTCCAGGGTGATTTCACGGTCAATGACACCGGGTATTCAGAATATCGGCTGATGGGAACAGAGACCACAACTCTAGATATCAAAGGAAACTTGACCATCAATAGAGGGAAACTGGTTCTTAAAAACGGAATAAACGATGCAACGATCAATGTGAAGAAAGGTGTCAAGATAGATGGAGGTACTTTAACACTGACCAAATCCGGCGGGGTTACATTCAGTGTTGGTGAGGATTTTGAAGTTGTGACCGGCTCATTTATCGCCTCAACAAATACAAATAGTATAACCACTCTTTGGCTCGAAGGAAGTCTCAACGTGGGAGCGGATGCTGATAATTTCGTAGCATATAATGGCACTACTTCAGGAACCGGATATGTGAATATATATTTTTCAAATAACTTGGGGTTGTATAGGTCATCTGACATAAAGCTAAAGACAGGTTTAGACAGATATCAAAGCAAATGGAATATTTCTGTCAATAATGGAAGAACCCTAAATCTGAAGAGCGATGTTGAAATAGGTACGACCAATGCTTCCATATACTATGCTCATTTATATTTTACTGTGGATGGAGGAGGTTATTTAAAACCAGGTACGTACAAGATTAAAAATGCCAGCGGAACTTATGATGAAGGATATGAACCTAATTTTATGCTGAGTTCGCTAGGTAATTTATATATAACCAGTTCATCTGGAATCACAACCAGCGGAACAGAAGGGCATATACTGGTAACCGGTAGCCGATCTTATGATTCAGGAGCGAATTATTTTTACTGCGGTTCTTCTGCTCAGAATACCGGAAACGGACTTTCAGCTGCCAATTATGTTGATATAAACAATGCTGCAGGACTGACTCTTTCAGCAGACCTGACCTGCAATTTCCTGCATTTAGAGAACGGCGTTTTTAATACTGATGGACACAAACTCACGGTTACGGGAAATATCACCTTTACCAACGGTTCCTTTGCTCCGGGTTGTATAATGACTGTGGATGGATATTACAATGCAGGCGGACAATACCTAACAATAACAGAAAATGATGTGAATATTACAGATTTTTCTGTGTCCACGTCCAATACGGGTACGTTCTTTCCCAACAGGATTAAACGTTCTTGGACACTAAACGGTACTCAAAGCGGTGGAAAGAACTATAACTTCACCTGGACTGCAGAGGATGACAATAATTTTAACTGGAATAATTGGAGCAATCCAGTTTCTCCTGTTATCTATCAAGGCTCAACCCCGTTAATGGGATTTGGTTGGGGACGCTCAATTTCTGTCTATATAGAGAATCTGAGTAGTGCAAAAGGTGTTTTCACCATCGGCAGATCTGATGGACAGCAGTTTGAAGGAGCATTACCCGTGGAACTGTCTTCTTTTTCTGCAGTTCTCAATACGCAAGGTGTAGTCTGTCTGCAATGGATTACACAGTCTGAAACCGATATTTTGGGCTATAATATCTATAGATCTGAATCAGATGTTCTTCCTGATGCTATATTGGTTTCACCGCTGCTATATGGAACAAACAGTTCAACCCAACATAGTTATGAATTCCAGGATGATGAAATCACCCAGGAAGGAATTTATTTCTACTGGCTTCAGAGTGTCGAATTCAACGGAACTAACGAATTCCATGGACCGGTGTCTGTTCATGTTCTTGAGCAAGGTGATCCAAATACAACTCCTGTAATTCCAACATTAACAATGCTCAATCCGGCATATCCAAATCCTTTCAATCCACAAACGAATATTTCGTTTGATTTGAAAACGGACAGCTTTGTGAATATCACGATTTATAACGCTAAAGGTGGTAGAGTTCTCACTCTCACTTCAAAAGAATGGAATGCAGGAAAACATCACCTGGTATGGAATGGCAAGGATGACCAAGGTAGAACAGTCAGCAGTGGGGTCTATTTCTATAGAATGACCGCCGGTAAATATAAGGCAACCCAAAAAGTAGTTTTACTAAAGTAATCAGTTAATCTTTAATGTAAACCGTGCTATCTCACTTGAGATCGTACGGTTTTTTTTATAATATCTCTTTTTTTCTTCTTGACACTCATTTCCCTTTTCAGGGCTTTTCTTAAGTACGCTAATTATCTGTGTTAAATGGGAATAAGGAGAAACTGATGCTATCAAGTAATGAGATCAGACAACAATTTATAGATTTCTTTAAGGAAAGAGGACATGACTATAAACCGTCTTCTTCCGTCGTACCGCATGATGACCCTACCCTGTTATTCACTAATGCGGGGATGAACCAGTTTAAGAATATATTCCTCGGGCAGGTGCCTATCACTTATAAACGTGCTGTGAACAGCCAGAAATGCATCCGTGCTGGCGGAAAGCACAACGATCTGGAAGAAGTGGGACGTGACGGCTATCACCATACTTTCTTCGAAATGCTGGGAAACTGGTCATTTGGTGATTATTACAAGAAGGAAGCTATCGTTTGGGCGTGGGAACTCTTCACCCAGGAATGGAAACTTCCCAAGGAACTGCTTCATGCCACAGTGCATACTTCTGATCATGATGCCCATGAATTGTGGAAATCCCTCACAGATATCGACCCTACCCATATTACGTATCATGGTGATAAGGACAATTTCTGGGAAATGGGGGAGACCGGACCATGCGGACCATGCTCCGAGATCAATATCGACAGAGGCATTGAATTCTGTGATAAACAGCATGTCCCGGGTCATGAATGCAAGGTGAACGGAGATTGCCAACGTTACATGGAATTGTGGAATCTCGTGTTCATCCAGTATAATCGCACTGAAGACAGGGAATTGCACCCGCTTCAGCATAAATATGTGGATACCGGTATGGGACTGGAACGCATCACGCAAGTCTTACAGGGGAAATCAACCAATTACCAGACAGATGCCTTCCTGCCTATTTTAGAGAAAGTAGCAGAATTGAGCAAGGTTCCCTACACAGAAGAGACAGGTGTTTCCCACCGTATCATTGCTGACCACATTCGTTGCCTTTCCTTTGCCATTGCCGATGGCGGCATGCCTTCCAATGAAGGACGCGGATATGTGCTGCGCCGTATTTTAAGAAGAGCGGCACGTCATGGCAGGAAGCTCAATTTCCACGAGCCTTTCCTGTATCAACTGGTCGATACACTGGTCGAGATGATGGGACATCATTTCACTGAACTAAAAGTAAAAGCGCCATTTTTGAAGATGGTGATCAAGGCTGAAGAAGATAGATTCAACCAGACACTGGATAAGGGTTTGGTCATTTTTGAAGATATCGTGAAAAACACAGTCGGTAACGAGATATCAGGTGCAGATGCCTTCATGCTTTATGATACCTATGGTTTTCCATTCGATCTGACGGTTCAAATCGCAGAAGAGAGGAATCTCACTGTCAATGAAGCTGATTTCAAGGAAGAAATGGAGAAGCAGCGTACCCGTGCCCGCGAATCATCCAAATTCACTTCTACAACGGAAGAACTGAATTGGACAATTCTCATAGATAACACTAAGACAGAATTCGTAGGCTATGATCTTTCAATGATCGAAGCAAAGATCTTACGCTATACCATCGGTGAAGATGGCATTTTACGCATTGTGCTCGATAAAACACCATTCTACGCTGAATCCGGTGGTCAGGTTGGAGATAACGGGGTACTGAAGAATAACGAGTCAGAGATACGCATTTTGGACGTTAGGAAGGAACATGATCTCACCATCCATTACTGTGAAATCTTGAAAGGCGGAATCAGCGAACTTCCATATGAAGCAGTGCTGGATTCCTACCAGCGTTTGCGCATTGCCCGTAATCACACTGCCACGCATCTTATTCATGCGGCTTTACGCCAAGTCTTGGGAGAGCATGTGCAGCAGAAGGGTTCGCTGGTTTCAGCCGATGCCCTGCGCTTTGACTTCACACATTTCTATGCCTTGAAGGATGAGGAACTGCAGAAGGTCGAGTCTATCGTGAATGAACAGATACGTGCCTGCCAATCTGTGGAAGTTCAGGAAATGGGTATTGATGATGCCAAGAAACTGGGAGCCATGGCTCTGTTTGGAGAGAAGTATGGTGATCATGTCCGTGTGGTGAAAGTCGGTGACTTCTCCATGGAACTCTGTGGAGGAACACATCTGCATAATTCAGGTGAGATAGGTTCTGTGAAAATCACTTCCGAAGCATCCATCGCTTCCGGTGTACGCCGTATTGAAGCCATCACAGGCGATAAAGTCGAACTCTATATTCGTTTACTTGAACAGAAACAGACAGATATCGCTTCTGCCCTGGGTGTCCCAGAATTGCAGGTACTTCCCAAAATTGACAGGATGCAGATTGAGATAAAAGATTTATTGGCTGAAGTGGATACTCTTACTCAAAAAGCTGCTGCCATTGAATTGGAAGAGTTGCTGAACAAAGCCATGGACATAGATGGCATGAAGGTCGTAGCTTCCCGCTTCAAAGTGAAGAATGTGAAGGAACTCAGCAACCTGGCGGATGTCTTCAAAGTGAAGCTCAAATCCGGTATCGGTGTTCTCTTCTCTGAAATAGAAGGCAAAGTCTCTTTGCTGGTTGTTTCTACCCCTGATCTCATGGGTAAATATCCTGCTGGCAAGCTTGCCGGCAAGATCGCTGAACTCGTTGACGGCAAAGGCGGTGGTAAACCCGACCAAGCTATGGCTGGTGGTAAAAGCGTTGAGAAGATAGATGAAGCGATAGCACAAGTAGCGGAGATAATCAAATCATTTAAGATTTAAGATTGTCAGACTGGAGCGCCTTATTCTTTAAGGCGGATAGGGCGAATTCCTTTCGCCCCTGTGAGAGAGGAAGATGATAGCGTAAGCTATGGGTAAAGAATCAACCCCAAACATTCTAAACCCTGCAGGGGTGGAACGATTGAAATGTGGAGATGGAGGTGGCATCCATTCGGGATTCATATCATTCTTCATTATTGACCCATAGCTTACGCTATGGGCTATCATCTATCACTCCAGAGGAGTTGCAGATAAAACTTGCTCCCCCTTTGAAGAAGCTTGTAGCTGATAATAGCAGACCAGAACTAGCTCTCCCTTAATCCCTCCCTTTGCAAATGGGAGGGAGATCAGATGCTCTTCTCTGCAACCTAACACCTAGCACCTAACACCTAGAACCTGTACCGGAGGTACACATGTGCGGTCGTTTCGCTCAAATCTTTAAGTATGATCAGTTGAAGAAATTGTTGGATGAATATGATATTCAGAATCGGGATGAGCAGATACCCATTCATTTCAATATAGCACCAACGAATGTGATACCGTCTTTTATTTCAACTACGAAGGGAAATGTGCTCACTTATTTCCAGTGGGGGTTGATACCATCCTGGTCGAAGACTGCTGAAACGCAATATAAAATGATCAATGTGCGAGCGGAAAGTGTATTGGAAAAGCCTACCTTCAAGTCTGCGATAACACGCAGACGATGTATCATACCTGCTTCCGGTTTCTATGAATGGCAGAAGCCCTCGAAACAGCCTTACTTTATTCATCCCACAGAGCGTGGTCACTTTGCATTTGCGGGCATCTGGGATCGCTGGCTCGGTGCAGATGGCAGTGAAATTCAAACCTTAGCCATTATTACCTGTGCTGCAAATGAAACTATGAAACCTATTCATGAACGTATGCCGGTTATTCTTACCCCAGATACTGAAAAAGCATGGCTCAGCTACTGGAACCAGGATCCTGTACTGCTTTCCAAACTTCTGCTTCCATTAGCCAATCGGGAAATGGAAGCCTATCCGGTTTCGACCTTCGTTTCAAATGTACGAAACGAAGGAGAGGAATGCGTTGCAAGAATTTCGTAGGGACTGACGTCCCCGGCAGTCTTTGGTCGTAGGGACTGACGTCCCCGGCAGTCTTGTGTTCAGTAGGATCGGAATCCTACTCCACGCAGCAGTAAGAACGGCGTCTTACTTTACTCTTTTTTCTTACGACCACGGGTTGGTGCTGGTTCAGTTTTCTTAGGTTCTTCAGCAAATAAATCTGTTGGTTCAGGCTTTACTACCGGTTTCGCTTCCGGTTTTACTTCCGGCTTCACTTCTTCCTCTTCACGATGGAAGTTCATTTCCGTATCGATGAGTCTCTTCTTCATCTCGATCTTGATGACAGGTTCAATGACATGTGTCACCAGGAAGAGGTCTTTGCCCTTTGAGAGAGAGAGTTTGTCTTCAGGGGAAAGGCGTTCGAGCTTATCCAGTTCGATGACTCTTTCCACCCGTCCGGTTGCATGATCCACAACCTGCACGAATTGCTTCTTTTCAGCCATGAGGATTACCTCCATTTGGTATTTATCTGGGAATTTTAGTAATGTTTCTTTTACAAATTTGTTATATTCGAGCTTATGATCACGGTAGAAAGACATGAAAACTTTACAGTCACCCAACTTCTCACAGATACAGCAGGTTGACACTGCCAGTGACCTGGAGTTGCGGTTCTTGGGGCAGAACAGGGTGCGTTTTCTTCTCATTCTCTCCACTCAATAATAATAGATTTCAGCATTTAAGAATTTGTTCTTGGGGAATATCTGGCAAGGAAAATTTGCAGAAGCGAATAGGGTAAAGCGTACAGCGTACAGCGTACAGGGTACAGCATAGAGGGAGCAGAGCAGTCCGGAGCGTCGATTAGTCATCGGTGGATAGGTCGAATGGTTTGATATGAAAGGCTGCAGAAGGTGGCAGGTGTCAGGTCTTAGTTACCACACAGTTACCGCCAGAAGTCAGTGATACGTCACTTGGAAAACAAAACAAACACAACCAAACAGCAACAGCAACACAACCAAAGCAGAACCGCTTATAGGAGCGATTGTGCTGCGGTAGTGCTGCGGTTGTTTTATAAGAGGCTCACAAGAGCATCATTAATTTCTTTTCTCACGTTCAATCGCTAATCCTATCGTTGATTATTAGTCAAGATTAACGAAAGCGCATCGTAAATCTATTACTTGCCAACAAGTTGATAAAAGCATTGTTTATTAACATATTTTTACTATATTTTCTAATATTTGCTAAAATAAATCCAAATAATAGAGGAGAGAAAATGAAGAAATCAAGTTATCTATCGTTGTTAGTATTCTTAGTATTTTCCATGAGCCTTATGACAACACTATTCGCAGCCGGTTCAAACGAATTAAAAAACCAGAATGCTGACATTCTATCAACAATCAATAGTGGGAATTTTGGTAATTCCAAAGTATTATGGACTGCGCAGTCTAAATATTTGATTACTCATAAACCTCTGGTTGATCAAGGCATTGTTTATTATGCTGATTGGGGTGGAACTGTTTATGCTGCAGATGCTATTACAGGAAAGATTTTATGGGAGAATAAAATCCAGTCTGTTGATTCGAAAGGGGCGTGGTATGGTTTTTCTGGGACAGGTGTACTCGGAGACGACATGCTTTTTGAGGCAAGTGCTGAAGGTATGCTTTATGCAATTGCCAAGACGGATGGGCAAGTCAAATGGAAAGCAAAATTCACTGACCAGCCTGTATCCGGTAATACAGGAGCATTGCTGTATTTCAATGGCATGGTGTATGTTCCAGTCTGTTCAATGGATGAAGGGATGGATCAGCAAAAGGACTTTGTGACTGATTTCCAGGGTAGGGTAGAGGCATATGATGCTAAGACCGGAAAGAATATCTGGGAATTTAAAACGGTCACAGGTAAAGAAAACGGAGTGGCTGTCTGGAGTGGATTTGCATTGGATGAAGAATCGAAAACTCTCTATTTCGATACAGGCAATAATTATACAGGAGCTGCAACTGATATGTCGGATGCAATTGTGGCGGTAGATGCACTTACGGGGAAGTTGAAATGGATGAAACAATGTCTGAAAAATGATGTCTGGACAATGGCTCAGCCAAAAGGACCTGACTATGATTTTGGTGCAGCTCCCCAATTATTTGAAGCTAAGATAGCTGGTAAAGAAGTGAAGCTCATAGCTGCCGGTCAGAAGAACGGGACGCTTTGGGTATTAGATAGAACGACTGGTAAAGATGTTTGGAGCGCTCAACTTGGTTTGGGAGCAACCGGTGGTGGTTTCCTTGCTTCGTCTTCGATAGATAAAAATGGTATTTGCGCCTGGGCAAACAATGCATACAAATATGCAGATGCGGAAAAGCACTTGATGGATATTGCGAAGTTTGACCTTGGAACTGGTAAAGTATTGTGGAAAATGAAAGAGATTCAACCCGCTTGGATGACTCAGTCAGGCTTTGTCGCAGGGGATGTCTATTTCGTTGGTTCAACGGATGGAATCATCAGGGGCTACAATACAAAAACCGGTGAATCGGTATGGAAAAGTGAGAAAATGAATTCCATCAGTACTTCTATCGTGGTAAATGGAGGTAATTTGTACTTTGGCACTGGTCTTCCTAAGATGTTTGGCGGAACCGAAACTGGTGGTATCATGAATTGTATTGGGATACCAGTGAATTAAGAACAAGATTTTGTGGAATAAGTCTTAATAGCGACCTGGAGTCCAACATTCCCTTCGAAAATATCAAGACCTAATTATTCAAACAGGGAATTTCGTACTTCAGGAAAATGAAACTATAAAAAAAAGGGCAGTATAAAACTGCCCTTTTGATTTATCATAGATAGAACTATTTGATTAGAATCATTTTCTTTGTGCCGATAAGATGTCCGGCTGTAAGTCTATAGAAGTAAACACCTGATCCAACAGATTTATGATCATCATTGTTTCCATTCCATACGATGTTATGCAATCCTGAAGTTACAGTATCATCCAAGAGTGTACGCACTTTCTGTCCTTTAATATTAAAGATCTCCAGTTTTGCTTTTCCCTGTTTGTGAAGACTGAAACTTATGGTTGTTTCTGGATTGAATGGATTCGGATAATTATTATAAAGAACTGCAACAGGGGCAGGAGTAACAAGATCGCTGTTGGGGACAACATGGAGATAATCAACAAACTGGATGTAAAGTCCGTCAATTTCAGTCTTTCCGCTCGAACGTGCATCTTCCCAGACAATGAAGTCCTGATAATTACCCATGGAAACAACAGATGGGTTGAACTGAGATTTTGGGGCATCTGAAACAACATATCCTAAAGCATTGTCATATCCAACACCGTTGGAACCGATACGACGCATGAGGATATCAGTTTCCAGATCAAAAGTATCTTCCCAGGGAACCAGTAAATTGATGTCGTTATCAATGGGAGCAATCGAAGGAGCAGATTGGGTCGATGGTCTTTGAATGACGTAAATACCGTCTTCATCCCACATTGGTTCGCCTGACATTGATAATTTCTGCATTAGAATATCCTGGGTTGCCCCATCCACATTCTCACGCCATGGAATGTAAACACCATCAGCGATATATAAAGCAGATTGATCCTGTTCATGACCAAAACCGCCGAGATGAACACCCAGTGAATCCCAAGCAAGTAAACCATCAACATTATACTTTTGAGCATAGAGATTTTTAATAAATTGATTACGTAAATCTTCCCACACTACTACTAATCCATCTCCGGCAGCAGCAGCAATCGGGGATAACTGTAGAAGCCCATCACCTACATAACGTGAAGAACGATTACCATTGACATTCCAACCAGGAGCACTGTTACCGGTGGTTGCATCAACAAGTTTTGCATATAAAACATCTTGGGTAAGCCAAACGAAATAACGTCCAACTATTCTTTGCATCAGGCATTCAGTGGGATTTGCTCCTACAGGAGTTTCAGAAATCAGTTTTCCGTTTGCTCCCCACATACGTTCTCCATTAACAATCTTCTGACCCCAAATACGGAATAAACGACTATCAGCGTTTAAAGAATCAGAATTTGACCAGCCTATATAAAAAGCCCCATCTTCATAAGAAATCTTTGGATATCTTTGTTCAATAGGTGTTGAAAGGGTAACTTCCATACCCATATCTCCCCACAGATAATTTCCATTAATATCTAAGAGTTGAGCATATACTTTTGGATATTCTCCACGTTGTTCTTTCCAAGTGATCGCGATTTGTCCATCTGGTGTGACAACTGCGGAAGGACTTTCCTGGTTTCCATTAGAAAAAGCGGTAATCGGTTTGCCATTTACTGGCATTAACACCGTACTATCAGGACGAATAATCTGGAAGAATATCTGGTATCCAAAATTAGCAAAACGAGTATCCTGCCAAATTACAACGACATCATTGGAACGTTTCAGCATAACTGATTGATCTTTTACAGCATCACCACTTAGTCCCCAAATGACACGTTTACCGTTGGCTTCCAGAAGATTTGTACCAGCAGTCGTAACGACCTGGTAGTATAGACCGATAGAACCATTACGGGAATCAGCCCAACATACGAACAAATCATTTCCAGAGCGCTTGATCAGTGAACCTGATTGTTCACCGGGAGCATTACATACTGGACGTCCATTCGTTTCCCAAACCATCGTTCCGTCGGTAAGAATGTGCTGAGAATAGATATCAACATTAGGGTAATTTCCATCACGTGTATCATCCCAAACAACAAAACAACCGCCATTTGAATCATCAATTAGGCGTGGATCCTTCTGATGGAAGGGAGCAATGGAAACAGCAATACCACTTACAGGCCAGAGTAAGGAACCGGAAATTGACAGTTTTTGCGCATACAAATCTGTATAGACATCATCATTTCTATTATCTTCCCAAACAATAATAGCCCCGCTGTCACTTGATTGAACAATTCGGGGATTGGTTTGATTGGATAAAATTGTATCAGGTTCAGGATACACATTGACAGGGTTAGCCCACAGGAATTGACCATCCAGATTCACCCGTTGTGCATAAATTTGAGGATCAGTAGCACGCATGTCCTTCCAGGTAAGAATAAAAGAACCTGTACCATCGGGAGCCATTTTCACCATATCCTGGTCATTTGGTCCATTTGATAATACCTGAGTGCCTCCCCAAGCAGAAGAGCCACTGGGCAGGAAACGATTGATATAAATATCGCTTTGTTGTTCTACTTTATTTGAATAAGCGATAATAAAACCACCGGTACCATCTTCCCACATAGTATTGGAAGCCTCATCACCTGTGCTGTTAGCAAAAGGAATGCCATTCAGTACCCAGGGCATTGTTCCATCAGAAAGAACGTGAGCTCCATAAATATCTTTACTGGGATTTCGTGAATCGACCCAATTCAAATAAGCACCACCAGTATTATCTGCGCAACCGTTGATTGAAATCTGGTTACCAGCAGTCACACACAAGGGAACTCCACCTTGTTGCCAAAGAATTTGTCCGGTGTTGCTAACTTTCTGAGCATAAACATTACCATCAAGATCTGTAGAGAAATCGATCCAGGCAATCACATACCCATTATCATTTGTAGCGATAATGACAGGATCTTCCTGTCGGTCAAATTTGTTATCAATGAGGAGAGGCTGTGCTCCCCACAGGAAATTACCATTAGCGTCGACTTTTTGTGCCCACATATCTCTACCACCGTATTTGGTATCAGACCAAACGATAATCATAGAGCCATCTGGACCTGCAGCAGCGGTACGAAACCATTCAATGTTTAATCCTTGACGGATAGCAACAGCACTAGGCCACATAGCGGGTTGAGCGGGTAAAAACTGGATTCCTAATCCGAAAAGGATCAGGATAATTATATACTTGAATCTCACAATTTCCTCCTATAAGCATATTATAAGCTAGTAGTACTTATGCAACTTTTCTTCCAAACCTTGAGATAGACAAGATAAATAAATGGGAAGATCATCTCAATAAAAAAAGTGGCAGCTTAGCTTTCTTCTTCTCAGGCAGATAATTAGAGATATTTCAGCAAAACACATCGAAAAGCGAACTACGAGTGAAGAGTATATTTCATAATAAGAAAGATAAGAATTAATAGAAAAGGCGAAAATATACCTTCTTTATTTCTCATTGACAAACATCTTTTTCTTTTCCAAATAAGCATCCTGGTACATGCAAAAATCATTTTCATGAAGGAAAGGTGAGGTTTATGTCTCTTAAAATTCAATCCATTATTCCTAAAAGCTTAGCGGAGAAAAATGGATTAAAGGTAGGAGA
The DNA here is from genome assembly GCA_963662275.1 of Cloacimonadales bacterium (SeqCode). GTDB lineage: Bacteria > Cloacimonadota > Cloacimonadia > Cloacimonadales > DAONDQ01 > DAONDQ01. The sequence continues at coordinate 3,437,770 of OY759316.1, read as the reverse complement.
CACGATTATCTCTATGAATGATAAGAATATTTATGATTTTATCGATCTCCAGTTTTATGGTGCAGACAGGGAATTAAATATCGAATACATCGATCAAGATGGTTTTAAAAAACGAATTGAAATAGAACAAAACTGGCAAAATCCATTGGGTATTGAACCAATTCCTCATAATTGTAGAATGTGTACCAATCGCTGTGTCTTTTGTTTTGTTGATCAGATGCGTCCTGAATTACGTACTACTCTTTATGAAAAGGACGATGATTACTTGTTTTCATTTGTTTTTGGTAATTTTATCACTTTAACGAACATTAGTGAAAGAGATATCAAGAAGATCATTACTCAACGACTATCCCCCTTATACATTTCTGTGCATTCCACGAATAGTGTTCTGAGACAAAAGATGATGGGATATAGACAAACGATTAACGTCATGGAAATCATGCGGACTTTATCAGAAAACGGAATTGAAATGCATGTTCAAATCGTAGTTGTCCCCGAATGGAATGATGGTACAGAATTGGAGAAGACACTACTCGATCTTTGCTCATCAGATTTAAATGTCCTTTCCATTGGTGTTGTTCCTGTGGGACTTACCAGTTATCGAAAAAACCTTCCCCTGATTAGACCAATTGATGCAGGAAAAGCATGTGAAGTCCTCGATATGACCAGGAGGGTAAGTGAGCTTTTTCAACCGAATAAAATCTATTGTGCTGATGAAATCTATAATCTTTGCGGGGAAGAAATACCTACTGATGAATTCTATGGGGATTATCCTCAATTAGAGAACGGCATTGGCATGACTCGTTTACTGTTGGATAACTGGAAAAATGCAAAGCGTGAATTCATCAAAGATATTCAACGGTGGAAGCATAATTTAGTTATGATTACTGGTACTTCAGCATATCCCATGATTCAGAAACTAGCTGATGAAATGAACAAAAAGCTTGGGAAGATCAGCATTCGTGTTGTATCCGTTGTCAACAAATTCTTAGGTGAAACTGTCACCGTATCCGGTTTGCTATCTTTTACGGATATCTATGAACAAGTAATACTCCAGCCGGATGAAATGCCTATCTTCAGCAGTAATTTATTCAACAATTCAGGTTTCACAATCGATGATGTAGAACAATCGCAGATCAAGGAAGTATGGCAAAGAGACATCCTCGTAGTCGATCAGTTTTTCCAGGATTGGGAATTGATTTAAACAATTGAATTCTAATGATGCCAAATCAGAATACTAATACCGACAAAACTCATCAGAATTACAAGTATCTTCTATTTGATCTCGACAATACCCTTTTCAATTACAACCAGGCAGAAGACATGGCTCTCTGTTTAACATTTAGGGATTTTCAATGTACTGAAGATATGACGAAGTTAAAACATGTTTACACTAGGATCAATGCAGGTTACTGGCGAGCCTTTGAAGAAAAGAGGATCAAACTAGATGATCTGAAGAAAGCCCGTTTCCGGGATTTGTTCCTGGAGATATCTTCATTGCATCACCTGGATGCAAATGAATGCAGCGAAAAGTACCTTGATCATTTATCCGAGCAAATACAACTGTTGCCAGGAGCAAGGGAACTCTTAGAAACACTTCATGGCAGATATCAAATGTGTCTTGTGACAAACGGTATTGCCAGGGTGCAGCACAGAAGGATAAGCAAATCCGGTTTTGAAAAATTCTTCTGTAAAGTAATTATCTCAGAAGAAATCGGTTATTCCAAACCTGAACCTGCTTTTTTCCATCATACCCTTTTTCAATTGGGAAATCCGGTTCCCGGAGAAGTCCTGGTGATTGGCGATAACCTGCATTCAGATATCTTTGGAGCTTTAAATTTCGGGTTGGATGCATGTTGGTATAATCCCCAAAATCAAGAAGAAGAAAGTGAGATTTCTCCAACATTCATCATCTCTGAGTTAAGTGATCTCATAAATATTTTGACATTGTAGAACATATATAATTTAAAGGAATCTGGTTTTTACCATTTGTTATTGAATTAGAAGTATTAATAACTCGTTCGAACCTATTACATAACGATAGAAAAATAGGAGCAGGCGATGAAGAAAATGATTATTTTGCTTTGTCTTATCATTCTCATGTTGATAGTCGAAGCTTGTAGTCCGAACACACCTCTCGGGACAAAGCAGAATCCGATAAAGATGTATTTTGTTCCATCCATGGAAGCTGGTAAGATTATTACAAGTGGAGAGGCAATCTCCAATTATTTGCATGCAAAGACAGGCTATTATTTTAAGGTGGCTGTACCCACAAGTTATGCCGCAGTGATAGAAGCCTTAGGAACAAATGAAGCTGATATTGCCTGGCTTGCCACATTTGCCTATATACTAGCGCACCAGAAATACGGAGCAGAAGTCGCACTGACAACTGTTCGGAATGGATTGAAACAGTATCGGGGACAATTTGTAGCAAGAGAAGATAGTAAATTGAATTCCATTGATGATATTCAGGGCAAAACCATCGCTTATACAGATGCAGCTTCTACTTCCGGTTATATCTATCCATCAGCGATATTGAAACAGAAGAACATTCAACCTGGAAAAACGTACTATGCAGGAAGTCATCCTGCTGCTATTCTCTCTGTATACCAAGGACAAGCAGATGTCGCAGCATCCTTCTGGTCACCTCCGGATATTAATAATGTTCCACAGGATTCACGGAAGACAATAGTGGAAACCTATCCTGATGTCTTTCAGAAGATAAAAATTATTGGTTTTACGGATTGGATTCCCAACGATACTGTCACTTTCAGAAAAGATATGGATCCAAAAATGAAGGAAAAGATTGTGGCTTCACTACTTGATTTTGCCTCATCATCTGATGGGAAGATAACATTGAAGGATTTGTATCAGATTGATGGTCTTGTTCCATCAACAAACGCAGATTATGATATTGTCCGTACAACTTTGAAGAGTTTAGGCTTCGATCCTGAGAAAATGATTCAATGAGTTCTCTTTTAGAGATTAAAAATCTACATAAAATTTATCCAAATGGAACTCATGCATTGCATGATATCCATTTCACTGTGAAGGAAGGCGAATTCGTCATTCTCCTGGGGCTTTCGGGGTCTGGTAAATCAACTCTCCTAAGATGTATAAACCGTTTGATCGAACCCACCCAGGGTGAAATCAGGTTCAATGGAGATGATGTTTGTGCTGCAAAAGGTGATCATCTTCGGGAAATCCGTAGTCATATCGGTATGATTTTTCAGCAATTCAATTTAATTAAGAATCTAAGTGTTATGACGAATGTTCTGACCGGAAGATTGGGACATCACGGTATTTTTTCCAGTTGGAAGAAAAGTGAATTGGATACAGCAACACAGAACTTGAAACGTGTTGGTATGATCCAGTATGCAGATCGTCTGGTCAAGAATCTGAGCGGTGGACAGCAACAGCGAGTTGCCATTGCCAGGGCATTGATGCAGGAACCTAAACTAATCCTGGCAGATGAGCCTGTAGCAAGTCTTGATCCTGCGACAGCAGATTCAGTGATGCAACACCTGGGGGATTTGAATACAAAAGATAATATGACAGTTGTATGTTCACTGCATTTTCTAAGTTTAGCCCGGAAATATGGCACACGTGTTGTTGCCTTAAAGGATGGAAAAATCGTGTTTGAAGGTAGTCCACAGGAGATCGATGATGAGCGATTCCAAGCCATCTACGGTGAAGATGCCAAGCAAATCGAAATCCGCTAATTCTATCCGGTATGATTGGTTCAGGGCATTTGTCCTGGATTACTTCATGTGGCTATATATACTCGGTGGTATGTATTATCTTGGAATGAAGTGGTTTGAACTGGATAATTCCTCTGTTATCAAATTATGCAGTTCTTGGATTCCAACTAATCAGAATCCATGGATTATAACTCATATTTTCACATTAGCCATTTTTATACTACCAGTATTGCTTTCAATCGTAATGATATTCATCAAGGATTCTGTAGGGATCAAATTGTTTTTGCCTGAAAAAACCAAGCCGGGTAGATGGTATACCAGGCTTTGGGGCTGGGGATCTGTATTCCTGATGCTGCTTACTTTAGCTGTGGGTTATGTCATTGTTGAAATACAACCGGTGAAGTTCTTTACTCATTTTAGAAATGCAAAAGGAATCGTAACCGGTCTGATTCATCCGAATCTGGCTATCCTGACAGATATGCTGTTTGCTTTGGCAGAATCTGTCATGTTGGCACTAATGGCAACGATTGTAGCTATTCCCTTTGCTTTTTTACTAAGTTTTTTGGCAGCACAGAATCTGATGAAAAAACACTGGTTCAGCAGTATCATTTATTATATAGTCAGGACGACATCAACGATTTTCCGTTCCATAGAAGCTATTGTCTGGGCAATCATCTTTTCGGTTTGGGTAGGAATTGGTCCCTTTGCAGGTATGCTGGCACTTATGATTCATTCTATTGCTTCGTTGGTGAAACTATATTCAGAACAGATTGAGAACATAGATAACGGACCTGTCGAAGCGATCAAAGCAACCGGTGCTTCAACACTTCAAGTTTGGAGATATGCCGTCGTTCCCCAGATATTAGCGCCTTTCCTGGCATTTACGATTTATCGTTGGGATATCAATGTTCGAATGGCAACAATTGTGGGTTTTGTTGGTGGTGGAGGTATTGGTCTTGCTCTCCAGCAGCAGCAGATGATGCTTGCTTGGCGCAATGTAGGTGTTATTATGTGGCTTATTGCCATCGTTGTCTGGGTGATGGATATGGTCAGTGCTAAAATACGCGAAAAACTAATGGATGTATAGATAATTTAAACAACATATGGGGGGATTACTTGCAGAAAATGACCCCCCTCCCCCCCTTCCCAAGGGGGGATATTAAACCAGGTTTTGGGAATGTGTATATACTTAAAAAAGCAACTTTGAAGAGGATCAGCTATTCCACATTTGGGAAAGAAAAGCTAATCCCCCCTTGGGAAGGGGGGGAGGGGGGTCTAATTCGATGAAAGCAGTATTATGTATTAAACATTGGGGGATTCATGCCTATCCAACCCCGTTTTTTATCCTTTAAAGAAGACTTCACACGTATTGTCGTTAGTGAAGAAGCGAAAGACGGTTCTGTTCTTATTTTCCCTACAGATGCAGCAAAACAGGAAGCACTCAGAATTCATCGATTAAGCTGGAAATTCGAAGAGGTTCTGTTTTTGAATATGGATGAAATGAAATCATGCCTATTCATGCCTAAAGTACCAGTCATTCGGGAAGAAAAACGAACACTTCTACTTTATCAGGCTCTTGATGATTCTCTCAAATCAACTTTCTACATACAAAACTACTTTCAATCAATTGATTTAGCGAATAAATTCTTCCAGTTCTTTGAGGAATTGAATGAAGAAATGATTGATCCTGAAAAACTCTTACTCATTTTGGAAGAACAAGAGGCTGATCTACAAGATTGGCAGATTGATACTTACACAAACTTGTTACAATTACGGAAGAACTATTCAGCAGTATTGAATAGCAAAGGATTTACAGATACAATTTTTGCTAATCGAACAGCAAATCTGCAATTGCAACTCTTGGATAAATATGAGCGTTTCGTTTTTGTAAATCAGTTCTATTATACAAAATTAGAATCTCATATCAGCACATTTCTTGAGGATAATCATAAAGAAGTGGTCGTTTATTATCACATGCCTGAAAGCATACTTGAGGTGAAAGACTGGCAACTTGACAGCATAGCTGATTATCGAATTGGTAAGATTCGACTTGTAAAATGCTTTAATCATTTTGGAATGCTCTCAGCTTTTTTCCAGATGATGGAAACTAAATCTTCTGAACAGCCTGAATTGATATTAGATCCTGTGTTTACACGAGAGCCTTATGCGAAATACTTATCTGCTTCTAAATTTGCAATTCCTATCAATGATTCCTTTTGCCGAACCACAGTTTTTAGGTTTTGGGAGATCAGCGATAGAATGCTCCAATCACTTCTTCTTGAACCGGGCTTTCAAAAATATCTTTTACCTCTGATTTCTCTTGGGGAATTCATCTTTACTGATGATGCACTATCCTGTTTTGTACCTCAAGCGGTAGAACGTGAAATCATTCGTAGTGAATTTGATAACCTGGTGAAGAACGATTATCAATACATTGATCTCGATTTGCAATTCCTCGATGTAGCAAAGCAAATAGAGCTTAATCAAGTCACCATTCAATTTTTGAACAGGATTTGCACTTACTTGAAGCAGCTTCTAAGTATTTGGTCAATCAAGGATTTCATTAACCTGGTGAACAGGGATAATGGATTACCGGTGCAACTGATCCTGTCTGATATTGAAAAGAACAGTTCCAACCTGGAAGAAGTACTTTATGAAGCTCTGGGTAATCTCCAGGCGATAGAGGAACTGAAAATTGTAACCAATTGGTCTTCATTCTTTACCGCATCACCTACTGCTTTGGCGCAGGGAATTGTCCACCTGGTATTGGAATTTCTCAAACCCAAGATGATTAGGTATAATCATTCATCATTTGAGCAAAAGAGAACGAAAATATCCAATCTGATTGATACACGTAACCTATGTTATCAGCATATTGCTGTTTTGAATGCGAATGAGGGTGATTTACCTGGTACAACTCAAGTACCTTGGTTATTTTCGGAAACTCAACGTCAAATGCTAGGTTTGAAAACATATGAAGATATTCGGTTACGAGAGAAGTATTATTTTTTCCGTTTCCTGTTATCTGCTGAAACTGCCTGGATATATTACCTGGCAAATGAAGACGAAGATAAAGATGCCAGCTCTTTTGTGGAAGAGATCAAACTCTTTCTTCCATCTAGTATTATTGAAACACAGGATTGGAATGATAATGGATATAAGCTAGCCTATTCTACTCTTTTTGAAAAAGATACTGTTCCTTCAGCAGATATTCCCAACCCTGAAGTTAGAGATGAGTTCTTTCATCTACCATTCGATCCTCAGGAAGACCTGGAAGCAAATTATTATCTTCTTGATTATTCTCACTATGCAGCTCTGAGAGTAAATTCTTTTGCTTCTTACCTGCAATACCATACACGTTTGGAAGAGATCGAAGACCCCGATGAGAATTGTCTTACGGAGAAGATGATAGGGAATATCTCACACGATTTCTACCGTCATTGCTGGAGTTACTTAAATCAACATACGAACGGTGAATTCTTTGATATTAAACTCCTGGAAAAGATTTGGACTCCTGATTTCCTGGAGGCTCGGTTATCGCTGATTATGAATAAAGTAAATGATCTATATTATAAATTACCTCATAATTATAGTGACCTCTTTTTTCGTGAAATTCTATGGCAGCAACTGATAGAAAGCACTGATACATTAGTGAAGAGCATTAGCGAAATCTATGGATTTCAGATGATCAGACCAATCCCTGAACAGGTTAAAATGACAGATGAGGAACGAAAATATAAAGTACTTTTTGAACCAGGTGAAAAAGATCATGGAATAGGGGTAAAAATACGAGGCAGAGCTGACCTTCGTTTGGAAGATGCAAATAAAAGAGCGATCATTATTGATTATAAGACTACCCAGAACGATACAAACCTAGATCGTGACCAATTACTGTTTTATATTCTATTTTATTATGATTGGATGGATTCTGATGAATTCAATTTGGTCAAAGCTCTTTTCTATATGATTTTTATGCAGAAAGTGGAAGACCTGGATAATAAAAAAAGTAGAGATAAATTATATGAGAGATTCACAGAACGTTTAGACGAAACTCTCGAAGATTTACAGAATCGTGGATTTGCACTTACATCAAAAAGTAAGGGGCGCGATCGTTTTGCTGATATTACCCGTGTCGATTTGCAACGTATGTTGAAAGGGAGGCTGAATGTTACTGAATAAAGTGATCAGCGCCAGTGCGGGTACAGGTAAAACGTACAGGTTATCTTTAGAATTCATCAATATATTACTTTGTTGTCGCAAACAGGAGATCAATTTCCGAGAAATCTGTATCGTGACATTTACGAGGAAAGCCACGGCAGAAATACGGAACAGGATTTATGAGCATTTGGAGGAATTAGTCTCTGGCAGCGAGAAAGGAAAAGCTCTATCTGCGACATTCACAGGGATATTCGGATACTCAATAACAGATGAAGATATTACCTTTTTTAAAGGTGTACGCCAACAGATCCTTCTTCATAAAAACCAACTCCAGATCAGTACAATCGACTCACTGCTATTCAATATCTTCAAATCGCATGTTGCTCCCTTCCTGGGAATAACGGAACCGGTTATTGATGATAATGCAACGGATGACATCCTGCCAAAACTTTATGAATTCATGTTGAGCAAAGACAATCTATCCATTATCCGGACTCTTTTTGAGCAATCCCGGAATAAAACGATAGAGACATATAGAGATTTCCTGGTGAAACTGATCGATCAACGCTGGTTCTTCCATTATGTAGAGCAACAGGAATCGGGAATGCAGACGGATACACAAGAAATGTTCAAGGCTTGGGAGACGATTGCCGAAGCGAAATGGATTGAATATTCTACAAGGATGATAGCGATTGTTACAGAATGGTGGAGATTTATCCATGCTAAATATCCGGGAGAACTGATTTCAAAACTGCTAAATAAAGAATATCGTGAGCAATGGTTGGATGGAAGAGACGGCTCTAATTTCGATATCCCAGCTTTTATTCGTGATTATTTCAAAGAGCCAACACGAGTTGAACGCAAGAATTCACTCTGGCTAGGATGCAGTAGTTTCTGGAATAATACGAAATTCAATTCTAAGAAGGAACCATTCGCCGCTGAACTCGAAGAACGTTGTGCAGATGCAGCAGGTATTTTTGGAGAATATCTCTTTCATAAAAGATTTTTGCTCGAACAATATGCAATTAAGCAGTTTTCTCGTAAGCTTTTCAAATATTATGATGAATTGAGATTCCAAACACGTATTTTCACCTACAGCGATATTGCCTATTATACATATAAGTATCTCTATGATCCTGAATTATCTCTTGTGGATATGGATTACGGCTATGTGAATAATCGTTTTTACGAATTACTCACGAATCGTATCCGGTTTCTCCTGATCGACGAATTCCAAGATACCTCTATTCTTCAGTTTCAGATTTTGCTGCCTATTATCAGGGAACTGATCAGTGGTGAAACTGCGAAACCTTATGGTGGTGTGATCGTTGTTGGGGACGAAAAGCAATCCATTTATCGCTGGCGGGGAGGGGAAAGAGACTTATTGATCAATATGAAGAAAGTACTTACTCACTGTGATGAGGAATATTTGAACATTTCCTTCCGTTCTTATCAACCTGTGATGAATTTCATCAACACAGTTTTTCTTCATGAGAATATGATATTAAATTTAGCTGCTCATGGTATTGATTGGGATTATAAACTTGTTCAACCCGAACCAAAGCATCGGGAAATGATTGGCGGAGTGAAGGTTCGTTTCAGGAATCTAACAGAGGATAAAGAAAATACAGTCTCAAATGACGAGTCAGCCATTCGGGAATTTGTGGAAGATATGGTCATTCCTCTCATTGATCCCAGGAATAATCAATTATCTATGAATGAGACAGTCATTTTAACACGGCGGAATATAGATCTGAAGAATATTGCAGCCGTACTGACAGAAAACGGCATCGATTATATTTGGGAATCCACCTATTCCATTTTACATCATCGATCAGTAAAACCGCTGATGTATTTATTGCGTTTTACCCTTCGGAAACGTTGGCTTGATTTGTTGAAATTCCTGCGCTCTGATGCCGTACTCCTTGATGCTGATACTTTAAAACGTATCCTGGTAATCATCAGGAATTCAGAAAAGGAGAAGTTAACTTCTAAATTGTTGGCTTTTCCTGAAATAGCCAAGGTTTTCGAGGTTATGGAATCATTTAGACAGGAGAATCTACTGGATTACTGTTCTAAGATCATCAGAGCTTACCATTTTACAGAGATCTGGCAATATGATAATGATATCAAGAATCTGCACCGTTTCCTGGATATCGTTGCTGATTTTGAGCAGCAGAAAGCTGATGAACCATTGACTTTGCATGGTTTTATGACTTTTTGCAAAGAATTGGAAAAGAATAAATCCATGGGTCAAATTGGAATGCAGACAAAAGAAGGACTGACTCTTCTATCAATTCATCGTGCCAAAGGGTTGCAATTCAATAATGTTTTCTTTTATACGAAAGCAGAAGGGGCAAGAGGTGGTACATCCACAGATTTGAAAATATACATGGAATTGAAAAGACCTATGTTCTCCAGGCTGGAACAATACGCTTATACATGCAATTATGATGGCGTTATTCCAAATACTAAACTAACAACAATGGCTGAAAATAATACAAAACAGCAAGCCATCGAAGAACTGAATTCCATTTATGTTGCTCTTACTCGAGCTGCTTTAAACTTGATTGTGTATGTTGCTTATAAGAATAAGGACGGAATTGCAGCCGCGACAGAGAAAATCACAACAACCAAGGAAGATATCTCGATTCCAAAACTTCTGCTGCAAGTTCTCTATCACACCGTTTCCGGGAATGGCTGGGTGCAGGATATCCAGAAATTTACATTAGAAGCCTTGTATGGGACGTTACAAGACAAGGCATTATCTGAAGCAATGAAAAAGAATGTGATGAATGTTGATTTCAACGATTATATAGAAACAGACAGAAGCAAGTATGCTATTGAAAAGAAGAATCTCCAGGATTATTTGAAATCTGATCTGAAACAAAGCTACCTTGTTAATAAGAGCAATATGATAGGCAATGCCACTCATTTCATGATGTCTTTTCTGTCCTATGGAGAAGAGAATGAATTCACTATGGCTATCTCTAAAACGACTGAGTTATATGGACATTATCTCAATCCTGCTGAATTAGAAAAAGTAAAGACAAGTGTCCGTGATTTTGTAAAAGCAGAGAGTTCACTCTTTGATAAAACAAAATGGAATAAAGTGTTTACTGAATTCACTATTTTCGGTAAATACCAGGAAGCATATCATCTCGACCGTCTTCTTATCGATGAAAAGAATAAACTGATACTCATAATTGATTACAAGTCAGGACATACTCCAGACAAAAAGCAAATTGATAATTATATCACTCTCGTCCAGGATCTTTCCATCGTTAAAGACCAGGGATATTCTGTTGATGCCAAGTATGTGACAGTGTAATGCAATGCAACGCTGATTTTCAATCGGTGGATAGATTGTATTTTATATGATGCAACGCCTCAAAGATATCTGCCTTAGTAATAAAACAATATATACAAATTCATCTTCAGCCCTGTCTTCTCTTCTTTCGCACTGTACATGAAAGCTCAGAGCCGGTTCATTGAGTGATTTCGACGAAGGAGAAATTGTATCGAAATGACCCAATGTGACCCTATAAGGTTGTGCAATGTCGTCTCCTCGATACAAATAGATAAATCTGTTCACTCGGAGAACTCAGCTTTCATCATCGGTTGCGAAAACCTGCTTTCAGGGAAGTTCATCCTTTTCAATAGAGACGCGCAAATTGCACGTTTCTACAATAAAAAAGAGTATTATTTGATATGGATGATTTTACGTGCACAGGTATCATTCCCCTGTCTTGCCTTCAGAAAATAGATACCGTTGCTTAACGTTTTGTTGATTGTGATTGAGTGATTTGGTTCTGTTTTATCAGCGTATACAAGCTGTCCTTTGAGATTAAATAGTTGAACAGAAACAGGGGCTGTTAATTTGCTGTTGACCTGGACATTCAGGTTGCTACTGAAAGGATTCGGATAAGCAGATAACCAGAGATTCTGAATTGCTGGTATGGTATTATCGTCATTGGCGGTAGTTGATTGCCAGGTTATGGTTTCTCGATTAGAAGAAATCCAGGATGATGTTCCATCATTCCATCCATACGTTTTCCCAAATATTGGCATCTGTCCATGTCTCAGTAAGACTCTGAGCTATTCTCCAACTTCGAAGATTCTCAAGACATCGGGGTGTATTTCCGGACTTCGCTCTTTCTGGCTGTCTGTGATTGAATTTGGGTTTCATTTTCTTTTCCTCTTTTCATTTATTTCTGGAGGTCCTTCTGCATCTGTTCTGGTTCCTTCTGCTCTGCTCTTTCTGTTCTGAACTAGCACCTAGCACCTGGAACCTAACACCTTCTGCAAAAACGCCTCTCATATATATATAGGAGGGAGCTTTTTGCCCAAATCGAGGGAGCATTTCGATTTATTTTTAAAAAATGAAAAATAAATCTTAAGTTCGAAGTTCGAAGTGCGAAGTACGAAAACTTTAAAAAGCAGATACAGAGAAGATTTTAAAGAAATTTATAGTTCAGAATTACAGAGCAGGGATTTGTGGAAATAAATCTGTCTGTTATTCTCTTCTTTCGAACTTCGCACTTCGTCCTTCGAACTTCGAAAGAGGGAGCATTTGAAAAAAAATTAAAAAAAGTGAAAATAAATATAAAAAAAGCCTAACCAGATCGGAATCTGGAAAGGCATTTGTTGGTAAAAACCTTATTAACAGCTTGACACCATTTTACAAACAAATTAATTAAGGTTATATATTTACAGATACACAAATTCTGTGCGGAGGTCAAGGAAAAAATGAAAGTAACTAAAGAAAATTACAGACTTGGTATCGATATGGGTTCTACTTCTATCGGATGGTGCATGCTTAAACTGGATTCAAATGATAATCCGATTGATATTATCAAAATGGGTGTACGTATATTCCCTGATGGCAGAGATGACAAAACTAAAGAACCCTTGAGTGTAAAAAGAAGAAACTATCGTTCTATCCGAAAGAATCTTGATCGCTATCTTCTACGCAGGGAACAATTATTGAATTGCTTAGATGCTCATTCTCTTCTACCACAGAATGAAAAGGAGAGAACTTCTCTCTTTATGCAAGACCCTCTTGAAATAAGGCATAGAGCTTTAGATAAAGAAATTACTCTTTATGAGATTTCTCGAGCTTTCATACATTTAGCAAAAAGAAGAGGCTTTAAGAGTAACAGAAAAGAGAATGCACAAGAAAAAGGAACAAAGATATCTGATGCTATATCAAATCTACAACACAAACTAACTGAAACAAAAGTACGCACAATCGGCGAATATTTATGGAACATAAATTGTAAAGTCAATCTCAATGACCAACATCATAAGAAACCAACCAAATTCAGATACGAATCAGATATTGCTGATGAAAAGATATTTCCTACTCGTGAGATGATAGAAAACGAATTTAATACTCTTTGGAATACTCAAAGACAATATCACAAAGAATTATCAGATTCTTTGAAAGATGAGATATATAAAGTCATATTCACTCAAAGACCTTTAAAGCCAACTATCAAAGGAAAATGTTATTTAGAACCAACAGAGGATAGAATTCACAGAGCACATCCCTTCTTCCAGGAATTCAGGCTTCTTCAGGAAATAAATAACCTTGAGTTAATTGATATAACAACAGGTGAGGTCATCGATCTTACACAGGAGGAGAGAAATCTAATATTCAATGTAATGAATGTTTGTGATAAAAAAGACTATCCAAAAGTTCGAGCTTTAATTAGGAAAAAAGATACTGACTGCTACAGATTTAATCTCGAAAGTGAAAATAAAACCAAGTTACTTGGAAATGAATCTTATCATGCTTTGAAAGTGAAGCTTAAAAACATATATGATTCGTTGAGCGAACAAAAGAAAATAAACATCATAGATATACTTCTTTCTGATGATTCCGATGAAGAAATACAAATCAAATTGCATAATTTGGGATTGACTTCAGATGAAACAAATTCAGTTTTCAATGCCAAATTACCCTTTAGCTATGGAAATTTGAGTATGAAAGCCTTACAAAAGCTAATTTCTCATATGAAAGCAGGATTAAATTACTCAGAGGCATGCATAGAAGCAGGATACAAACATAGTGGCATCGCAACCGAACCTACTTATTGTAAAGGTGATTTACCATATTACGGTGAGTTACTACCAGGTAGTGTATTGCCATTAGCACGCATTTCAAATGATGTAGATGCAGATCTATTCGGTAAGATCAATAATCCGACTGTTCACATTGCTTTGAACCAGGTACGTAAGATATTGAATGCTTTATGCTCTCAATACGGTGCACCGAAAGAAATAGTAATCGAGCTTGCGCGTGATTTGAAACTCAATGAAGAACAGAAAAAAGAAATAAATAAGCAAATTAATAAGAATACGAAAACCAATGAGAGAATATCTTTAGAATTGGCAAAACTGAATATTGAAAACAATGGTGAAAACCGTTTGAAGTTCAAATTATGGGAAGAAATGTCCTCAAATCCTTTAGAAAGATGTTGTGTTTATTCAGGCAATCAAATAACTGCAGCAAACTTATATCAACCACAAGTTCAGATTGATCACATTCTTCCTAAATCCAGAACTTTTGATGATAGCGTCTCTAATAAGATTCTTTGTTATCATCAAGCTAACGAATATAAAAAAGAAAGAAGCCCACATGAAGCCTTTGGGCAAAGCCATGATGGCTATTCTTGGGAGATGATCTTAGAGAGAGCACATAAATTGCCTGATAATAAGAAATGGCGTTTCCAGGTTAATGCTATGGAACGTTTTGCAGATGAAGCAGTTGTTCTTGGAAGAATGTTGAATGATACAAGATATATGTCACGTTCAACTAAAGCTTATCTCAGTTATGTATGCGGTAGTAATAATATCTGGTGTCCTGCTGGACAACTGACAGCAAAACTGAGAAGATATTGGGGATTGAATTCAATCTTAAGCGAAACCAACGAAAAAGAAAGAACTGACCATCGACATCATGCAATTGATGCTTTGGTAATTGCTTTCACTTCGAGGAGTATCGTAAAGAAGTATGCTGATGCTGTGCGCTTTAGCGATGATAGATATATTGGAAAGATGCCATACCCCTGGAACGGATTTAATCTAGATATGGTGAAAGAGAAAGTAGATCAAATCAAAGTTTCTTTCAAACCTGACCAACCGAATCCATCTCTTTTAGCTACCAGAAACCAGACTGCAGGTGCTTTGATGCAGGAAACAGCTTTATTTTTCCATCATACTGACACTAATGACTCGAAATTTGCATATTTCACCTCCAAAGTAGATATTATGAGCTTAGAAACAGAAAAGCAAATACTTGAAGTAGTATCTCAGCCAATTCAAGATGTTTTAATGGATTTTGTCAGAAAAGATATATCGAAAGATGAATTCAAACAGGCTGTTAAAACTTGGGCAACGAAGCATAACGTGAAAAAAGTGAAAACCATGAGTAAACTCAATCCCAATAACTTAATCCCTATAAAAGATAAGCAAGGCAATATATTCAAATACTATTGTTCAGATGAAAATCTGTTTATCGATATTTACAATCCAAAGCCGTTTGATTCAAAATCAAAATGGAAGGATTTGGTAGTAAACAGTTTCAAAGCCCATAAGAGTAATTTTACTCCTGACTGGAAAAACGAATTCCCAATGGGTAAATTAATTATGCGACTTTATAAAAACGATATCGTCGTGTTTACAAACGAAAAAGGAAAAAGAGAATTTAAGAGGGTAAGGAAATTTAGCCAAGGTAGGATATTCTTAAGAGAATTAAACACTGCAAAAAAGGAAAAGGGCTCAGAAGATATTGGGGAAAAATATAGTGCAAATCAATTACTACAAATGCAAGCTGCTAAAGCTGGAATAGATATTCTTGGCAGAGTCTTTGACCCAAAAAAGGAATAACCATGCAAGTTGTGGAAATCAATAAGCAAGGAATTGTCCTTTCCATCAGAAGTGGTTTTCTGCAAATAAAGGAAAATGAGGAGATCAAGGAAATACCTCTCGATAATATCGACTGTCTGGTATTAAACTCATTTGGGGCTTTCTTAACAAATCAAGTTTTGATTCGTTTGAATGAATTGAACATTCCTCTCATCATCTGTGGAAAGAATGCTGTACCCACTGGAATACTACTATCCACTGCAGAAAATGTATATCGTAAAGATAGATTACAATCTCAGCTTGCAGCGAGTCTGCCCCTTCAGAAAAACTTATGGCAGTCTGTGATCAAAGCAAAAATTGCAAATCAAGGCTTCGTTCTTCGCTATCGAAACAAGCCCTTTAGGGAATTTCCCGCTTTGGAAAAGAAAGTTCTTTCTGGAGATACAACCAATGTGGAGGCAGCATGTGCCAGAAAATATTGGCAAAGACTATTTGGTTCTGATTTCAAGAGAGACCCTGACGAGGATGGAATTAATTCTTTATTGAACTATGGTTATGCCATTATTAGGGCTACCTTCTGCAGAGCAATAAGTGCAACAGGTCTAATACCCGAACTAGGCATTCATCATCGAAACATGATGAATCCATTCTGTCTTGCTGACGATCTAATGGAACCTTATAGACCATTCATGGATAATAAAGTATTCGAAATTTGGGAGAATGGATTTACAATACTAAATCCTTCCACAAAGAAAGAACTGATCCAGGTGCTGGATGAGATTATACCTTACCAAAAAGAAGAAAGCCATGTACGATTCTGCATTGATAAAACAGTCATGTTGTTTGCAAATTCCCTAAAAAGAAAAAAGGTATCGATCTCGTATCCCATCTTCGATGTTAAGCGCATATAGACTCATGTGGATGATGGTTATGTTTGATCTGCCTGTTGTATCTGCATCAGATAGGAAAAAAGCGAATAAATTCAGGCACTTTCTGGAAAAGGAGGGGTTTCAGATGTGTCAATTCTCTGTCTATGCCAGATTCTGTGGAACAAGAGAAAGAACCGAAAGTTTACACAATCGAATTGAAACTAATATTCCTGAAAAAGGGAAAGTCAGTATCATCGAATTTACAGACAAACAATTTGGAGATATCGTACATCTTCTTAACAAAAAGAAGACCCGAGAAAAAACAAATCCTGAACAATTACTGCTTTTTGAAGACTCATAACGCCACTTTTCTTGCAGATAAAATGTCCTAACCTATCATATTTTGATAGGTTAGGACGGCTTAGTACTAAGTCAAAGAGCTTTGGTGTCAAGCTGTAACCAATGGATCTGTATGGATATAGCCGGTCTTGTACTAAGTCAAAGAGCTTTGGTGTCAAGCTGTAACAGGTACTTATCATGAAGGGTGGTGACCTGAGGTACTAAGTCAAAGAGCTTTGGTGTCAAGCTGTAACCTATCGCTGCATGGAAACAGACAAACCAAAGTACTAAGTCAAAGAGCTTTGGTGTCAAGCTGTAACATTTACGGTGATACCGGAAACGGTAAAACCGTACTAAGTCAAAGAGCTTTGGTGTCAAGCTGTAACAGTAAAGATAAGGTATTACAATCAATTCGTGTACTAAGTCAAAGAGCTTTGGTGTCAAGCTGTAACGGTTGTCACATTTCCAAGTACAAGGGAATTGTACTAAGTCAAAGAGCTTTGGTGTCAAGCTGTAACTGCCACCTTGTGAAGTATCCAGAACGGCTTGTACTAAGTCAAAGAGCTTTGGTGTCAAGCTGTAACATGGGATGGTTAGGTAATTCAAAACTACATGTACTAAGTCAAAGAGCTTTGGTGTCAAGCTGTAACTGCGCAGGTCACGTTGAAATGTCGGCGTTAGTACTAAGTCAAAGAGCTTTGGTGTCAAGCTGTAACGTATCAGCAATCTTATCGCGTGACACGAAGGTACTAAGTCAAAGAGCTTTGGTGTCAAGCTGTAACAGCACCACGAGGGACGTAAGCTGTTTTATTGTACTAAGTCAAAGAGCTTTGGTGTCAAGCTGTAACTCCTTCTGCCTGATCTCTTCCAAATCGGCAGTACTAAGTCAAAGAGCTTTGGTGTCAAGCTGTAACATGAAAGCCAACACTGAATTACTGGCATCAATACTAAGTCAAAGAGCTTTGGTGTCAAGCTGTAACCAGTTCGTTTATGGCCATATGGTACTGGTGGTACTAAGTCAAAGAGCTTTGGTGTCAAGCTGTAACTACTATCCACTAGTGGACTGCCCACATGCCGTACTAAGTCAAAGAGCTTTGGTGTTGAATAATATTATGAATTTGAGCCATGAGTATTCCCAAGTTGAGCCAGTGCTCCACTATAATTGAGCCAGGGAATATTCTACTTTGAGCCACCTTGCATAAATCAGAGTGTGATTAACCATGTGGCAATGCGCTGAAGAGCGCAAATAACACAATGGAGGTCACAAAATGACCAATTATCGAGAAATCTTGCGTTTACAGGCGCAAGGAATTAGTGAAAGGAATATTGCTCAAAGCCTGCCGTGCTCCCGCAATACCGTATCCAAGGTGCTGAGGGCAGCAGCCCAACAAGCTGTTTTCTGTCCAATTTCTGATACAATTAGTGACAGGGAATTGGGGAAGATGCTATTTCCCATTGTAAATATCGAAGGTTGTCGCAGGATGCCTGATTTTGAGCATATTCACAAGGAATTGGGTAAAAGCGGTGTAACCTTGTCGTTGTTATGGCATGAATATTCGGAGTTATGCCGTCAGAATCAGACGATACCCTATCAATACAGTCGATTCTGCGAGCTTTACACGGAATATGCTCATCAAACCAAGGCAACCATGCGCATTCATCACAAGCCGGGTGAGAAGCTTGAGGTTGATTGGGCAGGTCAATCTGCGTATTTGACAAACAATCTTACCGGGGCACAGCTTAAAGTTCCAGTCTTTGTCGCTGTTTTGCCCTATAGTGGCTATGCTTATGTTGAAGCACTTCCCAATATGAGTCTGTGTAACTGGATTCAGGCTCATGTAAACTGTTTTCAATATATGAGCGGAGTGGCAAAAATACTGGTACCTGACAACCTCAAGACTGGTGTGGAGCGGGTATCCAGTGGAGGCAGTGTAATCAACAGGACATATAATGAACTGGCTAATTACTACAATACAGTGGTCATCCCTGCCAGGGTCAGGCATCCCAAGGATAAGGCAAGTGCTGAAGGGACAGTAGGTATTATCTCGACCTGGATTCTGGCTGCTCTTCGCAACAGGAGTTTCTTCTCGCTTAGAGAACTCAATAAGGCAATCAGGGAAAAGTTGGCTGAATTTAACAGTAAGCCTTTCAGCCTTTCCAGGTCAAAGATGGCTCCCGTGAAAGCGTATTTTGGCAAGAAGAACGAGAGCAGCTGCTTCCCTTGCCGGAGGCGGCTTATGAACTGGCTACATGGGCTACAGCAACGGTTGGTTACAACTATCACATTATGGTTGATAAGAAGTATTATTCAGTGCCTTATGAATATATCCACCACAAAGTGGATATTCGCCTAACCGCCAGGGTGGTGGAGGTCTTTTACAATTCAGTCAGAATAGCCTCCCCCAGGGGCTTGGAGGGAAACTCTGAGCGATATCAGACCAATGCCGAGCATATGCCCAGGGATCATCAGGAATGAGACTGTTCAGGCATTTATTCATAATATACAATAAGTTAGGAAGTATCAAGTTGCGAAAAGTGGTCGAAACGATCATAATTTGATATCACTTCCAGAATTGACATATCGGCATCTCCTATAACCCAAACTCTCAAGCTAAGCTTTTTGATTAAAAGCAAAAGATAAGCGATAGTAAGTAATTTTTCGACTCCACTATTGACTATAAGTGTATCTAAAAGTATATAAAATAGTTCTTTACAAGTTTATTGCTATAGCTTCAATGGCATTTGTTACCTGGTAACAAAAGGGAGGATATTATGACAAAAAAACACTCCAATTCAAGAAGCTGTAAGTGTCAGTCATGAAAGTAACCAATACCATGTAAGTATTAACGTACCATGTTCATTTTGTTTGCCTGAAACGACATCCAACCACAAGTTTTTAATGGTATTCCTCCGCTTAATAACAGGAATAAACGGAGGCAATCTTCTCACATTTCAGCAAATAGCTAATCTGTTTAACTATGCAGACCGCAGGAATGTGCATAATTTCTGGCAGGAGTTTGAGCAACATGGCAAAGATATTCTGGCGTATCTGAGCCGGAAAGTTGACCTGCTGGAGTGTATTCCTCAGATCGAGAGTTTTGTTATCGATAACCTGCTTTTACCTTTAAATGTAATGTATCAGGAGTTCATCAGCCATCATGATTTTCAAATGTCGTATGCCACTTTCTGCAAATATGCTTCTCAGATCAATGTCCTGTCTGTGGTTAAGCAAGCTCAGAAGCTTCTTCTGAAAAAGACAGTAGGCAGTGATGCTGTACATCTACTGAAACTGCTTGCCGGTCAGCAAAATACACCTGTTATCTGTGACAGACTCCTGGAACAAATGAAGACTGCTAAAGGCAATGCATCGCATAGAATAGCCGATTCAAAGCCATTCCATAGTCTGGAACGCAAGAACCTGTGTCTGCTTGTGCATTACCTGGTTGGAAGCGGTATGAACTTCGAGACAATAGCTTTGCTGCTCAACACCTGTAAAGCTACAGTCTCAAATCTCTGGCATGAAATCGGTGATTTGCAGAGCCTGATTCTGAACTCAATCGGTAAGTGGAGCGGAAAGATCAGCATTGATGAGAAATATGTGAAGATCAAAGGTATTCCGTACTATGTCATCAGTATTGTGGATTTTGTGACTCACATCCCTCTATTTTGTGAGTTGTATCCTGACACAAAGAAAGAATCATTCGAAGCATGTTTCAGAACCTTCAGACAGCTCTATAGAAAAGATCCTATCCTGGTTGTCAGTGATGGCAGTAAAGCATTAGCGGCTGCCAGAAAAACCGTGTTTCCCAAAGTCCATTATCAGCTCTGCAAATTCCATAAAATACGAAACCTCTTCAAAAGAATCAGTCAATGTCATCTCCCTGAAGAGGGAGACAAGTTCTTTAAGAAGAGGATTATGAAAGCTTTCCGAAGAGAAACGGCGGGCGGAAGGAAAAAGGGTATCTCAAGCCTGACAGCTATTACTCCCCCAACCGCCGCCGAATACATCAAAAGCAATATCATTAGTGATTGGAGACACCTCAGCAAAGGTTTGACTTCCAATGTCTCTGAACGCTGGAACCGCAAAATCAAGAAAGTGACATCCGGCAGATTTGGTCTAAAATCTGAAGAAACCACTCGCAACCTTGTGTTTTCGCTTTGGTTCAAAGAACTGGTCGATAAAGGACAACCAATCCTGCGTCAGGAATCGCTTTTAGCCAGTTTAAATATCTCTCGGATATGTCAAGAAAATGTGGACTGGTCGCACTTAGACCACTTTTTCTCTGTCAGTACCAATAAGGCTGCATAAAATGGAGGTTAATTTTGAACAGTCTCTCAGGAATACCGTAAATGGGATGCAGAAAGTTTTGTTGACTGGGCTTGTACTATTGGAACAAGCACTGAGTTGGTAATCAAGTCAATCCTGGGATCATGCAGGGTTGAACAGCAAGGTTATCGCACTTGCATGGCTGTGCTAAGCGCTTCAAAAAAGTATGGCTGTCAAAATTTGGAAAGTGCCTGTCAACGAGCATTAAGCTATACGCCAAATCCGAGTTACAGAATCATCAAGACTATTCTAAACTCAAATGAACAGAAGAGAAGCACCGATAATGATGCTGAAGCGGTGCAAAGCTCAGAGTATGCCATCAGCCGGGAATCAGGTTACTACGGGAGAAACGAAAATGACTAATAATACTACTATCATTAAACTTCGAGAGATGCTGTTAAATGGCATGGCAGATGCCTACCGAAATCAGGTTAACGATAAATCACTGGAAAACTACAGCTTTGACGAGCGCTTTGGCATGCTGGTTGATATAGAATGGGATAAGCGCAAGAATAATAGGCTTAAACGTCTGATTCACGGTGCCGGCTTCAAGTTCAGTAATGCGAGTATAGCAGATATTGACTACCATGAAGACAGGAAACTTGATCGTAGTGCAATCGTTGAATTGGCGTCATGTTCTTTTATTGGAGAGAATGAGAATATCATCATCACCGGAGCATCGGGAAGCGGTAAAACATGGCTGGCTTGCGCATTTGGCATAGCTGCCTGCAAGAAATACTTCACTGTAAAATACGTCCGCCTGCCTGAACTGTTGGATGACCTCGCTGTTAGTCGTTGTGAAGGCGGGCATCAAAGAGTCATAGACAGATATGCCAATGCTAAACTGCTGATACTTGATGAATGGCTGTTAACCAGGATAAACGAACAGGAAGCTAAAGATCTCTTTGAAATAGTCGAGATGAGGTATTCCAAAGCATCTACGGTCTTGTGCTCTCAGTTCAAAACCGGAGGATGGCACGAGAAGATTGGACAACCCACTCTCGCTGATGCCATCCTTGACCGGCTTGTTCATAACTCTCACCATATATTTATCGATGGGAAGATGTCAATGAGAGAACGCAAGGGAATAAAACAAATCAATAGAAAATAGCCTATTGCCCATTAGGCGCAACGTTCCGGCTGCTGCTTCGCTCGGACTACGTCCTCTCTCCGCAGCAGCCGGAACAGAATCTTGCCAAACACTGCAGATATTATGTTATATGGCGATCAGATACGTAGTGTGGCTCAAAAAGACAATATAGTATGGCTCAATTATAGTGGAGCACTGGCTCAACTTAATCGGACAAGGTGGCTTTTCTGAGCGGAATATGCAGGTGTCAAGCTGTAACCGCAATTAGAGCAGCCTGATCAATAGCATAGTACTAAGTCAAAGAGCTTTGGTGTCAAGCTGTAACCAGATCACCATCAATGATTGCATCGCTTTTGTACTAAGTCAAAGAGCTTTGGTGTCAAGCTGTAACCTAAACCTCGAAAGCCTGTAATAGCCAACAGTACTAAGTCAAAGAGCTTTGGTGTCAAGCTGTAACAACGTAATATGATTTATCTTTAGACTGTGCGTACTAAGTCAAAGAGCTTTGGTGCCAAGGTAGAAGATATCGTCCTTTTGTATTATCAATATACATCTGAAGAAATTGAAGCTGCAGGTATTGATAAGACCGTGGGTGAAGCTGTTGGCGAATTTAGCAGTGCAATACATGGTTCAGCTAATCTTCTCAAACCTTTCGGTGTAGAGTATAAGGATGTGTTGAAGCTGGCAGAAGATGCGATTAAAAGTAGATTAAAGAAAAAGTAAAAACTACAGCAGTCTTCAGTGATTGTATGTTAAGAGACTGTTCATGAAGTTATTCATAATATTCAATAAGTTAGAAAGTAGCAAGTTGAAAAAAGTGGTCGAAACGGTCATAATTTAACATACCTTCCAGAATTGACAGATAAGCTCTGCTAAGGACACCAAATCACAAGTTAAGCTTTTTGACTAAAATTGAAAAACACGCGATTATAAGTAATGTTTCGAAGCCGTTTCTGACTAAATGTGTAGTTAAAATCATATAAAATAGTTCTTTACAAGTTTTTTGCTATAGCTTCAATGGCATTTGTTACCTGGTAACAAAAGGGAGGATATTATGACAAAAAAACACTCCAATTCAAGAAGCGGTAAGTGTTAGTCATGAAAGTAACCAATACCATGTAAGTATTAACGTACCATTTTCATTCACTTTGCCTGAGACAACATCAAACCACAAGTTCTTAATAGCGTTTCTACGCTTATTAGTAGGAATAGGCGGAGACAACCTCCTTACACTTCAGCAAATAGCTGATCTGTTTAACTACGCAGACCGCAGGAATGTACATAATTTCTGGCAAGAGTTTGAGCAGCATGGTCATGATATCCTGGCATATTTAAGCCGGAAAGTTGACCTGCTGGAGTGTATTCCTCAGATCGAGAATTTTGTTATCAATAACCTGCTTTTACCTTTAAATGTCATGTATCAGGAGTTCATCAGCCATCATGATTTTAAAATGTCCTATACCACTTTCTGCAAATATGCTTCTCAGGTCAATTCTCTGTCTGTAGTTAAGCAAGCTCAGAAGCTTCTTCTGAAAAAGACAGTAGGCGGTGATGCTGTACATCTGCTGAAACTGCTTGCCGGTCAGCAGAATACACCTGTTATCTGTGACAGACTCCTGGAACAAATGAAGACTGCTAAAGGCAATACATCCCATAGAACCGCCGATGCAAAGCCGTTCCATAGTCTGGAACGCAAGAACCTGTGTCTGCTGGTACATTACCTGGTTGGAAGCGGTATGAACTTCGAGACGATAGCTTTGCTGCTCAACACCTGTAAAGCTACAGTCTCAAATCTCTGGCATGAAATCGCTGACCTGCAGAGCCTGATTCTGAACTCAATCGGTAAGTGGAGCGGAAAGATCAGCATTGATGAGAAATATGTGAAGATCAAAGGTATTCCGTACTATGTCATCAGTATTGTTGATTTTGTGACTCACATCCCTCTGTTTTGTGAGTTGTATCCTGACACAAAGAAAGAATCATTCGAAGCATGTTTCAGAACCTTCAGACAGCTCTACAGGAAAGATCCAACCCTGATTGTCAGTGATGGCAGTAAATCGTTAGCAGTTGCAAGAAAAACAGTGTTTCCAAAAGTCCATTACCAACTCTGTAAGTTCCATAAGATACGAAATCTCTTCAAAAGAATCAGTCAATGTCATCTCCCTGAAGACAGGGACAAGTTCTTTAAGAAGAGGATTATGAAAGCTTTCCGAAGAGAAACGGCGGGCGGAAGGAAAAAGGGTATCGCAAGCCTGACAGCTATTACTCCCCCAACCGCCGCCGAATACATCAAAAGCAATATCATTAGTGATTGGAGACACCTCAGCAAAGGTTTGACTTCCAATGTCTCTGAACGCTGGAACCGCAAAATCAAGAAGGTGACATCCGGTAGATTTGGACTAAAATCTGAAGAAACCACCCGCAACCTTGTGTTTTCGCTTTGGTTCAAAGAACTGGTCGATAAAGGTCAACCAATCATGCGTCAGGAATCACTTTTAGCAAGTTTAAATATCTCCCGCATATGTCAAGAAAATGTGGATTGGTCGCACTTAGACCACTTTTTCTCTGTCACTACCAATAAGGCTGCGTAAAATGGAGGTTAATTTTGAACAGTCTCTATGTTAAAGAATGATTACATGAGTAGATTTATATTGACAGCGTAACTTTTCACGATAAATTAGATGATATTGTGGGGGTAAGTGATGCAAAGTTATTATGATCAGCAACGTATTTATGCTAAGGAAGTTTGATTATAGGGGGGTAGTATGTCATTAGCACAATGGAATCAAGCAGGATTAATACCACCAATTGATTTAATTAACCCACCGAGTGGAGACAGATCTCCTTATAAAATGTCTTTATTGGATTTCATACAGTACTTTACACAAATAGGACTTAATTTAAAATTGCATGAGAGAATTCAAATTTTGAAAGGTTTTATAAACTATCGAGCCGAATTGCACAAAATAGGAATTAATGATGGCTTTCAGTGGCTGAATGGCAGTTTTGTAACACGAAAAGAATTAATCTCTGATGAAGCACCCAATGATATTGATGTTGTTACTTTTTTTTATCTCAAAAAAAATCAAACACAGCAGGATGTTGTAAACTCCAATCCCTTTTTATTCCAACGTGTTTTTCATAATCAATTGAAACAAACTTACCTGGTTGACGCTTATCATGAACCCATCGAAATTGACAATAAAGCAGTTATTAAGTCGTTGATCGACCAAACCGCATATTGGTATAGTCTTTGGTCACATCAACGAGATACTCTTATCTGGAAAGGTTTTATCGAAATTGAACTCACTCCGAACGATGATGTAAAAGCAGTGGAATTTCTTGACAAGCTCGAGAATGACCTTAATTTGTTATAAGGAGTTTAATCATGAGAGCACGCGAATATAAGCATTTAGAAGCAGAGAAGATATACCTGCTTAATCAATTAGAACACATTTCTTCTGATAAGGTAATAAATCGTGCTAATTTTGAAATCAGATTGGATGAAATACAGTCAGAACTAGACAGTGTTAAGACTTCTATGCGAGAACCAGCCCATGCGATTATTACTTTCAGGGGAAAACCTGTTGTTGGGAGTTTTGGTATTTTAGCTGGCTTTGGAGCAAAAGCTGTAAATAAATTCGCTGATGCAGTAGTTTCCATTGCTTCAAACCTGGAAGGGAATACCTCCGGAAATCGTGGTGTGATTACTAATGCAGATAATTATCAGCTCATAATTACAGGGACTGCGTTGGGTTCATTTGGGTTTGAATTGGAAGAGAACATAGATCAAACACATGTGAATCTAAATGAAAACCCGTCAATTTTGGAGAAAGCTATTGAAAAAGCACAGAAATTACTGGAAGCTTCTTTAGGAACGGATGAAGAATTATCTGATGCTATGGCTGAGATTGATGATCGAACGGTAAAACAATTTCATGAATTCCTTCATACACTTGTAGAAAATAATGCTTACTGTGCATTGGAAGTAGATGATAAATATTTCACATTCCATGATGAAGAGCAAGTGAAAAGAAGTGCAGCCCGTATTAACACTGATAATATCACTGATACTGAGATTACACTTGCAGGTCAATTCATTGGTGTACTTCCAAAATCAAGAACATTTGAATTTGTGCACTCCCCTACTCAAGAAGTTATCAAAGGGCGTGTCGGTTCACAAATCGTAGACCCTATGGAAATCAATCACTATTTAGAAAAAGAACTTTACATTGTGGTTGAATCAAAAGTAGTTGGAGAAGGTAAACCAAGATTTACACTCAAGTCTTTTGAAAAGAAATAGGACTTCTCTTTAAAGAGTTCTCATATTTGGTTAGTTGGGATAGGAGGGATAAATCATGCCTTCTCAAATCATAATTCAAGGGCTTTTATTCGAATACGTTGGTAATCCTGATTTAATAACTAATCATAAAATAGCCATATTCTGTTCCAACCACTGCCAGGCGAGTGTAATCCTTAAGACATTAGATGAAATAGTAAGATTACGAGATGCCGAAGCCACCATTCTCAGTGGTTTTCAATCACCTCTTGAAAAAGAATGCTTACTAACACTCCTACGCGGAAATTCACCAGTCATCATTTTCCCTGCCCGTTCTATCATAAATATGCGCATACCCCCAAACTGGAAACAAGCTCTCAATTCAGGAAGAATGCTGATCATTTCCAATTTCTCAGATAAAGTAAGACGTCCCGATAAGGCTAGTTCCCGAATCAGGAATGAAATAATTGCTAATCTTGCAGATGAAGTGATAATGGCCAAATCAATAGGATCGTCTCATTTGAATGAGATAGAAGAGAGCGTGGATGGAAGAAAAATACCAACGACGTTTTTTCAAACATAACTGTGTCGGAGATGTCCCGAAACTAAATGATAGAAAAATAGCAACTATTAAATAATTAGTTATATATCTTGACATATTGTTCTATGGTGTATTATTGCCTTTAAAAACTAAGTATAGAGAGACACTATGAATTTCAGAGAACACAACCCGGATCAGGGTACTCTTTTCGGGCTTAATATAAGCGAAAAAATACCCCCCAAACATATGGTTCGTTATGTTAACGATATCATTGAGCAACTGGACTTAACTGAGCTATACTCAAGATACTCTGATGAAGGTACACCTGCTTATCATCCCAAGATGATGTTGAAGATCATTGTATACGCCTATATCAATGGTATTTATACCTGTCGGAAGATAGCTAAGGCTGTTCGGGAGAACATCAATTTTATCTGGCTGGCAGGAGAACAGGAACCTGATTTCAGAACGATCAACACCTTTGCCTGGACTAAGTGTTCTGATATTCTTATTGATGTATTTTATCAGGTAGTACTGAAAGCATCATCATTAGGATATCTTGATCTCGACACCTGTTTTGTTGACGGGACGACGATTCACGCAAATGCCGGCAAGAATTCCTACATCTGGAAAAGCAATGCGCTTCGTTATCAGGAACTGGTCAAGACACGAGTTGAGGGATTGTTTAAAAAGATCGAGGAATATAATCAGGAAGAGCAACAGCAATATGGAACCGCTGATCTTCTTGAGCTTGGTGAGCAATTGCATGCGGTTGAATCAGAGAAAACTGCTACAGTCGCATCTGAACAGATCAGAGATAGACTGGTCTCAGCAGAAAACAAGCTGAAAGAAGCAATGTCCCGACTACAGAAAAATCATCCGTCAGATACTCGGGCTATCAAGAAAATCAAATCTCTTTTGCGCGAAATCTCCAAATCAAAGAGCAATGATATAACTAAGCTGGAGAAATATGAGCAACAGCTTGAGATAATTGGAGAAGGACGCAGCAGCACATCCAAGACTGATAATGATGCCACATTTATGCGATTGAAAAATGGACAGCTGGCACCGGGTTATGTTGCCAGTATCGGAACTTCAGAGCAATTTGTCACAGGCATTCACTTATTCAATATCCCTAAAGAAACCGTTGAATTTCCCAATCTCATGGAGCAAATGCATGATGAATTGGGACAATATCCTACCGACGTTGTTGGAGATGCTGCCTATGGCACTGCGCTGAATTTGAATTATGCTGCTGAAAAAGAGATAACAAGCTATCTCAAGACCCAGGATTATAAGAGAGATTATCGGGACTCTCTTCTGACAGGCTTTAGCTATGATGAGGAGCATGATGAGTGGGGCTGTCAATTTAATCGGAGACTGGTCAAAATCAAGGAAGAAGAGACAGAGAAGAACGGTCCGAAACGAATCGTGAAAACCTATATATGTAATGACTGCATAGAATGTCCTCACAATAAAAAGTGTATTCCCTACAAGGATAAAACTCATAAATTGCTGACCTACGATCCTCATATAGCTCCCCTAAAACGTCAGACCGTCAATAATCTGCTTTCTGAAAAAGGCGACAAGCTGAGAAAGCAAAGAGGCATCGAACCGGAGGCTGTATTTGCTTTCATGAAGTGGAACAGGAAGTTTGAGAGATTTACTGTCCGTTCATTGAGAAAATGCAAGGAACAGTTATCCCTCCTCTTTTTAGGACATAATATAGGGAAAATGTTTCTACACTTACAAAATACTGAAGGAAAAGCCTAATGAAGACTCTTCCTACCAGAATTCAAACATGAATTAGGTAAATATTACTCCATTTTCCTTGTCTTTGCATCGCTTTTCGGAAACTATTGAGTAATTTAGTGTACATCTAAAAACAATCATATATTTTACAAAATAAGCAAATAGATTAATGCTAGTTACGGGACACCTCCTCTGAAGGTGGGTGGTAATCGGTTTCCCATAGCTCACGCTATGGGCTGATCATCTTTCATCCCTGCAGGATTTGCATTGTAACATATGATTGTATCATGTTTTCCCCGATGGTTTGCAACCTCGGGTCGTAACATAGAGTGGCACTCTGTTGCACGTGGGGATTGCCATTCTCCGATTCAAGCATTATCCGGCAATACCATTACCGGTTACAACACATTGCCAATGTATGTTACATTGTCATGGAATCAAACTCTCCCATTTCAGAAGCGAATAGCGAACAGCGGACAGCGGACAGCGAACAGCGAACAGGGGAAGAAAGAGCAGACTTAAACCACGAAACACACTAAACACACGAAAAGCAGAGCAGATTCAATTTACTATCTGTCATGATTTCCACAAATAAAACCACCCCACCAGAACCGCAGCACCACCGCAGGACTACCGCAGTAGAACCGCACGTTCCTGCGGTTGTGTTTCTGTTTTGTTCTTGTTGTTTCCCTATTCTTTTTTTCTTTTGTTCCAAGTGTATTCTATATGGCTTCCATCTGCATTTCTGCACTTTTCTGAACCTGTTAGCTGAAATCTGTCCGCTGTAACCTTCAGTAAGATATAAGTGGGGCAAAATCCAATCAAGAGACGCCCTTGTTGGGGAGACGCCCTTGTTGGGGAGACGCCCTAGTTGGGCGTCTCTACTGTATTCAAAGAAAAAGGGAAAAAAAGCTTGACAGAACTACAGCGCTCGTTTCTTTACTACACATGTAGTTGAGAGGTTATATGAGAAGTAATGTGAGTAAAAATGAATGGCAAATCATGGAAATCATCTGGCAGAAAGAGGAAATGACAGCTCGTGATATTCATTCAGTTTTGATTCCTTCTAAAGCAATTACAACAGTACAGACATATTTGGAACGGATGGCTGCTAAAGGTCTTTTGGAAAAGAGAAAGATAGGACCACTCAATTTGTATCGGGCTGCCGTCTTAAAAGAGGAGATGATAAAAGAATCTCTCGGTTCTATCGTGCAGAATGCATTCTCAGGTTCCTTTGCTGGATTTGTGAATTTTCTCTTCGATTCCTCGCATTTGACTTTGGATGATGTGCAGGAACTTAAAAAGCTATTGAAAAAGCAGGAAGAAAAACAATGTTGACACATTTAAGCCATCTCTGGTTGACTTGGAATATCAACTCATTTATCATTACAGAATCATCTGAAGGAACGTGTTTTTCAATTACTCAAACTCAAGGAGATTATCATGCCCAGACTTAGTTTATGGCAAAAACTTGCTATGGTCTTTATTCTGACTACTCTTTTCATCATGAGTGCTTACAGCCAAAGCTTTCAACCGGATTCTATAATCCTTCCCAAGGTAGAGATGAGTGCATCAGATACTAATTTGAATAGTTTGATTAACCAGCCAGGTAGAATCAAAGTACTAACTTTTCAAAATGGAGAACTTCGAAATATTGACAATCCTCAAGATTTGCTTTGTCAGAATAGTGCAGCAAAGCAGACACCTGGAGAAAAAAAGGAGTTGAAAGAAGCTCTGCCATTGAAGACCAATGAAAACAAAAAGTCGGATAAATTTATTCAGACAAAGTCCCCCAAAGTTATTTACCAAGTAGCACCAATCTATCCTGAGAGTTATCGCATCGAAGGCTGGGAAGCATCTGTTATGATGGAAGTCAAAATCAACCAGGACGGAACTGTTAAAACTGCTATTCCAAAGCACCTGGTAATGAATAAACAGGAAAATGGTAAACAAATCATGAAAGCAAATGCTGAAAAGATGAAAACAGATAAGTTTTCATTAGCCGCTGTTGAGGCAATCAAGCAGTGGCGATTTGAAGCATCTAATCCAATGACAGTCAACATCCCGATCAAATTCAAACTGAGTGAGAAAAAATGAAAACGCTAAAAACTATCATCATAATTAGTTTTCTTTTTGTCTTTTGTATGTGCCTGGCAAAAAGCAAGAGCATTCCTCCTGAAGTAACTGTCAGAGTTTCTGGATAGCACAGCAGTCGATACACTTGCCGGTGCAAATAAGGGTTTTACTATAGTTACAGTAGGTAATTTGAAATCCTTGCAGATCAATAAACTTGATTTTGCAGATATGAAAACAGCCTTCTCGGATATATCAGATCTTCGAGATGGTTATCACGTGAAGATAGATGGATTACTCGGGTATCCTTTCCTTTCCAAGCAAAAGTGCAGTATCAATTATCGAAAACAGGAGATTTATCTGTATTAAGTGGAATACCTAACACTTAGCACCTAGTACCTAACCCCTAACACCTAGCACCTAACCCCTAGCACCTAGCACCTTCTCCCCTCTATGCATTGTCTTCCATATTAATACTTTCCAGATTTGCTGCCATAGGCACATGTTTTGGCTGTGCTAAATCCGCTTGTTTCTTGCCTTTAATCAGGAATACCATGGGAATTGCTACCAATGCAAAGATGGTGGAAGCAACAAGTGTGGCAGTGATGCTATCCATAAAAGTCTGACGCTGTATCGTACTGAAAAGCATAGTTTGTGATGCTGCAGAAGCATTTCCCTGAGTTAAGCCGTTTTGCATGAAAATATTCTGAAAGTAAGTCAGATATGAAGTCGTTGCCGGATTAAAGGTAGTGGAATCCGCTGCATATAGAGCATATTTGGCATTCTGTGTATGCAGCATGATCGCAGTGAGAACAGTAACACTCAAAGAACTTGAGACTTGCCGTATTGTGTTTGAGAGAGCTGAAGCCCTGGCAACTAAGGGGAGAGGAACAGCGTTTAGTCCATAGGTGGATATCGGCATAGTGGTAAAGCCGAGGGCAAACGACCTGAGCATAAGAAGAATGACGATAGCGCTTACAGAGGTATCCAAGCTCAGTTTAGACAATTCATAAGTGGCTATAGTCAGTAAAATACTTCCCGGAATGACCAGCGGTCTGGCTCCAATCTTGTCGAACAGCCTTCCTCCAACAGCCATACATATCCCCATGACGATAGCGCTGGGAAACATGATCATTCCTGACTGCATGGGTGTGCAACCCATCAGGCTTTGTAAAAACAAGGGCATGATGAAGATCACACCAAACAAGCCCATATTCAGGACACTTGTGATCACAATACTCAAAGTGAAAGGAAATATCTTTAAAAGCCGAAGGTCAAGTAATGGGTTTGGATGAGACAGTTCATTCACAACAAAAATAAGTAAACTAAAAACACCGGTAATTAGCATTAATATGTTTTTGATATCCTTCCAATCCAGGGAAGAGCTTTCGCCGAGTAGATAGAGACAGAAGACAATTCCGACTGTGGAACTGAGAAAGCCGATAATATCGAATTGTTTACCTGTTTTCTTCGGGTTTTCTCTCAACAGGACAGAAGACATGATTACGCCCAGGACACCGATGGGAATGTTGATTGTAAAGATCAACCGCCAATCCAGGTAATCGATGATGTAACCGCTTAAGGTTGGTCCGATCGTTGGAGCTGCCATTGCTGCAATACCCCATAAGCCAAGTGCCATACCTCTTTTATTCATTGGGACTACTTCATAAAGAATGACCATGCTGACCGGCATGATAATACCACCGCCCAAGCCTTGGATAATGCGGAATACTATCATGGAGGAATTGCTCCAGGATAAACCGCATAACATTGATCCTAAAGTAAAAGCAGCCAGGGCAAAGATGTATACTTTTTTAGAGCTGAATCGGTCTACCAGGTAACCGGTTAAAGGAATCACGGCTCCTAATGTTAGTGTATAGCTGGTGATGATCCAACGAGCCTTATCTACGGATACTTCGAATACAGCCATCATTTTCGGAATAGCGGTGTTCACGATAGCGCTATCCAATATCGCCATGAATGTACCGATGATGACAACGGACATAGCAGTCCACATATAGAAGGAATCACCTTTCGCTGCGGAGATAACTTTTTTGGATAACATTCCGGATCCGGTTATGCAGTTAGCGGATATGAATTTTTACGTAAGCATTCGTTCCATTGACCAATTCAAGCTGATTTGGATCAATATTGATATGCACCGGTATCTTCTGAACTGTCTTCGTAAAACTGGCACCTGAAGAGGATGGTAAGAGAGAAAAAACAGAGTTTGCAGCATCTCCGACACTATTCACGTAACCTGTCAGTTTCTTGCCCTTGTATTGATCAATCCTGATATTCACATACTGACCTGTATGAAGTTTTTTTAGCTTTGTCTCTTCGATATTCGCTAACACATAAAACTTCTTCGGATCAGTCATATAAGCCAGGATTTGCCCTGTTGAGATGATCTCACCCACCGTACAGCTTTTCTTAAGGATAACCCCACTAATCGGCGACCTGACGAGTGATTGTTCGATATTTTGATCTTGCAGGTTCAAGACATCCAATCTTCCCAATATCTGATTCTGTTCCACATAATCACCTTCCTCAAAGAAAAGATCGACTATCTTACCTGTTGCACTGGGACTGATCTTGACCAATGTACCTGCGACTTTCGCATCATCAGTGGAAATATAATAAGAATTATTGTACCAGTAGTATATCACGACACCAATAATTGCCACCAGCATGACAACAAGAATGACAAAGATTACCTGTTTACGATTTTCCTTCATTGATCCTTACTCCTATTGCTTACAGTACCGACAAGTACCATCATACCCAGTTTAACGTATTGATCAAAATCTATAGCTTCAATTTCCACCAACGCGGTTTTGCTTTTTGAATCAATGACAGGGTCAATCATAGAGATCACTCCATGATAGAGATGATCTGAATTCTCAGAAATCAGGAGTTCTACTTTCAAACCTTTCACTATCCTGGAGAGCAAGCTTTCCGGTATATACGCTTTCACGTAGATGTGACTTGAATTGACAATGGAAAGCAAAACAGTATTATTTGAAGGCGTTTCTCCTTCATTTACATTGACTGCACTGACAATACCATCAATGGGAGAGTCTATCGTTCCTTTTTCCATTTGGATTGTGGCAACTTCTAAGGCAGCCTTTGTTTGTTTTACCTGTGACTCCAATGTTTCCTGCTGCTGTCCTGAAACATAGCCTTTCTCCATGAGATTACTTGTTCTATCAAAATTCAGTTTTGCATTATCATAGGACTTCTGAAGACTCATCAATTGAGCCTGGATTTCTTTCCGATCGAGAGAAAGCAGTGTCTCTCCTTTCTTAACATGATCACCAATCCTTGCATTTAGATGAAGAATAGTTGCCGAAAAGGACGAAGTTACATCTACTTTATTCCTGGCTTCTATCTTTCCTGCCATGAAATAAACAGGTTGTTTCGCAGGTTGTGATACTATATGATCTGCTTTGCGATTATCCTCTTTAGTACATCCAAATACAAGAATGATCAGCAGGAGCAGGAAAGTATTCTTATTACGCATGTGGACTCCTGTAAATTAATATTGAATCAATTCGGATGTGAAATCTTCCCATCGATATTGAATTCATACATCTATAACGAGATAAAAAGAAAATTTCCATCGATAAGAATATGGTCAAGGATTAATATACAAAGCAGAGAAGACCCATATTTCTGGGGCTAAATCTAAGACTAATCAGTAGAATGCAAAGATGCTGATTATACTAAAAGCAGTAGCCTCAGCAGGAGGAGATTTTACCTTAGTCTTATTCGATTTTGTACAAGATATCATAGCAAGGAAAAATTCTTTTGACAAGATTATGTAACTTTCATATATACAAACAAAAGATTTGTATAAGGAGCATTGTCATGCAATTCCTCAATATGGATACTAGAGAACTATTAATACAACTACTGGGTATTTGCGTTTTCTTGCTGCTCCTTTTAGCATGTTTTATTCTCTATCGACGTAATGTGAAGATGAGTGCAGATCTTGATATCCAGGAGATGTTAAGAAATCAGCTTCTGGATGGATTAGGAATTGGCGTCATTAAGATCAGCACAGAATTGAAGATAATTTCTTGGAATTCAAACATGATCACATGGTTTCCATATTTAAAAAAAGGTCAGCAGTCCCTTTCCATGAAATTAAGCCAAATTGATAGTAGTAGTAATAAATTTGAAAATTCTCCCTCTGTAGCTGCTGTTCTTGATCATAAAATTCATAGTAGTTTCTATCAAAGTCAATCTGGAACAGAACTTCAGCATTTCCAAGTCTATGCCATTCCGGTCTTGAACCAGGCTGGAGGAAGTCGTTATATTCTTGAAATATGGCAAGATGTGAGTGAAATTCAGAAATTGCGTTTGCATGTCGATCAATCTCGTAAGATGGAAATCATTGGGCAGTTGGCTTCAGGGATAGCTCATGATTTTAATAACATTCTCCAGGTGATTAATGGTCACACTGAGATATTGCTGCAATTTCATGAACAAAATGATGCACTCAAACGAAGTTTAAATATTATACTCTCATCAGGTAAAAGAGCATCTGCTCTCACTCGGCAACTTCTATTATTTAGTCGTAAGCAAGAAATTGAAACTAAACCTACGAGTATTAATAATATTGTGGAAAATATGAATAAAATGCTATCACGACTGATAGGAGAAGATATTGCGCTTGAACTTCAACTTGCAGAAAAGGCTTGGGCTATTAAAGCGGATGAGACGCAAATAGAACAAATGATTATGAACCTGGTAATTAATGCCAGGGATGCTATGCCTAAAGGTGGTAAGATCAGGATTTCAACATCAAATGTGATTGTGCAGGAAGGTGATTTTCCTCAAGTAGTGGATTCTTATCCGGGTAATTTTATCCGCATTTCAGTATCTGATACTGGTACCGGTATTTCTGATGAGATTAAAAACCGTATATTTGAACCGTTCTTCACTACCAAGGAAAAGGGAGAAGGCACTGGTTTGGGATTAGCTACTGTGTATTCAGTGATACGTGCTAATGAGGGGTTCATTAAGTTAGAAACCCAATTAGGCAAAGGAAGTACCTTCCATGTATATTATCCGGCACAATTGGAAGAAATTCATGAAGAAAAATGTAAATATGCTGATTCTGCTGAAAATGTAAGTCAAGGTGAAAGAATTTTGTTCGTCGAGGATGATGAGCAAGTGGGCGAATTTGCAACAGAAGTTCTTACTCATTATCAATATAAAGTTTTTCGTGCTTCCAATCTTCAACAGGCACGTGCTTTACTGAAGAGTGAGCCAGCAGGTTTCGATCTTGTTCTTAGTGACTTTATCCTGCCTGATGGTACAGGAGATGATTTTCTCCAGGAATTACAGGCAAAAGGTTATAATATCCCAATTATTCTATGTAGTGGATATTCTGAAGAAAGGACAAAAATATTCAACCTTGATAATCGGGCTTTTACATTCCTTGCAAAACCCTTTACTCTTGATGAATTGATCAATACCTGCAGGAAGGTTATCAGCAAAGACAAATCCGTGTAATTTATATTGCTTTCAAAGCAATTCCTTGGATATTGAAAAACCCCGAGATGACTCGGGGTTTTGTATATCTGAAAAGATATCTATGTTTACTTTTGATCAATTAACTTTTTAAAATATGTCCAACTTGTCTCATTCGGTTCTGTAAAAGTATCCGGTGGATTCATATATTCCGGATGCTTTGCCTTCACATATTCTTTTATTTTGAATGGCATATCATTAAATCCATTCTCTAATTTCTTACCCCTGCATACAAACATAAGATTACCTGGGGCATCACCCATTTCCATGAAAGGCATCCAGGGACTGAACCTCGTCCAACTGATATATGCGGGTGCAGAAGCTGTCTTCAGGTCAAGAACATCAGATTTATTAACAAAGAACTGGAATAGCTCTGCTGCTTGATATTTGTCATTTTGTGAATATTGAGGATACTTAGCTCGCGGTAATGGTGAATCATAGAAGGGAAAAATATCCATATAGAAGACCATCATATCACCAAGATCTTCTGATGGCAGTATTTTCTTCATATATGATTTGTATTCCGGAGGGAATGAGATATCCTGGTTTACTGGATCATTCCATATCTGTACCACATTCACGTCTTTTTGAGTGAAAGGATTATTCCAGGTTTCGATAATCTCTCCTGTTTTCAAATCTTCATAGAAAGCAGCTTCACGTGTTAGAAGCTCATAACCGCCTTCAACTTTATTCGTTTTAGCAATATTGAAACCTTCAAAACGAAACAGGCTCTTCTTTGCCTGACCTGGTATGAAGCTATATACTTCACCCGTCCAATGATACACGACAGGTGTACCGTCAAGAGAACCCCTGGTTTTCATGAAAGCATCAAGATACTGATCAGGATTATTCAAATCCAGTTTACTAGGAGTTACATTAACGTTCACTTTCGCTTGCAGAATAGATACCAGGCAAAGCAACATCATTAGAGCGACTATAATCAGTTTGGCTGTTTTCATTTGGAAACCTCCTCAATTTTCTGATTTATTATGTTATTTCATTTTCATAATGTCTGAAAGACGTCAAGTCCTTACCAAATATCTGGAAATAGAGTGTACCGGCAACTCCGAAAAGGAATGCGATAATGAAATTCAATTCGGGTTTGATAATCCAAAACCAGGCACCACCAAAGGCAGCAACTGACACCAATATATCACGAATCAGATAATACAATCCAAACATGCCGGCTTTCTTGTCTTCAGGAGCTAAGTCCATAATCAAGGCTTTTCGTGTGGGTTCTCCAAATTCTTTCAGACCCCTGAGAATAAAGGCAAAGATCAGAAAGACGAATGTTTTACAATAAATTAAAAAGAGGGGGAATAAGGTAAAAATTATGAATGTAATTACTACATACGGCTTTTTTGAACTTTTATCAGCAAGATAAGCTACAGGAATATAAATAGCCATGGAAGTCACCATTTCTACTGCGGTAAGCACACCAAACTGAACGGATGTTATGTTATGAAGCTTCATCACCCACACCACAACGAACGCATAAGGTATCTGTTCACAAAAACGAATCAGGATATCAGAGATTAAGAGATTCTTCAGATTCTTATCCATATATTTGAATAAAGCAAAAGGATTCTTTTCTGCTGCCTTTTTAACGGGATCTTCCTTGATAAAATACTGCTGAACAAAGATTGATACGAACCCCATAATAAAAGCTACACAAAAGGCTAATCTTACACCTGTCTTTTCTCCATAATAATGAATTAAGACACCACCAATAATCGGACCTACTGCCATCGGAATCTTCCGAACAAAAGAGTGCATAGAGACACCCATCGTTCTTTTATTTTTAGGTAGGCTTGAGGAAACCAGACTCATGGATGCAGGCAGGGAAATAGCAGTCCAGGAGAGAAAGAATACAGACCCGATAATGACAGCTTGCCAATAGGGAAATATAATAACAATCAGATATCCAAACATGGCAATGAGATTAAAGACTAGCAAAGCTTTTTTGTAACCTAATTTATCAGATAAATAACCACCCGGAAAAGAATAAAGTGCATTCAGTAAATTAGTGGTTCCATTTAGCAAACCAATGATCCAATCACCCTTTGCGGACATTCCTACGAGAGCTAGGATGTAGATTGGCAGAAATCGTTCTGCCATCCGCTCCCCAAGTCCCACAAAAATGACCATTGTTAGCAAAGCAACTAAGCTTTGCTTCAAACCAAGGAAATTGACCAGTTTCTTTGCTTTTTCTTTCAACATATCATTTATAAATAACGAAGGACTTCCCGATCTTCCACACCAGCGTATAATTCGATGTAGGGTCTGACAGGACTGGATTTGATCTTTGGAAAGAATACTTCTTCAATCTGGAAGAAGCCTACTGATGCACTCATGACGACTTCAATACGGATGGGCTTTTCATCCCCTTTGGATATCTTCACTTTCAGGATGGCAGAAGATGAATACCGATGAATATCTCCAACCTTTGGAGTTAGATTTAACAGGGAAGGTATTCTTGCTCTTCCTCTTTCCATGTCAGAGCCATCACCAATAAGCACAAGACCTGCTTCTAAAGAATGAATTGCATGAGTTGCCATATGACCAAAGATGCTTTCCAAAACAGTAGAACGTACAGCGATCTTCGTTTGTAATTCTTCCTTTGTATAGATTTGTTCCATGATAGCATTGATATACGGTTCAGCTAGTTGAATACTTAATAGTTCATGACTTTCACGAGTAATCGACATGCCAATGTCATGCAGCATCGAACCCATAATGACGCATACCATACTGTCATCTACAGAACCGCTTTCTTCTACTTCCAAATTGAATTTTACACCTGCGTCCCGGAGTAATTCAAACATTTTGATGCTATTATAGGTCGCTTTGCGCATGTGCACAGGACCATGATCATTATATCCCAATCTTTTGATAGAAACCACATTGGCATATTCCTGCATCAATTGCAGTTCTTCATTCCCAAAGATTAGTTCCGCCACTTGTTTCGGTTTCCCACTTAATCTTTTAAGGATCTTTGACTCCATTTGGAGCTGTTTTACAGATTTATTCATACACACCTCTATTGCTAATTTAACGAGATTACGAAATTAGGATAATCATGTTTCATGTCAACTTGGAAGATGATTAGACCCCCTTACCCCCCTTCCCAAGGGGGGTAGGGGGGTCAAAAAGTTATTTCCATTTCCGCAAACACCTGTTCCATTCCTCCTTTCCAGAATGAGCCTTTATAAATGAGTTTTAAGGGTATTCGTTTCAGGAATTGCATATAAAGTCTATAGGATAGATCATCTCCCATCTGCCATTGTTGTTCGGCATTAATGCCAACATCATCATCAGGAATAAAGACAGATGATTTCGTTTGCAGCATTGTGACCTGGAATTGTATTTTTACATAATTTGGATTCCATCCAAAGCTGTTCACGAGATAGAAACCATGTTTTCGGATACCGGAATTGGTCTGATAGTACTTATCCTGGATCGTGAAACCTATTGACCATTGAGGATTTAGTTTTCGTTCCCATTGCAGCTGAATGATATCCAAGGGTAATGTGTCATGAACAAGAGTGGAATCGTTTGCTTGTGAAGAAGGCTGCAAGCGATTTTGAATGGAGATGAGTAAATTATTTATTTCATTATGATAGCGAAGCTTCAAGTTTTGC
Organism: Cloacimonadales bacterium (SeqCode); assembly: GCA_963662275.1. Classification (GTDB taxonomy): domain Bacteria; phylum Cloacimonadota; class Cloacimonadia; order Cloacimonadales; family DAONDQ01; genus DAONDQ01. The sequence continues at coordinate 3,397,587 of OY759316.1, read as the reverse complement.
TTTGAGATATTATTTGTCCCGAATACATCTCTCTTTTCATAGAAAAAGGATGCATTCATATCTAAGTTTGCACTTAAGTTATTGGAAACTTGATACTGAATTACATTTGAACAGTATGTATTCGGCATATGGAGACTATTTCCCTGTAACCATGAAGGGAAATATGCATCAGATTGATAATATTCGATTTGTTGCCGAAAGCCTTTGCTGCCCCATTGGATCGATTGAATCATAGCATCCAACTGATTGGAGGAAGCATACTCACCTTGGAAGGAAAGACTGCCAGTTTGAATTGAATACGTTGCACTGCCTAGCTGGTTCTTCCTTTGATATAAAGAATCAGTAAAATTATCCTGGAAAGCCAGGTTCATTAACAAAAAGCCCATAGAAGCGTGAGCAGACCCAAGATGAAGTGCAAATCCATTTATTTTATTTCCAGATGATATATACCTACAACCAGGATTTATGGAAGTACTGTATATTCTTTTCAAATGGTTGTCTTCAAAATTAGCATACATCGGATTATTGCCCATCATAACCAGAAAATTCATGATATTAACTTGTGCTTGAAGTGCTGTTCCCCGTATGAAACTTCCCCTTGTGAGCTGATTACGTGGAACAAGGAAAAGATTACTATTTTGGTTCTGCTGCCCGACAAGCAGACCTTGTCCCCAGCGAATCCGGTAATCTCCTATAACCAGGTCACGACAATATCCCGTATTCTTCATTTGACAAAAAAAAGACCAGCTATTCTCCTCAAGTTTTCTTTCATAGGGTATGTTCGTATTTAATCCAGTGTTCAAATGATCATAACTCATAGTAGTGATTTGTGAGAAGGTAACATCTCTCTTTTCTTCTGCCCAACCTGCAGATGTTCTATTATGAATCGAGGGCTTAATTGATCTATCTCGTCCATTATTCAGCCAGGATACCCAGGAGACCTCCATTTCCTGCTGTTGTGTCCAGTAGGATAGATCGAGTGTATCTGTTTCTGAAATGATGGGAGGCAGATCAATGTCTTGGGCGGATAAATTCATGGTAAAAATGAAGAGAAAAATAAAACCGATCAGAATTGTAAAGCAAGACGCCGTTCTTGCTATCTGTGTGGAGTAGGATTCCAATCCTACTGAAACTGTAGTCTCTTGTCCAGCAGGATTGGAATCCTGCTCCACACATAGAGTCTCGTTTTCAGCAAGAACGGCGTCTTGCTTTACGCATGTAGTCTCGTTTTCAGCAAGAACGGCGTCTTGCTTTACGCATGTTGTCTCGTTTTCAGCAAGAACGGTGTCTTGCTTTACGCATGTTGTCTCGTTTTCAGCAAGAACGGCGTCTTGCTTTACGCATGTTGTCTCGTTTTCAGCAAGAACGGCGTCTTGCTTTACGCATGTAGTCTCGTTTTCAGCAAGAACAGCGTCTTGCTTTACGCATGTAGTCTCGTTTTCAGCAAGAACGGTGTCTTGCTTTACGCATGTTGTCTCATTTTCAGCAAGAACGGTGTCTTGCTTTACGCATGTTGTCTCGTTTTCAGCAATAACGGCGTCTTGCTTTACGCATGTTGTCTCGTTTTCAGCAAGAACAGCGTCTTGCTTTACGCATGTAGTCACGTTTTCAGCAAGAACGGCGTCTTGCTTTACGCATGTAGTCACGTTTTCAGCAAGAACGGCGTCTTGCTTTACGTTATTTATACATAAGTGAAATCCCATGGGTCAAATCCAAATCAGGATGTGTTTGTAATGCATAGCACAGTTGCCAGTGTCTCACAGTGAATTCAAGACCTCCGCTGAATCTGTCCGGATTGTACTGATAACCTGCAATGAACTGGAAAGCAGGAGAAACTTTGTATTTAGTAGATAGTTGAAAGCTTGCACCATAACCTTGCTGTTTCTCGCATCCCAGTGCAATGGAAGTACTTTCCATAGGACGATACATCATTTCAGTTACATAAAGTTGAGATAATGGGATATCCTGGTAATCAGCTTGAAATATATTATGTATACTCATGGAAGTTTGAAAATCAGATACTTTTAATCCCAATCCGCAATCTGTTATAAAAGAGGAGGAATGAGTACCGTTTTTTACAGAAGCGTCAAGAAACCGTTCATTTATGCCAAAATTAAATACATTCCAATTCATGTGATAATTGATTAGAATATGACTCTCATTGTAAAGAGGATGAGCCAGTACCTGGCTCCCAACTTCTGCAATTCCTCCCATAAGAGGATGTCCAAAAAATAAAGAATAAAGAGGTAAATCAGCATCAGAATAGAGATAGGTGATAGCAGATTCGTATCCTGTTGTACCTTCAGAAGGTAGAGAAAAAAAAGTGGAAGGGTTATCATTCATAATGGTAATATTAGCTGCAGAAAGAGCTGAAGCATCGGAAGGCAAGTTGAGATCAATTGCTCCCAACGTCGATACAACAGCAAGCAAACAGACCCATAATCTGTGAATGATACCCTCCCAAAGTACTTTTAACTATTTACTTTTATAAAACGCAAACCTCAGTTTCTGAATCAAAGAAATGCGCTTTCTTCATATCGAAAGTAATCTCGAGATTTGTATTTATTTTAGGTAATTTCTTTGGATCGAAACGGGCTGTGATTTTTGATTTCGGGGTCGTTAGGAAAACAATAAATTCATTTCCCATAGGTTCAACAAGATCACAAAGAGCTGTAATATTCTGCGGTGCCTCAGCCATGGATGAATAGGTCGCATCATAAATATCTTCAGGACGAATACCCATGACAACAGGCTTACCAACATACTTGTCTATTTTGACAGTCTGTTCAGGTGTCAGCTTCACTTGGAAACTGTCTTCATCAAAATAAATACCATCTTCTTTTTTAATCAATTTACCATTGAATGTATTGATGGATGGGCTTCCGATAAAACCGGCAACAAATAGGTTTACCGGATTATTGTAAACATTGAGAGGCGTATCGTTCTGGTGCAGGATACCATCTTTCATGACAACAATACGGTCTGCCATGGTCATCGCTTCCACCTGGTCATGGGTCACATAAATCATGGTTGTATCAAGCTGATGATGGAGTTTGACGATCTCAGCACGCATGGCGACTCTGAGCTTGGCATCAAGATTGGAAAGAGGTTCATCAAAAAGGAAAACCTTGGGATTACGCACAATGGCACGTCCCAGGGCAACACGCTGTCTCTGTCCACCGGAAAGCTGTTTCGGCTTACGATCCAGCATGGATTCAATACCGAGCATTTTGGCTGCATATTGAACTTTTTCATCTATCTCTTTTTTGGGCATCTTACGTAATTTCAAGGCAAAAGCCATATTATTATAAACAGTCATGTGAGGATAAAGAGCATAATTCTGGAAGACCATAGCAATATCACGATCTTTTGGCGGTACATCATTGACTTTCCTATCACCGATAAAGATGTCACCGGTTGTGATATCTTCTAAGCCAGCGATGAGTCTGAGAGTTGTCGTTTTTCCACAGCCTGAGGGTCCTACAAGTACCACAAATTCTTTGTCTTCTGCAATGAAATTGACATCTTTAACTGCATGAAAACCGTTATCATACTTCTTATTGAGGTTCTGCACAAGCACTTTTGCCATTTAGCTCTCCTTCCATGAATGAAAACATTTTAAATGAATTGCTTAAACTTATGGGTTTTTTATTTGTGTCAAGGATTGTTTTTAAGAGTATGCTTCCAACATCATATGAAAAACAAATTGACATCTGCCAAGTATTCTATTTTATGAACATATGTTCATAATAAGGGAGTGTATATGGGTAGAAACTGTATCAACAGACTCGTTGAATTCGTGCCTATGATCAAAGGCTTTCATCCTTTTGGGATGTGCGCGGATAACAAGCAGCAGATATCCTTATCATTGGACGAATTTGAAGTCATTCGCCTGTTGGATTATCTTCATCTCGGACAGGATGAAGCTTCCCAACGTATGCAGATATCCAGACCTACTCTCACTCGTATTTATGAAAAAGCGCGGATCAAATTCGCAACGGCTTTGGTGGAAGGCTGTTCTCTTGTGATCGAAGGTGGGAATGTCCAGCTTCAGCAACAGAGGTATCATTGTCCCAAATGTAATTACCACTCCGACTCTTCAAGCGAAGATATCACTTCCTGCCCAAAATGCCTGTCAAACCTTATATCGCCAATCAATGAATGTTACTACAATCACTGTAATCAATGCAATAAATGTCATAAAAGGAGAAAAAATGAAAATAGCAATACCAGCAAATGAAAACAAGACACTTTGTCCTCACTTTGGACATGCCCCTTTCTTTGCAATCATCGATCTATACCAGGAAACCAAAGAAGTTAATACGATAGAACTAATCGCACCATCCATGGGTGGACATGAAGCAGTACCACCATGGCTGAAATCATTGGGTGTGACTCTCATGATTGCCGGCGGTATTGGTCAGAAAGCAATTGATTTCGTAGCTGCCAATGGCATTACGCTGATCGCCGGTGTTCCGGAACTGCCTATTACCGAAGTTGTGAACCTTTGGCTGAATGACAAGTTAGTATCCCAATTTACTCCCTGCAATCATACGCATGAAGAAGGTTGCACCAGATAATTGTTAGGAACGCCGATTTGTTATCGGCGTGCGGGGCGAATTCCTTTCGCCCCTTCGCTTCCGAAGATTTTGGGCATTTGAACTCCAGAGCTTAGGTTTCATTTCTCTGAGACTTTCATTTATTAATGTAACTTTTTTCGTTTTTTCCCAACTATTTTCAAATACTCCCCCTTTCGAAGTTCGAAGGACGAAGTGCGAAGTTCGAAGTAGAAGAGCAGTCGTAGATCAGCAGTTGACCTCCTTGTATTCCCCCTCATCAAGGGGGAATATTAGTTTATTTTTTAAATTTCAAAAATAAATCCAAATACTCCCTCGTTTTGGGTAAAATGCTCCCCCCTATATATATATGTAAGGAAGTTTACAGCGGACAGGTAACAGGTAACAGGTTCAGAGCAGAATTTAAGATTGAAGAGTTAGGAGTGAAGATTTATGAGAATAGTGGAAAGAATGCAAATATGGTGCACATTTACGTCCCTTAATACCAACAAAGAATATAAGGAATGGAGCAGAAGATCACAATCTCATCAGAACCAAAACACAACCGCAGGAAGGAGCGGTTCTGCTGCGGTAATCCTGCGGTGGTGTTGCGGTGATGCTCTGGTTCTTTTAAAAGTGAAATGATAGAGGAGTTAAAATGATACCTAAATTCAAACACAACGTCAAGACTTTCAAGGGCATTGATCGCTCGGAAGATCTTGTCTATTGTCAGTACAATGATGGCGAATTGACCATTGCCAAGCATTTACCCAAACGAAAAATCTACCCTGAAAATCGTAATTTCGGAGCTATCAGCTCAAATCTGCATCATCTCTATGAATCGCTGTCCCCGGAATACAAATCTGACCTGGCAACCTATACCCTCATGTATCGCGGATTGAAGCATGACCCTCATAAAATTCCCATGAGTGCCTACTCCATATTCACCAGGATGATGTGGGCTCTGGAAAAGCAATCCCCGGAAATAGCACTGCTGACAATTACCAGGGAAGATATATTGAAACATGAGTATCCGATAAGAAGTATTGTGGAAGCGATGAAAAGCGGAATGCTATTTAATATACCGGAGGCGAGTATGCTGAATCATGAGATTTAACAAGACTTTGTAAGATGAATTGCCGATGGTAGTTATTTCTTTAGGAATGGTAAAGTTTACTTCAGGAATCTGATGCTGTCCTTCTGATCTCCCTCCCTTTGGATAAAGGGAGGGAATAAGGGAGAGTTTGATTCTCTGCTCTTCTACAATATGTAATTTATGATCTAATATCATGAGCATTATTTCGTAAAATAGAAGATATCCGAATGTATAAGTACTATTACAATTACATTCTCTCAAACTCTCCGACACTAATACTTCGACTACGCTCAGTAACCTTTCAATTTTCTATATCCAAAGAGAGGAATGAAACAGAACTAGCTCTCCCCTAACCCCTCCCTTTACAAATGGGAGGGGAATCAGACACAAAAAACTTGCCTTAAAATATTGAGATATAAAAAGTGAGATATTCATTACTCTGGGGAAGAATGAGCATGAAATCTGGTTTCCCCACAATCATAATAGCAAAACAAAATTAAATAGAATGAGGAGATGCCATGTCTTCGACATTGGAAGCAATCAAAAAATTAGCTGAAAAAGAAGCTAAGATTCGTGAAATGGGTGGTGCTGCCGCGGTTGCCAAGCAGAAGGAAACCGGCAAACTGACAGCCCGTGAACGCCTTGATCTCTTATTTGATGCAGGTACATTCCGTGAAATCGATATGTTTGTTCAGCATCATTGTGTGAATTTCGGTATGGAAAAAGTGGTGATCCCATCTGACGGTGTTGTCACAGGACATGGTCTGGTGAATGGGCGTCCCGTCTTTGCTTTTGCCCAGGACTTCACAGCTAGAGCCGGTTCACTCGGTGAAATGCATGCAGCTAAGATCTGCAAAGTCATGGATATGGCTCTGCGTTCCGGTGTACCATGTATCGGTATCAATGATTCCGGTGGTGCAAGAATCCAGGAAGGTGTGGATGCCCTCAAAGGTTATGGCGATATCTTCTTCCGTAATTCCAGGTCATCAGGTGTGATTCCACAGCTTTCTGCCATTATGGGACCATGCGCCGGCGGTGCCGTGTATTCTCCTGCCATGACGGACTTCGTCTTTATGGTTAAGAATACCAGTTTCATGTTCATCACAGGACCGGATGTCATTCGTGCAGTCACAGGGGAAGAGACAACCCAGGAAGACCTCGGTGGTGCTATGGCTCACAACAGTAAAAGCGGAAATGCTCATTTTGCCTGTGAAAGTGATGAAGATGCCATCGAACAGATGAAAATCCTGCTTTCCTATTTGCCCAGCAACAACATGGAAGATCCACCTCGCATTGAACCAACTGATTCACGCAGCCGCATATGTCCTGAACTGGATACAATCATTCCTGACACTGCACGCATGGGTTATGATATGCGTGATGTGATTCATTCCATCGTGGATAACGGTACTTTCTTTGAACCTCACTATTATTATGCGCAAAATATCATCGTTGGTTTCGGCAGGTTAAATGGCAGAGTGATTGGCATTGTTGCAGACCAGCCTCTTGTATTAGCCGGTTGTCTCGATATCGATGCATCAGATAAAGCCACTCGCTTCATCCGTTTCTGCGATGCCTTCAATATTCCATTATTAACTCTGGTCGATGTTCCAGGTTACTTACCCGGCACTCACCAGGAATGGGGCGGGATCATACGTCACGGTGCCAAGCTGCTCTGGTGTTATTCCGAAGCCACTGTGCCGAAACTGACAGTTGTTACCCGCAAGGACTACGGCGGTTCTTATATAGCCATGAGTTCTAGACATCTCGGTGCTGACATGGTCTTTGCCTGGCCTTCATCAGAAATTGCAGTAATGGGAGCACAGGGTGCTGCCAACATTATTTACAGAAAAGAAATCAATGAAGCAGAAGATAAGAATGCAAAACGCGCAGAGAAGATTCACGAATATGAAGAGCTGTTCTCCAATCCATACATGGCTGCGCAACGCGGGTACGTGGACGCCATCATCAGACCAGCAGAGACACGTATTCGACTGATTGATGCTTTGGAAATCCTTTCCACGAAGAGCGAGAGCCTTCCTCCAAAAAAACATGGGAATATCCCGGTGTAAGGAAGTAGATAATGAATATGAAGAATAAAAGCAGGAACGGCGTCCTACTCTACGACACAGTAAGATCGGCATCTTACTCCACAACAGGTAGGAATGATGGATAAGAAGAAAGAAATTGCTGCTATCTCTGCTGTCATGGCATTGATTCATGCAGAAAATGATAACGCTGTAGTAATTCAGACAGTTCCACCGACACTACCCACGTATTGGGCAATGTATGGAAGGCAGACACAGATGACAGATCGCAGTTTGATTCAAAGAAGAGTAATTAAAAGATAGTAAGAACGTAGTCTTACTCTACAAGAAGAAAAAGTAAGATCGGCATCTTACTCCACAAGAGAATAACTAGACAGTAAGATCGGCATCTTACTCCACAAGAGAATAACTAGACAGTAAGATCGGCATCTTACTCCACAAGAGAATAACTAGACAGTAAGATCGGCATCTTACTCCACAAGAGTAATCAAAAGATAAAATATAGATCAATGGAGGATTTATGAAGTTGGACAATCATGGCGTTCTGATGATGTCAGAGATGCAGTATGCACCAAATCGCAGACGTGCTGAAAATCCTGTGAAAGTTCAAGATCTGACATTCCGTGATGGTCATCAGTCTCTTTTTGCCACACGAGGCAGAACAGAAGATATGCTCGTGGTTGCAGAAGATATGGACAAGGTTGGTTTCTATTCCATGGAAGTATGGGGTGGAGCGACTTTCGATACGATGACCCGTTACTTGAATGAAGATCCTTGGGAACGTATCCGCACTTTGAAGAAGTACATCAAAAACACACCGTTCTCGATGCTGCTTCGCGGTCAAAATCTCGTTGGATATAGAAATTATGCGGATGATGTTGTAGAAACATTCGTCCAGAGAGCATGTGATAATGGCATTGATATTTTCAGAGTATTCGATGCACTGAATGATTTCCGTAACTTTGAAACTGCCGTTAAAATCATCCAAAAGAACAAGAAGCATTTCCAGGGTTCTATCGTCTATTCACTGACAGAGATGCGCATGGGTGGAGACATCTATACCATCGATTATTATGTGGCTAGAGCAAAGAAACTGGAAGATATGGGTGCTGATTCCATCTGTATCAAGGATATGGCAGGAATCATAGCCCCTTACGATGCCTACAACCTGATCAGGGCATTAAAAGAAGCCGTGAATGTGCCAATTCATCTGCATACGCATTTCACTTCGGGTATGGGCGATCTCGCTCTCCTGAAAGCGATTGAAGCTGGTGTGGATATCGTTGATACGTGTCTTGCACCATATGCATATCGTACTTCCCATGCTGCCATCGAACCATTGGTCGTGACGTTACTCGGTACGAATCGTGATACCGGCATTGATATCAAGCTGCTGGATAAGATCGATCGTGAACTCGAGAAGGTCATTCCTAAATATCTGCAATTTGCTGATAATACAAAATATTCCATCATAGATACCAACGTTATCCTGCATCAGACTCCGGGTGGTATGCTTTCCAATCTTGTGAATCAATTGCGTCAAATGGATGCTTTAGATAGATTGGACGAAGTGTTTGAGACTTTGCCGAAGGTTAGAAAAGACCTGGGTATGATTCCATTGGTAACTCCCACTAGCCAGATTGTTGGTATTCAAACAGTGAATAATGTGCTGTTCGATACAAAGCCCTGTGAGTATGCAAGAATCACAGAACAGGTCAAAGACTTGTGCTATGGCTTGTATGGTGAGACAACTCTTCCTATCAATTCAGAAGTAAGAGCAAAAGCATTGAAGGGTTATCCACGCGGAGAAACTCCAATCACCAGCAGACCAGGAGACATTCTTGAACCGGAATTAAAAGCGATCCAGGAATCAGTGAAAGGTCTTGCCAAGGATATTGATGATGAACTGATTGTTGCTTTGTATCCTGTCACAGGTCCACGCTTCCTCAAATGGAAGTATGGTTTGGAAGAAGTGCCTGAAGATGCGAAACCCATTACTATGGAGTTCGTTGAAAAACAGAAAGAACTAATAGAAAAAGCCCTAGGGGGAAAACTTATGGATAAGCCCGTAAAAGATACACCGGTAAAACCGGAAAATATGAGAACTTTTGATGTCTTTGTAGATGGTGAATATTTCAAGGTTGAAGTCAATGAACAGGGTGTTCCGACAGTGGCAAGACCCGTTGCTGCTGCCCCTCAACCAAAACAACCAGCATCGCAGCCTGCACCTGTCAAAACTGAAGCAGCTCCAGTTCAACCCAAGGTTGAAGTAGCTGTTTCAGGCAATGACCAGACAATTGCAGCACCTATGCCAGGTATGATCATCTCTTATGAAAAGAAAGAAGGGGATGCTGTGAAGTATGGTGAGACTGTTCTTGTACTGGAAGCAATGAAGATGTACAATAACATCGCTAGTCCCTGTGATGGAACGATTAAAGCTATTCCTTTAAAGAAAGGTGACTCAGTCGGAAAGGGCGATGTCCTGATGATAGTTACACCGAAATAAAAAAAGTAGGGGTCCGCGTCAGCAGACCCTTATACAGTACAAATTTTCAGGAAGGGTCTGCTGACGCGGACCCCTACGCTCTATTGTATTAAATTTGAATCAAGGAGTTCAGTAGGATCGGAATCCTACTCCACCGTAGCACCCACGTTAAGTATATATGTATTTCATTCCCCTTGGCTATGCTGTAGAATATAATTACGGATGGCAGTAGGGTTTTCATTCACCAGTAAATCGCTTAGATGCTTCACATTTCTGTTCAAATGTCCTATTCTCGAAAGAACCCTGATATGAACACTGGCTTCTGCGACAGGTGTGAGAATCAGGATAATCAGGAAAGAAGGTTTTTGATCGATGGAACTAAAATCCATTCCTTCATGTTTCATGCCAATGACAACCATAGGTTCAGAAACATCATCTGTATGAGCATGGGGAATCGCTATCCCATGTGTCAGACCACCGCTTAGATGCTTCTCTCTTTCAATCACGGTATAATAGATTTTTTTTACATCCTTGATCTTCCCGATATCATGCAAACGCTGCAGCATTTCCCAGATGATACCCTCTTTGGATTCTGCTTTTAATCGGGGAATAATTTGCTCCTTGACCAGTAATCTTTCCATTTCGTCTTCTGTGGCTTTATCATACATTTCAGTCTTATTTACCGCATGAATGTCTTCAATATTCAATATCCCAGCAACTGTCTGCTTGAGATAAAAGGCAGCCTCATGAACCATTCTTTGTACAAAGAGTCCATTTTCATGATCAGTCTGCAGCGTGATATCATTTTTGTCATGGGTCATGGATATATTTGTGTTCTGGCGGCGTATCTGGAAAATGCCTGACTCCTGTTCCACCTGGTTGATGAAGAACCCCATAGATTTGAATTGGATAAGAATCTTATGAACCAGTAATTCTGCAATGTCGTGATCCAGTAAATGAATTGTTATGATTTCTTTTTCAGGAAGCATATTTGTGTTTTTGATACCTATTTTGTCACTTCCCAGTATTTTATGTAGTAATGGAGGAGAGATTAGGGTTGTAACCAGGGTCATCATGATTCCGATTGAGAAAATATTGTAATGTGGATCATTGATAAATCCATATGATAAGCCGATTCCAGCAATAATAAGAGCAACTTCCCCACGGGGAATCATCCCCAGACCGACACGTACAGCGCCAGTAATATTAAATTTCAAGGCAAATGCTGGAATCCCACATCCCAGGAATTTTGCCAGGATTGCACCCAAAGTATAGACTAAGCCAAAGACAAGAGTTCCGGGTTTAAGCAGTTCTTTTACATTAACGAGCATCCCCATGACTGTGAAGAAAACAGGTACAAAGAAGATACGCAAAGGACTGAGGGCTTCCTGGATGGCAAAGCTTATTTCCGTTTTTGATAAAGTCAAACCAACAACATATGCACCAATGATCATAGCTAAGCCAGCTCTTTCAAAAATACCTGCAATGATCAAAGCAAGGCTGAATGCTAAGATTGAAAAGACTCCCCGATCTTTGAATACTTTCAGAAATCCGCTGATTCGATTGGCAAACGTCAGACCGACAATCATGACTCCCAACCAAATCCCTATTTCCTTAAAAGCAATCAGGATGATCTTGGTCCAATTCAGGGTTTCCTGTCCACCAGATTTGATCACTAATGATACACCCAGAACGATTGCTAAAAGAACAACACCAAGTACATCATCAATCACAGCCCCAGCTAGTATTGTCACACCTTCCGGTGAATCCATCCTTTTTCTTTCTGAAAGAATCCTGGCTGTGATTCCAACTGAAGTTGCCGTACTCATAATACCCAAGAATAGACATTTTGGATCCATTAATGGAAGATGCATGAAATACATCGCTGTAAAGGCACCGATAAAAAAGGAAAATATGATACCACCGATTCCAACTACCATACCAGCCACAGAAAATCGAACCAATAGATTCAAATCTGTTTCTAAACCGGTCAGAAAAAGGAGAATGATAGATGCAATGATCGCTATTCCATAAAGCTCCGGTTGAATTGGAAAAGCGGTATTTGAACTGGTAAATAGACCATTTGGAAAACCCAATATCGGAATTGATCCAAGCATGTATGGACCTATCAGGATACCGATCAGCAATTCACCCAGTACACCCGGAATACCAAATTTCTCAACTATAGAAGCACCTATCCTGGCAGCAAAGATAAGTATCCCAAGTTGCATCACTAAATTAGGCATACGTTCCACGATACTTTCCGGAGCAGGTGAATTACCTAACAATAATGTTGAAGTAGCCATTAATAGAAATACCAACCAAAAACGCATTAAATCCCCTTGCTTTGTTTTGGTACTGACACTAATCACAACTGATAAGTAAGGCAATGTGGAATATTTTTTAACGAATCATTTATAGCAATTTAGGGAATATGATAGATCTCAAGTCAAGTGTTTTTTCGTTTTTACTGGTTGTGAAGTATTTGCTTTTTTACATTGGCAATATGATTTATCTTTCTATAGACAAAAAAAGGAACGAGGTCATTGACCTCGTTCTATTGCATAATATAGATATATCAATTACCTGTCTGTACAGGTGCATCAACAGGTGATGGCATTGCTTGCTCTGTTTGATATGTGTTGGGTTTCACCGTTTCAGAATCGATATTCTTGAATTCCAAGGCATATTTAACGGTTAAGCCAGCGACAACGATACTGATCATACTCATCAGCTTGATAAGAATATTCAGTGAAGGACCGGAAGTATCCTTAAACGGATCTCCAACAGTATCCCCGATCACGGTAGCGGTGTGTGGAGCTGATCCTTTTCCACCATGTACGCCGCTTTCAATGTACTTTTTCGCATTATCCCAGGCACCACCCGCATTATTAAGAAAGACTGCTAATGTGAAACCTGCTGTCATGGCACCTGCTAACAAACCCATGACACCAGTAACGCCGAGTAATAAACCCGTAGCAATTGGAATGATCAAAGCTAAAAGAGAAGGAAGTACCATCTCCTTCTGCGCTGCTTTCGTGGAAATCTCAACGCAGACCTTATAATCAGGTTTTTCGGTTCCTTTCAGTATACCAGGAAAGACTTTGAATTGTCTACGTACTTCATCCACCATCTTACCGGCAGCACGCCCCACAGCTTTCATCGTAAGTGCGCAGAAAACAAAGGCTGACATGGAACCGATGAATAACCCAATCAGGACTTTGGGATTGATTAACGTAATATCATAATAATTGATAAAATCACTCATAGTTGCACTTGCAGTTTGAATGACCTGTCCACCAACTTCAAAAGTGGTACGACCCATTCTTTCGAATCCGATCCGAACTTCATCAATATACGCAGCCAATAACGCCATTGCAGTCAAAGCCGCTGATCCGATGGCAAAGCCTTTACCGGTTGCAGCAGTTGTATTACCCAGGGCATCCAGGGCATCCGTACGCTTACGTACTTCCTCAGGAAGTCCACTCATCTCGGCGTTACCGCCTGCATTGTCTGCAATTGGACCATATGCATCTGTAGCGAGAGTGATTCCAAGGGTGGAAAGCATTCCCACTGCTGCTATACCAATACCGTATAAACCCATGGCAATGTCGCCGAAATGCCAGTTATTACCAAAACCATAACTGAGTAAAATAGCGGCACTAACTGTTAGCACAGGTATACCAGTGGAAAGCATACCGGTTGACACACCGCTGATGATCACTGTAGCTGGACCAGTTAAAGCCTGGTCTGCTATTTCTTTTGTTGGCTTATAATCACTTGATGTATAATATTCTGTGGATTTGCCAATAATGATACCTGCTAACAAGCCGGATAAAATGGAACCAAACACACCTAGATAACCAGGGAGAAGGACTTTAACCAAGAAGAAGGAGGCAATGATGATAATTAAAGAACTGAGATTAACACCATGGCTCAGTGATTTAAGCAGTTGAAGCTGGGAAGCATTTTCATTACTGCGGACAATGAAAATTCCAATAATTGAAGCTACAACACCAACTCCGGCAATTGCCATGGGTAGGATAACCGAAGGCATTTGTAATGCAGTATTAACGACGGCAAATGCTGAAGCTCCCAAAGTAGCTGTTGAGAGAATCGCACCGCAGTAAGATTCATAAAGATCAGCACCCATACCGGCAACGTCACCGACATTATCGCCAACATTATCAGCAATAGTGGCTGGGTTGCGAGGGTCATCTTCAGGAATACCGGCTTCGATCTTGCCAACCAGGTCAGCACCGACATCAGCAGCTTTTGTAAAAATACCACCGCCAACACGTGCGAATAATGCCTGGAAAGATGCTCCCATTCCAAATGTCAGCATAATGATCGTAATTTCAGCCAGGTTCTTCACAGCAAACGGACCTGTTATATGTCCATTCATTACTTTATTCAATATCACAAACCATATAGAAATATCCAATAGTCCCAAACCAACAACAACGAGTCCCATTACAGCACCGGAACGGAATGCGACTTTCAGTCCGGCATTCAGGCTGTGGCGACAAGCTTCCGTCGTTCTATTGGAAGCCAACGTAGCCGTATTCATGCCTAGGAAACCGGAGAGACCGCTGAAGAAACCACCCGTTAAGAAAGCAATTGGTGTCCAGGCACTTTGGACATGCAGAACATAAGCTAAGATGGAAAAGAATATAAACGCGCAAGCAAAGAAAATCGAAACGACTTTGTATTGCTGTGTAAGATATGCTTTCGCTCCTTCTCTCACATAAGCCGCAATCTCTTTCATCCGATCATTTCCTTCCGGTGATTTATTCATCATAACAAAGAAAATGTATGCGAAGACCAATCCTAGTGCAGCACCGACTGGGGCTATCATGAATATTACTTGGATAGGGTTCATAAATTCCTCCTACGATATATAAAGTAACTATGTAATTTATTTTTAGTGTGTCAATGATCTTCTATAAAATTATATGTCTCTGATTTATATAGTATAAACTAAATTCCTGAATAAGGCGAATTGATATCCTTAAAGAGGCGTTTCCTTGCTCCATTTTTCAAGTACACGTAACACTTCTGGTAAGAGCTGCTTCTTTCTTGATAAAATGCCGGGTAAGTGATAGACTCGATCACTACTCTTTTCATAAAGCAGATATTTTTCCCCGTTTGGGAAAATGGAACTGAATAGATAGCTTTCTTCTGAAAGAATATTTGTAACCAACAACATCAGCCACTGGACGTTCAATTCATATCGGGATTTTTCCAAAGCATCCAGGAATCTATCCTTGACTTCGTCTAAGTCCGAGAGTGTGACAACTTCCACTTGCGATATGCCTACCCTGATTCCGAATTCAGGATAGATCTTCAAGTCTTCATTAATGACCTGAACTGCATCTGTATTGGTAAGATTGGGTGTATGTGAGAAAATATCCTTTCCGAATTCGGTAAAATCCAAACCGGCAATCAATGCCAGTTGTTCTGCTGCTGATACATCTTCGGGTGTGGATGTGGGAGATTTCAATATGACAGTATCAGCTAAGATACCTGCTAATAATAAGGCTGCAATATGGGGAGGTATCTCTATCTGATAGGATAAGTAATGCTGATAAACCAAAGTACATGTACTTCCTAAAGGTTTTGCATAAATATAGATAGGATTTGTCGTTTTCATAATATTGATACGATGATGGTCTATGATTTCACAAATTTCAGCATTTTCTATCCCATCCACCGACTGAGAAAATTCATTATGATCAACCATAATCACTTTCTTCTCAGGAGGATCGACGAGTGCCGATGAATTGACAAGTCCATATAAACGAGAATCTTCCACAACAGGCAAACCGCGATAATTTGTAGTTTTCAGCATTTCCTTAGCTGTTCTTAATAAGTCCGTTCGCTTCATTAATGGCAAGTCGCGATTAGCAATCGCTTTCACAGGGATACTGGTTCGTAAAAGACGAATCGTCTCTGAGGTATCCGCTTCAGATATAAAAATCCAACCTTTGAAATGACTGATATCGAAGGGAAGAGTATCTTCCTTAGAATATCCAGTTAGTATGATTGCAGGAAATGGCAGGTGCAAGGCATATTCCACGACTTCCAACCTGTCACCGACTACGATGATAGGATATATTGTATCATTATGCTCAACAGACACAGCTTTGTGCAGACGTATCAAAAATGTATGATAGGACATGGCTCCGACCATAAGGGATGTTTCAAATTCCATGTTGCTGCCGCGCTTTAAAAAACGACCTGGCAGTACTTTCTCGAAATTCTCCGGTCGAAATAGATAATCGGGACGCTTTGCAAAGTCTCTTGCCATAAAAAACTCAGCCATTTCCCAAATACTAAGTGCACCCAAATAGCTTTTATCCTCATGTAAAACGGGAAGTGTACGAACATGCTTTTCTTCGAATCTTTTAATTGCGTTCAAAACTGGCTCATTCTCAGAAATTGTGATGATATCAGTCAGCATGACATCTTCAACCCTGGGGTGCAGATCTTTGATAAAGTCCGGTAAATCAACTCCAAATCTTTGGAACACATAATCCGTGGTCTCATTAGGTGTTCCGCATATCCCGGAAATATATTCATTTTCCGGGTGTAGCTGTTTCTTGAACCATGCATAACAATAGGCGGCACAGATTGTGTCAGTGTCAGGATTTTTATGACCTAAAACGTGATAAATACTCATATCATCCTTTCTTTTTTGTAGATACACAAATTCTGAATGAAGATTAGATAAACGTCAAGTTAAAACAGATTTATTTCATAAATGGAGATTTCTGTATTTTATTCCAAGAATATCTATAGGGATTCAAAGTTAATTATGGTTATCAAAAAAAAGAGATTAATTAAATAATTACCTTGACTCATTTATATCGTTATGTATATTATTTAATATAACATTGGAGGATATATGAAAGTTTACTTTTGTCTGATCATCCTTATTAGTGTCATCTCATCCTTATTTGCGGTAGGTGTGGTTATTAATAAGAATGTTACCGTGCTTCAGCCGATTCTTTTACGTACTTGTCATTATGATGTAGCTATTCAAAACCAGGTTGCTGCAGTTACTGTATCTGAGATTTTTCGAAATACTTTCAATTCAGTAGTAGAACCTCGCTATTCTTTTCCATTACCTAGTGGTGCCAGCGCTACTCAATTACGTTGGTTTGTACATGGAGAATGGCACCTGGCTTCAATAGCTGGCAATCCTCCAAGCCTGCCTGGAGGTCCATCTTCGATACCGGATTATTATAAACTATACATTGGGTTTTTCCCTGTTACTTTTGATTTTGGAACAACTCTGGAAGCTAATGAAGATATCCGTGTAGAACTGACATATGTTCAATTACTGAATTATTCTGTGGGAACAGTGAATCTTTTTCTAAAAAATGATTATACTCCAATCCAGCAACAACCATTGGTTCTCCAGGAGCTTGATATTAATCTTCAATCCGATCGCGCTATCCAATCTTTTGCTTTGAATCAACCTGCTGCCAACATAGAATTTAACAGCGAATCAGGTTTTGCTCATTTTGAATTAGCTAACTCTATAGCTTCTTCGAATTATAGTCTCAATTATTCACTTGCTCAAAGTGAGATTGGATTCAGGGCAATGAGTACTGTACGTGATTCTGTACCAGATTCATTTGGTAACGGATTCTTTACCTTCATTGTAGAACCTGGAAATGTACAAACAAGACCTCTGCCAATTAGAATAGCGTTAATTGTTGACCATTCCGGTAGTATGAATACTGAAAACAGAATCACACAGGCACGTCAGGCGATGATATATATTATCAATCACTTGAGCGCTGATGATAGATTCAATGTGATTGCATTTGATCATGAGATTCAGCATATATGGAGTAGTCATCAGGAGGTTAGTTTAACCAATATCACAACAGCTACGAATTGGATTAACAACATATCAGCAGTTGCCCCGAATGGTACTAATATCTCAGGTGCTTTGGATGAAGCTATTAATGAATTTATAGCATCACCATCATCCTCTTATCGAAATGTGATTATCATGATTACTGATGGAGGTCCGACTGTTGGAATCACCGATACATATCAATTAGTAAATCATGTTCATTCTCTGGTTTCTTCCCATGATCTCAGTCTTGCGTTGTTTAATTTTGGTGTGGGTAGTGATGTAAATACGCAGCTTCTTAACTTGCTTGCTCAAGATAATAATGGAACTGCTGTATTTCTTGGAAGTAGTGATCTTTTCACAACGGTTACATCCTTTTTTAATCTAATCAGCCAGGCAGTAATACTTGATCCTACCCTTTCAGTTACTCCAAATAATGCGCTCACTGAAATTTATCCAGATCCCCTGCCAAGCTTATATCATGACTCTCAACTCATTATCACTGGCAGATATAATACAGGTCAGAATATAACGCTGCACTTTGACGGCAATGATGCCAATGGACCAGTCAGCTATCCTTATGAAGCAACACTGACAACGAATAATGATTCTCTTATGCAATTCATTCCTAAGTTGTGGGCGAGTAAGAAAATCGATCAACTTCTAGTGGAATACTATTCCTATCCCACAGATTCAGCTCAAGCAATGGAAATGAAAGAAGCAATAATTAATTTGAGTTTAGCCTACGGAGTTGTTTGCGTCTTTACAAGCTTTTCCGGTGATACGGAGATTGATGATAATATAGCCATTCATATTACTCAACCCATTCGATTGCTTGGTAATTTCCCCAATCCTTTCAATCCTGAAACAGCGATTCGTTTTTCAGTTCTAACCGATATGAAAGCACCTGTCTTCATGGAAATCTATAATATTAAGGGACAACTAGTTCGTAACCTGGCAAGTCGCGTAGATGGAAAAGGAGAATATGGTGTCTATTGGAATGGTAAGGATAACCTGGAAAAACAAGCAGTTAGCGGGATATATTTCTATAAGATTCAAATTGGAAAATATCTGCTTACAGGAAAGATGATTATGCTGAAGTAAGCTGATAACCAGGTTTTGCGAACATATTATTTCTCTATAGATAATGAATGTTTTTGAAAGACAGGTACAGAGTTAATGTGAAAACACTTGACTTTGTACCTGTTTCGTTTGATTAATCCAATTATATTTAAAAAATATGGAGAGAATCATGTTTGGTTTTCCATTATTGATTGATGAACTGGATTATTATTTATTGGAAATCCTTAATGAAGTGGACAGACACATGAGTCTGTAAATATGAGAATGTACAAAAAAAAGGCAACCTTCACAGGTTGCCTTTCATTAGATTTAAGAAGTTTCTTACACTTCCATGATTTCTTTTTCTTTCACTTTTTCGGATTCGTCCACTTTCAGAATCCATTTATCAGTGACATCCTGAATTTCCTTTAAGTGTTTTTTCTCATCATCTTCGCTGATTTCGTTATCTTTTTTAGCCTTTTTAATTGCATCGTTTGATTCACGACGAACGTTACGCATGGCAATGCGGGTTTCCTCGCAAGTCTTCTTAATTTGCTTTACGATTTCCTTTCTTTTTTCTTCAGTCAATGACTGGAAAGGAAGGCGTATGACATTTCCATCATTATCGGGGGTAATTCCCAAGTTGGCAGCCAGGATAGCCTTTTCAATATCTGGCAAACTGGTTTTATCCCAAGGTTGCAGTACGATCATCCTGGCATCAGGTATTGTTACATTACATAACTGCTTCACTGGAGTAGGCTGACCGTAATAATCAATCTTCACATCATCTAGTATGGATGCGCTTGCTCTGCCTGTTCTTACTTTCGAGAATTGATGCAGCAAAGCATCCAGGGTTTTTTGCATTCTTTCTTCAGTAATCTTTTTGAAATCTTCCATAATCACCTCTTTCAACGATGTATGAATGTACCGGAATCACGAGATAAGACTGCCTCCCGCATGCTACCCTTCGCACTGATATTAAACACTTTGATGGGTATATTGTTTTCCTTGGCAAGGGAAAATGCAGTCAAGTCCATAACCTTGAGTTCTTTCTTCAAGACTTCATCATAACTGATATTAGCATAGAATTCAGCTTCTGGATTGACCATAGGATCTTCGGAATAAACGCCGTTCACTTTCGTGCCTTTCAAGACCAAATCTGCATTCAATTCTGTAGCTCTTAAAACAGCAGCAGTATCTGTTGTAAAAAAGGGACTGCCGGTTCCACCACAGAGAAAACAGATACGACCTTCCTGGAAGGCTGTTTCAACACGGATAGGTGTATAGTACTTGGCAATCTTATCGGCTTGAATGGCAGAAAAGACATCCGTACTGTAGTTTTTCTTACGTAGAATTTCGGAAAGATAAAGTGCGTTTTGGATTGTCGCTAACATTCCGATATTATCAAGTACGACACGATCCAGTTTCTTATTCTTCCAAGTACCGCCACGGAAGAAGTTACCTCCACCCAGGACAATTCCACAGCTTAATCCGATCTTCCTTAATTCAATAATATCATCGGTTATTCTATCGATAACATCATCATCAAATCCAAATCCTTTCTCACCCGCCAGTACCTCACCACTTAACTTTAATATGATTCTATGGATCTTTTCCGGCTTATAGGTTAACATAAGAACTCCCGATTATTCACCTAGGGAATAACGTACGAAGCGTGCAACTTTGATATTCTCGCCCATCGACATCACTGCATCATGCAGCAACATGCGAATAGTGCGTTGTGGATCCTTAATGTATTCTTGGTCTAAAAGGGAATTATCCTTACAAAACTTTTGAATGGAACCTTCCACGATCTTGTCGATGATCTTTTCCGGTTTTCCTTCATTGATCGCTTTGTTCCTGGCTATTTCCTTCTCAGATTCAATGAGCTTAGGATCAATATCAGTCGGTTCGATAGCGATAGGATTTGATGCAGCAACCTGCATGGCAATGTCCTTGCACAGAGCTTTAAAGTTATCTGTACGAGCCACGAAATCTGATTCACAATTGACTTCAACGAGTACACCAAGTTTGTGATTTGAGT
Organism: Cloacimonadales bacterium (SeqCode); assembly: GCA_963662275.1. Lineage (GTDB taxonomy): Bacteria > Cloacimonadota > Cloacimonadia > Cloacimonadales > DAONDQ01 > DAONDQ01. Next base: position 3,376,426 of record OY759316.1, on the reverse strand, counting down.
GCACATAAGAGAAGATCAAGCCTTCTTTTGTCTCACGTGAGGCTTTGGCAGCAGCTTTGCTGATACCTTTTTCGCGTAAATATTTAATGGCTTCATCGATATTACCGTTCATTTCTACTAATGCTTTCTTGCATTCCATCATGCCTACACTAGTTCTGTCTCTTAACTCTTTTACCAGGGCAGCAGTGATTTCTACCATTGGAACTCCTTTCTAATTGGCTTGCCTCCGAAGCGGATTGTCGTTTCAAGTATTGAAAGTAATCCGGATAGAGGTTCGTGGATAAAAAAAGGGAGAGATCAATCACGATCTCCCCCATTATGGAAATCGTTTATTCTTCTGTTACTGTTTCCAGCATTTCTTCAAGAGCAACATCAACGACCGGTTTTTCCTCTTCACCCTCAAGAGAAGGATCAATTTCAGGAATTACCAGGGGAGCTGCATCTACACCTTCAGCTAAAGATTGTTTACCTTCAATGACAGCATTCGCAATAATATCTGCAATCAGATAAATGGCACGAATTGCATCATCATTGGAAGGAATCACATAATCAACCACATCAGGATTGCAGTTTGTGTCTACCATACCGATAATTGGGATACCAAGTTTACGAGCTTCAGCAACGGCAATTTCTTCATGTTCGGTATCGACAATAAAGACTGCACCAGGCTGTCTGTTCATTCCCCTGATTCCACCTAGAGCGCCTTCTATCTTGTCATGCTTACGTTTCATACGCCCTTGTTCAAGTTTGGTATAACTACTGACAGTACCGTCAGTGACGATCTGTTCAAAGTATTCCATCTTTTCAATACTTTTACGAATAGTTTGCATATTCGTAAGCATACCACCGTACCAGCGATTATTAACGTAGAAAACATTGGCTTTTTCAGCAGCTTGTTTGACTGCATCCTGAGCTTGTTTCTTCGTTCCGACAAAGAGCAGGTATTCACCTTTGCCGGCAATATCTTTCACAAACTGGTAGGCATCATTGATGGAATCTACCGTTTGTTTCAGATCAAGAATGTGAATCCCATTACGTTTGATAAAGATATATTTCTTCATCTTGGGATTCCATTTATGTGTTTGGTGTCCAAAATGTACACCCGCTTCCAAGAGTTGTTTCATTGATACAACAGACATTCATTTACTCCTTAAATGTTACGGTTAATATTCCATATCGGGATATAAGCAATCCAGTTTCCACGGGAAACACCGCCTTGCAACTCCCTATAGGAAGAATAAAAAACTATTTTAACGTTTAGAGAACTGGAATCTTTTTCTCGCTTTCGGACGTCCGGCTTTTTTACGTTCCACCATACGCGGGTCACGAGTCAGAAAACCACGTTTCTTTAAACCTTCTCTCAGGGCTTCATCATATTTCAGTAAGGCACGAGAAATACCATGCCGGATCGCTCCTGCCTGGCCACTAAGACCACCGCCGACCACGTTCACTTTCATATCAAATTTTTCACTGAGATCTGCAATTTCAAAAGGCTGTTCCACTACCATTTCCAATACTTCACGCTGAAGATATTTCTTCATCTGAACATTATTGATGATTCGCTTTCCTGTTCCCGGGGTCAATCTAACCCGAGCGGTTGCAGTTTTTCTTCTGCCTACTGCATCAAAATATTGCATCCAATTTCCTCCTACGGTCTAAATGGTACAGGTTGCTGTGCTTGATGCGGATGTTCCTGTCCACTATAGACTTTCAATTTTGTGATCATCTGCCGTCCCAATGTGTTTTTGGGGAGCATTCCTTTAACAGCACGTTGAATGATCTGTTCGGGATTTTCCTGGATCATACGGGCATACGGGGTTTCTCTTAAACCGCTGGGATAACCGCTATAATCCTTGTAGAACTTCTGTAGAAACTTACTACCTGATATTCTTACTTTTTCTGCATTAATAACCACGATAAAATCACCAGTATCAATGTTGGGCACAAAATATGGTTTATTTTTGCCTCTAAGAATCGAAGCTATCTGTGTAGCAAGCCTACCTAAGGTCATGTCCGAAGCATCGATCAAATGCCAGCCTTGGTCAATCTGACCTGGTTTTGGGGTCAATGTCTTCATTCCTTTCTCCTTATAGTATTTACTCGATAGCGAAACGAAGTATTTCTGGGTCTGCAATATTGTCAAGCACAATCGATTTACTTCATACCGTGTCAGTTACCTAATACTGAATTTGCAGGTTTTAGAATAAGAGTTGACATAATAATTCATCTAATTAAAGCTTATTTTTTTGTTGGATTACTAAATTTAGTCATATGTTATAAGAATAAATTATGGATCAGGGAGTAAGATATGAGTGCACGGACGATACTTCTAATCGAAGATAATCCTGATGAAATTGACCTGACAATACGTGCCCTACAAAAGAATAAAATCGATAATGAAGTTGTTGTTATGACAGATGGCGCTATTGCTATCGATTATCTCTTCAACCAGGGAAATTATGCAAATGCTGAACAAACAACACTTCCATCTATTATCTTACTGGATTTGAAACTTCCCAAAATGAATGGATTGGAAGTACTTCAATTGATTCGTTCCAATCCTCGAACAAAGCTTCTCCCCGTTGTCATTTTAACATCATCACGGGAGGAAAAGGATCTGATAATCTGTTATTCACTTGGTGCCAATAGCTACATTCGCAAACCTATTGATTTTAACCAATTCATGAATACCATTGAACAATTAGGTCGCTATTGGCTTGTTCTCAATGAACTGCCACCAATCTTGGGAGAAAATTTATGAGTAAAAATCTGAAAGTAATTTTTATTGAAGATAATGAAAATGATCTTTTACTAATTTTAAGAGAAATGCGTATTGCTGGTTATGAAGTCAAACATACACAGGTACAAACAGCAGAGGAATTGCAGAAGACACTTAAAAATGAATTTTGGGATCTGATTATTTGCGATTACATTTTACCTCATTTTGATGGTAATGTTGCCTTGGAAATTTATAAATCCTTGAACCTGGAAATTCCGTTCATTATTGTATCCGGACTGATCGGTGAAGACAAAGCCGTGAATATGATTAAGGCTGGTGCCTATGATTATGTATTGAAGAATAATCTGGCTCGTTTTATTCCAGCCGTGGAAAGAGCTCTCCAGGAATATCAATTGAAACATCAGCATCACCAGGAAGAGATTCGTCGTAAAATGGCGGAAATTGAAGTACGAAAACTCTCCCGTGCAGTTGAGCAAAGTCCTGTCATGATCATTATGACAGATGCCAATGGTGAGATTGAGTATGTAAATCCCAAGTTTTCTGAGATCACGGGATATACCTATGAGGAAGTAATTGGGCAAAATCCCCGCATTTTGAAGTCAGGTGAATCCACTCCTGATGTATATATTGAATTGTGGAAAACGATCACTTTGGGTAATGAATGGCATGGAGATTTTCATAACAAGAAAAAGAATGGTGAGTTGTTTTGGGAATCTGCTTCCATTTCAGCTATTAAGGATGATAATGGCGAAATTGTCAGTTATTTAGCAGTATTGGAAGATATTACGGAACGGAAAAGCATACAACAGGATTTAATCATAGCCAAAGAGAAAGCAGAGGAATCATCCCGTCTGAAAGAATCACTCCTGCGAAACATGAGCCATGAATTAAGAACTCCGATGAATGCCATCATCGGATTTGCTGATTTTCTGACACAGGAACCTATCACGGAAGGGCAACAGGATATGGTTCAGAATATTATCATTTCTGCCCAGCGACTGGAAGCAACAATTACTTCCATTCTTGATATATCAATGCTTGAATCAGAGAGAGCCAAACCGAAACTACAAACAATTGAATTAGGTGATATTCTTCCAGCAATCATTAAAAGTCATAAAAGTTATGCCGAAAAAAGTGATTTGAAACTTCGTTTTGATTCCATTCCGGAAGGTTATCTTGTTAATATTGATGAACGTATTTTTTCCAGGATCATGCATAACCTGATTGAAAATGCGATCAAATATACGGAAAAAGGCGAAATCTATGTTTCTCATCAAAAAAATTCTATCGATGGTCAAGTTTGGATCACTTTAACAGTCAAAGATACGGGAATCGGTATTGCCTTGGAAAATCAGAAACTAATCTTTGATGAATTCCGACAGGTTAGCGAAGGTTATGGAAGAAACTTTGAAGGTGTTGGTTTGGGGCTTAGCTTGGCAAGTAAATCTGCTGAATTGCTGGGGGGAAGATTAGAAGTTGAAAGCACTCCCGGACTTGGTTCCACTTTCTTCCTGACACTACCTGCTGCCAAAGAAAAAATAAGTGCTGTTTCAGAGAAAACTTACGACCAGCCCAAATATCTAAACACTACGGATTATCTTACTAAGAGATTTCTTGTCGTTGAGGATAATCCTTTTAATTCAGAGGTCATTCGCAATTATTTGCACGATTGCCATTTCATTACTTATACCCGTGACGGTGTCATGGCAATTCACCTGGCTTCGCAAAAACCATTTGATATTATTCTCATGGATATCAATCTTGGTATTGGATTAAATGGCATTGAAGCAGCGCATCGGATTCGTAAACTGCCCGGTTATGAAAATGTACCGCTGATTGCCGTTACCGGTTATGCCATGGTTGGTGATAAGGAAGCTCTCCTGGCAAAAGGATTTGATGATTATATTTCTAAGCCTTTCACAAAGAAGGATATCGTGGAGGTAGTACAGAAATGGTCAGTAACTGATCATCTGTTCCCTGGCTAAATACTCTGCCATGTATTTTTTATGCAGGAGACGAAGTTCTACTTTTTGAAGGGAGTAATCTTCTTCTATGATCTGAAAAGCAACACTTCGTGCAATCCTTAACATCTCCTGGTCTTTTACGAGATTAGCATGTTTGAATATGGGCAAACCAGATTGTTCTTTTCCAAAGAATTCCCCTGGTCCTCGCAGCTCTAAATCCTTTTCTGCAATCAGAAAGCCATCCTGCGTTTGAACCATAGTATTTAATCTTTCTCTTCCTATAGATGAAATAGGAGGATAGCCGATTAAATAACAATATGATTTTTCTGTCCCTCTTCCAACTCGACCGCGTAACTGATGCAATTGTGCCAGTCCAAATCGTTCCGCATGTTCAATCATCATCACGGTCGCATTGGCTACATCAACGCCCACTTCAATAACTGTTGTTGATACAAGTATTTGTATTTCACCTGACTGATAGGAATGCATAATTGTATTCTTCATCTCATTAGTCATCCTGCCATGAAGAATTGCAGATTTGAATTTGGGATAAACATGTTCCGATATCTGCTTAAACAATGTCTCGGCATCAAGAAGATCACTCTTTTCGGATTCTTCAATAAGAGGACATACAATATAGATTTGTCTGCCTTTTACCAATTCTGCATGGATTGCTTTATAAATCTCCGGTTTCTGACGTTCATTACGCCAAATCGTATGGATCGATTGACGATTTGGAGGCATTTCATCTAACCTGCTGACTTCCAAATCACCAAACACAGTCATAGCCAAAGATCTTGGGATTGGTGTGGCTGACAAATATAAGAGATCAGGATGTGCTCCTGACTTGCGATATAATTCGGCTCTTTGTTCCACACCGAAGCGATGTTGTTCATCAATGGCAACAAATCCTATTTTATGATATTCGACATCTTTTTGAATGAGTGCGTGAGTTCCAATAATGATATGGATACTGCCATTTGCAATCTCTTCTTTCACCTGGTTCTTTCCTTTATAGGCTCCACCTTTCAAGATGGCGATCTTGATTTCAGGCTGTTCTTCCAGGAGTTGTGACACATTGCGATAATGCTGCTCGGCTAATATTTCGGTCGGTGCCATGATAACTGCCTGAAAGCCATTCTCAACAGCCAGCAGCATAGCAAATAAGGTGACAACCGTTTTACCTGACCCCACATCACCTTGAAGAAGCCTCTGCATAGGCTTTGGTTTCTCCATATCTGAAAAAATCTCTTTCAGAACCCGTTTCTGTGCACCCGTCAATTGAAACGGCAGTTTGTTCTTCAGTTTTGTTGTGTATGTTTTCTGTGGTAGGAAGGCATACCCCGGAACTTCCTTCTGGACGTGATAACGACTGCGTGCCCATAATAATTGACTGTACAAAAATTCTTCAAAGACAAAACGACGTCTGATTTCCTCTACATTATCAGGATGTTGAGTAAAGTGCATTTTCTCTAAGGCGATTTTACGCGGGATGAATTCAAATTGAGTAATCATCTGTTCGGGTAAAGTCTCTTCTATTTGCTCGCTGTATTGCGAAAATGCTTGGACAACCAGATTCCGCATCAGCTTGATATTCAGATTTTCTGTTAAGGGATACACAGGTAAAGTTGATCTGTTTTTCCAGAAGCCGGTTTCTTCTTTCTCATCTTCCAGGATTTCATAATCAGGATGAATGATTTGCAGCCTGCCACTGAATTCAGTCACCATTCCGCTCACCCACATTCGAGCGCTTGGCTTGATAGCTTTTGTCAACCACTCTCCATATTGAAACCAAGTACAGAGAAGACTGCTCTTCCCATCACTAATGACTACATTCAATTGACTTCTTCCACTAGATAGCTTTTTAATTTGAAAATCACTGATTGTACCTACTAAAGCAGCTTGGACTCCCGGTAATAATTCATAGATAGGAGTATCCACCTGGCGATTGATGTAATATCTTGGAAAAAATTCCAATAGGTCGCCTATCGTGCGAATGCCTAAGCGACGCATTAAAATAGCGCGTCTTTCTCCAACGCCCTTCAAATACTGAATATCAGATTGTAAATCATTCATGACTTTTTATGAAGAATTACTGATAACTTGTCAATGTAAAAATAATATTGAAAAACTGTCACTTGTAGTTTCAACAAAGTTGTCTTTAACAATTAGTTTAAATACATTCGAGAAAGGAAAAATAGTTACTAAATATATTCTAACTATTTTCTTTAAAAACATAATTATTTATTTGGAAAAAATCATTCATTCTATTAGTGACTAGAATCAATCATGTAGGAGAAAATCATGAAATTCTATTTAATTTTTGTCTTGCTCCTATTCGGATTTAACAGCTATCCAGGACAGTCTCCCTATCGAAGTTGGTCTTATGCTGGGAGAAGCCTGTATGGGAGCGGTGGTTGTTGACAGCACAAGGGTTCAATTAAATGCCTATATTCTCGATTTAACTGAAGAAGAAGTGGCAAGTCTGACATTCAGCCTGGAATATGGGACAAAGGCACCACGACGAATTTGTTCAGCATATTTGGTTGAGGATAAAGGTACGAAAGGGAGGGAAGAAACATCAATGAAAGATAGAAATGGAGCTTTCGTCAAGTTGTTTGATAACTCAAACCCACCGGTAGCCCCTTATCCACTCCAGCTAAACCAGAACTTCCCAAATCCTTTCTCGGCACACACTCTAATCAATTACTCCCTGGCAAAAAAAGGTACTGCCAGGATCAGTATTTATAACATCAGGGGGCAGATGGTTCGAAGTTTCTCTAATGAGGCACAGAAGTCCGGAAAATACCAGGTAACCTGGGATGGCAGGGATAAAAATAAACTTGCCTGTTCCAGCGGAATATACTTCTGTTGCTTGGAAACACAAGGACAGAGAATCACAAAGAAAATGCTGCTGTTGAAGTAAGGGAACAGATCCAGAAAAAGACTCCCCTACCCCCCTTCTCAAGGGGGGATTAGAACGGGGAGACTAAAATTAAGTTCAGATGCGACTCTCCTTACATTCCCCCCTTGAGAAGGGGGGTAGGGGGGTCTAAAGTAAGCGTTCCAATTAGAATCTTGGAGAAGATATGTCGAAGACAATGCTATTGATGATACTTATATTCTCAACAGGAATCCTCTGTGCTCTTACTCATACCGTAAACCTGGATGGCTCTGCCCAATACACTACCATCCAGTCCGCAATAAACGCATCAGCAGATAATGACACTGTATTAGTATATCCCGGAAGGTATTTAGAAAACATTACAATCCTGAATAAAAGAATTATACTGTGTTCCAAAGAAATGACGACAGGCAATCCCGTTTATATAGGGCAAACCATCATAGACGGTCGGAGATTAGGCAGTTGCATCAAAGTATCTGGAACTGGCTCCAATGGACTGGCATCAATAATTAGAGGATTCACAATCACGAATGGACAGGGAAGTATGGGTGAAAATGTATTCTATCCGGGGGGGGGGGGGCACAAATTGGTTATCATGCTAATGTGGAGTTAGTTAATAATAGAATTTCTGATAATCGATCTGATGTGGGTGGTGGAATCTATTTATCATCTGGTTCAATAAGTTTGCAGGGAAATAGCATCCATAATAATATTGCTTCTGTTATGGGAGGTGGAATATATATTGGTTATGATTCTATTGTTAATTTCAATGCAACTAATCGATGTAATTTCTATAGCAATTATTGTGGTCAGGGATCTGATATTTTGTTTGATAATTTTCAAATAACACCTACTATTTATGCAGATACTATATCTGTTTTCACTACATCTACATATTACATTAGAAATGATCATGGATTTTACGAAGTTCCTTCTCAGCCTATTATTTTTGCAAATCATGCATATATAACAGAAATCAACCATGATTTATTTGTTTCCCCTGATGGAAATGATGCTAATGACGGTTTAACTTCTGCAAGTCCATTACGAGCAATTGCCATAGCATTACAAAGAATAGCTTCAGACAGCCTCAATCCCAAAACAGTATATCTTGCACCTGGCGAATACCGTCAATCAGAAGGTCAGATTTTTCCGATACAATTAAAAGCATATGTTAATTTCGTAGGGAGTGGTCAGGAAGATACACGATTAATCTTAGATGATCCTATTTTCCCTGCAAGTGGAATTGTTGGTAGAGTTATTCAAAATATTGAACTTCGTGAATTTACTTTAAATGGAACAAATGTTCAGGGTAATTTTGGCATATTTTTAGCTCCTGAGATTGTAACTGCCAGGGTTCTGATTGATAAAATCTCTCTGGAATATATAAACAGTTTACATATTAATTCAAACGAACCATCATTAGGTATTTTCCAATGTCGCAATGTTATTATTCAGCGTTCTGTTTTTAGAAACAACAGATCTAGTGGTGTAGCAGGAATTAGGCTAAATGGTTCTTCCGGTTTAATAGAAGATTGTACTTTTAAAGATAATGTTGCTGATGATCTTTCTCATGAACTGGCACTTGGCTGTGACATTGGAGCTGAAGTTACTGGTAATTTACAGATTCGAAATTGCATTTTTTCCGGTGGGCAGACCACATTCAATAATCCCGAATCATTGCATGGTATAGTTAGCATAGAAAGTAAAACCGGAACAGATACTCATATAGAAATTGATAACTGTTTGTTCACTGATAGCCATGCAATGGGTGGAGCTGCTTATACCTTAAGCTGTGAAAGTCCTGGTGAGATGAATTTAACAAACTGTACTTTTGCCAATAACACGTCACTGGAAACAGCAACTGTCCTGAATGGTTATATCAATGTTAAGAATTGCATATTTAACAATCCGACAACACGCGAAATCATGCTTGGCTATCAGGGTGCATATGGGGTCGCTACAAATCTTCATATAGATTACAGTGATGTTAGAGGTGGTGCTGCTTTAATACCTTCTCCACAATATTATACCTGGGGTGTTGGAAATACTACTTTAGACCCGCTCTTTGCCAGCACGAATCCGCTTGATGACAACTATCTTTATCTGACTGCAGATTCACCATGCGTTGATAGCGGCACACCGGATACCACAGGGCTGTTCCTTCCTCTTGCAGATTTAGCGGGAAACTACCGTATCTGGAATAACCGCGTTGATATGGGCTGCTATGAGTTTGGTTCTCCCACAGGGAATGAAGAGGAAATACCCGCTGAAGTGGTTGCTACGAAGCTGTGCAATTACCCCAATCCGTTCAATCCGAGTACGACGATAAGTTTTCATATTCCTGTAAGCTCTCATGTGAGCCTGTCTGTATATAATATCAAAGGGCAGAAAGTAGCACAGTTGATCAATGAGAATATGCCATTGGGGCAGCATAAGGTCGTGTGGGATGGAAAAGACAGTAATAAACAAGCTGTGGGTTCGGGTGTGTATTTTGTAAGGTTGGAAGCTGGGTATAAGACCAATACCAGGAAAGTGATATTGCTGAAGTAATTCTCATTCTCTAAATAAAAAAAAGGCAGTCGTAAGACTGCCTTTTTTCATAAATCAGACCGTAAGGATACCAACAACAAATAGAGCTATTCATTTTCTGCAGTACTTCATAGGTATAAAACATTGACTTAATAATCGCCTTCCCTAAAATTTGACTAATAGAGAAATTGATGAGATTATTCAATTTTTTTATACTAGAAAGTTATACGAGTAAGAATAATTAAAAATCTAAAGAAGGAGAATTCTATGAAAAAAATCACGATCACATTATTGTTAATGGCGATATCAATTTATTTATTGGCTCAAACTCCTGTTGCACCTGCAACCGGTGATGGAACTGCTGCGAATCCATATCAGATCACATCTTTGGAGAACTTGTACTGGATAGCTGTTGATAATACAAGATGGGAAAACAACTACGTGCAAACTGCAGGTATTAATGCTTCCGCTACTTCTACTTGGTTTCCTAATGGTACAGGTGGTTATACAGGCTGGACTACGATAGGTGACCTGGTCACGAAATTCAAAGGTACTTACAACGGGCAAGGACATAGCATTTCAAATTTAACATGTAATCAGCCAAGTATGGACTATATAGGACTATTCGGGCGTACCGGTTCGGGTGCTGTGATCTCAAATCTCGGTGTCACGAATGTCAATATAAGTGGAGGTGTCGATGTCGGTGGACTTGTAGGATGGGTTAATCAAACAACCATCACAAATTGCTATAGTACGGGCACAGTACACGGTTTTAGTCTTAATTGCGGTGGACTTATCGGAATTGCTGATTATGGCATCATCTCCAACTGTTATAGTACTTGCACAGTGATAGGAGCAGGCGGTGTTGGTGGGTTTGTTGGATATAATCAATCAGCTTCCACCATCAACAATTGTTATTGTACTGGTGCTGTTACAGGTGCAAGCAATGCAGGTGGTTTTGTAGGTACGAATTATTATGGCATAATTTCCAATTGTTACAGTCGCAGTAATGTAACCCGTTCCAGTGGAACTGATGTCGTTTTCGGTGGTTTTGTTGCTTATAACTTTAGGGCAACCATGAATAAATGCTATTCCACAGGCTGGGTAAAAGATAGCGGCATTATCATTCCTGATAAAGGATTCTGTGGGGTTTATGATGCAGATGATATGCATCTCATGAGTGATACTTATTGGGATACGGATACTTCTGGTGCTGTAAACTCTGCCGGTGTAACCACTGGTAAAACCACAGTTGAAATGCTTAACATGTTTACGTATGCAGGTTGGGATTTTAACACGATTTGGAATATGCTTACCGGTTTAAACGACCATTACCCTACGCTTCGCTGGCAAACTACCGTGGCAAATGATGATCTCACAGCAAATCAGCCTGCGTATTCAGCAACTCTTTATCATGCCTATCCAAATCCGTTCAACCCAGCCACGACCATCTCCTTTGAGATCAGGAATAACGCTAACGTTTCCATCGAAATCTACAACCTCAAAGGTCAAAAAGTTACTACATTAGTGAATGAAAACCTGGCTTCCGGCAGACATAGTGTTGTTTGGAATGGTAAAGATGATCAACATAATAACTGTGGTTCTAGTATGTATTTCTATAAAATGCAAACAGAGCATTACACTAAAACCAATTCTATGATATTGATAAAATAGTGTAGAAAAGAAGAACAGTTTCTCGTTTTTCATCTCTCTCTATCCAAAGAGAGGAATGGTTAACCCGCGTCCTGTCTGATTTCACTCCCTTTGGACAAAGGGAGGGATTAAGGGAGAGTTTGATTTTACTACTGTGGACATTACATGAAAGCTAGTATTCCAAACTCCGATTTGGCATGTGGTGAGTAGGAATTCTTCACTCCTTTCATTGTCGGTTGCGACAACCAGTTTTCAGTTAAGTTTAAAACCAACAAGTAAGCTAATTTAGTAAATTAGGCACTATTATAACCATGGAATAAAATAAATAGAAATTCATTGATTCCTGTATATAAATAGGCTGATTTGTTTACAATGTATGTGGATGAGACTTAGAGTATAGAGTAACTACAGAGATTATTTCCTTTTATTAAGAGTACCTTGAGTAATCTTTTACCATAGGGTATGGTAAACGCGTTCATGCTATGCAACTGTCCAATTTATCAATACAGTATTGTAATAGTCTTTATCAGGTGTACACAGCTCAACAAAAAATGAACCCGGTTCATGAGTTTTGACAGTTTCTTTTAATGCTGCTGTTAAACTGGGATAAAAACCTAACACACTTTCACCAGCAATAACTACAAACTCGTTCGTATGCTCTTTAATGAATTCATCCAAATGAGCTTTGAAATATGTATATTCTCTGTCTAATGTGTTTTTATGATTACTCCAAGTTGCTGTAAACGTTATACATACAAATTAAAGCTACATGCAGCTTTCGTCAATTTATATTCTTGAAATAGCGTAATAACGAAAGTTGATATTATAATATCGTAGCTATAATCCCGTTGATCTGATTCTTTCACAAGCCATCTTCAGAAACCCAGAAATTATGCTCATATTGCCAAGTATCAAAACACTTACTTCACAAACTTCTTCATATCATCGAATACAAGCCTGTCAAAAGTCTGGATCATTTCTTTCAATTGTTTATCGGTCTGCATGGCTTTTCTGATATCGAAGTAATAAACGCCATCAAGAGGGCACAGTTTTATCATATAGCCTTTGAATCTACCAGGCAGGAAGGTTGAACTGATACCAAATTTGGTAATATCTTTGGTTTTCTTGCGTTGGATATCATTGAGAATGATAGCAATGTGATATATCTCAGTCGAAGTTAATCTGGAGTACAATAATTTATCGATAAATACTTTATCTATCCTATCTTTACTCGTTGTTTTCACAGCTCCGATCACTTTGACATCACCTATACCATTTCGTACAACCAGATCATGCTGATACTTCATGGTAAAAAGGATTTCGTTGTTATGGATAACAGGGATTCCCAAGTTTTCAGCTTTAGCAGTAATATGTAATGAGTTGAAGAATATGACAATCAGCTTTTCAAAGAGAGTACCATTGACTTTACGAGCTTGATTTGACTTGCCAGCAGGAAGTGCATCCAATGTAGCACCTAATGTCTGTTGAATTGTATAGATTACATTATTGATACATTGTCTTCCTTCGATCGTAGGTTGATATTCTACAAAATTAGTAGTGATTTCTTTGAAAAGCTTCAAACTCTTCTCGAAATTATCTCTATCTAGAAACAACTCAGAATTGAGAGGTCTAGTAATTTGATAATTCCCATCTTTGTTATATTGATAAAAGAAATACTGATGCTCATTCTGGGCAATTATTTTCGCTTGAAGATTGCTTTGATCCGAAATATAATCTAAATAGTACTGACAGAACTGTATGTATTCATCAATTGTGTTAAATTTGGAGTTATCCGTTACCCATTCCCTTAATTTTGCTATTTTCATCGAATTGACATCCTTCTTTTCTGAGTTTTCCTATCCATCTCAATCCATTCCTCAATTGACTTTAGAACCACATTTTCAATTCTGTTTACTGCCCAATTGAGGTATTCTTCATTTGAATCGCATCCCAACCATTTGCGTTGTAACTGTTCAGAACAAACAGCGGTAGTACCTGAGCCAATAAATGGATCTAATACGATATCACCTGGATTCGTGGAAACTAATATCAACTTTCTGAGAAGTTCTTCTGGTTTTTGAGTAGGATGAGGTGTTTTTTCATTCATACCGTTGCATGTAGTGGGTATTTCTATGACATCTTTAGCTTTAGCACCATCAGGATGAGGTGTCCAGTCATGCTTTTTCCCATTATTGGAGTATTGACTTGAATCCGCCTGGGGATGCTCGGGATATTTTAATGTATGATTATGGTAAGGAATTCTGACATCATCAATATTGATTGTAAAGTCACTGCTTTTCCTGAAATGGAGGATACTTTCATGGCTGCGCCCCCAATCCTTACCCAAATTCGCTTTGTTCTTGTAATGCCAAATGAGCCACTTTAATCCTGAGAAATACTTCATACTCGGTGCAACCAACTCAGCAATGATTTCTGAAAAACCACAAACATAGAATGTTCCATTGGGCTTCAATATTCTGTGAACCTGTTCTATCCATTCCATACACCAATATATGTAAGCATTCGTGCTGGGAAACATGTCCCATTCCGCTTTTTTGATATTGTATGGGGGATCAGCAAAGACCATATCGATGGAGTTATCTGGAATCGAGTTTAACCAGATCATTGAATCACCATGCCACAATTGACCATTTGGATTAACATAGTGGCTTTTCATTAGTTGCTCTAAGAATTTTCCTGTATCTATATTAGACTTGATCGTATCAAAAAGCCTTTCCGGTATGATATTTTTAGCTACTTCAGCAGCCATTTATCCCTTCCTATCACAAATTTTTATATGTAATGTATTTATTTGAATTGATATATGTCAAGAACAAAGGCAGTCCGATTCGGACGATAGATAATAACGCTCGGATTTCAATCCGGCGATATGTGACCTAAAGCTACAAGCAGAGTAGTTAGGTGCAAAAGGCAGATGAGTAATGACAGCAAGCCAGTCAGGCATTAGATAGTTCATATGTCATCCCGATGGGACTTCGAGTCTTCGAGGGTCGTATCACCGGATTAAAATCCAGTGTTAATATGTTTCTTCCCTACGGGAATTTTGAAGAAATTCCAGCTTTTTTACAAATGCTCCCTTGATTTTGGCAAAAAGCTCACTCACTTAAATATTTAGGTGAAAGTGTTAGAGACCAGAGACTAGGGTAGAAAAGAGAGAGAAGAAAAATTTTCGGAACGTAACTAATAATAGTCCCCTTTTTACTCTCTTTGCAACATATGAGCATTACGGTAGCAATACGGTAGCAATACGGTACCATTACGGTAAAAAACCGTAGTGGTACCGTTGTTGTATAGTAATTATACCCCATTTCATTCAACTCGAAATTGGATGCCTTTCATGAAATTATAAAGGAAATATGCAAGTTACGATGATAATTGATAATGAAAGGTAGGGGGACTCATCAAAGGAATAAAGTATATTATTTTTTCTTGACGGGATATATATTGTGGATTGATAATATTATATCTCATTTGGGGAGGTTCTCATGCGAGTCCTGATTCCTGAATTTATTATTTCCAATTATAAACAGCATAAGTTCAGTGGTATATTCGATGCTTATGTGATAAGCGTTGATTTGATTGGGTTCACTTTCCTGACACAAGAACTCATGAGTCATTCTCATGCCGGGGTTGAGATTCTCACAGATACAATCAATGCTGTTTTTTCACCAGCAATCCAAGCTGTACATAGCCGAGGTGGATTTATTGCAGGTTTTGCCGGTGATGCTTTTACCGTCATATTCCCCAATGATGGTATTACTGCTGTGCTATCAGCAGCAATGGAAGTAAGGGATTCAATCAAAATACAGGGTAAACAAATAACCCAATATGGAGAATTTGAAATAGCTTCAAGAATTGGTGTTGCTTACGGAAAAGTTGAATGGAAGATTGTGCAGAGCGAGAGTCAGTCTGCATTTTGGTTTAGCGGAGAAGGAATAATACAGGCAGTGATTGCTCAGTCTACATCACAAACGAATGAAGTTACCACTACTTTTACAGTCGATGAGAAAAACAGCCAAAGCCAATTCACCAAGATTCCTTTTCATACAAATCAGGAAGTTCAACCTGACAGCGCTATCAAGCTGTATCGATTAGATAAATATACAATCAGTGCTGGTAGTGCAAAAGAAGATATTGTTCATTCCTATTCAGATTTCCTTCCAGAATCAGTAACAGGACTCACTTCAGAGGGTGAATTCCGTGAAGTACTTTCCTGCTTCATCAATCTGGAAAGTCCTACGGAGGAGCAGGTCTTAGTGATTCTCAATGCAGTTCAAAAATATGGAGGATACTTCAGCCACATAGATTGCACCGACAAAGGATGGGTGGCTTATATTATGTTTGGTGCTCCCTTGAATTACGAGAGAATCCAGCAAAGAGCGATGAATTTTGCCTTTGAATTACAAGGTTCTTTCAGAGAACAAGCCCGGATTGGCTTGACCCAGGGGATGGCTTTTGCAGGTTTTATTGGCTCAAGAAGCAGGAGTGTTTACACAGGTATTGGGATGACAGTAAACTTATCTGCCAGATATATGTTAAAAGCGGATTGGGGTGAAATCTGGTGTGATCATCCAATACAAGCTGCCTTGAAGAATGATTTTGCTTTCGCTGATTTAGGAGAAATCAGTTTGAAAGGTTATCCGAACCCAATCAGAACCTACAAGTTGCTAGGAAGAGAACAGAGTAAAGCACATTCGCACTATCAGAGTAGTTTTATCGGCAGGGAACAGGAATTGAAAGACTTAACAAACTCCTGCGATCTTCTTTTTGATCATCAATTTGCACATGTCAGTTACATCTATGGTACAGCAGGACAAGGAAAATCCAGGTTAGTCTTTGAATTGACACAACTACTTGGCGACAGAGTCAGTTCTTTTTTCCTGCAGACCGATTCCATTCACAGATCACCTCTCAATCCTTTTGCTCATTGGATCAGACAGTTGTTTACTACAGAACTGACGGGGAGCATTGAATCCCGTCGTACAGATTTCCGAATTCATTGGGCTGGTTTTATCGAAAAGACACGGAACATATCTCTCGCTGTGTATCCAAGTCTAATCAAAGAGCTTGAAAGGATTGAATCCGTACTTGCAGGTCTGATAGGATTGGAATGGGAAGGCAGTATTTATGCTGATTTAGATCCTAAATACCGATCTTCTGTCACGGGTTTTGCCCTTAGAACTTTATTGGAAACGCTTACGCTTGATAAACCTGTTGTTCTAATCATTGAAGATTTGCATTGGTTGGATAAAGAATCAGAAGAGACTATCACGATTCTTACAAGGAGAGCTAACAATGTTCCTTTCAAATTCATTCTAACATCCCGACCTTTGGATGACGGCAGTAAACCTGTTCTTAAATTGGATAAGGATGTGAATACGACCTCGACTGACCTGGATGGTCTGAACAAGCAGCAGGTAATGGCTTTGATAGAAGAAATTCTACAAACTCCACCTGGAGAGGAATTTACTGAATATATCTTATCTATTTCTCAGGGAAATCCCTTCCTCGTTGAGCAACTCGTATGTTACCTGGAAGAATCCGGGAAATTGCATATCGTTCAGGGACTTTATCAACTCAAGGAACAGACGGAAGTATTACCAATGGGAGTTCAATCTTTGCTGGTAGCCCGTTTGGATAGGTTGGAAGTTGAACTCAAGCGTACTGTGCAAACAGCCAGTGTCCTCGGTTGTGAATTTGCTGTGGAAATACTCAAAGAGATGCTGGAAACTCTCGAACAACGTCCTGAATATCTCAATGAACTCATCGTTCAAAGTCAACTTCATGCAGGCGAACAGGAACATATCTGGAATGCCATTAGCGAAATAAAATATATCTTCAGCCATAGCTTACTACGGGAAGCAGCCTACGAAATGCAGCTAAAAAGACAGATAAAATCACTGCATTATCTTGCAGCACAAATTATCGAAAAGCACTATGTTGAGGATAACACCAGGCTTGGGGAACTGGCGAGACACTTTGATAAAGCCGGAGAATGGGAAAAAGCGGTTCAATATTACAACAGAGTCGGTGAATATGAAAAGAGACAATTTCACTTTGAGAGCAGTATATCCTATTACGAGTCTGCATTGTTTTCAAACAGGCAATTTCAAGGTGAGAAGCATGTCGCTACAGCAGAAAGTTATCATGATATAGGATCGGTCTATTGTAATATGGGTGAATATGATAAAGCTCTGGAATACTATCAGAAGTCACTGGCAATTCGACAGGAAGTATATGGAGAGAGGCACCCTGAAACAGCTAAGATTTTAAACAACATTGGTATTGCATATGATTACAAGGGAATATTTGATAAAGCGTATCAGTATTTTCAGCAAGCGTTATCT
This sequence comes from Cloacimonadales bacterium (SeqCode), assembly GCA_963662275.1. Taxonomy (GTDB): domain Bacteria; phylum Cloacimonadota; class Cloacimonadia; order Cloacimonadales; family DAONDQ01; genus DAONDQ01. The sequence goes on along the minus strand of OY759316.1, from coordinate 3,358,264 downwards.
ATTCGGCTTGAGGCTTTTGGAGAAGAGAACCAGGAGACTTCAGTGTCATATAATAATATTGGCAGTTACTTTAAGAAAATAGGCAATTTTGATAAGTCCTTTGAATTTCATCAAAAAGCGCTTTCCATACAACAGAAAATCTGGGGTGTCGATCATCTGAACACTGCTCTAAGCCTAAACAGTATTGGCATGGTTTACTATCAAAAAGCTGCTTTTGATCAAGCTCTTGATTATTCTCAGAAAGCATTGTCAATCTTGAAGGACAACCTGGGTAATCATCACCCGAATATCACTGGCAGCCTCAACAATATTGGTTGTATTCATATGGATAGGGCTGAATTTGATAAAGCACTGGAATATTTATTCCAGGCTTTATCAATCAACAAGGATACACTGGGAGAGAGGCATCCAGTTGTTGCTCTGAACTTGTTCAATATTGGCAATGCTTATCGAAATATGAAAAATTATGAACAGGCAAAGGATTATTATGAACTGGCACTCTCTATACGCAGAGAAAAACTTGGTGAACAACATCCCAAAACCATTGAATCGCTAGAGTTTCTAGATGAAATCAATAAAAGCGAGAAAGAAGAGCTTGCATAGGTAGTTATTTCTTTAGGAATCTCGGAACGCTGTTTTCAAACGGCTATGCAATTTCAACTGGCAAACACAAAGCCAATGAATGAAGCATTCCGGTCAAAGCATAGCCTAATAAATTAAGAGTTCCATGGGGATAACGCAACAAATTAAGCGTTCCACGGGGATAACGCAATAAATTAAGAGTTCCACGATAATATTAAAACTGGAAGTAGATAAACGGCTGGATATCGGAAGATTTGACCTGGTACAAAACTCCGAAATTACCGCAGCATTACGGCACGATAACCGGGACTTGGTTCGGTTATGATCGGTTTTTCTCTCATTAAATTTCTTGTGATTTGTTCATAATATCAGAGGAAGCACGAGGATTGCTTACATTTGATTCTTCTTAATGCCTTTTCCCTAATTTGTCTAACTTTCTCATTTGTTAAATCCAGATGAAGAGCTATTTCTTTTATAGGCATTTTCTTTTCATAACTAAGCCGGATAACACTTTCTTCTAAGACAGGCATATCTGGAGGCAATTTTAGCAGTTTGGAGAATCCTTGATCTGATACTTGAAGAGAGTACTTATGCTTTTTTTGCTCGTTTAGATCGGAATACGAATCTTTTATCTTTTTTCCATGATCATTTTCTTTTTCAAAAGCAAGTAAGATATACTTCTTTATCCAATAAACGGCATAGGTACTGAATTTAGCTTGCTTGGATGGGTCAAAGTGCTGATGAGCTTCTAATAGACCCATAAAACCTTCCTGGGTAATATCTTCAATAGGGATACCTTTCATTTGGTATGACCTGGCAATAGAATAAACAAGATTTTCATTCTCTGTTATCAATATGTTAGAAGTGAACCTATCATTCATTTCTCAATATCCTTAAATAAACTGATTAGGAAATATCATCGTAAAACGGGTACCTTTGTTTGGCTCACTCAAAACATTAATACTGCCATGATGCAACAGAACAGCATGTTTCACAATCGCCAATCCTAAACCAGTACCGCTGATCTTCTTGTTCCGGGAAGGATCAGCTACATAAAACCGTTCAAAAATCCTTGAAATATGTTCAATAGAAATACCACTACCGGTATCCGCTACTTCTATAGTAAGATCGCTATCTGTCTTTATTGCCGAAATGCTGAATCCCCCATTGTCTGTATAATGAAGAGCGTTGTCGATAAGGTTAACAAATATCTGTTCAAATTTAAAGGGATCAACACTAACGAGTATATCTTCAGGATATTGGGTGTATTTCAGATAAAGTCCTGCTTTCTGGATTGAAGGTACATACATATCCATGATATTCTCCATGAATATTCTCAAGTCAATCTCCTGGATATCCAATTCTGGCATACGTTCTAATTTTGCTAATGTTTGCAAGTCACTGATCATATTAATAAGACGGTCTGTATGGTTCTTAATAATCTTCAAATACCGTTTGTTGTCTATTGTAAAGTCTTCTTCCAGGGCTAAAGTAAAACCTTTAATTGCAGTCAGGGGGGTGCGAAGTTCATGGGCAACATTGACCATAAAATCCTTTTTCATCTTTTCGGTTTGTCGAATCAAATTGATATTCTGCATAATAAAGACAATGCGCTCTGCATTGGGATTGATTGATCCTGTAATGAGGTAGTATTGGTCATCGAAAGTTACTTCGGACATTCTTTCTTCTTGATTTTGCATAAAATCCCTGATAAATTGCCGAACAACAGGAACCTTTATAACCTCTGTGTAATTCTTATATCGCTGGTCTTCAGAAGCGTTAAAGATAGATAAGAAAGCAGGATTCATCCATTCAATCGTTCCGTTCGGCTTGATTGACCACATTGCATCCTCAATCGTATTTGCTACCATGCGAAGTTCTTCCCTGTGAACATTGAGATGCTGGTAATTCCGATTCCAGATTTGAATGATTAGTACTGATAATATGAAAATTATCGATAATCTAAACAAGATAGGTAGGGGATATACCATTAAACATAGGACGCAAAACAAGTATATGATAAGACAAAGGATTGGTCTTCTGTAAATCGGTTTTTGTTTATTCATTATCTTTTTCTTCTATTTTCTCTTCGTTGCAGGAATCTATTTCAAATTTATATCCTACACTTCGAATATTACGGATATACTCACCGAAACGACCAATCTTTTCTCGTAGATGTTTGATATGGACATCGATGGTTCGATCTATCACTATCTTGTCGGTTCCCCAAAGATAGTCAAGTATCTGTGAGCGATTATAGACTCTCCCAGGTTGTTTTGTCAGCAATTGGAGTATTTTGAACTCTGTTCTTGTTAAATCGATACGTTTATCATCTATCAATACTTCATATGAATTGAAATCAATACGAAAATCAGAGCTTATCTCCAGTATATTGTTTTCGGTTTCCCAATCCTTGCGGCGTAATATCGATTTGATTCGGGCAATTAGTTCACCAGGCGAAAATGGCTTTGTAAGATAATCATCAGCTCCGGTTTCTAATCCATGAATCCTTTCATCAGTTTCAACTTTGGCAGTTAACATCAGAACAGGAAGGCTTTTCATTTTTGGGTGTTGACGAATTTGACTGCAAACTTCAATCCCGTCTATGTCTGGTAGCATGAGGTCAAGGATGAGAAGATCGGGTAATTTTATCTTAAGGGTCTGTAGTAAAGGAATTGCCCGTTCAAAGCAATGGGCTTCAAAGCCAGCTTTGGTCAGATTCAACTCGACTAACTCGAGAATATCAGGCTCATCATCCAGGACATAGATTAAAGACATATTATCTCTCTTTGTTTAGCAAAACGCCCCCATAAAGCAATACTACCAGTTCATGACAAGCTAAATATCTGCAAATTCGGTTAATTATTCTTAACAATCGGTATTTTCTAAAGTGTTAGCAATTCTTAACATAAAGTTTATACAATCTTAACATTCAAAGCGTATAATTAAGCAGACTAAGCAAATAAAAAAGGAGAATCAAATGACGATCAAATTGCTCAGTAAGCTTATTGTAACAGCAAGCCTGCTATGTGTTTCGGTGTTCGCTTCTGCCCTGGAAACAAAACTAAGCGGAGAAATGTGGGGGCGGTGGACAAACGAAACAGCCAAGTTCAAAAATGCCCAAGGCAGTTACGTTAACAAGCTATCTAAAAACTATTTATCCTTGGAAAGAGGATATTTTGGACTTGAAACATCCTTTTCAACCAATACGAAAGCCAGGTTTACAGTGGATATGTTTTCTTCAGATGCCACTCATCAGGTTCCCGGTGATAAAACCATGCCTATAGACTCTTTAAAAAATGCTACTATGGACGGAGCAGGACTAAAGCTCAAATATGGATATGTTGAATTTGGCAATTTGACTCCAATTCCAGATTTGTACTTAACCGTCGGACTGCAGAAAACATACTTCGGGACCATCTATGATTGGAGTTATGCGCTAATTGAAAAAGCACCTAGTGATCTATATAAAGTGGTTAACTCGTCTGACTATGGAATCACCCTAAACGGTTTCATTCCACAAGGTTGGGGAGAATATGCTTTTGGATTATATAATGGTGAAGGTTATAAAAAAGTTGGGGCTAGCCTAAGCGAAAATACTGACTTCACTTATCTCGGTAATCTGCGTTTGACACCCATACAAGGCGTAACAATAGGTGGTTCATATATGAGTAACTCTGTTGGAAGAGATAAAACACTATCGGGGGATGTGATAAATAGCAAATTTGAAAAGCAGAGCCTCATAGACTGTTTAGGTCGTATCGCTTATGGTCCGGCAGATGTTTGGATGGAATATATATCCAAAGAGGTCGAGTACCCCAATGCAACCGGGAAAGATTATAAAGCCAAGGGCTTGATGATTATGCCTTCGATTGCTTTGAAATCGATTATTAATATACCAATTGAAGTAATCGGGAGATACGATAGCTGGGATGAAAGTGATAGACCAACAACTGATTCTGCCAGATCACTGCTGAATACCTTGATATTCGGTGTTAATTATGGTTTCCTACCTGATGCTTCTGATATTCCACAACTTACATTACAGTTGGACTATTCCTCCAGGAAGTATGATGAGAGTGAATCTGCCAGTTCATTTGCCAAAGGAATGAAGGACAGCAGCCAGATCATGCTCCAACTGAAATGGAAATTCTCTAATACTTTAACGAATTAAGAAAACTGGAGATATCTATCATGAAAAGAATGACCATCATAATCCTTGTGATACTGCTGATTGCAATACCCTTATTTTCTAAAAGTGCTAATCAATTGACCTGTTCAGGTTCGACCACAGTTCTGCCTATTGCCCAGGCTGCAGCAGAAGCCTTTATGGCAAAATATCCTTCTGTGAATATATCCATTCGGGGTGGCGGCAGTGGTGTTGGCATAGCAGCCTTGCTATCAAATTCAGCAGATATAGCAAACTCATCCCGTCCAATGAAAGCCAAAGAAATTACACAGGCTAAAGGAAAAGGGATTAACCCTGTTCCATATTTCGTTGCGAACGATGGTATTGCTATCATTGTGAATAATGCCAACGGTGTAAGAGGAATCTCACTCAAACAATTGAAAAGTATCTACACTGGAAAACTGACCAATTGGAGTCAACTGGGAGGGAAGAACTTACCAATTGTGGTTATATCCAGGGACGTTTCATCAGGAACATTCGAAGTCTTTAATGAAAAAGCATTGCAAGGTTCAAAAGTAATTGATTCTGCCCAGATGCTTGCTTCAAACAATGCGGTTGCTTCATCCGTTGGTGATACTCCTGGGGCAATTGGTTATATCGGGCTTGGATACATGACGGATAAGGTTCATGCTTTAACTATTGATAATGTTCTACCTACTGAAAAGACTGTAAAAGATATGAGTTATAAACTTAGCCGCAAGCTCTATATGTATACAAATGGCAAAGCCAAAGGCAATGCTGCGACTTTTATATCATTTATCCAATCTGCTGAAGGACAAAAGATCGTAAAAGACAATGGCTTCATTTCTCTCGACTAATTGAGTGATTAAACAGAAACAAGAAGGGATGCACCCCTCCTGTGTCCCTTCTTGACATGAGGAAAAGGAACAAATGTGAATTCATACAAAGAAAAGTTCTTTAGAGCCATAACCTATACAGCATCCATGTTTGTCATGGTGTTCCTAATTGGGATTATATTCAGTATTTTTAAGGAAGGTTTACCAATATTTCGTGTTGTCAGTGTGAAAGAATTCCTTTTCAGTATTGCCTGGTATCCAACTCACGATCCACCTGCATTTGGTGTCGGCAGTTTGATTATTGGATCGATCTATGTGACTTTGGGTGCTTTGATCATTGCTGTACCTTTGGGATTAGGTTCAGCAATATATATTGCAGAATTAGCAAGCTCAAGAATGAAAGAAATCACAAAACCAATTGTTGAACTTCTTGCAGGAATACCTTCCGTTGTATATGGTTTGTTTGGAATGGCATTCCTGGCTCCTGCTATCCGACAGTTATTTGGATTAGATTCAGGACTGAATTTATTCTCAGCATCTGTCATCTTAGGAATTATGATAATTCCAATCATTACAAGCATGAGTGAAGATGCACTTACAAACGTGCCTAAAAATCTAAGAGAAGCATCATTGGCTCTTGGTGCGACTCCCTGGGAAACCATTACGAAAGTAGTTGTGCCTGCAGCTAAAAGCGGTATCATAGGCAGTATACTGATAGGTTTTGGCAGAGCTATAGGTGAGACGATGGTTGTATTAATGGTAGCAGGTGGCAGCGCTCAAATTCCACATAATATCTTCTCTTCTGTACGACCAATGACATCTGCAATTGCCTCTGAAATGGGCGAAACAGTTGTTGGAGATGTGCATTACAATGCTTTGTTTGCCTTGGCGATCATACTTTTTGTCATTACATTTGTAAGTAATCTAGTGACAGAGCTTGTCTTTTTAAAGAGAGTAAAGAAATGAACAAGAGAAGCGTTAAACAATTCATTGGAATCAATGTCATGCGAATCTGTTTAGCAGTAACTATTGGTTTTTTAGTTCTTTTTTTGTACAAGATACTTTCTAAAGGACTGGTAGTTATCAGTTGGAGTTTCCTAACTCAGTCACCTTTAAAAGGCATGACTGAAGGCGGAATCTATCCAGCTTTAGTTGGAACTTTTTGGCTGACGGTCTTATCCATTTCGATTGCATTACCCTTAGGATTGGCGACTGCTATATTCCTGAATTGTTATGGAAAACCCAGGTGGCTGATGAAAATAGTTAGGATATCAATCAATACTCTTGCGGGAATTCCCTCGATTGTCTATGGCTTATTTGGTTTAGCTTTGTTTGTGAATCTGCTGAAAATGAACGTTTCCCTTATTTCAGGTTCGCTGACTCTTGCAGTATTGGCATTACCAGTCATTATTAATACTAGTGAGGAAGCTTTACGTGCAGTTCCAAACGATTTTTATCAAGCTTCACTGGCTTTAGGAGCAACGGAGAGTCAAACAATAATGCGTGTCCTGATACCAACAGCTTTGCCAAATATCCTGACTGGAATCATCATCAGCATCGGAAGAGTAGCAGGAGAAACCGCACCGATCATGTTTACGGCAGCTACTTTTTACTCATTAAGACTGCCAAGAAGTTTATCTGATGAAGTTATGGCATTACCGTATCATATCTATGCTTTGATGACCGAAGGTACACATGCAGAATCTCAAGTCCCAATAGCATATGGTTCAGCGGTTGTTTTATTACTCCTGGTAATGGGCGTTAGCTCAGTGGCTATCATAATACGTTATAGAATGAGGAAGAAAAGAAAATGGTAAACAATCAGATTCAAACAAAAGAACTTAACCTTTGGTTTGGAGACAACCAGGTTTTACATGATGTTAATATTGGAATCGCAGAAAAGAAAATAACTGCTATAATTGGTCCAAGCGGATGTGGAAAATCAACACTTCTTCGAACCTTCAATCGTATGAATGACCTGATAGCTGAAACCATGATAACAGGAAATGTGCTTTTGAGTGGTGAAGATATTTATGATTCAAAAGCTGATGTAACAAACATCCGAACCAGGGTTGGTATGGTATTTCAGAAACCCAATCCTTTTCCCAAATCAATTTACAGTAACGTGGCATATGGACTTGTTGTTCAAGGCAAATACAAAAAAAATGAAATTCAAGACAGGGTAGAAGAGAGTTTAAAGGCAGCCTGTATATGGGAAGAAGTCAAGGATAGATTGCAGGAATCAGCAATGTCACTATCAGGCGGACAACAACAGCGTTTATGCATTGCTCGGGCTTTGGCTAACAAGCCGGAAGTTCTCCTTCTCGATGAACCCACTTCTGCTCTTGATCCGCAATCAACTGCCAAAATTGAAGAGCTTTGTGTCGAATTAAAAAAACATGTGACAATTCTAATTGTTACCCATAATATCTCACAAGCAGGCAGGATTTCGGATTACACTGCTTATATGTACCTGGGCGAACTGGTTGAATTTGGAGAAACCCATAAAGTATTTACGGTGCCCCAGGATAAGCGAACTGAAGCATATCTTACCGGTGTCTTTGGTTAAGGAGAACATATGTTAATCACTAAGATTACACAATTAAAAGAGAAGATCATCGAAATGGCAGCCACTGTTGAAAAGATGGTTTCTTACTCATTTGAAGGCATAGAAAAAGGCATTAACAGATTCGATGAAGTAGCGGAGTTTGAGCAAAAAGTAAATCAAATGGAGATGCAGATAGAAGATGATTGCATAGTCCTTATGGCATTATTCCATCCCGAAGCAAAAGACTTACGTTTGATCCTCATGATCTATAAAATCAATAATGACTTGGAAAGATTAGGGGACCAAGCATTTAATATCGCCGAAAGTGTCGCTAAAATGACAGGTAGCCCTTTAAACTCTCAGTTGCCCGACCTTATAAAAATGAAAGAAGTAGCCCTAAAAATGCTGTTGGATAGCATTGATGCCTACATGAAAGAAGACGTGGACAAAGCAAGACTAGTCTGCAGCCAGGATGAAATAGTAGATGGTTATAATCGACGTATATATCATCAAATTGTCTCATTAATGAAAGACCGTCCCGCTGAAATTGAGCATTACATGCATTTGCTGAGAATTGCCAAGAACTTTGAAAGAGTAGCTGATTTAAGTACGAATATCGGTGAAAATACTGTCTATATCGTGCAAGGAAGAGTCATTAAGCATCACTTAGAAGAAAACCTGAAAAAAGAAGACTTATCATGATCAAAGTACTCTTCGTCTGTATCCATAATTCAGCTCGCAGCCAAATTGCAGAAGAGCTTCTCCGTTTGAAGTTAGGGGATGCAATCCATGTCGAAAGTGCCGGTTTGGAACCGGGTGAGCTCAATCCTATGGTAATAGATGTCCTAAAATCAATTGGAGTTGATATTTCAAATAAAAAGACGAAGAACGTATTTGATCTTCAAAAGAAACAAGCAAGATTCAATTTTGTAATCACGGTTTGCGACGATGCGAGTGGAGAACGTTGTCCCATTTTTCTGGGAGCTTTAAAACATCTGCATTGGAGTTTCCCTGATCCTTCTTTTTTTGAGGGTCCATATCAAGACAAATTTGATAATATCTGCAAGCTAATGGGATTGATTGATGCCAAAATCAACGACTTCATAGTATCCTTGGAACAATTTTCAAAAAAACAAGTTCAGCAGGCAACAAAACTGAGAAGATGCTGGTAATTTAAAACTGGAAATAGATAAACGGTTGGATATCGGAAGATTTGACCTGGTACATAACCCAAATGACAGCAGCAATGATCAGGGATTGGGCAGGGACCGGCAGATGATAAAGTATCTTTTCCGATATTTCGTCGAATTTTCGGGGAATGAAGTGCATGACATAGCCGAAGAGCATCAGGATAGCGACGCCCCTGAAGCCTTTGATCCAGTCGAAGAAAACAGGAGCCTGGAAAGCAGTGAAAATCTGTTTCAACATAACACCTGCTGAGGCAAAATCCGGTGCCCTGAAGAAGATCCAAGCGAAACAGACGAAATGGAAGGTAATGATCAAGCCCATTGACTTTCCCAGCCAAGTGTTCAGGAACTTCCATTTCAAAAGCAGTTTATCTACACAAAGACCTATCCCATGAATACCGCCCCAGACAACATAATTCCAGGAAGCACCATGCCAAAGTCCACCGAGAAGCATTGTCACCATCAGGTTCACATACTGTCTGATCTTTCCCTTTCGATTACCACCAAGAGGGATATAGAGATAATCCTTCAACCAGGAGGAAAGTGAGATATGCCATCTTCTCCAGAATTCAGTAATGCTCTTTGAGCGATAGGGTAAATTGAAGTTTTCACAAAGTTCAAAACCTATCAACCTAGCCAAGCCTATCGCAATATCCGAGTAACCGGAGAAATCACAATAGATCTGCAGGGCATAAGCGTAAATGGCAAGCAGGTTCTCCACTCCGCTGAAGCGTCCAGGTTCTGAAAAGACACGTTCTACAAAGTTGATGCTGATATAATCTGCAATAACAGCTTTCTTTACCAGTCCGCTGATGATCAGGAATAATGCTGATGCCATTTGCGCATTACTCAGTGTAATTTTCTTACGTACCTGTGGTAGGAACTTGGCAGCCCTGACAATAGGGCCTGCAACCAGGTGCGGGAAACATGCCACAAAGAAGAGTAAGTCAGCAAAACTCTTTGTCGGTTTAAGCTTACGACGATAGATATCAAATGTGTAGCTCATCGTTTGGAAGGTGAAGAAAGAGATACCAATGGGCAGGAAAATATCCACATGCTGGAGATTCAGATGCCCTATGTCATTCAGCGCTTGGAAAAAGAAATTTGTGTATTTATAATATCCGAGTGTTCCCAAGTTCCAGACAATACTTAAGAAGAATAGCCATTTCCGCTTTCGTTCCGATGTGGAAGCATCTATCCACTCGCTGATCACGAAATTAATGAAAGCTGTGGTAATCAATAAAAGGACAAAAATACCGCTGGTCTTATAATAGAAGTACAGGGAAAAAGCAATCAGATACCACGTTCTGACATTGACTTTTTTCAGGATGAATTGATAAAAGATGAGAAGTAAGAGGAAATAAATAAAGAAGAACATACTGTTAAACAGCAATGGTTTATGTACATCGTAAACAAGAAGGGATAGCAGGTTATTTAGCCAGTCTTGCCACATAGGAAGCATACCCCTGCAGGATCGAATCACGAAGCAGATAACCCTGTTCCCGATATCCGTTTGCGCTGAAATGTTTGTGATCGTACTGAGCCAAGCCGTTGCTAACCCATTTCTTCATTGAGCCTTGTCCACCCATAATTTCATAGAAGTTCCACCAGGCAAAGCCGTTGAAATTCGAAACATCCTTCATCATATCACAGATCTGGGGGATTGCATAAACTTCCACTTTTCCTTTACGAGATACTTTATATGTATTGGGCGGTGTTGTAAGTAAAATATCCGCATTGGGTAATACTTCCTGGATGTTAGAAAGGAATTCCAGGGCATCCTGCTCACAGCTAGTTAAGCGAAATGTACCCATAGCATCGTTTGTCCCAAGCGAAACAATGACTAAATCCGGTTTTAATACCGTCAGTTGTTTGAAAAAGCGTAAATTCTGATTATATCTCACAAATCCTGCACCACTAATACCAATGCTATGATACATGATGCCAGGGGCATTTCTCTCCAAAGTTATACCATAGAGAGTGACACCTGGATTCGCACCATTCAAACTGTTTACTTTGATCTGCACTGAATTCACAGAATCAGACCAGGCGAGTGGAACGCTATTCATTGCGTTTGATAAAGGGTCAATCACAGATTTTACCAGGAGTTTATTATTTTTATCGCTGACTTCTATTGAAATTTTCCTGTCCGTGCTATCCATTAAAAGCGAAAGCATATTGAATTGTTGAGAAGCATTCGCTATTGTTTTTGTAATCACCGTGATCGAATTTAAATTCGAAGAAGTTCTCAAAGAATAACCGCATAACCCAGGTGGAATCTTTTGTGTTGAGTTACTAATGATCAGTACCTGACCGGGTTTAATTGTTTTCTTTGAAGCCAGACCGGGATTTAGCCGATTCAATGATTTTGTGCTTTTCCCGAACCGACGTGCAATCCCTGATTTTGTATCACCTTTTCTAACGGTATAGGTTTTTGTTGAAGAATTTCCTTTTGCCCAACCCTGTGTAGTAAGAAGAACATCATTAGGTTCATTTGCGCCAACAGTTCTATAAGGAAAAACTAAACCTCTGCCACTATCACCAAAGAAATCCTGCAAGCCAGATCTTACTTCATCGGGAGTAAAACCTGATTGTAAATGTGAATCACCAATCTGAACGATATTCACATGCTCGATTTTTCCTTGTCTTAATGCTAATAATTTCTGATAAAAACGAGACATGCCTAAGCTATCATTTTGAAGTATATTCTTGTCTTTTCTGATAAATGAGTAGGAAGTTCGATTCATTGTTAATTTAATGAAATTGGATGCTACTGCTTCCTTTTCCGATTGTAAGGAAAAACTGGTATTATTCTGAATATTCAGCTTATCAGAGTCGGCAAACGAAGAACCTGTCAACATCAACAGGCAAAAGATAGAAGCAACTGATTGAATTACAAAACGATTAGCGTTTGATATTGTCATATTGTTTCATCAGGAACTGGGTTAGCATTCCCGCTATTTTATTCGTCCCATAGGAATTAAAGTGGGTATAATCTCGCTGAGCCAAGGGAGGTGTGGAATTTGCCCATGTTACCATAGAATTGTATCCACCCATATTCTCATAAAGATTCCAAAAAACAGTATTCGTTTTTCGGGTAACTTCTTGTTGGGCTTGAACCAGGTATGGAATATCAGGAGATGTCTGGTATTCTGTGCCTACTTTCATGCTTTTATCACCAATAGAAATAACAAGGATCGGGGTTCCGGGGAATATCTCCTGCAAATACCTGATTGATTTGATCATACCATTACGATACGCACTGTAGTCTCTGACACTAGCCTGGGAGACATTAGTACCATATTGAAGAACAATTAGATTGTAATGCATTTGCTGTTGAAAACCAGCTAAGATATTTCTTGGGATGTTAGTAAAGTACATTCCTGAATATCCACGTAAAGCATAATTATCGACATACACTCCGCGCGGAGAATCAAAACTCATACCATAAGCGCAAAGGCTATTTGATTTGGGAAATATCATTTCGATGTTCTCAATGGGAGTATTTACATTCAATGCCAGAGATTGTAATTCTTTTCCCGGAGATAGAGAAATCTTTTGTATCGGTTGTTTCCCGAGTGTTGTTTGGATGGAATACCCTGAAGGAGCATTACTATAAAACAGTCTTATTCTATGAAATAAAGCATCCGGATTGGAAACAGGGCTTCCTCTGTATCTTACCCAGCAATAAGGACTGCTAATTGTCTTAACCGTATCCACCGGCACGGGAGTAGTTCCGGAACTATCTAGCGCAGCAGTAGTTTTGAATTGTACTTTTTCCCAGAGTGGCATACTCACATAACCGGACATGCCGATAGGATATCTATTGGGGTTGGGATTCATGAGTGAAAAGGTAGACCATTCATTGGAAAAACTGTGTTTGATCGTTGTCCTGAAATTCGCTACAATGGAAGTAATCGGTACAAAGCCAACACCTGAACCACCGAAGCGGGTTTGCAGGTTTTTTCTGAGTGATTGTGTGATTAAGTCACCTTCGATGATAGAATCACCAAAATAGGCAATCCTTACAGGCGTCCCATTTTGCTCACAAAGCTTCAATGCTTCAAAGAAAGGTGTTAATTCAGAATCTACAAGTGGTACTGCAGGTTTCGATTCAGCAGTGCTTTTTCCAACCTTTGTCTGGGTTGGTAAACCAAATATCCTGGCTAAAGTGAGTTTCTGATTATTATCAGGTTTATTCGTAATATCCGAAAATAGAAAGAGCTTTCTAATCTTCCAGTTACCCTGGTTATAGGCAGGTATCAAATATGCCACAATGAGCAATATGATAAAAATACAGAGCATTAGCCATAGGGGTTTCTGAAAATTTCTATCTTCATTCATACGTGGTTGTTAAGCCTCCATAATAGTTTCAAGAGAAATGCAATAAATGAATTGTCCCTGAATCTGGCAAGGAAAAGATGGGGAAGAGGACAGCATACAGCATACAGCGTACAGGGTACAGGGTACAGGTGACAGGTGACAGGTGACAGGGTACAGGTTACAAGTGTCAGTTTTTTTTATCATTTTCATCATCGAATTCTTAACTCCTAAATATTCTTCTTGACGCATAATAATAAATGATAAAACTCCGTTACAATGAATAAAAAATACGTTCTGGTCATTGATATAGGAAATACCCATATTGTCATGGGTATTTATGAAGAGAGTGAACTTATCCAGTCTTGGCGGTTCCATTCGGATTCACTTAAGACAGCAGATGAGTATTATAGTTTATTCAAATCTCTAAAGGAGAGTATTTCTCAAAACATTGCGCATTTTCACAATTGTATTTTAGCTTCGGTTGTCCCTGAACTGACACGAATTTTTACGCATATGATCAACAAGTACTTGCAATGCAAGCTGGTTATCGTAAATGCAAAAACACCGTTAGGTTTAAAATTCCTGGTTCCTGACCCTTCATTCATTGGTGCTGATCTGGTAGTGAATGCATATACTGCCAAAGAAAAGTATCAAACGAATTGTATCATCTGTGATTTTGGTACTGCTACTACTATCCAGTTGGTGGGAAAGGATGGAACATTTTATGGAACCGTAATTGCACCTGGTGTTATGACATCGGCATCGACTCTTTTCAATACAGCAGCTCTGCTCAGTTCGATTGAGTTGGAGACACCGAAGAAAACGATTGGAACAAGTACTAAGGAAGGGTTACTTTCAGGTATCGTTACGGGTCATTCTCTGATGGTGGATGGGTTTATACGGAAAATACGTCAGGAGTATGCCTCTCTGGGTGAGATCAGGGCAATTGCAACCGGTGGTATTTCTTCCTTGATTTGTCAAGAGTGCGGAGAAATTGATGTAATCGATAAGACTTTAACTCTTGAAGGATTATATCGAATAAGTTGTACTCTGGATTCTACCTCATAATTGTATGCAATGATTTTCTACGCTTTAATACAGGAACGTAATGAATAAAAAAATCCTGCTAATCCTGGCAATTGGATTTGTCTGGATGTTAGCATTTGCTGAGACATTTAGTCCTTTACTTTATATCGGGGATTATTCTCCGGTTGTTGATAATAAGATTATCTACTATAAGTTGGATAAAGGCTTGAACTTTAGGAAAGCAGCACCCTACATGGTAACTGATTTCGGCACGAAGACAACAGAAAAAGTAGATTATCAGAATCAAAATGTAAAGCTGACTGCTCAAATTGGTGAAATACAGCTATATCCTGCTGTGGTTTTATCCTTTGATGAATATTTCAACAACTTAAGTTCTGCAATTTATCATGTTGAAATGCGAAAGACTGTATTGGATATGTTCAGCATATCAAATCGTTCCAGTACAGCAGGCATCATTCCTGAAATTACCATTGATTTACCGAACATAGCAATTCCAAAATCAGTTCGCAAATTCTTGGGAAACAAAGCAGGGAAATTGAGTTTGGATGGTAGCCAGAAATTAACTTTTACAGGGACAAGTACGAAATCACAAAATCATCTTGTTGGCGAAAATATGAAAGGTTCAAATTTCGATGTTGTTATGAGACAGGATCTAAATCTGAGCCTGAAAGGTACCATTGGTGATAAGATTACTGTGAGTTTGACCCACAATTCGAATCAAGATGAACAGCTCTTCAATCCAAATAATATCAATGTTCAATATAAGGGCGATGAAGATGAAATCGTCCAGTCCGTGGAAATGGGAAATATTACACTTGCTCTGAGTGGTTCCAGATATATCAGTTATAGTGCATCTTCGCAAGGTTTGTTTGGTGTGAAATCAAAAATGAAAATTGGTAATCTGGAACTAACAACCATCCTGAGTAAGGAAGAAGGACAGAAGAATAAGAAAACCTTTACTGGATCTACCCAGGCAGATTCAGTTGATATTTCCAGTAGATCTTTTGTGAATCGCAAAATGTACTATATAGCTAAACCCAAAGAACTATATTCTTTATACCAAGCTGGAGACTTGATTAATACAGATCCAAGTATCCAGGATACCACTCATGTTCCCCCAGGATGGGTTGATAATGCCATTAAGGTTTATCGGGGAGCATTAGTTGCCAATACTGATCTGCTGCCAAAAGCTCAATCACTATTTGTATATATGGATGATGCTAATTCTAATAATGATAACAATGCTCTTGAAGGTGACCCTGTAACTAATTCACAAGGGGTAACTTATACGCCAATGTATGATGAATTATTGCCTGGCGTTGATTATGATGTTGATTATGCATATAATCAAGGGATCATTATTCTCTATAAAACCATCGAATCCAATTTTACCATAGCAGTCAAATACGTTCAAGCCAATGAAGTTGCAGTACCAGCAACTTTCCCCAACACAGACAAACTTCATGTCAGAGTACTTCGATCCAAGAATCAGGAAAATGAACCTACTAATCCAAATAATACCTGGGATTATGAAGTCAGAAATATGTATGATCTTGGTCAGAGTAATGTTCAGGCTGAGGGATTTCGTCTGGATATTTTTACCATTCAATCAAACATGAAACGAGACTATAATGTACCTGATTCGATTGTCACAAACGGATTAGTCAGGTACAATGATTATTTGCATATGGATACGAATGGTGATAACTTTGTGGGTGACGGTGATCTCTCCTTAGATTTGGCAAAAGGATATATTCGAATTCCTTTTTTACGTCCCTTCGAGCCATTGGGAGATCTGATCTATAACAAAGAACCGGAGTATCTTCTCTTAGATCAATCGCATATGCTAATTAATTATAAGGGAAAAGTGGCACGGGAACGAATTGCTCTGAATCAGTTTGGTATTCTAAAAGGTAGCGTTCATGTTAAAGTTAATGGAGAACAATTACGAGAAAACATAGATTATGTGATGGATTATGATTTAGGTGAAGTAACATTCTTAACTCCAAAAGGAAAAAATCCCCAAGATAAAGTTGAGATAGATTATGAGTTCAAAAGTGGTTTTGCAGTAGAAAAAAAATCCCTAATGGGTGTCAGAGCTGATTATATCATCAGTGATAATACAAAAATTGGGGGAACATTCATCTACAGAACGGAATCTGTTACAGATAAACATCCTAAGATAGGGAATGAAAATCTGCGATTGATCCTGGCAGATGTAGATGGTCAATTTGCTGTTCAACCAGCTTTTGTTACCAGAATGATTGATGCATTACCCATGATTAAGACAAATGCTGATTCCAAGATTTTGTTAAGTGGTGAAATTGCGATGAGTTTGCCTTATCTCTATGGGGATCCAAATACGAAGAAACAGGAAGCTTACATAGACGATATGGAAGGAATCCTGGACGTATTTCCGTTAGGTGTAATGCGTTCGACTTGGGTTCCAGGAAGTAAGCCTTCCCAAATCAATCTTGCTAAGGCTAAAACAATCTGGTACAATCCCGATGATGTTTATGCAAAAGATGTCTATAATGATTCTACGCTGACGGAAAAGGAAAAGAAGGATAAAGTGACTGTGATGGCAGTCAAAATGTCACCCAATCCATTAGGTATGCCGGGATCAAATATTACCTATTGGGGTGGGTTAATGAAGTATATTGGCAACCAGATTGACTTATCCCAAAAGAAATATATCGAGATTCTCGTTAAAGTTGATCCCTTGAGTACAGATGAACCTGGACCTGTGGTTATGCATGTTGATCTGGGAAACATCAGCGAGGATTTTTATACAGATTTTGGAGAACAGAACGGGAAACCAAATACAGAAGACGGATCTAATGGTGGACCAAAGGATGGTGTTCTTGATTCACGAGAGGATGTAGGATTAGATGGTAAACCCAATGGTACATTTGGTGCCGATCCTAATGATATAGCCAGTAGTGACCAGGAAGCTTCGACTGGAGATTATCCGCATATTAATGGGACTGAGCATAATGGAATATTAGATACGGAAGATTTAAATGGAAATGGTGCATTAGATGTATTGGATCAGTACTTTGAATATACGATTTCATTGAGTAATCCAGCTCTTTATCCTCCGATCAATACAAATCAGAATGGTTGGAAACTATATCGAATCCCCATGCATGATCCCAATTTCATGAGAGTGGTTACGAATTCAACAACAACAAATCCGAGCCTGCAAAAAATCAGTTATGCCAGAATATGGTTTGAAGTGGAAAAGACCACTCGTGTCAAATTTGCAAACCTTGATATTGTTGGTAATAAGTGGGAAGATAAAGGCCTCCGTAACCCTGATGAAACAGTCGTTCCTGTTTCTACAATTGAGATGTACCAAGAAGAAATGTTAGTTGGAATCATCGATAATCAAAATAACAACCATTACCGATCTCCAGCAGGCACATTTGAAACAGTGGATTCCAAAGCGGCGTTGGAACAGAGTCTGATTATCGATTATAAGAATTTGCAACCCACTCATTTTGGATTAGTGAAACAGATCTTTCGGGAATCTTTTAATCTTCTTTCATACAATAATCTCAAGTTTTTACTGTATCCTGAAAAAGCGCAAAATGCTGATCAAAATCCTGACAGTATCAATATCATCATGCGTATGGGAGCAGATTCTACTCATTATTATGAAATTAGATATAAAACAAAAGTCGAACGTTATTATACTCCAACGATGGAACAAAGTAAATGGACAACACTGGAGTTTCCTTTTTCAAAATTATCAATGCTTCGTTCAGATAGTTCACATGTCAAGATTACCCAGCCTTATTTAGGAAATATTCAGCTTACCAGGGGTGAAATCCAGGAAGATAATTATACTTTCGCTTTTGTAGGGGCTTCTAATCAGTATCCGAGTTTGAATAACATCAAGGAAATCAGTCTTGGAGTCGAGGCACTAGGAAGTCAATCCCAACCATATACCGGTACAATATATTTTGATGATATAAGGGTCAGCGATCCAATTGTAGGTGCTGGCTATGCTGGCAGGGCAAGTATAAGTACGACTTTTGCTGATTTTTCAACTCTGGATGTTGAAATTATTAAACAGTCTCCCTATTTTAGTACAACAAGCCAGAGAAGCGGTTCGTTATCGGGTAGCTTTGAAGAAACAACCAGTCTAAATATTAGTAATAATTACTCCCTGCATAAGTTTATGCCGGATAGTTGGAGTCTGAGTATCCCCTTATCATTAAAATATGCATATCAAATGGGTATACCTAAATTCCGGGCATATTCCGATCAACTGAATATAGCTACAGAAACCCAAGAAAGAGATGAACGCCATCAAACATCTTATTCTGCTGATCTTGGGTTTAGTCAACTTAAAGCTCCCAAAAATGCAATTCTAGCTTACACTATCAAGAATACCGCTGTTTCAGGTAATATAACATATACCAAACGCCTGGATCCAACAACTGCTGATACTACTCTTTCATATAGGGAAGTCTATAATTATCGGCTTGATATTCCCAAGGAGAAGTTTGCACTTAAATTCTCAAAGGATTATGCTCTCTACTTCTTGCCAAAGACTTTTAATAATGCTTTTACATATTTTGCCTCTTTTCCAAAAAGTTACCTGAAAAATACGGTTAATCCAAATCAGTGGGACCCGAGAGATCAAACTAGAGATACAAGGCAGTTAACAACTGATAACAGTTTGGGGTATGATATACTCACAGATTTGACAACAACCTACCGGTTAACAACTAAGCGTGATTTTATGATCAGACAGATGCGGAAAAGTATCAATATTGGCATTGAATCAGAACATCTACAGGATGTGAATCTGGATTATACTCCAAGATATGTAGATAATTTACTTACTTTTTCAACTAATGTAAATTCTAAATACTCAGAGACATTCAGGCAAAACAATGCTTCAAACCTAAACAATCTCACTGTTGAGAATTTTAAGCGAGACGGGAATACGAATCGAGCTATTCGATCAAATATGACTATAAAAAATTCCGATCTACTGAGTTCCTGGGCGAGGATTGTCATCAGTCATCAAGAGCAAAAAAAGCTGAATAAATCAACAGTATCCGAATCTGCAATTAATACAGTTACTACTATTGATCAGTATCCAGAAGTTAAACCTGCTGGATGGAATCCCTATCAAATACCTTCAGTAAAACCTATTGAAAACAGTAATAGACAAACAAAACGTGGAACAGAAAAGACAAGTAAAGATCAACCCCAGGAAAACAAGGTAACTGACTCTGAGGAATCGGATCAGAAATCTATAGAAGATCGTAAAAAGCAAAAAGAAATGCTTACTTATCAAACAGAAGAAGAGAAGAATAAAGCTGAACAGGAAGGAAAAGGAAATCAAAATGATAATCGGATGAAACCGAAAGACCAAGTTTCTTCAGAAAATCCACAAGCTGATTTTTTAAGTGCTGGCTCATTCCTTTCTTATCTTTCAAAAATTAAAAATCTTGCTACTACATACCAAAACGGTTATACAACAAGTTTTCAATATTTAGATAATCGACCTAATTTCTGGTATCAATTGGGTCTGCCTCATACTCTTGCAGATAGTCTACTTAATTCCCGTAATTACGATAACAGTTATGGTCTTTCTTCCGGAATAGCTTTTACTTCGAATCTTGATTCCGATATTAAATATACTATGTCAATTCAGAAAAGCTATGCGAATTCCAGTCAAACATCTACAACGGTTGTTTTTCCTGATGTAACACTTACGCTCAGTGAATTTCAGAAGTATCTTCACGCTCAAAAGATTCTAACAAGTTCACGTTTAACATCCAATTATTCTTTGAGTAATAAAGAATCAGACAGACCAGAGAAAACTATTCGCACAGTATCGATGCAGCCTTTTCTTGCCTGGACTGCCAATTGGGTGAATAACATGACCACCAATCTTGCCTATAATTTATCCCAGTCGGAAGATATAACGATTCAATCTTCCTCTTCAAAAGTTAGGAATACAACAAATTCACAATCTGTATCAGGTAATCTTTCCTATGCCTTCACCGCTGAAAAAGGTATTCATATTCCATTCTCAAAGAAGAAGATTCAATTTAAGAATGAAATGACTTCCAGCATCGGTTTAAGTTGGCAAAAAGATTATAATGTCAATTATGGCAGAGAAACAGTAGTCAATTTGAGTACACAGAAGATATCTATTACACCAGGGGCAACCTACCAGTTTCACAGGAATATCAAAGGTGGATTAACAAGTAGTTATGAATTGCAGAAAAATCTGAAGAAAAATGAATCACTCCGAACATTTAGTATAAGTATATGGATGGAAATACAATTCTAATATGAAGTTTGCTCTAGAAAACTGAAACAAGCAGTATCGTTAAGTATCTTTACTTTTTTCTCAACCTGTCTGTATTCAAACTAAGAATAATCAGCACAATACCCACAACTTGCGACGGGGAAAGATGTTCCTTAAGAATCAACACAGCAAAGATACTTGCCAGTGCTGGTTTGAGGAAAAAAAACATAGAACCTGTTGCTGCTGAAATATGCTTTAATCCTTCGAAGAATAGAATATATGCCAATCCTGTGACGAATAGACCCAGATATATTATATAAAGCCAGTTTTTCAAACTGAACGAAAAAGTAATATCAATTCCCAATACCATTCCGGCAATGAGTAGAACGAATGCTCCGCTAAAAAAAGCAACTGTATTAAACAGGAAGTTGCCATATTTTTTGATATACTTCTTAGAGAGCACAACATTGAAGCCGAATGTCAGTGCCGCAAGCAAACCAAACAGCGTTCCCAAGAGAAGATTAGCATCCCCTAAAAGAAGTTGTTTTTCTCCTATAATAATCAGGAAGATTCCACCTAAGCCTACTACAATTCCTAGAATTTTATATCGATCCAAATCTTCCTTGAGAAGCAAATAGGCAAAAATAGCAACAAAAAGTGGATTTGTTGAAACAAGTATCCCAGCCATCGATGCTTTTCCAAAATATACTGCCAATTGTAGGAACATCATGCTGATTGCCACATTGATTACACCCGGATATGCCATATGGAGATAATCTGTAAAATGCAACTTTAAATTGCTTTTTTTACAGTGATACACGGCAAATGGCAGAAGCACAAGTCCACCTATAGTGAAACGATAGGCTGTTATTAGGAGCGGTGAAATCCCCTTCCCAATCAGTTTCCCCACAAGTTCAATGGTGGAGAAGAAGAAGATCGCCCAAAAGCAATAGATGTAACTGATTCTATTTTGATTCATGGCAGTTGGAAGCAGATATTTCGTGAAGGGAATTCAAAAGAGCATCAATATCTTGTTCCGTGGTCATGAATGAAGTCATAAGTCTGATTTCCAGTGGGTCTTCATCCCAAAAATAGAAGAAGAATCTTTCCTGTAACTTGAAAGCTATCTCACGTGGTAATGAGAGGAAGATGGCATTAGCATCGACTTGATAATGAATATGACACATCTCAAATTCTCGCAAACCTTTTTCCAATAACTTTGCCATGTTATTTGCCTTACTGGCATTTTTCAGCCAAAGATCATTTTCCAAATAAGCACTGAATTGAGCAGACACATATCGCATCTTTGACAGTAGTTGCATTCCCTGTTTACGTATGTATTTAAATGATTTTGACATCTCCGGATTGAAGAAAATGACAGCTTCACCCATCATCATGCCATTCTTCGTTCCGCCAAATGTCATGACATCCACTCCCGCATCAACCGTCATGGTACGAACATCCATTCCCATCGAAACAACTGCATTTGCAAAACGTGCTCCATCCATATGCAGCAACATATCATGACAATGTGCAAAATCAGCGAGAGCTTTAATTTCTTCAATGGAATAAACTGTTCCCAGTTCCGATATTTGTGAAATGGAAATCACTTTCGGCTGAACATGATGTTCAAACCCAATTTCTGATAAATGAGGAGGTATCATCTCAGGTTTCAATTTTCCGTCAGAAGTGGGCATAGTAATGAGTTGACAGCCTATGTAGTGCTCTGGTGCACCGCATTCATCCACATGGATGTGAGCTGACTCTGCACACAAGATTGCTTCGTACGGGTGTAAGAGTACATTCAATGACAATACATTAGCTGCAGTTCCATTACAAACGAAATATATGTCTGCTGTTTCTCCAAAGAGATGTTTCAGCTTCTTTATCGCTTGTTCTGTATAGGGATCATCACCGTATGATCTTTCAACACCGATATTTGCCTGGAAGATTGCTTCCAGTATTTTGGGATGAATACCTGAATGATTATCACTTCCAAAACTGCGTGTCATATCACCTTCCTTATTATTTCATTGCACAGATATCGCTTCAAATGCCATAATTCCTTCCTCGGCATCCAACTTCCTAACTTTAATGGTGAGAGTTTGTCCTATTTTGAACAAGGGGCTACCTGGAAGAGCTACACGATACCCGAGTTCTAATATTTCTACAAAAGCCTGGCGGGGATTCATATTGATGACCATAGCCGGGAAAACATCATGAAGGCGGTATTTCTCTAAATAACGAATTAGCCAATATTGACGTGAACGCTGATAAACTTCACGGATTTGCTTTTCGTTTTCTTCAATAGCTGCCAGGATTTCATATAATTCTTCAATTTTATAGGGACATTCTGTATTATTTAGGCTGGCAATAATCTGTCTTTGCAGCACAAGATCAGCATATCGACGGATGGGTGAACTCAACTGAGTATAAATATCGACACCCAGGCCCGCATGGGGAAGAGGAATCGTCGTCAGTCTTCCCGGTCTCATTTGACGCATGATCTGATCAACTTGAATGGGATTATATTCATTTTTGTCAATATCAGTAGATTGTCGATCAAGTGTTTTCTCATTTAACATACTTAATGACTTCAATTCTCTTCCTCGGGATTCATTGGAAAGCAAGTCCTGTGGTGGGTCTTGTGCCCGATAGATCATAGGGATATCTCTTTCAAGAGCAAACTGTGCAGCCAATTTATTGAAAAGAATCATGCATTCAGATACAATACTACGGCTGGGTGAAAAGCGATCATATTGTTTGAGGACAATATCATCCCCATTCACTTCAAGATTGAATTCCGGTTTACAAATATCAATTGCGCCTGCATCCATTCTTTGTTTCTTCCAAGTATCTGTAAGACTTTTGAATTGGCTGATTTGAGATGAAAGCAAGTCAGTATTTTTTGATTTCAGCATGGCATCTGTATCATCATAGGAAAGCCTGCGATGAACATTAAAATCGGAAATGACAAACTGGTAGTTTGTAATCTCTCCCTCAGGAGTACAGTGAACCAGTAAGCTTAATGCACTGCGTATCTCACCACTTTTCAAACTCATACGGTCGCAGGAGAGGATTTCTGGGAACATGGTTATTACACCCGTTTCCAGATAGATAGAGGAGATTCGTTTTTGTGCTTCTTTATCTAATAATGAGGTCGGTTCAATCCACGAAGATACTTCCGAGATATGGATACCGATGCGAAAGCCATTTTCTAATTTCTCGATTGATAGAGCGTCATCGATTTCACGCGTAGATTCATCATCAATGCTGAAGATATCAAGACTAGTCAGATTCATTCGACTTTGGGCAGATTGGAATAATGATGCGGTCTCTGCTGCAACTTCGGTTTCAGTAGAAAAGAGTTCAGGAATCCCTGCTTCTATAAGGAAACGATTCTCATCTTCTCTAATTATTCCTGTTTTGTGAAAGACCTCATAAAGAAGACTTCCCATTGAACGTCGAGTATCTAATGATTGTAATATCTGTTCAGCAAAATCAAGTCTATGTTGATAAAGACGATGCTTCATCTCCATTAATACACTGGAGAAGTATTCGTCAGGTTGTAATTTATTTTTTGAGTTGAGGATCTGTTTAAAAAAAGATAACAGTCTATCTGTTTTCTCTTTTTTCTCCTGATCTTTTTCAGCTTGAAGACTGATTTCTGTTATTTGCTGCTGTTTTCGAGGAAAGAAGAAAACGCCTTTTCTTTTAAAATGGAGATTATCTGACCGTAAAGCATGGAATAATGCTGATTGTTCAATTACTGATGGGGTGTTGAAATAAATATCAGCCAGTTCCGATATTTTATACTCACGATCATATTCAGGAACAGATTCCCATAGAAGCGCAGTATCAATATCTAACATCAAATGGGAGATTTCTTCCTGCAATTGATCAATGATCCTGGTAGCTGTTTCGGATGTGGTACGATTGGGAAAAAGGAAAACTATACGAGACTCGGGAACTCTATTTCTCTTACCATTCCGATCAACAATATGTAATTGTCCTTTATCTTCTTTTTCAACAAAGAAAAAACGTAATTCTTCATCTTGGAATAGTTCTAATATATGATCTATATAATATGACATAACATCCTTTTTAATAGTTTTGCGGAGTCTGGTAGAACACACATCATCCAGTAACTAGTCAGTCTCTTCTAAGTAGAAAAGATATACAAATTACAGCAAGAATTGCAGTTAATTTGAATAAATTTATGGTAACCTCAGAAATCTAGCGAGTTGCTTTTCCCGTTGGACTACTGGTCACCGCTTGATTCGTCATTGTATATGTCAAATGTGGTGCTGCATTTGCAGGAATAGCAGCCTTAAGTAGTGTCAGGAAAAATGGATCAGGACTGAAATCCGGATCAGGTTCAACTGTGATATAAATGTTTTTTCCACTCATATTGATGGGGGTAGCTAAGCCGAGAGCTGAAATTAGTGTTTCATTCACAAAATCTTCACCAGGATACTCGGGTTGAGAAAGTGGACCACAATACAGAGAATCTAAATCAGAGTGATTTGCTTGTGTAAATTTCCCCATTGATTTTGTAATAATTCGATTATCATTCGTGAGGAAGACTGCCCAGGATTCATATTTCCAACTGGTTGGCAGCGGTGGTAAGTATAAACCAGTGTGAGGGTAACCTGAACTGACATCCATAAACCAGATGCCTGAAGTTTCATTCATTGGATTTGTATCAGTGGGTGAAGAGAGAACATAATTTCCTACTGATTCCAGAAAATTATTACTCAATGCAAGTGGATGTCCAATATATAGATAGGCTATGTTTGTCTGAGTACTATCGGTTGCACTACCAAAATTTCCCGCTAGAATGATAGAATTACTATGATTAGGACTTGGATCAGGTACCGGTTCGATAGAAATAAAGAACCCGGTAGCCGCAGCAAGGATACTCTTTTCAACTGTGAATGTTGTGATTGATAAATTACCTTCACTGTTAACTGTGAATTTGCCAATACTTTCCGGTGTCCCATCAACAATGATCCAAGCTTCATACCTGGCATCTAAACCAAGATTTACAAGACCATTCACATTGAGCTTTAATAGTCCACTTGTATCCGTAATCTTATCCTTGCATCCTACAAGAATGAGTAAACTGATTACAAGTATTAGACCAGCAGCGTTTTTTATATTCATTATACCCCCAGAATATTAAGAGTATACCATTTACAATATACTTTTTCTTAGCAGAATTTTTAAATCGACTTCATTTTTGTCAATAAATTGTTTGAATTTCAATCAAACTGGATGGATATCAAGTGACAAACAAGTGGCTAGTGGTGTTTACCTATATCGGGCAATAACACCATGGAAGACGATATCGAAGAAAATGCTGCTGCTGAAGTAGGGGCAGAAGAGGCTTGAGATTAGAGACTGGAGGCTAGGGGGCTGATGCGAAGAGATTTAGTATCAGATTTATCTTGCCTTATGTAAAAACATTATCGAAGATGGTTTCAATTATGTAGAGCATGATACCGATTGTGCTGAATACAAAGAGGTTCAGTAGGATCGGAATCCTACTCCACGATGCAGCAACCACTTCAGCAGGTATGTATTCAGTAGGATCGGAATCCTACTCCACGATGCAGCAACTACTTCCGTGGGTTAGTATTCAGTAGGATCGGAATCCTACTCCACGATGCAGCAACTACTTCCGTGGGTATGTATTCAGTAGGATCGGAATCCTACTCCACGAATTAAAGGGAGGAACTTATGCTTTTCTTTGGAGGAACTACTTTCCTGATATTGATTCCTTTTCTTATTCTCGCATTGTATGCGCAGATGAGGGTATCAGGTGCCTATAAAAAATATAGCAAGGTAGCAAATACAATCGATATGACAGGTTCTGAAGTAGCCAGGCTGATCTTAGACCGAAATGGGCTTAAAGATGTTGTTATTCAGCCGATCCAGGGCAACTTAACAGATAATTACAATCCCCGGGATTTATCATTAAATCTATCCGAAGGTGTATATAATTCCAGATCGTTAGCTGCAATTACCATTGCAGCTCATGAATGTGGACATGCAATTCAGCATGCTTTAGGTTATTCACCCATTCGTATTCGGAACAGTTTTTTTCCTGTAGCAAATATCGGTTCTACTCTTGCATTTCCTTTGTTTTTTGTCGGTTTGTTCTTTTCAGCTTTTTCCTTTCTCATTAATGTTGGTATTATTCTTTTTGCAGGTGTTTTACTGTTTCATGTAATAACTCTGCCTGTTGAATATAATGCCTCTTCCAGGGCACTTGCGCAATTAAATGATGGCTTCATTATCAACCCTCAGGAAATGGCAGGGGCGAAAAAAGTTCTTGATGCTGCAGCCCTGACATATGTGGCAGCAACACTCATGGCTCTGATTAACCTGATCCGAATGATCCTTATCCGTGATGCAAGACGCTGAAAAAGGATACCCAACGCAGAAGTTCCTGCTTTCCATTGATCTCAACCGAGTAGCCAAATGGCTTCGCATGATGGGATTTGATGCTGCTGTCATACCAGCTATTTCGGTTTCTGAATTGATACGACGTACAATTACGGAGGACAGGATATTATTAACACGCAGCATCAAGCTGAGTAAAGACAAACGTCCTTTTACACGCATCCTGGTTCATTCCGATGATCACTTGGAACAACTAAAAGAGATACTATCTTCTTTACATCCGGATGAGAAGTATTTTTTTACAAGATGCCTTTGTTGTAATCGTCCTCTTTACCTCATTCAGAAGGAAAAAGTGATAGGCTTAGTACCCGATCGAGTTTATGCAAAATACCATGAGTACTTTGTTTGCAGATATTGTGGCAGATTCTACTGGACTGGAACACATTGGGATACTATGAGAAAAAAGATAGCTGATATCTTAGCACTTCGTTAAAACATATTATGTAATGCGTAAGCATTTTGAAAATTTGTCATAAGTAAATTTATATCATATTAAAACGATAAAACAGTATCTTATGTTAATGTGTGATAATTCTATAACTGCTGTATATTGGGCAAACACATACATGGAGATATGTATCATGCAAAAACTCCCTATTACGAAAATACTTCTTGACCTTAAATGATATTTACATATTTTCGGGTTGTATGCTATAAAATAATATGGATACTGGAGGGAATATGAAATTAGTTAAGTCACAGTTTGATTGGTGGCAGAAGAGCAAGTTATTGCTTATTCTATTCTTATTTATCATGTCGACAATATCATTAAACGCTGTATGGAAATGGGAGCGTTTTCCAGATCCAAACGGTGTTGATATCAAGTTTTTCTATCCAGACACTCTTGCAGATGATTGGCTTTGTTCGAGTACAGGTCCTATCAGAAATATTTGTATTTACAATTCGTGGTTCAATGATGACGAAGGAATCATTGATAGCTTATTGATACAGATATGGTCAGACGTTGCTGATCCAGACGGTCAGGGACCTTTATTCAGCCATCCTGGGAACTTGCTTTGGAGTGATTGGTTTATACCTAAACATAGCTGGTATTTCGGTTCAGGAGTACAAGCCTGGTATGATCCTTGGACACAAGAGTATATTCCTGCTAATCATCTTGATTATTACCGAACCCAGATAATTATTCCTGATAGTTTAGCTTTCATCCAAACTTCAGGGACAATTTACTGGATAAGTGTGAGTGTAGCCATTCAAGATACCATAAACACAAGAATTGGTTGGAAAACTACGAATAATCCCTGGAATGATAAGGCAACCTATTTCATGCATGGGGCGTGGCATATCTTCCCGGATATTCCACCAGTAATACAGGATCTTGCATTTAAACTCGGTGATGATGTAGATGATGAATGTCCTGTTGAACTGTCTTCCTTTAGTGGTACATATGCTTCCGGTTTATGTCAGATCAACTGGGTGACTGAATCAGAGACGAATGTCCAGGGATTCAATATCTATCGTAACACAGATAAACTGGTCAATACCGCCACAAAGGTGAATGGTGGAATGATCAGTGCGACAAATACGTCACAAACAACAGAATATCATTTCCAGGATCTGGATGTCGCTTCCAACCAGGCTTATTATTATTGGTTGGAATCCAATGATTATGATGGTTCATCAAATCTATACGGACCGATTAATATTAATACGCTCAGTGAAAACGTACCTGTTGCCGTTACGGTAACCAGCTTATCATCCGTATATCCGAATCCTGCAAGATCAGTGAACCCGGTTGTCAATGCCTCCATAAAGAGTGGCGAGACTGGTGTTCTGAGTATTTACAATCTCAAAGGACAATTAGTAAATTCTTATAATTTACAGTCGGGAACTCATAGAATCGAGTGGAATAGAACGGACAGCAAGAACAACAAATGTGCTGAAGGTATGTATTTCTATCGATTGGTTACACCGAGTCTAAATCAAACAAGAAAAATTCTTATTTTAAAATAGTTATCCAGTTTCTATAGCATACAAAAAGTAAAATGGCTGCCTTCGGGCAGCCATTTTAACATGCTAATTCTTTAACCTTGGTCGGGGAATAAGAATATTTCAAGAAAGAGTTTTCCGAATATTTACTTGACTTACACTTGTCATTTTAATTAAATTGATATTGATATCAATGGTTTCTTATGATTCAATGATGCGTTGTTAGGGAGAATAATGAGATACTTATATATTTGCCTGTCTGCGTTGATAACCATTTTGTTAATTGGATGTTCAACTCCCACCGAAAACCACACGCTTTCAATCGTTGCACAACCTGTATTTTCTCTCCAGGAAGGTACGTACAATACTTCGAAGACTGTTACGATCACATGCCCAACGATGGATGCTCAAATCCGTTACACGACAAATGGAACGATACCATCTGATTCATCAGCATTATATACAATTCCTCTTGAAATAGCGAATACAACTACATTTAAGGCAAAAGCATATAAACAAGGCTGGACTTCCAGTGCTGTCACGATGATCACGTATACGATCTTCCATCCTCCAGCCAAACCAATTCTAATTCCTCATCTCGGAGATACCGGTGATTCCACTGATTCACTCTATTTTAATGGTGCATGGGTTGTCATACAAGATGAAACCAATGGCATAGATGCGATCCCTGAAGTAGATGGAATAAAGATCAGTTGGGAACCTTTACACGATTCAGATCTGGATCATATTCAAGTATATAGATTCAATGAAATTTCCGCTCCGAAAATGATAGCTTCCATTTCGCCTTCACAAGTATCCTTTAATGATATGAAGAATGTGACCATGAGTCCTGATAGTATATACTTCGAGTATTCGTATTTTATCAAAGTGTTTGATCAGATGGGGAACAGTACTACTTCAGATACTGTATCCTATCGACTCTTGGATAAGCAGATGCTCCATTCTCCTCAAAACAATGCCACGCTGGAATCAATGAATGGTCTTTCATTTGAATTTGATACAAGTGGAACCTCAATGAAGTATCGGGTATTACTCTTTGATGAATCACATGAATTGCTTTGGTCATCAGATATCCTGAGCGTGAGTGAGAATACTTACAATATCTACTATACTGGTCAGTTATTTACAAATCAAACGTTCAAGTGGCGTGTGGATGCCTTTGATTGGGACTCAGGATTGAATATGAACATCGGTTCTGAATCTCATGAATATACCTTCACAGTGCAATAAGCCGGCTTTCCAGTGAGTTCGTAGGGAGCAAACTCCTTATCTTTGGTAAATGTAACAAGATAATCAGATTTAAAACCTATCTATTGATAAGGCTTCATTCCTCAAGGATTATACCAGTTTCAATCCTGTTTCATACCAGTTTCATTCCTGTTTCATTCCTGTTTCGAGAAATTGGAAAGGGATTGGTATGAAACAGGATTGAACTTTGATTGAACTTGGTATAAATTACGTGGAATTAAAGACAGATATGAATAATAGAGGCATGCACCTTGCACGCCTGATTCTCCTCCTTTTTCAAATAGAGTCGCCCTTATAGGTCGTCTCTACGATCTGACAAAATGGGGCATTTCAGCGGGTATTTCCATGGATATTTCCACAAGACCAGCGATAGTTCCATCCTTGTACCAGGGAGCCTGGTAAATCAGCTTTTTAATCCCTTTTTTCTCAATCGTATAAGCGTTCACATTTCCGGTAGTCATCATTTCTTTGATCATCTTCTGAGAATGAGGATTATGACAATCCAGGAGGCTTTTACCGATCAAATCTTTCCCGCCATCTTTGGCAAAGGAGATGCTGGCTTTTTCATTCATAGCGATGATGATACCCTCGAGATCACAGACAGTCATGGCAGCAGAAACGGAGTCGAACCAAGAAAAATCGTTGCTCATAGTAACTTCCTTTATTTCTTATATAAGAACAAATTATAAGAACAAATAAAAATATGCAAGCGAAATGATTGACGGTCATATCTTATTGAAAATAATGCGGTTATGGTTTTGAATAAATATTTAGTAAATCCTTTGACAGATTTATCCTCTTTCGTAATAATAACCATTGGAAATTCGAAGAGGAAGTAAAATAAATGGCGTTTGTTCATCTACACAATCATACTCAATTCAGTCTTCTTGACGGTGCCTGCCGTATTGATAAAATGTTGCATCTTGCGGTAGAGTTCGGAATGAATGCCGTTGCCATTACCGATCATGGAAATATGTTCGGGGCAATCGAGTTTTACAATGCAGCCAAGAAACTGGAACTCAAGCCCATTATTGGTATTGAAACCTATTTAATCAATGGCGAGATTGATCAGATTGAATCCCGTCCTGATCATCGCTATCATCTTGTCCTGCTTGCTCAAAACCTGAAAGGTTATAAAAACCTCATGAAACTGACTTCCAAATCCTTTATGGATGGTTTCTACTACAAACCCAGGATCAGTAAATCCCTTTTAAAACAATACAATGAAGGTCTGATTTGCTTATCTGCTTGTTTGCAGGGAGAAATTCCCAATCTATTACTGAATGATAATGAAAAAGGAGCTGAGGAAGCTCTAAAGTTCTACAAGGAAACATTCCCCGGCAGATTTTATATCGAATTGCAAGACCATAATCTACCAGATGAAAAACTGATCATACCCAAGCTGATTAAATTAGCGCAGGACACTGATACTCCAATGGTCGTGACAAATGATTGCCATTATCTCCTGGAAGAAGATGCTGAAGCTCATGATATCCTGCTCTGCATTCAAACAGGTAAAACGCTGGAAGATACGAATCGGATGCATTACAATACCAATGAGTTATATTTTAAGAACGAACAGGAGATGCGCCTGTTGTTTCCTGAATTGGATGAAGCCTACGAGAATACGCAGAAGATCGCGAATCAAATAGATTTAGTATTAGATTATGATGAATTTTTGTTACCACGTTTCGATTTACCTGACGGTGATACCAATTATACTGAATATCTTAGGAATCTCTGTTTAAGTGCCGTTCCTCAAAAATATGGAGAAATAACAGACGAGATTCAAGAACGGATCGATTATGAACTGGGAGTGATCAAAGGTACTGGTTTTGAACGTTATTTTCTTGTGGTAAAGGATTTTATTGATGCCGCGCGAGCTATGGATATTCCTGTAGGTCCTGGTAGAGGTTCTGCTGCAGGTAGTATCGTTTCCTATTTATTGGATATTACCCGCATCAATCCTTTGAAATATGATCTGCTTTTTGAGCGTTTTCTGAATCCGGATCGTATCAGTATGCCGGATATAGACATCGATTTTTGTGCCCAGGGAAGATCAAGAGTTATTGATTATGTAATTGAAAAATATGGACGTGACAGTGTAGCGCAAATCGTTACTTTCGGAACTCTTGGTGCGAAATCTGTCATCAAGGACGTTGCGCGTGTCATGGGTGTATCTGCCGTAGATTCAAATCTAATTACGAAAATTATGCCCAGTAAACCCAAAATCACTCTAAAAGAATGTCTGAGAGAGTCTCCTGAATTTCGCATGTTAATGGAGAATAATGCCGTCTATGCCACAATCCTAAAGCATAGTTTAGTTTTGGAGGGTTTAGTCAGACAGGTTGGAGTGCATGCTGCTGGTGTTCTGATTGGACCCGGAGATCTCAGCGATTATGTACCCCTGGCAAGTACAAGCCAAAAGGGACAGGAGAATTCAGCCGTCACCCAATATGAAGGACGATGCCTGGAAGATCTGAAGCTTCTAAAAATAGATTTCCTGGGCTTAAAAACCCTGACATTGATTCAAAGAACTATTGAGATCGTCAAATCATCCCAGGATATTAATATAGATATAGAAAATCTTGATCTAACCGATGCCTCAAGTTATGAGTTGTTAGCGAAAGGTCAGACTGACGGTATTTTCCAGTTTGAATCTCCCGGTATGAAAAAGAACCTGATGGAATTGAAACCCAACCAGTTTGATGACCTGATTGCTATGGTTGCTCTTTATCGTCCAGGTCCAATGCAATTTATCAGCAATTATATCCGCAGAAAGCACGGAGAGGAAGAAGTTCAATATTCACATCCTTTATCAGAAGCTGCATTGCGGGATACATATGGAGTGATTGTTTACCAGGAGCAGGTGATGCAAATTTCCCGAGAGATGGGTAATTTCACCAGGGGAGAAGCAGATTCACTTCGCAAAGCCATGGGTAAGAAGAAACTGTCTATGATGGAAAAATACGAAAAGACATTCAAAGAGAATGCCTTCAAAAATGGTGTTGCTTACCAGATCTCTGATAAAATCTGGGAGGAAATGAAAAAATTTGCAGAATATGCATTTAATAAAAGTCATGCAGCCTGTTATGCTTTAGTGGCATTCCAGACAGCTTTTCTGAAATCACACTATCCTGTTGAATTCATGGCTGCTCTCCTATCCTTGGAAGATGATCCCGTAAAGATACCATATTTCATGGAAGAATGCATGGCAATGGGTATCAAGGTCATACCCCCGGATATTAATCAAAGCCATGATGTTTTTGCCGTGCATGGTGATTCCATACTATTTGGTTTGCGAGGTGTGAAGAATGTGGGTGATGCTGCCATTCAAGCTTTAATTGAAGAAAGAGATAAAAACGGTACCTACAAAAGTATTTATGATCTTTGCAGCAGGGTTGATCCCATGGCAGTGAACAAAACTGTACTCGAAAGCTTAACCGCAGCAGGAGCCATGGATAATCTGGAAGGTACACGAGCACAAAAGTGGGAAGCAGTAGAATCTGTCATTGAATTTGCAGCCAGCCATCATCGAGAAAAGAAACGAGGGCAGATGACTCTCTTTGATATCTTGGATGACACACAGGAAGAGAATACATATTTCCCAAAATTACCGGAAGCGATTGATTGGAACTTTAATAAAAAACTGGAAATGGAAAAAAGTGTCTTGGGATTCTATGTTTCCGGTCATCCTTTATTTGAATACAAACCGGTGTTGGATCTATTCTCTAATGCGAATAGTCAGACTTCACCAGAACAGGAACAGATACAAAGTGATCTCCGGTTAGTTGGTATTGTGACGGAAATTAGGAAGAAAAAAAATAAAAACGGGAAGATGATGGCATTTGTCATTTGTGAAGATATGGAAGGTAGATTCGAGCTAACCTTATTTGATAAGGATTATCATCAGTTCATTGATAAGATAGAAACAGGAAAATTTTTATTCATATTCGGCAAGAAATCTGCCTATTCAAATGGGGATGAGAGTTTGTTGCGGATCGTTCCAAAAATGCTGTTTCCGATTTCTGAATTACGTAATCACCTGACTGGAGATGTGTTCATCCAGTTGGATGAAAAAGATGCAAACATAGATTTGGCACATGAAGTAAGGAAGATGTCCGAGGGAGAAAAAGGACAATTCCATGTATCATTTATGATTAAATCAGAACGTTTTAAACAGATGGTTCTTCATTCAAACACGCTGAAGATCTATCCTGATGTAAAATTAATCAGTGCATTACAAGGGAAAGGGTTCAAGGTCTTTGTAAAGACGATAAATTATGTATAAAATCATAGGATTAGTTATTCTCCTAATAAGTCTCCAAACGTTTCTCATCGGTCAGCAATTAAGATCTGAAAAAGTTGGCGATACTACAATACTATTACTACTTCTCCCGTATTCCGGATTTCATCCTAATCTTCAAACCAGAATTTGTGACTATGAATTGAAAGTGGATATATTAGATACGAATAAAAAAAATGTTTACCATGAATTTGAGCCGTTAAAATTTACAAA
The DNA here is from genome assembly GCA_963662275.1 of Cloacimonadales bacterium (SeqCode). Classification (GTDB taxonomy): domain Bacteria; phylum Cloacimonadota; class Cloacimonadia; order Cloacimonadales; family DAONDQ01; genus DAONDQ01. Next base: position 3,323,108 of record OY759316.1, on the reverse strand, counting down.
ACCTGATTCCATGGATACAGAAGACTATCCTATTTTTCGCAATATCAAGCTTCCTCCCGGGAATTATATGTTATACATGCAGGTAAATAACCTTGATCTAGGTGATAAAAATGAGCAGAAATTTCCATTGATAATTCCAAGTAATGGGAAAAAAATTGGAACTTTATTTTTAATTGGTAAAATGGGGAATAACTATTTTTTAGTTCATGAGCTTGATAATCTGTCTTCAAAAGTTGATTCATTGCTTTTACAGACGAACCTGGGAATCATACCGGATAGTGTCAAGATCTCCATAGCAGAAGAGGATAAAATTAAAATAATTAATATTTCTGCTGGACAAGTTATCCATGTAGATATGAAATCAATTCTTGCCGGTTTGGAACATCCTGTAATAAAATTGCAGGTCTTTGCACAAAAAGTGAAATATACGAAAGAAGTACTTTCGTTTAATTCCACAAGCGGTTTCAGCGAACGCTATTCGATTGAGGATCAGGTGCTGCAATTGAAATATATTATGAATCAAAATGAACTACAATATTTCAGGTCAATCAAACATGAAAAAGATAAACAGGCAATCGAAGATTTCTGGAAGATGAAGGATCCCACTCCTGGTACGAACCGCAATGAATTCAGAGATACCTTTGAAGCCCGAGTATTAGAGGCGGATCGGAATTATTCGATTCGCAACTATCGACCAGGTTGGAAATCTGACAGAGGTAGAATTTTTATTAAATACGGTACTCCTGATGAAGTGGTATCTGATCCATATCCCTTGGATAGACCACCATACATTATATGGTACTATTATTCTGAAAACAAAATCTTCCAATTTTATGATTTTAACAGTTGGGGGAATTACCAACTAGGATCGGTATCCGATGAATAAAATATTAGCAACACTACTATTCACTTTTACCTTTTTCGCGTGTTGGGCAGCTAATTTACCTGTGAACATCGATATGAATCGCTTCTTTAATGAGAAACATCAAACCAAATTTGAGATTAACTACCAAGTCAAATACAACAATTTGAGTTTTGTCGGATTTCAAAAAGGTTATTTTGCTGATCTAACTGTAAAAATCGAAATTCTAAAAAGTGATTCCGTCATTACTCAAAAGGAATTCACCAATAAAATCGGGGTCTCGAGTCAGAATGATGCAGAGTCAGAACAAAAATCCTTTATGGATAAGATTAGCCTGGTTTTGAGTGGTAAGAGTTACAAAATCAGGATTACATTTACAGATCCGAAGTCTACTAATTCGAAAACCTGGGTCAAGGATCTTATCGAATTACCAGTTGATAGGTCTCTCAGTGATATTGAATTAAGCAAATCTATTGCCACTGCAGATACCACAAGATATATGGAGAAATTCCGAAGAAATAACAAAATATATTTGGTTGAACCTTCCCATGTTTTTTATCCAGCCTTACAGGATAGTATGTATATCTATTATCAAATGTTTGGACCTACCAATGGAACTGGTGGCAGTATTTCTTTCGAAATGGAATATCGGTTACTCAAGGATAAAACTATTCTTCGTTCATGGGAAACGAGTACCCAATCAACATCCTCCTTAACAAATATACAAACATGTATTTCTTTGAAAGATCTTCCTTATGGTTTACTGGATTTAAAGATCATTAGGAAATCAGGATCAAAACCGGATACCGTTACTACTTTCTTCTCCCTGGGAGAAATAAAAGAAGATTTTATCAGTATCTTACCGAAGATAGCAGAGGAGATTTCATTACTGAAGTATTTTTATCCAAAATCGAAACTATCCTCCCTGGATGTACTTTCGAATGATGGGAAAAAACGCATGACAACTCAATTATGGATTTCTCTTGCAGCGGAAGAAAATCAGCCTGTCCTGCAATGGACGACATTGATTAAGAATCGAATCAGTTATGCAAATAAATTTTACTCACATTTCAAACCGGGTTGGGAATCTGACATGGGTAGGATTTATATCCGAATGGGTGTGCCTGATGATATCAGTAAACGGGTAACTTCCGATGATACAAAGTTTGTACAAAAGGATTATCAGATTTGGAAGTACACAAAAAGTGGCAGAAGCTATGTTTTTATTGATATACAAATGAATGGTAATTATAAAATGATCTATGCTAAAAATGATGAAAAAGAGAATTCACAAGCTGATTGGCAGCGCTATTTAGGGAAAAATTTTCAAGAAGAGGATTTGGAGAAGGATTCTTCATACCCCACTGAATGAAAAAGCATCTTCAATATGTTCAATGCTGAAGTTTTCTGTTGCGTGGTGATAAAAGACGAGTATAATGTCAAAGCGGATCATGAATTCATTGTATTCCTGATGCTGCTGAAGAAAATGCAAAGCTGTCTTGAGAATGCGTTTTTGTTTTTTTAATGAGACAGCTTCTAAAGCAAGGTCTCTGTTTAAAAAAGAACGAGTTTTTACTTCAGTAAAAATGATGTGCGAAGGTGATTTGGCGATAATATCAATTTCGCCAAAACGACTGTGAAAATTCATCTGTAGTATAGTATAACCCTTTTGGGAGAGTATGGATGCAGCTAAATCTTCACCATTTTTTGCCAAGGCTAAAGGGTTTTCATTTTTCATTTATATAAAATAAAACTTGACTAATACATGTCAATACATTATAAATGCTATGTAGATGAATCAAAAAAAAACAACATTAAGATAATGTGGGGGGAATATGAAAAAATACGTGGTCTTTTCTATCCTTGTGTCTGTACTCTGCATTCTTCAAGCGATTCCGATCGGAAACTTGGGGAATATTAGAGTTCCCAATGCATATGTTATGCCAGGTAATATGGTGACTGTGTCATATGTTAATTATTTTTCTGCAAATGATTGGCATAGTCCGAACTACAACAATATTACTTATCTTCAAAGTCATAAATACCAATATACTTGGGATGGAATGATTAATGTCGGTATCATGAATCGTGGAGAATTAGGCTTTGTGGCAGCCGAACACGGTGTTTATTGTGGTAATGCTAAATTAAAAATATTAGAAGAAACAGTTAGATTACCTGCGATCACGATCGGAGCAGATAATCTGTTCTCCAAAGTACCTAAGGAAGCACCAAATGCTGCCAGATGGGAAAATATCGTAGAACCTTGTATGTACGAAAGAAATTCCCTATATGCTGCAATTACCAAGTCAAGTGTCGTTCGTGGTTTAGGTTTTATCAATTATTTGGAGACCATAATTACCATAGGTGCTGGAACAAATCGTTTTAGAGGTCAAAACGAGCTCTCGCATAAGATTGATGGGGTGTTTGTCGGCTTGGAAGTAAAACCAACACCGATGTGGTCTGTCATTGCGGAGATGGATGGTTTCAATCTAAATGCTGCAGGTAAAATTACCTATAAGAATTTTAGCGGGCAACTTACAATGATGGAGCTTGAACAGTTTCAGAGTTTGCGTTTTGGTATGAATGTAGGCTATACTTTTGATAAATATGTTACGACCAAGAGACCTAATGTACTTTTTGGACTTGAAGGTGGTCAGCAGGAATTCGCCGGACGCAGAACAGTAACTAAACCTGAAGAAATTAAACAAGGGAATGAATTACTGGATGAATTGAGGTTGATTCGTGAAAAGAGAGAACAGGCAGAGAAGGAATTAGGAGAAATTAAAAAAATACTCCAAGACCAACAATAAAAGCAGGATAATATGAAAGCTAAATCTTTCTTGTTACTCGTAATGTTCTTTGTTTTTGGAAATATTCTGATTGCGCAGAATGTTTCTGAAGATTCTTTACGTTCTATCGTTACTTCAGAACTGAATAAGTACAATGAACTCCGAGCCCAAATAGATAGATTAGCCTCTGTGGCAACTAAGAGATTAGAAGTGCAGAAGCAGTATAACGCCGGAAATATGTCGGCTCTTATGCAAAGTTTTGAGGTAGAAGAAAAACAACTGATTGATATTATGAAAAATCAGAGTTTGGAAGCTGCTTCTGATAAATTGGTTGAAATGAAAATGATTTATAAAGATATTCCTTCTGTTCAGGATCGGATTCTTTATGACAAGGCTCTCATAGATTTTAATAATAAGTATTATGAATCAGCGCAAGTTGCCTTGGAAGACTTCATTAAGTATTATCCCAATTCTATCAAATACAATGCTGGCATATCACTTCTAGAAAAAATCTATATAGCGACAAATCAGGATATCAAACTGATAGCTCTGGATTCAACGATAACGACTGCTAAGACGAATGAACAAATTTATGCATTGGGGCAAGCGTATTATAATCTGGGGCAATATGACAATTCTTATGAAAGTTTTATGTCAATAACGGGTGATAAAACTTTAGGACTTAGATCAAAAGCGATGCTTGCTTTGATTGTAGTCAGTTCGGTCTCACCTGATGCTGCCCTTGAACAATTCATGAAAATCAAAGATGATTATTCTCCGGAAGCACCCTATTATGATTTCATTTTGCTATGTATAGCACGATTGTATGCCGAATTGGGAAATCTTGATGAGGCATTGACATACTATTCTCAATATTCTCAGGTGAATGCCAATACTTCAGCGAGTGAAATCAAATATGAAATGGCAATTGCCTTGAAGAATTCAGGAAAGTTTGGACAAGCGGAAACTCTATTAAACCAGATCCTCAACGATCCGAAAGCTACCGAATTCTATACTTCTTCAGTTTATATGATAGTCTATATGAAAAGCATACAAGGTGATGAAGAAGGAGCAAGGAACGTAGTGGATAATTCAGAAAAACTGAATGATAACTTTCTTCAGTTAATCAATGAAAAACACCATGCTATTTATAGATTAAGAGACTTAAGAGATCAATTTATCAGTAGTAATAGTAAGGAAACAAATCTAGCTATAGTGAACGAAATGAGTGTTTTAGAACAGCAAATTTCTGATATTGATCTTCAATTAACAAATCAGTCGTACGGTATCAATCCCGTTGAATTAAAGAAGATACAAAATATTGAAGATAAGTACATCACATATCAAAATTTGCTGACTCAGGAAGTGCTCAAGATTAAACAACTGGTTAATAAGCCAAATGTTGATGAAACAGCACTTATCGATAAGCATATTGCTGATCTTGATTCTACTTATGTAAAAGCATTTGCGTATAATCTAATAGCCAATTTGCCTGAAGTGTCCGCTACAAAATATGAAAATGCGCAACTCATTTCCAGGGAAATTTGGGAAGAGAGAAAAGCATTGCTCAATTGGAAACAGGTTGGTGACCAGGCAAAAAAATCTGGAAACACAGCATTGGCTGATAAAGCCTATGCAACCTATAATTCTCTCGCAGAAGACATAGCTAATCTGGAATTAGCTGCAAATCACTTTTTTGGGAATTATAATACCAATCCTGAAAAGGAACAAGCGATACGGAGTACTTTGCAGGACATAATGAATACCAGAGATTCCTTGATTGTGATAAGAGAGGATGTTTCGAAAAACTTTAATCGCAAATTAGCAGGTAAGCTTCTTCGTGATGCAAAAACTCGTATTGGTCAGTTTGATGAGATATTCAAGGTTTATGGTCAACAATTTGAGAGTTTGAATCAACAGGTTAACGAGATGAATAAACAATTTGAGTATACTCTCTTAGAATTAAGCTACATCAAAACTTTGAATAATGATAAACTTCTGCAAAAAGAATCGGAACGAACTGATCAACAGGATCAGGGGACAGGTAGTCGATGAATAAGGGTATTTTCATATTTACAGTTTTGTTACTTATCGTTTCAATGGCTGTTGCTGTAACTGACGAACAATTACAAATACAATTGGAAAAGAATCTTGTATTAAAAAGACAAGTTTTTCAACAAACTCTGAATTTTATACAAGAAAATCCAAATTTACCTAACAATGCTTCCCTCTATTCTAATTTAGCTGAACTCAGTGGAGCTATCAATCTACAGCATCCAGAGATTACGCTCTATTATTATCAGCAAGTATTAATCAATGATCCGAATTTCAGAGAAAAAGACAGAATATTGTACAATATTGGATTCTATGTTTCCCAGTCAGCCATGAATAAAGTCAATGATAAACGTATCCGCGCCGTAAATCGTAACGCTGAGGAGATCACCAATAATGTGGATTCTTTAAAGGTAACGATAAAGGATATGCAACCGGCGATCGACGCATATGGTGAATTAATTAGAGATTTCCCAACTTCCACCTATAGATCAGAAGCAATTTTTCGTTTAGCTGTTGACTATTATCAGATAGGTTTAGACGCGGAACGCCCTGTTGAATATTACCAAAAAGCATCTGATTTGTTTAATATCCTGGCGAACCGTTCAAATGATGATCTTCAGTATATAGGTCTTTTCCAAAGAGGTTGGGCTAACTTATCTTCCGGTTTATATGAGAAATCTTTCAGTGATTTTTGTAGTATCTTATCCCTGATGGCTAATCCAAGTCTTAAACTCCAAGTTTATTATGAAGATTCATCAATTGAAAATGTCGCATATAGCTTAGTTAACTTGGATAAAAATGATTATGTGTCCAATTCAGAGGGAGCGCTTTATGCCATTAATCATCTTCCTAATACAGTAAGCGTTTCATATGGGAAGAAGATACTTCTAAAAGCAGTTCAGATTAAAAAAAGCCTGAATGCACCTATGCAGGCGATTGATTTCTATAACGCCTATATGACTCTTTACCCGAATGAATTGGAAAACCCTTCTTTGGAAGATTCAATCATTGTGATTTATTCGACAAATGCGAATGGTTTACGCCCGAACATGAACTTGAAAGATGTGATTTTAGCTGAAAAAGAGAAGATTATTAGCACGTATAGCGTTGGTTCATCCTGGTATAACGCCAATAAATCTAATGATTTGAAAGTACCTATGAAAATAGTTTGCGAGTCCTATTTCTTCCTTGAACCCTATTACTGGAATGAGTACTTTAATAATAAGTCATTACTCGCTTTCCAAAAGTATGCTGGTTTGATAGCTCGTTTTCAAAACACTCCAGAGCTGGTGGATTCAACCAATCAAGGATGGATTACAGATAAAGCTCAAAAGGTTATCCTGGCGAATTACGATTTAGCAGAACATCAGAACAATCCTAAATTATACTTAGAGTTGAATCAGAGAATTTACCAATCTAACCAGGACAACCCAGAGAATACAAATTATTTTCAGAATGAAAGAAGAGCGTTCATTTGTATTGAGAAACTTCAGGAATTATTGAAGGATAAATATACAAATGGTACATACTCTGATACGACGTATACTTTTACTATTTCATCTGCTGCTGTTGATACACTGTATCTTCAGGGAGTTGAAAGATATCTTGCCATTCTTCTTTCTGATAAGAATACAGATACTAATAAGGATGATGAAATAATTCATGTTATCTATGGAAGAAGCCAAATTCGACAAAAAGTTGGTGATTATAATGGAGCGACGCAAGATCTTCTTGCTATTTTGAAATATAATCTTCCTGTTAGTCAGAAAAGAGGAATTTATACTGAACTTGCACAGCTCAGCGAAAAAGCAAGCAATTTTGATCAAGCAACAAGTTACTATAAAGAAGCAGAGTCGTATGCTTTGAATGCCCAAGACAAACAGGCAATTCATGACAATTACCTTGTTCAAATGAATAACCAGGCTGATTTACTCAAATCTAAGAATGAATATTCCAAGGCTGCTGAAGAATATCTGAAACTTGCAAGTGAGTTTGATAAAACTGATCAAACTAGAGTGATTGGTTATAAAATAGTAGCACAAGATTTATACAACAAAGCCGGTATGTATCAGAAAAGTATTGATCTGCTATTGGATGTTGCCAAATATAAGGATAACGTAAATGATATCTATATCCTTTATGTGAATGCATGGACGATTGCAGATAGTCTATTAACGGATAAAGTACAGTCAGAACAGTTGAAAAATAACTTTGTTACCAAATATCCCAAATCTGTTGAAGCCTATCAGACACGTTTAACATTGATCACTGAAGTTGCTAAAAGTGCAGAAACAAAAGATCGTGCCGCTAATATGTACTTGGATCTGTATAATGATGCAGTCGCAGGCAGAATCAATATTGGCAGCGACCCCAAGGAAGATATCTACTTGTTAGCGCTTGAACAATATCGACAAAATGGATATGATCAAAAAGTGGCTGAACTTAGTAGGAATTTTGCTAGATTATACCCAAACCATCCTAAAGCGTTAGGTTTATTGGAATATTCTGCTGCTAAGTATAAAGAAAAAGGGAACGAAGCTGAATATCATAAGATGGCTCTTGAAATTTATCAGAAAGATCCAAACTCTACACTTCTGCCTGATCTTGCTAAAGGTGAGTTAGGAAAGATATATGATGAAGCCGTAGCTGCTTTTGGAAGAAAGGATTGGACGACTACTTTCCTTAGAATAGACGAGTTTAAACAACTCGATACTAGTTATCAGAAAGAAGGATTAAAGCTACCATTGTCCAGTGTCTATGAAGATTTTTCTGCATACAGAACTGTTTATGATGCGGAAATGGCAAATATGAAATTCCTGAAAACGTATGATGACAAGTTGGCAAGTCTTGAAAATGGTTTCCTTAAAATGTCTCCATCAACCTTACTTGTTGTGAATGATAAGACGACATGGAAACAGAAGTTAAACGGAGGCGATAAGAGAATTCAAGGTCTTATTGATGAAGCCAATAGAAATAGAAGTGAGGTTGAAAAGTTACTTCGGACAGCAAATGACTATGATCTTGATAGCCAAAGACGGACAAAAGCAATTCTGTTAATTGGTAAGATATATGAGCATGCTGCCCAGGTGATGGATACTCAACTTGAAAAGTATATCTTAACTGCTCGTGAAATATTAGAGCTTAAAGGAACTCCTGAAACATATGATACAGTTGTCCAGATGATTAGAACTACGAAATCTGATAATGTTTTAGGTTTACAAGATGCGGAAGTTTTTTACTTAACATATCTGATTAGGACTTTCTCAGAGAGTACGGGTTATACTGATTCTAACATCGGTGCAGCTACAAGTATGTTAGTAGAATTGAATCGGCTTCCATCTTATGAGATTGTGGAAAATATACTTGACGATACATGGCGTATGACCACAGAAGTTGGTCCAGATTCGTTTCCAATTTCAAAGTCTCAGATCTTACCGAATATTACTACAACCAGTAAATTTACTCTTGGTTGCATCAAGATTTTCCCTCATCAGTCAATCACGATATCCAGGGATATTAAATCTGCGACACTTCCAAGTATTGCTTATATGCATATAGCTTCAAGCAGTGCTATACTTGTGAATATCAATATGCAGCCTTTAGATAGTGAGCCTCAGGTCATTGATACAGTTCTGGTAAATGGAATTCAGATATCACATTCTTTAATTAGGATAGATAATCAGAATCTGATTGAAGGGATTAATAAGATTGAAATCAAAGTAATGAACGAATCAGATGTGGATCAGTATTTTGCTGAGAATCTGCAGATCTATTATGAAAAGCAAGCTACCAGTGCTCTACCTGAAACAAACCAAGAGGTGGTACAAGAAGACAAGGCGGGGAATAATGAAAATTAGAACTTTTTTATTAAGTTTGGTTTTATGCTTTTCCATGACATACATTTTCTGCCAGGAAGCAACCGATGTTAAGAAGAAATTTGAAGCAGACAATGTAAAAGTACTCAAGGAAGAAACAACAGAAGATGTCCGTGCAACCATGAGAGTACCAGATACTAGTGCTTATATGGGTCGCAAAAAGACGGAAGTATCGGATGATTTTAAAAACTTCCTACTTGAGAAATTAGTGAAATCCAATAAAATGCTATATAAATAAACAATGGAGGAATAGGTTATTATGAATACTAAAAAAATCGGTTTTATGATATCTCTGCTAGCAACAGCAGGATTTGCCTTTGCCCAGGAAGCTGCAAAAGAAGCTGCCAAACAGGCATCTGGCGGCACTACAATTTGGGGAGTCATACATGATAGCGGTCTTACCTTTGGAATCTTGATTTTAGGCATGTTAGCTCTCTCAATCGTATTCGGATTTATTAAGGTACGGCGGATATTAGTCCTGGAAAAGGTAGATGCTGGAAAACTCTATCTTAAATTGAAAGGCTATGTTAAAAATGATGAAATTGATGAAGCTATTAAGATTTGCGACAGTTTTAGAAAGACTACCTTAGGTTTTATTTTCTGGAGTGGATTCTCCATATTTCGTGATACACGCAAAGCAGGAAAGAAAGGACAAGAATTGAGAGATTCTGTACAAAATGCCTTTGATGAAGCTTCTCTTCAAACAATTCCTGGCATCGATTCAGGTTTGTTCTGGCTCGATTTGTTTGCCCAGATAGCTATGCTGTTAGGTCTTCTGGGAACGGTTTGGGGATTGATTGGTTCTTTCAATGCATTAGCTACGGCTGCACCAGTTGATCAGTCACGTTTGTTGACCATGGGTATCAAGACTGCTATGGGAACGACAGCTCTCGGATTAATCGTTGCAATACCAATCCAATTCCTGCGTATTTATCTGCAAAGTACTGCAGAAAGAGTAATCAATGGAATTGATGAATATAGTGTTAAAATGATCAACCAAATCAATAACACGATTAAGGATTAAATCATGGCATTCTCCCCATCGAAAGGTCGAAATACTAAGATGTCTGGGATGGACCCACTTGATATGACCCCTATTATGAATCTTTTCATTGTACTTATTCCAATGCTTCTGACGATGCTTGTAACCGTCCAGCTATCTTATATCTCACTGAACTTGACTGGCAATTCAGGTGGTGGTGGCGGTGGTACAGGTGCCGGATCAAGCGGTGAGAAAATAAAAGTGGTAAAAGTAGTTCTCTACAACAACAGGTTTGTCATTGAGGAAGAGGGTAGTGGTTCAATTACCATACCGACATCTGTTGTTAATGGACAAAAGAAATATGATTTCATCGCATTGGACGAAGCTATCACAAGTTTGAAGAACAGGAATCCTAATTTATTTAATATCAAGGTTGTTCCATACCCCGACGTAACATATGAAACATTAGTCAGGTCTATTGATGTGTGTAAAATCGATGGATTTCCGAATGTTACATATTCAACTCCTGAAACAAGATTTTACGAAGCAACCAACTAGGATGATGTCATGAGTTATACTGCAAAAAAACGAATTAACAGACATGATACAAACCGCAAAGTCCGGAGAAAGGTCGCAAAAGCACCCAAATTGAATATCACATCATTGACGGATGTTTTGACTATTCTCCTGGTCTTTCTAATAAAAAATGTATCAATGGAAGTTCAAAGGGTTTCCGTTCCTCCCAATATGAAATTTCCTACGACTATGAACGTTGAAGATTTACAGAAAGATGCTGATACAGTGATTTTGAAAGTATATCCTGATAAAATTCTTCTTGGTTCTGATAACATTAATGTAGGGAGTCTGGAAGATCTTATAACCAATGAAAAGACTCGTCAGAATATATTGTCATTCCTGACTGATCAAGCATCAAAAATCATGGCTAATAATCCCAAAGCAGTGCCTGTATTAATGATACAGGCAGATGATACAGTTCTGTGTAACTATATTACAGAAATCGTTAACGTCAGTGTCGCCTCGCGTTTTACTAGTATCTATTTCTCCACTCTAAAAGGCGACATCAAAGACAAAGTCTTGAAACTGTAGGGGGTTCTATGGCAGAAAAAGTTCTAAACATCAAATTGAATTATAAGGGAAAGAACCTCGATATTGCAAAATATAAACGAGACTTCTTGAAAAGCTTCTATATCGGAAGTAATAAAAACTTGTTTTGGCAGATTCTAGATCCAAATTTCCCAGATAAATTCCTTTTAGTACAATGTGAAAATGATAAATTTGTTCTAAATCTTCATCAAGGTATGGAAGTTAGTGTTCGTAAAGGTGATCAAGTCCTTGATTCCAGCAAACTGAAGCAGGCTCAATTAATCAGTGGAAGTCAATTGACATTAGCACCAGATACAACAGGTTCTATCAGCTTTTCACAGAATTGGGAAATCGCCTATGAATTTCAAGTACCATACAAAATAGAATTTACTGCTGAACAAAGGCAGGTGATCAGTCAGCTTTCTCATAAAACTGAAACGACAGCAGAAGCAAGATTCTCCAGGAACCTTTTAGTTGCCGGTGTGATCTTTACAGTTGCTGGCATGTTGTTGTTTAATATGTTTTACAAACCCCAGGTCATTGAAAACACTCTGCAAAATCGTTTAGAAGCTTCCCAGAAAATGGCACAATATGTTACAGCAGAAGTCCAGAAGACGGTAGAAAAGAGTACGGAAGCTGAGAATGCTGGAGCTGCTGCTGAAGCCGCTGCAAAAGCTGCCGCTGAAGCTGCTGCGAATGCAAAAAAGGATGCTGCTTCCCAGGGTAAGCAAACAAAAAGTACTGACGTCAATTCTGGTGCTATTGAAAGCAAGTTTGGTTTTAATCCGGGTGCCACACAATCTTCTGGTGAAACCCGCTCTGCCAGAGTTATTGCTGTCACAACAGAACGTGATCTTGTTGCCCAAGGTCTAGGCGGTGGCGGTGGTGGTGGAAAAGGAAAAGGTGGCGTTGGTCCTGGTCCAGGAACTGCCGGTGGTGGAAGCCGTGCAGCCTCTGCCTTCAATGTAGCTCCCACAGGTAGCAGAAGTGCACAGAATGTTGGAGAACTCTTCAAAGGAAATATTAATGTTGCCGGAGCGCGTGGTTATAAAGAAATCGATGCATCTGCTCTTGGTGGAAAGACTGGAAAGATACAAGCCCAGAGAATCGTTTCAAGTTCTCAGATTGGTGCGGTTCGCAGTCGATTCGTTTCTGCTGGTATTGTAGCAGTGAAGGAAACAGAAATTGCCTCAAGTTCACCGGCTGTTAAAGCTGAGTTAGGCAATGTACGCAATTATGTTTCTACTTACAAACCGCAACTTCAGAATCTTTTTATTACAGAATCACAGATTCGTGATATGTATGGTGCTCTTGAATTCACTATATATATCAATGAAGGTGGTGCAATTGCCGGTGTTGAAATAAAACCGAAAGCAGGTAGTTATTTTACGGATTCTTTCCTGCAAAAGGCGCAAGCAGTCATTATGAAGTGGAAGATACCGGTTAATAAACAAGTTACTTATATCTTCAGTTATCAATTTATCAAGAATTGATAAAAAGGGATTTAAAGCCCCCTGTATAGGGGGCTTTTTTATATCTTATGAAAAAATACTATTACCAGGTTTTCTTAAATATAGATGTTGATCAACCCTACACCTATATTTCAGAACATGTACTGAAGACAGGTATTCGTGTTATCGTTCATTTTAATCGTATGTTGAAAACAGGTATTGTAGGTATTGAATTAGCTGCTTCAGAAATTGATACCAGAATAAAATACAAATACATTTCCGAAATCGTCGATGATGAGCCTATTCTAAAACCGGATTTGATCAAACTAGCTATCTGGATGGCTAAATACTATCATTGTGAACCAGGTAAAGCGATCTTTGCTCTTTTACCGGCAGCGCTTCATTTAGATATTATCACCAGGATTCGAAAAACGGATAAAATTGATCATAATCCTAAATACAGCAAATTACTGCTTTGCTTTGATCATGATGATTGGTTCAAAATGACGGAAATTCATGATCGCTATAAGGGTGATACTTTTTTCAAGATATTGGAAGATGCAGAATATGAGAATATTATCCAGGTAAAAAGAAATTATGATGAACGCATTAAACCCAAGAAAGCTAACTATATTGTCTTGGAACATGTTGATGAAATGCCTTCATTAACTGGCAAGCAAGAAGAAGCATACAACTTTTTTCACTCAATTGGAAATGATTTTCCCATGGCGGAGGTGGCAGATGCTTTTAGTTATTCGATCATTCATGCTCTAGCGAAAAAGGGTTTACTTCACATAGAACCGCGTGAGATGGAAATAAGAAATGAATTGCTGCCAAAAGAAAAACAACCTCGATTAGTTCTTAATCTTTCAAATGAACAAAAGAATGCAGTTGAGACGATTCGCTCCAGCTTGGGAACAAATGAGATTTATCTCCTCTTCGGTATTACTGGAAGCGGTAAAACAGAAGTCTACATTCGCTGCATAGAAACATGCCTTACAATGAAAAAAAATGTGCTTATGCTGATTCCTGAGATATCACTGACACCACAGATGGTTGATCGTTTCTATCGGGCTTTTGGAGCACAGATTGCAATTCTCCATAGTCAATTGAGTGAACGGGAACGTTTTGAACAATGGAAGGATATTTATTCAGGGAAAAGCAGGATTGTTATCGGTGCCAGGAGCGCTGTATTTGCACCTTTATCGGATGTCGGGATGATCATCGTAGATGAGGAGCACGAAAATAGCTATAAGCAGGAACAGTCACCAAGGTATAATGCCCGGGATGTAGCTATACTAAGAGCAAAATACAATGATGCTGTCGTTGTTTTGGGAAGTGCTACTCCTTCCCTGGAAAGCTGGTACAATGTTCAGAAGAATAGATATAAACTTCTTATTTTGGAAAACAGACCGATTACAGCAATTTTACCTAAAGTCCAAATTGTGGATATGCGTGATTCAGCCAAGGAAGCATTGTTTTCTGATCAATTACTACAAAAGATACAAGATCGGTTAGACAGGAAAGAACAGGTCATTTTATTACAGAATCGTAGGGGATATGCCTCCTTTGTGCAATGCCAGAAATGCGGTGAATTGCTGGAATGCCCGGATTGTGATGTCAGCCTGTTTTATCATAGGCATACTGAAAACCTCCTCTGTCACTATTGCGGATACCAGTCTGCTCTCCCGAGAAAATGTCCAAAATGTGGAAATCATACATTCACTTTTGGTATTGCCGGAACACAGAAAGTGGAGCAACAGCTTCGTACATATTTTCCAACTGCCCGTATTTTAAGAATGGATTCTGATACCACCACCAAAAAAGATAGTTATTCTTATATGTTCAATGCGATGCGCTTGAATGAAGTAGATATATTATTCGGCACTCAAATGATATCAAAAGGTTTAGACTTTCCGAATGTGACACTAGTGGGAGTGATTCTTGCAGATCTTTCCTTGAGTGTTCCTGATTTCCGAGCAGGTGAAAAAACCTTCCAGATTCTGACGCAAGTTGCAGGTCGATCGGGTAGGGGAGATAAGGAAGGAGAAGTAATTATCCAAACATTTAATCCGGATAATTATGCCATTCAGTATGCCAGGAATCACAATTTCAGGGCTTTCGCAGAAAAAGAACTTGGATTTAGGGAGCAACTTCATTATCCGCCATATTATAGATTAGGTAGAGTACTATTTACTGGAGAAGATGAGCAGATTCTTCATACGAACCTGGAATTAATACGAAAGATCAGTTCCAGCCTGCAAAAGAGATTTCCGGATAAACGACTATTTATTTTAGGTCCTGTCCCTGCTCCCATCACCAAACTCCAGAACAAATTCAGATACCACCTGATCTTGAAGGCACAAAATGTCAGTATTCTTTCTGAAGCTGTAGAACGTTTGAGACTAATGATGAAATTACCTGCCTCCATTAAGATGGCAATCGATATAGATCCTGTCAGTTTATTATAAACAACTTATGCACCCAAAAAAAAACCGCAACCTTGAGAGTTGCGGTTAATCTATTTAGGTATGCGGTTTATTATTCAGTTTCTTCTTCACAACATAACATAGCTTCGAATTTAGTCCCGATTTCTTCCATGATCTTTTCATCTTCGATATCGATAAGTTCCATGCCCTCACCTTTATCTTTATATTCATAAACCATGAAATTACGAGGAAGAAGAGCAATATATTTCTTGGCTTTATGTTCTAAAGTTCCAAGAATATCAAACTCCATTTCCGTACCGTCATCATTTGTCATGACGATCGTTTGCATATCTTCTACACCATGATCATGTCCACAACCGCATTCATCTTTCTTCTTTTTCTCGGACATCATAACCTCCTAATCTATATATTTTTAGAAACTTGCGACAACCTAAAGGGAGCCTTTGTTCTGGCAAGTATTATTTTATCCATTCCTTACAGGAATTGCTATGATTTGTAACTTGATCAGTAATAGATTCTTCATGATATTACCTGGAGGAGTGCATAGTCTATCTAATAAATAGCGTTCAACACAATATCCTTGACAGCCTGCTGCAATATATAAAAAGTTTTTTAACATGATATATAGCAAAAGGATATTGAATGAGTCAATTTAATGAGATAGATCTCAGTCATTTAAAAAGATATTCTATCATGGATAGAACCTCAAAAGTGAATGAGGCAGAATTCGCTCAAGTTTATCATACTGATTTAGCTTCATTCTGGAAATGTGTTCCCCAAATCCTCAAAGCTGCCGACATGCAAGAATTACTGGATCATTGTGTGAATGCCGTAAAGAAAGGGAAACCAATCCTCATAGGAGTGGGTGGGCATGTTATCAAATGCGGGCTTGCCCCGCTGCTGATTGACTTAATTAATATGGGAGTTATCAAAGGAATTGCGTCCAACAATTCAGTTGTCATCCATGATTATGAAATTGCTAATTTTGGGAATACATCTGAGGATGTTGCCATTGCTTTGGCTGATGGATCATTTGGTATGTCTATCGAAACAGGAGATGGCATTAATACAATTATTTCGAATGGTTCTGCACAAGAGCTTGGTTATGGAGAGTCAGTCGGAAAAGCCATCAGTGAATCCAATGCTCCATTTAAAAAATTATCCTTATTATCGGCAGCGTATTCAAAACAAATTCCATTTACTGTTCATGTTGCCATTGGCACAGATATCATACACCAACATGCTTCAGCTAATGGAAAAGCAATTGGTGACTGTTCCCTGCGTGATTTCCGTATTTTCTGTAATTCTTTAATTGCGCTCAATGATGGAGGTGTTTTCCTCAATTTTGGTTCTGCTGTTATTCTGCCGGAAGTATTTTTGAAAGCTATCACCGTGACCAGGAACTTGGGCTATCCATTAAAAGATTTTTATACAGCAGTTTTCGATATGAATATGCAATATCGTCCACAAACGAATATTGTTGATCGTCCCACGATGACTGGAGGAAAAGGATATTATTTTGTTGGGCATCACGAGATTATGATCCCACTCTTTTTATTAAGTTTACGCGAACTTCTGAAGGTAAATTAATATGCGTTATTTTCTGGCTTTCATACGTGGCATAAGATTCCAATCTTCTGGTTTGCATATTCTCATTATTTTAATACTGCTCATGACTCTTTCTATCCCTCTGTCTGCCTTCGATACCGGTCGCAGTTCATTAAAAGCAGGATTGCTATCTGCCGCTCTTCCCGGGGGGGGGCAATTTTACAATCATGCTTATGTAAAATCTGCGGTTTTTTTAGCATCGGAAGCAACCTTTGTAGGCTTGGCAATCTATCATACAAATCAGATAAATTATTATTATGATAAAGCGAATAATGCTGCATCCGGGAATTATTCCTTTTATCAGGGTGAGTATCAACTTAATTATAATCGAAGACAAAGTGATTATTTTTGGATTGGAGCTACTGTTTTTTTATCAATTATCGATGCCTATGTGGATGCTGATCTCTATAATTTTGACAAGAAACGGAAAGAAATCCATCTGAAATATGAGGATGAGAAGATAGGGCTGGAGTTAAAATTCTAATTAAGAATTAAAAAGTAAGAATTAAAAATTGCAGAGTAGGGTTTTGCGGTAGTAAACCCTCCCGATTCACTGCGCTTTTTAAGAAGCGTGTCTGTTCTGCACCTAGCCCCTAGTACCTAGCACCTAGTACCTAGTACCTAATATAAACAAGGAGGCTCGTATGAAACTATCTATCTTTATTCTGATTCTAATGATGTCTTTTTTCATGGCTTCGATGATGGCTGTCACTCGCCATGTTCCGAGTGAATTTACCACCATCCAGGCTGCTTTAAATGCGAGTACCGAAATGGATACAGTTCTTGTTGCCCCAGGTACATACCTGGAGAATATTAATTGGCCCCAGGTTGACAGTATTTCCCTGATCAGCTCTGGTACTCGGGAAAACACCATTATAGATGGCAATCATCTCAGCAGGGTGATCGGTATGATTTCATCTTGGGACGCACGTATCATTTCCAGAGCTACTCTCATATCCGGCTTCACGATTCGCAATGGTTATGGCTCAATGAATGGCGCAGGAATCTGTTGCGTTTATGCAGCTCCAACTCTTCGCAATCTGATTATTTCCTTCAACTCAGTCTCTGTAGCCGGTGTTGGTGCAGGAGGAGGACTATATTGCAATCAAGCAAGCCCTCTCCTGGAAAATGTGATCATCGTTCACAATAATGCATATTCTGGTGGAGGTGCTCATATCGATCCAGGGTCTTCACCAACTTTTAACAATTGTGTCATCGCAGATAACACGCTATATTCTACAGGTGGTTCCTATGCAGCCGGTATCTATGGCAGATATCAAGTCTATTTTCAATTAAACCATTGTACAATAGCAAGAAATCGCTTTTGGGGAACTGCTGCGATCCACTTGGGAGAAGTATGTAATCCTACTATTTCGCTTTCAACAATTACAGATAATTACAAAGGTATCCTAGTTGTTCACGATGGAAGCGTCATCCTGCAAAACAGCAATATTACCGACAATGATAATGCCGGTCTGGAACTCTATAACGCAGCTCCGGTAACTGTGCAAAACAATTGGTGGGGAGCAGCAAGCGGTCCTTATCATGTATCAGTAAATCCTAGTGGATTAGGAGATACCATTATTGGTGATGTCAATTTTACTCCCTGGCTTAATGTCCCAGTTATTGAAGCACCACTTACTCCACCGCTTGGACTTGTTTCTACGGTAATTGGAAACAATGTCGTTTCAATTCAATGGCTTGAAAATCCAGAATCGAATGTGGATCATTACGAAGTAAATTATGGACCAGATACTCTAGCAGTGATTCTGCCTTATTCGATGAATATCAATAATGATGCCAGGGCAGCAGCCACAATATCGGATTTGATTTCCGGAACTTATTATGCAATCCAGGTTGCAGCGGTAGATTCAGATAGTATTAAGAGCTGGTATTCAAAAAGGATCGTAGTGAGAACTACAGGTACAGCTACATCGGATCCAATTGCGCCAACAGTCTTCCTGCGAAATTATCCAAATCCCTTTATCGGCTCAACATCGATCAGCTATGATGTGAAGCAACCGGGAGATGCAGCTCTCAGTATATATAATCTCAAAGGTCAATTAGTTAAAACACTATTCAATGGTCATCAAGTGCCAGGTCTCCAGCAAGTCAGTTGGGATGGCAGGAACGATCAAAATCAACATGTATCCAGTGGTATGTATTTTGCCCGTCTGGAATGCAGAGGGAAAATGATCCAGTCGAAAATGATCTTATTGAAATAAAAAATCTTGTAGGGACAGACCCGCGTGTCTGTCCTCCACTTGTAGAGACGCCCAATTTGGGCGTCTCTTCTTGTCTGCGAATTGTACAAGACGCCCAATTTGGGCGTCTCTACTTCTGTTCTTTTCTGAACACGTTAGCTATTACTTGTTACTTGTCAGCTTTTTCAAATATGGTATGATTACTATATCATTACGGTAGCAATACGGTTTTTTACCGTAATGCTACCGTATTGCTACCGTAATGCTCTTAGGGCTGAATATTTATCTTGACATTGAAACATCTGCTTTTAACCTATTATTAATTAAGGAGGTCATTATAAAAACATCAAATGTAATTGTTTTACTATTTCTATGCCTTTCTTTTTCTTTCCTATACGGTGTGCATACAATTTACGTAGATGGGACTACCGTCTTAAATCAACAGGATGGTTCCTTTGATTACCCCTTTAAAACAATCGGGCAGGCAGTTATATTCGATTCTACTGTTAGAGAAAATCAACTGGTTGAAGTCAGAGATAGCATTTATTCGGAGAGTGCAGATCAGAATATTCCTCCTTATGTGAATAAAACAAGGGATTATTTCAAGCTAAATCCTGATGGAAGCAGCAGTATTATCTGGTGCAGTTTTCCAGTATTGGATGATAGAACATTTATAGCAAGTCATTATAAAAATGAAATTGGAAAATTGCTGGGAAGTTATATGGGCAATATTCCATCTCTCATTACAGCCCAGTCAAATTACGGAGGATTTTTCAATAGTGTCTATAATGATGGGTTCCAATGGTTAAATGCAAGCTATAGAGCATTTGCCCCTATTGGTTTTAAAGTTCAATTTAGTACTCCCTATATTGATAGTCTCCATATCAGCGGGTTATATCCTGATGCTCATACCACTCCTCTGGCATTGACAATTCCAAGCAATCCCAATACAGTCAGAGAATATTGGCTGGGCTGGTTCCCGGAGCAGACACAAAATCTGATGGATGCTTTTAAGAAACATATTCCCGGGGATTTGACCCATACTTATCTTGATTATCTGTATGAGATTAAGACCAGGAACTGGGCAACCCGCAGGATCATGCCCAAACCCGGCGCTGCCTGGGGAATTCCGGTCGGTCATCCCACCTTATCCTGTGGTGAAATGGTGGCTGTGAAAGCTTTCAGCAATGCACCTGCTCAAATGTACTGGAATATTCCGTCAACAAGCCGTCCGCCTGTAATACGAGAGAAAGCTGAGATTTTCACTTATAAGGAGAAGCTGGATTATCTGCCTGTGTTTGTGGAGTTAGATCCGCAGGACGTACCTGTAGAAGTTGGAATAATGGTGGATGGAGTTTGTAAAGGGGCTGCAAAAGTGGATAGTGACACCCTTGAAATAAATGCATATTTACTGGATGAAACAAAGTCTGATCCGGAAGCGGATATAGAAATCGTATTCTCTTATGGAGATCGTGGTACAAAGTTGCAGAATAGCTGGACAGTCTTTAATCCGAATAAAATGGTCTTTGAAAAAAGGAAAATTCATCTCAGGGATATTGATTCTTATCTCTATTTCTCTTTTAAAGCGGGTGAAGGAACTCCCTTAATTCCATTAGAGACTGAATTAGATGCAAACTATCCAAATCCTTTCAATCCGGATACTCATATCTCCTTCACTCTCGCCAAAGACATGCATGCCAATTTATCCATATATAACTGTAGAGGTCAGAAGGTACGTACTCTTGTCAATGGTATCACAACGACCGGCAGGCATGATACAGCCTGGAATGGCAAAGATGATTCAGGAAGGAAAGCTGCCTCCGGTATTTACCTGTATCGTCTGGATACACCTGCATGCAAACTGACGAAGAAGATGGTATTGCTAAAGTAGGGATAGACCCGTGTGTCTATCCATTCAAATATTGCACAGATTCAGAAATAGACCCCCCTACCCCCCTTCTCAAGGGGGGATTAGAAAGGGTACTAAAATTAAGTTCAGATAAGGCTCCTTAACCCCCCTTCTCAAGGGGGGATTAGAAAGGGTACTAAAATTAAGTTCAGATAAGGCTCCTTAACCCCCCTTCTCAAGGGGGGATTAGAAAGGGTACTAAAATTAAGTTCAGATAAGGCTCCTTAACCCCCCTTCTCAAGGGGGGATTAGAAAGTGGAGACTAAAATTAAGTTCAGATAAGGCTCCTTAACCCCCCTTCTCAAGGGGGGATTAGAAAGTGGAGACTAAAATTAAGTTCAGATAAGGCTCCTTAACCCCCCTTCTCAAGGGGGGATTAGAAAGGTGAGACTAAAATTAAGTTCAGATAAGGCTCCTTAATCCCCCCTTGAGAAGGGGGGTAGGGGGGTCTAAAGATTGCGTTCCAATTAGAATCTTGGAGAAGATATGTCAAAGACTATGTTATTGATAATGCTTGCATTCTCAACAGGAATACTCTACGCTCTTACTCATACCGTTAACCTGGATGGCTCTGCTCAGTTTACTGCTGTCCAATCAGCCATTAATGCCTCTGCAACCGGTGACACGGTCTTAGTATATCCGGGAAGATACTTCGAGAATATCAATTTCAATGGGCATAGCCTAACCCTTGCGAGTTTGGAACTGACAACTGGGAATCCTGCTTATATTGATTCCACGATCATTGACGGTAATCAGCAAAGCAGTTGCATATACATAAACAGTAATGAATCATTTGCTATCATGAGAGGTCTATTAATTACAAATGGGATAGGACATTTTTTTACTTCTTCACATCTGCATCATGGAGGAGGAATATTTTGTGAGAATGTAGGACTTCTCACAATTGTCAATTGTCGGATAATAAATAATACTTCGGATTATGGAGGTGGCATTAATTGTTCCTTAGTTAATCTCATTTTAAAAGGAACAACCATCTGGAATAATAATGCAACTTATGGTGGAGGTGGTTTGTACTTTTATAATTATGGGAATACCAATACTATTACTTTCGATACCCAGGATAAATGCTCAATCTATAATAATAATGCTGTTGCAGGCTTAGACTGTCTATTCACATATTTTAACCAGGTTAATGTTGTTCTCGATACATGCACAGTCATAAACCCTCTGGGTTTTTTTATCAGTGGATTTGCAGATGATTCTAACATTGAGAACCCTATTAGTTGCAATGTTGAACATGGCTATATGACAGAAATTAATCATGACTTGTATGTTTCTCCCAATGGCAATGATGAGAATGCCGGATTATCAGTGTCTTCTCCTCTTCGTTCAATTTATAAGGCAATGTATCGTATTGCTTCAGACAGCTTGAATCCGAAAATTGTTCATCTTGCCCAGGGAACGTATTCTGTTTCAGGCAATGGACAGAGATTCGGTGTTTCACTGAAAAGCTGGACTCATCTGAAAGGAGATAACAGGGAAAATACTATCCTTGATGGCGAAGTTACATATCAATTATTGTTCCCTGCAATTCAGAGTAAGCATGTTGTTATTTCGGATTTGACCTGTATAAATTCTCCAAAAAACATCCAATCTACAAGAAGTAGAAATTCTGAAATAAACAATGTCATAGTAGAAAATGGATTGGGGAGTTCGAATGTGGGCATTAGCAACGGAGGAGGAAGAGATTTTTTGATTACTAATACAATCATTCGGAATAATATGGCATCATTATACTATTCTGGATTCTCCTTTGCCGATTGTTCAGGAATTAATTATTTAATTAATTGCGTTTCAGAGAATAACAGCAGTAATGAATTTGTAGGTGATGGTTTGAATTACTCCCAAAATGGAACATTAATAGTTGATGGTTGCACTTTCAATGGAAATCATAATTACTCTGAATATGGATCTGGGATTTTCTACATTGGAAGAACAGTAGAAACAGACAGGCTTAATGTTCAAATAAAAAACTCGAATATTATTAACAACACACAATCTGCTAGTTCATCAATGGCAGTAATTAACGCAAATAACGGCATAGAAATAAGTAACTGCACTTTTGCCAATAATTCAGGTGGTAGTTCTTTATTATCCATCTATGGTGATGCAATGCTTTCCAATAATATATTTTGGAATCCTGCATTATCCCAGGAAATCTTATTTCCTTATACTCCGGCTAGTCCAAATAATCATCATGAGTATCTATCCAATAATATCATTCGGAATGGCATGGATGGTGTATTTTGTGATCCTTCCGATTTCCTGCACTGGCAGGAGGGAAATATTGATGAAGAACCGATATTCTTTGGGTGGGGAGATAACTCCTATATGATAACTTCCCTATCTCCGGGGATAGATGCCGGAACAACTGATACCACAGGATTATCGCTCTCTCCTTTTGACTTATTCGGCAATCCGAGAATTATGAATGGTTTGGGGATACAGAGCCGGATAGATATTGGTGCTTATGAATACCAGGGTCAGATTCAGGCTGGTTTTGCTGTCTCTGATACCAGTGGTGCAGCTCCACTTGCCGTCCATTTTACGGATATGAGTACTGGTGATGCCGATCATTGGGCGTGGGATTTCAATGGTGATGGCGTCCTTGATTCTGAAGAGCAGAATCCCACTTATGTTTATACAGAAGGCGGCACATTTTCTCCCTCACTCATCGTCAGTTACGCAAATCGCTATGATAGCATCCGCAGGATGTCAATCATTACACCCGTTGCCAACCAAGACAATACAGCAGCAGCGAGGGAAGGATTATCAATATATCCGAATCCTTTTCAAAGCAGCGCAACGCTGTCTTTTCATCTGAAATCACCGCAAAAAGTGAAACTGGAGATATTCAATATCAGGGGGCAGAAAGTAGCGCATTTGATCAATGAGAATATGCCAATAGGACTGCATAAGGTCGTGTGGGATGGAAAAGATGATAGTGGAAAATCATGTACGAGTGGAGTCTATTTCTACCGTCTGAATACAAACGATAAGACTGTGACAAAGAAAATGCTACTGCTCAAATAAGGTGACAGGTAACAGATTCAGAATGACCCCCCTCCCCCCCTTCCCAAGGGGGGATTAGCATTTCCTTCCCAAGGGGTATTAGCTTTTCTTTCCCAAATGTGGAATAGCTGATCCTCTTCAAAATTGCTTTTTTAAGTATATACACATTCCCAAAGCCTGGTTCCTTACCCCCCCTCTCAAGGGGAGGTAGAACGGGGGAGCTACAATTAAGTTCAGATGAGGCTCTCAATAATTCCTCTTGTATCCCCCTCTAGGAGAGTGTTATTCTCATTTTCTTTGACAAAATCACCTATAGTAGAGAATTAGTATTGCTAAATAACAAGATTTGGCAATTCTAAGGAAAGATGAATGAGAAAGCAAGTTGTCGCTATTGTGGGGCGTCCCAATGTTGGGAAATCCACCCTTTTTAATCGTTTATGCCGGAAGCGCAGTGCGATTGTTGATTTTGAATCCGGTATTACACGAGACCGGAAATATGAAGATGTCGAATGGAACGGGAAAGTCTTTTCCGTTGTCGATACAGGTGGAATCGTTGCTGATTCCACAGAGTCCATGGATCAATTGATTCGTTACCAGGCTGCTATAGCGATTGAAGAAGCAGATCTTATTCTTTTTGTAGTGGATGCTAAAACAGGTATAACAGATCTTGATTCAGCGATAGGCAAGATGCTATTACCCCGAAGGAATAATGTCGTGCTAGTCGTAAATAAGGTTGATAATGAAAAAGACGAATTTGATCTATATGAATTTCTCAAACTTGGATTTGGAGATGCCTTTCCGATATCTGCCAGCCAGGGACGGAATACCGGTAAATTTCTTGATGTCCTGATGGATTTAATTCCAGCCCAGGAAATTAATGAGGAAGAAGAAGATACAATTAAAATTGCGATTGTAGGTAAACCGAATGTGGGAAAATCATCAATCGTCAATAAGCTCTTAGGAAGTGAACAGGTCATCGTTTCTGAAGTTCCTGGAACGACACGTGATTCGATTGATACTGATTTAAGATTTAAAGGGAAAAAACTTACTATCATTGATACTGCTGGCTTACGCCGGAAAGCAAAAGTCAAATATGGTGTGGAATACTTCAGTTCTATGCGGACATTAGAGACAGTTGATAAGGCGGATGTTGTTGTGCTAGTATTAGCAGCAGACGAAGAAATATCCAACCAGGAACAGAGGATTGCATCCTATGCAAGACGAAAATTCAAGGATCTTATCATCGTCGTGAATAAGTGGGATTTACCGGAAGATAAAGATAATTTCACAGTGGGGAAATTCGTTACAACCGTGAAAGAAGAGCTAAGTTTCATCGATTATGCACCAATCTTATTTATTTCCGCCTTAACAGGTCAACGAGTGCAAAAGATTCTCGATATGGTGCTGGAAGTGGATGAGTCAAGCCATGTTCGAATTCCTACCGCTCAGTTGAACGAATTCCGTGAAGACATTATCAATAAACATGCACCTTCCCATCATACGGGAAGGCATATTAAACTGAAATATATGACGCAAGTGGAAATGCATCCACCTACATTCCTGATTTTCTGTAATGCACCCAAGCTTCTTTCGGAAGCCTATAAACGCTATATTCATAACCAGATTCGAGAAAAGTTCCATTTTAAGGGAGCTACGATCAGGATCATTTTTAAGGGCAAGGGTGGAGATGACCCCGATGTTGAGTATTAGAGGGAAGAACAGGTTAACGTCGGCGTTACATTGCCTGAAGACTGAGCGATAAAAGAGGATTATGATGTCCCTATTATTAAGTATTAGCATACCGATCATCATTGCCTATGTCATTGGCAGTTTTCCAACTGGGTATATTTTTGTCAGATTGATCAAAGGGCAGGATATTCGAGAAAAAGGTAGTGGAAATACAGGTGCCACAAATACGATGAGGGTACTGGGAGTGAAGCTTGCGTTACTCGTCTTAGCCATTGATATTTTGAAAGGAGTTGCAGCGATCATGGTCGGTGAGTTACTCCTGAAAAGATTTGGCAGTAATGAGATTACTGTCTTTTTAAGCTTGGTCGGATTTGCAGTTATTTTTGGTCATATTTTTTCTGTTTTCCTACGCTTCAAAGGCGGAAAAGGAGTGGCTACTGCAGCAGGTGTTTTCATCATGATAGCACCAGTGCCTTTAATCATTGCCTTTATTACTTTTCTGGTTGTCACAGCTATCACTAAATATGTTTCTCTTGGTTCAATTTTCGGAGTAATTCTATTAATGCTTTCTGAGCTATATATCAATGTAATCAACCAGTTTACTGATGCTGCAAATCTAAGTTTGATATTGATTATTGGAAGTTTTGTTATTTATAAGCATAAAGAGAATATTAGAAGATTGAGCGAAGGAAGAGAGAATCAGCTTTCTTTCCGTAAGAAACCGGAATAATGATTGCCTCCTGAAATAGGTGGTACGAGGATAAATAAATGTGCGGAATCATTGGGATATATAATCACAAGAATGCAGCGAGCCTGGCAGCTTTAGGAATGTTTGCGGAACAGCATCGCGGACAGGAAAGCTGTGGAATGGCAGTGAGTGATGGTCATATATTCAAGCTTCATAAACGCATGGGACTAGTAAAGGATGTTTTCATACCTGGGTTGATAGAGAAACTGGTAGGAAAAATTGCCATTGGGCATGTTCGTTATCCTACCAAAGGTTCTGCAACAGAATATAATACCCAGCCGCATATCGTAGAAACCCTAGCTGGTCCGGCTTATGCTCTTGCCAGTAATGGAGACATCATTAATTACCAGGATGTCAGGACAGAATTGGAAGGAAAGGGAGTATATTTTGCCAGTGAAAATGATGGTGAATTGATACTCAAGTACATTGCCTATCACGTTGAAAAAGAGAGTATGACGATTGTCGATGCGATCAAACTTATGATGCATCGTGTGAAAGGAGCCTTTTCAACTGTAATGGCAACCAGGCAGGAGTTGATCATGTTTCGTGATCCTTATGCCATCCGCCCGATGGTGTGGGGAAAACGAAGTGATGGAACTGTCGTAGTTGCTTCAGAAAGTTGTGCTCTTGATATACTCGGTGTTGTTGAAAGGTTTGAAGTACCATCAGCCGGCATTATTATGGTCACTGAGCAGGGAATTCAGACCATCGAAAATTCACCTCGTCAATATAGAGTCACTGAGCATGAAAAGCACTGTATTTTTGAACAGATCTATTTTTCGCGCCCGGATAGCTTTCATTTCGGTGAGAATGTCTATTCTATCAGGGAAAAGATAGGTCTGAAGCTGGCTGAAAAAGATGAGGAGTGTCATCCTGATCATGCGATACCTGTGCCTGATTCTTCGAATTTTATCGGATTGGGATATGCCAATGGCAAGCATCTTCCTTTCGGTTTGGGATTGATACGAAACCATTATGTCGGCAGGACTTTCATCAAACCTGAACAGACAATTCGGGATGAAAGTGTGAGACAGAAATTCAATCCATTGCCAAATTTCTTTCCCGGTAAGAAAGTCGTGCTTGTAGATGATTCCATTGTTCGAGGGACGACAATCCGCAAAATAGTAAAAATGCTCAAGGATGCTGGTGCAGCAGAAGTTCATTTACGTATCGGTTCTCCGCAGGTTAAGTACTCATGTTTTTATGGAATCGATACTCCTGATGAGACAAAATTGATTGCTAACCAAAAGAACCTGGAAGAAATCAAATTACATTGTGATGCTGATTCATTAAAATATATTTCCTTAGAAGATTTAAGAAGCTGTGTATCTGAACCGGATTATTATTGTTATGCGTGTTTTGATGGTAAATACCCAGTGAAATGAGGGAGACATGGAAATTAAGAATTTGAGATCGATATTGATGACTTTCAAAGAGAAAAAGGTAATGGTCATTGGTGATATCATGCTTGATCACTATATCTATGGCAGTGTTGACCGGATATCACCTGAAGCTCCTGTTCCTGTGCTGGAAGTAAACAAAGAAGAATACCGTTTAGGTGGTTCTGGAAATGTGGCTGACAATTTGAGGTCTTTGGGTGCTTCTGTTAAGATCATCGGGCTTGTTGGCGCTGATAGTGCCGGTGATGAGATAATGAAGCTGCTCCAGGCGAAAGGTATTGATACGACGGGTATTCTTACTTCTGAAACGAGACCCACGACGCTGAAGACACGCATCATTGCACATCAGCAGCAAATCGTTCGCATCGATAAAGAGGAGCATTCTGATATTTCAGAAGAGCTGGAAAACCAGGTACTGGAAATCGTGAAATATCATCTGCCGGAAGTAGATGCGATCATCATAGAAGATTATAATAAAGGCTTACTGACAAAGCAATTGATTGAAAGTATCATATGCTTTGGAAATGAAGCTGGCAAACTTATTGCCGTGGATCCGAAGTTCAAGAACTTCTTTGATTACAGGAATTGTTCAATATTCAAACCCAACTTTGCTGAATTACAGAAGAACTTAGGTGTTTTGATTGAATCAGAAGAGCAATTTCAACAGGCTGTTTCAGCTTTACAGAATAAGATTGAAGCTAAATATCTAGTCATCACGCGTGGTGAGAAAGGGCTCAATATCTTTTCCAATGAGAATGATATGATTTCAATTCCCACATTTGCCCGTGAAATCTATGATGTCTCCGGTGCAGGCGATACAGTAATCAGTACTTTAACTTTAGGTTTGATAGCAGGTTGTGATATTGAAACCGCTGCCACAATTGCTAACCATGCAGCGGGAGTTGTCTGTGGGAAAATGGGAACTTCAGTAGCGTATCCGCAGGAAATCATTGATTCAATGCAGAATACACTAAGAAAAGAAGGCTGAATGAATCCGGAACATAAGATCAAGACTTGGGACGAAATAGCCAGAATAGCTCAGTCGCTTCATGAACAGCATAAGCGGATCGTTTTTACGAATGGTTGTTTTGATATTCTTCATGCTGGTCATGTTGCATATTTGCATGATGCCTGTGAATACGGAGATGTATTAACTGTAGGATTAAACAGCGATGCATCGATCCATCGTATTAAAGGAGAACTAAGACCAATCAATAACCAGCAGGATCGAGCTTATGTTTTAGGGGGGCTTGCATCAGTAGAGTATATTGTCATTTTTGACGAAGATACTCCTTATCATCTAATCAACTTGCTCAAACCAAATGTCCTCGTGAAAGGTGGAGATTGGTTACCGGAGAACATAGTGGGTTCCGATATCGTAATTGCTAATGGGGGCAGCGTCAAAAGCCTGCTTTATCGTGAAGGTTTTTCTACAACAGATACAATAGAGAAGATACTCGACGTTTTCCGAAGTGAAATTTGTAATGAAAAATAAGAAAAGAGGCTAATAAATGCAAGAAATGACGAAAGAAGATATCAGTACGGTTGTTGCTATTGACGGTAAGAAAGTCACATTAGAAGTATGTCCAACAGAAGGATGTTCTTCCTGCAACATGAGCGGTGCATGTGGAATGGGTAATAAAAACAAGTATTTTACTTTGGAAACAGATTTACCCTTGAAAATTGGAGATAAAGTCACATTACAGATCCAGGGTGGTTCAGAAGTCGTTTCATCTCTCGTGCTCTTTCTTCTGCCAATCATCTTCATGATATTAGGCTTTGTGTTAGGGCGATTCGTTTTTGCATTTAAAGAAAGCACCTCTGTTCTGTTTTCTATTCTAGGTCTTGGACTCAGTTTTTTTGTTGTAAAAATCATAGACCATTATTATGGGAAGAAGATATCAATAAATATTATTCCAACAGATGGGATTTTAAAAGAAGAAGAGAATAATGAAGATACAACTGCATGATATGGTGTTTTATGGTTTTCATGGTGTCCATGATGCTGAACGTAAATTAGGGCAACGATTTGTTGTTTCTTATACAGCGATGACAGATCCATTAAATGATGCTAAGATTCACAATCTGGATGATACTCTGGATTATACGAAAGTCTATGATGCTATTAAGGATATCATGGAACAGCAGCAATTTCATCTTCTGGAAAATTGTGCGAATAGAATATTGGATATAACACTCGAATCTTTTCCGGAAATTATGCAGGCAATGGTCAGTATCAAAAAACCTTCTGTCCCTATCCAGGGAACTTTGGAATATGTTGAAGTGGAGATGGTACGCAATCGATGAAATTAACATTTATTGGACTAGGTTCAAATCTTGGAGACAGGGAAAGCAGTTTACGCAGAGCCTTGGAAGCAATATCCAATATCCCTGATGTCATTATTCTTGAAGAAAGTTCCGTAATTGAAACAAAACCTTTTGGTGTAACGGATCAGCCTGATTTCCTGAACCAAGTCGTAAAGATTATGACAGGGCTGGAACCTCATGATTTGTTGAAACAATTAAAGAAAATTGAAATTCTTTTAGGCAGGTTTGATACAAAAAAATGGGGACCCCGTATCATTGATCTTGATATATTGTTTTTTGACCAGGAGATTATTGAAAATGAAATGATAACCATTCCTCACCCGGGAGTATCGCATCGGGAATTTGTCCTGAAACCCATGGTGGAAATTGCTTCTGCGTTTATTCATCCTGTATCAGGGAAAACAATGAAACAGCTATATGACGAATTCATGGGAATCGTGATTCCTGTGAATGAACATAATAACCAAGTCGAATTGAAGGAGATATCTGATATGAAACAGGTCTCAACTATTATTCTTGCAGCCGGGAAAGGCACAAGAATGAAATCTGAAAAAGCAAAAGTTACTTTTGAATTAGCGGGGAAAACACTCCTGCAAAGAGTGGTTGATACAGCTTCAAAACTTGAAAGTGAGATCATTTGCGTGGTTATTGGATATCAGAAAGAATCAGTCATTGAATCTCTCGAAGAGAATGATCGAATCAGTTTTGTAGAGCAAAAAGAACAAAATGGGACAGGTCATGCTGTCATGGTGACAGAAACAGTTTTCCAGGATTTTCACGGGGATGTATTTATCCTCTGTGGTGATGTTCCTTTGCTAAAAGCTGAAACACTACAGAATCTTTTAAAGGAACATCGGGAAAGTAATTCTGCCTGTACGGTTCTAACCTGTGTCATGGATGATCCTTCTTTATATGGGCGTATCATACGTCACCCTGTCACTCAGCATGTAGAAAAGATCATTGAATACAAGGATGCCACAGAAGAACAGCGTACTATTCGTGAAATAAATACCGGAATTTATTGCTTTGATGTTCAGACTTTATTCAAGACCTTGAAATTGATCACAAATGAAAATAAGCAGCATGAGTATTATCTTACTGATACCCTCGAAATTCTGAATGCACAGGGAGCAATCGTATCTGCAGTTCTACTGGATAATTTTATTGAAGCATCCGGTATTAATTCACAGGAACAATTAGCTGACTTGGAAGTAGCGTATTATTCTGAAATCAAGTCTCATTGGCTAAATAATGGAGTCGTCATAGAAAATCCATGTTCCGTTATTATCGGTGAGGATGTGATAATCGGACATGATACTATGATCGAAGCTAATTGTATCATGAAAGGTGAAACAAAGATTGGCAGCAATTGCCGTATTGGATGTAATTCTTATCTAAATGAAGCAATCCTTGAAGATAAAGTGATTTTACAAGGGTATAACATAGTCATGGGAACGATAATCGAAACAGGTGATAAGCTCTCTTTAGGTGAAATGGTACTTGAAGATGAAAGATAAGAAATTTATCTATTCGCCATGGAGATTGGAATACATACTATCCAAAAAAGATCAGGAATGTATTTTTTGTCATAAACCTCAAGCATCAGATGATGCTAAACACCTGATTGTATATCGAAGTGTTCACAGTTTTGTTATTATCAACCTCTATCCATATAATAATGGACACGTTATGGTTGTTCCTTTTCGTCATGTTTCTTCATTAATAGAATTATACTCTGAGGAAATAAACGATTTGTTCGAGACCGTTCAACTGACAGAAAAAGTGCTTCGGAATGCCTACCATCCAGATGGAATAAATATTGGAATGAACTTGGGAAAAGCTGCTGGAGCAGGCATTGATGAACATCTTCATGTGCATTTAGTACCTCGTTGGTCTGGAGATTGCAATTTTATGTCGGTCATTGGTGGCATCCGAGTAATTCCGGAAGCCTTTGAGAAGACCTTCACCCTATTACAGGAACAGTTTGACAATGAGCATACCCACAAATAATTTGACGCCTACGAAAAGCAGAAGATGGCTGATACTGGTAATTGTAATAGTATTTGTTATCGCATGTATCGCAGGATATTTTGTCTATAAGCATAAAACCATGCAGAAGAAGGCATCCTTAGAGGCAACACTTCCATCTATCAAGATAAGTCTAAAGAATGGATGTGGATTTGAAGGTGCAGCCACGGATATGACTGAGTATCTGGCAGATAAGAATATTGATATTGTTACTACCGGGAATGCAGAGAAATTTATCTATAATAAGACGATCATTGTAGTTAAGAAGATGGATCGAGATGATTTACTAAGATTGATGAAAATGACGGGAATTCAACAATGGACACTCGCTGAGAGTGATTATGCGGTCGCTCCCTTCGTTATTGTCATCGGTAAAGATTATGAAGAATTGATACAAAGCCAGAAAAAGGAATAGGAGTGATATGCCAACGACTAAAGAAATGGTTAATCTGATTGTCCAATGGGCTGAAGAAAGAAAAGCTGAAAATATAAGAACATTTGATCTTCTCGGGAAGACATCTTACACTGATTATGTGATCGTATGTGAAGGCAATTCATCACTTCATTTAAGAGCGATTGCAAGCTTCATCAAGGATAAGGCAAAAGAAATCAAATATACAACCTTGGGAAGCGAAGGTTTGGATAATGGGCAGTGGGTATTAATCGACATGTCAGATATTATCGTTCATATCTTTTTACCTGCAATACGTGAGAATTTCAAAATAGATCAGCTCTTTGAAAGTTTAGAAACAAAACCAATACAGGAAGCGATTTCTAATGATAAAATTTAAGATTACCAATGATTTAAATCTATGCCTGAAAAACCTGAATCTGAAAACGAATGATAAGTTTGTTATCGAAACGCAAGCGAACGAAGAATTCGGAGATTATTCATCAAACCTGGCAATGGTCTTAAGCAAGCTGAATAGAATGAAACCGTATGAATTAGCGGAGAAAATCTGTGCTGAATTGAGTAAGAACAAGGATTACAAGAAATGTGAGATTGCAGGTCCCGGCTTTCTTAATATGACACTGAACATCTCTGTTTATCAGAAGCTTCTTAAGGATATCATTGAGAAGAATGAGATGTGGGGAGCTTCAGAAGCAGGAATAGGCAAGCGTATTTTGTTGGAATTCGTCAGTGCTAATCCCACAGGTCCTTTGAACATAGTAAGTGCCCGTGCTGCAGCATTTGGCGATTCACTTTGCCGTGTGATGAAATTTGTAGGTTACGATGCCATGCGAGAATTCTATATTAATGATGCAGGCAATCAAGTTGATATTTTAGCAGAATCTCTTGAGTTGAGGCTTCGTGAAATGCATGGTGAAAACATCGGTGAATTTCCTTTTGAAGCATATCATGGAGAGTATGTGAAAGATCTTGCCCATAGGTTGAATACTCTGGAAGGCACAAGAGTTTTACTCTTAGCTGATCGGGAAAGAACAGAACACCTCAAGGATTTTGCTTTAGAGCAAATTCATGAGATGCAGGTGAAAAGCCTGGAGAAATTTGATGTATTCTTTGATAGTTGGGTATCTGAAAAGACGTTACGCCAGCAAGGTGTTGTGGAAGAAGTATTGAGCTACCTGGCAGAAGCGGATTGCACATATGAAAAAGAAGACGCCATCTGGTTCTGCTCCAGTAAGTTTGGTGATGATAAAGACCGTGTTTTGATGAAAGCTGACGGTTCGA
This sequence comes from Cloacimonadales bacterium (SeqCode), assembly GCA_963662275.1. Taxonomy (GTDB): domain Bacteria; phylum Cloacimonadota; class Cloacimonadia; order Cloacimonadales; family DAONDQ01; genus DAONDQ01. The sequence continues at coordinate 3,288,900 of OY759316.1, read as the reverse complement.
TTACTTATTTTGTACCTGACCTGGCTTATCACTTAACCAAGTATCAGCGTTCTTTCGATGTTATGATCGATGTTCTGGGTCCTGATCACCATGGTTATGTTCCCCGCTTGAAAGCTGCTATTCACGCTTTAAAATATCCCGAAGAGAAATTGGAGATCATATTCCTGCAACAGGTAAATTTATTCGATAGTGGTGAAAAGGTCAAGATGTCTAAACGTTTAGGCACTATTGTTACTATGGATGAATTGGTGGATTATGTTGGTACAGACGCTACAAGATATTTCTTTTTGGATAGAAGACCAAATTCTCATTTAAATTTTGATATAGAACTAGCAAAGAAAAAGTCGAATGAAAATCCTGTCTTTTATTGCCAGTATGCTCATGCACGTATATGCAGCATCCTGAAAAAAGCAAAGAAAGATAAGATAAGTCTCAAAGAACTTAATCCCGAGATGCTTAAGAAATTAACAAAACCGGAAGAAATTACAATTATAAAAAAAATGCTGGAATTTCCGTCTGTGCTTGTCTCAATAGCGGATAGTAGAGAACCGCATCGTTTGGCTGCTTATGCCTACGAACTTGCGGGTATGTTCCACCGTTACTATTCTAAGTACGTGATTGTGAACAAGAAGTCGCTTGTCTTATCCATGGGGCGCTTATACCTGATCATGGCAGTGAAGAATGTACTGGCGGTAAGTTTCAAACTGATGGGGATATCAGCTCCTGAAAAAATGTAGAATTTGAATTTACGGAATTATAGGTGCATAAGTGAAACGTATTCTTGTGATGTCTGACACACATGGAAATCAACCGTATTTACGAGAAGTGTGTCTTTCTGAAAAGTTCGATGTTTTTTTTCATTTAGGTGATGATTATTCAGATTTGGACAATAACTCTGATTTGACAGATACCAAGAAAGTGTTTAAAGTGCCAGGTCTCATGAATAATCTTAGCCAGGATGAAGCCGTACCCATGATACAGCATATCACTGTTGAAAATTGGAGATTTCAGCTAGTGCATAGACAGGAAGATATTGAATATATTACACCACCGGATGATGTGGTTTTATTTGGTCATACGCATCATCCTTCTTACCAATTTCGAAAAGGCATATTATATGCCAACCCGGGACATTTAAAAAGCTCTCATCATCGTAATCATCATGCTTCCTATCTGATGATCACGCTTGATAAAGAGAAAATGAACCTGGATTGGAAAGACCTGAACGGTCAGGTATTCGAACAGCAGACATTTACTCGTGCCGATTGGCATAAATGATATATTTGTTTTAGGAGGAATTATGATGATAGAGGAAATTCATCGCAAGGTGCTTGAAAGTAGTGTTGTTTTAGACGATGTGATCAAGGAAGTCCAGAAAGTCATTGTCGGGCAGAACTACATGGTGAAACGTATTCTCGTTGGGCTTTTAGCAAATGGACATCTCCTGCTGGAAGGTGTACCCGGTCTTGCTAAAACGTTGACGATTTCCACCATTGCTCAAACTATCAAGAGTTCATTTCATAGGATTCAATTCACACCAGACTTACTACCTGCTGATGTGACAGGAACACTAATCTACAACCAGAAGACATCTGATTTTATAGTGAAACATGGACCAATATTTGCCAATTTCATCCTTGCCGATGAAATCAACAGAGCACCGTCGAAAGTACAGTCTGCCCTGTTAGAAGCAATGCAGGAAAGACAGGTTACTATCGGTGATACAACCTATTCCCTGCCTACACCTTTTTTAGTCATGGCAACCCAGAATCCATTGGAACAGGAAGGTACATATCCTTTACCGGAAGCTCAAGTTGACCGTTTTATGCTGAAATTAAGAATTGATTATCCGAATCGTGATGAAGAAAGACAAATTATGAACCGTATGGTTCCAGATGAAGCCATACTGGTTACTCCTGTCTTGGAACCATCCCAGATTATGAAGATGCGTGAAGTCATCAAGGAAATCTACATGGAAGACAAATTGAAGGAATATATCCTGGATTTAGTCTTTGCAACCCGTAATCCCTCTGACTTCCGCAATCTCCAAAGTTTGAACAATATGATCGAATGTGGTGCTTCTCCCCGTGCATCAATTTATCTTGCTCGTGCTGCCAAAGCTCATGCTTTCCTGGAACATCGCGGTTATGTGATTCCTGATGATATTAAAGCAATTGGAAGGGATGTCTTGCGTCATCGTGTCATTCTGACCTATGAAGCGGAAGCGGAACAAGTTACCCAGGAACAGATTATCAGTAAGATATTCGATGAGATAGAGGTTCCATAATTTATGGATACATCCGATATTCTGAAACGTATCAGACGAATTGAAATCACTACCAAAAACATGGTGCAGGAAGTCTTTTCCGGGGAATACCATAGCGTATTCCGTGGACAGGGACTGGAATTCGCTGAAGTACGCGAATACCAGATAGGTGATAGCTATCGGGATATCGATTGGAATGTATCTGCCCGTATGGGTCATCCTTACATTAAGAAGTTCGAAGAAACCCGCGAATTGAATGTCATCTTCCTGGTTGATTGCAGCGCTTCCAATGTCTTTGGAACAAGGCAATACCTGAAATCAGAGTATATCACAGAAGTAACGGCTGTTCTTTCATTTTCTGCCCTTTCCAACCAGGATAAAGTTGGATTATTACTTTTTTCTGATAAAATAGAAAAGTATGTTCCACCTCGCAAAGGAAAGAAGGCTGCCTTGCAAATCCTGAGAGATATCCTGTTCTATGAACCGAAAGGGAAAGGTACAAATATACGCCAGGCAGTTGAATATATCTCACATTTAGTAAAGAAACGCAGTATCTTCTTCATTGTATCTGATTTCTATGATAAAGGATATGAAAGAAGTCTTCAACTCCTGGGAAAGAAGCATGATGTTGTGGCACTGCGTGTCATTGACCAGGCTGAATTGGAATTACCCAAAGCCGGTATTCTTCATCTGCAAGACCCTGAAACGGGAGATACTTTCACAGTGAATTCAATGAACAGCGCTATTAGAAAGCAGTATAATAAACAATCCCAGGATTGGGAAAATGACCTTCAATCACGTTTTAAGAAGATGCAAGTCGACCTGGTTAATCTGAAAACAGATCAATCATATGTTACTGAATTGCAGAAGTTCTTTAAAACAAGAATACGGAAAAGAGTAAAATCATAATATGAATCGAAAACTAATATTACTCCTTATCCTCTTTTTATCACTGAGCCTGGCTCATGCTATGACGTTAACACAAAAAAATGAAATACCTGATACACTATATATTGGGATTCCATTCTATATTCATCTTTCCCTGCCTCAAGGAACGGATAGTCTCAATGTGGTTATTCCCGATTCTCTGCCTAATTTTCAAATACTGGAACAGAAGAGATCAACAGAAAAAGGAAAGAATGAATTCATTATCAAAGCTGCTGCTTTTGAAGTAGGAAATCTCCAGTTTCCTGCTCTCAAAATTGAAGTATATAAAAAGACAACCGCTGATAGTGCAGCCATCATTCCGTTTAACCTAACCGTAAGATCTGTTCTTCCCCCAAAAGGAGAGCCTAAACTCAAGGATATTGCAGATGCACTGAATGTTCCCTGGACAATTTGGAATTACATCGTTATTCTCTTGGCTTTAGTTCTCATTGCGGGTATTACTTATCTAATCATCCATTATCTGCATTTCAGGAAGAAACAAATCATACCCATTGGAAAACCTGTCGATTCACGTCCCGCTTGGCAGATTGCCTTGGACGAATTGGTTTTACTGCAATCTCAACGACTCTTGGATAAAGGTGAGTTCCTGGATTACCATTTCGGCTTATCTATGATCCTGCGTCGTTTTATTGAAAACTATGCCGGATTCAATGCCGTGGAAATGACAACTTCTGAAATACATGATATACTAAGCTCAAATGATTATACCTGGAAAGCAGGAATTGTGGAATACTTGCAGGAAGCGGATAGAGTGAAGTTTGCCAAACATATTCCTACGCCCGGTGATTCTGAGGAAGCCTATCGCTGGTTATACCAGTATCTGCAATCTTTCAGCCAAATAGAAAAACCAGTGGAAAAGGAGACTCCCAATGCTTGAGTTCCTCCATCCCTGGTTATTACTTGGGTTACTCTTAATACCAGCTTACCTTTATTATGAATGGAAGATCGGTTTTAAAAAACGTATCTTTCTTCCATTTAGCCGTTTAAACCTGATCAGGAAAATAGCGAAGAAGGAACATCTTTGGAAGTATGTTCAAATAACTATTAACTGTCTCATTATTTTAACACTGGTTCTTACCTTGGTTCGTCCACGTCTTGGTTTCAAGAACTCTGAAGTTCAGGGGAAGGGTATCGATATAGTCATTGCTTTGGATGTCAGCGGTTCCATGATGGCAGTGGATTTCAAACCAACAAACAGATTGGAAGCAGCCAAAACAGTGGCACGTGACTTTATTTCCAATCGGCAAAACGATCGTATTGGACTTGTAGTCTTTTCCGAATATGCATTGACTCAATGTCCTTTGACGTTGGATTATAATATCTTATTACAACTTCTCGATAATATCAAAATCAATGAGGAAGCCAGTTCTACTGCCATTGGCATGGGTTTGGCTACTGCGGTCGCCAGGTTGAAGAGTTCTGAGGCAAAATCGAAGGTGATCATTCTCATTACTGATGGTAATAACAATACCGGTGAAATTGATCCTTCAACTGCTGCTGACTTGGCAAATACATACAAAATTAGAGTGTATCCGATCGGAGTCGGGAGTAATGGACTTGTCGATTTCCCTGTGGATGATCCTACATTCGGTAGACGTTATGTAAAAGTGAAGATAGATATGGACATGGCTACTTTGGATCGCATTGCTTCTATTACTGGTACCGGAAAAGCTAGTTTAGCTACGAGCACAAATGAATTAGGCGATATTGTGAAAAACATCGATAACTTGGAAAAAACGAAATACAAAGTGAATAACTATTATACTTATCGTGAGTTGTTCAGCTATTTGCTGGGTTTTGCTGCCTTGCTGATGCTGCTGCAATTTGTATTACTGTATGTCTGGCGTAGGGAATTACCTTAAAGGAGTGATGAAATGCATTGGGGAAATCCATATTTTCTGTTGCTCCTGCTTCTGATTCCAGTGGGGCTATTTTACCTGTCACAGGATAAAAGAAAGCGTGCTTCCAGGATGGAGAAATTCGCTGAAAACCGTTTTCTGCCTTTTTATTTGCAGCCTCTTTCAATTTTTCATTGGTATTTGAAAGCTGCTCTTCTACTTGGCGCTTTTTTCTTCCTGGTATTGGCTTTAGCTCGCCCCCAATGGGATAGGGAAATGCAGATGATGCAGAGAAACGGACTGGATATTGTTGTCTGCATTGATGTATCTAAAAGCATGGATGCAACAGATATCCAACCCAGTCGTCTGGAAAGAGCAAAAGATCAGATATCATTATTTATTGATCAGTTACGAGGTGACCGCATAGCCATCGTTGCTTTTGCAGGTACTGCCTTTGTACAATGTCCGCTCACGGATGACTATGGTGCTGCTAAACTCTTTTTAGGCAATTTGAATACGGATTCAGTTCCAATATTCGGAACAGATATCACAGCCGCTTTATCAAAAGCAGAAAGTGTATTTCCTGAAAATACAAAGAATCGGGTTGTGGTTCTAATCAGTGATGGTGAAAACCTGGAAGGAAATGTGATTGCCCAGGCACGAAAAATGTCGAACAAGAAAATTACCGTATACACACTGGGAGTAGGGTCATCCGGTGGCAGTTCCATTCCGATCAAGGATGAAAATGGAAATGTCCATAATGCTCTTGATGAATCAGGTAATTTTGTCGTATCCAAACTGGATAGCAGAACACTGAATGAAATATCATCAGCAACAGGCGGCAGGTTCTACCTGGTAACTCCCCAGCAATCCGAAATCTATGCGATCATGAAATCGATAGAAGGATTTGAAAAGAATAAGTACTCTTCCAAGTATTATGACCGATACAAGGAACAATACACCTGGTTCGCAGGATTTTCTTTATTCCTATTCCTGATTGCTTCTGTCTTGACTTTCAAACGAAACACGGAACCAAAAAGATTTTTGTCATAGGTGTAAAATGAAGAAAATATCTATATTACTGATTGCCATGTTCCTGTTCTCTGCCCTTTCTGCTATCGATATCAATTTCGATAAATCATATCAGAATGCGAAAGGCAAGAAGCAATACGAGAAAAAGAAATATACTGAGGCTGGTAAGACTTTTGATAAGAATGCTGTTAACCATCCGAAAGATGGACGCCTTCAATACAATTCCGGCAATACGAATTATAAGCTGGGTAAGGTGGATGATGCGCTCACTTCATATCAGAAAGCGCTTACCGATAAAAATTTTAAGGATCAGAGCAAAGCCTATCAGAACATGGGGAATATACATTATAATAAAAAAGAATATGAGCAGGCACTTGACAATTATAAAAAAGCTGTCATTGATTCACCGAAGAATCAGGAAGCACGATATAATTATGAAATGGCAAAAAAAGCCTTGATTCAACAGCAGCAGCAAAAGCAGAAACAGAAGCAGGATCAGAAACAGGATCAGAAAAAAGAGCAAAAGAAAGAACAACAAAAAAGCACTCCGCAGACTCAACAGGATCAAAAGAAAAAAGATGCAGATCAATTATTGAAAGCTTTGATGGAAAATGAGAGGAATGATATGAAAAAGAAACAGCAAGTTCCGGCAAAAAGACCTAAAAATGCAAAATACTGGTAAACGGAATAGGTGATGAATAAAATTGCATTTCTGACATGCTTTTTCCTTTTCCTCTTCTCTTTACTGAGTTCACAGGAAATTTCAATTTCTGCCAGTGTTGATAGAACAACGGTCGGACAGTCGGAAGAATTTTCTTTGATGGTTACAATCTCCGGTAAAGAAGCTGATAAGATTCAAGCTCCCCTGTTACCGAAAATGGAATTTGTGAATCTGGGAGTATCAACCTCATCCCAATCTTCTATTTCTATTGTGAATGGTGTCATGAATCAGAGTGTCAGTAAAACTTATCGTTATTCGCTTTCACCTAAGCGTGTAGGAACTTTTCCCATTCCGTCGATTTCGATTGCATTTAAGGGAAAAACCTACCAGTCAGCACCGATCCAAATACAGGTTGTAAAAGGTTCGACCCAAAGGCAGCAGCCTCGTGCTCAGCAGCTGCAATCTCCGTTTGGGTTTCCCTCTTTCTTTGATGAACCTGATCAAGATAACACACCGCAGCAAAATTATGCTGATGCAACATTCATTGTGGGTACTCCTTCCAAAACTAAAGTCTATAAGGGTGAACCCGTACTTGTGAATTACCGTTTATATACTCAGCAACGATTAACAGGTGTGAATCTGGGAGAGATTAAAGACTATGCCGGATACGGCAAGGAATTGGTATATACTGCATCGCAACTCCGCTTAGAGAATGCAACCTATAATGGCAAAACATATGGTTCCATATTATTGCAGACAGTTGTCCTTACCCCCAATAAAACAGGAACGATCACAATTCCCCTGATGACTGTTGTTGCAGATGCGCAAAGAACCAATGGCGGATTCTTTGGCTTTGGGATGACAGATCGCTTGAATTTACAAAGCAAACCTCAATCAATCAGGGTGCTTCCTTTACCTGAACAGGGTAACCCGGCTGATTTTACTGGTGCTATTGGTAGATATTCTATTAGTTCATCCATTGATAAAACGCAAATCAAAGCAGGAGAATCTCTTGTATATACGATAACAATCTCAGGTTCAGGGAATATTAATCAATTTACGGTTCCAGCCTTAGCGGAGATTCCGAATCTGAGGTTCATGACACCGGAAGTGAATAACCAGGTGAAGAACGGCGTGGAAGGTGTCAAAACAATCAAGTATCTGGTTCTTGCCCAGGAAAAGGGAAGTTACGATATTCCTCCATATTCTTTCTCTTACTTTGATAACAGCAAAGGCGTTTATGTAACGATTCTATCTTCCGGTCATCACCTGGAAGTATTGGAAGGAGAATCTTATCCCATGCAGGCAGGATTGTTACAGACTGCAGTCAAACAGGAAAATAAGGATATAGATTTTATCAGCGATGATAAAAATTTCAGTCTTCAGACACCCATATTTAATCAAACCTGGTATTGGCTGCTTCTGATTCTGTTCCTAATGACTTTACCTTTCGCATTCAGGATGAGCAAAGAACAGAAAAAACTATCCCTGAATCCTGAATATTCACGCCAGAAACTTGCTAATAAAATTCTATCTAAGTATCTGAAAAAAGCTACCTTGTACTCCAATACGAACAATCCCTTATTTTATTCTTCAGCACAGAATGGTCTGGTTCAATTTATCAGTGATAAACTGCGCATTTCCAAAGGCGCTTCTACGGAAGAGCTTATGACAGATCTGAAGGATAAGGGATGCCCTGCTGAATTGTTGGAAGCTTTGGGAACATTCTTCACAAGATGCAATGAAGCTCGTTTCATGCCTGGGGGGTTCTCTGAACAGCAGATTTCAGCAGACTTTCAAATTTTACGGAATATCGTTACGGAATTCAGTCATTCCAAGAAAAAGCGTCAGGGCGGTTGGTTATGAGGAAGATATCTCTACTCATTCTTCTCTTGATTCTATCTCTGCAGCTCTTCAGTGCCACCAAAAATAACTTGGCTCAGCAGGCAAATGCTGCCTATACAAAGAAACAATTCTCTGAAGCTCTGACTTTCTACGGTAAAATGGAAGCTCAAGGCATCCAAAATGCAGACCTCTATTACAATATGGGTAACTGCTATTATCGTTTGCAGAAATTGGGAGCCTCCATACTATACTACAAAAGGGCATTGCGGTTCAATTCTGCTCATACTTCAGCACAGCGAAACCTGCAGCTCGCCCTCTCTCTCACACGTGACCAGCAATACCAGGCGCAGGGTGGTTTTATTGGAAATGTGATCGTTAATCTTATGAATATTCTCACACTGAACCGGATTGCCATCATGGTTCTCCTTTTCCTGATCATGAGCATTGGTACACTCTACTATATTTGGTTTTGGCATTCTGGTGAAGAAAGATACCTGCCGGTATTTATCCTGATCATTTTCCTTTCTTTCCTGCTTTTCAGCACAATTATTGGAATTGTGAAATATCATCAGTATGCAAGCCACAAAACAGCGGTACTGGTGATTCCTTCGGAAGTTGGATATAGCGGACCTGGCAGTGATTTCACTCGCGTTTTCACTATTCATGAAGGAATGATATTCTCGATTGAGAAGGAAGAAGATTCCTGGAGCCAAGTCAAATTACCGAATGGCTTAGGCGGTTGGATCCCTGCTTCCAGCTCAGTACGAATTAATCCTTAGAGAATTCAGAAATTATTTGCTTTTCACTCTTAATGGAATATTATGTTTGTAATTCCGCTGAGATGCGGTGATGATATAGTGCGAGGGTTTTAGACCCCTCTTACGTTGAGAAAACGGATGGTACAGGAACAAGATTCCTGATCATCCGTTTTTTTTGTAGGAAGGAACGCCGATTTCTTATCGGCGTGCGAGGCGAATTCTTTTCGCCTCTCTTAATCTGCTTTGATAGTGTACTTTTCTACTTCCTACACCCTATTAACTACTGCCTTCTTTCTCCAATACTCTGTAGAGCAAGTCTCCGTTCTTGTTATACTTGTGAAAATATCGAATTTGAACTTCCCTGAAAACAGGTTTTCGCTACCGAGGATGAAAGCTAAGTTCTCCGAGTGAATTGATGGTCATTGAGCGGAGTCGAAATGCCTCATTAAAAACAACCGCTGCAGCACCGCAGTACCACCGCTACACTACCGCAGGACAACCGCTCCTATGGGCGGTCGTGTTTTGGTTGTATTGTGGTTATGTTGAGGTACTTTTTTCCTTGTTTTCAAAGTGGTTTATATGTTCTTCATTCTTAATTTCTTTCAAGTCTTCATCCCCTGCCCCAGAACCCATACAACAATCCAGATATATGCATCAGCATCCTATAGGTATTTGCTGTCTGATATGCAAAGCTTCTGTTTGATGCAGGAAGAATTCGACAATACCATTATCGAATACAACAATTTACCAAATTATGTTAAAACCATCGGTGGTTACACTTTTAGGCTGTATGGAAATCCCCTGAAGGAGTTTCTACCACTTCTGAAGCAGTAGCTACCAAAGTTGATCTACAAAAAACCTTGACCAAGTATCTTAGACAATGTACATTGACAAATAAAATTAGTTATTACTTATCACACTCGATGAATCATTGACTTCTTAAATGGTGGAGTTAATTTATATCCAATCACTTTTAAAAGAAACAGCAGAAGGTTTAAATAACGAATGTTTAGTAACTTAAAGAATCTAATTAGTATATGGAGTACCGGTTATAGTGAATATCGCTGGTTCATTCGTTTATTGTTCATTCTTATCTCCGTTATTTTTCTACTGATCATCAGTTCTGCTGTATCCTTATATTTTATTGAACATCATGGAGAGGGTGGTTCTATCATCCATTCTGTATTTGAAGGAATTTATTGGGCGGTTGTCACCTTCGGAACTGTGGGGTATGGGGATAAGACACCAGCGACAACTGCTGGTCGTGTGATAGCAATTATTTTAATACTCTGTGAATTGAGCGTGATGCCGATTTTTGCCGGTTTGATCGCTTCCGTTTTTGTGGAAGATCGCATGAAAGGAGCCAAAGGATTGAAGAACATAACTGAAAATCATCATATTGTTATTTGCGGTTGGAATAATGTTGCCGGAAATATGCTGAAGGCGTTATCAGATCGTCTGAAAAAAGATACTTCGGTCGTTCTGGTTGGTAATTATTCAGTTGATTTTTATGAATCACTGCAATCTAAATATCCGGAGATTAATCTCAAATTCGTTCGAGGTGAAACTACCCAGGAAGAAGTATTACGCCGAGCCAATGTGATGACTGCTGATCATATTTTTATTCTTGCTGATACACAAGCGGATGAACAAGTAGCTGATGACCGAGTAGTTATTGTTGCGAATGCTGTTCATTACCTGGCAGGAGAACATCAACGCATGACGGTTCAACTGATGAACGGTTCGAATAAGAATCTGCTGCTCAGGCTTGGTATTGAAAATATTCTCATTTATGAAGAAATGGGTGGTTATCTATTAGCGAATAATGCTTTAGATAAAAATTCACTGAATTTCTTTGAAAACCTTCTTCGCAATAAAGACAATATGATTAGGACTGTTGTCATACCTTCCATGTTTTTCGAAAGAACCTATGCTGAGTTATTCGAATATATGTATCAACACCAGGGATCACTGATGATAGGAATCTTTACGGAACAGCCCAAACTGGGATTACAGGATATTTTTTCTGATGATGAATCAGGAATCGATAGTTTTATTCGGCTATCACTGGAGAAATCTAACTCCTTATCCCCTGAAATGAGAAGCAATATTCAGATTAATCCTCCGAAGGATTATATAATTCGCCCCAATGATAAAGCTCTGATCATTTGTTAAAAAAAAAGGAATTCAGGATGCATGATATATCCAAATTAAGCCAGGTTCAATTGTTTAAGGGACTGAATGAAAAACAGCTTATCCTGGTCACAGGTTTTTTAAAGGAAATCTCTTTTGCCGAGAATGATTATATCGTTCATGAGAACACAACAGGAGATACACTATACATTCTTTATGAAGGAACTGTGAAAGTGACTAAAAAACTCATTATGGATTTTGAAGGCTATAGCAGTGAAGATAAGAAATTAGCGACTCTGAAAGCGGATATATTACCTTTCTTCGGTGAAAACGGTCTTGTCGGAAATGGTACACGTAATGCTAACGTACAAGCTCTTACTAAGTGCAAAATGCTGCAACTGACGAAGCAGGACTTTGATAAAATTGCGATACATGACTTGGAAACGGCTTTTTTAGTGATGAAGAATATTGCCACTGTGATGTCCGGTAGATTGGATAATACTGATAAAAACGTGGTGAAACTGGCTACTGCCCTCTCTCTTGCCGTTGGAAGGTGAAAGAGAATTAACAAATGCATTGCAGAATGGGAGGAACGCCTCACCCCGTGAGGTGGCAGAACGCACCCCGTGCGTTCTGAACCCTGTGCCAAAAGAAAAATAATACTAATGGGCTACTCACAACGACTAGCCCGTTTTTTTATCTCAAATAATTTCATCTGAAATTTCACTTTCACTGAATTTCAGTATGTTTTGAAAGAATCAGGAAAACACGATTTTGACAAACCACTCTATAGTTAACAACTGCAATGGCTTACGCAATAAACTGATAAATATTTATTTGGCATATAAATTCCATGATTATGAATCATTAGTAAGTTTTAATAAGAATAATCAAAATCAAAACAAGGAGTAAAACATGAAAAAAATACTCATTCTTGTCATCTTAGCTTTCACCTGTTGCATCCTTAGCCAGCTTTTTGCTGAAGCAGTTGCCATCAATACTTTCCCTTATCAGGAAAGCTTTGAAGGCAGCACCTTCCCGCCAGCGGGATGGTCAGTAAACCCGATGTTTGCTCCAGGCATTTTTTCACTTAACTCTGCTGAACAAACAAATCCTGTCGTACCAGGTGCTATAGATGGCAATAACTGGGTAAATATGGCAGCTGGAAACGATGGATTGATTACCAGTCCTAAATTTGAGTTTCCTTCCGGATCTGAATTCTATCAGTTAAGTATTTCTGGATATTGTTTTTCACCTTCCTCTATGATATTTAGAGTAAGGATGGGATCTGATACTAATCCTAATTCGAGTGAGCAAGTTGATGTATGGAATATGGGGAATGATGCTGAATGGAATGGAAGTCGCTGGAGAACGCTTACAGATCATCTAGGTTTTATGGATGGTTCTGCAAAGTATTTCTTTATAGGTGGTCAAGCTTGGGGTGCAGATTTGAATTTTGATGATTTCCGGATAACTGCCGGACCTCCTGTTCTCGAAGTTACACCTGCTAATCATGCTGTTGATATTCGTCCAACTACAGCATTTTGGTGGGGCATTTCCAATTCGGCATATACTTATTCAGTCTATATAAGCACTGATAGCTTGAATTACAATTTACTCTATACTGGAACAAGCAATCAGAATACCCCTGACAATCCTCTCAATATTGAAACAACCTATTACTGGTATGTCCAGATTCAAGATAATTTGGGACACTCAGTCAATACCCCTGTATGTTCTTTCACAACAAGAGGAAACACACCCATGCCGGGCGAAATAGTTGACTTTCCTTACTTGGATGACTTCCAGGTAGATGACTTATCATGGAATAATACAGCGAACTTAAATGTTGGGAAAAGTATACCAGAAGCTCAGGATATGGATGCTCTGGGAAAAAAAATATTCGGTATTAAGAAGGGCTCAACGAGAGAACAGGTGCAATATGCTGAACGTTGTCTTGATGGTGGAGTTAATTATGCAATGAAGATGCCATCCGCGCAGAATGGTGTATTGGGTATTCTCTTTTCTCCATTTGTTCGCTTGGTTGCAGGTACAACGTATGAAGTTAAGTTCAATTATCGTGTTTCCCAACCTATGGGAAATGAGGGTGGGGGTTTATTTGCTTTCTATCAAGCCCCTGGAAGTACCGAAGAGATGATGAATACATATTTTATGATCACGAATACGGATTATGCACTTTCGAGAGTGATCATTACTCCAACTAGAACGGATGATTATCTCTTTTTCTTTTATTACTATTCATCTGTTGATATTTACATTGATAACTTCCGTATTTCGATGAATGGTGAAGATAAAGTGACAGCTTCCGGAGATGCAAACGGTGGCGTTGTTGATCTGAATCCGGCTCCAATCTATGATTCAACCACCGGTCTTGAGCTGGATACCGAACTGCAAATCACCAATATTACAGGTGATCCGACAGTGAATGCCACTCTTTACTGGACAACTCCTGATCCGTTATTGAACAACTCCGGGCTTTCATTGGTACTCAATGTCTCTGCCGGTTCTCTTTCAGGAGCGATCATCACCTTTACCCATAACCTGGGCTTTACACCCGGTTCAATCTCCTATCGTTTCATTCCCAATGGATTTACAACAATATTCAATCCGAATGACGGAACCTGGACGAATACACAATGCACATTCACAGTCCCTGCTGTCAAAGCGAATGGTGATTTTGAAGTTGTCTTCAATAATAGGGCAGAGGTAGAGTTGCCTGTAGAACTGTCTTCCTTCACAGCAGCGGTAACTTCATCCTATTATGTCAGCCTGCAGTGGGTAACGCAGTCTGAAACTAATCATATGGGTTTTAATGTTCTGCGCTCAGCCATGAACAACTTAAGCTCAGCCACAAAATTGAATACATCACTCATTTCCAATGGAGTCAGTGCAGGTACGCAAACCACCTATAACTTTGCTTACCAGGATGAAGCGATGGACAGTCCTTATTACTTCTGGCTGGAAAGTGTATCCCAGAGTGGTTCCACCGAATACTTCGGTCCACTGATGGCATCAGCCGGCTCAAATCCAGATACACCTTCTGTTATTCCTGCCTTCACATGTCTCTTGAATGCATATCCCAATCCTTTCAAGGAAAGCACATCTCTTCGTTACGATTTGAAGGATGCGCAGAATGTCAGGATCGATATTTATAATGTCAAAGGTCAGCTTATTCGGAGTTATATAGATAATAATAAGGCAGCCGGTACCTATACAGCCACCTGGGACGGGACAGATACTAATGGCAAAGCCTTAGCCAGTGGAATCTACTTCTATCGTATGGTAACTAAAGATTATACTGATATGAAGAAGATGATGCTGGTGAGATAGGAATTAAGAATTAAAAATTAAAAATTAAGAATTGCAGAGCAGAGAAGACTTGTCTGATTCCCCTCCCATTTACCCCCCTCCCCGAGGGGGGATTAAGGGGGGTTGAACATTTTAGGGGAGAGCTAGTTCTGGTCTTCTTTTCTCTAGATTAAAATGAATATCAAAAAAAGGAGTAAACAAATGAAACAGATTATCTTTCTAATCATTTTGATTTTTACCTGTGGCATCCTAAGTCAGCTTTTTGCTGTCGAACCGGTAGTCAATACCTTCCCTTATCAGGAAAGCTTCGAAGGTCCAACATTCCCACCAGCTGGATGGACTGCCCCATCTGGTAATGTTTTTTCACTTGGTTCTGTTGAACAAACAAATCCTTCTGTACCAGGTGCTGCAGATGGTAATAACTGGGTAAATTTAGCAGCAAATCACACTGCATACCTGACGAGTCCAAGAGTTGATTTCCCCGCAGGATCAGAATTCTATCGAGTTACTTATTCCGGATATGCATATTTTACCCATGATGCTACTTGGTTGCGAGTATTGATGGGTACTGATAACTCAGGTTATTATACGGCTCAGGAACTCGAAACATTGAATCTGGCAGTTGATGGTGAGTGGAATGGAAATCGATGGAGTGAGAGTACAATTAATCTTGGTTTCTTGGGTGGCTCATCCAAATATTTCTACTATGGAGGAGTAGCGAGTGGCACTGAGCAAGCGAGTTTAAATTTTGATAATTTCCGTATCACTGCAGGTCCGCCGTTACTATATATTACACCGAGCAATAACGCTACAGATGTTCAGATAGATACACAATTCTCCTGGTATCTTTATAATTTGTCATACACTTCTTCAGTGTATATCAGCACAGATAGCTTGAATTACAGTTTACTCTATCATGGGACTAATGCTCAGTTTGTTCCTGCAGAACCTTTGGCAAATGAAACAACCTATTACTGGTATGTCAATTTTGAGGATAATTTAGGACATTCTGTCAATTCCCAAGTCTATAAATTCAGAACACGAGGTTTATTACTCACAAATGAAATAGTTGATTTCCCATATCTTGCAGACTTCGAAGTAGAGGATTTAACATGGAACAATCTATCTTATATTGCTGGAAAGAAAGCAGCAGGAGGTTTGGATACTGAAACCCTTGAAAATATCTTTACTGTGTCACAGAAAAGTCCCAACAGAGCAGGTATGCATTTGGGTCTTCGTTGTCCCGATGGCGAGGCTAACTATGCTATGAAGATGGCTGGTGACATAGATTACAATAATAGTTACAATATTATCCTGAGCCCCGTGTTTCGATTAATAGCAGGAAATACATATGAAATCAAATACAATTACCGTGTCTCTCAGCCAATGCCCCCATCAGACGAGGTATTTATTCTTAGATATAATGGTTTTGATACTGGAAATCGAGGTTTGTGTGGTGGTTTTCACACGATGGTCACCAATACAGATTACGCACTTAGCAGATATGTTTTTACACCATCTGTATCTGATAATTATATCTTTATGTACTTCTTCGAAACTACAGTAGATGTTTATATCGATAACTTCCGTATTACGATGAATGGTGACGATAAAGTGACTTCTTCCGGAGATGCAAACGGCGGTGTTGTTGATCTGAATCCATCTCCTATCTATGATACAACCACCGGTCTTGAGCTGGATACCGATCTGCATATCACTAATATAACCGGTGATCCGACCGTGAATGCCACTCTGTACTGGACAACTCCTGATCCGTTATTGAATAATTCAGGGCTTTCATTGGTTCTCAATGTTTCTTCCGGCTCTCTTTCCGGAGCAGTTATTACCTTTACCCATAATCTGGGCTTTACTCCCGGCTCAATCTCCTATCGCTTCATTCCCAATGGATTTACAACAATATTCAATCCGAATGACGGAACCTGGACGAATACACAATGCACATTCACAGTCCCTGCTGTCAAAGCGAATGGTGATTTTGAAGTTGTCTTCAATAATAGGGCAGAGGTAGAGTTGCCTGTAGAACTGTCTTCCTTCACAGCAGCGGTAACTTCATCCTATTATGTCAGCCTGCAGTGGATCACCCAATCTGAAACGAATCACATGGGCTTTAACGTCCTGCGCTCAGCTATGAACAACTTAAGCTCTGCCACAAAATTGAATACTTCACTCATATCCAATGGTGTCAGTGCAGGTACGCAAACCACCTATAACTTCGCTTACCAGGATGAAGCGATGGACAGTCCTTATTACTTCTGGCTGGAAAGCGTCTCCCAGAGTGGTTCCACCGAATACTTCGGTCCACTGATGGCATCTGCCGGCTCTAATCCTGATACTCCTTCGGTTATTCCTGCCTTCACATGTCTCTTGAATGCATATCCCAATCCATTCAAGGAAAGCACATCTCTTCGGTATGATTTGAAAGATGCGCAGGATGTCAGGATTGATATCTATAACGTAAAAGGTCAGCTTATTCGGAGTTATATAGATAATAATAAGGCAGCCGGTTCCTATACAGCCAATTGGGATGGCACGGATGCCAATGGTAAAGCCGTAGCTAGCGGAATTTACTTCTATCGTATGGTAACGAAAGACTATACAGATATGAAGAAAATGATGCTGGTGAGATAGGCAGAAGCGTACTGCGTACAGCGAACAGCATACAGGGTAACAGTGTACAGGGGGAACGCCTCACCCCGTGAGGTGGCATAACGCACCCCGTGCGTTATGAAACTTGAGCTAAAAGAAACATAATACAAACGGGCTGCTCACACCGAGTAGCCCGTTTTGTCGTGGAGTAGGATTCCGATCCTACTGTCTGCTTTCGTATTTCCTATGCTTGCTTATCCAAAGGGAGGGAAGTAATTACCTGTTCATCTTCTTCCTGACACCTAGTACCTTCTGCAATTCTGCAACTTTTATTTTTTAACTTTTAATTTTTAATTCTGACAGCACTTTCAGTGCTCTGAGCGTATTCCAATAACTCTGTTTTCCTACTTTTTCCATTCGGAAATGCACTTTCCCCGGTTGATGTTGTTCAAGCAGCCAGAAACCTTCCGGTGTTCTTTTTTTTAGCAATAGGTCAATTGCAGGTTTCAGCCTGTCATCCCAGGGTAATTTTCTTTCTACGAAGTACAACAAAGACCTCAGGATATTATATCTCCAATGCGGAGGATAAGAAATAATGGTCATTTTAGGATCTACGATCTCTTTTGTGCGATGTGAAAGGAATAGATTGTGTTCAAGGAGAAATTCGATGGCTCTATTCTCCGCTTTTGTGATTTCGTTCAATCGATAAACACCATCATTTTGCCGATATTCCCACAAGCCTTCCAGTACGGCTAAAGTAGTATGAAAAGAGCTATGAACTGCACCATGACGAAAACGACAATTCCAGCCTCCATCCTTCATCTGCATCTTCAGCAGCGAATCGATGAGAATATGAAAACGCTCATCCGGCTTGACAAAATAAGCTGCATAGTTCAGGAACATGCCATTCACGCAAACGTCACTGTAAGTGTGATTACCCCAGAAACCAATGCCCCCATCCTTGGCGAAGTTATTCTTCAAACCGCTTTCTATGATTCCCTGGATCGAAGAGATTTCTTTAATGGGTGAGAGGTATTTCAAAGTAAGTAAAGTGTAGTGAGTGCAAGTCCATTTTGGTCGATACCAACCCAACGCCCAATGTCCATCATCCTTCTGTAGATCCAGGAAATGTTTACACCAACCTTCGTTGTGAATCCTTTGCTGCAGTTCTTTCCGATCTTCATGCAGTAGATCCCGATAAACCTGGTACTGGATCGATACATCCCCGGTTAATAACCAGTCAATGACTTTGCTATCCATAGGATTGCCTCCTTCTTCACAAAAAAAAGCAATTGGAAATATGTTTGAAATCAAAGGCAAGAAAAAAGTAGGGGTTTGCGTCAGCAGACCCATCTGGAACGCCGATTGCTTATCGGCGTGCGAGGCGAATTCCTTTCGCCTACTCTGCAGATGCTCCGCCCTGAGTCTGGCACCTAGCACCTTATGCTTATCGTTTCGAGGTTGGGACAACCTTACCTCCAGGCAAACAAAGAACCGAATATATGATACTGAATTTAATCCAAGTCCAAGCAAGGTTTATACCTGTTCCATATCAGTTTTGCGAAACAGGAATGAAACAGGATTGAAACTGGTATGAAACAGGATTGAAACCGGTATAATCTTTTCCGTATGATAGTTGACTCAAATAAGTAAATTGAAAGAGGAAGAAGAAAAAGGAAGAATGTAACCACGAAACACAATGAAGAAGGTGACAGGTTTCAGGTACCAGGTGTCAGTTTCAGAGAGGGTGAGTTCGTGTTAAAATATCTGAAAATAGGTTGAAATGAAAGTAAGATTTAGACATGCAGTCAAAGGCTTTTTCGGTAAATTCAAGACGGAAGAACTTGTTTATGGCTATCCCTGAAGCTAATATACTGGAACATGAAATGCATCTGATTGTAGGGATAGACCCATGCGTCTGACCTCTTACAGTCATCATTAGCTTTATAAGCTGTTTTGGGGTTGGGTTTGAAACCTAGCCACTATATCACCAGAACAACGAATAAACCGTAGCAACTAGTAACCGTAACAACGAATAACCGTAGCAACGAATTCATTCGTTGTTCGGTTTGATTCATCAAACCAAGGCGTTTCAACGTCAATAGAGAATAAAACTTGACCGATAATTATCAAACATTTTAATTTCAATTAAAAGTGAATTCAAAAAAATAATCCAAATCATCAGGGAGGAACTATGAGATATATCTTTCTTGTCTGCCTCTGTTTAGCGCCGTTTCTGCTGTATTGTGATGTCATGATTGTCCATTTATCCAATGGAACAACTACGGAGTTCCAGGTGCAGGATATTCAGCAGATCACATTTAATAACGTCTCTAATAATGATTGGGTAACGTTTCTGCCCAAAGTCCCCATTAAGTTTTTAACTAATTATCCCAATCCTTTTAATCCCTCAACCATCATCAAATTTGAATTGTCAGAATCGTATCAGACGGAAGTCGCAATTTATAACATCAGAGGACAACTGGTGAAAGTTCTTGCAAAAGAGAACATGACTAAAGGTGTACACGAACTGACCTGGAATGGCTTGAATGAATCCGGCAATACCTGTGCCTCGGGACCTTATATTTATAAGGTTAAATGCGATGACCAAATCAAAGTCAATAAAATGCTGATGCTGAAATAGGAGTATGTTATGTATAAAATATTACTTATTAGCTGCCTTATCCTTTTTACCTCTTTTCTATTTGCGCAGGCTCAACTGAATGTGCACACTACAAACGGTACAACCACATTTAATCTGAACGAAATTACGGATATAACTTTTAGCCAGGGTACAACTCCTGGGCAGATGGTGTTGGTGCCGGGGGGTACTTTCACCATGGGTGATACACACGGTGGCGCAATCGAATGGGAATTGCCAACGCACAGCGTGACGTTATCATCGTTTATGATTGGCAAGTATGAGCTGACGCAGGGCGAATGGGAGGCTGTGATGGGAGCATGGAATAGCGATCCATTTGGATTTGGAACAACATACGGAGTAGGAAGCAACTATCCTGTGTACTATGTATCCAGGTATGATATCCTGAAGTATTGCAACCTGCGCAGTCTGAACGAAGGTCTTACTCCGGTCTATACGATCAGTGGTTCTACAAATCCCACAGCTTGGGGCACAGTTCCCACTTCTGGAAATGACGCTACCTGGGATGCAGCAATCAGCAACTGGACAGCCAATGGGTACAGGTTACCTACGGAAGCGGAGTGGGAATTTGCAGCAAGGGGCGGAACTTCCACACCGGATTATCTATACATCGGCAGCGATGATGTGAATGCCGTGGCGTGGTACCATCCAAACTCCGGGGACACATCTCATCCTGTCGGTACGAAGGCTCCCAATGCTCTGGGAATCTATGATATGAGCGGCAACGTGTATGAGTGGTGCTGGGACTGGTATGGCACCTATAGCTCTGATGCGCAGACGAATCCACAGGGTGCAGTTAGCGGACCCAACCGTGTGCTACGCGGCAGTTACTGGGGCAACGATGCCTACGACTGTCGGGTTTCGAATCGGTACTACGTCAACCCGTACGTCAGCTACTTCGTCCAGGGTGTCCGTCTCTGCAGGGCAGTCCAGTAGTTTTTTAGGTTTCTTACCTTTTTACCTGTACTATAGCTTTGTAAGCTGTTTTGGTGTGGTGATTACTTCAGGAATCGTGGCAGCTTCGTTTACGTTGCTTTTTAGAAGAGAAGCCAACACCTTAAGGAGTTTCCACACAGCTCAAGGAGTAACCACCAATGTTGTAACATACATTGGTAATGTGTTGTATTCGATAATGGTATTATCGGAATCTGCATTTCTCTGGGATAACCAATCCCATCGTACAACAAAGTGCCACTCAATGTAGAACAGAAAGAGACCCCCCAACCCCTTTAAAGCAGAACTGTTCAACTGTTAAGATAGTTGAGATTTAGAGCATCCGATTTTAGATGAACTTACTGCTTTTCTTGCTTCACTGATATCACAACATTCAGCAGATGGGTTTACTTCCGCAAACCCCTACATTGCTAATGGAATGCTTAATTTATGAGGCTTTTTGAAGTTGCAGAGCATAGCCGTTTGAAAACAGCGTTCCGGTAAAAGTGTCACCCGCGTTGGGTTGAAACGTTTTATCATTCTTTTCCCATAGCTATCCTGACGTTCACACGTCAGGTTATCGGATTTCACTCCTGTGGAGTTTTTCAGAATTATCAGCTACCAGCAAATAAGGAAATCGATAAAACAGACTGATAAACGTGATAAGAGATTTTCAGATTTCACACTTTAACTCCTTTTTGTTTGGGGTTATACAAGAACAGGATATTTAAAAATACGCTTTATTAATTCTTTTTAAAGACAAGCTATTCATGTCGTTTTTGATGTCGAAAATCGACACGTAATAATGTTTAATTAAGTTTCAGGCTCTAAACTATACTAAGGATTCTAAGGAAGTACGAAGTACGAAATACGTAGTGCGAAATGCGAAGAACGAAAGCAGAAGCAGGAACGGAGTCCTACTCTACGACATGCCAGACGATTCTGATCCGTTGATCCTTACCTTACAATATCTGTTTTCGTGTATTTCGTGTGTTTCGTGGTTAAATTTCCTGAATTCACTTGACGCATTTCCAGAAGTCTACGAAGTTGGTTATAGAGTAAAGAGGCTGTCCGCTTCTACCTTACGATTCAGATGATATTAGTAAGGTCTATGTATTGAGATTTATGTACTTAGTTATAAAGCGGGCGGATATTTTATCCGCTCTTTTTTTATGTTCACGATAACCATAAGGAGGCCACTATAATCCGGATTCGCAAAGGCAAGGCAAAGATGAAGGAAGTCGTGCCAAAAGAACGCTCAAATCGCCAGATCACATGTGATCAGGTGCGTTTAATTGATGCAGACGGAACACAGGTTGGTATTGTAAAAACCAGTGAAGCAATGAAAATGGCAGAGAAAGCAGAGCTTGATCTAGTCGAAATATCACCCACTGCTGATCCACCTGTATGCCGCATCATGGATTTTAGCAAATACTACTACCAAAAAGAAAAGAAAGTGAAGGAAGCCCGTAAGAAACAGCATGAAATTCAAGTGAAGGAAATCAAGTTCGGACCGAGTACCGAGGAGCATGATTACAACTTTAAAAAGAATAATGCAACTCGCTTCCTGAAACAACATAATAAGGTAAAATTCACAGTCAAATTCCGTGGTCGCCAGATGGCACACAAGGAACTTGGTTATTCCATCCTGGAACGATTGGCAGCAGATTTAGCCTATATTGCTGACGTTGATTCCCAGCCTTTAGCGGAAAAGAACTTACTCATGATGATCATATCCCCGAAGAAAGAGATTGATAAGATCATTTCCAAAATGGAACCGGAACCAACACCGGAACAGATTTCCGCTATTGAAGCCAATGAAATAGCTTTGGATGCCGAAACCTCAGAAGAGGAGACAGCATCTGTCAGCGTTAAGGCAAAAACCACAAAAGTGAAGGTTGATACATCTGAAGATGCAGTTGCTGCCTTGAAAGTTGAGAAACAAACGACCAAGAAAAAAGCGAATACTAAAGAAATAGATCCTGACCAGGCGTAATTTTTAATTAAAAGTTAAAAATTAAAAATTGGCAGAGCATAGCAGAAGGTGACAGGTGACAGGTGACAGGTGACAGGTGACAGGTGACAGGTGACAGGTGACAGGTAACAGGTAACAGGTAACAGGTAACAGGTAACAGGTAACAGGTCAGAGGGAGAAGAAAGAACTAGCTCTCCCCAAACCCTCCCTAAATGGGAGGGGAACCAGAAAGAACAAAATGTAAGTAATATAGGAGGAAATGGAAATGCCGAAGATCAGAACCCATAGAGCAACGGCTAAACGATTCAAAATCACGGCGAATGGCAAGATTAAAAGACATCATGCCAAAGCAGCTCACATTAAAACAAAAAAGTCTGCTACTCTGAAACGTAATCTGCGAAAGGGCGAAATGGTCGCTGCAGTCGATGTTCCAAGAATCAGAAGACTGCTGAACGTTTAAGAAGGAGAGATAACATGCCAAGATCAACCAATAATGTAGCTTCCCACGCGAGAAGAAAGAAATATTTGAAAGCTGCGAAAGGCTATTTCGGTGCTCGCCATCGCTTATACGTTACCGCTCGTCAGACTGTTGAAAAAGGTTGGGGATATGCCTTCCGTGACCGTAAAGCTAAAAAAAGAGACTTTCGCCGTCTTTGGATTGTACGTATCAATGCAGGCTGCCATATTAATGACATGAGCTATAGTAAATTTATTAACGGTTTACATAAAGCTAACATCGACATCAACCGCAAGGTATTGGCACATTTAGCCTGGCATGATCCAGAAGCTTTTGCACAATTAGTGACCCTTGCTAAGGGAGCTCTTGCTTAATCGTGAGAAATCAACTAGAGCAAATCGTTCAAATAGCTCGTGATGAGATTCGTTCTGCTTCGAATCCCGCAGAATTAGCGAACCTGAAATCCCGTTATTTAGGTAAAAACAGCCAGGTAACGGATTTCCTAAAGCGCTTGCGTGAGATTCCCCAGGAGGAACGTCCAGCCTTTGGTGCAATCATTAATGATGCTAAACGGGAATTGGAAGAACTGATCAATGTTCAGGAAAAAGTCATGGTTGAACAGGAGTATATCCGCAGACAGGAAGCATCCAGGCTTGACCTGACGCTTCCCGGTCGCCGGAATGAAAGAGGTGCTTTGCATCCCCTGACTCAAGTATGGCGCGAGATCGAGGATAATTTCATTAGTCTCGGTTTCGAAATCGCTGAAGGTTTCGATATTGAAGATCAGTTCCATAATTTTGATGCTCTGAATACACCCAAGGATCACCCTTCCCGTAATTTGGCAGATACATTTTTCATCACGGAGAATACACTCTTGCGGACTCAAACTTCCACAGTGCAGGTGCGGACAATGGAGAGTCATAAGCCTCCGATTCGTATCATATCACCGGGTAGATGTTACCGTAATGATAAACTCGATGCTTCCCATTCACCAGTTTTTCACCAGGTGGAAGCATTAGTTGTCGATGAAGATATCACATTTGCCGATCTAAGGGATACTCTCAATCAATTTGCAACAAAGATGTTCGGTGCAGGAACCAAATCACGGTTCAGACCGCATTTCTTTCCCTTCACGGAACCTAGTGCTGAAATGGATATCAGTTGTGTCAGTTGCGGAGGTAGAGGTTGCCGAATATGTAAGGGTAGCGGATGGTTGGAAATGGGTGGTGCCGGTATGGTAGACCCGAATGTTTTTGAAATGCTGGGAATCGATCCGGAGCGTTATTCCGGTTTCGCTTTTGGCTTAGGAATTGACCGTATAGCCATGTTGAAGTATAATTTACCGGATATCCGGTTATTATTTGAAAACGACTTAAGGTTTTTACGCCAATTCAGCTAAGGAAGTACGAAGTACGAAGTGCGAAGTGCGAAGGCAGAGAAATAGGAAGTTCGAAGTACGAAGTGAGAAGTGCGAAGGCAGATAAGGAAAACAGGTAGATAAGCATGCAAATCAGTGTAAAATGGCTGAAAGAGTATATAGATATTGACTTAGGACAAAAAGAGCTTGAAGATAAACTTACTTTTGCTGGTATCGAAGTGGAAGCTGTGCAGTCGATCGGTGAAGATATCCGTTCTGTTGTCGTGGCTGAAATACTTCTATGTGAACCGGTGGAAGGATCAAATCATCTATCTCATTGTGTTGTGAATACCGGTACAGAACAACTGGATGTTGTCTGCGGAGCTTCAAATTGTCGAAAGGGATTGAAAGTTGCTTTTGCTCCTATTGGCACTAAGATTGGTGATATTGTACTGAAAAAGGTCAAACTCAGGGGGGTTGAATCCTATGGGATGATCTGTTCAGAACAGGAATTGAAGATTTCAGAGGATCATAGTGGCATCATTGAGTTACCGTCAGATGCGCTTTTAGGTGTCAGTGTAGTTGATTATCTGAATATTGCAGATACCGTCATCGAAGTAGAAATTACTCCCAATCGAGCTGATTTACTTGGTATGATTGGAATAGCCCGTGATCTGTCAGCGTTACTGCAAAAACCCCTGCATTTACCTTGTAAACCACAATTAACACAGTATGAACCCATTGAAAAATATCTGCAACTGGAAAACTTGGAACCGGAGCGTTGTCCGCGTTACTTAGCCCGTATGATTCGTAATGTGAAGATACAGGAATCACCTGATTGGCTAAAGAGACATTTAATTGCTATAGGTTCAAGACCCATCAATAATGTCGTGGATGTCACCAATTTTGTCATGTTTGAAATGGGTCATCCTCTTCATGCCTTTGATTATGATCTGCTCCAGGAACATCGAATCGTTGTCAGGAGAGCGGTTAATAATGAATTATTCCCAGCTCTTGACGGAAAAGAATACAATCTGACAACGGATGATCTTGTCATTGCCGACGGTAAGAAACCCAGTGCACTCGCAGGTGTCATTGGGGGGAAGAATTCACATATCACGGAAACAACAACAAATATCGTGTTGGAAGCAGCCTGTTTCGACTATGCTACTATTCGCAGGACTTCCAATCGTTATCACATATTTACTGATTCATCCTATCGTTTTGAACGTAATCTATCCGCAGAAAAAGCAGAAGTGGTCAGTGCTCGAGCTGCTGAACTGATACTCGCTGTAGCAGGTGGAGAATTATGTGCAGGAGTGCTTGATAGTTACCCCAATCCGAAACCTTCATGGATTGTCAGCTTAAGACCGGAGAGAGTCAGGAAGCTAATGGCGATAACAATCGATAACCCAACGATTATTTTTTATTTACAGGCACTAGGATTGATCTATAAGGGTGAAGAGAAAAGTGCTTTATTATTTGAAGTACCGGATTATCGCAAAGACCTGACACGTGAGATAGACTTAATTGAAGAGGTTATCCGTCTTCATGGCTATAATCCGAAAGAGGAAAAGCCAAGACTTCCAGATATTATGAATTGGGATAAATTCTATCTCCACAGGAAGCTGAAGGATTATTTTGTAGCTATCGGTTTTTATGAAGTGATAAATACAAGTTTCAGTGATCCGGAATTATTAACCAAGCTTCGTTTATCAGAATCTGATAGTCGAAGCAATCCTGTTAAAATATTAAACCCTCAAGCTGGTAATGCCAGTATTATGCGTTCCACTCTCATTCCGCAGTTGATCAAGAATGCTATTTATAATATCAATCATGGGGAAGAGAACATCAAGTTTTTCGAACTCAATAAAGTATTCCACCCCAAGAAGGATGGCTTTGCAGTTGAACCTTACCGTATCTCCGGCTTTATCACCGGACAAGCTCATCCCATACATTGGAAGGATAAAACGCAGTCCTTCGATTTCTACGATCTGAAAGGAATCTTTGAAGATATGTTTGCTCTGCTTCATATCGAAAATACAAGTTTTAGAACATCATGCGAACCTTTCTTTCTAAATGATAATGGAATCGATGTATGGAGTGGAGAATTTTGTCTGGGTTCATTCGGTAAACTTGATCCTAAAATCCTTGCAGAATTTGACTTGGAAGTGACAGATTTCAAGCAGGATGCTTGGATATTTGATTTCAATATTGATGGATTACTGGAACTCAAACCACAAGTTTCTCATACATTCCATGAAATCGTCAAGTACCCAACTGTTCAGAGGGATCTATCTTTTTTGATATCCCAATCTATGTCAATCGGAACCGTTATGGATGAGATTCGTACTTCTAATATTGAATTACTGAGGGCTGTTGAACTTTTCGATATCTATGAAGGGAAGCAATTTCCAACCGGATGGCATAGCGTTAGTATGAACTTAATTATCGGTTCTAACGAAAAAACCTTGACGGATGAGACAATCGATCTTATGATAAAAAAAATTATTAGAAATCTAGAAACAAAATTTAACATAGAGATGAGGTGATCTATGACTGATAACAAACCGGCATTTGGATTACAGGAAAAAATACAGAAATTAATCGACGGTTATTCAGAAATGAAGAAGAAATATGACATCCTGGAAACAGAGTATGCAAAATTGAAAGAGGAATTGTCGAATTCCAAAGACAAAGAAACAGACTTAAATCAGCAGTTGAATGAAACAAATAAACAACTGCTAGATAAAACAAGACAACTATCTGACCTGGAATCGAAGAATGAGGATATGTTCGATCTTATCAACAAATTTGAAGAGTTGGACAATGAATTGACTTCCCAGATCGATGAACTGATTCCCCTGACCGAAAAATGAATTTGATGAAATCAGTTGAAGTTGAAATTTACGGTCGAAAGTTTAAATTACGTGGAGATGATCCTGACAAAATCATTCGGATTGCCAATTCACTAAATGAGCAATTGGAAGAACTGAATGATAAATATGACATCATTGATCAGAATAAACTGCTCATCCTTAATTCCTTGAACTTATCTGAACACTTGATCGATTTGCAAGATTTGAACGTATCTCTAAAAGAGGAAATTGACCGTCTCAATAAACTGATTTCTACATTTATTTCGGATAATGATATTTAATCTCCTGCAGTATTTGTGATATGTTTTGTAAAAAGAACCACGCTTGATGAGGGAATCGAGCCTCCGGTAGCACTTAAGCCGGTTTCGAGCCGGATTGGTAAAGCTGATAAGGTAGATGCCCACTTTAAAAAAAAGGTTCATCAGTGACAAGCATACACGGTACTGCGGGTTAATAAAATGAAGAGGTAACAATGACAATTATATACATAATAATCGGTATCATAGCCGGTTTTTGTATTTCACTCGTCATCTATTTCACGCAAAGAAATCGTGCTTTAAATATGATTTCTCATGCCAAGCAAATTTCGACCAAACTAATCGAAGATACTAAAATTGAAACTGAGAATCAGAAAAAGCAAACAATTCTAGAAGCAAAAGACGAATGGTACCGCAAAAAGAATACTTACGAAGAAGAAATCAAAGAAAGACAAAAAGAATTACGCGCTATGGAAAAACGATATAACGAGCGTGCTTTGAGTCTTGATAAGCGAATGGAATCACTGGATAAGAAAGAATCCAACCTTATGGATATCGAAAAGAATTTCAAAGTCAAGGAAGATGAAGTCCAATTTAAGAAAGAGGAATTGGAACAGATCATTGCAAATCAAAGAGATAAATTATCTGAAATTGCCGGAATGTCCAGGGAAGAAGCATTACAGACTCTTCGTGAAGAATTACTGGGAGCTGCTAAGATCCAAGCTGCTGCGGATGTCAGGCAAATGCTGGAACAATTGAAACTGGATGCTACCACCAAGGCTGCTGAAATACTCTCCACTGCGATTCAAAGGATGGCAGTCGATCATGTATCTGAAACTACTGTATCAGTAGTCTCTCTTCCAACTGATGAGATGAAGGGAAGAATTATCGGTCGCGAAGGCAGGAATATCCGTGCCTTTGAGAAAGCTTCCGGGGTTGATTTGATTATTGACGATACTCCTGAAGCAGTGGTTCTATCCTGTTTTGATCCAGTCAGACGTGAGATTGCCCGTCTGAGCTTAGAAAAACTGATACTTGACGGTCGTATTCATCCCGGACGTATTGAAGAAGTACTGGAAAAAACGCGTAAGGAAATGGATGAAAATCTTATCCGCATTGGTGAAAAAGCTTTGCTGGAAACCAATATTCATACAATATCTCCAAACCTAATCAAACTTTTGGGTCGTCTCCATTACCGTACCAGTTATGGACAGAACGTTCTTCAACATTCAATCGAAACTGCTTGGATATGTGGTATTCTTGCCGTAGAACTTGGTCTGGATCAGGAAATTGCCAGAAGAGCCGGTCTATTACATGACCTGGGGAAAGCTATTGACCATGAATTTGATGGTTCTCATGCTGCTCTCGGTGCCAATATTGCCAGGAAAAATGGAGAAAGTAAGATCATTGTGAATGCTATTGAAGCACATCATGAAGAAGTGGAACCCATTTCTATTTATGCTGCTCTTGCGCAGGCATCTGATGCTATTTCCGGGGCAAGACCCGGAGCGCGTCGTGAAATGCTGGAAACCTATATGACTCGTTTAGCTAAATTAGAAGAAATCGCCAATTCAATTGAAGGCGTTAATAAATCCTATGCGATTCAAGCTGGTCGTGAATTACGCATCATGGTTGAACCGAGTACGGTGGATGATAATCAGACAGTATTTATTGCTACAGATATCGCTGCCCGGATTGAAAAGGAAATGCAATATCCAGGTCAAATCAAGGTAACTGTGATTCGAGAAACAAGGCAAGTTGCTGTGGCGAAATAATGCGAATCTTATTTTTAGGTGATATATTTGGAAAACCTGGGCGAGCAATCGCTCAGGATTATGTTCCCTATCTTCGAAAGGAAAATGAGATTGATATCTGCATTGCAAATTGTGAGAACATTGCCGATGGACGTGGTGTCACAGAACGTACTGCAAAAGAGCTTTTCACCGCAGGAATCGATGTCCTTACCAGCGGAAACCACTTGTGGGATAAACAGGAGTCTCATGAATATATTCGGAATGAAAAACGAATCATCAGACCTGCGAATTATCCTTCAGGTGCGATTGGATATCAATATATCCTGGCAAACTGTGCAAACGGTGAGAAACTAGCTGTTGTATCTCTTGTCGGTCAGGCTTTTATGACTACTGCTCTTTCACCTTACTTTATTATGGAAGAGCTTTTACCCATTTTAAATGAACATACTAGGAATATTTTCGTCGATTTCCACGCTGAATCCACTGCTGAAAAAAGAGCTTTCGGTTTGAATTTTGATGGCAGAATAAGTGCCATGATAGGTACTCATACTCATATTCAGACAGCAGACGAGGAAATCTTACCTAACGGAACTGCATATCTTACTGATGCAGGTATGACTGGACCTCATGATTCAGTCATTGGTATTAAAAAAGAAATCATTATTGCTAAAATGACTACTGGAATGCCGTTAAGATATGAAGTTGCAGATAGTGGAAACCAAGTTAACGGTGTAATCATCGAAATCAATGCAGATACAGGATTGGCAACATGCATCAAACGAGTGAGAAATAAAGTGTGAATACAATCATTTTAAGTGCAAAGCCACTTCTCAAGGAAAAATATGCTGCACTAGCCACAGAAATCGAGCATTTACTAGTAAAACCCCGATTAGATATAATCGTTTTAGGTGACGAACCAGCTTCCCGCTTCTATGTGCAAAATGTTGAAAAACAGGGAGCAAAAGTTGGTATCATTATCAATGTGCATCGTCTTCCCATAGACACTTCTCAAGCTGAATTGAAACAGCTTGTTTATCAACTCAACCAGGATTCACAGATAAACGGTATTATGCTGCAAAAGCCTTTACCCGCATTGATAGATGAAGAGCAAATCGTTTTAGCTATTGACCCGTCCAAAGATGTTGATGGTCTTCATCCTTTCAATCTAGGCAATATCATTCTGGAAAATGATGGACTTATTCCTTGCACACCTGCAGCCGTTCTGGAAATGATGGATTACTACAAAATCGATCCGAAAGGAAAGCATGTAGTAATCATCGGAAGGAGTTGTATCGTGGGAAAGCCTTTGGCGAATTTGCTGCTTCAAAAAGCAAAATTGGGAAATGCAACAGTTTCTGTTTGCCATAGCCAAACTCCGAATATGCAAGAAATCACTTGTCAGGCAGATATCTTAATTGTTGCCATTGGTAAACCAAAATATGTCACACACAATATGCTGAAACAAGGAGCTATTGTCCTGGATGTAGGTATAAATGAAGTGATCGATGCTGATTCTAATGCCTCTTATGTGGGCGATGTAGATTATCATGATTGTCTGGATACTGCTCAAGCAATCTCTCCTGTTCCAGGGGGAGTGGGTAGTGTTACAACATACCGGTTGCTTAAAAATACGCTCCAGGCGAAAGATTCCCAAGAAAAAGCTAAATAATTTATTGACTGAATTAAATTAAATGGAAATAAAGTTCAAAAATTGCATTTAACAGATAGATAAGATATTGGAGGATAGTATGCGGAAAGTTATCCAGAGTACGTCGATTATAGCAATTTTTCTTTTGCTCATGTCTATGATGCTGATTACAGGCTGTGACAAAGGTAAATTGAAAGCAAATGTTGCTCCCACCATCCAGATTACTTCATATGAGGGAGCTGCGGATTCTACAAATCTCCCTCTTCAATCATTCCAAGCCAAAATCTATTGGAATGCGACTGACGTTGACGGTTCGATAAAAGGATTTGCTTTCCGTGTCTTGGATAAAAATGGAGATCCTATACCAACGCCAGGCTATACAACAATTGACGCAACCGGAGAGTTTACACCTAGTGAAGTGAAAGCTATTTCACCAAACAAATACGGGTGGGCATTGCATTATAAGCCAGGTGCTGATCAATCCATACCATTAGACAGTCCGAATGCTAAAAAGAGTATCTGGACTCTACAAAAATATGCTACAATCAATTTTCCTGCGGCTAATGCCAATGGAGATTCTCTTCCTAAAATCAGTCAGTTTGAAATTATCTGTATTGATAATCGGAACACAATCAGTAATAAAGTTATTCGCTATTTCCATGCTACTTCCAGGACTCCACAAGTTACGTTAACAACAACAAAGGGTAACCCGAATGGTGGTCCTGTTGGTTCCGGTTTGAAACTGAGCTTTGGTATTATTGATTCTGATCCCTTCCTGACCTCTATTGCTACGCATTATGAATTTGCTATATATGATTCAAATTTGACTACGAATGAGGTAACTTTAAGAACTCCAAACTGGATTAGTACAGCAGGATTAGCCAAAAACAATGAATATTTACTGACAAAGCTTACAAACCCTGCGCTGCATGCTGATTTTGAGGGTGAAGTCCAGAAAACCAAAACAATCATTAAAGCACGTGCCTATGATCTTGCAGGTATTAAATCAGAATTGGGCATACTTAGGTTTGCCGTTAAAGACGGTTACAATCCTCAAACTATGTTTTATATGGAGAGAGTTTATGCTGTTGGAGATAATCATTATTTAGATTACAACTATGTTAATGCAGCTATACCGGAAGTTTGGCCTTTAACCTTTTCAGGCAGTATTGCTCATTATGCAACTCCTTTCTTTAAAGATAAAGAGGGAAGATATGCTGCTGTTTATAGTCCAAATCTAAAAGTTACGCTCCGCTGGGGTTGGCATGGAGAATATGGGAAAATTTCTGGGACAGGATTAATTACAATTACTGATTATCCTTTTGATAGAAAATTAGACACCCTTCTTGATTCTTCAACAGATATTAATTATTACAGCGAAGTTACAGGTTTTGATATTCGTCTTGATGGACAGCCATATAACTTCCCACCTCTGGCTAGTCATATTTTTACTGATCCTGACGGTACTACAAGATGGTTGAGATTAAATCTTACCGATCCAATAGCACAGAGTATCGTGTTAACGAATTTGAGTCCCGGATTGCACACTTTTGAAGTACGAGCGAGAGACTTACAGGACATCACTGATCCAACACCTGCAGTATTTAGTTTTTATCTTGCCGATCCATTACCAAAAGAACAGCGTAAGGATGTCCTGGTATGGGACGATGACGCAAACCAAGCCTATACACCTGATGTAAAAACAGATTCACTTTATACGTCCTTTATTTCGGATGCTCTTGCACAACATGGAGCTACTGGTGCGCAAATTGATTATCAAAGCTTGAGTGTTACTAATACGGACATTCGTTTACGTAAAGTTTCATATTCTGATCTGCAAAAATACAAATTGATTATCTATCATGCTGACGCTGGTGCTGGCACCAATACTGCTAATTTGGTGAAAGAATACGATGCTTTATCTCTGTATCTGAATAGTGGCGGGAATATGGTTATTTCCGGATGCAGTAATCTCACAGCGCTTAGCGATTTATTTGTAAAGAAAGAAACAGATAATAATCAAGTGAATCTTCTGACAGAATATTTTGGAGTTGGTGATGTTACTTCTGCTATTTTAAGTATTCCAGGGAGTAGTTATACAGCGAAACCATGGTTTATTAAAGGAGTTTCTCTTGTTAGTCAGTATCCGGATGTAAATCTTGAATTGACGACTCCTTTCTATGCGATAATTTCCAATAGACACGGTTTGGGGGCTGTTTCATATATCAATCAGATTGCTCCTGGAGCAGTTAGCCTTTACAAATATGGGTCAAAAACTCCGGGACAGGATAATTACTCACCTACACAGGCAGATTATGACTTATATACAACAAAACCTGTGGCATTAAAGTATACGACACAGAACAGTTACAATAAATGCTACTTATTTACATTTCCTTTATCATACATGAAAACTGATGACATGAAAAGCATGTTCAGTCAGATCTTTACGGATGTTTACGGAGCTAAATAAGTAATGCTATATGAAAAAGGGGGACTTTAAGTCCCCCTTTTTTTATGCTATTCTATTTTCAAACTTTCTAGTCAGTGATCTGAAAAATATTCAGCATATAGCGTAAATCCTCGCTTATCTTAGTCCTAAAGAAACTTGCTTTTCTCAATTTAGGAAAGATGTTTCTTTATTCTTCTGTATATCGAATCTTCATCTAATTTACATAGCTTGAATACATCATCAGATGCACCTGAACAGGCATAATCTTCAACGCCAAACTTAATGACCGGTACGAATAAGTTCAATTCATTCAGTCTATTAGTTATGATAGCACCCATTCCAGTTTGGGAATTATGATCTTCATAAGTAAAGATTAATCCCGTTTTTGCAGCTTTTTGTAGTGCAATATCGTCCATAGACAATGGTGTTGCCATATTCCATAATTGGATATCGATACCTTCTGAGGCAAGCAGATCGATTACTTTTACAGCTCTCGGTGCCGGAGTGCCAGTAACAAATAATGCTGCTTTCTTGCCTTCACGAAGCTGGTCTGCCTTTCCATATACGAATTCATGATTTGCATCATAGTATATTGAACCATCCATTTTCCGAATAATATCTAGTTTGGAACGTCCCATCGCAATGAGCACGTTTCCATATATGGAAGCAGCCCATCTGACTGCCTGATCGGTCTGATTCGGGTCTGCTGGAACGATTACCTTGAAGTGATATAGATTATGCATTAAACCCACATAATCGATACACTGGTGCGTTTTACCATCTTCACCGACATCTATTCCGACATGCGTGGTTATTAGTTTGATATTTGCTTTATTGATATCATTCAATCGTTGCATATTATAGACTTCATCTATTCCGAATACACCGAATTCAGCCCAAAAAGCTTGGACTCCGACTGTTGACATAGCACCTGCCATGACTGCTGTATTGTGCTCCATAATGCCACCCTGGAAAAATGCTTTGGGTGTTGCTTTCTCAAAATCTCCAGTTTTTACGCTTGCCTGGAGATCACAGTCAAAAACAGCAATTGGCGTTTTTGAATCAATATTCAAAACTGCAAGTTCAGCAATTGCCGTTCCCCATGCGGAACGATTATCCGTTGCTTTATCATAGATGTGTTTTGAACCTATCTTGATTTCAGGTTTGAACCCAAATTCCCTGTGAAAACAGTGCAATGTTGCAGAATTTCTTTTCTCTTTAAAACGGGGAAGATCATTTTCAAACCCCAGTATTTGTAGAGCTTCTGCTAATTGCGCCTCTGTCAGTGGGGATCCATGATACTTTTCCTGGTTCTCGATGAAGGGAACACCTTTCCCCATAATTGTATGACCTAAAATCAATGTGGGGGCATTGCTGTGTTGTGTTTTCAGAAGCGCATTACCAATTTGACCGATATCATGTCCTTGTACTTCGATGAAATCCCAACCATCGGAAACAAAATTCTCAATGATGTTTTGTGGCATCACACGATGTATATTGCCGCTGATCTGTAACTGATTGTAATCAATCAAGACTGTGATATTCTTCAAACCATATTTAAAAGCAAAACGTCGCGCTTCACTGATTTGTCCTTTCTGTTGTTCACCATCTCCCATGAATACATAAAAATGATTATCGATATTGTGCATTCTGCATGCCAGAGCCATCCCAACTGCAGCAGAAAGACCCTGCCCCAGGTTTCCGGTACCCCATTCGACTCCGGGAACGTCTCTTTCAACATGTCCTTCATAAATACTGCCAGCTTGGCGGAAATGAGTGACGGCATCATCAATAGGGAAGAAACCCAGTTGTCCCAAAGTCGAATAAACCGCTGGGGAAATGTGTCCATTACTGATGATCACCCGATCTCTCCTATCCCAATCCGGATTCTTTGGATCCACTTTAATCATATGATACAAAGTCATCATCATATCGATTGTTGACAAGGAACCACCGAGATGACCTGAATTGGCGAGAGTAGTCATTTTTAATATATGGCTGCGTGCCAGTTTTGCCTGGTTTGCTATGGTTATTAATTGTTCTTGTGTGAGTTTTTCCATTTCTTAATCTCCTAAATTTATTCCTATACCTCGAGCTGTTTTAATTAAATCTGAATTGATATCTACCAGGTGATATTCTGATATCGCTTTCTTGATTGGTACGGAAACGATATCCGGATGATGATAGGAAACCATTTGTCCCCATTGTTGCGCTTTCACCATTTCAAAAGCTTTCACTCCGAATTGAGTGGCAAGAATCCGATCAAAGGCGTTTGGACGTCCTCCACGCTGCAGATGACCGAGAATGGTTTCCCTGATGTCAAGATCCAAGCCGGCTTTTTTTAATTCAGAAGATAATCTGAGTGCAGCCCCTTCCAATTTTTTCTCAGTAGCACCAACTTCTTTATCTCCATGGAATGACATTCCTTTGTCGATAGAGTGCGCACCTTCAGCAATCACAATATTGGCAAATCCCTTACCATGTGATAACCGATGATGCAGGGATGCGATAATTTTATCTATATCATAAGGAATTTCCGGTATCAGGCAAACTTCTGCACCACCTGCAATCGAAGCATGAAGAGCAATCCAACCTGCATATCGTCCCATAACTTCCAAGATCAAAATACGATGATGACTGGCAGCGGTGGTTACAAGCTTATCAACAGCATCTGTGGCAATATCTACCGCCGTCTGGAAACCAAAAGTAAAATCTGTGTCGCATAGGTCATTATCTATGGTTTTAGGAACACCGATAATGGGACACCCTTTTTCGTACAATCCCTGCGAGATACGCTGTGAACCATCACCACCGATATTAATTACAGCATCAATATTTTGTATCTGAAGAAGCCTGATCAACTCATCCGATCTATCCACGGTTGACCAAGTTCCATCTGTATTCTTGATAGGCCAGGCAAAAGGACCGCCTTTATTCGTTGTCCCAATGATCGTTCCACCCATCACATGGATTCCGGCTACAGCTTTACTATCCAATACCATCAGATTCATCGGTTCGATAAGAACACCGTTAAATGCGTCAATGCTACCTAGAACTTCCCATTTTTCATTATCCAGATCTGCTCTTTTTACGATTCCACGGATGACTGCATTTAATCCAGGGCAATCTCCACCACCCGTGGCTACAAGGATGCGCTTTTTCATATTTCACCTCTTAAAGAAACGTATATTTGAACTAACAACAATGTCAAATGATTTAATTAACCTTCTACCCGAGGAGGGTGTTTCCATGAAATTTCAAGCTGAAGCTTTGGGAAAAAATTGATTCTGCTTTACACTGGCACTTGTACCTTGAAGCTGAAACTTTCTGCATGACAGAGAGTTCAGGCATGGACTTCTGTTCAATGTTATGATCTGAATAAAAATACAGCAGAATTGATGTTGAAGAATGTGATACAAATCATAGAATCTAAACTTGTTGATGCTGAATAATGAAACTCTATGGCATAGGAAGATAAATCTTTTTTGAGAAATTGATTTACGTCATTACGAAGAAATCACTAATCAAGCAGTGATTGAGCATAATAAAAGAATGAGAGTAGAGTTTAATTTTATCCGATCACATTATCAATTACAGTAATTCCCATAAATTTCATTGACCCATTATAATTTTTCTTAAAGGTTGGCAGAAAAAAATCTATGGAGGATGGAATGAAGTATCGTGTTCTTGCGATCAACCCCGGTTCTACATCTACGAAGATTGCCGTATATGATGACATGACTCCTGTTTTTACTGTTACCTTACGCCATGAACCTTCTGAACTTGAACCTTTTGGAGGGATTATTGAGCAGTATGATTTCCGAAAGGGATTGGTATTGCAGGCGATGAAAGAGAATAATGTGCCTCCCGAAACCCTGGAAGCAGTTGTAGGTCGTGGCGGTCTGGTTCGTCCTGTACATGGTGGTACATTCGTAATCAATGAACAGATGTTGACAGACCTCAAAGACCCTTCGATGTGGGGACGCATTCATGCATCGAATCTTGGGGCTTTCATTGCGAAGGCAATTGCTGAAGAATATCACATTCCTGGGTACATTGTTGATCCTGTTGTCGTAGATGAGTTTGAGGATATTGCCCGTATTTCCGGTATCAAGGAAATCGAAAGAAAATCACTGCTTCATGCTCTCAACATTCGCTACATTGCACGTCTATTAGCTCATGAACTTCGTAAGGATTTTGATCAGATTAATATGATCGGTGTGCACATGGGTGGCGGAATATCTGTTGCTGCCATAAAACATGGGCGGGTAGTCGATGTGAATAACGCACTTCTGGGAATGGGACCATTCTCTCCTCAGCGTGCAGGAGCTCTTCCAATTGGTGATTTGCTTGAAATGGCATATTCTGGGAAGTATTCATACAAACAAATGTGTACATTATTGACAAAAGAAGGTGGCTATATGTCCTACCTTGGAACCGATAGCGGATTGGAAGTCCAGGAGCGTATCGAAAAAGGTGATCAGTATGCTGATTTCATCCAAGATGCTCTTTGTTACCAGGTTTCCAAGGAGATTGGAGCCAGTGCTGCTGTACTGAAAGGAAAAGTGGATGCTATCTTCATGTCTGGTGGTCTTGTTTATAATAAAAAGTTAGTGAGACAAATAGAAGAGCGGGTTGGTTTTATTGCAAAACTGCATATTTATCCTGGTGAGAAGGAAATGGAAGCTCTCAGTCAAGGTGCAGTTCGTGTCCTTAAAGGATTTGAATCTGCTGGAGAATACTTTGCTGAAGGGAGTAGGGAGTAGGGAATAGGGAATAGGGAATAGCGGACAGGGTACAGCGTACAGCGGACAGGGAGTAGGGAATAGCGGACAGGGTACAGCGTACAGCGGACAGGGTACAGGGAAATCCCCCCTTGGGAAGGGGGGTAGGGGGGTCTATCTTTGAAATTAATTCCTCCCTTTGGATAGGGAGTAGCGGTTACTGAGCGGAGTCGAAGTACAGGTCGGAGAGTTTGAAAAAGCTATTTGAGAGTGCGGAGTTCAACGTTGTAATATGAATATAGAGAAGAGAAGAGAATCAAACTCTCCCTTAATCCCTCCCTTTATCCAAAGGGAGGGAAATGGGACAACATGCCAGTTGACAGACCATTCCTCCCTTTATCCAAAGGGAGGGAAATCAGACAGGATACGGTGTCTCGTCCAGATCTCCCTTAAACTAAAGGGAGAGAGATCAAAGAGGAAATCAGGCATTGAAAATAAAAAGACTAGTGTTTTTACTACTCGTAATCCTCCTCCTCAGCGCAGTGAAATTATCTGCTGCTGATTGGACGATTCTCGTCTATATGGCTGCCGATAATGGTTTAAATGTAAATGCAATAGAAGATATCAATGAAATGGAAGCAGCGGATTTCGGGTCAAATGTCAATGTCGTTGTTCAAATCGATGAATCCGTGAACAGTGAAACACCAGGTGCTCGAAGATATAAGATTCGACATGATGACATGCTGAATCATATTTCATCGCCCGTTGTCAGGGATTTGGGTGAGATCGATTCGGGAGATTATCATAATATAATAGATTTTGCCAAATGGGGTTTCGACAAGTATTCTTCAACACATAAAATGTTGGTTTTATGGTCACATGGGAATAGCTGGTATAAAGAGAATAATTCCAAATGGATTTGTACAGATGCCACGTCACATAGCGCAATTGAAGTTTGGAATGGAGAATTAAAAGCAGCAATTTCCAGTATTCCGAAAGTCGATATTCTATTATTTGATGCCTGCAGCATGCAATCCATCGAGGTCTTGAACGAAGTATATCGGAATTGTGATTATGTGATTGGCTCAGAATATCTTGTCCCAGTTCATGGATTTCCATATACTGAGATATTGAATTCGATACACGGTAATACCACACCATCCGCTCTAGCTGCTCTAATTCCGAGTTTATATGTGAATTCGTATAACCCCTGGCAGAGCCAGAATCAGAGCAATGATATGACCAAAGCCTCCTGTTCTTATGCGGATTGTTCAAATTTCAATACTCTTAGGGATGCAATCAACAGCTTCTCTAATGTGTGGAAAACCCAGGCAAATCTCTTGGTACCTATTAGGAATAGTTGTGTTACTTTCAATGATTTAGATGCTGATATTGACTTACATGAATATCTGAATAAAATTAAGAATAGTGCTATCGATCCTGGATTGACGAATGATGCTTCGGAAGTGCTATTCATGTTTGATGAAGTTTATCCTGTTCAATACAATAATTACAATGATAATTCTATTGGGTATACTACGATCTGGTTTCCCATTACTCCTGATGTGTTTGGTGGCTTGTGGCAACATTATGGTTACCTGGATTTTGCTGAGACCAGTTGGTCTGCTTTTCTGAACAGTTATAATTCACCTGACATAGTTCCACCCTTATCACCCCATATTACCAGTGCCTATCAAGAGATGAATTCTTTATATGTGACTTGGTCTCCTGCTCCGGATCCTGATTTATTAGTATATAAGGCTAGAATTAGAAATGTACAGAATAATCTCGATCTAACAGTATATAATATTAACGGGACATCAGTGGTTTTACCTATTACCCAAAATGAGACAGTTTTTATCTATTCAATTGATGAAGCTGGCAATGTTAGCCTTCCTGACACTCTGGAATGCACTTTTAAACAACCTGGTATCCAAATGTATTTTTCACCTACTCCTATAAAAGATCTGGACACAGCTAAGCTGCACTTGTGCGTACCGCTAATCAATCCTAAGTATCTATTTTCCATCTTTGATATCACAGGAAAAAGAATGTTCTCTCATCAGTATGATTTTTCTCCCTACAAAAGGAATAGTAATGGAGAAATCATCCTGCATATGCAA
Source organism: Cloacimonadales bacterium (SeqCode) (assembly GCA_963662275.1). Lineage (GTDB taxonomy): Bacteria > Cloacimonadota > Cloacimonadia > Cloacimonadales > DAONDQ01 > DAONDQ01. The sequence goes on along the minus strand of OY759316.1, from coordinate 3,248,261 downwards.
TCTCTACAAGAACTGAAGAATCTATCATCCGGGATATACTTATCCACAATTACAGGAGATGGAGTAAACCTCAGGGCAAAGCTTGTAATTGTTAAATAAACCGACAGTTAGCAATGTCTAATCCCATGTGTATAACATGTGTATAACTTGTGAATAATTTAAAGAAATAGCCATATCTCATTGTTATGCAATAAAATATGGAACTTGAAGATAATCCCTGTTTTGTGGATAAGTACTACGGAGCATCAGACTATTTTAAGATCAAATGACTTTCTCCTTGACACAAGAACCCCTCCATTTTTCCTCAAAATGAGCCAAGCCCAACGCAATGGCAGCCCACGAACCATGTCAGATTCGGAAGAAAGCAGCATTAAGAGGTGTTTATCATGTGCAGTTGGTCACTTGGCTCTTTTTTTTCTTGCCATTTCCTCCCATTTCTAAATATGAAGCAAAAGATTCAAGGATGTTCCAGATGAAACAACTCATTCTCTTATTTGTATTTATTCATATTTCTTTCATTCTATATGCATCAACTTTTCCTGCAAATATAACCAGTTCTAATATTCAAGACGATGTTAAGACTTTAAATAGCTTGGATATCAGCATTGAAAGCGTATCGAATCAAGTGATCCAAACCTGGGTAACGAGAGAACAGTTTCAAGTTCTTCAACAAAGAGGATTTGAAATCGTTGAATTACCCAACCTGGCGAAAGCTTATGCAGAACAACTGTGGGCGGAAACAAAAGATACTCGTGATCCCATGAATGCTTATTATTCCTATGATGAATTTGTTGCATTCTTGCAGTCCACAGCGACTCAATACTCAAGTATCTGCCAACTTGTTACCATTGGCACAACGGTTCAAAATAGACCTATTTATATGTTGAAGATATCGGATAATGTCAGTTTAGAGGAAAATGAACCGGAAGTAAAATTGGATGCAGCGATGCATGGAAATGAAGTTGTTGGCTATGATCTATTGATTCGATTGATCCAGTTACTGACAACTCGATATACCGCTGATACCAGAATTGCTAATATTGTAAATAACACAGAATTATGGATCAATCCTTTATTTAATCCGGATGGTTATGTTCTCATGCAGCGTGAAAATGCTCATAATGTAGATTTGAATCGGCATTTCCCTGATTTTGTTGATGATCCTGTCAATACTACAGAAGGTAGGGAACCGGAAATTGCAGCTCAAATGAACTTTGCTGCTCAGCATACTATTAACCTGGCTTTGAATTACCATTGTGGTAATTTGGTGATGAATTATCCGTGGGATAAGATTGCTGAACTGGCGCCTGATAATGACCTATATATTAATATTTCGGAAGAATACACCAGTCATAATGATCCAATGTGGAATAGTACCGATTATTTGCATGGCATTACAAACGGATATGCCTGGTATCAGGTTTATGGCAGCATCATTGATTGGATCTATTATTATTACAATTGCCTGGATATTACATGTGAAGTCAGTTATGATTACTGGCCTAATGCTTCCACCTTACCAACTTACTGGATGCAAAACCAGGAATCACTACTCTCTTACATTGAATATGCCCAACAGGGAATTAAGGGAGAAGTGACAGATGCCTTGTTTCATCCTTTGGCAGCTACACTTCATATCGAAGGAATTGATAAGGATATATCAACAGATTCGGACGTTGGTGATTATCATAGAATACTCTTACCCGGTACATACAACATCACTGCTTCTGCCCCAGGATATGTCTCCGAAACGATAAACAATGTTGTTGTCAGTGCAAATAATGGGACAACCATAGATTTTAGACTTCAAACCATCGTAGAGGCTGACTTCGTTGGTTATGTGAAAGATATGAATGGCTTGGCAATACCGGGAGCAACTGTCGAATTGAGCACGACCCGAATACCTTCAGTTCAAACAGATACTGATGGGTATTTTGTATTTCAAAACCTTCCATTAGGGTTATATACATTAACCGTCACATTGAATGGTATGACTAGGTTCAATATGCAGTATGCTTGGAATGTGGGAAATCAATATCCGACTATCATTGTTTTACAGCCAGCCATTTTCGAGGAACATTTTGAGAATGGACTCAGTTTATGGCAGGTTACAGGTACTTGGGGAATACAGGAGACAGACTCAAATCATGACCTGACAGACTCACCTGGTGAAAATTATGTAGATAGCCAGGAAGTCTTTGCCTATCTCATTCAACCGATCAGCTTACTGAACATAGTGAATCCTACAATCTCTTTCCGTGTAAAATATGATTTAGAATCCTCTCACGATTATGGATATTTCGAGGTTTCCAGTAATGGAACGACATGGATTCCCCTGGCTACATACGACGGTAATCATGATTGGATGATGGTATCCTATTCTCTTGCTGACTTTATAGGACGTCACTGTTACCTCAGATTCCGCATGACAACAGATGCTGCAGGACATATTTTTGATGGTATTCACATTGATGATATCGTGGTCAATGGAAACCAGTTGAATTTGATTACATGGGGAGATGTAGATAATGACGGTATAATTACCAAAGCTGATGCACAGGCAGTACTTGATTATTCTGTCGGACTGGATCCCTTGCCATCCATTGATCCTCGCCCTTGGACAGATAATCGCCTTGACAGGGCAGATACAAATAATGATGGAAATGTGCTTGCAATGGATGCTTCCTTAATTTTACGCTACTTGAAAGGTGATCTCTCACAAATGCCAGTTCAATCAGGAACAGCGATCACTTACTCAGATCCTGTTATCAGTATTTCGAATTCTGTATCACAATTATTTCTGAATGTACTCCATTTTGAGTATTTATTTGCTCTTAATGCGACCCTATTACCAACAGTAATGGATAGTAATTTTAGATTAAACAATTCACTAAACTTCATTGATCTGCTAACCTCATCAAATATTCAAAGTAACAGCTTGATGCTTGGATATGCATCAACTCAAATGGTGCAGGGTTCTGTAGACGTATTTACAACGACAATTCCTTTGATCAATGCTCAGAATCCTTTCACAGCGAATCTGATTGTGAATGAGACACCCAGGACATTAGTTGTTGATAGTTTACCCGTTACCGATCCTATTGCCGTACCTACAGTATCTTATCTTAACCAGAATTACCCGAATCCTTTCAATCCTGGAACCAATATCAGTTTTGATCTTTCCAAACAGGGACAGATAAAGCTGGTTATCTATAATATACGGGGAGAAAAAGTAAGGACTCTTGTGAATAGTAAACAAGAGGCAGGCACTTATCATCTTACTTGGAATGGAACAGACGATAATGGTAGTCCAGTAGCGAGTGGTATGTATTTTTGTCGATTAGAGACAGAAGACCAGCACTTTAACCGAAAAATGCTATTAATTAAATAAATGAAAATTCCTAAGAATAAGGACACAAAACGAGGCATGAAGAAGAGAGTTAGAATCATTATCTTCTTACTATTATTAAGCGTAATGGCTTTCGGCTATTTTCAATTTATAAAAAAGCCCCCTATTGAAACAGATTCAGATAATGAGAAAATCATCTTTCAAAAACAAGGTGAACTGTCATTTCTGTCTCAGGAAAACAAGGTTATTTCTAAGCTGGATATTGAAATTGCAGCTACAGAATATACCAGGGAAAAGGGGTTAATGGCTAGAGCTACGATGGAAGAGAACCAGGGAATGCTGTTCATTTTCGATTATCAGAAAGTTGAAAATTTCTGGATGAAGGACACGATTCTTCCTCTTGATATGATCTTTGTTGATGAAGATTTACAGATCGTGCATATTGCTTATGATGCAGTTCCTTTTAGTGAAGCTCAGATTTCTTCCGAAAAACCAGCTCTATATGTGGTGGAAGTGAATGCAGGTTATTGTAAGAAATTTAATATTGAAGCAGGCGCGAAAATACAATTTCAAAGGTCAACGGAGGAGTAATACTGTGAAACTATTTTATGTAACGATCATCCTGGCTATGATCATGATTGCAGCAATGACACTTAATTCATGTAAACAGAAAACTGAGATTTCTGAAATGCCAAAAGTCGAAAAGAAACAAACTGAACATAAAAAACCAAAAATAAAACAGGAAACACCCCAGGAAAATTCAGGGAACATTAAAGTTGCTTTAATTATCGATGATTTCGGCGCTAATGGGGGAGATTTACTCCAAGCATTCTGTGAGCTTGATTCGAAAGTCTCCTTTGCGATTATGCCTGGGCTTGCATATTCGAAAACCGCAATGAAAAAAGCGGTTGCCTCCGGTCATGAGACGATTATTCATATACCGATGCAACCCATTAATTTCAAAGAAAACAATCCAGGTTCCAATGCTATCCTGATGTCCATGACAGGCGATCAAATTTCACAGAGAGTGGAAGATTATATCGATGAACTGCCATATTGCATTGGGGCAAATAATCATGAAGGCAGTGCTATTACCGGAAATCTTGCAAATATGATTGCAGTCCTGCAAGTGCTGAAGAAACATAACATGTTCTTCATCGATAGCGCAACAACTTCCGAATCTATGGTGGCAAAGGCAGCAAATCAAGTAGGTATTCCTACTGCCAGACGCAGGATATTCCTGGATGTACCCGATACTTCACCGGAAAACACAATAGCCAAGATCAAGGATTTAGAGAAGATTGGTGCAGCAACCGGTACTGTAATCGTGATAGGTCATTGTCATAATGCCAGGAAGCTTGAGCAAATACAATCCTTTATTCAGCAAGTCAAAGACTTGGGTTACGACCTTATTCCTATTTCGAAAGCCCTCCCCAAAACGGGTGAGACTACCTGATGAACATATAAATACAATATAAATACTTATCTATTCCTACCCATTCCCCAAGGATAACGATAAGATACTACCAATCTAAATCCAATCTCATACTAATTCCATACTAATCTCATTCCTGTTTTACGAAACAGGAATGAAACAGGAATGAAACTGGTATGAAACAGGAATGAAACTGGTATGAAACAGGATTGAAACAGGTAGTAATTAAGGGCAATTCTATATATCTATTGAACTTACTTGAAAGCGTTGGGGATGAAAAGTTACAGGAATTTATATCACTCTGTCAGATACTTTGAAAACACAGCAGCCAGGTAAATAATTAACTTGACGAAAATATATAATACGAATAGTATACATAATAGAAGCTAAACTTGATTGGGCTACAATTAGAAATCGAGACTGGGAGGCGAAGATGTTCATTACACAGAGATCGCTTTGTTGTAAGACGAAACATCTGTTTAGATATCGAATCAATTACAGATATGCTCCCAGTTATAAAATACACCAAATTATGCTGTCTGCTTCCTACAATCCGGGAGTTACCCATGAAATCACTTAAACAAATTGCATTATTGTCTTTTCTGGTTTTACTCACATCAACCGTTCTGAATGCTCAGGCAGCATTACAGGAAATTGTGCGTTTCAATTGTCCCTGGGGGAATTGTTTCTCCCATATAGTTCAGGGGAATGGAGATATCAATGGTGATGGGTGCCCTGATCTAATCTTCACTTGTTTCAACCCAAATGATATCCATCCGGAGAATGGGAGAATTTATATTTATTATTCGATCCCAAATAGTAATATGATACCTGACCAAATACTAACAGCCATCCAGCAGAATCATGGGGGATTTGGAGGTAGTCTTGCCTATGGCGGTGATTTAAATGGTGACAGCATTGATGACCTGGTGGTTAGTAGTGTTGATTATGGTGAAGTTCAATCTGGAGCAGTATCCATTTATTATGGAGGAAATACTATTTCAGAACAGCCGGATGTTATGCTTTACGGGGAAGACTACCCTGGGGATACATGGGCTCTTTTTTTTGGTTCAAATTTGCTCACGGACTGTGATCTCAATGGAGATGGAATCAACGATCTCGTAGTTTATGGTTCAGGACCTTCAGGAATACATACCGGCAGTGTTTATGTATTCCTAGGCGGGCAGCAGTTCAGTACAAACTGCGCCTTATACTTGGCAGGCACATCCCTATATGAGTATTTAGGTCAAGGACTAGCTACTGGAGATATCAACGGTGATGGTTTTGATGATATAGTCCTGACCAGGAAAGTTCAGAGCCAAGAGCAAACATATCCAAATGAAATCATAGATATCTATGCCGGGGGACATACACTAAGTTCATCTCCAGTATATGAGAAAATATTGGTTAATGATCATAGTTCTGGAATATCTGGCAATATTCTGGCAAATGGTGACTTGAATGGTGATGGTTTCGATGATATCTTATTCATGTATTATACTTTAACAGATGCAATCGTGAAAGTTATATATGGGGGTAGTGATTTTAGTTCACTGTCTGTCCAAGATTATCCACTACCTCTTCGTATTGGTTTATCAATGCAGTATTATTGCAATCTGAATAATGATTTGTTTACAGATTTCTGTGCACAACAGGATGCCTTAGCGCTAGGGTCTCCTGAAATAGGTTACTTTACCGTATTTACCCAAAATAGCAATACATTGGACTTGAATTATGATTTCATGAATTGTGGAACACATGCACATAATCAATACGGATTTGGATATTATCTCGGTGATATGAACCTGGATGGTCATCCTGAATTTTTCGTTATTTCCAGGGAAGGTTCTTTTGATTCAGATTACATCAATTATGCGACAATACTAACAGAAAGTTATGTAGGAAATAGTGATGAAATTCAGCCTATACCCGCCTCTCCAATTCGATGTTTTCCCAATCCATTTCGTGATCAAGTGAATATTAAAATTATGAATAAACAACAGTATACGAGTTACGATATAGGTGTCTTTGATATCAGGGGCAGGAGGGTCTTTAACCAAAAAAACATCAAATCAGATTCATATATTTGGGACGTTAAAGGAAACAAAGACCTGCATCTAAGCCACGGCATATATTTATTAAAAATTACAGGGAACGATAACAAGATATATACTTCGAAATTAGTTTATTCGGAGTAATTTCTACAAGGAGGAACCATGAAACAGCATACATTTTTTTATAGAATATTGAATTTGTCATTTCTTATCACAGTTTGCCCACTACTTTTATTTGCTCAAACAGCCTTGCAGGAAATTATCCGTTTTGATTGTCCCTGGGGGCATGACTTTATGCCGAATGTGGAAGCTAACGGCGATATCAATGGAGACGGAACGCCTGATTTGCTTTTTGCATGTTCCAATGATGATCAGAGTAATTCATATGATCGCAAGATATTTATATATCACACAATTCCAACAAATATATCTATACCGGATCAGATACTGACGGCTCCCTCTATGGTTATGGGTCTGTTCGGAGCTAGTTTTTCATATTCCGGTGATTTAAATGGAGACGGCATTGATGACCTGGCAGTAAGTTCTGTGGCTTATGGACCGGATCATAGTGGAGCAGTTTCAATATATTTTGGTGGAAATATTATCTCAGAACAACCTGATATTGTTTTATACGGTGAAGATTATCCCTGAGATAGTTGGGGTTTGTCTTTTGGTGATCAAATTATTACAGGATGTGACCTGAATGGAGATGGCTATGATGATTTAATAGTGAGCGGTTCCGGACCATCAGGCATACATACCGGTGGTGTTTATGTCTTTTTAGGAGGTCAGCAGTTCAGTGCCAACTGTGCCTGGTATAAGCTGGGAACAGCAGATGAAGAAAATTTGGGAAGGGGGTTAGCCACAGGTGACATCAATGGTGACGGTTATGATGATATAGTTCTGACCAGGAAGGTGTTGAATGAAAGTGGAACTGATTATAATGATGTCTTGGATATCTATGCGGGTGGAACAAACATAATTTCTTCTTCTGCCTACGAGACAATTTTTATCGATGAGACAATTTATTCACAAGTCACGGGAAAAATATTGGCAAATGGGGATTTGAATGATGATGGCTTTGATGATATTGTTATATTGTATAATACGGCGACTGAAGCAACTTTGAAGGTTATTTATGGAGGCAATGATTTCAATGCACTCACAATAGATGATTACAATTTTCCGTCTCGTATTGGAAGACAATTAGAATATTACTGCAACTTGAATAATGATCAGTTTTCTGATTTTTGTATGCAGCAATCTCAACTAACGCCAGATGGACCTGAAATGGGTTACTTGACATTATTTGCTCAAAATAGTTCGATCTTTGATTTGAACTATGATTTCGTAAATGCTGGAGACCACATTAATAATGGTTACGGCTATGGTTATTATTTAGGAGATATGAACCATGATGGTTTTCCAGAGTTTTTCGTCTTCTCACAAGACAATATGATTCAAGGATATGTGAATTTCGCTACCATTCTTTCGGAACATTCTGTGGGAAATGAAGATGAAATTCAGCCTATACCAAGTAAATCAATTGTATGCTATCCCAATCCATTTCATGATAAAGTAAATGTCAAATTCCTGAATAAACAACCGCAGGCAATTTACGACATAAGCATCTTTGATCTCAGGGGCAGGAGGGTCTTTAACCAAAAAAACATCAGATCAGATTCATATATTTGGGACGTTAAAGGGAACAAAGACCTGCATCTAAGCCACGGCATATATTTATTAAAAATTACAGGGAACGATAACAAGATATATACTTCGAAATTAGTTTATTCGGAGTAATTTCTACAAGGAGGAACCATGAAACAGCATACATTTTTTTATAGAATATTGATTTTGTCATTTCTTATCACTGTTTGCCCGCTACTTTTATTTGCTCAAACAGCCTTGCAGGAAATTGTGCGTTTCAATTGTCCCTGGGGGCATGACTTTATGCCGAATGTGGAAGCTAACGGCGATATCAATGGAGACGGAACGCCTGATCTGATATTCTCTTGTTTAAATGAAGAAGAGGGGAATTATCGGAAAATATATATCTATCATTCAATTCCAACCGCTGCTTCAGTACCTGATCAGATACTGATAGCCCCACCTGAGGTAAGTGGAGATTATGGTGCGACCTTATCATATTCCGGTGATTTAAATGGTGACGGCATTGATGACCTGGTGGTGAGTTCATCTGGCTATGGTCCTGATAATAGCGGAGCTGTTTCTATTTATTATGGCGGAACTTCGATTTCAGAAACTCCCGACGTTGTGTTATATGGTGCAGACTATCCCGGTGATAGTTGGGGTTTGTGGTTTGGTGGGAATATTATTACCGGTTGTAATCTCAATGGTGATGGTTATGATGATTTAATAGTGAGCGGTTCCGGACCATCAGGGATACATACTGGAGCTGTTTTTGTCTTTTTTGGAGGTCAGCAATTCAGTGCTAATTGTGCCTGGTATAAGCTGGGAACCGCAGATGGAGAATATTTAGGCAGGGGTTTGGCAGCAGGTGACATCAATGGTGACGGTTATGATGATATAGTTCTGACCAGGCAGGTACCAATTACTGGAACAGGTAATTATAATTACATCCTGGATATCTATGCTGGAGGAGAAACTCTAAGCAGCATACCGGTTTTTGAAACGATTATTGGAAATGATATAAATGGAGGGATGGATTCTAAATTATTAGCGAATGGTGATTTGAACGGAGATAGTTTCGATGACATATCTTATTTATCTTATTCTACCACTTCTTCAATTTTGAACGTTATTTATGGAGGAGTTGATTTTAATTCTCTGTCAATTCATTCTAATATTTTCCCTGTTCGAATTGGGAGGCATTTGCAATCTTATTGTAATTTTAACGATGATGCATTTATAGATTTTTGTGTTCAACAAGATCAATTAACGACTGATGGACCTCGTCTGGGATATTTTTCTGTTTTTACTCAAAATGATTCAGCTTTGGATTTAAATTATGATTTTGTGAATTCCGGAGATTTTGTTTTTAATGAATATGGCTATTGTTATTATCTTGGAGACATAAATCACGATGGATTCCCTGAGTTTTTTGTATTTTCAAATGAATACTCACCTGAACCTGTTGTGAATTTCGCTACCATTCTTTCGGAACATTCTGTGGGAAATGATGATGAGACACAACCAATTCCAAGTAAATCAATTGCATGCTATCCCAATCCATTTCATGATAAAGTAAATGTCAAATTCCTGAATAAACAACCGCAGGCAATTTACGACATAAGCATCTTTGATCTCAGGGGCAGGAGGGTCTTTAACCAAAAAAACATCAGATCAGATTCATATATTTGGGACGTTAAAGGGAACAAAGACCTGCATCTAAGCCACGGCATATATTTATTAAAAATTACAGGGAACGATAACGAGAAATATACTTCGAAATTAGTTTATTCGGAGTAAAAAAACAAGGAGGAACCATGAAACCAACAATTCTAACTATTTTATTCCTGGCGTTAGTATTCTTGAACCTGAACGCCGTGTCTCATTCAGAAACATTCACCTGGAATGATGTTAGCGCATCATCAAGATCAAGTAACTTTGTAGAAATCTCAATGAAGAACTGTTCTCAAACGTCAGTTGTCGGGAGTCCGAAATTACCTGTTCGGATCATTAACTTAATCATTCCAAAGGAACAGGAGGTGGGCAGCTTAAATATCATAGCTGATACACTTTCTATATCTGGTACATATAACGTTGCACCTTTACAGACCATGGGATATGATAACGAAATGAGTACTGTTTTCACAAATCCGGATTCATTAATTTACAATTCCAATGCCTTGTATCCAAATTGTTATGCAAAAGTGGTATCGCATGGTTTTATAGATGGCGCTAACCATATTGTGACCATAGAAATCAATCCATTGCTCTATCATCCGCTATCACAAAAACTGGTAATGGTATCCAGTATTTCAATCACTCTTAACCTTGTTTCTTCAACAATGCAACCTGTATATCCACTGGCACGTTTTGCTGTTGATATTCCCAAATATGAAGCTTACCTGTATAATTCAGTGAGTAATCCCGGAGATATTGATTTATATAGAAATACTCCAGAACTCTGTGTTGACCCTCACTTACCACAATATGCGAATTATTATAATTATCTGATCATCTGTCCGCACACTACTGAAAATTACTTTGATGATTTTATTAACTGGAAGGAACAAAAAGGTAATGTCGTGAGAGTATTAACTTATGATCAAATCTATGCTGCTAATCTAGGCGGTGATGACATATCATCTCATGTCATCAATGATCCGGCTGGCAAAGTCAGGAAATTCCTGGAATATCAATGGCTTCATCACGGGTTAGCCAATGTCCTGATGGTAGGCAGTATTGATAGCTCCACGCCATTAAGAAAAGCAATTGATATGGGTTTCTTACAAGTTCCCGGTGAACCGGAATTCAATCATATTCCTTCCGATTTGTATTTCGCAGATTTTAATGGGGATTGGAATGGGAATAATGATCCTTATTATGGAGAATTTAGTAATCCAGATGGATATACTCAAAATAATGACAACATAGATTATGCGCAGGAACTGTTTATCGGCAGGCTGATTATTCCGCCAACATTGAATGCACCGGCAGGTTCCCCTACCCGTCATGATGCAATCAGAAATTGGGTGGAAAAAGTATTAGCATATGAAAAAAATCCGGGAAATGGCAGGGCTGGATACTTGAGCAATTTCTTTTATCTTGCTGCATCTCTTGCAGCAAACGGATCAGGAGCAAGGACATTATTAAGCCACGGTTTTTCACAAATCAATACTCATGACGCTTCAAGTTCATATGATGGAGAACTAATCCCCGGGACACCGATTTATGAAGAAGGCGGTAATTTAACACCCTACGGAAGGAACATAATTACTGACATGTCATCATATCCTGGAATTATAGACTTGAATTGCCATGGAAATAAAGCTCGAATGGCAATTGCTGCATGGCCTACGAATTTAACACAACCTCAGGGAGATGAATTGTTCCGCAATTACATAACTTCCCTGGATCGTTATAACATCCCTTCTTATCAAATTGGAAATGAATCTTTTAACGGACTTGATGATCTAAGCGAGCCAAACGAGAGTTATCCTATTTTTATTGCCAGCAGTTGCGACACAGCTCAATGGGACTGGAATATTCCCAATAATCCTGAAAGTGGTTTTCCTTCTATGGCAGAAGCTTTTACGTCATTTCAACATGAAATTGGAGGACCACTTTATATTGGCAATACCAGAGAAGGAATGAAGGGTGATCTTTGGGAAAATTGTTTTCTCCAAAATCTATTTGCGTCTCATGTTTTAGAACAATTTCAGAATGCCGATCCTTGGAATGGAGGAGCTAGTTTTGCTGCTGCCAGACTTAGTTCTGGATATACAAATGCACGCCATAGCCTGGTCTATATAGGTGACCCGGATATGGATATATGGTCTGCTGTCCCTAATCGTTTAGTGATTTCATTTATTGATTTCTCAACAATATTGGTTCAAGATCAAAATGGAGCTAATGTAGCAAATGCAACAGTTGTTTTTCAAAGCAACACACAAAAAAGGATTGTACAAACTAGTTCTGAGGGTATCGCAATTACAACTCTTAGTTATTCAAAAGTCACTGCTAACAAGCATAATTACATTCCTGATATGATGCAGGTGGCATTAGGTGAAATAGTGATCACTTCCCCGCAAAATGAGATTCTTAATCTGGATACACATATGTTTGTCCCTGAAGGTTCATCACTTACACTAACAGGCATGATCAATCTAGTTCATAGAAGTAATATCACGGTAGACGGAACTCTGACAATTTCTCCTAATTCTATAATTACAGGTTCCGAAGCCTCTGTTTTAATGAATGATAGAATTGTAATTGGTGATAGAATCATCGTATCCGGTGAATTAGTTATTGGCATAAATGCAGCTTTCAAATCAACTCCTAACCATCCATGGGATGGCTTATTTCTGCAGAATACTTCAAGTAGTATTAATGGTACGCTTTTTGATTCTGCTGCCTTAACAATCAATGAGAGTGCTGTTGCTTTGACTGAATGCAGCTTTACCAATGCAGAGATAAAAGGGTCAAATTCTCTTCTTCAGTTTACAGGTAACAACATAGCACATAGTACTACCGTTCTAAAAAAATGTAGAGTAGAAATACACAATGGGAATTATTTTAATTCTCCATTAAGTGTTTCTGGAAGTCTTGATTTGGAAAATAGCGATTTTGAATTTAACAATAACTCTTCACCTAACTTAAATTCAGATTTAACTCTTACTGATTGCATAGCCTATGTTATTGGATGTGATTTCAACAAAAGCAGAATTGACAGCCGATCTTCCGGGAATGACCAGATGATCTATCTGGATGTTGAAAGGTGCTATATACACGATTATGAAGGGGATGCCATTTATTTGAATCACATACCAAGTTATCAGATATTTAACAACAAATTCTATAATAATCATACTGGACTCAATATTGAATATAGCGGAAACTCAGGAATGAATTTTATAGAAAATAATGAAATCGAATACAATTATTCCAATGGCGTTAATCTTATACAATCTAATGCCACAATTGGTGATAACAACCAAATAATTGCCAATGGGATTGGAGTTTCAGGACAAAATTATTCTAATTGGACTCTTAGAGGTGATCCCGATAATCTGCCATATCAGAAAGTTCAATTGAGTGACTTTTACCAAGTTGGATTTACTCTGGATTCTATACCGGAATATATGATTTATAATTGTGTCGAATCTGAAGATCATAATATACCTTGTGTTAAACTATTTACTTATAATGATGATCCTCTCCCCACAAATATCACTCCAATAAATCTAGGTTCTAATTTTTGGGGTAGTACGTTTAATCCTGCAACTGATTTTAGTCCGCCTGAATGGTTTAATTATGACCACGAATGGATTCCTAATGATGATCAAATAGTTGAAAGCGATATGGTAGGAGAACTCTACAAGAAAGCATATGATCACGAAATGACAAAAGAATTTGATGAAGCACGTCTCGAATATAAAGAAATCATTCATAATTTTCCAAAATCGACATATGTTATTTTAGCTGAAAAAGCTCTTCTTCGTATTGAAGATAAACTTAAAGGTATTAGCAAGAGAATTCCTGATTATTTGTCGCTGAAAACCTATTATAACACGGAAGACAGTCTTCATATAGCCCCTGAAATTGATTTCATCACAAATTACTTGTCTAATTTCTGTGATATACGTATGGGAAATTATCCTGAGGCAATTGCTTTCTATGAAAATGTAATATCCAATCCTCCTTCATTAGCTGATTCAGTATTTGCAGTGATTAATCTTGGTGACGTGTATCTAGCCATTGATGCGAATGGGGATAAATCAGGATACATTGGTAGAATGGCTAAATTTAAACCGAGAAGTTTCGAAGCTTGGCAGCAAAGTACAGATCATCTGTTAAGTTTGTTGTTCAAAACTTCATCTAATTCCACACCTCAAATTCCTGAAAAAGAATGTCTAGACCAGAACTATCCCAACCCTTTCAATCCTGAAACTACGATCAGATTTGGTCTATCAAAAAGCTCAAAGGTGAATCTGAATATCTATAACATTAAGGGACAATTGGTTAAACAATTGGTTAATGGAAGTATGGATCAGGGTTATCATAAAGTCAAATGGAACGGAGATGATAATAATGGCAGAAAAGTGGCATCGGGAGTGTATTTTTATAATTTGGAAACTCCCGGAAAGAGCTTAGCTCATAAGATGCTATTGCTGAAATAGTGCCAGAAGGGGATAGAGACTAGAGATTAGAGAAATAAACGGGTTACTCATTTTGGGTAGCCCGTTTCATATATTCAATATCAGAATCAGACTTGAATTTATCATTTAATTCCTAGTATAGGCAGTTGCCTTTTCATGCAAAACAGATCAAGCCATAACTTAAAAACACTAATGATTAGTCGATGCTATGAAGAATCAACTCAAAGCAGTATATCCCAGGCTAACTAAAATCATTTGACATGAAAACCTCTCACCAGTGTGTTTGAAATAAAACATTCAAGGAGATTCACATGGCTACTTTCCATCCTTTTAAAGCCGTTAGACCGATACCGGATAAAGCCAAAGAAATTGCCTCTTTACCCTATGATGTCATGGATTCAGATGAAGCCCGTGTTGAAGTGAAGAAAAATCCGATTAGTTTCATACATGTGGAAAAGCCTGAAGTTGATCTTCCTCGTGATATCAGTCTTTATGATGAAAAAGTCTATCAGAAAGCAAAAGAGAATTTATATAATTATTTAGAAAAAGGGCTTATGGTTCAAGACGAAAAGCCTATGTTCTATATCTATCGCCAGATCATGAATGGTCATGCGCAGTTTGGTCTTGTCGGCTGCACTTCTGTGGATGAATACCTGGACGGAACCATCAAAAAACATGAACTGACACGTAAGGAAAAAGAAGCTGACAGAATCAAGCATGTGGATACCTGTGATGCACATTCAAGTCCGGTCTTCTTTACTTATCGTCATCGTGATGACATAGATACAATCGTGAACAGAATAGCCCAAGACGAACCTGCATATGATTTTGTATCCGATGATGGTGTTGCCCATACATTATGGCTGATGTCAGAGGAAAAAGATATTGCTGCAATTCAAAAGGCTTTTTCAGAAATGAATTATCTGTATGTTGCAGATGGTCATCATCGTACTGCTTCTGCAGTTAGGGTTGGTGAACTTCGCAGGGAACAGCATCCTGGTTATACCGGGCAGGAAGAATATAACTTTTTCATGGCTGTGATCTTTCCGGATAACCAATTGAAGATTATGGATTATAATCGTATTGTGAAAGATTTGAATGGTCATTCAGTACAGGAATTCATCAATCTCATAGAAAAGCAATTTAACATTGAAGAATACAGCAAAGTCAAACCTTATCATCCTCAGAAGACACATGAATTCGGGATGTACTTGCATGGTATGTGGTATTGCGTTTCTGCCAAGAAAGGCACATATCCTACGCATAGCCCTGTGAAATCCCTGGATGTCTCTATATTGCAGGATAATCTGCTTGAACCTCTTTTGGCAATACACGATCCGCGTACTGAAAAGAGAATTGACTTTGTAGGTGGCATACGTGGATTAGAAGAATTGCAAAAACGAGTTGATTCCGGTCGTGATGCGGTAGCATTTGCCATGTATCCAACTTCAATGGATGAATTGATGGATATCGCAGATGCAGGTGAGATCATGCCTCCCAAATCCACCTGGTTTGAACCGAAACTTCGCTCGGGTCTGTTCATTCATTTATTATCTTAAGGATTGAATGGAACAAAAGTACTATCACATCATCAGCTTAGGATGCTCAAAGAATCTTATTGATAGTGAGATTTTTGCCGGTATCACGGAAGCACATGGTTATTTCTATACGGATGACGAGAGTCTGGCAGATATGATCATCATCAATACCTGCGGTTTCATCAATGATGCGAGGGAAGAAGCGATACAGACAATCATTGAATCTGCAGCATGGAAAGATGACGGCAAAAATAGACGACTTGTTGTGACCGGTTGTCTTGTGAAGAGATATCGGGAAGAACTCGAAAAGTTGATTCCAGAAGTGGATGATTGGATTGATCTGAAGGATTTCTCTAATTTTGAAACCCTCTTTCCCGAAGTCATTGATTGCGGTTTTCCTCGTAAGCTGCTGACACCTGGTCATTATGCCTATCTTCGAATCAGCGATGGCTGCAATAACTGGTGCAGTTATTGTGCTATTCCTTCCATTCGCGGATGTCTGACGAGTGTATCAATTGAACAATTAGTGAAAGAAACACAATCTTTAGCTGATAAAGGTGTAAAAGAATTAATCCTGACTGCCCAAGATACCACTCGCTATGGGGAAGACCTGTATGGTGAATCACGTTTACCCGGATTATTGACAGAACTGCATAAAATCGAGGGAATTCAATGGATACGCTTGCTCTATCTTCATCCGAATCGAATCACGGAACAGTTGGTTGATACGATTGCCGGCTTACCAAAGATTTGCAAGTACTTCGAAATACCAATCCAGCACATCAGTGATACAATTCTGAAAAGTATGAATCGTGGTAATTCGAAAAAGAATATCACTGATATGCTGGATACGATTCGCACAAAGATACCAGGAGCAGTGCTGAGAACCACTCTGTTAGTAGGTTTCCCCGGAGAGACAGAGAAGCATTTTGAAGAATTGAAGCAGTTCATTTGCGAACAGAAATTCGGAAGATTAGGCATCTTCACATATTCTTCAGAAGAAGGAACAACGGCTGCTAAGAAATCCCATCCTGTCCCAAAGAAAATGGCGCAGAAAAGAAAAGATGAATTGATGCAGATTCAACAAGAAATCTCAGCAGAATTCTTATCTTCATTTGTTGGTAAAAAACTGGATGTAATCATTGACGGAAAAAGCGAATTACCTGAATATCAATGGATGGGAAGAACCTATTTCGATGCCCCTGATATTGACGGAAAAGTATACATTCCAAAAGGGAAATACAAGCCAGGTGAGATCGTTAAACTTGAGATCATCGATCATTGGGAATATGACCTCATAGGAAGTGCGAAGTTCGAAGTGCGAAGTACGAAGTAGCAGCAGAGAATAAAAAATTGCAGAAGGTGCTAGGTGCTAGGTGTTAGTGGCTAGGTACTAGGTGCTAGGTGTTAGGTACTAGGAAGAAGATAAATAGAGACTTATCTCCCTCCCTTTGGATAAAGGGAGGGGTAGGGGAGAGTTTGATTCTGCTCTTCTCTTTTCCAAAGATGGTTTGAACTTCCCTGAAAAGGATTTTCGCTACCGAGGATGAAAATGTCGGTTTGAAGTCCAATTTCCCTTTTAACCAGGTGGTAATTGATAGTTTTGCTTGGGAAATTGAACTCCAAACTCTTAGCTTTCATGTAAAGTCCGAATTTCCTTCTATTTGAGAAGTCGTATTAGATTCGCTGGAAATTTGAACTCCAAACCTTAGTTCTTCTCTGCACCTAGCACCTAACACCTAGCACCTAGAACCTAGAACCTAGAACCTTCTTCAAAGGGAGAATAAATGTCACGAAAGATAGCTTTAACCGGAATCAAACCAACAGGTGTTCCGCATATTGGAAATTATGTCGGTGCGATACGTCCTGCTATAGAATTGGCTAAAGAATATGAAGCCAGGTATTTTATCGCAGATTATCATGCCCTAAACCAAGTACGCGATCCTGAAGTTATGCGTCAAATGATCTATGAAATAGCCGCAGCCTGGTTAGCATGCGGTCTTGATCCCAATACTATGCTATTCTATAAGCAATCTGCTGTTCCTGAGACATTTGAATTGGCAATCATTCTCATGGCATTTACACCGAAAGGTTTGATGAATCGAGCTCATGCTTATAAAGCAATGGTACAGTCAAATAAAGAAACAGGTAAAGACATTGATGAAGATGTAAACATGGGTCTGTTCACATATCCTGTTCTCATGGCTGCAGACATTCTTCTTTTTGATACAGATGTGGTACCTGTCGGAAAAGATCAGTTCCAGCATCTTGAAATGGCTTCGGATATTGCCGAGAGTATCAATTTTAACTACCAGGCTCCTTTACTGAAGATTCCAGCACCGCTGGCGACAAAAGAAACTGCAACCGTAGTTGGTCTTGATGGTCGTAAAATGAGTAAGAGTTATAATAACGCAATTCCAATCTTCCTTCCTGAAAAAGAATTGAGAAAGACATTGATGAAGATCGTGACGAATTCCCAGACTCTCGAAGAAGCCAAAGACCCAGAGGAAAGCAGTATCTTCTCCCTCTATAAATTGTTTGGGACACCAGATCAGATTGAAGCTCTGCAACAACGTTACTTGGCTGGAGGAATGGGTTGGGGTCATGCAAAGCAGGAATTGTTTGAAGTGATGAATGAGCATCTGAAACCTCTACGGGAAAGATATGATGCAATCATTAGTGATCATGTTTACATTGATGGCTTGTTAAAGAAAGGTTCAGAACAAGCTCGAGAAGTAGCATCTCAAACTCTTTCCAGGTTAAGGAAAGCTGTCGGAGTTGAGACTCCATAAATGAAGGACAAGTTATCGTAATATCCAATAATTAACAATAACAAGAAACCCCAGTAGATTGACAAACTGATTGACAGACGTTCGAACTGAACGACTTTATTGTTATTCGTCTTTCAATTCTACTCTTCACTTCTCTTCATTTCAATATTCACTTTAGTTATATGTTAAATATAAACGTAAGTTAAATAACTCAATTCAATAAATTTATTTAATTATCATTCAATCAGTTAAATTCATCCTGTCCACTAACAACCATCGATAATTCCACTTATATCATATAGGGATTAGTGCGTTCAAAAATTTAACGTCAAAAGTAACCGATCCTCGTATTGATGATCACAAATTTCTCACTTTAGAGTAATGAATGGAGTAAACATGAGACACATTTTCCTTCTCTTTTGCCTAATCTTTTTTTCTACCTTATTTGCGGAAACTTATATTAGTCCCAATGGTGTTGATGTCGTTTATCCTCCCGAGCCTCTCGGTACATTCAGTATAGTTAATTATGACTTTTTGGGAGTGAATTTGGATGGAACCGATTGCCTAGGGATCTGTAATTACAATCATTATGTAAATTCTAGCCTTCCGATAACATCGACTGTTGATGTTGATTTTAAGATCGGTAAACCTTCTGGATTAGCCAATGGAAATTATCTCATCAAACTGAAGATCGATGGAGGAGAAACTCACAATCTCATATTTAACTTGGCAGGAGCTTATCTGCATAATGTATATACAATTCAGGACCTAAGTTTTGGTTTGCATTATTTTGAGTTTTCTGTTAATAATATACTTGGTGATGAAATCGCTGATGCTTGGGATTTTCCAGCATCAGAAAAGATGCAATTTTCAATCGTTCCGACAAATACGGTATATCAGAATCCAAATGGTGATGAATTATATCATCTCCAGAATAATTTCACTCTCAATGGTATAAACCAACCAGTGCTTTTTGTTGATGGAGATGACCCAGTCAATAGTAAAAGCCGATTTACGTATTGGGAAGAACATCTGACTCATCTGAATATGGATTTAAGTGGGAAAGATATTTATCTTCTCATGTTTAGAGATTGCCGAAGAGACGTACGTCAAAATGCGATGTCAACCCTTATGGCGATGCAATACGTTCATTCCACGTATGCAGGTCATAAAACGGAAGGAACAGTAGTTGCTGGATTTTCTTTGGGTGGTATAGTCTCAAGATATGCCTTAGCTTTCGCTGAAGAGCATAATCTCCTTCACTATTGTTCACAATATATTGCAATAGATAGTCCTCAGCGTGGTTCATTACTCAATGCAAAACTTCAACAGAAGAATGACGATATTAATCATACGTTAAATTTGGCAGGATGGGCTGCTTTTGAACATCATGGTACCCTCGCTAATCAATTATTGAAAGCGACCGGTATCGTAAAGCAAGGAATAAATTCATTTTCCTCAAAGCAACTCATACGTACCAATAAATATGCCGGAGCTTCTGAATTGAATCAAGCGTATATTGATGGGACATACGAATCGAATAAATTATTTTCTGAAATAAACGAAGAGGATCATATAGATACACCTACAGTTCCATTAAATTCTGATCCTTTGAATTTGAGACCTGGTTTCCCATATAAGCAAAATGACATTAAATGTCTTGCTGTTTCAAATGGCAGCCTCACAAGATCTGGTAATATCAACGGAGGCTTTTTAGTATTTTACTTTTTCCCAGGGCTTTTCGAATTTGATGTTGGCTCCGAGGATTATGATACGCAACCTGGGTCAACAACGGGATTCAATAGTGACGATATTATTCCCTTCGATTACGATCCCATTATATCACCAACTCGATCAGCATTATATTTAAAACCAACGAGTAAATCTAATCCGAATGTTGTTGATAATCAATTGGATTTTAGTAACTATACGAATATTCAGATTCCTCAGGGAGTTACATCTGAAGATTATCTTACAGATCATTCCTATTTCGATCAAGTCATGTTAAAGCAATCATACTCTGATCCCGAATGGGGATGGACTCATTGTCTAGATACTGATTATTCAGAGAATAATACTCATAATGTATTTAAACGTGCTCTTGATTGGTCATTCAAAGTAGATAATCGTGCCATATGCTATATATCCGGTAATGTCCATGCTTCAAATTATAGCAATATTTCTATTTCAGCTTATGTGAACGGTATTCTCTTGCCTACTAGCTTAGATTTTAATCATGTAAATTCGGATGGAACATTTAGTGTTCCTTATACTCTACTTCAAGACGCAGATGTCAGACTAGTCTTCGAGAAATCCGGTTGCATGCCAACCTTCAAGAATGTCCATATAGACTATAATGAAGCTACAAGTGTTGCAAATTCAATTACGGGTGTACAAGTTACTCTCTTCCCGTTTAATTACAATGCAATCATAGTTGCAGCTAATTCAACAGGTAGTTTTGAAACGATAAACGCAGCCTTGGAATATCTTCATAGTTTGATTGATAGTGGATTGTATGATCATAGCCCAATAAAAATCTATGTTGGGAATGGTACTTATACAGAGTCATTGAATCTTGATTTCCTAACAGAAAACGATAATTATTTTGTTCCTTCATTTACGATTACAGGTAACGGTACTAACGTGATTATCGATGGTGATAATGCTGGAAGTTGTATTTCTATGAATCCATTCCCCAATTATGAAGGATTACCATCGCTGACTTCCACATACATATTTTCGAATCTAAAATTTACGAGTGCCATGCAGGGTATAAGATTTACTTGTTCGCTGGATGATGGAACTACAATTCCAAGAATTATTTTAAATATCGTAACCTGTTCTTTTTACAATTTGGGAGGAAATCCAGCACAGGATGGAATTTATGGGGCAGGTATTCAATTTGAAGGCGCAGGATCAGTAACATATTCAACTTTCACAAATAATGTTTTGTGGGGTTTACATCCAATTGATCATAGTGGTTATGGAGCTTTATTCCTCAAAAATGAAACATCAAGTGAAATCTTGGTGGATAATAACACATTCTCAAGTAATAATGGTAAGTATTCTGGTGCAGTTGGGATAACTGGAGCAGGAAATATTACGTTCAGTCACAATAATCTGACTGATAATTATGGTGGTGATGGAAATGCATTGAAAGTATTTGATGCAAAGCAGATTAGCATAAAATGGAATTTATTCGTCAATAATTACACTCCAAATGGAACGAATACGGATCCTTCGGTGTTTTTACAATCCTGTTCTCAGGGAACTGGAATTGCTCCTATGTTGTATCAGAATAATACGATTTTTAACAATTTAGCAAAATGGGCTATTCGTATTTTCCGATATACTAACCAGGGAGTAACTGTTAAAAATAACGTATTTAGCAATGCCTTACTAAATGGTGGTCGTGTAGCATATAGTATGTATGCTCCTGCAACATTCACTTACAATATATTGTATAACACGAAGCTAATGAATGACGAGAATACAAATTATGTTTTGCCAACAACAAACAGCACTTCGAATCCTAATTTATCAGCAACATATGATCCTATCTGGAATACAACGATCAAATCGATTTGTATAGATAAGGGTGATCAAACGATATTTGATGATGATGGATCACCATCAGACATCGGTGGCAGGTTAGCGATAACTCATGATTATGAAAATTATGACTTTGTGAGTGGTGGTGATGGCAGGGGGATCAAATGGATGAGTTTCCCTGTACTGGATAGGATTACTTCTTCCTACACAGTTAATGGTAAATTCTTTGGTCCTATTGTAAAAAATCAAGCATTGCTTGATCGGATATCCTATAAACCCATGTTTGAAAGAGAACGATCCATATACTGGAGTGGTGAAACACTAGTCAATGGGAATGAGATCGTCAATAGCATGCAAGGATACAAAATATTTCTAACTGCCCCATCAAGATCGGTTTATAATCCTACATCCGGTTATATACAGAGTCCTCATACCGTAATAAATTTGGAAGGAAATTTTGAAGAAAATTGGGTTGGATACTTCTGCCATGAGAGTGTTGATCCTTTAGTTGCCCTTTCTGCAATTACAGATCGTCTGGTACAGATTAAGGCACAATACTGGTGCCTGGATAAAGATGTTCATGGAAATTGGATTTGTAATATTGGTGGAAGACCAGTTCTTAATTATGAGGATATGGTTATTCTTAAAGCTGATCATAATTGTAGTTTTTCATGGAATAATGATCAGCCAGTTGATCCGAAAAAAGTAGCAATTCCTCAGAATTTTGTATTTACTGAAAAAGATGATTATACTCCTCTTTATATTCAGTTGAATACTACCAATAATGGTTTGAAGCCTTCAGAAATTGGTCTCTATGTAAATGATGTATGTAAAGGTGCAAGTGTTGTTATTGATAGCCTGGTACAAATCTGTGCCTATCTGGATGCAGAAGAAGTTATCACACCTGAAAATTCACATTTAGTATTCTACTATAATACTAAATCAGCGTTTGATAATAGGAAGACTTATACTTTAAATGATAAATCTCTGGCATCTACAAAAGGTAACACTCCATACTACTATATTACAATATCAGATGTAAATAGCATCCTACCAATTATCACTGAAACCTTACTTGCACAAAATTACCCTAATCCATTCAATCCCAATACAACGATATCCTATCAAATGCCTAAAGATGGAAAAGTAACTCTTTCCATATTTAATATCAAAGGGCAAGTGGTTAAAAACCTCGTCAACACGGAACAGGTTATGGGAACACATAGTATCGTTTGGGATGGGAAGGACGATGGAGGAAAATCCTGTGCCAGTGGTGTTTATTATTATCGTCTAAACGCCAATGATAAATGCCTGACGAAGAAAATGCTGATGTTGAAATAAGTGTTTTAAATGGATAGATCATGCGTCTGTCCAAATTAATATTTCGTCTGAAGTGATTTCGCGGATAACGAAGAAATAGAACACGAAACAAAAGCCTGTGATTGAAACCACAGGCTTTGTTTTTTTCCAAACGTAACTTGTTATATAGATTAGTCTTGAGTTGAAGTCTATTGTCTATCACTCCTACTGGCAATTGAACTGCCAGCAGGGGAAATGTTGACCTTGTATCTTACGATTTATATACAAATCTGAATTTTCATTGACAATATGCAGGCACCAAATAAAAAAGCACAATAAATAACGTTGGAGAAGCAATGTTACTGTTTTATACATTACTCTTGATACACGTAGCGATCGCAGTGATTCTTATACTTATTATCTTGTCACAAAGCTCAAAAGGCGGACTGGATAGCAACCTTGGCGGAGCAGCTCAGAATGTTCTGGGTGGTTCAGGTGGTTCCGCTGCTTTAAAAAAATGGACTCAGATCTTTGGTGCTGCATTTCTATGCTCCTGCATCATATTGGCTCTGACAGTGAAGCATTCGAATTTAACCGGAAATAGTAGCAATCAACAAAAAAGCAAGCTATTCAAGGAACTGAAGCAGACTACTAAACCTGCTCCAGTTAAGAAATAAACTTTCGCGCAGAAGTGGTGGAATTGGCAGACACGCAAGACTAAGGATCTTGTGCCTGTTAAGGGCGTGCGGGTTCAAGTCCCGCTTTCTGCACCATAATTGACAGCCGTTCCCTGGACGGCTGTTAGTTTTTATGGAGGAGTCAATATGGCTGAATTGGGTATCAATATAGATCACATAGCTACAATTAGACAGGCAAGATTAGGAATAGAGCCTGATCCTGTTTATGCAGCATTCATTGCAGAGCAGAATGGGGCAGACCAAATCACAGTTCATCTTCGAGAAGACCGTCGGCATATCCAATATAGAGATATCAAAATACTGAAAGATACTATTCAGACTCGCTTGAACCTGGAAATGGCAGCAACACCGGAAATGGTGACAATCGCCAAAAATCTTATACCTCATATTGTTACTTTAGTTCCGGAAAAACGTGAAGAAATTACTACTGAAGGTGGGTTGGATATTTCTTCTCGGCGATTTGAAGACGTAATTGCAGACCTGCAAGCTGCTGGGATTGAAGTATCTGTATTTATTGAGCCTGATCTTGATATGATTAAGCTGGCAGATCGCTATAAAGCAAATGCAGTTGAAATTCATACAGGCAGGTATGCGAATGCGAAGAATGCAAAGGAAGTTGCTGAAGAACTGAAACGCATTGAAAAAGCTTGCAAAGTCATACGTGCAGCCAATATGCGTGTGATTGCCGGGCATGGAATTAATTATCAGAATATCGTTCAATTGGTTCAATTACAGATAATCGAAGAATACAATATAGGTCACAGTATCATTTCACGTGCTGTTTTCAGTGGTCTCGCTGAATCCGTTCGTACGATGAAAATGCTGATCAATAGTCGCTAAAAAAAATAATGAAGGAGCTCAACGTGGAAGAAAGAAAATACGCCAATCCTGCAGTCGTTGGTCTTGCAGGTTTCTCCCTGACAACTCTGATTTTACAGTTTCATAACATCGGTTTATGCGGAATTGGTCCTGTCCTTGCTGTTGGTTTGATCTACGGTGGCTTGGCGCAAATGATAGCTGGTTTTCAGGAACAGAAGATGGGCAATAATTTCGGATACAGTGCTTTTGTATCTTACGGCAGTTTCTGGATTGGATTGGGAATAATATTTCTACTGAATCACTTCGAAGTATATAAGGCAAGTACTACTGATATTGGCTGGTACCTTTTTGCCTGGATGATCTATACTTTTGTGATGTTTTTAGCTTCATTAAGAATACACACTGCGATGTCTCTAACCATTTTCCTTCTTCTGCTTGGTTTCATGCTATTAGTTATCGGTCATTTCGGTGATCCTAAATGGAATGTTGTTGCAGGTTATGAGTTAATTGTCTGTGCCGCGGCAGCCATGTATATGATGTTGGCGAATATCATTAATGACCAGGCTGGCAGAGTTGTATTACCTTTTGGTAAACCCCTCATCAATAAATAAGATTGAAGCAAACGAAGAACAGACATTATAGGCATAAACTAGATTTAATCGCCGGTTTTTGTCATTCGCTGTGAGCAAACAATCTTAAGATAAAAGCGAGTATGATACGGAATAATCAAAGCAAAGGCATTTCCGAAGAGTAAGGGAAATATATATATACCGGTGTTATTCCATCATAAGATTTATATGTTTCTATTATCCTGTAGTCCTTTTGAAAATCCAATCCAGTTGCTCGCTTAAAGCTGGTTTGGAACTCCTTGCCAGGCTCATTTCCAAAGGCAAATATTACTGGTTTATATGTAAGCGTGCTTCTTTTGAGATTCTCGAAATACCCCCGTTGAAAAGGTTCCGACCAAAGGATACCACCAGGATGGAAAGTGCCCATTAAATAAACAAGTCCTGGCTCATGATAAGCCACAATCATACCTTGGTTACGATTAAACCTGTGTTTAGCCAAAATAGCTTCAGTTTTTTTTAGAAACACATATTTCTCTGGATTATACTTTATGCCTTTATATTTTTCAGTTTGAGTATAAAGGGGGCTGGATCTATAGGGGAATTGTACGTATTGAAACAGACCAATGGTAATTAAATAAAACGAAAAACAGATCAATGCTGCTTTGATTAGTTTTTGTCTTTGGAAGGGCATTAATAGAACAATCAAGCCCATAAATGATGTATTGTAGAACTTGGCTCCCCAGTCAAGTGAGTTATCAGAACCAAATGCGCCAATATAAGGGATAATATATAGCAACAGAAATAGTGGTATATAGCGGTAATATGGCTTTAATGCAAAACCTATGTATGATTTGCAGTAATGGGGTTTTACATATTGAAGCAGCCAACTCATGAACATTAATATTATGGTCATAATAAGAAACGCTGAATATACCATTTTACCACGCATATGATGCATTACTTGCACACCATATATGAGCATGATCAAAGATATTCCTGCCCACCAACAAATCCGAGAAAGTACTTTTTGATTACGTATCAGGTACGATAACCAAAATACTGTGGCAATAATTAGCGATAATTCAAATACCTCAATATTCAACAAAACTGCATTTATAATTGAATTAATCAGCATCCTTAAACTATGACTATTCCCCGCAATCACATTATGATATGCATTATAATAATAAACAATGAAATTTGGCTTAAGTAATATGCTTAAAAGGAGCAATGCGATTAAGCTTGATCCCCAGAAGAATAAAATCCGGTACCAGCGGGGCTTTCCGGATAATAATAAGACTAATCCACCGATCAAACTCATTAAAAATCCAGATGTTGGCTTGGTTAGATATTGAAAGCTACAAACAACTCCTGTCAAAGATACTAAGGCTAATGATAAGAAACCTTCTTCAAGGAAAGAAAGAATGAGAAAAGCAACAGCACTGATCAGAAAGAACTGATTTAAAGAATTGTAAGATAAGTCGCTTGGCGTTCCAGCATAAGATAATACAAATCCAGCTAACATCATTAATATCAATGAGGCAAGGTTAATCTTATGACCATGAATTTTTTTGTAAAATTTGGATATTGCATAAGCAAAAAGTGCCGTGCTTATTATGTTTAACAATAATCCCAGATACCGTAAGGATTCAATTGAGCGCATGGAAGGTGGAATTATGGCTTTAACTAAAACATGGTCAAATAAATAATTACTTGGTTCAATTGGTTGGTTTTGCTGATATCTCAATACATAATACCCTCCATCAGTCAGATCGAATCCTTTATCAAAACTCCAGAGAAATATCGCCATTGATAATACAACAGCAGCAAAAACGAATATATATATAATGCTCGTATTAGACATAATTTCTCACATTTCCTTTAAACAGCTATACATCCCAATGTTACTATGATGCTATCCTCAGAATTATCTGTGAACTACTTCAGGATTGCACTCCAAAATATTTGCCTTTTATAGCATAAATATACCATTTGATATAATGCTTCAACCATTTACGCAGATCGAATCTGGAGTCGCCACTAGTTCTATCTTTCCAGGTAGAAGGTATCTCAGATATTTTATACCCTTTCAGATATGCTTTTATGATTAGCTCCATCATGATTTCGAATCCGGCTGAACTTTCAAGCTTAATACTTCGCAACACCTCAGAACGATACATCTTGAAACTGTTGGATATATCATGAGTGGGAATACCTATAAGATAATGAAGCGAGATACCAGCCAATCGTGACAGTGTTTTTTTTAATCTGCCACCACCAATTTGCATACCGCCACGAACATATCTTGATCCGCATACTACGTCAAAACCTTCTGATAGAATTAAATACATCTTATCGATCTGAGTAATATCGTCTGCCAAGTCAGCCATGAGGACTATAAAAACTGGGGCATCAATTTCATCAAACCCGGATTTCAAAGCATTTAAACCTCCTCTTCCAAACTTATTTTTAACTAGTTTGATATTTAAGGTATCAATGCTGCTTTGCTTGATCGAAGAAATTGATGTATCTTCATCCATGTCATAGACGATGATGATATTATGCGAAGTTTTGACACATTTCTCAATCTCGTTAATGGTTTTGACGATTAATTCACCTTCATTATAAACAGGAATTATTATATTAAGATTATACGCCATCATTTACCTCAAAGTTTCCATATTAAATAAATGCCATACTTGCTGAATCCAAAGTCGCGATACAAGTTATATCACCATATCATCAGTATCGGAATTCTACTCTACAAAAGAATAGATATCCGGAAATTCCTGATCAAATTTCCGAGTAAGCATATTGACCCAACTGACATCCGTTAATGCCGTGAATGTGTGTTCTACATAAGGTTGTATGTTGATTAAACTACCCTTTTTTGCCGTAAACGTGTAAACTTGTTTGCTGCGTGTATCACGAAACACGATAGCAACAATTCCCTCTGTGATTAGAATGCCTTCCATGCATGATTTATGGTAGTGTCCACCCCGAACCGATCCTTTCATAGAAGTAATAAAATTGATTTCTTCCCATTGTTGTTCATTGGAAGAGCCTAGTATTGAGCCTCTTTCGTCAATATGCGAAAAGTATGGGAAAGTAATAAATCCATGATCTACATAAATGGCAGTTTCAATATCAGGTAGATAGCTTTTTAGCGTTTTAGCCGCTAAGGCACTATCTAAGGATGAATCTTTTGCCAAGAATCCCATGGGTGGCTGTATTGAGTGCGTAATTAGTTGCTCCTTTCCATATATCGCTGCGATTAATCGGGCAAATTGATACCTGTTAACTCTTTGACTGCCACTGATATGAAGAAGACCGTTAGTGTTTAATTTGATTGCCCGAATAATGGTATGCATAAAATAATCAATATATGTAGGAGTAAAGTAAGTATCTGAATATGCTTCTAACTTCTCATTATGTTCAATTGCTTGTTTTACAAAGCCATAAAACCCACCTCCCTTGCCAAAAAGATTTGATGTTCTTATGATGAGGTGATTTATTGATGAATCTGTAATCTGCTGTTCCGCTGCAAGCTTGGATTTTCCATAAACGGTAGTGGGATTGGGGGTGTCGGACTCTGTATAATTTCCCCGCACACCGTCAAAAACATAATCTGATGAAATAAAAATTAGCTTTGTTTGAGGACTGGATTTAACTAAGGAGTTAATAATATTTGTCGTAGCTTCTATATTAGTTCTGAACGTTAAATCAGGTTCTTTTTCGCACAATTCGATATTTTTTATACCAGCAGTATGAATGAGGATATCGGGACAAACACGATGAATCAATTCATCCAAACTTGATTGATCCGTGATATCAACCAGATGGATTTGCTCCAGATTATAAGGATTCCGAATATCCAACCCGACTGTGTCGAATCCATGAGTTGATAAGAAGTTTAACAGGTTAAAGCCTAAATAACCACTTGCTCCGGTTATTAATACTTTAGACATTTGCGTTCGTACCTTTTTTTACATCATTATAATCAGCTTCAACCATTATCCGAACAAGCTCTTTAAATGATATTTTCGGTTCCCAGCCGAGAATTCTCTTGGCTTTGCTATAATCTCCCTGTAACAAGTTTACTTCGGTTGGTCTAAAAAAGAATGGATCGATTCGAATAATTGTTTTCCCCGTTTTGTTATCAATTCCTATTTCTTCTATGCCAGAACCCTTCCAGACCAGATCGATATCCAAGAATCCAGCAACCGTCTCTGCGAATTCTCTGACAGTATGAGTTTCTCCGGTAGCTAAGACAAAATCGTCAGGAGTGTTTTGCTGCAGCATACTCCAGATACCTTCCATAAAATCTTTCGCATAACCCCAATCCCGTTGTGCATTCATGTTACCCATATATAAGCAATCTAACTGACCAAGTTTAATGCGTACCATGCCCCTGGTTATCTTTCTGGTTACAAAAGTACCTCCTCTACGAGGGGACTCATGATTAAATAGAATACCATTACAGGCAAAAATGTTGTAAGCTTCTCGATAGTTTACTGTTGTCCAATATCCAAACAGTTTGGAAATTGCATATGGGCTGCGCGGTTGAAAATTAGTGTTTTCATTTTGTGGAGCTGGGGCATCGCCAAATAATTCACTACTGGAAGCTTGGTAGAACCTTGTTTGAATTCTTGTGTCTCTGATCGCATCCAAAACCCTTAATACTCCAATGCCATTTACATCGGCAGTGTATTCCGGAATATCAAAGCTAACCCTAACATGAGACTGAGCTCCTAAATTGTAAATTTCATCTGGTTTGATTCTTTCAATGACCCTGGAAATATTGGAACTATCAGATAGATCACCGTATTCGCGAAACAATCTAATTTCAGGTGTATGTGAATCGCTTAATATATGATCTATTCGGCTAGTATTAAATGAAGAAGAACGCCTAACCATTCCATAGACTTTATAATCTTTTTCTAAAAGTAATTCGGCAAGGTATGATCCATCCTGACCGGTTAGACCGGTTATCAATGCTGTCTTCAAGTTTCCTCCCTTTCAATCGTTGAGTTATGTCCAATAAAGATCAGTTTATCAAAGAAAAAGTAGTTGATAATTGAACCTAAGGCAATACCAATGGCTGAATTAACCAAATAGTACATCCCCGTTAATTGCAGAAGAGGATACAGCCCGGCTCGAAATAAAACAGATGCCCCAACAGCAATATGGAATACCATAAATTGCTTCACTAATTTGAGATTACTGAACAGAGGTCGTTCAGACCAAGTCCAATTCCGGTTCATGATAAAACTAAACCAGATGCTGACCTCAATACTGAGCAAATTTGCTATATTGCTCTGAATAGCTGATGTCATCTTAAATATTCTCACGATCAGGAACATGGCTGCAAGATTGATGAGAGCACCCGCAGTTCCAGTTACCAAAAATTTGGAAACACGTTTTTTGAGCAGCTTGGGAATATCTATATTTAATTGAAACACTTATTATGATTCCCAAATATTGAATTCATCAGTGCTAACACTTAATATTGCTTTCAATTTTCCCTCGTCTCGTTTCAAACAGTCTCATTTCCATATCCGCAACTGATATCAATATTGGTCATGAGATTATAGGGAATTAAGAATAAATCTGAAGGGATTTTCTTGCAAATAATCGGAGACACAATCGATTCTTTCCACAATTCAAGATTATGGAACATTCCACTATAATTCATTTTTTATTTCCTTATATTGACAGTACGTCAAATAATAGGACTATTTATGTGATGTCAATGTATATTTGGTTAGTCATTTGCACACTCCGTATGCCTTAGAGCAATAGTAAAGTATTACGAGTATCCGATTCTCACAATCATTGTTAAGTGTGTAAAAAACATTGACAAGAATTACTTGAATCTCACAGTACTTACTAAGAAGATTTCTTTAGGAGTCATAATGAATTCATTTGATTTAAAACAATTATTACCTGTTAGTTTGAGCTATGCTGAACTTAAAATCCAGGAGAATCGGAGTCAATCTCTGGTTTTGAATGACGGAACCTTGATCCAAAATAACTTATCTGCTACCGGTGGGTTGATGGCAAGGGTTTTTGAGAAGGGGGCTTGGGGACTTGCCAGCTCTCCTGATATTACACCCCAAAGTATGCAATCCATCATAAACAAGGCATCTGAAAATGCCCAATATCTTAGCAAACGATTAAAGGGTAATCATGTGTCACTGCCATCCAGCCCGGCTCATGGTGAATATCTTTTTTATACCAAGAAGGAGTTGTGGACTACAGCTCGTAAGATCGAATTTTTAAATGCAATTGATGCTTATATCCAGTCAAAATATCCTGATCTTAGTTCAAGGACAGTCGCCATGAGTTCCCACGAAATGGAAAAGTATATTGTTACTACAGATAATAGTGTTATGAAATCAATGACACCCAGGATTATTCTTGTAGTGGTCTTTAATATCATCCATAATGCAGAACCAATTCAGCATTATGCCATCTTCGATGGATTTGGGCAGTTTGAAGATAATTTTGAGAAACCGGAGACCCTCTTTAGTAAAATTGATAAGCTCTATGAGCAACTCATGGATAAAAAAGCAGCCGTTTTTGCAAAACCAGGTACTTTTGAATGTGTCCTTGATTCGAAACTTGCCGGTATCCTAGCCCATGAAGCAATAGGACACACGACGGAAGCTGATCTTGTCCTAAATGGTTCCATTGCCGGAGATTATCTAAACCAGCAAGTAGCCAATCCCCTGGTAACGCTGATTGATGTGGCAAATACTTGGGATAATAAGATGTGCCCGGTTCCCGTTTTTATTGATGATGAAGGTACCAGAGCGGAGGATTGCGTTGTAATCAGAGATGGTTACCTGCGCGCATTCATGCACAATAAGGAAAGCGCTCAACGAATGGGACACAAGTTAACCGGCAATGCACGTGCTTATTCTTTTAGTGATGAACCTCTAATCCGTATGCGAAATACGATGATTGTTCCTGGTAAGGACAAATTGCAGGAAATGATTGCATCCATCGAAAATGGCTACTATCTGATCGATCCAAGCAACGGACAGGCTGATTCGACCAGCGAATTTATGTTTGGCATCACTCTTGGATATGAAATTATCAAAGGTAAATTGGGGAAGGCAATCAAGGAAACAACTATATCCGGTGTTGCTTTTGATTTACTAAAGACCGTTACTATGATTTCTGATGAAATGGATTGGAGCTGTGCCGGCATGTGCGGAAAGAAACAGCCAATCCCCGTTGGGATGGGTGGTCCTGCTATCAAATGTAAAGTCAATATTGGGGGTAAACAATGAACTACCGCGAAATTCTCCAAAACACCATGCAATTGCTGAAAGACAAAGGTGCTGATAAGATCGAACTGGTTCTGAATAAATCTGATAAAGAAGAATTCAATCTCATTTATAAAGAGCTTAACCTGCTCCGCTCAGTGAATAGTATTGCGATGAACATCTCTATCATTAAAGACCATAAGCAGGCAAATACAACACTGAACCAATTGGATAAAACGAGCATCGAAACAACAATCGACAGACTCTTTGTAGATATCAGTTCTGCCAGTCCGGATCCAGCATTTGATATTGCCCCTTTTCAAGAGGCGAAAAGTTTTAAAACCGGAACCTTGGAAGGTGATTACGATAAGTTATGTGACCGTTTAGTTGAATATTCTGAACAGATGAAAACAGGTTATCCAACTGTCCAGTTCGATGGTACGATGTCCTATTTTAAAAAACACAGGTTCTATCTCAATAGTAATGGCGTCGATTATGAGGAACAAAATGGATATTACAGTTTCAATACGATGTTTACGGCTAAAGAAGGCAAAAAGATGTCGTCTTTCAATTATACGGGGTTCACTTTCAAAGACTTGGATCAACCGCTTCTTTCCATGAATTTCACGGATGATCTGATCAAACAAATTACCGAGCAGACAGTAACCAAACCTATCCCCGAAAACTTCATCGGTGATGTCATTTTATATCCTTTTGTCAGTATGTCGATGGTTGAAATGTTGATCGATTCTCAATTTGGTGATTCGAGCCTGATTAAGAAAACAAGCAAGTATCCCGATCACCTGGAGCAGAAACTGTTTGATGAAAAACTGAGCCTATATGCCACACCTAGCGATCCTGCGTTTAGTTATGTTTCTCCTGTTACCTATGATGGCTATCTTGCCGTTGATGCTCCCATTCTCGAAAAGGGTGTTTTGAAACACTATCCGATCAGTTTATTTACTGCCAATAAAGTTGGAAAACAACGCACTATTGGGTATTCAGGGGGATGGAAAATCAGCACAGGAAATACTAAGCTTCAAGATATGATCAAAGATATAGCTAAGGGAGTTCTCTGTGTTCGTGATTCCGGTGGTTCGCCAAATCCTAATACCGATTTCAGCTCTGTGCTTAAAAATAGCTATTATATTGAAAACGGGAAACTGCAATATCCTATCAGTGAGACCATGATGAGCGCAAATCTCATTGAGATGTTCAATAATATCGCTGATATCTCTTCTGAAACTATCAATGATGGTGGCTCGATTGCACCGTTTATCAGGATCAAGGATGTGAATATTTCGAGGAAGTAGTTGCACACTTTCTTGAGTTTACATGAAAGCTAAGCTCTGGAGTTCATATGCCCAAGATCACTTTCAATAAACCTCTGACTAATAGGGCATGTGGACTTCATGAGCAACATTTTCATCCTCGGTAGCGAAAACCTGTTTTCAGGGAAGTTCAAACCGACCTTTCATCCTCGTTAACGAAAACTCATTTTCTGGGAAATTCAATTACTCTATCAAAGTGTTGATTACAATCTAGCTAAAAGGGAAAATGGACTTCAGAAAGGCTTTATTTTGTCTTAGTGGCACATATGAGCATTACGGTACCAATACGGTAGCAATACGGTAGCATTACGGTAAAAAACCGTATTAATACCGTAATGATATAGTAATCATATTGTAACTCATAGGGAAGCAATTTAAGTGCTACATTTTGTTACAATCCAGAACGGAATTGTCTGATTCTCAATTTACAGGAGTTAATCGTAAAAGAAATTGACAAGAAAATCGGCAGTTCATAGATAAGGGAGAGATTTATGTCTCGAACATATTCAAATAATCAGAGCATAATCACTCAACCACTCTCTTTGCGGTGAACCAATTAATTTGAGTATCTCTAACTGCTTATTTGTATCGATCTTGATGAATCGGGAATTTATTAAAATAATATGAACAGGAGCCGCGAACATGAAAACAATCATTCTTATCGCTATGCTTTGCTTCACAGTAAGCATTTTTGCCCTGACAGGATTTGTGATTTCAACAGAAAACTCCATTCTAAACAACACTGATGTTGCTGTTGATGATGATATCATTCCTGCAATAGCAATTTCTCATCTGAACAATGCCTTTCCTAATCCTTTCCACACTGATAATAGCCATAGTGTCAATATCAGCGT
Organism: Cloacimonadales bacterium (SeqCode); assembly: GCA_963662275.1. Lineage (GTDB taxonomy): Bacteria > Cloacimonadota > Cloacimonadia > Cloacimonadales > DAONDQ01 > DAONDQ01. The sequence continues at coordinate 3,212,910 of OY759316.1, read as the reverse complement.
TTCCATAAAGATGGGAGAAATCGGGACTGTAACTATCTTCAATATCCTGGGACAGACAGTGAAATCCTTTCCAATTTCAGCAGGAGTGCATAGCCTGAACTGGGATGGTAAAGACTGCTGCAGCGGTATCTACTTTTATAAGCTGATCACACCTTCTGCAAATGAAACCAAAAAACTGGTCTTACTTAAGTAGCAGGAAAGGAGATAATATGAAATACATGATCATTTCATTCAGTTTATTGTTATTCACAGTATTTGTCTTTGCAGCTTCAACTCCTACAGTTATCAATGCAACTATGATCCAGCGTACAGACAACAGTATGCTTGTAGATATTTCGTATGACCTCGCAGATGCTGAATCCGACACTTGTACGATCTCAGTCATTGTCTCGGTTGATGCAGGTGTTTCTTTTACTCTGATTCCGGTTCGTGCTAACCTCAGTGGAGATATCGGATCCGGAATCGTACCCGGGAATAGAAAGAATATCGTCTGGAATATCGGAGCAGAGACATACAATATTATCGGTAGCCAGTTTAGAGTTAAGGTTTGCGCTGAAGATGATAGCCTGGTTCATGTAATCGGGGGTATGTTCAATAATGGTACATCTAATGTCACCGTCTCAGATTTCTATATAGATAAATATGAGCTTACACAGTCCGGTTATGAGGCTGTGATGGGAATCAATCCTGCGACCGGCTATGGAGTCGGCAGCAATTATCCCGTCTATAATGTTTCGTGGTATAATGCCATTGAATACTGTAATAGAAGAAGTATCAATGAAGGTCTTACAGCATGTTATTCCTATTCAACATTCGGTTCTTATCCTCCAAGCTGGCCTACGGGCTGGAATACCGATATAAATAACCACACGAATGTCTCCTGTAATTGGGATGCAAACGGTTATCGCCTGCCTACTGAGATGGAATGGTGGTTCGCTGCGAGAGGTGGACTGCAGGTACATCAGCCCAACGCATACCAGTTTAGCGGGAGTGACAATATCGATGAAGTTGGATGGATTTGGACGAATTGGGGACAGGCAAATTATACTACGCATACGGTGGGCGATCTGGCTTCTAATGAACTTGGTCTATTCGATATGAGCGGTAATGTCCATGAATGGGTTTGGGACATCAGGGGTACTTATCCCAGCGGTGATCAGTTAGACCCGCACGGAGCCACAACAGGGCTGACCCGTGTAGGACGTGGTGGCTATTGGGGTGGCTGGGCAAGCTTCTGTTATTATACCTTCCGCTATAACAACGTAGCGACTACCACTGACTACAGCATAGGCTTGCGCCTTTGCAGGGCTGCTCACTGATTGATTAATTAGAGCTGTTCTAAATCCCAACGGGATGAAAGATAATAACACTGGATTGATATCCTGTGAAATTGATTGCTTACGGATTAGTCAGGTACTGACGACATATACTAATACTGGATTTCAATGCGATGATATGAGTGAAATGAAGACAATTCCCGTAGGGAAAGAAGATAATAACACTGGATTTCAATCCGGTGGCAACTGACCACAAGAGATCAAAGTCCAATCGCGACGATACACTACACTATCACGTACCGGACTATATGCACTCATACTCATCGCCGTCCGTACCGGGCTAGTGGTCGCTATGGGTCACGTATCGCGGATTGAAATCCGTCGTTAATATCTATCGTCCATACTGGACTTGATTGTCGTCATTATTGTCATTCATGCGGATGAGAGAATCCATGACTCTATCTGCACATGTACAGTATGCTTTTGAATTGTTGGAGTGAACTCACGGCTGAAGAGGAAAAGGCTTGACAACAAAGGAATTTGGTAGGAAGATAATTTTCAACATAGTCATTAGGAGGAATATTGAAGGCAGTTTGCTTGGCCTTGATTTTTATTTTCTGTGTATGTACTTTAAGTGCGGTGGCGGTTCAGCCTGCTGGTGAAGGAACCGAAGCCAGCCCATATCATGTAGCCAGTTTGGATAATCTTCAATGGATCAGTGAGAACAGCAGCAGTTGGGGTAGTTGGTTTGTCCAGACTGCCGATATTGATGCCAACGATACTCGGAATTGGAATTGGGGACAAGGATGGAATCCGATTGGTTATTATAACTCCAGCACTGATTACGTCAATTTTACCGGCAACTACGATGGTCAGGGACATATAATTTTAAATTTATTCATTAATAGACCATATATAAGCTTACAAGGCATGTTTGGAAATACAAATGAGGCCATCTTAGCTAATCTTGGATTGAACAATTTGGAAGTGCATGGCGATAATTACACCGGCGGTCTGGTGGGGGATAACCAAGGTAGTGCCATAAACAACTGCCATGTCACTGGTAGTATTATTGGTAGAGACACGCGCACCGGCGGACTGGTGGGTAATAACCACGGATCCATAGACAACTGCTACGCCACAGGAACAGTGACCGGTACAAATTACACTGGCGGACTGGTGGGGCAGAACTATAGTGGTACTATAAGCAACTGCTACACCATCGGTAGCGTAAGTGGCTATGTTTACACCGGTGGTCTGTCAGGGGATAACACTTACAGTACAATCAACAACTGCAACTCCAGTTGCAGTGTTACTGGTCATTCTGGTGAAACTGGCGGTCTAGTGGGGTTAAGCGAAGGGAGCACAATCAGCAACTGCTACGCAACAGGTAGTGTTACATGCCCTTACGCACACAACTCTGCCGGCGGTCTGGTGGGTTCTAACTACGGCACGATAGACAACTGCTATGCCACCGGTAGTGTAAGTGGCTATCAAAACACCGGTGGTCTGGTGGGGGGTAACACAGGTATCATAAGCAACTGCTACGCCACGGGTAATGTTACTGGGCTAGTCAGCACTGGCGGACTTGGGGGGTATAGTAGCAATGAATCAGTTATTAGCAGCTTCTGGAACACCGAAACCAGTGGCCAATCCACAAGTGCCGGGGGTACTGGCTGCACCACAACCCAAATGCAGGACATCAGCACATATCTGAATGCGGGATGGGACTTTATTAGTGAAACCGCAAATGGAACCGATGACATGTGGTCAATCAACGCCAATTTGAATGGTGGCTATCCATATTTGGCTCAGAATAATACACCAACAACGGATGATACCGTCATTCCCTCATCATCCTTGGTTTCTATTTCCAACTACCCAAACCCCTTCAATCCCACCACAACTATCTCCTACAGCCTGCCTGTAAAAGGGCTAACAGAACTATCGGTCTATAACATCAAAGGTCAGCATGTTAAGACTCTTATCAATGAAAACCAAATAGCTGGACAGCATTCTGTGACTTGGAATGGGAAAGATGACAATGGTAATGCAGTAGCTTCCAGCTTGTATTTCTGTCGTATTTCTTCATCAGGGAAGCAGGAAGTTAGGAAGATGATGTTGGTGAAGTGAGTAAAAGGTTCCAGGTGCTAGGTTCCAGGTGCTAGGTTCAAGAGGAGAAGATGGATCCTCGCACTCGCAAGGATGACTACCGACATCTGCACTGTGACAGCTCGTACGCCCAAGCATAGTCGTTATTAATTTAAGAATGACTACTATAGAAGCTGGTATCAAGAATATGTTCAAATATTGCTAATATTCCGCATGCGCTGTTCTGGACTAGAACCTAACACCTAGAACCTAGCACCTAACCCCCTTCTTCATTGCCTTCTAAATTGTTATTGACAAAAACATCATCACATTCAAATTTATAAACAATTTATGAGTAGAATTCATCTTGGTTCTGATTATCACTGAATAAGATAGAGGGGTGTAAGATATGTCAAATATTGGATCATACGACGAAAGACTCAAAAACTTTTCCTGGGAAATTGCCGAAAAAGAACTCGAGTACAAGCCTGGTAATGTCATTAATATCGGCTGGTATTGCACAGATCGAATCTGTAAACAGGGAAAGGGCGATAAGCTTGCCCTGAAGTGGGAAGGACTTGGAGGGAAAGCCAAACAGTATACCTACAATGATATCCGCCAACTCAGTAATACGGTTGCGACCTTTATCCAGAAATTAGGAATCAAGCCCGAAGAACGTATTTGTCTTTTCATGGATAGAATCCCTGAACTGTACATCGGTGTTGTTTCAGTTCTCAAGGCAGGCTGTGCTGCGCAGCCATTATTCTCTGCCTTCGGTGATGAATCTTTATTGGTTCGTTTGGAGAATGCAGGTACATGTGCTGTCTTCACCCAGAAGAAGCATGTTGGCAAGCTTCGCAAGATCATCGACAAGCTTCCTGAATTACGACATATCATCATTGTTGATGACAATCAGAAAAGCCCTCTGCAGGAACGTGAGGTCGCCTTCAATATGGAAGAGGTAGAACGTGTGGATGTGTTTGAATCTTATCCTACACATGCTGAATCTCCCTCTCTTTTACATTATACATCAGGTACAACAGGCATGCCGAAAGGTGTGAAGCATGTGCATTATTCACTCATTTCCCAGTATCTCACTACGAAATGGGTATTGGATCTGAAGGATGATGATATTTATTGGTGCACCGCCGATCCGGGCTGGGTAACCGGTATTTCCTATGGTATTATCGGACCCTGGTCAATGGGTGTGACACAATGCGTGAATGATATAGGCTTTTCAGCCGATGCGTGGTATAGCTTCATTCAAAAGCATAAGATTACTGTCTGGTATTCAGCTCCAACAGCAATTCGTTCCCTGATGAAAGCCGGTGACGACATTATTAAGACTTTCGATCTTTCCTCTCTTCGCCATTTAGCCAGTGTAGGTGAACCATTGAATTCAGAAGCTGTAGTCTGGTCTGATAAGGTATTTGGTTTAAAATTCCATGATTCCTATTGGCAGACAGAGACCGGTTCCATCATGATTACTAATTTACCCGATATGAAGATAAAGCCAGGTTCCATGGGTAAACCATTCCCGGGAATCACAGCTTGTGTTGTGGATACCGAGACATTTGAACCGATCACGGAAACAGGTAAGATCGGCTTGATCGGTTTCAAACCAGGCTGGCCTGCCATGATGCGTACCTATTGGAATAATGAAGCCACCTACCAGGCGAAGTTCAAAAACGGCTGGTATCTCCCGGGTGATAGAGCTTACATTGATATGGACGGCTACTATTGGTTTGTGGGTCGTGATGATGATATCATCAATACAGGCGGTCATTTGGTCAGTCCATTCGAAGTGGAGTCCGCATTGCTGGAACATCCCGCAGTGGCTGAATCAGCAGTCGTTTCCAAACCTGACTTCGTCAATATGGAAGTGGTAAAGGCTTTTGTCTGTCTGAAACCTGGTTTCGAAGCAAGTGATGAAATGGATTTGGATATCATGAACTTCATTCGCAGGAAGTTATCACCTCTTGCCATGCCTCAAGAGATTGAATTTGTGCCTAATTTGCCCAAAACACGCAGTGGTAAGATCATGCGCCGTGTCCTGAAAGCCCAGGAATGGGGTGAGGAAATCGGTGATATATCTACACTTGAAGATGATTAATACAGGTTGACCCCCCTACCCCCCTTATCAAGGGGGATAGTTTGGTCATACATCAACATTGAAGACGATTAAAAAGTACAAAATAAATGAAGGAATTAATTATCATAAGATTGGAATCTTATGCCACAAAAGATTAAAACCAAAACAATAAAGGAGTTAACTAATTATGGAAGAAATTCGTGACATCGTTCTTGCCTATGTGATCAAAGAATATTGTGAAGATCCGGATGAAGAAATAAGCTTTGATACGCCACTCATTTCAGGTGGTATAGTAGATTCTTTCTCGATGGTATCCCTGAAACGCTTCCTGGAAAACAAATACAAAATTTCTATCCCTGATGAGAAAGCCAGCCCTGAAGCTTTTGATAGTGTAACTAAAATTGTGAAACTCGTTCAGGAATTCCTGGCTAAATAAGGAGGAGAAATGGCATATAGCGATAAAGTCAGAGCGACTTATACTGCACAAGTGGATGCCTTGAAGAACGCAGGTATCTTGAAGGTTGAACGTTACATTCATTCAGTACAGGATGCAGAGATTGAAGTTGAATTCCCTCCGGGTGCCCCTCTGAAGAAAGTCATAAATGTATGTGCTAATAATTATCTTGGATTATCCAGCCATCCTGAAGTAGTCAAAGCTGCTCATGAAGGTTTAGATGCCCGCGGGTACGGTATGTCCTCTGTCCGTTTCATTTGCGGAACCCAGGATATACATAAGGAGCTGGAAAGGAAAGTGACGGAATTCCTCGGTACTGAAGATACTATTCTTTTCCCTTCCTGTATGGACGCAAATGCAGGTGTGTTTGAAGCGATATTATCAGAAGAGGATGTGATGATATCAGATCGTCTGGTTCATGCTTCCCTGATCGATGGAATTCGCTTATGCAAGGCAGTACAGGATACATTCAAGCATTCTGATATGGGTCATTTGGAAGAGAAGCTTCAACTCCATTCTGACAAACGCAACAAGCTTGTTATCACAGATGGCGTTTTCTCTATGGATGGCGATACAGCAAAACTTGCTGAAATGGTAGCATTATGTGAAAAATATGATGCCATGCTGCTGGTTGATGATTCACATTCATCAGGTTTTATCGGTAAGACCGGAAGAGGAACGCATGAGCTTTGCGGCGTGATGGGCAAGATAGACATCATCACAACCACATTCGGTAAAGGTCTCGGCGGTGCTTCCGGCGGATGCGTATCCGGACGGAAGGAACTGGTTGAGATGTGTCGTCAGAAAGCACGTCCATATTTGTTCTCAAACACTATTGCCCCACCTGTGGTTGCCGGTGTAATTCGGGTTTTGGATATCCTTTCCAAGACAACTGAACGCAGGGACAAGTTGGAAGCCAGTGCCAACTGGTGGAGAAAAGGTCTCATTGAAGCCGGATTCATCATTCAACCCGGTGATACTCCCATTGTTCCCGTGATGTTATTTGATTCGAAACTGTCACAGGACTTTGCAACTGATCTCTATGCTGAAGGCGTCTATGCAATAGGCTTCTTTTTCCCTGTTGTACCACAAGGTAAAGCCAGAATTCGTACCCAGATCTCTGCAGCGCATGAGATGCATCACCTCGAAAAAGCACTGGCAGCATTCATTAAAGTTGGAAAGAAATATGGTATTCTTGGGAAAACCAAGAATGAAATCATGGCAATGTATAGTTCATAATATTTACACTGAATAAGCTTCAGTAATACATTTAAAGCGCTTTTTCGAGACTGTTCATGAAGTTATTCATAATATTCAATAAGTTAGAAAGTAGCAAGTTGAAAAAAGTGGTCGAAACGGTCATAATTTAACATACCTTCCAGAATTGACAGATAAGCTCTGCTAAGGACACCAAATCACAAGTTAAGCTTTTTGACTAAAATTGAAAAACACGCGATTATAAGTAATGTTTCGAAGCCGTTTCTGACTAAATGTGTAGTTAAAATCATATAAAATAGTTCTTTACAAGTTTTTTGCTATAGCTTCAATGGCATTTGTTACCTGGTAACAAAAGGGAGGATATTATGACAAAAAAACACTCCAATTCAAGAAGCGGTAAGTGTTAGTCATGAAAGTAACCAATACCATGTAAGTATTAACGTACCATTTTCATTCACTTTGCCTGAGACAACATCAAACCACAAGTTCTTAATAGCGTTTCTACGCTTATTAGTAGGAATAGGCGGAGACAACCTCCTTACACTTCAGCAAATAGCTGATCTGTTTAACTACGCAGACCGCAGGAATGTACATAATTTCTGGCAAGAGTTTGAGCAGCATGGTCATGATATCCTGGCATATTTAAGCCGGAAAGTTGACCTGCTGGAGTGTATTCCTCAGATCGAGAATTTTGTTATCAATAACCTGCTTTTACCTTTAAATGTCATGTATCAGGAGTTCATCAGCCATCATGATTTTAAAATGTCCTATACCACTTTCTGCAAATATGCTTCTCAGGTCAATTCTCTGTCTGTAGTTAAGCAAGCTCAGAAGCTTCTTCTGAAAAAGACAGTAGGCGGTGATGCTGTACATCTGCTGAAACTGCTTGCCGGTCAGCAGAATACACCTGTTATCTGTGACAGACTCCTGGAACAAATGAAGACTGCTAAAGGCAATACATCCCATAGAACCGCCGATGCAAAGCCGTTCCATAGTCTGGAACGCAAGAACCTGTGTCTGCTGGTACATTACCTGGTTGGAAGCGGTATGAACTTCGAGACGATAGCTTTGCTGCTCAACACCTGTAAAGCTACAGTCTCAAATCTCTGGCATGAAATCGCTGACCTGCAGAGCCTGATTCTGAACTCAATCGGTAAGTGGAGCGGAAAGATCAGCATTGATGAGAAATATGTGAAGATCAAAGGTATTCCGTACTATGTCATCAGTATTGTTGATTTTGTGACTCACATCCCTCTGTTTTGTGAGTTGTATCCTGACACAAAGAAAGAATCATTCGAAGCATGTTTCAGAACCTTCAGACAGCTCTACAGGAAAGATCCAACCCTGATTGTCAGTGATGGCAGTAAATCGTTAGCAGTTGCAAGAAAAACAGTGTTTCCAAAAGTCCATTACCAACTCTGTAAGTTCCATAAGATACGAAATCTCTTCAAAAGAATCAGTCAATGTCATCTCCCTGAAGACAGGGACAAGTTCTTTAAGAAGAGGATTATGAAAGCTTTCCGAAGAGAAACGGCGGGCGGAAGGAAAAAGGGTATCGCAAGCCTGACAGCTATTACTCCCCCAACCGCCGCCGAATACATCAAAAGCAATATCATTAGTGATTGGAGACACCTCAGCAAAGGTTTGACTTCCAATGTCTCTGAACGCTGGAACCGCAAAATCAAGAAGGTGACATCCGGTAGATTTGGACTAAAATCTGAAGAAACCACCCGCAACCTTGTGTTTTCGCTTTGGTTCAAAGAACTGGTCGATAAAGGTCAACCAATCATGCGTCAGGAATCACTTTTAGCAAGTTTAAATATCTCCCGCATATGTCAAGAAAATGTGGATTGGTCGCACTTAGACCACTTTTTCTCTGTCACTACCAATAAGGCTGCGTAAAATGGAGGTTAATTTTGAACAGTCTCGCTTTTTCCATAGATGGAAAAGGCGCTTGTTTTTATTGACAGAATTACTGTAAACGCTGAGACGTCTCAATAACGTGGAGTAGGATTCCGATCCTACTGAACAGTTGACTATTAGTGAAGAAGTTAATTGAGTCTGAGTGTAACACGCTGAAGTTTAGTATTCAGTAGGATCGGAATCCTACTCCACGATGAGTTTAGTATTCAGTAGGATCGGAATCCTACTCTACAAAGAAAAAAGAGGTTATCATGTCTAAAAGATTCCATGGAGATATCAGGAAACAGTTGGATCAAATAAATACGTCAGGTATGTTCAAAACTGAACGTATCCTCGGTACACCTCAAGGGGCAGAGATTGCCTTGGTCGATGGTGAAAAAGTTATCAATTTCTGTGCAAATAATTACCTGGGCTTGGCAAATCATCCGGAAGTCATTAAGGCTGTAAAGAAGACACTCGATGAGTGGGGATTTGGCTTGGCTTCGGTACGTTTCATCTGTGGAACACAGGAAATACATAAACAACTGGAAAAGAAAGTATCCAAGTTTCTGGGTATGGAAGACACAATTCTCTATTCTTCCTGCTTTGATGCCAATGGTGGAGTGTTCGAACCTCTACTTGATGAAGATTGTGCGATCATCTCAGATGCTTTGAATCATGCTTCCATCATTGATGGTGTTCGTTTATGCAAAGCGCAGCGATTTCGTTATACACATGCTGATATGACAGAATTAGAGGATATCCTAACTAAGGCGAAAGACATGAAGTATCGCCTAATCGTCACTGATGGTGTCTTCTCCATGGATGGAGATATTGCTAATCTTCAAACAATCTGTGATCTTGCAGAAAAGTATGATTCTCTTGTCCTGGTGGATGATTCCCATGCAACGGGTTATATCGGTGATACCGGAAGAGGTACTGTTGAATATTGTGGTGTTGAAGGACGTGTAGATATTATCACAACTACTTTTGGTAAAGCACTTGGCGGGTCTTCCGGTGGTTGCATATCCAGTAGCAGGGATGTCATTGAATATTTACGACAACGTTCCAGACCGTATATATTTTCCAATACGATTGCACCTCCCATAGTTGGTGCTGTCATGAAAGTGATTGATATGCTTATTGAAACAACTAATTTTAGAAATCATCTCATCACAAACGCTAATTACTTCCGAAAAGGTATGATAGAAGCCGGATTTGACATTATTCCAAGTGATACTGCGATTGTACCGGTTATGATTCATGATGAGAATCTTGCCGTGGAAATGGCGAATCGCCTTCTTGAAGAGGGAATATATGTGATTGGATTCACATATCCAGTTGTTCCTGTGGGGAAAGCACGCATCCGTGTTCAGCTTTCAGCAGCACATTCCCTATTTCATCTTGATCGTGCTATTAGCTCTTTTGTGAAGATTGGAAAGGAATTAGGGATATTGAAGTAAGTATGTAGTGGAGTAGGATGCCGATCCTACTGTCTGCTGAATGTGGAGTAGGATGCCGATCCTACTGTCTGCTGAGTGTGGAGTAGGATGCCGATCCTACTGTCTGCTCTTCAAATCTTCCCTTATCCATGTTCCATGCCAATCTTTCCAATGATCAACTAATCCAGCTTTTATCGGATTGTTGATGATATACTCTAAAGTAGCATAGAATTCATTGTCTGATTGAATAAGATGATCATAAGACTCATCTTGCCAAAGACTCCCTGTTCTATTCAATATCTTATTTATTTTGTTGGAAGTGAATCTCTTCCAAGTGTAATTGATATGTGCTAAGGAAAAAACCTCACCGTCAGGTTGTTTGAGAGGTTTAATAAGAACATGTACATGATTAGGCATAATGCAAAATGCCTGGAGTTGATACCTTTGGTTGTTAAAGTAATGAAAGTTATCTATTATTACATTCGTTAAATCAACCCTATGAAGAAGTCTTGGAACTTCATCTGACTTATGAAGCAATTCGTCGAATCTTCGAAATGTTTCTAATTCATTAAGTTTTAGCGCATTAGGCTTCTCAGACTCAGGCAGGCTAGCATATTTTTTTTGCCATTCCTTCTTTCGAAGATTCATTTCTTCCTTTATAGAATTTGGAATTGTAAATTTCAATCGATAAGTTATGAAGATAGGTTTGTCTGTATCATATTTATGGGGGAGATTTCGTGATCGATAAATATACTGTAAACTATTCTGACTAATAGTGTTGTCCTTATCCATGAATACCTCCGAATAAGATTAAAAAAAGACCAGTAGGATCGGCATCCTACTCCACGCAGACCAGTAAGATCGGCATCCTACTCCACGCAGACCAGTAGGATCGGCATCCTACTCCACGCAGACCAGTAGGATCGGCATCCTACTCCACGCAGACCAGTAGGATCGGCATCCTACTCCACGCAGACCAGTAGGATCGGCATCCTACTCCACGCAGACCAGTAGGATCGGCATCCTACTCCACGCAGACCAGTAGGATCGGCATCCTACTCCACGCAGACCAGTAGGATCGGCATCTTACTCCACGCAGACCAGTAGGATCGGCATCTTACTCCACGCAGACCAGTAGGATCGGCATCTTACTCCACGCAGACCAGTAGGATCGGCATCTTACTCCACGCAGACCAGTAGGATCGGCATCTTACTCCACGCAGACCAGTAGGATCGGCATCCTACTCCACGCAGACCAGTAGGATCGGCATCCTACTCCACGCAGACCAGTAGGATCGGCATCCTACTCCACGCAGACCAGTAGGATCGGCATCTTACTCCACGCAGACCAGTAGGATCGGCATCTTACTCCACGCTTTACTGTTCCAATACAACTGTTGCCATCGCAAAACTGGATAAATGGGAAAGAGAAACAAACATAGATTGAATGAACTTGCCTTCGGTTATTTCTGCAGTCTTTCCATGCAGTTTTAATTCAGGTTTTCCATTGGGAGTAGTGATTATTTCAATATCCTGGAATGAAACTCCACCCTGCCATCCAGTCCCCAAAGCCTTCATAAAAGCTTCTTTGGCTGCAAATCTTCCTGCATAATGCTGATATCTATGATGTTTACTGTCACAGTACGCAATCTCTGCCTCTGTGAAGACACGTTCTTTAAAACCGTTATCACTTTCCACTTGCTTTTTTACCCGTTCAACTTCAATCAAATCAGTACCTATACCATATATCACATTTACCTCTTTAGAATTCTGTGCCGTGAAATTAAAGTATTTGGAGTTCAAATTGCAGAATCAAACTCTCCCTTAATCCCTCCCTTTATCCAAAGGGAGGGAAATCAGACAGAATGCTGTTTATCCATTCCTCTCTTTGGATAAAGAGAGGTGGCACTTTAGTGTCGGAGAGTTTGAAAAGCTGATTGTGAACTTAATATAGTTTCTAAGCTCAAAACCTTAGCTTTTATGCAAACTCCAATTAATGCAGACGCAGTTTCCTGAGATAAACTCTACAGCGAAGTAAACTTTACTTAGCAGCTTTTCCGGAAAGCTTCTTATGAATCGCCTGTGCTGCTATTCTACCCGCTCCCATTGCCAAAATGACAGTAGCGCTCCCTGTGACAATATCGCCACCAGCATAGACGTTAGGCTTTGATGTTTCCATTGTATCAGGATTCACATCGATATAGCCCCATCGATTTCTCTTCAGGTCAGGAGTTGTATTGAAAATGATGGGATTCGGATCAGTACCGAGAGCTACAATAACTAGGTCTGTGTCGATGATGAAGTTCGAGTCCTTGACAGGTTCAGGTCTGCGACGACCGGAATCATCCGGTTCTCCCAATTCCATCTTGATGCATTCCATGCCTTTCACCCAATTCAAATCATTACCAATAAAGCGTACAGGATTGGTTAGAAGCTTGAACTTGATTCCTTCCTCTTCTGCATGATGTGTTTCAGCTTGTCTGGCAGGTAGTTCTTTACGTGAACGGCGATAGACGATGGTCACTTGCCCTGAGATGGTTCTCAATGCACACCGGGCACAGTCCATGGCTACGTTTCCACCACCGATAACAACGACATGCTGACCTTTGGGTAGTGGTGTATCATATTCTGGAAATCTATATGCCTTCATTAAATTGATTCGAGTCAGGTATTCATTGGCAGAGAAGATATTACACAGGTTTTCACCTTCAATACCCATAAACTTAGGAAGTCCTGCTCCAACACCAAGATATACGGCATCAAAGTTCTCCAGTAATTCATCAACAGTGTAGAGAGTACCGATCACTTGGTTCACTTCTATCTTGACACCCAGTTTTCGCAGATAGTCTATTTCAAATCCTACAATAGATTTTGGCAGCCTGAATTCAGGAATACCATAAACAAGTACGCCTCCCGATTCGTGAAGAGCTTCGTACATGGTCACAGAATATCCAAGTTGAGCCAAATCACCTGCAACCGTAATACCGCCAGGTCCTGAACCTACAACAGCAACCTTCTTATTTCTGCGGGTTGCCACAACAGGAGGTTTCACAAGATCCATTTTTCTTTCGAAATCAGCAACAAAGCGTTCCAGGTTACCAATGGCAACCGGTTCATCACGTATACCCAGAACACAGTGCTTTTCGCACTGGTCTTCCTGTGGACATACTCTACCACAGACGGAAGGAAGGATATTGGTTTCCTTGATCTTCTTTGCCGCACCATCAAAATCATCCTGCCGAATCAGCTTGATAAAGGAAGGAATATCTACTCCAACAGGGCAACCTAATACACATTTCGGTGTGGCGCATTGCAGACAACGTCCTGCTTCCAATTGAGCCAGTTCTGTTGTCAGCCCATAGGGTACTTCCTGGAAGTTATGAGCCCTGAGTTTCTGATCCTGTTCCGGCATTTCCTGCCTGGGTATTTTAAGTTTGATTTTTCTTTCATCTGCTTTTGTAAGACCATGCCATTCACAGCCATATTTCAAGCAAATAAAGAAGGGTATTAGTTTTGAATAAGCAGTAATAATGATTTTGGCAACCGGCGAATTACATTCCCCGCAGGATATTTCTTTTGATAAAAGACTAGTCTTACATTGCGGACAGCGTAGGTCATCAAGGACTTCGCCCTGTTTTATAGGAATGGATGTTTCCACTTCAAAGACATCAAGATAAGGACTTAATTTCAAAGTCATTTCCTGCCCTTTGAAAATACCTTCAAAAAGGATAATATCGTTTCCTTTGATCTTTACATTAAAACTGTTGTTACAGTGAGGGCAGTAAGTATTTAAGTAGGTCTTATATTTGAGATATTTTACGTCATAATCCAGCATGGTTACTCTCCGATTCGAAGGTTAACGGATAGAATACAACAAAGCGTCTTTCTCTTCTTTGATATACATGGAATTACGCTTTTCCAATTCAATAAAATCGACTTTATGACCATCAAAATCAGGACCGTCAGCACAACAGAATTGTGTTTTGCCGTCAACATTGACACGGCATCCGCCACACATCCCTGTTCCATCGATCATGACCGGATTTAAACTTACCATAGTAGGTATTTTGTATTTTTTAGTTAAATTGCATATATTTTTCATCATGATGATAGGACCAATAGCGTAGACAAGTTTGATATCGTCTCTCTCATCAAGCCATTTCTTCAGGGGATCAGTGACAAAGCCCTGTATACCATAACTTCCATCATCCGTTGTAATAACAAGATCATCACACATCGAGGCTATCTCATGTTCTAAAATCAACAGCTCTTTCGTTCGAGCACCAATGATACCCAGGATATTATTCCCTGCCTGTTGGAGTGCTTTCGTGATATGATGAAGAATGGCTATTCCTGTTCCTCCACCAATCACGACTACCGTACCGAATTTCTCAATATGAGCCGGTCTTCCTAATGGACCAACTACATCCCGAATAAAACCACCTTCCTTCAATGACCGCATTAATGCCGTCGTTTTTCCAACAACTTGAAAGATGAGTGTTATCGTACCACTAAATGGGTCTACATCAGCAACTGTTAGAGGTATTCTTTCACCTGTCTCATTCACACGTAAAATGACAAATTGTCCTGCCTTAATTTTCTTGGCGATAGCTGGAGCACTGATATCAAAGCGAATGATAGAACCTTTTGCCATTTCATCTCTACGTACAATCTCGAACATGTTACCATTCCTCACTATCTTCGAGAATGATACTGTTCAGATCTTCATCACTTAATCCATGCCAGGTGCACCCTTTTTTGGAGCATATATAGAAATCAGCCATTTTCGTAAAAGTGGCAACTTGAACCCTGATCAATTCTGAACCGCACTTTGGGCATGGTTCTTCTTCCACTTTCAGGCTATGGTCACAATGCCAGCATTTTACTCCTTTTACAGAAGTCTGTTCTGGAAGCTGAATCGTTGATTTATGAGAAAAAACATTTAAATAGGGACTGAGAAGTAGAAAACCAATTTCTCCGTCTCCTTTTTCAATCTTCAATTTGAGCATATCATGATCATTCAGGCTTTTTCTGCAATAGGGACAGAATGAATGCAAGTATGTACCAGATTCAATGATTGCTTTATTTTCCTGTTGATCATCTTCTTTTGAAGTTTGCTGATTCAAAGAGTCTTTCACATCCGGCGTTTTTTGTCCACGGTAAGAGAAATCCTCATAGAAATGAGCAAGAGCTGTTGATAGGTCTTCAAATTCAACATTGTGTTTTTTACAACCAGCACGTGAACAAATACTAACTTTTCCACCCTCTTCCAAGTTGAAATCAACTAGAGGAGCGCTGCAAACGGAACATAATTCCTGGCTTGTTAGTGGTTGGGAACAATGCGAGCAAGAGAATTCGGCAATCTCATTTTCTTTAACAATGATATCCGAATCGATATTGTAACTTCCATAGATTGATGAGAGCCAGATAGAACCTTTTTGTCCGCCTATTTTCACCGAAATCTTCATACTTGGCAGATTATCGATTAGGTGCTCCTCGTCCGTAAAGGATGCACCACAGTGCGGGCATTTAACTTTCAGAGAAACAAAATTAAACATGATAACTCCTTCTTTTCAAGTTCACAGTTTTAGGATAATATAGTTAGCATTCATAAGTCAAGATAATTTTTTTATCTAAAGGATTGATTCATTTTTTATCACAATAACAATCTTAAATTTTATCTTTACCAGCATCATCAGGAGTATCGAGATTGAAGATTTCTCTTGCCACGATCAATTATTTCATAAATAAGGTATAATCAGTGAGCATGATTGCTTTCTGACAAAAAAAGACAAAGAGGTTACTCGTTCTTTTACTATCAGTTTACCTTCATGATTAGTCTTGTCTTCTGTGCTGCACTATACAGAGACAAAGGAGAATATGTATGGATAATGATGATTTCATTTTGGAAGTATGTCAAGATGTGGAGACTTGTGTAACAGAGCAGATAGATTCTTCATATTCTCATCATAGAGAGTTTAAAGGGGAGTTTGTTAATTGTCATATCTATACTAAGCATGAGGTTTCTAATGGAGATTTTAACCACTCTTCTAGTTATAATATGCGGCAGTTTTCATTTTCTGATCTCGAGAATAACATTATTAGAACCATAGATGCACCTGATTTGTTAGGAAGAGTAAAAGCATATCCCTATGTAAGTTTTGTTTATGGTAGTCCAGAGAAAATCTTATGCAAATCTGATTACTGGGGTATTTTTCCTTATTTTTATTATATGGATAATCATAGAATAATCATTTCCAATAATGTCTATCATCTAGCCAAGCTTTTGAATAAAGATCAAGACCTGGAAGCTTTCTATGAAATGTTGTTTTTTAATTCTACACGTGGTGCCAAGACTGTATTCAAGGATATTAATGTATTTTTGCCGAACCAGGCTTTGGTTTACGATTTGATAACAGGAAAGATCACGATTACCGAACAAAACAAGTATGAGGAGCTTTTTAATTTAGAAGGAAGTTTGCGTATTCAGACAGCATATGAAAAATTCTTTGAAAAAGCTAAAATTGCTGTATCTGATGCGGCTATTTCATTCTCTGCCGGCTCGGATTCGCGGACTATCTTATCATGTCTGTTGAAATATCAGATGAAGCCAAAAATATATAGCTGGGGTGATAAACAATATGTAGAACGTCAGAAAGTTGAGAAATTAGCAAAAGAGATTAAGCTTGATATCAATTATGTCACCTTTCAATCCTTTGAAGAGAATTTTGACACAGAGCTTCAAGAAGGTTTATCCATGTCAAATGGCTTGCTTGATTCTACTCTTGATATTCATTTTTATCAGAACATACCTACTCCTGCAACCATATTTGAAGGATATTTCGGCAGCGAATTCGTTAAAGGAATATTGTCTGATGCATGTGTTTCTCAACCACTCCAGGATGTATTGTCAAATAAACTGACATTATCACAAGCAATGGATCAGTATTTCGGAGATTTTGACCCTGTTTTTAAAAAGAATATGGAAAGCTATTTAGCGAAAGCATTTGGTCATGAATTCAAGGATATTAATAAAAAAAAGAATTATCCGGCATTTCTTCAATTTGTTTATGCCTATTTTCCGGCAAAAAAGATCAGTCCAATATGTATGATTGCCAAGAATCTTGGTCTTTACCAATATCTTCCATTTTTAGATATCGATGTCCTGCGTGCGACTTTCAGCAGCGGTTATGGTTTAGCCCACTATTGCAATCTTCAACAGGATAAACCAAGTACTATCGTAGCCTACAGACCGGAAGCAATTGTTGTGAAAAGTATGAATACCAGGCTTTACCGTGCTGAATTGGGTACCAACATCAAATTGATTGAATCCCTGGAGTATCCTGAAAAAATAGTACGAATTCTGAAAAAGATGCGTTCTGCAAGAGATAGATATCTATATCGAAATTGCTTTACCGGACAAGTGGATTATCGTAAGATCAATATGCACATTTCGGAGAGAGTTAATCAGCTAGGTCTCTATAAAGTGGTTGTCTCTAAGCAGACTGATTTTATCTATCCCTTAGTGAAGAAAGTTCTATACTTGAAGTATATGATTACCAAGATCATCTAAATCGAGTCGTTATCCTTATTTTGTAGCGCTGACTTCAGGCGGTTATTTCTGAATCAGCTCTTCACAATCTTAGTATACATGGTTCCACCGGATTTAGAGCCAAAACACCCCAGTGCATTCTGAACTCCTCCATGGAAGTAACCATCCGGCATAAATTTATAATAGTAGTAATTATCGTCAATAGTATAAGCAGTCACCATATATCTGCCATAAAAGATAAAGCCCACTTTGTAATCCTGGAGAAGCAGATAATAGTTACCGTCATCAAACTGCCCAGACTGTAATCTTGCCATGAAATTGATGCGCCTGATGGTTTCTCCAGAGGAAGCGTAATAGTCTGATCTCATTGATTCGGGGGGGTGTACCTGCCCAAAAAAATGGGTTGTAAATTCCAAACTATCAGAAAATTCTTCCATGCAAAACAATTCCACCAGTGTATTCGCCGCCTGAATGCCATCCACCTGCAATGCTACAGGATAATCGAGATCTATTCGTTTATAGGGGATAACGGGAAGAGTATCAGAGAGAGTAGTTGTATAGCCTTGACCAGGAACATTCCAATGATAGAAATCTGTATTTAATTGTGACATTTTAGGTACGGTTGTTTCTGCGCTAATTGTCTTTGAATACCCATCTATAGTTACTTCGATATGATATGTATGAGTTGGTTGTATTACGTGTTCTGCAGGATCGATATAAAATGTTATGCTATCGGTGGTATTCGGCAGTACAATACTGAATGGTTGCAGATCAAATTCATTGATTACGGTTCCAAGGTAGCTTTCGGTCATTCTGACATGAGCATTATGTACGAACATATCAGGGGAATTCAAATGATCCAAATCTACACTCTTCCCGATAATGACAGGATTGTCGAATGATATCGTGGATCCTGCTACTAATATTGCACTCAGCGTGTATTGATCTGCTTGATAGCGTTTTGGTGCGGTAAAATCACTACAAGCGGTTAGCAGCAACACAAAAAGGGAGAGAAGTAATAAAATATATTTCATGATATCCTCATTTACCAGGTTACATTACAACCGATGAAAGGCACGAGCGGAAATTGTGTACTATCTGCTGATTTCAACTTATAGCCCGTATTATCATCCGGTACAATATAGTAATTTCTATAACTGACATTCTTGCGATTGAAAACATTGATGATTTCAAAATATGGTTCAATAGAACCCCATTTCTTCTGCCATTCATATTTTGTGCTGATATCGAAACGACAATATGCAGGTAATCTGACCCGATCTTTGTAACTGTAAAGTATCTGGTATTGCTGACCATCAAAATAGACTTTCTCGGGGATTTCAGATGGCTGACCAGTGGCATAGGAAAAATTACATCCCACTTTAAAATCAGAACCCCATAATTGCCAACCGGTATTTTCAGACACATTGAAATTCTGGACAAGATTGATCATATGCGTCCTATCATATTTAGGATAGAAGTATTCTGCTTCCTGAGTTTCCGGATTAATATTCATTCCTGGCATGATACGATGGGTTTTACTGAATGTATAACTCGTGAATCCTTTCAATCCATTCCATTCATTGCGCAACATGAAATCGCTACCCCAAGTTGTACCTTTTCCATTATAGAAGATATCTTTTAACTGCCCTGTTTGATTATTCCATGTATAATCTGTTGCGGGATTATATTCCAACAAATTCTGATAGGTTTTATAATATAATTCAATATCAAATCCAAAGTAAATGGAAAGCTCTTTTCTGAATCCCAGGATATAATGGTTGGATAAACCTGGTTTTAAGCTCCCATCAAGAGGCATCCAAACATCAAAAGGCGTACTTTCACCTTGGGAGATGAGTGTCAGGTATTGGTGGTATTGTCCGAAACTCGCGTAAACATTGGAGGTAACACCTAATTTACGTCGAATCGATAGTCGGGGTTCCAGGTTCATATATGATGCATCAGGTGGGCTTTCCAGGGAAATAGCAAGCGTCTTATACCATGAGAGTCGTAAACCTGGTTGGAAAGTCCAGTTTTTATCTATATCCCAGGCATCTTGGATAAATGCGGATGATGTTCCTGCTTTGACAACTACATCTGGTAAAGAGTTTGGATCATATTGGTAATCTGAGGTTTGTTTTAAATATGTATTATTCCATTTCAGTTCGAATCCGAAATCCAACTGGTTCGAGTTGTTTAACTTCCAGTTGCTGATATTCTTTAAGGTGATATCATCAATCCCATTCAAGCGCTTGAATGATTCACTATTTTCAGAAGATTGAACAAAATGACTGGTAAATTGACTACCAGCTAGGATAAACTGGGAAAACAGTGTGGGGTTAAATACATGCATCCATTGGGTGGTTACTGTATTGTTTCCCCAATCTAAATGAAGTTTTGCGCCAACATCCATATTCAGGTTATCCTTCCCAAGATACATGCTAGTGCTTACTTTATCATAGTTTGTAATATCCCAGTTCAGTTTCATATGTCCGTCATAAAAGTAATAATCAGGTAAACCTATATCTGTTAATGCTTCCAATAAATCAAGATATGTTCTGCGGAATGAACCCATATAAGAACCTTTTTCATTACCAATAGACCAGGGACCTTCCAATGTGGCACTACTGCTGATAAGACTGAGTCTTGCCACGCCCTGGTGATAATTCCTGTTTCCCTGGCGATTGGTTACATCTAAGACGGAAGACATTCTTCCGCCATATTTCGCAGGATACCCACCTTTCATCAATTCAACCTTATCCACGGCATCTGCGTTGAATGTACTGAATACACCACCAAAATGATTTGGATTATAAACATCGATGTCATCTAAAAGAATCAGGTTCTGATCCGGACTTCCTCCACGAACATATAGCCCGCTGGAAAAATCCGATATGGGAGTGACTCCCGGTAAGGTCAGGACAGATCGGAATACATCAGCTTCTGCGACGGAAACAGTATTGAGGATATCTTCTGTACTTTGGCGAATCGTACCCACATGAATTGTGGGAGTATTAACTTCATCTTCTTCTCGTTTTCCGGTAACGACGGTCTTCGCCATTTCGTACGATGATTTCTCCATCGGTAAATCGAATTGTACCTTATCCTCTTCGTTCTTAATCTCAAAAGTATGAGTTATAGGGAGATATGAAATCGTAGATGCTTTCAATGTATAGGTGCCAGTTTTTTTAATCTCAACTACATAATACCCTTTTTTGTTGGATTGAGTTCCTGCTTGGATTTCAAGAACCTGGATATTGACATATTCCATTGGTTCGGAACTGTCTTTACGGGTAACAAATCCACTGATCGTAGCTGCATAACTTACAGCAAGCATAGTTGAGAGTATTAGAGTTAAGCCTATTTTATTGAACATATGGGCTCCATTTATTTATAATTTTAATTCTGCAAAATATGAGTTAATTTCAACTCAAAAAGAAACGAAATCTAGTCAAGGAAAGAT
Source organism: Cloacimonadales bacterium (SeqCode) (assembly GCA_963662275.1). Classification (GTDB taxonomy): domain Bacteria; phylum Cloacimonadota; class Cloacimonadia; order Cloacimonadales; family DAONDQ01; genus DAONDQ01. The sequence continues at coordinate 3,191,419 of OY759316.1, read as the reverse complement.
TTTACAGAATGTGGAGCACCGATTCTTCATCTGCGGAGGGACAAATTCTTTTAGCCCCTCAGCAAATACTATCCCGATAAATCCAAATTCCCAGTCATTTGCAGAAAATTTGCTGGAAGCAGCTATTACTGTTCAACTAAATGCATTACTTATGAAATACGGTAGCATTACGGTTGGAATACGGTTTTTTACCGTAATGCTACCGTAATGCTACCGTATTGGTACCGTAATGCTCTTATGTGAGAAAAATCAGATACTATGGATATTTCTTAATTATTCCAGTGTATTTAACATCAGTTAAATGTGAGATCACGCTTATAGTAAGGAGATATTCTACGGATTATTAAAACCTCTTCAAAATTGATGCTTTTTAAGGCTATCAGGATTGACATTATTGATTTTTAAAAAATAACTTGTCAAGCTATAAGCAATTAATTAGATATCTTTTATAAATTATAAGAGGTAACAATATGAACAGATGTAACAGTTGTATTCTCCCTGATAATTATTTAGGCTTGAGTTTCAATGCTGAGGGAGTCTGTAGTTTTTGTTGTGAGACACCGAAAATTCAATATCGTAACCCTAAAGAGTTAGTCGATTATATCAAATCAAAGAACAACAATTCCAAATACGATTGTGCTGTAGGATTTAGCGGAGGAAGAGATAGCACATACCTATTATATTACATGAGTAAAGTACTTAATCTCAAAGTTGTTGCACTCACGGTTGATAATGGTTATATGAGCGAATCTGCTTTGGAAAACGTGAAAAAAATTGCAAAAAAATTGAACGTAGATATAATTATCAAGAAGCACAATTACCTCACAAAATCTTTTGTTCATAATTTTGAGACTTGGATTTCTAGAATTGATCCTGCAATGATAACCGGAATATGTGCTGGATGCAGATATGGGCTTCGAAAAGGGATATTTGAATTGATGCAGGAAAGCAATAGTAAGGTATTTATTTGGGGAAGTACACCTTTTGAATCAAATCCATATAGAATGAGACTTTTTTTAAAAAATCCCTTCGACAAATCGAAATCATCATTAATGATGGGATTTATTAAACACATTAGTATGAATCTCAGATGGGTGTCTAATCCATACTATCTGTCTGTCTTCTATAATGAATTTATGTCCCAATCCGGAGAAAAGTATACAAAAAAAATGAAAAAAAATGGTATGGATTCGATTTCTCCTTATTATAAATTCATCCATTGGGATGAAAAGGAGATTACTACTACTCTTGATGAAGAATTCAAATGGGTGCAAAGTGAACATGCAGCATCAACTTGGCGATCTGATTGTAATCTCGCACTATTAAAAAATTTCTTATATTATCAAACATTGGGATACAATGATGCAGATGGTATGTTAAGTCGTCTTATACGGGAAAAGCAGGTAACAAGGGAAGAAGCTCTTACAAGAGTTGAAAAGGAACATCATACTTCTGAAGCTCTTGTCAAAGAACTTTTAGCTAAAACCAAATATAATTATGAAGACTTGATTTCAGCTATTAATCGATGGAAATCTGGAACGAAAGTATAGATTATATTTTTTGGTTCGTCCGAATCAGCTACTTACAAGCATTCTTCTTGACACGAAAAAAAAGCAATTTATTATATGCATAAGGGTCTTACATATAATTTGAAATGTGTCGCTAAGGAGTCTGAATGGCAAACCAAAACAAACCTTGGTCAGATATAACAGGACAGAAAGCTGCAGAGCAAGCACTGAAGGAAAGTGAAGAAAAATACCGCCTCCTTGTCGAAACCATGAGCGAAGGTGTTGTTTATGTCGATAATGACGATGTGATCCAGTACATCAATCAAAGATGTGCTGATATATACGGCTACAAGGCAGAAGATTTAATTGGAAAAATTGGTTACCAATTCTTAATACACGAAGATGATAAGCATATTATTATAGAAAAAAACAAATCAAGACTGGATGGAATTGTAGATTCTTATGAAGTTAGGGGAAAGAAATTATCCGGTGAAACGATATGGCTTAAAATAAGTGGTACACCTATTCGAGACAAGGATAACAAGGTCATTGGTTCCGTTGGTCTTATGAGTGATATCACAGCTCAGAAAACATTGGAAGCACAATTGGCAGCTTCACAGAAAATGGAAGCCATTAGTCAGCTTGCCGGGGGGATTGCACATGATTTTAACAATCTCTTAACTGTAATACTGGGATATAGTGAGGAATTGAGTTCAAATCTTGAGCCCGGCAGCCCTCTTCATAAAGATGCAGAGGAAATTATCATAGCCGGTAAGAAAGCTGCTGAATTGACTCACCAGCTATTAACATTCAGTCGCAAACATGTAATTCAACCAAAGATAATGGATTTTAATGTTCTTGTGAATAATCTGAGTAACATGCTGAATCGATTGCTCGGGGAAAACATTGAGATTGTTACTGTCCTGGCAACTGATCTTGCACCTGTGAACGCAGATCCTACGCATATCGAAGAAGTTATTATCAAACTGGTTGTAAATGCAAAAGATGCAATGCCGAATGGTGGAAAAATTACGATTGAAACGATGAATGTAATGAGCGATAAAGAATCCAATTCTGTTTTTAACAACTTGAAACCTGGACAATATTCAATGATAGCTGTCTCTGATACTGGCTATGGTATGGATAAAGAACTGCAAAGCAAGATTTTTGATCCTTTCTTTACAACAAAAGATAGAAGCAAGGGACTTGGACTAGGGCTTTCAACAGTGTATGGAATCGTAAAACAATCCGAGGGAAGCATCATTGTTGAAAGTGAACCTGGAAAAGGGACAACCATAAAAATATTACTACCAGCTTTACAAGAAAACAAGGAAGATGAACAAAAACCTTTTTTGAAGAATGATCTGATGGGAAATGGAGAACGTGTATTGATTGTAGAGGACGAAGAGTCTCTTTGCCAATTAGTCAGGAAAATGGTCGAAAAATATGGATATGAAGTAACAAATACTACGAATAGCATGGAAGCTTTAGGGTGGATCAAGGATGGATTTAAACCTGACTTGATCGTAACAGATGTTGTTATGCCGGAGATGAATGGAAAAGAATTATCTGATAAGATTTGTAGTATTTTGCCGGAACAGAAAGTTCTTTTTATGTCAGGATTTACTGATAATGCTATCGAACGACACGGTGTGCTTGATCCGGGAGTTCCTTTTATCCAGAAGCCTTTTTCTTCAGTTGAGATCGCCTTTCAAATTAAAAAATTACTCACATCACCACTTGAAAAGGATAATAAAAAGGTACGAATCCTGATGTTGGATGATGAAGAAAGTATCCGTATGCTGATTGAACGAATTTCCACAAAAAGAGGTCATTGCTTCCAAAGTGCAGGTAATGTGGAAGATGCTATTAAAGTATTATCGCAAAACCCTTTTGATGTTATCATAATTGATATGAAACTGATTGGCATGAATGGGATTGAAGCTATGCAATTCATTAGAAATGCAGGATATACTTTACCTGCTATCGCTTTTACCGGAGCGCTCAAACAGGATGATATTGAACAGTTGAAACCACTGGGAGTCGTCAAATTTATTGAGAAATCGCTTCACAATCTGCCTCTCATCCTATGTATAGAAGAGCTGTTTGCAGAAAGTAGAATGAGTTAGAACCAGTCAACCCGTTCTTCTTTTCATTTATCCGTGCTTTATATGAAAGCTGAGGATTTGGAGTTCAATTTCCCAAGCAAAACTATCAGTAACCACCTAGCTAAAAGGAAAATTTGACTTCAAACCGATCTTTCATCCTCGGTAGCAAAAGCCTGCTTTCAGTTAGGTTCAAAATGCCCAAACTAATTATCATTAAATATCTGACAAAAAGGGCAAAAGGATTTTAAAATCGGCGATTATGATAAAAAAACTCAGGTAATATTTGACAGATAAACAGAAGTTCTTACTTTTTCATTATCAGGTCAGAAAAAATACTGGACTTGATCTAAATCTGGTTTATAAATTGGCTAGATAAGTTGTTATTCAATCAAAATGGAGGAATATAATGAAGGCTCTGACACTTTTAATTATCATAGTTTTTGGAATGTTGGCGAGTTGTTTATTTGCACAGCAGGATATTTCGAAGGGAGATTATCTCGAAGTAACATGTGTGATCGTAGATTCCACAGACACGGTTAAGAATTCATATGCCATTAATGAACCCGTTAAATATATCCTGGAAATACGGAATATTAGTGAATTTCCAATTTCTTACAGGTATAGTTCAGAAAACAATTCGCTGTTTTCAATTTCAGTGAAATCTTACTATTCTGTGAAGAACGAGTCAGGCACTTTTAGTTCGAATACATTAGATAGCGATGGTGTCCTGGAGGTAGGTGATAAATTAAGAGATACGTTTACTGTCATAAAAACTCAACCTGGAAAATATGAGTTCCTGATAGAACCTAATTTTAATTTTCCCAAAGAATATTGGCCTAGCACAGGTCCATTGTATCGTGTATTTGACGTAGTGGGTACTGCTGAGGGTGAGTAATACTAGTTGCGTTTTTTGTATTGATTTCAGTGATTATACAGATATCGATAAATTTAAAATACCTTCTAGTCTCTGGTATATCACTCAAACCGATAAGACGACTGTGACAATATTACAGGTCAGTTGATTGAAATCATTTAGAAACCAGTGTTAGTTTGATGAAAGATAAAGGTATTTTATATCTCGTTCCCACTCCCATCGGAAATCTTGAGGATATTACCTTTCGGGCAATTCGTATCCTAAAAGAAGTCTCACTGATCGGGGCAGAGGATACACGCAAATCTACTATTTTATTAAAACATTATGAAATCGAAACCAAGGTTCAGAGTTATCATAAATTCAATGAGAAAAGTCGCTCTTTGAATTGGTTAAATAAATTGATCGAGGGAGAGGATATCGCCTTGATCACTGATGCCGGAACACCCGGTATCTCTGACCCTTCCTATATTTTCGTGAAAGAAGCTATTGCTAATGATATCCAAGTCTGTTGCCTCCCGGGAGCGACTGCCTTTGTACCTGTCCTTGCAGCTTCCGGTTTACCTTCTGAACAGTTTTGTTTTCTTGGTTTCATGCCGGAAAAGCAGAAAGACCAATCGCATCTGCTTCATCGCGTCTTGAGTTATCCAGAAACTTTGATCTTTTATGAAGCTCCCCATCGTCTTACTAAATCTCTTGAGACTTGGCTCTCTATCTTTGGTGATAGAAATATCGTAGTTGGTCGAGAAATCAGCAAGATCTATGAAACATATTATCGCGGAAAGATCTCCGATTTATTGGATGATGCCTCGGGAATGGTTTTAAAAGGGGAATTTGTGGTCTTGGTATCCGGTGCCGGATCAACGATTATTACCAATGAAGATATTGAGAAATTGCTAGAGGATTTACTTTCCAATGGTCTTTCTCAAAGTGATGTCATTAGACAGGTCTCCGAGCTGACAGGAGTGAAAAAGAACCGGATTTATGAACTGGCTTTAAAGCTTAAAGAAAGATAAATTTCCTCTAATCCGATGACTTAATTTTTTCGAATTTCTGTTGGTATTTTTCGATCTTAAAGGTGATAGATAATACAACCGCTGTGATAGAGTAATAGATTGTTCCGATCAGGAGCAGTAACAATAACACATCACGATTCACGATCTTCAATTTCCAGAAAATAAAATAGATTGGTAATAATGATACTGCATAGAGAATGTTACCTTGTAAGATGGCTCGGAAGATATTAAGGATTACCCAATTAATAGCAAATATGAACATAATGGTAATTGCAAATTCCCTTGAATGCATATTATCCCATTTGCCAAACCAATAATACAAGATAAGTGGAATTGCAATCCAGCCAATTATGCGGGTCACATCCTTCACTAGGTCCTTACTAAAGTGATTTTTGGCTGAAGATGATACTTTATGACCCTCAGTACTGCCTGTTATCTCTTTCATAAATTTGCTGCATTGATCCACAAATTTACGGTATTCTGGTTTGCTCCAAAAAGTTTCAATAAGATATGTAAAGACATTCATAACTAACATGGAAATGGCAATCAGGCGATAATCATACCGGCTATACAAAACGATAGCTATAATAATATACAGGATAGCTGATTTATAGTATTGATGAATCGAATTTACAATACCTACCACCTTGGGTAGCAGCAATCCAACCTGTTTTACTTTCATCATTTTATTCAGGTCAATGTTATCCAGCATAAGAAACTCCTTTTCGATGAGAAGGCATTTCAATACGATCAATCTTTTTTATAAAGTGCGTTTGATTTCTTGTCAATAAAAATGTTTTAAACATAGATATAATCAGTGTTTCAGGCATCTAAGAAAAGTAGCAAATAATGACAATTTATTATTGACAGATATCCCCCAAATTGTGCTAAGGTATTTATTAGAAATATATGAAATTAACTCCTATTAATGAATAATATCAGTTTTCTATTTCATGTACTCTAATCCCTAGAAAATAAATAAGTTATGACTGTATCTTCAGCGATGGCTAAGAACAGTTCAAAAGGTTGGTTTATGGAATCACAGTACAATGCCAGTAATATTAAGGTGCTGAAAGGTCTGGAAGCAGTCCGCAAGCGCCCCGCCATGTATATTGGCGGAACCTCGGAACGAGGTTTACATCATCTGGTCTATGAAGTTGTCGATAACAGTATCGACGAAGCCCTTGCCGGGCATTGCGATGAAATTCTCGTTACCATCAAAACTGATGGTTCTGTGGAAGTTATTGATAATGGTCGCGGTATTCCTGTCGATATGCACAAGGAAATGGGCGTCCCTGCGTTACAGGTCGTGATGACTGTCCTGCACGCAGGTGGTAAATTTGATGATAAGACTTACAAAGTATCCGGCGGATTGCATGGTGTCGGTGTATCAGTTGTGAATGCCTGCTCTGAATACTTGATTGCAAAAGTCTATATCAATGGACATATCTATCGTCAGCGTTATGAAAAAGGTATTCCTGTTTCTGCCGTAGAAGAACTCGGTACGACTGATCGACATGGTACAACAATCACATTCAAGCCGGATCCAACAATCTTTGAGACTTTGGAATTCAGCTTTGATTATCTCAGCTCACGTCTCAGGGAACTTGCTTTCCTGAATCGTGGTGTTCGTATTGTATTAAAAGATGAGAATAATGATAAAATCAATGATTTCCAATATGAGGGCGGTATCAATTCCTTCGTTCAGTTCCTGAATCAGAATAAACGCCCTATCTATCCTGAACCTGTGTATGCTCACGGCACGAAGGATGGCATTGAATTTGAAGTGTCCCTGCAATACAATGACGGCTACCAGGAAAATATCTATAGTTTTGCTAATAATATCAACACCATTGAAGGTGGTACTCACCTAAGCGGATTCAAATCAGCTTTAACACGTGCCGTGAATACCTATATTAAAAATGGTGATCTTTTAAAGAATGAGAAAGTCACTCCTTCCGGTGAAGATGTGCGTGAAGGTTTAACCAGCGTCATCAGTGTGAAGCTCTCCAATCCGCAATTCGAAGGTCAGACAAAAACAAAGCTTCAGAATTCAGAAGTGGAAGGTATCATCAATTCTTCCATCTATGAGAAACTGATGGAGTTCTTTGAAGAACATCCTTCCGAAGCGAAAACCATAGCTGGTAAAGCGATTCTTGCTGCGCGTGCTAGAGATGCTGCCCGTAAGGCAAGAGACCTTACAAGACGTAAAACGGTGCTTGAAAGCGGTAGTTTACCAGGTAAGCTGGCAGACTGTTCTCTTTCCGATCCGACTCAAACCGAAATCTTCCTGGTGGAAGGAGATTCAGCCGGTGGTTCTGCAAAGCAGGGACGTGACCGTAACATCCAGGCAGTTCTTCCTCTTTGGGGTAAGATGCTCAACACGGAAAAGTCACGTATCGATAAAGTACTGAACAACGATAAGATCCAGCCGATCATCATGGCACTGGGTGCCGGTATTGCCGATGAATTTGATATTACGAAACTTCGTTATGGCAAGGTCATTATCATGGCTGATGCTGACGTTGACGGTGCACATATTGCCACTTTATTGCTTACTTTTTTCTATCGCTATATGCGTCCGCTGGTTGACAACGGTAAAATCTTCTTAGCCAAACCACCATTGTTCCTTCTACGTAGAGGAAAATTGAAGACATATGTTTTCTCTGAAGAAGAGCGTGATTCTTATCTTGCAGAATTCGGAAGCAAAGGCACTATCGTCCAGCGCTATAAAGGCTTGGGCGAAATGAATCCGGAACAGCTCTGGGAAACGACATTGGATCCTAACAACCGGGTATTGATTGCCATAAAAGTGGATGATGCCGTGGAAGCAGATCGGATGTTTACCATCCTGATGGGCGAAGAAGTCGAACCTCGTCGTTTATTCATCCAGGAAAATGCTAAATACGTGAAGAACCTGGATATTTAAGGAGGATTCAATGATAGAAAATAAATCAAAACTAATCACAGTGCAGATAGAAGAAGAAATGAAACGCGCTTACCTGGAGTATTCCATGAGCGTGATTATTGCTCGTGCCCTACCGGATGTCCGTGATGGTCTCAAACCTTCCCAGAGACGTATCCTGTTTGCCATGCACGAGTTGAATCTCAGCCCCGGCGGACACTTCCGTAAATGCGCCAAGATCGCCGGCGATACATCCGGTAACTACCATCCACACGGTGAGCAGGTTGTCTATCCTACCCTCGTACGTATGGCACAAACCTGGAATATGCGTTATCCACTCGTAGATGGACAGGGTAATTTTGGTTCCATTGATGGTGATCCTCCTGCGGCAATGCGTTATACGGAAGCTCGTCTGCAAAGAGTAACCACCGAAATGCTGGATGATCTTGATAAGGAAACCGTTGATTTCAGACCAAATTATGATGATACACGCAAGGAACCGGAAGTATTTCCCTCAAGATTGCCTAATCTCTTGATTAATGGTTCAACTGGTATCGCTGTTGGTATGGCAACGAATATGGCTCCTCATAATGTTGGTGAAGTATGTGATGGTCTTATTGCCATGATTGATAATCCTGAACTGACTTCCATTGAATTACTGAATTATATCAAGGGACCTGACTTTCCAACCGGTGGAACAATCAATGGTAAATCAGGTATTCATGAATACTTCGAAACAGGTCGCGGACGTCTGCGTGTCAGGGGTGAAGCGAATATTGAGATCAATAAAGATGGGAAAGAACTCATCGTAATTACAGAAATACCCTATATGGTGAACAAGACCCTGCTGATTGAAAAGATCGCTGAATTGGTGAAAGACAAACGTATCGAAGGCATCAGTGATATCCGCGATGAATCAGGTCGCCAGGGTATGCGACTGGTCATCCATGTAAAGCGTAATGCGGATGGAGAAACGATAAAAAATCAGCTATTCCACTACACACCGCTTCAATCCACGTTTGGTGTTATCAATCTTTGCCTGGTTAATGGGGAACCCAAGATTCTCAGTATGCAGACACTCTTGCAGTTATTCCTCGATTTCCGGCATGAAGTCATTTATCGTCGTACTCAGTTCGAATTGAGAAATGCAGAAGCAAGACTCCATATTTTGGAAGGTCTGCGTATCGCTCTCGATCATCTTGATGAAGTGATTGCCACCATCCGTGCATCTGCAACAGTCGTCGAAGCAAGCGAACAGTTACAGGCTAAGTTCGGTCTTAGTGAAATCCAGGCGAAAGCTATCCTGGAAATGCGTCTGCAAAGACTTACCGGCATGGAACGCGACAAGATTGAAGCTGAATACCGTGAGCTTGTTCTTCTTGTTGCCAAACTGAAAGAGATTCTGGAAAAGAAAGAACTCCGTATGCAGATCATTAGAGATGAAACAATGGAAATGAAAGCGAAATACGGTGATCCACGCAAGACCAGGATCACAGAGCATTCCGCTGATTATAACATCGAAGACCTGATTGAGGAAGAAAATGTAATCGTGACGATTACTCATGAAGGATATGTAAAACGTATCAAGCTTGATGAATATACAGTTCAAAACCGTGGTGGACGTGGCAAATCTGCAACGAATCTGAAAGAAGATGACTTCATTCAGAATATCTTCATGGCTTCTACACATTCTTACATTTTATTCTTCACGAACTTCGGAAAATGTTACTGGCTGAAGGTCTTTGAAATTCCGGAAGCCAGTCGTCAAGCTCGCGGAAAAGCAATGGTGAACCTCATTCCATTACAATCAGGAGAAAAGATCAAAGCCTTTGTAACGGTGAAGGATTTTGATGAGACTCATTATATTGTGATGTGTACTCGCAACGGCTTGATTAAGAAAACACAGCTTTCGAAGTATTCACGACCAAGAACGTCCGGTATCATTGCCATTAAGCTTGTAGATGGAGATGAATTGATCGATGCAAAAGTATCCGAAGGTTCAAATGATGTGCTCTTAGCTACTCATGATGGATATTCCAACCGCTTCAATGAAGCAGATGTTCGCTCTATGGGCAGAAACTCCCAGGGTGTTCGCGGAATCAGGCTGAGAACCGGTGATTTTGTTGTATCGATGGTTGTGCTTCGTACGGATAATACACTTCTTGCCATCTCAGAAAACGGATATGGAAAGCGCACGGATTCCTCTGCTTATTCCAGTCACAAACGCGGTTCAAAAGGTGTTATCACGCTGAAGACCACGATGCGTAATGGCTATCTTGTCGCCTTAATGGAAGTGGAAGACTCAGATGATTTGATGATTATCACGAAAGACGGTATGATCATTCGCCAGGCTGTTAGGGATATCAATACCATCGGTAGAAACACCCAGGGCGTACGCCTGATCAACCTGAATGAAGAAGATAAGGTGTTTGATATCACTCGCATTCCTGAAGAACCGGAAGAGAACGAAATCAAGAGTGATCACTCCGTTCCAATCATTGAAGAAGGGACTGATGCTCCCGATGTCGATGAAGACGATGATGCTATCGACGAAGAAATTGATGAAGAAATAAACGATGAGATCGAAGAAGATGATTCAGATATCGAAGAAAAAGAAGAGTCTGATGAATTCACTTTCGATGAATAAACACTAATCAACAAATAATGGGAGAAAGTAAGAGATTACTTTCTCCCCTTTATTTTGCAAATAATTTTATTCAAATCCGTAGCAACAAATTCATTCGTTGGTTGGTTTGATTCATCAAACCTTAGCCATTATGAATAAGGCGTTACAGCAAACTCAGGAGGTTCTGACTATGAAAGTTAAGTTTAATTGGAAGAATAAAATGTATAGTGCACTTTCTCTCCTATGCTTTTTCTCCGGACTCATGATTATTATAAATATGTATTCCGGAATCAAGGTATATATCTTTGTAGTATTGTTCGCATTAGGTATATTCTTTGGTGTGAAGGGTGCTGGGGGAATCCCTATTGAAAAGGATGAAGAAAAAGAAAACTAAGGGTTTGAAGTTTCCATGAAAGCTAAGGATTTTGGAGTTCAAATGCCCTAAATAAATTATCATTGAATACTTGACTAAAAGGGCATTCGGACTTCAAACTGACCTTTCATCCCCGGCAGCGAAAACCAGTTTTCAGGGAAGTTCAAACCCGGCAGAGTTATCTTTCCAGCTTATATTGGGAGTAAAGAAATTATGAAATCTCTTCAAATCAGTGTTGATCCGCGCATGGAATTGCTGTCTGTATTACAGTTTGTCTCAGGAGATCATCGTCTGTCAACTAAAGAATGTGCTTACAAGGATGAAGCACAAACCTGGTTCGGTGCATATTCCGAGCATCCTGCCGTCAAATTTTATCAATCGATTATGGGACATTTCTGCTATGATGCTCCCATTAATTCCATGCACTTTATGCAATTCAGGAAAGAGTTAGAATTGATATCTGAACCTATTCCTTATTTTTATGACCGTTCATGGGGAAAAGATAACTGGATGCAATTTTACGGTGGGCTGAAGGATTTTGCAAGGGATAGTAACTTCCAGGGGTTTTGGGAAACTCACCAGGATTATTACAAGTCTATTATTGAAAAGTTGGAAAAGATGCTTGTATTATTTGATATCCCAGGTGAACTTGAATCGTATTTTGGAATGGGTTTCGACCACTATTCATTCATTTCTTCACCGCTCCAGGATGGAGGATATGGTGGAGGACAGGGGTATGGAAATGCCAGGAATGTTACCTGTACAATCGGTTATGATCCTCTCAAACAATCTAACTGGACTGAATTTGGTTTACGGGATTTCCTCTGGCACGAATTTGGACATGGATTTGTTAATCCCATCATTGATTCTTATCTGAACGAGTATGAGATTGATGAAGATGTTTTCATACGTATCGCCAAAGATCTGAAAGAAGATGACCGCTCTCTTTATGAAGGTGCCTTCTTGCAGGAAGGAGTTGTCCGCGCTATGACCCACAGGTTGGCGGTAAAGTATTATGGGCAGAAAACCGGTGATGAGAATCGGGAAAAGTGCGAAACCTTTGGTTATGAATATATCCACCTACTGATGGAAGCTCTGAAGACTTATGAATCCGCTCGAGATTTAACTAACATCGCTTTTGATGCTTATTTGCCAACACTGATAAAAGATATCGTGAGTAGGATGTAAACAATAATAGCATTGGAGATTTGAAATCCAACGGTGGTGATTACTTCTGGAATCGTGGCAACATCGTTTACGTTGCTTTTCTGCAGAGCATCCACCGCCTGAAGTCGCCTTCACACAGCCTAAAGGAGTTGCTACAAGTGATTTCCACACAGCTTACTATAGGAGTAGCCACCAAACAACATTACTAATGAATTTATTCATAAACCCCATTTATTCCACTTAATTAATACCAAGTTCTCTCCAAGTTCATACTAAGGTTATTCTAAGTTCATTCCTATTTGATGAAACAGGAATGAAACAGGATTCAAACAGGTATGAAACAGGATTGAAACTGGTATAATCTCTGCGGCTTATTTTGAGTTTGATGGCAGTTAAATTGGAACGCTGATTGGAACGCCGATTTCTTATCGGCGTGCGAGGCGAATTCTTTTCGCCTCTCTTTTCTGCAATAAGACTGAATTCTGGTTGTATTTCAAAGGGTTAGCTATGTCACATTACATTTCGGGAGTTCTCATTAAAAAAGCTGTTTTCCTAATAGCTGAAATTCATTTCACTGATTTTCATATGAAACAAGACTATCAATTTAACTCTCTTAATCAAGAAGATTATTGACAGAATGGATTCAGTTTATCAATGATGAAAAGTACGATGAAATTACACTAATTCTCTAATATTCCCCTAAAAAAGAGGTGTTATGAGAAATATTATACTCTTTATAGCTATCCTTCTTAATGCTGTATTTCTGTTTGCAGAATCAACAGTAACAAGCATTCAAAACGAAATGGACGCCATTAAGAATCAACCCAGTATCTATTTTTATGGATATGCAGAAGGTGCTGATCGTGACCAGGCTAATCAAAGGGCATTACAAGAGCTGCTTGGGCAAATATCAGTTTTGGTCATATCCAATATACAGGTAAGCAATACCGAATCTACAGATAAGCAATGTCAAGCACGTTCGGATGAATCAATCAAGGCAAGTATCGATACTTACTCTTATGGTCGTCTTCCAGGTGTAAGTCAATTAGATTACAGGAAGGGTTCTACTTTTCATATCTTTCGTTATATCGAGAAAACCAAGTATAATCAGATATTCGAATATAAGAAAAATGAGATTGGTGGTTTCTTAAGGGAAGCAGAACTCTGTCTAAATAACAATGAATTGGGAAATGCATTTCGTAATTATTACCGGAGTGCGCTTGCCATAGAATCTCTACCAGAATGCTCATTTAATTACAATAATAAAACCATAGATTCCGGTATCTTATTTCATTCAATCCAGGATATTGCCCGTAAAATTGATTTCAAGGTCGTAAGCAATGATTTTAATGTCGATACCCGTATTATCATATTGAGTGCTGAATATAACAGCCAACCAGTTAATGGTCTGACGATACAGGTATATGATCTGACCGGATACATTCCATTTACGACAAATGATGGTATGATCCAGGTTGATTTGATTGGTCAGCAATTCAAGAAAATGGAAAACTTGGATGTCAAAATAGATGTTCGGGAATCTTATGCTGATTCTTACGAAGATCAGACCTCCCGTTTAGCAGAGTTATTCAATCACGAAAGCATGGAAGTAGTAAAAACAATATCACTGAGCAGTAAAAATAATGCCAATAAAGAGAAGAAGGAAAAAGCTGAAGCAAAAGAGATGATTGTAACCAGTCCACCGGATATTCTTAAAATACTGCCAATCGTTACAAAGAATCTTTCCCAGTTGCCTAATTGTAAAATACAAAATCCAGCTAATTGCCCTACTGAATGTCAAGCTGCTGCCATGAATAACATAGACAAACTCTTTACCCAATTTGCAGATCAGCAGGTTACAGATGCCACGCTTTTTACGGATAATAATGCCTATCAAAGAGCAATCGCATTATGCAGGGAAAATAGACTAAAACTTGCGAAAATGCCCCAAGAGTGTGCTATTAATAAAACAGATGTTGGTTACGAACTCAGACCATTAAGTGTCACCGTGCAATGTGCAGGTCTTCCCACTCGTAATGAAAGTCTCGTTGTTGACTTCGATTCTCAGGGAAGGATATATAACCTCACTTATACAATCAATCCTGCTACGTTTATTCGTTTTCAGAACCAGAGTATGTCGAATGGTGACTGGGACAGCCGGGAAGTTGGAATCAAGTTTTTAGAGAACTATAAAACAGCTTTCACTACCAAAGATTTGAAAGCAGTAACCGACTTATTCACTGAAGATGCACTGATTATCACCGGTAAAGTAGTTCAGCATGTTCCCTCAAATATCGAAATGAAAAGTCTAATTGGAAGTGATGCCACCTATCTAAAGCAAACCAAACAACAGTATATAGAGAATCTTCGTCGTTGTTTCGCCACTAACAAGACTGTCTGGCTGCAGTATGATACATTCGATATTCAGCAGGCAAGCGTAGGTAAAGTATATGGCATGGCAATGAAGCAGAATTATTATTCAACCACCTACAAAGATGAAGGATACTTATTTCTTCTAGTGGACTTTCGAGGTGAAAAGCCTCTTATTCATGTACGAGTCTGGCAACCTGGTGAATGGGATTTAGCTAAAATGGTAAATACTGAGTATTTTACACTACACTGATTGGTAGCGCATCCTTCAGGTATGTTCTGATGTGGCAATTCCTTTAGGCTATGTGGAGACTTCTTCAGATGTCGGATTCTCTTCCATCTGGAGAAAAGCAACGTAAACGAGGCTGCCACGATTCCTGAAGTAATCACCAAAACTAATCATTAAATAGAATTTAAATAATAGCTTCTCTTCTTGGAGGTTACTCTGAAACATCTGTTTTTAATTATGTTATCTCTAATTGCTCTAAATTGCTTTGCCCTTGGCACACTGAAAGTGGAGAGTTTAAAAGCTCTTCCCGATACTGATCTGCAACTGGAGAAATATGATGCCGATGGTAAGCTGGCACCTCTTTTAATAGTAAAAACAAATCTGGAGAGTATTCAGTTTCAGAATGTGAGCCGTCCAACGAAGCATGCACCTGTTTATGACAAAATGCATGGATACTGGAAATGTTATCTGAATGTATCGCAGCGTTCTGTGGAAATTGGTGCTCCAGCCTATGAAACCATCCAAGTCAATCTGCTGAATGAATATGGAATCGATGTGAAAGAAAAACGCTGCTATGAATTGATTCTGCAGAATTTCTCAGAACATGAGACGATTCCTTTTGCTATCATAAGTGATCCCCCAGATGCAGAGAAATGGGTGGATGGGGTGAATCTGGGCACAGCGAGTAGCTTTCCCCTTACGATTGGTGAACATAAACTTCTATTGCAAAAAGATGGCTTTAAAGTATTAGAGCAGATTATTAAAGTTACTAAAGAAACACCATTAATCAATATGCCCAAAATGCAGGGAATCAAAGTATTGCCAATTATTGTAAAATCGAACCCTACTGGTGCATCAATTTATATAAATAATCAATTGGTTGGAGAAACGGATAAGGAGTTATTCTATTACCCGGGGAAATACACATTAAAACTGACAAGAAGTTCCTATTTGGATTGGGAGCAGAATATCGAAATAAAAGAGAATGGAGCAAACACATTTAGTGGTAACTTGATTAAAAATACTGGATTCATAGATTTGACGGTTAATCCCTCAGATGCTAAAGTCAAAGTGAATGGTTCAGAAAGAACCGAAAGAAGGTTGGAATTGCCACCAAGTCTATACGAAATAGAAGTATCCAAACCAGAATACTTGAGTAAGAAAGAAACCGTTAATCTAAAATTAGGAGAAACTCAAAAACTTGATTTTGCTTTAACTAAAAATACCGGCATTATTAATCTAACTATTAGTCCGCATGATGCTCAAGTAATTATAAACGGTTCTAATTACAATACGCAAAGAGCAATCGAGTTAGCACCTGGTAAATACAATTTTGATGTTGAAATGGCTGGTTATTATCCGCAAACGGAAAAAAATGAAATTGCATTAGGTGGCGTATATACCAAAAATATCACTCTTCAACAGATTACTGGTGGCTTACAGTTTTCTGTTACTCCTTTGGATGCTACTGTTGTTTTAATGAAAGGCGATGAATCAATTCAGAATTGGACTGGAGTAAAGACTATAACTAATCTTCAAATTGGAAAATATACAGTGCAAGCTAAAGCAGTGGGCTATAAAACAAAAACAGTAGATGTATTAATTGAAGAAAATAAAACAACCACGTTGGATTTGCATTTGGTGAAGGGTCGTGATGTTCCTGAAGGATTTGTTTTAGTCGAAGGAGGATCATTTATTAGTGGTACTTCCAAAGTAACTGTTTCATCCTTCTTCCTGAGCAAATATGAAGTTACTCAACTTGAATGGAAAGCTGTTATGGGTAATAACCCATCTAGTTTTAAGAGTAATATCAACCTCCCTGTTGAAAATGTATCGTGGTTTAATGCTATTGAATATTGCAATCGAAGGAGTATGAATGAAGGTTTAACGATGTGTTATAGTTATGATAAATTTAGCACAGATATTGCGACTTGGCCAGCAGGATGGAATAAACATAATGATAAACTTTTAAAAGTTTCTTGTAATTGGACAGCCAATGGTTATCGTCTTCCAACTGAATCTGAATGGGAATATGCTGCTCGGGGCGGTAATCAGACACATAATTATAAATATAGTGGAAGTAATGATATTAACACTGTTGCTTGGTACGATAAAAATTCACTTAAGATAACCCATCCTGTCGGAAAGAAACTTGCGAATGAATTAGGATTGTTTGACATGAGCGGTAATGTATATGAATGGTGTTGGGATATCTGTTGGGAAGGCTATGGGTATTATCCTCCATTAAGAGATCAATCTAATCCACATGGATATGAAAGTGGTAACCACATAGTGTCTCGAGGCGGTAGTTGGAGAAGCTATTACGGATGCGACGTTTTGGATCGAGGAGGAAGCAATGCAACGGAAATCGCTAATATTTTTGGCTTTCGTGTTTGCAGGATTGCGGAGTAGTTTTGCTAAGATATCGTTTGGATTGATATACGATGATAGAATATATAGAAAAGACTATTGTATGAATTAACTTGTAGATTGAAGAAATACAGAAAGAACCTAATCGCATAGATAACCAGCTATTTGGACACAGGTAAGCAATAAATAATGCAAGATAAATAATAAGAAGAGATTTTAGAAATCCAAAAAGTAATATATAAAGCTAAAAGTGAATTAGCTTTAGGAGGAGCGACATGGAACCAAAAGAGTTTTTGAAACAAATGGAAAATCGTTTTAAAAAGGCAAATTATACAACAAGAGACCATCTTGTTCGCCCTAGAAGTAAGGACTATTGGATAGAAATATCCAGACCTGAAATTTCAGAATATCATGCTATATTTCATGTCTGTGTAGGGCAGTTAAGTAACAATGATGGAAAATGTATAATTTATTATATTTTCCATTTTGATACTTATCATAAATTACCGAATATTCCAGAAAAAGTAGTTAGAAATATTACCGTCAATAAAAGTGGCTTTGTAGAAAGAGTACGTACCATCGTCAATTCAACAAATGATTACGATCTTAAGGAAATAAGATTCACAGAGGTTTTTCATAAAACGTCATTCTTATGGAGTGATATTATCAATTCTCCCGAGCAATACTCCAAAATAATAAAGAAAGCTGTCGAGCAGTTATTTAATGATTTTGATGTTCTGATTTTAGATTCATTTTTAAAACAACAGATCAAACCAGTTTTTAAACAGGAAAAGCAAGTCAATCAAACGGAACCAAAACAGGAAAAGCCTAAATCACCACAAATGGACAAGTTTATTATAACACAGCAGCCAAAACAACCTGGGGAAAAAAATGATAAACAATTACATCTAAAAGAAGATTTACCTGAACCACCACTAGTCATACCGAAAGTTCATAAAAAGAGTTTCTTTCAAATAATTCTTAGTATGTTAAGATGGATACAACATTTAATAAAAAGATGATATTTCTTGTTAAACTATTCAATACCAAATGTCTCGACTCTACTTTCCGAAATGAGTTGTATTTGATGTTTCAAACCTGCCAACGACTAAAGTTGTTGTTTCAATGGAGGAAGAGTCCTGAAGAAACCACTACCACTCATAAAGAGATAACTACTGTCGGTAGCTCATCCTTAAGGCTTGGTGGAAATGACTTCAGGCGTTGATTGCTCTGTTGGATTGACGGAGATGTCCCGAAACTAGCATGATTTTATTTTCTTCTGTTGTAAAATATGTGATTGTTTTTACAGGCAAACTAAATTACTCAATAGTTTCCGAAAAGCGATGCAAAGACAAGGAAAAACGGAGTAATATTTACCTAATTCATGTTTGAATTCTGGTAGGAAGAGTCTTCATCAGGCTTTTCCTTCAGTATTTTGTAAGTGCAGAAACATTTTCCCTATATTATGTCCTAAAAAGAGGAGGGATAACTGTTCCTTGCATTTTCTCAATGAACGGACAGTAAATCTCTCAAACTTCCTGTTCCACTTCATGAAAGCAAATACAGCCTCCGGTTCGATGCCTCTTTGCTTTCTCAGCTTGTCGCCTTTTTCAGAAAGCAGATTATTGACTGTCTGACGTTTTAGTGGAGCTATATGAGGATCGTAGGTCAGTGATTTATGAGTTTTATCCTTGTAGGGAATACACTTTTTATTGTGAGGACATTCTCTGCAGTCATTACATATATAGGTTTTCACGATTCGTTTCGGACCGTTCTTCTCTGTCTCTTCTTCCTTGATTTTGACCAGTCTCCGATTAAATTGACAGACCCACTCATCATGCTCCTCATCATAGCTGAAGCCTGTCAGAAGAGAGTCCCGATAATCTCTCTTATAATCCTGGGTCTTGAGATAGCTTGTTATCTCTTTTTCAGCAGCATAATTCAAATTCAGCGCAGTGCCATAGGCAGCATCTCCAACAACGTCGGTAGGATATTGTCCCAATTCATCATGCATTTGCTCCATGAGATTGGGAAATTCAACGGTTTCTTTAGGGATATTGAATAAGTGAATGCCTGTGACAAATTGCTCTGAAGTTCCGATACTGGCAACATAACCCGGTGCCAGCTGTCCATTTTTCAATCGCATAAATGTGGCATCATTATCAGTCTTGGATGTGCTGCTGCGTCCTTCTCCAATTATCTCAAGCTGTTGCTCATATTTCTCCAGCTTAGTTATATCATTGCTCTTTGATTTGGAGATTTCGCGCAAAAGAGATTTGATTTTCTTGATAGCCCGAGTATCTGACGGATGATTTTTCTGTAGTCGGGACATTGCTTCTTTCAGCTTGTTTTCTGCTGAGACCAGTCTATCTCTGATCTGTTCAGATGCGACTGTAGCAGTTTTCTCTGATTCAACCGCATGCAATTGCTCACCAAGCTCAAGAAGATCAGCGGTTCCATATTGCTGTTGCTCTTCCTGATTATATTCCTCGATCTTTTTAAACAATCCCTCAACTCGTGTCTTGACCAGTTCCTGATAACGAAGCGCATTGCTTTTCCAGATGTAGGAATTCTTGCCGGCATTTGCGTGAATCGTCGTCCCGTCAACAAAACAGGTGTCGAGATCAAGATATCCTAATGATGATGCTTTCAGTACTACCTGATAAAATACATCAATAAGAATATCAGAACACTTAGTCCAGGCAAAGGTGTTGATCGTTCTGAAATCAGGTTCCTGTTCTCCTGCCAGCCAGATAAAATTGATGTTCTCCCGAACAGCCTTAGCTATCTTCCGACAGGTATAAATACCATTGATATAGGCATACACAATGATCTTCAACATCATCTTGGGATGATAAGCAGGTGTACCTTCATCAGAGTATCTTGTGTATAGCTCAGATAAGTCCAGTTGCTCAACGACATCGTTAACATAACGAACCATGTGCTGGGGAGGTATTCTCTCTTCAATATTAAGTCCATAGAGTGTCCCCTGATTCGGATTGTGCTCTCTGAAATTCATAATTCTCTCTATGCTTAGTTTTTAAAGGCAACAATACACCCTATAACAATATGTCAAGTAATATGATTAATATTTAATAGTTGCTATTTTTCTATCATTTAGTTTCGGGACATCTCCGCAGAAGATTCCTGAAGTAATCTTTACCATTCCTGAAGTAATCTTTACCATTCCTGAAGAAATAACTACCGAATTCCGAGGTTGCTGGATTAATTATGAATGGGGCAGAGGCAGATTGACCCCCCTACCCCCCTTCCCAAGGGGGGAGAAGTCCTCACTTTTACAAGTTGGGAAGAAACTAATCCATTCCTTAGGGATAAGAAATCATCGCTCCAGTTCAAGTTTAGTTGATTTATTATCAATCGAATATCTATATATTGGTGATTTCACTCCCTGAAATACATGATAAATTAGGGAGTGCAATCCCTAAATTACATATTATTACTTGACATTGATTCTTACATGATCATTTTTTGATATGAGGTAAGAATATGATCAAGAGAACTTTACTTGGATTGATACCAGGTTTTATGCATCAGAACCGGGCAATCATTATCTATGGACCAAGAAGAACGGGTAAAACAACGATATTGAATGCCCTTGCTGAGACCATGTCCAACTATCTATATGTTAACTGTGATTTGAGTGACGGGCAAGAGCTGCTCAATGTTAAGTCACAGCAGGATATTATCTTGAGATTCAGCAGATATGATTATCTCTTGATCGATGAAGCACAGCGTGTCCACAATATTGGCATATCTCTGAAAGCAATCATTGATGCACTTCCAGATTTGCAGGTTATTGTAACCGGTTCCTCTTCCCTCGATCTGTCTAACTATATCAACGAACCGCTTACCGGTCGCAAGTTCGAATTTATCGTACCTTCACTCTCAACAGAAGAAATGTATCACTATGAAGGTATCAAATCAGTTAAAAGCGATCTTCCACAAAGACTCATATATGGGAATTATCCGGAAGTATATCTGAAACCGCAAATGGCTGAAGAAATAGTGAAGGAACTGGCAGGAAGCTATCTGTTCAAAGATATATTAGTTTTTCAGGATATAAAACGACCTGATTTAATGAAGAAATTGCTCATTGCCCTGGCTCTTCAAATAGGTCATGAAGTTTCATACCAGGAGTTGGCAAATACGATCGGGATGGATAAGAAAACGGTTGAACGTTACATTGGTTTGCTGGAACAGTGCTTCATCATCTATAAACTCAACTCTTACAGTAAGAATCTGCGGAATGAACTGAAAAGAGCAAATAAGATATATTTTTGGGATACAGGTATCAGGAATGCTTTGATAGGTAATTTCAATAGTCTTGAACTCCGCACAGATACAGGTGCTCTTTGGGAGAATTACTTCATTACAGAAAGAAGGAAGCTCATGCTTAACAAACGTGCCACGTTTGAGCACTACTTTTGGCGTACTACTTCTCAACAGGAAATAGATCTCATTGAAATAGACAGTACTAAAATGAGCGCTTTTGACCTGAAATGGAATCCTGGTAAAAAAGCTAAACTACCGCTTTCTTTTAAGAATGCTTATCCTGCTTCTGCTTTTATGACGGTGAATCCTGAGAACTATCTGGAGATGCTGCTGGATTAATTTTGAATGGTGCAGAGGGTTGAGAGGAAGAAGAATGACCCCCCTACCCCCCTTCCCAAGGGGGGAGAAGAAAAAGGTCCTTTCCCAAGGGGGGAGAAGAAAAGGTCTTTTACCAAGGGGGAAATCAGCGTTCCAGTTCTCGGTTTCATTAAAATAAGAGCAATCAATCGTAATAATGCATATATTTCACAACAACACCTTTCTTCAGAAGAATGCGAGGTAGTAATTCTTCATCGAAATCACTGGGAAGCGCGAGGTTAGGGAAGATGCAATGCTTCATAGCTGAGTAGATATCTGTTATTTGTTGTGCTGTTTGCTGAGTGCTTTTTTGATTCTGGATCGCTTGTATCAATAGGATCGTATTATCACATTCTGCTGCCAAAGTATCGAGATTAGCGATTGTCTCAGCTTTCTGTTTCGGTACGATGATCTGGTTGTTAACCAATCTTTTGCCGATTTCCAACCAAGTTTTTTTGCATTGGGTCAATGTCTTTATGAACATATCATTATTTTTGTTATTGCCGTCCCAAAATTCACTCATTTTAGCTTCAAAATCTTCCATTTGTTCAGAAGACAGAAAGGGATGGAAAGATCGTTGGTCAATATCAGGATCATAGCCCAGGAAACAAGCGACCATATATATATCAGTCTTATCATAATCGGGGTTTGCGTTTAGAATACATGCACCGCATGAGCCATACATCATGAGATTCGTTTTACCTTCAAGTATATGATACTCATCACCTGAAAGAAGTGAACCGTAATTTACAAATATAGTGCCTGAGCCCATCGGTTCAGTATCTTCCAAAGTGACTATCTTGTTAATTTTGTTGAAGTGGAGGTAAGTTCTATAGTAATCAATCATGAAATTCATTCCCCCATATTTATATAGTTCGGTATCGACTTCCAGGGAATCGATCTTTTGATAGGTTGTTCGTAATAACGGCAAAACATCTGTATTCTTTTTGATCGGCACTCTTTCAGGACCTTTGTAATACTCCTGGTCAGAAGGATTGGGATACACTTCAATGTAACCAATGGTCTGCGTGTTATCAGTTTTAAAGATGCATACCTTATACAAATTCTTGCCATACGGAGGGATATCTCCAATTCCCCAAGCAGTTGAACTTAGGATGATGAGTAACAGAAACAGATAAAATCTTTTCATATAGCACTCCTCCTTAATAAATGAATTTCATTACGATTCCCTTCTGTAACAGGTAATCGTACCATTGCTGCTGATTGTATTTGTTGATGATTCTTATACCCGGAAAGATGCAATGAGACAGCTCATAAGCCATTTGTTCACGTTTTTCTAAAGTAGCAACATAAGTCCCTTTTTCCCTGATGACTTTTAATTCCTCGAGCTTCTTATCGCACGAAAGAATCACATCTTTCATAACAGCGATATTGTATAGTCTGTCTTTGGGCAGTATCGTTTCACAATTTTTAAGTGAATCTGCAATCGCAGACCAGCATGACCTGCATTTTTCGAGAGTATCAATGATAAGCTCAAGTTGTTCAATTTTTCCATCACGGATATCCCAGCAAATACTACTGATATTATTTTCCATGTCATGGGAGAGAAAAGGGTGAGCACCAGTTTCTGAATTCAATAACTCTCCTGTATGTATCTGTCGCGTATATAAGTAAAGTTCAAGCTGGGTAATAGCCGGATTCGTATTGAACAGTATTAACCCCTGGTAACCCCCAATTTTGGAATAGATTTTATTCTTCAATATGCTGTATTCAACCTCATCCAGTTCTGAGCCACTCATAATATAAGAAGCACCGCCACTAAAACCGCTGGTTTGCAAAGCAACGATCTTTTTCATCTGGCTTACCTTATGATATTGAATGGCACTTTTCTCAAAAAGATTTGATCCAAAGCTTGTGATCATGTTCGTATAGACCTTGACCTGCTCTTCAGATGCGTAGTTCTGTTTGATCAACGGCAGGATATCATCTCCCAATTTGATTTCTTTCTCATGTCCATCAGTCTTTTTTGTATAGATTTTGATATAGCCGATGAAAGTTGTATCATCCTTATTCAGGATTAATACTTGATATAGAGGATCACAAAACGACTTTTCACAGAAAGCGCAGGAACAAAGTATCAATAGTAGAATTAAAAGAGGTATTCTTTTCATGTACCAGTCTCCTTTTGAATGTAGTTTTTTATCTAGAATTCTATTTATCGGAATGAAGAGAGACCCCCCTACCCCCCTTCCCAAGGGGGGAGAAAATCAGTCCCTTCCCAAGGGGGGAGAAAACAAACCTCCTTCCTAAGAGGAGAGGAAATCAGCTCCTTCCGAAGGGGGTCGAACAAACCTCCTTCCCAAGGGGGGAGAAAATCAGTCCCTTCCCAAGGGGGGAGGAAACAAACCTCCTTCCTAAGGGGAGAGGAAATCAGCTCCTTCCCAAGGTGGTAAGAAATAAACCCCTTCCTAAGGGGAGAGGAAAAAGCTTATCCCCCCTTGGGAAGGGGGGTAGGGGGGTCGAACAGCGCTCAAGATTATCTCAATCCCAGTTTCTCTATCTTATTTCCAATTTCTGTTTTACGCATTTCTTTTTCAATTTCCTTGAATGCTTCCAGATCAACATTAGAATCGATTCTTCCATCCTTCAGGACGATGAAGAAATCGCAGACATCGGTGAGAGTCGAGAGGATATGGGAAGATATTATCAAGGTTTTATGCAGGGCTTTGAGTGTAAGAATGATTTCTGTAATCAGAAGGTTGCTTTGGACATCCACGCCATTGAAGGGTTCGTCGAGAATGAATATTTGGTTCTTTTGCAGCAAAATCCCCATTAGGGCAAGTTTTTTCTTCATCCCTGTGGAATAGTTAGTTGCATAGCGGTCTAATGGTAGATCGAAAATGTTAGAGTCATCGAAATTCTTCACATGGATGTTTCGGGCATTGCATAGCAACTGCAGATATTCCCGTCCTGTGATAAATGACATAAAGTACGGTTCGGTAGCTAAAAAGCCCATGTGGTTCTTCAGATTATCTAACATGCAGGTAATTTCACCAGAATAGGGTATAATGCCGGCGATGCACTTGAACAACGTCGTTTTTCCTGCACCATTGGGTCCAACAACGCCATACACTAATCCAGCTTCAAAGCTGAGGTTCACATCGGTTAATACGCTGTTATCGCCATAGTTTTTACATAAATCTTTGATAATGATCATTCTAAAAATCCTTCTAACTGCCTGGCTGACTGAATATAGAAAAATGGTAGAGTGAATAAGAGTAATGGTGGAAACATAACGGAATATAAGAGAAACAGGGTTTCCCGCAAATGAATAATATCCGGGAAAGATGTGTATTTACACAAAACACCGGCTGTGAGGTAACAGGTTCCCAACAGTTGAAATGCAAGGATAACGGGTATTTTATCAGGATTACTGATAGACAAGGCAACCAGTATGGGCAGGCACAAAATAAAAAGGAATAAGACAGCTATCCTGATCTTCTCGAATAGGAATTGCCTGGCTTTGGAAGAGAAAATCCACACATAGAAGGGATCTTCCACTTTCATATAGAACATTATACAGAGAATGGATACTGTAATGATGGCAAAGTAACCGATTTTGTAGTTAAATCTCATGGCTATATAGGTAAGAAAATATGCCAGGAAGACCATACAGAATGAAAGTCTGAATCCTATTATAAACTCATAAGGATATTTATAAAAAGGGGTAGGGATCACAATCTTCCATTTTACTTTGAAGCTGTAGAATATCATCAGAACGGACAGCATCAGCAGGATCAATGCATCAAGCCAATAACCGCTGCATGCGAGGCAAAGCACAAATGGCAGGACAGAAACCAGGTTTTCTGTTAACCTTATCTTATAATAATCTGCTTTTGAATAAGTGAGCTTCAGGAAATCCCTGTGATCGGGATTACTCCAGATGCTGACGATTTTCATAGCAATTAACAGGTAAAGATAAAGGATGTATTTAATCTTGAAAAACAATGCTATGGATAATCCTAGAAAAGCTGTCACAATGAGAAAGTATCCGACGATAGGGTGGACTCCCAGGTCGAGATCTAAGATCTTCCTTTGAATTCTACGAACTTGGAGCATTAGGTAGAATTTCAGCATGTTCATCCTTGATTTATCATGATATTGCCATAATCATCATCTGAAAATAATTTGCAAGCAAAATCGCTCAGAGAACTTGGAGAGGCGAAAGGAATTCGCCTCGCAAGCGGATAAGAAATCAGCGTTCCACTTGGCACCTGCCACCTGAAACCTGACACTGAATTTAGTACAATCTAAAATTGTTTCATATTAAATCTTGACAATGTTTAAAAATATAGATAAATGCCCAATCGTAGTATAAAGAAGAAAATTTAAATTTTTTACTATGTGATAGGTAACTTAAGGGATAAGAAGAGAGGTAGTGCTTGTTAGTTCAGAAATATTTTGAAACACGCCAGAAGATCTTGGAAGACAAACTAGATGAGTATTTAGCTCCCGCGAATGAAATGCCGGAGATTCTGCATGAAGCAATGCGATATACCGTCTTTTCTGGAGGAAAACGCTGGCGTCCTATTCTCCTGTTTGCTGTCTACGAAATGCTGAAAGGACGTAAAAATCTTCAACATTTAACTCCTGCAATTCCTGCAGCATGTGCGATCGAACTAGTCCATAATGCATCTCTTGTTCATGATGATCTTCCCAGTATGGATAACTCAGATGAACGTCGTGGACAGGCTTCCACACACAAGAAATATGATAGTGCAACTGCGATATTGGTTGGTGATTCTCTACTCACAAAAGCCTTTGAAGTATTGGCAGATATTCCTGAAGCGGATAAATCAATAGCCTGTATCAAGACCTTAGCAAGAGCTGTTTCTACACGTGGTATGATTGGAGGTCAGACAGTTGACTTGATATCAACAAAGAAGACAATTCGAATCAATGTGTTGCGATATATTCACTTGAAAAAGACAGGATCATTATTACAAGCAGCGACAGACATGGGTTGTATTTTATATGGCGCAGATGAAAACCTGGCTATCACTTTAGGCAATTACGCTTTGAATATTGGTTTAGCATATCAGATCATAGATGATATCCTGGATGAAGTGGGAGCATTTGAATTGCTGGGTAAGGAACCCGAAGATTATCGAAATAATAAAATGACATATCCTGGATTGTTAGGATTGGATAAAGCAAAAAAGACAGCGGAAAAGTTACTGGATGATTCCTATAGAATGATTAAGAATATGAAGAATAATGAGATCATGATTGAATTTATTACAATGGTTAAGGATCGGCTTCCATAATACCAATTCGTATTAAACCATTCAACTGTGTTTTGATCTAAGATAAGATCGATATTCATTATGATTATCATACACTGATACATGTATTGGTGCATGGATTTAGGAGAAAATATGATAGATATTCATACACATCTGCTGGTTGGTGTTGATGATGGTTCAACCGATTTGGAACTTTCAGTAACACGTTTAAGATCGATGAAGGAAGTGGGTGTGAAGGGAGTTGTGTTAACTTCCCATTATATGCGAGGTTCTTTTGATAATACCGCAGAGATTTTAGCCCCAAAATTCAAGACACTCCTGGATGCTGCAAGGGAAGATAAGAATGATATTGACCTTTATACTGGTTATGAAGTCTATTTAGCACCTGACGTAGCTAATGATATTGAGGAATATAATCTGACTTTAAACAAAGGCCGGTATGTCTTGGTTGAGACTGATTTAAATGCCTTCCCGGCGGATTTGAAAGAGAATCTGTTCCAAATTGTACGTAAGGGTTATAAACCAATCTTAGCACACGGCGAAAGATATGTAAATATCCTAAATCACTTATCTGAAGCGGATGATCTGATCAATCGCGATGTATATATCCAAGTAAATGCCGCCAGTTTGTTGGGTGGCTATGGCAGGAAAGTAAGAGAAACTGCCTGGGGTTTATTGGAAAATGGATGGGTGCATTTCATAGCCTCTGATGATCATTGCCGGAATCCATTCTATAATCTTCATATAGCACGGGAAAGGATTATTGAAAGTATTGATGAATATACTGCTAACCTGTTGACAAGCGTGTATCCTCAAAGAATGATCAATGGTGAAGATATTCCATATCGATACGTAGATATCAAACATGAAAAGAGAAAGAAGTCATTCTGGCGTCGTATATTCGGATGAGGGGAATGGATAAGAAAATACTCATAACTGGGATCAGTGGTTTCATTGGTGGTCTTGTTGGACAAAAACTCTGTGAAAAATATCAAGATATCACAGCTCTTGTACGACCAAATACTGCAGGCTCCAGGATTGATAAATTCACAGATAAAATACAATTTGTACCTATTGATCTTGCAGATACACCCGCTCTGAAACAATTCCTGGCAGAGAATCATTTTAACTGTATCCTGCATATTGGTGCTTTACGTGGTGGCAGGCAGGCAGATATGGATAAGTACTTCCGAACGAATGTGATTGCTACCCAGGTTATTGCAGAAGCTGCTTTAGCTCATAAATCACGGTTAATTTTTTGTTCATCGGTAGGTGTTTTTGGGGCAGCTCCATTAGAATTACCTGCAACAAATCAAACGGAAAGACAACAAGATAATTATTATCATACAACGAAAATTCAAGCTGAATCTATTATCCAACAGAACGTGATGAATGGTTTACATGCTGTGATTGTTCGTCCTTCTATTACTTATGGTCCTGGAGATTATGGATTTCCTTATACCTTAGTGAAATTGGTGAAGAATCATCTGATGTTATTACCGGATAAACTTGTTTGGGTTCATCTTGCAGATGTCAGGTTAGTATCCGAAGCTTTTCTGCAATTGGTTGAGTATCCGTTTACCCCGGGTATGGCATATAATGTAGCTGACAGGGAACCGATCAAACTTCATGATCTGGTGAATTATGTTAGCAATTACATTTATAAACAAGATTATCCCAACCGATATACGATTGATCAAAAGTACTTTGCCTGGGGTGAGAAAATTGCTCAGAAGCTGCATAATGAATTATGGACAAGTCGGTTCCAGCTACTTTCAAAAAGCTGGATATATGATGTAACCGATATATACC
Organism: Cloacimonadales bacterium (SeqCode); assembly: GCA_963662275.1. Taxonomy (GTDB): domain Bacteria; phylum Cloacimonadota; class Cloacimonadia; order Cloacimonadales; family DAONDQ01; genus DAONDQ01. The sequence continues at coordinate 3,162,147 of OY759316.1, read as the reverse complement.
ATGATCTAAATCTTACTCCGGTATTGACAATTCCTAACTTCGAATCTGTTATCAACTGGTTTTTAAAAAAGTAAGATGGCGATCCCTATCCTTCACAATTGGAAACAATATTATGATAATCCTCATGAAGGACTTGGTTCTTCTTATGAAAGAATCATCCTGAACAATAAGTTATTGGAACTGCATAAACGATTTGGTTTCAACACTGTCTTGGAAGCTCCATCCTTTGGTTTTACAGGTTTATCCGGTATCAATTCAGTTGCTTTAGCAATACAAGGGTGTAATGTTACTCTCTGTGATCATGACCTTGAACGCATAGAACTGATCCGGAAAACATGGACTGATCTTGCCTTGGATGTAGAGATCAAGATGTTGGAGAATTACAGTAAATTACCCTTTGAAAACAACCAGTTTGATATGTCATGGAATTTCTCTGCACTGTGGTTCACTGGGTCACTATTTGATTTCCTGTATGAATTGACACGTATCACGAGGAAAGTCATTTTTATCTGTGTACCCAATCGTAGTGGAATAGGCTATCTTTCTCAAAAATACCAAGGTAAAGAGGAACTCAAAAAATATCTGAACGAAAGTCATATTCTTCCCGGTAATATACGCTGCAACATGCGTAAATTAGGATGGAAACTCATAGACCACAATTACATAGATTGTCCCCCCTGGCCGGATATTGGAATGCTGAAAGAAGACTTTCTTGGGAAAATTGGTATCCATCTCCCCCAAAAAGAGTCTGTCGTGAAAGAGATGACAATATTAAATTATTACAAGGGTATTGACCCAAGCTTTGAAGATAAGATGCTCTCATATGCTTTTCTGGAAAAGTATGCACCTGCAATGTGGAAAAAGATTTGGGCACATCATCGTTATTTCCTATTTGTTCCCAAGGCGATAAATGAATAAAAAGAACCTTATCACTATTATCATCGGGATATTGATTGGACTTATCCTTCTTGGAATCTGGGCATCCTACATCAATATCCAGGAGATGCTGATATACTTACATTCACTGAAACTAATCTATGTTTTATGGGCTGCCGTTTTATATATTAGTGCTTATTTTATCCGTGCAATTCGATGGAATATCCTATTAAATACACATTTCAAAGTAAGTCTCAAGCGAACTTTCCTTTATGCGATGGCTGGTAACTTCCTCAATTATATGGTTCCAATCCGTGCTGGTGAAGTTGCCAAATCATATTTCCTGAGACAATCCAATCAAATACCATATACAAAATCATTTCCTTCCATTTTTGTAGACAAAGTGTTTGATACACTAGGAATTTTCTGTGTTCTGCTGTTAATACCGTTTCTACAATTGGACTTCTCGCCGGTAATTATTATCCTGATTTCGATCCTGGTAGTAATTTTCATTATCGGTTTCACGATCATTGTATTAGCTGCAAAAGCACATGGACATGTATCCAATATTTTAAAGAAGTTTTTCTTTTGGCTGCCAAAAAGATTGAAGAGAAAAGTCTATCGAGTGATTGAACTGGTAGTCGAAGGAACAGGTCTTTTCCATGATCATCTCTACCTGCTATTCCCCGTTATTTGCTTAACAATCATCGGCATTATCATGGATGCTGTATATTTTAATTTTATATTCCTTGCCTTCAATCTGCATATCAATTTTTTAATCATTATGTTTGGTTATACACTGATCAACTTATCCTATGTATTACCACAGCCACCAGCGCAATTAGGCAGTAATGAGTGGATGATGGTGATTATCTTTGCAGTTGGGTTTGGATTGGTGAAAGAACAGGTTGCCGCTATCATGGCATTTGCCCATATACTAACGGCAGTCATTTTAACTGTGTTTGGAATCTTTTCCCTCAGTTATGCGGGAATTAGAAACATAGATTTTTTGAATCGAGGAGATGAATTAAATGACGAATCCCAATGAACAGCTAGCAGTTTTAGAACGTATGGGTATTGTGAGAGAGACAATACTGAAGGAAATAAAGAAAGTTATCATCGGACAGGATGAAGTAATTGAAAATATTCTCGTGGCTCTTTTTTCCAACGGACACATTCTGCTGGAAGGCGTTCCCGGTTTAGCTAAAACCCTGTTGATATCCACTTTAGCAAAGTCACTGGATCTGAAGTTTAGCCGTATTCAGTTTACACCTGATTTGATGCCGTCCGATATCACAGGAACGGATATTCTGGCTGAAAATAAAGCTGATGGAAATCGCTATTTTCACTATATCAAAGGTCCAATCTTTGCCAATGTGATCTTAGCAGATGAAATCAATCGTACACCACCCAAGACACAATCTGCATTGCTGCAGGCAATGCAGGAATACCAGGTCACTGCTGGAAACGAAACATTCACACTGGAACAGCCTTTCCTGGTATTGGCGACTCAAAATCCAATCGAGCAGGAAGGTACATATCCATTACCTGAAGCGCAACTTGACCGTTTTATGTTCAATATCAATATTCATTATCCTAGCCTCGAGGAAGAACGAGAAATTGTCAAACGTACGACAATGACCATGGATCAGAAGGTTCAAGCGGTTCTTCATGCTGAAGATATTGTTGCCATGCAAAAGGCGGTACGGGAAGTACCTGTCAGTGATCATGTCCTGGACTTTGCAGTTCGACTAGCCAGGTCAACTCGACCGGATGACAAGGAAGCTCCAGAATTTATTAAACAGTGGGTGAACTGGGGAGCTGGACCTCGTGCATCACAATATCTTGTACTTGGAGCTAAAGCACGGGCAGCACTTCAAAATCGTTTAACTCCCTCGATTGATGATGTGAAGAAAGTAGCTCGAATTGTATTACAACACCGAGTTATTATCTCTTTCGCAGCGGAAGCAGAAGGTTTGAAATCAAGAGATGTGATTCAACGTCTAATCGACCAAGTGGATGCGAAAACTTCTAAATTATGATAAAAAAACAATAGTGGTACTTATGAAATCATCTAGTATTCTCATTTTCCTGGTCTGCTTCCTTATCATGGTTTTAGGAATTACAAAGCTTAAGGCTTTTGAAAATTACAAATTCCTAACCCAGGTCGATAATATTCAAATGCGCTATGCAGCAAAGCTGGCAATTAATGATTATACTCTTTATGTGTATGGGGATTCTCTTCTTTCCGTTTATGCTGCGAATAATATCTCTCATCCCCGGCTGATTACTACATTTACAACCAACGAAGACCTCTTCTCGATACAGCCTGTACCTCCTTATAACCTTATTGTTGTTGGTCCGATGGAATTCTCTTTAAAGGAAAACAAAGATTTGAATACTTTAGGTCGTATCATTAATGTTAAAACATATGCAGGATCGAATTCTGTCAGACAGGGAGCAAATCTTTTTATTGCAAATGCGGATACCGGGCTGGAAATAGTTGATTTAGGAAATGGCAACGGGGGACATGTTGTTAGTTACTTTCATGATTACCAGGGCTTGAAGAGTATTGATGTAAACTGGCCTATGGTCTATGCTTTGAATAAATTTGGTTTAGCTGTTATTGATGTTTCGAGATTAGAGTATCCCGTTGCCAAAGGTGCAAATTACCAGCTTATCGATTCCCGTTGTATTGCTGTGAAAGACACATTTGCCTTGATTGGTACCAAAAATTCAGTAATCGTAATGAGCATTAAAGATCCAGACAAACCTTTTATTGTTACCCAGGTTCCATTTGCTTTTGCTGTCCAGAATATTCGCATTAAGGATAGGGATGCATTTGTCTGTCTTGGTAAAGGTGGATTGAGAGTATTAGATTTGTCTCGTCCTTCAAGACCCAATGAAACATATTATATTAAAGCAACTGATCGTATTTTGGATGTAGCGTTCAGTGATGAATACATCTATGTTGCAGATGGTAGAGAAGGAATCAGGATACTACTGTATCATTGATGTAAAGACACTTAATGGGGTAATAGTACCGCCCACTTTTAGGGGATAATCTCTTTCCTGCAATAATCCACAATAACCTTAAATGCGTTCGGTATCGGATACTTCTCCAGATTCTGAATAGTTACCCATCTAAATTCACTTTCATTCAGTTTGATTCCTTGGTCTATATTCCCTTGATATACTCTCATTTTCCAATGACGATGCGTGAATACATGTTCGGAATCAAATAATTTCTTTCCACTTCTCACTTTAAAACCATAGACTTCTTCAAATTTATCTGCAACAGTCTTCAAAGATGCTTCTACTCCTGGAAATTCCCACATGGAAGCAAGTAAGCCTTTGTCTTTACGCAAATGAATAAGAACTTCATCCTCTCGTCTGATAAGTATGATGATTCGATTAACAATAATCGGTTGAGGATTTTTAGATCTGTTTGGTAGTTCAAGCTGCTTCCCGGATTGAAACGCCTGGCATTCTGCATTCAATGGACATTCATCGCACTTGGGTTGTTTAGGTAGGCATATAAGGGCACCCAATTCCATCATACCCTGGTTAAAGGCAGAAGCTTGTTTTGAAGAGAATATTTGATGAAGCTTGATTTCGATTTGTTTCTCTGTCTTGGGAAGACGAATATCTGTGGAAATGCCATACAATCTTGCCATTACACGCATGACATTACCATCCATGACAGGATAAGGCTGTCCAAAAGCGATGGAAAGAATGGCTGCTGCCGTATATTTTCCAATACCGGGAAGTTGAATTATTTCCTTATATGTACTGGGAAATTGACCTGAATATTGATCTCGAATCAATTGTGCAGTTTGATGAAGATGTCGTGCCCTGGCATAAAAACCCAAGCCCTGCCAAGCATGAAGAACATCCTCAAGCTTGGTAGCGGCTAAGGTTTGAATATTAGGGTACCGAGCCAGGAATCTGTCATAATAAGGAATGACAGCTTGCACCCTTGTCTGTTGGAGCATAATCTCGGATATCCACACAGGATACGGTTCCGCATTATCTCTCCACGGTAAGATACGCTGGTGATGATTAAACCATTCAATCAGCTTAATAGAGATATCAGACAAGCTGGGTTTACTTTTGGATTGCAATCTGTGCTAATGGAGCAATAACAATTTCCACTCGCCTGTTCTTTGCCCTGTTTTCTGAACTGTCATTCGGTGCAACAGGTGAATAATAACTATGACCTTCTGGATACAAGTTTGCAGGGCTCATACCTGAAGTTTCTGTCATATAACGAACCACTGATACAGCACGTGCAGTGGATAGTTCCCAATTAGTGGGATATGTCTTTGCCAAGTTTCCGGTAATGTCGATATTATCTGTATGTCCGATCACATCAATTCGGAAACCGGTATTATCCTTCATTCCCTTGGCAAAATCATCAAGTATGGATTTTCCTTGAGGGGATATGGAAGCGCTGCCGGAAGTAAAAAGCACTTCATTGACGAAGGTAAGAGTCAGTTTTCCTTCCAGGTTCTGAATGGTAACAGATTTTTTATCAAGCTCAGATTTCAAACTATTCATGAGAGCTTGGTAATTTTGATTTTCCTTTTCCTTATCACGCACCAGGTTCTCATATTGGGTTTGTTTTGCAAGCAGTTCAGCCAATCTTCTGTCATAATCAGCCGTCTGAACTTTCAAAGAGTCATTTTTTTGATTCAGTAAGGCAGTTTTGGCTGCAAGTTGCATGGAAAGCTGGTCGTATTCAGCCTGTTGCTGAAGGATATCCGCATTCTTCTTTCCAATTTCCTTTTTTAAAAGGGCTTTTTGTTCATCAAGTGCAATAGATAGAAGCCTGACTTCACTCACAAGGCTATCCACACGGGAAGATAGAACTGCTCTTTGTTGCATTAAATCCTGTCTTTCCTGGTCTACCATCCTGAATTTGCCTGCAGAAACACAGGCAGAAAGTAAAATGAGTGATAAAATCATAATGATGAATGTAGAAAATTTCATCCTGTCTCCTTTGTAATAATCATGGTTATTAATACCTGATAAGTTAATTCAATAACACATAAATGCAATATAGATTTCTAATGTCAATAATAAAACAGGAAAGGTACTCGGTATTAGGTTCCAGGGGCAAGTTTCAGAGCAGAAAAAGAGCACCTGCAACTAGGAGTGACAAATTTTTTGAGACGTGTGGTGCGATTTTCTCGAGCTTAATTCTTTACCCGAAATCTAAGAGTTTGGAGTTTATATGAAAGCTGAGAGCCGGTTCATTGAGTGATTTCGACGAAGGAGAAATTGTATCGAAATGACCCAATGTGTCCCTATAAAGTTGTGCAATATCGTCTCCTCGATACAAATAGATAAATCTGTTCACTCGGAGAACTCAGCTTTCATCCTCGGTAGCAAAAACCTGTTTTCTGGGAAGTTCAAACCCGACAGTTTCACCCCCTTCATTTTCTCTTTAATTTATAATTCCCTTGACCTTCCTACATACTACTTGTTACCCATGTCTCATGAGTATTAACGCTATCATGGCACTCGCTGGTCACAATATTTTTCTCCAGGGTGGAATTTACATCCTCCTGGGACTTGGATGGATACTGCTCATTTTGCTTAGCGTTTATTTACTGAGACATGTGATCTGGCATCTGCGCTATCCGTTCCTGCTGTTGAACTGGGTGCAATGGATATCCTACAATCCGATACGCTATAATTGGCGTGATCCGGAAAAAATAACATCACACCTGAGTTTTAGCGTCTTACTGCTGACAGGATTGGCTCCCCTTTGGTGGATCATCATGCACGTTGCCCTGACTCCAATTCGCATCATTAATGCTTTATATTTTAATATCATTTTGTATTGGACAGTGAACCTGTGTGATAGTATTGCAGAGCTTTTCTATCCCAAAAAAAAAGAATACCGTCATCTTCGAGGACGAAAATACTGGAAGCTTTGGTTCAAAGGCTTTCCCAAACGCTTTCTGCATGTATTCAGCAGAAATGGTTCTGCTTTGTTGGAAGGTATACTCATGACGGGTGTAGATACTATTTTCCCGACTTATACAATGTACCATGGAACAAGATTCAAAGGTGTCGCCACGAATATTGCCCAGGAAGGACGCTGGCTTGTGGGAGGTGGTGATTATGCCGGTAGCGGGATATACTTCGGATTCTATAAGAAAACAGCAGAACATTACGCCCAGGATGATGATCATGCAATTATCGTAGCGCGTGTGACTCTTTTTCCCTGTCGAAATTCAGCAACCTTTCCCCACAGGCTAAGAAAGAAGATCGGAAGCGATGGAGTGGGAATTACGAAAGGACTTGGCTTTCCCTGGAAATCCATAGAACACTGGCGTGATCATTCCTATGCCCAATGGTTCGAATATTGTCTCATCCAACCGGGAAAAGCCGGACAATATGTGAGAACCTGGAGAGCGAGACCTATTGCTATTCTGAAACACAATTCCCCATCCCGCATCTGGGGTGGATTATCTCTCTGGACATCCGGTGCGGGCGGTATCGGAATCATTATCTTATCCTGGATTGTACTGATCGTGGCTGGTTATTATCTGTACCCGTTCTTTCATTAGGTTGTAGCTTGTCGTGGAGTAGAATGCCGATCCTACTGTTCTGCCGTAGCTCCGGGTTCAGCCGGTTGTAGCAGTCCGTGTCAACAAACCAGTCTTTATAGCTTATTCCCCTCTCTTTTGTAATGGGAAGTATTTCACGGATTGACAGAGAGTTAGTACTGCTCTGCAAATTCTTAATTACCACACTCTTTCCCCTTTATTTATTCCAAGATATAAACAAATCCAAACTAATTCAAAACATACTTCATACCAATTTCTCGAAACAGGAATGAAACAGGATTGAAACTGGTATGAAATTGGATTGAAACTGGTATGAACTTGGTATAAATTAAGTGGAATGATAGGGGAGCATGTTTCCCACGTAACAAATCATTTGACTCAGATCTGTAAGCTTCTTTAAAAATCCCAGGCATCCCCCCGTAATTTTCTTAACAATTAGTTTAGAAGCGTTTATAGTAACAGTCAAACGTTTTGCCGACTTTGAAAATCTGTTTAACATCACTGGTTGGTCAAAACTCCTAAACAGAAACTAGTGCAATTTGTAATTTACGGTAAACAGAAGAGTTGTGTTTTCACGGTAAAAGCAAAAAGCAGGTATTTTAATAAAACTTATAAAATTATGTGAGAAAATAAGATAACTATATAGAATGTCCATAATAAAACTGTACAAAAAAAGTGTCTCCGATCTTTTGTTCAAGCACTAAACCAAACCTAAGAAGGAGACACCCATGATTAATAAGAAGCAAATCAAAACCAGAGAAACCTTGCAAGTAAAATTGTTACAATTTCTGAATAATTTTAGAGAAACGCAATCTCTACCTGTGTATAAGTTCATACAGGATATCTGCTTAGGGATACTGAAAAGTAAATCTGTAATTATGCTCCAAATAGCGAAACAGCTAAATGAACCAATCACGGTTAAAAAGCTCTGCGAACGTTTCACCCGACATTTGAATAAGAAGCCCTTAGGAGATAAGCTGCAAGCGGAAATAATTAGGCATCAGTGCCAGGGTTTTGATGATGAGACAGGCATCATAGTTGATGAAAGTGATATCGTAAAAACCAAAGCCAAAAAGATGGAGGGATTGCAGAAGGTGCGTGATGGCAGCACCGGCAGTCATGATCAGCAGGGCTATGCATTGCTGAATATAATTGCCTATCAGGCAGGCAGTACAGGCTATGAGATAAAACCCATCAGTTCAGACCTGATAGCCCGAAACATGGAACTGGATAGCGTCTCTCAGATCATGGAAGACCGGCTAGTGGGGATTATTCTTGCAAGTGGTAACCGTGGAGTAACTATTTTCGACCGTGGCTTTGACAACCGAAATCTATTCAGCTTTCTGCATGAACATGGACTAAGCTATATCATCAGATCAACAGGTGAAAGAAGTCTTATCATGGATGGCTGCGAACAGAACTTCATGGCAGTGGCAAAGACAGTGAAACTCGATCATACATTCAATCTGCAAGAATCAGGACAACAGATAAAATGTGGTTTAACGCGGGTGAAGCTGCGTTTGAATCCTTACCCTGTAAAATACCCTGATACTACAGATGCCTGGCTTATTGTTGCACAGTTCAGTCCCGATGCTAGTGGCAGACAGGGATATTTCTATTTCATCTGCGACTTTCCGACACAACCTTATCTGACGGAAAATGCTATCATGGAGAAGGTTTTGCGGATGTATCGCATACGCTGGAAAATCGAAGAGGTCCATCGCCATATCAAGCAGGAATATGGTTGGGAAAAGATACAACTGAAATCATATACCCGTCTGAAAAACATGAACCAGCTGCTTCTGCTAGCTATGTGCTACCTGTATTCTCTGAAAAAGTATGCTGGCGTATTTTTAGATGCCTTCCCAAATCTTATGAAATACTCAAATAAACAGTGGAAGCAGATATATGACTTTGTGTATTATCGTCTGTCAATGCTGATAGAGATGTGTTTTGCCACCGTGACAAGGTACAGGCTCAATCCTTTTGCAGGAAAATGGCTGGATAATCAGCAGCTAAAAATACCTGGTTTGAAAAACGGGGGGATGTGAGCTTTAAAAATCCTGCTTGACAAATTCAAAATAATAAGTAAATTGCTATTATACATAGAAATCTCGACTTAAATGAATAAACAACAAAGGAGATATGATGAGAAAAGTTGTATTTGTTCTTTTACTCGTTGCATTGACAAGTGCATTATTCGCTGTTGATCCCTTAAAATTCCATATTGGAAATCTTCGTGCTTCCGATATGCCTCATGGACCATGGCTGTATGATTTTGATGATCCGGGCTTACCTCTTCCCCAAATCTATACAGATGGGAATTGTTTTACAAGAGGAGCTAAAGTTCCAGCTTGGTTATTTGGTTTTAGTAAGTTGGATTGGAAAGATGGAACCACAACATGCACTTTACAAGCACAGAATCTTGGGTTTGACCCAGGTGGAGCTGTAACTGTTAAACTGGATCCCTATATTCTTACTGGTTTTGGGAAACTCAATACTTCAGATTATTCCACTAATTGGACAGTTCATGGAGAAGCAGGTGACCGCAGAGACTATACGGAAGGCATTTGTCATTTTTATGTTGATGGTGTGGAAAAAATGAGATTGTTGAACTGCAAGATAGTTGCTGTTAGTCCATATCAGACAAAAGAACAGATACGTGCCATTTTATCTGCCCGATTAATCCCGGGAGCAATTAATTGGCAGAATGATGTTGGTAATGGTGGAAATATCATTGTCAACGGGTGGGGATATCTTGATGAAGCGAATACCGTCGAAGCTTGGCGTAATGCTTTCGCAAATTCATACGATAACCAGGTTTTCATGGATTTTACAAATGCAACCTATGTCTTTGGTGATCCTGAAGGATGGTTTACATTTGATGTTGTTGTTCGTCCGGCATTTCACAAAGAAAGTGTATCCATACAAGATGTTCCCGCTGGAAGTGAAGTGGATGTGCCATCTCCTTTATCTGAATTGGAAACACATTTTACTACTGCTGTGAATGGTGGTGCTCAAAGTACATTGAGAGGTTATACAGTAAATGAAGTATTAGCTGCACCTGGTGGAAATTATCCTCTTTATATTTTAACACCGGCAACCAAATACTGGCAGTTAAGTACAACGCTATCCACTTTTAATGCAGATATCACATTCGATCTGACCGGTCAATCTTTAGGAAGTACAGCCTCCTGGCGTATTCTGCATCGTCCTTTCTATAGTACCGATTGGATTGAATATCCTTTAGCTAATACTCAGATTGCTGATGCAACGCATATTAAAGCGATGGGAGTAACCAGTTTTAGTGAATGGACAGTAGGATCCATTGAAGCGGAACTTCCGGTTGAAATGACTTCTTTCACTGCTACATTAACAGCCCAGATGTTGGTGAATCTGCAATGGACAACCGAATCTGAAACCAATAATCTTGGATTCAATATTTATCGTTCAACGAATACAATTTTAAGTGGTTCAACGAAAATGAATCAAACAGTCATTAGCGGCAATAATTCATCAGTAACTCACACCTATAATTTTCTTGATCCTGAAGTTGTTGTTGGAACTACCTATTACTATTGGGTGGAAAATGTCGATATGAATGGAGCTAGTCATTTTAGTAATTATGTTTCAGTGGCTGTTGTGGGTGCGGATCTTCCAATCATTCCTCCTTTCTCAGCACTGAAGAATGCTTATCCAAATCCGTTCAAAGTCAATACAATAACGAAAATCGAATTCGATGTCAAGACTGGTGAAACAGCAACATTGACTATCTATAATACACGTGGACAGGTCGTTCAGAGTTATACACGTACCGCTGGAAGCCAAACAATTTCCTGGAATGGACAAGACAACCATGGACAGGAATGCAGTGCCGGTGTCTATTTCTACAAATTAAGCACACCAAGCTGTAATAAGACGAAGAAAATTGTAGTTCTTCAATAAGCATATATTTATCATGAAAGGGCAGACTTAACGTCTGCCCTTTTTCTTAATGTTGTTTTCATTGACACGATTTCAGTCAATAATACAATTTACTTAAGAGGTAATAACATGGTTGACTTATTAGGAAAACTTGGGATGGAAATCGTGAATTCTCCATTTCTATCTATCATGATTTTAAACAGGGACAACGAAATTGTGTGGCATAACGAAAGATTCGCCAGAGATTTTGATCTAGGTGCAGATTTGGTTGGGAAAAAGTGTTATCATGTCACCGGTAATGAATCTGTACATGCATTTTGTCCGTTGGATGAGTCTATAAACTATGGTAAAAGAATGAAGGGATTCCTTGATTTCGGAGATACAAATTTTTATTTCTTCACCGTTCCCCTGGATGAGAATCATGCAGCAAAGATTCATGTATTTTTGCCAAAGGAACCGGATAATAAGATGGTAAGTGAGTAAAAAAAAGGGGAATCAATGAAACAAATCATTCTCTATGTTTTAATGATTCTTGGAAGTATGACGGCATTTGCACTTGAAAGCAAAGTTGAATACCAGGCAGCCGATCAATCTCTGTTTGTCATGCCAACAGCTTATACTATGCCGAGAGGAATGAAAGCGTTGACTGACTATGAACTGATTGTGCTGCAATATGCTTATGCAGTGAATGATCATACCCATATAAGCGCAATGACTCTGTTCCCAATCACCGAGGAAATGGTTAGAACTTTTTCTGTTGGTATCAAACAGAATTACCTGCACCAGGGAAAAATCCAGTCTGCATTTTGGACAACCTATACAGTTCATTTTCACGTTATGAGCATAGGGAATGTGGTTAGTTATGGAACACCTGATAACAGTTTTCACATAGCTGGCAGTTGGGCAACTGATTTTGAAAGCTCATCCAATAATGTTGCATTAGCCATCGGAACGATTCAGAAACTTGCTTCACGAACGGCTTTTATAGGTGAATTTGTAACAGCTTCACAGGTCTTGGAAAAAGAAACAAATGGTTTACTCCTATTCGGTGTGAGATTCAAAGGTGATAAAATGAGTTGGGATTTTGGAGGATTTCGACCATTACAAGGCGATACAGGAGAATTGATTGCCTTACCATTCCTGAAAGCAACTTTTGCGTTTTGAATGGGATGAAAGCAGAGTTTTAGAGAGTGTTTGCATTAATTTGTTATGACTTCTGCTGCAAAACTCATACTCTGAAAAACGTGATAAATGGTAGAAATAACATTTTCTAATCATTCATGAATTGTCTGCTCTGCTATTTTTTAATTATTATTTTTTATTTCTTAATTTCTTTCCTGCCTTTTTATTGACAAAATCTTTCCTATCTAAATTCTGCATAAAAAATTTAATATTCATTACTATATAGATAGATAAGGAGACTTCGATGCCGTACATTTCCAACACAGACGCAGAGCGTTTGAAAATGCTGAAACGCATTGGCGTTAACCAGTTTTCAGACTTGATCAAAGACATACCCGAGAAGTTCAGATTGAAGAAAGACCTCAATCTTGATATACCTCTTTCTGAAATTGAAATTACTAAACAGATTCACCAAATGACCTGTAACAATTTATGTGCTGCATCGGCAAATTCTTTTCTAGGCGCCGGAGTGTACGATCATTTCATTCCCGCTGCTGTTGATACCATTACATCCCGTCCAGAATTCCTGACTGCTTACACTCCCTACCAGGCAGAAGTTAGCCAGGGCACGTTACAGTATATTTATGAATATCAAACGATGATCTGCGAACTGACAGGTATGGAAATTGCCAATGCCAGTATGTATGATGGTGCCACTGCTGCTGCAGAAGCTATTTTGCTGGCTGTGCGCAAAAACAAGCTGATGAAGGCTGTCATTGCCGGTACCGTACATCCTCATTTTCTGCAAGTTATACGTTCCTACACTGAAGGTATAGGCATTGAGCTTGTAATAATTCCAACTAAGAATGGACTCGTTGACTTGGATGCCTTGAAGTCTGCTGTGGATGATAAGACATCCTGCGTATTACTGCAAACACCTAATTTCTTCGGTAATCTTGAAGATGGCTTAACTGTTGGTGAAATTGTTCATACGCAGAAGAAAGCATTATTCATTGTAGCCGTTGATCCAATTTCCCTGGGTATATTATCATCTCCTGCTGAATATAGCGCTGATGTCGTTGTCGGTGAAGGACAGGCACTTGGCAACAGCATGTATTTTGGGGGTCCTCTGTTCGGTTTCTTTGCAGCGAAGATGGACTTAGCACGCATGATGCCGGGTAGAATCGTAGGTGCAACTCTTGATGTGGAAGGAAAACGCGGGTATTGTTTAACGCTGCAGGCTCGTGAACAGCATATCCGTCGTGAGAAAGCCACTTCCAATATTTGCTCGAATGAATCTCTCTGTGCACTTGCTGCCTGTGTTTATATGTGTCTCATCGGGAAGGAGGGACTACAGGAAGTAGCAACACAGTCAGCAACAAAAGCTCATTATCTGGCGAAAGAGATCGGTTCAATTCCAGGTTTCGCACTTGCATATCCAAATATCCCCTTCTTCAAGGAATTTGTAATTAAGACACCGATACCAGCAGATAAGATCATTCAAAGATTATTGCCGTCCGCTATCTATGCAGGTGTAGATTTGACTCCCTATGGAGAACAAAACCAGCTTATGATTGCGGTAACTGAAAAGAAGAGCAAGGCAGAAATGGACGAACTTGTGAATGCACTGAAGGAGGTGGCTCATGTCTAATACAATTTTTGATATCAGCTCTCCTGGAAGAAAGGGTTGCACATTACCCAAGAACGATGTTAGTATTGAATTGAAGGACTGTATTCCTTCCAAATATTTGCGGACAGCTCCTGTTGAACTACCGGAAGTCAGTGAATTGGATGTAATGCGTCATTTCATTGCTCTCAGTAATAAAAATCATTGCATCGAGAAAGGATTCTATCCTCTCGGTTCCTGCACCATGAAATACAATCCCAAACTCCACGAGACATTAGTTAACCATTCATGCTTTAATAATCTACACCCGTTACAGCCTGTTCAGACAGTTCAAGGTGCTTTGGAAATTATGTATGAATTGCAGAAGGATTTGGCTGAGATATCCGGTTTTGAAAGAGTCACTTTACAGCCGGTTGCAGGTGCACACGGTGAATTCACAGGTCTCAAGATTATAGATGCTTATCATAAAGCGAAAGGCAATTTACACAAAAAGAAGATCATTCTTCCTGATTCAGCACACGGTACTAATCCAGCCAGTAGTTCCTTAGTAGGTTTTGAAGTTGTTGAAATTAAATCCAATGAAGACGGACGTGTGGACTTGGAGGAACTGCGACGTGTTACTGATGATACGGTTGCCGGATTCATGCTGACAAATCCCAATACTCTCGGTCTATTTGAAACCCAGATCGAAGCCATTGCTGAGATTATACATAATGTGGATGGGTTGATGTATATGGACGGTGCAAATTTCAATGCTTTACTTGGTATTGTGAAACCTGGTGAGATTGGCTTCGATGTCATGCATATTAATCTGCATAAGACATTTGGCACACCTCACGGTGGTGGTGGACCAGGTTCAGGACCAGTGGCTGTAAGAAAGGATTTGGTTAAATTCCTTCCAGTTCCTATGGTGGAAACAGATGGTGATCAATTCTATCTTGATTTTGGTCATGCTGAACATTCAATCGGAAAGGTGCAAACCTTCTATGGGAATTTCAGTATTAATATACGTGCTTATATCTACATCAAAATGCTGGGAGCGAAAGGCTTGCTTCGCGTTGCTGAAAATGCCATAATCAATGCCAATTACCTGCGCAGCCTGATTCTAGATTATTATCATGTGGCTCATAAAGATATCTTTTGTATGCATGAATTCGTCGCAGATGGAGAGTGGCAGAAGGAAAAGTATGGGATTCGGACTCTCGATATTGCCAAACGATTATTGGATATGGGATATCACGCTCCTACGATCTATTTTCCTCTGATTATTCATGAAGCAATCATGATAGAACCTACTGAAACAGAGAGTATGGAAACCTTGGATGAATTTGCAGCAGCTATGATAAAGATTGCTCATGAATGTGAATATGATCCGGATCTTTTGCTCAATGCACCATTCAACACACCTGTGCGTCGTCTGGATGATACTTTAGCAGTACGTCAGTTAGATATTAAATATATCAAGAAATGAATTAGACAGTCCCGAGGTGCAAACCTCGGGACTTTTCATTTCTAATCCTCTTTCAACAACTGATAGTTTGCCTTCATTTATTTAGTTAGAAAACGCTACAAGTACAAACAAATGAGGTTTATAAAATTATTCGTTGACTGAAAAGAAGTATATTAATTTGTGAAAGAAATAAAAAAATGAGATTAAATCACGTAGTTCGGGAGGAATTGTGAAAAAGATATTAATACTCATGGTCATGGGATTATTCCTGACCACCATCGCTTGGGCACAAGCGTTCAAAGTTGCTTATATCAATACAGATAAAGTGATTTCCGAATGCAACGATACGAAGGAAATTCAGCGGGTTTTTACCGCGGAACGCCAAAACTGGGAAACCCAGATCAAAGAGTTAGATGATACTGCTAAACAGCTTGATGCTGATTTTGAAAAGAAAAAACTGACCATGACAGAATCCGGTAAAAAAGAAGCCCAGACTAAGATTGATGCAAAAAAGTCAGAACGTGATCGTATGGTCGACGAGTTCTTTGGCGAAAATGGCAAAGCCAAGCAACGTTACCAGGAGCTGATTGAACCCGTTACCAAGAAGATCAATTCGATTATTGAAAGAATCGCTGTGGATGAAAACTATTCACTCATTCTTGATGTCAGCACCGGCGTCGTGCTTTATGCTAAACAGAATATGGACATTACCGACCAAATCGTAGCGGAGATGAATAGGGGTCTTGAACCAGCATCTGATAGCAGCGTTAATCCAGCAAATCCATCAAAGCAGGATCAATCAGCGAACCCAGTAACACCACCGGCTAAGACAGTAGATAAACCTAAAAAGAAATAAATGAAACGCTTTCAGTTAGTTCTGAATCCTGAATTGATCGCTTCTCAGATACCATCCAAACTCTATAAAAGATTGGATACTTCACTGAATAATGTGGCAGAGTTATCTGTTGCAGATGAACACACAGTCTGTTTTTTAGATAATGATGAATACCTGGAAGAAGCAAAGCATACAAAAGCCGGTTTACTGCTTGTTAAGGAAGATTTCGATCCGGACACACTTCCCGGCTTGAACCTCTTACTCGTTCAGAAGCCATATATTTCATTCATGATGATTGTCAAACAATGGATGGCTTTAGATGAACAGCAATTTGTGACCAGTATTGCCAAATCAGCCGTTATTTCCACTACTGCGAAATTACCGGATGATATCCAAATTGGTGAGAATGTTGTCATCAGCGATCATGTTGAAATCGGTTCTCATACAATCATAGAATCCAATACTGTGATCATGAGTAATACGAAGATTGGCAGGAATTGTCATTTCTTTCCCAATGTGACCATATATCCCGACACTATTATTCATGACAGAGTTATCCTTCATGCTGGTGTTGTGATTGGGGCAGATGGTTTTGGTTATCTTTTTTATGAAGGTAAACAGGAAAAGATACCCCAACTCGGGAACGTGATTATTGAAGACGATGTGGAAATCGGTGCCAACAGTTGCGTGGATCGTGCTACTTTAGGTTCAACAATCATCGGGAAAGATACAAAACTGGATAATCTTGTTCAAATCGGTCACAATGTTCAAATAGGATCTCACACCATGTTATGTGCACATGTCGGTATCGGTGGAAGTTCCGAAATTGGAGATATCGTATATCTTGCCGGGCAGGTAGGTGTGGGTGATCATGTGAAAATTGGCAATAAAGTTATGGTTGGTGCTCAATCCGGTGTGAAAGGAATTGTACCGGAAGGTGCCAGATTATTTGGCACTCCTGCTGTTGATGCAGGTCTGCGTATGCGAATCATAGCAGTGGAAAAGCATTTGCCGGAGATTTGGAAACACGTTAGTAAAACCACTAAAGAAGAAGATAAATAACGTAATGAACCTCTCGGTTTCCAACTTTATGTAATGATAACCGGGGAAGGATATCATCAAATGACAGAAAGAAAACAAACGATCGGTGGTGCTATCAGTTATACCGGTATCGGTTTACATTCAGGAGAGATTTCCACGATTACCTTTAAGCCTGCATCTAAGGATGAAGGCATTGTTTTTATTCGAACTGATTTACCCGGAAGTCCGGAAATACCAGCAGATATTGATCATGTCGTTGATATTTCACGGGGAACGACGATTGGTATTAAGAATGCCACTGTTGGTACAATTGAACATGTCCTGTCTGCCATTAAAGGATTACAGATTGATAATATACGGATTGAGATCAATGGACCGGAAGCACCGGTTGCTGATGGCAGTGCGATTGTTTTTTTGAACCTGCTGAAGCATGTTGGACTTGTAGAGCAGGATTCCGAAAGAGAATACTTCGAATTTGATGAACCAATCAATTTTTCAGCTCCTAAAGAAAATGTAGATATTGTGATTATTCCTTCCAATGAATTGAAAGTAACATTTATGATCGATTATAAGCACCCGAATCTGGGTACTCAATATACTTGGCTTCCCGATTTATCTTTCTATGAAAAGGAATTTGCGTCAGCTCGAACATTCTGTTTTGTGAATGAGATTCTCATGCTGAAACAAGCTAATCTCATCAAGGGTGGTTCACTTGAAAATGCGCTGGTGATTGCAGAACCCAATATCAGCGAAGCTGAATTACAACATCTGCAGGATATCTTTGCTTATCATGAACCAGTAACTGTATCGAAGGAAGGGATTCTGAATAGTCATCCTTTACGATACTACAATGAATTTGTACGCCATAAAGTCGTAGATTTAATTGGTGATATTGCCCTGCTGGGTATTCCAATTAAAGGGCATATCCTGGCTGCCCGTTCCGGTCACAAGACCAATGTGGAATTAGTGAAGAAACTTCGTCAGATTCAAAAGAAGAAAAAACTTCAGAAGATATACCAGAAACAGAAAACCAAGGATATTGTCTTTGATATTGATGCTATTATGCGTATTCTTCCGCATAGATATCCTTTCCTGTTAGTGGATAAGATCATCGAGTTTATTCCCGGTGAGAAGATTGTGGGAATCAAGAATGTGACGATCAATGAACCATTCTTTCAAGGTCATTTTCCCGGGAGACCCATTATGCCTGGTGTCCTGATATTGGAAGCGATGGCACAGACAGGTGGTATCATGCTGTTGAACCAACTTGAAGAGCCGCAGAATTACATAGCTCTTTTTGCTTCCATCGATAATGTGAAGTTCCGTAAGCCAGTTCTTCCCGGTGATACTTTACGCTTTGTAATGACGGTACTTTCCCTGAAGAGAACCCTGACCAAAATGCATGGGGAAGCTTTTGTCGGAGAAGATAAAGTGTGTGAGGGTGACTTCCTCGCGAAGATAATGGAGAAATAGAGATGGTAACAATTCATCCAACTGCAATCGTAGATATTAAGGCAATCATTGGTGATAATTCAGTCATTGGACCCTATTGCATCATCGGACCAAATGTACAGATAGGTGAAGATAATCAGCTTTTATCACATGTTATCGTGGATGGTATTACGAAAATCGGTAACCGGAACCGAATTTCTCAATTCGCTGTAATCGGGACATATCCCCAGGATTTAAAGTATAACGGCGAACCGACAACGGTCATTGTTGGTGATGATA
Organism: Cloacimonadales bacterium (SeqCode); assembly: GCA_963662275.1. Classification (GTDB taxonomy): domain Bacteria; phylum Cloacimonadota; class Cloacimonadia; order Cloacimonadales; family DAONDQ01; genus DAONDQ01. The sequence goes on along the minus strand of OY759316.1, from coordinate 3,142,960 downwards.
ATACAATACGCGAATTTGTCACTATTAATTGCTCCAATAGTACGGAAGAATCGACAACCGTGGGTAATCACAATCTATTGATGGCATATGCGCATGTGGCACACAATTGCCACGTGGGAAACTATGTTGTCATTGCCAATGCAGTGAATATGGCTGGACATATCATTATTCAAGACCATGTTGCGATTGGTGGTGTAGTTGGTATCCACCAATTCGTTCATATCGGAACGTACGCTTTTGTGGGAGGGGCTTCTGCTGTGAAAAAGGATGTTCCTCCATATACCAGGGGACAAGGCAATCCTTATGAGATCGTGGGACTCAACAGTGTTGGTCTCATGAGAAAGGGCTTCAGCTCTGAAACTGTGGCAGCTATCAAAGAAGTCTATAAACTTTTCTATCATTCCGATTTAAATACAACCCAGGCAATGGAAGTTGCCGATAAAATGGAAAACCTGCTACCGGAACAGAAGATCTTCATTGATTTTGTGAAGGACAGCGAGAGAGGCATAAGCAAGAAATAGGGAAGAAGTAACAGGTTAGATGAGATTTGCCTCTTTTAATGACTCACCCCCAGCCCCTCTCTTTTGTTCAAAAGAGGGAAGATCCATTCCTCCCTTCAGATGAAGGGAGGTGGCACTTTAGTGTCGGAGAGTTTGATTCTCTTCTCTGCCTTCGAATTTCGCACCTCGTACTTCGCACTTCTAGATGAGTTTAATCCTGCTCCCCTCTTCACTATCAGCTATAAACTATCAGCTTCTGCCCACAGCTTCTCCCCACGAGCGGCTCTTAAATGACCAGGATATTTGGAAGTAAATAAGCTTTAACCATGTACTAATCAGAAAATAAAATACTTTAGGAGCTGGTTAGGAGCTGATTAGGATCTGACTAGTACCTGCTTACTACCTCATTTAGGTGCCAAGAGTGTACTGTAGTGGCATCCTTCAGGTTGCCTTTTCTCACAAGGATCCACTATAAATACAAAAAAGGGTTGAAAAAGGATATGAATAATGCCTCTTCCTAAGAAAATCTAAGAAAGTCTAGATGATGCCTAGATAAAGCCTAGATGAATCCTAGATGAAACTTACTTAATTTTGCAGCAGACTTTTTATCGATTTATAGCAACTTCTGTACTGCTCTTTTCTGCCACTTATAGTTTTTAGTTACTAGCTTGTAGTTTGTGCGGTCTAACTACCATTCGTAATCATGTCATCCTCGACCTGATCGGGGATCCAGGGCTCCTTCTGCTCCTCTCTGAAACTAGCACCTAGCACCTAGAACCTAGAACCTTCTGCATTTCGTTTCGAGGTCGGGACGACTCTCTCACAAAACAGACAAGACTGTCTGTGCTACAAATCCCGCAGGGATAAAAGATGATAGCCCATAGTGTAAGCTATGGGTAACGGATTTCATGTACCATTCGAACCCCGTAGGCGGTGACACAATTCCTCCTAAAGAAAGCGCTACACAACTTAATCCAATAAAATCTTTGACACAAAACATCGTCATTTGTAATTATAAATTATCATAATGAGGTAGAGGGTAATTAAAACATGGATAATCACTCCAAACACATCAACGACATCTGGGCAGTCGCTAATCTTCTTCGCGGTCCGTATCATCCCAATCAATAAAAGACATTATTCTTCCCATGACCGTACTTCGTCGCCTGGATTGCGTACTCGAACCCACAAAGGATAAAGTACTCCAGGAAATTGAAAAGCGCAAAGGTGGTGACCTGAAGAACATCGAACTTTTACTGAATCGTATTACCGGTGTTTCGTTTCATAATACCAGCAGATTCACATTTAAGAGATTGAAAGCAGATCCTGACCATTTGGTTCAGAATCTTGTAAAATATATGAACTCATTCTCTATAAGAGCAATGGACATATTGAAGTATTTCGATTTTGAAAAGCACATTGCAAAGCTGGATGAAAATAACATTCTTTATCTGCTTATCTCAAAATATGCCGAAATGGATTTAAGTACGCATACCGTTTCCAATATTGGAATGGGTAGTATCTTTGAAGAACTCATCCGTAAATTCTATGACCTGAGCAATGAAGAAGCTGGAGATCATTTCACTCCTCGTGAAGTGATTCGCATGATGGTTGATTTGATCTTCCTTCCTGATAATAAAACTCTGACAACAAAAGGTATCATCAAGACATTGTTTGATCCTGCCTGTGGCACGGGTGGTATGCTTTCCGTTTCCGAAGATTATCTGTTTGAGCTGAATCCGGATGCTCACCTGGAAGTATATGGACAGGATTACAATGAGCAGTCCTATGCTATTTGTGGTTCGGATATGATGATCAAGGAACAGAACCTCGATAATATCCGCTTTGGAAATAGCCTGACCAATGACCAGTTCCGAGGTCAGCATTTTGATTACATGCTGGCAAATCCACCCTTTGGTGTGGAATGGAAAAAGGAAAAAGACTTCATTGAACAGGAATACCAGAAACAAGGATTCGGGGGCAGGTTCGGAGCAGGCTTACCTCGTATCAGCGATGGACAATTACTATTTATTTTACACATGATTCATAAAATGAAAGATGCCAAAGAAGGGGGGACACGCTTGGCTATCGTGTTCAACGGTTCTCCCTTGTTCACGGGTGGAGCGGGTTCTGGAGAAAGTGAAATCCGCAGATGGATCATTGAAAATGACTGGCTGGAAGCCATCATCGCCATGCCTGACCAGTTGTTCTATAATACCGGAATATCTACTTACCTGTGGATTGTCACCAATAGAAAGGATGCAAAAAGGAAGGGAAAAGTCCAGCTTGTGAATGCAGTTTCCTTCTTTAAGAAAATGCGTAAGAGTTTGGGAAATAAACGCAATGAGATTTGTGATGACCAGAGAGCAGAGATTGTTCGGCTCTATGGTGATTTCCAAGAAGGTGAGTTTGTAAGGATATTCAAGAATACTGACTTCGCTTATAAACGCATCACGGTGGAAAGACCGCTAAGGTTAGCCTTTGAGGTTACAGATGAGAAAATCGAACTGTTTCTTCAACATAGTTTGAAATCTGCTAAGAAAAAAACGGCAGAAATTGCACCATTGCTGAAAGTTGCTGAAGATAATGGAGTAGCTACTCATCTAATTAAAATGAAGGAATTGGGAGTCATTCGGAATCGTGAATCTTTCATCAAGAAGTTCAAGGAAATGCTTGCCTATACCACATTGAAGGCAGATGCCAATGTCATTAAAGCAGGCATCATGGTATTTGGTTATCGGGATGAGGAAGCTGATATCTGCAAGGATGCGAAAGGCAATCCTGAAGCTGATGCAGATTTACGTGATAATGAAAATGTACCTTACGATATTGAAATCGATGATTATATGAAACGTGAAGTCTTGCCTCATGTCCCTGGTGCCTGGGTGGATATGGATAAAACCAAGGTCGGGTATGAGATAAACTTCAATCGCTATTTCTACAAATACCAGCCTCCTCGTCCTTTGGATGTGATTGAATCTGAACTGAAAGCCATTGAATCTGAGATTGCCAAGATGCTGGAAGGAGAGTTGGAATGAAACTCACAAATAATATTTGTAAGTTCGATTTGCTTTCAGTTGTAAAGGATTTTTTTACAACTGCTGCTAATAGTGGGAAGAAATGAGCCGTTTGAAACCATATCCAAAATACAAACCAAGTGGTGTAGAATGGATTGGAGAGATTCCAGAGGGATGGGAAATAAAAAGGTTAAGATTCTTATGTAAAGTCAACCCATCAAAATCAGAATTAGGATTTGTCGACCCTACGCTTCCCGTTTCATTTTTACCGATGGAAAGCATAAGTGAATCTGGAGAACTAAATCTTGATTCTATTAAAGAATATGCAGAAATCTCTAAAGGATATACATATTTAACTGATGGTGATGTGGTCTTTGCTAAGATAACTCCATGCTTTGAAAATGGGAAAGCAGCAGTTATTGAAGACTTGGAAAATTGTATTGGTTTTGGAACGACAGAACTTCATGTATTACGTCCTAATAATATGATAGATAGACATTTTCTGTACTATATGGTTTCTAATTATCCATTCAAGAAAATTGGGGAAAGCTACATGTACGGGGCTGGTGGGCAGAAACGAGTCCCAGATGATTTTGCAAGGAATTGGATAATAGCATTACCTTCAAAACGAGTTCAACAATCAATTTCAACTTACCTTAATCATGAGTCCTCAAGAATTAAAACTCTTATTACTAAAAAGCAACAACAAATTGAACTTTTAAAGGAAAAGCGCACTGCTCTGATTACCCATGCTGTCACCAAAGGTCTTGATCCCCATGCTAAAATGAAGCCCAGTGGAATTGAATGGATTGGGGATGTGCCGGAAGGGTGGGGTGTGAAAGCAATCAAACATATTACGAGCATCCCAGTAACGGATGGTCCGCATGAAACACCTGAATTCTTGACAGAAGGAGTTCCATTCATTTCAGCAGAAGCTATCAAAGAGGATAAAATAGACTTTAATAAAAAAAGAGGCTGTATTTCAATTGAAGACCATAAACGGTATTCACAAAAGTATGTACCTAATAGAGGTGACATCTTTATGATTAAATCTGGTGCAACAACAGGCAATGTCGCTTGTGTTGAAATAGATGAAGAATTCAATATTTGGTCTCCATTAGCTGTAATAAGACCTGATAAGCATAAAGCTATCACTAAGTTTGTATTTTTCTTTATGAAATCACGTAACTTTTTTGAAGCGATTGAATTAAGTTGGAGTTTTGGTACACAACAGAATATAGGTATGAATGTAATTGAGAATATTCATTTAGCTATACCACCAATAAACGAACAGGTACTAATCTCGAACTATCTTGGTCGAGAAACACATAAAATTGATAAGCTAGTAGATAAAGTAAACCAATCAATCAGTCTTTTGCAGGAATATAGAACTGCTTTGATTACAGCAGTGGTTACGGGGAAGGTGGAGGTGGGGGAGTGAATGTGTCGTCCCGCTGGGACTTAGACTCGTTTTTGTTGACCATCACCGGATTAAAATCCAGTGTTAGTATGTATCTTCCCTACGGGAATTAGATTTGTGCTTGTTCTTTCACCGGATTAAAATCCAGTGTTAATATGTATCTTCCCTACGGGAATTGGATTTGTGGCTTGTACTTTCACCGGATTAAAATCCAGTGTTAATATGTATCTTCCCTACGGGAATCAGAATAGATGCAGTACGGGATAGATGGTATCGAGTATATGTGAGTCAGTCCGGTACGGACGATAGATAATAACGCTCGGATTTCAATCCGGCGATACGTGATCCCAAAGTGACCACCCAGTCCGGTACAGACGGCAGATTATCGGAGGTTAAAATGGCGAATAGTTATACCCAGGTCAATATGCATTATGTATTTGTTGCGAAAGAAAGATCAGATTATTTCAATACCAAGCATAAGGGTGATATCCTTTCCTATATGGTTGGTATTGCACGTAGCCTAAAATGTTTTGTACATGCGATTGAAGCAGTGCAAGGACACATGCATTTACTAGTATCACTAAAACCGAATGTAAGTGTTTCAGAATTTGCCAAGATAGTAAAGGCTAGTACATCTAAACATCTGAATGAAACCGGATACTATCCCTGTCGATTTGAATGGCAAGAAGGCTATGGGGCATTCTCAGTGTCACAGAGTAACATGGCGATGGTGATAGAATATATCAAGAACCAGGAAGAGCATCACAGGCAACATAGTTTCAAGGAAGAGTTCAGAGCATTCCTCAAGAAATATGAAATACCGTTTGACGAGAAGTATTTGTTCAAAGAGTAATGTGTCGGAGATGTCCCGAAACTAAATGATAGAAAAATAGCAACTATTAAATAATTAGTTATATCAGGCATCCCCCCGTAATTTTCTTAACAATTAGTTTAGAAGCGTTTATAGTAACAGTCAAACGTTTTGCCGACTTTGAAAATCTGTTTAACATCACTGGTTGGTCAAAACTCCTAAACAGAAACTAGTGCAATTTGTAATTTACGGTAAACAGAAGAGTTGTGTTTTCACGGTAAAAGCAAAAAGCAGGTATTTTAATAAAACTTATAAAATTATGTGAGAAAATAAGATAACTATATAGAATGTCCATAATAAAACTGTACAAAAAAAGTGTCTCCGATCTTTTGTTCAAGCACTAAACCAAACCTAAGAAGGAGACACCCATGATTAATAAGAAGCAAATCAAAACCAGAGAAACCTTGCAAGTAAAATTGTTACAATTTCTGAATAATTTTAGAGAAACGCAATCTCTACCTGTGTATAAGTTCATACAGGATATCTGCTTAGGGATACTGAAAAGTAAATCTGTAATTATGCTCCAAATAGCGAAACAGCTAAATGAACCAATCACGGTTAAAAAGCTCTGCGAACGTTTCACCCGACATTTGAATAAGAAGCCCTTAGGAGATAAGCTGCAAGCGGAAATAATTAGGCATCAGTGCCAGGGTTTTGATGATGAGACAGGCATCATAGTTGATGAAAGTGATATCGTAAAAACCAAAGCCAAAAAGATGGAGGGATTGCAGAAGGTGCGTGATGGCAGCACCGGCAGTCATGATCAGCAGGGCTATGCATTGCTGAATATAATTGCCTATCAGGCAGGCAGTACAGGCTATGAGATAAAACCCATCAGTTCAGACCTGATAGCCCGAAACATGGAACTGGATAGCGTCTCTCAGATCATGGAAGACCGGCTAGTGGGGATTATTCTTGCAAGTGGTAACCGTGGAGTAACTATTTTCGACCGTGGCTTTGACAACCGAAATCTATTCAGCTTTCTGCATGAACATGGACTAAGCTATATCATCAGATCAACAGGTGAAAGAAGTCTTATCATGGATGGCTGCGAACAGAACTTCATGGCAGTGGCAAAGACAGTGAAACTCGATCATACATTCAATCTGCAAGAATCAGGACAACAGATAAAATGTGGTTTAACGCGGGTGAAGCTGCGTTTGAATCCTTACCCTGTAAAATACCCTGATACTACAGATGCCTGGCTTATTGTTGCACAGTTCAGTCCCGATGCTAGTGGCAGACAGGGATATTTCTATTTCATCTGCGACTTTCCGACACAACCTTATCTGACGGAAAATGCTATCATGGAGAAGGTTTTGCGGATGTATCGCATACGCTGGAAAATCGAAGAGGTCCATCGCCATATCAAGCAGGAATATGGTTGGGAAAAGATACAACTGAAATCATATACCCGTCTGAAAAACATGAACCAGCTGCTTCTGCTAGCTATGTGCTACCTGTATTCTCTGAAAAAGTATGCTGGCGTATTTTTAGATGCCTTCCCAAATCTTATGAAATACTCAAATAAACAGTGGAAGCAGATATATGACTTTGTGTATTATCGTCTGTCAATGCTGATAGAGATGTGTTTTGCCACCGTGACAAGGTACAGGCTCAATCCTTTTGCAGGAAAATGGCTGGATAATCAGCAGCTAAAAATACCTGGTTTGAAAAACGGGGGGATGTGAGTAATTAGTTATATATCTTGACATATTGTTCTATGGTGTATTATTGCCTTTAAAAACTAAGTATAGAGAGACACTATGAATTTCAGAGAACACAACCTTGATCAGGGTACTCTTTTCGGGCTTAATATAAGCGAAAAAATACCCCCCAAACATATGGTTCGTTATGTTAACGATATCATTGAGCAACTGGACTTAACTGAGCTATACTCAAGATACTCTGATGAAGGTACACCTGCTTATCATCCCAAGATGATGTTGAAGATCATTGTGTATGCCTATATCAATGGTATTTATACCTGTCGGAAGATAGCTAAGGCTGTTCGGGAGAACATCAATTTTATCTGGCTGGCAGGAGAACAGGAACCTGATTTCAGAACGATCAACACCTTTGCCTGGACTAAGTGTTCTGATATTCTTATTGATGTATTTTATCAGGTAGTACTGAAAGCATCATCATTAGGATATCTTGATCTCGACACCTGTTTTGTTGACGGGACGACGATTCACGCAAATGCCGGCAAGAATTCCTACATCTGGAAAAGCAATGCGCTTCGTTATCAGGAACTGGTCAAGACACGAGTTGAGGGATTGTTTAAAAAGATCGAGGAATATAATCAGGAAGAGCAACAGCAATATGGAACCGCTGATCTTCTTGAGCTTGGTGAGCAATTGCATGCGGTTGAATCAGAGAAAACTGCTACAGTCGCATCTGAACAGATCAGAGATAGACTGGTCTCAGCAGAAAACAAGCTGAAAGAAGCAATGTCCCGACTACAGAAAAATCATCCGTCAGATACTCGGGCTATCAAGAAAATCAAATCTCTTTTGCGCGAAATCTCCAAATCAAAGAGCAATGATATAACTAAGCTGGAGAAATATGAGCAACAGCTTGAGATAATTGGAGAAGGACGCAGCAGCACATCCAAGACTGATAATGATGCCACATTTATGCGATTGAAAAATGGACAGCTGGCACCGGGTTATGTTGCCAGTATCGGAACTTCAGAGCAATTTGTCACAGGCATTCACTTATTCAATATCCCTAAAGAAACCGTTGAATTTCCCAATCTCATGGAGCAAATGCATGATGAATTGGGACAATATCCTACCGACGTTGTTGGAGATGCTGCCTATGGCACTGCGCTGAATTTGAATTATGCTGCTGAAAAAGAGATAACAAGCTATCTCAAGACCCAGGATTATAAGAGAGATTATCGGGACTCTCTTCTGACAGGCTTCAGCTATGATGAGGAGCATGATGAGTGGGTCTGTCAATTTAATCGGAGACTGGTCAAAATCAAGGAAGAAGAGACAGAGAAGAACGGTCCGAAACGAATCGTGAAAACCTATATATGTAATGACTGCAGAGAATGTCCTCACAATAAAAAGTGTATTCCCTACAAGGATAAAACACATAAATCACTGACCTACGATCCTCATATAGCTCCACTAAAACGTCAGACCGTCAATAATCTGCTTTCTGAAAAAGGCGACAAGCTGAGAAAGCAAAGAGGCATCGAACCGGAGGCTGTATTTGCTTTCATGAAGTGGAACAGGAAGTTTGAGAGATTTACTGTCCGTTCATTGAGAAAATGCAAGGAACAGTTATCCCTCCTCTTTTTAGGACATAATATAGGGAAAATGTTTCTGCACTTACAAAATACTGAAGGAAAAGCCTGATGAAGACTCTTCCTACCAGAATTCAAACATGAATTAGGTAAATATTACTCCGTTTTTCCTTGTCTTTGCATCGCTTTTCGGAAACTATTGAGTAATTTAGTTTGCCTGTAAAAACAATCACATATTTTACAACAGAAGAAAATAAAATCATGCTAGTTTCGGGACATCTCCGATAGATGAGAATGTATGATAGTAGTCGGGTAATTGATAATGTATAGAACATCTTCACAAAATGGAAATTGACAAGAGAAGTAGGCTGAGTATTTTTTTACATAATATGAGTTAAAGCAGAAATAGCAATAACAGCTAAGAGGAATAAATGGCGAAAGTAAGTTTCAACACAGATGTTTTGAAATGGGGTATGGATCGATATGATTTTACACCAACGGAACTGTCGTCTAAATTTCCTTTGATACAGGATTGGTTGTCCGGTGAAAAGGAACCGACCTATATTCAGTTGGAGGATTTGGCTAAAACCATTCATATCCCTTTTGGTTATTTATTTCTGAAGCAAATACCCCAAATAGAATCTCCCATTCATCTTTATCGCACGATAAAAGATGAGAAGCCCTATAAGCCAAGTCCTGAATTAGTTGATACTGTCTATGATATGCAAAGAAGACAGGCTTGGCTGCACGAATATTTGTATGAGAATGAAGCTGAGAAATTAGCTTTCGTTGGTTCTGCAAAGCAAGGTGATAATCCAGCTATCATAGCAGGTAGGATTAAACAAGTATTGCATTTGACAGATGATTGGGCTGATGAGTTCCAAACCTGGATAGACGCTTTGAGATATTTCAGAAGAGCTGTTGAAAATGCAGGGATATTGGTTGTAGCGAATGGAGTAGTGGGGAATAATACACATAGAGCCTTGAATGTTGAAGAATTCAGAGGCTTTGTCCTGGTTGATGATTATGCTCCACTTATCTTTATCAATAATGCTGATAGCAAAGCAGCACAGATGTTCACGATTGCGCATGAATTGGCACATGTTTGGTTTGGCAGTAGTGCAGCCTTTGATTTAAGACAATTGCTTCCTGCTGAGAATGAAACAGAAAAGTTGTGTAACCAGGTAGCTGCTGAGTTACTAATTTCCAGTGAGAGTCTTAGAGCTTTTTGGAACGTGATTGATCATAATGATGATATGTATGAGAATATCGCCAGGAAATACAAGGTAAGTGAAATTGTAGTGGCAAGAAGACTATTGGATTGCGGGTTTATCACAAAGAGTGAATTCTTTCAATTCTATGAAAGCCATATTACCAATTTACCACATACAAAAGAACATAAGGCGAGTGGGGGAGATTTCTATCTCAATCAAGGGCTTAAAGTTGGGGTACGTTTTATGAAAGCTGTTGTGGATGCTGTACATGTAGGTGATCTGCAATATATTGATGCCTATCGTTTAACAGGACTCTACGGTGCATCTTTTAACTCTTTTGCAGATAAAGTTCATGAGTCAAATTGATGTCTGACCAAGCATATTACGTAATGGATTCTAATGTTCTCATGACTGCCCATCAGCGGTATTATGCTCATGATATAGCACCAGGATTTTGGAGTAAGATTTTGAGTCATGCTCAGGAAAATAAGGTTGTAAGCATTGTTCAGGTGAATAATATTATGAATTTGAGCCATGAGTATTCCCAAGTTGAGCCAGTGCTCCACTATAATTGAGCCAGGGAATATTCTACTTTGAGCCACCTTGCATAAATCAGAGTGTGATTAACCATGTGGCAATGCGCTGAAGAGCGCAAATAACACAATGGAGGTCACAAAATGACCAATTATCGAGAAATCTTGCGTTTACAGGCGCAAGGAATTAGTGAAAGGAATATTGCTCAAAGCCTGCCGTGCTCCCGCAATACCGTATCCAAGGTGCTGAGGGCAGCAGCCCAACAAGCTGTTTTCTGGCCAATTTCTGATACAATTAGTGACAGGGAATTGGGGAAGATGCTATTTCCCATTGTAAATATCGAAGGTTGTCGCAGGATGCCTGATTTTGAGCATATTCACAAGGAATTGGGTAAAAGCGGTGTAACCTTGTCGTTGTTATGGCATGAATATTCGGAGTTATGCCGTCAGAATCAGACGATACCCTATCAATACAGTCGATTCTGCGAGCTTTACACGGAATATGCTCATCAAACCAAGGCAACCATGCGCATTCATCACAAGCCGGGTGAGAAGCTTGAGGTTGATTGGGCAGGTCAATCTGCGTATTTGACAAACAATCTTACCGGGGCACAGCTTAAAGTTCCAGTCTTTGTCGCTGTTTTGCCCTATAGTGGCTATGCTTATGTTGAAGCACTTCCCAATATGAGTCTGTGTAACTGGATTCAGGCTCATGTAAACTGTTTTCAATATATGAGCGGAGTGGCAAAAATACTGGTACCTGACAACCTCAAGACTGGTGTGGAGCGGGTATCCAGTGGAGGCAGTGTAATCAACAGGACATATAATGAACTGGCTAATTACTACAATACAGTGGTCATCCCTGCCAGGGTCAGGCATCCCAAGGATAAGGCAAGTGCTGAAGGGACAGTAGGTATTATCTCGACCTGGATTCTGGCTGCTCTTCGCAACAGGAGTTTCTTCTCGCTTAGAGAACTCAATAAGGCAATCAGGGAAAAGTTGGCTGAATTTAACAGTAAGCCTTTCAGCCTTTCCAGGTCAAAGATGGCTCCCGTGAAAGCGTATTTTGGCAAGAAGAACGAGAGCAGCTGCTTCCCTTGCCGGAGGCGGCTTATGAACTGGCTACATGGGCTACAGCAACGGTTGGTTACAACTATCACATTATGGTTGATAAGAAGTATTATTCAGTGCCTTATGAATATATCCACCACAAAGTGGATATTCGCCTAACCGCCAGGGTGGTGGAGGTCTTTTACAATTCAGTCAGAATAGCCTCCCCCAGGGGCTTGGAGGGAAACTCTGAGCGATATCAGACCAATGCCGAGCATATGCCCAGGGATCATCAGGAATACCGTAAATGGGATGCAGAAAGTTTTGTTGACTGGGCTTGTACTATTGGAACAAGCACTGAGTTGGTAATCAAGTCAATCCTGGGATCATGCAGGGTTGAACAGCAAGGTTATCGCACTTGCATGGCTGTGCTAAGCGCTTCAAAAAAGTATGGCTGTCAAAATTTGGAAAGTGCCTGTCAACGAGCATTAAGCTATACGCCAAATCCGAGTTACAGAATCATCAAGACTATTCTAAACTCAAATGAACAGAAGAGAAGCACCGATAATGATGCTGAAGCGGTGCAAAGCTCAGAGTATGCCATCAGCCGGGAATCAGGTTACTACGGGAGAAACGAAAATGACTAATAATACTACTATCATTAAACTTCGAGAGATGCTGTTAAATGGCATGGCAGATGCCTACCGAAATCAGGTTAACGATAAATCACTGGAAAACTACAGCTTTGACGAGCGCTTTGGCATGCTGGTTGATATAGAATGGGATAAGCGCAAGAATAATAGGCTTAAACGTCTGATTCACGGTGCCGGCTTCAAGTTCAGTAATGCGAGTATAGCAGATATTGACTACCATGAAGACAGGAAACTTGATCGTAGTGCAATCGTTGAATTGGCGTCATGTTCTTTTATTGGAGAGAATGAGAATATCATCATCACCGGAGCATCGGGAAGCGGTAAAACATGGCTGGCTTGCGCATTTGGCATAGCTGCCTGCAAGAAATACTTCACTGTAAAATACGTCCGCCTGCCTGAACTGTTGGATGACCTCGCTGTTAGCCGTTGTGAAGGCGGGCATCAAAGAGTCATAGACAGATATGCCAATGCTAAACTGCTGATACTTGATGAATGGCTGTTAACCAGGATAAACGAACAGGAAGCTAAAGATCTCTTTGAAATAGTCGAGATGAGGTATTCCAAAGCATCTACGGTCTTGTGCTCTCAGTTCAAAACCGGAGGATGGCACGAGAAGATTGGACAACCCACTCTCGCTGATGCCATCCTTGACCGGCTTGTTCATAACTCTCACCATATATTTATCGATGGGAAGATGTCAATGAGAGAACGCAAGGGAATAAACAAATCAATAGAAAATAGCCTATTGCCCATTAGGCGCAACGTTCCGGCTGCTGCTTCGCTCGGACTACGTCCTCTCTCCGCAGCAGCCGGAACAGAATCTTGCCAAACACTGCAGATATTATGTTATATGGCGATCAGATACGTAGTGTGGCTCAAAAAGACAATATAGTATGGCTCAATTATAGTGGAGCACTGGCTCAACTTAATCGGACAAGGTGGCTTTTCTGAGCGGAATATGCATTCAGGTTCAAGATGAAATAAACAAAGGACATGATCCAAAAGACCACGATAAACCTGATTGGTTGATGAATTGGGTTAAAAACCATTTTGAATCTTACTTTATTAAGACTGATGATGCAACTGTTCTTTATAATTATGCAGAGATTATCTCTTTTGTTGAGAGTCAGAACTATTCGCGCATTGCCAAAGATGAATTTGCACGTGTTTCTGATAGTTGGATCATCGCTTTCGCGAAAGCTTATAATGCTACATTAGTAACAGAAGAGAACGATAAAAGAAAAGGGAAAGTAAAGATTCCTTCTATTTGCGATCGGTTCGGAGTAAGACATATTAATACATTCAACTTGCTCAGAGAGCTAAAAATTCAACTCAATTAGTCCTTCTGTTTCTCTGATTTTCTTAAGTTTTAAAATGCGATAGTAGATAAGTTTGTGGAGCACCTGTGCTTCACAAATAAATTAGTGAAGCACTTTATGCTAATAAGTGCACCTCAAAATATAAGAAACGCAATCATAGAAAAATTCGATTTAGATTCTTACATGGCATTCAGTTTATGTAATTTGATAAAATAATATGCCTTTATTGTATGGCGTAACTCTTTGTTAATTAGATAAATGAGTTTATGTAACAGGATGTGCGTAAACCATATAATCTCTAAATAATATATGATAGTTTTGCGATTAATAAATTGACAATGCTACTGGTAATTGCATTTTGTGTTGCATGAAATGCCATTATTCGAACCACAAACTATTTTGTGGTTCGAATATGCAACACAAAAAAGCTATGATGGAGGATGAGCATGAAGCCGTATATTCCTGATAGTTTACCTTTAGATTCAATTGATTGGATATCTCATGTAAGTAATATTGGTAAAGCGAATGCTTCTTTGGCTCGATATGATGGGTTACTCCATAGTATTGTAAATCCAAATCTACTATTATCTCCATTAACGACGCAAGAAGCAGTACTTTCTTCAATGATTGAAGGCACTCTTGCGACTCTTGATGAAGTTCTCGAATATGATGCTAGTCCTGATCCTGCAATCTCTATTACCCAAAAGAATGATATTCAAGAGATTCATAATTATACAAAAGCGATAGGATATGCGGTTAATAGGCTTGATACTCACCCATTAACTCTTAATGTCATTAAAGAAATACATGCAATTTTGTTGGATAGCGTGAGAGGAAATAACAAAGCTCCAGGTGAGTTTCGAAGGATTCAGAACTATATCGGTGTTCAAGGTGCTAAGCTTGAAAACGCAACTTATGTTCCGCCATCTCCCGATATCATGACGAATTCATTGGATAATTGGGAAAAGTATATCCACTCTGATGAAAAAGATACTTTAGTACAAATGGCTGTTGTCAAAGCACAATTTGAAATCATTCATCCTTTCCTTGATGGAAATGGAAGAATTGGAAGAATTCTTATTCCTCTTTTTCTTTATAATAAAGGTCTTTTATCAAAACCTATGTTCTACCTTAGTTCATATTTTGAAAGCAATCGTGAGGAATATTATAGAAGATTAAAGGGTATTTCCGAAAAGGGGCAATGGGATGAATGGATAGAGTTTTTCCTAATTGCTGTACATAACCAAGCTGAATCGAATTCGATTAAAGTTAAGGCGATACTCAACCTTTATGAGAAAATGAAGATAGAGTTACCCAAAATTGCTAATTCAAGTTATTCAACGCAAGCAATTGATGCTTTATTCAAGAATCCATATATCACAAGTAGCCAATTCCAGAAGATTGCGAATACTCCTAAATATACTACTCATAAGATACTGAATGTATTACACAAATACGAATTCTTGAAAGAAATTAGAAAATCGACTGGAAGAAAACCAGGTATATACGTTTTTTCAGAATTGTTAGACATTATTAAATAAGTTTGTGTTGCATTTGTGCGATACAAACCATCTTGTGTTGCACGAAATGCCATTTTACGAACCACAAACTATTTTGTGGTTCGAATAGCCAACACAAACTCATAGGGGTGGATTTTGATGAATTATAAAGAAATTGTCTTTGAATCCTGCATTGAAGAGCATTTCCTTACTCATGGTTATACTTGTATTGCACCGGAAAGTTATGATAAAGTAAAAGCGTTATTCCCGGAGCAAGTGATTTCATTCATTCAAACCACTCAGCCTCCAGAATGGACATACCTGGAAAACCTGCATAAAGAAAGAACAGCCAATATCGTTATTGATGATCTATGCAAAGCTCTGAATAGCGAACATGAGGGCTGTCTGTATGTGCTTCGGCATGGGTTCAAATGCTATGGTCGTACTTTACGAATGGCATACTTTGCCCCAGTGAGCGGGTTGAATCCCGAAATTCAGAAGCTATATAATGCCAATATTCTTGGATTAACAAGACAGCTTGTATATTCTGAGAAGAACAATAACAGTCTGGATATGGTCATCAGTCTGAACGGTATTCCCATCATTACCATGGAATTGAAGAATCATCTCACACATCAGACATGGGTCAATGCGGTTAACCAATACAAATATGACAGAGAACCAAATGAATTGCTTTTTCAGTTCAAGAAGCGTACCCTTGCTCATTTTGCTGTTGATCCCGATGAAGTATATATGACGACCCGTCTTTCAGGGAAAGAGACTCATTTCCTGCCTTTCAATAAAGGATATCAGAATGGTAAGGGGAATCCGCCTAATCCTATTGGTCATAAGACTGCCTATTTGTGGGAGGAGTCATTCCAAAGAGACAGCCTGATGGAGATTTTAGCCCGCTTCCTGCATTTGCAGGTGGAAGAAAAGGCTTTGAAAACAAGGACAATTCGCAAAGAAAGACTGATATTTCCACGTTATCATCAACTGGATTGTGTAAGAAAGATTTTGAGCGATGCCTACAAAGTGGGCTGTGGGAAGAATTACCTGGTTCAGCATTCAGCAGGCAGCGGTAAGAGTAATACCATTGCCTGGCTGACACATCGCTTAGCTAGTTTGCATAATGATGCCGATGAAAGGATATTCGATTCGGTGATTGTGGTTACAGACAGATTGGTACTTGATCAGCAGTTGCAGGATACCATCTATCAGTTTGAACATAAACAGGGTGTAGTGCAGAAGATAGATGAGAATTCCACACAATTGGCAGATGCTTTGAAAAGTGGTGTATCAATCATCATCACAACGTTGCAGAAGTTTCCTTTTGTGACAGAGAAAGTCGGTGATTTGCCCATGAGGAAATATGCAGTCATTATCGATGAAGCACATAGTTCCCAAAGTGGAGAAAGAGCTACTGACTTGAAAGGAGTTTTAGGCACAAAAGGTAATGAAAATGAAGAAGTCTCAGACAGTGAAGATGAGATCAATCGCATTATGGCAAGCAGGGGAAAGCAGCCCAATATCAGTTTCTTTGCCTTTACTGCTACACCGAAATATAAGACATTAGAAGTATTCGGTATTCCTGGTACAGATGGAAAACCTGTATGCTATCATCTTTACAGCATGAGACAGGCAATTGAAGAAGGATTCATACTGGATGTTCTAAAGAATTACACTACATATGCAACATATTTCGGTCTTATCAAATCCATTGCAGATGATCCTGAAGTGGATAAGCACAAAGCTGCTAAAGCTCTGGCAAGGTTCATGAGTTTGCATCCAGTTAATATTTCCCAAAAGATAGAAGTGATTGTCGAACATTTCCGTGCTCATACCAAGAATAAGATCGGTGGTAAAGCAAAGGCAATGGTAGTTACTTCCTCCCGATTGCATGCTGTGAAGTATAAGCTGGAATTTGACAGGTATCTGCATGAGAAAGGCTATGACGATATCAAGACCTTGGTGGCTTTCTCAGGTGAAGTCATTGACCCTGATTTTCCTTCCTTAACTTATACTGAATCCGGTATGAATAATGGTATGAAGGAAAAGGAATTGCCTGAACATTTCGGTTCTGATGATTACCAGGTATTGCTGGTGGCAGAGAAATACCAGA
Organism: Cloacimonadales bacterium (SeqCode); assembly: GCA_963662275.1. Classification (GTDB taxonomy): domain Bacteria; phylum Cloacimonadota; class Cloacimonadia; order Cloacimonadales; family DAONDQ01; genus DAONDQ01. The sequence goes on along the minus strand of OY759316.1, from coordinate 3,125,503 downwards.
CTGGATTTGACCAGCCTCTATTACATACGATGTATGTGGATAAAAGATTGGATGGAATCCAGGCGGTACAGACCCTGTCACGCTTGAATCGAATCCACTCGGGTAAGGAAGATACCTTCATTCTTGATTTCTATAATGATGCCGAAGCAATAGCGAAGGCTTTTCAACCATATTATGAGAGAACGGATGTCGGTGAAAGAGTCGATGTGCATAGACTTTATGAGCTGAAAGCCAAGCTCGAACATGTGCAGGTCATATATCATGATGAGGTTGAAGAATTTGCAAGGACATACTTCAAACCTGTGAAGTTACATACGCCTCAAGACCATGCCAGGTTGAATAGCTGCTTAGATACAGCAGTGGAACGCTTCATGGATCTGGAAACTGAAGAACAGGATGATTTCAAAAAAAGTCTGACTGCCTTCCGTAACCTATATTCATTTATGTCACAAATCATACCGTTCCAGGATTCTGATTTAGAGAAGTTGTACGCTTATGTTCGCTTCCTGATTCCTAAACTTCCTCGTGATCCTGATGGACCTTCCTATAATTTTGATGAAGAAGTGGCTTTAAAGTATTATCGCATCCAGAAGATCATGGATGGAATGATTCCTTTGGAAGCCGGGAAGGGTGGAGAAGTATCCGGTCCATTGGAAACAGGTACGGGAAGAATCAAAGATGAGACTGTAGAACTTTCAGAACTGATAGATATCCTGAATGAGAGGTTTGGTACGAATTTTACTCCTGGTGATCAGTTGTTCTTCGATTCATTAAAAGAAGATGCTATCTCCAATGAAATGCTACGACAGGCAGCGATAGTGAATTCGATGGAAAACTTCGGGATTGTCTTTGCCAAACAGTTGGAAGATCTGTTCATCAATCGTTTAGACCAGAACCAAACGATAGCGCAGAAGTATTTTGATGATGAGGATTACAGGAAGATCATCAGCAAGACCTTGATGAAACAGGTGTATGAATCGATAAATGGGATGGAGAGGATAAAATATTGATTTGAATGTAACATGAAGAGATATGTCACTCCTCGTAGGGGTTCATATTGTTTCGTGGTAATCCTTAACCTGACGTTTACACGTAAGCTATCGGATTTCATATCTTAGAGATTCAGAAGGATTTGCGGGATCGTTACCTTAAGTTTATATCTTAGCCATGATATGTAATCACTTCGAGATACAGAATGTATTTTTCATATCCGCACATATTTAAAAAAAACGATGTTAATATGCAACTCTAAAAGATTATTAAAACCACCAACGTGCATATATAAGGCTTCTTCGAACTTGCTTCCGTAAAAAAAGTATGAAATTTTCATGCAATTTCGATTTATATGTTGCGCGTTTCTAACTTCTTGTATATATTATGTTTACTGTAACTGAATAATCACGTTTCCTATCGTAAAGCATCTTGTTAAGAGCGAAAAAGAAAATAAATGATACGAAATCCTTGACAGGAAAACGAGGATAAGCAGATTGGCAAAACCAAATGGGCGGGGACGGATAAGTTGAAGCCTGTTTCGATCTTTGAAATGAACATAGAAGTGGAGTGAAAGTGAAGCAACTTGCGAAGATAATGAGTTTAGGATAATGGAGAGTTTGATCCTGGCTCAGGACGAACGCTGGCGGCGTGGATTAGGCATGCAAGTCGAACGGTAGAGGCTCTTTCGGGGGCTTTGAGAGTGGCGAACGGGTTAGTAACGCGTAGGTTATCTACCCTCAAGCGGGGGACAACCCAGGGAAACCTGGGCTAATACCGCATGTGCACAGCGATGTGTAAAGGTGGCTAGTAATAGCTGTCGTTTGAGGATGAGCCTGCGTCCTATTAGCTGGATGGTGAGGTAACGGCTTACCATGGCGATGATAGGTAGGCGGCCTTAACGGGTGGTCGCCAACACTGGGATTGAGAAACGGCCCAGACTCCTACGGGAGGCAGCAGTCGAGAATAGTCTACAATGGACGAAAGTCTGATAGTGCGACGCCGCGTGAACGAAGAAACCTTTCGGGGTGTAAAGTTCTTTTCTGTGCGAGCAGGAGTGGATAGAGTAATATGCTGTTCATTTTGATATTAGTACAGGAATAAGCCACGGCTAACTCCGTGCCAGCAGCCGCGGTAACACGGGGGTGGCAAGCGTTGTCCGGAATTACTAGGCGTAAAGGGCAGGTAGGCGGATAAATAAGTCGGACGTTAAATACTCGGTCTTAAGCTGAGAAGTGCGTTTGATACTGTTTATCTTGAATGCGGTGGGGGAAGACGGAATTCCAGGTGTAGCGGTGGAATGCGCAGATATCTGGAGGAACACCGAAGGCGAAGGCAGTCTTCTATACCGTAATTGACGCTAAACTGCGAAGGTGTGGGGATCAAACAGGATTAGATACCCTGGTAGTCCGCACAGTAAACGATAGACACTAGGTGTTGGGGGAGATGAATCCTTCAGTGCCGCAGCTAACGCGTTAAGTGTCTCGCCTGGGGAGTACGATCGCAAGGTTGAAACTCAAAGGAATTGACGGGGGCCCGCACAAGCGGTGGAGCATGTGGTTTAATTCGATGCAACGCGAAGAACCTTACCTGGGCTTGACATCCCCGGAATCTGCCAGAGATGGCGGAGTGCCCTTCGGGGAACCGGGAGACAGGTGCTGCATGGCTGTCGTCAGCTCGTGTCGTGAGATGTTGGGTTAAGTCCCGCAACGAGCGCAACCCCTATACTTAGTTGCCAGCGAGTGATGTCGGGAACTCTAAGTAGACTGCCGCAGTAATAATGTGGAGGAAGGTGGGGACGACGTCAAGTCATCATGGTCCTTATGTCCAGGGCTACACACGTGCTACAATGGTCGGTACAGAGGGAAGCGAATCCGCAAGGTGGAGCAAATCCCAGAAAACCGATCACAGTTCGGATTGAGGTCTGCAACTCGGCCTCATGAAGTCGGAATCGCTAGTAATCGCGCATCAGCATGGCGCGGTGAATACGTTCCCGGGCCTTGTACACACCGCCCGTCAAGTCAGCCGAGTTGAGTGCACCCGAAGTAGGTGAGCTAACCAGTAATGGGAGCAGCTTTCGAAGGTGTGCTCAGTGAGGAGGACTAAGTCGTAACAAGGTAGCCGTACCGGAAGGTGCGGCTGGATCACCTCCTTTTTAAGGTGTAAGGAAACGATCAATAGAAAATGTAAGATCAAATGGTCAACTTCCATACAAATGAATTTCATTCGCAAAGCGCTGACTTCACTCCATTTTTTGATAATTTAAACAGGCGGATATAGCGATATATCAGCCAGCGATCTTTGAAAAGTAGTATAGACGTGGGAGCGAGTGTAGAAGTCGATATGGACGAAGAGCAAAGGGCACACGATGGATGCCTTGGCACCAGACGGCGAGGAAGGACGTGGCAAACTACGAAAAACCCCGGGGAGTTGTAAGCGAGCGCAGATCCGGGGGTATCCGAATGGGGCAACCCGGCCGCAGTAAGTGCGGTCACTACTGTAGTAATATGGTAGGGCAAACGCAGTGAACTGAAACATCTTAGTAGCTGCAGGAAGAGAAAATAATAATGATTCCCTGAGTAGCGGCGAGCGAACGGGGAAGAGCCTAAACCGGTTGCGCGAGCAGTCGGGGTAGTGGGACAGACGCCATTTGCATAGTGATGATAGACGAACCGGTCTGGAAAGGCCGACCGCAGGGGGTGAAAGTCCCGTAGTCGAAATTGTCGTTATGTGATAGTTTGTATCCCGAGTAGCCCGGGACACGAGAAATCCTGGGTGAATCCGCGAGGACCATCTCGTAAGGCTAAAGAGGTCTGGTGACCGATAGTGAAGCAGTACCGTGAGGGAAAGGTGAAAAGGACCCCGGGAGGGGAGTGAAAGAGAACCTGAAATTGTGTGCCTACAAGCGGTCAGAGCGAAGCATCCATTATCTTCATCACAGTGAGGGGTATATCGGTCATCCGGATAGATGATCAATTTACTTAACTCCAGTTTGAAACAAGCGTATTTCAGATTATTCTATTTTTTTTATTGGGATAGGGTCAGATCATCTAACCGGATGACCAACAGACACTACCCCGGTGAGGAGAGAGCTAAACTGAGATGGGCAATAAGAGCGTGATGGGAATAATGGATGCTTTGTGATGGCGTGCCTTTTGCATAATGAGCCGGCGAGTTAATCTGTTCAGCAAGGTTAAGATATATTGTATCGGAGCCGAAGCGAAAGCGAGTCTTAATAGGGCGGTTGAGTTGAATGGATTAGACCCGAAACCAAGTGATCTACCCGTGGCCAGGTTGAAGGTGCGGTAACACGCACTGAAGGACCGAACCAACCGATGTTGAAAAATCGGTGGATGAGCTGCGGGTAGGGGTGAAAGGCCAAACAAACTTGGAGATAGCTGGTTCTCTCCGAAAGCTATTTAGGTAGCGCCTCGGATTAGATTAAGGGAGGTAGAGCACTGATTGGGCTAGGGGGCAAACAAGCCTACTGAACCCAGGCAAACTTCGAATGCCTTTAATTGTTGTCCGGGAGACAGCGCGTGGGGGATAAGCTTCACGCGCGAGAGGGGAACAACCCAGACCGTCAGCTAAGGTCCCCAATTAGATGCTAAGTGCTAAAGGATGTGATACTGCAGAGACAGCCAGGATGTTGGCTTAGAAGCAGCCACCATTGAAAGAGTGCGTAACAGCTCACTGGTCGAGTGGTAATGCACCGAAGATGATCGGGACTAAAGCATCTAACCGAAGCTGCGGATGCGTGTATTTTAATACATGCGTGGTAGGAGAGCATTCCGTATGCGTCGAAGCTATCCTGTAAGGGGTGGTGGAGCGTACGGAAGAGACCATGTCGGCATGAGTAACGATAATGCGGGTGAGAAACCCGCACACCACAAGCCCAAGGTTTCCTGAGTAAAGTTAATCTTCTCAGGGTAAGTCGACCCCTAAGGTGAGGCCGGATGGCGTAGCTGATGGGAATCAGGTTAATATTCCTGAACCGTGGATATGGAGTGATGGAGTGACGCAACGGTGCTGCAGAGACAGCTTTTGGATATGCTGTTGAATGTGTGTAGGAAGGTTTGCAGGCAAATCCGCAAGCCATTAATTCCGAGGCATAGGACGAGAGCGCAAGCTCAAAAGTCTGCTTATAGACGTTGCCGAGAAATAGCTTCTAAACGATGAAGTATCCGCGATCGTACCGCAAACCGACTCAGGTGGGCGAGGAGAGTATCCTAAGGTGTTCGAGAGAATTCTGGTTAAGGAACTAGGCAAAATAACCCCGTAACTTCGGGAGAAGGGGTACCCTGTTATTGTGAAGATCTATACGGTCAGAGCAAGAGGGGGTCGCAGTGAAGAGGCCCAAGCGACTGTTTATCAAAAACACAGGTCTATGCGAAGTAGTAATACCATGTATATAGACTGACACCTGCCCGGTGCCGGAAGGTTAAATGGAGGGGTTAGCGCAAGCGAAGCTCTGAAATGAAGCCCCGGTAAACGGCGGCCGTAACTATAACGGTCCTAAGGTAGCGAAATTCCTTGTCGGGTAAGTTCCGACCTGCACGAATGGTGTAACGACTTGGGCGCTGTCTCAACCAGGAACTCGGTGAAATTGAAGTAGCGGTGAAGATGCCGCTTACCCGCGAACGGACGGAAAGACCCCGTGAACCTTTACTGTATCCTGGCATTGTAAATTGGTATGGTATGTGTAGGATAGGTGGGAGGCTATGAATCCGGCACGCCAGTGTCGGCTGAGCCGCTGTTGAAATACCACCCTTATTGTATTGATTTACTAACAGCTATGGAGAATATCTGGACATTGCCAGGTGGGCAGTTTGACTGGGGCGGTCGCCTCCAAAAAAGTAACGGAGGCTCGCCAAGGTTCCCTCAGGTTGGTTGGTAATCAACCGTAGAGCGTAAAGGTATAAGGGAGCTTGACTGCGAGACCGACAGGTCGAGCAGGTACGAAAGTAGGTCTTAGTGATCCGGCGGTTCTGTATGGAAGGGCCGTTGCTCAAAGGATAAAAGGTACTCCGGGGATAACAGGCTGATACCGCCCAAGAGTTCACATCGACGGCGGTGTTTGGCACCTCGATGTCGGCTCAACTCATCCTGGGGCTGAAGAAGGTCCCAAGGGTTCGGCTGTTCGCCGATTAAAGAGTTACGCGAGCTGGGTTCAGAACGTCGTGAGACAGTTCGGTCCCTATCCTTCGTGGGCGCAGGAAATTTGAGAGGAACTGCATTTAGTACGAGAGGACCGGTGTGGACGAACCTCTGGTGTATCGGTTGTGGCGCCAGCTGCATTGCCGAGTAGCTAAGTTCGGTTTGGATAACCGCTGAAAGCATCTAAGCGGGAAGCCATCCTCAAGATAAGATTTCCCCATAGAGACGTTGGAGACTACAACGCAGATAGGTCACAGGTGTACGCACAGCAATGTGTTCAGCCGAGTGATACTAAACATCAATTGTCTTTGTTCATAAAAACTTTTACACTTGCTCCTTTATCGTCTTACCTAACTCAGCATATTGAACAAGTATGAAGGGCGTAAGATGGTGGTTATTGCGGTGAGGTCACACCTGTTCCCATTCCGAACACAGAAGTTAAGCTCACCTGCGCCGATGGTACTGCATGGGCAACTGTGTGGAAGAGTAGGTCGCCGCCATCTTACGCCCTTTTCTTTGTAAGTCCGAAGTACGAAGTGCGAACGGAAGAGAAGAACAGATTTTAACCACGAAACACACGAAATATACGAAAAAAACGGAAATGAACAAATATCATCGAATGATTTTGTACTTCTCGATACAAAAAATAGGTTTAGATACATTGATAACCGCATTTACTAAGATGATCATTTAATAAACATGATTAGTTAAATTCAACAATTTTTCTTTCTTTTTTCATGTACCTCTTATTTCTTTTTTATATACCTACAAGCTTGTTTAGAACCCAATTCGTAATTCTTAATTCGTAATTCTTAATTATTATGCACTCTTTGGTTGACAGATTTGCAATATTCTGGAGTTTACCTATTACAATTTGAATTTACATGATAATCAAAACAGGAGTCAGATATGAAATTTTCCCTGTTTCCTAAATCCTATAAGTTTAGTGATTTATTCATGCAGCAAAATAGACAGATACTGAAAGCATGTAAATTACTGAATGAGATTTTTACTTCATCTGATGATATTCCCCATAAAGTAAAAGAAATTCAACTGATAGAAGCTGAAGGAAATAGCATTTCTCGTGAAATCACCCGTCAATTGTCATTAACTTTTATTACACCTTTGGATCGGGAAGATATCCATGAAATCAATGTTGCCCAAGAGGCTTTACTCAATGTGATTAAAACGATTTCCAATCGCGTGAGTCTTCATAATTCAACGACTTTTACCAAACATTCAAAAGAATTGATCGCAAACTTCAATTTCATGATCGAAGAAATTTATCATGTATTAGAACTTGCATTAAATAGGAAGGATGCTTCTGAACATGTACGCAGGGTAAAGACACTTAAAGAACTATCCGATATCGTTCTATTGCAGGCATTAACTGAAATCTATCAGATCGATTTGACGAAAACAGATGCCATTGTGGAAATCATCACTTGGACTCAGATATATGATCGTATAGAGAAAGCAGTCCTTCGTGCTGAAAACTTGGCAAATATGTTGGAAGGAATTTCTCTTAAATATGCCTAATATTGAATTTTTACTAGCTTTGATAATCGGAATCGCATTAATATTCGATATCACGAATGGCATTCATGATTCAGCCAATGCCATTGCGACAGTAGTCTCCACTAAGGTCATGTCTCCCCTGGTTGCCGTTTGCATGGCAGCAGTTCTCAATTTTGTTGGTGCCTTTGTTGGAACAAAGGTAGCTCATACGATTGGAAGTGGAATTGTAAATCCTGATTTAGTGACAGGATGCCAGGAAATAGTCCTGGCAGCTTTATTGGGTGCTATCTGCTGGAATTTAATTACCTGGTGGCTTGGATTGCCTTCTTCTTCTTCGCACGCACTCATTGGGGGATTGATGGGCGCAACGATCAATTACCGGGGGTGGGCTGTTCTAAATTGGCATAATATCATCGATAAAATAGTAATCCCTCTTTTTATGTCACCTTTAGCAGGTTTTATCGGTGGATATTTGTTAATGGTATTGATAGCCTGGATATTCCAAAATGCTAATCCCCATAAATGTAATAAAAGATTTCGCATAATGCAGATATTTTCCTCAGGTTTTATGGCAACCAGTCATGGGATGAATGATGCCCAAAAGACGATGGGTATAATAACCCTAGCTCTTTATTCCTTTAATCACGTCTCTGATATGACCATTCCCTTGTGGGTTAAGATTGCAAGTGCAAGTGCAATGTTCATCGGTACCGTGACAGGTGGTTGGAGAATCATTAAAACAATGGGTCACGGTATATTCCGGATGGAACCAATCCATGGTTTTGCCGCTGAGACTGCCGCAGCTTCCGTCATTATAACAGCTTCATTCTTTGGTGCACCGATCAGTACAACGCATGCCATTTCCACTTCCGTTATGGGTGTAGGAGCATCAAAACGCATTTCAGCAGTTCACTGGGATACAGTTGGGAAGATCATTTTCGCCTGGATCGTCACGATTCCCGCCGCAGCATTGACAACTGCATTGATTTTCGAGATTATGCGCTGGATGACATTGGTTCATTAGCATCAATATCTGGCAGCAGTCTAAGATTCAATTGAAGTTTTATAGATTGTATAAAGAAATTCTTGACACTTAAACATAAGAATTTAAACAGAACGAAGAATTTATCAAATAATGGAGGTAATAACATGGCCAAAATGACCAAATCCCAATTCTTAAAAAAAGTTGCAGAACGTAACCCAAATCAGCCTGAATTTATTCAAGCCGTTAATGAAGTTGTCGACTCAGTATGGGATGCCTATGTTGCGAATCCCGCTTATGTGAAAGCAAACATTCTTGAAAGAATCGTTGAACCAGATCGCGCACTGATTTTCCGCGTGCCATGGATGGATGACAAAGGTGAAATCCAAGTCAACCGCGGTTACCGTGTACAATTCAACAACGCAATCGGACCATACAAAGGTGGATTGCGCTTACACCCATCTGTAAATTTATCAATCCTGAAGTTTTTGGGATTTGAACAGATCTTTAAGAATTCACTTACAACTATCCCAATGGGTGGTGGTAAAGGTGGAAGTGATTTTGATCCGAAAGGCAAATCAGATAATGAAGTTATGCGTTTCATCCAATCCTTTATGTTAGAATTAAGTCGCATAATCGGACCCATTATGGACGTTCCAGCAGGTGATATTGGAACTGGCGGACGTGAAATCGGTTTCATGTTTGGTATGTATAAAAAGCTCAAGAATGAATTCTCCGGTGTTTTAACTGGTAAAGGTCTTGCATACGGCGGAAGCTTAATTCGTCCGGAAGCTACCGGTTATGGCTGTGTTTATTTTGCTGAAGAAATGCTGAAAACCAAGAAAAAGAGTTTCAAGGGATTGAAAGTTCTCGTTTCCGGTTCAGGTAACGTATCACAGTATGCCATCCAGAAAATTAATCAACTCGGTGGTATTGCTATCACTGCTTCTGACTCAGAAGGTTACATCCTTGATCCTAAAGGTATTGCCGGTGAAAAGTGGGAATTTCTTATGGACCTTAAGAATAACAAACGTGGTCGTATTAAAGAATACGCTGAAAAGTATGCAAAAGACGGTGTGAAATTCTTCCCAGGTGAACGCCCTTGGGGAGTTAAGGCTGATGTAGCTCTTCCTTGTGCAACGCAGAATGAGCTCGATGACAAAGATGCAAAGAAATTGTTAGCTAATGGTGTTATCTGTGTATCTGAAGGTGCTAACATGCCTTCCACACCAAAAGCTGTAGAATTATTCATCGAAAAGAAGATTCTCTATGGTCCTGGCAAAGCTGCAAACGCCGGTGGTGTTGCAACATCAGGACTTGAAATGTCTCAGAACGCAGGTCACACTTCCTGGCCCGCTGAAAGAGTCGATGCAGAACTCCACAGCATCATGATCAAAATTCATGAGCAATGTGTACGTGAGGGTAAAGTTGGTACATTCGTTAATTACGTGAATGGTGCTAACATTGCCGGTTTTAAGAAGGTTGCAAATGCAATGCTTGCTCAAGGTCTTGTCTAAAAAATAAACACAAATTGATATCAACTGCCGACTGAATAAGTCGGCAGTTTTTAGTTTGCCCAGAATGTTTTCTGCGCCGATGGACTGGAAGAAGTCCTGACACCTAATCAGCGGGAAGTCAACTCGAGGTCAAGGGCGTTGCCGGCAACGGCAGGGTCTGAAGTAAGACGCAGAGGGAATATGGAACATAGCGCAAGTGAACTGATGTTGGTTTGTAGAGTGGGTAACCTTTCTAAAAGTGGGAAAGCCCGAAAGCTGGATAACTCTACAGATTATGACAGATGGCTTCATATTCAGGCAGGAAAACTTAACTGGGGAAGCCTGTTATTGTCTACTTAAGGTAGTAGCTTCGATCAAGTTGAAAGACAAGTGAGAAGCCAAGCGGTAGCAGGTGGCAGATGATTCCGTAGTAGTGATTAACCTTTTGCCTATGAAAGCTGGTGACAGTCTGGAGGATAAAACAAAAGGGACAGCATTCACGGTAATGCTGAGTTCTGTATCTCAAAAGGCTACAGTTCATGCGAAGGGATGAAGATAATCCGAAGGCATGATTTGAAATGTGGAAAGTAATCGATGAAAAGTGAGAAACGAAGGAAGAAGCTGAAATGCTTCGAGGCTCGGTTTGACAGTGGTGACGAACTTCCTTTCAAACCCGACCGCACGAGACTGAGTAATCAGGGAAAGCTGACAAGCCGTAGTTTTGTCATATTGCTATATGCTAAAGAAGGCAGGACAACCTGATGAAGAGACAATCATCATCGATGAACACCTCAAGACGAATCACAATGAGACAGGAAATGTCATGAGAAAATACTACAGCTTAATCGACAAGGTGTACTCCCTGCCCAACCTATATGCTTCCTTCACTTCGGTAAAACGAAATAAAGGTGCATCAGGCATTGATGGGCAGAGTATAGAAAACTTTGACGAACAACTGGCAGTGAACATCAACCAACTTCACGACGAACTAATGGCAGGTACTTACGAGCCATCACCTGTAAGGCGGTTAGAGATACCCAAACCCAATGGCAAAATGAGACCGCTAGGCATTCCAACGGTAAGAGACAGGGTAGTGCAGCAGGCAATCCTGAATATCATACAACCGATATTTGAGCCTGACTTCCATCCGTCCAGTTATGGCTACAGACCGCATCGGTCTTGCCAACATGCCGTAGCGAAAGCTCAGCGTTTTCTTACAGCGTACAATTTGGGTTATGCTGTGAATATGGACTTATCCAAATGTTTTGACACCTTAGACCACGAACTGATATTGAGCAGTCTGAACAGGAAAATCAGTGATGGAACACTCCTGAGGTTAATCCGCAGTTTTCTCAAATCAGGAGTAATGGTCGATGGGGATTTCAAAGCAACTGAGATAGGCAGTCCACAAGGTGGGGTAATCTCACCCTTATTGATGAATATCTATCTGGATGAGTTTGACCAGAGGATGAAACAGCGGAACATCAGGATAGTACGTTATGCTGATGACATCCTGATATTTGCTCCGACCAGGAAAAAGGCAGAGCAATATCAAAGGATAGCGACAGCGATACTTGAAGAACTTCGCTTGCAAGTCAATCTGGAAAAGACTCATATCAGCAGTGTCGAAACAGGAATCAGCTATCTGGGATTTTTCATCAAAGGAAGCCGTGTCTGCATCGACAAGGAGCGTTTGAAACGTTTCAAGGATAAGATACGTAAGCTTACTCCCCGCAACAGTGGCATCCCAATATCCATGACGATAGGAAGCCTGAATCCTGTACTAAGGGGATGGGGTAACTATTTCAAAGTTGCGAGTTGTAAAAGCATCTTTGCGAGCCTGATGGAATGGATACGAAGGAGGCTTCGAATGAAGAAGATGCGTGAATGGAAGAGCTGGAAAGCATTCCATAAAGCAATGCGCAGACAAGGCTTCAAGGGAGAATGCCCAAAACTATCTATGACCAGATGGCGTAACGCTCAGAGCTTCCACTTATGCTTTGCCTTGCCGAACAAGTGGTTTGAAGAAATGAAGTTGTTTGATTTGACATCACTTCAGACAAGTGTTTTATTTAATTACTACGAGTAATTACAAGGATTATCAGGAGCCGTGTACGAGACCCGTACGCACGGTTCTGTGAGAGGGATGATGCTGGAATTAATTAGCCAGCATCACCCTACTCGATTTTAGCCGATGAAATTTACAAATATATAATCATGTCTAATCAACAATATGCTCTTCTTTGGAAAGAATTATATAGCTTTTACTAATAAAACTTTACAAAAAATCGGATATATTACAAAATTCTGAAGTGGGAGGGATCATGAAAATTATGAAGTATAATATGACTCGCATATCGCTAATCATTATTCTTTCATTTTTTCTACAAAGTATTTATGGAATCAGCTTTGTTAAGGATACCACTGACTTCCGAGCGTTAACTGTTTTGCAAGTAAGGAATATGGTACAAAACGGTGCTAAAATCAATGAAAAGGACGCTTTTGGGAGAACTCCCTTGCTGCTGGCGATTAAATATGAAGCTTCTCCAGAAGTTGTCCAAGAGTTGTTAAATTTAGGAGCAAAGGTAAAAATATGCGATAAAAATGGAGAAAATGCAGTTATCTTTTATGCTAGAACTGGTACAAATTCTAACATTTTGCGAATCTTGGTGAGAGCTAAAGGATTTAAGAATGCAACTGATAAAAAAGGTCGCACGGCATTGATGAACGCTTGTTTGAACAAAAATTCTGATATGCTAAAGATTCTTGCTCTAAAGAGTGATAATTTGATAAACGAGAGAGATAAAGATGGTATGACTGCTTTGGCTCATGCTGCAACGATGCAGGATTCTTCTTCGATAGCAACACTGATTGCAGCAGGTGCTGATATTTCCTATAAATACAAATTAGGATCCAAAAACAAACAAATGCAAGTCGATGCATTAATGATAGCTGCCTTGCATAATTCTCATCCTGATGCTATTAGGGAACTAATAAGTGCAGGAGAGAAAATGGATTCGAAAAGCTCAACAGGTTTTACTCCTGTGATGTTAGCTGCCATGTATAATTCGAATCCGGAAATAGTGAGAGCGTTTGTTAAATGTGGTGCTGATAAAAATATGAGATATTCAGATGGGAAAACGTTATTTATGTTAGCTGCTTGCGAAAATACCAATCCGAAGGTTCTTTTAGCTCTTTATGAGATGGGTTCTGATATCAGGATGACAAACAAGGATGGTACGGATGCGCTCATGTTCGCATCACAGTACAATAGCGATCCTGAAATTCTTAAAACACTTATTCATATTGGTATGAAGGTGAATGCTATTGATAAACAGGGGGAGACTGTTTTAATGTATTGTGTCAGAAACATCAATCCGGATATGGTTGTTTATCTGATTAAGAATGGAGCTGGAATAAATGACAAAGATCATGAGTTATGGACCCCTCTCATGCATGCAGCAAGTTTTGGCACGAATCCGGAAGTTGTTAAAATCCTTCTTGCCAATGGAGCCAATGCAAAACTAAAGGACAAAAACGGAAGATCAGCATGGGATCATATATTATGGACTACAAATGCATTACATTCATTTAACGAACCCAATCAGATTATGATGAATTCTGAAGTTAATGAGCTATTGTATAATGCCATATCAACAAAGAAAAAACATTGAAGTTCAAAAAACAAGAATCTTTCTTGACATAGCTGTTTCGGAAAAAATACTCTAATTTAAATTTTTGGGAGGTAAATCATGAAGATAATGATCACATTCTTAACAATAGTAAATATTCTTTGTTTTATACAAATTGTATTTGCTGCTGAAAGTACTCAAAACTATCCTGTTTCTTATGAGAGGACTTCTAATCTTAGAAGCTTGACGCTTTATGATACATCCAACAGCCCATTACCCAGCAATATTATTAATTGTATTACGCTTGATGGAAATATCAATAAATGGATAGGAACTCCCAATGGATTGGTAAAATACGATGGAAACACATGGTCAATTTATAATACTTCAAATTCGGGCATGAGTGGGAATAATGTTACAGCAGTTGCGATAGATACTGATGACTTTGTATGGATTGCATCAAGTGACGGAAATCTCGTTTCTTTTGACGGTAATCAATGGATTACGTATGAGGGTATTACTGGGATACATTCACTTAAATCTGATACACAGGGAGATATTTGGGTTGGCAGATCATCTCTTGTATCCGAATTTTCACACGGTGGCTGGCTTGATTATACTACTTTGAATTCGGGCATACCTCAAAGTATCGTAAATTCTATCGTCTTCGATTTTCTTAATGGTACATGGTTAGGTACAGAAAGCGCAGGTTTGGTAAGATATGATGGATCAAATTGGACTGCTTATAATCAATTGACTACTAACAAACCAATCAATGCAACTCTATCAATGCTTTATAGTGCACAAAATGAACTTTGGATTGGAACTTCAAATCATGCTGTTTGTATGTTTGATGGTATAGATTGGATTTCCTATTCGTCTTTGAATTCACCATTCACCAATAATGCAAGTATTTCCTGTATCAGCCAAGGTAATACTCAAGCGATTTGGTTTGGTACTACGAACCAGGGATTGATTAAAAAAAATGGTACTCAATGGACTGCATATACTCTCAGTGATTCCACTTTCCTGACCAACGAAATCACAGCTCTTGCGGTTGATAATGCAGATGTGAGATGGGTAGGTACAACTATGGGATTAATCAAACAGGATAATTTTGTCGCTATTGAACCAAATGATCCAAACGTCTCTGTACCCGATTTATCACTCAATATTACATGTTACCCGAATCCTTTCAATCCATCAATAACGTTGAAATATGATCTTTCAGATGTTCAAAAAGTTGAACTCGAGATCTATAATGTTAGAGGAGAAAAAGTCAGAACCCTGGCAAATGAATATCAACAATTGGGACAGCATCAAAGTACGTGGGATGGACTTGATCAGAATAACAACAACGTATCTAGTGGTATGTATCTATGTAAATTGAAAGTGGGAAATAGACAAGTAACGAAAAAGATCATGTTAGTGAAATAACATTTCTTATATTTTTCTGTTTGATATGACTTGTATGAGATGAACTATCTCACATACTGCAGCATGGCAAAAAAATGGGATATGCTTCCAGCCAATACGAATAAATGCCATACAGTATGATGATAGGGCATCTTTCTCCACAAGTAAAATAAGATACCTAAGATATAAAATCCACCACCAATCAATATCCATAAGATAACAGCATGAGGAACATGGGTTAAAACGGGTTTGATTGCTAAAATGACAATACAGCTCATAGCAACATAAATAATCGGTGAGATTAGTTTCATCTTACCCAAAAAAAATATCTTCATGAAAATGCCCAGGATTGTTAATCCCCAAATAACGCCAAAAATAGACCATCCCCAACCCCCTCTCATAATAAGCGTGATCGGAGTATAGGTTCCGGCGATGAGTAAAAAAATTGAGGAATGATCCAGGATACGGAATAAACGCTTGACCGTCTGATTTTGTAAACTATGATAAAGTGTAGATATGATATATAACAGAATCATCATAGCACCGTAGATACTGAAGCTAACCACTTTCCAAGTATCATCTTGCCTGTTGGCATATATTACCAGGAGAACCAGGGCTGCAATACTCAGCCCAACACCAATTCCATGTGTTATTGCATTCGCTATCTCTTCACCCATACTCTGTTTTGGTGAGAGGGGAACTTTTTCTAAAAAACTTACTGGTTTCTTGCTGTCTCTATTCATATAAAATTCCTTTTTCAATTTACCTATAGGATAAGGAATTCTTATCTGTCAATAGCAAGTTTCAAGAAAAATACTACTTTCATAAAAAAATAACTTGTCATATTAATGACATTACAATATCTATTCAACATAAGGTCTAGAGAGCACAAAAATTAATAGCGCGATACCCGAAAGAAGATTTTGGTTTGCTTTTTATTGATATTAGATAATATGGGGATATGGTCTAGTATGAAAATAAAAGAAGCAATATCATTATTCGTCTTTTGTGCGGAGGTTCTATGAAGAAAAGTGCTTCAGTACAAGCTAGATCATTTCAAACGATGGTTCAATCTAATCGGTCAAATTCTCATACGAATAATAACTCTACACCCATATTTTATCCTGAAATATAACTGGAGGGCAAAATTACATCAAAAAGCCAGTTATATTTATGGGTAATCCTCTTTGTGCTCCACAAGCAATTTTCTTGCTTGATGCAAAGAAGAAGAATGGCTTTTCCTGGCGGTCTTACCACCGCCGGGTTTTTCTTTTAGATAAGATAGTTCTTTTTTTCTTTTGTACCTTTTATTTCTAAAACGGCAAAAATTATTATCAGAACCCCACAAAACTTTCTTGGGATTCGGAGGGCAACTTTTTAACCTCAAGTTTGCTCTTTTTTTGTACTTGATATGAAAGCTGAGAGCCGGTTCATTGAGTGATTTCGACGAAGGAGAAATTGTATCGAAATGACCCAATGTGACCCTGTAAGGTTATGCAATGTCGTCTCCTCGATACAAATAGATGCATTTCGACTTCGCTCAATGACCATCTGTTCACTCGGAGAACTCAGCTTTCATCGTCGGTAGCGAAAACTCGTTATCAGTTAAGTTAATATAAAGCTGGGATGCCGTCTCTTTTTAGCATGGTCAATGAACCTGAAAACCAAGGAATCTGCCAGGTTCACCACATCGAGTAAAGTAAGACGCCGTTCTTACTATCTTCTCTCATTTACTCATTACTGTCAACAGTATGCTGCTAGAAGTCAGCTTCTGCATTTTGCTTTGTATGCTGTCTCTTACCTCCTTTTGGGCAAAGGGAGGTTACTTATCTGACCAAAGTATAGCCAGGAGAGTTTGATTCTCTTCTGAATTCATCCTGACCCAGTACCTCGAACCTTGCATCTTTTTTGTTGACATCGATGCGTGGGGATATAAGAAATTACTCAGGAATCTGGAAAAGCTGAATGAAGGGAATGGCATCATCCATGTTTTCCATTTATGCCGAGGCTGCAGTGAAAAACGGTAGCGATGAATGCGCACAGTGAATTCGTGATTATCGCATAACTGTCTATAATGTAGGAGGTTAGCATATGTTGAAACATAACTGCATACATCATAATAAGTTATCTATATTTTCTGCAACCTCCCCCTTCAGCGTCATAAAACCACCCATTTTTGATGAGGTAGCCGAAAACACGTATTTTTACCCGCATCAAATCTATATCCCAGCATACCTATCTTGAAAAACATGACTTACCGGTAAGAATTGAGACGTTCTTTTAGATGTTAGAGATCCATAAACCTTTCCATCACCTTGAAAAACATGACTTACCGGTAAGAATTGAGACTTTTCGTCAAGAGATTATGATTTAATTGTTATACTTGAAAAACATGACTTACCGGTAAGAATTGAGACCTTCCAATTCATATTCACTGTCTTCGCAATTTCCATTGCTTGAAAAACATGACTTACCGGTAAGAATTGAGACACCAATTACTTGTCTAACCTTATTCATATAACTTGACGGTCTTGAAAAACATGACTTACCGGTAAGAATTGAGACACAGAAATAATAGATGTAAGAAGCATTAAAATTATGACCTTCTTGAAAAACATGACTTACCGGTAAGAATTGAGACAATATAGCCGATTAAAGATTATTCTTTTTCATCGTCAACCTTGAAAAACATGACTTACCGGTAAGAATTGAGACTCTGTAACAATCTGTTGTAGTTCATTCCAGTCTTTTCTTGAAAAACATGACTTACCGGTAAGAATTGAGACTTTTGATAGATTTTCTAAATCATCACACTCTTCTACTTGAAAAACATGACTTACCGGTAAGAATTGAGACTTATGACTTTCAATCCCGATAACAGCCTTACTCTTCTTGAAAAACATGACTTACCGGTAAGAATTGAGACTGTTTCCTTTTCTGGTGTACTTCATTTCTTCATTTCTCTTGAAAAACATGACTTACCGGTAAGAATTGAGACTTGTGGGGTCGCTAGGCGACAAGTAATTTTTCGATTTGAGTCTTGAAAAACATGACTTACCGGTAAGAATTGAGACTTTTTTCTGTTTGGTTTTCATTTATTCCTCCTACTTCTTGAAAAACATGACTTACCGGTAAGAATTGAGACTTTCAAGAAACTCTCCGAATTCTACTGATGGAGCATTGTCTTGAAAAACATGACTTACCGGTAAGAATTGAGACACACTCTTAGCACGATCACTCACTCTAAATCTTGAAAAACATGACTTACCGGTAAGAATTGAGACCATCTGGGAACTCTGGTATTCCTGCAGAAATTTTAGCATCTTGAAAAACATGACTTACCGGTAAGAATTGAGACTGTTGGTGTGCCCATTCTGATTATTAATCATAGTTCTTGAAAAACATGACTTACCGGTAAGAATTGAGACAAAAGGTTTAATTTCTTTGTCGGTTGAATTTGATGCTTGAAAAACATGACTTACCGGTAAGAATTGAGACCGAAAGATTTGGCATAAGTTTGCGTCCTTATTACGCATCTCTTGAAAAACATGACTTACCGGTAAGAATTGAGACATCACCCAACAAGACCTTGGGAGAGTCCTGGTATCTACTTGAAAAACATGACTTACCGGTAAGAATTGAGACATTTGCAATCTCATTGCGCAGTTATAAATATTTCTAAACTTGAAAAACATGACTTACCGGTAAGAATTGAGACACAAATCTTTTTCTGAAAGATAATCAATAACATCTTGAAAAACATGACTTACCGGTAAGAATTGAGACTTTGTCGAGCGGATATAGGTCTTCTAAGAAGACTTGAAAAACATGACTTACCGGTAAGAATTGAGACGTTATTCCCTCGAACGTTTGAAACCACCCAGAACCAGGGATGACTTGAAAAACATGACTTACCGGTAAGAATTGAGACCTTTGGAAATGGAATCTCTTCAAGTGTATAAAGCTGTTCATCTTGAAAAACATGACTTACCGGTAAGAATTGAGACCTTTACGAACACACTGCACCTGCTCGAATGTACCTTGAAAAACATGACTTACCGGTAAGAATGATGCAGAAGGTGACAGGTGACAGGTAACAGCTTACAGGTTCAGATGTTGCAGAAGGGAATAGGGAATAGCTAGTAGGGAATAGCTTCAGATGAAGAGAGAAGAGTTTGCTAAATCTTCAATCTTAACTCTTAAATCTTCAATGTATTTGAGCATGACTTCTCGAGAAGAATTGAGACTTGAGCCTCTGGAATAGTGCTCGAGAACTGAATACCGTCTTGAAAAACATGACTTCTCGAGAAGAATGTTGCAGAAGGTGACAGCGTACAGGGAACAGCTTACAGGTTCAGATGTTGCAGAAGGGAATAGGGATTAGCTAATAGGGAATAGCTCAGAGCAGAGCAACGCCTCTTTTCAAGAGGTGGATAGTTCGCTTTTAAAGCGATGCACTTTGAGATTGACAGGAAGTTATCGAATAGCAGAAAATCTGTAGATGAGATATTCTGAGAAAGCCTCTAGTCTCTAGAATCTAACCTCTAACTGCCATGACTTACCGTTATTTCAGAAGGTTGTTGCTAGTAGGTTGTAGTTCAGATAAAGAAAGAAGAGTTTGACAAATCTTCAATCTTAATTCTTAAATCTTCAATGTATTTGAGCATGACTTACCGGTAAGAATTGAGACTCCTTAGGATAGATTCTGTGTAGTATCCTCACCCGAATTTCTCTTGAAAAACATGACTTACCGGTAAGAATGATGCAGAAGGTGACAGGTGACAGGTAACAGCTTACAGGTTCAGATATTGCAGAAGGGAGTAGGGAATAGCTAATAGGGAATAGGTTCAGATGAAGAGAGAAGAATCTGGTAAATTTTAGTTATTAGTTTTTAGCTTTTAGTTGAATGAAGTGTGACTTCTCGAGAAGAATGTTGCAGAAGGTAACAGCTTACAGGTTCAGATGTTGCAGAAGAGAATAGGGAATAGGATCAGATGAAGAAGGAAAATGGGACAGATCTTCAACGAAAGCTTCTTGAGTTTTGAATAGGAAATTATAGAGGAAATTTGAGATTGTAATTTGATTCCTATTTAATTATTGAGAAATTTACTAATATACAAAAATATCTATTGACACACAAATTATCATTTTATATTTTATGTTTTAATAAATAATGAAGAATACATAGTTCATATTCCTTAGTCATGAATATTAATTCGTAACAGGAGGGTTTATGTCGTTTGCAGTTCTAATGGATACAAGATCAATTCAAGAGTACATATTTTCATCTAATTCACTCAAAGATAATATTGGTGCAAGCTATCTGGTAGAACATCTTTTTGATCAGCTTGCTGATTTACCAGAGTGCAAAGAAAAAGGATATTGTGGTGGTGGAAATATCTTTCTGCAATTTCAGAATGAAGAACAAGCGAAAGCATCAATTGAAAGTATTTCAAAAAAGATTGTTTCAACTTGTCCAGGGATTATCTTTTCTGCTGCTATAGAACCGAATTTTGATGAGAGTAACTTCGTGAAAAGTATGGAAATGCTACATAAGAAACTTGATATTGAAAAACAATCTCGTTTTTGCATTACTTACTTACCCTCTCATGGAATTACAGCACAATGTAATAAAACAAATTTATCTGCAGAGTACTTGTTGAAAGAAAAAGACAAAAAAAATATTAATGCAATTTCTGAAGTTGTTTATTTTAAACAATATGCAGCTGATTTAAAGAAAATACAAGATTCAATTTTTATACCCGATGATTCCAAACAATATGATTTTGCATCGAATTTAGAAGAAATGGGACAGGAAAAAGGGTCGGATTCTCATATAGCGATTGTTCATATTGACGGTAATGGTATTGGTAATTTGATTCGAGAGCAGATGGATTTAAAATCATTACAGGATTTATCTTTTCTGCTAAAAAACGCTGTTCAGGTATCAACAAAAAAGATGGTAAAGAATTTAATCCAGTATAGTTCATATATCAGACTATTCAAACCGAATCTTTTACCTTTTAGACCTATCATTTGTGGTGGAGATGATATCACATTTGTGTGTGAAGGTCGATTAGCAATATCGCTAACAAAAGATTTTATTAATGAATTTACTAAGGAGGCTAATGAAGGTAGTCACTTATCTGAAAAAGATAAAATATCTTGTTGTGCTGGGATTGCTTTTGTAAAAACCAAGTTTCCTTTTTACCAGGCATATAAATTAGCTGAAGATCTCTGTCACTGTGCGAAACAAGCCAGACTTACCAGAAATAGCACAGAGTCTTTTGTCGATTTTCATCTTCATTATGGTTCCACCCTTTCTGATATCGAGTCAATTAGAAAGAATGAATTTATAAACTCTGAATGTATGAGATTATCCTCAAAACCCTATTCAATCACTGATATCAACTCTCTTCAAAAAAATGCAGATAAATTTCAAGATAAATGGTCGTCTTCGCGCATCATGAAACTCAGAGATGTTCTTTATCAAACCACAAAGGAACAAGAAGAGTTTCTAGATATTATGAGAAATAGAGGTGATGAATTGTATAATGTTGGATTTGATAAGATATTCTCAAAAAGTCTTTTTGATTCTAACCATCATACTATTTACGGTGACATTATTGAACTCATTGATATGATTACTTATCCCTAAATGGAGGAGTGTATGGAATACGTTATATCCATCAAATTGATTTCTGATACTCTTATAGGATCAGCTCTTAGTAGTGGTAATGTGATTGATACAGATGTTGTCTTTGATGATCTTGGCTTACCCTATATTCCAGCAAAGAGGGTCAAAGGCATACTAAGAAATGCCTGCCAAGATTTAGTGGAACAGTTTCATATTATCTTACCTAAATCAATACAATTGACAAATGTAGATGACCTTTTTGGAGATGTTGGGAAGAATACTCCTGTTGTAACATTCAATGTAACAAATCTATACTTACCCGATTATGAAAAACTCAGGGAAGAAATCAGATATGCTTCTTCATTAAGCAATCTGGTTAGTTCTCAGAATGTGTTAGGATATTTTACTTCTTTAAGAAAGCAGACAGCGATTGATGAAAAGAAACCAGGTATAGCAAAAGAACACTCACTCCGAACCATGAGAGTTGTGAACAAAAAGCATGAATTTGTTGGTAAATTGACGATTGATAATACAAATCCTGATATCGAGTATCTGTTAGGTCTTGTAAGTCTATATGCTGATCGAATGGGTACTACAAGGAATCATGGATTAGGATCTATTAATTTAGAAATAATAGGCAGTGCAAATTTGAAAGACTTAGCTGTTAAGGAATTGGAGGCAATTTATGCACAAGCTTGAAATATCCATTCAAACAGTTAGCAGTGTTATTATTTCTCGTCGGTCAGGGGATGCCACTCTTACATCAACGCATGATCATATTCCTGGCAGTACAATGATGGGGGTTTTCGCTTATAACTATCTTAAATCTAGAATTCCAGATCATGAATTTCTTAGGTTATTCGTCCATGGTGATATTGTTTTTAAGAATCTATTGATTTCACATCATGGAAAGCTGACGCAACCGACTCCATTGATCATCAAGCATCCAAAAAACAACAATGATGTGATTATCAATGAGTTCAAATATAATGAAAAAGATAGTGCAACCAAATATGTCTCATGTTCACCTTATAGTATAATTTCGGGAAATGATATCACTTTTATTCCTTTCAGAACTGAACTAGCTTTTCATCATGAAAGGAACAAAAAAACTTGTATTTCCCAACAAGGCGTTATATTAACATATGAAGCCTTATCACCTGGTCAAATCTTCAAAGGTTACATCACAGGAAAGGAAAATGATCTCAATCTTATAAAAAGTCTTATTTCTGATTCAAGTGAAATCTCAATTGGAAGATCAAAAACAGCCCAATATGGTAAAGCTATCCTCTCGTATGGAGATATTACACCAGAGGTTAATTCTGAAGAGCTAACACCGCCATACTCAATGACACTGTTATCTGATACAATAATCTACAATGATAATGGCTTCTCTGTGACATCTATTGAGGAAATGGAAAAGCATCTTAACACAAAAATTATACATAGTATGATTCAGGTAAAACAAATTCAGGGAATGCTTGGTGTTTGGAAAACGTCTCTTCCATCTGAGAATGCATTCAGTGCAGGTTCGGTTTTTTATCTTAACTCACTTCCTCCTAATTGGCAGCAAATAGAAGAATCAGGAATTGGAGAAAGACGTAATGTTGGATTTGGTATGGTTTCGTTTCAGCCCCTTCAAATATATGAATATAATCAACAAGCACTATCAAACCATCCAACAACACAAATTAGTATCAATAGTGAATTAGCAAAGGATATATGTAGAAGGATAGTGGAAAATTACATTTTATCCGAGATTCATAATAATGCATTGAAGGATGCAACGGACACTGATCTTACAGATCAAAGTCTATCAAAATCCTTAGTTGGCAGATTAGAAGGTTTTGCACTTGGGAACAATTTCCACATAAATCTTCAGCATCTTAGGAAAGATGCTAAGGATAAGTTATCAAACACATATATTAAAAATGTAGGTGTAATGAATCACCTAGAAAGCACATCAGAAAGGCTCAACGATCATTTGGAATCAATTCTGTCCCGTGATACTAACATCAGTAGTCTTGCTCCGATAATTGGCATCTCAATAACTACCTTGAGTGTTGTTCAACTTGAGAGAGAATATCTAAAAGTCTATTTCTCTGTATTACGAAATAGGATCAAGCAAGCACAAGGGGGAAAATTATGTCAGTGATTAAGTACCTACTTAAAGCGAATTTGGAATTAACTACTCCCCTATGTATTGGTTCTGGTGAATCCGAAGATACTAACAGCGATATTATCATAGATAGTGAGGGTAAACCCTATATCCCTGCATCTTCATTTAGTGGAAAGTTATACTCAGAATTAGATAATGTTGCAATGAATCTATCAATATGGGGAAGTAAATTAAATCAGTCACGTGTCAGGTGTTCAGACCTTACTCTAATTGGAACGAATTTCAGTATATCGCATCGAGAGGGCATAAAAATTGTTCATCAATCGGGGTTAGTTGATGATGGAGGTTTATTTGATTATCAAATTCTGGAGCCAGGAATTAGCTTCGAACTTCAAATGGAATTCGACAAGGTTGAAAAAGATTTAGATATGAAGCCTATTTTGAGCAATATTCAATATCTACTATTATCGGGAATGAGTGTTGGGGCACATACAAGTAAAGGTTTAGGTTTGTTAAGAGTTAATACCTTAACGATACATCAATATAATCTTTCTGAAAAAAATCATTCAATAGCTTGGCTACTTAGTCCGAAGCTTCCGGGTTTGGATATTACATCTCAGTTGATTCATCATTCCACAAATACAAATTTTAAGATATGTGCTGATTTTAGTCTTGTGAATTCACTCATTGTTAGGACTTACCCTCATGATTCTTCAGCTCCTGATAATGTGCAATTGATGTCAAACGGAAATCCAATTATTCCAGGTTCTTCATTGAAAGGTGTATTAAGGGCAAGAGCACGCAAAATTCTAAATACATTGTCTATTAATCCAATAGTTGTTGAAAATTGTATAAACGATCTTTTTGGATATGTTTCAGATAAAAAAGATGTCAGCATTTATGCAATTCCCTCTAGATTCATTGTGAGAGAAGAAGTTTTAGATGCTGATTCTGTTTCAATGGAACAGCAAACACGTATTAAGATCGATCAATTTACAGGTGGAACAATTAAAGGTGCTTTGTTGGAAACAATGCCCATATTTAATAAACTGGAAAACAAAACCCAGAAGAACCTAACAATTCAATTAGAAATTAAGGATGCTCATGAAGAGGATGCTGGCTTAGCTCTTTTACTCCTGAAAGACCTCTGGACACGAATGCTTCCGATTGGTGGAGAGAAAAGCATTGGAAGAGGTGTGCTTCAAGGACTCAAAGCAGAGATCAATTGGAAAGGCAAGACTATTGCTATAGACTCGAACTCAATTGAAAATAGTTGCGATATGGAGTTTCTCAATGAAAAAGTCATTTCGTTACAGAAGCTGAGTACTGATAATAACCCCTATCTTCCCAGATTGCAAACATATGGTTACAAGGAGGATTCAGATGTTAGAACTGAAAATAAAAACTAGTGTTTCATCATTGTTAGCAAACAACATGAAGGACATTGAAGATTCTCTTGATCAGGACAAAGAATATTTTGTGGTTGCATATCTAGACAATGCGCTTCTAATCGGAAGATATCAAACAGGGAGATTTTCTTTTCATGATAGCACTGCTTTTGTATTCGACTACATACAGAAGCTACGCATCTTCAACCTGGATGAAGAATTGCTTTTTTGGAGAGTAAGTATAACAAATATAGATAGCATTATAACCAATAAACTGTTTGGAAGAAAACGCTTTGATACCCAGGGTGAAGAAGTATATTACAAGGATGTTGAACAGATACTGCTTGGTACTAACTCAGAGAGCACTGGTTCAGATTTCATTAGGATTTTTGAACAAAGAGGATTTGAGCTGATAATGCCTCTTATCGAAAATACTTCTGTTACTCTTGAAACTAGGTATGCTGTAAAAACTCGTAATTATCTTGAACAATGGGACAATGGGCAGCTCAGTTACAATGATTGCCGTTTTCTTGATTTTGTTGTTAAAAGCGGGGAGGAGTAAGATGGAAGGGAGAAAACCAGGGACTTTAATAATATCACAGAACAATGGTAGAAAGATCTTTGAACTTGTTAGTTCTGAGTGGAGTAAGCCACGTAGGATAGAATCAAAAGAAATTACTAAACATCCTGTTTTTGATAGAATTAATAATGCTGAGTTTCAAGTTACATATGATTTTGATAGAAATATCTGGTATTATTTTAGCCTTCCCGATCAAGTAATTATTGGTGAAGAAAAATCAGAGAATAACAATGAAGCTATTTCTGAAAATCAGGATTCTCCCACCTCAAGGGAACAACTTAACCGTTATTATACCGCAACAGCACCTTACAATTTTGTACCATATACAGGGCACGTGGTTTCACCAGACCGAAGGGACATTGATTTTAGTAGATATGATTCAACTAAACTCACTGGCTACATAGAAGTTAATATTGAAAATAAGACTCCTCTATATATACGTCGAACAATGACTCAGTCAGAATTAATAACTTTGGCCGACATTGAGAATAGTGGTGATGATGTACTGAGGAGAAAACGCGAATTTCTTTGGACTATTAGTAAGCATTATGCACCAGGAAATGGCTTGTTCAAGATACCAGGTTCGTCTATTCGTGGTATGCTTAGAAGTATGGTGAACATGATATCTTATGGTAAATTATCTCAAATTGATGATAAATATCTATATTTTAGAGCATTCAAGGACAGTTCTCTCGAATACAATGATTTGTATTCTCATATCATGACAAGTGGAAATGCTGTGAAAGGCTATTCTGTTGAATCTCTGGGTGGTTATTTATTCAAAGAAGGAAAGGATTATTTCATTCAACCGGCTACTGAAGTGTGCCGGATTGAAGAATCAGATGTCATATCAAGCGGAATTATTACAGATAAGATGGCTGTATGGGATACTGATAGAGGAAAATACAAAGAAAACTCAAAATATTCTAGCTTAATCAAATCCAGAAAAGTTATTCCAATTTACTATAAAAGTATGTCAATGGATCCTGATACAGATGAAAGTCATAGCGTTAATTTATGGCATAAAAAAGTACAAGATATTCAATTAAAAACAAAAACTACCACGACTCCGTCTGGATATTCAGAGGGTTTTCTAATTCTTACCGGTTGGGTTGGTAACCAAAGAAGAGGGAAACAGATGCATTGGGTTATCGGTGCTGAAGATACATCTGAGACCAGAATCAATGCAACAAATGCTGTGACAAAATATGGTAATGATATTACCCGCAAAGAGGGGATTGATCTTAGAGAGGGTATTGCACATAATCGAATTCCTTGCTTTTATTGTTTGGATGATAATAATATCATCTCTATTGGACATACTGGTCTGATGAGAATACCTTATAACAAAAAAATTAGTGATTCCATTCATACTAATGATTCTAATTATTATGACTTTCCTGAGTTCATGTTTGGTACAATTGATGCTGATGGTAAATCATCTAAATTACCTTCACTACCAGGAAGAGTTTTTGTAGAAGATGCTGTTATTGATAAAGATACTGATCAAGGGTGTTTCGAACCATCACATCCAAAAATTCTTTCAAGTCCCAAACCTACATCCTTCCAATTGTATTTGAAACAACCTGGACCTATTTCAATTAATGGCACAAAGCTGGTTGGATTAAAGAACTATAACAGTGATAATGCTCAGATTAGAGGTTATAAAATGTACTGGCATAGACCAAAGGTTCAGTGGGAAGAAAGCCACGTAAACGTTGATGATAAACCCAAACTATACACTTCTATCCAGCCTTTAAATCCAGGCTGTCAATTTTCGGGTAAAATCAGGTTTGAAAATCTCTCAGATGTCGAACTTGGTTCTTTGTTATTTGCATTAAATCTGCCTGTAGGCTGTTGTCATAAGCTTGGGATGGCAAAACCTTACGGACTGGGATCTGTGAAAATAATACCTGCTTTGTATCTTTCAAAACCTTTTGAAAGATATGGTACATTTCTTTCAGAATTCAATGGTATAGGGCAAGAACCAGATGTACAACAGTATGTTATGGCTTTTTGTGATTTCATGAAAGCAAAACTAAATCTTCAGACAAATGATCTCTGGAATGCTACGGATAGGTATTTAAGCCTAAAACGAATGTTGGATTATGAAAATGCTCCTTCAAATTCTGAAACCGACTATATGCCTTTGAAACGTTTTAGAGAAAGAGGTAGAGAAATACTTAAGAAACCTATTGAATTTGAATAAAATATGAACTGATCTTTATGAAGAGGTGGTACTTTGTCAAAAGTTCTAATTTCAAATCTCGGAACAGGTAATAAAGATGCTGGTGGATACAGAACAGCGAAATATGAGTTTAATGGAATAATTCAAGAAGATACTTCTGTTGCGAAAGTCTTGTCAACTGGGCTCAGAGTAGATCGTATTTTTCTTTTTGGAACAACTGGTTCTATTTGGGATTGGGCATATAAGGCTTTCGGGGGTGTCGATGAAGAATTTAAACAAAATCTATGCCTGAAACAGAAAGATAGCCTGGTAAATCAATTTGATATATGCAAAATAGCTGAACAAATACGAACATATTTGGAATCAGATTTGAGCTCATGTTGTTTCTTAATTAAATATGGTATTAACGATGTTGAAATCAGAGAGAATTTCGGCTTATTTGTTGAAGCTGCTAAAGAGATACAGGATGGCGACGAAATCTATCTTGATATTACACATTCCTTTCGTTCTTTAGCTTTAATGTCTTACGTAATGATCGATTATATGAAAGCTATTGGTAAAAAAATCGTCTTATCAGGCATATACTATGGTATGGTGGAAGTGAAAGAGACTATCAAACCAATCGTTAATCTGCTTTCATTATTTGAATTTGGGCAGTGGAGCAGAGCTTTAAACTATTTCCATGAATATGGGAATCCACATCCGTTGTCCGACTTAATCAATCAGCATTACAAATCAAATAGCAAATTAAGAAATGAGTACAGGAATTTTAGCCAAGCATATTCATTAGGATATTTGATGGCATTACAACCAAATATCTGTAATTATTCACCGTTACCGGATACAGGTTCAGATGTGTTACAAGATAATTTGAACCATATAATCAACCAGACATTTGAAGATTTTTCGTCTATAGATGAAATTCAATTCTTGATGAATTTATCTCAATTCTATGCCAAAACACATAATTACGGCTTATCTTACTTAGCGTTGCAATGTGCAATAGAAGATAGAATATTGACTTATCTTAAAGTAAATTCAAAATATGAAGGTAAATTTGTTACAAAAACAATTAAAGCCATTATTATTGCATTGAGCGAAGACCCAGGATGTAAGGAACTTTTTAAGATTCGATCTGAAGTATCTAAAATCCGTAACAAAATTGCTCACTGTCTTCCCAATAAGAACGTACAATTAGGCACATACATCACTAAACTTGAACAGTATATTGAAAAGAGCATTCAAATCATGAAACAGTTTTAGTTGATAAGAAGGAATTGAAGTTATTCTGATTGAACTATGAATCTAGTGACTTGCATGAGGAGAGACTCAGTATTTTGGAAAATACAGACAGCTTAACCTAGTTACTAACTCGACAAATAGAAAAAATGTGCTTACTAAATGGAGGAATGCATGTTACACGTTGTTAAATTGATCGAGTCTTTTTTTGTTGGTAATCTTATCTGGGAAGTCATTGCTATGGTTTTCAGCTTAATGGGGGTTGGTTTTGGAATTAGAGAATTCATATATTTATTTTTCTTTAAGAAAACCAGATTTTGGAGAAACAGCAACCGGAAAGTCGTTTTTTTTGGATTAAATGACACACGTGATGTCTCTAAATTATTGAAAACGGTAAAAGAAAATGGGCTTTTTAAAGTTGAAGATGAGATATATTCAAGAAAAGATTATACTGATTATTTAGGAACCGGAAATCGGAAATCTATTTATATTATAGATTACGACATAGATTGTCCGAACAAAATTTATCAGGATATCGCCCAAGATGCAAAAACCGGAAATGATAACATACCAATTATTATTTATAGTCCCCATCCGATAAGAGTTACGGATGAACATCAGGCTATTTTTTCTGTTCAACCCTATTGCGATACAGTGAATACATCTATTCGCCTTTTAAGTCAATTGGTTGCAATTTACGAAATCATGCCAACAAAAAAGAAATAACGACTTGTATTCAAGCTTTGAACATGATATAGTATAGTGGATGTAAGTGTTATGACCTTCCCCCCCACCTACTTCCTTGCTCTCGAATTTGAATGTATTCGTGACATTACGAATCTGCCGTTTTATGCTGGGATACATTGGGCTGGCTTTATCTGGAATGCGCTGTCACAGGTAGGATTGAAAGACCCGAATGGTACTGGGCTGAGAGTATTTCCTGCTCAGAATGGAATTCGTAATTATACAACGGGTGATAAAATAGGTGTGATTCTTTCTTTTCCTGAGCCGGTGAAGCAGTATGTTGAGAAGCTGGTTGCTGTTTTGGAAAAGAACGATGGCAAAGGTCTTGACCTCAAGTATCATGATCATTTCGGCACACGTTCCAGCCTGCATTTTGTGAAGCATTACTGCTTAGTGGGAAATAATCCTCTGAGTTGGATACCTCTTGATGAGAAGAGTATTTTGCAGGAAGTTGAATCTCTGAAAGAACAACAGAATATAACGCTTATCTTTCAAACGCCTTTAAGATTGAACAGACCGGAAGGCTTCAAGACAGCAAAGCATAAATTCTTTGATATGGATTGGTTTTCCATTCCTCAATTTTTAGCTAAGATAGCTGCTGAATTAGATATTTCTGACTATTCACCTGAAACAAGTAGTCTATCAGGTTCAAATGTCATTCTATTCTGGATAGATATTCCCCACACAAGTGCTATGGGCGGGTTCCTTGGTTCCATTCAAATAACAGGAGATATGGCAGAGTTGGAGCGTTTTCTACTGACAGCCGGTCAGTATATTGGTTTTGGCAAGAATCGGAGCTTTGGTCTCAATTCTTACCAGATATCAGGATTGCAGAGAGATAATTGTATTCATACCTGGAAAACTTCAACAAATCTACTGAACAGAGCAATATCGAAAGAGCAATTGCAATTCTGCCTGTCTGAAATGAAGGATTCTTCTGCCGGTGAAGATGGCTTAACATACAAGGACATTGCAGAAAATGATTCACCATTCATCTCTGATTTGCAGAAGCAGATCAATGAAAGAACCTACAAACCTGGTAGCATTCTCTCCTATGAAGTAACAAAAGATAATGGTGATGTACGTCTATTGGAAGTGCAGAATCTTGCCGATCGATTGGTATGCAAGTCGATTGCCTCCATTCTTGATGATGCCATTGATCCTGTGCTGGCAATCGGTTCCTTTGCCTATAGAAAGGGATACGGTACCTATAAGGCTGTGAAAGCGATTAAAAGTCTATACAACCAGGGATTCAAATATGGAATGAAGGGGGATATTGATGAATTCTACCCTTCGATTCCCCGAGTATTGTTGCAGAACCTCTTAAAAGGACTGTTACGAAATGATCCTATTATCGAATGTATAGAGTTATTTCTCTCACAAACGGCAAAGGGTCTTTCGCAGGGAATGCCTATTTCACCTGTTTTATCAAATATATTCATGAGTTGCTGGGATCATGAGATCAGTCGTCATGATTGGGAACCAATTCGTTTTGGAGATGACTTTGTGATCTTATCGCCAAAGAGTGACGACAAAATCAATGAAGTGGTGGAAACCTCGCTGCTAAAATTGAACCTGAAACTGAATTCAGATAAGATCATGCAGATAGAACCGGATTCAGAATATGATTATCTTGGTTTCCACATTACGCCTAAAGGCTATGAGAAGATAGTAAAAGTGGAACCGGATGAACCGGATTTATGGAAACCGGCTCTCAATCAGTCAGAGATTCAGGGTGTTCCAGTCTATGTGAGTTTTTATCAGACTTCGGTACGGTCTGAAGGAAATGATCTTGTCATTGAATCAGACAAGATGAAACGCAAGATCCCCTGGTCACATGTGCAGAGAATTATCATCATTGGAAGACCGCGTGTTTCTGCGAATGTCATTAAAACAGCTTTGGAAGGACAGAAACCAATCACATTTATGACGGTAACCGGAAAGACGATTGGCGGATTCTATCCTCAAAGAAGCCTGGAGCAGATCAAAGACATCTTTCCCAAGTATGATACAGACTTCA
The DNA here is from genome assembly GCA_963662275.1 of Cloacimonadales bacterium (SeqCode). GTDB lineage: Bacteria > Cloacimonadota > Cloacimonadia > Cloacimonadales > DAONDQ01 > DAONDQ01. The sequence continues at coordinate 3,093,397 of OY759316.1, read as the reverse complement.
GTAATTATCGGATTCAGTATGTCCGTGACCTGGTAGCAGCGAAAATACATAATCAGCGAACTCTGTTAAAACAAAACCAGGTTGATGAACCCAAACTGAAGGAGTGGGAAGATTCTCTCGAAGGCATATCTGATATCGAAGCATTGCGAGGCAAGGAAGGTGCAACGGCAGCAGTGTATTTTGAAAGATTCAAACCTTTGGTCGATCCCTTTGAATTTGACAGCAGATCTTATCACCCACCACAGGGACCGGTAAATGCCATGCTTTCATTCGGATATACTCTTTTATACAATCGTATTGCAGAATCCTTAATGGCATCAGGTATCAATCCTGATATTGGATTGTTCCATGAAAGGCATGGAGCACAGTATGCCTTGGCTTCGGATGTTTTAGAATCTTTTCGCTTTCTCGCAGACAGGGCTGTTATCGCAGTAATCAGATTGAAACTTGTGACAGCTTCCTGCTTTGAGAATAAACCGGCATCCGGGAAAACAATTACCTATATGAATGATGAAGGTTTCCGGGAATTCATACATCGATTTGAATGGATGCTGAATGAAAGCATAACACTACCTGATTTAGGACAGCGAACTTACGTAGAGATAATCGATGGAGCTTGTCGAAACCTGGTTACCTGTTTGAAATTGGGACTTCCCTACAAACATTTCAGGATGAAATAATGAGAAAGATCATAGCATATGACATCAGCAGCGACCGTATTCGAGGTCGTGTCAGCAGAGCCTTGGAAAAAGAAGGTAGACGCATCCAGGAATCCGTTTTTTTAGTTGACATTGATGCGTGGGGATATAAGAAATTACTCAGGAATCTGGAAAAGCTGAATGAAGGGAATGGCATCATCCATGTTTTTCATTTATGCCGAGGCTGTAGTGAAAAAACTGTGGCGATGAATGCGCACAGTGAATTCGTGATTATCGCATAACTGTCTATAAATTAGGAGGTTAGAATATGTTAAAACATAACTGCATATATCATAAGAAGTTATCTATATTTTCTGCAACCTCCCCCTTCAGCGTGATAAAACCACTCCATTTTGATGAGGTTGCCGAAAATGCCATATTCGACCCGCATCAAATCTACCTCCCAGCATACCTATATTGAAAAGCATGACTTCTCGAGAAGAATTGAGACATGTTGTCACCTTGAAGATTTGTTGATATCTTATTGAAAAGCATGACTTCTCGAGAAGAATTGAGACTGATGACGAAAACTACGGCCATTGGAACCTTTGCGTATTGAAAAGCATGACTTCTCGAGAAGAATTGAGACAAAACATTGTGATCATAACTTTGGAACTTCTTTTGGAATTGAAAAGCATGACTTCTCGAGAAGAATTGAGACTTAAGGTGTTGAATTTTGAAACATTTCAGAGCATCTTATTGAAAAGCATGACTTCTCGAGAAGAATGTTGCAGAAGGTTCTAGGTTTTAGGTATTAGGTAATAGGTTTAGATAAAGAAAGAAGAGTTTGACAAATCTTCAATCTTAACTCTTAAATCTTCAATGTATTTGAGCATGACTTCTCGAGAAGAATGTTGCAGAAGGTTCTAGGTTTTAGGTATTAGGTAATAGGTTTAGATAAAGAAAGAAGAGTTTGACAAATCTTCAATCTTAACTCTTAAATCTTCAATGTATTTGAGCATGACTTCTCGAGAAGAATGTTGCAGAAGGTGACAGCGTACAGGGAACAGCTTACAGGTTCAGATGTTGCAGAAGGGAATAGGGATTAGCTAATAGGGAATAGCTCAGAGCAGATGCAACGCCTCTTTTCAAGAGGTGGATAGATCGCATTCTTTGCGACTTAGGTTGAAGTTGACAGGATTGTATTAGAATGTAATGTAATCTGTAGATGAAGAGGGAAGAATCTGATAACTTTTAGTTTATAGTTATTAGCTTTTAGTTGAATGAAGTGTGACTTCTCGAGAAGAATGATCTGCAGAAGGTGACAGCATACAGGGTACAGCGAAAAGGTTCAGAATTTTGTAGCGCTTACTTCAGGAGGTTATGAGTACTTACTGCATTTATAAGCTATATGTGATGAATACTCAAGGTTTTAAGATTACCGCCTGAAGTCAGTGCTACAATCTGAAAAGCATGACTTACCGGTATTGCAGAAGGGAATAGGGAATAGGGAATAGTTTCAGATGAAGAAAGAAGAACATGACAACTCTTCAATCTTCAATCAATGATAATCTTCCATCAGTTGTTTCATCATACTACCAATGCAAAATGTCCATAAGATCGGAATCTTATGCCACGATCGGAATCTTATGCCACGATTTATACCAAGTTTGTGTCCTATTGGCTCCTTTCGCCCACAAAGACTATACCAATTTCAATCCTGTTTCATACCAGTTTCATTCCTGTTTCATTCCTGTTTCGAGAAACTGGTATGAGTCAAGTTTGAACCTGGCTTGAATTTGGATTCAGGCTGCTAGTATGAAGGCGGAGTCTTGTCGTGTATTATTCACAAAGTATTCCGAAATACTGATTCAGCAATACTGAGATAGTTCTGATTTTGAAATACCAGAATGAATTCAGCGGGATATCATAAAAATAAGGTGTTACAGTGAGAGTTATTAAAATGATAGGCTGAAGGGAAAAAGCTATTAATACATTAATAAAATTTTTGTTGACAAGCTTAGAAACAAATACATATTATTGAATGTGGTTCAGTTAGGGTTGAGAGTTGCATTCATGACTCTTACTCAAATTGGTCAGAATAAAATGCAATTCTCAATTTACGCTCGATAAGATTGTCGTAGAGTTACGAAAAAAAACGCAAGATTATAGGAGGTATCATGAAAATTGCACATTTGTTTCTACTTATTTTCATTTTAAGTCCATTTACCCTGCTTTTTGCAACCAATTATTATTCCGGTGGCAGTCTCAATGTGAACCTTACGACAAGTTGGTGGACAAACAGGAACAACTCCGGTTCTCATCCATCCAATTTTACTGCTGATAACCAGGTATTTTACGTCGAAGGTTATGATGTGATGATTGCTTCGGCAAAATGGACGGTCAGCGGTTCAAATTCCTATGTCATTATAGAAAACAATGGCAAAATAATCACCGGCTTGTTTGATCACCAGATTACCGGCAGAGTAAATAACGGTGGTACTTATGAAGTTACTAATGACACGTATAGTAATCTCGGTTGGGGTGGTAATGGTTACCTCGAGGATACAAGCAATTTTGTTCTCAACCATAATCCTATCACATTCAAGGATCAGGTATCCTATGGAAATCTGATTGTGAAGCAAGGAATAGCAGATTGTACTGGAAGTACTGCTGGTTTTGAAGTTAGAGGAACATTGCAACTTGATGGTGGAACTTTCGAGGGTGGTCAAACGACTGATGACCAAACTCTCAGCATTGCCAATATCTATGTACATAATGGAACATTTATTGGTTCTGATGGTGGCGCTAATGATACTTTCAATATGAGTGGAAGTATCACGATGGATGGAGGTATCTTTTATGGGTCGAATGGTGGTGGATATTGTACTTACAATATTGGGGGTGATTTACTCATCAGTGGTGGACAATTTTATGGCACTTACCGTGATAACTATACTCTGCCCTATAATACTTATAACATTGGCGGGAGTTTTGTGCATTCCGCGGGTTTCTTCTATTCTGTTAACGTCATTAATGGTGGATATCCAACCTATTATTTGACGGGTGTAGGTAAAAACTTTGGTATTGGTGATCTGACTTATGATGCTCAAGCACATCATAATATTGACATCGGGTCTGGTGCTTCTTATACTTTGGTAGATAATGTATCAATGGGTTCGAGTATGCAATTCCATGAAAGAGGTATTCTTGATGCAGGTACATATCAATTGAAGGGTGTGGGTTCAAGCGCTCTCTTCAACTTTTATGGAACGTTGAAAACTGCTAATACAAGTGGTTTTTCCGGTACTTCATCCACAACTGTTTCCAGCACAAATAGTCCTTCAATTGTGCTCTGGAGTGGTTGCACAATTGAATACAATTCGGCTTCAGCGCAAGTAGTGACTGCGAGAACTGATTATTCTAACATGACGATATCCTCAACTGGAACTAAATCCATTTCAGGTGCAACAACAGTAGGTAGTACTTTTGCATTGAATGGACCGCTGTCTATTGGTTCAAATACTCTAACACTCAATGGTGCAGTATCCGGTTCCGGAACTTTAACAGGCGGAGTTTCTTCTAATATTACTTATGGAGGAAGCGGGGCTTCAACAGGGTTACCTTCAGTGTCACTGAACAATCTTACTGTTTCCCGAACAAGCGGCATTACGCTAAGCGGTGCCGTTACAGTAACCGGGACTTTAAGTTTGACAGGGAATATGGGTATTAACGGTCATACTTTTACCATGTCAGGTACAAAAAGCGGAGCAGGCCTGATCGTTGGCAGTTCCAGTTCAAATATGATCATCAGTGGAAGCGGATTGAATTTCTCAATAGAAACGATTACTCTTAATCAATTGACATTAAACAGGAGTAATGGCGCTACAATGGGTGCCGATATCACGACCGTTGACCTGATACTGACATCAGGAGCATTTACGGTAGGAAGTCATCGTCTGACATTGAATGGAGCTCTTTCTTTCGGCTCCGGAAGCTTGAATGCCGGCAGCAGTTCCGATATTACAGTTGGTGGAACAGCAGCAAATTTTGCAATTCCTGCTTCTCTCAGTATTCACAATCTGACGTTAAACAGACCTTTAGGGGCGACAATGGGAGGCGTATTATCACTGACTTCCCTTGATCTGCTATCTGGTAGTTTAACGATTAGCTCTAATACACTTACGATTACCGATTACATTAATACAACAAGTGGGAGTTTAACAGGAGGTACTTCTTCCAACATCATAATTGGGGGAACAATCAGCACACCTCAAACAACATTACCATCTGTTGTGCTGAACAATCTGAATGTCCTCCGTGCTAATGGCATTGCCATCAGTGGGACAGTAAGTATTAATGGTACACTTGCACTCACTTCCGGTGGACTTTCTATTGGTTCGAGTACTCTTTTAATGAATGGTACGAAAACAGGTAGTTCACTCATGACTGGAACTACCAGTTCATCATTAACGATAGGTGGTGCTGTATCCACATTCAGCCTGGAAGCAATCACATTAGGAAATTTATCTCTTTCACGTGCAAGTGGGTGTACGATGATTGGAAATGTATCTGTTAATAATTTAAACTTGATCAGCGGTCATTTTACTGTAGGTGCTAATCAACTAACGATCAACATGATCATGAGCGAATTTTTAGGTACATTAATTACGGATTCTTCTTCCAGCCTATTGATCGGTGGCAATGGATTGAATTTTAACTTGAGAGGCCTTACAGTGGGGACTTTAGGGATTAGTCGCATGAATGGCTGTACCTTAACGGGGGATGTTATCACGACGAATCTGAATTTAAACAGGGGAGCTTTATTATTGAGTTCTCACAGATTAACAGTGGGTGGAATCATTACCCAATTTATGGGAAGCCTGACAGGTGGAGCAGATGCCAAGCTGACAATTAATGGCACTGCATTGGCTGCTACTGTTCCGTCAGTTACACTTCAGGAACTTGTATTAGACAGACCAAGCGGAATGCTCATGGGTGGAAGTCTAACTGTTGAAGATCTTTATCTAACAGCAGGATCATTGAATCTGAATAATAACAGCCTGTCGATAACCGGTGATCTCACTATGGGAACGGGAAGTTTTACAGGGTCTCAGACTTCATCATTGACGATCTCAGGAGCGGGTACTGGCTTAGAACTTTCCGGAGTTACGTTGGGATATTTCACACTGGATCGTGCTGACGGAGCAACATTAACAGATTATGTGTATATCTATTCTGCTTTTTACCTGCTCAAGGGAGAGCTGACAAACTCTCAGTATCTCGTTTTCATTGATAACACAACAATCAATCGAGGTCTTGGGGCATTGGATGTGGAACCTGTATGGCAAGGAACAGTGAATTTATTCTATCAGAGCACTGTGGTCACAGGCAATGAAATTCCTTCCAGTTCTGGGATTCTCAACAGTATCATCATCTCACCGAGTATACTTGTTACTCTTAATTCCAATGCCTATGTGGAAAGCTCAGTGACGCTTCTAATCAACTCACAGTTAAATACGGCTTCTTCATCTTTGGTATTGAAACCAACAGCAATTTTGAATACGAACCAGAATACAGAGATTTTTGGAACGGTTAGCCAGGAAATTGGAATAAAAGGATTCAATAATGATGCAGTTGGTGTTCATGTGGCAAACGGACTGGAAATTACTGGTTTCCAGGCTACTCATCTTGATCAGGCGGTTGACGTTTTTGGGAAAAGTGGTATTCATCGGAAATGGACAATTAACGGTTCATTTACAGGTACTTCACAACTAACACTTGTGTGGCCCTCCACTGCTGATAATGGGCATGTATTTTCTCCAGAAAACAAGGCGATAGTGTATCGGTATAATGGCACTAGCTGGCAGCCAGTAGGTACTCCTGTAGATGTGTCATTATTAAATCCCAGGATGATCCAAGTGAATACAAACGAGTTCTCTGAATGGACTGTTGGTGCAGAAAACGAGACCCTTCCTGTTGAATTGACTTCATTCACGGCTATTACAACTCAGCAGAATTATGTCCAATTGAATTGGATTACCCAATCAGAAACGAACTTGGTTGGCTATCGTATCTTACGCAGCACTGAGAATACCCTGCAGACGGCAGAGGATATGAACATCATGGTAGCAGCCTTGAATACATCCACCCAACAGACATACCAATTCGTGGATGAAGAAATCGAAGCTCCTGTTCTATTATACTATTGGCTTCAATATGTAAACACGGATGGAACCAGTGGTTTTCATGGACCTGTTTCCATCTTTGTTGAACAGAATGACAATCCGGATGTACCACCAATCATACCCGAACTAACAAGACTTGAAAGCATCTTTCCGAATCCATTCATTGGAGATACAACCATTCGTTATTCATTAAAAACCCCTAACCAAGTCGAGATTTCCATCTATAATGTGAAAGGTCAGTTGATGGCTTCCTTTCATAAAAACAATGACAAAGCGGGTATTTATCAGACAACTTGGAGTGGTATCAATCTCATTGGAAAAGCTTGTCCTTCAGGAGTCTATTTTGTAAAAATGAAGGCAGGGGAGTGTGTAGAAGTACGAAAAATTCTACTCTTGAAGTAGATAAAATACAAGTAAGAACCACCCATTTTCTGGGTGGTTCTTTTGTTCAAATATATTCATTTCAAATACTTAATAGTCTTTTCAGAGAAAAAAATGCAATATAATAATTTGGCAAATTCCAGAATCTGATTAAATTCTTATATATGATTTCTAAGTTGATTTGTTGGTAAAAAAAATGAATATCCATGAATCATTAGTGTGATTTTAGGGGGTTCTAATTCATTCGCATTCGATGCAGCAAGTTGTTAATATAGTTAAGCTCTTCATGGGTATTCGTGGTAATTACATGAATAGACATCACCGAAGCGAAACGCTCTTGCAGAGAATGATTAAATTCACTGAATCAAATCATAACTCTTAAACAGAACAGTCTTCTCGCAAAACCCCGATCAGGAATCATTATATATTTATACATAAGATGCCCAAATAGAACTTATTACTTAAAAAATCAGTTTTCTGTTCAGATTTCTTCGTAACTCGATGTTGTATTTTTTGTCTTATCATACCGATGCTTTTTCTCAGTAATAAACTTATTCTCAGTATTTATCTTGTAGTTATTTATGGGAGATGCAGCAATAATTTGTAATTATAGATTATATAATACGGGTCTTGTATATAAATCAAACAAATCAAATTGAGCAATACATAAGCTGCCATCGTCAGTTGCGCAGTTAATACACAAAGTCTGACCTAACATTTCTGAACGTACGCCGGTTATTCTACTGCTTTCATGGACATGCCCGAATAATCCCAGCATAGGATGGTTGTCTTCAATAAACCGACGGATGGCGATGCTGCCAATATGAACATCAAGAGGGGCATAATCAAAACTTTTACCATCCAAGGCGGCACGATCTAAATTCGTGTTGTAGGGCGGACAGTGAAATAGACAGATTGTTTGTGAAAAATTCAAATCTTCAGTTACCTCATTCAATTCATCTTGTATAGTTTTCCGATATTCGTATTCGTCAGGAGGGTAAGTATGTCGTCCTTCATCAGGAGGAATACAACCGGGATCGACGAACCTGGAAATATCATAACGTTCCCAATCCTTATTAAGAAATGGAGATGGAGGGATGCAATTATAACCGATAATAGTGAATTCATTGCACATTACTACCTGGTTGTGACAGTATGTCCATAAATGGGGATGTGATTGTAGAGCAAATTCATCATAGGCAGAATCATCATTACCCATGATAAGGAAGATCTTTGGATACTGATTCGTTAATTCAGTTTTAAGATGATTACACCATTCAACCAGGAACTCATTCACAAAATCTTCACATTCATAGTTTAAGGCTGCCATCAATCCTCTACCACCCGGAAAGATATCACCACCTATGAATAAGACTTCCGGTTTTTCCTTTAAGATGTATTCCATCAGTAAATTGAATAACTTTGTCCGACCATGCAAATCAGTAACGTATATCGCTTTCATTAAAAGGCTTTCAGTAACCTGGCTGCATCGGTGATTGCTCCGATCTTCACTGCATAGCTTGTTTTCTCAGAAATATCATGATCCGTAACTAAATGAACATCAAGCAAACTATCTGTACGATAACCTGTTTTCAGAAAATTCATCTCTGCAAGTGCCAAACCCCATCCTTCCAGCCATTTAAGAAGTTCTCTTCTTTTCACAGCATTTCCGGTAAAATGGAGAAGAAGATCAATATCACTAGCTGGTCCAGCGTTTGCATTCTTTGTACTGCCAATCAGATAGATAGCTTTCACTCCAAATTGTTTTCCATCCATCATATTTGAGATAGCTTCAGCCATACGCAGTCTCCAGACCCAAGGAGCTTCCGTAGAATATGGGGTATTTTTAATTGGAATATTTAGATTCGTGCTGGAAGAAGTCGGAAGATCAAGATATGCAATTGCCAGGTTTAAATCCGCATTCATGAGAACACGTAAGATCTTTCCCTGCGAATTTCCCTGCACATCGATTACTTTGATCACTTCTTCTAAATCCGCATATTCAGGTAATAAATTAGATAGAATATTGGAAGAAATGTCCAGGAACTGGTCATTAAAAATGATCCCTTCATTATCGGGATATAGTGGTAAATAACGAATAGAAGCTTCCACAAGATCCTGGAAGAAATGCGTTCCGAATGATAGATCGGGTAAATAGCCTCCTTCACAACGGGCAATTTCGATCAGCATAGCAGTATTATTGATATCCGAATAAGTCACTTTTACGCCGAGCTTGATATCACCTTTGGAACCCCAACGTCCGGGACCCATCAGTATAAACTTCCGTTTGGGCAGAATTCCATTCAATTGTCCTATTGCTCTGCCGACCCGTTTCAAATCTTCAAGGTTGGTTAGTTTTTTATAACCGGCAGGATCCACATAGACAATATGCAAGATCTCAGGAACAGCACCATTGGAAATATAGGTATTTGCATTGAAAATGATATTTTGCTCATTGATATCCTGCGGTATTAAGGATGGAGCATTTTCTGAACTGAGCCCCTGACCTCTGCATTGAAGAATATACAGATCTTTTCCATCGTGGGCAAATTCGATATCGACCCCAATCCCGATCTTCTCCCTTAATACATTGAGAAGTTGACGCATATTGCTCAAAAAAGGACTGTTTTTTAGAAAACTATTCATCGTAAAAAGTAGTGTATCTTTTTCAAAATCGATGCCAAATTTCGTTTTCTCAACGATCGTACCATCATTGTACACGCTGAACATCTGTTCCACCTGTGGAAATTCATCCTTGATCTCTTTCAGTAAAAGATCCAGGTCATGGGTAACAAATGTATTTTCTTCCAAGTCGATGACATCTATTCTATGAGGTGAATAAAGTGAAATTTCTTCAGGATTGGTGTTTACTCTTAGGGATGGTTGACCGGGAGCCAGCAGCAACGGGTATTCATCACCAATGCGATCAACAGCCCGTGTACCCAAACCTGGTACCAAGCGTAAAAGACCATTATCCCTTTCCAAACGAGGTGACCAGCGGAATTCATTATAAGAAAATGCCACTCCCGCAAAGGCGGGGAAGAAATATTTTCCAGCTTTTACGCCTACAACTTCCTGGATGAGAATAGCCATTTCCTCATGAAAATCAAGAAGATTACGCTCTTTACGGTATTCGATTGGATCAGGACCAAAAGTAGAAGCATACACTTCCGTAATTGCATCCATCAAGGCTGCCAAACGTTCCTGGTACGTTCCCTGGTTCGCAAGGAACAGACTTTTGTATTTGCCGGAAAAAGTCGCCCCGATCCTGTCTTCTAACAGACTTGAACTGCGTACGATCAGAGGTTTTTCACCAAAATCATTCAGCGCTTGCTGCAGTCCTTTCGTAATTTCAGGAGAAAAGTATGAATTTTTGAAAATTTGTATGATATTCGGATATTCTTCACGAATCTGTTCCCCATTTTTATACTTTTGTTCGATAATCTCACGAAGATTGTTGTAGTTAAGGAAAGAAAGCAACGCATTCGAAGTGATATACCAGGTTTTAGGTGTTTTGTAATTCAGCTTACTTGATTTCAGTATGCTGGTTGCCAGGAATATTCCTGCTGCTTTTCCACCCAGCTTTCCTTGCCCTCTTGAAGGATAGATAATATGCTGGATAAGATCATAAAAATCTTCAGGATCGACAAAATGTTTTGCAATGTTGATAAATTCAGGTTGTTCAGTAAAGAAGCGATAGATCAGGAGTACTTTCAGATTTAAATAGGTATGCTCTGAAATGTCCATTTTATCAAGATGAGAGAAACGCGTGAGGGCATTGTGTAAATCACTCATGGAAGTAGAAAGATTTTCCAGATTCTCCAGGAAAAACATGATCTTATCTTGTTGAAACCAGCGTTTGATTTGATTTAAGATCTCTTCATCACTAATGGAGTGGGAAGCTAGTTCAAAAATTCTCTCCCCTGCCATTTTCATCAATCCCACGTTTCTTCTTCCTGGTTTATTTTCTTCGGTATTATCTCCCAAAAGAGCATTATCTTCAGCAAATGATTGCAAAATGTGCCTTGCTTCCGGTATTCCTAACCAACATAGATAATTCATCATTTTCCGGGAAAGCCTCAGGTAAAAATCCGAATCTGTCTTCCGTATCATTTCAACAACTGCCTGCCATTCATTTCGGGAAGCTATTTTATTTTTATTCTGAATCGCCAGGGCTGATTGAGTATTCAAATCCCGATAATATAGGTAATGACTCACCCATTGGGCAATGGTACTCAGTAATTTTTGTTCTTCCGGTAAAAACGGATTTGCCAGCTTGTCGTTGCCATGATAGTAGATCTCCAAATATCCTACATTTTCGTTCTGCACATCCATGTTAGCTTGTAATTTTGTCTCAGATGCCAGGAAATTTAAGCTTTCAAAAACATCCCCTCTGTTCTGGATGCGAACTGAAGTATCATTGGGGAATTGCCAGCCTTGGGGAATGATTTGAACAAGTTCGTGAAAGATATCAGACAGTGGACGCTCATAATCCTTGAGCAATTCTTCGATTTGATACAGGCAATTAAGTTCCTTCGCTCTTTCCGATAAGCTGTCCAAGAGTTCTTTCTGCCGTGATTCTGTCATAATATTTTCTCATCTCCGTTTTTGTAAATAATACCTTTCCGTTCCCTTCCGTCAACTTTTATCAGTAAAGGCTTGTTTAAAACGATATGTTTCAGATACTTGCCATTCTTCATCACGGGTTGGGAATCCAGCCACGAATAGTCAAGATCATTCATATCAGATTCACAGATGGAAAAGTACTTCACCTGGAAAGCCAGGAGATTGTGAAAGAAATGAGAACCTTGACTTAGCTCGGGATTGAATCCCGGTAATGCCGATTCAACTATGACTGAAACCTTACCTATACTGCTCCAGTCGACAGGAATACCAAGCCATGGATCTGAACTGCCTAAACGCCCATAAGTAAGCAGAAGATATCTTTTATCGTTATCTAAGAAATCCTTGTTAAACACATCCATTTCCTGCGCTATGGCATAGGAATCTTTTGGGTTAAATACTTCTCTTTTAATCATAATGATATCTGTGATATCACTGACAATGCCATTTCCAAGCACATTTTCACTATATAACAGAACTTGTTTTCCACTTTCTTCTTTCACTTCCACACTACCACCCTGCATGATCATAGGACGTACCTGGAGAAAACCAAAATGTGGCTTTGAATCTTCATCCGCTGTGACAGCGAACTCGATTTCCACTTTCAATCCATAAAGATTTTCACAGATTTGAAGAAGCTTTTGCAGCAACCGGTTCAGAGGCATGATATCATATTTAAGTACAGGTGAGAAATCAACTAGCCAAGGACCCGATTCATTGTTATCGGAATTCTCATTATAAGGTCTTCCACAAACAACCAGCGTGCCATCCTTCTTTGCTTCATCAAGGTAATGTTTTGTAAGAAATTCATCCGGATTAATCGGATCATATTCACTTTTTTCTCCCATATGAACTGCATAGAAAGATGATTGTGTGTTTTGCAGGATATCAGCAAGAGAAAACGGAGGTGGACTGGCAGGACTTGATGGGGTATATTGCCACACATTTTCACCATCAACGATAGACTTTCCCAAACCTAATGCTAGGTTTATGATGCCATCTTCCGGTTGATTGTCTTTATATGCGTAATAATTGTAAGAACGGGCAACACCGCTAATGGTTGGATAATACCTATCTTTATAGCGTTTACCAACAACTTCCTGGATGAGAACTGCCATTCTTTCTGTCAGGATATCTCTTTTAATTGCCTGAAAATATCTTTTAGAAGACTGTGTATAGACACTGCTCCAAATTAGTTTTACAGCCTGGACGAGTTTCTGGAAGCGCAATTGTGGGTCTAAGTAATAGTTTGGTAACATCTTTGTATGATATACACCAGCGAATGGTTCGTTCAGAGAATCTTCTAAAATGCTTGATGACCTTACTGCCAATGGATATGTTGTTGCTACTGCGTATTCATACAGGTCACCGCTTAAGAGAGCTGGGAGACTTGCTTTTTGAAATATTTGGGCGATGTGTTCATCAGATAAATCAGTAAGAGCTAATTCCCATAGTGAGTTTTCATCCATGAATAGCGTAAATACATCACTCAAGATAACAAGTGATTTCGGGATGAATATCTCAATTCCTTCGAATTCATTTCCGGGGAAAGCATCATTCAGATAAGTAAGCGTATTAATCAAACCATGCGCTTTTTCACCGAATTCACCGGTACCAAGATAAGTGAATACATCATTCACTTTTCTGATATAGGGGGTTGGATTAGTCATAATATCATCCTGAATTTAAGGGAGGACAAGAATCCAGTCCTCCCTTTTATATTTTTACTCTATCATGATCTGATTAGAAGGAATCTATCAAACCCAGCCATGCTGTTTGCATGCTTCAGCTACACGATTGATCGCAATGACATAGGCAGCATCGCGCATGTAAAGCTTCCTGGTCTTTGCTAAGTGAGAGACAGCCAGGAATGCTGAAGTCATCTTGACATCAAGCTTCCCAAGAACTTCATCTTTTTCCCAATAGTAGTTCATATTACATTGTACTTGTTCAAAATAACTGCAAGTTACACCACCGGCATTCGTCAGAAAATCCGGAAGCATGAAGATTCCCATTTCCTGGATAACTTTATCTGCTTCAGGGGTCGTTGGACCATTTGCACCTTCAGCGATAATCTTGACGCGTGATGATATCTGTTTAACATTCTTATCGGTGATTTGATTTTCCATTGCAGCCGGTATCAGTATATCAACTTCCTGTGAAAGCCACGCGTCTCCGGTTAGAACTTCATATCCCAATGTTTGAGCCTGCTGACGATCGATTCCACCGAATCTGTCAGTGATACCAACTAATTGATCGATATTGATCCCGTCTTTATTACGTAATGTGAAGGATTTCTGTTCTTTTTGATCCCAACAGGCAACCGCAATCACTTTTCCACCTAATTGATTATACAAACGGATAGCATATTGAGCGACATTTCCGAATCCTTGAACAGACGCGGTTGTGTTCTGAGGTTTCAGATTCATTTCCTTAAGAGCTTCACGTAAGATAAATACCACACCATAACCAGTGGCTTCTGTACGTCCCAAAGAACCACCCATGCCAACAGGTTTCCCCGTAATCATACCAGGGTATTTTGCACCCATAATAGTTTCATATTCATCAAGCATCCAAAGCATATGCTGACCATTCGTCATAACATCAGGTGCCGGCACATCACGCAGCGGTCCAATATTCTGGGCAACCTGTCTGACGTAACCACGGCAAATCAACTCCTGTTCGCGCATACTGAGGTTATGTGGGTCACATATGACTCCACCTTTAGCTCCACCGAGAGGAATATCAACGACAGCAGTCTTCCAAGTCATCCACATGGATAACGCTCTGACCGTATCAGCAGTCTCTTGAGGATGGAAACGGATACCACCTTTGGCAGGACCACGAGAATCATTGTGTTGAAATCTGTAGCCTTTGAAGATCTGCACATTTCCGTCATCCATTTTTACCGGAATACTGAAATGATATTCCCGCATGGGTGTACGAAGAAGTTCACGTGTTGCTGTGTCCAGGTTCAGTATATCAGCGACTTTGTCGAATTGCTCCTGAGCCATCAGGAAGGGATTGAATCCTTGTTCTTTCATAATTCACCTCTATTTTTGTATTTGTGTTTGTGAGTTTGATGCTTGTGTTTATACTCTATCGATAAAGTAATCGGAAAACCATAATTTGATAGCTGTTTTTACAGATTCAATGCTTTCTCTGCTTTTTGTTACGTTCCGGTCTTTTCGAACTTCCATCAAAATGAACACTCCTGTTTATGCTTTTTGAAACAGGTTGGGGTTTAACAGAATCAAACCCCAACCGTTTCTATTGACCAAATCCACAATCATAGAACGCATTTCTTCCGCCAAACATTCAATGATCCATAATCTCTGGTAGTATATGCATTTAGAACATCTCAACCTAGTGGTGCGTCGAGAGTTTTCATGGGACTATTATTCGCAGTGGGGTAAAATGCCCCGTAAATACCTTGCCACACAAACTGCAAACTGATTATTATCTTTTAAAGGATGATACTATGTTTGAAAAAGAGTTAATGAACTTAGTTGAGTTACATCTTACACGTGTTGAATTCCTCATAAGGATGGCAGATTTGTTACAAAGGGAGATGAAATTATCTTCGCTGATATTCCTGTGTTCGGATTCCCAGCATGAATATGTGTTTCAAACCAAACCGCAATTCAGTATGCAATACCGGAATTGGATTAAGTATCCTAAGACAGGAAAAGAAAGGGATGCTGCGATATTTATCAGGCACGCAGAGGAAATATACTTTCATAAAACCTCCTGCTACCTGAAAATACACGCTGGGACTCAGATGTTAGGGATTCTGATTTTGCCTTTCATGAAAGAACTTGATTACGTTTATATTGCTACTGTCTTAGGAAGCATTATGTTCTTGAGAAGGACAAATAATGCCTTGCAGGAACGTATCAAAGAATTGACTTGTATGTATCAATTGAATGAAGTCCTGCAAAATGATCTTCCTTCGGATATTCTTTTTGATAAGATAGTGCATCTGATTCCACCTGCTTTTCAATATCCATCAGTGGCTGGATGCCGAATTATAATTGGCGGGGAAACGGTTCAAACGCCAGGCTTTACACCTGATATCATGCAATTGAGAACTATAATACAAACACAGCATGAATCTTGGGGTGAGATACAAGTCTCTTATTCAGCAGATAAAATATCATTAGAACCTATATTCTTTCTTGAAGAAGAAGCTAAACTCCTGGAGTTAATTGCTCAAAAACTGGCTCAATATTTGGAAAGTAAGGCAGCCAGGGATGCTGAGAGAAATATGGTGGAACAGCTTCGTCATGCTGACCGTTTAGCAACACTTGGTACTCTCACAGCAGGTATTGCCCATGAGATCAATGAACCTCTCACGAACATACTGGGATTTGCTGAACTGGCAAAAAAAGCATTACATGACCCTGAACGAGTAAAAGCAGATTTGGAAAAGATTATCAAATCAAGCCTCCATACTCGGGAAATTGTGAAGAAATTGCTTTTCTTTTCCAGGCAAATGCCGGTTCATATCAGAGAAGTAAATCTTAATACAATTCTTGAAGAAGGTCTATACTTTCTTGAATATCGATGTACTCGTGAAAACATCAAGGTAGTCAAGGAATTCGATTCGAACTTGCCTTTCATTGATGCAGACTCGGGTCAACTGATACAAGTTGTTGTTAATCTTACAGTAAATTCCATTCAATCTATGGAACGTGGTGGAGAACTATATCTAAGAACCTGGTATGAAGCCGGTTGGGTATATTTTAGCATTCGAGATACAGGTCATGGAATGAATAAGGAAATTCAGAAAAAGATATTTCTTCCCTTCTTTACCACTAAACCCACTGGACAAGGTACAGGTTTGGGTTTAGCAGTGGTGCATGGAATTTTGAAGAGTCATCATGCCAGGATTGAAGTGAACAGCAAGCCAAATATTGGAACTACATTTACAATCGGCTTTCCGGAGCGTATTATATGAAAAAAAATACAGTTTTAATTGTGGATGATTCTCCAGATACTCTGGAGATGCTAACTCGTCAACTTGAAGATATCAAGGTCAATATCCTCATTGCCAGTAGCGTTGAAGCAGCTTTAAGTATTCTGAAGAATACTCCCATCGACTTAGTAATCACTGACTTCAAGATGCCAGGGCTGACGGGATTGGATCTTGTCCGTTATATTAAAGATAATCATGAATATACTGCTATGATTATGATGACAGGATACGCCACAATTACTGGAGCAGTAAAAGCTATCAAGATGGGTGCAGATGAATACCTCTCGAAACCGTTCACCCAGGAAGAATTACTCCAGGTCGTACAGAGAGTATTGCATAAATTACAACAGAGACGACTTGTTCAAGTGGAGAAACCTGAATCTTTTGCTGGGATCATCGGAAAATCACTAGAAATGCAAAAAATCTATGAGATCATCAGGAAGGCTAGTCAATCAAAAGCTACTGTCCTGATTACAGGAGAAAGTGGTGTGGGAAAGGAACTTGTTGCAAGAGCCATACATTATCAATCTGCCCATCCAACTTCACCATTTATCCCTGTGAATTGTGCAGCTATTCCCCAGGAATTATTGGAGAGTGAGTTCTTTGGTCATCTTAAAGGTGCCTTCACTGGTGCGGGTATCACAAGAAAAGGCTTCTTCCAGGCTGCCCAGGGTGGTTCAATATTCCTGGATGAAGTATCTGAAATGATTCTTCCTATGCAGGCAAAACTACTACGTGTTGTCCAGGATAGGGAGGTTTCCATGGTGGGAAGCTATAAAGCAGAGAAGATCGACGTGAGGATTATCACTGCTACAAATAAAAATCTGCTGTCACTGGTTGAAAAAGGATTGTTCCGCGAAGACTTGTATTATCGATTGAACGTTATCAACATAGATATTCCACCATTGATTGAACATAAGGAAGATATCCCTCTCCTCATTCGTTATTTTGTGCAAAAACATGCTGCTGAGTTAGGGCATAGCATTCCCCATATAACAGATAGAGCGTTGGAAGCTTTACTGAAATATCATTATCCGGGGAATATCCGAGAGTTAGAGAATTTTATTCAGAGAGCTATGGTCCTGAATGATAAAGCAATGATAGAAATATCAGATCTACCCGAGCATCTAAGATACTCGCTGCATTCTCCGAATCACTGGCAACAAACCTTAAACCAGGTTGAGCAGGATCATATTCAACATGTATTAAGCATGTGCCATGGCAACAAATCCCAAGCTGCGGATATTCTTGGCATTGATCGAAAAACGCTGCATCGGAAATTAAGAGAAATCGAGAAGTAAACCGAATAATTGTTTGATTTTTATTAGAGCAATACAAGATTATTATTCTTGGCAGTTTGCATCAAAAACTGACTGTAATTGGAATAAAATCGAGACTGTTCATGAAGTTATTCATAATATTCAATAAGTTAGAAAGTAGCAAGTTGAAAAAAGTGGTCGAAACGGTCATAATTTAACATACCTTCCAGAATTGACAGATAAGCTCTGCTAAGGACACCAAATCACAAGTTAAGCTTTTTGACTAAAATTGAAAAACACGCGATTATAAGTAATGTTTCGAAGCCGTTTCTGACTAAATGTGTAGTTAAAATCATATAAAATAGTTCTTTACAAGTTTTTTGCTATAGCTTCAATGGCATTTGTTACCTGGTAACAAAAGGGAGGATATTATGACAAAAAAACACTCCAATTCAAGAAGCGGTAAGTGTTAGTCATGAAAGTAACCAATACCATGTAAGTATTAACGTACCATTTTCATTCACTTTGCCTGAGACAACATCAAACCACAAGTTCTTAATAGCGTTTCTACGCTTATTAGTAGGAATAGGCGGAGACAACCTCCTTACACTTCAGCAAATAGCTGATCTGTTTAACTACGCAGACCGCAGGAATGTACATAATTTCTGGCAAGAGTTTGAGCAGCATGGTCATGATATCCTGGCATATTTAAGCCGGAAAGTTGACCTGCTGGAGTGTATTCCTCAGATCGAGAATTTTGTTATCAATAACCTGCTTTTACCTTTAAATGTCATGTATCAGGAGTTCATCAGCCATCATGATTTTAAAATGTCCTATACCACTTTCTGCAAATATGCTTCTCAGGTCAATTCTCTGTCTGTAGTTAAGCAAGCTCAGAAGCTTCTTCTGAAAAAGACAGTAGGCGGTGATGCTGTACATCTGCTGAAACTGCTTGCCGGTCAGCAGAATACACCTGTTATCTGTGACAGACTCCTGGAACAAATGAAGACTGCTAAAGGCAATACATCCCATAGAACCGCCGATGCAAAGCCGTTCCATAGTCTGGAACGCAAGAACCTGTGTCTGCTGGTACATTACCTGGTTGGAAGCGGTATGAACTTCGAGACGATAGCTTTGCTGCTCAACACCTGTAAAGCTACAGTCTCAAATCTCTGGCATGAAATCGCTGACCTGCAGAGCCTGATTCTGAACTCAATCGGTAAGTGGAGCGGAAAGATCAGCATTGATGAGAAATATGTGAAGATCAAAGGTATTCCGTACTATGTCATCAGTATTGTTGATTTTGTGACTCACATCCCTCTGTTTTGTGAGTTGTATCCTGACACAAAGAAAGAATCATTCGAAGCATGTTTCAGAACCTTCAGACAGCTCTACAGGAAAGATCCAACCCTGATTGTCAGTGATGGCAGTAAATCGTTAGCAGTTGCAAGAAAAACAGTGTTTCCAAAAGTCCATTACCAACTCTGTAAGTTCCATAAGATACGAAATCTCTTCAAAAGAATCAGTCAATGTCATCTCCCTGAAGACAGGGACAAGTTCTTTAAGAAGAGGATTATGAAAGCTTTCCGAAGAGAAACGGCGGGCGGAAGGAAAAAGGGTATCGCAAGCCTGACAGCTATTACTCCCCCAACCGCCGCCGAATACATCAAAAGCAATATCATTAGTGATTGGAGACACCTCAGCAAAGGTTTGACTTCCAATGTCTCTGAACGCTGGAACCGCAAAATCAAGAAGGTGACATCCGGTAGATTTGGACTAAAATCTGAAGAAACCACCCGCAACCTTGTGTTTTCGCTTTGGTTCAAAGAACTGGTCGATAAAGGTCAACCAATCATGCGTCAGGAATCACTTTTAGCAAGTTTAAATATCTCCCGCATATGTCAAGAAAATGTGGATTGGTCGCACTTAGACCACTTTTTCTCTGTCACTACCAATAAGGCTGCGTAAAATGGAGGTTAATTTTGAACAGTCTCATAAAATCATTAGGGGAAAAACTAATTTTATTTTCTTGACAAGTAAATATAAGATATGGTTTAAGATAATGAGAAATGTAGAAGAGGAATTTGTAATATTCTGATTGTGATAAGTATGTTCTTCGTAAAGGGGAGAGATTAACGATGAATTTTATTTTTGAAGCATATCACTTAATATTGCATATGATTAAGTCATTCTTAGGTATTGGTAGTAATTATCATATGCGATATCACAAACGTCGTAAACTGACGGAACGTTTAAACAAGTGCTTAACAGTGAATTATCGGGCTACTTATCAAGCAGATAGTTCCGAATCAGAACCGAATGCTAAGTATCCCTATTCTCCTCAAACACAATCTAATACATCTGATTTTAATAACGTGATTTGAGTGATTAGTTCACCAATTAGGAGAATCGTACTTTGGATTAAGTAAATTGTTCCGTTTCATCTCGATACAATTTAATCTATCTCTCGTAATTATCGATTTATCAAGTAATCTGTTCAGATATATTCATTAATATTCATTTTATAGATATCAGTTTTTTACTTGCTCCTGCTCTTTTCCTTTTTGCAATTTTAGATTTGTAAAAGAAAGCAAGTTAACCGTTTGATCTGTAGCTGACAGAAATTCCAATTGAACTGGATCACCAATATTAGTCACAGGTAGAAAATCTGAGAGATCAGTGTTAACGATAAAAACGATATTAGGCTGAGAAGCCACAATCACATAATAGAAAGACCTGCCGTTCTTAATGTCTGATCCGATACGGGTAACTGTGCTTTGAATCGATATTTTATCATTTCCGGATAGAGAAACATTCGTATTCCTTTGCATGGATAAAGCATTGATGTAAGCATCACGAGCTTGTTTCACAGATTCACCAACACCTACCAGGCTGAAATCTTTCACTGAAACCATAGCATACATCTTAACTAATCCGGCAGTATCCTTTAAAGTCATGAAGAATGTTGGTATTTGGGAAACATTCAATAGGATGGGGAAGGTGGAGGAATACTTGAAATTCTGAACTTTTCCTTCAGCAGATGACATAGCTGCTGTCTCTGTAGCACCGGATATTTTATAGAAATGTGTTTCCTTATTTCGAGTATTAACAAGCATGAATCCTACTGCGCCTTCATCTGCTCCGACACTTGTCATTCCAGTATAGAAATAACATTTATTATCCGTCCCGTAAATGACGTTATAACCTTCCGTGGTCATCAGCATATCACGTTTCCCGAACATAGTGTTCCAGAAACCGTGAATATAATTTCCCCAAAAATCCAGTTGCCACATCACAAATTGAGAAGGCTGAATTCGGTCTACCCATCCAGGTGTATCCTTTACATCATAATAAGTAACATTTCCTGTTTCAGGATTAACAATTGCTGTTCCAATGGCATCAGAACCCATGAGACCAATCTTATGATCATATATTGTGACTGTCCACCAAGGGTGAAATTGATCATCCAGTTCAAAGGTAAAATCACCAATTCCCAAATTCCTGATACCACTCATATAGATTATACGTTTCAAATTCTGATCCCAAAAAGAATTAGGCTGATAGATTAAGTGCACGGGTTTTCCGTTTACATCCCTAATGAATTGAATGTCCTGTGGATTGGTGGCAGAAACAATAATAAAACCAGGGGTTCCCTGTTCTCTATTGGTAAGCCATTTAAAGAAACCGCTATGAAGAAGTGGTATAGCAAAATACAGATGACCATTAATCATTTGACGAGTTGGATTACCAAGAATAACTCTGCTTCCCAAGGCAAAATCATCACCAAGTTTCTTTTCAGCGAGACTTAAAGCAAAGGCAGGATCAACAATAGGTATTTGGTCAAGATTGATGGGTGAGATTAGTTTCTGAAATTCAGTTTCCTTTACCTGACCCAGTAAATTACGATAATCAGCAGATCTAAATAAAGGTTGAGATAAAATTGAGAAAACGATCATTGAGGCAAAACTTAGAAATGCCAATCCTACCATAACTTTTTTTAAGTTTTTGGGAAGGAAGTTCCTAGCTAGCAATAACAAAGCAAACATTATACTTATGTACAAACTGGCAAATTTAAATGAGAAAACTGGCAGATTGAAGTAATACAATCCAATAATGATCAGCAGACAAATGATCGTGAATAGGATATTGAATGACTTATTTTTCGGCAGATTAAAAGTTATATGTGGGATTTGCTGATGTGTTCCATTTGTAGTAGGAGTAGGATTGACATTCATAGATTCCCCTTTGAGATTGTTTCATTATGTATGTTAATAATTCTGGTCAGAAATTATGACGGATACCAATTGACATTTGAATCCGACTAGCTTCTGACACATCATAACCATGTGCTTTTAGTTCATCTATACGATCAAAAACACCTGTTGTGACCAGGTAATTCATATCTAATTCAATACCGGTATGCTTACTTTTTCCCCATGACCATTGCTGTCCAATCCCAAGTGTCAAACCAGCAAATGTGTCACTATTTTTTTTATCCAATTCATTATCCGCTGTCTGGACGAGTTCAAACGAGTTAATGCCATAATATGCAGATAACCTTGGACGCCATGTATGGTCCATGTCCCGAAGGAAATAGCGAATCCCAACATCATATGCGCCACCGATGAAAGCAGTCCCTAAACCGATTGTTGCTGCGATACGAGGTCTAACAAAGTAATCAGCTCCGAAACCAAATATACCATATGGTATGCCTATTCCCACACCAAAATTGCCCTTGTAGGGAATTCCTAGATTCTGTATCTTGTTAGTCTGCGCGAATGGTATAGCCATTTCAGTAAGACTGGATATCTCATCTTTATGTAATAAGTACTTTACCCCGTCTTTTGTTCGGAACAGGATACTCCCATCCGGCTTTTCTTTCAGAATAGTTCCTTCGTAATTATTGCCATTGCTTAGAGTTAATTTATAGTAAGGTCTGGATTCTGCTGATATGCATGATATTGTAAAAAATAACAAACATAAGATTAACATTTGATTTAATCTCATAAGACCTCCCATATACCAGCGTTACATATATTATCATAGTTTTTGCTGTAAAGAAAATAATGAAAAAAGCGTACAGGGTACAGCGGACAGCGAACAGGGTACAGCAGACAGGAAGCGGACAGCATACAGGGTACAGCGGACAGCATACAGGGAATAGTTCAGAGCAGAAGTGAGATGTAGCTCCGGGTTAAATCGATTGCAGCTTTGCTATTCCCTTCTGTTTCTCTGCCCTGTCCGCTGTCCGCTGTCCGCTGTACCCTGTATGCTGTCCGCTTCCGCTATTCGCTATTCCCTTCTGTTTCTCTGCCCTGTCCGCTGTCCGCTGTCCGCTGTACCCTGTATGCTGTCCGCTTCCGCTATTCGCTATTCCCTTCTGTTTCTCTGCCCTGTCCGCTGTCCGCTGTCCGCTGTACCCTGTATGCTGTCCGCTTCCGCTATTCGCTATTCCCTTCTGTTTCTCTGCCCTGTCCGCTGTCCGCTGTCCGCTGTACCCTGTATGCTGTCCGCTTCCGCTATTCGCTATTCCCTTCTGTTTCTCTGCCCTGTCCGCTGTCCGCTGTACGCTGTACCCTGTATGCTGTCCGCTTCCGCAAATGGCTACTTCAACAGCTCCTTAATCGTTTCCTTGTACGTTTCAAAAGCCTTTCTTCCAGCTTCCGTAAGTGAAATCAGGGTATGTGGTTTCTTATCTATGAATTCCTTCATAATCATCACATATCCGGCTTCTTCCAATTTGCTGAGATGAGAGGAGAGATTCCCCTTGGAAAGTCCTGTTTGTCTCATCAGATAAATGAAATCAGCACTCACAACTACAAATAGATGCAGGAGGATCATCAGTCTTCCCGGTTCATGAATAATTTTATCGATATCCTCTGCAACCATGTTAGGAATTGCTGGTTCTGGATTCAAGGGATAGGTTACTTCCTTTTGCTTATCTTTCATCAGGAACCTCTATTATGGGGTATTTTCTGACAAATCTATTCAAAACATAGATTCCTGTCCCCATGACGACTATTCCCGAAAACATGACAATTTGCCACTGATTAAGAAGCAATGATGGTGCAAGGCTCTTTAAATTGATTAAAACAATTAGCAGGAATGCATATAGAATGTTTCTCCAGGAATGCAGGAAATAACCGATGCCTAACTGAATTATGATAACAACACTGATCATTATGTTCTCATAAGTCGTTCCAAAAAGACGATTAACGAAATGGGTGATTGATTTTCCATATATCGAATGACTCACAATCAAAATCATATATATCAGGGCTAAAGAAGACAAGATAAATATGATATTGTGTCCTAATATCCTATATTTCAAGGATAACTCCGGTTCCTGGTCATTCCAGAAACCCGGTTTTTCAAACAGAGAGATAGCGATCAGAAAGAAAACAATGTTAGCAATGATGTAGTAGAAATTACATGCGAAGGTTGCTGGACAAGCAATGGGAGGAATTAGCATGGCAGCGTAGAGATAATACTTTGCATTCCTCATGAAACTACCAAGCGTTAGAATAAATAGTATGCCAGTTATCCACAGATTTACATAATGAAAGGCAAATTTAGTCGATTCAGTGACAGATAGCGAAAAGACAACACCGAGACATATACTGATCACGAAATAAGCAGACAGCATATAGGTTCGTTTATTTTCGAAATTGATTTTGCATTTTTTATTGAAAACTACATAACCGATTCTCGGATATACATATTTCTCACTCAATCTTTTTGTCATGGGTCTAAGAAAGAATGTAATTGCTATCAGGATCAGGATAGGAGTTATGGAAAATTGATTGTATAGAAATATAAACCCTAAAGCTATTAAGCTTAAACCCCCTCTGATATCCGCAATCCCATCTTCCAGAAAGTATTTGAAGTAAGTTTCGAGTTTTACTTCATTAATGACATCATTTTGTTTCATTTGTCACCTCGAGAACAGGATACTTTTTAATAAACCTCATGAGAACTGTAATTCCTATCGAAATAATAAAGACACCTAGTGAAAGCAGGAAATGCCACAAATTAGCCTTTTCGTCAGCAATTAGGTAGGGGATAAACACGATAGCGCTCAGTAGAAACCCGTATAGGATATATCTGAATGATGTGAAAGCCATACCGATCACCAGCAGCAGGAACGCCACAAAATTGCCAATTACAATCGAAAGATGCGTAAGTCCAAAATCCCTTAATTGATTTGCCAGGGATACATTTTTCATATTGAAGTATAGAGCTATACCTCCGATCACAGAGAGTACAATGACCAAATCATGTTCGAAACGAGCATAACGCTGCTTGATTTGTATCGTTTTCTTGACTGTACCCTTCTTCACTATCTTTTCCATGCAAATCAGAAGAACGACCAGGAGTATGACTGTAATGCTCCGGTAATACGTATTGGTATTGAATAGATGAGTAAAATATATGGGAATGCACATCATGAAGGCATATAAGTAGAATTTGTTATCCTGCATGATTCCTCCTGCAATGAGTATTGCCAGGATGATAAATCCCCAAGGGTAGGAGTAAGCGAATGTAATGATGGGGGAGGCTTTTGTATAAAGAGTAAAAGCAACTCCGATGAAAGAAATGATAATAACAAAGATTGAACCCATGATTATTCTTGGGCGATGAGCTTTCGGGTACTTTCTGAATAAAACGACTCCTATGCGGGGATACACATATTTTCTTTTTAGAATCCTGGTTATCATTGGAGCAAAAACAGCAAATAAGCCAAAAAATGAAAGCATGTTATACTGTAAGCATAAAGCCAGGAATACCATGCCAAAACCAAGTAAAATATCCCACACTCCATCTTCCATGTTGTATCTGACATACGTATTTTGTTTCACCGTTTCGATTGCATCATTTTGTTTCATTTAACTCCTCCTGATCAGAAATTTCAATTACCGGGTTTTTCTTGATAAAACGAAATAGAAGAACAAACCCGATTGTTAACATGGAAATTCCAAGTAAAATCATCATTGGCAGAAAAGCATGCTTAAAAAAGGGAATAATTGCGGGAAGATAAATAATCGCAAGAATACAGGCAGCATAAATCATAAATCTTTTAACTAAAAGTGCTAATCCAATTCCAAAAATAATCAAACCAAAGTAATTACCAAATAAAAAAAACACATCCTCATCCCATAAGGAGCTGAAGAACTTTGATAGATTTGGAAACAAAGAGCTAAGTATTATGTACAATCCGAGTAACAAAGCAAAGACTATCATTTCTGCATGCAATGATTTCACATAATGCGGTTTGATCGATGGAGAAAGCTCATTCTTTGAGAATTTTTCCATCATCATGATTGAAAGAGCAAATAACATAAAAGTTATGATAACGAAAATAGGGTTCTTTTGATAAAAAGCAGGAAATAGGACAGGTACCATCATCAATGCTGCATAAAGGTAATATCTTACCTGCTGCCTGATTCCGCCAATTACTACGATTGCTAATCCGATAAATGCCCAAATATAGAAATAGCTATAAGTTTCCTTTACAGAGTTGACAAGAGGGAATGAAAGAATGATTCCTGCTGTTGATACTAGAATCGTACAAATCGTTGCGACCATCGCTCTGTTAAAAGCAGGGGCGGAATATTTTTTGAAAACTGCATAACCAATACGAGGCTTTACGATCTTTCCTTTGATAAACATGAGGATACAAGCACTAATTACAACAAAACCCAGCCAGTGATTTGTATTACATTTCATGAATAGAAAAGAGTAGATCAAGTATGAAAACCCAAAAAGAATGTCAAAAAAACCATCTTCAATATTATACATAAGAAATGTGTTTTTCATGACTGTGTCGATCTTATCATTTTGTATCATATAGCACCTTATCCTCTAGAAAGTTATCGTCTTCTAATATGGGATTATTTTTGATGAATTGTCTCAATATCCGGATACCTGATAAGAGAATGATGATACCGGAACTCAGTATCAGCAGTCCTGGGTTGATATGAATGGCATTCATGAGGTTCGATAAAGAGGACATGCCGATGACAAGAACGGCATAACCATACATACGGGGAGTCCGCTGCAAAATACCCAGGAGTATCATCAGGATAGAGATTACCAATCCAACGGTCAATATTGTATGATGAGATGTCCAATTCCTCATGAATTCTGCAACATC
This sequence comes from Cloacimonadales bacterium (SeqCode), assembly GCA_963662275.1. GTDB lineage: Bacteria > Cloacimonadota > Cloacimonadia > Cloacimonadales > DAONDQ01 > DAONDQ01. The sequence continues at coordinate 3,066,176 of OY759316.1, read as the reverse complement.
AGGTCTGAAAATAGTAAATAGGAAGCATTCAATAGCCAATGCAATGATGAGCATAAAAATCATTTGCAGGAAGTTCTTTGGTTTCACTTCTTTTTTACAAGGTTCCCAGCTAGATTTCGTCCAAATCCATTTCGAAATTAGAGCCATAACAAAGAGTAAAAATGCTGCAACCAGTGTGTTTTGGTAATCCGGTTTAAAATATGGGTAAATGAAGGGTACAGAAGCAAAGGCTGCTATGAAGTAGTATTTTACCTTCGCCAGGGATTTAGAACCTATAATTCCAAAGTTGAAACACATGACGATATTGGCAGTTGGCAGGAAATGCGGATCTGCTATCAGCCATAAGGAATATACAAAGAAAACGATGATCAACTCAATGCGAGAAATCAGATTTCTTTTTGGCTCTTGAATTTGTTTTGAGAATTTAGCCATACCGATACGGGGAAGGATGATCTTCTTTCTTAAGTACAGAGCGATAAGAAACAGACCGAGCAGTATGATCCACCAAAGATACATCCAATATCCAATCTTATGAACGAACAGAAAAGAACTGGAAGCCAGGAGATAGATTCCGCAACCGATATCCAGTAAACCTCCGGCTGTTTCATATTTGTTCAGCGATTCATGACCAAATTGCTGGATCGAGTCAAAAGCATCATTTTGTTTCATCACTAATCCTCCCATATTTTAGATCAGGTATCAAATCACTTCATTCTTCTTTGTGGTTTGCAATACAAACCTATATTTATTACAAACTAGTTGGCTGTCAAGAAATAAATTTAAGATTTAAGATTGAAAATTTAAGAGACTGTTCAAAATTAACCTCCATTTTATGCAGCCTTATTGGTACTGACAGAGAAAAAGTGGTCTAAGTGCGACCAGTCCACATTTTCTTGACATATCCGAGAGATATTTAAACTGGCTAAAAGCGATTCCTGACGCAGGATTGGTTGTCCTTTATCGACCAGTTCTTTGAACCAAAGCGAAAACACAAGGTTGCGAGTGGTTTCTTCAGATTTTAGACCAAATCTGCCGGATGTCACTTTCTTGATTTTGCGGTTCCAGCGTTCAGAGACATTGGAAGTCAAACCTTTGCTGAGGTGTCTCCAATCACTAATGATATTGCTTTTGATGTATTCGGCGGCGGTTGGGGGAGTAATAGCTGTCAGGCTTGAGATACCCTTTTTCCTTCCGCCCGCCGTTTCTCTTCGGAAAGCTTTCATAATCCTCTTCTTAAAGAACTTGTCTCCCTCTTCAGGGAGATGACATTGACTGATTCTTTTGAAGAGGTTTCGTATTTTATGGAATTTGCAGAGCTGATAATGGACTTTGGGAAACACGGTTTTTCTGGCAGCCGCTAATGCTTTACTGCCATCACTGACAACCAGGATAGGATCTTTTCTATAGAGCTGTCTGAAGGTTCTGAAACATGCTTCGAATGATTCTTTCTTTGTGTCAGGATACAACTCACAAAATAGAGGGATGTGAGTCACAAAATCCACAATACTGATGACATAGTACGGAATACCTTTGATCTTCACATATTTCTCATCAATGCTGATCTTTCCGCTCCACTTACCGATTGAGTTCAGAATCAGGCTCTGCAAATCACCGATTTCATGCCAGAGATTTGAGACTGTAGCTTTACAGGTGTTGAGCAGCAAAGCTATTGTCTCGAAGTTCATACCGCTTCCAACCAGGTAATGCACAAGCAGACACAGGTTCTTGCGTTCCAGACTATGGAATGGCTTTGAATCGGCTATTCTATGCGATGCATTGCCTTTAGCAGTCTTCATTTGTTCCAGGAGTCTGTCACAGATAACAGGTGTATTTTGCTGACCGGCAAGCAGTTTCAGTAGATGTACAGCATCACTGCCTACTGTCTTTTTCAGAAGAAGCTTCTGAGCTTGCTTAACCACAGACAGGACATTGATCTGAGAAGCATATTTGCAGAAAGTGGCATACGACATTTGAAAATCATGATGGCTGATGAACTCCTGATACATTACATTTAAAGGTAAAAGCAGGTTATCGATAACAAAACTCTCGATCTGAGGAATACACTCCAGCAGGTCAACTTTCCGGCTCAGATACGCCAGAATATCTTTGCCATGTTGCTCAAACTCCTGCCAGAAATTATGCACATTCCTGCGGTCTGCATAGTTAAACAGATTAGCTATTTGCTGAAATGTGAGAAGATTGCCTCCGTTTATTCCTGTTATTAAGCGGAGGAATACCATTAAAAACTTGTGGTTGGATGTCGTTTCAGGCAAACAAAATGAACATGGTACGTTAATACTTACATGGTATTGGTTACTTTCATGACTGACACTTACAGCTTCTTGAATTGGAGTGTTTTTTTGTCATAATATCCTCCCTTTTGTTACCAGGTAACAAATGCCATTGAAGCTATAGCAATAAACTTGTAAAGAACTATTTTATATACTTTTAGATACACTTATAGTCAATAGTGGAGTCGAAAAATTACTTACTATCGCTTATCTTTTGCTTTTAATCAAAAAGCTTAGCTTGAGAGTTTGGGTTATAGGAGATGCCGATATGTCAATTCTGGAAGTGATATCAAATTATGATCGTTTCGACCACTTTTCGCAACTTGATACTTCCTAACTTATTGTATATTATGAATAAATGCCTGAACAGTCTCAAATTTAAGATTGTAGATGGAAGATGGTAGGGATTTACGGCAGCAAATCTTCATCCCCCCTTGGGAAGGGGGGTAGGGGGGTCTTCTTCTCTTCTCCTCCTGTCCTTCTGTCCTTCTTACCTTCTTCAAATGTCTCTTGAAAGACAAACATATGTGAAACTAAAAACCTACTAATCAGAAGCCATTCAAACTCTAAAATACTTTAGGAGCTGGTTAGGATCTGACTAGTACCTGGTTACTATCTGACTTAGGAGCGGTTCATGAGCCATATGGATATATCTTTTAATACAAAAAGGTTGAAAAAGGATATGAATAAAGCATCTTCCTAAGAAAATCTAAGAAAGTCTAGATGATGCCTAGATGATCCCTAGATGATCCCTAGATGAAACCCAGCTCATTTTATAAGTGTGAGGTGCGAGGTTCGAAGTCAGAAGTTCCGGAGAGCAGTAGCAACGAATTTATTCGTTGTACCGGTTTGATTCATCAAACCAAATCCATTTCAATGGTAAAAATCTAACAGTAGGGGCTGACGTCCCGGCAGCCTTATATCAGTAGTGGCTGACTTCCCGGCAGCCATATATCACGCCCGGAGGTCGCGAACTACGGCAGTTCATCCAACGACTGAAGTAGTTGCTACAGATTGGGTTGAAACCCTAATGAACGGCTAAAGCAGTTCATCCAATGTCGATGTTGCAGAGCATAGCCGTTTGAAAACAGCGTTCCGGTAAAAGTGTCACCCTTGAAGGGGTTTGAAATGGGGGTGTATTGCGTGTTTCCTGTGGTTCCACTTCGTTCCACCACAGGCTATGATCTGCCATCTCTACGAGATTCGGATGGATTTGGTGATTGGTTTCGTGAGGCTTACACGTTAGCTATCGGATTTCATCTCTACGAGATTGGAGGAGGGGGAATTACGAATTAGTAGAGCAGATGGATCAATGGAAGTATGAATTCGCAGAGCAGGAACGCCTCACCCCGTGAGGTGGCAAAACGCACCCCGTGCGTTCTATGGAAGTACGAAGTGTGAAGTTCGATGTTGCAGAGCATAGCCGTTTGAAAACAGCGTTCCGGTAAAAGTGTCACCCCTGAAGTCGGCGGTTCATCTTTTCATTGACATAAAATCTCAAATACTGACTTATCATCACGTAACAAAACTGGTTTCATAAGAGGTATCATGACGATTAGAATATGTGTTCTTACCATTTTCGTTTTCTTCTGTGTTTTGCCTCTTTTTGCTCAAGAAATTATTACTCCAATACCTGATTCAAAATTAACACTATCGGCTAGAATCGATAGTTTGTTAGCTCCAATAGTGAATAATGGCGCCAGTATAGGAATCGATATCCAGGATGTATCAAATGATTCCCTGCTATATGCAAAATATGCCAATGCTTACATGACACCTGCATCCATCCAAAAGCTGTTTACTACATCTGTATGTTTATTGAAGCTGGGAGAGGATTATCAATATAAAACTCCAGTAATGTATACCGGAAAGATGAAAGGTCATAAGATCAAAGGTGACTTGATAATTGCCGGTTCCGGTGATCCTTCTATGTCAGATCGTTTTTATCAAGGAGATGCTGAAACAGTTTTTATAAATTGGGCTGATAGCTTACTGGCTCATCATATTCATAGGATTAAAGGGGATATTGTGATCCTGGATACTCTTTTTCAGGTGAAATCCTGGGGGGCAGGCTGGAATTGGGATGATCTCGCATATGATTATACAGCAGAAAGAACGAGTTTCATTTTTAATGAAAATCGAGGTTACCTGGTACTTATCGGTACAGAAGATGGTCAATCACCTGCCATGATCATGAAACCTGAGAATATTGAGATTCCTGTTCAGAATGATGTAGTAACAGACTCAAACATTACAAAAGACTCTGTTCAGTTAACATCTATGATGGATGGAAAAGGTATCAGGCTTACCGGTTCACTCAAACCCAATCATCAGGATGAGGAGTTCTTTGCTATTCCCAATCCTGAAGTTGTTTCCGGTAAAATACTTCATTCTATTTTGATGCAGAAAGGAATCAAGTGCAAGGGGAAAGTACGGGTGATTCATTCGATGCAAGAGTTGAAACATCCTAAAATGACACTAATTTTTGAACATGCTTCTCCAACTTTAGCGAAGATTACCAGGTTCACAAATAAACAAAGTCTTAATCTAGCTTCGGAAGCCTTATTACTTACATTAGGCAGAACGGATAAAAATTCGATTAACATCTTGAAGTATGAGCTGCAAAGTATGAATATCAACCCTGATTCCATATACATAGCTGATGGTTCAGGTTTATCACGCTATAATATGTGCACTGCTTCCCAGTGTTCCAAACTACTGGTTTACATGGCTGGAAAACCAGAGTTTTCCACATTTCTAGCATCATTACCTATGGCAGGAATGGATGGTACCTTGAGTAAACGAATGAAAGCAATTCCCACGATAGGGAAAATCTTTGCCAAAACAGGTTCTATGCGATATGTTAGGAATTTGAGCGGATATGCGATGAATCGAAATCATACACTGTTTGCAATTACGATACTCATAAACGATTATAAGAATGATGAAGAGATGACTAAAATCCAGGATGCGATTTGTTCTTTAATTGCTGAAACAGATTTCTAAATCATTTCCAGGTCAGCATATTTCCCTGAATCCTGAAGAATACTTGTAGATTAGCTCCCAGTGCTGCTTTATATCTTGATATCGCAGGATGGTTGGCACCACAAAGATCAAATGTGGAGAAGTCATCTTTGAGAAGGTTGAACAGAGTATTAAAGAAAAAAGGGCTGACCCCTGTATTGAAATAAGCAGGGTCAGTATAATGCTGCCAAGCATATACGGTATCCAATCCATGATCCTGCAAAACAAGAAAAACGGCAATGATCTTATTATCAATAAGCGCATTAAACTGTCTGACAGCTTGGATATTGAATAAATCTTGAAGTAATTTTATATGTTGTTCTTCCGAAAGAGCTAATTCTCTTCCCTGCCTTTGATTCGTCATTTTCATTAATCGGATAAACTCATTATAATTGATAAATTCTGCAATAGTAACACCCTCTCTTTCTGCTTTATGAATGGAATTACGTTCATTTACAAAAAAGTGAGAAGAGTTGATATTTTTCAATGATACAAGATATGTATACAATGGAATGGCTTTCATTTTTGTCCATGTGAAACCTCGAATATCCTGGATTTCCGGGTTCAGATTAAACAATACTTTATGGTAGTTTTTCTGCATATAATGTGAGATTGCTTCCAATATATCCAGCTTTCGTTGTTGGATACGATTCGGATGCATACTCTTCTGCATGTTGAAAGAAAGAAAATGATAATAATAAAGCTGTGGATTTATGATTGTTAGAAAACCCAGTTTTTTTCGTTCGAAGACCGGCATACAGGCAACGTATTCGGTTCCATTCCAAGTAGCTAAATAAAATACTTCAGCTTGATATGCAGATGCAAATGCAGCAAGAAAATCCGGTTGGCAATAGAGAGAAAACTTCATTGCCAAGGGAGGAAGTTTATCCAAAGGCAAATGATGTATTTGATATTGCATTATTTATGGAACGTATTTTTGAACAGTCTGAAGCAGTTCATCAAACCGGAAGGGTTTGATGATATAGTCGGAAATTCCTTCCACCATAGCCTTATAAGCACTATCTACTGTAGGATATCCGGTCATAATGATGACAAAGAAACTTGGATCCTGTTTGAGGAGTTGTTTCATCAGATCAAGTCCATTCATTCCAGGCATAACCAAATCCAGGATACCTAAACTGTATTTTCCAGGTTCGAACATTGTCAGAGCTTGCTCAGCATTTTCAGCAGTTTCAACGACATAATCAAAGCGTTCTAAATAGTCGCTGACTACTTCGCGTAGTAATAAGTCATCATCGACAAGTAAAATAAGACGGTTCATTATTGACTCCATTATGTTCACTTTAGAAGTATATATAATAATTCATAATTAGAAGTATCCAAAATGATTTGATTAACTCCAACTTCTAATATTACAAAGTAAGTCATTAATCTCCAATCGGTCAATAAAAAAATACCTTTTTTTTAAAGCTTTCCGTATTCTAAGTCATGATAGAGTTTTAATAAATAAATCACTCAGGAAATTTTGGATAAACAATACTGAATAATTAGAATATTCAAAGAAATAATTCATAAAGGCTTGACACACAAGCAAGCATCGTGAAAATTAAAATGATACCTGCTTGAGAAGAAGGAAATAATATGATCACTGTTAACATAGATCATCTACTTGAAAAAATTGATAGTCAAATTCGCTATAGTTTTGACTTTCTATTTCAGACTTTAGGTTATAGTCATCGTTTTATCCAGGATCCCAGCCAAGTAGGAACACGTGATATTCTGATCCTATATTGGATGATTCATCCTTCTCCAGAAGAGCTTTATAATTATGCAAAAAATAATATTACGATCTATATCCCTGCTGAACCTTTTTTGTTCCAAAAATGTGATATGAATGCGGAGCAGATTCGTAATCAACTTTATCAAATTAAGATTCATACTACAACTCCTGTACTTTCTGAAAAGAAACTTACAGAAATCCCATTAGAAGTATTTTCAGGGTCAGAGATCTATGGGGGGAAGTTCAATTTCGACTTGATAGGTAATATCTATTTTCATATTGCCGGAATGGAAGAATCAGTAGAGAAAAAACATGATCATAATGGGAGATATCCTGATAATGCCAGTGTTTTTAATGAATATCGAGACATGCCTTTTCTTCATAATTTTTTCTGGGCAATGGACAAGATGCTAGGTGATCAGGTAACAAAGAAAAAGATGGTTTTAGCACAGAGAACATATTGGCCCCAGGCACAGACATTTGCTGCTACAGTCTCTCATGATGTTGATCATCTTCAGAAATGGAATCTGAATTCTCTCATGTATTCTGTTTTCGAAGATATTAAGTTATTAGTCACTTTTCGCTGGGCATCTCTTTCCAAAAATATGGCAAGTAAGATCAAATACATATTTACTAATTATGAAATGTATTGGAACTTTGAGGAGTATCTGAGTCTAGATAAGAATTATCAAGTCAAGACAACCTACTATCTCGCACCTTTGAAATCAGATCACATAGATTATGATGCGGGTAATGATGAAGAAATACAATCTACAATTAAACATATACTGGCTGAAGGACATGATATCGGTATTTATGATACACGAAGAAAAACAGATTCTGATTATTTGAGACATCAGAAAATGGCTTTTCAAAAGCTGACTGGATTAACTACTTATGGTATCAGGAATATGAATACATATTTTCAACATCAGAAACTGGAACAGCAGCAACATACACATTTTTTATATGATTCTTCCCTAGGTTACACGGATCGAATGGGTTTTATGCGCGGTATAGCTTATCCTTTTTATCCCTATTTTGACAATAAGCGGAGTAATCATGTGGAAATTCCAATTAATGTCAAAGATGAATCTCTACGTATCTCTAAATATAAACAAGTACCACTGGAGAAGAGTAAAAATCATATCAAGAAATTGATAGAAAATACACAACGTTCTAACGGTTTAATATCTTTTGATTTTTGTTTATCTAATTTCGAAGAATTACCATATTTGGAGAAGATCTATTCTTATGTGTTGGAATTGCTGCAAACAAAATCAGTATATTTCACGACAGCCAAAGAAATTGCTACCTGGTGGGATATGAGACGTCAAGTCACGATTGAAGAAAGTGAATATGAAATAAGTATCTATTTTCCCAGTGATATCAAGTTTTTTACGATTAAAGTTCTTGGGGATACGGAAATTGGGGATATCAGTGGCGCTGAGGCTGTTGTAAACAAACAGAATGTAACATTCAGTGATATCAAAGCAAATCAAATTGCCATTATTGAAATCAAAACAGGGAATCATAAACCGGATGTCGAGTAAGATTGCGATCCTGACAAATTCTCATCGTTCTGATGATGTTCGACTTCATGGCAAGATTGGCACAAGCCTGGCTAAGATTGCTGATGTAAGGATTTTTGCTCCGATTGGATTAGACGATTTTGACCTTAATCCATCTGTTTCTATTATTCCCAATGCAACTAAGTTCACTTATTTGCAAAATGCATATCACTTAATTAAATCCTATAAACCGGATATCATTGTTTGTGTTGAACCTCTCACATTGATTGTCGGGCAAAAATTAAAGCGTGAGATTGGTTGTAAGTTAGTATATGATGTTCATGAATATTTTTCCTTGGCAATGGGTGAAAGGCTATTTTCTCCATTTAAGCAGTTAGCTAATTTTCTTTATTCTCGAATAGAAAAAAAGCTCTTCTCAAAAACGGACTTAGTAATTACTGTAAACAATCATTTACGAAAGTACTACCGGCGTTATTCTCTCGACACTATAACTTGCGCAAATTATCCACATCTCAAGGGATGCGAACAACATGAAGGAAAGAAACAGTATGACATTGTTTATGTTGGAGGCGTTTATCAGGAAAGAGGAATACTGAAGATATTAAAAGCAATCTCCATTCTAAAAAACAAACATCCTGATTTTAAAGCGGTTATTGCTGGAGAATTCAAAAATCGTGACTTTCAAAATAAATATGAAAAAACGATTATTGACCTTAATCTTACGAAGCATGTTCTCTTCATGGGAATGTTGCCTCATTGCCAGGTGTACGATCTATTAGTGAAATCCCGAATTGGTATATGCCTTCTTGATCCAAGAATAAAGAGATATCAGTTAGGAGTTCCTATTAAGGTTATTGAATACCTGGAAGCCGGTCTGCCAATTATAGCAAATGATTTTCAGCAAATCAGGGATATTATTGAGCACCAGGAATTGGGTTATTGCATTCCATATAATTCCAGAGTATTGTCTGATAAAATCGACCTTCTATTACAAAAAAACGATGACTATTTCCTCCAGACTGCAATGAAAAGCAGAGAACTTGTACGCACTGAATTGAACTGGGAAACCCAGGAACCTTTGCTGCTGACAAAAATACAGTCTCTTATGCCCATTCTGACGAATCAGAAACACATGTTGTTATTTGCCTATTTTTATCCACCACTTGGGGGATCTGGAGTGCAGAGACCTGTAAAACTGACAAAATACCTATGGAATGAAGGATGGGATACAGACGTCATTACGGTGAAGAATATTGTTTTCCATTCTGAAGATGAATCTTTACTCCAGGAATCAAGAGCAACTCACGTATATAGAACATCATCATTAGATCCAATGGCTTTGATGAAGAAAGCAACGATAAGCAAAGAATCAAATCAGAAAATCTATTTTGGAACTCCTGAAAAAATCAAGCGTTTCATAAGAAGAAGCTTTCCTATTGATGACAAGATTGGGTGGATTCCTTTTGCATATCTAGCTGGAGTAAAAGCTACTTCAATGAGGCATTACGATGCTATCCTGGTTACTGTTGGTCCATATTCTGCTGCAATAGCAGCCTATCGCTTAGCCAAACTGCGTCAAATACCATTATTTATGGATTATCGTGATCCATGGACGCTATATCATTATTTAACATATATATCAAAATTACATTTCAGACATGCCCATTCCTGGGAAAAGAAATTGCTTAACTATTCAACAGGCATTACGGTAATCAGCGAAGGTATGAAGAATGATTTGTGTAAGAACTTTGGCGATCATCTGGCTGATAAGATCCATGTGATGTTTAATGGTTGGGATGAAACTGATTTTACGGATTTAGTAAAAAAAGAACCCAGTAAGATCATACGGATGTCCTATATTGGATCACTGTATGGAAATCGAACTGCCAAGTATTTACTGCAAGCGATGAGGGAACTGAAACAGAATCATGCTTTGCCCTCTGATTTAGAGATTACTTTTCTTGGAAATTATTATGCTGAAGAACAAAACGTATTGTTACAGTCCCGTCTTGGATCACAGTTGAAGATTATCACTCAGCAACAACATCGGGAAGCATTAGATTTGATGTATAATTCAGATATCCTGGTTCTGATAGTTGCTTCTGTTGATGGTGATTATATATCGACCGGAAAGATATTCGAATATGTAAGATGTCAAAGTATTATACTTGGATTAGTGCCTCCGAATGGTGATGCAGCAATGATCCTGCGTAAGTTTGGACATAGCCTGATCTGTCCTATGGAAGATGTACAAAAGATTAAGGAGCTAATACTTGAAGCTTATCAAAAAGCAACTCTGAAAGCAGGTGAAGGTATGTTATTCCAAGAATATTCCAGGGAAGAACAAACAAAAAAATTTATCAAGTTTGTTGAAAATCGCTTAGGACAGCATTCTTGAAGAAAATCAGAATCCTTCACATCCAATTATTACCTCTTTTATCTGGTGTCCAAAACATGATGCTGAATCTCCTTGATGGCTTAGATCAGGACAAATATGAGATTTTTATAGCGTGCCGTCCCAATGGTGAACTGATTCAAGAAATTGAAAATCGCAGATATCACTTCATTCCTTTGTATGCGATGGAACACCATCTATCAATCAAGGATGTGCTGGCTTTTATAGAACTCTATAGAATCTGTCGAAGAGGACGATTTGATATCATTCATACGCATTCCTCTAAAACAGGTTTTATTGGACGAATTGCCGCAAGATTGGCTGGTGTACCGAAAATCATACATACAGTTCACGGCTTTTCATTTCATCCATATCAACCTATTATTCCAAAGCTATTTTACTTATTTATGGAAGCTTTTGCTGCGCATTTTTGTGATTTCATGATCTTTGTGAATGATTCTGATAGGATATTTACAGAAAATAACCTATTATTTCATGGAGTAAACACTCAGTCCATATATAACGGAGTATTGATTCCCAAAAAAAATACGGAGGTTGAGAGATTTGCCTTTCTTAAGGATCGTTTTGTCATTGGAAGTAGTCTTAGGTTTTCAAAACAGAAGAATATTGTTCAGACGATGGAAGCGGCAATTATTGCCTGTAGAAGAAATCCACACCTCGCTTTTGTGTTCATTGGCGATGGCGAATATTATCAATTATGTTTAAAAATGGTAAAAACAGCTAATCTAGCAGATTCCATCTTTCTACCTGGGTGGGAAAAAAACATACAAACCTGGTTGCTGCAATTTAACTGTTTTCTCCTTTACTCACTTTGGGAAGGATTATCATTATCAATATTGGAAGCAATGGCAGTCGGACTTCCAATCATCGCTTCAAATATCCAGGGAAATAATGAATTGGTAAGCGATTTGAATGGTATATTGGTACTTCCCGGAAAACCTGAAATCTTGGCTGAGATATTGCATGGTTTACCGGAAAGGAAAAATGAAATCAAGAATTGGGGAGAAAACTCTCGTAAAGAAGTTTTGCAGAGATTTAGCATGAAAGAATTCATTAAGAGATATCAGGGAATTTATGAATCCTAATACACTGACGCTATTAGTTGCTGGTTTTATACTCGTCTTTATTGCCACTATTATCATCGTTCCTTTGAACCGAAAACTGTCAACAAGGTTCGGTATTATTGACAAACCTGGACCAAGGAGGATAAATACAATTGCTATTCCTTCCTCAGGAGGATTTTCTTTTGCGATTCCAATTATAATTATGCAATATGTCTTTTCACTTTTACCTATCGGACAGCCTTTTGCAGCCCAGACGCAGAAACTTGTCCTACTGGGTATTCTGACTTTATTTGTTGGTTTAATGGATGATAAATATGAGTCTTCTGCAAGATTCAAATTATTATACCAAGTTCTGCTTGCCGTTGTCATGTATTTTAGTGGTTTCCAAATCAGAACGATGACAAATCCTTTGGGAAGTGAATTCCAATTGGGATATCTGTCATTTCCCATCACAATTTTCTGGTATGTACTCGTGATTAATGCTATCAATTTTATTGATGGGCTTGATGGACTTTTAGCAGGAATAACTGTGATTATTTCTCTATTACTATCCGTTTTGGGAATCATGAGCCATAATCCATTAGTCAGTTTCTTTTCTCTAATTATGGTTGCTGGAACCTTGGCTTTTCTGCGATTTAATTTTTATCCAGCCTCCATATTCATGGGCGATTCTGGCAGTATGTTCCTCGGATTAAATATTGCAGCGATATCCACTGCCGGAAACTCACAGTTCAAGGGTATCACAGCAATGACTTTACTTGTTCCTATCATTGCACTGCTACTGCCATTTTTTGATATATTTCTTGCAGTATGCAGACGAATAAAGAATAGAACAAACATCTCCAAACCTGATAAAGCACATTTACATCACAAAATGCTTGATCTTGGTTTATCTCAGAAAACGGTAGCTTTAATTGCCTATTTTATTACATTTCTCTTTGCTTTGATGGCATTTGGCTTTTCTTTTTCAACAAAAAAATTACTGTTTATGATTTTTGTCGTTTTATTGTTTGTATTATTAGTTATATCATATATGCTTTTTAAAAGGGAGAATCTTAAGTGAATAAGCATCTACTGACATTAGCACTGTGCCTGGTGGTTTTATCACCTCTTATTGCAACAAGGTGGAAAACATATACGAATACTACGTATGTTAATGATTATATTGAAGCGAACAATAAGCTTTATGTTGCCACTTGGGGAGGCTTGGCTGTCTTTAAGCATGACACCACATTAACCGGTGCAGAGGCTTATGAACTAGACCATACCTACACAAATATTGATGGGTTAAGTAATAACGATGTAAGAGTACTGGATTATATACCTGCAACGGATCAGTTATGGATGGGTCTTTATGCAGGTGGAGTAAATATTCTGACTCCTCAAGGCATCAAAATTCTGAATGAGACATCAGGTTTACCTTCGAATAAGATCACTGGTATTGCTCATTCCGATACGCTTTTTTTTGTTTCTACTGATAAGGGGCTTGCTGTATTCTATCAAATGGCTCAAGTCAGTTTTCCCCTATTGAGTCAGGTTTATACAAATTCATATACAGAAGGTGGTTTAGTTAATGATAGCCTTTTCTTTATGAAACTTGCCCCAACCAATTATCTATATTTAGGAACGCCACAAGGGCTAAGTTATGTTCACATTGATTCATTAAATATTAATTCCAGGTGGCATACTTGGAACACAACTAATTCCAATATACCTGGGGATAGAATTTCTCAAATAGCTCTATTTGAGCAGAAGATTGCAGTTTCAACAACGAAGGGATTAGGAATTGTCGATTTAAGTGTTTTTCCCAATAATTGGATTGAGTATAATTCTTCAAATGGACTTGAATCGGATTCTGTTTATTCGATTAATTATTCCGCTTCTGGGGATCTATATTTCTCTTATGGCGCTTGGCATGAAAACATCATGACACTAAATAATGAGAGCAATACTGCTTTGAATATCTTATCTGCTGATGGGCATTTAACGAAGATTCCTGAAGGTACTTTAGGATTAAATAATAAAGCTGTAACTAAGATTAAGAATCTGAATGGAAAGATGTCTCTATCTTCTTGGGGAGATGGTTTGTTTTTCGATGCCACACCTAATTGGTTCAATGTAATCACGAACTCTATCGGTTTCAATACAGTTAGTTGTATTACTCATTCAAAAGGTAAGACTTGGTTTGGAAGTGGTAATCTTGGTATTGGTAAAACAAAGAAGGGAACTAGAGGAATTAGTAGTTTTGATGGCAATACCTGGCAAACATTCACAGTAAAAAATAGTCCCCTGATTAGTGATAATATTCTTTCTTTGGCTGTAGACGATAAAGATAGATTATGGATGGCGGCTTACTATACACCAACTAATAATACGTATGGTTGGGGTAATGGCTTGAATATCTATGATCCTAGTAATAATTCTTGGGATTGGATGGATACATATGGATTGTATCACTATATTGATCCCGTTATAACATATCGTCAGATTTCTACAACTCCGGCTATGTTATCTCAAACTTTGACATATGTTTACCACGATTCTGATAATCGTATGTTCGTTTGCTGCTATAATGGTGGGATCATAGTTCTGGATTCCCTTTACCAAAAAATTACAAGTTTCCAGATTCCAAACAGTGCCAGGCAAGGTGTCATCCTGGTTGCTGAATCCGAATCAGCATATTTCTTTGGAACAGCAAATGATCATGGGGTATCATATTGGTCAAATATGGATCTTTTACCTTCTGCGAGCAACAATAACTATTGGCATAATCCTCAATCAACCGATTTGAATAATTGCTGGGTTTATGGCATCGTTTCTTTCACGAATGATTTTGGTGAAAATGAAACATGGATCGCTGCTTCAAATGGTATTTACTCATACAATGGCACAAATTGGTTTAAATATGATGTTGATGTGAAAAGACGAATCTTTCGTAATGGAACTTGGGAAACTGATCTGAATGGTCTCTATTATTATGATGAAGAAAGGCTTTTTGGATCGGTTCATACGAATCCTACTGCAATATACCTCGATCCTTTCCGTCGAATCTGGCTTGGAAGTCGTGATAATGGTTTTAGTATGTACGATCCTTCCACCGAGAGATTTACTAATTATAATATATCCAATTCTCCTTTGATTTCAAATTATGTACTTTCTTTAGGTTATGATCCTTCTCAAGGATCACTTTATATCGGAACTCCGGATGGGTTGAACACTTTTCAAATCGGGTTTGAAAATCCTCCTCAAGTCAGTTTGAAAAAAGTAAGAGCCTACCCAAATCCTTTCAAACCTGATCGTGATCAAGTGGTTACTATAGAAAATACAGCTTCATCATCAGGTGTTTTTCCGACCAGCTTCTGTCGAATTTATGACCTCAGCGGTGATCTTGTCCTGGAGTTAAAGCAAAACCGTTATCTTCCTTTTACTTGGAATGGACTGAATAGTAGTGGTAAAAAATGCAGTTCCGGTGTCTATTACTATGTAATTTCAGTCAAAGATGGCGATACGGTTCGAGGTAAGATTGCTTTAATTCGAGGTTGATGAAGATATGGATGCAAAATGAAGCAAACAAATCGTCTCAAATTTCGCTTTAAAATAGCTTTCGATACGGAAATTCAACAAGTTACTAAAGCTGAACTGGCTTCAGTGATGTCCAACTTCCCGTTCAACGCTGTTATCATATCTGATTTAGTTTTTATGAAAAGACATTCGGTTTTTTTTCGTAGTATCCCTATTTCCATACCAGTTTTGCCGATTGAAGTCAAATCGAATACGAAGAATCTCCAGGAATTAAACCTTATCTATGAGTTCCTTCTCAAGGAAAGAGTTCAACGGAACATGACTGTATTTGTTTTTGGAGGCGGTACACTTACAGACTTAGCTGCTTTTGCTGTATCCACTTTTAAGCGTGGTGTTCATCTGGAATTGATCCCAACAACGGTTGTAGGTATGGTTGATGCTTCACTTGGTGGAAAAACTGCATTTGATATTCATCATCTGAAAAATATGATTGGAACGTTCTATCCTGCCAGTGTAGTCTACTTTTGCCATGATTTTCTGAAGTCAATTGAACCAGTTGATATTCTGAATGGATGGGCAGAAATTGTGAAGATATACTTGATTCATAAAGAGATGGAATTACCTGAAAAACTTGATATTAACTATTTGCCTCCTAAGGAAGTGATATGGGAAGCAGCCAAATTGAAAATGGCTATTTGTGCTTCTGACTTACGGGACAGAGAAGGACGCAGAATGTTGAATCTTGGGCATTCATTTGCACATGTATTGGAATCGATATCTCTTTGCGATATACCTCACGGGATTGCTGTGGTTTTTGGCATACATGCTGCAGCCTTGCTTAGCTTTAGATTGAGTAGAATCAACGAAAAAACAATGAACAGGATTCGTAACCTCTTTCATGATTTTCCTTTGGCAGAATATGTTACTGAAGAACTGATTCATAATGTGCAAAAAGATGGAATAGATGCCCTCTCCCAGGATAAAAAAGCTGAACATGATGTGAAACTTGTTCTTTTTACAGATTGGAGGGAATTAGAGATCGTAGATGTTGATGACTCGGATAAAGCATTGAATGCTCTTGTGGATGTACTGAAGCAGCAGCTTACTTGCACCTAGCACCTAGCACCTCCTGCCAAATCTCCCTTAACTTTTCACTGGTAATCACCTTATCAGTGCTCTCAATAAATGTATGTACATCCATACCTGTGGCTGCTTCATAATGCAGAGCTTGGAATGACATTTCAAGTTTATCTATTTGCCTCACAAAATCAGCTTCTAATGTATTGCCTGTTTCAAATTCATCCCAAATTGCAATCAAATGTGAACCCTTCGATAGCTTCTCAAGGACTTTGTACACTGAATCCTTTTCCAAATTATGCTTATCTGAATTCGAAATAGCATCAGATGGAGTAATATCTCCAGCATAAATTTCACCGATCTCATGCATTATGGCTAATTGCAGGACTTTAGATGCATCCAATTCAGGAAAATACTCCATAGCTAGAATCCAAGCCATCATTGCTGTGCTGAAACTATGATCAGCTACTGATTCACACAGACCTTTTGATAAACCTTTTTGTAACCAACCTTGGCGAAAGAGGAATTTTAATGATAGTATTTCCGAAAGGGAACTAAGTACAGGATTCGAAAAGGAAGGTTTTTCATCAGCAATGTCCAGTTTCTTAAGCATAATTTCTCCTGGTTGAGATTTCGTAATTCATGGTTCCAGGAATTACTTCTCTCATATTATTAGCATGAAGACAAGGAAAATATGAGATATCCATACTCTGACTGAAACGATATTTGATAATTGCATCTGGAGGTAAATTCTCCACAGACTCCCTGATAAAAGTCTCCATCTCGATTTCAGTCGCGATACTTGCAGGAACTTCAATTTTGAACATAGGTCTCGTAGGCAATTCGATAAACTCATATGATAATGGAGGAGTTAGCTGAGGATCTATCTTGAGAATATAGTAACCTTTTTGTTCATTCATTTCAGCAAAATCAGTTCTTTCGATAGAACCGGGATAAAAAACAGGGCAGGGGAGCGGATTACCTTGCAGATCATATGATAATACTTGTGCCCGATGAATATGCCCGGTCAAAGTAGCCGTAAATTCTGGAGGGAGATCATTACCCTTTATCACATCTGAATTGTAACGAAAAGTGTAGTTTTGTACCCCTACTTGAGCTCCTTCAACAGCTTGGTGCAGGCAAAGAAAACGATATTCTGCAGGTACTTCGTTCCATTGAGTTTCAGATAGAAGTGAACGAAAATTATCACGGACCTCATCGCGGTCGCAAGGAAAACCGCTGAATGCAAAACGGATATCATCTTTTTGCCAGAGATATGTCTGAGGTTCCCTGAAAATATGTATAAGCGGATGTGCCCCTAGAAGTTCATATGGAATTGCGGATCGTTCGTGATTCCCAGGAACAAGATAAATAGGAATTCCAAGATCAGCGATTTTAAGAAGAGGCTGAAATGCCATCCAGACAAGCTTAGAAGGCACTTTACTACGAAAAAGCAAATCACCGCCATGTACAACGATATCAACTTTTTTTTTAAAAGCTGGCTGAAGTGCTAATTCATAATTTCCAAAAAAATCATTGCCTCGACGCCTTCGCTCTATCCGTGCATTGAAAGTATAATCGAATCCCAAATGCGTATCAGCAATGAATAGGATGCGTATCTGTTTTGCCAATCAAACCTCATCTTATTTTTATCCAGACTATTTTGAATAATAGTCTTAACTTAGTAAAGATTATTTCTTGACTTTCCATACATTTTGTTTATTTTTTGATTAAACGGGATAATATATAAACGGAGTGTGATCTATGAAATGGGTTTTAATTTTTTTCCTGGTTTTATTTCAATTATCAATTAGTGCGATTACTATCAGTATCGGAACGGGACAGATAAATAATCAACCTTTGCCGTTTGATGCTCCCTATCATTATTCTTATTCACAAGTTATTTATAATAGATCTGAAATCAATCAGAATGGCATGATAACTCAGATTTGCTACCCATATCATATCGTTTCGAATAATTTTATGAGTAATGTAAACCAATTAAAAATATATATGGGGCTTTCGGATCGAACTTGTTTTCAATCAAATTCAGATTGGTTTCCCTTGGATTCATTGCAACTTGTATTTGATGGGAATTGGGATGTATCCAACTTTTCTATTGGTCCACCCGGAGATGGGTGGGTATCTATTCCTCTTACTACAAATTTTGATTACGATAATATCCATAATTTGATTATTGCTTTTGATGAGAATCAACCAGGTTGTACAATCTTATCAGATAAATTCATATGTTCTCAAGCGAATAGGGCTCAAAGTATCGAATATCATAATGATACAATCAATCCTGATCCTGCTTCACCTCCAAGTGCAAATTCCTCTAATCCAAGATTCTATATTGCGAATATCAGGTTGCAAATGATAACGGATTTCCCTCCTCCATCTAATCCATATCCTGCCAATGTAGCAGAATTCGTAGAATTGCTGCCTCAATTCACATGGACATGTAGTGCAGATAATTATGATTTACTAATTGGTCAACAATCAGATCAATTGTCAGTGCAAGCTTCTTCATTAACCGTTGAAAGCTGGTCGAGTAGTAATCTTTTACTAGCGAATACGACTTATTGGTGGCAAATCCGTGCCCATTATGGTGCGCAAACTGTTGAAAGTCCAATCTGGCATTTTACGACAGGTAGTACGATTGGTATGGGCATTCCTTTCCTGGAGTGTTACGATTTAAATGCCTTTCCCCCTGATCAATGGCTTAGAATGGAAGGTTTGTATCAGCTTAACGCATCGCTTGTTCCCACTACACATGGATGGAATTGGGATTGTTTTGGAAACCAGTCAAACTCTCCCAACGGTTCAGCCAAATTGAATATATATGGACGTGACTGCTTTCACTGGCTGATTTCCCCCCCTCTATCCGGTGTGATTGGAACACAAGCAGTCATTTCTTTTCAAGCACTTTTAACAAACTGGAATTCCACAAACCAGGGGCAGTTGGGTGTTGATGATTCATTTAAGCTGGTTTTATTTCCAGGGACAAACGCAACTCTTTCAACAGCAAGTGCCTTGCATGAATGGACTGTTGAAGATCCCCTGCCAATCGATAATAACATCTCTCTATCATTACCTGCAGGTATATTCCGCATTGGTTTTTATGGTGAATCAACTGTATCCAACCAGGACTGCGATCTATTTATTGATGACTTAAGAATCATGATGGAAAGTTCTTTATCAATCGAGCCTCCAGGAAATCCTTCAGCGCAGGTTGTAGGCAATATTATTCATCTCCAATGGACTGCTCCTACTTCTTACATTCCTACAGGATATAAGGTCTACCGGAATAATCATTTATTGGGAACAAGCATTATCTCAGAGTATAATGATGCTTCGGTCGTCCAGGGACAGAATTACTCCTATTTCATAACTGCTTTAAATGAAAGTGGCTCGGAATCAGCAACCAGTGCCTCCACAAGCCTGAACTGTCTGTTTACTGAAGAACCGCTTTTTTATGATGGTTTTGAAATGTACGATTCTTTTATAAGAGTATCTGTCCCCTGGTTCGATCTTGATATTGATCAGCATGATACATTCGGTCTGCCAACAACCGATTTTCCCAATGAAGAGGAACCTTCAGCTTTCATAGTGTTCAATCCAGGAGAGTGTAATCCAATCTTCAATGATGTTGAAGCATTTGAGGGACAACAGTACCTGGCTGTCTTTCCTGATTCCCCACCGCCCAACAATGATTGGCTGATTACTCCTAAATTACACATGGGAACAGGTTCAATTCTCACTTTTCAAGCGCGTTCACTTTCTACTGAATACGGTGCTGAGCGCTTCAGAGTGGGGATATCAACAAATCTTGCAGATCCGGATTCATTTCAAATGATCAGCGATGAACCGTATCTACAGGCTCCTGATCATTGGATAGAGTATTCATATGACCTATCTATGTATGATGGTCAGGATATTTTGATTGCAGTGCAATGTGTTTCTTATGATTGCTGTATGTTTGCCTTGGATGAGTTCAAGGTCATTTCTGATGGGGGATATGTGGGTAATGAAGATATTTCTATTCCTCAACCTTTTCCTACATTATCCGTGTTTCCTAATCCATTTCATTCACAATGCAGGATTCAACTTGCGAATTCCGATAAAGGCATTTCAAATATCGATATTTATAATATTCGAGGGCAGCAAGTTTATCATTTTCCTGAAACCAAATCTCAACAGATAGATGTATTGTGGAATGGAAAGGATGAGAATCATAGGGAAGTGGCTATAGGGGTGTATATAGTTCGTGTTTCAGCTAATAACAGAATTGTATGTAAGAAGATAGTAAAGATGTAGATCCGGAACGCTGATTCCTCATCGGCGTGCGAGGCGAATTCCTTTCGCCTCTCTTCTCTGCAATCGAATGCAAAATGTCCGGAACGCCGATTCCTCATCGGCGTGCGAGGCGAATTCCTTTCGCCTCTCTTTTCTGGTATAAAGGAGATCACTATGTTAGATAACGACGAAACCAAGTACTACTGGCGTCGAATTCCTCATATCCAACCCAAAGACGCAACACTCTTTCTCACTTTCAGATTATCAGAGACAATGCCAAATGAAATAATCAGACAATTCAACGATTACAAATTACAAATCTCAAAAACTACCAAAGACCGCTCAGATTACCAAAACGTTCGCCAAAAAAAGATATTCGCCTTCTATGATTCCCTGTTATGTAAAAGCGACCTTAAAAATAATTTCCTCTCAAATTCTGATATTTCTCAGATTTTCGCTGATACTCTTCATGAATTCGACGGCACTCTTTATAATCTTTTCTGTTATACGATCATGCCGAATCATGTGCATATTCTTTTCCGCATCCTGAACAGAGAATCTGGTGAACCACATGAAATGGCTTTCATTGTAAAAAAGATCAAAAGCATAACAACACGTGAAATTAATAGAATTATAGGTAGTGAAGGCAGATTTTGGCAGAGAGAATACTATGATTATTGTGCGAGAAGTGAAACTGAAATGTTGAATATTACAAATTATATTCTGTTGAATCCGGTGAAGGCGGGACTTGTTAAAGAAGCTAGTGAGTGGAAATGGAGTTGGGTTTGTGAGCTGTAAAAGAAAGAGGGGCGAAAAGAATTCGCCCCAAAAAAAACATACTGCAGAGGGGAGGAGGCGAAAGGAATTCGCCTCGCACGCCGATAAGAAATCGGCGTTCCGGACAGCGTTCTTATATCAACGCTAACGCTTCATCCAAATCCTGGATCAGGTCATCGGCATCTTCGATACCGACAGAATAACGTACAAGATCATCTGTGATATTGGCAAGGAGCTTGGCTTCTTTAGAAACTTTCGCATGGGTCATGGAAGCAGGATGCTGGATGAGAGTTTCAATTCCACCCAATGATACTGCAAGTTCAGCAATATGCACATTATCCATCAAGATTCTGCCAGCTTCAAAGCCACCTTTGAGACCGAAAGAAATCATAGCGCCGGAACCGCTCATCTGACGTTTCGCCAGTTCAAATTGAGGATGTGATTTTAACCCGGGGTAACGAACCCAAGCGATCTTGGGGTGTTTCTCAAGATATTCTGCGATCTTCATGGCATTTTCCTGCGCTCTTTCCATACGGATGGCTAAAGTCTTGAGTCCACGGCTGACCAGGTACGCCTGGTGCGGATCCATGTTTGGTCCCATGGTAGTCATGACATTGTATAAGTACTTGTAATCTTCTTCTGTTTTAGTAACGATAATGCCACCGACGACATCCGCATGACCATTGATGAATTTAGTGATGGAATGGAAAACGATGTCAGCACCGAGTTCAAGTGGTCTTTGCAGATATGGTGAACAGAATGTGTTATCCACAACCAGTTTCAAGCCATGACGGTGAGCGATCTCAGCACAGGCTGCGATATCGGTGATGGCAATGGTGGGATTCGCTGGCGTTTCGATGAAGAGAACCTTTGTATTCGGTTTGATGGCAGGTTCGATCAAAGCGATATTGGAAGTATCAACAAAAGTAGCTTCCACGCCAAAACGGGGAAAATGTTTTTCCAATGCGCCTCGGGATGCACCATAGACAGCATCTGTGGAAACAATATGACTTCCTGCTCCCAGTAAGCCCATATAAATCGTGGTTACTGCAGCCATTCCGGAAGCAACAGCAATACCGCCGAAACCGCCTTCGAGATTAGCAACAGCATCTTCCAAAGCACGGATAGTAGGATTGCCCAAGCGTGTATAAATGTAGCCTTCGCCTTCACCGGCAAAGAGGTCAGCACCATGCTGGGCATTTTTGAAAGCAAATGTGGAAGTTTGATAGATCGGGGTTACTACTGCCAGTTCTTCATTTTCGTGAAAACCCGCATGAATCAGTCGGGTCGTGAATTTTGCATCTTTTTTCATATCAATTCCTTTTTGTAAGTTATTTCAATAGGTTGATATTTAATAACAGGCTTTTCGTGACAAGGAGAATTTGTAGAGACGCCCAACTTGGGCGTCTCTATTTGAATGAGTAGGGGAATGAGACGCGCAAGTTGCACGTCTCTACAATGAATTTCATCCCCCCTTGAGAAGGGGAGCGAAGTCGAAGTATAGGGGGGGCATTTCTTCTCTTCTCTGCAAAATCTTCAATCCTCCTTCTTAAATCTTAAATATACTGTGGTACAATTACTATACAATTACGGTACTAATACGGTTTTTTACCGTAATGCTACCGTAATGCTACCGTATTGATACCGTAATGCACTTTAGGAATGAGGGTGGATTTCTTTTCTGATTCCCATCGGGAAGAAAGATATTAACACTGGATTTTAATCCGGTGATTGAGTGGCAGTTCTCCCACTTGTAATGAATTGCTTGTTTTCGCTACCGAAGATGAAAATGTCAGTTTGAAGTCCATTTGCCCTATTAGCCAGGTATTCATTGATAATCCGTTAGGGCAATTGAACTCCAAAGCCTTAGCTTTTTTGTAAACTCCAACGATTGCTTCGAAGTGCACTTTAGATGTTGACATTCTATTAGATATTTTCATTTATTGGCGTTGTAATTATAATATTTCACTTAATTGGAGGTAATAATGAAAATACTATTGCTGGTCAGTATGTTTTTCATCCTTACAGGCGGACTCTCAGGGCTTATCGGATATGGTACTTCAGCACCTGTGGCAAATGATAACGTCGATCCATCTCTTACTATTCTTGCTCCCAATGGTGGTGAAGCCTGGTACATAGGTGATACTAATAACATCACCTGGACTGCTACTGACACCAATCTCAACCCAAATAGCATTTATCTATGGTACACGATGGATGGCGGAACGAGCTATACACCAATCGCGTCAGCTATCACAAATAGCGGCAGCTACCCTTGGGCAATGCCATCCATTCAGAGTTACAACACCAAAGTTCGTATCAAGGTTAGTGACAGCTTTGGCAACTTCACCCAAAAATCCTCTGCTTCTCCTTTTTCTATTACCTACGTACCACCTTCTGCACCCCTGGGAGTAAACATCGATACTTCCAATAATCTCGATGCAGTTATCACCTGGCAACCGGTCACACAGACGATTTACAGCACTCCCATCGCGCCGGATGGCTATATCGTGCTATACAATGAAACACCATATGAGGGGACGCAGTTCTATTATTTCCTCGGTAGAAGTTTCACCAATACTTATACACATCATGATGTGGCAGAATTCCGCTCTCAAATGTATTATAAAGTTGTTGCCTATAAAAATTACCGTGAGGAAAGCCTTCAAGAGCTTGAAAAGAATGCTCTTACAAAGCGACTATTATGGAAAGATGCGTTACAGACCCTTGAGAGAAGTGCAGAATGAAACGCATAATACTGTTAATAGCTATTATAGCAATATACAGCCGAATATATTCCATTGCTCCAATAGTTTCCAATGTTACTGCCAGCCAGCGCACCGATGGCAGTAAGATCGTGGACATCCATTATGATCTGGCAGATGCAGATAATGACTTATGCGACATTACAGTTAGAGTCTCTGCCAATGGTGGTACCAGCTATGACATCGTCCCCAGTCCTGCCAACCTCAGCGGTGATATAGGCAATGACCTGCCTGCAGGAACGAGTAAACATATCATCTGGAATGCAGGTGCAGAAAGCTACACCTTGAATGCTAATAATTATCTGTATCGTGTCTATGCTGATGATGGTGAAATACCTTCTGACTTTGTAATGGTTACCGGTGGAACATTCAATAACGGCACTTCAAATGTGACAGTATCATCCTTTTATCTGGAAAGATATGAGCTAACGCAAGCCGAATATCAAGCAGTGATGGGGAGTAATCCATCCTGGTTTACGAATGTAGTTAATGGTCCTGTGGAGCAGGTATCTTGGTTCGATGCGATTGAGTATTGCAACAAGCGGAGCATCAACGAAGGTCTGACCCCATGCTACAGTTATCTTACTTATGGTACTAATCCTGCTACCTGGCCTTCGGGGTGGAATACAAGCGATGGCAATCATACCAATGAATTCTGTAATTGGATAGCCAATGGCTATAGACTTCCTTCTGAAGCTGAATGGGAATTTGCAGCTCGAGGTGGTAACTCGACGCACAATTATGCCTATAGCGGTAGCGAAGATATCAATGAAGTAGCTTGGTACGGGGAGAATTCAGGTAATACGACTCATACAGTTGGCACAAAAACTGCGAATGAGTTGGGTCTTTTTGATATGAGCGGTAACGTCTGGGAATGGAATTGGGATATCGAGGGTGATTATCCTGGCGGTACACAGACCAATCCCCATGGTGCTGTCAGTGGGGTTGGTCGTGTGTACCGCGGTGGTAGTTTTCCCTACTATTTAGGCGATTGCCACCTTTCAAGACGGAGCGGTATCAATGCGACTTTCTACGACACCGCTCTGGGCTTCCGAGTGTGTAGGATTGCCCCTTGATTTTACAGAATGCTTGTACCATAGCTTTGTAAGCTGTTATGTTGTTGGGATTGAATCCCACAACTCTGGAAGACTCCGAGGTTTCAAACCATCGGAGAAAACAAGATACAATCTTATGCAACGAATGTGGTGATTACTTCAGGAATCGTGGCAGCCTCGTTTACGTTGCTTATGTAAAGGACACTTTAGGGTCATAAGTGTTTCTCAGTTTACTGAAGTAAACTTTTCACAGTCTGAAGGAGTAGCCACCGACTGTACCATAGCTTTGTAAGCTGTTGAACGAAGCTGCAAGCAGCAGTACCGTTCGCAGTAAACTCGTGTTTCATGCATTTAAACTATTGATATACTGAACCCTCACTAAAAGCATACTTACCCCCAAAATTAACTGGAGGTAAGTATGGAATCATACGAAGTTCGCTTTTTAGAGTGCCTTGATCTTCGAGGCGTGTCCCGAGAGACAAAATACAATTACATCAGACAAGTCACTTCTTTAGCATCATATTATGGTCAAGACCCCGGCACACTATCTATTGAACAGGTAAGAACATATTTTGTCTACCTGCATAACGTCAAGAATTATAGTCCTCAGAGTTTAAAATCAGCCTATTATGGCATCAGATTTTTTTTCATCCATGTTGTTGGTTTCAGGCAAGAGGATTTTACCTTTTTTAAGGCAAAGATTGAGCACAAACTTCCTGTGATTCTGACCACAGACGAAGTTAGAATGCTTATCTCCCGCATTCATACTTATGATTATCGACTCTTACTGACTCTTACCTATCAATGCGGATTAAGGATTTCGGAAGCAGTCAAGATTAAAATAGCCGATATCAACCGGGAATTGATGACCATCACGGTAAGGCAATCCAAAGGCAACAAAGACAGGTCAATACCTCTGCCTGAAAAATTGTATCAGGAACTCCGGGAATATTGGAAAACCCATCAGAACAGACAGCTTTTATTCCCGAGCAGAAGCACCAGACAGGCTGATATTAACAGAATGACAACCTCGAACCAGATTTCTGTCCAAACTCTTCGGTCAGCTCTGAAGTCAGCCTTAAAGGAGACACGCATCCCTAAGCATGTAACCTGTCATACACTCAGACATTCTTATGCCACACATTTATTGGAAGCAGGTGTCAGTATCATCATCATCAAAGACTTGCTCGGGCACGAAAGTCTTAGAGCGACCATGGTATACGTGCATTTGACTAACGTTTCCCGAGAGCAGTCATGTAAAATCATCAATGAACTGATGAATAAGATGTAAATGGATTTTAGCAGGATTCTCAAAAACAACCTGTCCGAGTATCTGGAAAAATATGGAAACCAGTCACCGGAAAGCCATTTAAGAGCGATCAGAGATATTCTCCTTTGCCGGACACCTGAACTGGGCGGAGAAGTCTATTTATGCCAGGAATGTGCGGAACTGCATTATTCCTATCATTCCTGCAAAAACCGTCACTGCCCGAAGTGTGGCCGTAATGATTCAGCGAAATGGCTGGAAAAGCAGCTTGCCAAACTGCTGCCGGTTAAGTACTTCATGGTAACTTTCACCATACCCCGGGAACTGCACAAAACATGCCTGTCAAATCAGAAACTGCTTTATGATCTTCAGTTCAAAGCATCATCTGAAGCCTTAAAGACATTGCTTTCAGATCCCAAATATGCCGGTGGCGTTTCAGGCTTTACCGGGGTACTTCATACCTGGACAAGGCAGCTTGAATATCATCCTCATATTCATTATATAGTCCCCGGCGGAGCTTGGAATAAAGAACGAAAGGAATGGCAAAAAGCAGGCAATAAGTTCCTGATTCCGGTCAAAGCTCTTTCGGTGATTTACCGGGCAAAATTCCGTGATTTGCTTCGACTGGAAAATCAGCATCTGTTTGGTCGGATATCCCCGCTAGTCTGGCAGCAAAAAGAGTTTGTCACAGACTCCCGACCCGTCGGAAAAGGTCGGGAGGCTCTGACTTATTTGGCCAATTATGTGTATCGGACCGCCATCACCAACAATCGCATCCTTTGGGAAAAGGACGGGCTGGTAACCTTTAAATACAAGCCGGCAGGTTCAGCTAAATTCGCCTTTAAAAGCGTCGACTCCGTGGAGTTTATCAATAAGTTCCTGATGCATGTTCTGCCGCAGGGATTTCAGAAAATCAGATACTACGGATTTCTCAGTCCGGCGGCAAAATCTGTCTGGGAGATGGTCAACAGCTTTTTCCCAGCAAAGTCCGATTCTAATGACAAGAATCAGACAGCTAAAACTTTTGTAATTCCCAAATTTGAAAAAGACCTCTGCCCTAATTGCAAATCAAAGATGACACAGCATGCTTCAATTACCGGAAAACCAAGATCACCGCCTTGGTCGCTGTTGTTTTTGGCAAATTGCTTTGATGGCGGTAAACTGTAAGTTAATTTTACCGACGGGATTGTCTTGCCTAAATTATAGAAACAACCGAAATATTACAGGCAATTTGCTAAAATACTTGAAAACAATATCAGCCCATACACAAAAAGTCTGATCTCAAAGTGATTTGATAACTTCTGAAAAGAAAATCATCTCTTCCATTGGTAAAAGACTCTGCTAAAATTGTAAAAATCCAATTCAACCCAAGAAATCTTCAAAAAGCAATTTCCAAATACATATTCAAAATCACCCTGCTACTTGAGCTTGTTCAACAGCATATCCAATCATGCCTATGATGGGAAATGCTTATTATGTTATGTTGTTGGGATTGTATCCCTACAACTCTAGAAAACACCGAGGTTTCAAACCTTCGGTGAAAACAAGATACAATTTTGTGCTATACATCATTTTTTTGTTATTGACAAACAGCCATACATTAATATATATTCCAAAATGTGTACTATCAAAATGCCATATAAGGAGAAGCGGAGATGAAAGCAATCTTATTCGTTGCCATGCTTTGCCTATCGGCAAGCATATTTGCCCTCACAAGTTTTGTAGTCTCAGTAGAGGACTTAGCGCTCGATAACACAGGAACTTTGAATGATGATCCTGTTCCCCCAATGAATGGATCAGTGCTGGGTAGTGCTTATCCAAATCCTTTCTATATTGATGGCAGTACGAATATTGATGTTTCTATCAAAACTGGGGAAGCAGGTAATGTAACTATCTTCAATATCCTGGGTCAAACAGTCAAAACCTTTCCTCTGACATCAGGTACTCATACACTGACATGGAATAGTTCAGGATGCAGCAGTGGTATATATTTCTATCAATTGATCACTCCTTCTATAAAGACAACCAAAAAAATGGTACTGCTCAAGTAGGAAAGGCGGAAAACTATGAAACACGTAATAATTACTTTTTGTTTGTTGCTGTTTGCTGTTCTATCTTATGCTGTCACAGCACCATTAATTTCCAATGCTACGATGATTCAACGTCACGGAAACAGTGAACTTGTGGATATTACTTATAATTTATCGGATGCGGAATCCGATACCTGCACTGTTTCAATCATCATTTCAAATGATTCAGGCAGTACATTTACAATTATTCCTTCACCTGCAAATCTGAGCGGAGATATTGGCTTTGGCGTCGCTCCCGGTTATGGAAAACATATTATCTGGGACATTGGAGCTGAAAGTACTGAAATTCTTGGAAGCCATTACAGGGTAAAAGTTTTTGCTGAAGATGGCTTTGAACTTATTCCCGGAGGGACATTCAATAATGGCACTTCCGAAGTAACAGTATCTTCATTTTATCTTGATAAGTATGAGATGACACAGTCAACATATCAAACTGTCATGGGGAATAATCCTGCCTCCGGGTATGGAGTTGGCAGCAATTATCCAGTATATCTTGTATCCTGGTACAATGCGATTGAGTTTTGTAATATAAGAAGCATCAGCGAAGGTTTAACTCCTTGCTACAGTTATATTTCCTCCGGTACAAATCCTGAGTATTGGCCAGCAGGCTGGAATACAGATGATTTAAATCATACTAATCTAACATGCAATTGGACAGCAAATGGTTATCGCTTACTTACAGAGGCAGAATGGGAATTTGCAGCGCGGGGTGGAAACCAGACGAACAATTACTCTTTCAGCGGTAGTAACACTTTAGACGATGTAGCCTGGTATTCTGAAAATTCTGATTACTGCACTCACACAATTGGAACAAAGACTGCCAATGAATTGGGTCTTTATGATATGAGCGGAAACGTCATGGAGTATGTTTGGGATATATATGGAGATTACCCTAGTGGTATGCAGATCAATCCCCATGGAGCAGTGAGTGGTCCATATCGTTCACTTCGGGGTGGCGGTTTCAGTTTGGAGGAAAATTTCTGCTATGTTAACAGTAGGAACAGCAACAATGAAACAACTGGTTATGAGGATTTAGGATTCCGCATTTGCAGGATTGCACCGTAACACTACATTTCATTTGACATGAAAATCTTCTTTGCCAGATGTTCTATAACAAGCATAAAGGATATGTATGAAAGTAGAACATCTGATCGAGGCGATGAAGGCGGATCCTGATTTCAGGGATTGCTTCGTTGTGCATCATATCGATAAAGCCAAGGAAGCAGTGTTTGCAGATCTGCCGGACGATTTGCATCAAAATGTGCGGCATGCACTGCTGAAATCCGGTGTGTACAGCATTTACAGTCACCAAGTGATGGCGTATGAAGCTGTCATGAAAGGCAGGAATATCGTCATTTCGACAGGTGTTGCCAGTGGAAAGAGCCTTTGCTACCAGCTTCCGATACTTCAGACTTTACAATCCAATCCCAAAGCGAAAGGGCTATTCCTTTTTCCCACGAAAGCATTGGCACAAGATCAGTATGGGAAGTTGAGTGCGTTTTTGAATTTGGTTTATCAACAAAGTGATAATACATCTGATTCTGCCGTTCGGACTTCGCACTTCGGACTTCGCACTTCCCCAAGAATAGACCCCCCTACCCCCCTTCCCAAGGGGGGATTGTCTTCGGTAGCCCTTCCCAAGGGGGGATTGTCTTCGGTAGCCCTTCCCAAGGGGGGATTGTCTTCGGTAGCCCTTCCCAAGGGGGGATTGTCTTCGGTAGCCCTTCCCAAGGGGGGATTGTCTTCGGTAGCCCTTCCCAAGGGGAAATTATCGGAGACCTTTCCCAAAGGTGGATATTCTGAATCTTCCGATTCTTCACTTCGAACTTCCAATGATGGATTTCCTTCCGTAAATCCCTACTTCGCACTTCGGACTTCGAACTTCGCACTTCCCACTTGTGGGATGTATGACGGTGATACACCTACTGAAAGACGGAAGCAGATACGCAGCAGTGCTAACTTCATCTTCTCCAATCCTGATATGCTGAGTATGGGCATTTTACCGCATCATGCGCAGTGGGTGGATTTTTTTCGCAACCTGAAGTTTGTCATCATCGATGAAGTGCATGTGTATCGCGGAGTGTTCGGTTCTCATTTTGCCAATGTGCTTAGGCGTTTCAAAAGAATAGCAAATTTCTATGGCGCTTATCCTCAATATATTCTCACTTCAGCTACTCTTTCACATACAAGAGAATTCATTTCGACTTTACTGGAAGAAGACTTCGACCTTATCGAGCAGGATGGTTCACCCCAGGGAGAGAGGCATTTCCTGCTCTATAATCCGCCATTCGTGAATAAGGATTTGGGAATTAGAAGAAGTGTGATCATGGAAACGGTGAGAGTTACAGAAAACATTATGCCATGCGGATTCCAGACGCTTGTCTTTGCCCAGGCACGGAAGGCGATTGAGCTAATTCTTACCTATTTACAGAATGCTTCAGAGCATAAAGAAAAGATTCAAGGCTATCGCAGTGGGTATCTTCCAACTGATAGAAGAGCGATTGAAAAGGGATTCAGGGAAGGAACGATCTCGACGGTTGTTTCCACCAATGCCCTGGAACTGGGTATCGATATCGGAAGCCTGGATGCGGTGGTGCTGTGCAGTTATCCCGGTACGATCGCTGCTACACGTCAGCAAGCGGGAAGAGCAGGACGCAAAGCGGAGTCATCCGTTGCATTCATGATCGCTTCTGCCAGCCTATTAGACCAGTATATTCTTCAGCATCCTGACTTTCTCTTCGGTGGTTCACCGGAAATGGCGCTGTTGAATCCGAACAATCCGTTCATTCTCATGCAGCATTTGCAGTGTGCCTTATTCGAGAAGCCTTTCTCCAAGAATGAGACATTCGGTGCTCTTCCCATCGATGAATTGAAGGATTATCTCGATTTTCTTCAGCAATTGGGGAAAGCGATCGAATCCAATGAACAGTATTTCTGGAAATCAGAGGATTATCCAGCGGATGAGATATCGCTGCGTAATGCCGGTTTGGATCGATATAATCTCATCGTGAACGGCAACGTGATCGGGGAAGTAGATGATAAAAGCGTGTATTGGCTTGTGCATCCCCAGGCTGTATATCTTCAGGATGGGGAATCATACCTCGTGGAAAGCATTGATACAAAGACACATACTGTGCAGATGAGACCTTTCTCGGAAGGATTCTACACACAGCCGATGAGCAACACAGAAATTGAATTGATTCATGAAGATAAATTGATGCCTGTGATGGGTGGTTCCATTCATTATGGAAAACTGCTGGTAACTAACCAGGTGACTGGCTTCAAGAAAGTGAAATGGTATTCCCAGGAGATATTGGGCTATGGTGAGCTTGATCTGCCCAAGACAGAGCTGATCACATATGGTTATTGGTTTGAAATCGAAGACCAGGTAGTGGATGAATTAGAGAAAGCCGAGAAGTGGAAGAACAATCCGAATTCCTATGGTCCGAAGTGGAAGGAAATCAGCCAGGCTGCAAGGACACGGGATGAATTCAAATGCACGCATTGCCATATCGCTGAAACTGACAGACCGCATGATGTGCATCATATAGTGCCTTTCCGCAAGTTCATGAATCGGGATGAAGCCAACGCACTTAAGAACTTGACAACCCTCTGCTCTTCCTGTCACAAGTTGGCAGAGCAGCAAGCCCGCATCCAAAGTGGTATGGCTGGTCTTGCCTATGTACTTGGTAATCTGGCTCCATTGTATCTGATGTGCGATATCAAGGATATTGGTGTGATGGGCAGTTCCAATGCTTCTGTGGCAAATGGAAAGCCTGCGGTTATCTTATATGACCAGGTACCGGGTGGTATTGGTTTAAGTGAGAAGATGTATGAAATTCATAATACCATAATGAATGAATCCATGAAAGTCATTCTGACCTGTGGGTGTAAGGATGGCTGTCCCGCCTGTGTCGGTCCGGTCGCAGAGAATGGGGAAGGGGCGAAGGCGGAGACATTGGCGCTTTTGGAGTATTTTGTTGATAAAAGAAGAACTAACTCTCCGGCATCAATGCCACCTCCCTTAGCATAAGGGAGGAATAAGACGGAGCAAAATGCCACCTCCCATAGCATAAGGGAGGAATTGGACGGAGCAAAATGCCACCTCCCATAGCATAAGGGAGGAATTGGACGGAGCAAAATGCCACCTCCCATAGCATAAGGGAGGAATTGGACGGAGCAAAATGCCACCTCCCTTAGCATAAGGGAGGAATAAGACGGGTACAAAAGCCACCTCCCTTATGCTAAGGGAGGTACCCTTCAGGGTGGAGAGTTAGGAGGTTAAAATAATAGGAGGGAGTAAATGAAATTAATTAATTTGTACTCAACCAAAGACAAAAGGCTTGAACTCCGGAAAGAGCAAACTGTAGCTGAGCGCAAGCTATGGTCACGATTGAGAAATAAAAGATTGTTGGGGCTAAAATTCTATAGACAGAGCGGTTTCGGTAACTATATCGCTGATTTTTATTGTCCGGATAAATTGTTAATAATAGAAGTTGATGGAAGTCAGCACTTTGAAAAAGAGAATGCAGAATACGATCGGAAAAGAACATTATTTTTTCAAGAGCATGATATACGAGTATTAAGGTTAACAAATTATAATGTGCTCACGAATATAGATGGTGTTATGGAATATATTCGATGTGTTATTGAAGAACCAGAAAATGTGATGAATACCGAAGAGAGATAAAGATATTTGTTAAAACGTATAGATATCTAACTCTCCGGCATAAATGCCACCTCCCTTAGCATAAGGGAGGAATAGGAGCAATTGAAATATGAATGATCTTGATATCCTGAAACGCAGCTATCCGAAAGAGCAGAAGGTACAAAAGCCCAAGGAAACGGGCAATGATATCTGGGATATGATGGAAGGTGAACTGATAGAAACTCAATATGGTTCAGTCTTCAAGGCATCGATTTCCTTTCCTTTTGGCTTTGAGGTTGGTAAGCATAAAGTGCAAAGTCCTGCCGTTCATGATCTGATACGGAAATGGGCTAAGCTCAAGGATATAGATTTCACACCCGAAGAGATGCTCTTTCTCGATACTGAGACCACTGGTCTTTCAGGGGGTACAGGTACGTATGTCTTCATGGTGGGCATGGGTTTCATTCGAGAGAACTCAGTAGTTATCGAGCAGTATTTTCTTTCCAATCTTGGATATGAAAAAGGTATGCTGGAACAGGTTGTGGAAAGGGCAAGGAAGTTTCAAATCATTGTTTCCTTCAATGGTAAGTCATTCGATACGAATCTTTTGGAAACACGATGCATCCTGCAGGGAGTGGACTTCTCCTGGAAGCGGATTCCGCATCTAGATTTACTTCCGTTAGCAAGAAGGTTGTGGAAACACCAGTTGGAAAGCTGTGCCCTGGAAAGTCTCGAGTACTACATTTTAGGTAGTATGCGCGACTCTTCCCAGGATATATGGGGTGGTCATATACCACAAGTATATTTCCATTACCTGGATACGCACAATGCCGAAGAGATCGTGAATATCTTTAATCATAACCGCAGTGATATCCTCAGTATGCCCGTGCTGCTGCATCTCATTTCTGATGAACTGGAAGTGCCACATTCACGTCAAACTCATACAGAGTTTGATCTTTTTGCTGTTGGTCGTCTTTATGAGGAAATGGGGGAGACACAGACGGCGATTGACATCTACGAGACTATGCTTTCCACTGATAATACCGCTGTACTGAAGCAGCTTTCCTTTCTTTTCAAAAAGGAACAGCAGTTGGAAAAAGCCCTGAAACTATGGGAAGAAGCTGCCGAGAAAGGTGAGTTGTTTGCTATTCGCGAATTGGCGATATTCGCTGAACACACGGGAAAGAATGCCGGTGAAGCTTTGAAATGGGTGGAAAAGGCATTATATTATCTGGAAAATGATTCAAATGAAAATGAGAAAGTGCTGATAGATTGGAATAAACGGAAAGACAGACTGTTACGGAGGAAGGGATGAGATTAGAAACAGACGGATTGGGAACGATCGAGATCATGGAAGATGCAGCGTGGGGTGTGCAAACCCAGCGTGCGATCAACAACTTCCCATTATCAGGCTATAAGATGCAACCATATTTCATAAAGTCTTTTGCCTATGTGAAAAAAGCAGCAGCGCAGGTGAACTCTGACCTGGGCTATCTCGAAGAAAAAACTGCAAGAGCCATCATCCAAGTATGTGATGAAATCATCGAAGGTGAGCATCATGACCAGTTTGTGGTCGATCCTTTCCAGGGTGGTGCAGGTACTTCCACAAACATGAATTTTAATGAAGTCATCGCCTTTATTGCAGATCGCAAATTGGATGATACATTTGGTTCCAATGATCCTGTGCTTCCTCTTGAACATGTGAATATGCACCAATCAACGAATGATGTCTATCCAACAGCTTTGAAAGTGGCTGTCTTATTCTATCTTAAAGATTTGGAAAGAGAGATATCCTGGTTACAGGAAGAGTTCCAGGCTAAGGAACAGGAATTTGGACATGTCGTGAAGTTGGGACGCACAGAGCTGATGGATGCAGTTCCCTTAACACTTGGCATGGAATTCGGTGCTTATGCGGAAGCCATTGCTCGTGACCGCTGGCGTATCTTCAAATGCAGGGAAAGGATAAAAGTCATCAATCTCGGTGGAACTGCGATCGGTACTGGTCTCGGTGCACCGAGAGAATATATCTTTAAAGTGGGAGAAGTGCTTCGTTCCTTAACTGGATTGAGTATTTCCCGCAGTGAAAACCTCGTCGATGCCACCCAGAATCTCGACCCTTTTGTGGAAATCTCAGGTATGCTTAAAACTTATGCTTCCAACCTATTGAAGATATCAAATGACTTGCGACTGATGAACATGGGACCGGATGGAGGTATTTCAGAGATTCGTCTTCCTGAAATGCAGGCAGGTTCCACCATCATGCCGGGTAAGATCAATCCTGTGATACCGGAAGCGATAGGGCAGGTGGCATTACGTGTCATTTCCAATGATAACCTCATAACAATAGCCTGCGGAATGGGGCAGCTTGAACTGAACCAGTATTTTCCGTTAATTGCTTTTACCATGTTGGAGACACTTCATCTATTGGTGAATGCCACTACCATTCTTCGTGAGAAATGCCTGAAAGGTATGACTGCCAATGAAGAAAAGTGCAAGGAACTGGTATTGAATAGTAAGACTTTAGCTACAGTGCTTGTTCCCATTATCGGTTATCACAAAGTGGAAGAGATACTTCATGAAGCTTTGAAAACGAATCGTTCATTCAGCGATTTGGTCATTGAAAAGGGTGTGATGTCGAAGACAGAACTTGAGAAACACCTTTCTGCAAAGCACATGCGCAAGCTCGGTTTTACCGAAGATGATATAAAAAAGGAAAGTAAATGACACCACGCGGAGAAAGACTCATATTAGCCCTGGTTGGCAGACGCAACGCAGGGAAATCCTCTTTGATCAATGCTCTCACAGGACAGGATATTGCCATCGTTTCTGATGTGCCGGGGACAACAACAGACCCTGTTGATAAACACTATGAACTGCTTCCCTTAGGTCCCGTTACATTCTATGATACTGCCGGTATCGATGACACGGGTGAGCTTGGTGACATGCGCATCAAAGGAACAAGGAAAGTACTGTATCGTACGGATATAGCCCTTGTTGTGATTGGTGAACAGGGATTGGGAACCTATGAAAAGGATTTCATCAACCAGATACAGCAACTCAAAATACCGATACTCGTTATCTTCAATAAATCAGATATACGTTCAGCTGAATCAGAAGAGATAGCTTTCTGCCGGGAACACGGCATCACCTTCATCAGTGTTTCAGCTAAAACAGGTGATAGTATCCGGGAATGTAAAGAACTTCTCATGAATCTGGCTCCTAAGGAACTGATGAAGGAAAGAGTGCTGGTCGGCGATCTTGTGAAAGCGGGGGACAGGGTAGTACTTGTCGTTCCTATCGATCTTGCTGCTCCGAAAGGCAGATTAATACTTCCCCAGGTACAGGTGATCAGAGAGCTTTTAGATAATGATGTGATCGTTACAACTGTCAAGGAACGTGAACTGGAAGCAGCCCTGGAGTCCTTGAAAGAGAATCCTGACCTTGTTATCACAGATTCGCAGGTAGTCTTAAAGGTTGCCGGAGATGTTCCTGAACCAGTTAAGCTAACTACGTTTTCCATTCTCTTTGCCCGTTATAAAGGGGAATTAGATGCCTTAATTGCTGGTGCTGCAATGTTGGATAAGCTTAAAGACGGAGATAAGGTATTGATTGCCGAAGCATGCTCTCATCATGTGCAGGCAGATGATATCGGAAGAACCAAGATACCACGCTGGATCAGCCAGTATACGGGGAAGGATTTGCAATTTGAGGTCTTTGCAGGACATGATTTCCCAGATAACCTGGAGGACTTTGCTCTCGCTATTCATTGTGGCGGTTGCATGATCAACCAGATGGAAATGGGAAGACGTATCATCGAATGTGAAAGACGGGGTGTGCCTATTACCAATTATGGGTTAGCCATATCCAAGTTGCAAGGGGTATTGGAGAGAGTGGTAAAGCCATTGAAATCGTAGCGTTGACTTTAGTCAACGTACGGTTTGATTTATCAAACCGTTACCCATTTCAATGGGTTAAAACCCTAAAACAGCTGAAGCAGTTTTTCCAACGACTGAAGTTGTTGCTACAAATTTTAGGAGAAAATATGAATTATCGTGTTGCCGTATGCCAATTCCAACCTATTCTGAATAACAGGAATTTCAATCTTAACAAGATAGAAGAAATGCTTTCAAAGATAGAAGCAGACTTGGTTGTACTGCCTGAATTGGCAACTTCCGGTTATGTCTTTGCCAATCAGCAGGAAGTCAATGATATAGCGGAAGATACTTTCACAGGACAGACAGCTATTCTCTTGAGGAAGTTTTCCAAAGTTAAGAATACGAGCTATGTAATTGGCTTTCCGGAAAGGACTTTGAATGGTGTATTCAATTCAGCTATGTTAGTGAATCCTGATGGGAAGATATATATATATCGAAAGACACATCTCTTTTTTGAAGAAAAGCAGTTCTTCCTTCCTGGTGATACCGGCTTTCCCATCTTCGAAGCTAAGAATGGAGTGAAAGTAGGACTCATGATTTGTTTTGACTGGCAATTCCCCGAAGCAGCCCGAACACTTGCCTTGAAGGGAGCACAGATCATCTGCCATCCTTCCAATCTTGTTCTGCCTTGGTGCCAGCAATCGATGTTAACACGTTCTCTTGAAAATAGGGTGTTCAGCATCACCTGCAATCGTATAGGAAAAGAAGTAAATGGTGTGAAAGAAATGTATTTTACGGGTATGAGCCAGGTGATATCTACAAAAGGCGAGATATTGACTCGTCTTTCAGAAGATAAAGAAGAACATGTAATTATAGAAATAGATCCTAGTATTGCATTGGATAAACAGGTTACAAAGTACAATGACGCTTTTGCAGATAGAAGAACAGAGTTTTACAAATTGTAAACATTGCTTCGTAGGAGTCCGCGTCAGCAGACCCGATTTCTTTTGCCATTTATACTCGTGGAACGGGTCTGCTGATGCGAACCCCTACGATTTCATGAACATTTCGTCTTTATTCCAATTGGCTGGATTTTGTATAATATATTCTCTGCAATGGTTCAAATCATCTTCATTACGTATAATATGATCATAGAAACTACGTTGCCAGATCTCTTGTTTTGGACTATTTAATATGATTCTACAATGTCTGGTAACTGCCGCTTTAAAACCTCCAATTATAGAACCCAATGAATTTTGATATAGTATAGGTTTGTCATCTTCATGATAAGGCAGTTGGATATTACTATCATTGCTAATGAAAAAGATTCCATGAAAGTGATTAGGCATCACGATGTAATCATCCAAAATCATATAATTTCTTATTTGAGCTACTTTGTACCATTCTTCTTCTAATATAGCCCCAAGATCGTTAACATTCATAATGTTGTTGCGGATTTCACCAAAAAGTTTTTGCTTCTCATATGCACAAATAGTCACATAATATGCACCATTTTGAGCATAATCATAACCTCGTAAACGAACTGAATGTCGATTACTATAATAATCATAACTCACGTCAACCCTCCATAAAAGTTGTTGCAGCGTAGGGGTCCGCGTCAGCAGACCCGTTAAAAGAGTGCAAATGGTAAAAGAAATCGGGTCTTCTGACGCAGCCCCCTACGATTCAGACCTAACGAGCTTTAATTGATAACGGGTCTGCTGACGCTGACCCCTACGATTCAGACCTAACGAGCTTTAATTGATAACGGGTCTGCTGACGCTGACCCCTACGATTCAGACCTAACGAGCTTTAATTGATAACGGGTCTGCTGACACGGACCCCTACGATTCAGACCTAACGAGCTTTAATTGATAACGGGTCTGCTGACGCTGACCCCTACGATTCAGACCTAACGAGCTTTAATTGATAACGGGTCTGCTGACGCGGACCCCTACGATTCAGACCTAACGAGCTTTAATTGATAACGGGTCTGCTGACGCTGACCCCTACGATTCAGACCTACGAGCTTTAATTTTTAACGGGTCTGCTGACGCGGACCCCTACGATTCAGACCTAACGAGCTTTAATTGATAACGGGTCTGCTGACGCTGACCCCTACGATTCAGACCTAACGAGCTTTAATTGATAACGGGTCTGCTGACGCGGACCCCTACGAATCTACTTAATCAACACCACCTTCTGTGTAATTGACTTTTTATTCAAATCCATCTTCACAAGATACACACCATCAACAACTTGTTTATGATCATCATTCCTGCCGTCCCAGGTAATCGTCTGTGAACCCTTGGCTAAAGAATTGAAATGAAGTGTTCTGACTTTCTGACCACGTATATTATAAATCGTCATGGTTGCTGGTTCTGTTTTCTGCATGTTGAACTTAATGTTCATATTCGTTGAAGACAAATTGCATGGATTCGGATATATTGATAACTTGGATAAGATTGGAGTTTCAGTGTCATCTGAATTGGGTACACCTTCAATTGTGACAATATTACTTGGACTGGATTCCCAACCTTCTCTCCAAGCAGTAACATAATAACGATGCGTATGATAGAAATCCTGCAGTACACCATAATTAGTTTGTGTTATCGGCAATTGTGCAAGCATCACATCATCTTCATAGAACTTATAGTGTGTCCAAGGTACCTCACCCTGAGTTGGTGGTTCCCAGGAAAAGAAGTTTGTTGCATCACCAGGCATATAGGTTAATTCGTTTGGAACAATAGGCATGGTATACTGATAGAACCACTTATTCCCTTCTATAAGAGGCATGTAAGAGTCATTAGAAATTGTAAGTCCACTTTGCAGGTTCATTTTATAAACAATGAAAGGTCCATGATAAAACTTTGCACGCATTACTCCGAGGTTAAAAGCATACCATTCCGTGCTGAAGAGTGCGTTCTCCTGCGTTCGAGTTTCAATGATCCAAGTCTGATAACTAACATCATTGAATAAGATATTCTCTGCGCCGGTCACAGTGCAGTTGACATTTATGAGTTCATAGACACTTTCTTCATTATTACTGATCATCCTGCTTGAAGCCCATGAATCTCCAATCTCAATATTATCCTTGGGTATTAAAACATTATTTGATGTCAGTGTGATAGTATTTGGTGGATTGCTTGAACTATCCGTAAAGGAATGAATTAGAATATTTGATGTGGTGTTGTCTTCAAATAAGTTCATTACAATGGGGTTAGGAGTGACGAAAATTCCTTGTAAGAATGGAAAAACTGTTAGATTATCCTGTTGAAAGGAAGCTCCCATCCTGCTAAACATATAAGCTGGAAAAGGGTGCATTGTAATATCAATATTCTGGGCATGATCCAATAACCAAATTTCAACTGCTTGAGGATCAAAGATATTCCCATAAGTTCCACACATGGAAGGTATAATATCTTCAAACCTATTTCCATACGCAGTCACATAATATACTCCAGGGCTTTCAAGAGGTATTTGATATGTATGATCAACGTTCATTTGGGTGGTAATAATATTCGTTGGATCATTGACTGGTACTGCGACAATCTGGCAACCCAACATACCTTCAATAGGTGTTATTATACCGCTAATCGACTGTAGGGGACCGGGAGTTTCCAAGGGCATAAAATCTACAGTCCCTAATGTCGGGTTATCGGCATGATCAGTGATGGATTGCGCAATTGCCAAAGTATCCTCAGTTCCCCATGAGTTATTTTCTGCTTTTACAAGGATTGAAGAATCTGTATACTGATATAGCACGATACTACGAAGAGTGCCATTCGCATCGATATTGTTACTAATTGTGTTTCGTCCCCAAAACGATAGAACATCCTCAGTGAGGTCACCAATACAGGGATTGGCATTGTTTGCCAAGTAAATACCCTGATAATTACCGGTGATTGTATTTCGATAGATTAAAGGAGCTGAAGCAGCTCCTCCCACCATGATACCAGCACCGGAATTCATATTACCAGGTATAAAGTTGTTGCAAATCTGGTTATTTAGCACTTGCCCATCAGCATTCAGCAGATAAATACCTGAATAATTATACTCAATGATATTGTCAGAAATGACGGGCTGCATAATTCCTTGTCCAGTAGAATCCAAACCTGTGATTCCTTGCCAACGGTTATGATGTATATGATTGGATCGAATCCTTGGGCTGCAATCTGCACCGTTTGATTGAATACTGAGCTGGATAGCGCCTTGATAAGTTGATTCCACCCCATTATTTGAAATATTACAATCAGTGATCAGAACTTCGTGATTTTCTACAATGAAAATACCATTATTTTTACTATATTCTATTAGACAGCGAGTGATTATTACTGGGGCTGGTTGTGGATACCCGATGCCAGAGCAGTTGATTCCAATTGTATTACCGTAGAAATGACAATCCGTGATACTAACAGGTGCTGAAATGATATTCGCACCATTCTCTGCAAAACGGATATCACAAAAGGACAGCTCATTCATTCCCGTTAGGTTTTCGAATCTCAATCCTTTCCAGATATTACCCGCATTATCAGAAGTAATACTGAAGCGAATGGTATCCGCTTGGCTACCTATTGCTGAAAGCAACCCTTGTACGATGATCTGATAGTTCCCCTGTGACTGAACAATGACTCCCGGGTTTAAAATCAGGGATTGACCTGCCGGAACAGTTACATCACTGATTAGAATGTACGGGTTGTCTGTAACTGTCCATGTTCCGCTTTGGGTACCGGAAACCTGTGTAGCTATCATAGGGACAACTAGAATCAGGCAAAATAGGATAAAAAACATTGCTTTCATTATTCCTCCAAGCGGGAGTTTTCTATTTAACTTGTAAAACGACCTTTTGTGTAACTGATTGCTTATTCAAATCCATCTTCACAAGATACACACCATCAACAACTTGTTTATGATCATCATT
The DNA here is from genome assembly GCA_963662275.1 of Cloacimonadales bacterium (SeqCode). Classification (GTDB taxonomy): domain Bacteria; phylum Cloacimonadota; class Cloacimonadia; order Cloacimonadales; family DAONDQ01; genus DAONDQ01. Next base: position 3,023,812 of record OY759316.1, on the reverse strand, counting down.
CCTATCGTCCCAGGTAATCGTCTGTGAACCCTTGGCTAAAGAATCGAAATGAAGGGTTCTGACTTTTTGTCCACGAACATTATAGATTAAGATAGTTGCAGATTCGGTTTTCTGCAAGTTAAACTTGATATTCATATTTGATTGTGACATATTACATGGATTCGGATATATGGATAATTTGGAAACCATTGGTGTTTCAATGTTGTCTGAATTGGGTACACCGTCGATTATGACAATATTACTGGGACTGGATTCCCAACCTTCTCTCCAGGCTGTAACATAATAACGATGCGTATGATAGAAATCCTGCAACACGCCGTAATTTGGCTGTTCAATAGGCAATTGAGCCAGTATGACATCATCTTCATAGAACTTGTAATGTGTCCATGGAGTTTCTCCTCCCTGGATTGGTGGTTCCCAGGAGAAGAAATTAGTGGCATTTCCAGGCATACATACTAATTCTGTCGGAGTTGATGGCTGTTCAAAGAAATAGAACCATTGGTTACCTGAAGCGAGTGGCAGATAAGAATTCTCGACTCCAGCAAACATGTATTGTACGAACTTTGTATGATTCATAAATGGTGCATCGTAGTAAACAGCTTTCATTAATCCCATAGTTAATGCGTACCATTCCTTACTGATAATCTCATTACTTGCATTACTGTTTTCAACAATCCAGCAATTGATTATATTGTCATTGAACAATAAATTTTCATTTCCCACCACGGTGCTTGTAACTTGGGCTAATTGCCATTCCCATATATCTTCATTATAGATCATTCTTGATGAACTCCAAGTTTGTCCATAATTCATCACATCTACAGGGACAAGAATGTTATTATCTGTTAGAACGATGGGATTACCTGTACTGAAAGAGAAAGAATGAATTTTGATATTTCCGCTTGTATTATCCTTATACAGATTAGTGATATATGGGATTGGTGTGACAAAACGACCTTGCTGAAGGGGAAACAGCGTCAGGTTATCCTGCTGGAATGAAGCACCAACTTTTGAATACAAATACTCTGGCAAGTCATGCATAATGATATTAATATTCTCCACATGTGAAGTGAGCCAGACATCCACAGGTTGTGGTTCATAGGTATCTCCATAAGCACTAAATATGGAAGGATTGATGTCTTCAAACATATAACCGTAAGCTGTCACATAATACACACCAGGATTTTCAAGAGGAATCATATATGTATGATTCTGGTTCATCATGACGGAAACGAAATCATTAGGATTGCTGACAGAAATTGCACGGACTTCGCAAGAAATCATTCCTTCGAGAGGGTAAATTCTCCCGCTAATAGACTGAACAGGTGTTCCGTTCGAAATCGGCATAAAATCAACTATTCCCAGTGCCGGATCATCTGCATGATCTTGAATGGATAGTGCAATTGCTAAAGTATCCTCAGTTCCCCAATCGTTATTTTCTGCTTTCACAACAATAGCAGCATTCGTATACTGGTAGAGATATATGCTATGAAGGGTTCCATTGGCATCAATATTGTTACTGATCGTATTTCTGCCCCAATAAGTAATAACGTCTTCACTGAGATCACCGATACATGGATTGGCGTTACTAGCCAGGTAAAAGCCTGTATAGTTGCCGGTTATTACGTTATCATAGAACATCGGTGTGGAAGAAGCCCCACTCACCATAACGCCGGCACCGGAATTCATATTGCCGGGGATAAAGTTATTTGTGATGTCGTTATGCTGAACTTGTCCATCAGAGTTCAGTAAATAAATACCTGTATAATTATACTCAATGTTATTATTGGTTATCTGGGGTTCCATTGTACCCTGCACAAAAGTATCGGCAGCTGTGATCCCCTGCCAGCGGTTATGGTGAATATGATTGTTTTCAATGAAAGGACTGCAGTTCGCTCCGGCAGATTGAATACTAAGATGGATAGCTGCTCTGAATGATGAAGCTACACCATTATTGGAGATATCACAATCAATAACGGAAACATTACGGTGTTCTACAATATAAATAGCATTTTCCTTGCTGTATTCGATATTACAGCGCGAAATCATTATGGAAGAAGGATCATCTGAACCGATACCAAAGCAGTTGATTCCTTTCTTATTACCATAAAAGTGACAGTTCATAATAACTGCTTGTGCAGCTATGACATTGACCCCGGTTTCAGCATAACGAATATCACAGTAATGTAATTCATCTGTCCCGGTGACATTCTCCAATCTGATACCTTGCCAAATACCACCAGTATTATCAGCAGAAATACCAAAGAGAATAGAATCTGCCTGGGTACCGGATGCTAACAGCAAACCCTGGACAGTAATTTGATAGTTACCTTGAGACAAAACAGTAACTCCCGGATCAACAGTAAGAGTTTGTCCTGAAGAGACAGTTACATCTCCTATCATTATATAGGGACTATTTTCAACTGTCCAAGTCCCGCTTTGATTACCGGAAACCTGAATTGCTAATAATGGAAATATCAAGAATAAACAAGATAGAGTAAAAATCATGACTTTCATTTTTCCTCCAAGGGTTGAGAATATTGATTTATTCATCTAACTGAAATCTTTATATGTATGATTTTAAACAGAGTCAAGGAGAAAATATGAATATTGTCCAGAAATTATTTAAAACTCCACAAAGAGCATACAAAGTTCAATCCAGGTTCATACCAATTTCATACCTGTTTCATTCCTGTTTCGCGACATTGGAAGGAGACTGGATTATGCTTGCTTACAATTTGCATTGATATAGGTAGGCTCTTTGGGGAATGATTGGGCTTTCTACGAAGTTGAATTTAACAGATAAGGTTGCTTCTGAACTTCCCTGAAAAGGATTTTCGCTAGCGGGGATGAAAGCTGAGTTCTCCGAGTGAATTGATTTATCTATTTGTATCGAGGAGAGGACATTACAGTTATGAGGGCAATATCAGTTCATTTCGATACAATTTCTCCTTCGTCGAAATCACTCTATGAACCGTCTATTAGCTTTCATGTAAAGTCAATTTACTCTTTTAGCAGGTATTCAAGAAAATACAGAAATCTTGACATGCTCATAAAGTGTGAAAAAAGAATCTTCTTATCTGGAAGATAGCATTCAATTTTTCCATTCTGGATTATTTTTAACTTACAGCGTTATTACTTGATTAGTGTTATCTTCCTTATATCATTCCCCTCGTTTGTTTTCATCTGAATATAATAAATACCGGATGCAACTGCATCATTATGGTTATCTCGACCATTCCAAATCACATGATAACGACCAGGTTTTTGATTACTATTTGTGAGTATCCTTAGCAGTTGCCCTTTAATATCATAAACCGAGATATTCACCCATCCAGTTGATTTTAAACTATACCTGATAGTTGTTTCCGGATTAAACGGATTAGGGTAATTAGTATACATCCTGGTTTCCAAGGGTGTTACTTGAGGGTCATTATTCTCAACAGTAGCAGTCACTGTCCATAATTGCTCAACCGAAGATATACTGTCATACGCAACTGCTTTAACCTGATATGTATCGTTTTGAGTGAATTGGTAGGCAAACTCATTCGTATTGATACTCTGATCAACATTATTTATATACCAGTGGTAATTGATCTGACTATCAATATCTAAGGCATTAATGCTGAAGTTCTGAGTTTCATTCTGCACTACGGTAAAAGTTGTTTGCGTTGGTAAATAGCTGATAATTTGAGGTGGATCATTAATGGGATTGATAGTTACAGAAAAGCTGCAAGTACAGATATCGCGATTTTTAGAATTAGAGGATTTTAACAAACGCTCTAATTGATAATTATCATTAGCTGTGATAATGATATTTGTGTGCCCGTTGACATTCGGAAGAGATGACAATTCAAGCGTATTATTAACAATACTAGCATGAATAGTCGTTGAATCAAATGAAACTGAATACGTTAGGATATCTCCGTCGTTATCAGTAAAATTACTGCTCAGATTAGTGAAGATTGTCGCAAAATCTTCGTTTACGATTATGTCTGGCAATGGCTCTGAAACATATGGTGCTTGATTTGATAAAGTAATCAGATTCGCTGCTGTTATCGAGTTAGATATGTTATTAGCACCAGATACGCTTAATGAAACTGAATAAATACCTCTATTTGCATATAAATGTGTTGGATTCTGAGTATTCGCATGAGGAGTGTTATCACCGAAATCCCAATCCCAGGATGTTATTGGACAAGATCCATGTATAGATTGGTCAGTAAAATGTACTGTCAAAGGTGCATTTCCGGAAGTGATATCGGCTGATATTTGCGCTATTGGAGCTAAATTCCCATCCGAAATGGTAAAGACGCTATCTGATGTATCATAAACATTATTATTAGCAAAATTTTGAACTTTCATCCTACATTGTGTCGAAGTAGTATTCGGTATCACCCATTCGTAACTTCCTGCCGAAGCTGGATAAGATGAAGCCTGAATAGGAATCCAACTCGCACCATTATCTACAGAATATACGATAGAAACGGAGGAAATATCTGGAATTGCGTTCCACTGAATATGATAAACATTTCCAATAACCAGATACTCACCTCCGTTTGGAGCAATAACATTGATCGATGGTTGGATGGTAAATGTTGTATCACTAATATCTAATATTTGAGGGAAAGTCACATCAGAAATGCGTACTCTGCACAGATTTGAATTAACCGCAGGTACCGTCCAGGAATATGATCCTAATGAAGCTGAAATAGTTGGTGCTATTTGAATCCAATTATTACTATTTGTAAGTGAATATTCCAGTTTTAATGCAAGAATATAGATACTTGTCCAAGAAATTGTATGAACTGATCCGGAACTCCATATTTCAGAACCGTTTGGAGTGTTCAGTATCAGTCTGCAGATTGTAAAATTATTATCACTGCTATCTAAAATCAAACCATACAGTTCAGAAGTGATTCTTATCTTACAATTCAAAGAGGATATATCTGGGATAAGCCAGGAATATGTTCCTTCAGATACATTTATTCCTGTGGCTATCGAAGTATAAGAGCTTCCATTGTTAGTCGTCAGTTCCAGTTTTACGGTCCCAGACAAACCTTGCTGATTCCAGGTAATATTACAAAGATTACCTGCTCGAAGCTTGGTACTTGGGGCACTTGGATAAGTGATATTCAGTAATACTACAGTGAAGATATTATCAGAAAAATCGTTAATAGTACTATCTGTTGTATCACTAATCCTGATGATATACTGGCTTGCTGCTAGGTTTGGTACAGACCAGCTATAGGTTCCAGTTGAAGCTCCTGTGCTTGCAATGATTTGTGTCCAGTTTGAGCCATTATTCTGTGAATATTCCAGTTTAACATTAGCAATCTGGGCGGATGACCAAGTTATGTTTTGTGAAGAACCGGCTTGGAACAGATTGCCTCCATTTGGGCTGGTGAGTTGTAAGTTATATATACAAAATGGTTCGTCGCTCCAATCATAAACAGTTGGATTTGTTACTCCGGATATTCTGAGATAGCAGGTTGCCGCAGGAGTATTGGGAACTGTCCAGGTATATGTCCCGTTGCTGGCTGGTAAGGAAGATACAATGGAATTCCAATTTAGTCCGGCATCAAGTGTATATTCCAGCTTGATATTTTGTATACCGTTTGCTATCCAAGTGATGTTATAGATATTTCCGGCTTGCAGCTTTGTATTAGTCGGGGCAGTCAAAGACAAACTTGAACCAGGGTTGCTGCTAATGGAAAAGACATTCACAGAAGTATCAAATAAATTATTATTGGCAGTGCTGATTACTTTGATTCGACATTGATTTGATACAGTAGAAGGAACGGTAAAGGAGAACCTGCCCAACGCTGCTGAAACCGGACTTGTATTGAGAGTGTTCCAATTAGCCCCGTTGTTGGTAGATAGCAAAATATTGACTTGGCTAATTGCTGGTTGAGCAGTCCAGTACACTGTCTTAGCTGAATTTGTCTGCCAGTTTTCTCCTCCGTAAGGTGCGATTACTCTTATCGATTGATAGATTGCTTCCGAGGCAAATTCTGATCCTGCATACGCCCCATCTATTGCCTGTACACTCCAGTAGAACTTATTATAATTAGATAATACCGAAGCAGCTATTTTCCAACTGCACGTCCCATTGGCATTTCCTTTGACAGGTATTAATCTATACCCTGTAGTATTAGACATCGAAGCTGAAATCTGGTTTCCTCCAGGAGTAGAGCCTACTCTTACTGTATAGTTTAATCCCGATGCCGGAGTTTGAGTGTCAGTTGCTGCATTCCACTGAAAATTTATATAATCTCCAACAGTGTTCAACCGTAAATTTGAGGGTACTGTTGGAATAGTATTTTGAACAGTGATATCATTACGATAGACTTTGGTGAGATTAATCCAACTATTATTATTGTAATTATAAAAACAACCCGTCAACAGAATATCCAAATCGCCATCGTTGTCATAATCACCCCAGGCAACAGAACCTTGAGAGACACCTGTCAGGTTGGCACCAATATTGGTAAATGTACTGTTACCGTTATTTCGGAACACCTTGGCAATCCTTGTGCTATCTGATTGAACATATCCCGTCAGCAGAATGTCCAAATCACCATCGTTGTCATAATCTCCCCAAGCAGCGGAGCTATTATCGACACCTGTTAAGGTCAAACCAACACCTATGTTAGTAAAGGTACTATTTCCATTGTTTCGATAAACTAAGGAAAAACCACCTCCCGTTATGAGAATATCCAAATCACCATCATTATCATAATCTCCCCAGGCAACGGAGCTAAATGCTACCGATACAATTACTTGACTGGCAGCAATCTCAGTAAATGTATTGTTACCGTTATTACGATAGATTTTTATATTATATTCATATCCGGTTGATTGTCCGGTTAGCAGAATATCTAAATCGCCATCATTATCATAATCACCCCAGGCGACGGAACCATCATGAACTGCTATCAAACCAACAGTAATGCTAGAAAATGTGCTGTTACCGTTATTTCGATAGATTTTAGAGACTTGATTATAATTAGGAAATACACCTTGAGCTCCTGTCAGCAAGATATCCAAATCACCATCGTTGTCATAATCACCCCAAGCGACTGAGCTATAACATACACCTGTTAAGCCGGCATTAATATCAGTAAAGGTGCTGTTACCGTTGTTTCGATAGATCTTGGAAATACAAACACCATCGATTGTTCGTCCAGTTAGCAGAATGTCTAAATCACCATCGTTGTCATAATCACCCCAGGCAACAGAGCCTACTTGCACGGGAGTTAAACCCGCATATATATCTGTAAAAGTGCTGTTACCATTATTCCGATAGACTCTAGAATAAACTCCGATATTGATTTCGTATCCCGTAAGGAGAATATCCAGATCACCGTCGTTGTCATAATCACCCCAGGCAGCAGAGCTAATTCCAACATTAGGTAAGTTGGTATTAATTTCGGTAAACTGTGCTAAAAGACTCAATGGAGTAGATAAGATGATCACAAACAATAGAAATAGATCATGCTCTTTGAATAAATAAGAAATAAATTCTCTAATCATCATTATGAGTTCCTCTCAAGGTTATTTGATTCAAATTTCAGAAACCAAGAACAATTCTATCCTTGTATTAGATGCTTCACTAATTGTTATAATTTTACTGTATTGGCACATTTATGTCAAGAAAGAAATCTAGCTTGAATGATGGTCGGGAAAATATCAATATGATTTAATATATATCAAACTGATAATCCTATGATTACTACATGGATGTTCGAATTTCCTACTAGTCTTTATAAAAAACAAGAATTATCTAGATCATGGCAATGTGCAAAATAATAGTCTGAAGTATCTGAGTTTTCGTTAAAACAAAAAAAAATCAGGCTGGTTAAATATGGGTGGGATCGTAAAAGTACCGCATTTTTCCTTGACTTAAACAGGACAAAATAAAAAAATACACATTCATTTGTAGTTATTGCTTATTTATCTGTAATACACTCTTTGAAATTCCATCTGAAAATAATTCGAAAAATAATTGAATCTGATTCTGAAAAGGAGAATTGTACATGAGACTGACTGTAACCTTGTTTTTGCTACTGATGACAACATTGGCTTTTTGTTTGCCATTGACCGGCAGTTATACTGTTGGTGGCGGAACAGCCAATTATGCAACTTTGACCGCAGCAATCGCTGCTGCAAATGCGCAGGGATTAAGCGCTGCTGTAACTTTTAACCTGAATCCGGGAACTTATGCAGGACCGTTTGTGATCAATATTCCTGGCAATTCCTATGTATTAACAATCTCTTCGGGTATCTATGATGACAGTCAAGTGATTCTTACGAATCCTTCCTCAACATACGAGAGTAATTATATACTGAAAATCGATCAAACCAGCAAGGTTACTATTGACGATGTTACTTTTTCCCCAACAGGCACTTACTCCCGTTGCATTGATGTCCAGGGCAATTCTGATTACCTGACCTTCAGCAACAATCGTTTTGAAGGGGTTATCAGTACGGATACAAGCTACAATCAAACACTGTACTTCGTAACAGATGGTACAAACGATGAAGACAATATCTTGATATCAGGGAATGTTTTCAATAATGGCGGATTGCATATTTCGCTGTATGCCGGAAGCAGTTTGAGTAATTTATCTGCCTGGCAGATTCTTTCCAACACTCACACAGGAGGTAGTGGAATATCACTATCCAGAGCGTCAGATGTTGCAATCAGAAATGAAATTATGACAGGTGTTACGTCAGGTATTTACCTCGAAAATGGAGCAGGAAGCCTCGATGTAAGCAGAAACAGGATCAGCGCTTCCTACTATGGAATTGCCTTGAATTACGTAACACCAAGTACTTCAGCAACACCGCATATCAGCAATAATATCATTACTGTAAGTGCCTCACCAGGGATGCAGATCAATGCTAACAATGTATTCGCAGCCCATAACAGTGTTTTATGCACATCATCCACTACATATCAAACTGCAGCTTTCTCAGTCAGTGGCAATTCTAATATCATCAGACAAAATCACTTCATCAGCACGGGAGGAGCATACGCTGTTTTCGCCAGTAATATTGATCCTCTTCAAGGCAGCCACAACATCATTGAAAACAACAACTTATATACAAGAGCAATGTATATTGCAAATGTGAATAATGCCAGTTACATAGAGATCGAGGATTTCAATGCTCTCACAGGCACGACCAACCAAAGCCTGAATCCTTTCTTCTCGGATGAGTTACTGCATAATACAGCTCCCAGGTTAGACAATCTTTATGCTGCCTGTGGTGTGACAATTGATTATAACGGTAATCCACGCAGCCTAACAACACCGGATATCGGTGCCTGGGAATATACTTCCAATCCTGCGATGACTCCACTTTCCGGTACGATCACTGTTGGTACAGGCGGGACTTATACAACGATGGCAGCTTTTGCCCAAGGTATTGGTTTGAGAGGGATGAGTGCCAATGTAACGGCGAATCTCACAAATGCACTTTATGAAGAACAATTCATACTAGAGAAGATACCCGGCAGCGGTCCAGGTGCTGTGCTTACCATAACCTCCTCAACTCCGGTAAATGCAATCATTCGCTTTTCCACACAGGATGAGGTTGATAGCTATCTTCTCAAACTAACCCGAACGAAAGAAGTTATTTTTGATAACATCACTTTCCAAACACTTGCCACTTCCTATTCGAACCTCGTTCTTTTATCGGGGTACAATACAAAGCTGCAGTTCCGTTATTGCGATTTTATTGCTCCCAATAACAATGCAGGTGCGAGTCTTTATATGCCTTATGGCTCAAATGCCTCTGAGATGTTCTTACTCGGATCTTCTTTCACAGGCAATGGATATGGTATTTATGTTAGTGGGACTAAATGGGATATCGCAAGCTGTTTGTTTGATAACCAACTTCAAGGGATCGTTTTTACCCAGATCAGTGATGCTGAAGTCATTAGCAATCGTATGACGAACATGCGTTCTGCAGGTATACATATCAATGGTGATAACGGTGTGAGGATCATCAAAAATTACATCCAGGGAACTGGTCAGTTCACTGGAATCGCAGCCTACAATCTGAACCCTCTCAACACAGATCGTAATCTCATTGCCAACAATGTGATCAAGGTAACAGGTGAAGCCAATGGCAGTAATGGACTTACTTTCAACGGGAATGGATTTAATATTCTCAATAACTCTATATTGAACGAGGGCAACGGTACTGCTTTCTATACCGGTGGGCTAGGTACCGGCGTGGATATTGTGAATAATATCTTCACTGCTCCTTTAGGGATTTCTTTCGATATTACATCCTACACTCATTCAGCAGATAAAGTGATCAACAACAATTGTTATTACGGTGAGGGCACTTACTTTGCCCGAATCGGTAATTATTATTCTTCGTTGACTGCTATGCAGGCAGCTATCCCTGAAATCAACAGCGCTTCCTTGAATTTGAATCCATTTTTAGCGACTGATATTCACACAGGGAGTCCTTGGCTCCGTCATGTCGGGGCTAATAGAACCGAAATCAATGATGATATGGATAGCGAAATTCGTACGGGTGGTTTTGATATTGGTGCTGATCAGCAGACAGGTGTTCTAATTACCACCAGACTATCCGGGAATTACACCATCGGTGCCACAGGCTGCAATTATCCTACGATACAAGCATTCCTCAATGACATTAACCTCTACGGCATCAATGGCAACGTGAATGTCACTATCACTGCTGGAACCTATGCAGGATACAATCAGATAAAACAATACCCAACGACTTCACCTCTCTATAAAATCAATTGGATCGCAGCAGCGGGCTGTCAGTTTGTACTTAATGCTGTTAATCCTCAAACTGATGATAATTACTTTTTCAAACTACAGGGTGCTGATAACGTCACTTTCACTGGATTCCGGTTCAGTACGAATTCTGCGACCAATTATAGCAGTGTTGTCCAATTGACAGGTGCCTGCGATAATATCATTTTCACTAATTGTACCTTCATACTTACCACATACATGAATACAGGAATTTATCCGACAAGATACTCTGTGGCGAGTGGGTTGACTGTTGAAAACTGCATTTTCCAGAATGGAACAAATGGTGTGTATGTTGGTGATTATTACAACGGTGCGTATTACAGTAATGTCAGGGTGGCAAATTGCACTTTCACCGGAACCGCGAACCCGATCAGCATTACCAAAACAACCAACGTGGAAATAACGGGGAACACCTGTACTGCATTCAACAATAGCATGACGCTCTACTATGTGGATGGCAATGTAAGTGTCTATAAGAACCGTTTTCATGCTACAGGAATCTACTCAGGGATAACTCTTGTGAGTCTCTCCAATGTGTTAGGCACGCTGGCAAATCCTGTCAGAGTGTATGACAATATCGTAACTCTGCGCAACAGCAGCTGTCCGAATGCAAATGGTATGAGCGTAGCGTATTCCTCTTTTGTAACCCTCACCAACAATACTATCAACATAGAGAATTCAGGTGCTGCCAGCTTTGATTATGGCAGTGCATTGACGATCTATCAAAGTCCGAATACGATCTTACAGAATAATATCCTTTCTTCACCGTTTTCAGGTTTAGCATTGAATGTGGCGACAGCTACAGACGTCAGTTACTGGAATAATGCTTTCTATAACAGTGGCAAGCATATAGCAGAGATAGCCAGTGTGAGATATGGTGTAGCAGAATTCATCTCCAGTTTATTTACGAATCAGAGTGGTATTTATGCCAATCCATTGCCTGATGCCAATGGCTACACGAAGTGTTCTTATTTACGTGGCAAAGGGATTCATACAACTGTTGCTTCAGATATCGATGGTGTTGCTTTCCCAACGAATCATGATTTAGGTGCAAGTGTGATACCGAATTACGGCACAGAAGTCACAGGGACAAAGACCGTTGGCGTCACCGGAAATTATACTGATCTCAGCACAGCTTGGCTTGATCTGATGAGACGTGGAATATCAGGTGATGTGATATTGGATGTGCAGGCAGGTAATTATTCTCTTGATGCAGACCTGGGATATGTTCCCAACTCTCTCAGCAATAATCTCACAATAACAGGAACTCTTGGTAATTCACCAATATTTAATGGAAACGCTTCTACTGAAGAGACAAACGGAATGTTGAAACTGTTTAATACTCGGAATCTAACCTTATCCAACCTGGCCTTTATGCCGCAGAATACCCATTACGCGAAGTGTTTGGAACTGGAAAGATATACCGAGGATCTCACAGTCTCAAACTGTTCTTTCCTGCTCACACCGAATTCCCAAAATACGACCAATAGCTCAGCAATCAGTGGAATTGGTATTCCTTTTACCAACCTGCTTTTTGAAAACAACTGGATATCAAATCTATCCTATGGATTCAATCTCTACGGAATTAGTAATTTTCCTCAGTATAGTACAGGATTGCAAATTACCGGTAATACAATTGTGAATCCGTATACAGGAATTCAAATTAGTTACATGTCTGCTCCAAAAACAAACGAGAATACAATTAACTCCTTCAAGTATATGGGAATCACACAAAACAATGGAATTTCAAATGCTGAGATCAAAGAAAACAAAATTACAGGGAACGGCTATTCCGGAATCTCGCTCAATGGCTTTGGTACAACAGGTGGAACTCAGTCTATCGTGAATAACTATGTTCAAACCGGTGCCAATGTTCAATATTCGGTAAACTTAGAGAACGTCCCGAATGCAAAGATGTACTACAATACATTCGTCAACACATACACTGGTTCCGATGGCGCAGCCTTTAGACAGGGTGCGAGTTGTTCAGAACTTGCTTTTATGGATAATATCTGTAAAGCCGGAGCTAGTTCAGCAGCGATCTTCTCTCAGCTTTTTGATTTTGAATCACAGAAATGGACGCATAATCTCTATTACAGTACTGGCATCCAGGCAGTGAAGCTTGGCAGCACGATCATCAATAGTTCTTATTGGTGGAATCAAAATACAGGTGATCAATATTCCATCTTTGCAGATCCTATGCTGAATGGTAGCACTTATGAGCTGCTGAGCAGTTCTCCTGCAATCAATGCAGGAACAGCAATTAGTGGTATCAACACTGACATTGCTGGCAGTTTTCGTAATACACCGGATATGGGCTGTTATGAATATACTTTGCTGACTCTAACTGCTCCACAGAACCTGCAGATAGCCATAAACAACGAAACCGGTATCATCAGCCTGATTTGGAACTCTGTGAGCGGTGCAGGTGCCTATCGTGTATATATGAATAACTCACCCGAACCAGGTGCCTGGTATAGCACGGTTGTGATCGCCACAACTACTATCGGAATACCTGTCTCACAAGGATATAAATTCTTCAAAGTAACTGCCTTGAGCAGCCCTTCAGGTAAATAAGAAACAAACAATAACATAATGCCGGGTTCAGATAATACTGATCCCGGTTTTTTATTGGGTAATTTGATGAATTATTCTTTTCATTACTGGTGACAATAAAGGTGGCTACTCCTTTAGCTGTGTGGAAATTTCTTCAAGTATTGACTGCTCTGCAGAAAAGCAACGTAAACGATGCTGCCACGATTCCTGAAGTAATCACCACCATTGGGAGAAACTCAGATTCTGTAATAAATTATGCTGATACCCATAGATAATTATTCCGCTAAGCACTACAATTATCGCAAAGATCAGGTTCACGATCATACACCAAATCCCCTTAATAAAATCTACAATCCTGATTTTCCTATCATAGAATATCCGAATGTAATAAGAAATAATGATCAATGCCATGATTAATACATGCAAATATTGGGATTTGTTAAATGTGATTAAATCGAATACTTGAGTGAGGAAAATGCACATGCCAATAATATAGAAGTTTAGAACAAAATGCTCCGCAAGACTAAATTTCCTGTTTTTATAGATCAGGTAATTTCCAAGAGAAGAAATGGTAACAAAAATAAAGATCATGGGTCTAATATAACTTTGCATGTCAATTGGTGAGCTGTTTCCGTTGGTCGTAATCGTTACCGGTTTTTCAGATCCAACATCTCCCACTATGAGAGAAATAATACCTTTAAAAATGAGAATGAATAAGAAGAATTGAACAGCTCCAGTATAGCCGATTCTTTTTCCTTCCAGGTAGTTTTCCACCATTTTTTTTGGATTCAGAACCAGTGACTTTATAGTAAAAAGCATCCCTTTATGGAAAGTGAAGTTATTGAAGATAAATTCCGTGAAACAAAAAGCCCAATCGATCTTTTTTGTAGAAGTGGACTGTCCGCAATGAGGACAAAACAAATCTGTAGTTTCAGAATTACAATTCTTGCATAAATTACTCATAAATACCCCTCATGGAAATATAAAGAGTCAATTCCTTCATATTGACTTTCTACCAACATAATATAAATAAGTCTACATTTATTTATATTACGATATAAAATTAGTCAGGTACTGACGACAGGTAATAACGTTCGGATTTCAATCCGGCGAAATAGGTAAAGAGAATCTATCATCCCGCTGTGTATGAGACTCGTATCACCGGATTGAAATCCAGTGTTAATATCTGTCTTCCCGATGGGAATCAAGAGAAGTCCGAAGTTCGATTTACGAAGTACGAATCCAAAAAACAGAATAACAATTTTCCAATATCTAACATTCATTTAGAATTCCCAAGTTCTGTCTTCAATCATAAATTCAATCTTAAATCCTAATGAGCATTACGGTACCAATACGGTAGCAATACGGTAGCATTACGGTAAAAAACCGTATTGCTACCGTTTTGATATAGTAATTATACAACAGTTCATTTAAAATTGAGACTCTGTGGAAAAAAGTCCAGACAAGCATGCCGGAGTTCAAAATTCCTACGAAAACAACCATACTACTACCAGTTTATAGGAATTGCGGACTTCGGCATTAGCGAAATTAACGAACTTAAAGTGATAATAAACAATTGTTTAGGTAATCGGAATACGGAAGTCCGTATCGCCTATAATTAATCGATTATCAACAAGTCACGGTGGCGATTTGGACTCCAGTATTCCTTAGCTACTTTTTTCCACAGAGTCAGATTGAAAATTGTAGATTGAAGATTTACAGATAAAAGAGACTCCCCTATACTTCGAATTAGCTTAGTAACTACTTCCCTTCTCAAGAGGGGAGGTAGAGGGTATTAGAACTAACAAGCGCAATCCCATTTCTGAGATTGCGCTATTTGACTAGGGGATCAATGCAATGTTCTATAGGTTACTATTTGTTACCGTTCTTCGCTTGAACTACATTCGAAGAAGCAACAACTCTGTAGAATCTCATGGATTCAGTACTATCGAGAAGACAATTGGTCGTTTGAATCTGGTTGATCAATTTAGCAGGAGGGAAATTCCCACAAGGGTTATCATCCCAATAAATGTAATAGCTATTGGCTCCTGGGATCGCATTCCAGGAAAGCTTGGGCTGCCCGGTGGCAATATCAATTGTCAATGATACTGTCGGTGTATTCAAATCGATTGTGGTAAATGAACGAACTGTATTGTTGATAGAATTTCCTATAGCGTTACGTGCAACAACTTTCCAATTGTAGTTTGTTGAATAAGCGAGAGGTATTGTAAATGTAAATGGAGATGCTATAGGAGAACCGACTAATGTTACCGGATCTGCGTTTGTATCACAATAAACATCAAAAACAGTCGCGGGAGTTCCCAGAAGTGATGGAGTCCAGCTTACTGTAGGTGCAAGTGCCAGATTTGCAGCATTATTAACAGGCGTTGTCAGGGTTACAGGATTAGGTACAGTTAACACTTCTGTTGTTCCAATTGTCCATTCCCCGAAGTGTGTGACAAGATTGGCTCGGATGTGATTTGCATCTATGATCGTATTATTTCCCCATTGTGCCCAGGGAGATAAAGGGTCGGGTTTGTAAAGAACACGCCAGTTTGCAGAATTACCAAAAGCGGCATCAGACAGATCAAAGGTGAGATAAGTTCTGAAGCTTCCCAAGGTTGAACCAATTTTCCAGGAACGATTACATACCCTGGTGATGCCATTTGGAAGAACTCCTGAAGGTAACTGCATAATCTCGTTTACGATGATGACGTTATTAATGCCGTCGCCTCCGAAAACACCGTTGGCTAATATCGTGTTGAAATCTATATCACATTGCGGTATCGAGACGAGTTGGGGAAAAGCAGCAGTTGTATTTACTTGCCACTTAGCATGATTGATGACATGTTCTGCCTGGTAAACATCGATCGTCATATCGAAAGTACCATCCGGTCTTTGAATCTGGAAATCCGTCACGGTGAGCGTAAATTCTACTTGGTGGGTACCATTGTCCAATTCTGCAAGCCAGGCAGCTGATGTGCGTACCAGGTCAATATCTGCAAAACCGTGACCAATGATAGCAGCTCCTGAGCCAATATCTCCATTCCAGCTTTGTGGATTACCATAGCCAATTGTAGCAAGATTTGCCCGCATTTGTGCCTGGTTTTGCCAGGGGACAATGAGGTCAATTTGGATGTTCTTTAATTCAAGTGCCTGATAAGCACCATTTGCGAAAGCATATAGAGATTGGTATTCGCTTGTATATGTACGTTGATCGCCTGCCTGTCCCAAAATGCTCCATGCTGCTCCCGGTACTACAGTATTCATCTTGTGATATGCTTTCAGCCAGAAGGCATCCAAATCCCAAATTAAGATGTCATTAGGGTTGTTAACAAAAGCAAGATTTTCTGCTGAACAAGTAACATGCCCCTGCGCACCAAATGGAGAAAAATAATTGTATGCATAGACTGGTTCACTGTTTCCACTGCGTGTAAAAGGATTGCCGTCTGATGTATTCCAATCACCGGGAGCATCCAAATCGTAAGACCAGAGAGTGAAGTCCCAAGCTTCCAAACCTGCATAAGATATGGTCATTTTGGGAGCCTGTTGTGCGGCTAATGATGTAAGTGCTATGCACAATATGATACACATCAATGTAACCTTCATATTGATGGCTGTGAAATATCCTGAACTTTTCATTTTAACCTCCATATGGAATTCGATGAAAACTCTATATATCACGTAGCGTGCCATAATATGGTTATATTGGAGCAGGAGGATTCGCTTTGCAGTAACTTATTGAAATTTAGGCATATAAAAAAGAGAAACAGGAGAATGATAGTACCAGATATGCTGCTGCAGAGAGATATAGAGGAAAGTGTTGTTCTGTTTTCGCACAGCACAAAGCGCACAACTGTGCGGAAACGATACAGGCAAGAGCAGGGTTTGAAGAGAGCTGTTTCTTAGCTGTTTATATGTTTTAGTTTGCGGATCAGAGCATGACGAGAAATGCCTAATAACTCAGCAGCTTTTGTTTGATTATTGTCAGTTGCCTGCATTGCTTCATTGACTAAATATGTTTCATTGCTATCTAGATTGTAATTTTTAGTCTGTGCAACAGGTAATGTAGATCTGACTTCATTTGTATGGTTGAGAGTTTCTGCATCAAGAGGAAAATACTCAGGCAATAAGACACTGCTGTTTGCTATCAGGATAGCTCTTTCTATCAAGTTTTTTAGCTCTCTCACATTACCTGGGAAGCTATACTCCAGCAACTTAGCGAGAGCTTCATAATGTAAAGTGCAGAGAGGTTTTCCATATTGAATACAGAGTTTTTGTATATAGTGTTGTGCAATCAGCGGAATGTCTGACTTTCGTTCCCTGAGTGGTGGAATATGGATTTGAAATGTATTGATACGGTGGAGTAAATCCAGTCGGAAACGCCCTTCGCTGATATACTTTGTCAGATCGTGATTTGTGGCTGAAATGATACGTACATTGACAGGAATAGGTCTGTCCAGTCCAAGTTTAGTGATGACTTTATCTTCCAAGACACGTAATAATTTAGATTGCAATATCATCGGCATATCTGCCAATTCATCCAAGAACAATGTACCCTGGTCAGAATATTCAAAGAATCCTTTCCGATCAGACAAGGCACCTGTGAAAGCACCTCTTTTATAACCAAAGAATTCGCTTTCCAGCATATTCTCAGGGATAGCAGAGCAGTTAATTCCCAGGAAATTGTGAGCTTTACGTTCACTTGCATGATGAATCAAACGGGCAATGATTTCTTTGCCAGTACCGCTTTCTCCAGTAATCAGGACAGGCAAATCGCTGTATGCAGAAGCCTTCATAGCCAAATCGATGACATGTTTGATTTCGGGGCTATTTCCCACCATTTGATGCTCTATGCGTTTAAATAACTCCTGCGATATTAGTGTATTGTGTTCAGTTAAACGGTTAATTTCAGACTTCAATTGGTGGATTTGTTGCGTGCGCTCCATTGCCAAACGCAGTTCCTGGTGACGAAAGGGCTTTTTGAGATAATCAGCAGCACCAGCACGCATTGCGTCTATCACGGTTTCCATATCCCCATGTCCACTGATGATAATGACATCCAGCTCTGGAAACTCAGGCTTGATTTGGGACAAAAACTCAATTCCACTTATTTCCGGCATCTTAACGTCCAGGATAAGGATATCAAAAGATCCTTGCTTGAGAAGAGCTAAACCATCTGTAGGATTGAGGATACCAACAGCCTGGTGTCCGGTACGTTTGAGAAATTCACAAATTTCATCAATAACTCTTTGTTCATCATCGATTACTAATATCTGCATGGGTTAAGCTCCTTTTTCAACATAACTGCCAATTTATGCACTCACCGGCAGTATTATTGAAACTGTAGTACCTGCATTCTGTTTGCTTTCCAGAGTTATTTCTCCACTCATATCTTGGATGATACCTTTGCTGATGGTAAGCCCTAGTCCAGTGCCATGTTCAGGGTCTTTGGTAGAATAAAAGGATTGAAAAGCCTTTTCTCGCAGTTCATCCGGCATTCCAATTCCCCTATCAATACACTTGATTACCAGTTTATCGTCTATCAGAGAGGAAGTGATGCGTATTGTTTTAGCTTCCAAGTCATTCGGAATCGAGGGCATTTCACCTATGGCATCACGGCTGTTGGATAGCAAATTAAGCATTACCTGTTCCAATTTGTAAGGATTTCCTTTTACCCTTGGTAAATCAATTTGCAGGTCAGTTAAAATAGTGATACCAAGCTTGCGATATTGGTTTTGTACCAGGTTAACTGTTTGAAGGATAGATTCGTTCACAAAAAACACTTCATCCTCAATGTCAGTCTTTACCTTTGCAAAATGTCTGATATGATCGATTGCTTTGCGCATACGGGAGATATCCTCAAAGAGATAATCCATTTTTTGATTTAAATATTCCGGTTCTGATTTTTCTTCCTTAAGGTAGAGTAGGATGTTATCGAGAGTAAATGCGAGGCTATGTAAAGGTTGATTGAGTTCGTGTGCAATACCAGCTGCCATTTCTCCTAAGGCTGCCAATCGAGCTTGCTGAAAGGCTTTTTGCTCATGGTGACGACGAATGTTGATTTCTGTTTCCACTCTCTGCTCCAAGGATAGATTAAGTTTTAGCAGTTCTGCATCATTTTCAATGATTAATCGGTTATAACGTTTCAGAGTACGATACCTGTTTAACAGGATGAGTGCAAGCCCAACAGCCAGCATAATAATAACAATGAGATAATTGCGCAGCATACGTGATTTAGCCATGTTCTGAATATTCAAATCAGCATTTTCCTTCAGTAAAGTGATTTGTTTTTCTTTACTGCTAAGACCGTACTGTGTATCCAATTCAGCCAGTTGAAGACTGTTGCGGTTGGAATATATACTGTCCTGCAGATTCGAATAAGCTTTATAAAAACGTAAAGCTGCAGCAAAATCTTTTTTCTGTTCAAAGTACCGTGACTGGAGCGAGAGGAATTTGACTCGCATGTCAGGCAATTGATTGAGAGAAGGCATATTTTGTATTCTAGTCAGATACATGTCAGCTCTGAGTAGATTCACTTGCTTATTCAAAGATAGGTCAATGATATTCAGATATGAGTTCAATTGTTCTATTTCATCTGTTTTGGTTCCTTTAAGCTTCAGCGACTGATTAAACAAGCTCATTGCTTTGGCAGTATCTCCTCGTTCGGAATACAAAACTCCCATATTATTCAAAGTTTGAGCTAGATGCATATTGTCAGCTTTTTTACGGAAGATATCCACTGCCATCTGGTAGCTTTGTAAAGCTTTATCGCTTTGTCCCATATTCCGGTATGCCACACCCATACTGCTATAGGTCGAAGCCATGCCAACTTCGTCATGGAGCTTTTGTTTAATTTGAAGAGCGTTTTTATAATGCTCTAGGGCTTTAGGGTACTGCTCCAAGGTTAGATATAATGAGCCTAGATTAACTAGCAAGAGTGAAATATCCTGTGGAGAGCTGATCGATTCTTTTAGCTCCAGGGATTTCAGGTAACAACTCAGGCTTTTTTCGTAGTTTCCAAGTTTTACATAGGCGTTTCCCATATTGTTATACACTTTGGATAAGGATGATTTGTTGTTTCCTTTTTCCAGAATCACGCGCATTGCATCCCAATATTCAAGTGCTTTGTCATATTGAGCGTTATTATTATAGGAAATACCCAAGTTGATACCAAAATAGATGATATCTTCCTTATCTTTTTGCTGCACACTCAACAGATATGCCTCTTTGTTATACTTGATCTCTCCTAATTTATCTCCTTGCTCATGTGCCAAGTCAGCTAATAACTCCAGGACATTGTTTATATATACAGCTTCTTTATTCAAGTTTGCTGCCTGGTATGCTTCTGAGAGATATGTAGAAGCCAGAGTCAAGTTTTTTTGCTTCAAATAATGCTTACCAATGGATGTGAGTGCTTTAGCGGTTCCTTGAGTAAGGTTCAGTTTTCTACTTAACTGCAAACTCTGTTGATCGTAACGTAAGGCGTCCTCCATTCGATGGAGACTGTATAGACAAAGAGCAATTCTGTGCTGAAAGGCTGCCTGCTGCTGTTCATCTCCAGTTTGGATGGCAATTTTTAATGCCTTTTGATGAATTGTTAATGTAGATTTTGGGTCTTGAGAAAAATAGAGACTTTGATATCTGACTGCCATCGGAAAAATACGGGTATCATCTACTACCTTGATACTATCAGCCAGAGCTTGCATCATCGTATTCTCAGAGGCATTGATAAACAATGGCACAAAGGCTAAAAGCCCCACTAACCATACAATTTTCAAGTATTTCATATGTTCAAACCTCAAGGTAATTGAATCTCTAGAGCGGTATAAAATGTCAATGTAATTGAAAATAGCACTCCGGTTTTCAACAAACCATGAATGCAGAGAACCAAACT
The DNA here is from genome assembly GCA_963662275.1 of Cloacimonadales bacterium (SeqCode). Lineage (GTDB taxonomy): Bacteria > Cloacimonadota > Cloacimonadia > Cloacimonadales > DAONDQ01 > DAONDQ01. The sequence goes on along the minus strand of OY759316.1, from coordinate 3,002,551 downwards.
CTACATTTCGATAGTGTTCTGCTCCTCTTCTATCAGTTATTAGTTACTGTGTTTCTCCTGCAATCTACAAGCTATCACTACAAGCTTCTGCAAAAATCCATCTTTTTCTTGACAGCTAAACCTTCCTTTTGCTTATGGCATTATCTTCAATATGAAACGGGGGAGTAGTTCAGTTGGTTAGAACGTCTGCCTGTCACGCAGAAGGCCGCGAGTTCGAGTCTCGTCTCTCCCGCCATAAATTTCGGGTGTTGTCATCAGGCAACACCCATTTTTATTGAAAAAGAAAACCAGCGGAGAATATATGTCCCGGTTTCTATTCTTTCTTTATCGCTTATTGTTAGATTTTATCTATATCGTTATTTCGCCATTTCTCAATTTCATCTTACCAAAATCTGAAAATAAACAGCGACTGGGCTTCCTTACTCCCGAATTGAAGAATATTATTTGGATACACGCTGCATCAGTCGGGGAAGTCAATGCTTGTAAGGAACTTGTAAAAGAACTATTAGAACGTCATCCGGATCGTGATATTCTACTTACAACCACTTCTACTACAGGCATGAAAACTGCCCAGCAGATTGATAAACATCTTTATACGCACCTGCTTCCCTTAGATATTCCTCGAATTATGACGAAGTTCATCAAAACGTTGAATCCCTGTATCGTTGTCCTGATTGAAACTGAGATATGGCCTGTAATGCTTGATCAACTGCAAAGACACAAGATTCCTGTGATCCTTGTGAATGCACGTATATCAGATAAATCATATCCTAAGTATAAAAGGATGAACCTATTGTGGAAAGTCATCCAGCCCTTTATTACTCAAATCAATGCCCAATCAGAGTTGGATGCAGATCGTTTTCGGTTTCTCGGGTTCAAAGATGTGAAAAATGCTGGAAATTTGAAGTTTGCATTGAAACTGCCTGATTATAAACGTAATGAATTACGTTCTGCCTGGAATATACCCGAGGATGCTTTTGTAATTGTGTTCGGTTCCAGCAGACCAGGTGAGGAAGTAATGCTGAGAGATGTAATACCTGCTTTAAGAAAAAAGATTCCGAATCTATACATAATTCTTGTTCCCAGGCATTTGAATAGGATGGAAGAAATTAAGACTATCTATTCAACTGTGGAGTATGAGTTATATTCAGAACAAAACCACCTGAAGCCGGTGTTACTAGACAGCGTAAATGCGGAGCCACTGTCTAAGGTACGTATGTGTATCGTTGACCAGATGGGTGTGCTTGTAGAAACTTATGCAATGGCTGACTTGGCTATTATTGGTGGTAGTTTCTATGACTTCGGTGGGCATAATCCATTGGAAGCAGCATTTTATAGACTTCCAATTATTATGGGCAACTACTATTCTTCTTGTCGTGATAGTGTAGCAAAGCTTCAAGAAGAGAAGGCAATTAAGATATCCAGTATAAACTCATTTGCAGAAGATATCATTGACATCGCTCAAAATGAAGAGTTACGTATAAGTATGGGGAATGCGGGTAAATCTGTCATCGATATGTATTCCCACAGTCTCGAAATCAATTTAAAGACGATAGAAAAGTGGATATAGAGTTAATATATGAAAGAAGCACGCTATTACAGGAAAGAAACTAATGAGAAAGTGCAATGCCTTTTGTGTCCTCATATATGCATGATAGAAGAAGGTGCTCAAGGCAAATGCAGGAGCCGTGTCAATCACAAAGGCATTCTTTATACTGAAAACTATGGGAATACAATTTCCCTGAGTATTGATCCCATTGAGAAGAAGCCCCTATATCACTATTATCCCGGTTCACAAATCCTCTCTCTTGGTCCGAATTCATGCAATTTCTCCTGTGCTTTCTGCCAGAATTATGAGATTAGCCAGTTTGAAGTCAATACAATGCATATCAGTCCGGTTCAATTATGTGAAAAGGTTCTAGCTACAAAAGCCAGACAGGTTGCTTTCACTTACACGGAGCCTTTGATGTGGTTCGAATACATCATGGACTGCGCTCCTTTGTTCAAAGAAGCAGGGATTCGAATTGTAATGGTGAGTAATGGCTTCATCAATCCAGAGCCATTACAGGAGCTGTTGCCGATTGTAGATGCCTGGAATATTGATTTGAAATCAATGGATGATGAATTTTATGAAAAGATATGCGGTGCACATGTTGCACCGGTGTTGAAGACGATATCTTCAGTAGCAAGTGTCTCTCACTTGGAAATTACGAATCTCTTGATACCTGGGAAGAATGATAGCACGGAGCAAATAGAGAGTCTGGTGGATTGGGTAGCTGCTTTAAATCCTGATATTCCTTTGCATTTCAGTAGATATTTTCCTCGATTCAAAATGAAGGAACAACCTACACCTGAAAAAACACTGAATACAGCATACAAGATAGCTATCAAGAAATTGCATTATGTGTATGTTGGTAATATAGCTCAACATGAATCATTCAATACCAGTTGTTTTAACTGCAAAGCTCTTTTGCTGGAAAGAATGGGGTATGCAACCAGGAATGAAGGATTGGATGGAGATAGATGCAGAAAATGTGGGGCGAAGTTGTATGGCAAGTTCTAGTATTGAAGAAATTAACCACGAAACACACGAAATACACGAAAAACAGAGTATGAAGAGGTTTGGAGTTCAAATTTCCTTCGTATCTTTTTCGAAAGCTCAACTGATAGGAAATTCGGACTTCAAAATCGACCTTTCATCATCGGAAGCGAAACCTTTTTTTTTGGGAAGTTCAAATCTTTCGGTTTTGAAGTCCATTTGCCCTTTTAGTAAGGTATTCATTGAAAATCAGTTAGGGCAATTGAACTCCAAAAACCTGAGTCGAAAAACGAGAAATCGTATCGAGATGCACCGAAATAAACAGATTCAAAGCAGAGAATCTAACTCTCCCCTAACCCCTCCCTTTATCAAAAGTGAGGGGAACCGGAATGAGGTTCCATGCTAAAACTCCTGTGGCTGAAACTCACGAACTCAGATAAAATACTGGTCATTTTCCTGATCATCGTGGCTGTCGCCATGATATTTGCCTTTCCACACCAGGGAAAGAAGGGAACTGTAGAAGTTTATCGGAATAATATATTGCTTGCAGAATATTCATTGGCAAAGAATCAAGTTATAGAAATCTTTCCCGGGTGCACGGCAGAAACCAGAGATGGAAAAGTCAGGATGCTGAACTCACCTTGTAAGAATAAGCTGTGCATCAAGCAAGGCTGGTCAGATCAGTCTCCTATTGTTTGTATGCCAGAGAAGATCAGTTTGATCATTCGGAACGATACAAGGAAAAAGAAGATACACATTCTGTATTGAGAATAGATTATCATAAAAAGGATTATGCAATGGATGAAAGGTCGATTTTGAACTTCCCAGAAAACGAGTTTTCGCTACCGATGATGAAAGGTCGATTTTGAAGTCCGAATTTCCTGTTACTTGAGAAGTCGTAGTAGATTCGATGGAAATTTGAACTCCAGAACTTAGTAATGAGGTAAAATGAGTACAAAGAAACTGGCACGTAATGTTGGCGTAATGTCCATAGCTGTCTTTTTCAGCAGGATATTAGGGCTTGTACGCGACCAGATTATGGCTTATTATTTTGGTACGACCTACCTCAATGATGCTTTCAATGTATCCTTCAACATTGTAAATCTCCTGCGTCGTTTATTTGGAGAAGGGGCACTATCCGCTGCGTTTGTGCCTATCTACAATGAAATCGGGATGAAGGAAAATAAGAAAGAACAGATACGATTCGCGCTGAATGTTCTTTCCATATTGACATCAGTGTTATTAGCCCTGACTTTAGTGGGGATAATATTTGCACCTTTGATCATCAAGCTGATATCTCCTGGTCTACCAATTCAAACCAGTGAATTAGCGGTAAAATTATGCAGAATCATTTTTCCCTACCTATTTTTTATCGGTTTATCATCCACGATGATTGCAATTCTGAATTCCCATGATTATTTCTTTATGACTGGTCTCTCTTCAGCACTTTGGAATATTGGCATGATTGCCACGATATTGATACCTGTTTGGATTGGTCCCATACCGAATACAGAACTGATCTTCCAAGCAGCTTGGGGTGTTGTTCTTGGTGGTTTTTTACAAACGATCATCAACTTTCCGTATTTGAAAAGAATCGGGTATAATTTTAAAATCATACTCAGATTTAGTGGTGAAGCTCTGACAATCATGTGGAAGCGATTCATCCCGGCAATGGTTGGAATTGGTATTCGTGAGATCAATCTCTATGCTGATGTCTTTATGGCTTCGTTTTTACCCATCGGTTCTATCTCTGCATTGAGTTTCGGGAATCGGCTGATGCAATTACCTTTGGGTATCTTTGCCATTGCAACCGGAACAGCCGTTCTTCCTCTTTTTTCCAGATATACTTCAGAAAAGAATTGGGAAGGATTATCGGATAGCCTTCGATTTGCTTCCATATCCCTGGCTTACATAATGTTGCCTGTCACAGCAATAATCCTTGCTTTAGGACAGGATTTCGTTCATATCCTATTCCGTATGGGTCGGTTTGATCAAAACGCTTCTATGATGACTTATAAAGCCTTGGCTGCTTATTCGCTGGGATTGTTGTTTTTTAGTTTGAATCAAACAATTACACCCGTCTTTTACGCCAATAAGGACACACGAACACCAGTTCGTGTTGCTGCCTGGATGGCAGGATTGAATATCACTTTGAACTTCATTCTCATGCAATTTCTCTTTCATATGGGCTTGGCATTGGCTACATCTATCACGGCAATTGTAAACTACATCATTCTTATTCGTCTCATGAAGAAACAGATGCCGGATGTGAAGTATACGAACATTTGGAATAACATCGCTAAAATCGGTGTTCTTTCAGTCATCATATTTGCCTTGCTGATGATCATTAATCGATTTTTTTCTTATGAAAGCAGAATACAACTGCTGATCAAAGATACTCTTGCCTCAGGACTGAGCTTTATCGTGTTTGCGGTTGGGGCAAGTGCATGGAAAGTTGCTTACAGTGAACAGATACGGAAGAACTTATGGCAGAAATTTCACAGGCATTAAAGGATAAGCTCCAACTATTGCCTGATAAGCCAGGAGTATATCTTTGGCACGATGAAAAGAAAAAGATCATCTATGTCGGAAAGGCATTAAACCTCAAGTATCGGGTACGTTCTTATCTAACAGGCTCTCCTGTTGATCGTAAAACAAAACGCTTGGTGGAGCACATCTTTGATCTTGATTACATCATCACTAATACGGAAGCAGAAGCATTTGCGCTTGAAGCTAATCTGATAAAAAAGCACAGACCCAAATATAACATCCTTCTGAAAGATGACAAACGCTATCCATTTATCTGTATTACAATGCAGGAAGCATTTCCAAGGGTTGTTATCACACGTACTTTAATGAAAGATGGAGCAAAATACTTTGGACCTTATACAGATGTAAAATACTTGCGTCGTACCCTTCGTTCCATGGAATGGATATTTCCCATCCGTAATTGCAAACGTATCATCAATGATGGATCTCCACAATACGAACGTGCCTGTATTAATTATCAACTCGGAATCTGTACAGCTCCATGTGTCGGAAAGATAAGCATGAAAGAATACCGCAGGATCGTTCTTCAAATCATCAATTTTCTTACTGGCAGGCATACTGTCATTATTGAAGAGATGAAGGATGAAATGCAGCGTTTATCAACAGAAATGAAGTTTGAAGAAGCTGCCAAAGTACGGGATCGTATCCGCGAATTGGAAAAGATACAAAATACACAAACCATGTATTTTACAGATGAAAAGAACCGTGATATTATTGGTTTTTACCAGGAAGAAAACCTGGGTGCCATGGTAGTCTTAAAGATGCGGGCAGGAAAACTGATTAACAAGGAACTGTATCCTCTCACACAAATCGAAGACGCTGCACCATCAGAATTGATGGCTGCATTTCTTGGGCAATACTACACAAACGTGGATGATCTTCCGCATGATATTCTGCTACAAGTGGAACCTGATGATTTTAAAGTTCTCAATGAATGGCTTCATAAAAGAATATTACTGCCTCAACGTGGTGAAAAGAATCAATTGATCACAATGGCACGTCAGAATGCTTATAACTATGTGGAAGAACAAAAGCTGTCCCATTTGAGAAAAACACATCGTACTGTCTTTCCTGTACAGGAGTTGAAGGATAAACTGAATTTACCTAAGCTACCTCGTAAAATAGTTTGTTTTGATATTTCCACAATCCAGGGAACAGATACTGTTGCCTCAGGCATTTTCTTTGAAAATGGCAAGCCATTGAAAAAGCAATATCGCCGTTTTATCATTAAAACAGTAGTTGGACAGGATGATTTTGCATCTCTTGCAGAAACTTTAGAACGTTATTTGAAGCATGTGATTGAGAATGAGAATGATAAACCTGATCTGATCATCATTGATGGGGGAAAGGGGCAATTGAGCGCAGCTTATTCAATTTTGAAGAGATTTGAGCTTCCTGATATTCTAATGATGTCGCTGGCAAAGAGAATTGAAGAGATATTTATCCCGGGTCAATCCCAATCGATTATTTTACCTCGCTCATCTTCTGCTTTGCGATTGCTTACAAATATCAGAGATGAAGCACATCGTTTTGCAGTCACATTCCATAGGCAGAGAAGATCTTCCAGGACATTAACCAGTGATTTAGATCAGATAAAAGGAATTGGAGAGAAGACCAAGTTCCTGCTTTTAAAAGAATTTGGTTCTGTATCGATAATCAGTCAGGCAACTCCTGAAGAACTTGCTGGTATCAAAGGTATTGGACTTAAACTTGCTAAAACTATCCTGGCTCAATTGAAACAAATTAACTCTTCTTCCACGCGATTATCTTCAGCAGAATCTCATTCAATTGATTCACATTGATAGGTTTTGGAATGTATTCATCCATCCCTGCGACAAGGAATTTCTCTTTATCTCCTACCATTGCATAAGCTGTAACAGCAATGATTGGAATGTGGGCACCGGTTACCTTTTCATGTTCACGGATATGTAAAGTTGCTTCAATTCCATTCATCTCAGGCATTTGGATATCCATCAGAATAAGATCATAAGTATCCTCTTTCCAAAAAGCGATTGCCTGTTTTCCATCTAATGCTAAACCAACAGTATGTCCCAATTTCTCCAGAATTTTCATCAACACTTTCTGATTGATCAGATTATCTTCTGCTACAATAATTCTTAATTGATTGGATTTTTTTATTTCTGCAACAGGTTCTGATACATGTGAGAAATCAGGGGTTTGAAGATGGTTATCCATGACTGAAACTGGAACAACAAAATGGAAAGAAGCACCTTTTCCAACTTCGCTTTCGAGCCAGATATTTCCATTCAAATGTTCAATAACTCGTTTGCAGATTGCCAAACCCAAACCAGTGCTTCCTGTAAATAAATTCGGGTCACCACCATTTTGCATGAAAGATTTAAATATCTGCTCATGTTTATCTGCTGGAATACCAATACCATGATCAGTAACTATGACATGAAGCATGACGACATCTGAGATTCCCTTTTCAACGCGAACAGTGCACATGACAGAGCCTTCACTTGAAAACTTGATTCCGTTGTCCACTAAGTTCGAGATAACTTGTGAAATTCTTTTTGCATCGGATGTTATCAAACCTGGAACTGCAGGGTCTATATTGATTTCAACAGCGATATTTTTCTTGAGAGCGATACTGCGATATTTCTTCTGAATTTCCGCCATTAGAGCATAGATAGAAAAATCTGTTATTTCCATTTTCAGATTTTCTGCTTCTAATTTTGAATAATCGAGTATTTGGGTAATCAATTGCAGGAGTACCTGTGCAGATGATTGAATAATATGCATCTGCTCATAGTTTTCATTTTGTACATCACGCTTTATGATTAGTTGGGTCATTCCGAGAATGCCGTTCAAAGGCGTTCGCATTTCATGGCTCATATTGGCTAAAAATACAGTTTTTGCACGGCTGGCATCTTCTGCCTGTTCCTTTGCTGTAAGTAATTCCACTTGTGAGCGTTTTCGAGCCGAAATATCCTCAGTGATAATGACAACCCGATCGACATTATTTTTCTGATCCATAATTGCATAAAAATACTGGGCAATCCATTCCGCTGAACCAGGACGGCGTCCAAGGGTTTTGGCTTCCGGTATGTAAAGTGTTCCTCCCTTTGCATATATCTCCTTTACTGCTTCCTGCCATTTATTCAAATAATCATCACGAGTATCAAAATGCATTTCATTCCGTTTCTGGGAAAGATCAAATTCTATGATTTCATCAGGAATTGCCCATATTTTACGCCAGGCTCGATTATAGACTAGTAGTTTACCTGTACTGCTTCGAACAGTAATACCTAAGGGAGAGCCTTCAACGATGGCACGATTTATTTCTTCACTCATACGCAGGGCACGTTCAGAAGCTCTCAACTCAGATACATCTCTGACCATGATCAGAACAGTGGTATCGCTGCATTTGGCGAAACGGGCTTCAAAGTATCTGGTGGCACCATCAATTACCAGCGTAAATTCCTGATTAGCTGTTTCTTTGTTATCTAAGATCATTCGCTCATTTTGTAATGCCTCTTGGGCAATAGATAAAGGAAGAATATCACGTATATTCTGATTCAGAAACTCCGATATCTTCAAATTCGTGATTTGATTGGGTTGGTTATTATAATCAATGACAACCCCATTTTCATCTATAATGAACATATAATCAGGAATTGCCTTTAGTAAAGCGTGATTCTTCTCTTCACTTTTTCTGAGGATAATTTCTACTGTCTTGCGTTCATCCATTTCGTTTTCGAGCATTTGTTTTTGCGAATAGAAATTATCTACCAATTGAGCAATTTCACCGAATTCGGTTGTATCTCTCTCAAGATTAGATAATAACGCAGGATCGTTTGATCTTAGACTATTAGATATCCATTTAAGGGGAGTGTTGATCCACTTTTTTAGTAAGAACAATGAAATTAGAGTCATGAGTCCAGCAATTAGGAAAAAATATAGGATTGTTCTGAGTGATAATTCATCAAAACGGCTGAGTAACTGATTAACACGAGTAAATTCAAGAATTGCAATTATTTTTTTGTTTTCATCAGATAGATTGATTGATATCTTGTCCTCAGCAATATCTCTCAATAGTTTTCCAGACTGTTTCATATTCTTATCATAAGGAACCAAATTGATTTCATAACCTATTCTACGTCCCAAATCTGCAAAGAATTCATGATCCCATAATTTACCTATGATCAAATAACACTTTGTTTTACTGTCTAAGATACTAATGGTATTATCTGATATGATCATACCACTGTATACCATGAAACCTGCAGTCGTATATTTATGATAGTAATTATCTGTCGGTAAAAATATGGAATCGAAATCCTTCTCAGGAAATCCGGTGTCTTTTAGATTATCATGATTATTTTTAGATGTGAAATAGATAAGCTTCCCTGACATATCATACAACCAAACACAATCGATGGCGTCTGAAGTGAGTAAGGGGTTGATATTTTGATTAAGCCATTCCCGATTCGCTGAGAGAATTGATGTTGCTGCTGCATTACCCTTGAATTCATCGTTCCTGATCCTATTGAATTGGTCTTGCTGCAAATATAGAATTGAACTGATAAAGTTTTCCTTCTGAAATTTATCACTTTGTATAAGCATGTCTTTAACATGACTCTGACTATATGTATAGACGAGTAAGAATAGAAGAAAGACACAAAGAAAAATTATAACCAGGATTAATATCTTAGATTGAATTCGCATTTTTTCCCCTCTAACGTGTTTAAATGCACAAATCAATCCATTTCATTAAGAACTAATTTTAACAAAAGAAATAATAGTTAATCAAATCAGCATAAGCTTCTAGATACTAATGATATGCATTATTAGCTGTTTTTATTTATGGAAAAGGAAGGATAAATAGATTTCTTTAGAAGAACTTTTGTAGCTTCTATTTTCCAGGCAATAGATGGACTAATTCCATACTTTTCAATACTAAAGCGTTGAAAGTAATGATATTGCGGATACGAGTTCAATCCATATCCCCCTAGCAGCAGATCAACATTTTTCCTCACATGGTAATAAAATTCTGCTGAAACTCCTACATCAGAGTGGGGAAGGGCAAAATATCGATATGGTAATTTAAAAGTATGTTGTATGAAATCCATGGACGTTGATGTTTGTCTCAGTTGCTCTTCCAGTGCGATTTTCCCATAGAAAGGATGATCCATTGAATGAGCACCGATTTCAAATCCACAAGCAAGAAGTGAATATATCTGCTCGTGGGATAAATAGGGATGATATTTCTCCAGATATTGGTTGAAATCAATTCCCATGATCTCTGAAATACAATTGACTAGTCCTGAATTGTCATAACAAAGAGACACTAAAAAGCGTATTAAGTCGTATTTTGATGATAAAGGTTTATGGAGAGTTTCAGATAGTTTATGTAATAATGACTCAGAAAGAGTGTGTGTAGCTATAAAATTCCGAATAATACTGACTTTACAGCGATAAAACATGTCCTTATTATCAAGAAAACGACTTGGGACAAAGAAAGCTGCTGGAATTCCTTTTTTAATCAACAATGGCTGTACGATATCGGACACTTCACTGTAGCCATCATCAAACGTAAGAACTAATTTTCGTTTTCCAGATTGTTGTCCATTCTCTAGTAAAACTTGGAATTGAGCAAGCGTGATGAACTTAAAATGCTTTCCCAGGTAGTCCAGATCCGTTTCAAGTTCCTTGGATGTCTTCATGTGGATTAAATATCGAAGATGAGGCAGATGTCTGTCTGATACAGTATGATAATAGACCAGGAAAGGAAATTTTCCTATCTTGAAATTGTGACATTCTGTATTTTCCGTCATCAACTGATGATTATGCTCCATGATTACAATATCCTCTCAAATAAAAAAAGCCGGCACATGCCGGCTAAAATGGCACGCCCAAAGGGACTCGAACCCCAAACCTTCTGATCCGTAGTCAGATGCTCTATCCAATTGAGCTATGGGCGCATGTTAAAACTACTTCAATTTTGAACGGTAGAATGTCAAGACAAAAATGGGGGATGAAGAGCAGAAGCTTGTGAGACTGTTCAAAATTAACCTCCATTTTACGCAGCCTTATTGGTAGTGACAGAGAAAAAGTGGTCTAAGTGCGACCAATCCACATTTTCTTGACATATGCGGGAGATATTTAAACTTGCTAAAAGTGATTCCTGACGCATGATTGGTTGACCTTTATCGACCAGTTCTTTGAACCAAAGCGAAAACACAAGGTTGCGGGTGGTTTCTTCAGATTTTAGTCCAAATCTACCGGATGTCACCTTCTTGATTTTGCGGTTCCAGCGTTCAGAGACATTGGAAGTCAAACCTTTGCTGAGGTGTCTCCAATCACTAATGATATTGCTTTTGATGTATTCGGCGGCGGTTGGGGGAGTAATAGCTGTCAGGCTTGCGATACCCTTTTTCCTTCCGCCCGCCGTTTCTCTTCGGAAAGCTTTCATAATCCTCTTCTTAAAGAACTTGTCCCTGTCTTCAGGGAGATGACATTGACTGATTCTTTTGAAGAGATTTCGTATCTTATGGAACTTACAGAGTTGGTAATGGACTTTTGGAAACACTGTTTTTCTTGCAACTGCTAACGATTTACTGCCATCACTGACAATCAGGGTTGGATCTTTCCTGTAGAGCTGTCTGAAGGTTCTGAAACATGCTTCGAATGATTCTTTCTTTGTGTCAGGATACAACTCACAAAACAGAGGGATGTGAGTCACAAAATCAACAATACTGATGACATAGTACGGAATACCTTTGATCTTCACATATTTCTCATCAATGCTGATCTTTCCGCTCCACTTACCGATTGAGTTCAGAATCAGGCTCTGCAGGTCAGCGATTTCATGCCAGAGATTTGAGACTGTAGCTTTACAGGTGTTGAGCAGCAAAGCTATCGTCTCGAAGTTCATACCGCTTCCAACCAGGTAATGTACCAGCAGACACAGGTTCTTGCGTTCCAGACTATGGAACGGCTTTGCATCGGCGGTTCTATGGGATGTATTGCCTTTAGCAGTCTTCATTTGTTCCAGGAGTCTGTCACAGATAACAGGTGTATTCTGCTGACCGGCAAGCAGTTTCAGCAGATGTACAGCATCACCGCCTACTGTCTTTTTCAGAAGAAGCTTCTGAGCTTGCTTAACTACAGACAGAGAATTGACCTGAGAAGCATATTTGCAGAAAGTGGTATAGGACATTTTAAAATCATGATGGCTGATGAACTCCTGATACATGACATTTAAAGGTAAAAGCAGGTTATTGATAACAAAATTCTCGATCTGAGGAATACACTCCAGCAGGTCAACTTTCCGGCTTAAATATGCCAGGATATCATGACCATGCTGCTCAAACTCTTGCCAGAAATTATGTACATTCCTGCGGTCTGCGTAGTTAAACAGATCAGCTATTTGCTGAAGTGTAAGGAGGTTGTCTCCGCCTATTCCTACTAATAAGCGTAGAAACGCTATTAAGAACTTGTGGTTTGATGTTGTCTCAGGCAAAGTGAATGAAAATGGTACGTTAATACTTACATGGTATTGGTTACTTTCATGACTAACACTTACCGCTTCTTGAATTGGAGTGTTTTTTTGTCATAATATCCTCCCTTTTGTTACCAGGTAACAAATGCCATTGAAGCTATAGCAAAAAACTTGTAAAGAACTATTTTATATGATTTTAACTACACATTTAGTCAGAAACGGCTTCGAAACATTACTTATAATCGCGTGTTTTTCAATTTTAGTCAAAAAGCTTAACTTGTGATTTGGTGTCCTTAGCAGAGCTTATCTGTCAATTCTGGAAGGTATGTTAAATTATGACCGTTTCGACCACTTTTTTCAACTTGCTACTTTCTAACTTATTGAATATTATGAATAACTTCATGAACAGTCTCAGCTTGTTTACCAATCCCCTTTTACAATAGAATACCATTCTACAAAGAGAATAATAAAAAATAAATTGCACAAATTCCAGCTATTAATTCTATTTATCTCAAAATACAGATGAGTCAGGGAGGAAAAATGACTAATCCAGTTCTTCAAACGATAAAAACCAGAAGGTCTTCACGCAGTTTTCAAACAGATGAAGTATCTAAGGACGAAATTGAAGCTATTATAGAAGCAGGTCTCTATGCACCAAGTGCTCATAACCACCAATCCTGGCATTTTACTGTAATTCAGGATAAGGATATGATTGATCAATACAGCATAGATGCAAAAGAAACACTGGCACATTCTGAAAATGAACAGATGCAAAAGCTGGGTAACAATAACAAATTCCATATCTTCTACAATGCTCCTGCTATTATCCTGATCTCAGGTGAAGAAGCTAGTATGATGCCCGAAACAGATTGCGCAGCCGCTGCACAAAACATGCTCCTGGCTGCTGAATCTCTTGATTTAGGTTCTTGCTGGATAGGCTTTGCCCGTATGGTTTTTGTAGGTGCAAAAAAGGAAGAGTATCTGCAGAAGTTCCAAATTCCTTCTGGCTATATTCCATATTATGCCATTGCAATCGGCAAAAAGACCATAAAGACTGAAGCTCCTGAAAGAAAAGAAAATGCTGTCACCTACATCAGTTAATAACTAAAAACTAGTAGTTAAAAATTGCAGAGCGGGGCAAATCCCTAAAAGGCATTACGGTAGCAATACGGTAGCAATACGGTAGCATTACGGTAAAAAACCGTATTAGTACCGTAATAGTATAGTAAAGGTTAAGTATTTCATTTAATGAGTTTTTCAGGAGTGGAGATGTGCTTTATGCGTGCTTTGTGGCATAAGATTCCGATCTTATGAATCTTATGGATATTGGGAATGGGTCTATCCCTACATTTGACAAATCATTTGACAAATTATTCATGAAAACACAAAATTGCCAAATTCATCAAATATATTTTTTGTATCAATGAATATACGGTAGTTAGGGAGGATTGCATGACAAAAAGATTATTATTACTTTCATTATTTATTGTATTAGTATTAAATTGTACTCTTTACGCTACTCTTTTATGGACGGAAGATTTCACTATACCACCATTCTCTGCTGGTTCGACGGTTGTTGGAGTGAATGGCTGGGCAACACATAGTGGTATGGCAAACCCCTGGGTGGTAATTGACTCAGGTTTATCTTACGCTAATTACTCGTATCCAAGTCTTGGTGGAGCGATTCAAACATCCGCCATGACTGGATATGACATTAATAAGACCTTTACTGCTATTAATTCAGGTAACATATATGTTGCGTTCTTGTTTAATGCAAATTCAACTGGTTGGATAAGTCCATCAGCTGACTATGAAGTCAACCTTGGCACTACACCTTCATCTTTCTATACTAAAGTTTATTTTAAAAGAGATGCAACACTTAGCAACAAATTCACTGTAGGTATTTCTAAGTCAAGTGCTGCAGTATCAGCTGTCTATGGTACAACAATCTATGATACAGGAACGACATATCTTTTTATTATAAAATACAGCTTCATTGATGGTACGGCGAACGATGAAGTTCGTTTATGGATCAATCCTCCCACACCTGGTACTGAGACAACACCAACAATAATATCTAATACTGAAATAACAGCAGATCCTACCAATATAACTGCTTTCATGTTACGACAGGGTACCAGTACTCCTCCGGCGATTTATGATGCGATTAAAATTGGTACGACTTGGGATGATGTTTATCCTGTTACAAGCTCGATTTCTGTAAATCCTACGAGTCTTTCATTTTTGACTTCAATTGGCACAACTTCTGCCTACCAGTCATATACTCTGACTTGTATAGATTTAACGGATAGTATAGCTATCAGCGTACCTGCAAGTTACGAAGTCTCCATGGATAATATAGGTCCATGGGTTTCGTCTTTCAAAGTTCCACCCACTTATAATGGCTTAATATATGTTCATTTTAATCCACTTTTGGATGGAGTCAATAATGGAAATGTGTCTAATATGGCGAATGATCTTATCACAAACGTCGCTCTGAATGGAATTGGGACAATACCACTGAATGTTCCAACTAATCAGTCCCCTCCTGATAATAATATATCAATTTGGTCAATCTTGATAACAACAATTCTTAACTGGGAGCCTAATTCTGGAGATACTGAACCGAGTGGTTATCTGCTTTCCTGGAATGGTAATACATCGATTGACATAGGAAATACAACTTCATGGACAACACCTCTGCTATCTTATGGATACTATAAATGGAAAATCATTCCATATAAAATGTACGGAAGTTTTATAGATTATGCTGATTCTTCTTTATGCCCATGGTGGTATTTTAAACTAGCATTAACAAATGCAAGTTGTTCTGACAGTATTATCAACTTTGATACTCAATATTTGGGAACAACAACAGAATATACAATAACAGTTCATAGTACAGGTTCAGACTCATTGCATATCACTAATGTTCATTGGAAGAGTGGTAATCCAGCATTCAGTTATGCATCAACAGATATTATGCAGGGCATTGCTCCTGGTGATTCAGCTACGATACATGTCAGTTTTCATCCTATCAGTACATCTACTATCAGTGATTCACTCATCATAGAGTCCAATGCTGTTAACTTGCCAATAATTAAAGTTAAATTCAGTGGAAAGGGAGCCTATGTTCCACCGAAAGAGCCAGATAATCTGCAAATCAATATGAGTAATAACAATGCGCAACTTTCATGGGAAGCTGTGACGCAATCAATTTTAGAGACACCATTAATTCCCGATTATTATTTTGTGTATTTCAATGGATCTTCAGTGGAAACGGGTCCTTTCTATTTCCTGGGGCTAAGTCATACCACAACATATCAACATGAAAATGTGAGTTTAGGTAGTGAGTACATGTTTTATCGGATCAAAGCGATAAAGCTGTATTCCAGGAGTATGGATGTCCTGGAGCAAATCAAACCATGTATGACAGAAGAAAAGGTGGATAAGATTTTGGGTAAGAATGAATAGATGTCACCCATAAATGGGTTCGGATGCGGGGGAAGATGGTGATAATTATGTATTGGTGCCGTTTCCTGAGGTTCACACCTTAGGCTGAGATGTCACATCTACGATGTTATATTGACACAGATGATTAAAAATGCAGAGGTTTACACCTGAGGCTAGAGATGACATATCTACGAAGATAGGAAAGCAGATTTTCATTTAGTAAATCAACCTAGGTTAATTCATTTGACATATATCCATATCTTTCATCCATTATAAAAAAAAATTGTGAGGTATTATGTCTAATTATATAGCATATTGCGGATTATACTGCGGTGGCTGTTTATGCAACATTGCACGGGAAACCAGTACAGTTGAAGAATTTGCCAAAAAGCTGAACAAACCGGTAGAACAATTGATCTGTCCTGATTGTAAGGTTGCCAAACATCCTGATTGCAGCTTTGTTGTTTGTTGTGAAGCCAAAGGTTATGAGACTTGTGCAGAATGTGAAGAAATGCCTTGTGAAGAACTGACTAGATTCGCAAATAATGGAAGAGAACATTGTGCCATGACAATAGAAAATCTGAAACGTATTCGAGAGATTGGTCTTGATGATTGGCTCCTGGAACAAAAACAAGCATATACTTGCCCAACATGCGGAGCACGAACAGGCTGGTCGTATAAAAAATGCGATCAATGCGGATGTGATTTATGCAGCTAAGAATCTGACATAACATAAAACTAAGAGTTTGGACTTTATATGAAAGCTAAGAGTTTGGAGTTCAAATGCCCTAAACAAATTATCATTGAATACTTAACTAAAAGGGCATTCGGACTTCAAAATCGACCTTTCATCATCGGTAGCTAAAACCTGTTTTTAGTTTAGTTCAAATTTCTTTCACATCTTCAATGAACACCCAGATAAATGGAACTTTGAGCTTCAAGATTTCCTCTCGATTTCTGCCTTATTTATAACTCATAATGCATAATTCTTAATTTGTCTGGATAAATTTCTTGTCAAAAAGCCAGCTACTAAAAGATTCAATTTATAAATATAGTAATAACCCGGGAGGGAAAAATGCGGAAGATTATCATTGCTGGTAATTGGAAAATGAACAAAGACCTGCATGAAGCAAATAGTTTCATGGAACGGTTATCCGAGTTTTCTCAAGCAAGGGATTTTGGACCATGTGAAATCGTTGTTGCACCACCATATCCTTTTCTTAATAGCATTCATTTTTTGACAAAAGATACTCCTATACTTCTTGCTGCACAAAATGTAAATGATAAAGAACAGGGAGCATATACAGGGGAAGTCTCAGCAGCAATGCTGAAAACAGTTGGAATCAGCTATTGCATCATCGGACATTCGGAAAGACGTGCCTATTATGGAGAAACGAATGAATTGATCCATCTAAAAGCTAAAATTCTTAGAAAACACCGCATTATGCCCATTATCTGTGTTGGTGAGACACTTGAGCAAAGGGAAGCAGACCTGACTGAGTCCATTGTAATCAATCAACTTGATAACTGTATAAATGATTTAGACTTGGAACTTGATCCCACGATCGTTATTGCTTATGAACCCGTCTGGGCTATTGGGACAGGAAAAACTGCCACTCCCGAGCAAGCCCAGGAAGTCCATGCCTTGATACGCTCCTGGTTGGAAACGCAATATTCAAGCATGGTTGCAGACAGAATCTCTATACTTTATGGCGGAAGTGTCAAGCCTGATAATTTCCGGGAATTACTCGAAAAGCCAGATATTGATGGAGGTCTCATAGGTGGGGCGTCACTTGATATTGAATCCTATATAGTAATGATTGATATTGCCTGTGAATACACAAAGAGGTAAAATATGTTAGATTTGAAATTCATCAGAGAAAATGCTGATTTTGTAAGAATAGGATTAGCAAAGAAAAATGACAAAGTGAATGTAGATGATATCCTTGCCCTGGATGAGAATCGGCGGAAATTGCAATTCACGTTTGATAATAACAAAGCACAACAGAACAAAGTATCTAAGGATATTGCACAGATTAAAAAAGAGGGTGGAAACGCAGAAAATCTTCTTCATGATATGCAAGTAATATCAGATCAAAACAAGGAACTGGCAAACCAGATATCTGATATTGAGAAGAATCTGGAACAATTACTGTTACGTGCCCCCAATATTCCCCATGATTCCGTACCGGTCGGGAAAGATGAAACGTTCAATAAATTCGTTCGGGAATGTGGAAAAGCGATAACGTTTGACTTTGAACCCAAAGACCAGGTTTCTCTCATCGAACACAATAATCTATTGGATTTGAACCGAGGAGCTAAGATTTCCGGCAGCGGATTTCCCGTGTATTGCGGAGCTGGTGCAATTCTGGAAAGGGCTTTGATCAATTTTATGATCGATTTTCATATCCGTAAACATGGATATCGTGAAATGGGAGTTCCAGCACTTGTGAATCGTAAAACCATGACTGGTACTGGGCAACTTCCTAAGCTCGAAAATGATATGTATCATGTGGATGAAGATGATCTTTTCCTGATTCCAACAGCAGAAGTGCCGGTAACAAATCTTTATGCCGATGAGATTCTTTCTCATGCAAATCTGCCTATAAAAATGGTTAGCTATACCAATTGTTTCCGACGCGAAGCAGGGTCTTATGGCAAGGATACACGTGGATTGCAGAGGTTACATCAATTCAATAAAGTCGAAATGGTCAGATTAGTTCATCCTGACATTTCTTATGAGATACTTGAAGAGATGACTAATGATGCAGAAGAAATCCTGCAAGCACTTGGGTTGCATTATAGAGTCATGATGCTTAGTTCCGGTGATTTGAGTTTTGCTTCTGCAAAAACCTATGACCTGGAAGTATGGGCACCTGGTACTGGAAAGTACCTGGAAGTATCTTCTGTAAGTAATTTTGAAGATTTCCAGGCAAGAAGAGCATATATTCGCTTCCGTGATGCAGATGGGAAAGTAAAGTTCGTTCATACGTTAAATGGTTCTGGCTTAGCAACACCACGTACTTTTATAGCCATTTTAGAAACATACCAGGAGTCTGATGGCAGGATTCGTTTACCGGAAGTATTAAAACCATATTGGGCATTAATGACAGGTAAATCTTCTTGGTATGTGGAGTTAACATAACGGAAAACAGTATTGTTAATGAGAAAAATATGATAAAGTCACTTTTTTCTTGACCGGAAAACGAGCTATCCGTAGCTTGACCACCTGCCTGTTTGTAGGCGAATGATCTTTGAAAAAGCATATAGAAGTGGAGTGAAAGTGAAGCAACTTGCGAAGATAATGAGTTTAGGATAATGGAGAGTTTGATCCTGGCTCAGGACGAACGCTGGCGGCGTGGATTAGGCATGCAAGTCGAACGGTAGAGGCTCTTTCGGGGGCTTTGAGAGTGGCGAACGGGTTAGTAACGCGTAGGTTATCTACCCTCAAGCGGGGGACAACCCAGGGAAACCTGGGCTAATACCGCATGTGCACAGCGATGTGTAAAGGTGGCTAGTAATAGCTGTCGTTTGAGGATGAGCCTGCGTCCTATTAGCTGGATGGTGAGGTAACGGCTTACCATGGCGATGATAGGTAGGCGGCCTTAACGGGTGGTCGCCAACACTGGGATTGAGAAACGGCCCAGACTCCTACGGGAGGCAGCAGTCGAGAATAGTCTACAATGGACGAAAGTCTGATAGTGCGACGCCGCGTGAACGAAGAAACCTTTCGGGGTGTAAAGTTCTTTTCTGTGCGAGCAGGAGTGGATAGAGTAATATGCTGTTCATTTTGATATTAGTACAGGAATAAGCCACGGCTAACTCCGTGCCAGCAGCCGCGGTAACACGGGGGTGGCAAGCGTTGTCCGGAATTACTAGGCGTAAAGGGCAGGTAGGCGGATAAATAAGTCGGACGTTAAATACTCGGTCTTAAGCTGAGAAGTGCGTTTGATACTGTTTATCTTGAATGCGGTGGGGGAAGACGGAATTCCAGGTGTAGCGGTGGAATGCGCAGATATCTGGAGGAACACCGAAGGCGAAGGCAGTCTTCTATACCGTAATTGACGCTAAACTGCGAAGGTGTGGGGATCAAACAGGATTAGATACCCTGGTAGTCCGCACAGTAAACGATAGACACTAGGTGTTGGGGGAGATGAATCCTTCAGTGCCGCAGCTAACGCGTTAAGTGTCTCGCCTGGGGAGTACGATCGCAAGGTTGAAACTCAAAGGAATTGACGGGGGCCCGCACAAGCGGTGGAGCATGTGGTTTAATTCGATGCAACGCGAAGAACCTTACCTGGGCTTGACATCCCCGGAATCTGCCAGAGATGGCGGAGTGCCCTTCGGGGAACCGGGAGACAGGTGCTGCATGGCTGTCGTCAGCTCGTGTCGTGAGATGTTGGGTTAAGTCCCGCAACGAGCGCAACCCCTATACTTAGTTGCCAGCGAGTGATGTCGGGAACTCTAAGTAGACTGCCGCAGTAATAATGTGGAGGAAGGTGGGGACGACGTCAAGTCATCATGGTCCTTATGTCCAGGGCTACACACGTGCTACAATGGTCGGTACAGAGGGAAGCGAATCCGCAAGGTGGAGCAAATCCCAGAAAACCGATCACAGTTCGGATTGAGGTCTGCAACTCGGCCTCATGAAGTCGGAATCGCTAGTAATCGCGCATCAGCATGGCGCGGTGAATACGTTCCCGGGCCTTGTACACACCGCCCGTCAAGTCAGCCGAGTTGAGTGCACCCGAAGTAGGTGAGCTAACCAGTAATGGGAGCAGCTTTCGAAGGTGTGCTCAGTGAGGAGGACTAAGTCGTAACAAGGTAGCCGTACCGGAAGGTGCGGCTGGATCACCTCCTTTTTAAGGTGTAAGGAAACGATCAATAGAAAATGTAAGATCAAATGGTCAACTTCCATACAAATGAATTTCATTCGCAAAGCGCTGACTTCACTCCATTTTTTGATAATTTGAATAAACGTATCTTTTGATACGTTGTTCTGTAAAAAGGGGGCTTGTAGCTCAGTTTGGTTAGAGCGCACGCCTGATAAGCGTGAGGTCGGCTGTTCAAGTCAGCCCAGGCCCACCAGCCTACTGGGGCATTAGCTTAGTTGGTAGAGCGCCGCCCTTGCAAGGCGGAGGTCAGCGGTTCGAACCCGCTATGCTCCACCAGTAATTTTATCCGATCTTTGAAAAGTAGTATAGACGTGGGAGCGAGTGTAGAAGTCGATATGGACGAAGAGCAAAGGGCACACGATGGATGCCTTGGCACCAGACGGCGAGGAAGGACGTGGCAAACTACGAAAAACCCCGGGGAGTTGTAAGCGAGCGCAGATCCGGGGGTATCCGAATGGGGCAACCCGGCCGCAGTAAGTGCGGTCACTACTGTAGTAATATGGTAGGGCAAACGCAGTGAACTGAAACATCTTAGTAGCTGCAGGAAGAGAAAATAATAATGATTCCCTGAGTAGCGGCGAGCGAACGGGGAAGAGCCTAAACCGGTTGCGCGAGCAGTCGGGGTAGTGGGACAGACGCCATTTGCATAGTGATGATAGACGAACCGGTCTGGAAAGGCCGACCGCAGGGGGTGAAAGTCCCGTAGTCGAAATTGTCGTTATGTGATAGTTTGTATCCCGAGTAGCCCGGGACACGAGAAATCCTGGGTGAATCCGCGAGGACCATCTCGTAAGGCTAAAGAGGTCTGGTGACCGATAGTGAAGCAGTACCGTGAGGGAAAGGTGAAAAGGACCCCGGGAGGGGAGTGAAAGAGAACCTGAAATTGTGTGCCTACAAGCGGTCAGAGCGAAGCATCCATTATCTTCATCACAGTGAGGGGTATATCGGTCATCCGGATAGATGATCAATTTACTTAACTCCAGTTTGAAACAAGCGTATTTCAGATTATTCTATTTTTTTTATTGGGATAGGGTCAGATCATCTAACCGGATGACCAACAGACACTACCCCGGTGAGGAGAGAGCTAAACTGAGATGGGCAATAAGAGCGTGATGGGAATAATGGATGCTTTGTGATGGCGTGCCTTTTGCATAATGAGCCGGCGAGTTAATCTGTTCAGCAAGGTTAAGATATATTGTATCGGAGCCGAAGCGAAAGCGAGTCTTAATAGGGCGGTTGAGTTGAATGGATTAGACCCGAAACCAAGTGATCTACCCGTGGCCAGGTTGAAGGTGCGGTAACACGCACTGAAGGACCGAACCAACCGATGTTGAAAAATCGGTGGATGAGCTGCGGGTAGGGGTGAAAGGCCAAACAAACTTGGAGATAGCTGGTTCTCTCCGAAAGCTATTTAGGTAGCGCCTCGGATTAGATTAAGGGAGGTAGAGCACTGATTGGGCTAGGGGGCAAACAAGCCTACTGAACCCAGGCAAACTTCGAATGCCTTTAATTGTTGTCCGGGAGACAGCGCGTGGGGGATAAGCTTCACGCGCGAGAGGGGAACAACCCAGACCGTCAGCTAAGGTCCCCAATTAGATGCTAAGTGCTAAAGGATGTGATACTGCAGAGACAGCCAGGATGTTGGCTTAGAAGCAGCCACCATTGAAAGAGTGCGTAACAGCTCACTGGTCGAGTGGTAATGCACCGAAGATGATCGGGACTAAAGCATCTAACCGAAGCTGCGGATGCGTGTATTTTAATACATGCGTGGTAGGAGAGCATTCCGTATGCGTCGAAGCTATCCTGTAAGGGGTGGTGGAGCGTACGGAAGAGACCATGTCGGCATGAGTAACGATAATGCGGGTGAGAAACCCGCACACCACAAGCCCAAGGTTTCCTGAGTAAAGTTAATCTTCTCAGGGTAAGTCGACCCCTAAGGTGAGGCCGGATGGCGTAGCTGATGGGAATCAGGTTAATATTCCTGAACCGTGGATATGGAGTGATGGAGTGACGCAACGGTGCTGCAGAGACAGCTTTTGGATATGCTGTTGAATGTGTGTAGGAAGGTTTGCAGGCAAATCCGCAAGCCATTAATTCCGAGGCATAGGACGAGAGCGCAAGCTCAAAAGTCTGCTTATAGACGTTGCCGAGAAATAGCTTCTAAACGATGAAGTATCCGCGATCGTACCGCAAACCGACTCAGGTGGGCGAGGAGAGTATCCTAAGGTGTTCGAGAGAATTCTGGTTAAGGAACTAGGCAAAATAACCCCGTAACTTCGGGAGAAGGGGTACCCTGTTATTGTGAAGATCTATACGGTCAGAGCAAGAGGGGGTCGCAGTGAAGAGGCCCAAGCGACTGTTTATCAAAAACACAGGTCTATGCGAAGTAGTAATACCATGTATATAGACTGACACCTGCCCGGTGCCGGAAGGTTAAATGGAGGGGTTAGCGCAAGCGAAGCTCTGAAATGAAGCCCCGGTAAACGGCGGCCGTAACTATAACGGTCCTAAGGTAGCGAAATTCCTTGTCGGGTAAGTTCCGACCTGCACGAATGGTGTAACGACTTGGGCGCTGTCTCAACCAGGAACTCGGTGAAATTGAAGTAGCGGTGAAGATGCCGCTTACCCGCGAACGGACGGAAAGACCCCGTGAACCTTTACTGTATCCTGGCATTGTAAATTGGTATGGTATGTGTAGGATAGGTGGGAGGCTATGAATCCGGCACGCCAGTGTCGGCTGAGCCGCTGTTGAAATACCACCCTTATTGTATTGATTTACTAACAGCTATGGAGAATATCTGGACATTGCCAGGTGGGCAGTTTGACTGGGGCGGTCGCCTCCAAAAAAGTAACGGAGGCTCGCCAAGGTTCCCTCAGGTTGGTTGGTAATCAACCGTAGAGCGTAAAGGTATAAGGGAGCTTGACTGCGAGACCGACAGGTCGAGCAGGTACGAAAGTAGGTCTTAGTGATCCGGCGGTTCTGTATGGAAGGGCCGTTGCTCAAAGGATAAAAGGTACTCCGGGGATAACAGGCTGATACCGCCCAAGAGTTCACATCGACGGCGGTGTTTGGCACCTCGATGTCGGCTCAACTCATCCTGGGGCTGAAGAAGGTCCCAAGGGTTCGGCTGTTCGCCGATTAAAGAGTTACGCGAGCTGGGTTCAGAACGTCGTGAGACAGTTCGGTCCCTATCCTTCGTGGGCGCAGGAAATTTGAGAGGAACTGCATTTAGTACGAGAGGACCGGTGTGGACGAACCTCTGGTGTATCGGTTGTGGCGCCAGCTGCATTGCCGAGTAGCTAAGTTCGGTTTGGATAACCGCTGAAAGCATCTAAGCGGGAAGCCATCCTCAAGATAAGATTTCCCCATAGAGACGTTGGAGACTACAACGCAGATAGGTCACAGGTGTACGCACAGCAATGTGTTCAGCCGAGTGATACTAAACATCAATTGTCTTTGTTCATAAAAACTTTTACACTTGCTCCTTTATCGTCTTACCTAACTCAGCATATTGAACAAGTATGAAGGGCGTAAGATGGTGGTTATTGCGGTGAGGTCACACCTGTTCCCATTCCGAACACAGAAGTTAAGCTCACCTGCGCCGATGGTACTGCATGGGCAACTGTGTGGAAGAGTAGGTCGCCGCCATCTTACGCCCTTTTTTTTTTAAGTACTAAGTCCGAAGTACGAAGTGCGAACGGAAGAGAAGAACAGAAAAGGGATGATTTAACCACGAAACAGTATAAAGAAAAATGACCGACCTGGGAAAAGGGTCGGTCATTTTCTTTATCTACTATGTATGTGGGGTTTATTTTAATCCATTGCTTTCAGGAATGATGGTATGTCAGTTTGAATTGTAGGTGAATAACTACTCAATTCTTCTGCTGCATTTACAGAAGTAGAAGTATCGATAGATTTCGCTTGGTTTGCTTGTATACGCTCAAGAATGTCATCTAATTCATTGGAGGAAGGTACTTCAACAGGTTTAGTTATAATTGAAGGACCGAAGCTAATATTATCGTCATCCATTGATTGAAGACCAGTTGCTATGATTGTTACACCAATCTTACCCTGCATCTTCTCATCAAATACCAAGCCTAAAATTGTATTCGCAGAAGAACCAGTTTCATTAACAACAACTTCAGAAACAGTATCGAATTCAGACATAAGGAGATCGTTTCCAGCAGTAATATTAATAAGAAGCGCTTTGCATCCCTGGAGATTGATATCACTTAGTAATGGATTCGAAATAGCATTCTTTGCAGCAATGACAGCTCTATTTTCTCCTTCAGCAACACCAGTACCCATTAATGCATACCCCATCTGGGACATGACTTTCTTTACATCTGCGAAGTCAACATTCATATAACCGCTGAAATTGATAATATCAGAAACAGCTTTAGCAGCTTCATAAAGAATATTGTCTGCTTGATGAAATGCATTTAAAACGGTAATATCGGCAAAGATTTCTCGAATCTTTTCATTGGGAATAACAATCAATGTATCTACATACTGACTGAATTCCTGGATGGCTAAATCAGCATTTTCCTTTCTTTTTTGTCCTTCGAAGCGGAAGGGTTTTGTAACAATACCCAAGGAGAGGATATTCATGTCTCTTGCCAATTGGGCTATGACAGGAGCAGCGCCACTGCCTGTTCCACCACCCATACCAGCAGCGAGGAAAACCATATCTGCACCATCAAGAATACTTCGAATTTCATCAATGGACTCATTAGCCGCATCTCTTCCAATTTCGGGATTTGCCCCTGTTCCCAAACCGCGAGTAGTCTTCTTACCTAATTGCAGTTTGATCTTCGCTTTCGATTTATGGAGATCCATCGTATCCGTATTGGCAACAACGAATTCCACTCCATTCAAATTGTTCTCGATCATTGTGTTTATCGCATTTCCACCTGCTCCGCCGACACCAATAATTTTAATGATCGATCCTGCTACCGTATTTTTGCTATCAAATTCAATCATGGATACTCCCTTCCTTTATTTAAATTCTTTGAAAAATTCAATGACTTTTTTTATAGAAACTTTGGGCAATTTACTTGAAGATAGATTTTGTTTAAAGAACAAATCATTATCCATTGCATAGTAAAGAAGACCGATAACAGTAGCATATTGGGGGTCTTCCATCCTGGATACAGGACCACTTAGCTTTGAAGTATCTGGTCTCCCAATTTTTACTGGTAAATTAAATATGGTTGTTGCAAGGTCAGATGTGTTCTTGATTAATGATCCACCACCTGTGAGTACAACACCTGCTGTCAAACGATCTGGCAGGTAATTTTGAACGGCTGCTTTGTAACATTGGGATAATATCTCATCCATTCGATGCTGGATGATCATGGCAATATGACGTGTTTTTTGGGAAGTAGAGCTGCGTCCACTTATTCCTTCAACAATCACTTCCTGGTTCTCATCAACTGACTGAGACTGACAGTCCCCATATTCAATCTTAAGATATTCCGCGAACTTGGGGGTTGTACGTAAACCAATGGCAAGATCATTTGTCACATTATTACCACCAGTAGGAACGACATAAGTTGAATACAGAGAGTTCTGATAGAAGATCGAGATATCAGAAGTACCTCCCCCTAAGTCAATCAAAACGCAGCCAAGTTTCTTTTCTACATCAGTTAGTATAGATAGACTACAAGCCAGGTGTTCTAATACAATTTCATTAATTTCGTAACCTGCGATTTCCACGCATTTCTTTAAATTCCTGATCGCTGTAATATCAGCCAGGATAATATTCACATGAGCAGTGAGATGGAAACCACTCATATTGATTGGATTCTGGATACTGTCTTGACCATCAATCTCATAGAATTGTGGAATACCATGAAGAATCTCTAATCTTTCCATTCCTTTCTGAATTCGGATACTTTTCTTTGCATCATCCAATACTTGAGTTACGTGTTCCTGTTGTATTTCAGAAGGCTCATTCCCTAATGAACCAGAGATAGATATTCTGCCAATGGTGTTAATACTGCGAATATGTTCCCCTGTGATGCCCATAAAGATATTATCAGCATTACATTTTGACTGGGTTTCTGCATCTTCAAGAGCTTTGCGAATTGATTCAGAAGCAGCTTGGATATCTTTCACCACTCCCTTATCAATACCTTCAGATTCACTCCAGCCAATCCCTTTCACTTCCAGCTTTGAATCCTCTGTGTAAGAGGCAATAACAGCACATATCTTAGTAGTTCCAATATCCAGTGCTGTGATTATATATTTACTCAAGCTGCCTCCTTTCTAACGACAACCTGATCTTCAAATCTGAAATCGAAGATAGAGTTCTTTTCAAAAGAACCATTCTCTTTCAGGAACATGAAGCGCCTGATCCGTGAGGGTAAGTTCTGGTCCCCCAGGATGATTCGAGCGCCAGTTGAAGTTTCGACAAAATACAAGAGTCCATCCTTCATATAATATTCTGAGATACATCTTTCAAAATCTGGATTCAAAGTTAATAATTCTTTCTGGAGCAAAATAACTCTTTCAAGATACTGACTTGCTAACTTCTTCCCAACAACCATCTGTGAATTTTGATAGGCAGTGTTAACAACGGGCATATCTTCCAAAGTAACAGTTGGGCGATTATCTAAAACAATCTTATTTTCATCAATAGGGAAGAGGTTTCCTTCAACAGTCTTCACATAAACAATACTTCTGCGTTCTACAACAGATATCTTCAATTTACTAGGCAATACTTTTGATATCGACACTTTCTGGATTCTCTTGATAGCCAAATATTTTTTTGCTACATCTTTCTTTGAGAAAGCCATTATGTTTTTACCTATATAATCATGAGCAATTTCAGTCAGAAATTTATTGTCCAGAAAGCGATTCCCTGTAATTTCAATTTTAGTCACATTAAACCAGGAAATTTGCTTCATGACTTGAATTAAACCAAAACTCATAGCTCCCAATGCCAATGCGATCATCAGGAAGAATAGAAAATATCTACTGTTTCCTCTTCGTTTTCGTTTTAATTCATTGGCAGCCAAGATAAATCTCCTATAAATACTAACAGATATAAATTATAACTAGATAGCATGATAAAAACAAAAAAACAAGAAAGTGATATCATGCAACTAACTTTCTAAAAGATATATAATTACGATAGCTGTCAATGAATATTTTATTGATATCCTGAATTCCCTTATTTTGGTTCTTTTAATTGATTCAGAATTTCCTCGCCATATTGCCAGATATTGCCAGCACCCATGGTTATGAAGATATCACCCGGCTTGAGAAAAGCAGAGATATCTGTCACAATACTCTCATTTTTATCAATGTAACTGACTTGATGATGTCCAGATTGGACAGCTGCATCAGCTATCATCTTTCCGCTTACACCTTCAATAGGTTTTTCTCTAGCAGGATATATCGGGGTGATAAATAATGCATCACATGAAAAAAATGCCTGTCCAAATTCTTGGTAAAAATCTCTTGTCCGGCTAAAAAGATGCGGTTGAAAAGCAACGACAATTCGTCTTTCTGTACTATCTCTGAATCCTTCCAAAGTGGCTTTAATTTCCGTTGGATGATGTGCATAATCGTCAAAAACCACAATTTCTTTTGCTTCTCCTTTTAATTCGGAACGTCTGTAAACACCCTTATACTCTTCCAGTCCCTTCTTAATCAAAGCAAAGGGAATATCGAGTTCCAATCCTACAGTTACTGCAAGCAGGGCATTGAGAATATTATGTTTTCCATTCACTGCGAGAGTGACATTTCCAAGACGATAACTCTTATAAACAACATCAAAACTGGAAATGAAGTTTTTCATAACGATATTAACAGCTTGAATATCAGCTTGCCTGGAAGTACCATAAGTCAGAATCTTTTTTTCGATTAATGGAAGAATTGACTGAACACCGGGATCTTCTAGACAGGCGATGACTGATCCAAAGAAAGGAACCTTATTAGCAAACTCGACAAAGGCATCTTTGATTTCATCTAAGTCTAAATAACAATCAAGATGATCCGCTTCAATATTCGTGATACCAGCAATAATGGGGCTTAGTGTCAGGAAGGAATGATCATATTCGTCCGCTTCAACCACAATATATTTTCCACTGCCCATAAGGTTGTTTGAACCGAAATTCATCACTTTTCCACCAACGATTATTGTAGGCTCCAAACCTGCAATGTCCAAGACCATTCCAACCATTGAAGTTGTAGAAGTTTTCCCATGTGTTCCTGCGATCCCGATACTATAGCTCATTCTAGTAATTTCAGCTAGCATTTCTGCACGTCGGATAACAGGAATTTTAAGAGCTTTTGCAGCTTGTATTTCAGGATTATCATCATGTACTGCTGATGATTTTACAACCACATCAACATCACTGATAAGATTTGGATCATGTCCTTCAACTACTCTAATTCCAATACTTTCCAAGTGTTTGGTGATTTCTGATTTCTTCATATCAGAGCCTGAAATCTCAATACCCTGGTTAAAGAGTAATTCTGCTATACCACTCATCCCGATACCGCCGATGCCAACAAAATGTATTTTCTTTGTTCTTCCTAACATAATACGTCCTTAAATTGGTTTATGAAAACTCAAATCTTCAATGATCTTATGCGCAATAACAGAAGCTGATTTCATTTCTTGTCTATTATTAGAGTTCGATTTAAAATGATTAATATTGTCCAGCATTTCCTTAATGGATAGAAGTAAAATATCAGGATTTAGATTCTTTTGCTCAATCACTTTGGCAATACCTTTTTCTTCCTGTTCAAGGGCATTGAATACCTGGTGATTCCCTGCGGATGTAGGCAAAGGAATTAGGATAGCCGGAACCTTTTTCATTTCTAGTTCAGCAAGAGTTAATGCTCCTGCACGTGCGATTGCCATGTCAGCAGAATTATAGATTTTCCCCATTTCATGTGAGAATGGGAAAAGATAAATTCCTGGCAAATTACTTATTTTACTATGAAGAGAATCATAATCACGCTTTCCACACTGCCATAAAAGATTGATTTTATTTAACGATAATTGATTTATAATTTGCATGATAATGTTATTAATCGCCGTGGAACCTTGGCTACCACCAAGAATCAAGAGTGTTTTATTTCCTTCAGCTAGACTATATTTCCTGGCATCCAGCTTGTCTTTCTCAATAAGAATACTTGGGTGAATTGGATTTCCAACCAATAGGCATTTCTCTTTTGGAAGATAATTCAAAGCTCCATTATAGGCAATAAAAATACGTTTAGCAAATCTGGAAATAAAGCGTGTCGTAATACCAGGCAAGCTATTCTGTTCCTGCCAAAAAATAGGTGTACCTGTAAAGATTGCTACCAATCCCACTGGACCACTAACAAATCCCCCCGTTCCAACAAACGCATCAGGCTTGAATTTTCTGAATAAATGAATAGAACCGATAACACTACTCAGAAGTTTATAAGGGAATTTGATATGTGCAAAGGTGAAGCTTCGGTAGAGCTTTTGTACATCAATTTGAGCAAATGATATATTCAGTGATTTAGTCAGACGCTCTTCCATGCTGTTCTTATTGCCAATGTACAAAATTTCGCAACCGAGTTTTTGCAGTTCTTCCGTTATAGCTAAGGCAGGAAGGATATGTCCCCCTGTACCTCCTGCTGCAACAATGATTTTCACTATATTTCCTTACGCTTAGCACTAATATTGAGTAAAAGTCCAATGGTTAAAGAATCAATCAAAAGAGATGTTCCACCATAACTGATAAATGGTAAAGTAACACCGGTAGAGGGAAGTGCAGACATAGCAACACCAACATTCACTAGTACATTTAGAAAGATGTTTAAGGCTAGACCTATCCCGAGATATCTGAGATATATATCCTCCTGCTTAAACGAAAGTTGAAAAGCTTTCCAAAACAGGAAACATTGTAAGCTAAAAACCAAGAGCGCTCCAGCAAAACCGCTTTCTTCACCGATGATGGTAAAAACGTAGTCGGTTCTTGATTCCGGTAGAAAGAAATGCTTTGCTCTACCCTTGTCTACACCTGTTCCGAATAATTTTCCATTAGACAGGGCTGTTAGGCTTTCTCGGGTCTGATACTCTTTTTCGGGATTTACTTTTGCTACATGGGGTTTGGTAAAGAGAGAGTATTTTTTGTAGATTTCGATTCGTTCACCACGGTAATCTGCTCCTTTTGTAATCACGAAAAGACCTGCTAGCATACCCACAATTAATATTCCGAAGACGAATCTTTTTCGTATTCCTGCTATCCAGAACATAGCGAAGAGGGTACAGCCAGAAATTACCAGGGTACTCAGATGTTTTTCAGTTAAAATCAAAAAAAATATTACAATTACAGTAATAAATAGAGGAAGGAAAGACTTGAGTAATTCGACAAGATTTTTCTCATGAATTTCAACTTGCTTCCGAGAAAGAACACCAGCAGCGTAAAATACAAGCGCGATACGAGCTAAAAAACTTGGCTGAAAAAGAAAGGGTCCAATTTTCAAGAATCTTCTAGCGCCATTAACATTATGTCCAAAAATAAGAACTGCAATCAATAAAGTAATTGCGATTCCAATCCAGAGAGAGTTGAATTTCTTCAATTTTTGCAAATTAGGGTAATACAAGGCTGCAAACATTATTAAAAGTGCTGGTACTAAATACATCACCTGCTTATAGAAATAATTCATATTTTCACGAACAGAACTGATATCAAGGAGTACTCCTAAACCAATCATGCAAAGGACAAGATAGGAAAAAAACACAGATCTATCGAAATCTGCAATATATACTTGGCTTTTACTTTGACGGGTATTCATTTTTCAAGTCCTGTACGATGCTTTTAAAAGTTTCTCCCCGATGTTCAAAATTACTGAACATATCATAACTTGCACATGCAGGAGATAAAAGGATGATGTCATTTTCACTGGAATCAAGATAAGCTTTTTTGACACAATCTTCCAAGGAGTTAAATTCTTCAAATTCTAACGCATCCTGATATGCATGTCGCATTAAAGGTCGAGTTGCTCCAATGAGATACATTTTTTTTGCATGTTCCTTCAAGTAAGGGATCAGTACACTAAAATCCTCACCCTTATCCGATCCACCCATTATGATCCTTACTTTAGAGTCAAAAGATTGAAGTGCATATTTCACGGAATCAGTATTTGTTGCTTTTGAATCATTAATAAATTGAACGCCATGAATATCACCGGCATACTCAAGTCTATGATGCAAGGGTAGAAATGCATTTATGCTGGTGCTGATAGTTTTTTTATCAACACCAGCAATAAATGCTGCAAGAACAGAGGAGAGACAGTTTGCATAATTATGGGGTCCGCGTATTTTCAAATCCAGTACCGGAATAGTTTCCTGTTTATTTGGAAAAGTAAGTCTGCCATCCTGGAAATAAGCATCAGATGACTTGATCATTGAGAAATATTGTTTTTTAGAATGGATCATATGCTCTAATCCGTGAATAACGGGGTCATCAGCGTTGATAATTGCATAATCATTTGCATCCTGGTTTTCAAATATCCTCATCTTACTGAGTGCATAATGCTCAAAGGATGCATAGCGATTGAGATGATCCGGTGTAATATTTAATAACAGGGCTATATCAGGTTTGAAAGTATCTATTAGGTCAAGCTGAAAACTGCTGATTTCGAGGACAATAAAATCAATACCGGGTTTATCAATCTCAAATCCTGTAAAGGCATTACCAATGTTGCCTGCCAGCAAGGAATTATAACCAGCCGCTTTCAAAAAATGATGTATTAAACTAACCGTTGTACTCTTCCCATTTGAACCTGTGACAGCAATAATTTTACTGTCTGGTGATTTGACCAGATATCCAAATTCCAATTCGCTAATCAGTTTGATTCCTTTTGCATTTGCTTTCTTGATAATAGGAGTCTCTAAGGGAATTCCAGGACTAACAATCAGCACATCACAATCTAAGATGCGATCGGTATGACCACCAAATTCACAAGCAAATTCCTCTGCAATAGTATCTGCTTGTGGAAACTCACTTGCTGGCTTTGATTCACTCAGAAATGGCTTTCCACCCATTTCCCGAATTTTCCAGGCAGCAGCAAGTCCGCTGCGAGCCAGACCCAGGATTCCATAACGAATGTTTAAATTAATCATATTTCTTTTACCTAAGTTTTAAGGTTGCCAATCCTACTGCTGCAAGTAAAGCCGCAATAATCCAAAAACGTACAACTATTTTAGGTTCGGGTAAACCGCCTAATTCAAAGTGATGATGTATTGGGGCACAACGAAAAATCCGTCTTCCCTGCCCAGTAGTTTTCTTTGTATATTTAAAATAATATCGCTGTACCATAACAGAAATTACTTCAGCTACGAATATCAAACCTACAATAAAGAAGAAAATCTGTTCTCGCAAGAGAATTGAAAGCAGTGCCAGGATTCCACCTAAAGCTAAAGATCCAGTATCTCCCATAAAGACTTGAGCCGGATGCGTATTAAACCATAGAAACCCGAGCATCGTACCAATTAAGGCAAAGGTGAACACAGTTAATTCGCCTGCTTCCATGATGAATTCAACTCTCAAATAACTGGCAAGAACAAAATTGCCTTTAATATATGCCATGATACCTAAAGCTAATAAGGAGAAAGCAATTACTCCTGCCGCCAAGCCATCCAAACCGTCTGTCAGGTTTACTGCATTTGAAGTACCAACGATCATTAATACCACAAAAGGAATAAAAAACCATCCTAATTGAATGAATGTATTTTTTAAGAATGGAATTTGAATTGTAGTCAAGGCAGAATTATCAGTTTTACTGTAATAAATTGCTAAAGCTACGATAATGGCAAGACTCACTTGCCCTAACAATTTATATTTAGGTACTAGACCTTTCTTTGCTTTGATAAAATTCTTCAGGTAATCATCAAGAAACCCAAAGATACCGAGCCAAATAGTAGTTAGCATCATGAGCCAGATATAACTATTCGAGAGATCATTCCATAATAAACTGGTAAGTATTAAGCCGAATAGTATGATCAGACCGCCCATGGTTGGAGTACCTTGTTTTGAGCGATGTCTCTCCGGTACATCTTCATCAATTGTCTCCACTGCTTGCTTTTTCTTTAAGATGCTGATAATCAAGGGACCTATAATAAAGGAAAAGAGTAATGCTGTGATGAACGCAGCAGCAGATCGAAATGTGATATATCTGAATACGTTGAAAACAATACTATTTGAAGCTAAGGGTGAGAACAATTCATAGAACATTATAGCCTACCTATGAGTTTTTCAAGATGAATTCCGTGTGACGCTTTCAAAAGAATGATTGCTTCTGGATCTAGAGATTGCAGGATTCCTGATTCAATCAATAAATCAACATTCTGAAAGTGAGAATCCCCTCCATAAAGCTTGGCTTTTTCTCCAACTGTGATAATCACATCGAGATGTTTCATTTTCAAATAGTTACTTACTTGCTGATGGTATGAATCAGTGCGATCACCCAGTTCTAGCATGTCGCCAAGAATGGCTATATGAGGACGTTTAGGCTCCACTAATACCCAATATTCCAAAGCGGCAAGCATAGACATAGGATTTGCATTGTAACAATCAAGGATTAGTTTTCTTTTACCTGATTCCTGGACTTTCATCCGCCACCCCAAATCGATATTGTTATTCAAACCCTTTTGTATAGATGTTTCAGAGAATCCCAGGAGCTTTCCCACTGCAACTGCTATCAGCACATTCATGGCATAAAAGGGAACGGGAGAAGCATATTGATAGCTTTCGTTGTTAATTTTAATATGTGTTTCGTTGCCCATTCCGGAAACTTCTTTCAAGTGATAGGTATTATGAGGTTCTAATCCAAAGGAAATCCCTTTTCCCATATAGGAGGCAAACCTAACATCATCACCAGGATAAATCAATGCTTCCAAGTGTCTTTTAAATAAGAAAATCTTTTCCTGGAAAACTCCATCTTCATTATCAAAGAACTCCAGGTGAGAAGGTCCAATATTTGTAATTATTCCTATATCTGGATGGCAAATATCTGCCAGCATCTGAATTTCACCAGAGTGATTCGTTCCTAATTCGAGAACAGCAAACTTGTGATTTGGTTGGACTCTGAAAATAGTCTTTGGCAGTCCAATATAGTTATTTTCGTTAGCCAGGGTTTTTAAAGTGCTGCCATGAATGTTCATAATATTAAAGATGAATTCTTTTGTCGTTGTTTTTCCAACACTTCCGGTAAGAGCGATTTTCTTTACTCTGAATAAGCTCAGATATTTCTCAGCAAGCAATCCCAATGCTTTAACAGTGTCTTCTACCAATATTGCCTGCTCATGCTTTGCTGGATGAGTGGATACTACAGCGTAGCAGGATGTATCTCTTAACACATCCTCTACATATGTATGTCCATCGAAGTTATCCCCTTTAATGGCAAAAAATAGAGCATTATTGCCAATCTTTCGTGAATCTGTCGATATGGAAGTAAGAACGGTATCTTTTTCTAATAAGTTGATCTTGGTACCATATACAAATTCCAACATCAGGGGATCAATTGGGAGAGCCAGGATACTATCATCGGATATTAATTCTGCTTTTAAATACGCATCGGCAATTTCACGATCGTCAAAATGCTGCTTTTCTCCATTGATTTCCTGGTATGTCTCATGTCCTTTTCCAGCTAAGAGTACAATATCTCCCGGTTGAGCTAAATGAAGTATTGATTCTATGGCTATTTTCCTATTCCGAATGATCCAGAATGAATCAAAAGGATCTAGATCTGCCACCATATCCCGAATGATTTGAACTGGACTTTCTGAACGTGGGTTATCATCTGTAAAAATTGTTATATCCGCATGACTAACAGCTACTTTTCCCATTTCAGGACGTTTTCCCTTATCCCGATCTCCGCCGGAACCGATTAAGCATAATAACCGATGAGGTTTCAATTCCTGTAACGTATTCAATACATTTTCCAGGGCATCTGGAGTATGAGCATAATCTACAAAAACACCCACATGTTGATGATTGATAACAGCTTCAAGTCGCCCTACAGGAGGTTTAAGTACTTCTGCAATCGCGGAAAGTTCTTCCCAGGAAGTTTGAGGTAAAATCATATGAGTTGTAGCGATAGCCATTGCTACATTCATGATATTGAATTTACCAAGTAAGGTAGATTTTATTGTAGTATTCTGATTTTCATGAATCAACGTGAATTCGCTTATATCCAGGTTCTGATGAATATTGCTGATTTTAAAGTCGCCTTCTACAAAAGAAATGGAAGAACAATTGGTATGAATCTTCTTATAAAAGGTTAATCCATATGAATCATCTATATTAATTAAAGCGTGTCCATTATTTTTTAACAGGTATTCAAATAAGAGGAATTTTGCCTGTGCATATGATTCCATATCCTGGTGAAAGTCTAAATGGTCTCTGGATAAATTTGTAAATATAGAAAAATCAAACTCTAACCCATATACCCGTTCAAGTGCTAATGCATGAGAAGAAACTTCCATTACTACATATTCACAACCGGCACTCACCATATCAGAAAAAATCCTATTCAAATCCATGATATCCGGTGTAGTTCTATTAGATGGATAATGAACGCCTAATATGGAATAACCTAAAGTACCGATTAAACCGACTTTTTTCTCCTGCGCTGTAAGCAGTTGAGAGATGAGCGTAGTAATTGTAGTTTTCCCATTAGTTCCAGTAACACCAATTAATTTGAATTTTGATGAAGGATTATGATAATACAGTTTTGCTAGGATAGCTGCTGCTTTCCGGCTATTTTTTACGCCAATTCCCGGGAGATTTGCTTCAATTGATTTTTCATGGATTACTAAACTTGCTCCATGCATAACGGCTTTTGCGGCAAATTGATGGCCATCGGCTTGAAAACCACTGATACAAATAAAAATATCATCCTGCTGCACAAGGGATGAGCTGGTTCTAGGTAATCCTGAGATTACCTGGTTTGTATCAATATTTACGTATCCAACTAACAGAGATTCTGCTGTTAAGGCATCAAGAATGTCTTGGATTTTCATTATTTAGCTTCCACGATACAGGTTTCACCCGTACGTGTTTTAGAACCGGAGGGAATGGTTTGAGAAATGATAGAGCCAAAACCGTTAATTACTAAGTTTATTTTCTTTGTCTTTGCTATTTTCATAGCCGAACGGATAGTCATACCTGATAGGTCAGGCATGATTGAATTATCAGATATAGCTAAGAAATCCTGGGTTTTTCTATCAATAATTAAAGTTGCAGAATTTTGTCGACTGAATTGCACTTCCGATTTTGGAAATTGATTAACAACGATTCCACTAGCATCATTTACTACTGAATTAAATTGAATCCCCGCCTGTCGTAAAATGGCTTCTGCCTGGAGCTGTCTTAGACCTGTCACATTCGGCATAATGACTTGTACCTGGTTCTTCTGTTTTACTTCCGGGATAATAGCACATTTTGGTAAAGCGCAAATTTGTTCGGTAATAGCTTTAAATGTTGGACCTGCTGATAAGGCACCGAAATGGTAAACTCCTACAGGTTCATCATATAAAACAACGATTACTAATTTAGGATTATCCACAGGAAAGAATCCTGAAAAACCGGCTGTGAATTTATCCCCGGAATAATGATTGCTGCCTTCTTCTTTTTTTTGTGCAGTTCCTGTTTTACCACCGATTTTCAAATAATCCAATTTCACTTGTGTGGCTGTACCATAATCAACAACTCCCTGCATATAGGATCTGAGAGTATCAAGAGTAGTTTTATCAGAAATAGTACGTATCAGCTTGGGTTGAAACGCTTGAAGTACATTACCATTATTATCTGAGATAGATTTTACGATATACGGCTTCATCACTTTACCGCCATTGGCAATGGCACAATATGCAGTTGCTAACTGGATAGGAGTCACCGAAACTTCCTGCCCGAATGATATTGAAGGTAATGAATATGGTCCCCAATTAACTAGTTTTCTAAACCAGCCACTTGATTCTCCGACCATGTTAAGTCCTGATTTTTGACCGAATCCAAGTTCGGTTAAACGTTCATAAAGTGCTGGAGCGCCAACTCTTTCAGCAACTCTGCTAATTCCGCAATTACTGGAATAGGCAATCACATTTCTTAATGTTAAAGCACCATGCCCATGGGAATCACCAATTCTTCTGCCCCCGATATTCCTGGTTGAACAATCGATAAGCTCATTCGGACCATACATATGTTTTTCCAAAGCAAGCATGGCTGTAAATGGTTTATATGTTGAACCGGGTTCGAACATGAATGTCACCGGAATATTCATTAACGCCCTCACCGCATTTGGATCAGAGCTTCTATCTGTTTTTGATATTCCTGCCATGGCAACGATCTCACCGGTATCGGGATTCATAACAATAGCTGCTGCATTTTTAGCAGAATATTTTTCTATCCCCT
This sequence comes from Cloacimonadales bacterium (SeqCode), assembly GCA_963662275.1. Taxonomy (GTDB): domain Bacteria; phylum Cloacimonadota; class Cloacimonadia; order Cloacimonadales; family DAONDQ01; genus DAONDQ01. The sequence goes on along the minus strand of OY759316.1, from coordinate 2,964,234 downwards.
CAAAGAGATTATTTTCTACTATCTCCTGGATGTCTGAATCGATGGTAAGGGTCAGATTTGCTCCATTCTCGGGGTATTTTTCCGATAATTCAGGATATGGAACTTCAGAATGATGAGCATCATACACCACTTCTCTCCATCCATATTCACCGGATAATATATGGTCATATGTTGCTTCCAATCCACATGTACCTCGTAATTTATAAAGTACTTTATCTCTTTGGATTTTGGCAATTTCCTCTGTATTCTCACGCACAGAACCAATGACTCTTGCTGCCAGGATGCCTTTTGAATAGACTCTCTTCATTGAACTGAAGGTATAAATTGGTTGGGGAAGCTTATTTGCTGCAAATTCCTTGAGAATTCTGTTTAATTCAGATTCTTTGATTTTATTAGATATCTGGATAGAAAATGTAAGGTTTCCTCGATTCAGTTTTTCAAGGATAAATTCCTTAGTTAATTCCGAATTCCGGGAAATGATAGTAGCTATCTTATCGAATTCAACAGATTGTGATAATCTATGTCGCTCAGCGTATTTTTTTACAGCACCTCGATCAATGTCAATTTGATAATATTTAATGGTGCTAGCCAGTAATTGTCCATTACAATCATAAATTGCACCCCGTGTCGGGATGAGAAGCTCTTTGGAAGGATTATAGCGTATTTGCCGTAAATAGGCGAGATCTAAGGGGTCTGTTATCTGAATTATGAATAAGTAGATTACCCAGGTTACAACAACAAGAAGTAACACAGCCAGGAGGCTGTAATAACGGAATTTCAAGCTAACCTACTTCTGGGTTAAGGCTTGTGCTTCAGGGATGATAAAATCGATCAGGCTGAATAATATCTTATCTTTTGTCTCGTTTTCCTTGATGTATATCACCTGTTCACCATCTGTTTTTGGGCAGATCATACCCAAATCAGTAGAGGCATACTGGAGGATTCGATCACGTGAATTCAGTTGATAATTATAAATCCAGAATTCCGTGTTGATTGTTTTTTCAGCATTAAACAGTTTTCTAAGTCTTGCCGTTTCCTTAGTTGCTTTCACAATTTGATTTTCATTAAAAAAATGAAGGAAGATCGCGATAAGAATAAAAAATAATAGGAATGATTTCTTCATATACATGATTCCCCCTGTCTTTCTGCAACGCGAAGCTTAGCGCTGCGGGATCGGCTGTTGGTTAAAATTTCAGATGAATCCGGCAAAAGTGGTTTGCGGGTAATAATTTTTAATCTAGACTTCTTGTTACAAATGCATTTGGGAAAATTATCAGGACAAATGCAGGCTTTTTCCTCAGCCCTAAAGTAGTTCTTAACGATGCGGTCTTCTAAGCTATGATAAGAAATAACTACAATTCTTCCACCAGGGTTGAGAATATTCGTGCAATCAACCAGTACTGCTTGAAGATTTTCTAATTCACGATTTACATAAATGCGTAAAGCTTGAAAGATTCTAGCTTTCATTTTTGTTTTGAATTTGGGATTCTGGGGAAAGTTCTCATCGATTAGCATTGAAAGATCATCTGTTGTCTGGATTGGATGTTTTTCTCTCGCATGAAGAATGACCCTGGCAACTTTACCGGCATCAGGTTCCTCTCCATATTCTCTGAAGATTTTTGCTAATTGTTCATATCCGTAATGATTTACAATTTCGAAAGCAGGAACCCCCACTTCCTGGTTCATTCTCATATCCAGGATACCGGATTGCTGAAAACTGAACCCGCGTTCTGCAATATCGATCTGATGCGAGGAAACACCTAGATCAAATAAAATACCATCTATGTGCTTGATTTTTTGTAGCGCCAGACGTGTTCGTAAATGTGAAAAATTATCCTGGATCAAATGAATCCGGTCATTAAATTGGGCTAGATGTTCTGAAGCAGAAGCAATGGCTTCCGGATCCTGGTCAAAGGCGTACAATTGAATGGTAGGATTAGCTTGTAATAATGCTTCACTATGGCTACCGCCACCAGCAGTCGCATCAACATAGATCCCATTATCCTTCAATTGCATCGCTTCCACGCAAACCTCCAATAAAACTGGTACATGATAGATCACAGATTCCATTTCCGACGTGAATAGCCTTTATTGTTTTCTTCAATTTTCTGACGACGATTTTCGAGATGATCCGGATTGAATATCGAGATGAAAGTTCCGACTCCTATGATTTTCACGACATCTTTGATATTTGCGACACGCATTAGATCATCACTGATTTTCAGACGCCCCGGTCCTTCCAGTTGCTGTTCCATTGCATAGTAATAGAGATCAGTTAAAAATTCCTGATCTTCTTCTGAGCCATGTTGCAGGCGATTAATGAGGATATTCCAATTATCAAGGGAATACGCTGAAATGGTATTATCAAAACCAAGCGTGAGGATAAATGTCTGTTTTGCAGCAGGATTCAATTTCTTCTGAAATTGAGTCGGTAGCATGATACGCTGCTTATAGACTGATACTTCATAGGTTCCAATAAAGTCACCAGATGGCATTAGCTCCCCCATACGTTGAGAAATTTTGAGAGGCATTGAGATTCAATGACATTTCTTAAGATATTATGAGAGCCTGTCAAGTGTTTTTTATATTTTTTTAGCATTTCTAACTTCCATTGATTTGAACACTTACAAAATATAATCACCACAACTTCAAACATGAGAAATAGATAGAAAATAGAGGTTGTTTTCAGCGTCCTTAGACACATGCATGATAAGAAATTGATATATAAGCAGTTAAAACTATTTTCCTATTTGTTAATTTTGATAAAAAATAACTGGCTATCCAGCTTTTTTTTAGATGATGCTATGTGCTCTTTGAGAAGACGTATTTTTCTGGAAATCAATATACTTGAGCGCTATCTTTTTGATAGTATTATGTGTCTTTAAGAGGATGAATTCTCGGTTTGATCAACTCTATGCTCTTTTCTGGCTTAAGATAACCCCTAATAAGTGTCTTTAAATACAACCTTAACAGTACAGACAAAAACCACCAAACAAACAAAACACAACCGCTCTTCCCTGCGGTTCTGCTGCGGTGGTCCTGCGGTAGTGTTGCGGTTGTTCTGTCGTTCTGTTAAAAGTGGTGTACATGTGGGAAAGTGGTACGCATTTTCATATTCATAGATCCAATCTTTTAATTGAGCAGGATAATGCCTTGCCTTGTCGCTTACTTTGGCAAACGTCTTGACGAAATTAATAGCGAATTCAACTTTTTGCTGATCATCAGTGAGCTTGGCAAAATGCACCCCGTGCGTTTCGGAATCCGATGCTACACGGGTTTTCGCTACCGGAGGTGACCTTTAGGTCGGAGAGTTTGAAAAGCAACTGTTACCCGTTAAATGAAAATAGAAAATCAGGATAGATCGCAGAAGAGCATACGGACACACGATCATGTTTCGTCAAAGAATCAAAGATCAGAACTGAATTGAAATAATACTGATGAAGAATTAAAGCTGTGGTTTCGCCATGGAAGGTACATTCCTACTTTTGAAAAATGTGTGATACAGAAGATATGAGGATAAGGAGAAAAGCAGAATCAAACTCTCCCTTAATCCCTCCCTTTATCCAAAGGGAGGGAAATAAGACAGGATGCTGGTATTGACCCATTCCTCCCTTTATCCAAAGGGAGGGAAATAGCCAGTCTTGTTATTTGGAGAGATGGATTATTTAATAGGCAGTAACCCGGTAAAACATCCTTATGGGCAATTCAGAAGCAGGAACTGTTAGGGTTCGCGTTGAAATTGATGTAGACCCTACCAGGGCAGTACGTTCAGAAGAGAAGTCCGGAGTGGGGCAACTGTAGACGTGATATCCCTTAACATCACCTGTGGAAGCATCCCAGGTAATGGTCAAATTCCCTAAGCCGGTTGCCCTAGTGATACTGACATTTCCAGGTGTAGAAGGCGGTAGTAACAGTAAAGTTACTTCATCAGCTCCGATATCCGGTAGATCGCCGGCAAGTCCTGTAGCCCGGGGCTGATAATGGTAATCATCTGTAACGGAAACAGGAGATGTGATGACTACTCCCGCTCCATCAGCAAGGCTGGATAGCGATGGGTTGATATCCAGGTCATAAGGGGCTGTTACAGCATTTACGAAGTTGATATCTCCTGTATAACTGTGTGAGTCATTTCCTGAGGCTGACTGATAAGCATCGAATGTTTGGTAGCTATTCGTTCCATCATAGCATATCAGATGCTGGGTATCACCATTACCGGCAAAGAAGATATTGTTATCGGAAGTGATACTGGTCCAGGTTGTGAACGTTTTCCAAATCGCGTTTGCGATACCTGTTGAACCTATAGCACTCATATTAATGAAGATGTTATTTTTCATCTCCACCAGCGAAGTAGCTGAAGATATATAAATAGCTGCGCTATTCAACATACCATTAGATGCCGTACCATTCAGGAAGATTGTATTGTACCAGAGATAGTTGCTTATCCCGAGTACACTTATGCCAGCGATGAAGGGAGTTGTTCCGGATGCAATGGCAGGAGCTTTGAGGTCTGATACAAAGTTGTTGTAAACATAACTTGTGCTGCCAGTATCTGTTGAAATCCCATTCACTTGTGAGGTTAAGGTTCCCGTATAAGTGAGATCATACACTTTGTTATTTCTGACAGTACTGGCTGAACCGCCACTCACATAGATACCTGCTACACTTGACAAGTTACTTGAAATTGCTCTTACGATGTTTTCGTAAATCAGGCAGGAAGTATTTGTACCACTTGCAATACCGTAAGTTTGAGAGGCAGTAGTGCTGTTATTAATCATATTGTGGACGTTGTTACCATGGATGGTATTGATTCCTGTTCCTGCATATATGCCATAAACCTTGCCTCCTGAGCCGACAGTGATGTTAATGTTGTAGGTCTCATTATCATACACATTATTTATCCCAGCATTGCAGTAGATTCCATATTGCGTACCACCATTTGTCGTACTACTTGTGACGTCATGAATCACATTGTTGTAAATGTTGTTGGTGCTATAAGTGTTTGAGACATTGATACCATATTGGGTATGGCGCAAAGAACTGAGATTGTATACCTGGTTGTTATAGATATTATTCGTCTGACCTGTAGCACCTGCTGTAACATAGATACCGCATACATAACTTCCTGTAGCAACTATGTCGGACAAATCATGGATGACGTTATCATGAATGGAAGCACTGAAGCCGCTATTAAGGTAAACTCCAGTACAACCGCCAGAAGTGTGAGCGGTTTCCTGCATTGAGATATTATTGTTGTAAATCTCAACTGTGCTTGTCGACGCGAGATTACAATAGATGCCATTAGATCCTCCGTTTGCACCAGTCAGGAGGATTGTCTGGTCATATATTTTAAATGACTTTTGATGATAATAATATACTCCATAATTACAACCGGTCATCGTACCACGACGCGAGGAAGAGCCGATTTCATTTCCGATATCTTCCGCTGAAGTTGAGGAAGAACCTTGAATAATATATGCATTAAAACAACCGCTCACGGAGTTACCTAAGAATCTGTTATAGGAGTTTGTCGTAGCAGCTGATCCTGAGGACTTTAGGTAGATACCAGTTGCATTGAGAGTAGTAGCATTAGCCAGTGTGATATTACAGTCCCTAATGGTATTATGTTGAGCACCACTACTCCCGTTATAGATATTAAAACCGATTTCGGCTTGGGTGTAGGCTGTCATGTTTACACCTATATTTTCACTCAGGTCGATACTGTCAAAGGTGATGTAATCGCAGCAAGAAAAGGTTACTATCGCATCACTTGTAGAACTTTTCCCTATCCCTGCTTTGATCACTGGATTAGCAGATGTACCATACTTCACAAAGGTTACCTGGTTATCGAGGGTTGCCTGAAGGGTAATAGCTGGTAAATTTTCTACAAAGGTTTGTCCTGAAGTTACCCGGAATGTTACTGGTCCGGAGATCAGGGAATAATTCAGTGCACTAATTGCATCCGAAAAGGACGCGAAGTTAATTCCACCGGAAGGCAAGGTATTATCGATCGTATAAATACCGTTCAAGGGCAGGTAAGCTGTGGAAAAACACCATTCAGGCGGATTCATTGCCTCACCTGTTGCATTGGCAGGAATCACTTTCCATACATAACCTGTACCAATCAAAAGCGGTGTTGCAGGAGTATATGATAAAGCGGTTCCGAGATCGATACCATTGATCATATCTGCATAAGTTCCGGTGGATTGGCGCAGATAGAATTTATAGGAAGTGGGTACACCATGGGTCTGATCAGCCTGAGCACGCCAGCTAAAGGTTACATTCGTCGGAGGAAAGGCAGAAAAAGTATTAGCAGGATTCGGTACGTTGGCAGCCATGGGAGCCAGTCCTACATTGGTAAAAGCCCCTTCATCGGCACCGATATCAGGGGTGGAAGCATCCCTGAGATTGCCATCAATATCATCCGTGATAGCTGGAGATGTAACTGGCAGACCATTTCCTTCTGCAAAGGTAATCCCGCCGGTTGTAATGTGAGGAAGATTACTGAGATCAAATGGTACATCTTCAGACCAGGACACTGCATCCAATGATCCGACTGCAGTGTGATAAGCATCAATGTTTGCAATATCTGAAGTATTTTCATAGCAGATAGGATTTCTGGTTCCGGGGAGAGCGGTATTATAGGCATAATAGATATTTCTGCCGGAAGTGGCTGTCAGACATGACCAGCCTGTAAAAGATTTGAAAATAGCACATGTGCGGCTTGAGGGATTATTACTGGCAGCACTTTTGTTGACAAAGATATTATTTCTCAAATCCTGTGAATAAGATGCTGCTGTACTAAATGTCAGAGCAGCCGTAATACCAGCATTTGTCCCTGTAGCCGTTTGATACAGATAGACAGTATTATTATATATTTTGTTTGTACTGGAACCGATTTGAATACCATTTACACACGGATTAGTACTGTAAGAGGCTGGAGCTCTCAAATCCCAGATCATATTATTATATACATTACTGGATCCAGCTGTTAAGATAATTCCTGATACCGTACCTATACCGATGACTGTATAGCTCAGATTATATATCTTGTTTCTGTAGACGTTATCTGATCCGCTTGATATATTGATACCCGCTATTGTACCATAGGTGCAAGAAAATCCCGTAAAAGTATTGTCATGGACATTGTTTTGAGAGCTTGAATTATAGTAGCCAAACATACCGTTGCTGCCATGTGAAATGCCATTTTGGACACGATTGTTGTAAACATCTGCCGTGCAGGTTTGACAATAAATCCCATAATTAGATATGTCTGAAGATGCTGCAAACGTAATGACCTGGTTGTAAATCTTAGCGTTGGTCTGGAAAGCTAGATATGCACCAAAGCTCACATCATTAATCATCGTTGTACCTGTTGTGGTGCCGATTTCATTCCCAGTGTCCTTCACACTACCAGTTATTCCATAGATATCGTAACCATATATGGCATGATTGATGGTGTTGTTATAGAACTTGTTGTAGTTGTTGGTTATTGAACTCGAATTAGTATAATAAACCTTTATACCAGTCGTGTAATTACTTGCTTTATCCAATGTTACAGTGCAGTTTTGGATCGTATTATGGTTGCAGCCATTAGTTGCAACAGCTTGCAGCCAGTAGCCATAGTCCATCAGTTCAGTTGTACCGGTATTGCGCAGGTCGATGCCATCAAATGTAACATAATCAGAACCTAAGAGTTTGAAGAAATACTCTTGACTTACACTTGTACCTGTAGCCTGTACGATTGGGTTGGCTCCTGTACCGGACTTCCTGAAAATGACCTGGTCTGCCAGGGTCCCCGTAGCAGTAATTGCAGGAATCGGCATGGCTTCTGTAAATACTTCTCCGGCAGTCACATTAAATGTAACTCCACCGCCTCCGACTGCCACTCCCATTGTATTGAGGGCATTGATGGCAGCCGTGAAACTGGCATAATCACCACCTGGTCCAATGATTTTAGTTCCGCTTAAAGGACCGGAAACAGTAAATGACCTAATGGTTCCTGTCGTATTTGCGCCAAAACTGTTATAAGGTTGAATCCGCCAGTAATAAGTACTGCCGTTAATAAATGCTGGTGTGTATGTGGTTACATAGCCTAAGTCAAGTCCACCTGCAGGGGTAAGATTTGTAGCTGCAGCATCGGTTCCCATAAACAATTTGAAGCCGTATGTCCAGCCTCCTCCATCTGTCCAGTTCAAGCTGGCAGAATTGGTGACGACGGCAGCATCATCCGGTGAATCGATTGTTGCCAGGGGAGGAATAACAGTTGGGTTGATGGAACCCTGGGCTGAATATGTTGTACCAACTGCATTCGTGGCAAAGGCTTTAAAGTAGTATTGGGTATGTTGGTCCAGACCTGTGAGGATTAATGAATAAGCCCCCACTCCAAAGGAACCGGTTTCCGAGATCTTGGTACCTGTACCATCAGCGAAACCACTTACAGAGGAATAATAAAATCCCCGTTCTGTGACCAGGGCATTGTTGGTGCTGGTGATGTTGGCATTCAGGGTTGCACCCTCATCAGTCAGATTCGCTGTTGCATTTGCGGTAATGCTGGGGGGGAAGATATTGGTCGTGGTAAAAGTAGCCTGGGCTGTGTATCCACTGCCATCGATGTTTATGGCAAAGCCTTTGTAATAATACACGGTATTGGGGGACAGACCCGTGACTTCAAGTGTAAAAGCACCGAGAGAACTGAATGTTCCTGTTTCGGATACTTTTGTTCCGGTGCCATCCGCAAAGCCATCTGTTGTGGAGTAATAGATACCCCTTTCAGTTGCACTACCATTGATGAGAGTGGTAACGCTGGCTCCCAGGACGGCTGTTGTATTGGTGATGCTGGAAGCTGTTGGCAATTCAACAGTCGGAGGGAAGATATTGGTGGTGGTCATGCTGCCTTGCACGGTGTAACCGCTGCCTGCAGCATTTGTGGCAAAGCCTTTGTAATAATACAAGGTATTGGGTGATAAGCCTGTAACAGAAACGGTGAAAGCACTTGTGGTACTGAACGTCCCTGTTTCAGATACCTTGGTGCCGGTGCCATCGGCAAAGCCATCGGTTGTAGAGTAATAGATACCTCTTTCCGTGGCGTTGCTATTGTTAAAGGCAGTGATACTGGCACCCAGTACAGCGGTTGTGTTGGTAATACCAGTTGCAGTAGGCAGTACAACAGTCGGAGGGAAGATATTGGTGGTGGTCATGCTGTCCTGCACAGTATAACTGCTGCCGGCAGCATTTGTGGCAAAGCCTTTGTAATAATACAAGGTATTGGGTGATAGACCAGTCACAGAAATGGTGAAAGCACCTGTGGTACTAAATGTTCCTGTTTCAGAGACTTTAGTACCGGTGCCATCGGCAAAGCCATTGGTTGTTGAGTAATAGATACCTCTTTCCGTGGCGCTGCTATTGTTAAAGGCTGTGATGCTGGCACCCAGTACAGCGGTTGTGTTGGTAATACCAGTTGCAGTAGGTAATGCTACGGTCGGAGGGAAAATGTTGGTGGTAATGAAGGTATCTTGGACGGTGTATCCACTTCCAGCAGCATCTGTGACGAAGCCTTTATAGTAATATGTTGTATTTGGAGTCAAACCGGTGACACTTATGGTAAATGGATCTGTGGAACTGAATGCTCCTGTTTCCGATACTTTGGTACCAGTACCATTTGCAAAGCCATCAGTCGTGGAGTAATAGATACCCCTTTCCGTGGCAGTGCTGCTGTTTAGAGCAGTGATGCTGGCTCCCAGTATAGCGGTCGTATTTGTTACACTGCTTACTGTCGGCAGTGCAATTGTGGGAGGAACATTGGTAGTGGTAAAAGTACCTTGGTTAGAATATCCTGTGCCGGCGATATTAGTAGCAAATCCTTTAAAGTAGTAAATGGTATTTTCAGTCAATCCGGTAACAGGGAGTGTGAAAGTACCTATGGCACTGAACGTTCCTGTTTCAGATACCTTTGTACCTGTGCCATTGGCAAAACCACTGGTTGTAGAGTAGTAAATACCCCTTTCTGTGGCATTATCGCTGTTCAATAATACAATGCTCGCTCCCAGGGTACCGGTTGTATTGGTGATGCTGGTAGCCCTAGGCGATGATACATTCGGAGCTTTAATTGCAGCCCGAAGCTTGATATCGTCGATTCGGAAGTCCCTGGAAGGATGTATGTCAGTAAATTTTAAGACTAAATTGGTAGTTACTGGAATCTGAACTGCTACCGTTCGGTTGATCCAGAGATCATTGGAAGTGGTGGGGATATTCACAAAGTATGTCCCGAAAAGGGTTACTCCATCGTACACATCCACCTGGAAGTTAGTACCAGTTTCTGCGCTGTTGTCCTTGTGAACACCAAAAGATAACCAAATATCTGTATATCCTGTAGTATTGATGCCTGAGATGGATAAGTAGGTATCATTTGGGATATACACATTTCCATTACCGGATGCATTGGTGTAAGTGCCTGCTGATGAGTAGCTACTTTGTACACCAGCTGTACCTGAATAGGTAATTGGAGTAGAGAAATTCCACCCCGTATATGATCCAACCGATATACCAATTGATCCGTTTCCCACAGTTTCGTTATAGATATTGAAAGTGGTACCTGTGACGGTAACATCATCCAGTCTGAAGTGCACAGGCTCTGTGGCTCCCACATCAGTGAATTTCAAATACAGGTTTGCAACAGCCGGTAAGGCTTCAGAGAAGGTAATCCAGGTATAATCTGAATTAGTGCCTGTCCCTGTGGGCAAGGTGTATACAAGGGGAGATGACCAGGTTGTTCCATCTGTACTGTACCTGATCTGGAAATTGGAACCGTTTTCAGCATTACCGGTGGCGGTAATGATATTCGTTTTAAAAATACCGCAAGCAAGCCTGATATTAGTATACCCCAGGGTATTAATACCGGCTATCTGCATATAGTTTGAGGAACCGCCAATAAAATATGTATTACCAGCTCCGCTGGCACCGGAATACCCGGTAGAAGGGTTTGTGTTGCGGGTATCAGCCGTTCCGGAGTAAGTTACCGTTCCATAGTTCAGCCAACCTGTATAACTGTTGACTAGTGTGATTGAGCTTGCAGTTCCGGTTGTTTCATTGTAGATGGTTTCACCGAATAGGTTACCAGCTAACATGATGGTAAGAATGGTCAGCATAAAAACAATGTAATTTGATGCTTTCATGTTCTCTCCTTATTCTTAATAGTTTTAGTTATTTCATTTTATTTATATGACATGAAGAACGCAAAATATATTCCAATAAAACTGTTTTAAGAAAAATCTGTAAATGTATGATATGTATGTTTTTATACAATCTGTAAAAATGGCTCATCGAGATTTATTTCAAAAAGGCACTGAAATTTACTGAAAGTGAAATTTCACGTGAAATAAAACTCCCCCATTTTGAAGTATGAAGTTCGAAGGCAGGTGCAAATATAGCAGAAGGTTGTAGGTGGTAGGGTGTAGTGCAGAGCAGAATCAAACTCTCCCCTAACCCCTCCCTTTAACCAAAGGGAGGGGAACAGGAGAAGAGAAGAGCTGAGCAGCTCGTTTTCTATTTTAGCAAGGAGACGTTTTAGTAAGCAGTCACCCGGTAGAACATCCTGATGGGCAATTCAGAAGCAGGAACTGTTAGGGTCAGCGTTGAGGCTGAGGTAGAGCCTACCAGAACAGTGGTTTGGCTTGAGAAATCAGGATTGGGGCAGCCATAGACGTGATATCCGCTAACATTTCCTGTTGAGGCATCCCAGGAAATGATCAGATTTCCAGTGCCAGTTTCTTTTGCAAGGCTGACATTTTCGGGTGTAGAAGGTGCCGGCAATTCGATAGCGAATTCATCAGCACCGATATCAGGTAAATCGCCGGCAAGTCCTGTTGCCCTTGTCTGATAGTGATAATCATCAGTTACGGCGATTGGAGTAGTGATTACAACACCCGTCCCATCAGCAATGCTGGGCAGTGCAGAATTGATATCCAGGTCATACGGAGCAGTATCAGCATTTACAAAGTTGACATCCCCGACAAAGCTGCAGCTGTCATTGCCTGATGATGTTCTAAATGAATCCAGGCTTTGGTAGCTGTTGGTGCCATCAAAGCAGATCAAATGTTGAGTACTGCTTTCACCTGCATTATAAATATTGTTGTTAGAAGTGAAACCGGTCCAGGTAGTAAATGTTTTCCATATCGTACTTGCGATACCGTTTGAACCTGTAGCACTTTTATTGATCATGATGTTGTTCTTCATATTGACCAACGATGTGGCTGAAAATATATGAACTACAGTGCTATTTACGGTTGTACCTGTAGCGTCGGAATTCAGGAAGAATGTATTGTACCAGAGATAGTTGTTCGTTCCTTGGGTACTAATTCCAGCGATATTAGGTACTGTACCGGAGTCACCAGCAGGAGCTTTGAGGTCTGATACAAAGTTGTTGTAAACGTAATTTTTTGTTCCAATATCCAATAACATCCCATAAACATAAGAAGTTCCGCTTCCTGAATTCGTGAGATCATACACTTTGTTGTTTCTGATTGTATTGGCTAAACCGGAATTCATATAAATACCTGCTACATTTGATAAGCTGCTTGAAATAGCCCTTACGACGTTATCGTAAATCTGGCTGGAAGTAGTAACACCACTGGTAATACCGTAGGTATTATTGGATGTTGTGCTATTGTTGATCAAGTTGTGGATAATGTTGCCGTGGACGGAACTGATTCCCCCGCCGACGTGTATGCCAGAAATACCCCCACCAGTGCCGGCAGTGATATTCATGTTGTATATCTCATTATTATAGACATTCCTTACTCCCCCGTTTACGCACATGATGCCTTTCATGAACGAACCGTTTGTCGCACCACTCGTGATGTCATGAATTACATTACCGTAAACGTTGTTGGTTCCAGCAGCTGAAGTTCTGGTCAAGATACCATATTGCGTGTGGCGCAAAGAACTAAGGTTATATACCTGGTTATTATAGATATCATTAGTCTGATCCACATAATTGATAACTAAGCTTATGCCATAAATATCATTCCCAATGGAGGCATATGTGCTGGAGAAATCATGGATTACGTTATTGTGGATGGATGCCGTTACACCTTCTGATATGCAGATTCCATAAATGCTGCTATTGCTGGTCCCTGTTGTCTGCATAGAGATATTGTTGTTATATATCTCTACTGTGTTTGTCAAACCTTGAGTACCCCATATGCCAGTATTACCCTTTGCAGCACCGCCTGTTAGGATGATTGCCTGGTCATAGACTTTCAATAACTTTTGATAAGAATAATTAATCCCATAATCACATCCGGTAATTGTACCGCCACACGTGGTAGAACCGATTTCATTACCGGTATCTTCCGCTGAAGAAGTGGTGGAACCATTTAGAGAATAACCGGTAGTACAACCTCTCAGGGAATTGCCATAGAACTTGTTGTAAGAGTTTGATTTGGCAGCAGTGGTTCCTGACGCTAATAGGTAGAAACCATTCGTATTAGCAGGAGCGGCATTCGCCAGGGTGATATTGCAATTCCTGATGGTGTTATGTTGGGCACCATCAGTATTACCGTTGATGATTCTGAAGCCGTATTCAGCTTGTGTTGTGGCTGTATTGTTTACACCTGTGTTTTCACTCAGATCAATACTGTCAAAAGTGATGTAATCACAGCCTGTAAAGGCGACAATCGCATCAGCAGTACCCGTACCAATTCCGGCTTTGATCACAGGATTAGCCAACTCACCCTGTTTCACAAAGGTTACTGTTTTATCGGAAGCAGCATTCAGGGTGATCGCGGGTACGTTTTCCACAAAAGTCTGCCCGGATGTCACATAGAAAGTCACCTGTTCCGTGATTCCGGCTGCATTCAGTGCATTAACAGCCGATGTGAAGGAAGTAAAGTTAGTTTCGCTGGTAGGCAAGGTATTATCAATTGTATAGACACCGGCGAAAGGAGGGTAAATTGTAGAAAAAGTAGCTTGTGGGGTATATCCGGTTCCGGCAGAATTGGTAGCAAACCCTTTGTAATAATACACGGTTTTTGGCGATAATCCTGTAATACTAAGGGTGAAAGCTCCAGTAGAACTGAATGTCCCGGTTTCGGACACTTTAATAGCTATACTATCGGCAAAGCCACTAGTAGTAGAATAGTAGATACCTCTTTCTGAGGCATTGCTGTTGTTAAGTGAACTGATATTCGCTCCCAGCATAGCTGTTGTTTGAGTAATGCTGGCAGCAGTGGGCAATGTTACCGTTGGTGGGAAAACGTTGGTAGTTTTAAAATTAGCCTGAGTGGAATAACCGCTGCCGGCTGCATTGGTAGCAAATGCCTTGTAATAGTACCAAGTATTGGGGGATAATCCGGAAACACTAATGGTGAAAACTCCGGTAGAACTGAATGTGCCAGTTTCGGACACTTTTGTACCTGTACCATTGGCAAAACCACTGCTTGTTGAGTAATAAATGCCTCTTTCTGTGGCATCGCTATTGTTGAGAGCACTGATATTACCTCCCAGTACCGCGGTTGTGTTAGTAATGCTGGCAGAAGAAGGTGATATTACTGTCGGTGGGAAGACGTTTGTTGTAGTAAAAGTTCCCTGTGTGGAATAACCACTACCGGCTGTGTTTGTGGCATAGCCTTTGTAGAAGTAAACCGTATTCACTGATAATCCGGTAACACTAAAGCTGAAAGCTCCGGTAGAACTGAATGTGCCGGTTTCGGACACTTTTGTACCTGTACCATTGGCAAAACCATTGGTTGTTGAGTAATAAATTCCTCTTTCTGTCGCATTGCTGTTGTTAAACGAACTGATATTCGCTCCTATCACAGCGGTTGTATTGGTGATGCTTGTTGCTATTGGTGATTCAACAGTTGGAGGGAAGATATTGGTTGTTATCAAGCTGTCCTGCAATGTGTATCCACTGCCGGCTGCATTGGTGGCAAAGCCTTTGTAATAATACTTGGTATTAGGCGACAAACCTGTGACACTAATGGTGAAAGCACCGGTTGTGCTGAATGTCCCAGTTTCAGATACTTTAGTTCCAGATCCGTCCGCAAAACCGTCTGTAGTTGAGTAGTAGATACCTCTTTCCGTGGCATTACCAGCATTAAGAGCATTAATGTTAGCTCCCAGGACTGCGGTTGTATTCGTGATACTTGTAGCGGTAGGCAATGTTACAATCGGCGGGAAGAAATTGGTAGTTGTAAAAGTAGCCTGAGCTGTATAACCGCTGCCGGCTTCACTTGTGGCAAAGCCTTTGTAATAATACACAGTATTGGGTGATAAACCGGTTATGTCTATTGTGAAAGCACCAGTAGTGCTGAATGTCCCAGTTTCTGATACCTTCGTTCCTGTTCCATCCGCAAAACCGTCAGTAGTTGAGTAGTAGATACCCCGTTCTGTTGCATTGATGCGATTGAAAGATGTGATGGTGGCTCCTAGAACTGCGGTTGTATTAGCTATGCTCGCAGCAGTAGGTAAGGAAACACTGGGTGGAACTAATTCCATGATTACTTCCTGGGCACCGATAGCAGGACCATGAGGAATGGGTAAATCAGAGGCAAGACCGGTTGCCCTAGTCTGATAGTGATAATCATCCGTTACGGCGATAGGAGTATTGATCACCACACCGTGTCCAGCCGCAATACTAGGTATACCTGGGTCGATATCCAGGTCATAAGGAGCTGTCACAGCATTTATGAAGTTGATGTCACCGACAAAGCTGCAACTGTCATTGCCTGATGTTGTTCTAAATGAATCCAGGCTTTGGTAGCTGTTGGTACCGTCAAAGCAGATCAAGTGCTGGGTACTGCTTTCACCTGCATTATAAATATTGTTGTTAGAAGTGAAACCGGTCCAGGTAGTAAATGTTTTCCATATCGTACTTGCGATACCGGTTGAACCTGTAGCACTTTTATTTATAAAGATGTTATTCTTCATATCGACCAGGGATGTAGCTGAAGCAACATATACTACAGCGCTGTTTACTTTTGTACCTGTAGCGTCCGAGTTCAGGAAGATCGTATTGTACCAGAGATAGTTGTTTACTCCGAGCACCTTTACACCAGTGATTTTCAGAGATGTACCAGATGCCGCCGCAGGAGCTTTGAGATCTGATACAAAGTTGTTGTAAACGTAATTGGTTGTTCCAGAATTCAATAACATTCCATACACATAGGAGGTTCCGCTTCCTGAATACGTGAGATCATATACTTTGTTATTTCTGATTGTATTGGCTGCTCCTGTATACATGTAAATACCTGTTACTTTTGATGAGCTGCTTGAAATAGCTCTTATGACGTTGTCGTATATCTGGCAGGAAGTTCTGGCATTACTTATAATACCATATGTTTCAAAGACGGTTGTGCTATTGTTGATCATATTGCGGATGATGTTACCATGGATCGTACTGGTTTCTCCTTCGATATCAATACCGCAAATCGTTGCTCCTGAGCCAACTGTGATGTTCATGTTATAGATCTCATTATTATATATATCATTAACACCGGTATTACAGAAGATGCCATACTTGTAATAACCGTTTGTCGCTCCACTTGTGAAGTCATGAATCACATTGTTGTGAATGTTGTTGGTGCTGCTGGTGTTTGAGACACTGATACCATATTGGATGTGCCGTAAAGAACTGAAGTTATATACTTGGTTATTATAGATAACATTCGTCTCCCCTGCTGCACCGGCTGCAACATATATACCAATCATACCGCTTCCTGTAGATGTATATGTATTGGAAAAATCATGGATGATGTTATCATGAATGGAAGCAGTGCCATAACTAATTTGAACTCCTAAACAATAGGCAGCATAGATTGAGGTTGCCTGCAAAGATATATTATTGTTATAAATCTCACTTGCGCAGGCTGTACCGGAATCTGCATAAATGCCGCAAATTGTCATTCTAGTACCGCCTTTCAGTACGATAGTCTGGTCATAGACCTTCAATGATGTTTGATAAGCATAATATACCCCATAATCACAACCTGTAATCGTACCGCCATGCGCGGAAGAGCCGATTTCATTACCTATATCTTCCGCTGAAGATGCGGTGGAACCATATAGATAGTAACCGGTAACACAACCGTTCAGGGAGTTGCCATAGAACCTGTTATAGGAGTTAGCGGCTAAATCTTTCGCACCGTTGCCATATACATAGAATCCTTTGGTTGTGTAAGTAGTTGCATATGCCAAAGTGACCGTGCAGTTCTGGATTGTGTTGTGTTGAGCCCCATCATCATTACCGTTATTGAGGATACTGAAGCCGTACTCAGCTTGGGTTGTAACGTTAGTATTCACCCCTGTGTTTTCTTGCAGATCAATACCGTCAAAAGTGATATAATCGCAGCCTTTGAAGGTGACGATAGCATCGTCAGACATGTTTTTCCCGATACCGGCTTTGATCACCGGATTAGCCAGCTCACCCTGTTTTATAAAGGTTACGGCTTTTTCTGATACAGCATTCAGGGTAATTGGAGGTACGTTTTCCACAAAAGTCTGCCCGGAAGTCACATGGAAAGTCACCGATGCCGTGTTTCCGGCTGCGTTCAGTGCATTGACTGCAGATGTGAAGGAAGCAAAGTTAGTTCCGCCAGTTGGCAAGGTGTTATCAATCGTATAGATACCGGCGAAAGGCTGGTAATATGTGGTAAAAGTCGCCTGGGGGGAATAACCGGTACCGGCAGAATTAGTGGCAAAGCCTTTGTAATAATACACGGTATTGGGCGACAGATCAGTGACACAAATGGTGAAAGCCCCAGTAGAAGTAAATGTACCTGTTTCGGACAATTTTGTTCCAGTTCCGTCTGCAAAGCCGTCGGTTGTGGAGTAGTAGATACCCCGTTCTGTCGCATCACTGTTGTTAAACGAACTGATATTCGCTCCCAGCAAAGCTGCTGAATAAGTAATGCCGGCAGCGGTAGGCAATGTTACAGTCGGTGGGAATATATTGGTGGTGGTCAAGCTGTCCTGACTGGTGTATCCGCTACCCGCAGCATTGGTGGCAAACCCTTTGTAGTAATACACGGTATTGGATGACAGTCCGGTAACAATAATGGTGAAAGCACCTGTTGAACTGAATGATCCTGTTTCAGACACTTTTGTACCTGTACCATCAGCAAAGCCCCTGGTTGTAGAGTAGTAGATACCCCGTTCTGTAGCGTTGCTGTTATTAAGTGAACTGATATTCGCTCCCAGCACAGCCGTTGTATTCGTGATACTTGTTGCAGTAGGCAATGAGACTGTCGGTGGGAAGACATTGGTGGTGGTAAAAGTAGCTTGAGAAGTATCGCCTCTGCCGACTTCATTAGTAGCAAAGCCTTTGTAATAGTACACTGTATTGGGCGACAGACCTGAAACATCAAAGGTAAAAGCCCCTGTTGAGCTGAATGTCCCTGTTTCAGATACTTTCGTACCGGTACTGTCTGCAAAACCATCAATTGTTGAATAGTAAATACCTCTTTCCGTAGCGTTGCTGTTATTAAGTGAACTGATATTCGCTCCCAGCACAGCCGTTGTATTCGTGATACTTGTTGCAGTAGGCAATGCGACCGTCGGAGGGAAGACATTAGTGGTCGTCAAGCTGTCCTGTGCTGTGTAACCACTACCGGCTGAGTTGGTGGCAAAGCCTTTGTAATAATACACCGTATTGGGTGACAGACCAGTGACACTAATGGTGAAAGTCCCCGTAGAAGTGAATGTGCCAGTTTCGGATACTTTTGTACCTGCACCATCAGCAAAGCCCCTGGTTGTAGAGTAGTAGATACCCCGTTCTGTAGCGTTGCTGTTATTAAATGAACTAATATTCGCTCCCAGTATTGCTGTTGTATTTGTAATACTGGTAGCAGTAGGTAATGAAACTGTAGGTGGGAAGACATTGGTTGTAGTCAAGCTGTCTTGACTGGTGTAACCACTGCCCGCAGCATTTCTGGCAAAGCCTTTGTAGTAATACACCGTATTGGGTGATAGACCGGTCACATTAATGGTGAAAGCACCTGTCGTACTGTATGTTCCTGTAGTAGAGACCTTGGTGCCTGTGCCATCTGTAAAGCCCCTGGTGGTGGAGTAATAGATACCTCGTTCAAGGGCATTTCCATTGTAGAGAGAACTGATATTCGCTCCCAGCACAGCAGTTGTATTTGTTACATTAGTTGCAGTGGGCAATGTGAGAATCGGAATATCTATTCCATTGCCATACACATTAGCTTTATATATAATTCCTGCGCCTACTACGGAGATAGTGTCGTTATAACTCATTGCGTTGAGTGGAGTAAACCGCATATAGATTTGACTGCTAACTCCGCCATAACCTAGACCATAAGAATTGTAGGGAATTGTAATACTTGATACAAAACCTGTGCCTTCTGTCTCAGAAAGCTGAAATCCAGGCGGTGCAGTGATAATGATATTTCCTTCTGGCGGTGTCAGGGAGTTCCCTCTAACAGCTAAAACTTCATCTTTTGAAGTTCCAACGGGAGTATCATCAAAATTTCCTGTAAGCACTGTTAAGCTTAAATTAGGTGCAGAATTAAATGATATCCAATTTGAATAGGTTGTCCCAATACTATTTGTGGCATAAAAACAAATTTGATGATTGGTCGTAGTAGGTAGATAAAATATCTCAGTTTCGTAAAAACCTGTTCCATGGGCTGGAAGCGTATAATTGTGATCAAAATCAAAAAAGCCTGCGGAAGTTATCTGGGAATTCCCATCCCTCATACATACACCTTTAATACCTGCACTAGTCGGTGTTATGCCAAAAATCGTCGGGTTACCAACAACCGGTAATCCTTGGACAGTTATAACGCATGTATAGATTACTGTCGTCGCACCATCACTGACGGTTATTTTGTTTGAAACTATACCCCCGTATAACAAGACTTGACTGGGGGTAAATGTCACATAAATTGTTTTCCTAAAATGTGATCCATCGGTAAAAGGTACTGTAAGCAGGCTACTTGAATTTTCATATTGCCATGTCGAGAAATAATTATTAAAAAACTCATCGGAATTACCATAAGATGATATTGTTAAAGTACCTGGATCTGGTGTAAGTCCATAATAATCTATCGTAAAACTCAAATTTGCTCTCTGGCCCACAGTACAGGTCATAGATACATTACCATCACACCCAATTATTGCTCCGGTGTAGAACATACCTTGTGTAGTATAGCTTGTTCCAAAAGCGTTTGTTGCAAAGCCCTTGTAATAATACCTGGTACTAGTGGTCAAGCCCGTGACATTAAATGTGAAAGCCCCGGTGGTACTGAATGTCCCTGTTTCCGATACTTTGGTCCCAGTGCCATCTGCAAAGCCGCTGGTAGTGGAGTAGTAGAAGCCTCTTTCAGTGACAAGGCTATCGTTCAGGGCAGTAATATTTGCACCCAGAACCGCTGATGTATATGTAATCCCCGTGGCTGTAGGTGATGTTACCGTTGGCGGGAAGACATTGGTAGTGGTAAAGGAAGCCTGAGCGGAGTATCCACTTCCACCCGCATTAGTGGCGAAACCTTTGTAAAAGTACAAAGTATTTGGGGACAAACCGGTAACATTGATTGTAAAAACTCCGGTGGAACTGAACGTACCTGTTTCAGACACTTTTGTTCCGGTGCCATCGGCAAAACCACTCGTTGTTGAATAGAAGATACCTCTTTCAGTTACATTACCATTATTAAGAGAACTGATGTTAGCTTCCAGGATGGCTGTTGTATTCGTTACGCTTGCAGCAGTAGGCAACGTTACTGTCGGTGGTAAGGCATTGGTAGTTGTGAAAGTTTCCTGGGTAGTAAATTGAGTACCGGTATCATTCGTGGCAAAACCCTTATAGTAGTACACCGTATTTGCTGATAAACCGGTAACATTAAGGGTAAAAGCACCAGTACTGATAAATGTCCCTGTTTCAGAGACCTTAGTGCCGGAACCATCGGCAAAACCACTTGTCGTTGAGTAGTAGATGCCTCTTTCTGTTACATAACTGCCGTTAAATGCCGTAATACTTGCCCCCAAAACTGCAGTTGTATTCGTAATGCTGGCAGCAGTAGGCAACGTTACCGTTGGAGGCAGGATATTGGTAGTGGTAAATGTAGCCTGGGCAGTATATCCGGTACCCGCATCATCAGTGGCAAAGCCTTTATAAAAATAAACAGTATTTACAACCAGCCCTGTTACATTCATTGTGAATGCGCCGGTGGAACTGTATGTTCCTGTAGTAGAGACCTTGGTGCCTGTGCCATCAGCAAAACCGCTGGTGGTAGAGTAGTAGATGCCTCTTTCAGTTGCTGTGCTGCCGTTCAGGGCAGTAATGCTGGCTCCAAGTACCGCCGTTGTATTAGTGATGCTGATGGCTGTAGGAAGTGTTAGAGTCGGCACGACATTTGCCGTTGTAAAAGATGCCTGCGCTGTAAACCCTTCACCGGCATTATTTACTGCTAAGCCTTTGTAATAGTACACTGTATTTGGCGACAGCCCTGTAACATTCATGGTAAAAGCAGTGGGTTGACTGATATAGCAGGATGTGCTCACAAAAGTCCCAGTGTTTTCGGAAAAGCCATCTATTGTGGAGTAGACGATACCCTTGGCGAAGGCATTGTCATTATTCAGAGCTGTGATGCTTGCTCCCAGGACTGCGGTGGTATTGGTTATATCCGTAGCAGTAGGCAGGGTTAATGTTGGGGGATAGATATTCCTAGTTGTAAAAGTTGCCTGACTAGTATAACTGCTTCCGGCAGCATTTGTAGCAAAGCCTTTATAATAATAAACGGTATTTTCAGTTAGCCCTGTGACATTTATAGTGAACGCACCTGTAACACTGAATGTTCCTGTTACTGACACTTTGGTCCCAGTACCATCGGCAAAACCGCTGGTTGTAGAGTAGTAGATACCTCTTTCCGTGGCATTACTGTTGTTAAATGCAGTAATGCTTGCTCCCAGCAGAGCATTAGTATTCAATTTACCTAAACATATAGGCGAGGATATATCTGGCGTTTTGATTCCAGCCCGAATCCTGATATCATCGATCCTGAAGTCCCTGCTGGCATGTATATCTGAAAACTTCAGTATAAGAGTTGCTGTTGCAGGAAGGGCAGTGCTAATTGTCCGATTGATCCAGATATCTCCGGAACTAGTGGGAATATTAACATAGTATGTCCCGGTAAGAGTTGAACCATCATACGCTTCCACTTTCAGATTTGTACCCGTTTCTGAACCAGTGTCTTTATGCACAGCGAAAGAAAGCCAGAGATCACTATAACCTGCTGTATTGAGTCCTTCGATCTGGAAGTAAGTACCGTTTGATATATAGACATTTCCTGTGCCTGTGGCATTGGAATAAGAACCAGCAGATGTGTAGGAATTATCTACAGTTGAAGTGCCCACATAGGAAATCGGCGATGTGTTTGACCATCCGGAATAACTAGATATGGGAGTGTAATTTGCTCCAACTCCCACTGTTTCATTGTAGAGATTGAAGGTGGTACCTGTGAGAGTAATGTCATCCAGCCTGAAGTGAATAGCTTCAGATGCACCCACATCGGTGAATTTCAGATACAAACTTGCCACTGCGGGCAAAGCTTCGTTAAAGGTAATCCAAAAATACGTTGCATCTGTACCTGCGCCTGTAGGCAAGGTGTAGGCTAAAGGAGATGACCAGGTAGTTCCGTCAGTGCTATACCTGATCTGGAAATTGGAACCGTTTTCAGCATTGGATGTATTTGTGTTGGAATTGGTTTTGTAAATTCCACAAGCCAGCCTGATGTTTGTATAGCCTAAAGTATTGATACCGGCTATCTGCAAATAGTCTGAGGAACCACCGACAAAATACACATTGCCGCCACCACTGGCACCGGTATAATCACCAGTGGAAGTATAGGTGTTTCTGGCATCAGTTGTTCCGGTGTAGGTTACCGTACCGTAATTCAGCCAACCGGTATAAGAGCTGACTCCTGTGGTTGTGCCTGCGCTTCCGATCGTTTCATTATAGATGGTCTCACCAAATAGGCTGCCAGCTAACATGATGATAAGAATTGTCAGCATAAAAACTTTGAACTTTGATGCTTTCATGTTCTCTCCTTTGCTATTTAATAGATTTTATTTTTTTCATTCGAAGTTGCTTCAATTCAGCATATACCTGGTCATGATTCTCTTTTGTAAACTCAACCACAGTGTTTTCGAAACTAGCATCTGCCAGTATGATGGTAAAACCTAACAGTTTTCTTCCAGTCTCATCAGTAGTTTCTATGATGGGACTGACTTTAGGAGTGTTGTTTTTGCTTTTATTTTTATTCATACTAAGGAGAGAGTGCAAGATAGGTTCCAACAAAAGTTTTTTTTAATAATCGTGTAACTATATGATAAATATGAGTTTATGCTATAATTGCAAAATGGCTTATTGGTGATTCTTTCACAAGAAGCTGAAATTCACTGAAAGTGAAATTTCACATGAAATAATTAGGAATTTAAAATTTAGTTTCCTTTACTCGTATATTGCTGAAGATTGTATTTGGCTATTCTACGATGGATTGTAGCCTCTGATATACCCAGTGCTATAGCAGCATCCTTTTGTTTGCCTTTTGCTTTTATCAGAGCTTTGAGAATCAGCTCTTCTTCTTTGAGCTGTATCTCTTCTACTTCTGAAGGGGCTTCTATATATGGGTTAATTCTACATAGAAGAGTAGCATCCCATTGTAGGCTGCTACTAAGGATATACATTCTTTCCACCATATTTTTAAGCTCACGAACATTGCCGGGGTATGCATACTGCTGCATCAGGCTTATCAGTGACTTATCAATGAATGGTTTAGGTTTTTTCAGTTCAGTGGCATACTTATCGACATAATGCATCAAAATGGGCTCAATATCTTCCGGACGTTCCCTTAATGGGGGAATAACGATCTCTATCGTGTTAAGCCGATGATACAGATCCAGACGAAATTTATTCAGAGATATTTGCTCACGAGGGCTTTGATTGGTAGCACAGATGATTCTGCTATCATAGCCGGTTTCTATACTACTGCCCACTGATACAACTTTTTGAGTCTCTATAACACGTAACAGTTTACTCTGTAGTTCATATGGCAATTCTGTTATTTCATCCAGGAAGATACTACCTTTATCTGCCTGCAGAAAAAAGCCCTTTGTTTGTTCCTGAGCTCCTGTAAAAGCTCCTCTCGTATGACCGAACAGCTCACTTTCTATCAGATTTGCCGAGAGTGATGATACATTAACGGAAACAAAGTTATAGTTACGCCGCAAACTGTTGTTATGAATTATCCGCGCAATTACTTCCTTACCGGTGCCTGACTCTCCTACGATCATCACATTGGTATTTTGATGCTGTGCAGCCAGGAGTGCTGCATTCAAAACATCCTGGGAGGCTTTACTCTTTCCTACAAAGCCCTGCATAGTGTTGGCTATTGTCCCAGTAGGATTGAAAGTGGGAGTACTCGCAAACAGCTCTTTTACATTAAGCTTACCTGTTTCTGATTCTATCTGTTTATTCATAATCTGAGTGACATATTCGTCAAAGATATTACTCAAGCGCTCATAGACCTTTACACTACCCTTAAAATCCTTGTTTTGGGCATAAAACTTGGCTAGAGAAATGTTTGCCCTAAGTAAATGGGGGTATTGATTAGTTTTCTTGAAGAACTTGATCGCATTTTTAAGTATGGTTTTGGTCGCTTCAAAATTCCCCATTTGATACAGAATATTAGCTTTGCTTTCTTCCATCTGGATTTTGTCATTTTCGAGCTTGTTCTCCTCGGCAATCGTTATCGCCTTATCTATATATTCAATTGATTTGACGAGATCATCCAAGCGTGAGTAACACATGGAATAATTGTTGTATATATCGATTAAAAAAAGAGGAGAGATAAACTTACATTCCTGTGCAGCAGAAATACTGTTGTCAAAATAATCCAGCGCTGCATGGTAATTATCCATTGCAATCATCAGATTCCCCAGATTGAACTGCATCAAAGCTTGTTGCTGTGGATTCTGAATTTCAATTGCAGCATTTAACCCATTTTCAAGCAGCATTTTAGCTTTAGTGTAATCTTCTATTTTTGAGTACAGTGTTGCCAGGTTATTGATAATTGTCAGTTTGATATGTATGATATTAAGAGCTTGGGAATATTCGTATGCCGTGAGCAGGACTTTAATGGCTTTATCTATCTTATGCAAGTCAATATATAGGCTCGACACTTGCATAAGAGCAATAATAGAAGTGTAGGTAGCCGGGATTCGTTTCACCAGGTCAAGAATTCTCTTTTCTTCTTCCAATGCCAGATCGAAAGCAGGAATTTTTCTTAAGAATGTAAGGTAGTAACAACTTGCATAGATTAATAATTCAAAGTCATCTGCCTGGATAGCGTATTCAAGAGCCATTTCCAAACATGGTCTGTTCCTTAACTCATCGTTCATATTATGATAACATAAACCCTGCAGGACATTGCAGCGTACAAGAATAAAATAGTCTTTATCCTTGATGGATTCACCTAAACACTCGATCGTAATTTGCACTACTTTATCAAATTGCCGCATAGTAAACAGAGATTTAGCCTCATAGTATCTCAACGCTCTCTGGGAATCGGGTGAAAAATCCTGGGTCAACAACACTTTAATTTGTTCAATTGTCTGCTGAGGATTAATTTCAGATTGTATATCAAGATTTCTAATTGCTGCCATAGATAGCATATCGCTCATAAAATCTCCATCAATATCAATTTAATTTTTTGTACTATTCTCTACTTTCAGAATGACAAATAAAAATTCACAATTCTGAACTGGAAAGCAGTGAAACAGAAATTTCACTATAAGCTACAAAGTACATATCGCAATACCATATTTAATTCAGAAATCGTTATGCAAGCTTAAAGTCAAGCTAATTCTTGAGGAGGTAGGCTTTTAAAGTGCGAAGGACGAAGTGCGAAGTGCGAAGCCTGAATACAGAAGAATCAAACTCACACTATCCAGAAGGTGTCAGGTCTCTGGTTCAGAACAGAGAATCAAACTCTCCCTTAATCCCTCCCTTTGGATAAAGGGAGGGAAACCAGACAAGATGCAGGTATTGGCTCATTCCTCCCTTTGGATAAAGGGAGGGAAACCAGACAGGATGCGAGTATTGGCTCATTCCTCCCTTTGGATAAAGGGAGGTGACCTTTAGGTCGGAGAGTTTGATAAAGCTGAAGGGGAGTTCGAAGTTCTAAGTGCAAAGTCAGAATACAGAAGAGAGAAGAATCAAACTCAACCTATGCAGAAGGTGTCAGGTTTCAGGTGTCAGTGAAGAGACCCCCCTACCCCCCTTCTCAAGGGGGGATTCATCATATCCCCCCTTGAGAAGGGGGGTAGGGGGGTCTCTCTTTATCAAATGAATCTTGACTTTTTTTGTGAACTATAATACATATAACTAAACTAATACCAACCCATAGGAAGTGAGTATGAAAAACGTGATCTATTATTTCAGCGGAACAGGTAATTCCCTGGCTCTGGCGAAAGACATTGCCGGCAAGCTTGGTGATACTCAGTTGATTCCGGTCAATCATTATACTTTGAAGATGGAACTGCCCCAGGCTGATCGGGTGGGCTTTGTTTATCCTGTATATTTTTTCGGGCTGCCAAGGATGATGATGGATTTTATCACAAAGCTCAATATCGCACGAGGGACATATTGTTTTGCCGTAGCTGATATGGGAGGGACAGATGTTATCTCGCTGCTCCAGGTAGAAAGAATACTTGCTTCAAAGGGCTTAAAACTCTCCTATGGAGTCAATCGGCTCATGCCCGGCAATTACATACTCATGTATCCGACTACGGCAGAAAATAAACAAGCTGAGTTATTTGGGGACGCTAAGAAAGCCGTAGTTCAGATTTCTGAGGATATCAATAATAACGTCCTGAAATCGACTCCCAAGCACCCCTGGGTGTTGAATGCATTCGCAGAAATAGTTTATCAAATAGGTTATAATAAAAAGAAAACAGATCATAACTTCTGGAGTACAGACGATTGTATCAATTGCGGTATCTGTGCAAAAATCTGTCCTTCTGCCAATATCACGCTTCCAAAGGGAAAGCCTGTATGGAATCATGACTGCCACCAATGTTTAGCCTGTATTCACTGGTGTCCGAAAGCTGCAATACAATACAAGAAAGCGACACTGACAAGAGGACGTTATCATCATCCCGATGTTAAAGTAGAAGAGATGTTCCCGGATGGGAAGAATTAAAAATTAAAAGTTAAAAATTAAAAGGTTGCAGAGAATGTTTAGAGTTTACATGAAAGCTAAGAGTTTGAGTTCAAATGCCCTAAACAAATTATCATTGAATACCTGACTAAAAGGGCATTCGGACTTCAAACCCGACCTTTCATCCTCGGTAGCGAAAACTTGTTTTCAGGGAAGTTCAAACCCGTTTATTTAAAGCTAAGATTTTGGAGTTCATTTGCCCAAGTTAACTTCAAATGAATATAGGATTAAAAGGGCAAGTGGACTTCATAATATGACATAAATATCCAGAAAAAGACTGAAAACGCAAAAAGAAAGCACAAATGTAAGAAAATCTAAAAAAGTCTAGATGATCCCTAGATGAAGCCTAGATAATCCCTAGATGAAGCTTACTTCATATTGAAGTGCGAAGTGCGAAGTTCGAAGTTCGAAGTGACCAGAACTCCTCACCCCAGCTTGAAGTGCGAAGTACGATGTTCGAAGTGACCGGAACGCCTCACCCCGTGAGGTGGCAAAACGCACCCCGTGCGTTTCTAACTCTATGTTTTCGCTATTGAGGGTGGAATGCCGAGAAACTGAAAAAGCTAATAACTAAAAGTGAAAAGCTGCCAAGCGGACTGGAACACTTCACCCTTCTTGAAGTGCGTGTGAAAAAGAATCAAACTCTCCCGAGAAGGGCATACTTCCGCAAGCCCCTACGCCACCCTCTCTTCATCTGAAGCGAGGGACAGAGCAGAGCATCCTTTACCATTACTTGAGAAGAAACCCTTCGATGAATTCTTTATTCTTCACAAACCCCAGCTTTTCATACAAATGGATAGCACTGCCATTTTCTGCATTCACATTTAAACCAATCGTATCCACTTTTCTCAACAGTTCTGTGCACACTTTTGACACTAATATACCTGCAAATCCCCTATTACGGTAATCAGGATGAGTAGTGATGCTTCCCAGCGCTGCGATTTTGTACCTGGGTGAATAAACATGTATTCCGGCAATGGATACCAGTCTGTAATCTTTCAGTATCCCGTAGAACATACCGGTTTTGAGAATCTCCGGATCAAAGAAGTTATCCGGATAAGCTTCAGCATACAACTGCTTTATGATCGTTAAATGGCTCATTTTCAGTTGAATGGTTTCTTCTGCCTGATGTAATTTAAGAGATGGAATATCCTTCAAACTCATATTCAGCATCCTTGTCTGACTGCTTATCCGGTAATATTGCCTATATACATCCAAAGCATCTGGCGACAGATGAAACATCACTTTGACTGGTAGATATGCAGCCACCTTATCAAGAAAGGTTTTATATGATTCCAAATCCTCAGGAAATGAAATAAGTGTTGGGGTATCGAAGTGAGTATATATTTGAATTAAGTTCCTGATATCTTTTCCGTTTCTATGAGAATACCAGATATTATGTTCCCAAAACCGATCATCCAGGTCGCCCAGTGAATACATATTCAGATGCTTATCCCGGCTGAGAAATCTCACCAACCGCGATTTGCTATGCTCCATCTTAAAATCCATTTATCATTCCCCTTCCGTTTCTCAATAGTGATTGAAGTATAAATGTTCCATGAGATCGTAATCCTTGATTTTGATGTTATTATTCGCTACCTCGTTGTCTCAAGATATCATAATAGTTGACAATTAAAAGTAATTTCCCTAATTATATGTTGTTGTCAAGCACTGTCTGTTCTTAGAAGTTCGAAGTGCGAAGTTCGAAGTGCGAAGTTCGAAGTAAAGAGGAAAAACTCAATCCATTTGCAGAAGGTGTCAGGTATCATGTATCAGGTTTCAGAACAGAGAATCAAACTCTCCCTTAATCCCTCCCTTTATCCAAAGGGAGGGAGATCAGACAGGATGCGGGTATTTACCCATTCCTCCCTTTGGATAAAGGGAGGTGACCTTTAGGTCGGAGAGTTTGATAAAGCTGGCGGGAAGAATGGCTTTGGATACAAAGAAAAACAGTCTGGATGATGCCAGAGTTTTCATCAAAGCCCTTACATTGAAGGTCAGTTTGGAGTTCAAATGCCCTAAACAAATTATCATTGAATACCTGATTAGAAGGGCATGCGGACTTCAAAGCTGATCCATTAAAAAGTCTAATAGTAAAGTCATTTCTGAAGTCCGCAGCTCCTAATAGTCTATTTACAACATCGAATTCGAAGGAGCTTTGAACTCCAGAAATACATGGTTACCAAGTCAAACAGCCATTCCATTGGCCGGTTCCAGACAGACCGGCAAGACAACAGCCCTTCGCCAGATACATTATAAACTAAATTGATGATCAGCATGCCTTCGAAGTAAAATGGACTGGCAAACAAATCAAAACTAACATAATAAGCATTTCCCATCATAGGCATGATTGGATATGCTGTTGAACAAGCTCAAGTAGCAGGGTGATTTTGAATATGTATTTGGAAATTGCTTTTTGAAGATTTCTTGGGTTGAATTGGATTTTTACAATTTTAGCAGAGTCTTTTACCAATGGAAGAGATGATTTTCTTTTCAGAAGTTATCAAATCACTTTGAGATCAGACTTTTTGTGTATGGGCTGATATTGTTTTCAAGTATTTTAGCAAATTGCCTGTAATATTTCGGTTGTTTCTATAATTTAGGCAAGACAATCCCGTCGGTAAAATTAACTTACAGTTTACCGCCATCAAAGCAATTTGCCAAAAACAACAGCGACCAAGGCGGTGATCTTGGTTTTCCGGTAATTGAAGCATGCTGTGTCATCTTTGATTTGCAATTAGGGCAGAGGTCTTTTTCAAATTTGGGAATTACAAAAGTTTTAGCTGTCTGATTCTTGTCATTAGAATCGGACTTTGCTGGGAAAAAGCTGTTGACCATCTCCCAGACAGATTTTGCCGCCGGACTGAGAAATCCGTAGTATCTGATTTTCTGAAATCCCTGCGGCAGAACATGCATCAGGAACTTATTGATAAACTCCACGGAGTCGACGCTTTTAAAGGCGAATTTAGCTGAACCTGCCGGCTTGTATTTAAAGGTTACCAGCCCGTCCTTTTCCCAAAGGATGCGATTGTTGGTGATGGCGGTCCGATACACATAATTGGCCAAATAAGTCAGAGCCTCCCGACCTTTTCCGACGGGTCGGGAGTCTGTGACAAACTCTTTTTGCTGCCAGACTAGCGGGGATATCCGACCAAACAGATGCTGATTTTCCAGTCGAAGCAAATCACGGAATTTTGCCCGGTAAATCACCGAAAGAGCTTTGACCGGAATCAGGAACTTATTGCCTGCTTTTTGCCATTCCTTTCGTTCTTTATTCCAAGCTCCGCCGGGGACTATATAATGAATATGAGGATGATATTCAAGCTGCCTTGTCCAGGTATGAAGTACCCCGGTAAAGCCTGAAACGCCACCGGCATATTTGGGATCTGAAAGCAATGTCTTTAAGGCTTCAGATGATGCTTTGAACTGAAGATCATAAAGCAGTTTCTGATTTGACAGGCATGTTTTGTGCAGTTCCCGGGGTATGGTGAAAGTTACCATGAAGTACTTAACCGGCAGCAGTTTGGCAAGCTGCTTTTCCAGCCATTTCGCTGAATCATTACGGCCACACTTCGGGCAGTGACGGTTTTTGCAGGAATGATAGGAATAATGCAGTTCCGCACATTCCTGGCATAAATAGACTTCTCCGCCCAGTTCAGGTGTCCGGCAAAGGAGAATATCTCTGATCGCTCTTAAATGGCTTTCCGGTGACTGGTTTCCATATTTTTCCAGATACTCGGACAGGTTGTTTTTGAGAATCCTGCTAAAATCCATTTACATCTTATTCATCAGTTCATTGATGATTTTACATGACTGCTCTCGGGAAACGTTAGTCAAATGCACGTATACCATGGTCGCTCTAAGACTTTCGTGCCCGAGCAAGTCTTTGATGATGATGATACTGACACCTGCTTCCAATAAATGTGTGGCATAAGAATGTCTGAGTGTATGACAGGTTACATGCTTAGGGATGCGTGTCTCCTTTAAGGCTGACTTCAGAGCTGACCGAAGAGTTTGGACAGAAATCTGGTTCGAGGTTGTCATTCTGTTAATATCAGCCTGTCTGGTGCTTCTGCTCGGGAATAAAAGCTGTCTGTTCTGATGGGTTTTCCAATATTCCCGGAGTTCCTGATACAATTTTTCAGGCAGAGGTATTGACCTGTCTTTGTTGCCTTTGGATTGCCTTACCGTGATGGTCATCAATTCCCGGTTGATATCGGCTATTTTAATCTTGACTGCTTCCGAAATCCTTAATCCGCATTGATAGGTAAGAGTCAGTAAGAGTCGATAATCATAAGTATGAATGCGGGAGATAAGCATTCTAACTTCGTCTGTGGTCAGAATCACAGGAAGTTTGTGCTCAATCTTTGCCTTAAAAAAGGTAAAATCCTCTTGCCTGAAACCAACAACATGGATGAAAAAAAATCTGATGCCATAATAGGCTGATTTTAAACTCTGAGGACTATAATTCTTGACGTTATGCAGGTAGACAAAATATGTTCTTACCTGTTCAATAGATAGTGTGCCGGGGTCTTGACCATAATATGATGCTAAAGAAGTGACTTGTCTGATGTAATTGTATTTTGTCTCTCGGGACACGCCTCGAAGATCAAGGCACTCTAAAAAGCGAACTTCGTATGATTCCATACTTACCTCCAGTTAATTTTGGGGGTAAGTATGCTTTTAGTGAGGGTTCAGTATATCAATAGTTTAAATGCATGAAACACGAGTTTACTGCGAACGGTACTGCTGCTTGCAGCTTCGTTCAACAAGTATTAAAAGTTCAAAAGCATATACCCGAATATCCCTTTACAATATATCGTTAGAAATAACTGCATGGATGATTGTGTATTGCTGTAATCAGCTCTTAATCTCATCGGGAAGAAAGATAATAACACTGGATTTCAATCCGGTGATGAGTCTGAAACATAGACTGAGGAGATGTCCCGAAACTAGCATGATTTTATTTTCTTCTGTTGTAAAATATGTGATTGTTTTTACAGGCAAACTAAATTACTCAATATTTTCCGAAAAGCGATGCAAAGACAAGGAAAAACGGAGTAATATTTACCTAATTCATGTTTGAATTCTGGTAGGAAGAGTCTTCATCAGGCTTTTCCTTCAGTATTTTGTAAGTGCAGAAACATTTTCCCTATATTATGTCCTAAAAAGAGGAGGGATAACTGTTCCTTGCATTTTCTCAATGAACGGACAGTAAATCTCTCAAACTTCCTGTTCCACTTCATGAAAGCAAATACAGCCTCCGGTTCGATGCCTCTTTGCTTTCTCAGCTTGTCGCCTTTTTCAGAAAGCAGATTATTGACGGTCTGACGTTTTAGTGGAGCTATATGAGGATCGTAGGTCAGTGATTTATGTGTTTTATCCTTGTAGGGAATACACTTTTTATTGTGAGGACATTCTCTGCAGTCATTACATATATAGGTTTTCACGATTCGTTTCGGACCGTTCTTCTCTGTCTCTTCTTCCTTGATTTTGACCAGTCTCCGATTAAATTGACAGACCCACTCATCATGCTCCTCATCATAGCTGAAGCCTGTCAGAAGAGAGTCCCGATAATCTCTCTTATAATCCTGGGTCTTGAGATAGCTTGTTATCTCTTTTTCAGCAGCATAATTCAAATTCAGCGCAGTGCCATAGGCAGCATCTCCAACAACGTCGGTAGGATATTGTCCCAATTCATCATGCATTTGCTCCATGAGATTGGGAAATTCAACGGTTTCTTTAGGGATATTGAATAAGTGAATGCCTGTGACAAATTGCTCTGAAGTTCCGATACTGGCAACATAACCCGGTGCCAGCTGTCCATTTTTCAATCGCATAAATGTGGCATCATTATCAGTCTTGGATGTGCTGCTGCGTCCTTCTCCAATTATCTCAAGCTGTTGCTCATATTTCTCCAGCTTAGTTATATCATTGCTCTTTGATTTGGAGATTTCGCGCAAAAGAGATTTGATTTTCTTGATAGCCCGAGTATCTGACGGATGATTTTTCTGTAGTCGGGACATTGCTTCTTTCAGCTTGTTTTCTGCTGAGACCAGTCTATCTCTGATCTGTTCAGATGCGACTGTAGCAGTTTTCTCTGATTCAACCGCATGCAATTGCTCACCAAGCTCAAGAAGATCAGCGGTTCCATATTGCTGTTGCTCTTCCTGATTATATTCCTCGATCTTTTTAAACAATCCCTCAACTCGTGTCTTGACCAGTTCCTGATAACGAAGCGCATTGCTTTTCCAGATGTAGGAATTCTTGCCGGCATTTGCGTGAATCGTCGTCCCGTCAACAAAACAGGTGTCGAGATCAAGATATCCTAATGATGATGCTTTCAGTACTACCTGATAAAATACATCAATAAGAATATCAGAACACTTAGTCCAGGCAAAGGTGTTGATCGTTCTGAAATCAGGTTCCTGTTCTCCTGCCAGCCAGATAAAATTGATGTTCTCCCGAACAGCCTTAGCTATCTTCCGACAGGTATAAATACCATTGATATAGGCATACACAATGATCTTCAACATCATCTTGGGATGATAAGCAGGTGTACCTTCATCAGAGTATCTTGTATATAGCTCAGATAAGTCCAGTTGCTCAACGACATCGTTAACATAACGAACCATGTGCTGGGGAGGTATTCTCTCTTCAATATTAAGTCCATAGAGTGTCCCCTGATTCGGATTGTGCTCTCTGAAATTCATAATTCTCTCTATGCTTAGTTTTTAAAGGCAACAATACACCCTATAACAATATGTCAAGTAATATGATTAATATTTAATAGTTGCTATTTTTCTATCATTTAGTTTCGGGACATCTCCGAAAGATATTAACACTGGATTTCAATCCGGTGATGAGCATTCGCAACGCGTCCAGTCCCATCAGGACGACACATAACTACTATCTATAGCGTACAGGGGTACTTGGTTTTCTGCTGTGCACATTTCGCCTGATTAAAATCCGAGCGTTATTACCTGTCGTCAGTACCTGACTGCATTGTTGTCACCCAAATCATACCGCTCCCTCATGGCTACTAAATATCCAAGTCATAAGAAAGGAACATCAGCTAATCAGAAGCTAAAGAAAATCTAAAATACTTTAGGAGCTGGTTAGGAACTGATTAGGATCTGATTAGGTGCTGATTAGCTTCTCATTGGAGAGCCATCCGTATGCATTTTGTCCGCCATAACTTCTCAAATGTCATCAAGAGGAACACCAACAAAGGTTGCACAGCTAAAATGTAGAGTATAATCTACTATTAAGCCATTATTATTTGATTATAATCTAAAATATAGCCATATATCTGTTGACATCAGACACTTCAGATTATACCACAAAGAGTACTTCTGGCGTTCCACTACCGGTAGCGAAATAGACTATCTCGAACTGGCTGATAACAAGCTCACAGCTTATGAGATAAAGTGGAATCCTCGGAAAGCCGGTAAGTTCAAAGGATTCCTAAATCACTATCCCAATGCAGTGTTACAAACTGTCACCACGGAGAACTACTCCCAATATCTCATTTGAATATTCTTTTGGGCTGTGGATATCAGCCAAAACTTCACTGTTGCAATAGTGTAGAGCAGGACGCCGATCCTGCTGCCTGTTGTAGCTCCGCATTTACGCGGTTGTAGAGTAGGATGCCGTCCTGCTATCTGTGTGGAGTAAGATACCGATCTTAATGTCCTGCTCTACATATTATCAATGATTTAAAACGCAGTTTAGTGACATCGCAGAGAAGTCTAACTCTCTCGAAGTGCGAAGTACGAAGCTTGGGTAAATTACGTATTACGATCCCCGATCAGATCGAGGATGACAAGATTATGAATTGGTATACATAAGATTATAGCTGATAGCTTGTAGGCAGAGCTTGCAGAATGGAAGATGGAAGTTTGGTGTCAGAAGCCACGATGACAAAGTATGGTCAAAACGAATTTATTGACAGCTAGGTTTGAAATGTATCATTGTCTATTTTTATAGAGGGAGTATATTCTATGAGTGTATTGACTGAAAAAAGTAAACAAAATTTCCATATTGCTCAGTATGCAGAAAATGAGAAATGTTATGATGTTGCTGTAAGTAGATTTTATTATTCATTACATAATCGGTTGATATCTGAATTAGAGATTAATCATCTGTATTTTCCAGATGCCAGAATTGGTGGGACTCACAAATTAACTATGGAATTACAGCAATTAGCTGAACTTAAGAAAATGGATAGAAAATACTATCAGTATATT
The DNA here is from genome assembly GCA_963662275.1 of Cloacimonadales bacterium (SeqCode). Classification (GTDB taxonomy): domain Bacteria; phylum Cloacimonadota; class Cloacimonadia; order Cloacimonadales; family DAONDQ01; genus DAONDQ01. The sequence goes on along the minus strand of OY759316.1, from coordinate 2,928,749 downwards.
CATTACATCAATGATTTAGTAAAAATGAGAGTTCAAGCGGATTATTTCAATGACAAATTAATGTCTTTTTCTGATTATCAGAACAAATTCAGGAATACATACAATTGTATTCTAACAAAACTTGTTGAAGGTGGTTTGATTCCTAACATTCTAACATTGGAGATCAGATGAAACCAGAAGTAAAGAAGCTAATTGATTCATTTATGAAAGACCTTCAAGCACAATATCCTGATATGCTTTTATGGCTCCAGGATAACGAAGTAACGCAAACTACAAAGATATGTCATAATAGAAGTGATTATGAATTTTCGAATCCTGAATTTGAAAAGTTTGCTGGCGAGTTATTCTACAGCTTTTTTGTTGAGAATAACATCTATGATGTCTATTTCGGATTTGAATATCAGGAAAATTATTCAGTTCAGGTAGAAAATGCTAAGAAACGACCCGACAAAGTTGCAGAGTAAATGAAATTGTTTCCATTTAAGCGTAGAATGTATAGTTCCTCTCATTCTGATACCACATGTAAGTACTTTGTACAATCTAATTTGGAGAGATTATGAAAAAGCTGGTTCTTTCTTTGATCTGGATTTTTATATCCATACTTCTTTTCTCAAAACCTGTCTTTGAAACCAAACTGATTAATACTTTCAGTGCAAAGGAAGTTGCTTTTGATCCCAGTTTCACTGAAATCTGCGTTGCCGATACGATCATCATTGTACTCGATACTGCTGATTCTACTCAAATCAAGACATTCTGTTATGATTATCAGGGAAACAGTATAGATGCTTTTCACTTACCTGTAGATTATACCAGAAGGCAACCGCTACTGTTTCGATATCTGTATGGTAAAAAACAAATCGCAATGAGTTCTTATGAAGGAATCAATCTATTTTCTATCCAGGGTAAATTAATGAATCAGTTAAGAACTCTGGATGATAGCACTTACTTCTCTCCTGATGGAGTTTATGGAGATGCAGTAGATTATGATAGTACCATGTATTATCGATACTGGAGAATCCTTGAAGCTGGTATGCCAAATAATGAAATAATCACCACTTCCATGACCTGGTACAGGGAATATGAAGGAAAGTTATGGCCTTTGCGGAAAATATCTTTTGAGAGAACAGGCAACAAAGCAGGCTTTTTCTCATGGGGTTTCCTGCTAGATACAAATAAGGACAGTCAAATGGCAATGGTGGAGGAAAAGAAGGATAGCTATTTACTACGCTTCTTTGCAGGGACAGGGGAGAGGAAATCCACAATTAAAAGACACCGGAATGATCATTTGAACCAGTTATTTACGGGTCAGAACTTTGTTATAATCAATACCGTCAACAATGCCTGGAAGCCAACAGCAACAGCAGCTGTCTATGATACTCTTGGACATAAAATAACGGGACTATTTATTCTGCTGAAGGAGAATTTCAATAAATCAGGGATTGTCGATATCATTGGAAACAGACTGATAACCTGTAATTATAATGACAAAACGATTAGTGTTTATGAAGTAGCTTTGAAAGAGGAGTGAGAGCAATTAAGAATTACGAATTGGCAGAGAAGACCGGAACGCCTCACCCCGTGAGGTGGCAAAATGCACCCCGTGCGTTTCGGACATCACCCGCTTATCAGGTTTTCGCTTCCTGGAAAGAAATGTCGATTTTGAAGTCCGAATTTCCTATTACTTGAGAAGTCGTAGGTGATTAGATGGAAATTTGAACTCCAAACTATTAGCGTTCATGTAAAGTTCGAAAGTAGCCCTTCATTATCCGCTTCGGTAAGAGAATTATCCCTGGATTATTTATTACTTGACAATGCAAAATGAACAAATATTCATGTGTATATAGTAAATGTACAGGAGATAATAATGAGATTAGTCATAATGATTTTAGTATTTTGTATATCGCTTTTCTTTGTAGCTTGTAATAAAGACTCTGCTAATGATGAAAATAACGGGAAATACAACTTTGCGAACTTAACAGAATTTTTAGATTTTGTAAATTCTCATGATTGGGATTTAGAGCTTTTCATCCATGAATCTGCCAAGGACAAGTCAATGATGTATATATTTCCACATGCTCCCAATAACAATTCGAATGATATTAATGAACATAATATTACTGCAGACGATGTTTTCGAATTGGTATTGAATGATGTATCAGTTCCTGTTTCTATTTCAAGTATAGATAATCAGGTTTTGTTAGATTTCAATGATGATAATGTTGTACCTTTGGATCGAACACCCTCAATTCATGTCATATTTAAAAGGAACCAGATTGTTTTGCTAGATTGTTCTGTTGCAGTAACGGAATTTCCACATAATTTACAAGTTCCCAGTAATCTTGATCCCAATCAGGCAATTCCGCTTACTTGGGATGTAAACAAAGATAGCCATACACAAACAGCAGAAATTTGGTTATTTAGTTCTGATTATGATGATTATTTTTCATCTGTTGTACCTCGATCAGCAAGATCATACTCAATACCATCCTCTAGCGTTAATGTAGAGAATTGGTTATACTATATCATTAGAATTGCAGAGTATAATTTTACTGAATATCAAAACAATCTTGTATGTACTATCGCACGCACCGAAGCTACCAACGAGACTAAGAGAAGTGGATTTGGACTAAGCTCTACTATGCTGAAACACCCGATGCAAAATGATAGATTAAGGTAATAGATATTTTTACTGATTTTTTTGTGATATACTAGATTCAGACCAAATTTCGAATAAAGACAATATATTTATTCTTCATATTGAAGAGGTTGGCACCTTTTTTAACTGTCATGGTCTCTTCGATCTTCTTAGTTATTGAAGAAACCTTGATACTGTTGAAGAAGGGAATAGCTAATAGGGAATAGCAAATAGCTCAGATCAGATTTCAACCCCCCCTTAATCCCCCCCTCGGGTAGGGGGGTATTCAAAAAAAAACAGATATTTTTTCAAATAAAACTTGACTGTTTTTGTAGTACTGTATTACTTGACTATGACACCAACACAAAGGAGGTGCTATGAAAAAGTTCAACGATACCACGCCGATCTATCTGCAGATGCGATCGGAAGTGGAGGATGCCATTCTTTCAGGTGTCTTGAAAGAAGAGGAAATGGTGCAATCGATACGAGTGCTGGCACAGCAATACGCAATTAATCCACTCACAGTTTCGAAAGCCATCTCGGAATTGGTGGATGATGGCATTTTAGTAAAGCAGCGCGGCGTTGGTTTTTACGTCGCAAAAGACGCATTATCCGAATTAAGGAGGAAAAAAGTGACAGAATTCCTTGACTATGAATTAAAAGTTTTTGTTAATAAGGCAAAACAGCTTGGTATTACTCTTAATGAATTTATAAATATGATAAAAACCACGTATACTACGGAGGAAGCACATGACAGCAATCATGGAGATTAAGAACCTTAACAAGAACTTCGGAAAATTACAGGCACTCAAGGATGTAAATCTTGAGATACCCCAGGGACGCATTATCGGTCTTTTAGGAAAGAACGGTGCCGGGAAATCAACACTCATGCGCTGCATGTTAGGTTTCCTGAAATACCAGGGAGAGATTCTCTATCATGGAACTACTATCGAACATAACGACACACTTTTATTCAAGAAGATTGCTTTCATCCCGGATGTCAGTGCCCTTGATGACAGACTTACCGTTGCCCAGACCATCCAGTATGTGAAAGGTGTCAATCCCAGTTGGAATGACCAGAAGTCAGATGCACTTCTGGAAAAGAGTGACCTGCCCTTGAAGCAGAAGGTCAAAAACCTTTCCAAAGGTATGAAGACCAAGCTGTACCTGTTACTTGTTCTATCACTCGATGTGGAATTCCTCTTATTGGATGAGCCAACTATCGGGCTGGATATCGTATTCCGCAAGGAGTTCTTCAATACTATTCTCGGTGAGTTCTTTGATGAATCGAAAACGATAATCATTTCAACCCACCAGGTGGATGAAGTGGAACATATTCTCCAGGACATTATCTTCCTTGATGAGGGAGAAGTAGTCCTGTTTGAAGATATTGAAGTTTTGAAACAGAAATACAAGGAAGTGAAAGTCCCAAGGGAACATATGGCAGCCCTGATGCTGCATAATCCGTTACAGGTTTGGGAAGGACTGGGATATGTCCATGCCCTCGTTACAGAAGAGATCGATGTCCCGGAAGCAGAATATTCGGCACCACAGCTTGTAGATCTGTTCCTTGCCAAAGTAGGAGGTCGCTCATGAGTCCATTACAAGCTTTACTCTTAAAAGACTATCGGACTACTAAAAAAGGTTTGGTTGTACCTGTATATATTCTTGCAGGAATCTACATTTTTTCGATAGCAGCATATATCTATGCCAAATTGCATACAGGTGGAAATGCAAATTTCAATATGAATTTTGCTGATATTCCAGCACCATTCCTTACGAATATGGATTTTCATTCCATGATATCCTTTTCCATCCAGGCAATCATGTTCATGAGTTTCTTTGGGGTTGTTGTGGGTATCTCCATGGTGGTGATCAGTTCAACGTTACTGAATCATGATATACAGCATAAATGTGAACTGTTCCATCGTTCCCAGCCTGTATCAGTATGGCAGATTACCGGTTCAAGATACCTGGTTGGCATTATCGGTTCACTTGCTGTAGCTTTTGCGCTAGGATTCATTAACATGATCGTAGTGAATATCGTTTCTACCATAGCGACTCCGCTTCGTGTCGATTGGTGGATGTCATTAAACGGATTAATCCTTAGCTTCCTGCATATCAGTGTAGCCTTGCTGCTGCTTGGTTCCATTTGTTTTATCCTGTCTTCATTATTTAAGTCGAACGCTTTTGGGAAAGGAATGTTGGGAATAGGTGGAGTTGAAATAGCCACACAGATCGTGAATTACCTTATGGGATTGAAAATACCATCCCCTATTGGCTCATTTTTCAAATTCATTATGTCAGGTTTTGGTAATTTATCGACACAGATTCAAATGCAGAAATACGGGGCATTTACTGCAGTACAAGGGAAAATGGGAGATATAACACAATTCAGGCTCCCTGCAGATTTCTTATCCACTATGTGGAGTACGCTTTTCACTTGGCAAATCCTGGAAAAGCTATTAATTTGCGCAGCTCTCTATGTGATCGCAACCTATATCTATCAAAAACGTGAAATACAACAGTAAAAAAAGGAGTAAAAATATGAAGTACATTCTAATTATGATTTTTGTATTGAGCCTCACATGTGTGTTTGCTCAATCACAAAGCACATCTTTCCATTCTTTTAACTATAACGATGCACCCGTGGCTTCAACGGATGATTACCTGGCACCGCTGGTAAATCCTGCAGCAATGGGTCGTGAAAACGGCGGAGGCATCACATTTATTCAGCCTTATCGCGATGACAAGTACCTGAATCCGTATTCAGTGTTTATCAATACAGGTGAATTTGCTTATGTGATTCAAAAGGAAAGCAACCATCTGAATTACAACACCCTAGCCTTTGGTGGTGATCTTTCAGTTGGAAAGACTATTCCCAATATGTATATTGGTATGGGCTATGATTGGAAAAACAAGGATATGAAATATGGTGATATTCGTTCTTCCTGGCTCTGGGCACCACATAATGCTCTTTCCCTTGGTTTCGTCCTTTCCAATCCATACGAAATGTCACCTTCTTATCGCATGGGTGTTGGTATTCGTCCGCTTATCCTGAAAGGGAAAGTTTCCAATCGTGTTGAATTGACAGCCGATATGAATTACCTCAAAGACGGTGCTGATTACAAATCACAAAAGCCTATTTTCGGTGCTAACACGGAAGTGATCAATGGCTTAGTGCTCGGTGGTTCCTACAATAGCGAAACCGAAACTTACGGTTTGAATTTAAGCTTCCGCGGTAAGAAAGCAGCAACGGGTTCACGTTACCACATAGAGGATAACAACAATTATTATTATGACTACGTTTCATTGACTGACAAGGCGTTCCGTTACAATACTCATGGAAAGAAGAAGCCAGTATATTATGAATTAGGTATCAAACAGTCTCTCGTTGATCAAAAAAGCGGTATGCAGATCGGACCATTCACAATTGTGGACGGAAAACAGACAGCGATGCTGGATATCTTGAAGACGATTAAAAAGGTTTCTGATGAACCTGAAATAGGTGGGATTCTTTTCAGGAATACAAATTTTACAGCCTCCTTTGCACATCGCCAGGAACTCATCGATGCTTTGACAGCCTTCAAGGCAAAAGGTAAAAAAGTTGTCTTCTATTTCGATAATATCGGAAACGGGAGTTATGCCTTCGCTGCTGCGATAGGTGATAAAATCTATTTGAATCCCATTGGTACCATCGATCTGCGCGGTATTGCTATCAATTCTCCATATTTCAAGGAATTGGCTGATACCCTGGGAATCGATTTCGTCAGCTATCAAAGCCATAAGTACAAATCAGCTTTCAATATGTTTACTGAAAAGCAAATGACACCGGAAGAACGCATTGCACTTTCTTCCTTCGTATCAGATCTCTATGCGGAATATGTGAAGATGATCCAGAACGGACGCGGCGATAAGCTGAAAAAACCTGTGCAGCAGATTATCGATGAAGGACCATATTATGATTCTGACAAAGTCGTGGAACTGGGTCTTGTGGATCAATTGATCTATGAAGACCAGTTGAAAGATGTTTTGAAGAAAGACTTCGGTTGGAAGAACAAGACCAAGGAACTTCCTGATTATTATAAAAATGACTGGGCAATCATGCCTGGTTCCAAAATTGCCGTGATCTATGCCTCAGGAAATATTATGATGGGTAAGAGCGTTCCCGGTAAAACGATCGGCTCTGTCACTTTATCAGAAACAATTGCGAAAGCCCGTAAAGACAAAGAAATCGATGGCATCATCCTGCGTGTGAATAGCGGTGGAGGTTCAGGACAAGCATCTGACATCATTGCCAATGAAGTTAAATTATGCAAGACCGGCAAACACCCGAAACCTGTTGTTGTTTCCATGTCCGGTGCTGCTGCATCTGGAGGATATTATATTTCTGCATTTGCCAATAAGATCATTGCAGAGCCATCTACTATCACCGGTTCCATCGGTGTAACAGGTCTTGGTCTTCATGCAGAACGCATGTATAAGAAAATTCATATTAATTGGTCAACGATCAAATATGGTGAACATTCTGATCTCGGTTCCACAACACGCAAACCGACAACCGAAGAGACTGAAATGATGCGTGCTATGACAGAATCCTTCTACAAGAAGTTCGTCAATGTCTGCGCAACCGGTCGTAGTAAGACATTTGACGAGATCGATGCCATTGCCCAGGGTCGCGTATGGACAGGTAACCAGGCGTTAGCTAATGGTTTAGTCGATCAATTGGGTGGTATGAAGACTGCTGTGGATGAAATGAAGAAACTCATCAAATGCAAAGGTGAAGCTGAACTGGTTGAATATTCATCAAATGCCAATGGAAATGCCATTTCTATAAATATTGGCGTTGGTGTTTTAGGTCCCAAAGTGGAACTACCAGCCGAAATGGACATGCTTCAAAAGATATATCTCGATTGGCAGCAGTACCAGGGCGAGAAATGCCTGATGCTGACTCCAATTGACTTAAAGCAATGGGATAAATAGAAATGTAGGGGCGCACGGAAGTGCGCCCTTTGTTCTGGAAGTTTGGAGTTCATTCATCCTTCGAGATCATCAAAGATAAGTGACTTCAGGATGTGTGGACTTCAAACTTCCTACAATTAGATTCTGAACTTCATGAAAACAGGTTTTCGCTACCGAGGATGAAAGGTCGGGTTTGAAGTCCGAATGCCCTTTTAGTTAAGTATTCAATGATAATTTGTTTAGGGCATTTGAACTCCAAACTCTTAGTCGGGACTGATCTCGGGGCAATCTTCAAAATTAATTCACTAGCACCTAACACCTAGCACCTAAAACCTAAAACCTTGTGTTCAGCAGCGAATACAGCCATTCATGTTCAATATCTGATCCGGAGAATATGATAAACATAGGTCGTAACATAGAAGGTACTGTTTTTGCAAAATCACTGTACAGATAACACTTATCCCTGAGAATTTGCGGATCAATGTGAATATCGTGATAGGATTTCCCCAAACTTAAGATATTGAGCATATAATCTGATTTCATGTTTTTTATCTTTACATGCCGATATGAATTCCGAAGATAAAAAGCCTCACTCCCAGCATGAAGCATATGCCAACGATTATCTTCACAGGGAATGTCGATACTGCTATTCTGTATTTCACCATTTGGTTTGAAAAACATATTCAAACAAAAGGGTATGTATTCGGCATGACCGGTATCTGTGATGATCTTGGTTGTGATTGCAAGAATTGGTACACCAGGTCTCATCAGATAATATTGTACATATACCAAACCTTGTAAAGGGTCGAAATTAGTAATTGAGGATCTCATTTCCAATCCTTCCCACTTATGCCCCCACTGATCTAACAGGCTAGCCTTCTTTATTTCGTGCGTTTCATTCATCAGATTCATGATCCTAAGCTGCCAAGGTGTTATGGTCATTCCCCCAGGATAAGGATTGTAATTTGATTTAGGAGCATATTCAGGATAACTATTATCCAGCCACTCCCTTCCCTCATGAATAAGAGAGAGCAAATTGGGTATTCGTGCATCCTTGGCGGTTGTGATTTGAATGATGCCATTATCGGCAACAAGGAGTGTATCGTTAATATCACTAGTTTCAGCGAATCTGACTTCACCTTTTTCATGAAAAACAATTTGCTTTCGCTCTACTGTATAGAGTGGCAACCTGGCTTCACAGTTGATCACCTCCATTGGTTTCTTTGAATGGGCTTCAACTGTCCATTTGATTTCGCGTACTTCATCCTCAAATTTATGCTTGATTTCTTCACGTAATATTGCATTTGTAGAAGAACTTAAAATGAAGCTTCCTCTCAAGTTTTCAGTCTGGTGCTGGATGAGTTTCACTTCATATGCATGACCAGGGAATGGATCCTCATTGTTAATAACAAGCTCAAGAGATGGATACATAGGTTCCACTTTTTTATTACATTCTTCAGCAACATTTCTCACTTCAAAAGCATTTTGAAAGACATCAATGTAAAGAAGAACCGGCTCTGTTTCTTGTAAACCTCGAGCATAATAATCGCTTAAGTTAATATCCCAACAAACAAACCATCTGTCGATACATGCATGCCAATTCTTATCCCAAATCATGGCACTTGTACAATCATCATATTTGGAAAATGCCCAGTTTTTACTAAACTCTTCACCATCCAGATTATTTGTATCTAATCCAGGCATATCGTTTTCTAATTTGATCAACCTTCCACCCAGTTCACAAACGAGATTTTCACCATAAATACAAAACCTTAGTTTCGCAAAGACATTCTGTTCCTGGATTGGCAGATTGATGATCCTGATATGAAATTCCATCAGCCCGGTTGGATACAGCTTGTAAACATAAGCAAACTCAACTCCTTGAAACTCTTTGGAACGGAAATACATGACTAACTCATTCGCCACACCGAGATCATTCACTTGTACATCATAGGGTAGTTCCTGGTCAAACTCTTCAGAATATGGCTTTCCAACTCTTGGAGGGCAAAGATTGAAACCCATACCCTGCATAATTTGAAACATTCCCCAATTCTTGTTTCCCAATTGATCAAAACTGACACTCATCCTACCATTGAGCAAAATGTACTGATTAGGTAAAACTTTCTGTGCTTTGGATGTGAGAGTGTAGATTTGGTAATGAATTTGCCGGTTAAATTGAACTTCTTTTCCGTTTTCCGGCAGGGCTGTTATCTTTAATGTCGGATAGATGATACAAGCCTCGGGAGTTGTGAATTTGATGGGAATATAACTCCTTTCGCGTGGTTTGAGGTTAATTTCAAAACTCTTTCTTTCCAATTGCAGCGGTTCTTCATTCTCAAAATCTATCCGATATAAGCATTTGCATGAAAAACAATTCTGTACATTCAGATAAAGAACTTGATCATGGCTGGGTGTCACTAAGCTTTTTTCCATCGCAAACGTAGTATCTAGCGGATATTGAATCTTCAACCCTGTTTTCATCCTTACGGATTTACCCATAATGTTTAGTTTTGTTACTACACTGGGTAAAGTATCCCATTCAGTTAGTTCTTTTGTGATTGAATTCAGATAGAAACCTGCATTCAATTCTAATTTATTAACTAAGCTCTGTGAATGAGCAAAAGTAAAGTCAATTTCACGATCATTCTCTCCCTGGAGAAATACTTCAATTGGTTCGTCCATAAAGGATTCCAGCCTGTATGTGATAGGGTATTCTGTTCCGAATACTGGTTTCGCTTCAGGAGTATAAGTGGAAATATGAAAATCAGAAGTTGTGATAGCAATGATACCTCTTCCTCTTTTTTCAAAAGAAATCTGGAGTTTTTTATCTTCTTTTTCCCATATATAATCATAGATTTCAAAGCCATTATCACATCTTCCGTCAGGCTTTATCTCTATTTCTCTCTTAGAATCAAGATACCAGTCAAAGTAATCAAAATAAGGCTTGATCAGTTCATTGTTGAGTAATCCAGGAATAAAGTTCATTAGATGAGTCACTTGCATTTCCATCTTTTCCCAGAAAAAGCCACACTTCTTGTAGAGAGGAACCGCTTTGGTATTACCAGGCCAGGTAAAGAGATCAATTCTATCATATCCTAACTCAGCAGCCCTGAGCACACATTTCTGCACTAAAACTTTCCCGATGCCTTTACCATGCCACTCAGGATCTACACCCAACATATCAATGTAGGAAACTCCCTTTTCTTCAGGGTATGGAGAAAACTTTGCATAGCCAATGACCAATGAATCGATGACAGCAAGATACAAATTCAGGTAAGTTGAATTCTCTTCTTCCTGAAGGACTTTTTTTTCACTGCTATTGAAGATTCGTCCATTCCAGACGCTGCTGCTCCTGTTCCACATATCGGCAACTGCTTTTGCATATTGCGGCTCATACTCGATAAAACTGATATTAGACATTCGATCTCCAAGTTAATAAATAATAATTATCCTATTGTAGTTTGCTTAATAATTGTCAAATGTTTTAATTGTTAAGAAGGAGTGGGAAGAGAATAGAGACAAGAGACCAGTGGCTAGAGAAAGGGGCTAGAGACTAGTCTCCAGCCCCCTGTATGTTATCATTGTGCATTCTGACAGATATGGAATCCATAGTAATTGTGATTAATAGTTGCCGATCCGTAATTCCTATTGGCTATTGTACAACCGTAATCCACATTTGAAAAAGCTCCACCACGATTAATACGGTATATCCCTGAAATTGCTCCGTGAGGATTCGTCTGTGAATTTGCTGGGTAAGTATCATATATATCCCAACACCATTCCCATACATTCCCGGTCATATCATAAATGCCAAGTTCATTGGCAGTTTTGGTTGCAACAATATGGCTAGTATTACCAGAATTTGACTGATACCATCCTATATTATCAATCGTATTACTACCACTATAAATATAATTATGGGTTAGATTACTACCTCTTGCAGCGAATTCCCATTCAGCTTCTGTGGGAAGACGATAACCATTCACCATCCAATTGCAATTCACATTCACATGATTATCATTTGATGTATTCCACCCGGAAGGCCAACTGGAAGGATTAGTACCATAAGTTCCATAGCTATAACAAGGTGTAAATCCCTCCTGTATGCTGCGTTTATTACAGTACTCAACAGTATTGAACCATGACACGTAGTGCACAGGATGATTGCTGCTGACTCCATAATCATATGCTGGATTCGTTCCCATTACTGCTTGGTAGTCAGCCTGCCTAACTTCCCATTTTTCCATCTTGAAATCTGATACTGTCACATTAGAAGTGCCATTATTAAACGTACCACCCGGAACAAATACAAAACTCGGGTTATTTTTACAGACACGGAAGCCCATGTAAAATGACCAACTAGCTTCATAATCGTAGCTACGTAATGTAACCTGGCATTGGGTATCAGAAATCATATAACCGCCTCCCCTATATATTCTTCCTTCCCCTGTGCTCGGTCCATGGGGATTAAACTGATTAAAGCTGGGATAAGTGCTTGCATATTTGTCCCATACCCATTCCATGACATTACCGCTCATATCATATAAACCTAACTCATTCGGGAGCTTATCTCCAACAGTATGTGTTGTGCTTCCGGAATTTGAATTACACCAAGCTACCGTAGTCACAGTATTGCTCCCGCTATATGCGTAATTATGCGTCAGGTTACCACCACGGGCAGCGAATTGCCATTCCATTTCAGTAGGTAACCGATAACCATTGGCTGTTGCCCAATCGCACGTTAAATTCGTAATGTTAACAACTGCATTCCAATTAGCAGGCCAGTTCGAAGGATTTGTACCATAAGTGCTGTAACTATAGCAGGGAGTCAGACCTTCACTGATGCTTCTCCTGTTGCAATATTCGATAGCATTGTACCATGTAACCTGCTCGACAGGTCCATTGGCTATACTCGTCCGATAAGAAGGATTATTACCCATGACAGCTTGATAAGCTGTTTGAGTTGTTTCATATTTTTCCATTGAGAATGTTGAGATCGTCACATCCGAAGTTCCATTATTGAATGTTCCGCCAGGTACGGAAATCAATGCATTTTGGATTGGCATGATCCTGCAGATACGGAAACCTATATTGGGACCGATGTCAGTCGCATTGAGGCTGTTCCGACCGGAAACTGTGCAACCGCCGGGAACGTCTGTCCAGCTACCGCCGCGTACTACACGGGCAGACCCGCTGACGACGCCATGAGGGTTAGCTTGCAGTCCGCTGGAATATGTGCCATAAATATCCCAATTCCATTCCCAGACGTTACCGCTCATATCATACAGACTAAGTTCATTAGATGCTTTTGTTCCAACCTGGTGAGTGTAATTACCGGCATTAGTGAGATACCAGGCAACAGCATCTATAGTGTTGCTACCGGCATAGGAATAATTATTTGTTAATGTACCACCTCTTGCAGCAAACTGCCATTCCATTTCAGTAGGAAGACGATAACCAAATGCTGCCCAATTGCAGGAGATGTAAACATGGTTGGCGTTACTGGTATTCCACCCGGAAGGCCAACTTGAAGGATTTGTACCATAACCAATATACGTGTAACACGGAGTTAATCCTTCACTGATGCTTTTCCGATTACAATATTCAATGGCATTGAACCATGTAACGGAATCAACGGGTTTGTTCAAATCATTGCTGAAATAGGAAGGATTTGTACCCATGACTAACTTGTAGGCATATTGAGTCACTTCATAGTTGCTTATAGAGAAAGATGATATTGTCACATCTGAAGTGCCGTTGTTGAAAGTACCGCCAGGTACCGGAAGATAGCTTTCCAATACAGGTGGTGCTGGGATGCTGCGGCAGAGACGGAAACCAAGAAAGTAGTTACTGTCTGTGGGATTGTTGACAACTCGAGATGAAACTGCACAATTTTCAGGATAAAAACCCCAACTTCCTCCGCGCTGGACATGGTAAAGACCACTTGTTGGACCATGTGGATTAATCTGAGTACTGCTTGGATAATTATCGTATATATCCCACACCCATTCGCAAATATTACCACTCATATCATAGATGCCAAGTTCATTTGCAGTTAGTGTTCCCACAGAATGGGTTGTGTATGGTGCGTTTGAAGAGTTCCAAGCTACTGAATTGAGAGTATTACTACCGCTATATGTATAATTATGTGACAGATTACCACCTCGAGCTGCAAATTGCCATTCCATTTCTGTAGGTAAACGATATCCATCAGCAGTCCAGTTACAAGATACATTCGTATGGTTAGAGTTACTTGTGTTCCAACCAGAAGGCCAGTTAGCAGTATTTCCACCATATGTACTGTAACTGTAACACGGAGTCAGTCCTTCGTTAATACTCCGTCTATTACAGTATTCTATGGCTTTAAACCAGTTAACATTATATACAGGATAATCGTTTCCGACTCCATACCCTGATGCTGGATTAGTTCCCATCACAGTTTGATATAAAGATTGAGTGAGTTCCGTCTTATACATATAGAAGGATGATAAAGCAACATCGGATGTACCGTTGTTGAAAGTACCACCATCCACCAACACATAGGATTCCTGTATTGGCGGAGCAGGTACATTCTTGCAGATGCGGATGCCTATAGTGCCAGCGCCGGAAGACGCACTGAAATGGTTCCGAAAGGAACTAGCGCAGCCGCCAGTAACGTCTGCCCAGCAACCGCCACGTAACACACGGGCAGACCCGCTGACTACTCCATGCGGATTATTTTGCGATCCGCTGGGATAGGTGCCATAAATGTCCCAATTCCATTCCCAGACGTTACCGCTCATATCATAGATACCAAGCTCATTTGCTGCTTTGGAACCAATGACATGTGAAATGCTGCTTGAATTTGAACTATACCACGCTACCCCGTCAATGGTATTACTACCGCTATAGGTATAACCATGGGTTGAATTACCGCCTCGTGCAGCAAATTCCCATTCCGCTTCAGTTGGAAGTCTGTATCCATTTACTGTCCAGTTGCAAGTCACGTTGGTATGGTTGTCATCACTGGTATTCCAGCCGGAAGGCCATGCTGTCGGATTTGTGCCATAAGTGCTGTAACTATAGCAGGGAGTCAGTCCTTCGGAGATACTTCTCTTGTTACAATATTCTATAGCATTGAACCAAGATACAAAATATACGGGATATGAACTGCCTACACCATAGCTTGAAGCAGGATTCGTACCCATCACAGCCTGATAGGCAGCTTGTGTTAGTTCGTACTTATCCAGATAGAAACTGCTCACTGTCACATTCGAAGTGCCATTATTAAAGGTACCGCCATCGACAAGGACTAAGTTATTGATTGTATAGATGGCAGTTGCTGTAGAAGAAGGATTCCAGCCAGTACGATAGGCTTTTACTTTTAACGTGGTAGTTTGAAAAATACTGAGCGGATTTGTGTAGAGAGACGATGTCTCGGTGGGTTCACTGCCATTCGTTGTATAGCGGATTTCAGTACCGGTTGTCACTGTCTGTAGATTAACAGTCTGAGTACTTGTGTAGACACCACCGGCAACAGAAAAAGTAGGAGTTGCTATGGTCAGGTTATACGATTCATGTTTTTCCTCTGAAGGTGTCCATCCTGTCTTAAATGCTATTGCCCTGAGGTATGTAGTCTGGCTGATTGTTACCGGGTTTTGATAAAGCATCGAGCTTTCTGTAGGAAGTGAATTATTGATTGTATAGTAGATACTGGCACCAGGTGTTGAACAACTGATGCTCACATCAATCGCGTTGTTATAAATACCTGCAGCCATGTTAAAAGTTGGTGTAGCAACGATTTGAGATGGTGCATTCCTACAGATACGGAAACCATAGTTGTAGCCATACAAGTTAGTGTAATAAGCAAGATTGTAGCTTCTATAACTTGTTGTACAACTTGTACTTGAGCCATCAAATCCTCCACCGCGAAGAATACGGTAATCCTGATAGTATCCATCTGTTGCTCCGTGAGGATTGGTTTGAGGTCCGTAAGGATAACTGCCGTATGAATCCCAGCACCATTCATTGACATTTCCGCTCATATCGTATAACCCCAATTCATTCGCTGTTTTCGATCCCACAATATGAGTTGCATAGCTAGAGTTGGAGTTATACCATGCTACGGTATTTATATTATTGCTGCCACTGTAAGTATAACCTTGTGTAAGATTACCACCCCTGGCTGCAAACATCCACTCCATTTCAGTAGGTAAACGATAACCGTTCGCTTCCCAGTTACAGGTAAAATATGTGAAGTTATTACCACTAGAATTCCATCCGGTGGGCCAAGTGTTCGGGTTTGTTCCGTAAGTTCGATAACTGTAGCATGGAATCAAACCTTCACTCAAACTTCTTCTATTGCAATATTCAAATGCATTGAACCAGGAAACACCATATACAGGATAATCCGAACCGTTCCCATACGAAGTAGAGGGGATACTTCCCATTATTGACTGGTATGATGATTGTGTTACTTCGTATTTATCGAGGAGGATAGGTGATAAAGTAACATCTGAAGCTCCATTATTGAAAGTACCTCCTTCTACCCTGGTAAAATGCTGTTGCATAGGTATGGATACAGAGGTTCTGCAAAGACGAAAACCGTAGTTTGAAGATCCTGCATCAGTACTGCTATAATCTCGATAAGAAACAGTAGAAAACACTGGCTCATAATCGAAATTTCCACCTCGAACTACTCTTGTCGTACCAGAAGCAGGTCCATGCGGATTTGTTTGTTGACCACTAGGATATGTTTCAGACCAGATATCCCAACAATATTCACTCAAGTTCCCCGTCATATCATATAGCCCAAGTTCATTCGAATTTTTAGAACCAACTGTATGTGTTGTATTCGCCGCATAAGGGTAACACCAGCCCACCGCTGTTACATCATTGCTTCCACTGTAAGTGTAATTATGGGTTGAACTCCCACCCCTGGCAGCATACATCCATTCCATTTCAGACGGTAACCTGTAACCATTGGCTGTCCAATTGCAGCTTAGATTGACATGGTTCGCCTCATAACACCAATTATAAGGCCAGCTACTTGTAGCTGTGCCATAAGTACTGTAACTGTAGCATGGTGTCAAACCTTCAATGATGCTACGCTTATTACAATATTCAATTGCTCCCCTGAATCCCATACCGTAAGCAGGATAATTCGATCCAATTCCAAATTGTGATGAAGGATTACTGCCTATGACTGATTGATAATCAACCTGGGTGCATTCATATTTATCGATATAGAAGGAAGATAATGTGACATTCGATGTACCATTATTGAATGTTCCCCCTGCGATATAGACCATTTCCGACTGAGAGCTAATAAAAGAATATAGAGCTGTGGAAGTTGCAGAAGCGGTCCAATCCGTTTTAAAAGCTTTTGCTTTGAGGATTCGAGTAGCATTTATGTAAACTGAACCATAACTTTGTTGAGATGAAATGGTAGGTTCACTGCCATCGAGAGTATATCTAATCGTAGACCCGGAAGTAGAACAGTTGATAGCCACCGTAATAGCGTTCGTATAAGCACCGCTGGCATGGGAAAAAGTAGGGCTGCTAACTGTCAGGTTTACTGTATATACAGAAGAGATTACATTTGATGAGACCATACCGGTTTTATAGGCAATGGCTTTCACTGTTTGACTCGAATTGATACTGATAGGAGATGAATAAAGAGTGCCTGTTGTAGAAGTTGGTGTTGAACCATCAGTAGTATATCTGATGGATGCTCCCGTAGTGTTGGTCGTGATAGTGGTAGTCTGTGAAGAAAGGTAGGTTCCCGGCAGAAGAGAAAAGACAGGTACATCAACTACTAAACTATAGGTCTCTGAGGCTATTGTTGAAGTTATACAACCGGTTTTATAAGCTATAGCCTTGATGGTCTGGCTGGTTGTAACACTAATCGGACTGCTATAAATCGTACCTACGGTCGTGGAAGGTGTTGATCCATTCGTTGTATATCGTATTGTTGCACCGATTGTTGCTGTAGAGATGGATACAGACTGGGTATTGTTATAGGTTGTACCAACAGGAGAAAGCACAGGTGGGGCAACTGTTTCGAATTCAAATCTGCAAACCCGGAAGCCATATGAATTTGACGTATATGAAGTATGGCTGTAGCCGAGTTGTGAAGCTACTGCACAATCTGTATCAGGGCTACTCCAACTGCCACCTACGATATTACGGCTGTATTGATATTCTTCCCACATGATCCACGGAGGCATCAAAGGATCATAATCAGGATTATTTGAGCACCATTCGCTTACATTGCCTGTCATATCGTAGAGAGCAAGCTCATTTGCTGTTTTTGTCCCTACCTGGTGAACTGCAGAACTTGAATTTGTACTATACCAGGCTACATTTCCAATGGTATTGCTGCCGCTGTATGTATAATTATGAGTCAGGTTCCCACCGCGTGCAGCAAACATCCATTCAGATCTAGAGGGCAAGCGATAACCGTTCGCCAGGGAATTATAAAATATGCTAGTCGAATTATTATTTGGAAACCACATACCAGGCATATTCCACATAGCTGTCCATGAAGAAGGCCAGTTGTTTGGATCAGTACCATAATCAGTACCGTTATTAAAACGATAGCAAGGAGTCAAACCTTCAGTTATGCTGCGTTTGTTGCAATACTCAATTGCATTGAACCAGGTGATGTAATAAACGGGATAGTTGGCACTGACACCATAACAATACGATGGGTTATATCCCATCACTGCCAGGAATGAAGCTTGAGAAACTTCATATTTATTCATCATGAAAGTAGAGATTGTGACATCCTCAAATCCGTTGTTGAATGTTCCTCCCGTAACTGTTACCATTTGTGAGGATGGAGAACCAATTACATATCCTGCTGCCTTGATTTCCGAAGGTGTAAAACCTGATTTAAAAGCTCTTGCTTTTAAGATTGTCGTCTGAGAAATCGTGAGTGCTGAATTATATAGTGAAGAGGATTCAGTTGGTTCTGTACCATTGGTTGTATAACGTATCTGTACTCCGGGAATTGTACATGAGATACTTACTGTCTGTGTACTCGAGTATGCCCCTCCGGCAGGTGAAAATGATGGAATTGCCACCATATTAGGATCGCGACGGTATATCCTGAAACCGGAATAATTATTATAACTCAAAGCATTATCCCAAGATGAATACATGTTGTAGCTTTCGCTATTCCAGCTTCCACCTTCAAGATAATGACTTTCACCCATACTGGGAGTCATGTTCATTTCATCAAAATATGCATCCCAACACCATTCCCAGACGTTGCCCGACATATCGAATATGCCAAGCTCATTGGCTGTTTTTAAGCCTACACTATGTGTTGTGTTAATGGAATTCGTTAGATACCAGGAAACATCTCCAATTGTGTTGCTTCCACTGAAGGAATAATTATGAGTCAGGTTTCCACCACGGGATGCAAAAACCCATTCAGAAGTTGATGGAAGACGATAACCACTGGCATTCCAATTGCATAACACATACATGGAGTAATTACGGACTTCAGAATATCCTTCTTCATACCATTCCTGGTTCCAATCCAGAGGCCAATAGGAAGGATTCGTTCCATAATCTGTTCCATTATTGAAACTGTAGCAAGGAGTAAGTCCTTCTTGAATACTTCTTCTATTACAATACTCAATTGCGTTGAACCATGTGACATTATTTACAGGTCCATTAAGAACTCCAGTGAAAACAGAGGAACTGTAAAACATAATAGCTTCATATTCATCTTTAGTAATTTCATGTTTTTCCACATAGAAACTTGGAACAGTAATGGTGCCCAATCCAGTATTATAGATGCCCCCTGTCACAAGCGCAAAGTCAGAACTGAATGTATAGACTGCTGTCGATATTTGAGATGCAGTCCATCCCGTTTTGTATGCCTTGGCTTTAATGGTCGTGAACTGATTCACACTAATAGGATTTTGATACAGGCTCGAGCTTTCAGTAGGATTGCTGCCATCTGTCGTATATCTGATCTGAGCCCCAGTAATCGGACATATGATACTAACTGATTGGGAACTGCTATACTGTCCGCCGGGAGGAGAGAAGGTCGGTTTCGTTACTGTGAGATTGATCGTATACAAAGCACTGGTTATTTCGGAAGTAGTATATCCGCTTTTATATGCAATTGCTTTGATCGAAAGTGTATGATCCACCAGGATAGGAGAGCTGTAAATCATGCCAGTTGTGGTAGAAGGTGTAGAACCATCGATTGTGTAGCGAATAGTTGCACCGAAAGTATTTGAAGTAATACTCACATTTTGGGGAATTAAGTATGTCCCTGTAACAGGAGAAAACGTGGGAGGCAGGACCGTATTTGGATCATTCAGACAGATTCGGAAGCCGATTTCAGAAACGTTTCCATCGATTGAATTGTCATTACGATATGAAACTAAGCAATTCGATGCCGCACTTTCACAGCAACCACCTCGGAAGACACGAGTATTCTGCAATGTCGGTCCATGGGGATTGACTTGTGCTCCTGCTGGATAGATATCGTACATATCCCAACACCATTCATTAACGTTACCACTCAGATCATAGAGACCCAGTTCATTTGGAGATTTTGTTCCTACTACATGTATCGAATCAGAAGAATTACCTCCAAAGTTAGTTCCTCCCCACCAGGCAACAGAATCTATTTCATTTCCTCCACTATAGAAATAGTCATGAGATAAATTTCCTCCTCGTGCAGCAAACATCCACTCCATTTCTGTTGGTAAGCGATAACCATTTGCTTCCCAATTACATGCTAAGCCCCAGGATTTCTGATACGAATATGAAGGTATAGGGGGGGTCTCAGGAATCCAAACCTCCAAATACCAATCCGTTGGCCAACTAGTGGGATTTGACCCATAATTTGTTCCATCATATGGTTCTGTATAGCTATAACATGGAGTCAATCCTTCGCTAATACTTCTCTTGTTGCAATAAACGATTGCATTTGCCCAAGTGATGTTGTAAACGGGAAAATCATCTCCTATTCCATAAATCCCATAATAACTTGAGGGATTCATCCCCATTACAGCCATGAATTCAGACTGTGTAATTTCATATTTATTCATATAGAATGATGAAATTGTCACATCAGATGTTCCATTAAAAAAAGTACCGCGCTGAACCAAAACAAAATTACTTGGAATCGGACTGGTAAAAGATCTAATTCTAAAAAATGCATAATCTTCCGTAACAGATTTTGACCAACTAATAATGCCGGTTTGAATATTGAATGTCCCCGATGTAGTAACATCAGTAAAACCTCGATTATTTGTATTCGAAGCTTCTACTTTATAACTGGCAGCATTAAAAACTGCTGACCAAGATAAAGTGACAATCCCTGCATTGACAGAAATCGTTACATCACTAGGGGGATTTGCATCCCTGAAATCTGTTTTATTGAATTGTCCTATTTGTGGAATGGCTATTTGTTTATGATTTGACAAATTAGTTTTTGAGACCTTATTCGCGCCAAAACAGAAGCAATTCATACAACACAAAATAATGAAAACCAAAACACAAAGAATGTTCTTCACACAACACCTCCCGGTAGTTATTGTAGTCATAATTGTATAAAACCCACATAGGATTTAATAAATGAATATGATTCAGTATTTACCTATGTTATTATTTTAAGTCAAGAATTAAAAATATATTTTTTGTGATTGCATACAAATTGTTTTCACAGTATTGTTAGAACTGTTTGGACTTTCACTCATCCACAGATTTGTTCAGTGCTAGAATATAGTTTTAACTGGCTCTACGGGGGCAGATCATTCACGGTAGAATCTTGAAAAGAGACTTAACTTGCACATGTAATATTTTGGATTCATACAGCATGCATAAAGCATCGATAAAGTATCCATACAGCATCCTTTGAAAGTGCAAATCTCTTTTATTATTTCGTTTTTTTATTCTATACGCTGTAGATACATTTCTTGCAGTTTAAGGAAGTTATTATGTCTTTGATATACTGCCACTCCTCCCTTAGAGAAGAGATTTTCGTGCCTAGCTATAAGCTTTTTATTCTGTTCCCTGTTTATTTTGTTGACGAGAAGCTTGAAAATTAATAGTTTTATTTCATGAATAAATACTTGCTTATCTGTCTATTACTATGTCGTTGTCTGTTTTTAACTGCTGACAAATCTTCTGAAATCAGCGGATTGTTAACTTTGGCAGATCAAAATCTGAAGCAATCTGTTGATAAAGCTATGGATTATGCCGGGAAAGCACTGCTCTTGGCACAGCAAGAGAACAATACCAATGCAGTAGCAAAGGCACAGCTTTATCTTTCAAAGGGATATTTTAAAGCCGGTGCCAATGATAAGGCTCTGGAACGATGTCACCAGGCACTACAGGGATTTGAAGCAACGCATGATAATAAGGGTAAGGCAGATGCTTTAGAACAGATGGGCTATATTTACTTAAGGCTGCAAAGCGGTGATAAAGTAAAAGAATACTTTACCCAATCACTTCAACTGAGACGGCAATCGGGTGATAAGAAAGCTCTGGCAGATGCGTTGAATAACATAGGTATTTTCACTTTGCATTATCTGAAAAATCCTGTTAAGGCATATAATTATTATCAACAAGCTCTTACTTTGTGCAGAACAGTAAAATATACTGAAGGTGAGGCACACTCTCTCAACAATATTGGAAATTATTTCCTCATGCAATCAGAAATCGATTCTTCACTGGTCTATAATCTTCAGTCATTGGCATTGTATCGTTCAAACAATGATGATATGCGAGTGGCAGTCAACCTTCTTATTGTAGGATATTTGTACCAATTGAAGCAGAACATTCCAACAGCCCTGGATTATTATAATGAAGCTTATACGCTTTCTCGTAAAGTTGGTGCACCTAGTGTTGCCAGGGATATCTATTTTAACCGTTATCTGATTTATAAGCAGCAGGGTAATACTTTAAAATCGCTTCAGTTTTATAAGCTTTATACAGACGTAAGAGATAGCCTTTCCAATGAAGAAACCAACCGTAATATTGCTAACCTGCAAACGCAATTTGCCGTTGAGAAGCAAGAATTGGAAAATCGCATACTCAGATTGAATCTTCAGAAGCAAAGAATGCAGCTAGCAGGATTGGTTGCCTTTATCCTGTTAGGTTTGATAGCAACTTTCTTTATTGTGAAGGAAAAACGCAAATCAGAGAAGCTCTTACTCAACATCCTTCCTCGCCAAGTTGCCAGGGAACTGAAAAGATTTGGTAAAGCTACGCCTCAGACTTTCAAGAATGTAACTGTATTGTTTTCCGACTTTGCGAACTTTACAAATATGTCTTCCACGATTGACCCCGCAGAGTTGATAGCAGATCTTTCAGAGATATTTACAGCTTTCGATAACCTTGTGGAAGAATTTGGCTGTGAACGTATTAAGACAATTGGAGATGCATATCTTGCCGTTTGCGGTTTACCTATCACACAACCTGACCATGCTATCAGAATGACCAAAGTTGCCATAGGAATATTGTCATACCTTGAGGAAAGAAATTCAAACAATGAGCGAAAATGGAATATCCGCATCGGCATGCATACTGGCTTTGTGGTTGGAGGAATTGTCGGTATCAAGAAGTATATCTACGATGTATTTGGTGATACTATCAATACTGCCAGTCGAATGGAATCAAATTCAGAAGTGAATTATATCAACATCAGCGAAGATGTGTACCAGCTAATCAAGGATGATTTCATTTGTGAAGAACGTTCTGAATCTGAGATCAAAGGCAAGGGGAAAATGAAGATGTATTTTGTACTCGCTGAAGGAAAAAAAGCTTTAGATGGTAGTATTTTATGAAAATTGATTTCTACTTACAACGAATCAGAGACGAATTTCCTGAAATCGAGTGGAAAAGTTATCAATATCTAACTAATGGTTGGGATCATGACGTTATTATTCTTGATGAAAAGATAGTCATCCGTGCTTCAAAGGATGTGCATTATCAAAATTACTTCACAAGTGAAATTGAATTACTGAATTATCTGAAACCCAAACTCAAGGTCAGTATTCCTGAATATAGATTTTTCTCAAAAGATCATTCTCTCGCCGGCTATGATATTTTAAAAGGCAAGGAGCTTAATGTTTCCCTATTCAAGAGATTAACTATCACGGATAAAGAATCGGTAGCTAAACAAATTGCTGAATTTATAAACACTCTTCATGCGACTCCACGAGAAATAATAAACAGGTGCAAGATAGAAATTGGTGATCCAAAGAAACATTATGATGCATTTCTTCGAGATATCCGAAAGATACTTCTACCCAAGTTAGCAAAAGAAGATATACAGTTAATCGAAGAATATTTTACTGAACTAAAAGGCTCTCTTGATTATATCTATTCTAAATCACTTGTTCACAATGACCTGACAGATGAGCATATACTGTGGGATTCTAAGCAGAAACAAATTAATATCATAGATTTTTCAGATTGTTCATACGGAGACCCGGCAATAGATTTTGCCAGCTTATTATGCTATGGAACTGATTTCACCAATCGTGTTTTCGATCTGTATAACGGTGAAAAAGATGAGCATCTGCTGCAAAGAGCAATGCTCTATTTCAAAAGATGCCCCATAGGTTTAATGATGGATTCCTTCATTGGTTTTCCCTGCACTTTCGAGGATGGATATATCTTGTTTAAAGAAAGATTCAAAATCACGGAAAAACATGCCAAGTTGCCAAATGGATAACATGGTAGCTATTATCTAATTACAAAAGGAATAATTCAAATGATAATTAAGGAAAAGCAAGAGCAATTCGCATCAGAAATGAATAAACATGGTATTCTATATCGAATCGTACAAATTACACGATTACAGGAATTGGCTGACCAAATAAACAATACTCTTGAAAAAGATATTTCAGACAGTGATTTTGCTGAATATGTAGCTTATGCATATAATTTTCAATTACTGGACAAGTTCCCTGAGATGAAATCAGTCATCGTTGCTTCTCAGTATAATCCCTGCCATAGAGTGAATTTTCGATATAGAGGAAAGAATCATGAAGTATTGCTTCCCCCCGGATATGTGAAGTTCCGCAGTAAGCAGGTCAATTTGCAAAGAACTATTGGGGAAACCCTAGCTCCGTTGGGATACAAATGCGAACGAATTATCGTTTCTGTTAAGTTGTTAGCTGCAAGAACAGGACTTGCGAAGTATGGCAGAAATAATATATCTTATGTAGAAGGCTTCGGAAGTCATCATTTCCTGGGTTCTTTTATCACAGACCTGCCTTATGAACAGGATTACTGGCAGGAAGCGGAACTGATGCAAGAATGCACGAACTGCAGGTCGTGCATTGCAAACTGCCCTACTGAAGCAATCAGTGATGACAGGATTCTCATCCATGGAGAGAAATGTCTTACATATTTTAATCGCAATCCTGGTGTCTTTCCTGATTGGATTAAACCAGAATGGCATAACTGCTGGCTGGGTTGCATTAAATGCCAGGATATCTGTCCTGCTAACAGTCAATTTGTGAATGATACTGAATCTTTACCAGGTTTCGATGAAACTGAAACTGAGATTCTTTTAAACACTAACGAGTTCAACGAATTGCCTGATTCTCTGAAAGTACGTTTTGAACAATTTGGTTTTCCAGAATTGCATGGTCATATCCTACGCAATCTGCATGCTCTGCAACTTCGTACTTCGTAATTCGAACTTCGTACTTCCTAGAACTCTGCTCTCAGCTCCATCGTTGCCTTATGAATGACCTGTTGATTAGGATATTGATTACCAGCATAATCCAAGGCTGCTGTTGTATAGCTATTCATTTTATAATTGATTGAAAGATTCCATAATATGATCATACCTGCTTTTTTTTCAGGAAGGAAACCAAGATAACTGGAGCCTGAACGTTGATTATGGCGTATATCAATTTTACTGAAGATGCGGTAATTCTGCTTCCAGAATAGCGTTACAGACTCTGAAGCTCCGATACCTGTAAGATGATAATTCGTTGTAAGTCCGACTCCTTGTCCATTTTCTTCACTAAAAGTGAAGTCCGTTTCCAAGATCAATTGATTGGATTTCCTTTGTCGGATATCAAGTCCCATACGCTGAATCCTGATATCTGATTTGTATCTTGAATCCAGCTCGTGATTCCATTCGCCTGTAAGTTCCCAGTCAGCCCCGATTAAATGATTATAACGGAGCATGCTTTCCCAGAAAACCTTACTATTCCAACTATTCTCATTATAACGATTATCCAGGCTTCGTTCCCTTTGATATTTCAATTTAGTCAAACTTGTTTTTGGTATCAGATTATACCATAAGGTTTGCCGAAATATCTGCTTTCCATAGATCGTATACTTCTGGTTCATCAGGTATTCAGGATTCATAAGGTAAATCGGAACCTTGGTTGCAGAACGTGAATTCTCGTTTATCTGCGTATATGTTTCTGATTGCATTTTGGCAAAAAAGCTATTCTTCTGAATCCCGGGTATCTCAATAGGAGTGATATTAACAGTTGCCTCAGTATTCACTTCAGTGGAGAGTTCTGCTTTCCCCACATTCACCATGTCATAGTTGTAATCACCATTTGAAACAAAAACACCTGTACTATCATAGGAACCAAGATCATTACCAATGTATACCAGCTTCCTGACCTTTGGATAAAACTCGAGGTTATTCACTTGGTAACTTGTTGTACCGGTAATTGCGTGTTTTACCAGATTATGAGTACTGTGTAATTCAACTAGATCATACTTCTGATCCTCTTCTTCTTCCAGGGTTGTCTGAGAACGACGATGCGTATAATCAAGCCGTAAAGTATGATTGCTTGTATTCAGTACCTGGTTGACTGTTACAGTATTGGACTGCTTCTGTTTGACCCAATGGTTTGATGTTCCGTTTTCAACAGAGTTTTTATCATTGCCATAAGTGACTTGTGCTGAATAAAGCTTCTGTTTATTTAAACCGACAAAGTAGCCATCCTGGGAAAAAAGAGTTCCATTCTTAGAATTGTATAAATAGTGATTCTCGTAAATGTATCTCTGGAATTGTGAGCCAAAATGGAAGATACTCACTTGATGGCTTTCCCGGAAATCCTGTCGATTGATAATTGATTGTAACAATGTATTATCCTGAAAATCCTGTTTCGTATATACGATACGATAATAAGTTTCTGGCAATAGCCATTTCTGCTTCAAGCTCCCGGTGAATGAACCGTAATTCTGGGTGTATGTATTTTTGACTGATTGATAACGATATCGAAACATTGGAGTAAAAAGATTAGGAAAATTCAATTGGAATTTAGTTCCATATTCATCACTGGCAAGAGAATCAGCAGTCGGTACTTGTACAAGATCATAATCATCCTGGGCATCTGTTAAAACACCGAATGCTTTCACATTACTTGTTTTCTTACGGTAGTAGGCTTCAAGCTCTGGATTCACTTTATCATAATCAGGTTTAAGAAGGAAATTGAAATGCCCCACAAATCCGGTATTATCACCATCATCTTGAGAAGAAAAAGTATTTTGATCATAATTAGTGAATAAACCTTCCATGTCGAATTTCCAAGTATCCCTGTCATAGACAAATTGAAGATCATAATTAGCTTGGGATTGCGGAGATGGCAAGTTCTTCCAGGGCATCCATTCACCGTTGTTATGCCCCACCCATTCATATTGTGAAGGTGCAACCTGCTGATAATCTCCATTTCCGACACCAACATAACTGAAATAGAGCAGGTAATCTCCATTTTTATTAGGACCAACATATTGATAGATAATTTCAGTATCCAAAGTTAAGGAATCTGTTGAATCATGATTTACTGTTACATATAATCCCTCTCCCGGATTGACTTGGAAGATGCCTTTCCCATGTGCCTGATTATCTCCTGCTTCTTTCAGGATACGAATATCATCAGGAGTCAGGTTCTGTTCTATTGGATTTTTCCTGTCATCGGTCTGCATAATCAGATGATCCGTAACTAGTAAATGATCTGTAATTTTCCAGGCGGAAGAGTTCAGAAACAGATTCTGTCTGTAGAATGCATCTGAATATTGAAAATGCACGAGTACTTTTGTATTTGAAGTAATCAGCGATTTAAAGGTTATCGTTCCTTCACTGTAATCGATTGTATATTCTGAACCTCGCTGTACCTGGATTCCATCTAAGAATACCTCTTCACTCCCGGGAACTATTAAAACACCCTGAGGACTATTGGAAACTGTCAGGTAATATGGTCCTTGCTTTCCTTCCACTCCCAGGAAACTCATATCTGCCTTTTTTCCCTTGGATAAAGCATATGCACTGGCGAAGCTGTTTTTGGCAAAATAACTAACCTTCAGACCTTCAAACTTTGGATTATAATTAATCATCCGCGTATTTGTGAAATTCATTTCCAAATCACCAAAGGCAAACTCATAATGCTTTCCATAAAGTCGGATAAACACTTGGTCAAGACTGCTCAATTCACGAGAATCACCTTCCGGTGTTATCGGGGATTGACTATCTGATAATTGAGCTTCTATCTTCATATCGGCACTAAGCTCTCCATCCAGTTTCAAAAATAAGGATTGTTTTAAGTCAAAATCCTCGTTATTGGCAATTGAGATAGATATCGTCTTTGAACCGGTTAGATTGATTTTTTCACCGGATGACTGAAATGGATTCCTGCTCTTGATTTCTTTTATTTTCAAAGAATCTGAATAATTCAAAACCTGGTACGTATAGAATTTCTGCAACAGGAAAGGAGGATAGATTTGGTACTGAACTTCAAGCAGTGTATTCACAGGTAGTACTTTTTTCAGTTTCAGTAGTCCGGTTTGGTAGTTAATCGAGTAATCAATATCTTTCTGTAATATCGCTGAATCCTGAACCACTTTCTCGGATTGAATAATAATGGGTTGATTTTGTAAATTCCAAGTAGTTTGTTCATCCAAAACACGCAAATATTCTGCCCTGATGGTCGGTGAATAAAAAGTATAGCCATTCAAACCTGCCATCAGTATCACAAAGCACATGAGAAAGAAGTGTTTTTTCTTCATATCCGATTAGGAATCGAGTCTCTCAAATTCTGTTTATCCTGCCTTTCATATTCATCCAATATCACCTGGATTGCTTAATAGTAGTAAACACGAGGCTTGCCAATTGAAGTCAAGAATTTATTTATCCCCCTCTATATCATTCCTCTGTGGTGGTTAGTATTCAGGTGGTGCTCTAACACTCTAAGTTAAATCATTTTATGGGTTGTAGTTACATTCCATGATAATCTGTTGAAGATACTATAACGGGCTACCCACAATGAGTAACCCGTTTTTATTTCCAACTTTTAGTCTCTTCTGCCCTGCTATTTCAGCATCAGCATCTTATGTGTAAAGCACTTACCTCCTGCCTCCAGGCGATAGAAATACACACCTGTTGCTACAGGTTTGCCAAATGAATTTTTACCTTCCCATACGACTTTGAATTTACCCGGTTCATATTTCTGATTCACCAGCTCTTTCACAAGCTGCCCACGGATATTGTAAATCCTGATCGATACCTTCGTTGCTTTAGGTACTCCAAATTCTATCGTGGTCGTGGGATTGAACGGGTTCGGATAATTCCTGTTCAAAAATACAGCCGTCGGGATAGGGGACGGCGTTTCTTCTCCATTTTCCAGTAATTTGTTCATCAGGGCTTCCAGCTTTAACCTGTTATCCTCATGCTTGATTTTGTATGTCGGAAGATCAGGATAATGATACCGGGAGTACATAGTTGTTAATGGTTTTTTGGAAACATCCAAATCACGCAGCATATATACAATTTCCAAGTCCAAGACAGCATTCAGGGAATCTATTTCAGAAATAGGCTTATTAATTCTTTCACTGATGAGATCTGCTGCTGACTGATAATCATTTTCCGATAAATAGGCATTCACAATATATGACCTGATCAGGTACATCAGTTGTTGTTGATCAACCATTGAAGTATCTGCAAGTTCCATGTCATAATTCATTATTAATTCATTCATATCAAGATTACAGCTTTTTGCAATTCGATAGATGCTTGGTACGCAGAAACCCCAGAAGTCCTTTTCTTCAATTAACTGGTCACTCAATATCTGCCTGTAAAGCATATAAGCAACTGTAAAATCTCCTAACTCTTCCAAAGAAAGGGCTTCTTCATATCTGTTCTGAGGCATGATCATAGCATTTTGTAGATCTGGAACATTAGGAAGGGTATCACAAATACCTACATCAACTACATGAGCGAATAATGGGGTTCTGGGGTATACCTTTGCAGTGTAATCAGTATGAGAGCCTATTGTTTCTGCCCAAAAATTACCGGAAGCATCAATAGTACCGGAATTTATCTGTGTCGGATCAGAAATATTAAAGAGAAAATCATTACATAAGTGAAAGTCATGATAAATATTATTATGCCCTGCTATTAGCTGAATAGTATAAAATGCTGAATCTACAACAATAGAATTAATAGGATATAGTGCAAAATTAGCTTGTGTGTTACGAAAAGAATTTTTAGCGTTATCACTGCAATCAATAAATGAGTTCTGCCGAATCAGAATACCCATGGTATTCAGAGTAAACTCGTTTTCTTTCAGTCTTGCAGATGAAACCCGGCTCTCAATTCCTTTGTATAAACCTGTGAATTTGCAATTCCTGATATTTTCTCTCACCCGATTTTCAAGATTCATAAGATAACCACCTTGGGCTAAATCAAGATATATCCCAGCAGAAGAAGTTGCGTGAGTAGAGGAAAATTCGCACTTATCAATAAGCGGAATATATGTGCTTGTGTCTATTCCCTTTTGAGAAATTTGAATCGTAAATTTGCATTCTCTTATTTTTTCTAAACCTTCGCTACCGGTTACGCAAATTCCTGTATTACAACCATTAAATGTGCAATTGGATACAGAATCTGCTTTATCAACAGACAAAGAATAATCAATTCCTGTTGCCAGATTCTCGAAGATTGACCAATTACAGCTAAGTGGATTTTCTCGGCTTTTCATTGAGATTCCAGTTGAATGAGTGTTTGGCGTTGCAATGCATTTTATGAGATTTGTATTATCCTCAAAACCGATAAGATTCACAGCATCTGTTGAATTACGAGCAGTAATGCAGATTCCTGTTCCATATGCGGGAACATATAGTTTACTGTTCACCATGTTGAAACTCGTAGCATTCAGTTCAATTGCTGTTTTAGCATTATAAGCGTCACAATCAGCAACAGTGATTGTACTTCGCAGGCAATTAAAACCGTACCAGATAGTCCCATTTTTTGTTTGAAAAGTGGAATGTGACATTACTAAATTACCATCGCTTATTTTGATCAATGTGGAATCACCCATGTTACAAGTGGCATTGCTGATATGTAATGAACTTCCCTGGGACACATAGATTTTACTAAAGGCATTTGCCGTGAGGTTACCCTCTATATTGAGAGATGAACAATCAGTAACATAAATTCTTCCACTTTCCAGGATATTTAAGGTTTTCCCTGCCGGGATGGTAACGCTCACACCATCGTTAATATGCAAATCTCCCTGCATGCAAACATCACGAGTTGCTGTGTAATTTGTGTTTATACTTGGTGGCAAGACACTTACAAGCTGCCAAAGGCTTGCATCTCCTGGCTGCAATGTTATATCAATATAATCATTTGTAAGCATCCGGAGATCGTGAGAATAGGGATCATATAATCCCGGATTAGAACCATACAGATTGCGTGCATTCTGGAGAAGTGAAAACCTGACAGTCTGCGGACCATACGGAGCATAGGTGTTTTCGTAATCTGTATAAGCGGTTGTTAAAGGAATTGCACTATTGAAGACCCGAGATGTTCTCCGATTAACCAGCATATAATAATTATCCTGACCAGTATGATAGTAACCGCATTGAATATAACCATCATATATATCATTATTTGTAGAGTCTGGAAAAGGCAAGCTGATATCCATTAACCGCTGACCAGGGTGACCTGCAATAGAAAAATCAGGGTAGGATGTTAATGGTGTCTTTATACATTCAGACCCATACCAGGCTCCATTTTGCTTAACATAAGGTCCATAGACTTCAATTTTCTTATTTGCTGCCTTGATTATATTGTAATTAGGCGCTAGTGAACCATCTGGATTAATCAGTGCCGGTTCCTTATTATCACCTTTATAAACGGTATAATTGAGGATACCTGAAGGTCCGTAGCATAAAGGCAAATATTGCAGACATTTTTGTGATGTTGAATCCGGATACATAGCTCCCCACCATTGTTGATCATTAATGTCCCAATCCCCATAAGTCTGGACTACCGGATAGAATGGTAAACCCGTTTCCTTGGCAAACTGATATTTCTCCAGCATGGTATCTAAATTCTTTTGGATAAAAGTGCTGCTGGTCGTATCATTAAAACTGGTATTATATCGAATGGGATAATAATGAAATTTCTGAATCGACGGTTTTGCTTTAGTGTTGAAGACTTTCGTTAAGGAGAAGCTTTTACCATTGGCTTTTTTTCTCTCAAACAGCCCATTATACCCCGGAATATAATTGGTAACCAATGGATGGGCTGCTGGAGATGCTGAATGTATGAGATAGTCATTTACACGCTTGCACGAATCAAAATTGCCGTAATATGCCTCATTCACACCCATATAGGATAAGATGCTGGTTTGCGGGTAACTAGAATACTGATCTTCTAATCTTTCAGCAATCCATGCATCAAGTATGTTTTGATCCCGCATCTTGCGATGGATGTTATCCTCGTATTCTATATAGTCCAGTGATACTGTATGATTCTGATTCCACTTAATGATAGGAACCAGATAATCTAAAGCATATCTGCCTCCCAGTAAAGTGACTGGTGAATTTTGTATTGGCTTGTCAAGTTCTGCTAAACTGATGCCATAAGTGAAGGTTCGGAAATCAGTATTGAGTATCTGTGTTCCAAACCGCCAGTCCGAGATCTTGAGAGTCGTAGAATATTTACCATGAAATCCCTGGAAGTTGATATTATGTAAGGTGTCCGCATCCGCATCATTCACATCAGGTGCTCTGTAATTATAACCAAAGAAATCGATCTGAATTAATTCATCATTATAATGAGAAGAAGTATCCGGCAAGGACGTCCAATTCAGGGCAATACTGATGTACAGACTATCGTCATTAAGATATTGCTGCTGTATGTAATCGTTATTATTACCGTTCCAATCCTTGCTGAATTTACAGATATGCGAGACGCAATCAAAGTCATGCGTATCAGGCGGTGAATACCAGCGCCAGTACATGTCACCGGAGATGACCTTCCAGGTGCTATCGTTGACTGGATTATAATCACAAACCCAGGATCGTTTATTTGATACATTTTGATCAAATAAACCCACATGCCCAGCATCTCTTTGAAAGCGATAAAAAAGAGTATCTGCATTCAAATCACCCAGGTTCACTTCCGTATTCACAGTACTATATTCCGATTCAAACCGGAAATAATTACTGCTGGTGAGGAATTCGATGCCTCTGCCTCCATTTAAGTCATAATCCAATCGGTCATTCACATTAGCTTTGAAACCATTTTTCATGAGAGCGTTATATATAGCTGGAAAATCATTATGGTTAAAATTAACAGCTTCTAAGCAATTATAATTAGCATCCTTGATTATCGGCAGTACATCTAAGCCATAAGGTCCATTCACTATAGCATCGGCACCAATGATGAAGTCATAGGTATTCTGGGCATATATAGAAATAGACAAACAAAGACAAACTAACAAAAATATAAGTAGCTTTTTCACGTGTCCTCCTTAGAACGCAGCACCTGTGGTGATTACTTAAGGAATCGTGGCAGCATGGTTCACCTTGCTTTTCGGAACGCTGTTTTCAAACGGCTATGCAATTTGGCTGCTACCGAATCACCGTAATCTTCTGTTTCTGCTGTGCTTCACCGCTTGTGAAAACACACACATAAACCCCTGATGAAAGATCATTTAAATTGTAAGTTGCAGAACCTGATTTGGCTTGTTCTGCGTTCATAGTAAACGACTTGACTTTCTGTCCCCTGATATTATAAATTTCAAAGGTAGAAGCTCCCCCCTTGGGAAGGGGGGTAGGGGGGGTAACCGTAAATCTGACATTAAGTTCAGAATTCCAAGACTGCAGCGGATTGGGGTACAACTGCAGTTTAGAGATTGCTGGAGTATTTGTATAATCAGAGATGGGGGTTGGGTCATCCAGTTGCGTGTTTCCGGCATAGACAAATACCAGTCCAGGAGTTGCAAAACCAGCATAATCAAAAGGTGCCGAAATGGCAGCATCGCAACAGCCATCGCCATTGTAATCGCCCATAGTCAGGCAGAAACCAAACATCTCCAAATCAACTTCCAATGGCCAAGGCAGATCAGGTGGTGTCAAATGCAGATCAGGACCTCCGTTCATAGGAATGCCTCCTATCCACAGGTAGGCGTCTCCATAACCGCTAAACTGGGTAACATTTGTGCCCATCAGATCATCTGTGCCATTACCATTCACATCACCATGACCAAAACCCTCACCACCAGCATCTCCGTTATAAGGTGGTGATATATTCACATAGTTTGTTCCATTAAAACCAGGTCCCCCAAAAACTAGTATGGCATTCGAACCTCTAAATGCGGTCACAATATCTGCATAACCATCGCCATTTACGTCACCTGCTGGATAGGCGAAAGAATTCCTCAGATTTGAATCATCTGCGATCACTAAACTATCGCTATATATTCCTGATAAATTGCCATAATAAAGAACAATCCTATGAGTTGGATTACTGTTTGAACCATATCCATATCCGAGATAAAAGTCATCTATACCATCTGCATTGACATCACTTATTCCGCAGATATCAGCGTTATCCTGGACATTACTAATTTCATCAAATACTGTATTTAACATACCTCCACCATAGGTAATACCAATCTGGATCTGATATGGATAACCATGTCTTAGCGAAATATATCCGATATCCGCGAAACCATCGTGATTGATATCACCTAAACCACGAACGTGACAAAAGGTATTATCCCATTCCTCCCTCGGGAAAGTGAGCACATAATCGGGGATAGTATCGGGATTCGCACCGCCGTAAAAGACGCAGAGCTGCAAGTCATAGTACTGATCTATATTCTCTTCATACATCGTTGCCCTAAACAATGCCAGGTCATCTATCCCATCACCATTCATATCGCCCGCATTGCACATGGAATAGGTTGCCCAATACTCACGTTCATAACTGCCGGGCAATGTTATTTCAGGTATATTATCAAAGTCTGGTCCTCCCAAATAGAAATTCAGTTTTCCATATGATTTTACTGTTGGGTCTCCAACATGTTCAGGTGGTCGCCAACCACTTTCCATAATAACAAGATCATCATAATTATCACCATTCCAGTCGAGTGTGGTCATGATCCAACCCATTTCTGCAAAATCAAATTCCCCTGTCATGGTGGTCATAATATCCATGTGGTTTTGGGCAGAGAGAATTCCTGTGAAAAGAAGTAAAGCGAGAAAAAATAGAATATGTTTAGTCATAAATTCTCCATATCAATTTAAATTAATAGAGTAACTTATAATGAATCTTATTAAGGACATATTTGTATAATACTCTAATATGCAAGTAATACAAATTATTTTTTATTAGATAAACAATCAGCGTTGCACCTGTGGTGATTACTTCAGGAATCGTGGCAGCATGGTTCACCTTGCTTTTCGGAACGCTGTTTTCAAACGGCTATGCAGTTTGGCAGCTACCGAATCACCGTCATCTTCTTTTTCTGCTGTGCTTCACCGCTGGTGAATACACACACATAAACCCCTGATGAAAGATCATTTAAATTGTAAGTTGCAGAACCGGATTTGGCTTGCTCTGCATTCATAGTAAACGACTTGACTTTCTGTCCCCGGATATTATAGATTTCGAAGGTAGAAGCTCCCCCCTTGGGAAGGGGGGTAGGGGGGTCAACAGTGAATCTGACATTAAGTTCAGAATTCCAAGACTGCAGCGGATTGGGGTACAACTGCAGTTTGGAGATAGCGGGAGTATTTGTTTCATCAGCATTGGGGGTTGGATCATCCAGTTGCGTGTTTCCGGCATAGACAAATACACGACCAGGTGTAGGAAAAGCTGCATAATCAAACGGTGCCGAAATGGCAGCATCGCAGCAGCCGTCACCGTTATAATCGCCCATGGTCAGGCAGAAGCCATACATGTCAGTTTCCACATCAAGATATGGTGGTGTCAAATGCAGATCGG
Organism: Cloacimonadales bacterium (SeqCode); assembly: GCA_963662275.1. Classification (GTDB taxonomy): domain Bacteria; phylum Cloacimonadota; class Cloacimonadia; order Cloacimonadales; family DAONDQ01; genus DAONDQ01. The sequence continues at coordinate 2,892,915 of OY759316.1, read as the reverse complement.
GACCTCCGTTCATAGGAATGCCTCCTATCCACAGGTAGGCGTCTCCATAACCGCTAAACTGGGTAACATTGGTGCCCATCAGATCATCTGTGCCATTACCATTCACATCGCCGTGATCAAAGCCATTTTCCCAATTGCCTCCATTATAGGGAGGAGCAATGTTTACACAATTGGTTCCGTTAAAACCAGGTCCTCCGAAATATATTTTAGCTTCTGTCATAGTAAATGAGCTGACAAAGTCTGAATAACCATCGCCATTTATATCACCTGCGGGATAAGCGAAAGGAATTCTGAAATTTGAACCATCACAAATCACAAGACTGTCACTATAAACGTCAGATGGATTCCCATAATATAGAATTACTTTGGAATATCTTACATTGTTTATTTTATATTTATAACCCAGGCAAAAATCATCAACACCATCTGCATTGACATCACCCACTCCGCAAATATCAGCCCAATCCAGTGTTGTACCAGCTTCTATAAAAGCTGTACCAATCATACTATCACCGTTTACGATTCCAAATGTGTAAGAAGCAATAGGATAATTTTTACCTATAATGTATCCAATATCATTATAACCATCGTGATTGATATCACCTAAACCACGAACGTGACAAAAGGTATTATCCCATTCCTCCCTCGGGAAAGTGAGCACATAATCGGGGACAGTATCGGGATTCGCACCGCCGTAAAAGACGCAGAGCTGCAAGTCATAGAACTGCTCAATATTCTCTTCATACATCGTCGCCCTAAACAAAGCCAGGTCATCTATCCCATCACCATTCATATCGCCCGCATTGCACATGGAGTATGAAAGTCCATATTCTATCTCATGGTGACCGGTGATTTCCATTTCCGGAACATTATCAAAATTGGGACCGCCAAAATAAATGTATAGTTTACCATATGGGTATGGTGGATAAGAAGGTGTATAACCTCTGGGATCCCAATTAGGTGAAGTTATAATTAAATCATCATTGCCATCTCCATTCCAGTCGAGAGTAGTCATGAGTCTGCCCATCGAAGAATGATCATGTTCCCCTGTCATAGTGGTCATAATATCCATGTGGTTCTGGGCAGTGAGAATTGAGCAGAAAAACAGGAAGGCAAGAAGGGCAGAAGAATAGTTACGCATATATGCTCCTAATATGTGATAAATGAAGGATGAACTGTAAATTTGAGAAAATAAGTATAATGCAATTCAATATGATGAAAAGCAAATACAATAAAACACAATAACTACAAATCGTAGTTTTCATAAAGTTCCTTTTTTGATTTTCTCTCAAACCAAAAGATTCTTCAGTTATGTATATTTGCTCTCTACATCTCAAATGGATTTGTTTCAACATTGTGTCAAGATTAATATTTCAAAGAGCGCAATGCCTTTTTAAGAGACTGTTCAAAATTAACCTCCATTTTACGCAGCCTTATTGGTAGTGACAGAGAAAAAGTGGTCTAAGTGCGACCAATCCACATTTTCTTGACATATGCGGGAGATATTTAAACTTGCTAAAAGTGATTCCTGACGCATGATTGGTTGACCTTTATCGACCAGTTCTTTGAACCAAAGCGAAAACACAAGGTTGCGGGTGGTTTCTTCAGATTTTAGTCCAAATCTACCGGATGTCACCTTCTTGATTTTGCGGTTCCAGCGTTCAGAGACATTGGAAGTCAAACCTTTGCTGAGGTGTCTCCAATCACTAATGATATTGCTTTTGATGTATTCGGCGGCGGTTGGGGGAGTAATAGCTGTCAGGCTTGCGATACCCTTTTTCCTTCCGCCCGCCGTTTCTCTTCGGAAAGCTTTCATAATCCTCTTCTTAAAGAACTTGTCCCTGTCTTCAGGGAGATGACATTGACTGATTCTTTTGAAGAGATTTCGTATCTTATGGAACTTACAGAGTTGGTAATGGACTTTTGGAAACACTGTTTTTCTTGCAACTGCTAACGATTTACTGCCATCACTGACAATCAGGGTTGGATCTTTCCTGTAGAGCTGTCTGAAGGTTCTGAAACATGCTTCGAATGATTCTTTCTTTGTGTCAGGATACAACTCACAAAACAGAGGGATGTGAGTCACAAAATCAACAATACTGATGACATAGTACGGAATACCTTTGATCTTCACATATTTCTCATCAATGCTGATCTTTCCGCTCCACTTACCGATTGAGTTCAGAATCAGGCTCTGCAGGTCAGCGATTTCATGCCAGAGATTTGAGACTGTAGCTTTACAGGTGTTGAGCAGCAAAGCTATCGTCTCGAAGTTCATACCGCTTCCAACCAGGTAATGTACCAGCAGACACAGGTTCTTGCGTTCCAGACTATGGAACGGCTTTGCATCGGCGGTTCTATGGGATGTATTGCCTTTAGCAGTCTTCATTTGTTCCAGGAGTCTGTCACAGATAACAGGTGTATTCTGCTGACCGGCAAGCAGTTTCAGCAGATGTACAGCATCACCGCCTACTGTCTTTTTCAGAAGAAGCTTCTGAGCTTGCTTAACTACAGACAGAGAATTGACCTGAGAAGCATATTTGCAGAAAGTGGTATAGGACATTTTAAAATCATGATGGCTGATGAACTCCTGATACATGACATTTAAAGGTAAAAGCAGGTTATTGATAACAAAATTCTCGATCTGAGGAATACACTCCAGCAGGTCAACTTTCCGGCTTAAATATGCCAGGATATCATGACCATGCTGCTCAAACTCTTGCCAGAAATTATGTACATTCCTGCGGTCTGCGTAGTTAAACAGATCAGCTATTTGCTGAAGTGTAAGGAGGTTGTCTCCGCCTATTCCTACTAATAAGCGTAGAAACGCTATTAAGAACTTGTGGTTGGATGTCGTTTCAGGCAAACAAAATGAACATGGTACGTTAATACTTACATAGTATTGGTTACTTTCATGACTGACACTTACAGCTTCTTGAATTGGAGTGTTTTTTTGTCATAATATCCTCCCTTTTGTTACCAGGTAACAAATGCCATTGAAGCTATAGCAATAAACATGTAAAGAACTATTTTATATGATTTTAGATACACTTATAGTCAGAAACGACTTCGAGAAATTACTTATACTCGCGTGTTTGATATTTTTAGTCAAAAAGCTTAACTTGTGATTTGGTGTCCTTAGCAGAGCTTATCTGTCAATTCTGGAAGGTATGTTAAATTATGACCGTTTCGACCACTTTTTTCAACTTGATACTTCCTAAATTGTTGTATCTTATGAATAACTGCCTGAACAGTCTCTTCCTCCCTTAAGATGAAGGGAGGTGGCACTTCAGTGTCGGAGAGTTTGATTCTACTCTTCTCCTCTAGACTTGTGTATTTTCTTGGCGAGAATTTTAATGGATTTCGCTCCTACAGAGCATCTAGAAGATAACTTTGCATAATTGAATGTGGGTGTACATGATGGATGGTAAAATATCTTGACAAAGATGGTTGTAAAAAGCAATATATTTAGAAAAAAATAAACGAAGAGATATTTTGAATATGGGCTATAACTTTACTGAAGACAAGTTTTTTGAGATGGAATCTCAGGCAATAAACTCACCACGTGAGTTTATTTCATCATTACCTCATACAAAAAACAACATGCAATTGCCAAGAGTTGTCATTTCTTTAAATTTGGTTACTGCATATTTAGCCTTGGGACAATACAAGAAAGCTCAGGAAACACTGGACCAGATCAAGCCTGAACTCGATAAGTCAATGAATCACTTCTGCCTATGCCGTTACAACCTATTGCAATATCAAATCTCATCCTATTCAGATACTGGCAAGGAAAGAGCCGGTAAAGCGCTTGAAGCTGCAGAAAAGCATTGGCAACTGCATCGTGTTCCATCCTTGGCATGTATGGTGCTTGTTGCTAAATGTCTATCCGGGATGTCTGATCGGGAGATCACACAAAGTGAAGATATGCTTCAGGAAGCGATGCAGGCAGCAAGCGAATGTAATTACATAGAATTGATGCTGGATGTGTATATTGCTTATATTCAAATCTATCATATGCATAATTTGCCGGATATGGCAAATCGTGAATTAATGCTTATCCAGGAATTCATTGATCAGAGCCGGTCTCCCAATAAATACGCTCAGATGCTGAATCAACAGGGAGTTATTCTGATGGTGGTCAAGCAATACCAGCAAGCAAAAGCAGCTCTTGAACAAGCCATTGAAATTGCTCAGGCGAAAGGTTATACAGCGTTGCTTACCCAAATCTATATCAATTTGGGAATAGGTTTGACAAGGTATGGTGATATCCTGACGGGCATTGCCATGTATGACAAGTCTATAGCGTTGATGATTAATGAAGAAAGCCTGCATCCGAAGCTGATGGCAAAAGTGATGTGTAATAAAGCCAATGCCCTGGCATCATGCGGTGAATTGGAACAATCGAAACAACTTCATTATCATCTGATAGAAAAAGCAATAGCCGTCGGGAACGAACAAGATAGATATATACTGCATGTCAATCTGGCAGATGTCCTGATTGAAATGAAAGAATACGAAAAAGCAGAAGCACTTATCACGGAAGCTATTAAATTTTTTAGCACCAGCAAGCAATACAATTTCCTTCAGAATTGTTATCTCTGTGAAGCACGACTTAACGAAGCCAAAGAGGATTATCAATCGGCATTCAATAGCATGGAAGAGCTTGATCAGGTAAGCAGCAGATATTTCAATGACAATTTTAATAAACAAGCAAAGAAATATAGTAAACGCATAGAAGAACTCCGTAATGAATTCCTGAAGATGAAGCATCGCTGCCATGACCTTGAGCTTGTATCCAGCTCTAGCTTTCATCCCGAAATGGTCGGAGAGCATCCTGCCATAAAGAAAGCACTTGTCGATTCTTTATTGGCAGCACAACACCCTTTTGTAAATGTTTTAATCTCTGGTGAATCAGGAACTGGCAAGGAAATCATAGCCAGAATTATCCACAATACAAGTCAGGAAAAAAAACCTTTGGTAGCTTTAAATACTTCTGCTATTACTCAAACTCTGATCGAAAGCGAGCTATTTGGACACGTAAAAGGGGCTTTCACAGGAGCAACAAATGAACAAAAAGGTAAATTCCTGCTCGCAAACAACGGTACTTTGTTTTTGGATGAGATTTCTGAGATGCCGATTGAATGCCAGGCAAAACTGCTGCGGGCTATAGAGAATCAGAGTATAACTCCGGTTGGCAGTGATAAGGAAATTACCGTCAGGTGCAGAATAATTTGTGCAACCAACAGTAAGATGTCTGACTTGATACGCGAAAATAAGTTTCGATTGGACTTGTACCATCGAATAAATAAAGTTGAAATATATCTTCCTCCTCTTCGGGAACGACTCAGCGATTTGGAACTGCTTTGCGAGCACTTTGTTAAACGCTTTTCCAAAGAACTTGGTTTACCACTACCAAAGCTAAGTGAAGAGTTTTATGATTGCCTGCGTCGGTATTCTTTTCCGGGTAACGTGCGCGAACTTATGAACATTATTGAACGTATATTTATTCTCAAACCCCAAGCTGTATGGACTGCTACCCTTGTTGAAGGACTGATACCGTCTTGTACTCCTCATAAGTCTTCTGATGTTTCTTTTACTGTCCATATCAATCAACAGCAAAGCGATATCATCATCAATGCTCTTGATCAGTGTGGTTGGATCCAAAAAGATGCTGCCCGGTTATTGAAGATGACAGAAAGCACCCTATGTCGCAGGATTAAAAAGCTTGGTATTCAAAAAATGTAAGAAGCACATATAATTGCATTTTCGGAATGCAAGTGTGCAATTGCATTGGTAAAAGGAGTATATTTAAGATGAAGATTTTCTCCGTCTTTGTCATAATGAATACTGTCACAGCAACTTAGATTACAATCCCATAATATCCTTTTTTGGCTTTATCTTTGCTTATAAATCCTGTTATGAGAAAACAACGTCTTGAATCTGCTCTTCAAGTGAGTGAAATATTCGAAACTGTTACCTATCCTCCTGACGGTACTGGGTATCAGGGATTCATTGTCACATATCCCGATGGCAGAATTGAAAATGTAGTGATAGACTACAATCCCTTCAATTATTATGATGTTACTATCCGAATCCAGGCTATGCATAAAAGGTATCTTAAAAATCATTAGGAGTAATTCTACGACAATGTCGATTTCATTATTGCATTGCAATTTTGCAATTTCACGCTTTGTTTTAATGAAATGTACTCCAACATTTCTATCTATCGCTTATGTATGTTATTGATATATGAATAGATACATATTTTACTTATACGATGATAGTTTTGGAACAGGCATTGCCTTATTATTGATTCGATGAAATACCACATGAGTATTAACTAAAAGAGAGGTAACAAAATGAAAAGAACATTACTGGTTCTTGGCTTATTGCTTGTCGCTAGTTTATGTCTGGCTCAAATTCCGAGTGGACCGGATTGGGTAACTTTCGAACGTACTACACCAACCACCGGAACCGTAAGATGGTCAGCAGAACCATCCTTATATGTTGATCTTTATTACATTTGTTTAGCTTCAACAGACAGGATTTATAATCCCCCATTCACAGGCAGTGAAGAACCGCCCTGGAACAGTGGTCTTCTGCCGGGTTACGATGGTCCTCTGGGAAACTGGATTGAATCCCCGGGAGTTTACAAGTTTGATCATCCATTGGTGCTTGATCCAGCTAAAGACTACATCGCCTATGTAGCGGCAAATAATTTAAGTTGGCAATGGAATGCAAGCTCATCTTTGCATAATCCTTATATGCCCACTCTGCCGGTGGAACTTAGCAGCTTTAATGCAGTTTTAGCTGCTGAGACGCTAGTTGATTTGCAATGGATTACCCAATCAGAAACTAGTAATCTTGGTTTCAATATCTACCGTTCCAACGAGAGTAATATTCTCACTGCGAGAAAGCTTAATATTGATCTCATCGCAGGTACAAACACTTCTTCTTCACATAGTTATCATTTCGAAGATCACGAAATTGATACTGGAATCACCAGTTATTATTATTGGCTGGAGATTGTGAACTTTGATGGTTCCAGCAGCTTCAGTAATGTTGTTTCAGTGAATACCGGAAGTGATTTACCAGTAATCCCCAGTACAACGAACATGAAAAGTGCTTATCCCAATCCTTTCCATGCAAATGCATCAACAAAAGTTGAAATAGATGTAAAGACAGGGGAAAATGCTACTCTTTCTGTTTATAATATTCTTGGACAGAAAGTGAAGACATTCACTCGCACAGAAGGCTCATACACAATAACCTGGGATGGACGAGATGAACAAGGTTCGACATGTGGAAGCGGTATCTATTTCTATCGATTTGATTCACCCAGCACAACAATAACAAAGAAAATGATGATTGTAAAGTAGTATCAAAGCAACTTTTTTATCATAGGAAGCCAGGTTTTATAACCTGGCTTCCTTTTATATAGATGCTTCTATAATATTTTAAAAATAACAGGATAATGCTGGTATTTGAAGTACTAGCCAGTGAAACCAGCATAACCGTTTGAAAATAATGTTCCAACAATTGCCCAAAGTCAAGTGTAAATATTGTATAGCCGTTTGGAAACAGCGTTCAGTCCACATGTATTGTACCAAGTTCAATCCTATTTCATACCTGTTTCAATCCTGTTTCATACCTGTTTCATACCTGTTTCATTCCTGTTTCGAGAAATTGGTATGAGATAGGATTAGACTGAGATTAAACTTGGATATAACCTGGTATTAATTAAGAGGATTATGAGAGGGTTTAAGAGGTTATCTATTGTGCTCTTTTGCTAAAAAAAGCGTGGTGTACTGGTAAATTGGATGGAGATAAGTTCAAACTGCTGAGGAAATTATGTGTCATGGGGGGATAAATTAAGAATTACGAATTACGAATTGGCATGGCAGAAGCTTATAGAGTATAGCTAGTAGACTTTAGGGATTGCAGAGAAGAGCTATTTTAACAGATTAGGGACTTGGATCACTCTTTTCAAAGGCCGGAACGCTTTATTTATTAGGCTGATATAGTTAGATAGTTATATATTATAATATATTCATAGTACTTGGCTTTCTGGAACCCTGCAATGACGCGTAGGGTACCGAAGCGTCATTGCAGGGTTCCAGAGACGCTGATTTTCGATCTGAATTCTATGATTAAATCGAATATTACTTATCAAAGCTCTCTTGGTTCTACATCCCGATCTTGCTGATATACTGGATTACCTTCTGATGGTATCCTATTCTTACTTTATCCTATCTGAGATAATACCCGCCGGTGTGCTATAATGAGCTATGGTAGAAGGTCTTGTAAACAAGCCTTAGTGCCTAATGACTACATCATCCGGCGAGTGAACCAATCTAAACACCTCCATTATTTTTTGACTACTTTTTTTTCTTGGCTCACTGATTATTTTCAGTTAAATAACCTGCATATAGCTTTCGCTGTTCAGGATCAAACGACCTTTCATATTTAACCATTGAGTACATGATTCCCAGTAATTTACTGCTCAAAGAAACGATAGTTTTGACCTTGTTATTACCTCGCTTTTTTACTTGATAATTATATATCTGATTGATTAATTGATTGTTTATAATCATTTCCAGAGTAAGCATATACAAGATCCTTCGCAACCTTACTCTTCCTACCTTAGAGATATGATATTGCCCATGGTATTCTCCTGATTGATTGTGTTTTAAACTCAATCCGGCAAGTTTGACTAAATCCTGATATCGACCATATTGATTGATATCTCCAGTCTCCGCCAGAATTAACCCCACTGATACTTTACTCAAACCAGGTATTGTCACCAATAACGATCCATAACTGATTTTATCTACACATGTCATGATTGCTGTTTTGATTTGTTTGAGATGGTATTGTTTATAGCTGATATCCTCATAGATCGCATTTATGACCACTCTCGCACTATCCGCTCCCTGACTCATGCCAATACTTGTTAGAGATACCTGATATAAACTGTGAAGCTTCTCTGTAGCTATGCACCCTTTGCTTTTTGTTTTCATAATCTTCAGAAAATTCTCATATCCTGCATTTACGATATCCTGAGGAAGAGGAAAACACTCCATGATATACATTACTCCCGTACTGTTAAATTTGAAAAAGTTACTCAATTCAGGAAAGTAACAGGCATAAGAGGCTTCCAGATAGTTCCTCTGCCTGCGAATATCTGTGATTAACTGGTGATAATAAGCTGCATAGTTGTTCAACTCCGCGAAAACACCTTCAGGTCTCCGATGATGGATGCTCTTGCCCATTCTTAACAGAGAGGTAATGATAATACTGTCTTTCAAATCATTCTTGGATGGATGATTATCTTCAATATCCTTCCATCTTTTAGTGTGTAATGGGTTGATGCTTTGGATTTGATAGCAGCGTTCTTCCAAGAAGTACTGGAGTGGCTTTACATATGAACCTGTTGGTTCCATTCCAAATACAATCTCGTTCAGATTCCACAAACGCTTTTGCTGTTCTGCTTCTTTTAGCAGATACTGAAAACCATCATGATTGTTTGTAATAAAAAATGGCTTACGCTTCCGTTCACCTGTAAAATCACAAAAATACACACTGTGTTTGTGCTTGCTGATATCAATGCCAACAAGCATCATTTCTGAGTTGACAAAAAACCTCTTTGGGTTAGATTTTGATGTGGTAATCATTGTTACCTCCTTTGTTGATTTGATCTATGTATATCAACGAGGGAGGTTTTTCTACCTTAATTTTCTAACCTTCCTATAGTAAGCTATTTCGAAGTGCGATATACGAAGTACGAAGTTCGAAGTTTCAGATGCATAGCCATTTGAAAACAACGTTCCAATAGAAAACAGCGTTCCAAACCGGCTGAAGTCAGCAGCACCCAACAGCGTAAATGCGGAGCCACTTGTTTGCATCTTGACACCAAACCCATATCCAAAAATGCTCCAATTTAATCTACAATAAGATACAGAGGAACGCATGGAAGAGAATAAAGTAATCTATTCGATGAACGGCATCGGTAAAGTAGTGGATGGTAATAAACAGATTCTTAAGGATATCTATCTTGGTTATTATTATGGGGCAAAGATAGGAGTAGTGGGTCTGAATGGTTCAGGTAAAAGCTCCCTGCTTAAGATCATGGCAGGTATTGATAAGGACTACCTCGGTGAGGTGTCGATGTCTAAAGGTTACACAATCGGTTATTTGGAACAAGATCCTCAGCTTACACCCGGTAAGACAGTGCTGGAAACAGTCAGTGAGGCTGTAGCGGATGTAGTTGCATTACTTGCCAGGTATGAAGAGATAAATAATCAATTCAGCGAACCCATGAGTGACGATGAGATGAATAACCTCCTGGAGGAGCAGGGCAAGGTGCAGGATAAGTTGGATGCCACCAATGCCTGGGATTTGGACAGCCGCTTGGAACAGGCGATGGAAGCTTTGCGTTGTCCTCCGCCCAATATGGATGTCAGTGTGATCTCCGGTGGTGAAAGGCGTCGGGTATCCCTGTGTCGTCTCCTGCTGCAGGAGCCGGATATATTGCTATTAGATGAACCCACCAACCACTTGGATGCTGAGATGATCCTGTGGCTGGAGCACTATCTTCTCAATTACAAAGGCACAGTCATTGCCATTACCCATGACAGGTATTTCCTCGATAACGTGGCTGGCTGGATATTGGAATTGGACAGGGGAGAGGGCATACCTTACCAGGGTAACTATTCCTCCTGGCTGGAACAGAAACAAGCCAGGCTTGCGATTGAGACCAAAGGCGAAAGCAAACGCCAGAAAGCCCTGGCAGAGGAATTGGAATGGATTCGCAGTAGTCCTAAAGCACGCCAGGCAAAGAGCAAAGCCAGGATCGTGAACTATGAAAAGATGGCTTCTGCAGAATATAAACGGGAAAACACCACTGACCAGATGATCATCCCTAAGGGACCGCACCTGGGTCATAATGTCATCAAAGCAAACGGTATCTCCAAAGCCTTTGGTGATAAGCTGCTCTATGAAAACCTGGAATTCAACCTACCTGCCGGTGGTATCATCGGAGTCATCGGAGCTAATGGTGCTGGCAAAACAACTCTCTTCAACATGATCCTGGGAAGAATACAGCCGGATAGCGGGTCTTTCACTATCGGTGAGACGGTGAAGTTCTCCTATGTGGATCAGTCCAGGTTGATGGATGAAACAAAATCATTGCTTGACCTGATCGGTGAAGGAAGAGACATAATGAAGCTGGGAGATAGGGAAATCAATGTTCGTGAGTATCTCAGCAAATTCAACTTTACTTCACGTGAACATATCAAGCCGGTCAATGTCCTTAGCGGTGGAGAAAAGAATCGTGCATACCTGGCTCTGACCTTGCAGACTGGAGGCAATGTCCTGCTGTTGGACGAACCCACTAATGACCTGGATGTTTATACAATCCATGCTTTAGAAGAAGCATTGCTGGAATTCGCAGGGTGTGCTGTGGTAATCAGCCATGACCGCTATTTCCTGGATAGAGTTTGCTCCCATATCCTTGCTTTCGAAGGCGATAGTACTGTCAAATGGTATGAAGGTAACTTCAGTGATTATGAGGAAAACAAGCTAATGCGACTGGGTGAGAAAGCCCTGATACCAAAACGGATTACATATAGGAAAATCAACCGCATATAATTAAAAATTAAAAGTTAAAAATTGCAGAAGCTTATAGCCTCATCTGCAGACCCATTCCTCCCTTCAGATGAAGGGAGGTGACCTTTAGGTCGGAGAGTTTGATGCTCTTCAGAATTCTGTAAAAATGGTTACATACTTTGCTACCCTCATATGGAACAAAAGAAGGGCTGGGGATGAGTTAAGCTTGAATGAAATTGTATCGAAATGTTCAGGAGAGCAGAATTAAAGATTGAGGATGGGTGGAATTGTCTTTAACATCGAAGATGTGAAATCTCAGCCTAAGGTGTGAACCTCAGGAAAGATTGGTGTATAAATAAACCGTCTGAAGGTAGTGCTACAAACTTGTCATTACAGTTCCGAAAAAGGGCTCCTTTCGTGCTATTCTAATATTCATCAAAACTTTCTCTTCACAAAAACAATCCCTATTTTATGATGGAGATATTTGATAAAGGAAACTTCCATGATTAATAAACGAACGCTAATTCTGATCTTTGTCCTGTTTTTAAGTTCTCTTTCTGCTGAGATGATGAAAGTTACTTTCATTGATGTGCTCCAGGGAGATGCAATCCTCATTCAAAGAGATAGTTCCAATTACCTCATCGATTCAGGCAAAAGCCAGTCCAGCGATAAACTTCAAGTCTATCTGTTTATCCATCATATCACTCATTTGAATGCTTGTATGATGTCTCATCCTGATATAGATCATACAGGTGAATTTGAAGACCTGATACTGTCTAATTATGTCACGATAGACAAGTTCATCAAAAATAGTGATGATTTCACAAGCCAGGCAGGTTTGGATTTGATGACACTGATCGATACATTGCACATTCCTGTACAGGTAGTGAATACAGATTCAACACTTAATTGGGCAGTGGATACGCAAATACTCAATCCTTTACCGAGTGCTACAGGTAGTACAAACAATAATTCAATTGTATTGAAGATGATTTTCGGAAATATCAGCTTCCTCTTTACAGGGGACATGGAATCTTCAACGATTACGCGTATTCTCAACACCTATGATATGAATATCGATGTTCTCAAAGTGAGTCATCATGGCTCAACCACGGGTACAACAACTGCTTTCCTGGCTGAAGCAACACCTGCCATATCAGTCATCTTATCCGGTAATAACAGTTATGGACATCCAAGTTATACAGTAACGGATATGCTGACTGAAATAGGCTCACAGATTTTTTCTACAGCAGATGATTGGAACACATGGGCAGGAAATGGCTCAAATGATATAACTGATAATGATGATATAGTACTGGATACAGATGGTAACCAGGTATGGATAAATGGAACACTCGTCTGGACAGCAGTTCCGATAAATGACCAGGTGGCAGTTTCTCAAGATATGAGCCTCAGGACATATCCCAATCCTTTTAACAACAGTTCTACCATTAGTTATAAAGTGCCTCATGATTCAAACATATCTTTGTCTATATATAATCTGAAGGGACAGAAGATACGCAGTTTGGAAGTTAATCAAGTAAGTGAGGAAGTTCATCAAGTTGCCTGGGACGGCAGGACGGATACTGGTTCTGAAGTTCCCAACGGTGTATATATCTGTAACCTGAAGGGCAAAGATGTCAGCATGAGCAGGAAAATTACATTGATTAAATAGGTTTCTCAGAAGCATAAAACATAGTTATAAGCATTCTTCCACCAATATCTGATTAAACAGATCTCTTTCTTCGTTATTTGGCAGATGAGCTGAATTTTCAAACCAATGCAGTGTTTTGGAAGGCGCAATTAAAGCATTAAAGTACTGTTCAGCAAGAATGGAAGGAACCTCATAATCGTATCTTCCCAGCATAAACCAGACGGGTACGTTTACTTCAGGAACCTGTTCAAACAAATTGATCTTTAGATATTCAGGGAAGAGCAGTGCAACTGACTCGAATATCCCCCTAAAGAAGTTGATCCTATCCATGAAAGTATATTCAGGAGAGAATAGCCAGCTCTTCATCACAGCACCGAAAGCCCCTATCTTACTATTATGGTACTCACCACCGAACTTACCAAGAATCTGGCGTTGGGTCATGAACTTCTTCTGCCAGTTCCCTGAATATGGGAATGCTCCCATCTCTGTCAGTTGCTTAATAGAAGCTTGATCATTTGCTTTCTGCGCCTGTTCAAGAGTCCATTGATAGGAGATCTTCTCACTTTCGAGGTTATTGGATGTCTGACCGATACCGATGTAGGCACTGTACAAATCCGGTCTTCGAGACACAGCCAGCATCCCGATAGAGCTTCCCCAGGAATGACCAACCAGGATGATCTTCTCTTTGTTGAATCGTTTCCCCAGATATTCTGACAGTTCATGGATATCAGATACAAACTGTTCGACGTTCATCCTACTTTTATCTTTAATGGCTTGATATGACTTCCCTGCTCCTCTCTGATCCCAATTCACTACGATGAAGTGCTTTTCCAGAGGTTGAGTATCTTTCCGATTCAAAGACAGTTCCGATGTTCCAGGACCTCCATGCACATACAATAATATTGAATTATCCGTGTTTTCTGAACGAATCAGTATCCATTGCTCTGAATTCCCGAAATTCAATTTAATAAGATCAGCTATGCTGTTTTTCCCAGGACTCTTAATTCTAGGCGTATATCCGGGCATAATTATTCTTCATCTTCCTCACCATAAGTTATGCTTTCCCGGTCTGCATTTCCACTAACAAAAGTCCGAATCGCAGCCCTGAGATCGGTTTCCCCCATTTCATCATAGGAATTAGAACTAAAATTGCTATATATTTCGCTCAACTGCATAATAAACAAAGCTTCACCATAACCATTTGTCCAGGGACAGCCAATGCAATCTGTACTTTCCATTTTACTCACCAGATCTTCATCCGACATCGTATCCCACTTATGATGTACAGCCAGGAAGTAATATGCTGCAAGAGCCACAAAATCTAGAGCTCCGCTCTCTTGATAGTATTTGTCTGTCCAATACGTAGATGACATGAAAACCTTGTTATCTTCAATTTGAGTATTCTTGCCATAGGAATACATGTCATTTACAGCCTTTTGTAAACCGGAAGCCATGAGTGGTAGAAGCAGAATCAGGAAAACCAAAACTACCAGGATTCTTTTCATGAAATTCTCCTATTTTTGTACAAATTGCGCTGAATACGCTATTGTTGTAAAGAGAATATTTCTCACATCTATTTCATTTCTTGAGCAATCACAACTTACAGTAATATTAATCCTCCCAACTGTGTATCAGTTGTCATAGTTTTTAGAAATGAACAGTACATAATTATTGTGAAATATCTTGACTCTTATAGATACCATGTCACGTAGTTTTATCTGTTTAGTATAGTGTGATGAAATTATGAAATATGGTTTATTGCTGATCCTGTTCGGAATTTTCCAAAAGATCAAAGAAATACCACGTGGCACAGAAGTCATCTCCCGGACCAAAGAACATGCTGCCTATCAGGTGAATCTTTCCATCTTCAGTACGAGCAAAAGTGGAGACTCCCGGCATGACAGTCCCATCCTCGAACTCAAAACCGAAGTCTTTCTTGAAACTGGTACCTAATGTGGAAACCATATTGAATTCCCAATGCCTTTCCCTTGCAAATGAGTTTATCACAGATACGGGGTCAGGTGTGGAGATCACAAATCCAGCTCTGGATTCAATATGCCGGGTCAAGCCATTGAAACCATCTGCCCACATCGTACACCATGGACATGTATGCCCCATATTATGCACTACAATCAATTCTTTTTTATCTCCAAACAGATCTGACAGATGTACTTTCCTTCCTAAGCGGTTAGTAAATTCATGATCGAGTACTTCACGTCCCGCATCCGCTTTGCTCAACTTGTACATTTCCTGCTTGAGCTTAGTGATCTCATGATTGAGTTCCATGATGCGGTCATTCACTTCCTTTGATGCCATAGTTATCTCTCCTGTTTGTTCTTTGTTATTATTATTCAATATATACTGTTGACGAGATAAACATGGTAAGTAAATTTCATAAAGAAGGTATTCATCTCCTTTCTGTCCTACTAGTACGATAGCTCCCATCACCAGAATGGTTCAGGAAGGCTTTTCCCATTAACAAGTATACGACACTAATACTATTATGATTAGGATACAGTGCTATGATATTCATTGCTAAGCTATCGGAGAATATTATCATCATTCGGTCAGGTCAGATTGGATTAGTCAAGTAAACGAATACTCTTGGGTATTGCTTTGGTAACTTCTACTTTATGGGTAACTTCAAATGGGATCCATCCTTTATCAGTAGGTTTTTCTAAAATATAAGTCCCTTTGATCAAAACATCACAAGTATAGATTTTCTCTTGCTTATCGATTACCTTCCAATTCGAAGACTTGGCAGATTCAACAATGATGTGTTTGATATCAAGATTTGAATTGATCCAATCAGGTCTGATATTCGCATCAATGAGATCCGTAATATCCCATTCATTGATAAGACTTGCTACAT
Organism: Cloacimonadales bacterium (SeqCode); assembly: GCA_963662275.1. Lineage (GTDB taxonomy): Bacteria > Cloacimonadota > Cloacimonadia > Cloacimonadales > DAONDQ01 > DAONDQ01. Next base: position 2,876,779 of record OY759316.1, on the reverse strand, counting down.
CGGCGAATTCACTATAACACCAGTACCCAACGCCTAATACGACAGCAATAATGATAATCGTTTTGAAACTCATAATGACTCCTTATACAATCAAATCATTAAATTATTCTTTATCAATAAACACTAATCATTATCTACATTACGTATATATCGTTTAAGTCAAGTATTTATTTAATGATAATCTCATGCTCTTCCTCTCGTGAAACCTGATACCTAATATTCCTTGCTATCCTTTACAATCGCACTATTATATTTATTTCAAATAGATGAACCGCAAAAAAGAATCGATTGAACTAGGCGCATGATCTTCTTCTCGAAGCTTTGCTATATAATAAATACATACAAAGGAAACAAGATGAAAACGAATCTTTTAGTTATAATCCTGCTTGTTGCTGCTACAGCTATTTTTGCTCAATGTCCAATTGCTGAAGGTCAAGCCCAGTTCAACGCTGGTGTTGGTTTCTCAGACTGGGGTGTTCCAGTTTACATTGGCTTGGATTATGGGGTCGCTCAAAATTTTACTTTAGGTGGAGAAATATCATTCAATTCTTATCGTGAAGATTATCAGCATCATTACTACGATCATTCGATAACTGGAATTTCGGGTAATGGCAATTATCACTTCAATCATATCCTGAATATTCCCCGTAATTGGGATTTTTATGCTGGGCTTAACGTCGGTTTTTATGTCTGGCATTCACCGAATGACTATCACGGTGATCATTCTTCCGGTTTAGGTTTGAGTGCCCAAATAGGTGGACGTTTCTACTTCACGGATAGTGTTGGCTTGAATCTTGAATTTGGTGGAGGAAATGCATTTTCTGCTGGAAAGATTGGTATTTCTGTAAGGTTATAACCTGAAAGCATTAATCTAATTGAACGTAGTAAGCATATTCTGCGATGATTTTCCCAGCAAGAATTGATATCACCTGTTGACTTGCACAGAGATAGCAGTAATATCAGTTTTTCAGTAAGACAACCTTTCTGGTTACTGTTTCAATACCTGCCTTTAAACGCAGAAGGTAGATACCTGAGGGAAGTCTATGATTATCTGCATCCGTTCCCTGCCATTCCAATGTGTACTCAGCAGGAGTCATAAACCCTTTGAAGATTGTATGTACAAATTGCCCTTTTATATTATAGATGTTTAAGGTGACCGGCATTGCTTCATTCAGTGTATATTTGATGTTGGTAGTTCCAGAAAATGGATTGGGGTAGTTTTGTTCCAAACTGCAGTAATGTGGAGTAGCGATCGGATCATTTATCGGAACGCCTGATTCCCAAGTATAATAAGTATAAATTGTTGATCCATAATGACCTTCTACATGATTGAAATAGTTTTGCTTCAATTTTCCGTCACTCTGGAAAGTAAAAGATTGTGTTTCATTATACATAACAGTATAATTATATTTGATTGTAATACTGTCATTGACTACACAAGACCAAGGCTGCAACTCCGCTGAACCTCCTGCGGGAGTATATGTGATATCATTAAACTGCCATTTATTATCGAATATAGTCCTAAGAAGCCTGTTATAATCAGTATATGAATTAAGTGAAGGTCCATCAGGATATGACAAATCCAAAGTATATCCAAATTGGGAAAGGTAAGAAATATCGTAGCGACCTTCAAATACCCAGGCATCATTAAGAATGTAATATACCTCCACTGCAGTTTTTCGGTCAAAATTATCGTAACTCATAATGTAGCGTCGATTATATTCAGAGCTTAGTCCTTGGTTGTACTGGATGTAATCCGGCTGTGAATGTGAGTCATAGTATATATATTCCCCATAATTCAGTTCATCTCCGCTTCCATAATTTTCATATGAGATTTTGCGTCCCAGATAATCAAGAACTCGAATTTCCCTACCTTTATAAGTATCCAAGCTATCATAATGGGATATGGTAATTGTTAAGAGACCATCTGTGAAGATTGTATCAGTCTCACAGGTTTCGTTCGTATTGTATTCATGGATATTTCCCATTTCATCAACTGAAACCCTACGTGTACTTATGCCATGCAAATCAAGAAAAAAGTCAGGATTATAATGATAACCCGTAGTTATATTTGCACTGCCTGGAACAGATAAAGACCCGGCGTAGTTCATACTGTATATTTGCTCTAATCTTGATGCCGTTGTACCAAATGCAGAAACTTGCACAAAAAGTATGATGGATACAATCATAATGTACAATTTATTCATTATCTGTTCCTCCCAAGAATAAACAACATAATTATGGATTTATATAAAAGGCTAGTGTAATATTGTCAAATCAATTTTGTGTAAATGCCTCAACAAGATGCTAAAGATTACTATAAAAAATAAGGATAAGGAAAAAAAGGAACCCCTGGTATTCAGGGATTCCCGGTTTGAGAGATCTTATTTAACTAATTTGTCAACAAATACAGATGCCAAAGTAATGGCAAAAAGCATACCAAATATCATACTTAAGTACGGATTTGAAGTGATTGGGCAGGAACCGGATCGACATCCGATATATTTATAAATTAAGAATCCAATACTAGCTCCTAAAACCGAACTGGTAACATAAATAATGATTTTCATCATGAGATTTCAAGCAAGCGATCAAGTTTCGCTTTGTCAAAACCAACAACAGCTTGTGAATCAACCCAAATCTGTGGTACTCCTGTCTGACCTGATTTACGAATCATATCTTGTGCTGCGCGTGAATTCATTGAAACATCTAAATCCTTAAAAGGGATTTCCTTGGCTTTCAGATATTGTTTAACCTTTGTGCACCAGGGGCATGTGGGTGTGGAAAAGACAACTACATTTTTCATAACTAACTCCTTGTAATACTTTCTTTCCATAGTATAATCTGAATAGTTGATAGTGTCAAATACTTAATATGAGTATTTTTTTATCAATAGTATGTGCTTCAAGGAATTAGTAGCATATAAATACGCTCTAGTTGTTGATATTTTTCAACACATTTCTCAACCTTTTGCTTCTAGTAATTAGAGGTTGTAAGCTGTTTACTCTTACTTCAATAGAATAACCTTATTGATTAGTGTTCTTTCAGCGGTTTCCAAATGAAGGAAATAAACTCCACTCGCAACTGATTTTCGGTTCAAGTCTGTTCCATGCCAGGTAACAGTGTAATTACCAGTAGTTTTAAATTCATCTACCAGGGTTTTCACTAATTGTCCTTTGATATTGTAAATATTAAGCCGAACATGGCTAGTCTTTGGTAATGAATATTGTATGGTGGTTGAGGGATTGAATGGATTTGGATAATTGGATAGAGTTAATGATGAAATAGATGCAGCTATCTGATCATCAATTGGAGTTATATCACCGGTATAGAGGGCTAATCCATTGTCATAAAACCCTACCCATTTTCTGCCTTGTGAATCTATTGCTATGCAATTAGCCTTATAATAGGGCATAGAAGAATTAGATGGAGATAATGAATACCAGTTAGTACCATTGAACATAGAGATACCACCTGTATTCACCCAGTTGTGGTTAGCATAATTTGACATCCATATTTGATCCTGTGGACCTATCACTAAATCACTTACTGCATTATAATGCATCCCTGAATTGAGACTGTCATAAACGGTCCAAGATGTTCCGTCATAATGAGCTAATCCACCTATTTCATCATCATTGTTATTATAAAGTCCAACTGTTCCGATCCACTTATGACCCTGCGAATCGAAAGCTATTGAGGTTATATGATTAGACTGAAGAGCTGAATTACCTGTATCAAAAAAACCTGAATTGGAGTCATTCCACCACCATAGTTTCCCAGTATTTGTGTTATAATTCCAGGAACCCATCCATGTAGTGTTTGTAGCATCCACAGCAAGTGCTGTTATCACAACACCTGACATCCCATAAGACCAATTTGTACCATCAAATAGACAAAGTCCATCATAAGTCCCAATGATTACCTGCCCACTTGCATCGAAATCAATTTGGTAAACTATATTCGATGTTATGCCCGAATTCCCTTCATTATAAACCGTCCAAGTATTGTTGAACTTGGCTAAACCCCCATTAGTGCCAATCCATTTGGTTCCCTGGGAATCTACATTCAGACAGTTAACATCATTATTTGGCAATCCTGAATTCGAAGTATTATAAACAGTCCAGTTTGTTCCGTCATATTTGACCACTCCTCCCCCTGAAGTTCCAATCCATTGATTGCCTTGCGTATCAAATTTAATACAATTGATATAGTTGGAAGACATCCCTGAGTTAGTTGTATTGAATAGAGACCATGTGGTGCCATTGAAACGGGTGATTCCTTTATCAGGGATCCCAATCCACTTGTTCCCTGAGGAATCGATAGTAAGATTAACTAACCAATCTCCAGGAATACCTGAATTGCTTTGGTTATATGTCGTCCAGTTTGTTCCATCGTACTTGACCAGCCCGCGGCTATTTGTCCCGAGCCACTTGTTGTTATCCGAGTCAATTGCTATACACTTGATATATTCTTCCGGAATAGCACTATTACCACTATAGTACCAAGTCCATGTAGTTCCGTCAAACTTGTGGAGTCCATAATGGGCTCCCGCCCAAACAATATTTTGATGATCAATGGCAATACAACGTACATCATTAGATAGCCCCATACTTGTGTTTTGTTCGTTATATACCGTCCAGGTAGTACCATCAAATTTAAAAACACCACCGCTGCCATATTGTCCAGTATAAGCACCAATCCATTTATTATTTGAAGAATCAACAGTAATACAGTTCACGGAAGTAAAATCTCCACCTGGCAACGGTGCATTAGTGTTATTGTAGATAGACCAACTTATTCCATTGAACTTGACAACACCTTTGGTTAGTGTACCAATCCACTTCACATTCAGGTTATCAACAGCCAAACATGTGATGCTATTATCCGGCATTCCCGAATTTTCGTGATTGTAAACTGTCCAAGTGGTTCCATCGTAACGGACGAGTTCACCTGCGGTTGTGCCAATCCACTTATTGTTTGAAGAATCCAGAGCAATACAGCTCAATTTGTTGCTGGGTAAACCTGAATTCGAACCGTTATAGTAAGTGACAGCACCTGTAGTTCGATTCATTTTGACCAGTCCACCTTCCGTACATAGCCAAATGTAATCACCTTCAACAACTTGACTAGAGACAGTTTTTCCACATGTGTAGCTAATCCAATTTCCATCCTGAGCCATAACAGAGCCCCAAGCAAGAATCATAAAAACAATCAATAATGACCAACGTTTTTCCATAGTTTCCCCCTTTTTGTTGAATGACTGAATAGAATCTATTTTCGAATAATTCAATTTTAATATATAGCTCTATCCTGTGTCAAGCTTTTTAAAATATACAATTATTATAGTTCCAGATGCAAATAATTATATAACATTAACTGATTACTAAAATAGTTTAAGAAAATGAATTAGAGGCTTAATACGAGAAGCAAAAAACAGCTTTGCCCGTATTATCGATGTCACTTTATTCAGTTAGGATCGGGTGTTGTATCCATTTCAACGAGAGAGGTTATTTCTCATCGAATCGGAATTGAGGGTAATTTCCAGATTTTCTCAGCATATTCTTGAATAGCACGATCAGAGGAAAAAACACCCATGTTGGCAACATTAATAATTGATTTTCGCGTCCAGGTATCTTGATCCTTGAATTCTAAAGCGACTCGTTCCTGGCAGGCAGCATAGGAAGCAAAATCAGCTAAAATGTAATATTGATCACCCTGGTTTAAGAGAGAATCAAGAATAGGATAAAAGACTTTTGGGTTTCCCAAATCAAAATGACCCGAATTAATCATATCCAGTACTTCTCTGATATCGGGATTATTTATATAATATGACCTGGAATTGTAATGCTGAGTCTGTAAATCCTGGATTTCCTGGGCAGTCATACCAAAAAGAAAGAAATTATCAGCACCTACTGCTTCCCGAATTTCGATATTAGCACCATCCAGGGTTCCAATTGTTAACGCTCCATTCAGGGAGAATTTCATATTTCCAGTTCCAGATGCTTCCATTCCAGCGGTCGATATCTGCTCGGAAAGATCAGCAGCCGGGAATATTCTTTCAGCCATGGAAACTTCGTAATTCGGAATGAAAATAATTCGTAGTTTGTTCTTCATTAAAGGTTCATGATTTATGACTTGCGCTACTGAATTAATGAAATGTATGATGAGCTTTGCCATGTCATAACCGGGGGCAGCTTTACCTGCAAAGATCACTGTCCTGGATATCATATCTGCGGTCGGATTTTTCAGAATCTTACAATACAGATGAATTGCATGGAGAATATTCAATAATTGTCGTTTATATTCATGTATCCGTTTCACCTGGAAATCCATCATACTATCTTCCTGGACTACTATATTCAATTTATCTTTTAACCAATGATTGAATTCCGCTTTATTGGCATTCTTAATTTCCTGCCATGCTTTAATAAACGTTTGATTATCAATATAGGGAAGCAATTCGGTTAGTTTGCTTAAATCGGTAATCCATTTATCCCCGATCGTTGAAGTAATCAGGTTTGAAAGACGTGGATTACACAACAGAAGCCACCTGCGTTGAGTAATACCATTCGTGATATTAGTGAATTTCTCAGGAGCAAGTTCGTTAAAATCTTTAAATAGTTTAGTTTTAAGAAGTTCTGAATGCAACACGGAAACACCATTGACTGAATGACTACCAATAATTGCCAGCTTTGCCATCTGAATCGAGGCAGATGGGCCATCGCTAACGATGGAAAGCCTGTGTATTTTGTCCGGATCGTTCGGATTCAAATGAATCACCCGATCCAGGAAACGTTTATTTAACTCGTTGATAATATCCAGGTGACGGGGAAGTAAACGCTGCATCAGATCTGAATTCCAATGTTCCAAGGCTTCCGGTAGAAGCGTATGATTTGTATAGGCAAATACTTTGGATGTTATACCCCAGGCAGTATCCCAGGATAATCCTTTTTCATCCATAAAGATGCGCATCAGATCAGCAATGGCAAGAGAAGGGTGAGTATCATTGAGATGGATGGCTATCTTCTCTGGGAATATCTCATAATCGGTTTGAGATTTCTCGAATCTCCTAAATATGTCCTGCAAGGTTGCTGAAACGAAGAAATATTCCTGGCGTAATCTAAGTTCTTTTCCTTCTGTTGTCTTATCGTTTGGATAAAGAACTTTGGAGATCGATTCCGATAAATCTTTTTGCTGAACAGCATCTATATACAATCCTTCGTTGAACGAATCGAGATTCAAATCACGAGAAGATTTTGCTGACCATAAACGCAACGTATTAACAGTTTTATTTCCATAACCAGGAATAGGAATATCATATGCCATCGCCATGACGATTTCTGAATCCTTCCAGTGATAATGTGGACATTTTTCCTTATCAAATGTGATGGAAACCTGTCCACCAAATCTGACAGGGAACAGTACTTCCGGCCTGGCTATTTCCCACGGATTTCCATATCGAAGCCAATTATCAGGTGTTTCCACTTGGCAGCCATGATAGAAATGCTGAAAGAAGATTCCATATTCATAACGGATACCATAACCAAAACCAGGTAGTTGTAAGGTTGCCATAGAATCCAGATAACATGCAGCAAGCCTTCCTAAGCCACCATTACCCAAACCGGCATCTATTTCCAGCTCTTCGATTTCCTCAAGAGAAAGATCCATTTGATGAAGAGCATCCTGTACGTTATGCAAAATCCCTAGATTGATAAGGCTGTTGTTGAGTGTCTTCCCCATCAGGAATTCCATAGATAAATAATAGACGCGCTTCGCATCATCTGTATAATATTGCTGTTGTGTTTTCAGCCAATTGGCAATCAATTGATCCCTGATTGTATATGCGATACTCATATAAGCATCTCGAATTGTATATGAATAGGTATCCTTCGCCAGGGTATAATGTAAATGATTATAATAAGAATCGATAATATGCTGGGGAGAATTCTCCAGTCCTTCTTCATTGAGGGCGTTATGTTCATAGAATTTTTCATCTCGTTTCATAGTGAAGCCTCCATAGAAGTTTTAATTCAGATATAAGGAAGTATAAACTATTTCTTTTCCGAGTCAATGAAAATATTGAATCTAAACGTTAACTGCTCTATTGGTCTATAAGTTAGCCGATGATCTTTCAGAATACCCAGCTTTTCGATTGCCTGAAGATGCTCTTTTGTAGGATAACCTTTATTGTGAGCAAATCCGTAACCGGGATGCTTAGTATCCATATCGATCATGATCCTGTCTCGAGTTACTTTAGCCAAGATAGAAGCTGCAGCGATACAGGCATGCAGACCATCTCCCTTGACTACCGCCTGGCTCGGATATGGCATATTCCTGGGAAGTTTGTTACCATCAACCAGACACAGATCAGGTGTTATCTGTAAATTCTCAGCACACAACCTCATCCCCAATAATGTTGCTTGGAGGATATTCATGGAATCAATTACTTGTGGTGAAATAACTTCAATGTGATAAGCGACCGAATGCTGTTGAATTTCATGATAAAGAAGTTCTCGTACCTTTTCAGTCAATTTCTTGGAATCGTTAATCAATGGATGTTCATAATTATCTTGGAGAATAACTGCTGCAATCACAACCGGACCGGCTAACGGACCTCTACCAGCTTCATCAATACCGGCGATGATCGGAAATTGCATTTTCAGTTCTTGATCATTCTGAAAAAGCTGATTCATTTTTTTAGAGTATCAGGCTTTTGCAGCATAAAGAAGATGCGTGTATAATAATGATCTAACTTTCCCGGGTTATGATTCTTCAGATTCTTGGGAATCAAGCCTCCGTAAATACCCAGGAGTTTCATTCCTGATTTTTCCACCATTTCCAAGATTTCCTTCGTTTTATAGATACGTTGTTCATGTTTTTCACGGAAGCGGAAAAAGATGTTGTTTTTCTTTACGAAGAGTGATAAATCATTATACTGCATCCAGGTATTGTTATCAAAATTGGCACGATGAATAACTACATTACCAGGGTCTTCATCAACATTCAGATAATCATCGAAATAATCTAGGCTATTCAAATGTGTTGAGATATCGAAAATAAAGATTCCTCCGGACATTAAACCACTTTTCACATGCTGCAGCATCGTCAGCACCTTCTGCTCATCTACCAGATAATTGATACTATCGAAAAGACAGATAATAAGGTCGTATTTTTCTTCAGCAATAGGATCAACCATATCTGCTTGGTATAGGTCAGGCTTATTTGCTTTGGCAGCAGCGACGGAAAGCATGTCTTCAGAAAGATCACACGCGGTGACGTTGAGACCTTTTCTTTTCATCCGGGTGGCAATATTGGCAGTTCCGCAAGCTATTTCCAGGATGCGATGCGGATTTCTCTTTTTCAAAAAAGTAAATTGAGTTAGAATGAATTCAACCCAATCATCATATTGAACATGCTGCATATAATGATCATAGAATTCAGCAAAAACGCCATAGGAAGAAGTTACTTTAACGTTTTGTGTTAATCGATTTTCCAGGAATTGCAGAGCCGTTGACATACTGGTATGATTTGCCTGGAAAGAAGCAGCAATATCAAATGCAGTTCCGTGGTCTACAGAGGCTCTGAAATAGGGTAAACCTAAAGTAACATTGACTCCTCGGTTAAATGACAGAAGTTTGAATGGCACCAGCCCTTGGTCGTGATAAGCAGAAATTATCATCTGGTATTGCTCATACTTAGAGTTAAAGAAAGTATCAGCAGGGAAAGGTCCATCAATAACGATATTATCGGTTTCCTTTAATTCAGCTAAAATCATGCTAATGGTTTGATCTTCTGAACCAAATGCACCATTTTCCCCTGCATGAGGATTAACACCCAGTATAGCAAATTTGGCTTTGGGCAATAATTTAATTGTTTCTTTCACAATCAGTTTCAATTTCTTTCGAAGAAAATCAGGTTGTATATGCTGACTGATCTCTTCTATAGGCAAGTGGGTTGTTAGCAGTGATAGATTGAATGTAGGTCCCCAAAAGCTCATTATTACTTCAGAGACATTACTTTCCTCAGCAAAGAATTCTGTATGTCCTATGAAATGAGCATCTGTATGTCGAATCCATTCCTTGGAAACCGGAGCCGTGAGAACTGCATGAACCTGCTGAGAATTGATGTCGGAAGCAACTCTTTTTAGAATATCGAGGGCAATTTTTCCTGAAGTGAAGGATGGAAATCCCGGTACAATAGATGCATCATCTATGAGAATATGATACAATCCGGGTGCTTCAACTTCCGAAATATCATTGATCTGTTTAATGCTATGACCCTGGTTAAGGAAAGGATATCTTCCATAGACAACATATGCTAATCCGGGAAGAAGCCGATGAAATTGAAGCGCTTTTACAGTGATCTCGGGTCCAATCCCTGCCGGATCACCCGTTGTAATTGACAGAACTCTCATTTCTTATCGCTGCTGCCTGGTTTTACTAGTACCACACCTTGGGAACAAAGTGGACAAGAGGCAGGTTCATATGTTTCTAAATCGAGTGTTAGCAAGGATTCAACAGGTACACCGAAAGTAGCTTTACCATGGGAACGATCAACAATCACACCCAATGCTACTACATCGACATAATTTTCCTTGAGGGCTTCTATGACTTCTAAGACACTTGCGCCTGTTGTCATGATATCTTCAATCACAATTGCCCGTATACCGTGCTTCATTGTAAAACCACTGCGTAAAATCATTTTGTCATTTTCCCGCTGCGTGAAGGCAAATTTCTTACCCAACTGCTTTGCCACTTCGTAAGCAAGTACAATACCGCCGTAGGCTGGTCCGATCACCACATCTGCTTCAATATCCTGCAACCTGACAGAAAGTTTCTGACATAAACCGATTACCTTGATAGGATCATTGATGATTTTTATTTTTTCCACATACTTATCACTGTGTAGCCCTGATGTTAAACAAAAATGCCCACTCAATAAGGCTCCTGCTTCTTCCAAGATTTTCTGAGTATAATAAGCATCCGTGACTGCTTCCAGGATATGCAGCGCTTTTTCTTCATCTTCCTGGTTAACCTGTAATTCTACAGGAAACATATCATTCGTGATCATTGGAAATATCTGGCTCATGTTTTCATTTAAAACAAACGATTCGATATCATTCTCAGCTAAAAATGAACGAGCTAAGTCGGCTTCAAAAACTGAGTCATATTGTGCAACTGTGACCATTATCTTTTCCATGATTACCTCTCTTTAATTGTTTCTATATATCCAATTTAACAATGAAAATGAAATAGGCAAGAGAAATGTTTGTGCAGAAGGGATTAGGTGCTGGAGATTAGGTGTTAGGTGATAGGTTCTAGGTGCCAGAACAAAATAAATCTTGACTCTTTTTGTGGTACTGTATTACTTGACTATAACACCAACACGATAAAGACTTCTACTTGCTTAATGCAGGTACGCCGGCTTTCCAAACAAAACGAAGCAGGAATGAAAGACTGGTGACTTTATAAACTTTTGTTACTACATTTCAGGTTGGTGAAGAAATTATGCGAGGTTACATATGAAAGAGAAGAAACAAACTACCAGAACACTCAAGGGGAAAAGTATATGAACCGGCACAGCTCAAGCATAATGCTCTTACTTGCGGGTCTATTTTGTCTTTTATCATTTCCTTCGATACTTATCGCTGCGGAGAATAACACAGGAAAAACAATAGTTCAATCAAAGGGAGGAGATATGAAGCATGGAGAACAGAAAACCTTGATCATACTGATTTCGGTGTTCCATGGGAATACCGCTAAAGTTGCCGATGTCCTTGCGGAAGTGCTAAATGCAGATGTCAAATCCCCCAGGGAAGTGAAGCCTGAAGACTTGCAGCAATACGATCTTATCGGGTTCGGTTCCGGTATTTACGATCAGAAGCATCACGCCAGTCTTCTGACACTTGCCGATTCATTTTCCAATGGCAAGGGGAAAAAGGTATTCCTCTTCTCCACCAGCGGTATTTCAAGGGCTATCACAATGCGTAATAAGATCGATGATCCGCATAATGCGTTACGTGATAAGCTGCAAGCCAAAGGCTATAAGGTGGTTAGTGAATTCAATTGCCCGGGATTCAATGACAACAGTTTCCTGAAACTGTTTGGCGGAATGAACAAGGGCAGACCGAACAAAAATGACCTGGAGCAGGCTGAGGTATTTGCCAGGAAATTAGCAACTGCAAACACGGATTAATTGAAGAACTCAGGGCTTCGTACGCTTCTTCTCTTCAATTTTTAATTCTTAATTTATGCAAGCTCTGCCAACTTTTAATTTTTAACTTTTAATTTTTAATTGGAGTGATTCATGAAAGCCGTCATCTACACTAAATATGGTCCACCCGAAGTTATGCAAATCAAAGAAGTGAAAAAGCCCATCCCCCGTAATGATGAAGTATGCATCAAAATCAAAGCGACAGCAGTAACCGATAGTGATATCTTCGTTCGGGGCTCTAAAATATCGATTCAATATTGGATTCCCATGCGACTGATGCTGGGTTTTTTCAAACCGAGACAACCTATCCTGGGTGAAGTGCTGGCTGGAGAAATTGAATCTGTAGGTAAAGATGTCTCAAGATTCAAACCAGGCGACCAGGTATATGGTCTGACAGGCTTTGGGTTCGGTGGCTATGCAGAGTATAAATGCATGAAAGCAACCGATTCAACCTACGGCTGTCTGGGTATAAAACCAACTAATATCACTTTTGAAGAAGCAACTGCTGCCGGCTATGGGGGACTCTTAGCTCTTCAGCAGATGGAAAAGGGAAATATCAAATCCGGACAAAAAGTACTGATCTACGGAGCTTCCAGCACTACAGGTACAACAGCAGTGCAGATAGCCAAATATATGGGGGCAGAAGTGACCGGAATCTGCAGTACGAAGAACCTGGAATTTGTGAAAGCACTGGGAGCTGATAAAGTCATCGATTACACGAAAGTGAATTCATTCAAACCTGGAGAACATTATGATTTTATACTTGATGCAGTGGGCAAACGGAGAACTTCTGAATTGAAAAGAGCGTGCAGGAAAGCTTTAAACCCAGGTGGAATATACACTTCGATCGATGATGGGAAACTTGAACTCAAATCCGAAAGACTTGCTTTCCTGAATCAGATGATCATTGCCTGGTATTTCAAACCTGTTCTCGATAGAAACTATCTCCTGGAACAGATCGTCGAAGCAACCAGGTATGTGGAACAAGGACATAAACGTGGGGGAGTGGCGATTACCGTGTAGCGCCGTAGCTCCGCATTTACGCGGTTGGAACGCCGTTTTCAACCGGCTATGCATCTGCAACTTCGAACTTCGTACTTCGCACATCGAACTTCGAAATCAGCCTAATGAATTAAGCGTTCCAGCAGAAGCATAGCCATCTTCCCTTGCCACCAATCCCTACAAAGTACACTATTGCCTCAGCAGCTTCACAAATCTCCATCTAATTTCCTCACTCCATGCTATTTTCTGGCTTAAGATAACCCCTCATAAGTGTCTTTTAATACCACCGTAATAGTACAGACAAAAACCACCAAACAAACAAAACACAACCGCTCCTCCCTGCGGTTCTGCTGCGGTGGTCCTGCGGTAGTGTAGCGGTTGTGCTGTTGTTCTGTTAAAAGAGCGATTCAAGTGGAAAAGGGGAGTGATGAGAATTAAAAATTAAAAATTCAAAATTAAAATGGCAGAGTAGAGTTCAAGAATTGAAGATTGAAGTTTGAAGATGGAAGATTGGCAGATCAGGGCCAGCAGAATGGAAGATGGAAGATGGAAGATGGAAGATTGGCAGATCAGAAGGATTGCATGGCTGAAGAATCGAATTACATAGTGAAATCCACATTGGTCAAGCCATGGTAGTAGTTCCCCAGGCGGGTGGTAAACTCAAGAACTGCATAATCAGGGTCATCGATTCCCTGGGGATATTACATGGTATAACCGGGCTTCCACATCATTTTCCGAGCTTCCCGATCGAACCGTAAGGTGATATCACTAACCAGGAGTAAGCCATGAACCTTGTTTCATCCATAAAGTAGATGGAAGCCTTTGTGTCATCACGCAATTGAGCTACGCGTTTTGAACCGGTATTGGTGAGTACCCAGATTTTTTCGATACCTTCATGTTTTGTGTTGAGCATAGCTTTCATGCGAGGATAACCGTCGTTATGATTGGTTCCCAGGAAACAGATACGACTATTCTGGATCAGTTCTTTTTCCTTCTTCTCTTCTTCTGCCAATTTTTAATCTTTAATTTTTAATTTTTATTTAAGAAGCACCATCTTCTTCGTTTGTGAAAAGATTCCGGCTTTCATCTGGTAGAAATAGACTCCACTGGCAACTGGATGTCCATATTCATCTTTCCCGTTCCAAATGACAGATTGATTTCCCGCATTCCGAACTTCATCCAGGAGCGTTGTCACCTTTTGTCCACGTGTATTGAAGATATCGATAGATACTTTTCTTTTCTCTCTAAGAGTAAACTTAATTGTCGTTTCAGGATTAAAGGGATTTGGGTAATTGCCAAGTAATGCTAATTTATTTACCGGTACGACAGGATCATCAGTACCCACAAATCCGCCGTTACTGACAATCTTGACATCATCAATCAGTAATGCTGCCGCGAAATCTGATACGCACTGAATTGCAATATACACGGAGCGGTTGTTATATAAGGAAAGATCATAATTATATAGAACCCATTGATTAGCAGGTACACTCACAGTATCAGCTCCTGTGATGCTGATAAAACTTGCCGGATTCATATCTGACTGGGAAATAAGGAAATTGAATTTTTCCAATCCGTAAAAAGCAGTATAAGATTTTGCCCAAAAAGAGATAGATGAATTTGTGCCCAACCGAACGTGTGGTGTAATTAACCAATCGTTATTCGGAGGATTAGAACTATCAAAACATGCCAGCATCTTATACCCTGAATGGGGTGACAGATAGCTCATCTGGGGGCTTGTAGCGTTAGGATTAAACACCATAAATGACTTGGGAATTGTCATATTCTGATATGATATTTGATCAAAATTGAAGGTGTTACTCTGATCAACATCTACATTACTCCATCGTCCGAAGGACATTGAAAAATCGGGATAACTATCAAATGAATCAGCAAAGATAAGATTAGGATAGCCAAAAGTCACATCCAGGCTAAATGAATTTGAATACACTGATGCTGTTTGTCCATAGATTGCCTTCACATTATATGTGTAGAATCCGTAAGATACAGTTGAATCCGTATATGAAACCGCAAGTGGATTCATCAGCGTATCCAGGAGAACATCATTCCTGTAGATTTTGTATCCTGAAAGATGATCACTAATCTGATGCACAGGAATTTGCCAGGATAAGTGAACATTGTTTATTTCTAATAAAGCACTCAGATTAGTAGGTGGATTATATGCAGCGGGTGGTGGCATGGAAATTGAAAAATCATCAAGAAAAACTAATTTGCCATTTGTCGAATGTCTCATAAATGCAACACGAACCACATTTCCTATATTATTATTCAAATCCACTAAAAATTCCTGGTAGGTTTCAAGAATGTTGAAGTTCGTAAACTGCATCAAGGATGTATTAAAACTAGCCGTATCTGAAGTGCAAGTAGAGAGTAAGACATCCATATATTCCGTAACGGATGATTCCGCATCATCAGGAGTCTCTGTGTCATTTTTTAGCCAAAAACGCAAGGTATTGCTCTCCGTTGTAACCAGGAAAGGGGGGGTAATGAGCCAGTGATTTCCAGGCATCGTACCTGTTATAGCATATGCTTCCCCATTGTGGCTACTTCCAACAATTGACTCTCTACGCCATCCCTGTTCAGGATTAGCTTCATTGTCTACCCTCCAAGGGTTATCCGGAAAAGTTACATCTTCAAAACCCTGAGTATAGGGGAATTCTGTAATGATGTCAATACCAGCTAAACCGAATATTGGTATCGAATGAAGTAATCTGTTCATATTTTGCTGTCTGCTGAATGATTGGATGGAGTTGCGAGATGTTCTTAAGTCATCAGTTACATTCAATTCAGCATTCTTAGAACCTTCTGTTGTAGGCTGAAATGTGACTGACACTAAACAGCTTTGTCCCCGCCCCAATATCTGGGGATAAGTATTTGTATCTGTCAAAGTAAACTGAGCTTCATCCACTCCTGCTAGAGTAACAGGTTGTGTAATTGTCAATGCTCCACCACCAATATTCTTGATCCGAATATCGATTGGTTCAGATGCGCTATTCACATTCACTTGCCCGAAATTCACTGTAGAAGGTGCCAGTGAGATTATAGGTTCATTAGTCAAAACCTGGAACAATAAACGTGTATTAGGAACCGCCATTCTCAAATTACCCGCGAAAGGAGCTATGACTGAACTGTTATCATAATCTGAATGCTGTTCAAGACTTCGATTTGATACTGTGTCAGTACAAAAAAAAGTATCATAATAAAAATGATGATGCCCCATATCCTTATCAACGCAAATGACGAGGTTACTCACATTGTCATAGATAAATGGATCCTGGAGTGGTAATTCAACCCACCCGAGCTGATAACACGAGACTTGCAACAATCCTGAATAAACAAGCGTCAATTCACTTTCAGGTATCCAGTCAGTTGAGGATAAAAATTGTGCTTGTGTCGTATGCCCCATGAAAATTCTTATGGAATCAGCCCATGAAGAGACACCATCATATTGATAGAACACAGAATTAATTTGGCTATTCGGTTGGTTCAATTCCTGTTGCAGATAAATCGTTTGGGAAAAGCTATGATTGCTATATTCATCGGTAGGGATACTTAAATTCTCGAGAGTCCCAACCCCCACTTCAACTATACCTGGTGGCAGTGCAGGGAGTATTGTGGCGCCGATAGGTATTTCCAGGTTAGGATTTTGTGAATCATTGGAATTAATGTGGATTGATCCGTAAAAATCGCCTTCGAGAGTAGGATGTATGGTGATGTCGCATATCTGTGAACTGTCTGGTGAAAGAGTTTGTGTTCCGACACAATCTGTAGTAATTGTAGGATAGGTGGTTGATACAGAAAAGCTTAAATTACTCAAACCTGTATTTCTGATTATGAGCGGTTTTGTTGCAGTTGCATTTGCATGGACTAAGCTGTAATTAATCCATTCCTGATCCACTTCGATTTCAGATCCGGTAGGTATTAATTGCCAAGTAAAATCATCTAATAATACTTCTTCAAATATACCTGGATTACCAGGTTTGAACCCGATATATCTATCAGACCCATTATATCCGTTAAAAGATAAGTTATATTCTCTGTAACACTGATGTAATGTAATCGTTTGAAAAGGAGTAAATGATGAAGGATTTGCTGGATTTGACATTGTTCCAACAATAAGGTTAATTCCATCCGAACCGTAAGCCCAAAATCGTATCCTGGTAGATACCAGGTTTGGTGTTGGAGGTGAAACTAGAATTAGACTAGCGGTAGAATCACCAGAAGTGCGAAAATAAACATGGTTGGGATAAGAATGAGGATTCCCATTGATAATTGTCTCAAGTTGTGCATTAGGACTGGGTGAAACTAGTATCTTTGACCAACCTTCCGGAAGCTCTGGGGCTTCGACTCCATCGAAATTCTGGAAGTAAGGGAAATTCGTGACTGTTGGATCAGCAATTGTAGTAAATGACCATACAGGACAATTCGCAGCTTGGTCTACGGCATTACATGGTATAACCTGCCAGTAATAAGTAGTTTCATATTGCAGGGTTGGTGAATAGGACATTGTATATGAGACATTATAATTATTGAGAAGGTTAGTAGGAGGGTTGTCAGTTCCGATCGATAAACGGAATGAAGTCGGTGATGGTCCAGAACCATCAGCCCACCAATTAAGAGTAGTCGTTATTTCTTGATTTACCGATCCATTCAAGGGTGCAATCAAAGTAGCAGGAAATGGAGAACCTATAGGCTGCACTTCGAAGGTTACATCATCAATATATATATTATAACCGGTGCAGCTATGCCCTTTAAAGATCACGTATTTTGTGCCTGTGGCTGTAGGGGGGAAACTCAGGGTATACGCATACCAGCCATTTACAGATTCTACAGGTGACAGATCAAGTCTCCGGTGAATTACACCAAGGGAATCAGCTCCAATCATATCAGGCGCTGAATTCAGCCAAACACTGACCATTTCATTATCATACATCGTCTCAGGTAAATTATCATCACGATACATCCAGAATTTTACACGGTAATTATTACCAGGGAGATTGAGTGGTGGTGATACTAATGCACCCTGGTTATCATTTGACAAGGAATAACAACGATAAAGAGCCATTCCTGTTCCCGAATGAGGAAGACAAGTCGGATAAGTGCCATGAATCTGGCGTTCCCAAGTGCCTGGTTCACTTAAGCCCTGTACCCGATAATTTGTCCAGCCAAGAGGAGGAAATATAGTTCCATCGAAGTTTTCAGTATAGGGAAATGTGTTAATGGAAACATCTAAACCCATACCGTTTAAAGGGAGTATATGTGATGTTCGGCTTTGATCATCGATGAATGTTATTGAAGCTGAATATTGCTGAGCTATCGTTGGGCTGAACTGGATAGTAAAACTCATCCTGCTTCCAGGATTAAGAGTAACCGGATAAGTGTTGGAATCATTCACAATGAAACCACTGGGTGTTTCCCCTCCTAATACAGCAGAAACGATGGTCATAGCAGTTCCACCACTATTAGTTACGAAAACGTTTGTGGGAGATGAAGTCAGATTCAAAAAGCCCTGCCCATAATCAATCGCTGTAGGATACATACTGAATACTGCAGGACATATTTGAGTAGAAATATTCATTCTGATATTCGGACGAACATGAGATAGACTCATATTGCCTGAAGGTAAATAATCATCTTGATATAAGAAAGAAGTAAGATTAGAAGACATCGTTGTATTCGTAAAACCAGCTCCATTACTGCTACCTGTACCCTCTTCCCCATAATTGCATTCTGTAAGAACCAAGAGATTCCCTACCGTCAATGTCCAGTCATTGATATCAACAACTTTCCAGGTATTCGCTGTAAAATCACGAACATTACTATCAAAAACAAGAGTTGCATCAGAAATTAGCGTCGCCCAGGAAACAGATGTCAGTGTAGTATCCGTAATCGTTTTTAAATATATTTTAGTTGGAATCGAAATGGATTGGTTTAATGTTGCATACCATGCCAGGTCAGTGATGTATCCAGTCATACCAATTTCCGAAGCGAGAAACAGATTTGCACTTCGTTCATAACCATAATAACAGGCTAAAGGGCGCCTGGATATTGTCGTTCCTGTTCCGATTGTAATTGTTGTTGCGAAGATAGACACAAATAAATTAATAAATAGTATAAGCATCAGGAGTTTTTTAAAGATATTCATCTAAGGTCTCCTTTTGTATGACTTTACAAGAATGCTGAGTATCTGGAGTTCATTTGCCCTAGATAAATTTCGATGAGAAAGTAGCTAAAAGGGCAAGTGGACTTCATTGATACGACCTTTCATCCTCGGTAGCGAAAATACTTATCAGGGAAGTTCAAACCTATGTAATAAACAAATCTAATTTACTTCGGAATTTATTCTGAATACAGATAAATGCGTTTACATATAAGGTCAATATAAATCCATCTAGGCAATTAATATTTTCGATAATTAAATGATTAACTTGATGCTTTCACTAAGCATTGAGTTGAGAATAAAAAAAGTGCTAATTGTATTTAATCTGGCAAAAGAGGCTCGGGGTTAAACCGGATTTAGTTTATTTCAGTAAAATCATCTTTTTAGTTTGAGAATAACTACCAGATTTCATTTGATAGAAATAAACTCCAGTTGCTACAGAATGATCTTCATTGTCCTTCCCATTCCACATAACTGTTTGAATTCCTGGATTCCGAGTTTCTTCCATGAGTGTCTTTACCTTCTGACCGCGAGTATTGAATATATCGATAGATACTTGCTGTTTCTCTTTTAGGATAAACTTAATCGTCGTTTCAGGGTTAAAAGGATTCGGATAATTTCCAAGTAATGTTGTTTGGCTAGTCGGTACAACATGATCTTCAATATCGACAGATCCTCCTGTACTGATAATCTTTAAATCATCGATAAGTAATGCTACAGCAAAATCTGAAACACATTGAATTGCCAAATATACTGTACGATTATTGAACATGGAAAGATCATAATTTAGTAAAACCCATTGAACAGCAGGTACATGTACTGTATCAGCACCTGTGATACTGATGAAGTTTTCGGGATTCATACCTGTCAGTGAAACTAACAGATTAAATTTTTCCAATCCGTAATAAGCAGTATAGGATTTAGCCCAGAAATTGATGGAAGAATTCGTTCCTAAACTTAAGCGTGGAGAAATTAACCAATCATTATTGGGAGGATTCGAGCTATCAAAGCATGCCAATAACTTATTTCCTGAATGTGCGGAAAGATAAGTCATTGGAGGGTCAGTCTCAGTAGGATTAAAAATCACAAATGCCTTGGGAATCGTCATATTCGGATATGTAATCTCATCAAAATTGAAAGTGTTGCTTTGGTCAAGGTCAAGGTTAGTCCATTGTCCCAGAGAAGTAGTAAAATCAGGATAACTGTCAAATGAATCCGCCAGGATAAGATTCGGATATCCAAAAGAAACATCGATACCAACAGAATTTGAAAAAACGGATTCTATTGATCCATATAATGCACTCACTTTATAAGTGTAGAATCCATATGCAACAGTTGAATCTGTATAGGTAACAGACTGAGGTGTATTCGTTGATTGGAGAAGAATGTTATTCCGATAAATCTTATATCCATTCAGATGTTCTTCAATTGTATGTGAAGGAACCTGCCAAGTCAGATACACTTTGTTTGTTTCAACTTCAGCATTGAGATTAGTTGGTGGATTCAGTGTTCCAGCAGGAGGACCAGAAATAGATAAATCATCTAAATATATATATTTTCCATTTGTTGAATGCATCATGAAAGCTAAACGGACAAGTGTTCCTGAATAGCTGCTTAAATCATGGATTACTTCCAGGTAAGTTTCGGGTATAGTGAAATTCGTATAATGAAGAAATGGTTGAAAACTTGAAGTATCTGCTGTGGAGGTAGAAAGAAGCACATCCAAGTATTCATCAATTGATGTTGCCGCAGAATCAGGTGTTTCGATACCATTCTCAATCCAAAAATGCAATGTGTTACTCTGAGAAGTTACAATAAATGATGGTGTAACTAACCAATGATTGCCAGGTCTTAAACCTGCTGCTGCATAAGTACTCCCGGTATGGGCATTTCCATAGGTAGATCGCCTCCAGCCATATTGAGAGTTTGCAGAATTAGCAACAGACCAGTCGACGGGAGGAAAAGAAGTACTCTCAAAACCAACTGAATAAGGAAAATCATCAATAAAAACATGATTCCCTGAACCTGACAAAGGCAGTGAATGGTAAATTCTGGTAAGATCATCACTGATTAATATTTCAGCTTCATACTGCAGTATAACAGTCGGATGGAAAGTGACAGTAAAATACATGGTTGAACCTGCAGCAAGGGTAGCAGGATAGCGATTTGTATCATTCAGAATAAATCCTTCAGGATTTGTTCCACTTAACATAACTGAAGTAATCTGCATGGATGAATCCCCGATATTAGAAACGGATACTGTTATAGGATCTGAGATAGTAAAGATAACTTGGGGCAAATATGTTATCTGAGAAGGTGATATACTTAGTAAACCCGTTCTTTCTGAAACCATCATAGAAAAGGCTGGAATCATTATACACAGCAGCCAGACAATCGTTATGTATGTTTTCATAATGTTTTATCGGTATTCAGTTTCAAGTTCATTTAAACCGCATTTATTTTGGGATTGATAAAAAACGGCGTCCCGGTTAAAGAACGCCGTTTTTTTATTAATTAGTTATTCCTTATCGCAGAAGAATCATTTTCTTCGTGCTGGTATAGGAACCTGTTTTCATCCTATAGAAATAAACACCACTGCCAACAGAATGTCCATACTGATCCTTACCACTCCATTTTACAGAGTAGTTGCCAGCATTGCGAACACTGTTTTCAAGAGTTGTTACTTTCTGTCCTCTTGTATTATAGACTTCAATCAATACATTACCCTTATCTTTCATCGCATAACGAATTATCGTTTCAGGATTGAATGGGTTTGGATAATTACTCAGCAATACTGTATTTGTAGGTAAAGGTGCCGGATCATCATTACCCACTCCATTAGTAGTAATGACCTTGTAATCATCCAGGAGTAAGGCAAGACAGCTTGTTGAAACACATCTGAAGGCAATATAGACATGTTGACCATCATAGTTGGACAAATCGTAATCATAATATGTCCAACTAGTAGCGGGTACAGATACTGGGTTTAGACCAGTAATGACATTTGTGAAACTGGCAGCGTTGTTGTCTGTAGTAGAAATTGCCACAGTGAACTGTTCCAATCCAAACAAGTCATTATATGATTTTGCCCAGAAATTGATGGATGAATCTTCACCTAGAAGAAGCCTGGGTGTGATTAACCAATCATTATTTGAACCTGCTTGTGTATCAAAAGCAGCCAGCATTTTATTCCCGGAATGAGCTATCGGATTTGTTAATGGAGGTACTGCTGCACTAGGATTAAATACCATGAATGCTTTGTGTGAATTCAGATTCGGATATGTGGTATTTGCAAAATTATATGTATTTTGCTGATCTACATCACGGTTTGTCCAATATCCGAAGTTCAACGCAAAATCAGGATAGAAATCGAAACCATCGTTGATGAGTTCATTCGGATTTCCACCTGTGATTGAAACACTAACAGGATCCGTAAATCCTGATTCACCTTGCAGATATAATGCACTGACTTTATATGTATAAGTTCCAGATGCAACAGAAATATCTGTATCAGTTACTATTAATGGATCCGTGATTGTATGAAGTGCTGCATCATTCCGATAGACTTTGTAGCCTGTTAATGTTGTTCCTGTAGCAGGTACAGGAGCAACCCAAGTGAGTGTGACATTATTTTCATTAATGACCTGGTAAGTCAGGTTTGTCGGTGGATTTAAGACACCTGAAGCAGCAGCGACAGAGAAATCATCTACATAAATGAATTTTCCACCAGTTGAGTGTCTAAGGAAACAAAGATAAATATTTTGCCCGTTAAATGGGGTTAAATCTAATGTCATTTCCTGATATGTTGATGGAAGATCATAATTCGTATAATTATGTAATTGTGTTACGAAACTTGAAGAATCAGCATTCGTCGTTGAAACAAGTACTTTCAGATATTCTCCAACAGAAGTTGCTGCTGAATCTGGAGTATCTGTACTGTCCTTGATCCAATAACGTAAAGTATTACTCTGAGCTCCGATTTCGAATTTCGGTGTCATCATCCAATGATTACCTGCAAGAGTTCCCACAACTGCATAACCTGTTCCGTTGTGTGAATTTCCGGC
This sequence comes from Cloacimonadales bacterium (SeqCode), assembly GCA_963662275.1. Lineage (GTDB taxonomy): Bacteria > Cloacimonadota > Cloacimonadia > Cloacimonadales > DAONDQ01 > DAONDQ01. Next base: position 2,853,316 of record OY759316.1, on the reverse strand, counting down.
AGTTGCTCTACGACGCCATCCTTGTCCTGGATTTGCACCATCAGCTACTACCCAACCCGTACCAGCAGGGAAAGCTTCTTCTTCGTATCCCTGTGAATAAGGGAATGTATGTATCACACCGTCATTGCCTGAACCGGAAATAGGTATGACATGTAGTAACCGTTCAGACTCAGCAGATTTGTACGACTTCAGGGTTGCTTTACGGGCAGATACTAAATTATCAGTAATATTCAATTGAGCGCTCTTTACACCAGCACTGTTTGGAGTGAATGTAACAGAGACAGTGATACTTTGACCGGCATTTAATGATACTGGATAAGTATGTGTATCTGTCATTGCAAATTGACCAACATCAACACCTGTTAATGTGATAGGTTGAGTAATTATTAATGTACCGCCACCAGCGTTACGAACTTGGACATTGATTGGTGTTGATGTATTGTCAACATTCACTTGTCCAAAAGTCACAACAGATGGAATCGCGGAAAATAATGGAATAGTGGATAAAGTATGGAATTGGAACCGAGTATCAGGAATATTCATTTTCAAGGTTCCGGCTAATGGATTGTTAACATTACTGTTGCTTGTCGCTGCATCAGCATGTTGTTCGAGACTGCGATTTGTTGTTACAGCAGCGCAGTAGAAATCATTCGCATTTGGATGATAAGGTGTATCTTTGTCGATACATACAACCAGATTAGAGACGTTGTCATAAGTATAAGGGGTATCAAGAGGAATTTCAACCCAACCTGCCTCAGCCGTGACAGTCAGTAATCCAGAATAAACGAGTGTTAATTCAGTTGCTGGAACATAATCAGTTGTGCTTGTGAAAGAAGAACGAGTTGTTTGTCCCAAATATACTAGCATTGTATCAGACCATGCACTTGCACCATTGAATTTATAGAAAATTGAATTGATACTGCTATTTGGCTGATTCAATTCAGTTTGCAAATAAATGGTTTGAGAAAAACTATGATTGTAATATGGTTCGACAGGAAGACTTATTTCAACAAGAGACCCGTTCCCTACTTCTATCAAACCGGGAGCAAGTGCAGGAAGCACTGTTGCAGACAGAGGTATTAGAAGAGCCGGTGTCAGTGGATCATTCGAGTTGATTGTAATTGAACCTGTTAAGGCACCTTCAGCTATCGGGTGAAGTGTCACATTACAAGACACGGAAGAACCAGGTGTAAGCGTTTGAGTACCTGTTAAGTTCGTTGTTACTGTTTGTCCAGATGTAGCAACAGTAAAGCTGAGATCTGCTAAACCTGAATTATTTATCTGAACAACTCGAACAGGTGTGGAATTATTATAAATATCACCGTAAGCAAGATTAGTCACATTCACTTCCACCTGAGGACCTGTAGGAATCAAGAGCCAAGAGAAGTCATCAAGGTAGATGCTTTGATATGCTGTGCCAAGTCCATGTTTAAAACCAATATAATGAGCTTGACCTGCATAGCCGGCGAAAGAAACCGAGTACTCGGCATATGTGGCAGTTAGATTAATTGTCTGGAATTCCGAGAATGATGTTGGATCTGCGGGATTTGTAACTGTTCCCACTAATAGTACGTAATTTGCTGCACCTTTTGCCCAGAAACGAATTCGGGTCAAACCCACATTAGGGGTTGGAGGTGAAACAAGAACCACATTTGCATTTGCATCACCGGAATTGCTTATTAAAACATTATTCGGTGCAGAGTTAGGAGTAGATGTACTCGTGGTAATAGCCGCTGTACTGGATGATACTATCATTTTTGACCAACCCACAGGGATGGCAGGAATTGTGACGCTATCAAAGTTCTGAAGATAAGGGAAAGTAGTCACAGTTGGGTCTGCCATAGTTGTGAATGTCCAAATCGGACAATCGGTTGCATTACCAAGAGCATTATAAGGTACAACCTTCCAATAGTACGTTGTACCAAATTGCAAGGTTGGTGTATAAGTAGCAACTAGAGCAACATCGCTATTATTCAGTACGTTTGTGGGTGGATTGTCTGTTCCGAAGGATAAACGGTATCCCAAGGTTGCCGGACCAGTTCCATCAGGCAGCCAATTCAAGCTGATTGTTGGGAACTGATCAATAACATTATTTGCTGGTGATGAAACCATTGCAGGCAAGGGTACGCCTGTTGGCTGCAATTCGATGGTTACATCATCCAGGAATATGTTGTTACCAAATTGACTTTTAACTTTTAAAATCACATATTTAGCAGCTCCTGCTGAATTTGCAGGAAAATTAAATCCATATTTGTACCAGCCATTGGCTGCTACAACAGGTGCAAAAACAGCATCGCGTGGTATAAAACCTAAGTTAACAGCTAAAGTAGTATCAGTCGGAGATGTACCAAACCAGGCACTGATACCTTCATCGCTATATTTGGGTGTGTTATACGCAGTACTTATATCACGATACATCCAGAAAGAAACTCGGTAGTTATTTCCGGGAAGCGTTAATGGTGGCGTTGAGAGAACAGTGTGGACGTTTGCGGATATTGAGTAACTGTTATAATACGCCATTGTCGTACCGCTGTGCGGTGTGCAGGGAGGATTAACACCAGTTGCTGAACCTGCCCAGATACCGGGTGTATAGGTACCTACGATTCTTTGATTTGTCCACCCAATCGGTGGAAAAGCAGTTTCATCGAAACTGTTGACATAGGGGAAAGTTGTGATGTTGTTATCAAAACCTAAACCTGTCAAAGTGAGTATATGAGGTGTACGTGCGAGATCATCAGTGACTGTTACGGTAGCATTATATTGTTGTGCGAGAAGTGGCAGGAAAGACACGGTAAAACTCATACTTCCGCCGGCAGCAAGTGTAACCGGATAAGTGTTAGTATCAGTTTTAGTGAAAACACTTGCGTTTGCACCACCAAGTATGGCTGAAGTGATATGCATCGGGGTTCCACCATTATTGGAAACAGTGACAGTCGTTGCTGATGTAGTCACATTAATGAAGCAAGTTCCGAAATTGATCGCGCTATGACTCATAGCAAATACTGCAGGACCTTCCAAAGGTACGATGTTCAACTGGATATTCGGTCGATTAAGAGATTGTGTTAGCGTTGTTGGAGCAGCATCATCATCATAATCATATCTAAATTTGCTATCTGTAGTTGCCGTATAGCCCCAATAAGGACAAGAGGATGTCCATTGCTGAAATCCTTTCACCACAAGAATGGACAAACTCTGAGTATTAGAATATGTGTATGGTGTTGTGAGAGTTACTTCCATCCATCCGGTTGTTGCAGTATTGGTGAATGGTCCAGTGTAGACTAATGTATAATCAGCAGTGGAGTAATCACCCGTAGCTAGGGTTGTGGCAGTAGTTTGCTTCATATAGATTGAAACATCGAGGATAGGATTAATATCAGTGCCAGACACTTTTTGAAAAGCAAGACGATTAATACTTCCTGACATGCCAATCTCACTCTGCAGATAGACAATTTCCGCTGCACTGTAGTTGTAAAGCCTGTCTATCGGATAATATTGAGATGATGTCCCCGTCCCAATTGTGACGGTGGTTGCCATGATAGACGCAACTGTGCTCAATATTAACATGAGCATCAGAATTTTCTTCAACGGATTCATAATAAGTCCCCCTTATTAATGGATTTCGTACATATTTTTTGTCTCTCAGATAAAACTATATCTGTTTTTCACATATCAATTTTGTTCCATTTTATGTAATTACCTAAAAATTGGTCAACTAAATTTATTACAAAATTGAATTTCCCTAAAATACGACAAGGTTTGTCTTGACTCTTTGCTCTAACTATGAATAGAAGTACTACAAGGAAGCTTTATGATATATCAGGAAATAGACATCTTCACTGCCTGTCGAATTGCCTTGGAGAATCAGCTTTATCGTTTTCTTGATACAAGCGATAAAGAAGGCTTATTGAAGATGATCAATGAACTTGGTTACATCCAAATCGATACAGTTTCTGTCATCGAACGAGCGCATCATCATACAATTTGGTCGAGGATGCCCAATTATGACCAGTCTTGGTTACATACTTTACTCGCAAAGGATCGCACTATCTTTGAATTCTGGGGTCATGCCGCCAGCTATTTACCTATGACAGACTATCGTTTTTTTCTACCTCGTATGAAGCGTTTTCCTGAATCTAGTCCTTGGGAAAAGGATTTTTGGATGAAACATCACAAATTAGGTGATGCTATTCTGCAAAGAATCAAAGATGAAGGACCCTTGGGTGCTTCCGATTTTGAAGACACTCGTCAAGGGCAAAAGCAACAGGGCTGGTGGGAATGGAAACCTGCGAAGGTTGTGTTGGAATTACTGATGTGGAAAGGAGAACTGATGGTAACAGAGCGTCATAATTTCCAGCGGATTTACGATCTGACTGAAAGAATTCTTCCTTCTTATATTGATACAACAATGCCAACTCCTCTTGAACTCGGTGAATTTTATGTGCAAAGAGCTATCCTGGCACAGGGAATTTCTTCAGAATGGGATATCTTAAACCATATGCATACAAGAGATGGAAAAGACATCAAGGCAGCTCTGAATAAAATGGTGGATAACAAAGAAATAATCCCAATAAGAGTTAGTGGATTAGAACAAATTCATTATATGTATCCTCTTTGTCAAGATCATGTAAACATTGTTACCAATCATCCTCATCAGGTTTTTCTATTATCTCCATTTGACAATCTGGTAATTTTACGTCCTCGTTTGAAAAGATTGTTCAATTTCGATTACACAATCGAATGTTATGTACCCAGTGCTAAACGAATATATGGATATTGGAGTTTACCCATGCTTTGGAAAGGGAACTTTATAGGAAGAATTGATCTGAAAGCGGATCGGAAATCAAAAGCCCTGATTATTCGTAATCTCCACTTGGAAGAGAAAACCACAATTACCAATGATCTGTCAAAAGCTTTAGGAAAATCATTGCATCATTTCAGACTCTTCAATAACTGTGAAACTCTCCAGTATGATACAGATCAACCGAAAAAATTAATCTCAAAAATGAAAGAAATTGATCAATAGCAAGGCAGGTTTATGATGATCAGTTATGGAATCAGAAAAGTACGGGATCAAGATGATGAAGCGATTATCAAGATCTTCAATTATTATGTGGAAAACAGCTTTGCAGCTTATCCGGATAGCCCGGTTCCCCTTCAAGCCTTTGCTCTCCTGAAAAGCCAGGTGAAGAATGATGGCTTCTATGTTGCAGAAACTGATGAAGGGATGGTTGTAGGTTTTGCCCTGCTGAAACACTTTATTCCAATGAAAAGCTTCTCTCATTCTGCCGAAGTTTCATATTTTCTGGATAAAGCACATACAGGGAATGGACTTGGATCGGCTCTACTTTCAACATTAGAAGAGAATGCCATGTCTATAGGTGTTAAAACTCTTTTAGCCAGTATCTCTTCTAAGAATGAACAAAGTATTCGATTTCATGAAAAACATGGTTTTAAACTATGTGGTAAATTGCAAAATGTGGGAAAAAAACTAGATCAGTATTTCGATATACTCTGGATGCAGAAGGATATTTCGTGGAGATGAACGGTTTCAACATTCATGAGTAAACCACTTTTCAGTTCTGCTTATCCTTATGCATTATTAGCGATACTGTTCTGGTCGACTATTTCTACAGCTTTTAAATTATCACTTCGCTATCAAACACCAGAACAATTAGTTCTCTATGCTTCATTCGTATCTTTCGTTATCCTCTTCTTTATCATTTTTCTGCAAAAAAAACATAAACTTATCTTTCAAGGAACAAGGCAGGACTATCTCCGTTCAGCAATATTGGGTTTTTTGAATCCTTTTCTTTATTATACTGTCCTGCTTAATGCCTATAACAGACTTCCAGCACAAGAAGCCCAAGCATTAAATTACATCTGGGTTGTCATGCTGGTTTTACTCTCGATTCCCCTATTAAAACAGAAGCCGAGATTCTTCGACCTGAGCGGTGTTTTCATCAGCTTTACAGGGGCTCTAGTGATAGCCACCCGCGGGAATTTTACTTCCCTCAAATTTGCTGAACCACTAGGCGTTTTTTTAGCTCTATTTTCAACTCTCATCTGGGCTTTGTTTTGGCTCTATAATGTCAGGGACAAGAGAGATGAAGTTGTCAAATTGTTATGGAATTTTGGCTTTGGTTTCATTTTTATACTGCTCTATCATTTGATTACAAGTCAATTCCACGTTCCAACCTTCAAAGCTATTATTGGAGCAACCTATATCGGTATCTTCGAAATGGGACTAACCTTTGTTCTCTGGCTCAATGCTCTGCAGAAAACCAAGAATACAGCCCGCATCACCAATCTCGTTTTTATTACTCCTTTCCTTTCGCTTGTTATCATCAGCCAAGTGCTGCATGAAAGGATTGCTCTTTCCACCATTGGTGGGTTATTGCTTATTATTGGGGGAATCCTCTGGCAACAAATAGGATATAGAAAGAAGGGCAGTGTGGCATAAGATTCCGATCTTATGGAATTCCTACCTTAAACTTCTGCAATAATTGCAGCACAGACAGTCTTGTCTGTTATGTTAGAGATTGTCTCAAACTCACACGACTCACTGCTTCCTCAATCTCCAAAGATTATACCAATTTCATACCAGTTTCATTCCTGTTTCGCGAAACAGGTTTGAGATTAGTATAGAATAGGATTCAAGTTGGATTGAATTTACATTGATTTTGGTAGAATGCTTGTGGCTTACACAGCAGAAGGGGACAGGGTACAGCGGACAGGGTACAGCGGACAGCATACAGGGTACAGCATACAGCGGACAGCATACAGGGTACAGGGAATAGAGTATAGGGAAATCTGCATATTCCGCTCAGAAAAGCCACCTTGTCCGATTAAGTTGATCCAGTGCTCCACTATAATTGAGCCATACTATATTATCTTTTTGAGCCACACGACGTATCTTATTGCCTTATTACATATTATCAACTTTATTAGGGAGGATGAAGTTCCGGCTGCTGCGGAGTGAGGACGTAGTCCGAGCGAAGCAGCAGCCGGAACGATGCATCTAAGAGGGAACCGGCTATTTCTTATTGATTTGTATTATTCCCTTGCGTTCTCTCATTGACATCTTCCCATCGATAAATATATGGTGAGAGTTATGAACAAGCCGGTCAAGGATGGCATCAGCGAGAGTGGGTTGTCCAATCTTCTCGTGCCATCCTCCGGTTTTGAACTGAGAGCACAAGACCGTAGATGCTTTGGAATACCTCATCTCGACTATTTCAAAGAGATCTTTAGCCTCCTGTTCGTTTATCCTGGTTAACAGCCATTCATCAAGTATCAGCAGTTTCGCATTTACATATCTGTCTATGACTCTTTGATGCCCGCCTTCACAACGGCTAACAGCGAGGTCATCCAACAGTTCAGGCAGGCGGACGTATTTTACAGTGAAGTACTTCTTGCAGGCAGCTATGCCAAATGCACAAGCCAGCCATGTTTTACCGCTTCCTGATGCTCCCGTGATGATGATATTCTCATTCTCTCCAATAAATGAACATGATGCCAATTCAACGATTGCACTACGATCAAGTTTCCTGTCTTCATGGTAGTCAATATCTGCTATGCTCGCGTTACTGAACTTGAAGCCGGCACCGTGAATCAGACGTTTAAGCCTATTATTCTTGCGCTTATCCCATTCTATATCAACCAGCATGCCAAAGCGCTCATCAAAGCTGTAGTTTTCCAGTGATTTATCGTTAACCTGATTTCGGTAGGCATCTGCCATGCCATTTAACAGCATCTCTCGAAGTTTAATGATAGTAGTATTATTAGTCATTTTCGTTTCTCCCGTAGTAACCTGATTCCCGGCTGATGGCATACTCTGAGCTTTGCACCGCTTCAGCATCATTATCGGTGCTTCTCTTCTGTTCATTTGAGTTTAGAATAGTCTTGATGATTCTGTAACTCGGATTTGGTGTGTAGCTTAATGCTCTCTGACAGGCATTTTCCAAATTTTGACAGCCGTACTTTTTTGAAGCGCTTAGCACAGCCATGCAGGTGCGATAACCTTGCTGTTCAACCCTGCATGATCCCAGGATTGACTTGATTACCAACTCAGTGCTTGTTCCAAGAGTACAAGCCCAGTCAACAAAACTATCTGCATCCCATTTCCGGTATTCCTGATGATCCTTGGGCATATGTTCGGCATTGGTCTGATATCGCTCAGAGTTTCCCTCCAAGCCCCTGGGGGAGGCTATTCTGACTGAATTGTAAAAGACCTCCACCACCCTGGCGGTTAGGCGAATATCTACTTTGTGGTGGATATATTCATAAGGCACTGAATAGTACTTCTTATCAACCATAATGTGATAGTTGTAACCAACCGTTGCTGTAGCCCATGTAGCCAGTTCATAAGCCTCCTCCGGCAAGGGAAGCAGCTGCTCTCGTTCTTCTTGCCAAAATACGCTTTCACGGGAGCCATCTTTGACCTGGAAAGGCTGAAAGGCTTACTGTTAAATTCAGCCAACTTTTCCCTGATTGCCTTATTGAGTTCTCTAAGCGAGAAGAAACTCCTGTTGCGAAGAGCAGCCAGAATCCAGGTCGAGATAATACCTACTGTCCCTTCAGCACTTGCCTTATCCTTGGGATGCCTGACCCTGGCAGGGATGACCACTGTATTGTAGTAATTAGCCAGCTCATTATATGTCCTGTTGATTACACTGCTTCCACCGGATACCCGCTCCACACCTGTCTTGAGGTTGTCAGGAACCAGTATTTTTGCCACGCCGTTCATATATTGAAAGCAGTTTACATGAGCCTGAATCCAGTTACTCAGACTCATATTGGGAAGTGCTTCAACATAAGCATAGCCACTATAGGGCAAAACAGCGACAAAGACTGGAACTTTAAGCTGTGCCCCGGTAAGATTGTTTGTCAAATACGCAGATTGACCTGCCCAATCAACCTCAAGCTTCTCACCCGGCTTGTGATGAATGCGCATGGTTGCCTTGGTTTGATGAGCATATTCCGTGTAAAGCTCGCAGAATCGACTGTATTGATAGGGTATCGTCTGATTCTGCCGGCATAGCTCTGAATACTCGTGCCATAATAACGACAAGGTTACACCGCTTTTACCTAACTCCTTGTGAATATGCTCAAAATCAGGCATCTTGCGACACCCTTCGATATTTACAATGGGAAATAGCATCTTCCCCAATTCCCTGTCACTAATTGTATCAGAAATTGGCCAGAAAACAGCTTGTTGGGCTGCTGCCCTCAGCACCTTGGATACGGTATTGCGGGAGCACGGCAGGCTTTGAGCAATATTCCTTTCACTAATTCCTTGCGCCTGTAAACGCAAGATTTCTCGATAATTGGTCATTTTGTGACCTCCATTGTGTTATTTGCGCTCTTCAGCGCATTGCCACATGGTTAATCACACTCTGATTTATGCAAGGTGGCTCAAAGTAGAATATTCCCTGGCTCAATTATAGTGGAGCACTGGCTCAACTTGGGAATACTCATGGCTCAAATTCATAATATTATTCAGGAAATCCCCAATCTTATGTAAAGAGGGAATGAAATCCCCCCTTGGGATGGGGGGTAGGGGTGTCTTTCTGCCAATCTTAAATCTTTTTTATTGAATCTATAGCTAACAATAAGCTATATGGTGGAAAAGGGATGCTTAAATCTTTTCTTCAATCTTCAATCTTAAAGCTTCCATCTTTCATCTTCACTTGACACTTCAGTGCAAATCTTCATCCTGCCCTTTTAAGTAAGGAGTTAACAATGGATCCTAATTATAAATGCGGTTTCGTGGCTATCGTCGGTAAACCGAATGTCGGTAAGTCAACCCTGATGAATGCTTTATTGGGAGAGAAGCTTTCGATTATTTCCCCGAAACCTCAAACCACGAGACAAAGCATAAAAGGTATCTATTCTGATGATCTTAGACAGATCATTTTTCTTGATACACCCGGTTTCCTGCAGCCGCGTTATGAACTACATGAAAGTATGAGAAGGATCATTGAAAATTCCTTGAAAAGCGCTGACCTCATCATGTTTGTCACGGATGCACCTCATTTTCCTACTGATTATGATAGGGAATTCATAGCTGTCCTGAAACAAACTCGTGCGCCCAGAATCGCATTGTTAAATAAGATAGACCTGTGTGAAGATTACACTGATCTCGTTGCACAATTATCTGAATCTTTTGATTACGTGCTTCCTATTTCAGCTAAAACACATGAGAACCTTGATCAGATGTTGGATGTCATTTCCAAATACCTGCCTTTGAGTCCACCGCACTATGATCCTGAGGATTTATCTGACCAGCCGGTACGCTTCTTTGCCCAGGAGATCATTCGGGAAAAAATCATGCTGAATTTTGATGAAGAGATACCTTATTCAACCGCAGTGATCGTTACCCACTTCAATGAAATGGAAAGTGAAGTGGATATCCAGGCGACGATATGGATCGAACGCGATTCCCAGAAGCCCATCATCATTGGAAAGGGCGGTTCCAAGATTGCGAAGATACGAATGGATTCTGAAGTCGATTTAACCAAACTGATAGGTAAAAAAGTACTCCTACATTTATTTGTGAAGATAAATAAGAATTGGCGAAAAAATAAACAGGCACTAAAAGAACTGGGATTCCAATAAATATCATTGACAGAGCTTCCTCATTTTTTTTAGTAGCAACCAACAGCCTTTTGGAGGACTAGTCCTAATTGGTAAGGCAGCGGTCTTGAAAACCGCCGGGGTTTCCCCATGGGGGTTCGAGTCCCTCGTCCTCCGCCAATAACACCAGGAGAGGTGACCGAGCTGGCTGAAGGTGCACGCCTGCTAAGCGTGTGAGGGTCAAAAGCTCTCCGAGGGTTCGAATCCCTCCCTCTCCGCCAAAAGATCTTTGAAAACGTAGGGCCGTCGCCAAGGGGTAAGGCACCAGGTTTTGGTCCTGATATTCGGGGGTTCAAATCCTCCCGGCCCTGCCAAATTTTGAATGCTATGAATGTTGGGATGTCGTCTAATGGTAGGACAGCGGACTCTGGCTCCGTATGTGAGGGTTCAAATCCTTCCATCCCAGCCAATTTTAAGAGGCAAGTCACTTGTGATTTGCCTCTTTATTTTCTATAGGGGGTTTTCGTTTATTTATTATGACCAATTTGCATTCCTCCTTCTATTCGCCATGTTCCTAATCGGAGTTTACATCCTAGCTTTCATACAAAGTACAAATTGTAATAATGAAGTGCTCCAAATCCCTATTTTATAAATCAATTACTGGAAGGAAATCTATTGACAATATTTAATGAATAATGAAAATGATTAAAGTTTATAAAAAGAATTTGATCAATAATCACAAAAAAACCGGATGTAATGAATGAGGGGTTATCTTATGAACGCTTTATTGAAAACACTGTTTATTTTACTTTTATCAAATTTGTTATCTTTACTATTGGCAACTACTTTTACAATCGGGACAGGCACGAGTACTACCAGGAGACCTATTGCCAGTTACTATCCTTATGAATGTTGTGCCAGCCTGTATTTAGCCAATGAAATCGGTTACTACGGAAGTATTTCAGATCTTTCATGGTTTCCTACTTACTACCAAACAGTTACCATACCCACAAAAATATATCTCAAATCCACAACTGCAACGACTATGACTACTACGACCTGGACAAATCTGATCAGTGATGCAACTCTTGTATTTGATGGCACAGTTACGGATTTTACAGGGGATGTGTGGAAAACAATTGATATCAATGATTGGGCTTATACATCAGGAAATTTGATGGTTCTTGTCGAATGCAATTATGGAGGTAGTGGTACCGGTTATTCATCGGGAGCAGGATTTACTGCCGGAAACATGAGTTCAAATCTAACGATGCTAATATATATGAATGAAGTAGCTCCTGAAACTATAGGTAATGTTACTACAGTGCGTAATAACATTCGATTTAATATGACTTCTCTTCACGAAGAAGCTATTTTTAATATGAATCCTACAACTCTCGGTTTCGGCTCATATCCGTTAAATTATGTTTCACCTTCTTCCAGTGTGGTTATTTCGAACTCAGGCGGACAGGATTTACATATCACTTCATCCATGCTTGGTGGAACTAACCCGGGAGGATTCATTTTCAATGATACAAATGTTTATCCGGTTACGCTCCCTTTTGGCTCTACAATGAGCTTCTCAATTCAGTTTCATCCTATGCTTGTTCAGCAATACAATGCGACAATCACAGTTACCGATGACATATCCCGCGAAGAACATGTGCTTGCTTTGAATGGGGAAGGTTACGATACAACCATCACCACATTCCCAGGCACGGAAAGCTTTGATGGTACCGTATTTCCGCCCTATGGATGGTTAAATTACCGGATACAGGGAATCGGCTCTCCAGGTACCTGGAATCGCCAGACATCTGGTACAGGTCCTACCTGCTCTCCACATTCCGGTGCAGCCATGGCTCGCTTCTACAGTGCTGATTATCAATATGGTACACATGCAGCTTTAGTATCACCTCCAATGCAGCTTCCAGGTAGTAATTATCGTGTGAAATTCTGGATGTATCGTACTAATTCTTATACCACAGGCATCACTCACGATGAGATGGTCAGTGTATGGTTGAATTCAGCCCCCAATCTAGAGGGAGCGGATTCTCTCGGTGTCATTCACAGGAGAACTGATTTGTTTCCCTCTGAAACAGCCAATGGCTGGTATGCGTATGCCATGAATTTTCCCCTGACTTCTACTGGTATAAAGTATGTGATTTTCAAGGCGATCTCATGTCGGGGAGCTAATATGTATATTGATGATGTGACTTTCGAACAGCAGCCCGTAGGTGTGCCTGATCTTGCTACGCTTGTCTCTCCCGCCAATAATGCTATGAACCAGTTAAATGTCATTTCTTTGAATTGGGTAAGTTTGGGAACAGGACCGATGGTGCATGGATATTACCTGTCATTAGGAACGAATAATCCTCCAACTAATATCATGAATAACATCGATATCGGGCAGGTTACATCCTATCAGCCAATCCTTCAATATGGAACGACCTACTATTGGAAAGTCGTGCCATATAATATTTCTGGACAGCCAACAAGCAGTCCTGTTTGGTCATTTACTACGAAGATTGATCCAACGGTCACATCTTTCCCCTATACACAGAACTTTGATACTGTAACTGCACCGAATCTGCCTATAGATTGGACAACATCGATGGTTTGTGGAAATTCTTCCCCGACGATAAGAACTGAGTCCGGTCTTGCACATTCAGCTCCCAACCAGGTGGCTTTTAATACTGTAAATGATGTGACAGCGGAACTGATCCTGATCAGTCCACCAACCTCCAACCTGGGTAACACCCGTATCCGGTTTTGGGCAAGAAGTTACGATAATCCATTATTTATTGTTGGAACCATGAGTAATCCGACCATCCCTTCATCGTTTACACCTTTCCAGTCATTTCAACTGGATAATTTCCAAAGAGAGTGTTCTGTTTCTTTTGCAGAATACCAGGGCACGGATCAATACATCGGATTTACTTTCCATACTCAAGCGGAATATGATCAAGTCGATTTTGACGATTTCACCTGGCAGTTAATACCCGCTGGTCCATATGTGGAAGTAAATACCGATACACTAGCATTTCGGGGGATTCATAATAATTCGATTAGCACTCGTGAACTCATGATCACCAATACAGGTTTTGCTAATCTTAACTATACCATATCATCATCATCACCGTCTGTGTTCACTGATGCCATTGGTACACAAGTTCTTGCACCAGACAGTTCCCGTATTTGCTTCGTCAGTGTTCTGCCCACAGCAGAAGGAAATCTTGCTGAATCGATAACGATTCATTCCGATGATGCTCTAAATCCGGCTTTCCAGATTCCTATCACAGCCACAGTGCAGCCTGCACTTACACCGGATATGATCGAAATCGGCAATGAAAACCTAGTGGATACATGTTTGCCGGTTGAACCATATCAATACGATAGTATGTCGCAGACGATTTATGTACAGCCACAGCTCAATATGACAAACTGCAGTATCATGTCCATTGGCTATGAATACAATGGCTCATATGCTATGTCTGATTCCATAAAAGTCTATATGGGGCATACATCCAAAACGCAATTTTCAAACTCATCAGACTGGGTTCCTGCAAGTGAACTGACTTTGGTCTATACAGGTTTACTGACAGTTCCCAATACTGCGGGTTGGATTGAGATTCCTCTCCAATTGCCATTCGTCTATGATAACGTGCATAATTTGGTTGTATGTGTTGATAAAATTGGACCTTGGCACAATAGTGAATGCGATTTTTACTGTACTGAGATATTATCGAATCGAAGTATAAAAGTGATTGGTAGTGATGATTATTCAGTTTCCAATCCTCCTCCTGGAACATTACATATGGTAATTCCCAATACAAGATTCCAATTCCTCCGGTTGGCGAATACTCCGATTTGTGTAATCACTCCTTCTGCTGTCGATTTTGGAACTGTGTTTATCGAGGATATTGTCCCACCAGTCAGTGTCCAAGTCAGGAATGATGGCTTTGGAGTATTAACAATCCCGCAACCCATTGTTTTGGATGGAGCGGATGCTTCCCAGTTTTCACTTGCGGATACAAATACTTATCCAATATCTTTGCAGAGCGGACAAAGCATGACAGTATCAGTATCATTTGTTCCAACAAGTGAGGGAACGAAAACAGCCCAATTGCATTTATCTGATGACCAGCCACTTGTAAGTAGTAGGTCTGGGCTACAACGTACAGAACATATCATACCATTATCAGGTTCTTCTTATGATTACATCTTGGACGTTTTTCCCTATATGACAGGTTTTGAAAATACAATTTTTCCTGACTCTCTATGGTCTGTCGTTGATAGTGCAAATCCTACGCAGGGGTGGCGGCGGAGAACAACTGCCGGTAATCCTCACACTGGAAGTGCTTATGCGGTCGTGGGAATTCAGTCAGGAGATCACTGGTTGATAACTCCACAATTTCATGTCACTTCTCAAAGTAATAAAGTCACTTTTTGGCTGGGCAACAGTATAGATGTTCCAGATTCAGCCGTTGCATCAATACCTGAATACTTGGATGTCTTGCTGTCTACCACAAATTCAGATACAACCAGCTTCACTACGACTTTATTACATAAAACAAATGCAATGATTCCTCAGTTCTACCAGGAATGCATCCTGGATTTAAGTACTTACGTTGACTCTGTTGTTTCAATTGCTTTTAAGAGACATTCAACAAATGGAAAATATGTCTACCTTGATGATTTGAAGATATCCGCTTCCGGAGGAACTGGAATTAGTGACAATACTACAATGATGAGCAGTTCTTTCCTGCTTGATAATTATCCCAATCCCTTCAATCCAAGCACAATAATTCGTTTTTATTTGAAGGAAAAGGGGAGAGTTGTGCTGGATATTTATAATATCAAAGGTCAGAAAGTGATTACCCTCATGGATGGAATGCTGAATACTGGTTTACAGTCTGTGGAATGGAATGGAAAAGATAACCAGGGACATCCTTTAGCAAGCGGTATTTATTTCAGTCAAATGAAGATAGGAAGCGTTACCCATACAAGGAAAATGGTACTGGTGAAGTAAGGTGCTAGGTGTTAGGTGTTAGGTGTTAGGTGTTAGGTGCTAGGTGTTAGGTGTTAGGTGCTAGGTGTTAGGTGCTAGGTGTTAGGTGCTAGGTGCTAGGTGTTAGGTGTTAGGTGTTAGGTGTTAGGTGCTAGGTGTTAGGTGCTAGGTGTTAGGTGCTAGGTGTTAGGTGTTAGTAAACATTCACAATCTCTAATATTTGATAATATTCAGAAATAGATTGACCTTTATTTAATGGTTTGTTCTTTTGATAGTGTTTATAAAGATGAAGAAAAATGTAATTACTTGATTCATATTCATACCATGCATGAGAAATTGGGAGATCTACTATGAATTCATTGAAGAAAATGCTGATGTTCTTTGTGTTATTTAATTTGTGTACTGCAATGATGGCAACAACAATTAGTATTGGAACAGGAACGGCTGTATCCAAACGTCCTTTAGCCTGTTACTTTGGTTATGAAAGAAGTGCTAATCTGTTTCTCGCTTCAGAAATTGGTATGATAGGAAACATCACTGACCTGGCATGGTATTCCACATTAAGTAATTCTTATTCTATTCCCACAAAAATCTACTTGAAAGCCACAAGTAGCACAACACTATCCGAAGTAACTTGGGCTGCACAAATTGCTGGTGCTACTCTAGTATATAATAATAATGTCAATGGAACTGTGGCGAATAACTGGAATATTGTAGATATTGATGACTGGGGGTATTCCGGTGAGAATCTGGTTGTACTTATAGAATGCAATTATGGTGGACAAGGTATGGGATCTGCTAGTGGTGGAGCCTATACATTGACAACGATGTCAACGAACGTAACTGCGTTCTTGTCTGCAGATAATACTATACCGTTGGGTAATACATATTTATCCCATGATCGTCCTAATATCCGGATGAATATTACTTCCTTTACCGGTCCGGCTGTATTCAATATGACTCCCTCAATAATTGGTTTCGGGCAAAACTTCTTGAACATAGCTTCTAATCCCACAAATGTTACCATTACTAATGGTGGCGGAACCACGATGCACATCATTTCTTCTGTTCTAGGGGGTAATGATCCCAACGGTTTTATCGTTACTGATACCAATACATATCCTCGTACACTTAATCCTGGAAACAATATGAGTTTTTCCGTGCAATTCAGACCTACATCAGCCCAGCAGTATTCAGCAACCATCATAGTGACTGATGACTTATCACGTACTTCGCATACACTTACTTTAAGTGGCTTGGGAATTGATTCTTCCATCAGTACTTTCCCTTACACGGAAAGTTTTGATGAAACTTCCTTTGCACCTTTTGGCTGGTCTAATTATCGAATACAAGGGAATGGCACACCGGGTACTTGGGATCGACAAACTGCTGGAGTACACCCGACATGCTTACCATATTCAGGAGAGGGAATGGCTCGGTATAATTCATATACTCTCGTTCCAGGTACACAGGGTGCACTTGTATCTCCTCCCCTCAACTTACCAGGCAGTAATTACCGTGTTAGTTTCTGGATGTATAGGGATTTAGCTTTACTGCTATCGATTTATGAAAATGAAATGGTCAGTGTTTGGTTGAATTCAACTCCCAATCTTATTGGAGCTGATTCCCTCGGTGCGATTCATCGGCGATGGGATCTATCCCCAGTTGAAAATAGTAGTGGCTGGAACAATTATCAAATGAGTTTCCCACCAACATCTGCTGGTATAAAGTATGTGATTTTCAAGGCTATCAGTTGTTATGGCAATAATATGTTCCTGGACGATGTGACTTTTGAACAACAGCCTGTAGGTCCACCATTTCCTGCAACTTTGATTTCTCCTTTGAATGGAGCAGTCAGTCAATCTATAACATCCACTCTCTACTGGTTACCAGATAATTCAGGATCATCCCCGAATGCATATCATCTTTCTATCGGAACTGATAATCCTCCTACCAATATCCTGAATAATTATGATGTTTCATTAGCATCTTCCTATTCACAAACTCTACAATATAATACTATATATTATTGGCAGGTAATACCTTATAATGCTGAGGGGCAGGCGACAAATTGTCCAGTATGGTCATTCACAACAGAGTCTGATCCAACCGTGATATCTTTCCCATATTACCAAAACTTCGATGGAGTAACACCACCTGCTTTTCCACCTGGATGGAGTAAAATTGTTACATCGACTATTACAAATCCAACTATGTTTACGACCACTTCAAATCCTCATTCATCACCGAATAATGTCTTATTTTATAATTCCGATGATTTGGCTTCGAATGTGATACTTATTACACCTCCAACAGCGAATATAGGCTCTACGCACATTCGTTTCTGGGCAAGAGGTGCATCAAATGCATCCATTATTGTGGGAACAGTTGCCGATCCTACAAACCCATCATCATTTACTGCTTTTGAAACGATACCAATCTCGACAATCTATATTGAATATTCTCTGTCTTTCGCAGGATATACCGGAACAGATCATTATATTGGCTTTAAACATGGAAATATTAGTACTTATCAAAGCCTTTACATTGACGATTTTACATGGCAGTTAATACCGACAGGTGCACAGATAGATGTGAATCCTACATCCTTAAGCTATGGTGAAATCAATAACAACTCCATGTCAATTCGAACTGTTCAGATAACTAATTCAGGGCTTGCTGATTTAAACTTTTCTATGACAACTTCGGCTCCATCAATTTCTACTAATATTAACGGTACTCGTACTTTAAATCCCGGATCTTCACTGGAATGCATCGTGATGCTTCTTCCAACATCTGAGGGTGTTTTTTCTGGTTCAATAACGATAAACTCTAATGATCCACAAAATCCATCCCTGCAAATCCTCATCTCGGCTACAGTGTTACCTGCTCTAGCACCTGGCTTGGTAGAAATAGGAAATGGAATTCTTGTAGATTACAGTCTTCCAATGGAACCTTATTATATGCATAGTTTTTCCCAGACGATCTATTTGCAGCAGGAACTGAATCACCCAAATAGCATGATCAGTTCCATCTTTTATCAGTATAATGGTTATTCAGAATGGACTGATTCAGTCAAGGTCTATATGGGGTTAACGAACCGTATACAATTTTTCTCAGTTACAGATTACGTTCCAGCTAACGAACTGACACTTGTGTATTCAGGAATGCTATCTGTACCTGCTGTTGCCGGGTGGGTTGAACTCCCTCTAAACGAGCCTTTCCACTATGACAATATTAGTAATCTGGTCATCTGTGTCGATAAAGATATGCCTGAATACCACGATGACGGAGATGATTTCTTCTGTACACAAATGATAACAAATCGTAGCATCATGCAGTATTCGGATCAGAATAATAGCTCAGTGACTAACCCTTATTCCGGTATATTAAGAATGGCAATTCCTGATACACGTTTACAGTTCCAGTCCTTGCCTGATATTCCGATATTCAGTGCCATTCCCTCAACAGTAGACTTCGGTCAAGTGAATATAAATAATACGTCTTCACCAATTAACGTTCAAATCCATAACATCGGGGGCGGATCATTGATCATTACAGAACCGATATCCATATCAGGGGTCGATGATGCTCAATTTAGCCTGATTGATACGAATACTTATCCTGATACATTATTTATTGGAGAAAGTTACGCAGTGTCAGTCACTTTTACACCGACTAGTGGAGGCATTAAGAACGCCCAACTGAATGTGACAGATAACTTGACTCCAAGTCGGAAATCGGATATCGGAAGCCGTACTCTCCATGTCATTCCTCTAACCGGTTATGGTAATGATGGAATAATACACATTTTTCCATATCAACAGGGATTCGAGGATGAGACTTTTCCAAATGCTGACTGGTCAATTTCAGACAGTGGAAATCCTCTCGAGGGATGGCGTCGTTGGACTACAGCAGGATATGCACATAATGGAACAGCATATGCTTTTGTAAGTAATTTTACAGGGAATCACTGGATGATGACTCCTAAGTTCGAAGTGGGTTCTCAAAGTAACCAATTACGCTTTTGGCTGCAAGATTCCTCAGACATTATGGATTCTGATCCTACTTCATTGGATGAATACTTAAAAGTTTGTGTTTCTACGACAAATGCTGATTCATCCAGCTTCATAACAGAATTGGAAACATATTCTAACTTTGATATACCCAGTATTTACCAAGAAATGACTGTGGATTTATCTGAATTTTCAGGACAAAACATTTATCTAGGTTTCCTTCGACATTCCACAGGTGGAAAATTCATCTATATGGATGATTTTACTATTTCCACACCTCCTGCTGCAAATAATCCACCAACGAATCTAGTTGCCGTGATTGATTCAGCTAATGTTCATTTAACATGGCAGATTCCAGTGCATCAGATTAGTGATCATCTATCAGGATACAGAATCTACAGGAACGATTCTCTCATCCAAACATTGCACAATCCTATTGCCATTTCGTACACTGATTCAACGGTCGCTTATGGTTTGTATACTTATAAGATTAGCGCATTTTACGGACCTTTTGAATCTGTGTATTCAAATTCATTTACTATCGAAGTTACATATGGTTATCCGAATTTGATATTTGCAGATTCTTTTGATGATTATCCAGACTTTACCACAGACCTCGGCAGTTGGACCAACTTGGACGTTGATCTAAGCAACACATTTGATTTTGACCAGGTATCCTTCCCAAATATGAGCATTCCTAAAGCATTTATGGTATTCAATCCCACCTCTACAGACCCACCCATGACATATCTCCAAGCACGTACAGGGCATAAAATGCTGGCATGTTTTGACAGTGCCAATCCACCCAATGATGATTGGTTGATTACCCCCTGTTTTCGATTAGGAACAAACACATCGATCAGTTTCTGGGCTAAATCATACACAGCATCCTATGGCTTGGAGAAATTCAATTTACTGGTTTCATTGTCTGATATGAATCCAGCAAGCTTCATCAGCATCACTGGTGAAGACACAGTGAGCGTACCTGCAGTTATTTGGACTCCATATAATTACGATCTTTCCGTATTTGACAATCGAACTGTATATATTGCTATTCAATGCGTATCTGATTTGGCTGCTGCATTGCTGATTGATGATTTCAAAATAATCAGTACGGGTGGAAGTGTGGGGGGCAATGATCCGGTTGCTGTTATAAATCATTCCATACTGCTGGGCAATTATCCTAATCCGTTCAATCCTGAAACCTCGATTCGGTTCAATCTGAAGGAAAGAGGTAAAGTATCTGTAAATATATATAACGTACGTGGACAAAGAGTAACTACATTACTCGATGATATACGAGATCCAGGGATTCAGTCTATTCTTTGGAATGGAAAAGATAGCACCGGACATCCAGTTGCCAGCGGTGTCTATTTCTATCATATGCAAGCTGGCAATTATACACAGACAAGGAAGATGGTGCTGCTTAAATAATGAGCAGAAAGTATTAGGTACAGGGAACAGCGTACAGCGTACAGGGTACAGCGTACAGTGAGGCTAGATCAGAGAAGAACAAAGAGGCAGAATTTTGTAACGGTTTGTTACGGTCTCCATTCTTCGGGATAAAAGAACTAAGAAATCCCTTAATTGGTGAGAAGTTAAAAAGACCAACCAGATACTCAGAAAAATAGCCATGTTTTATCTTGAATATTTACCACATTTTAACAAATAATCAATAAAATCAAATTAATGTTTGTATTATATAAATATTTGGAATGATAGTGACATGTAAGAAAGTATTAAAATTCTCTTTGGATAATTATCAGTAATAACTCTTTTTATTATGGAGGTACTTGACATGAATCCAGTAAAGACTTTACTCTTTTCAATTATTATTCTCTGTTCTATGATCACTCTCTTTGCCACAACTGTTACGATTGGACATGGAACTTCCACGCAGAGGCAGCCTATAACAAGCTTTTTTGGGTATGAAAGAAGCGCGGATATATACTTGGCTTCTGAAGTAGGGATGCATGGAACCATTACTGATATTGCATGGTTTTCTACAATTACTCAAAACTTGTCATTACCAGTTAAAATCTACATGAAAACTACAACTGCTACGTATTTTACATCAGAAACCTGGTCTGCATTGACAACAAGTGCAATTCTTGTCTATGATGGTACGATAACAGGTGCCGATGCGAATAGTTGGAAAGTGATAAATACAATAGATTTTGCATATAATACTGATAACCTGTTAGTCCTGATAGAATGTAATTATGGTTCAGATGGTGCTGGCAGTTCTGAAGGTACACAATGGACTTATACAAATTTGAACACTACCATGGCTTACCGTCTGTACGCGGATGATTTACCTCCCACAGAAGCAGGTATCGGATATTCATATAGATCTAACATTCAGTTGAATATTAACCCTTTTCAAGGACCCGGAGTCTTTGTTATGAACCATTCAGCTCTTGATTTCGGCAGTTTTATTTTGAATACAACTTCAGATGAACAAACTGTTAACGTTTCAAATATTGGCGGTACATCCATGCACATCAATTCTTCAGCATTGGGTGGAGAGAATCCGAGTGGTTTTATCGTTACTGATACCAATTCTTATCCTGTTAATCTGGTTGCAGGAGCCAGTATTAATTTTACTGTTAAATTCAGACCTACTGTTGGACAGACTTATCATGCCACACTTACATTGACAGATGACTTAACCCGTACTTCGCATGTCTTGACTTTAACCGGATTTGGATTAAATACTGCAGTCAGTACTTTCCCACATTCAGAAAGTTTCGATGACATGGCTTTCCCACCCTTCGGCTGGGTGACATATAGTATCACAAATAATGGTTATGGATTATGGGATCGTGATGATTATGGCTTATATCCAGACTGCCCACCTCATTCAGGGGCAGCTTTGGCTAGCTATCAATCCTGGATTTTTCCGTTTGGGACACAGGGAGCATTAGTATCTCCTCCAGTTGTGCTTCCCGGTAATAATTATCGGGTCAGATTCTGGATGAATCGAAGTAATCTACATGCAGAGCAGCAATATCATAATGAAATGATTAGTGTATGGCTTAGTTCGACAAGTTCATTAAATGGAGCAGATTCTCTTGGTGTAATACATAGAATTCCGGGGCTTCTTCCTGTCGAAGCAGAAGAGGGTTGGCACGAATACTATTTCAATTTCCCTTCAACAGCAACAGGTGTTAAATATATCATTTTCAAGGGAACAGCCTGTTATGGCCAGAATATGTACATCGATGATGTAGTTTTTGAACAGCAACCTGTCGGCATACCTTTACCATTAATCAGGATCTCACCGGCTAACAACGCGGTAGATCAATTCGTTACCACGGCATTGAGTTGGTTTCCTGATATTGAGAGTCCTTCTCCCACGGGTTATCGCCTATCTTTAGGCACAAATAATCCCCCCACGAATGTCCTCAATAATGTTGATCTCGGTTTGGTTAATTCCTATCTTCCCATTTTGAATGGTTCTACCACTTATTTCTGGAAGGTTGTTCCCTATAATGCAAACGGCAACGCAACGGGATGTCCAATCTGGTCTTTTACAACCAGCCAGCCAAATACCGTGCAAATTGGTACCAATACATCTGTTATTGTTAGTTTACCTTTAGAGCCTGAAAGTTTACACAGTTTCTCTCAAACAATCTATCTGCAACCAGAACTGAATCAACCTAGTAGCCTGATCCGTTCCCTTTACTATCAATATAATGGGGGAGGGGCATGGTCAGATTCTATCAGAGTATACATGGGGCATACAAATCATAATGTATTTACACTTTCTACTGACTGGGTGCCTGCCAGTGCGCTAACTCTTGTTTATACAGGTTTATTGAATGTCACACCTGAACTTGGATGGGTAGAGATTCCATTACAAGAACCATTTATTTATGATAATATCAATAACCTGGTCGTTTGTATAGATAAAGATATGTCTGTCAGTCATGCATATACAGATGATTTTTATTGCACTTTTCTAGGACCAACCCGTGCTATTCAACATTACAGCGATGTAGAGAACATCGATATTGCACATCTTCTACCCGGTCAGAGGGAGTACTACATTCCTAACACTCGTTTACAATTCCAGCCGATGTCTGAGGAAGGACAATTTTATTCTTATCCTTCGAATGTAAGTTTTGGTCAGCTCAATGTCTTTGATACTTCAGTACCAATCAATATTCGAATCAGAAATATCGGTTTGCAGGCATTGACTATCACTCAACCAATAACGATGACAGGAGCTGATGCTGAGCAGTTTAATCTTGTGGATACCAATAGCTATCCGAATACATTGGCTGTTGGACAATCCATTTCTGTATCTGTTGTATTCCATCCTACATCAGAAGGGATAAAAAATGCAATTCTGAATGTGACAGATAATATGAACAATCGATTGCAGCATGTGATTCCTATTTCGGGTTTTTCGGATAACAGTATATTGCCACTTCCTTCTAATTTGAACGCTGTCGTAGATTCATGTAATGTACATTTAACTTGGCAAGCTCCATCACAGAGCGTAAATTATACAGTTACAGGGTATAATTTGTTTCGAAATGGAAATAACATATCGACAATAGCTAATCCTCTCGCCACTTCATATATTGATGAATCAGTCCCCTACGGATTGTATCAATATGAGTTAAGCGCAATCTACGGAACAGCGGAGTCAGATCATTCGAATACATTTACCGTAGATGTTACTTGTGGATATCCGAATCTCGTTTTTTCAGATTCCTTCGAAAACTATCCTGATTTCTCTCTTATATTTTCACCTTGGTCGAACCTGGATTTAGATCAATATTCCACATTATACTTTAATGGTGTGGATTATCTGAATAAGACAATCCCTAAATCATTCATGGTTTTCAATCCAAAAGCTACAACCCCTCAAATGCTCTCTCTTTCTTCACATTCCGGAAATAAGATTCTTGCCTGCTTTGATAATGCAGATCATCCTAATAATGACTGGTTGATAACACCTCAAATACACTTGGGCACCAATTCATCCTTCAATTTCTGGGCTAAATCATACTCATCTATCTATGGATTGGAAAGATACAATTTATTGATTTCTACGACCAATATGGAGCCAGGAAGTTTTAGCAGCATCATTAACGGGAATACCGTGATTGTGCCCGATGATCAATGGACATCATACAACTATGATATTTCTGCATATAACAACCAAACAGTGTACCTGGCAATTCAATGTGTTTCAAATAATTCTGTTGCCTTGCTCGTTGATGATGTGAAGATTGTAAGCACAGGAGGAGTAGGTATTGATGATCCAATTGTCGCATTGAATCAATCATTATTACTGGGAAATTACCCTAATCCTTTCAATCCGAATACCTCAATACGCTTCCATTTAAAGGAAAAGGGGAAGGTTTCCATCGATGTCTTTAATACACGCGGACAAAAGGTGATAACGCTCCTGGATGAAGTTCGGAATGCTGGTAGTCAATCAATCCTGTGGAATGGAAAAGATGAGAATGGAAATTCTATTGCTAGCGGTGTCTATTTCTACCAGATGAAAGCTGGTAATTATTTGCAGACAAGGAAGATGGTACTGCTGAAATAAGAACAGAAGGTGCTTGGTGTTAGGTTCTAGGTGCTAGTGGAAAGGGGCAGCTTGTCATGGTTGCTGCCGGTCTTCATCTCTTGGGATGAAGGGACTTACCAACGGCAATACTTGATTCCAATATCGGATTATTCTGAGAATTTCACAAAGTTACTTCACAAGAAATTGACTAAGAAAATACTCTTTGATTAAGCTGGCAAAAATCTATGGAGGTCAAGAATATGAAGTCATATGTATTTTTTATTATTTTAATGGTTATTCCTTTTCTTCTTAACGCAAACTGCTTTTTTGATGGACAAAATGGTTTGCAGTTCAATTCTGAGCGCAATGGACGTATTCAGCAAACGACGACTGAAATGAGTACGAATGGCGTATGGGCGCTAATCAATCGAACCCAATACTTTTATAATCCGACATATGCAACTCAAATTGATAGCATTGCAGGCTCATATCGATCTGAGGATTCCTGGAGATCGGATAAAACGACGATTCTAACATATGATAATTCACACCAATATGTAATATCTGCAGTATATCGAAAATACAACAATGAAAACGCTGATTTGGGCGAAGCTAGTTTCGTATATGATGAGCAAAATAGACTCAGGCATGTTAGTATTTCGCAAATGCAGAATTCAGTAAATCCATTGATTTTCAGGTATCATTTTTCCTACAATGGGCAGCAGTTGTCTGAAATTGCATCAATGATGTTCTATTTCGGTACGACATCTTATTCCGTGAGAACTTTTACGACTGATGAAAGAGGTAGAATATCAATAGGTGTTACAAAAGTTTCACAAGATTCGACAAATTGGGTAAACAGTGATCGTCTCGCTTATACTTACCAAGCTTCTGATATTACGACAGGAGCTTCCTTAATTGAATATATTGCTAAGTATTATCCTGTTTACAGTTTTACTGGTGGAGAAATGTATTTTGGTAAGCTTGCAACAGATATTACATCGATTTACACAAATGATTCATGGGTAGAAAGTGATCGTAACACATATACATACAATGGACTTAATTTACTCATCTCCAAATTGAATGAAAAAGATTCTAATGGATCAGGTATATGGGCTTCATTCGGACAGAATCTGTATACGAATGATGCAAATTCCAATCTCGCTGTTGATATTGCTCAAAATTACAATCAAGTAACTGGATGGTCGGATGATACACGAATAACGTATGTTTGGGATAACACTACATCCATTGATACACCTATTGCATCACCGATCCAGGGCTTATCTTTGCAAATCTCGCCCAATCCTTTCAGCAACAATGTTACATTTCAAAGTCGTACACTGGATAAGAAACCAATTCAGATCAGTATTTACAACCTGAAGGGACAGTTAGTTCATAAGGAAAGCACTACTCCAGGTACTACAATACGATGGGATGGGAAAAACCAGAAAAGTAATAAGATAGCCACCGGGATTTATTTTGTTAAAGCTATCCAGGGTAACATCACACGCAGTTATAAAATATTATATATTCAATAATTGTATAATTAACGTTGGTCTTCAAATCTCCCTTAAAGACAAATTGATTATATCTAACTAATAGGAGATTTGGAGTTCGACCCCAGATAAGCTATTCGGGTATTCGTAACCAACGATGAAAATGACGGGTTGAACTTCCCAGAAAACGAGCTTTCGCAATCGAGGATGAAAGCTGAGTTCTCCGAGTGAACAGATTTATCTTTTTGTATCGAGGAGACGACATTGCACAACCATATAGGGTCACATTGGGTCATTTCGATACAATTTCTCCTTCGTCGAAATCACTCAATGAACCAGCTCTTAGCTTTTATTTAAGCTCAAAAGGTTATCTTATATCGTCCAAACGAATTCTGACTACATTTGACAAGAATTCCCAGGAAGGACTTCCTGGGCTAACAGAGTAGCATCCTTCGGATAGCTGAGACTGGCACCTGACACCTAGCACCTAGCCCCTAACACCTAGCCCCTAACACCTAGCCCCTAACACCTAGCCCCTAGCCCCTTATCTAATCAGTATCCCTTTTACAATTCTTCTTTCACCTGCTGTTTTAAACTCGAATAGATATATTCCTGAAGTCAGATCTGTACCATCAGACGTAATCGCTTTCCAAGACCAGCGATTCATTCCACTCAGGGGAACAGCATTACCGTCATGATAAACCAACCTTCCCCTGATATCATAGACATTGATCTGCAATGGTTCGCTGGTTTTGAATTGATAAGAGATCGAGGTCTCATCGCGAAAAGGATTAGGAAAATTCTTCGAAATAATCAGATTATGATTTGGAATTACAGGATCGTTGTTGGCTACTGAGATGGCAGTAACGTGCCAGGTAAAAGGAAAGCTGAAATCATCATTTGTTACCACACACCTGACTTCATAAACTCCGGTGGCAGGGAAAGAGGGAGTGAACATAAAATCTGAATCAGCCTGTGCAACACCATTGATAAGCCATTGGTATGTGACACTGTTTACGAACCCGAAAGCTTCTATAATAAAAGGCTGTGAATTTTGCATATCATACACAACCATACTGTCTGAAGGGGTAACAGAATTGATAACAAGATCCATAATTTCTATTGTATTAATAAATACCGGTGAATCCGGGTGTCCAGTAATGCTGTCTGCTGGCACGGCTCCAATACTTTGTACTACATCCATACCTTGGATAACTTTACCGAATATGCTCAGATGACCATCCAAGTCTAGTCGAGGAACTAATGTGATATAGTACTGTGAGCCTCCCGAATGTGGCTGACCTGTATTCGCCATTGCCAACATTCCCGGTACATCATGATGCAATCCTACATTGAATTCATCAGCAATTGTATAGCCCGGTCCGCCATAGCCTGTACCTAATGGATCACCATCCTGGATTATTGAGTTATGTATTATTCTGTGGAAATGTAAGCCGTCATAAAAATGACGATCAGTAAGATTAATGAAATTAGTAACTGTAATCGGGGCAAGATCGTCTCGCAAAATGGCAGTAAAATCACCCATTGATGTATGCCATCTGGCAAAATACCAAGCTTGTAAGTGAATCGGTATTATTAAGAACAGGCTCAAACAAAAACAAAGAAAGACAATTTTATAACGCATAAACTACTCCTCATGAGATAAATCTAATCTATTTATCTGAGTGTTAGTAAGAAAGGGATGTCAAGAAGAAAATGCAGATGCGAAAGTCTTGGGGACTAGGAGACTGTTCAAAATTAACCTCCATTTTACGCAGCCTTATTGGTAGTGACAGAGAAAAAGTGGTCTAAGTGCGACCAATCCACATTTTCTTGACATATGCGGGAGATATTTAAACTTGCTAAAAGTGATTCCTGACGCATGATTGGTTGACCTTTATCGACCAGTTCTTTGAACCAAAGCGAAAACACAAGGTTGCGGGTGGTTTCTTCAGATTTTAGTCCAAATCTACCGGATGTCACCTTCTTGATTTTGCGGTTCCAGCGTTCAGAGACATTGGAAGTCAAACCTTTGCTGAGGTGTCTCCAATCACTAATGATATTGCTTTTGATGTATTCGGCGGCGGTTGGGGGAGTAATAGCTGTCAGGCTTGCGATACCCTTTTTCCTTCCGCCCGCCGTTTCTCTTCGGAAAGCTTTCATAATCCTCTTCTTAAAGAACTTGTCCCTGTCTTCAGGGAGATGACATTGACTGATTCTTTTGAAGAGATTTCGTATCTTATGGAACTTACAGAGTTGGTAATGGACTTTTGGAAACACTGTTTTTCTTGCAACTGCTAACGATTTACTGCCATCACTGACAATCAGGGTTGGATCTTTCCTGTAGAGCTGTCTGAAGGTTCTGAAACATGCTTCGAATGATTCTTTCTTTGTGTCAGGATACAACTCACAAAACAGAGGGATGTGAGTCACAAAATCAACAATACTGATGACATAGTACGGAATACCTTTGATCTTCACATATTTCTCATCAATGCTGATCTTTCCGCTCCACTTACCGATTGAGTTCAGAATCAGGCTCTGCAGGTCAGCGATTTCATGCCAGAGATTTGAGACTGTAGCTTTACAGGTGTTGAGCAGCAAAGCTATCGTCTCGAAGTTCATACCGCTTCCAACCAGGTAATGTACCAGCAGACACAGGTTCTTGCGTTCCAGACTATGGAACGGCTTTGCATCGGCGGTTCTATGGGATGTATTGCCTTTAGCAGTCTTCATTTGTTCCAGGAGTCTGTCACAGATAACAGGTGTATTCTGCTGACCGGCAAGCAGTTTCAGCAGATGTACAGCATCACCGCCTACTGTCTTTTTCAGAAGAAGCTTCTGAGCTTGCTTAACTACAGACAGAGAATTGACCTGAGAAGCATATTTGCAGAAAGTGGTATAGGACATTTTAAAATCATGATGGCTGATGAACTCCTGATACATGACATTTAAAGGTAAAAGCAGGTTATTGATAACAAAATTCTCGATCTGAGGAATACACTCCAGCAGGTCAACTTTCCGGCTTAAATATGCCAGGATATCATGACCATGCTGCTCAAACTCTTGCCAGAAATTATGTACATTCCTGCGGTCTGCGTAGTTAAACAGATCAGCTATTTGCTGAAGTGTAAGGAGGTTGTCTCCGCCTATTCCTACTAATAAGCGTAGAAACGCTATTAAGAACTTGTGGTTTGATGTTGTCTCAGGCAAAGTGAATGAAAATGGTACGTTAATACTTACATGGTATTGGTTACTTTCATGACTAACACTTACCGCTTCTTGAATTGGAGTGTTTTTTTGTCATAATATCCTCCCTTTTGTTACCAGGTAACAAATGCCATTGAAGCTATAGCAAAAAACTTGTAAAGAACTATTTTATATGATTTTAACTACACATTTAGTCAGAAACGGCTTCGAAACATTACTTATAATCGCGTGTTTTTCAATTTTAGTCAAAAAGCTTAACTTGTGATTTGGTGTCCTTAGCAGAGCTTATCTGTCAATTCTGGAAGGTATGTTAAATTATGACCGTTTCGACCACTTTTTTCAACTTGCTACTTTCTAACTTATTGAATATTATGAATAACTTCATGAACAGTCTCGGGACTAGTATTCCTTCACCGCAGAAATCTTATAGAATTTGAAATATCCTTGAAGTCCTATATCAATAACGCATTGATTAGTCATAACACGGTCCAGGTAAATATAATGACCATAAGGATTTGAAGTAGCATTATAATAAATATTGTAGTAGTCAGTGATAAGTGGATTATTATGTGTATCCTGTGTTACAGCATCCCAGGTTAGATGAATATCATCATCAATGATATTGACTATCAGATTTGCTGGACTTTTGGGAGGAATATGTATGCCGATACCTGTTAGATGAACTTTTACTATCGGGGTATTAACAGCATTGGATTCAATATATAGTGTATCTGAATTTGCACCTATAGCTGCTGGAGTAAACGTGACCAATATCGTAGCTGTATCACCAGGGGCGATTGACCTTCCTAAATAGGAATAATTTTGATGAAATTGGGTACCCTGAAAATGAATGTTGCTGATGGATAGAGAATTCAATCCGGTATTTTGGATAATGACTCCAACGCTATTCGATTGTTCTTCATAAACAACATTACCGAATTGAACATTTGAAGATGTTAATAAAAGAACTGCTGCTTGTGAATAACCTTCCTCTTCTGGTGCAAAGGAAGAACCCTCAAAAGCTCCGTCAATTGCTTGGACACTCCAATAAAAGTGAACTGGTAAGGCTGAAACAAGTATTTTCCAACTGCAATTTGAGTTGGCATTTCCTCGAAACGGAATGTGTCTGAATCCACTTGAATTTGACATGGAAGACACGATTTGATTTCCACCCGGTGTTGAGCCTATCCTTAAATTGTAATTCAGACCATTAGAAGGAGTCTGTTGATCTGAAGCAGTGTCCCATTGAAAATTAACATATGCACCACCAGGATATGTAACCCGCAAATTGGTAGGAGCATTAGGTTTTGTATTGCTCAAGCCACCGTTATTCTGATATAGTTTTGCATAAGTTTGGGTATTCGATCCGGTTAACAATAAATCCAAATCATGATCGTTGTCATAGTCTCCCCATGCTACAGTACTATGAAAGACATCTAAGAATCCGGCATGGGAATCTGTGAAGATGTCATTGCCATCATTGCTATACAAACGGGTTACTTTTCCTGTGGGATTTTCCTGGTAACAACCTGTCAGCACAATATCCGGATCACCGTCATTGTCAAAATCACCCCAAGTTGCCGCACCGCCATCATTGACACCAATAAAATCAGATGTTATTTCTGTAAAAGTGCTATCGTGGTTATTTCTGAACAACTTAGAAACACGATTTGCATCGATGGTTCCAGTAAAGCCGGTCAAAAAGAGGTCTAAATAACCATCATTGTTGTAGTCACCGACAGCAATGGAGCCTTCACAAACACCGGTTAATCCGGAATTAGTCAAAATAAAAGAACCATTTCCATCATTTCTGTAAAGATTAGATTCACAAATATACTGACCATTTGTGTCTTGATAGCCACCGGTTATTAAAATATCCAGATCTCCATCGTTATCATAATCAAAAAATTGGCAGCAACTATAAGTCAATCCCATTAATCCTGCTGGAACTTCTGTAAAAGTGTCATTGCCATTATTTCTATATAACCTAGATACTTGAGAATTACCACCATAACCGGGTGTCAAGGATCCTGTAAGAAGTACATCCAAATCCCCATCGTTGTCATAATCCCCCCATTGGCAGCAACCCTGGTTGACACCTGTTAATCCGGCACTGATATCTGTGAAAGTCCCATTACCGTTATTCCGATATATTCTAGAAATTAGATTATTTGTATCATAGCCGTTTAATAAAATATCTAGATAACCATCATTATTGTAATCCCCCCAGGCTGCATAGCTATACTCAACACTCGGTATTCCGGAACTGACCCTGGTAAATGTGCCATTACCATTATTGTGATAAAGCCAGGATATATAAATACTTGAATTTGCGAAACCGGCGATTAAGACATCCAGGTAACCGTCGTTATCATAGTCTCCCCAAATTGCTGAATCCCACATTGCACCAAGCATACTTGTATTGATAGAAGTAAAAGTGTTGGCAAACATAGTTGATAAAAAAAGAAACAAGAAGCAAAAAAGAATGTATTTCATACTCACTTCCTAAATTGCAAGATTTATCTATAATTTAACTGAAATGAATATGTCAAGCAAGAAAAGTGGCAGGGAGTTTCAAGTGATAATCGAATTACAGATAAGGGGGTTGCTTTCCCCTCTGCCACTCTTAGTTATTAGTTTTAAGTTTCTGGAAGTCTTCAATCTTCAATCTTAAATCAATTACCGTTCCACTGCTATACCATTACGGTACGAATACGGTTTTTTACCGTAATGCTACCGTATTGCTACCGTATTGGTACCGTAATGCTCTTATGTTCGAAGTGATCGGAACGCCTCACTCCGTGAGGTGGCAGAACGCACCCCGTGCGTTCATAACATCACAGCTCTAATTTGAATTTCCCAGAAAATGATTTTTCGCTACCGATGGTGAAAGGTCGTGTTTGAAGTCCAATTTCCCCTTTAGCTAGGTGGTTACTGATAGTTTTGCTTGGGAAATTGAACTCCAAACTCTTAGCTTTTATGTAAAGATTGGCAGAGCAGAGAATCATACAGGATTTGGTAGTTATTCCTTATCAGGGGGCATTTTTACAAACACGGAAGCCTAAATCAACGTTATCGACAGTGGCATATCCGGAGAATCGCCCCGAAACAGTGCAATCGCTGGCACTATTGTTCCAACTGCCTCCGCGATGTATGCGAAATAATCCGCTTACAGCACCATGCGGATTATTCTGGTCACTATTTGAGTAAGTTCCATAAATGTCCCAAGTCCATTCCCATACATTACCGGTCATATCGAACAGACCAAGCT
This sequence comes from Cloacimonadales bacterium (SeqCode), assembly GCA_963662275.1. Classification (GTDB taxonomy): domain Bacteria; phylum Cloacimonadota; class Cloacimonadia; order Cloacimonadales; family DAONDQ01; genus DAONDQ01. Next base: position 2,820,201 of record OY759316.1, on the reverse strand, counting down.
CATTGGCAGTTTTTGTACCCACTATATGTGTTACATCACCTGAATTTATTCCGTACCAAGCTACGCCATCAATAGTATTACTGCCACTGTAAGTATAGTTATGGGTCGAATTGCCTCCCCGCGCTGCAAACTGCCATTCTGCTTCGGTAGGAAGCCTGTAGCCATTGACAGTCCAACTGCAGGATACATTGGTGTTATTGTTCACATCTGTATTCCACCCGGTTGGCCAGCTCAGGGGATTTGATCCATAAGTGCTGTAGCTATAACAAGGAGTTAAACTTTCACCTATACTTCTTTTGTTACAGTATTCAATCGCATTAAACCAGGAAACTGAATATACCGGATAGTTACTGCCAACACCAGATCCGGAGGCAGGATTACTACCCATAACAGTTTCATAGGAAGCTTGTGTAATCTCATATTTATCAAGGTAAAAGGATGATACAGTCACATTTGAGATTCCGTTATTGAAAGTACCTCCCTGCACTAAGACCAGGTTAACAGGGATGCTCGTTATCGTAATAATAGAAGTAGCTGTCTGACTATCCGTCCAGCCGGTTTTGAATGCTTTGGCTTTAACGGTTGTTGTAGAAGATACGTTAAAAGAGCTAGAATATACAGTTGATGACGAAGTAGGTTCATTACCATTCGTTGTATATCGAATCGTTGCTCCTGCTGTAGTGCATGAAACTGTGACAGTTTGGACAGAAGTATAAGTACCGCTGGCGGGATTGATCGTAGGTAATGCTACTATTTGTTCAATTGTATATGATTCAGAAGCGATAGGACTATCAGTCCAGTTTGTCTTAAACGCTTTCGCTTTAATTGTTTCCGTTGAAGTAAGGCTTATGGGTGTCGAATATACTGTTGAGGATGAAGTTGGCAGACTACCATTCGTCGTGTATCGAATCGTTGCTCCTGCTGTAGTGCATGAAATTGTGACTGTTTGAGCAGAAGAATATACACCTCCGGCGGGATTCATAACAGGTGTTGCCACTGTGGAAGTAGGCGTAATGGTTGTAGTTTCCGAATATGCACTTGAAGTCTCATTTACATAAGCCCTAATGCGATATGAATAAGAAACATCCAGGATAAGATCAGTATCACTATACAGTGTTTGATTTGCCACGACAGTATCGTAATTTATCACCCAGTTTTCTGTTCCTGCTTTTCGGTCAATTATGAATCCATCTTCCCATGCGCTATTATCCTGCCATTGGAGAAGATCGGTTGTTACTCCTGTTTGAGTTATTACTAATTGTGTTGGTGCAGCTATAATCGTATTGAGATTTCCACTGATAGGAAGTGAATAGTTTTCATCGAACTGTGCATACACTTGATAATAATATATCACATTCAACTGAATGTTATCATCGACATAATTACTTACGTTTTTATTGGTTTGGGCATATACCTGCTGCCACACTCCATTTCCGATTTTACGGTCAATACGATATCCAGTCTCACCTTCGAAGGTATCATTCCAACTTAGCTGTATTGATGAAACGCTGGTCTGTTCCAAGGTTAAACCACTTGGAGAAGTTGTGATATTCATAAGCGGGTCAAATGGATTCGTATGTTTCCGTTCTATCGTACAGGATGTTAATAGGAATAAACTCATTAACATGAAAAGAAAAAGTCTATTCAGCATAGATATCCTCCAAATCTGTTCCAGTTGTAGAAAAGCATTAGGTATTGTCAATTGTTATTAAAAGTGTGCAGTAGGTTTTAATAAGAAGATATCATATATTCGAAGTAAATAAATATAGTATACATACAGTATCCATAAAGCATCCTCTGGAAGTTGGTTCTTATCAATTTTTTGGAGAGCTAAAAACAATTTCTAATGATGAATTTCCAACTGATTATGTGTTTAATACTACTTATCTAATTAATACAAATTGGAATGGAAACATTATTACACTTCGCTCGGAACATCTCAATCAGCAAGCATATCAATTTGGGGTAAAAATAGAACTATATGTTGATTCACCACCTGGATGGGCTGACTATTATGACACACAAGAGGATTTCACTGAACTAGTAGAAGAAGCAACTCCACAATTTTCTGTTGTTCCGATGAATTCAGTTTATCAAAACGCATCTGGAGACATGTTGTATATTCTTCAACAGGGAAATGCAACATCATCTATAAAACGTCCTCTTCTCATTGTTGATGGTGATGACCCGATAAATTCAAAAAGCCGATACTATTATTGGAAAGACCACCTTCATAAAATATCTGAATTGTCCACATTAAATCTTGATTTAAGTCAGTTTGATATTTATTTACTTACTTTTAATGACTGTAGGACAGATGCCCGAACAAATGCTATGGCAACCCTGCAAGCTACCCAGTTTGTGCATTCCTTATACGGAAATACCGAGGTCGAAGGAACCATATTAGCTGGATTTTCAATGGGAGGTATTCTTTCCCGTTATGCTTTGGCTTTTGCAGAACAAAATAATATTCCTCATTATTGTCATCAGTACGTTGCAATTGATAGTCCGCAAAGAGGTGCTATGGTAAGTTGGAATTTTATAGATTCAATTAACGAACTTAATGATGATGTAAATTCCTTTGGGGGTGATATAAGATTGCAATTATTAGTACTGAGTTCTAATAGTACTTCGGCAAAGCAGCTAATTAGGACAAATGCAAATTCAGAAAGCAATTATAATGGAATGGGGAATACTAATGCAGATTGTACTGATTTTTTTTCAGAAATGAATCAAGAAGATCGCATTCAATACATTCAAAATTGGGACAATACAGCACAAGTTAGCGAATTATTGAATTATTATAATGGAAGCTCTCTCGGTCAAAAGCCAGGATTTCCTTATAAGCAAAATAATATTCAGAGTATTGCGATTTCAAACGGAATGCTCGAACAAAGTGGTAACGTAAATAATGTTCCTAACTTAGTTGTCATCAACACTGTAATCCCGGAAATTTTCTATTCTTCGAATCGAACTGTCCCATCCTTGCCTTATGATTGCCAGCCTGGTTCTACATTTGGTTTGGAACCTGAAGAAGATAGAATGTTTAATTATGACATTCCAATTGCTGCAACACGCTCTTCGTTGTACTTAAAAAATGCTAGTAAATCTGGCTTATCCCCAACAGATTCTCAATTTGATATTTCTAATTTTACATCAATAAATACAGTTATGAAACCAGTAGATTGGACACTTGAAAAATACATCGAAGATCATTCAAACTTTGATAAAGTTATCTATAAATCAATGTTGGGTATGCCTCTCACTGGTCCATCAGGTGGTCCTAAATGGTATTGGCGTCATGAAGTTGATGATCAGACAGTCGCTGACAATAATGTTTTTGGTAAGGCTCTCAAATGGTCATCAGAATTTGAAAACCGTGCGATTTTCACTATATCCGGTATTGTGGATGAACCAAATTGCAGTGACATTACCGTTAAAGCATATGTAAATGGAATATTGTTACCGACAAAAATGGAAGATGAATTTGTTCATGCTAATGGTTCATTTTTCGTTCCATATACCATACTTAAGGATGCGAATATCAAAATTGTTTTTGAAAAGGCAGGCTTTCTTCCAACAATCAAATATGTCCTATTTCATTACAATGCAACAAATGCTTCAACAACTTCTATTGATAATCTACAAGTTCATTTGTGTCCATACAATAACATCAGGGTTTCTTCCCGTTCAGGGGGATATGAAACTATTACTGAAGCAATAGGAGCAATTGTAGAAAGTGAGCAGACGATTACCCAACCGGTTACAATTAACGTGGATCTTGGAAATATTGTAAACGGAGTTGCCACGCCATATGAAGAAAACATTAATCTATCGCAACTTCCTTCTTCAATTCCAAGCTTAACGATTAGCGGTCTATATCCGAATATTGTAATTCGAGGATCAATAATTGTTAATGCTCAAAACCCCATTAATCAACTTATCTTCCATCGTTTGACGATTGAAGGGCGGTTACTCTCAAATTATGAAGGTTTATCATTCTCAAGACATATTGCACATGTGACATTAGATAATTGTACTGTGCGTAATTTTGAGAACGGAATAGCGTTAAGCTCATCAGTTCCTATCACATTAACTGCTTGTAAATTCTATAATAATGGATTAATTGAAGATTCAAATTATGGTGCTATTTGTATTTCAAGCACATCTGCTATAATTGATAATTGTCTGATTCATGACAATTCCGGTATTTTTGGAGGTGCTATCCATGCAGTGGCGAGTACGATTTCAATACTAAACTGTACTTTTGATAATAACAGATCCAGTGGCACCGGAGAGATTTCTTCTGGTACTCCTGGAGGTGCAGTTTATTTGAAAAATTGTCGCGATATCAAAATTAAAAATAACCTGTTTACTAATAATCATACAAGCGGTTCAAGTGGTCCATTGGATATTACGATGACAGATGATGATTACATTAATAGTCCTGTAAATTTGTCGATCAACAACAATACTTTCATAAATAACAGCCCAATGCCTATTGGTTATCTGAATCATCATGGCACAGTTGGACCGTGTTTTACAGGATGCAATTTTTCTTTCAGCAATTCATATATTGCTGACCATGCATTTTCAAATAACATCATAACTTTTCTGGGCGGTGATCATGATTTTATGCTTGCCGCAAATCAATGCAGCGGGCAATTGAATATCAATAATTGTGATTTTATTATGGATACTATTTCTTCTTCTTATTATGGTGCAATAATGCAAAAATATTCAAATCTAACAACAAAGTTTAATAATTGCCTCTTTCAAACAGGAGCAAATAACACGGTCTTTTCCCGTCCTGAAATGCCGTCACTAACAGCTACTAATACAGTCATGTATTCGCTTTTCAATCACGGTTATTCAGGTGTAGATACCGCATTCCAAGTATCGACAAATGTCAGTAATATGCTATTGGATAGTGAATTTCACCCTATCTGGGATGAAGATGTGAAATCTCCCTGCATCGATGCAGGTGATCCTGATCCTTTTCCGCTCCTTCATTCCGAATATCTCCCCTGGGATGAGGATAGCGATCATTCTCGTTTCGATATCGGTGCGCTCACTCCCTGGAATACAGGTCACAGAAACGGTTTGATCACACTGGAGAAAAGCGAAGAATGGAATTGGGTCAGTATTCCGGCGATCGATTATCCAAATTCATCCCGCAATGCTGATAATATTACGAATGTGTTTAATAACTTTAGAGAGAATGATTTGTTCGATAGTGATCCAAATGCCAGACAATTAAGTGAATTGCAATGGCTTTATAATACAGAAGCAGGTGGTGTGCAATGGGATGTCTTACACAATCCACCCATATTTGCCTTTTCTAATCCCAATCATCAAGTCAGATCGCAATATGGCTATAAAATCCAATTACGCCAGGATGCAGGACCGGAAACAAAGCAAATAGAGTTTGATGGTTTCCAGCCCGGTAATACCGGAAATTCTATAACTTCCCTTGAATTAATGCCGCCTGTCGCAGGCACAGCCGGCTGTACAGTGAATCCGGAAACAGGAGTTCTCGAACGGGAAGTGTGGCTGGGCTATTTCCTCGACAAGAGCATGAATCCTTTTGTTGCATTAACATCTGTTCTTCCCCATATCGTTGCCATCAAATCCCAGGAATGGTGTATGGAAAGAGAGCTTGTCTTAAATGCGAATAACATGCTTACATACTCTGATACTTGGATCGGACCAATGTCAGCAGGTCATGAAGGCGGATTTGTAATCAACCCCGGAGAAATGGTTGCCGTTAGATATATCGGTAATTCTGATATGCAATTTCATTGGGGTGGAGAAAACCCAGAACCGCCCATCTCCCCATTTTTCAAACGTGAAAAAGCAGAGCATTTCGTCTATAATAAAAAAATCGATTATCTGCCTATCTTCGCCTATATTGATCTTTCCAGTTATGAAGAGGGAAAAGAGCCTCAAGAAATTTCCATTTATGTCGATGGTGTGTGCAAAGGCGCTGAAAAAATTAAGGGTGAGGAAATCCAACTGAAAGCCTATATCCTGGATGATCCGGTTTTGGAAGGCAAGACTGTCGAATTCAAGTATTGGTCTCCAATTAAATCTGGCTCCCAGGCTAATCCAACCTTCCAGGTATTGGACAATCATACTGGTACCTACACGGCTCAATTTGCTTCATTAAACCATAGTGGTAATTACATCAAAATAAAATTGGATAATCCAGATTCTGATAATCCCCAGTTACCAACGGTAACTGCCTTGATGGGTAATTATCCCAATCCCTTCAATCCTGATACTATCATCAGGTTTTCTCTGGTAAATGAATCTAAGGTATCACTAGATGTGTTTAACATCAAAGGACAAAAAGTCAGGACACTGGTAAATGAAACAAAAACTACCGGCTTCTATTCCTCTAAATGGGATGGGAGAGATGACAAGGGTAATCAAGTTTCCTCCGGTGTTTACTTCTATCGTCTGAATGCTGATAAGAATAGCTTGACGAAGAAAATGATCCTGATGAAGTAATGCATTATGAAGCAGGTGGAGTATCAAACTCCACCTGCTAAGGATAAAACATGAAATTAAGTTTTTTGATTCTGTTACTTGTAATAGCACAAGCTGGTTTTTGTATTACATGGAATGTCTCTCTGGATAGTACCCAGGATTTCACCAGTATCCAGGAGGCAATCAATGTCTCTGTTAATGGAGATATTATACAGGTGTATCCGGGAGTCTATGCAGAAGCCCTTGAGACAAACGGGAAATCCATCACTCTGCAAAGCTTGTATCCAACCACACTTTCCCAGGAAACAATCGATAACACTGTTATCCATCCCACCACAGTATCTTCCTGTATCGAGATAGATCATGGTGAAACTGTCACGATCAATGGTTTTACCTTCACTAATAATGATCCTGTGAATCTGATCCCTGATTATTATGATGCGGATAATGATGATGTATGGGGAGGAGGAATTGAAGTAACAAATCATTCAGGTATTTCGATCCTGAACTGTGTAATTCAAAATTGTATTTCTCGTTGTGGTGGAGTCTATTTCAATGGGACTACCTTTTATCTTTCTAACACAACAATAAAGAATTGTATTGGTTCTGAACTACCTGGAGGAATTTATATTACAGGGACAAATGCTTCCCAAATAGATTTTGATAACATTCGCCCCAACAGTATATATAACAATATCGGCGGGGATGTTAGATTATATAATTATTCTAATCAACTTGATATTATGTTCAATATCTTCAGCATTGAGCTTACGGAACCTGACAGCTATTTCTTTAGTTCCTCACCCAATGTTCATATTACTGTGCAGCACCCATATTATAGCTTAATTAACCATGATCTGTACGTTTCTCCGGATGGGGATGATACGAATTCAGGGCTTTCATCAGATGATCCCTTTAAAACAATTTATCATGCGATTCAAGTCATTCAACCGGACAGCCTGAATCCAAAAACCATCCACCTGGCACCCGGTATATATTCAATCACTGGAAATGAGCAGTTTTTCCCTTTACAGCTAAAATCACATATGAAACTGATTGGAGACAGTTTCGAAACAACGATTTTAGATGAGAATAATGCTCTGAGGTATTACATTGCTGCTGGCAACCAAAACGATATTGAAGTCAGCAATCTCAAATTTATTGGATATCCTGATTATGGAGCTTCTGTAGGTTTTGGGAATATTTATGATGCAATATTTAGAAACCTGGAGTTTGACGGTAATTTTGGTGACACTGACGGTATCAGTGGGACGTATAGTCATGATGTAATTCTGGAAAACATTTTAGTTCATAATTCCACAACAGAAGATTATGATAATACTGCTTTCCTGATGTATTATAATGAGAATATCGTTGTAAATAACTGCATTGTTGATAACCTTCAAATTAATGGATATAATGCCAATCATCTAGGATTTGAAATCTGGGAATCAGATGTTACAATTCGCAATAGTATTATTTCAAATTGCACTGCGGGGAATGCCTATGTCTTCTTTTATCAGAATGTGAATGAAGAAGAGTCTGCGTACAGCCTGGATATGTCCAATATGCTGATCGTTAATAACTACTCCGAGATCAATGATCCCTGGGCGAGCTCCCTGGTTTCCCTGCACAATAATTTCCAGAGAATGCAGATCAGTAACTGCACCATTGCCAACAACAGGGGCAGTGATACATGTCCGGTTCAAATCAATGGAGAAGCGGATATCCGAAATAGTATCTTCTATAATCCTGATATGTACTGGGATGTAAGTTTTATGACCTTCGATGAGGTTCAGTACCATCCTACGATCAGCAATACATTATTGCATCGGACTGTGGCTGCTGATCATTTGGAATATGTGCAGCAGAATAACCTGCTGCTGAACAGCAATCCCTTATTTGCAGGTATGCTCAATAACTCTCTTCCTATATCTGATCCTGCGTATTATCAATTAAGTTCAAGCTCACCCTGTATCAATGCAGGTCTCCAGGATACAACCGGCTTGAATATTTCGGTTATGGACTTAGCCGGTAATCACCGGGTATGGGATGGCAGAATCGATATGGGCTGTTATGAGTTTGGTTCGGTGCCTGTGGGCAATCATGATGATGTTCAAGGGATATATGACCCTGAAGTGTCCTTTACAACTTATCCGAATCCGGTCTATCTGAATGGTACAAGATCACATGCCGTGTTCCTGGAATTCAGCATACCCGAGAAGTCAGCTAAATCACCCATGATAGAAATCTACAATATCAGAGGACAACTGGTCAAATCCATTGAAGTTTCCAACAGTATGAATGATATGCGTTCTGTAACCAAAGATAAGACAGGCTTCAGTCAAACAGAAGTACCTTACTCCACAGCCTGGAATCTCAAGAATGACCAGAATCGTGAGATTAGTTCCGGTGTTTACATCGTGAAGCTCAATGCAGGAAAGTACCAGGCTGTTCATAAGATGATGGTGGTGAAATGAAGCAGCAGCTTCATTTCAATTAAAAATTAAAGATTAAAAATTAAAAGTGGTAGAGGACAAGGGTGGCTACTGCTTCAGCTTGTGTAAAGTTTACTTCAGGAAACTGCTTTAGGAATGGTAAAGTTGACTTTAGGCTACTGCATATATTCATGACCCTAAAGTGTCCTTTACGAAGCAAGGTAAACCAAGCTGCCACGATTCCTGAAGTAATCACCACATTACAACATTATTGTCATCCTTGCGAAGGCGAGGAGCCATGACAAATAATACACAGGTTCAGAAATGAATCAAACTCTCCCCTTACCCCTCCCTTTATCCAAAGGGAGGGGATCAGGGGTAAAGATCGTAATCCAGGAGAAGATATGTCAAAAAAGATGCTGTTGATATTCCTTATCTGTTCATTAGGATTGTTGTTTGGAATTACCCGCATTGTAGATATTGATGGCTCAGAGCAATATACCACGATTCAATCTGCCATAGATGCCTCTGCCAGTGGAGACGTGGTGCTGGTTCACCCCGGAAGGTACGTGGAGAATGTTTCTATCAGTACCAATAATTTGACTTTGGAAAGCCTGGAAGCCACTACCAATAATCCGGCTTACATTGATTCCACTATTATAGATGGAAATGCAATATATACATGCTTTAAAGTATTCTCGAATACCCAGGATATTGAGTTTAGGGGATTTTCCCTTACTAATGGATTCAACAATGGGAATGGTGGTGGAATAGGAATATCTCCTAATGTTACAGCTATAATTCAAAACTGCAAAATATTCAATAATATCGCTTTGGGGGGGGGCGGGATTATTACCGCTGGATCTGCTGTTACTTTATCAGGAGTTAAAATCTATCATAATCGTTGCCTGGCAGGAGGAGGAGGGATCCTGATTACGAATTCAGGTTCTATGGTTACTTTCGATCCTGTTAACCGCTGCTCAATTTATAATAATATCGCCGGTGGCAGTCAGGATATCCTGGTGTGGAGAACGAGGACTGATATCGATATTTACCTGGATACTTTTACAGTCTTGAATCCAAGTAATTATTTTGCTCAGAATTGCAATGATTATGGGTATCAGAATTACATGAACTTACATATCCTAAACGCCTTTACTCAAGAAATTAATCATGATCTTTATGTGTCACCTTTAGGCAATGATGAGAATGATGGCTTATCTCCCCTGTCAGCATTAAAGACAATTCATACTGCTATCTACCGCATAGCTGCGGATAGCCTGAATCCAAAGACTGTCCACATATTGCCGGGAACCTTTTCGTTAACGGCAAATCAGCAGATATTCCCCATTACCATGAAAAGCTGGGTGAATGTGGTTGGGGCAGGAATGGATAGTACAATCATCATTGGAGAGGATCATCCTCAGTTTTCCTCTATTTATGTCACAGATATTTCAACAAGTTATAAGAGCAATTATACACTAGCAGATGTGAGTTTATCTTTTGTGGATTCAATGAATGGTAAATTGATTGGGGGTACTGAAGGAAGTCGAATTACGTTTCGAAATATTAAAGCTGAAAATTTAACTCTGTATCAAGCAGACCTGATTTCTTTAGATTTTTTACGAGATAGTGTTATCGATGGTCTTATCATAGATAATGTTACCTTTAATGATGGCAGCGTAGTTAATATTTATGGAGAGTTCAGTGGAATGATGAAAAACTGGAAGATCACAAACTGCAGGTCAACGGCAGTTTATGTCAGTGCCTGGGCTCATCCTTTAATCTGGTTAAAATTATCAGATACATCCATTGAAAATTGCATATTTGACCATATGGCTATGGCTGACAGTCATTCTCAGTGTATTGCTTTTGGCGGTGTTGATAATCCCGCCCAACCAATTACCATGAACATTAATAACACTTTGTTTTCAAATATTAATGGGGAAAATGGTATTATCAACTTTGGTGCTGCCAATAATGCAAATATTAATATCTCAAATTGCGACTTTGTTGACAATTTTGGACATGATTACAATTTGCAGCTATATGGGATCGCACATATATGGAACACTATCTTTCTTAATCAGACACCTAATGAAATACATATTCCCGTCCCTGATAATGGGGAACATATAGATCTGACTTTTGATTATAACTTTATTCAGAATGGGCAGACTGGAATTTTGAACTCAAGTGCTGCAAATCATGTCTATTATTTGAATCATAATATCTCATCAAGTCCCGGTTTCCTGGGAGGAAACGAATATGACCCGTTACGCTATTCACTGGCAGCAGGTTCTTTCTGTATAGATTCCGGTACACCGGATACCACAGGACTTGCGTTGCCTATCTCAGATCTGGCAGGGAATTACCGTATCTGGAATAACCGCATCGATATGGGCTGTTATGAGTTTGGATCGATATCGGTGGGGAATGAAGATGAATTACCTCCTGAAGTAGGTGCTACAATCCTGTACAATTATCCCAATCCCTTCAATCCGAGTACGACAATTTCCTTCAATATTCTTCAATCATCCTATGTGACATTGTCTGTCTATAATATCAGAGGACAAAAGGTAATCCAATTATTCAGTGAAAATATGCCGTTGGGGCTGCATAAAATTGTCTGGGATGGCAAAGACGAGAAAGGAAATACTTGTTCCAGCGGAGTCTATTTCTATCGTTTGAACGCCACTGATAAGTGTGTGACGAAGAAAATGATCCTGATGAAGTAATGTAGAAATTGAAAAAGATTGGCAGAACAAATAGCTAGATCGGCGTCTTGCTTTACCAGAGCGGAACACCTCACTCTGTGAGGTGGTAAAACGCACCCCGTGCGTTTCTATCTTCAAGTAAAAGCAGGAACGGCGTCCTACTCTACGAAGATGGGCTTACTTCCGCAAGCCCCTACATCCCTACATTGTGCATCTTGAACCGAGTCATTAAAGTAATTAATCCTGTACTGAATTTCTAATCGCGAGTCTTAGTCCGTTGGTTCCTCATGAACTTCAGTCATTTCCTTTTCTTTCAGTTTTTTCTCGATGATTTTGCCAAACATCATATATATAGCGTACAGCGTACAGGGTACAGGGTACAGGGTACAGCGGGCAGGGAAGAGAAGAGAAGAGAAGAGAAAAGAAGAGTATACAAGGTACAGCGTACAGCGGAACAGGAAATGGGGTTAGGTGTTAGTGGAATAATTAAAAATTCATTTGACATTGTTACGGACTCAAATTTCTTAACATACAGATAGTGTGCATCCGTAGCTCAGCTGGTAGAGCAACTGACTCTTAATCAGTGGGTCTGGGGTTCGAATCCCCGCGGATGTACCATTTTTTAAATATTGTGTTTTCCAGGAATGGAAGAATGAAATTATAATCATAAGCGGTGATTTGACAGCTTGCTCCGCGTTATAAATGTGCTAAACCTTATCCAGATAATTTGGACGGCTTTAGTACAGCGGATGTATTAAAGCCGTCTTTTTTTGTAAAAAAATCCTAAAGGAGATATAAAATGGTTAAACATCATGAAGATGAAGCGAAACTGGAATTCCTTTTTACTTCGGAATCAGTTTCGGAAGGTCATCCTGATAAAGTATGTGATATGATATCCGATAGTATCCTGGATGCCTATGTAGCCTTAGATCCTCATTCACGTGTAGCCTGCGAATGCCTGACGACAACAGATCGTCTTATACTTTCGGGAGAAATAACTTCAAAAGCAACAATTGAGAAAGACAGGATCAATGAAATAGCCCGCAATGCCATTCGTGAGATCGGATATGTTTATGCGGGAAAAGGATTTGATGATAAATGTGAAATCCTAAACCTGCTACATGAACAGGAAGATGCATTACGTGATAATTCTTCAACAGATAATCCAGGGGCTGGTGACCAGGGACTGATGTTTGGCTATGCTTGTGACCAGACGACACAACTCATGCCTATTCCAATTGTCCTGGCTCACTTACTGGTTCAGAATCTTTCTTCAGTACGGAAAGCCGGGTTGATTCCTGAATTGCTACCGGATGCAAAATCTCAATGCACCTTTCGTTTTATTGAACGGGAACCAGTGGAATTGATGAATGTTGTCATTTCCACACAGCATCAGCCTTTAAATCAAGCTGGTTTCGAAGTAATGAAGAAGAACATCTATGATCTTGTTGTGATACCATCTATCAAGGAAGTAAAAAAGATAGCAAAATATAATTTCATGTATGACAACATGGATACGATGATCAATCCCCTTGGTATGTGGGAAAATGGCGGACCGTCTGCTGATACCGGCTTGACCGGCAGAAAGATCATTGTTGATTCCTATGGTGGCTGGGCACGTCATGGTGGAGGTGCTTTTTCCGGGAAAGATTGTACAAAAGTGGATCGCAGCGCTTGTTATATGGCACGACATATTGCCAAGAGTGTTGTCGCTACAGGTTTAGCCAGTGAATGTGAAATCCAGTTGAGCTTTGTTATTGGACAACACCAACCTATTGCCGTGATGGTGGATACATTTGGTACAAATCAGATACCAGAAAGTGACATCGAAGAAAGGATTCATAAGAATTTTGATCTTTCAGTGAAAGGAATCATTGAATATCTTGACTTACGGAAACCGATTTATAATTATACTTCATCTTATGGTCATTTTGGCAGAACTGATGTTGATTTTTCCTGGGAAAAGATTAAAATATTAGTGTAATTCAAATACGTAAGTAGAGACGACCAATTTGGGCGTCTCCCTGGAAATCGGATATTGATCGGAGACGCTCTTGTAGAGAGTCTCTATAATAGATGAGGTATTATGGAATTATATAATCTCCTACAGCATCCAAAACCATTCTTTTTAATTGCAGGTCCATGTGTTGTTGAAGATGAAGCATTGATGATGGAAACGGCAGAGTTTCTCGTCAAGTCTTGCCAGGAAAGGAACTTGTTTCTCATTTTCAAATCATCCTATCAGAAAGCTAACCGGACTTCTGAAACATCCTATTCAGGTCCGGGATATAAACAAGGTCTGAAGATACTAGGAAAGATCAAGGATACTTATCATATTCCCATCATCACCGATGTCCATGAAACCAATGAAGTGGAAGAAGCTGCTTCGGTAGCTGACATTTTGCAGATTCCTGCTTTTTTATCCAGGCAGACAAACCTTATTCATGCAGCAGCCCAGACAAAAAAAATCGTTAATATCAAAAAGGGTCAGTTTATGGCTCCTGAAGATATGGAACTAGCTGCACGGAAAGTGACTGCAATGAACAATTATCAAGTGATGCTGACAGAACGTGGGACGACTTTTGGTTATCATAATCTTGTGGTAGATTTCCGAAGCTTCGCGATTTTGCATGATTTTGGGTATCCTGTGGTTTACGATGTGACTCATAGTATGCAGCGTCCTTCCATTCATAATGTATCGGGAGGTACTCCTGAATATGCAGGAATGATGGCACGGGCAGCTTTAGCAACCGGAAAAGTGCATGGTCTTTTTCTAGAAACACATCCTCGTCCCCATGAAGCCTTGAGTGATTCTGCCAGTATGGTCTCACTCGATAAAATTCCCGAGATACTAGATTATTGCTTAACTCTGTTTTAAGTGATCAGATTGATTGAATAGTTCCAGGAAGGAATGTACATGAGTTTTATTCACTTTGATAATATACAAGTCCTAGCGTTTGATTGTGATGGTGTACTGACGGATGGCAAGATCACGATTGACCAGAACCGTTTAGAAAGCAAGCAATTCAGTACTCTTGATGGATTGGGCTTTCAATTACTGAAAATGACAGATATCATTCCTGTCGTGATATCGGGTCGTAATTCTGCTGCGTTGGAAAGAAGGTGTGAAGAATTGCATATCAAGTATCTTTTCCAGGGTGTAACCAATAAAATACAGCAGATGGAACTCCTCTTGAAAGAGCTTCATCTGAAAATGAAGAATGTTGCCTATATGGGTGATGACTGGAATGATGTACCTCTCTTGCAGGTGGTGGAATTCTCTGCTTGTCCATCTAATGCGGTCGAACAAATTAAACAGATAGTGAATTTCGTTTCCACTCATCGAGGAGGAGATGGAGCAGTGAGAGAAATGATTGAATACGTACTTACACAAAAAGGATTATATGATATTGCTCTCAAGAATTTTCTGGCAAATCTTCAGTCTTCTTGAAGTATTACTACTAATATCACTACTGGGTTTAACCGGGTGTCGCAAGGCAACGGAACCGTCGAAAGATCAGATTAATCCAAATTATCCAGATGAACAATCCAGTTTTGTTCATATTGTCTCCATGAAGAAGGATTCAATTGATTATGTCCTGGATGCATCACGCATTGATCGGTATTATGATAAACAAAACTTATTAGCTTTTGATGTAAATATCGTGACTTATGATAAATCAGGTAAAGTTCATTCCACAATCACCGCAAACAGAGCAAACGTAAATGATATTGAGAATCGTATTGTCGCTACAGGACATGTAAAATTAGTCACTCCCAATGGTATCCTGCAAACAGAAATTCTCTCATGGGAGAGATCCTTTGATGAAATCATAGCACCTGGTGCAGTGACATTGATCAGAAACGGGAATGTTCTTCAAGGCATATCTTTGAGAACAGATAGTAATCTCAATTTTGCAGAAATGAAACAGGTAACCGCAGCAGGAACAGCGAATGAAAAAGATATTAATTGGTAGCCTATTCCTTTTCAGCCTGGGATTGCTGCTTTCTGTTCCAAATCAATCACCATCACCAAAAACTAAAGCTGAGCCTCAAACAACACAAGATAAGAGTTATCAGTTAATCAATGCTGATCATCTATTTCTTAATAAAATAAATAATGAATATGTTACTGAACTTTTAGGGAACGTTCATTTCTTTTATGGAGAAGCAGAATTCTGGACAGATCGTTCGATACTTTGGGAAAAACAGAAAATTGCCCGCATGGAAGGGAGTGTAAAAGTCAAACGTGATACACTCTATCTTGAAGCAGATACGGTCATGTATTATAGAATGCAGGATAAAATGAACTTAGGCAGCCACGTATATGCCAAAGAAACCCATCGGGATAAGAGTATCCGAACCTTCAGATCAAATCAGGCTGAATATCATCCCCAGGAAAAGAAACTCATTTGTTGGGATCAAGTATCCTTTTATGATCAAAAGGAAAACATGAATGGTAGCTGCGGGTATTTCATGTACCAGGAAAAAGATGGCTATGGCTATTTGATCAAAAATCCTGTCGTCTATGTAACAGGTGAAGATTCAATTCGGATAACTGCAGATAAGATGGAGTATTTCCGTCAGTTTTCGAAGCTAATAGCTACATTCAATGTTAGAACGAGTACCACCGATTATCATACGACCAGTGATTTCCTGATTTATCTGAATCATGAGAATAAGGCAGTCTTTTCAGGCAGTCCCAAGCTGTATTCTACTTTTGGCGATGCGGAAGCAGTCAATTTTTACTTATATTTTGATAAACGGGAATTAACCAGGGCAGAATTACAGGACTCCTGTATTGTGCATTTTTCAGAAATAGAAGGAAAAGCACCGACAAATTGGTGTAAAGCCAATTATATCAAAATGACTTTCGAGAATCGGGAAATCAAACGATTTGATGCAGAAGAGAACGTGTCATATCATTTTGAACAGGAAAAAACGGATAAGCAGGATTATGCGAATAATGAAGCAACTGGAATGCAGCTAACGATATTATTTAAACCTGATAATAAAGTACAACTAATGAAAATGCATAAAAAAATCAAAGGCAAATACAAATTTCAAAATAACAAAACTTGACAAATACGCTATATAAGGTAAAATCTAGTTATGGATCAGAATAAAATAGAAGCACGTGAATTAATAAAAATTTACGGTAAACGCAAAGTCGTGAATAAACTCAGTCTTGATATCAAACAAGGTGAGGTTGTTGGCATCTTAGGACCGAACGGTGCCGGTAAGACTACAACCTTTTATATGATTTTAGGATTAACGAAGCCAAATGCTGGAAAAGTTTTTTTCAATGATGTTGATATTACCCGTAAACCTATGTATAAAAGGGCACAACTAGGTATTGGTTACTTGGCGCAAGCGCCCTCAATTTTTCATAAAATGACAGTTGCAGAAAATATCATGGCGATCCTGGAAACTCTTGGGCTACCCAAAAAAGAACGAATTCATAAACTGGAAGAGTACCTGGAAGAACTAAATCTTACTAAATTAGCCGACCAAAAGGCTTATACATTATCTGGGGGAGAGAGACGTAAATTGGAAATCACTCGTTCCCTTGTCACAAATCCATCTTTCCTGTTTATGGATGAACCTTTTGCCGGTGTGGATCCCATCGCAGTTGCGGACATCCAGGATATCATACATAAATTAAAAGCAAAGAAGATTGGTATTATGATCACCGATCATAATGTACTCGAAACAATGAAAATAGTGGATAGGGCTTATATTATATTTGAAGGACAGATTATTGTATCCGGACCAACAGAGGAATTAGTGAATAACGAACAGGCACGTAAAGTGTATCTGGGTAATAGTTTTATGAGTAATCCATGGGAAAAAGAACATAATGGCTAATTATCATTCTTTAAATCTCTACCAGGGGTTGAAGATGAAGCAGGAACTGAAGCCTAAAATGCTTCAATCTCTGCAAATGCTAGCTATGCCTATTATGGAGTTAGAACAACATCTGAAACAGGAGCTGATTACAAATCCGCTGTTGGAAATGCGTGAAGATCGGGATAGTGAAGATGATATCAGTGAAGTGGAACCGGAAACATCCAAAGAAAGTGAAACAGATATTGAAGATGATGTAGAAAATGATATGTCCAAGAATGTCGAGGAAGTAAAAGAACTCAGCGAAATTCTCGATAACTGGAATGATTATCATCATGAGATTTCATCAAGAAGTACTGATAGTGATGAGATGGGACCTGAAATGTATATGCCCTACATTGTTGAAGGGAAAGTGGTTTTTTTACAGCAACTTTATTCACTTCATCTGACAGATGATGAACTCGATTATGCTACAGATTTGCTTGACAGCGTTAACCAACATGGATTTCTTCCAGAGGGATATAGTGTTATTGAGAGTGCCTCAGATTATGATATTTTGCCTGAGAGAGCACTTGAAATTCACCAGATCATTCTTCATCTTGATCCATCTGGTATCACAGCACAAAATATCCAGGAATGTTTATTAGTGCAATTGAATGAAGAGCAACTTATGAATGATAAATTAGTGAATATCATAACCTATGAATTTGAAAATCTGATACATCGACGTTATCAGAGGATTGCATCCAATCAAGGTATCAATGAAGAACAAGTACTGAATTGCAGAAATCAAATTGCGAAACTGGATCCCAAACCTGGATTGCGAATTGGTACTGCTTCCGAAAACTACATCATTCCTGACGTGATCATCAAGGAAATCGATGATGATTTTGAAGTGATTGTGAATGATTCTCTTACGCCAAATATCATTCTGAATCCGCGCTACAAGAAGATGATCAATCGAAAGCAGTATGATCGGGAAACGATTCAATTTGTTAGAGAGAAAATAAATTCTGCCAAGTTCCTCATCAAATCCATGTATATGCGTATGCGGACTTTGGAAAGGGTCACGCAATCTATCATTAAGCATCAACATGATTTCTTTTATAGATCATCGGGAGTATTGGTGCCGTTAACATATTCTTTTATTGCACAGGACTTGGATGTCAGTGAATCTACAATCTCTCGTGTTGTCAGGCATAAATATGCAGATACACCATTTGGAGTTATTCCCCTAAAGAATTTCTTCAGCTCAACTGCCGGAAGAGATGATAATTATGAATCTGTTTCACGGCAAAGAGTGAAATCTCTCATTCATAAGTATATTGATGTGGAAGACAAATCAAACCCTATCAGTGATAAGGAACTTGTTGATATGCTTAAGGATGATGGATTGAATATATCCAGGCGTATCGTGGCTAAATATCGAGATGAAATGGGTGTTTTGAATAGTCGATTGAGGAGAATCCAGTGAAGCATTATCAAGTTGCTATTATTGGTGGTGGACCGGGTGGTTATGTTACTGCCATTCGATTGAACCAATACGGGATCAATGCTGTTGTTTTTGAAAAAGATCGCTTAGGTGGAGTATGCCTTAACTGGGGTTGCATTCCTACGAAAGCGCTTGTGAAAGTTGCTGATTTATATGGTGAAATTCACGAAGCAGACCAATTTGGAATTCAGGTTCATGATGTGTCTCTTGACTATGAAAAAGTCAATTCCCGCAAGAATGAAATAGTGGAGAAACTTGTCAGTGGTGTTGAATTCATATTCAGGAAAAGAAAGATAGATACTTTGAAAGAAACTGTGATTAAAATCATCAAGAATGAAGATAAATACGCAATCTCAACCTTGGAAGGCACTGAAGTAAGTGCTGATTTTGTTATCCTTGCTACCGGTTCAACCCCTAAGTCATTGCCATTTATGCCATTTGATGGTAAGAAGATTCTATCTTCAACTGATATCCTGGCATTACAAGCCTTACCGCAGAGCCTGGCAATCATTGGGGGAGGGGTTATTGGCTGTGAGTTTGCTTCCATCTTTATGCAATTCGGTGTAAAAGTAGAAATTATCGAGTTTTTACCCAGTCTTTTAACAACTGAAGACGATGAAGTTGGAAAGAGGATGACCATGGCATTCAAGAAAGCCGGGGTGAAAATCAACACTGGTGCAGGAGTTGAACAATTTCAACAAATGGATGACGGCATCCATTTATATACTTCTAATGGGAAAGAGATCATTGCAGAGAAAGTGCTGGTGAGTGTTGGTCGTGATTTACCTTTCACAATTGAAGTCTCAGGAATGGATTTGATTAAAGATAAGGGTCGGATAACGATCGATGATAAAATGGAAACAAATTTACCGAATATCTTCGCTATCGGGGACATCACTGGAAAACTTCAACTTGCACATGTGGCAAGCAAGCAAGGGCTGTTAGCAGCAGAGATCATTCGCAGAAGACTTGCTCGTGAAGATGAAACAATAGCACCTTTAAATTACGAAAATATACCGAGATGTACTTTCACGAATCCGGAAATTGCTTCTGTAGGTTTGACTGAAAAAGAAGCGCTTCAAAGATATAGTACAGTGAAAGTGGGAAAATTTCCATTCAGTGCAAATGGAAAAGCGCTTGGATTGGGAGCTTCCTTTGGATTTGTAAAGACGATTGTTGATGAACAGAACGGTACTCTCGTGGGTATGCATATCATCGGACCTTCAGCAACAGAATTGATTGCCCAGGGAGCAATTCTGATCGGAAAGAAAATATCTAATCATGAAGTTATGGAAATTGTCTTTGCACATCCAACATTATCAGAAGTAATAGGTGAATCTATAGAAGACACTCTTTCCTTGTCTATTCATCAAGTATAACTATATTATATTTGGTACTGTTAAAAAGGATTTGAAAATGTCAGAATTAAGAAAACCAGCATGGCTGAAAGCCAATAAACTGGGTTCAAAAAGAACAAATGAAATCTCAAGTCAACTCAGACAAAATAATCTGCATAGTGTCTGTCAAAGTGCTCAATGTCCAAACAAAGGTGAATGCTTTGAGAACGGAACTGCTACTTTTCTATTACTGGGTGATATCTGTACCAGGAACTGTCTTTTTTGTGCTATTGATAAAAATAAACTTACATTACAACCTGATGAAAACGAACCTAAGGCAATAGGTGAGATGTCTCGAATTTTACAGCTCAAGCATATCGTTTTGACAACTGTCACTAGAGACGATCTTCCCGATGGAGGTGCTTCACATTTTGTTAAAGTTATGAATGAAATAAGATCCAATTGTAAAATTGAAACCACGATTGAAGTTCTAATATCGGATCTCCAAGGAGATATGACCGCACTTCATACGATTCTCGATGCACATCCTGATATCCTGAATCATAACATTGAGACGATTTCCAGACTTTATCCGGCTGTAAGACCACAGGCAAATTATCAACGATCATTAGGAGTTATCTCAGAAACCAGGAGATATGTTCCCGGATTAATGACAAAAAGCGGAATGATGGTTGGTTTAGGGGAAAATCAGGAAGAAGTGATTCAAGTGATGTCCGATCTACGAAAAAGCGGATGCGATATTTTAACTATTGGACAATATATTGCCCCAACGAAGCATCATTATCCTGTTGTTGAATATGTGCATCCGGATGTTTTTGAATTCTATCGTGAGGAAGGAAAGAAAATGGGTTTTCTGCATGTGGAAAGTGGACCATTGGTACGTAGTTCTTATCATGCTGAAAAAGCCCGAGAATATATGAAATCTACCTAAAGGAGGACGGAGCCATGCAAATAACAATTACTGCCCGGCATTTCGAACTGACCAAAGCGATTCGTGACTATGTAGAATCAGCGTGTGAGAAATTTAGTAGGTATTTTGATCACATCATTAATCTGCATGTTACCTTGACTTTGGAAAATAGCAGAAATCTCTGCGAAATATCCCTCCACGCCTCTAAGTTTACTCTTCAAAGTGATTCTGAAGAAATGGACATGTATTTAGCTATTGACAATACTATCGAAAAAATGGAAGGTCAAATCAAAAAACTCAAGGATCGAGTGACAGATCACCAGAAAAAGAGTTTGAAAGAGAACACCGAGTATTATTCAAGAGCTCATTTATTTATGAAGGAAGACAGTGATCGACCTCGAAAACTAATTAAAACAAAGCGGGTCGTCCCGGAAATTATGACGGTACAGGAAGCTCTCGAAGCCTTGGAACTTGGTGAAGATAACTTCTTTTTCTTTAAAAATGTGGAGACTGATACGATCAACGTTCTCATTAAGAAGGACGATGACCATTTCAAACTTCTTGAACCTTAAGTTTTCGTTATCAAGGGGGGATAAAACCCCCCTTTTTTGGAGCTTAGCATGAAAGAAATTCTCATCAAAGATTTTTTCGAAACAAAAAAGAAAGATTTTGCCTTATCCATGATTACAGAACCTAAAACATTGGATAACAAGATCAGTTCACCCCAATTAAATCGTCCCGGTTTAGCTTTAGCAGGTTACTTTGAGAGATTTGCTGCAGATCGTGTCCAGATCATTGGAGAAACAGAAATATCCTATCTTCAATCCTTGAAGGAAAGTATCTACTATGAGAGGATGAGGGAATTATTTACTAATGCTATACCTCTAATTGTGATTACGAAGGGTCTTTCTTTTCCCACTAAGATTGAACAGTTGGCGAATGAAAGCAATATCGCCATCCTTTCCAGCAGATTATCAACAATCAATCTCATCCGTACACTGGGAAAATATCTCAATGATTATTATGCTCCAGAGAAGACAATTCATGCCACTTTGATAGATGTATTTGGATTAGGTATTATCTTAACCGGTAAAAGCGGTATTGGAAAAAGCGAATGTGCTCTCGATCTGGTAAGCCGCGGGCATAGCCTTATTTCTGATGATTCAGTGACCATAAAACTGATTGATGATCTCCTCGTTGGACAGCCATCACGAGACTTTGGACATTTCATGGAAATCAGGGGAGTAGGATTGGTGAATGTTGAAAAGATGTTTGGCATTCAACGGGTCAAGCAAACTAAGGACATTGATCTACAGATTGAGTTAATGCCTTGGCAAGAGAATATGGATTATGAAAGAATAGGTTTGACTAGTAATTATGTTGAACATCTGGGAGTACATATTCCGATTATATATTTACCCGTTTCACCAGGGAAAAGTGTCTCTGTAATCGTAGAAGTAGCTGCGATGAATATGATTCTCAAGAAATATGGATATGATGCTGCTGAGGATTATGCCAAGAAACTCCAGGAAGAGATAAAACGCAAAACAAGACTTAGGAATGCCATTACAGAGCAAGGAATAGATAACTTCCCCGGATAGAGATTTATTGACATAACATTGTCGGTTTATTAAATTAAATAAAAGATAGTTGTAAAGGATTTTATGTTGAAAAAAACTATTACCGTCTCCAATAAATTGGGTTTACACGCAAGACCATCTGCCTTATTGGTGAAGGCTGCAACAAAATATCGCTCTGATTTCTTTATCGAAAAAGAAGGAATGCGTATCAATGGTAAGAGTATTATGGGCGTCATGATGTTAGCTGCTGAATTTCAGGCAGAATTAGATCTTGTAGCAAATGGAGTGGATGAAGAATATTTATTAGAAGAAATCACCGAGCTTTTTTCCAGTAAATTCGGGGAAGAATAGTGGATGCCTTGCACGGAATTCCTGTTTCACCGGGTATTGCCATTGGTAATATTAGAATAACCAGACCTAAAATATATCAAATCAGTACTTTGAAAATACATCCTGAGCAAAGAGAAGCTGAATTACACAAGTTAGAAATTACATTGGAAGAAGTGCTTCAGAAAACAGATCGTTTTATCGAAGAATATGCAAATTCAAAACAAGATAAGGAAATCTTCGAGTCACAAAAGATGATTCTTCAAGATCCTGATATTAAGAAAGCTATTCAAACATTGATTAATGATGAATTACTAACAGTTGAACAGGCTGTATCCAAACACTATAATTATCTTGTACAGTACTTTCAAAATATGAAGAACGATTTTTTTGCTCAGAGAGCAAGCGATTTTATAGATGTTTCACATATTTTATTGGATTACTTGGTTGAATCCGGCAAGTGTGAACAACCAATTCCAGATCCTGATGCCATTATTTTTGCGAAAGAAATAACACCGACCCAAGTATCTGTTTTTGCGAAAGCAAAGGTCAAGGCGATCTGCACTGAAAAAGGAAGTCAGACATCGCATAGTGCAATCTTGGCACGTGCCTTTGGAATCCCTTTTATCGTTGCCATTCCTTCCCTGCTTGAACATAGTGTGGAAAATTCATGTGTCATCGTTGATGCCATTACCGGAGATGTTATAAGAGAACCGAATAATGATCAATTAGGCATTTATAAGAAGAGAAGGGAAGATTTAAAGGTTAGTTATGATTCATTAAAATCTGTTGAAAGTAGAGAAACAATAACGGCATCCGGGAAACGTATTCAACTTATGGCAAATCTTGGTTTTACAGAAGAAATAGATGCCATTCTTCAGTATGAAATTGATGGAATTGGTCTTTTTAGAACCGAATATTTATATCTTGATCAAGCTGTTTTGCCTTCAGAAGAATCACAATATGAAGTATATAAAAATATTACCGAGAAATTAGGAAGCAAACCTGTCATTATCCGGACTTTTGATTTAGGAGGTGATAAGCTTTCACATCTTCTAAACCTGGATAAAGAAGAAAACCCTTATCTTGGATGCCGGGGTATTCGTTTTTCACTGAAGCATAAAGATATTTTCAGAACACAAATACGTGCTATTTTACGCGCTTCGGTGTTTGGCAACATCAAGATCATGTTTCCTATGATTATTGGAAGGGAAGATATGCAGGTTGGAAGACAGTTTGTTGATGAGTGTGCCAGGGAATTGGAAAAGGAAGGTAAGACCTTCTCGAAAAAGATTGATATTGGTGCAATGATTGAAATCCCTTCTGCTGCTCTTTGTGCATCTAGCTTGGCAGAGCAATGTGATTTTTTCAGTATCGGAACCAACGATCTTGTCCAATATTCACTTGCTGTTGATAGGAATAATGACATTGTAGCTCCATATTATCAAGCATACCATCCGGCTGTTTTAACATTAATTAAAAATACAGTGGAACAAGCCCATATGAAAGGATTAAAGGTGTCGGTTTGTGGTGAGATGGCTTCTGATCCTCAATACATCAATTTACTATTAGCTATGGGAGTGGATGAGCTAAGTGTAAATCCCAAACAATTTCTCATGGTAAAAGATAGGATTCTTCGTTTTGATGATAGTATCAGGGAAAGGTTTGAACATATATCATGTTCATCTTCTTTGGCAGAAATTCAGACAATCTTAGAAATAATCTAAATAAGGAGCGAGTATGCTGATTCATTTTGATTATCAGAATTTTCTTCATTCACAAAAAATCAGGAGTGGTATTTCTAAAGATCTGATTGATCAGTCTGATCTGCAGATTAAAAGTATTCACCAGGAAATCATGACTGAGCGAAAGCAGGGGAAACTTGGTTTTTACGATTTACCTGACCAGGATATATCTCATATCACTACTTATCTCGATAAGATTAAAACAAAGTTCGATACAATGGTTGTTCTTGGTATTGGTGGTTCAGCCCTGGGAAATAAAGCCATTTATTCAGCTCTGAAAGTGGAAAAACAATTACCGCGAAAAGTCATTGTAGCTGATAATGTTGATCCATTAATGTTAAAAGAGATTCTGGATGTGGTTGATTTGAATAGAACGCTTTTTAATGTTATTACCAAATCCGGTACAACTGCTGAAACGATGTCGGTATTTCTCATCCTGATGAAGATTCTCAAGGATACATTTCCGCAAGCTTATAAAGAACATTTAGTTATTACAACAGATAAAGATAAGGGTTTTTTAAGAGATATTGTGCGGAAGGAAGGCTACCAGGACTTTGAAGTTCCAGGCAATGTTGGCGGACGTTTTTCTGTTTTATCTGATGTCGGACTTGTTTCCTGTGCCTTTGCTGGAATAGATATTAGCGGTTTATTGAAAGGTGCTGCTGATATGAGAGTAATCTGTGAATCAAAGAATATTTGGAAGAATCCAGCATATTTCAATGGTTTTCTGCACTATCAGTATATGCGCAATGGTAAGAATATCTCTGTTATGATGCCCTATGCCAATGCCTTATATGATATGGCTGACTGGTATCGTCAACTGTGGGCAGAAAGTTTGGGAAAAAAATATGATAAGCAGGGAAGGGAAGTCTTTGTTGGCCAAACACCGGTAAAGGCTCTAGGCACTACTGATCAGCATTCACAAGTGCAATTGTATACTGAAGGACCAAATGATAAGGTCTTTACTTTCCTAACCGTATCAAAATTCGGTTATGATTATGAAATTCCAGACCTTTATCCTGACCGGGAAGAAGTTCATTATCTCGGTGGTAAGAAGCTGAGTTTGCTTCTCAACACAGAAAGACTAGCCACTGAAATTGCTTTAACCGATGCAGGTAGACCGAATGCAAATATTACTTTTGATAAACTCGATGAAAAATCAATTGGAGCTTTTATCTTCATGTTCGAAGTTCAAACAGTATTCACAGGGAAACTGCTCCAGATTGATCCACTCGACCAGCCAGGTGTTGAAGCTGGAAAAATTGCTACTTATGCCATGATGGGAAAACCAGGATTTGATAAGGAACGTGCTACAATTAATGATTACTTAAAGACTAGAGAATTAAGAATTAAGAATTAAGAATTGCAGAGAAGACCTACTTTGAGGGAAGTTCAAAATCGAGTATTCTTTTG
Organism: Cloacimonadales bacterium (SeqCode); assembly: GCA_963662275.1. Taxonomy (GTDB): domain Bacteria; phylum Cloacimonadota; class Cloacimonadia; order Cloacimonadales; family DAONDQ01; genus DAONDQ01. Next base: position 2,793,882 of record OY759316.1, on the reverse strand, counting down.
TACTATAAACTAAACAAAATGGAGATAACAATGGCTCATTTATCTGATGAAATTACATCGCATTTTGCACTTCGTACTTCGCACTTCGATGATCTTGATCTGGAGGATATGTATCACAAGATCATTCATTTACCAGAACAAGTGAAGACCGCTTACGAAAATGCCAAGGTTCATATACCACCTTCATTTATGAGTTTATCTTTGGATAAAATCAACCAGGTAGTTATTTGTGGAATGGGTGGTTCAGCAATTTCAGGCGATCTTGCCCAAGCTGCATTCGGTAAAAAAATACCAATCTTCGTTTGTAAAGACTACAAACTACCACATATCACGAATAAAACCCTGGTTATCCTACTCAGTTATTCCGGGAATACAGAAGAAACTCTTTCCTGCTGTAAAGAAGCCATTGCTTCAACTCCCTATATCGCTGGTGTCACATCCGGTGGTGAATTGAGAACTCTGCTTGAAGGTAAATATCTGTGGGTCGAATTAGTAGGTGGAAATCCTCCCCGGTCAGCTATTGCTTCACTATTTTTCTCTCTTTTAAAAGTTTTAGAAGAATTCCAAGTCATACCTTCTCAAGCTGTTGAAGTAGAAAAAACAGTTGGAATGATGATGTTAAAGGCTGCTGCTATAGCAGCTCGTAATCCATATGAAAGCAACCTGGCTAAAAGTTCAGCCGCTATGATAAAAGGGAAGATTCCACTCATCTATTCCGCAATTCCAGAATTTGCATCTGTTGCCTACCGCTGGAAATGCCAGATCAATGAAAATGCTAAATATCCTGCTTTTTATCATACATTTCCTGAAATGAATCATAACGAAATAGAAGGCTGGGAAATTGAGGGGATGAATGATACGTTCATCCCCATCTTTCTCGCACCGTTGAACTTAACTGATCGTTATTCCAAACGTATCCAAGTCTTCAAAACACTCCTGTCTGAAAGAGGGCAAGAATGGCTGGAGTTTTATGCAGAAGGTGATAATTTCATCGTACAGGCATATTCATTAATCTATTTAGGTGATATGATCAGCTTTTATTTAGGAATATTACAGGAAGTAAATCCAACCACGATCAATTTTATCAATTTCTTGAAGAAGGAACTGGAACGCTAAAAGAAAGAACGAATTTCATAAAACGTTGGACTTTAAACCCGACCGGATTTCCTTGCTGGACTCACGATATGCGATAGTTGTGGGTGCAACGCCTTTTTTCAAAAGGTGGATAGGTCGTATCTTGTACGATGCAAGCTTATGTAACTCCATTATGTTATTGCATTAAGAAAGACAGGATTTGTTTGGTATTTGGCATCATTTGAAAAATGACCTATCCACCTCACAAGATGAGGCGTTGCTGTGCCGTTGCACCTGTGGTGATTACTTTACATGAAAGCTAAGAGTATGGAGTTCAAATTCCTATTATCCAAAGGGAGAATCAAAACAGAGGAGAGTGTTTTTCGTCTGTTTCGTGGTTTAATTTTCTCCTATAATTTCGTACTTCGAACCTCGCACGACGTACTTTCTTTTTCAGGTGGGTTTCATCTAGGCTTCATCTAGGGATCATCTAGGGATCATCTAGACTTTTGTAGATTTTCCTTAGGTTTTCTTTATTTCTTGTTTCTTTTCTGTTTTTCTCATATTCAATGTGACCTATTTGAAAGATAGAATTTCCCTGAAAACAGGTTTTCGCTTCCGGTGATGAAAAGATGTGGCGAACTCAGTTTCGTCACATGCCAAATCGGAGTTTGGCATCCCACCTTCAAGCTACAAGCTTCTGGATCAATACCGCCTTAAGTCAGCGCTGCAAGCTACAAGCTTCTTCCTCCATTCCTGATCAAAGCTTTTACAGGCTCCATACCAAAGGGGGAGCCTTGTTCGATAGCATTGAGAACTGCACCGCCACCGGTAAAGAAATAATAGGATTCATTATCCAAGGCAGCCAGATAAGTGTTTACAAGCAGGTTACGGAAGTCCTGGAGCGTATCTCCGCCACCGAAGAGCTTCTTAGCTGCTTTATTCGTATCGATGAGAGAGTACATGGCTTTCGTACCATCTCCAAAGTTGGGAGTAAAGCCCATAACCGCATTGACAAAGAACATGGCAGCTTCATCAAATACTTTCTTCACTTCGGGAAGTTCAAAAGACTTTGGATCGGCATCAAGGACATAATTCAGATGTTTGCCTTTGGGAATATCATGAATGTTGAGCGTACGGTATTGTCCCTCGATCTTTCCATCTAAAGTATCGGATTCGATGATGAAGGGTAATTCTACAATACGTCCCGGGTACTTTTCGCTATCTTTAAGGAACTTGGCAGCAATTGCCAGGTCATCTTCACCAATGCCTTTGATAGATAAACCATATTTTACACTGAGATAGGCATTATAAATAACTCCACCGAGTACCAGGTAATCCACTTTCTCCAACAGGGAACTGAGCGGTCCAATCTTTGTATCGAATTTAGAACCTGCCACAATACCGACAAAAGGACGCTTGGGAGTGAAGATCAGTTGCAGGTGGTCAAGTTCCTTCTGCATGAGTAATCCAGCATAGGAAGGCAGCTTTTCAGTCGGTTTCATGGTAGATACATGTGCCTGCCATGAACCGAAAGCGTCATTGATATAAACATCAGCCATACCGGTGAGTTCTTTTCCAAAGATGTCCGCAGCTTCGCCTTTACTTTCTTCGCCAGTGAACCAGCGGGTATTAGGTAAATAGATCATATCGATCTTATCGTTTTTCAAATTAGCAACCAGGTCTTTCATGGAAGGGTCAAGCTGATCAATGCCCTTACCTTCAGCAGCGGTAAATGTTGGAACTGCTATCTTAATCTGCAGCTTATGTTCCAGGTACTTCACAATAGGTTCCACAGCATCTTGAGGAGAAAGAGTGAAGAGACCTGTCTTTTTGTCATATGGACGTCCTACATGAGTCATCAGGATGAGCTTCCCACCCTTTTTTATGATATTGAAGAGAGTGGGAATCGTGGCATCAATTCTCATGGCGTCTATGATTTTTCCCTTTTTGACAACATTATGATCGACCCGAAGGAGTACGACTTTGCCTTTTAAATCAGCATTCTGCATACGAGGTAAATTCATGTTTTCCATATAATAACTCCTATACTTATGATAAATAACGTTTTAAAATAACATAGTTCAACACAATAATCCAGGGAGCTTTTATTCCTGTCCATCTTTTCCTGATTTTTTATATAGTTATCATACCCTCCATTTCGGGTATTAGAATTTCAGATATTAAGTAACAGGAATTATGAATTAACAATGTGAAGAAGATATTATAATTTCAGTAATTTGGATATCTTTTCCCAGGCTGCTGCTTTATTCTTTTCAAAATCATCCAGGTTTTTTCGATCACTTTTGTTCATATAACTTTCCAATGACCTGGCTTCAGTCTCTAAAAGAGAAAAGCAATCAATCATATCATTTACCAGAACGATATTGTCTTTCGCTATTGCTTTCTGCTTCAGTAATTTATTTAATTCTTCAGAGGATTGTCTGGTAAATCTGATATAGATATCCACTTCCTTAAGAGCGTCATTTGCCTCTAGATCATTATCATGATCTCTATCCGCCAGTGTGGAAAGAGAAGTGCAGATTAAATAGATTGATTGTCCTGAAAAAATGCCGATGGAATTTAAATACAATTCCGAATTGTCTTGTGCATATATTCCCATTGAAAGGATAAGAAACAAGCAGATCAATAAGTATTTTGTCATTTTAACCTCCTTTGAAATTTTAAAATCTAGAAGTATTTGTCAAGAAGATGTTTCATTGAAAATGACATTTGGAATAATTTCAAGACTTAATTTAACAGATATGGATTAGGTCGGCATTAAAGAACTTTGAAGATAAGTTAATTCTTTCTTGACATGTATAATGTGAAATAATATAATATGTAACAACAAAAATAAGCTGGAGGTTTGCATTATGCGTTTTGTAACACTCATCCTATTAGTTTTCATACCTATCTTATTAATGGCACAATGTCCTTTTCAATCTTTCAATGGTCAGAATAGTCTCATTTCCTCTGATCGGGACGGACAAAGAGCCTGGCAACCCAGCACCATTGAAACGGGTGATTGGGATTTCGATGATTTTAATTATGAAAGGGACTGGAAGTCAGAATTTGTTTATTCTGTTGAACACCCAACCGTTCCAATCCAAATCAAAGGCTTTGCCGGATACGACCACGTAGGGTTTCAATGGTTACCCAAGAGTTATTTTAACTATACTTACAATGATGACTTTTCTCGTATTCTCCAGGTTGTATTTCAGGACAGTGTCGATAATCAACCAATTCAAACAATTTCTCGTTATTCCTATCAGTATGATGACCAGAACCGTTTAACGGTAATTAATACAGATTTATATCAGAATCCAACGTGGACTCCGTTCAAACATCTTCACTTGACGTATAACAATGGATATCTGACAGAAACAGTGGAATCGGCTATTTACGATAGCTATGTTAATTATATACGCTTTACATATGAATATGATGGCCTTGGTAAACTGATTACAAAGCAAAAATATCAAAATCAGGATACTCTGGTATGGTATGCTTCAAATAAGCTGCAATACACTTATCAACCGAACGACACCACGACAAATGATGGCTTTATCAACTACTACTCGACAACTTATCCCTTCATATATCCTCTGGTAGAGAATTCCATCTATGGTTTTAGCAGCGATTATTATGGCATGGTATCCCTGATTACTGATGGTCTTGTGTTTGGAGTTAATTATGTTCCAGTCAACCGAAACACTTATACTTACAATAATTATGGGCAATTGACAGAAGGCTTGACTGAAGACTATAACAGCACTGTGCCAATTTGGCAGAACAGATTTAAGTTCACATTGACTTATGATCTTGACGCTAATCCTGAATACAAGTACACTACTGCTTGGAATTCTTCAACAACTTCCTGGGAAAATGAAAGAAGAATTACCTTCTCCTGGCTGGATCCAACACCTACCGATGACCAGGTAGCTCCGGCAATTTCGGATCTTAACTTGAAAGCTTATCCTAATCCTTTCCAAAATCAGTTTCAAGTGAATGTATCAACCAAGGGAGTACAGCCTGTGGTCTTTGAAGTATTCAATATCAAAGGACAATGTGTACAAAAATTATCCGGTCAATCCAATAGTGCTATTTGCTTTGATAGCAGTAAACTGTCCAATGGTGTCTATCTGCTGAAAGCGACACAAGGGAAGATCACAGAAACAAGCAAAATTGTAAAAGTAAAATAAAAGCTGTTTTACCTGTTTCTGGATAGTGTATCACTGAATAAAATACCAGCCTTGTTCTGCCAGATGAATGATGTGATTCCCTGGTTTTACAGAGTAATGGAGACGGTGAAGAAGGGTTGCAGAAGGTTTCAGGTGTTAGGTGCCAGGTGCTAGGGCAGACAGGATGCGTGTTAACCATTCCTCTCTTTGGATAAAGAGAGGTGGTGGTTGCTGAGCGTAGTCGAAGTATAGTGTCGGAGAGTTTGAAAAGCTGATTGTGAACTTCGAATCTTAGCTTTCATATAACTTCCTCAGTAACAAAATCAAACTCTACACTTCGAACTTCAAGAGGCAGAGAACAGAAAAATTCAAAGCAGCTCAAAATAAAACAAGCATTAGAAATAATCCATCCCTCAACAAGCCTCATCTGTATTATGGACGGGGCTTTTTTATGAAACTGAATCAAAGTACAGAAAATACTCAAATATCTTGCAGCAATTTATTTAATTATCAAAATGTTCAGTTTGTCTGTGTTCAAAAATACTAGTCAGGAATATGGGTGCATCTGCTACATGCTTTCATTGAATTATTTTATTTAATTGTTGGAGATTACCAGCTTCTACATAAATTATTAAATTAACGAAATTATGTAGATGGTGGTCATAATGAATATTCTAATGGTTTATCCGCATTGTCCTGATTCTTTCTGGAGTTTCCGCTATGCTTTACGGTTCATTTCCAAGAAATCAAGCGATCCGCCATTAGGGCTTCTTACGGTTGCGGGTATACTTCCCAAGGAATGGAATAAGAAACTTGTTGATATGAATGTATCTACATTAAAGAATAAAGATATCCTGAAAGCGGACTATGTTTTTATCAGTGCAATGTCTATCCAGGAAACATCCGTATGGGAAGTGATCAGAAGATGCCAGAAACTGAGAAGGAAAATAGTTGCCGGCGGTCCACTGTTTACAGAACAACCAGACAAGTTCAGCATGATTGAGCATCTCATTTTAGGAGAAGCAGAAATCACCTTACCACAGTTTTTATCTGACCTGCAGAATGGTAATCCAAGACCTGTCTATCACGCAGAGGGCTGGTCTGATATCACACAAACAACAATCCCTCAATGGGATTTGATCAATATGCGACATTATGTTTCTATGGATCTTCAATATTCTCGGGGTTGTCCTTATCAATGCAGTTTCTGTGAAATTTCCATTCTTTTCGGAAATGAAGTGAGAACAAAGGGCAGGGAACAGATCATTGCTGAATTGGAAGCATTATATCAACACGGCTGGAGGAGACAGGTATTTCTTGTGGATGATAATTTTATTGGAAACAAGGTGAAATTAAAAACGGAAATACTTCCGGCGATCACTACCTGGATGGAACAGAAAGGGCACCCTTTTTCTTTCTACACGGAATGTTCCATTAATCTGGCTGATGACGAAAGTTTAATGAAGCAAATGGCTGCTGCCGGTTTCAATAAGGTATTCATCGGTATTGAGTCAGTGAACGAAGATAGTCTTGCCGAATGTGAGAAATATACGAATTGCAAGCGTGATTTAGTCACATCGGTTCATAAAATACAGAGTTTCGGAATGGAAGTGATGGGAGGATTCATCATTGGTTTCGATCATGATAATCCATCTATTTTCAATGGGATGATCAAGTTTATCCAGGAAAGCGGTATTATTACTGCCATGGTTGGTTTATTAAATGCACCTTTCAATACAAAACTCTACAAGCAGATGCTTTCAGAAGGGAGATTGAAGACTTCCATGAGTGGTGATAATACTGATTTATCGATGAATTTTAAACCTGCAATGAAATATGAACAATTGGTTTCAGGTTACAAACAAGTACTTCATAACATATACTCGCCCCAGCCCTTTTATCAACGAATGAGGAAATACCTGGAGATGAACCAGGATACATTCCACAAACAAAAAGTACATTTCAACGAAATCCTGGCATTCTTCAAAACACTATTTGTTCTTGGAATCACCGGCAAAGAACGACCTTATTATTGGAGAATGATATTTTGGAGTATCTTTTACAAAAGACAAGTATTTCGCCAAGTCATCACTTACTCAATTTATGGCTACCACTTTCGTAAAATGATGTATAAGTATCTGAGACATTACCAGATAACAGCTAACAGCTAACATCTGTCACCTGTTACCTTCTGTCTGCATAACGATGCTGCTTAACGCAAGAATATATGAACCATGATAAAGGTAGAGGAGATACACAAATTGTAACAACTGCGATCTGATCATATTTCTTACTTTTATCATAAAAATCCGTTGCTGTTGCAGAAGTTGTAGCTGACTTATACTTATCATAGTTGCTATTTCCCTGCGTATAGCCAATAGTTGCAGCCGCCATGTCCAATGCCAGGATACCGAGGGCAACATACTTCTGGGTTCTCCATTTACTTTGCATCTGGAGACGACTGCCTTCATAGGATTGAAGCTGGAACACCAGCTTTTTCGAGTCACCTTCTTTGAGAGATATTGTCTGGCTTTGCTCAAGATATTTTGGATGTTTCAATGAAATAGTGTAATCCCCAATCAGTAAAGGCAAGACGGAAGGAGTTTGTTTATCAGCTTTTTGATCATTCAGATAAATCTCTGCACCTTTAGAATCTTCAGGGAAACTAATTACACTGACTGCTGCCATCAATGGTTCAACTTTCAATATAATTGTCTTTTCATCGCCTGCGCTTAAATATACTTCCTCAGATGCTGCTTTATGTCTGTCTTTTTCTGCTCGAATCGTATATTTACCGGGAAGCAGATTGGGAGAATATTCCCCGGTTCCAACTTTTTCATCGTTCAGATATATATCAGCCCCCTCGGCTTGGATATGCAAAATACCATAATTCTTTGTCAGGGTTAATTGCTTCATGGTTGTCTGATTATCAGATACACTTACAGTCTGCTCTTCACCTATCCATAGTAGCTTCTCAATACGAACTTGGTAGGAACCTGACATCATTTTCGGATTGAGATATGGTGTCAGACCGACTTCCTTATCATCAATAAATACTTTCCCGCCAGTTTCAGGATAAGATGTTATTTCCAGGATACCAAACGCAGGTGTAAGGTTGACAGCGATATTCTTATCATCACCATTTTTGATAATTACTTCCTGTTCTTTTGGATGATACATTTCCATTTCAGCCTTGATTTGATGTGCCCCGCTGGATATTGTATTTCTTGGGATAGGGGAGATACCAACCAATTTGCCATCTAAAAAAATCCTTGCCCCTTCAGGAACTGATTGGACGGCATAATAGCCATACTTTGGAGTCATTTTGATTAAAGGTAATTCAACTGTCTGTCCTTCAACTACTTTAAAAGCAGAACTATAGGAATCATACAAATTCTTCCGCAGCATCAACTGATGATCACCTGCAATGACTTCATCTGTATATGGAGTGACACCGACTTTCTGGTTATTAATAAACACTTCTGCCTGGTTGGGTTCAGAAGAGATCATCACAATTCCGGGGAGTTTGATCTTTTCCTGTGATTGACCCGCGACGAGAGTAATGTCACGAGTTTCTTCCTGTTTATCCATCTTAACAGTGATTTCCTGGTTGGCATAACCTTGTTTCACAAATTTGAAATTGTATTCTCCTGCCGGTAAGCGATACTGTACCTGGTTTAATTTAGCGATATTCGAAGATGTCCCATTCTTAATGATCACGACATCGCTGACATTCATTTTCAGAGTCAGGAGCAGTAAGTTTTCATCAACTGCACTTGCTCCCTTAGATTTTAATTTCAAGGAATAAACGCAATCTGATTGGATAGATATATTATTTGGGAAAGAATACATATAAGCAGCATAACCGGCATTTGTCAGTTTCAGGTATTTCTTGCCGGGAGAGACATAAATCCAATATTCTCCTGTCTTTGCCTGGATATTAACGATGTCCTTGTCGGGAAATGTAATACCAGTAATATCTGTACTAATCTTAATTAAACCGCAGAGATCACCATTTACATCTTTCTTGGGTGTACGCTGCAGACTGAGATCATTCTGCTGTTCCTCAAAAGAATCTACTACAAATTCATTTGCAATTAATAATGAAGAAAACAATATAAGTAATAAGATTATGAAATACCGACACATCAAAACTCCCTTAGAAATGAAAGTCTGTTAATCCGATGATTGAGCCATCGGGGTTCTTTTCTGGTTGCCAGGATCGAACATATATTTTAGGTTCGTTCGGGTCATTTAAATCCAGCATCAGGAACAAATAGCCTTTATCCGCATAGGTTGACGAAGTGTAATTCTGGGCAATTTGAATCCCATAAATATTCTCACCCTGCACTTTCTTGATATTTGTACTCTCAAACTGAATGTTAATGAATTCATTGGAGGCGAAGGCATGTTTCAGGTTTTCAATATACTGCTGCTTACTCAAACGCACATACTTGATCTTCTCACCCAGGTTCGCATACATGCCATCAATCGGTTTGTAATCCTTAAGCACACGCCCTACAATGATCAAGGCATTTTCACTGAATATTGACTCTATATAATTTGCATCCTTTACACTAAAGGCAGATTTGTAGTTCTCCAGGAATTGAATCAACTGTGTTTTGACTTCAGGAGTTCCCCATTCCTCTGACCGCTGCATGATATCATTTGCTGTTTGAGCAGAAACTGCAAAGCTGACATTTGCTATCTTTTTATCAGGTGAAAAGCCAAATACCACATTTTCAACAAAATGAGACCTGTTATTTGGATAACTGAACACCATCGGTATTGAGCGTGCCTGGATCATATTTCCTGTTTGAACATAGTTGATCTTATCTATATCAGCATCTAGAATCCTGGCATTTCCTGCTGTAATCATTTTCTGATAAAGCGTATAACCTTCAGGTGTAAAATCTGCTTGATTGGCACTGTATCTTTTTGATGTTATTGAATTCATAATCCTGGACATGATAAGACGATACGCTTCGCTTTCATCAGGAGCAACCTGGCTGAAGATTGGGGTTGGTTTTTCCTTTATCTTCGAGTCTTCCTTCTGTTCTTTTGTATTAGCTGTTTGTGGCTTTTCATTTGCCTGGACTTGCCTGTCTTCATTATCAGCCAAGCATTCATCATTATCTTTACCGCTGTTGCTGGTTAAGGAAACACATATTTCATTACGGAATGGCAACACATCAAAGTCATTCAGGATTTCATTCAATTCCGAATCAGTTCTAGCTTTGTTGTTATTCACATAATCAATCCGAAACCGTAGTTCCTTGAGATTCTTTGCTACTGCAGTAGAAAGTTCAGCAGAACCAATGCCATCAGAGGCATTGTTTATTTGTGACCAGGAATCGCCAGTCCAGTAGGAATAATCAATGTTCTGAACTGGTTTATCAAAGACAGTAATATGAAGAGTAAAGAGTACTGAATTTTCATCCTCTTCCTTCTGTTGTATTTTAAAACGCAGCGATGATAGATTTCTTTCAATGTTATTCGGAATCCAAGTCAGTAATAGACGTTCTCCTTTATCCGGTACATGATAGGATATTGTATTGTGATCAGGGTGTGTACGAAGAAGTATTAAAGCTGCATAGTAGTAGCGAAGGGCATCTCCAATCCTCAAATCCTGTTCAGCATCCAACGCATCGGATACATAGCTGGTTATCTTGCTTTTCCGTCCTTCAAAAATATTTTTTAGATCTGCTTTTGGGATATACCTGATGACATTCACTGAGTTTTGCTGTTCATCCACTTTCCTTTCAGCAAAAGGCAAAGTCGTATGCGAATAGGTCGAGACCATGCTTTCGGAGACTTCTTTCAGTTGCCCATTTTCTTCTTTGGCTATATCCTGGAAACTACTCTTCACTTCCACTGATATCTGGCTGATCAGATCTTTCAACGCCATGTTATCTGCTTTTTCCAGTGTTGTTGAGGTTCCATATCCCCAGAGGTATTCATTTGAGACTTTAATCTGCTCTATGGTTTGGGCATGAAGCCCTATAGCCAAAACTAATAACAACAAAATTATCAAACTGAATTTCATCTAGTTATCCTTTTTCTGATCTCCCTCCCTCCGCTAATCTCCCTCCCTCAGATGAAGGGAGGGATTAAGGGAGAGTTTGATTCTTCTCTTCTCTTTTCTGAGCTAACACCTAAAACCTAACACCTTCTGCATAAGATTGCATCTTGTTATTTCCCGATGGTTTGTAACCTCGGGTTCTTGTAACATAGAGTGGTACTCTGTTGTATGAGGGGATTGGTAATCCCCGATGGAGAATCTGACAATACCATTGTCAATTACAACACATTACCAATGTATGTTACATGGTTGTAGGGATACAATCCCAACAACATAACAGCTTACAAAGCTATGGTACGAAATTAATGCAAAAATCAAGGTGCATTCCTACAAACGCGGAAACCCAAATTGTTGTTTATGCCCGTCACAGCGTAGCTGTACCGAGTGGAAACGAGGCAGTAGTAGGCATCGTTTGCCCAACTACCACCACGGAATACACGGGCAGATCCGCTTGCAGCACCATGAGGATTATTTTGCGCACCACTCGGGTAGTTGTCATAGATGTCCCAGCACCATTCCCAGACATTTCCGCTCATGTCATAGATACCAAGCTCATTGGCTATTTTGGTGCCTACAGTGTGTGTTGAACCACCTGTTTCGTCCCCATACCAAGCTACAATGTCGAGGTCATTACTTCCGCTATAGTTATAATTGTTTGTTTCGTTACCACCTCGGGCTGCAAATTCCCATTCCGCTTCCGTGGGAAGACGATAGCCATTGACTGTCCAATTACAGGATACATTAGTGTGGTTGTTGGAATCGGAAGACCAACCCTCAGGCCAGGTCGCTGGATTTGTGCCATAGCTGCTGTAACCATAGCAGGGAGTCAGACCTTCGTTAATGCTCCTTCTGTTGCAATATTCTATTGAATTGAACCAAGAGACTTCCTCAACTGGTCCATCCATGACCAAAGGGAAATTGGAAGGATTGCTTCCCATGAAAGTCTGATACTCATTCTGTGTAAGTTCATATTTATCTATAAAGAAACTGCTTACAGTTACATCAGAAGTGCCATTGTTGAAAGTCCCACCATTGACTAATACAAAACTGACAGGCATTAGTATCCATCCAACTTCCGTTGAGTAATTACTGAATAATTGTCCTGAAAAAGCTCTTACACGATAAGTATATATGATCCCTAAAGTTAAACCAGTATCCGAGAATTGCGAAACATTGGTATGAACAGATGTGTAACTTGTTACCCAGTTTCCTGTCCCAACTTTTCTGTCGATAATAAATCCATCTTCCCATGTGCAGTTATCTTGCCACTGAAGACGTACTGATGTTGCTCCTATTTGGGTAAGAACAAGATTGCTTGGTGCAGGAAATGTTGCTGTTAATACTGATTCGACGGAATTCGAAAATACTGTTCCTGCTTTTGCTTTGATACGATAGGTATACATAGAATCAAGAAAAACAGCAGAGTCAGTTAATTGAACAGCATTAACATTGGCAGAAGCATAATTTATTATCCAATTTCCTGAATTTGTTTTACGGTCTATGATATATGTCTCTTCCCAAGTCGTATTATCCTGCCAATGAAGAGATATTGAAGTAGCTCCAGTCTGGATTAGAACTAAATTACTGGGGGCAGGGAAAGATAGGGTTAGTGATGCTTCAATTGCTGCAGAATAGATTTCACCAGACTTGGCTTTCACACGATAAGCATAAGTTGTACCCAAAGATAATCCGTTATCGATAAATCGCACAGTATCAGCAGCAACAGATGCATAATTCATTACCCAATCCTCTGTCCCTACTTTCCTATCAATAACAAACCCTTCTTCACCAATGCTGTTATCTAGCCATGTCAGCTTGATCGTAGATACTGAAGTTTGCTCTAAGACAATGTTACTAGGTGCTGGGAAATTGGTTGTCAAGTTTCCTGAAATTGGCAGCGAATAGTTTTTATCATAGCAGGCAGATACTTTGTAATAATATGTCTGGAGTGGTTGAGTACTTATATCATTGTAGATTTTTGTGTTATGAGGTATTTCTGCATATCTCTGCTGCCATTCACCATTACCAACTTTACGGTCAATTCGATAACCGGTCTCTCCATCGTAGGTATCATTCCAACTTAACTTAATCGATGTAACACTTGTTTGTTCCAAGGTTAAACCTGTAGGGGAGGTCGTTATATTCACCAGTGGATCGAACGGATTCGTATGCTTCCGTTCTTTCATGCAGGACGTTAATAGTAGAGAATAGATAAAAATAAAGAGAAAAAGGTTTTTAACCATGGTTTTCCTCCATATATTATCTATTTATGGAAAAGCGTTACTTGTTGTCAATGGTTTTCGCAGATATTTAAGATTTAAAATTTAAGATTGAAGATTGGCAGAGCAGAGAATCATACAGGATTTGGCAGCTACTCTTTCAGGCTGAGTGGAAACTTCGGTGGTTACTCCTTTAGGCTGTGTGGAAACTCCTTCAGGTATTGAATGCTCTGGTGGAGAAAAGCAACGTAAACGATGCTGCCACGATTCCTGCAGTAATCACCACCGTTGCATGGTTACAAATCCAACAACATAACAGCTTACAAAGCTAGCTACAAAATTTACACAAATCTCAAGGGATAATCCTACAAAGGCGGAACCCAACATAATTGGTGGTGGGGTCATTTGCATAACCGTAGCTCCGATAGGAAAGAACGATGCCGGGGGCATTATAGTTCCAACTACTACCGCGTAACACCCGATAAGACCCGTTAACAGCTCCATGCGGGTTAGTCTGCGCTCCGCTGGGGAAGGTACCATACTTATCCCAATTCCACTCCCAGACATTACCGCTCATATCAAATAATCCAAGTTCATTGGCAGTTAAACAGCCAACCGGATGAGTTGAAGAATATGAGTTGTCAAGATACCAAGCCACTTCACCAACATTGTTACTACCGCTATAAGTATAATTATGTGTCTGATTACCACCACGAGCTGCAAACTCCCATTCAGCTTCCGTGGGAAGACGATAACCGTCGGCTGTCCAAGAGCAAGCTATATAAATATGTTCTCCATAACTTGTATCCCATCCAACAGGCCAGTCTGCAGGATTAGTGCCAAAGGAACTATAACTGTAGCAGGGGGTCAGACATTCTGCAATGCTGCGTTTGTTGCAATACTTTATTGCATTGAACCAGGATACAAAATAAACTGGATGTGAGCTGCCAACTCCATAACTATGAGCAGGATTATTCCCCATTATAGCCTGATAGGCAGATTGTGTCAGCTCATACATATCTATATAGAAATTACTGACAGTCACATCTGATGTACCGTTATTGAAAGTTCCTCCCTCCACCAAGACAAAGTTAGTAGGAATTGGTGAGATTCTATAAGTAGCTGAAACTGTTTGGCTATCTATCCAATCAGTTTTGAATGCTTTCGCTTTTACCTTTGTTGTAGAAGATATGTTAAGGGTGGAGGAATATATTGCTGATGCCGATGTAGGTTCACTATCATCAGTAGTATATCGAATCGTTGCTCCTGGTGTTGCACTTGAAATTGAAACAGTCTGGGTAAAATAATATGTACCTTCAATTGGATAGAAAGTAGGGGTAGCTACTGAAAGAGTATATGTTGCAGAAGCTGTCTGACTATCTACCCAACCGTTCTTAAATGCTTTAGCTTTTATTATTGTAGTCGTTGTTGATATATTGAGTGGGACGTCATAAACCGCAGATGAGTAAGTAGGGTCATTACCATCTATAGTATATCTTATTGTAGCCCCTGGTGTCGTGCATGAAATTGAAACCGTTTGGGGTGTATTATATATTCCACCTATGGGATTGAATGTAGGTGTAGAAACAGGAAGAATTGCTAAAGTGGATTCATCAGAATAGTTGCTGGTTATCTGTCCCACATAAGCTTTAACACGATAGGTATAAGCTGTCCACAAAGTTAATCCACGATCAGTGAATTGGGTTGCATTAGCTTTTATCGTTTTGAAATTAGTAACCCAGTTACCATTGCCTGTTTTCCGATCGATTATAAAACCGTCCTCTCCTTGGCTGTTATCCTGCCATTGAATTAGCAAAGACGTGGCTTCATTTTGTGTTAATACTAAGTTACTGGGAGCAGGAAATAAAGTTGTTATAGATGACTCAATAGTGTTTGAAATAGTTGTTCCAGTTCGAGCCTTAATTCGATATGAATAGGTTGTTCCCAAAGTTAAATCCGTATCAGTGAATTTGTTTACATTTGCATTTGCTGTATAATAATCTATGAACCAAGCTCCATTGCCAACTTTCCGGTCAATGATGAAGCTATCTTCCCATGGGTTGTTGTCATGCCACTGAAGAAGTAATGACGTTGCTCCATTTTGTGTTATTTTCAGGTTGCTTGGAGCAGGAAATATTGGAGTTAAAGTAGATTCAATAGAGTTTGAAAATACTGTTCCTGATTTTGCTTTGATGCGATATGTATACATGGAATCAGGAAAAACAGCAGAATCAGTTAAATGAATAGCATTAACACTGGCAGAAGCATAATTCAATATCCAATTTCCGGTTCCTACTTTCCGGTCGATAATGTAAGCATCTTCCCAAGTTGTGTTATCCTGCCAATGAAGAGATATTGAAGTAGCTCCAGTCTGGGTTAGAACTAAATTATTGGGGGCAGGGAAAGATGGGGTTAATGACGTTTCTATTTCTGCTGAATAAGCTATACCAGATTTTCCTTTTACTCGATAATAATAAGGAGTTCCCCATGCAATTGAACTATCTACATACTGCGTTGTATCAGCAGTAACAGATGCATAATTCATTACCCAAACCCCTGTTCCTGCCTTCCGATCAATAACAAATCCTTCTTCTCCAACGCTGTTATCCATCCAAGTGAGTTTGATCATGGAAGCTCCAGTCTGTGTAGAAACAATATTACTTGGTGCTGGGAAATTGGTTGTCAGGTTTCCAGAAATTGGCAACGAATAATTCGCATCATACTGAGCAGAAACTTTGTAATAATATGTCTGAAGTGGTTGAGTACTTGTATCATTGTATATTTTTGTATTATGAAGTACTTCAGCATATTCCTGCTGCCATTTTCCATTACCAACTTTACGGTCAATTCGATAACCGGTCTCTCCATCGTAAGTATCATTCCAACTTAACTTAATCGAAGTAACACTTGTTTGTTCCAAGGTTAAACCTGTAGGGGAGGTCGTTATATTCACCAGTGGATCGAACGGATTCGTATGCTTCCGTTCTTTCATGCAGGACGTCAATAGTATAGAATAGATAAAAATAAAGAGAAAAAGGTTTTTAACCATGGTTTTCCTCCATATATTATCTATTTATGGAAAAGCGTTACTTGTTGTCAATGGTTTTCGCAGATATTTAAGATTTAAAAATTAAGATTGGCAGAGCAGAGAATCATACAGGATTTGGCAGCTACTCCTGAAAGATCGAGCTTTGAACTTCCCTGAAAACAGGCTTTCGCTACCGGGGATGAAAATGTCGATTATGAAGACCACTTGCCCTTTTAGTCAGGTATTCAATAAGATTGGAATCTTATTCCACACGCTGATTCATCATGATCGGAGTCATGCTCTACACTCATGGTTAGCTTCTGATAGAAAATGATGTATTGTATAATAATGATATAGAAGCGAACCGCATACATCTGACAGGCTTCAACAAATAAAAAATGCAAAAATGTCAATTACAATTGGTGGAGAAAATAGTTCATCGACATCTTTCTTGAGTGATAAATCATCTTGAGAACATACTGGTATTCTCTAATGTGTTATAGTGATAATTGCGAGCATCTCCCAAGAGAATCATTTGACAATAAATAAAAGTATAAATATTTAAATACTTGAAGTCAATGCTTTCGTAAAGGAGGAAATATGAAGATCATAGATTTGACCAAGGAAAATGAGCAGGATTATTTCATCTGCCTGGAAGATTGGGCAGATTATATGAAGGAAGCAGGTAAGAAGAAGCAGGAATGGTATGAATTTTATAAAAATAAAGGTTTGAGAGTAAAACTTGCTATCTCTGATGAGAATGTAATCGCAGGTTTTATCCAATATATTCCGATAGAACATTCAGTTATTGAAGGTGAAAGTTTGTATTTTGTATTATGTATCTGGATTCATGGTCACTCTGCTGGAAGGGGTAATCATCAAGGACAGGGAATGGGTCCTGAGCTACTGAGAGCTGCTGAAGAAGATGTAGGACAATTGGGAGCTAAAGGCATAGCTGCATGGGGATTATCAATGCCTTACTGGATGAATTCTGCCTGGTTCGAAAAGTATGGTTACCAGGAATGTGACGTAGATGGAATGGCAGTATTGGTTTGGAAACCTTTCACGAAGGATGCAATTTCTCCTAAATGGTTAAGACAGAAGAAATCACCAGAACTAGTAACGGGAAAAGTTGTCATCTCTCTTTTCAGTTATGGCTGGTGTCCATCCCAAAATGTAAACTATGAAAGGACTTTGGCGTTAGCTAAGGAGTTTGGGGATCAAGTCATTACTAGAATCTACGATACTAAAGAAAAAGCGGTTAAGGAAGAATGGGGATTGTCAGACGCTCTTTTTGTTGATGAGGAAATGATTTCGAATGGACCACCGCTCTCTTCTCAATTAATTAAGGAATTGATAGAGAAGCATTTAAGAGTTATTAATTAAGAATTGCAGAGAATGCTGGTAGTGGTATCTTTCAGGTTACCGTACAGAGGCGACAAGCTGAAGACAGTCACCACCGTTAGTGGTTTCATTCGCTGATTTTGGAGTCCAAATCGTCTGGTATGGATTTAACTATTCACTCTATATAATAGGCGATTCGGACTTTATATGAAAGCTTATCAAAAAATAATAAATAAATAGCAGAGCCGGTTTATTGAGTGATTAAACTTCCCTCTTTTGGAACAAGAGAGGGATAAAAGGGTGAGTCGAAAAAGGAGAAATCGTATCAAAATGAACCGAGTATAGAACAGAACCAGTAATTTTGTAGTCTCCTCGATACAATCAGTTGAAGCAAATCACTCGGAGGATTCATTTTCCTTTTATTCATCAACTTCGGATTTCGAACTTCGCGCTTCGCACTTCCATGGTCGCCTCCAAGATACTAACAGAGGCATTTCGACTTCGCTCAATGACCATCTGTTCACTCCAGGTCGATCAGAAAGAATTCAGAATTGATAGAGCAGATCTAATCCCTAATCTCTTCCTTTACGTCATAAAAAAATTACAAATATCCTACTTTAATATTGATCCAGTGACAGATAAAATCTTCACTATTCTCCAAACATGCATTAATCCTTATATTATAGGGGTAGCACATATGTGATATGTTGGTTTTCAAATTGCATTAAATTAATATAGGTTAATCCGTTATCTTGATGTAAATTTCGAGAGATATGATTGATCATTAAAAAAGAGGTGAAAAGTGGGAAGGCTTTTATTAATAGGCATTATTGCATTGGGCACAGCATTTGCCGCGATGTCTCTGAGCATGTATCATGAAGGGAAGAAGTTACCGCAGGTTTTCACGAATGATATATCATCCAAAGAAACTCAGAATCTATCTAATTATGCTTTAAGATATGCTCTCAAATTTGCAGAATCACAACATTTTCCGGCAGTAGCAGGATTTACAAAAAAGCAGTCTTTTTCAAATTTCTTTTATCGTTATGGTTATATAGACAGTATTCGCTATACTTATGTTCCTGCTACAGGTAATTTCCTTGCCAAAGCTTATACAAGGACAACCGTCAGCGGTAAAACAGCTACTCATGTTTCTAAAGCAGCGATCCAGGGTATTAATATCATTGGTGGTAAAGGTAATCTGGCACATTGGAGTTTTGATTATAATTTCCTGGATTCTTCAGCTAATGATAATGATGGAACAGGTTTGAACGGTATCCGTTTCCAGAGTAATGGACTCAGTAATGCCGCTGTTTTCATAGATGGACGCGATGATTATATCACTTTTCCGGACAGCCCAACTCTAGATTTGCCTGTCAATTTTTCCTGGGCGATCTGGGGTAACTGGAATTCAGATCCAAGTGGATGGATTCCATTCCTGTGGAAAGCTTCCATACCATCTAATCCTGCTTATCAGAATAAACCTAGTTATGGTTTATGGATATATTGTGATCATATTCATGCTGGAATTCTTACGCAGAACCTGGAATGGATTGAAGCAATATCTGCTACAGAAGTAAAACCTCAAGGTACTTGGCATCTAATGTGTATTACCTACAATGGCTTAACAGTAAAAATCTATTATGATGGAGTTGTGATCGCAAGTCACACGGGTTCAATTGGAGGACCTATATATAATTCTTCCGAACCAGTCACTGAAGCACGAATTTCATATGATGGTTCTTATATCTATTTCAAAGGTAGAATGGATGAAATCGGATTCTATGATTTCACATTTACTCCCGAACAAGTTCAGTCAATCTGGGATAGTCCGAATGGAATCTTACCCTCTTCAATGGGTACACCTGTGGTGAATTATGTGAAGGAGTAGGTGTTAGGTGCTAGGTGCTAGGTGTTAGGTGCTAGGTACTAGGTTTTAGTTCAGAGAAGAGCAGAAGGAAAGGGATTCCCATCTTGGTAATGATTACTGGTTCCTAGCACCTAACACTTTCTTCCAGCAATTTTTTATAGGCTCGAAACCACTCAGCAAGCCGTCTTTTCTGACCTAACACCTAACACCTAGCAACTAACACCTAAAAATTTGTTGCCTTAAATCCACCCTTCCGCTCGTATATCCCCATTATTCCGAAAGGAGATATCATGAATTATTTACCAGTAAAACAAATCCATTCATTTATGCAGGAAGTTTTCATTAAATTAGGTGTTCCTGAAGATGAAGCTCTTATTTGTTCTGACATCTTAATCGCTTCTGATCTGAGAGGTATAGAATCTCACGGGGTAGGTCGTTTGAAGATGTATTATGACCGAATTAAAAAAGGGATTCAATCACCGCAAACCAGGATTGATATTATCAGGGATAAGGCAGCAACAGCGCTATGGGATGGTAATCATGGCATGGGACATGTGATAGGATATCGAGCCATGGAGAAAGCGATCGAAAAAGCTTCTCAGTATGGCATAGGATGTGTTGCTGTTCGGAATTCCACACATTATGGAATTTGTGGATATTATGCCAGTATGGCAATAGAAAAAGAGATGATTGGTATGACCTTTACAAATGCAAGACCATCTGTTTGTCCGACAAATGGTGTTGAACCGTTGTTAGGAACAAATCCAATCTGTTTTGGAGCTCCAGCAGATTATCCTTTTCCATTTCTCTATGATGCAGCGACTTCCATTACTCAAAGAGGGAAGATCGAAGTATTGGACAGAGAAAATAAACCCACTCCTGAAGGTTGGGCAATTGACTTGGAAGGAAAATCCAGTACGGATACAAAGATCCTTCTTAAAGATCTGATCGATATGACAGCTTCACTATTACCTATTGGCGGGTCAGATGAAGTTTCCGGAAGCCACAAAGGTTATGGGCTGTCTGCAATGGTGGAGATACTCTGTGCTGCTCTGCAAAATGGCAGCTATCTGCATCAACTGCATGGCACTGACGAAGAAGGGAAACCAGCTCCCTACAAACTCGGTCATCTATTCCTGGCGATTAATATCGATTTCTTTACGGATATTGCTGATTTCAAGAAGACTACAGGGGATATCATGTATCATCTGCAACATTCCAAGACAATTCCCGGTCGAGATAAGATCTATGTTGCCGGAGAAAAAGAATTCATTTCTGAACAGAATGTAATTAAAGAAGGTGTTCCCATTAACGAAAATCTTCGTAAGAATATTGAAGTTATGCAGAAAGACCTTGGTATCAATATGGATTTATTCTAATCATCCTGGATTTGGGATAATGTCCAAATTTATCATATAGAAAGAATAACTGAATTACAGGGAGAGAGATTATGAAGAAAATGTTATTATTCTTAATTGTATTAGCATGTATGCTGAGTTTATATGCTACAGACTTTACCTATACAGGTTTTTTTAAAACCAGGACAGCATTATTTAACAACATTGCACCTGAGGGTAATAGTCGCACGACTCATTATCTAGACAGCAAGATCGGTGTGGAGTTAGTTTTTTCTTCAAGCGATATCCTGAAAGCTGTTTGGAAAGTACAAATGGGTTCAAGAAACCCCAAATACATTGATTATGTAGAATGGGGAAATGCTGCAGAAGGTGGCGGTATAGATACCAGGGGATTTAATATTCAGACTGTCGATGCCTACATTGATTTTCAGTGTCCGATGACAAAGGCTGATTGGAAGATTGGACTGCAATGGTGGGGAGATGATCATAGTCTTGTTTGGGATGATGATTTTGCTGCAATTGTAATGAATAAGCAAATAACGAAAAATTCAAATCTTGAATTGGGTTATGCCAAATTAGTGGAAGGTCATGATTGGGATACAGATGCCCCTACAGATACAGACAATGATCTTTACCTGGTAAATTTCAATACTCCATTCATCAATATGCAGAATCTGATGCGTTTCACTGAAAGAGACGATGTAACCGGACCTCATGTAAATCGTTTTGATCTATGGCTTATGCCTAATTATACACTAGAACTGAATCCATTAAATCTGGATCTGATGGCTGCGTACAATTACAGTACAGAGAAATCAGGTATTACCAATAATGGTTGGGCTTTTTCCGCGAAGGGAACCATTGATATCAAACCAAAACTGGGTATTGATTTCCTTATGACCAGCGGTAATGATTATAGTGAAGACAAAAAGACCACAGAGTTCAAAGTCATTTCTGAATGGTATTTGAATGGGTTGACAATATTTGGCAGAGGTTCATCGCATGAACATGCTAACATTGGCTGGAGAAGCTTTACAGCCAGTAACGAAGGACAAGGTATCCTCTCTATTGTTGGAACGGCTGAAGTCCCGGTTAGTCAAATTACTACAATGATTGGAGCAGTCGGCTATGTTTCAGCGATGAGCAAAAAATATCTTTCTGATGATGGTACGACCGTACTTGAAGCAAAAAGCACTTTAATGGGAACAGAGATCAATGTTACTGCAAAGAATACGATTACTGAGGAACTATCTTTTGTTATCCAGGCTGCCTACGGGATACCGGGTGATTATTACAAAAATGGGAACCAGGATATTGATAATCTTTATCAAATGAATGCTTATATTCAATATACGTTTTAGCTTAAAATGCTGAAAGAGCCTACTCTTTGTATTCGAGTAGGCTCTTTTTATTCAGGAAAATCGAAGAGTAGCACAAGCAGAATAATGAATTTCATAACTATCTGTAAATAAATCATATACCGCTATTGTAAAGGTAACGCAAAGATGGCAATAATGATGTTAAACTGATATATAAGATAGAGTTAAAGACAAATACAGTAAAAATAACTTGCCAAGATTTTAAAACTACATAAAAATTGCACATGATAAAATTCTAAATAAGTTTCGCCATGAAGATTAATGTCAAAATCAAACGGATGAAGGAAATTATTGTTGAAAAACATCTTTCATCTACTTTCATTAACAGACTCTGGAGGATTTATTATGAAAAAGTATTTGCTTCTGATCTCTCTCTTAGCATTGTTTGTCGTATCAAATTTGTGTGCGTTTGACAAGGGTACAATCAATCCAGGTGGCAGTATTTCCTATACGAGTTCAAAATATGATTCTGATTCGGATACTGCAACGAATTTTTCATTTTCTCCTCAAGTTGGATATTTCTTTATGGAGAATATTGCCGGTGATTTGATGATTAACCTTTCAAGCGGAAAGCAAGGGGATTACAAGAATTCTTCTTTTGCTATTGGTATTGGTGGTAGATATTTCTATAATCAAATTTATGGCGGATTAGGTCTGATGATGCTATCTTCAAGCAGTGACAATGGGAGCAGTACTTACAAGGAATCATCAAACTACCTCAATCTCAAAGCCGGTTACTTGGTTCCAGTCGTAGAAAATGTGTATGTTGATTTAGGTTTAAACTACAAAATGGGCATGGGTGAATATGGCGGAGATGCTCCTTCTGGTACAAAAAATAAATCAACTCTGCTTGGATTTAATGTCGGTTTCCAGATTTATTTTCCTTTTTCAAAGTAGTGTATGCTAGAAACTACATTAGAATTTAAATTCAAATAACTCAATCTAAAAATAAGTCGGTAACATTAGTTACCGACTTATATTGATACAATTTATCCATATTTTGCTATAATTCAATATCTTACAAATAATTAAGAATCAATTAAGGAATTTTAGCAATAACGAATGTCATTATCAAATGGATGTGAGAGTTCTCAAAGAAATTCTCTCATTCTTGACGCTTCAGTTTCCTGTCATTTTTCAAGCAAAATAGTGAATAACTATTTACGAGATAATGGTATCTCAATTTAACACGAATTTCTTCTACAGATTATATTTGATTCTTATCAGGTTTAATAGTGAAGCCTGATCACCAAAAAAAAGGAGGATAACAAAGATGAGTAAGAATGTATTACTACTCGTAATTTTAACTGTCGCAACTCTCACGGCGAGTTTATTTGCCACGGAAAGCCGTATGGCTGCAATGGGTGGTATGAATGGGTATGTCAAAGATAACACAGATATCTTCACATATCCAGGAACGATCTTTAATTACAATAAATTCGTTACAATGGAAATGAGGACATCCGGTTACACCGATGGTTGGTCACTCGGTGCTGATGTGCCCCTAGGCAGTGGAATACTTGGTGTCTATTTTAATGAGCCTACTGGTATTGATATTGATGATTATTTCGATGGTTATCATAGTGATTATATGGCAGGGGATTTGAATCTAAGCAGAAAATTGGATATTCTCTATGGTCTCAAGGAAGGTCTCGGTGTTGGGATCAGTTTAGCTGGAACAGCATATTCTCCCTATAAGGATCTGAAAGAAAGTGCTAATTATGTTGCTCTAAAAGCTGGAATGTCCACTGATATGATGGATACAGGTGTTACTATTGCTATTCCAATGGGAACAGTTGAAAATAAGAACACCAAAGAGAAGACCACATTTACGAACTTTGGTATTGATTTGAACGCTCGTTTATATCTGATCCAGAAGAATGATTGGTCATTATCTGGACTGGGTGAATTGGGTTTCGGATCTTCAACCACCAAGCATAAACAAGGTTCAGAAGTTAAATATGCTTCTTCCATAATCAACCTTCATTTAGGTTTGGGTATCAACTATAATGTCTCTGAATCCACATTATTAGTATTTGCTGTCAAACCAGTCGGAATGAGTCTCGTATCCACTAAGAGAACTCCAGGTTCGAACAAAACCAGCAGTTCTGATATAATAATTCCTGAGTACAAAGTCGGGATTGAGTCACAAGTATTATCATGGTTGATTATACGTGCAGGAGCAACAGAGACTTATTCTATGGCTTCAGAAACACATACCAGTTCTTCATCTAGTCGTAGTGATATTACATCAAGCAGTTATGGTTCTATTTTCAGTAGTGAAGTTGGTTTAGGTATTAAATTTGGTAACTTCATGTTGGATTCTGTCATTAATAATCCGCTCTTATTTGATGGACCAAATGTTATCGGTGGAAGAGCCCCCGGTATTGCATCTAAGCTATCATTAGGGTATACATTCTAAATTAATGAATAGTAAAAAGGCTGTCTTTCGACAGCCTTTTTTTATTTGAAGAAGATTTATTTTATCAGCATCAGCTTTTTAACCACAGCCTTATCTGAATTGGAAGTGAGCCTGGCAAAATAGACACCGGTTGCAACTTCTTTACCTAAGTCATTCTTGCCATTCCAGGCAATATGATGTCTTCCTAGTGTTAAATTGCTATTTACAAGTTCACGGACTTTCTGTCCACGAATATTGTAAATTGTGAGATTTGCCTTTTCGCTCTTGTTCAACATGAATGAGATTGTGGTTGAAGGATTGAATGGATTAGGATACACAGCAAGTGTTTGCGTTTGAGGTTGAACAGTATCCTGATTGGAAGTAGGATTATTGCGAACCTGCACTTGTCCATAATATGTACCTGCGGCTGTTGGAATAAACGTACAATTCACCCCTGTGGACAGTGGAAAATAATCCGTGCCTATAATTAATTGAGCAGAATAGTCACGTGGAAATAGGGACTTATCACAATTGATCGTAACCGGTTGAACGGAGCCTACAACCAAGGTGAAATTCCAGAATTTATCTGCTTGTAATGAATCAGAAGCAAACGGTTGTTTAAATTCACAATTCAGTTTTCGGTATGGAAAGTTTGGGAACGTGTGTGCGTTTTTTTCGATATAGAATTGTAAAGGTGAGTCTACTGGTTTGATGGGTGGCTCTGGAAGATCATAAACATAATCGAAATCATCAATAGATGAAGCAGATGCACCAACGATTAATTCATCCTTGTCCAGACCCGTCTGATTTGCGAATATTTTCAATTGCCAACCTGTTTCGGAAGGATGGATCGGATTACCTGGGAAATAAGGAGTGAACTGGCACGACAGATTTAAACGATCATTCGCATAAACGTAAAGGTAAAAAGATTCAAATGGATTTATCACATCCACTTGCGTACAAATACCACGGCGATATACATAAATTGCCCTGGAAATAAGATTCTGTTCCAATAACTCACCACAATTATAAGTGACATTATTTAAAAGGAATTTCAAATCTTTAATCTGATAAGAACACATATGAGGGTTCGGTACTAAATTCCATCCATGCTGCAAACTGACTGTTGTTGTTGTTTTTTGGATTGCTAAACTTGATGTGTATGTAAAAGGAGAAACACAATTACTCCAATAGCCAGTTCCAGAATGAAAATCTGTTGTTTGGGTGTAAGTATCAGGATCTGTGTATAGGGAAAGTTCAGCTCCCGTACCAAAGACTGTTGTAGAATTGAGGTTTGAAGCTGACCAGGGATTGGAGATCATCGCCAGCCCCGGCAAACTGTACATATCATTCTGCAATGGTAACAATCCCAGGCTATAAGTGGATGTGCTTGTTCTAATTTCTCCATCTAATGCCGTGATCTGGACTTTGAATTTTAAATTGTGCTTTGAGACATTTTGAGGTACAGTCCATTGATAGCTTCCATTATTATAGGGTAAATTGGACGCAACAAGTATGCTATCAACTTCATTATCTAAAAATATGTCATAATGACCTACAAGAAAATTAAACGTCGTATTCCAACTGAAATTTGCAATATCTCCAGCTTGATACAAGCGGTTTTCAACAGTTGGAATGGTAGTGGTAGGTTGCAAATTACCCCAATACAGAATAAAGGATCTGTAATTTACATCTGCAGCTTGAAATACCAGGCTGTCTGTTACCATGTTCTTATATTCACCTGTAGCGCTATAATACAGATAGAGTTTCTCAGTTTGACGAGTAGGACGAGGTGCTAATTTGATTATGATATTCTGTCCGGTTCGATCGGTTTTGATACGTAATGCCCAGCTTCTATATTCCTGAGAAAGATCATAATCACCACGCGTTTCCTGTGCCAGATAAACACCATTTGCAGACCAATATTGCTCATATGCGGTTGCATACACATAATTAGATGCAGGGGCAGCAGTTTTGACAATATCATAATAAGTATCATTACCATCAGAAGCAAAAGGATTATTGGCAAAAGCAACGCTATCCAAGACCGTATGACTGGAATTGTAAACATAGAATCGATAAATTGGTCTTGGTGAACAAGTTGCTGTGAAATTATGGTCATACTCAATATTACTGGTATTGACAGCGGAAATCTTGTATGTATAAAATTCCCCATTTGAAACAGTAATATCTTCATATGTATAGACCATATTTGTTTGTGTTGAACCCAGGAGAGTGGCATTTGTATGATAATCAGAGATATTTTGGTATTGCCCTTCATTCAGCTTTCTATACACAATAAATCCCTGGTTGCCATTTTGGATTGAAACATTCCATCTTAATGATACATGATTATCTTTACCGGTAGCAGTGAGATTAGTAATTTTGGCTGGTCCAGTAGTTACTGTGATCATATTTGATTCACCGGAGATATTTCCATTGTAGTCTTTTGCTCTGATTTTGAAATAATATTCCGTGCTGAAACCTAATCCAACTACTGAAATCTGATTATTGGCTTGACTTGCCAGCAAAGGATCATTATCTCTTGTATATAAAGTATAGTTATTACCTGTAATTGGTTGTGTTGATACCATGATTTCATACGTCTTGAAATCATAGGAATAACTACGATCCCACTGCAAATTGATATAATCGTAAGATTGACTAAACACTTCCAGATTAGTTGGGGTTGTTGGTGTTTGATTATCATTCATTGTAAACATGCTGGGTAAAGTGGCTGCCAAACTATGAATCATTGGAGAATAATAAGACCATGCATGATCATATACCCTGTTTAAATTAAACGTTACGGTTAGAGGATCATATCCATAAAACCAATTCAGATTATTGGTGGTTTGATCATAACAATTAGGCAATTCATCCATTTCGATATGGACAAAAGGATCAACAACATCATTGTCATTCATTCCGGTTAAAGTGTATACAGCTTGCTTGTTTTCCGAAAATCCTGTTAAATCAATATTTGTATTGCAAGCGAATGAAGTATCGGCATTCGTGTAAGTTATTGGGTAGAGATGGTTGAAAAATGCATAATAATCGTTAAACGTAACTTCCCGATGTATTCCGATCGTATTAGCTGGAATCATCACCGGGCGCCCGTGGCTGATCATATCTTCATGGCGATTCGAAAGATCACGTACAGGTAAATCAATGCTGAGACTGTTATAACCCGCAGAAACCTGATTGCTTGCATAACCGGCATGTCGATTCCAATCATAACTGTGAATCTGGAAAGACATTTCGCGTTTTCCAAATTGCTCTCTGATCTTATTACAGAATTTTTTATAAGCATATGTGTATGCACTGGCATCAATCCGTGAAGGATCACTCAAAGATGTGGAATTTGTATAATTACCTGTCCAAACGATTTCTCTGCCAGCACCGGCGATTTGCAGGAACATGGCGTTCCATTCAACAAAAGCATTAGCAGCTATATAAGGGGCAATAAAATCATCATTTGGATGAACAACGGTTACGATGATGGGAGAAGTTGCTTGTGGGTAATAGACATACAATCCCCAACCATAGGAAAAACTGCCATGTTCATCATCACCAGGATCAAGAGTTCCCTGGTCATCACTATACGTCATATTCAGATTTTCCCGCAGTAGGTAGTAGGTTCGCCCTGTATCGATATCATTGAATCTAACCACTTTATATGGGAAATTATTTGCAGTTATTGAATCTTGAGCTGCATTATAACGATTGTTCATGATTTCGGTAATCACATTGTTCCAATGAATAAGTTCAGTCGCTGTAGCTACATGAAAAGTACCAAAGCCATTCGTCTGCCTATCCCATGGTGCATAAAGGTTGTAATTCGCAATGGCAACTCCTTCAGAAATATGAGAAACCCATCTGTCATATTCACAGTTAGTTTCTCGTGAAAACAGAAAGTTCTTGAATGATCCTGTTTCTTCAATGATAATCCCGAAGCAGGAGAAAGCGACCTGAAATAAAAAAATGCAAAACACTAATCTACGCATTTTTAGCTCCTTGAAGATCTATTTTTTTATTATTCGTATCCCATTTTATTCCATTTCAATTTACTGAGTGTTTAGTCTGTGTGTCAATTTATAATTGTAATTTATGGAATTAATTCTGATTATAAATCGGATGGAATGCTCATTATTTTAATTTCTTTTTCCCCTTTGATAAGAAGTCTTGAAATTATCCACTTCCATCAGCGTAAAGAAATCAATACAGCGATATTTACGATCGAGTGCAGGTCTCCCATATATTTTAGCACCCGCTTTCAGGTAAGATTTTAATAATGAAGGAACCATTTTTTCAATTTCTATGTCAGTAATAGGATTCAGGTTATGGAAAGTATGTTTATGAAAGAAATGATAAAAACCGGGTATCCTGAATTTTCTTTTAGGATTGATTTTGAGATTATCAATAATATGTCCCTTTTCCCTAAAATACTTGTAGATATTTATCATTTCACTACGATTCATCGTTCTGACACTTGAGCAGCCGAACATATACCTGGATTCACTTTTTAACATATAGGCGTTAATACCTTCCCATAATAGCGCAATTGTTCTTCCATTTCGATAATCCTGGTGTACACAGGCACGGTCAACTTCAAGTTTGTTACCGGGTAATTTGGCTAAATTTCGCATATGGAATTCAGTAGCAGTATAGAATTTCTTCGTAAATAGTGAAGAATTGAGTCGATATGTACCAATTACTTGATGGGTTTCCTTATGAATGATCATCAGATGGTCACATTTCAAATCAAAACGATCAATTTCAAATTCCAGGTACTTCTTTTTATGTAGAAGTTCCTCGATAAAAACATGATATCTCAGACTCAGGACTTTGAGTAAATCATCCATAGTTTCAGCAGTTCTAATAATATATGCCTGTTTATCGACATGTAAGTTGATTTTGGCATGAAAATTCTTTAAGCGTTGCTTCAGTATTGAATAAAGAAGCGATTTTACATTGAATTTACTATTTTGAATAATAACCCCTTAAATGTTTTTAAACGATATCAATCTACACTATCGTGCACTTTTTGTGTATTTTGATCTATCTTAGATAACAGATTTTATTCCATGACTCGTTTCAAATTGACATGATTAGGTCAATTTATTAATTATCAGATGTTTGGTAACCAGTGTTTCGAACTTCAGGATGCAAGTGAAAAAAAAAGAGGGGTGTTTCCACCCCTCTCAGAATTAAGGCGTATTATTTAACCATAATCATTTTTTTAGTATCTGTATAATTTCCAGAAACCATTCTATAGAAGTAAATACCGCTACTCATAGTTTTACCGAAATCATCTGCTCCATTCCATACTACTGTATAATTACCAGTATTCTGCAAGCAATTTACAAGCGTTTTTACTTTTTGTCCTTTGACTGAGTAAATCTCAATCATGACATGGTTAGGAGTTTTAACGCTATAAGCAATTGTCGTAGTCGGATTGAACGGATTCGGGTAACAACCTTTAAGGTTGGTTGCCAGAACAGCGATAGGATCAGAATTAGCGACTGTGATGCCTACTTCATTAGAAGCAGGAGATTCATTACCTACGTATGTGGCTGTTACTTTGTAGTTATATACACCTGCTGGAAGTGTTTCTGACCAAGTCGTAGTCGTTCCGGTAATCGTATGAACGACGGCATTGTTACGGTAGACTTTATAACCAGTCAGAGTCGTTCCTGCTGCAGGTGTAGGAGCTACCCAGTTGAGTGTAGCAATAGCCTGCTGGACATTAACAGTCAGATTGGTTGGAGGGTTATAGACTGGAACTACTGGGGTCACAGTAACTGTATTCGATGACGAAGATTCACCATCCCAATTTGTATATACAGCTTTTACATAGTAGGAATATGCCGTACCATTGGTAACTGCATTATCCGTATAAGTAACACCAGTCACAGGTAAAGTAATCAGAAGGGTTGAATTACGATATAGTTTGTAATTCGTCAGGGTTCCTGTGCTGCCTGCTGCAGGAGCTGTCCAAGCCAATGCTACGGTTGCATTTCCGGCAACGGCAGTCAGATTAGTTGGAGGATTATAGACAGGAAGCAGAGGAGTTGCTGCTGCGGTATTCGAATGAGCTGACTCACCATCCCAATTTGTATATACTGCTGTGACGTAGTAGGTATAGGCAGTGCCATTAGTAACGGCATTATCCGTATAAGTAACACCAGTCACAGGTAAAGTAATCAGAAGGGTTGAATTACGATATAGTTTGTAATTTGTCAGGGTTCCTGTGCTGCCTGCTGCAGGAGCTGTCCAAGCCAATGCTACGGTTGCATTTCCGGCAACGGCAGTCAGATTGGCTGGAGGATTATAGACAGGGAGCAGAGGAGTTGCTGCTGCAGTATTCGAATGAGCTGATTCACCATCCCAATTTGTATATACTGCTGTGATGTAGTAGGTATAGGCAGTGCCATTAGTAACTGCATTATCCGTATAAGTAACACCAGTCACAGGTAAAGTAATCAGAAGGGTTGAATTACGATATAGTTTGTAATTCGTCAGGGTTCCTGTGCTGCCTGCTGCAGGAGCAGTCCAAGCCAATGTTACGGTTGCATTTCCAGCAACAGCAGTCAGATTGGTTGGAGGATTATAAAGAGGAAGCAGAGGAGTTGCTGTTACAGTATTTGATTGTACTGATTCACCATCCCAATTTGTATATACTGCTATGGCATAGTATGTATATGCAGTGCCATTTATCACTGCATTATCCGTATAAGTAACACCAGTCACAGGTAAAGTAATCAGAAGGGTTGAATTACGATATAGTTTGTAATTCGTCAGGGTTCCTGTGCTGCCTGCTGCAGGAGCTGACCAAGCTAATGCTACGGTTGCATTTCCAGCAACGGCAGTCAGATTGGTTGGAGGGTTGTAAACAGGAAGCAGAGGTGTTGCAGTCGCAGTATTCGATTGATCTGAATCACCAGTTAGATTTGTATAAGCTGCTTTGACATAATAGGTATATGCCGTACCATTTATCACAGCATTATCTGTATAGGCAACTACAGTGGATTCCAAAGTGACAAGAAGAGTTGCGTTACGATAAAGCTTGTAATTCGTAAGCGTTCCTTGACTACCGGCTGCAGGAGCTGACCAAGCTAAGGCAACCGTTGCGTTTCCGGCAATTGCTGTCAGATTTGAAGGCGGATTGAATATCGGTTGGAACGGAGTTACGATCACTGAATTTGATCCGGCTGAAGTTCCTGTAGGACCTGTATAAGTTGCTTGTACATAATAAGTATACTCTGTACCATTTGTTACAGTGTTATCTGTATAAGCCGTATTTGTGGCAGATACTGAGGTAAGAAATACAGTATTCCGATAGAGTCTATACATAGCTAGAGTACCCGTACTTCCTGCTGCCGGAGCAGTCCAGGTTAAAGCTACAGAAGCATTACCGGCAACACCTACAAGATTTGTCGGGGCATGAAATACTGGTAGAGGAGGTGTTAAGATTACTGAATTCGATGGGACTGATTCTCCTACGGGAGCAGTATAAACGGCTTTAACGTAATATGTATAGGATGTACCACTGGTAACGGCATTATCGGTATAAGAAACATTAACTGCTGATAGTGTTGCAAGCAAATTATCACCTTTATAGATTTTATAATTGGTGAGTGTTGCAGTACTGCCAGTCGGAGCTGTCCAAGTTAATGAGACACTGTTATATGTGGTTGTTCCAGCCAGATTCGTTGGAGGGTTTAAGACCGGTACTGGAACATTGACCGTTTGCGTACTACTGGGAATAGATTCACCGTTCGGGTTGGAATAAGTACAAACGATATAATAGGAATATGAACCGGATGCAAGATTGGTATCAATCCAACTGGTAGTTGTTGGGTTAGTCAATGTTGCAGCCAATGTTGAATTTCTATAGATTTTGAAACCTGAAATGCTTCTGTTATGTTTGGCAACCTGCAGTGTCCATTGGAGAGTTATACTGTTATAGGTTGTCAAACTTGCAGAGAATGTAGTGACTGGATTGAATACAGGGATTAGGGGAGTTGATTGAACCGTATTGGATGGAACTGATTCAAAAGTAGGACTTGTATAATCCGCAGTCACGTAATACGTATATGTTACATTATTAACAACTGTGTTGTCATTGTATGTATATGTTCCAGGAGGTGTTGATGCAAGAAAAACACTATTACGATAGACTTTATAAGTAGTCAGTGATCTTCCTAAAGGAGCTTGCCAGGCAAGACCAATAACACCATAACCAGGTGTTGCAGTCAAATTTTGGGGGGGAGCAAAGACAAAAGTACCAATGGTGATGTCATCTAACCCAACACCATATGCATTTGCTGAACCATCGGTAACATCACGCCAGCGGAACTGAACTGTTTGTCCCGAATATGCACTTAAGGATGTTGAATATTCGTGATATTGAATATCGGGATTCGTTGGAGAAAGTGTAGCCAGTTTTATCCAAGTGGATCCTGAATTATTAGAAATTTCGAAGTATGTTGAGTCATGACCAGCTACTCTGGATACATCATCATCTTTCCACCAGAAAGAGATGTATTTATTCTCAGTAAGGACAACCGATGGTGTCGATAAAATACTTACTCCACTATGGTTTTTAAGTGCTCGGGCACTATATGAACCTGTGTGGCTTCCAGTCCCTCGTAACCAACCACTCATATTCCAACCCAGGGGAGGAAAGTTTGCACCTTCGAAACCTTGGACATAAGGGAAAGAAGTGATTGTAGGATCACCCATTGTAGTGAAAGACCAGATTGGGCAATTTTCAGCATTGCCATATGTATTATAAGGAACAACCTGCCAATAATAAATGGTTGAATATACGAAATTACTGATAGGAGTATAGGAGTCAACTAAACCTAAGTCTGTTCCATTTACAATATTCGTTGGAGGATTATTTGTACCTAAATAGATTTTATATCCTGTTGTTCCACCACCACCATTTACCCATGCTAATTGAGCATTGATTAAGACATCCGTGCCAGCATTTAGTGGAGCAGAGATAACAGCAGGATTGGGTACATTGCTTGTCAGGCTTTCTGTTGTGAAATCCCAGATCGTAGCGTTCACAGCATCACCTTTACTCATTTCAGTTGTAGGAATGACTTTCCAGTAGTAATGTGTATCATAAGCTAGAGTAATCGGTAATGTAACTTGTGTGTTGCTGATACCGGAAACATAGAGATATGGAACAGCTAAGGCATTTTCAGTAAATGTATTATTTGTATGAAGATAGACTTTGTAACCTACAGGATTGGTGAAGAGTGGATCAATTGTGTAAGTCCAAAGCAAGGAAGTTGTACCATGAGCAACATTAACTGCCCCGTTTACAGGAACAGGATTAGTTGCTATGCCAGGATTTGGACTGACAGGAAATGATTCCGTTCTGAAGTACCAAGTACTGGCACCTTCAGCATCGCCCCTTGTATGATTCTTGATTCTTGTAGTAACAGTTCCACCGGCTTTTGCACCGGATATAGTCGTCGGTATGACTTTCCAAAAATAGTTTGTAGCATAACCAAGAGTCACAGGCATGGTTGTGTTTAACATACCTGTTATAAAGGTCATAGGATTTGAAGTAACATCACTATTTGTACCGAAATATACTTTGTAACCGATTGGATCAGTGAATGAAGGGTCAGAAGTATAGTTCCAGGATATATTTGTTGTTGCTATTGGTACATTCAGTGCATTGTTGGCAGGAGTTGGATTTGTGGCTAATCCAGGATTAGGATTTGTTTCCACAGTGAAATCCCATTCTACTGCATCAGGATTGTCGCCTCTAAAAGTTGCATTTGTACGCTGGTTTGATGGAATTATGCCTTTTGAACTAGCATCAGTTGGAACTACTTTCCAGTAATAATGTCCCCCATAAACCACAGATACTGTCATGTTCTTGGCTGTTACATAAGTGTAAGTGCTTGGAAGCGCATCCTTACCAAAATACACTTTATAGCCAGTCGCTGTTGTATAATCAGCATTGTCAGTATGACTCCAGGAAATCTGTGTTGTTGTAACAGGAACATTTGTTGTATGATCTGCTGGGATTGGCTCATTTGCTAGAGTTGGATAATTATGCGATGGACCAGTCGGAGTTGGAGGTACAGTTACAGAGTAACCTCCATGTACTAAATCATTATAAATAGCAGCCGTACCTGTTGGAACAACAAAATCCCATTCTACAGGATTGGCAACTTTTGCGCCAAGATAGGTTAATCTGCAACGAATGATTGCACCTGCATTAATCGTAATAGCTGTAAATGCACTCATTTGAACATAAGCACGCGGACCGGCTCCAGTTAAGGTGAAGATACGTAAACTGGTAGCGGGTGTTCCTCCTGTACCAGTAAACAAATGTTTGACGTAACCGTCAGCACTTGTCCAAGCTTCAAATAAATAATTAGGACTAGTTGAACTTGTCGATGTGTTAGTTACATAAGTGTTAATGTTATTAGGAAGTTCGCAATTAATTTCCTGATAATAACTTCTTACAGTTGCACTCAAAGATACGCTCAATATTAGCGTAAACATCAATACAAAGAACACTAATTTCTTCATTTTCTTCCTCCAACTTTCTGAGATTCTTTTTAATTGAAAAACATTAGAGTGAAACTACCTTATACATGCAGACACCCTAATACAAGATAATTATAATATGAAACTCACTCTCTGGAAACACTGAGTCAAATCCAATGAATCCTCAAATAACCATATTATTAATTTCATCAGCACAAATTTAATTATTCACTAAACGTTTGTCGGGTTTTTTTGTCAAATTATTTACCAGAAAACTTGTGCCACTTTGTTTTCTATTAGAATAAGCTGACCTTAATATATTAATTCTTTTATTACTTAATCAAAGTCTTATATTGACCAATTTCTCGAAGATAGAGTTCTCATTCCTATTTTGAATCTCATATAAGCTTCTTATTAACTCATTCCTTAACAGAAGTAACTGTGAAAAGCAATTCGATAAAGGAAGGTTGAATGAACATTAATACCTATTTTAGTTGTCTGTCAAGTCTTGTGAATAACCGGAATCCTTACTTTATTCATATTCGAACGATTGTCAAATTGCTGAATATAAAAATTGACGTAATTGATAATGAATAATAAATATTCTTTGCATAAAAAAAGTGAAATATTCTCTACTGCTAGTTCGGTGAATCGACATATTTTGGAGGAAGTTAATGAAAAAGATCTTATGTTTATTCATAATCTTCGTATTTTTCGTACCATTTTATGCAGTTATCCATAAACTGGGAGATTACTTCACACCAGCAACCGCTCCTGTACACTCTGTGGCAGTCGTTGGAAACAATGCTATCATTGCTAGAACTGGAATAGGTTTACAGATTATTGATGTATCAGATCCTCAAAATACACAGCTTGTCGGTAGTTGTGCTTTTCCTGGAAAAGCTTGGTTTGTCTTTGTTGTTGATGATATCGCCTATGTTGCAGATGATACCACTGGTTTGCAGATCATTGATGTGTCAGATCCAGAGAGTCCGCAGCTTCTCAGCACCTATGATACACCTGGCAAAGCATGGTCTGTCTTTGTTGCCGATAATATTGCCTATGTAGCAGATGATACTGCGGGTTTGCAGTTCATTGATGTTTCGAATCCACAAAATCCGCATTTTGCTGGTTCGTATGACACCACGGGAGCAGCATTATCTGTTTTTGTTCTGAATAATATCGCTTATGTGTCAGAAGGAGAATCAGGTGTGCAAATCATTGATGTATCCATTTCTCAGAATCCTCAACCACTTGGATCATATGATACAAATGGTAATGCCATCTCAGTTAAGGTTGTTGGTAACATAGCTTATGTGGCAGACGGTCATTCAGGACTACAGATATTAAATGTCTTGAATCCTCAAAACCCGCAGTTTCTTGGCTCGTATCATGCATCAGATACTTCCTCTTCTCTTGTTGTCATTGAAAACATAGCTTATATGACAGATGGTTATTCCGGGCTTAAGATAATTGATGTTTCTAATCCTCAGAATCCTCTACTCTTAGGTTCCTACAGTACGCGAAGTGCGCAAGATATAGTGGTTGTAGGCAGTATCGCCTATATCGCAGCCTGGGGATCAGGTTTGCAGATTATCGATGTCTCTGATCTTCAGAATGCTGGTCTGCTAGGTTCTTTCGATACAGCGAATATAACGAATTCTATTGTGGTTGTTGGTAATACCCTATATTTGTCTTCCTTATTTCAATTACAAATCTTTGATGTTACAAACTCGCAGAATCCTCAACTGCTTGGTAGCTGCCATTCACTCTGGAACTCCATATCGGTTGAAGTTGTCGGAAACATAGCCTATGTGGCGGATGGAACATATGGTCTCAGGATCATCGATGTAGCTAATCCGAATCAACCTCAATTACTTTCAACCTACGATACACCGGATTGCGCCTATGAAGTATCAATTGTAGATAATATTGCCTATGTGGCTGACGGTTATTCAGGGATATTAATCATCGATGTTTCCAATCCCCTAAGCCCTCAACTACTTGGAACATATAATCCTTCAAGTGCTCACCCGACAACCCCAAATGGAGTTCATAGTGTTGCGGTTATCGGCACGATTGCTTATTTAACTGTTGATTACGTTGGGTTGCAGATTGTTGATGTTAGTGACCCAGAAAGCCCGCAACTTCTAGGAACTGATGGTTCATGCAGGTCAGGATACAAAGTTGTTATACATGATGGAGTTGCATACGTGGCAAATGGTTATTTGGGGTTTATCGTCATTAATGTTTCCAACCCTGTTTCTCCCTATCTTGTCGAATCTATATATTTTCATAGTACAAGCTTTATTAATACATGCTATATATATGATGATGAGCTTTTAGTATCTGACGATTTATGGAATGAAATCAGTATCTATGACATCAGCAGTCAAGGATCAACTACACTTGTTAGAAGTTTTGCGTGGGATCAATCCACAACAGGATTTGATGCTGCGAACGGAAAATTGTATACAGCTAATGGATACAATGGTTTTAGGATCCTTGATTTAAATGTGTTACCCAATGATGATCCAATTGTTGTTTCTACACCTGAAATGTATCTTTCTAATTATCCTAATCCGTTCAATCCTTCGACAACGATGCAATTTAACCTTACTCAAAAAGCGCATTGTACTCTTCAGATTTATAATCTCAAAGGGCAAAAAGTCAAAACACTTGTAAATGAAATTGAAGAATCTGGTATTCATTCTGTTATCTGGAATGGGACCAATGACCTTGGAATATCTGTTGCCTCAGGGATTTATTTCTGCAGATTAAAGACTTCTCAAAATATGGTTACCAAGAAGATCATGATAGTGAAGTGACGGAAGCTTGTAGCTTGAAGGGAAGAGAAGAATTTTAACACGAAACACGCGCAATACACGAAAAAATTTCTTTAATTCCTCCCTTCAGATGAAGGGAGGGTACGGTTACTGAGCTGAGTCGAAGTATAGCCGGGAGAGTTTGATTCTTCTCTTTTCTTCTCTGCTCTGCCAATTCTTCAACTAAAGAACTTCGATATTACCATTCTCCCGAAACAAACCCAAGCCGGTAATCCTGATTTTCGTGTATGGGATGGAAAGCTGCATTACTTTGGTTACATGGAAGCGAAAGTACCCGGGACTGATTTAAATGTGATAGAAAGAAGTGAACAACTCAAAAGATATTTAACAACTTTCCCCAATCTGATTCTCACTGATTTTCTGGAATTCCGGCTTTATCGTGATGGTATTCTGATTAAGAAGGTAGTTATCGGTGATTATTTCTCCTGGCAGAGTCTGAAGTTCAAATCCGTTGTACAGAAAGAAGAGGATTGGAAAGACTTGATTCAGCAATATATATCGTGAAAGATATGCTGAATACCTGGCTTTGGACTTTCCTCATATTCCGATTACAACAGATAATGAATTATTCCTGCAAATAGCTGGATTAGGCAAAGCGATTGCAGATTTGCATCTGATGAAAAGTGCTGAATTGGATGTACCCATTGCCAAGTACCAGGGAAGCGGGAACAATGATGCCATTGATAATGTGGGATATGATGGGGCAACAGGAAGAGTTCGCATCAATAACGATAAGTACTTTGAGGGTATTGCGACGGAAGTGTGGAATTATCATATCGGTGGATACCAGGTTCTAGCCAAGTATCTCAAAGACAGGAAAGGTCTCAGGATGGAAGATCCTGTACATTATTGCCGGATTGTCACGGCTCTCAGCAAGACCATTGAATATCAGAAGCAAATCGATGAGATTTATGAAGAAGCGGAACGCCTCACCCCGTAAGGTGGCACAGCGCACCCCGTGCGTTGCTATCTTTGCGGATTGAAATATTGAGAATCAAACTCTCCGACAAGATGGGCGTACTGCCGCACGCCCCTACTGTCACCTTCCTTCATCTGAAGGGAGGAATGGGATAAATAATATTCATATGGGCATGTTGAACTCCAAGTGTGACCAAAACTTAATATCCTATTTATCTTTATCTTTCCAGGAAATAGAGATAAAAAAGCATTGACTAAAAATAATCCGTAATAAATGTATATGTAGCTAAATTGTATTCATACTATCATATATAATAATTGTCAATCGGGGAAGAATGTTAGAGTCAAAAAGGGGTGTATTATGCGTAAGGTTACTTTCTTTCTTGTTTTTGGTCTTTTGTTCCTTATTTCCACATTGCTGGCTGTAGATCCTGATCTCTATGAGCCGGATAATTCCTCTTCCCAATTTCAAATCATAGGCGTCTCTTCGGTTGCTCAAACACAAAACCATACGATTCATACTACAAGCGACCAGGACTGGTACAGATTCAATGTCTATTCCGGTCGGATTTACAAATTTGTCGTTACCGGTATCGCTCTCAGCTTTGTCCTATATCGGGATGATGGCACTTCAGTAATATCATCTGCCAATAATGTCAGCACCTTTCAGTATAACTTCACAGAGGATGGCAACTTCAAGCTGAAGGTCACAGGATATTCAGGTGCAACCGGTGCCTATACCATTCAATATCTTTATGTTTCTTCACCAGATATGTGTGAACCAGATGATACAGCCCTGACTGCAACTGATCTATTTTACTATGAGGAAAGTTCACAATATCATACTTTACATTCCTATACTGATCAAGACTGGTATAAATTTCGTGCTGAAGCCGGGGGAACTTATTCTTTTTGGTCCACCGGCAATACAGATACTAAAGTACTTATTTACGGAAGTGATGGAACTACTTTATTAGCCCAAGACGATTATAATGGTGATGGGAGTAATTTCTTAATCAATTTTAGTCCAACAACTTCCGGTACCTATTATATCAAAGTGGTAGGAAGCACTGATTGGGTTGTGGGTGCTTACACTTTTAATTTTGACAGTACTTTTATTTCGGATTCTTATGAACCTGATAATACGGTCAACCAGTTTACTCCCCTTAGTATCATATCAACTGCACAAATCCAACAACATACAATACAAAAAAATGATGAGGACTGGTATGGATTCTCTGTTGTCCAAGGCAGGACA
The DNA here is from genome assembly GCA_963662275.1 of Cloacimonadales bacterium (SeqCode). Lineage (GTDB taxonomy): Bacteria > Cloacimonadota > Cloacimonadia > Cloacimonadales > DAONDQ01 > DAONDQ01. Next base: position 2,753,394 of record OY759316.1, on the reverse strand, counting down.
TATATATTATATACCATTGCCAACGATCCCCTAATTAACATAAATACCGATGGCTATCTGTACAATAGTGATGGCACTGTACTGCTTACTGATGACGACGACTCCGGTGATGGGAACAATTTCAGAATAGAATACTATGCTGCTACTTCAGGTTATGTAAAACTTAATGTGATTGGCTTCTATTGGAGAGGATTCTATCAATTACATTATTACAGTTGGGCACCCCTTGATTCGTATGAACCGGATAATACGGCATCGGCTGCAAAATCTATTTCCATTACGCAGTCAGCACAAGTTCAAACGCATACTCTGAACTTACCAACTGACCAGGACTGGTACCAATTCATTGGATATGCAGGTAATACCTACAGTTTCTCTTCTACAGGTTATACTAACACGAAGGTGTATCTTTACATGCAAGATGGTGTCACTCAGTTGGCAAGTAATGACGATCATGGAACGGATATAAACTTCTTATTGGAATATACTCCTTCAATCACCGCCACATATAAACTGAAAGTTGTTTGTCATAGCAGCGGAAGTTTTGGCTATTATGATATGCACTATTTGTTCAGGGCAGACGCAGACAGTTACGAACCGGATAATTCCAGTACGCAATTTACTACGATTACTCCCGGCAATACGTTACAGAGCCAGGTTCACACATTTCATTCCACTACTGATGTAGATTGGTTCAGGTTCAACGCACAACCCGGCATGACCTATTACTTCTACTCAACTGGTCAAACAAATACAGAAATGTCAGTGCGTCAGGATAATGGATCCTTAACTGGGGGATACGATGATGATAGTGGTGAATCGCCCCACAACTTTTACTTTGCATTTCAAGCACTGATGCCCGGCTACTACAAACTCGCAGTGTATGGTCATGGAGGCAGCACAGGCGGATATCAGTTTTATTACACGACGAATCGAGCTTTGAATACGCCTACAGATGTTATCATTATGAAGTCAGGAGGTAGCGTTCAGTTGAGTTGGACTGCGGTAAATGGAGCAATCAGCTATAGGATAGAGGCTTCTGATAATCCTAATACAGGTTTCACTGAGATAGGAACAACTTCTTTTAATTCCTGGTCTGAATTACCTACCCAAGCGCATAAATTTTATAGAGTGGTAGCGATGGATTGAAGTTTGGAGTTCAAATTTCCTTCGAGACTATTATTACAATCTAGTTATTAGGAAATTCGGACTTCAAACCTTAGCTAAGATATTCAATCTCGGGCTTGAAGTCCAACTTGCCTTTGATATCTAAATCAAATAGTAGTCATCTTGGCAAGTTGAACTCCAAGTGAATAATATTATGAATTTGAGCCATGAGTATTCCCAAGTTGAGCCAGTGCTCCACTATAATTGAGCCAGGGAATATTCTACTTTGAGCCACCTTGCATAAATCAGAGTGTGATTAACCATGTGGCAATGCGCTGAAGAGCGCAAATAACACAATGGAGGTCACAAAATGACCAATTATCGAGAAATCTTGCGTTTACAGGCGCAAGGAATTAGTGAAAGGAATATTGCTCAAAGCCTGCCGTGCTCCCGCAATACCGTATCCAAGGTGCTGAGGGCAGCAGCCCAACAAGCTGTTTTCTGTCCAATTTCTGATACAATTAGTGACAGGGAATTGGGGAAGATGCTATTTCCCATTGTAAATATCGAAGGTTGTCGCAGGATGCCTGATTTTGAGCATATTCACAAGGAATTGGGTAAAAGCGGTGTAACCTTGTCGTTGTTATGGCATGAATATTCGGAGTTATGCCGTCAGAATCAGACGATACCCTATCAATACAGTCGATTCTGCGAGCTTTACACGGAATATGCTCATCAAACCAAGGCAACCATGCGCATTCATCACAAGCCGGGTGAGAAGCTTGAGGTTGATTGGGCAGGTCAATCTGCGTATTTGACAAACAATCTTACCGGGGCACAGCTTAAAGTTCCAGTCTTTGTCGCTGTTTTGCCCTATAGTGGCTATGCTTATGTTGAAGCACTTCCCAATATGAGTCTGTGTAACTGGATTCAGGCTCATGTAAACTGTTTTCAATATATGAGCGGAGTGGCAAAAATACTGGTACCTGACAACCTCAAGACTGGTGTGGAGCGGGTATCCAGTGGAGGCAGTGTAATCAACAGGACATATAATGAACTGGCTAATTACTACAATACAGTGGTCATCCCTGCCAGGGTCAGGCATCCCAAGGATAAGGCAAGTGCTGAAGGGACAGTAGGTATTATCTCGACCTGGATTCTGGCTGCTCTTCGCAACAGGAGTTTCTTCTCGCTTAGAGAACTCAATAAGGCAATCAGGGAAAAGTTGGCTGAATTTAACAGTAAGCCTTTCAGCCTTTCCAGGTCAAAGATGGCTCCCGTGAAAGCGTATTTTGGCAAGAAGAACGAGAGCAGCTGCTTCCCTTGCCGGAGGCGGCTTATGAACTGGCTACATGGGCTACAGCAACGGTTGGTTACAACTATCACATTATGGTTGATAAGAAGTATTATTCAGTGCCTTATGAATATATCCACCACAAAGTGGATATTCGCCTAACCGCCAGGGTGGTGGAGGTCTTTTACAATTCAGTCAGAATAGCCTCCCCCAGGGGCTTGGAGGGAAACTCTGAGCGATATCAGACCAATGCCGAACATATGCCCAAGGATCATCAGGAATACCGGAAATGGGATGCAGATAGTTTTGTTGACTGGGCTTGTACTCTTGGAACAAGCACTGAGTTGGTAATCAAGTCAATCCTGGGATCATGCAGGGTTGAACAGCAAGGTTATCGCACTTGCATGGCTGTGCTAAGCGCTTCAAAAAAGTACGGCTGTCAAAATTTGGAAAATGCCTGTCAGAGAGCATTAAGCTACACACCAAATCCGAGTTACAGAATCATCAAGACTATTCTAAACTCAAATGAACAGAAGAGAAGCACCGATAATGATGCTGAAGCGGTGCAAAGCTCAGAGTATGCCATCAGCCGGGAATCAGGTTACTACGGGAGAAACGAAAATGACTAATAATACTACTATCATTAAACTTCGAGAGATGCTGTTAAATGGCATGGCAGATGCCTACCGAAATCAGGTTAACGATAAATCACTGGAAAACTACAGCTTTGACGAGCGCTTTGGCATGCTGGTTGATATAGAATGGGATAAGCGCAAGAATAATAGGCTTAAACGTCTGATTCACGGTGCCGGCTTCAAGTTCAGTAATGCGAGTATAGCAGATATTGACTACCATGAAGACAGGAAACTTGATCGTAGTGCAATCGTTGAATTGGCGTCATGTTCTTTTATTGGAGAGAATGAGAATATCATCATCACCGGAGCATCGGGAAGCGGTAAAACATGGCTGGCTTGCGCATTTGGCATAGCTGCCTGCAAGAAATACTTCACTGTAAAATACGTCCGCCTGCCTGAACTGTTGGATGACCTCGCTGTTAGTCGTTGTGAAGGCGGGCATCAAAGAGTCATAGACAGATATGTAAATGCGAAACTGCTGATACTTGATGAATGGCTGTTAACCAGGATAAACGAACAGGAAGCTAAAGATCTCTTTGAAATAGTCGAGATGAGGTATTCCAAAGCATCTACGGTCTTGTGCTCTCAGTTCAAAACCGGAGGATGGCACGAGAAGATTGGACAACCCACTCTCGCTGATGCCATCCTTGACCGGCTTGTTCATAACTCTCACCATATATTTATCGATGGGAAGATGTCAATGAGAGAACGCAAGGGAATAAAACAAATCAATAGAAAATAGCCTATTGCCCATTAGGCGCAACGTTCCGGCTGCTGCTTCGCTCGGACTACGTCCTCTCTCCGCAGCAGCCGGAACAGAATCTTGCCAAACACTGCAGATATTATGTTATATGGCGATCAGATACGTAGTGTGGCTCAAAAAGACAATATAGTATGGCTCAATTATAGTGGAGCACTGGCTCAACTTAATCGGACAAGGTGGCTTTTCTGAGCGGAATATGCACCAAGTGATGGTACTATCATTCAGCTTTTCAAACTCTCCGACCTGAAGGTCACCTCCCTTTATCCAAAGGGAGGAATGGGAACAAGTATCTGGAGTCCAATTGCCCAAGCTTACTATCATTGAATACCTGACTAATAGGGCATGTGGACTTCATAAACTTAGCTGGTTTGTTAAATTTCGGTTTAAAGTCCATTTTCCCTTTAAGCCTTTTGTAAATCGACAGTCTTGTTTGGGAAATTGAACTCCAAACCTTAGCTGGATGAAAGGTCGAGATGAAGTCCACATTTCCTTTTAGTTGAGTGTTCGTAAAAGATTCGAAGGAAATATGAACTCCATACTCTCAATTAGGTTGTTGAATTTCGGGCTTGAAGTCCAACTTGCCTTTTACATCTAAATCAAATGATAGTCATATTGGCAAGTTGAACTCCAAGTTATAGATCGAAGGCGAAAGGAATTCGCCCAGTCCACCGATATGACCCCCCTGCCCCCCTTCCCAAGGGGGGAGGAAACACAGCGCACCACCTCTGTACGCTGTACGCTGTTCCCTGTACGCTGTACGCTGTTCCCTGTACGCTGTACCCTGTACGCTGTACGCTGTTCCCTGTACGCTGTACCCTGTACGCTGTACCCTGTACGCTGTACCCTGTACTCTGTACGCTGTTCCCTGTACGCTGTACCCTGTCCGCTGTACCCTGTCCGCTGTACCCTGTACCCTGTACGCTGTTCCCTGTACGCTGTACGCTGTACCCTGTCCGCTGTACCCTGTCCGCTGTACCCTGTACCCTGTACGCTGTCACCTTCTGCAAAAAATAACTTGTCCAATCCCTTTCCTAAGTATTTTTTGCACAAATGTATAATAGCAAGTAAATTAGATAGATAAAGCTGATTAATTCATTCAAAACATAGATAAGGAGTTATAGATGTTAGACCTTTTAGGAAATCTGAAGCGTACATGTTATTGCGGAATTGTGAATAGTGATTTAGTTGATTTACCTGTGACCCTGATGGGTTGGGTGCATAAAAGAAGAGATTTAGGCGGATTGACTTTCATCGATCTGCGGGATGTAAGCGGTATTGTCCAGGTCGTTGTCCGTCCGGAACAACTGGAAGCCAGTGAGAAGGCGCATGATGTCAGGAACGAGTATGTGATCGCTGTACAAGGTGTAGTTCGACGCCGTGACGAGAAACAGATCAATAAAAATATGCCTACAGGTGAGATCGAAGTGGAAGCAAGTACAATCCTTGTGCTGAATGATGCTGAGCCTTCCCCTGTGCAGTTGAGTGAGCAGAATATGAGTGATGAAGACCTTCGTCTCGAATACCGCTATCTTGACCTTCGCCGTCCTGAATTGCAGAAGAACATCATTCTCAGGCACAATATGATCTCTTTGATGCGTGACTTCATGAATCACATGGGTTTCTTTGAAATTGAAACGCCCATACTGATGAAGAGTACTCCTGAAGGTGCGCGTGATTATCTTGTTCCCAGCCGTGTTCAGCAGGGCAAGTTCTATGCGCTACCACAGTCTCCTCAAATTTATAAGCAATTGCTGATGATCGGCGGTATGGACAGGTATTTCCAGATTGCCCGCTGTTTCCGTGATGAAGACCTGCGTGCAGACAGGCAGCCGGAGTTTTCACAGCTCGATGTGGAAATGAGTTTCATCACCCAGAATGATATTTTTACACTCATGGAAGCGATGTTCAAGCTACTTTTCAAAGAACTGATCGGCGTTGAATTGGAAATGCCCTTCCCTAGGATTCCTTACCAGGTTTCCATGGATAAATACGGAACGGATAAACCAGACTTGCGTTTTGCCATGGAAATAGAAGAAATATCTGAAATCGTCAAAGACAGTACCTTCCAGGTCTTTCAATCTACATTGGAAACCGGTGGTGTCGTTCGTTGCCTGAAAGCTCCCGGTTGTGCTGATTTCACAAGGAAGCAGACAGATGCGATGATTGACCTCGCAAAGCACTTGGGTGGAAAGGGACTGGCTTTCACGAAAGTCACGGAAACCGGTTTTGAAGGTGGAATTGCCAAGTTCCTGACTGAAAAGGAAGTGACCGAGATCAGCATGAAAATGGCAGCCAAGCCGGGTGACCTGTTATTCTTCGGAGCTGATAGCTGGAAGATGGTATGCAAAGTGTTAGCCGGTGTGAGGAATGAGCTGGGCAGAATGCTGAAGCTGTATGATGAAAATGCTTATGCTTTCGCCTGGATCGTTGACTTCCCGATCTTTGATTACAATGAGGAAGAAAAGCGTTGGGAACCTGCACATCATATGTTCACCCTTCCACGCGAAGAAGACCTGCTCTATTTTGACCAGCCTGAAAACTATGGAAAGATACTCGGTCAGTTGTACGATATGGTTTGTAACGGCATGGAATTAGCCTCAGGCAGCATTCGCTGTCACAGGCTGGATATACAGAAGAGGATTTTTGCTGTTCTTGGCTTCGAGCCACAGGATTTGGAAGAGAAGTTCGGTTATTTCCTGAATGCGCTGCAATACGGCACACCACCTCATGGCGGGATTGCTTATGGAATTGAACGTCTCGTGATGATCCTTTCCCACGCCAATTCCATCAGAGACGTCATCGCATTTCCAAAGACACTGAAGGCTGTCGATCTGATGAGCCAGGCACCGAGCCTGGTCGCTAATGACCAGTTAAAAGAGTTGGGAATAAAGCTGATTGAGTCGTAGCTCTGGGTTCAACCGGTAGTATGTCGTAGCTCCGGGTTCAACCGGTTGGTTCTTCAGTAGGATTGGAATCCTACTCCACGTGATAGATGAGGTAAGTCGTAGCATACACTTCAGAGTGTTCTGAAGAAATATCATAAGATCGGAATCTTATGCCATAAAAAAGGATTCAATGACTAAAAAAATAGCCTTCCTCACTTCAGGAATGAGCCGTGGTTCAAACTTTGAAGCGATCGTTCACTTTCTGCGGGAGAACAATCTACCCGTGGAAGTGTCATTTGTCATCGTTACAAGGAAGTATGCGCCTATCATAGAGAAGTGCGAAGCTTTTCAGATTCCTTCAATTTTTTTAAAAGCAACAGACATTCAGCAATTTGAATCAACTCTTACAGAGTTGATTCATTTGCATAAAATAGATTTGCTGGTCTTATCCGGTTTTCTTTTTAAGCTCAGTCATGAATTTATTCAGTCAGTTTCCTGCCCGATCGTCAATATCCATCCGGCTCTGCTTCCTAAGTATGGGGGAGAGGGGATGTACGGACATTTTGTACATGAAGCAGTGTTTGCAGCCAAAGAGAAGATGAGCGGAGCAACCGTGCATTGGGTGAATGAAGATTACGATGCAGGGAAGATCATAGCCCAGCAGGAAGTGGATATTACTGGATGTAAATCCCCTGAGGAAATAGCAGCCAAAGTGTTGGCAGTGGAGCATGAGCTTTACGGGAAGACGATTGCAAGTATTTTAGATGGGAAGAATGGGTTTACTTCCGCAAACCCCTACTCTGCACTTCGAACTTCGAACTTCGGACTTCGCACTTCCGATGGTGGGTTTACTTCTGCAAACCCCTACTCTGCACTTCGAACTTCGAACTTCGGACTTCGCACTTCCGATGGTGGGTTTACTTCCGCAAACCCCTACTCTGCACTTCGAACTTCGAACTTTGGACTTCGCACTTCTGATGGTGGGTTTACTTCCGCAAACCCCTACTCTTCACTTCATACTTCGCACTTCAGACTTCGCACTTCCGATGGTGGGTTTACTTCCGCAAACCCCTACTCTGCACTTCGTACTTCGAACTTCGGACTTCGCACTTCCGATGGTGGGTCTGCTGACGCGGACCCCTACTCTGCACTTCGGACTTCGGACTTCGGACTTCGAACTTCGAAGGTGGCTATCCTCACATTGGGCTGCAAGGTCAACCAGTATGAATCTGCCTGTATCATCAGCAGTTTTGAATTGGTGGGCTACGAAACGGTTGACTTCAATGAACCCGCGGATGTGTATATCATTAATACTTGTACAGTTACGAATCGTACCGATTATAAAAGCCGTAATGCCATTCGTAAGGCATTAGAGCAGAAGGAACTGAATCCGCAGGCAAAGATTGTGGTCACAGGCTGTTTCTCACAGAGACAATACAAACAGGTGAAAGAGCTTGGGAATATTGACCTTGTGGTTGATAACCAGCATAAGGATATGATTCCTGAACTCCTTGAATCAAATAGAGACTGTTTCTCTGATATACTCGGTTACAGCAAGTTCCAGGAACTGAGTGCTACCCAGATGCCGGAGCGTTCACGTGCTTTCATTAAAGTCCAGGATGGCTGTGATTTCTATTGTGCCTACTGTGCTGTTCCCTTTGCACGTGGGCATTCCAGAAGCCGTGAAATGGATAAAATTAAAGAACAAATCTCCTTGCTTGTATCCAATGGCTACCAGGAATTCGTGCTTGGAGGCATCAATCTAGGCTTGTATGGTAGAGACTTGGAACAAAAGACTGATTTGGCTGCCTTGCTCGAAATGATTGAAGGAATGGAAGGGGTAGAGCATATCCGCATTTCATCTATTGAACCACAATTGCTGACAGATAGGATGTGGGATTTCATCAAAACAAGTAAAAAGCTCTGCCATCATTTCCATATTTCCATGCAGTCAGGCTCTGATACGATCTTAAGTAGAATGAAACGACACTATGATGCGAAAGAATTCAGGGACATCATTCTCAAAATGAAGTCAATCCATCCTGATATGGCGATTGGCTTAGATGTGATCACTGGCTTTCCTGGAGAAACTGATGAGTTGTTCAACGAAACCCTGCATTTCCTGGAAGCTCTGCCTTTCACTTATCTGCATGTGTTTTCCTATTCCTCAAGACCCGGTACGGAAGCTGCTGCCATGAAGGATAAAGTGCATGGAACCGTTTCGACAGAGAGGAATAAGGTACTTCACAAGTTATCGGAAACAAAGCTTAAGGAATATCTTCAGTATTTAATCTTGCATAAAATTCCATTATCCGGTGTAATTGAGACGCAGGAAGACGGATATTGGACTGCTTTGTCAGACCATTTTGTGAGGATATATTTGCCGAATCGGAGTTCAGCAACCCAACTCAAGGGAGAGTTGTTGAAGTTTACTCCCAAACAACCTTTTAGAGATGGAATAGAGGTAACCTTATATGATGAATATTTGTAAAGCAAGACGCCGTTCTTGCTATTTGAAAGACCTTCTGGTAAGTAAAGCAAGACGCCGTTCTTGCTATTTGAATGAGGTCTGACTAAATGATTGAAATCAAGAATCTGACCGTTGGCTTCGGAGATATGATAGTCCTGGATGAAGTGACTCTCACGATCCCGAATCACAAGACAACAGTCATAATTGGAAGAAGCGGTAGTGGTAAAAGCGTTCTGATGAAAACAGTGGAAGGGCTTTTTCATCCTATGCAGGGACAAGTGTTCATTGATGGCGTTGATATTCATGCAGTTAAAGATGATGAACTATTCAATACAAGGCGTTTGCTTGCCATGCTATTCCAGGGTGCTGCGCTCTTTGATTCTTTGAATGTTTTTCAAAATGTGGCTTTACCCCTGGTTGAACATACGAATAAGAAGCTGGATGAAATTAATCTTCTCGTAGAAGAAAAGTTGCATATGGTCGGATTGTCGGGAATCATGGATAAAATGCCTTCTGAATTGAGTGGTGGGATGAGAAAGAGGATAGCTCTTGCCCGTGCCATTATCCTCGAACCGGAATATGTGATCTATGATGAACCGACAACTGGATTAGACCCTGTTTCTGCTACGGAGATCATTGACCTGATTATTTCACTACAGGAGAAATGTAATGTCACTTCCATCATCATTACCCATGACCTCGACTGCATACGCAGAACTGGGGAACATATTGCCATGCTGCATGGCTCCAAGCTGATTTTTACGGGCACTTATGCAGAGATCATCAAATCCTCCATACCGGAAGTGAGAGCGTTCTTCAATTCTAATAACGTGGAGTAGGATGCCGATCCTACTGTCTTGTGGCTTAAGATTCCGATCTTATGATTAATTATGAGGTTACTATGAAATCAAAATTCACAATATTACCTGAACATCGAATCGTTGTCCTAACTGGTGCCGGTATCAGCGCTGAGTCAGGTATTCGGACTTTCAGGGATAATAACGGTCTTTGGGAAGATCATGATATAGAAGATGTAGCTACTCCCCGTGGTTTTATACGTAATCCGTCATTGGTCTGGAAGTTCTATAAGGAACGTTATGCTCAATTGGCTACAGTAAAGCCCAATCCAGCTCATTATGCTCTTAAAACGCTGGAAGATGCCTTAAAAGACAGGTTTTGTCTAGTTACGCAGAACATTGATGGTTTGCATCATGCCGCAGGAAACAAGCGCATCTATGAAATGCACGGCCGTTTAAGAGAATGCTTATGTATAGGCTGTGATACACATTATCAGATGGATGCAATCGATCTTAAGCAGGAAATACCTCTCTGTCCTGCCTGTGGGAAATACCTTCGCCCCGATGTTGTGTGGTTTGGAGAGATTCCTTACTACATGGAAGAAATCGATAATAAGCTTTCGAGGTCTAGTTATCTGATCGTCATTGGCACCAGCGGTGTGGTTTATCCGGCAGCAGGGTTTGCAGCCTATGCCAAAATGATGAAGGCAAAGATCATCGGCATTAATCTCGAAGCACCGGACAATGCGCACTTTTTTGATGAGTTCTTCCAGGGGAAATCAGGGGATATATTACCAATACTCGTGGATGAATGGCTAGCGTAATATAGATTGGTAAGCTATTGTATTCGATAATGGCATTGTCGAAATCAGGAGTGTAGCTTTGTAAGCTGTTATGTCGTTGGGTTTGTAATCCTACAACTCTGGAAGTAAATAATACAAAACTTGACCATTCGCTTCAAAAATATTAATTTCTATTATTCGTTAGGTGAATAAATAATAATCATAATATTCAGGGAGAAAATATGAGAATCTTGATTCCCTTTTTAACCTTAGCAGTCCTGATATGTATTCTTAGCTGCGATAAGAAAACAACAGAACCCAAGTATCCATGTGCAATTCCTGTGTTTAGTCCAGAAGGGGGAACATTCACTGAAGCTCAAAGAGTAAGTATTACATGTGCGACTAGTGAAGCAACGATCAGATACACAACCAATGGCAGTGATCCCACATCTTCATCAACACTATATTCAAACCCAATAAATATCGCATCAACAACGACAATCAAAGCCAAAGCTTTCAAATCAGGCTGGACAGATAGCACAATAACATCTGCCATTTATACTATTATACAAACTGTTGTTACACCAACTTTCAATCCCCCCGGAAATACAACATATGCTTCCGCTCAGAATGTGACTATTTCCTGTACAACAGCAGGTGCAGCTATCCGCTATACAACCAATGGCAGTGATCCAACATCGTTATCAACACTATATTCAAACCCAATAAATATCGCTTCAACAACGACAATCAAAGCCAAAGCTATCAAATCAGGCTGGACTGATAGCGCAATCGCAGCAGGCATATTTGCTATTGGGACTATGCCAGGTCAGATGATCTTGGTGCCGGGTGGAACTTTCACCATGGGTGATATATACGGAGGCGGAGACTCAAATGAATTACCTACACATAGAGTGACTGTATCATTCTTCTATATGGATAAGTATGAACTTAAGCAAACGGCTTATCAGGCTGTAATGGGCGTGAATCCTTCCCATTTCACTGGTGTAACCAATGGTCCTGTGGAGCAAGTCTCCTGGTTCAATGCCATCGAGTATTGCAATCGCAGGAGCATCAACGAAGGTATTACTCCCTGCTACAGTTACAGCACTTATGGCACGAATCCTGCAACCTGGCCTACTGGCTGGAATACAGACTATAACAATCACACCAATGTCTCCTGCAGTTGGACAGCGAATGGCTATCGCTTGCCCACCGAAGCAGAATGGGAATTTGCCGCGCGAGGTGGTAACTCAACACATGGTTATGTTTATAGTGGCAGTAATGATATAAATAGAGTGGCTTGGTATGGGAATAACGCAGGTCTCAGGACTCATGCAGTGGGTACGAAATCAGCCAATGAGTTGGGTCTGTTTGATATGAGTGGCAACATTATCGAGTGGGTATGGGATATTTATGGTAGTTACTCCATAGACGAACAAAATAATCCCCATGGTGCTGTGAGTGGGTGGTCTGCCCATTTGGATCGCGGTGGTGGCTGGAACGCCGATCCGAACCTCTGCACCGTTTCCAGTCGGTCAGTCTACAATAGTGCGACTCTCAGCTACGACTATTTAGGCTTCCGGGTGTGTAGGGTTTCCCCTGGGACTGTGATCTCTCGTCGTAAGATGTCACCGGATTAAAATCCAGTGTTAATATGTTTCTTCCCTATGGAAATTATAATAAGTGACCACGGAAACCACAGGGACAGCCCTCAAGTAAGCAGCTAAACAGCACCTAATCAGCTTCTAACCAGCTCCTAACCAGCTCCTAACCAGCTCCTAAAGTATTTTAGCTACTGGTTAGCTTGTATTTAAGTTATCTTTGGTTTCACTTATCATTGTGCTTTGAGGGCAGCTTGAGAGGCATCCAAGAGAAAGGAGATTTAGGATATTGCTCCGTAATGCTTTAAAAAAATAAGCATTAACAATTTGTTTCTTGCCAGATTTAGCGAATGGTATATTATATAACCGAAAATATTAATTCATTTGAAGGAGCTATTCATGGCTAAATATATTATCGTTGGCGGCGTGGCAGGCGGAGCTACTGCTGCGGCACGTTTACGCAGGCTGGATGAGCATGCGGAAATCATCATCATGGAAAGAGGTCAGTACATTTCCTATGCAAATTGTGGATTACCCTACTATCTTGGTGGTGTAATCAAAGATAGAGACCGTCTGTTTGTTCAAACGAATGAAGAATTTGCCAAACGCTTCCGAGTAGATGTCCGGGTACAAAACGAAGTCCTATCCATCCGTCGTGATGATAAGAAAGTACGTGTCCAGAGATTACTAACCGGTGAAGAATACGATGAAGCTTATGATAAGTTAATACTTTCCCCTGGTGCAGAGCCATTGCGTCCTCCGATTCCTGGAATCAATGACCTTTCGATATTTACACTCCGCAATGTTATGGACACTGACCGTATCAAGGATTATTTAGATAAAAACAAAGTGGGACGTGTTGTCATTATCGGTGCAGGATTTATTGGCTTGGAAATGGCGGAGAATATGCACCACAGGGGTATTTTCGTCACGATCGTGGAAATGAGTGACCAGGTAATGACTCCTCTTGATTATGAAATGGCTGCAGAAGTACATCAGCATTTGAAGACTAAGAACATCGAGTTCTATCTGAAAGATGGAGTTTCTTCCTTCGTTCGAGCCGATGATAAATTGCAGGTAAGATTGAATAGTGGCAAGTTACTGGATGCAGATTTAGTGATTCTATCCATCGGTGTTAAACCTGATAGTCATTTTGCAGGCGATGCAGGTCTGGAATTGGGTGAAAAGAATGGAATCGTTGTGAACGAGTATCTTCAGACCAAAGACCCCGATATTTATGCTGTAGGTGATGCGATTACCTTTATGAATCCTGTGTTGGGAAAGCCAATGATCACCTATCTGGCTGGTCCGGCAAATAAGCAAGGACGCATAGTGGCAGATAATATCGTAAATGGGAATAAGAAAAAGTACGCAGGTTCTATCGTTACTGCCATTGCGAAGGTATTTGATATTACAGTAGCTTCCACTGGATTATCAGAAAAAGTATTGAAAGCTGAAGGCATTCCCTATATTTCCTCCATCATTCACGGTACTTCTCATGCAGGATATTACCCCAATGCGCTACCGCTGACTATTAAAATCGTCTTTTCTCCAACTGATGGTAAACTCTATGGTGCTCAGATTATTGGCTATGAAGGAGTGGATAAGCGTATCGATTTATGTGCTTCCGTCATTCAGCATAACGAAACCATCTATGATTTACAAGCACTTGAACATGCCTATGCACCACCGTATTCGTCTGCAAAGGATCCTGTAAATATTGCCGGTTTTGCTGCTGAGAATATTCTAGTAGGATTGGTTAAGATCATTCACTGGGATGAAATTGCTGATCTTGATCCCAAGAATTCATATTTGTTGGATGTCAGGACGATTGATGAATTCAAAATTAGAACCATCGAAAATGCTGTGAATATTCCTCTGGATGATTTACGTAACCGAATGTCTGAGATTCCAAAAGATAAAAAAATTATCGTTTTCTGCAGTATGGGACAACGCGGTTATGTGGCTGCACGGATTCTCATACAACATGGTTACAACGATGTTTATAACCTTACAGGTGGCTGCAAGACTTATGAGCATGCTTCTGGAAAACAGAGTAATGAGGATATCTTTGAAAAAGATGTGATTGGGAAGGATGACTACATCTATCAGCTTGACCCTGAGAAATTGAAAATACCTGCCAAAGTACTGGAAGTGGATGCCTGCGGTCTGCAATGTCCAGGTCCTATCCTACGCATCAAGAAAGAGATGGAAAAAATCAATTTCGGTGATCATCTACGTATTTCGGCTTCAGACCCAGGTTTCAAGAATGATGTGGGAAGTTGGTGCAATATGACTGGAAACAAGTTACTGGAATTAACAACAGAGAAAGGCATGACGATTGCTATTATTGAGAAAAAGGATAGTGCTGGTTCATCTGTTATCCATAAGGCTGGAAATGATAAGACAATCATCGTCTTCTCTGACGATATGGATAAAGCCCTGGCGAGCATGGTCATTGCCAATGGAGCTGCTTCAACGGGGAAGAAAGTAACCATGTTCTTTACCTTTTGGGGTTTGAATGTTATCAAGAGAAGGCAGAAACCCGTTGTGAAGAAAGACTTCATGGGCAAAATGTTTAGTATGATGATGCCTGAGAACAGTCTTCATTTAGCTCTTTCCAAGATGAATATGTTGGGTTTGGGTCCAATCATGATGAGAATGCGCATGAAAATGAAAAATGTTGATGCATTGGAGACGATGATCCAGGAAGCACTTGACGGTGGTGTTGAGATGATTGCCTGCCAAATGTCGATGGATATCATGGGTGTCGATGCCTCTGAATTAATGGATGGTGTTCACATTGGTGGTGTTGCTACCTATCTGGAAGCTGCAGAACAATCGAGTTTGAATTTGTTTATTTAGGCTTAGAGAAGATGTTTTTGTGAAGTGTCACTTGATGTTCGTTTTCATGTAAAATGATTGTACTAAATAATATGAAGAATTGAAATAAGATCCAAAAACTTCCAAAGGATGCTTTATAGGTAGAGGATATATGCTGTTTGTATTTTATTTTTTGAAGGTCAGATAAGTATTTTATCTCTGTTTAGAGATTGTATTGAGGTTATTAGAGAGAAATACCGATTAAAGTAAATATTTTATTTGACAGTATTCCCTCGTTCCCTAAAAAGAACACCTGTTTGCTAATGAATATTCCGAAATAGCTCAGCGGTAGAGCGGGTGGCTGTTAACCACTAGGTCGGGGGTTCGAATCCCTCTTTCGGAGCCATAATAAAACGCCATCGCAAGATGGCGTTTTTCATTTATGATTCAAATTCCGAAATGTCTCGAAACCGAATATTCACATGTTTTCCATCGCAGAATGGCTTCGTGTCTGATTTTCCGCAGCGGCATAAGGTAACACGGTTTCTTATCTCATAAGCAGTACCTTCAGCAGATAGGATAGGTACATAGCCTTTTACCCACAAAGGACCAGTTGTATTGGTCGCAGGATCTATAATGATTCCTAATGAAGGTTCAAAGTCAGGTTCTATTGGTTCGTTATTTAAATTATCATATTCAATCAGTCTACCTGATGGACAATTACATGCTTCTTTAATTGCCAGTGACTTCTTCTCCTGATCATCAGATTGTTGAGTCAGCTTCCATACTCCACCACCTTTATGACAAAATCTTGCACCGATGCAGAGATAAAGACTATCATGTAAGGTAAGTTCAGGTCCTTGGGTGAGGCTTGGATCTTTGAAAAATTGTTTATGCATCTCTGTCTCTGTTCCATCGAAATTTGTTGAAGTATGACTCCCATCACAAAAGGGATTTTTTTTTGTATTTCCACAACGACAGATAGAATATACTTCGGGAGTTGCAATTGAACTTCCCTTTTTCCATTCTTCAGCAACACCAAGGCGGGATGAAACGGTGATATCCTTTGAAAGAGGTAGATTGCCATACACAATATAGGGTCCGTTTTTAGTAACAACGATTTGATATGTTTTGTTTTCGCTGTTCTTAAATTTGGCAAGATGAATCATAATTACTCCTGCATAGCTTCTTAAATACATACAATATGGGTTGGACTTCCATTGACAATTATTTATGTATAGTAGACCATTCCCAGTTTAGCTAATTGTTGGAGTTTAAATCACCATTCCAACTATCACATATTCTCAATTAAAAGGTGATTTAGACTTCAACCCCAATGTTAGCTGTGTGTCCAAATCGGTTTTGAACTTCCCTGAAAACTGGTTTTTTCTGCCGGGGATGAAAATGTCGATTTTGAAGTCCGAATTTCCTATTACTTGAGAAGTCCTAGTAGATTCAATGGAAATTTGAACTCCAAAACCTCGAGTTCTCCGAGTAAACAGATTTATCTATTTGTATCGAGGAGACGACATTGCACAACCTTATAGGGTCACATTAGGTCATTTCGATACAATTTCTCCTTCGTCGAAATCACTCAATGAACCGGTTCTAAGCTTTCCTGTAAACTCCGAAATTCAATTATTCGTATAAATCAGGAAAAAGCTTTCGTTCAACCATCTCAATAATGATATGCAGAATTGTCATATGAATTTCCTGGATGCGATCGGAAGTTTCTCCCTGAACAATGATATTGAAATCACACATGGAAACAAGCTTCCCTCCATCTTTTCCTAACAGACCAAAGGTGGAACATTTACATTCTTTCGCCTTTTCAATCGCTTTAATCACATTAAGTGAATTACCGCTTGTGGATATGCCGATAACCAAATCACCAGGCTTGGCATATGCTTCAACACCGCGGCTGAATATCTCTTCAAAACCATAATCATTTCCAACGCATGTGATATGGGAAGGATCGGCAATTGCAATCACCGGAAGAGGTTTACGGTCTTTTCTGAACTTGCCTGTGAATTCTTCAGCAAAGTGCATAGCATCACAAGTTGAACCTCCATTACCAAAGATAATGACTTTTCCTCCCTGTTTGAAGGTATTCACTAAGCAATCAGAAACTTGGATCATGATATCAATATTAGTATCATGTTGAATTAAGTCATGAAGCTTATTTTCTGCATCTTTCAGACTATTTAGTATCAAATTTTTCATCAGAATCCATCTTTCACTGCAAGTAGTGCATATATTTTAACAGCTTTCATCTTGCCTTTCACATTAACTTCTGACAAGTATTTAACTTCCACCATGTCTTTCACTTTTTCCAATGTGAACTCACTGATTATGATATGTTTTTCGTTGTCAAATTCCTTATTTAAACCTTCCAGCCTGGCACCGAGATTGATACTGTCACCGATGGCAGTATAATCGAAAATCTGATCAGAACCAAGATTTCCGACAATGACGTTGCCTGTATTTATACCAATACCGATTTCGAAGATCTGTTTGCCTTCACTCTTCCATTTATCCTGCAGGTCCTTTAAGCTATAATACATAGCAATGGCTGTCTTACAGGCAGACAAGGCATCATTCTCCAATTGGACAGGTGTTCCGTAGAGTGCCATAACTTCATCACCAACGAATTTATCCAGGATTCCCTTATTTTGAATAATGATATCCACCATAGCTGTCAGATATTCATGGAGAATGGAAACTGTTTCTTCTGCAGTATGGCTTTCTGCATAAGTAGTAAAAGAACGGATATCGGAAAACAATACTGTAATTTCCTGTTGTTTCCCACCATATTGAAGACTTTTGGGATTTTTTAACAGTTCTTGTACCAGTTCAGGAGCCATATATCTTGAAAATGCACCTTTGATGAACTTTCTTTCCCGATTTGTCCTGATATAATGTCCCACCAGTCCTACGATGAATGTCGCTAAATTCATCAGAATAAATTGCATGACAGGTAAAATCAGATTGTCGTGAACAAATAGGAAGTATGTGATATAAATATACAATGCAATCAGGATCAGGGTGATGATAATGGCAAATTGGGGTTTCATAAAACTATAAAAAGCATAGAGCAGTACTGCCAGTATGAAGAGTATGATTAATAAATAGATTTCAGAAAATGGATACAGATAATTCTTATGGTGTACCATCTCCAGGAAACTGGCATGAATTTCAACACCTGGGGTCAAGACCTTAGAGGATAAAAAAAATGGTGTATTGAAATTATCATGAAGTTCGTCGATAGAAGCACCTATTAAAACAGTCTTATTCTTTAGCGCCCCTGATTTTCGGATGTCATCAAATTCATTCAAATCCAGCATAGGCATAGTGAAAGTGGAATCATCCAGGATGCTGGACATAGCATAGGTTTTAAAAGTACCAGCAGGACCATAGTAATTGATGATAGCTAAATTATTCTCAATAATAGGTATCGAATATGTCCCAATCTTAAGATTTCTAGAAGTACGATTGAGATACTTTTTCCAGTCATCCTGGTATACTCTTTCATTGGCAAGTGAGGCAATCCCAATGGAATATTCATACGCATCTCCAAAAGGTTCAAATAAAGTATATTTACGTATGAATCCATCCGGATCAGAATAGATATTAACAATGCCCCAATTCAATTTCTTGTCTGTTATTGGTTTGACAGGTGATAAAAGCTGTTCTGTTTGTTTTATGTTATCTTTAATCAGCTTACCGCAAAAAATCACATTATTGTATTTAGCAGCAGTATCTGCAAGGATGTTGTCTTCCATTGGATTCTTAGCAGTTTCCGTGAATTCAACATCAAAAATAATCTGCTTCACTCCCGCACTTTCCAGATTATCGATCATATGAGCATAGAATGTGCGTGGAAAAGGCCATTGCATATCGAGGGAGGAAAATGTTTCGTCATCAATACCAACAATCACAATGTCACCACTGATTGGTTGTGTACCCCTTTGATTAAACATCTGATCGCTAATTTTGCTTTCCAAATCCCGGAATAATTGAGTCCAGCTTATCAGTTGCAGTAAAATTACGATAATCAAGGGGAAATAGATGTAGGGAGCGATTTTTTTCATTTTCACCTCAATACAATAAGGCAGCGATTGAATTCAATCGCTGCCTGGTTTGTAAACATTAGAAACGTTGACTTAAGCTTAGATTCCAGGAAACAGAATTATAATCACAATTATTCTTTGAACTATTAGAGTAACTCTTAAATCCAAGGTTAGTCGATATTGTCGTCTGTTCTAAAGGAAAATAACGGGCACCAAGATTGATCAACTGGTATGCCTGTTTATTTTGGTCTCCACCCAGCACTGTAGTTTTGAAATCTGCGAAGGGAGTCAGTTTTTCATCCAGGAGCTGATATTCTCCATGAAGCCCAAAATCGGTATTGGAAGTATTGATTTTATTTGCTGTACCAGTAGTTAATTCAGTCTTGCTATCCTGTAAAGCAGTATTGAAAGAAATTCTTGTGAGTAATGGTATTTCTTGGAATTTACTGGTTAGGGTTACCAGGACATTATTTGAATTCAGTTCATAGGCAGAATTCAGTTTATCTTCATCAGTACCTGAATTATAAGTAAGGTCTAACTTTGTGGGGGCTACAGGCATCATGATAAAATCATATCCCATACCAATATCCATTACATTATTTTCGGTATCCATCGGATTGAATGTTGAACTGATATTTTCTGTGTTTTTCTTATTTTTCCCAGTACTTGTACGATATCCAATCCGCAAATAGGGAAGACGGTTAAGACGGAATAATGATTGGATATATATCGTATTATAGGTACTTGTACTGGATTTCTGTTCTGATAGATTATCTGAAATGATATTCAAACCACCATCAAGAAAAGCGATATTCCGAATATTGATATTATCGGAGAAATTGATGGTGCGAGTGTCATTCTGTAGATAATTCGCAGCTACTGAATTGAAACTTGCTCCAACTTGTGAGTAATTAATACTCAGATAGTTTTTCAGGAAGAATAAACGGGCATAACCTTGCATGGCAACATTGGCAATACTTGGAAGAAAAGGCTCCATATTTTTATTCAAGACAAAAATATCTTGAAAATCAGATGGCTTGATACCTAAGGGAATGCTGCTTCCCAAGTATTTTTCAATATCATCGCTGGATATTGGTCCGGGTAATATATTTGAGTTGTATAAACTTCCAGCACCTTCAATTCCAAAAATAAAATTCTGGTGGAACAAGCTCAGACGCATGTCGGTTCCTAGTACAAGGTTGTCCGTTGGATAGGCAAGCTGGGTTGTATCAGCGTCAGCTCCAGTGCCATTGACGATTTGGTAGTACTTTGGAGGAAGAGAGGATACAATATCACGACTTTTAGCAATGTTGAGAGACCACTGAAAACTATTCATGGAACCGAATTGCAACCTAAGTGCTGAAGCATCTCGAGCAAAAGTACCTGCCTTGGTAGAAGCACTAACATATTCTTTCCCATCGATTGAACGTTTTGATTGACCATACATGCCAATTAATTCAAATCCTTTCGAATACAACCTGGCATATATACCTCGAACATTGGTGCTATTCAGGGTTAATGAATTGAAGTAAGGAGTATTATCTCCCAAGATTAAATCCATACTCGGAACATAGAGTCCCAATGAATACCTATCGACAGGCTGTTGGCTCTTGTTTTCAAGGGATGAAAAGAATGCTTTGGTATTGAATTTGAACCACCCCTGCCCACCGTATAAGTAAAAATCAGTTGAAGCATCATTAGATCTGAAACCTGTGACACTTGAACTGTCTTGGGCTGATATGGATATGACATTGGAATTAAAGCTGATATTTCCCCAGAGATTAAAAGGGAGACTTAGAAGCAGATTACTTTTTTTCACCGTATAGATCATGGGTGGAATAGCAATATCAATACCATCTTTCGTCTTTCCAGAGACTTGAATGTTGATATCGCCAATTTTTGGTTTAGGCTGACGATATACAATGAGATTACTAGTGATATTAGCTGAAGATGTTACATCTACTCCATTAGCCATGATTTTAATGGATAAACTATCGAGTTTATCAGCAATAGAAAATGTGGATATGACCAATACAAAGTCTTCATTATTGTAGACTACATTACTGGTTGGTGTCAGAATTACAAAGTCCGATTCGCCCTGTACTGTCATTTCCTGTATCAGACGATAGGGATTATTTTGGGGAGCTAAATCGGGAGCTGTTTGAACCTGACCATCCAATCTAGTAATTTCAAAGTAATATTCATATCCTTCAGAGTTTGGTAATAATGCAGGCAATAATGCATTATAAATAGGATTCGCAGCAGAGGCATCAGCCAAACGTACTTGTATATAAGCCTCTTTTTTGATTTCACGATAGTATATATTGACTTCTTGAATCTCTTCGAATCCCTGTTTAATTTCTAGTTCCAAGACTGCCTGGGTAGCATTTTTTAAGGGTAAGGGCGGTTTGAGGTCAAATTGGACAATCGCAAACACTGTCGTTAGGGAAGTAAGAAGTATCAATATTAAGACTGCAATTTTACTCATGTTTACCTCTCTTATTCTGTTTCGATTATGATATACTTTTTGATACCATATGAGTTCTGGAGTTCAATCTTCACTTTTTGAGATTCTCCTGTATCACTTAGCATGGAACTCCATGAATTAGGTAATTCTTTGAATTTACTGACGACCATTGAACCGTTCGTTTTAGATTCCAGTTTGTTTCCTTCAGAAACACTCATTTTCGAGTGAGATTTAAGATTTTCTACTTCAACAGTTCCTTCTGTAGTATAAACGTAGAAGGTTCGGTCTTTTGCCAGATCTGAGATATATTTTGTTCCTTTCACGGAAGCAACAGTCGTTGGTGATTCCACCGCATAATTTCCCTTAATTTTGCTATTTATGGAAGAAAAAAGTGTACCCTTTTCAATTTTGGCTGTTTTATCTGAAATTCCTTTTTGAGCATCGATCTTGATACTGACAATACTGTTTGGGAATATCTTCAGATAAGCTCCATTATCGACATACTTTAACGCAGCAAAGGAAGCATTTCCGCTTTGGATTTTATCTTGATTGTAGAGAATATCACCAACTTTGATAGGCATTTTTTTAGCATTACGAGTAAGGATGACATCCCCTTTCATGTTGACCATAACAGCAATGGGATTTTCAGCAAACAGGAAGGTAGCCAATAACAGCATTGCTATGATGAGAATTAAACTATGTTTCATTATTATCTCCCTTATTCATCACTAACGGTGATACTTTTAATCGTTTTACCTGAGATACTTTGCAATTGCTGTAAAGCACTGCTGCCAGAATAAAGCTTTTCGCCCATCCATACTGTTCCTGTGGGTTGGAAGCCATTATTTAATAAGCCACTAATTCCGGAATTATTCAGATTTGTCAGAATGATTACCAATTCATCTTCAGAAGTACTTCCTTGAGATGAGCCTTCATTCACGAATTTGAACACATACCAGGGGCTTTTTAAAAGAGGTGCGCTGGATGGATTAGAAGTGTCCGGATTTGATAAGGGTGTAGATATCTGCCAAGCATAATATTTTCCATTCTGCAATGAGATATAATTCGAATACATAGATCCATCGATATCTGGAATAACCGTAAACAATTGTCCATTTTCGACAGTATCCAACTGAAGATCTTCCACTTGATTGAATTCACGGATCGTGAGAGTGAATTTACCAAAACCATCTTGCAGCAAACCAGCAAGATTGGAATTCCAGGCAAAAGTGAGGGGTAGATTACTAATGGAAGGTACCATACCACCTAATTGTACACCAGGACGCTGTAAATAAATCGCATTTGCATTTCGAATCTCAAAATTAATATCGAGAAGATTCGAATATGGTGTTTGATTGCTGGGTCCAGAGTTAGTTGATTGAGCTTGGACATAGAAATGGTAAATTCCATCTGGAAAACGTCCAGTGTGTAGGATAGCATCCTTTAAATCCGGATTACTATCTAAAATATCACTAAGGCTTAAAGCTGGTGAAGGTTCACCAAATAGAGTTGAACCAACTGAATTCAATAAAGTTTGATTTGGAATAGTTAGAGGTATCGTACTAATTGGATTTATAGCCGGTAACCAAGTTTCAAACAATCTTGAGCTATTCCAAGTCATTTTCATATATAATTTGTAATCAATAGGGGAACTCGTATTATTCTGAACTTTCCCAATAAATAGCTGGGGTTGATTATTCGGATTCTCAGGATCAAAGTTGGATGCATTCATGTAATTGAAGAATCCATTATGTTGAGTTAAGCTCAAAGTTATCGAGTTTCCATCGAGTGCCCATAAAAATGGGAAACTGATGACCAGTAAAAAAAACAGAAACAGTTTTTTCATTACTCCTCCATGTATTTTATTGTGTTTTTCGTTGCAGGGAAATGCGAATGATCCTGTTCAGTAAGTCTTCAAACTGGATTCCGGCTGCTTTTGCAGCCTTTGGAGTCAGGCTGAGCGGGGTCATTCCCGGTAGAGTGTTACTCTCGAGATAGTAAAACTGATTACTATCATACCTGAAATCGACTCTTGAATAGGTATGGCATCCCAAGATACGATGTATAGCTAAAGCCAGTCCCTGGATTGTTGTAATCTCAGTATCAGTTAGCTTGGCAGGCACTTCGTAAATGGAATTTCCTTTTTTATATTTATGGTGATAATCATACCAGCCATCGATAGGTGTGATCTCAACCACAGGTAATGGTTCATCATCTAAAATGGTAACTGTGAGTTCTCTACCTGCGATGTATTTTTCACAAAGAATAGGAATTCCGAATTGCATCGCTAAATCGACTGCCGGCAGCAGTTGATCTGCTTCGAAAATAATGGATACGCCACAGGACGAACCTGAGCTATTCGGCTTGATAACAAGAGGAAATTCCAAATCCTTGATGATCTTCATGATTGATTCGTTATCTTTCTCATATAATAATCTGTAATCCGGCACTGGGGCGCCAGCTTCCTTAGCCAGGAGCTTTGAACTGAGTTTATCCATAGCAAGAGCACAAGCATGGAATCCTGAACCGGTAAAAGGTATGTTCTCCAATTCTAGTAATGCCTGGATTCTGCCGTCTTCTCCTGATGCTCCATGCAATCCATTGAAAACGATGTAGGGATGATGAGATTTAATGTCAGTTAGCATCTCAGTATAACTGGAATACGCAGCAGGATCAATCATCTTCACTTCGAAGCCTTGATTTACCAGACCAGTGGCGATTTCCTTGCCGGAAACGAGAGAAACATCTCTCTCTTCAGATATTCCACCAGAAAGGACAATTACTTTTTTATTCATTAAGACCCTCATATATAGAATTATTCTGGAGCTAATAAGCTTTATGGAACATCATCATAAATTGTCAAGAATTACTTCAAAGTACGAAGTGCGAACGGTGAATATGCCATGTATCACAGCTTGTTAAGCCGTTAATGGAAGGGGTTGTCTAACCCCGATTTGCTTATGCCAAATCGGAGTTTTGCATCCCAACAAAAAAGGTCGATAATCATTATCGACCTAATTAACAGAAAAAGCTTGGTTTATGCAGTGATCGCAGAGACAGGGCAAGTAGGGATGCAAGCTCCGCAGTCGATGCAAACATCTGCATCACAGGTAGCTTTATCATCCACAAGACTCAATGCAGAAACTGGGCAGACATCTACACAAGCACCACAACCGATGCATGTATCCTTATCAATTTTTACAGCCATTAGTTCCTCCTTATGCTTTGGTTGAAAGAAACTGTCTTTTTTATCCTGTCAAGGAAATTCGAGTTTATTCAAATCTGATGCTATATGTGGGCTTTATATGAAAGCCAAGAGTTTGATGTTTATATGAAAGTTAAAGTTTGGAGTTCAATTTCCCAAGCAAAACTATCAATTACCAACTGGCTAAAAGGGAAAATGGACTTCAAACCGACATTTTCATCATCGGTAGCGAAAACCTGTTTTGAGGGAAGTTCAAAACCGTATTATGAATACGCTGCTAAATATGTGGTTGAATTCCAAATCTCCTTCATCTTTGAGTTAGTAAAAAAGGCATTAGAGATTTGAAATCCAACATCGATATGATTTGTATGATCTGGAATGATATCAAAACATTGATATTGACCCACATTATTAATACCAAGCTCTATCCAATCCCAAATCACTCTCATACCAATCTCATACCAATCTCAAACCAGTTTGACGAAACAGGAATGAAACAGGAATGAAACAGGATTGAAACAGGTATGAAATAGGATTGAAACTGGTATTATCTTAGAACGCCTAAAGTCATTTCCACCAAGCCTGAAGGATGAGCTGCCGAATAGTTATACGATCGTCTTCAAATCATCCAGTAACATGCTTTTATATTCGAGGTTCTCGATTTTCTCAGCTTCCTTCTGTGCCAGCTTCAAATATTTGTTTTTTAGATCATCTTCATTATCTATCATAAAGGTGCGTGCCATAGCTTCATAGGCATAACCAAGATTAAAACCAGTGAATCCGTGATCCAGGCAGATCTGAAGCGCTCTTTCTGCATGGTAGAGGGCAGATTGTGACAAATGCAGTGTTGCATAAACCCGGGAAATTTGCCATTCACCAGTATACACATTCTCTTTCGTACCAATCTGCATCCAGTGGAAGAGGGAAGCATGGGCGAAATGAATCATCTCTGCATCTTCACTTGGGGTGCGGTCAATTTTATCAAGGTATGACCACACAGAGTTAAATAAGTCAGAAGCAAGTTTTTGGTGAATTTGCTTCAGCATTTCCTGGTTGATTTCCATGATGATTTTCTCCTTGAAATTTATTTAATATCTATATAATGACTATTTTTTTTTGAAAGTCAAAGAAAATCCTCGAGAAAATAAATGTGAGATAAGTGAAAGATAGTATAAAATAAAATAAAGCTTTACAAGGAAATGCGTTATATTATTTTGGTGTAGGTTGGATTCGCGAAGAGCGAAGTGAATCAATAATAATGAAAACTCGCTCGTTTAATAATGTCAGGTTCGGATTGCTATGCTTGCAACCCTCAAATCACATTATTTTCGAGACGTAACATGGAGGAACAATGCAAGGTAGCAGACTATATGTCGGCAATTTAAATTACGCAACCACAAGTGAAGAGCTGGAACAGCTTTTTTCACAGTATGGCGAAGTGAAGAATGCAACTGTTATTGAAGGCAAAGGCTTTGGCTTTGTCGAAATGGCAACACCAGAAGATGCTTTAAAGGCAAAAGATGAAGTAAATGGTATCGAATTTGGCGGAAGAACCCTTAAGGTTGATGAAGCCCGTCCGATGCAGCGTGATAGCAGACCCCGTTCGAACTATCGCGGTTATTAAACCAAAATCGAGGATTTAACTCGCCAACCGGTTAAACCAACTTTTTGAATAAAAAAGAAACCCACGCAATTGCGTGGGTTTTTTTATGACTAAGATTCTGGAGTTCATTTGTCCTATCTAAACTAATAAAAAACAACTGACTAAAAGTGCAAATGGACTTTAGATGAAAGCTGAGAGCCGGTTCATTGAGTGATTTCGACGAAGGAGAAATTGTATCGAAATGACCCAATGTGTCCCTATAAGGTTGTGCAATGTCGTCTCCTCGATACAAATAGATAAATCTGTTCACTCGGAGAACTCAGCTTTCATCCTCGGTAGCGAAAACCTGTTTTCAGGAAAGTTCAGAATCGAATACAATTTAAAAACGATCCATGAGTCCGAAATTAACTTTCAGTTAACAAATAACCAAAGGATTGTTGTGGGAATTTTAGACTCCCGGATGCTTATAAATAACACTGGATTTCAGCTCTTAACTCTTCTGCGGCACCATTTGCTTTCTCTGCAAAATCTGAACTATCATCAGCAAAAATAATGTTTCTTGAAGAATTGATTAGAATTCGCGGGTCAGTTTTATCTTTTATAGCATCTCGCATGACATCCGCCAGGTTGCCTCCCTGGGCACCGATTCCCGGAATCAGGAAAAGACTATCAGGCATTATTTTGCGCATGAGTTTCAGATCTTGACTTTGAGTAGCCCCCACAACAGCTCCCACCTTTGTATGATCTAATAAGGCTATATCATGAGCAATATTCTGAAACAATGAGTTCAATTTCAAGTAGTCGATAGCTGATGGATTTGATGTCAATGCCAGTAAGAAAATCATTTTACCAGGATAATCAAAACAAGGTTTAAACACATCCTTCCCCATAAGTGGATTGACAGTGATTGCATCTACACCCATATCCTGGAAAAACGCTTTCATATATGAACTCATTGTGTTTCCAATATCACCAACCTTACAATCCAGCAATACGGGAATATGGGAAGGAACGTGAGCAATAGTCTGATACAAAGCCTTCATTCCCTTTTCACCGGTTGCCAAGTAAAAAGCCAGGTTTGGTTTATAACAGGCAACTTGATTGTAAGTGGCATCAATAATCTCCCGATTGAATATCCACTGTGGATTGTCTTCTTTTGCCAGAGCTGAAGGCATTTTGTTGATATCCGAATCCAAACCTATACAGAGAAGAGATTTATGCTGACGTAAAGTCTCCTGGTACTTATCCCAAAAAGATGTCATTCACTACCTCATTCATCTCGTAGGACAATTTTAACTGAATCTTCTCCATCAATTTCCATAAGAGATACTTTTATTATTTCTTCTCCTGAAGTCGGAACATTCTTACCCACATAATCAGCCTTGATTGGTAATTCCCGATGTCCTCGATCAATCATGACGGCAAGCTGGATTTGTGATGGACGACCAAAATCAAGGATTGCGTCTATCGCAGCACGAACAGTTCTCCCAGTATAAAGAACATCATCAGTAAGAATCAGTATT
Source organism: Cloacimonadales bacterium (SeqCode) (assembly GCA_963662275.1). Taxonomy (GTDB): domain Bacteria; phylum Cloacimonadota; class Cloacimonadia; order Cloacimonadales; family DAONDQ01; genus DAONDQ01. The sequence goes on along the minus strand of OY759316.1, from coordinate 2,725,366 downwards.
TTATCTTTCACATCGAAATCAATTTTTGAGCCCTTGATCACTGGCTGATGTGATATAGTCGTTAGATCATCACGATAAAGAGTGATATCAAGTACACCAACAGGAATTTCCTTGTTTTCGATCTGTTGCAAATAATCTGCTAATCTTTGTGCTATCGGAACACCTCGACTTCGGATTCCAATCAGATAGATATTTTCAAGCCCTTTATTTTGTTCGATAATTTCATGAGCAATTCTTTTTAAAGTACGACTAATGGCAGCATCATCCATGATTTGACTCTTAACTTTCACGATTCCTCCTCCAGTGTTGTTTATATTCTAGTATCTTGTAGAGACGCCCAAGTTGGACGTCTCTACAGCAGAAACTCGTAATCGGAAAGACGCCCAAGTTTGACGTCTCTACAAGACTAAATCCAATAAATCAAAAACCGATGATCTGAAAAAATTTGACTTACGTATGAGTTTTATTTTTCCATTTTCATATAAGGTTATCAAAGACCTAGCTTTTATCAGTTTTCCATCGATCTTTTGATCCTTTGCTAATTCACAGGAAAGTAGCTTTCCATTCTGGGAAAATAAAACCCTGGAAAAGTAGCCATGATGACATAATATTCCGTTTATCCAAGTATCTTCAATGAGATAGCATAGTTTTAAATTACCATCAGGAAAAAATTGAATAGCAGGACTATCCGGTCCATAACCAACGCATAATAAACCTTGTATTCTTGTAGGTTTTTTCAGACTCACATATTGAATATTCAGATTCGGATGTAAGACAATTCTACTGCCAGTAGGAATAATTCCTCTTGTTAAATAAATTGGTGCAGCACTGTCAAATGAAATCAATTTCCCATCTATGGTTGTGTTTATCCAACCAATACAATAGAATCCATCAATTTTTGTGATCTTATCGAGATGTAATATTTTTTCTTTACTTTTATCATAGGCTGCTAAATGATTTGTGATGAAAGCAATTACAATGCAAGCTAAAGCAATAAGGATAGTACGTCTCATTGATCCTCCTTTTGAATGAAACAGGAATATGTCATCACAAATGCATATCCAGATTTAAAATCTAGTACACCATGTGTAGAGAGTTTTATCACAGGTATTTAATTCACTGAGAAAAAATCTTCAGGAATATTGATATTGGTCTTAATTTCTGTCATCTCGGATTTTGACACGACTTTATTGTCTTTATCCGTTGTTTCTTTTTTGAAAGTGAAAAGCACTCCATCCACGACTTTGTTTTCAATTAAATGAGTACGCACGGTTTCAGGTCCATTTTCTCCAGTTTCCGTGGAAATCACATAAGCAGGAAGATTGGTTTTAGAGTCAATCAACCATTGGAATTGAATGTCATCATTTTTAAACTGGAGTGTCAGATATGTGATTCCATCAATCTGCTGGTTAGCACCTAACGAAATTTGTAATTTATTTTTATCCAGAGCGATACTAAAAAAGGATTCAGGGGAAGTGCCAATTAGCTGTTTTACAGCATCATCCGGTAATGGACGATTACCCATTGGACTTTTCATGATACCTGTGTTTCCCGAGACTATCATATCCATATCTCCATAAGGAGTTTTCATTGACTGTTTGATCTTGTCGGGTATCTGAATTGTAACCACAACATCAATATCCATGTCTCCCATAGGAGTAGCTTGTTGGACTTTACCGGTAGATTGAATATTCCTGATTTTACTGATATCACCTATATTTTTCAATACTTTCCCAAACAGATCTTTACCAGCAGAGATATCCTTTGCAGAAACAATCACAGAATCTGCTTTCAATGGGGGTATTTTTATATCCACAATATTGACGGGTCCGAGTGATGATAATGGTTCTTCAAATGCAGCATCATTTCCTACCACTAGGGCTATCAGATTATTAGGATGCAAGTATTGTTTTGAGACTCGATCAACATCTTCCTTCGTTACTTTTTTAATACCTGCTTCCATGGTTTGCAGAAAATCCATCGGGTATCCATAATAATCATATTCCATCATACGTCCTACAACTTCCCGATTGCTATCGAAATTGAAGACAAAAGTATTTAAAAAATTATCCTTTGCCAGCATCAATTCCTGGTCTGTGACTCGAACTTTTTGCATATCAGAAACAACTTCCTGGAGAGCTCGGATAGCAGCCATAGTTTTTTCCGATTTTGTCTGGGACATAAGGTATAGTAGCCCGGGATAATCATAGGCAATGTCATAAAATCCCGCAGGAGCATAGGAAAGCCCCATTTGTGTACGTAATTTTTGGAAGATTCTGCTATTGAATGCTCCGCCAAGTATGTTGTTCATCATAATCATGGGGTAGTAGTCAGGACTCTTCTTTGTAATTTCAGCCATATGTCCCATGAGTATCCAGCTTTGGTTTGCTTCCGGGCGTTTCACTAAATTGATGGATTTTGCATATGTGATTTCAACTTTCGGTAATTGAGGTATTGGATCGTTTCCTTTTTGCCAATCTGCAAACAGATCAGTGATAGTTTTTGTTATTGTATTCGTGTCAAAATCACCAATAACACTAAGTGAGATGTTTTGTGGCTGATAGAACTGCTTATGGAACTTTATAATATCATCACGCGTACAATTGGCAATGGTTCTATATTCATATGTTCGGGCATAGGGACTATTAGATCCATATACAAGTTTGGGAAATTCTCGGAAGGTAATGTCATCCATTTGATCATTTCGACGGGATATATCAGAATTCATTTCTTGTTTCAGAATTTGCAGTCGTTCTTCTTCAAATCGAGGTGTTATTAATGCAGCTTTAAGAATACTTAACGAAAGCTGAGTATCTTCTGGGAGAAAAGACATCCCGAAAGAACCACTTCGACTACCTATGAATGAACTGAAGCGAATACCGTTTTCATCGAGGAGTTGATCAAACTCCTTAGCGCTATATTTACCGACTCCACCGCTTTCGATCAAACTGCCGGTCATTGAAGCAAGCCCGATTTTATCTACCGGATCAAAAACATCACCGGTTCGGACAATACCTCTCATATTAATCACAGGTAAAGTATGATCTTCACATAAATAAAGCGTGATTCCATTTGGAAGAACGGTTTTATCTACTTTAGGAAGAATGATATTATGGAGAGGTGCAAAAGTCATCGTTCGGACATCAACAGCGCATAATGTTGAGAAGAGTGACATTAAAATAATTAGTAATAGGAATTTACTGGTGTTTTTCATGTTACTCTCCTTTGGTTGCCAATTCAGCAATTGTGGTATTCGAATCTATCAGATATTTCTGAGCTGCCTTCTGAATCTGATCCGGTGTAACTTGCTTGGTCTTCTCGAATTTATTGAATACCTCACTATAATCACCCTTCAAAGCTTGGAAATATGCCAATTGCATCGCGAGATAAATACCGGCATTCAATTGTTGTACGTTTTGTAGTTGCGCTCGTTTTTGATAACCTGACAATTCAATCTTTGAAACGGGTTCTGTTTTCATTTTATTAATTTCGATTTCAATAGCATCCTTACATTCCTGAACAGTATGACCAGGGCTGGGAAGAGCACCAATTAAGAGAAGATTGGGATATTTTGTTCCGGGATATCCTTTAAAAGCAAAGGCTCCAACCGAGACTTTCTTATCATCAACTAAGCTTTTTGTAAGACGAGATGTCTGGCTTTGTCCCAGGATATTCACTAAAGCATCTAAAGCTGGGCTTTCAGGATTTAATTCAGATGGAATATGATATGCCATAAAGAACATAGGCTGTGCATTTTCTGTTAAGGTAAAACTACGTTCTTTCTTCTGCTGTGGTTCTATAATAGAAATATCCTTTACGGGTGTTCTTTTTGGAATTGTTGACAAGTATTTATCAGCCAAGCTTTTAACATCTGCTGCATTCACATCACCGTAGATGGCAAAGACCAAGTTGGCTGAGCCATAATATTTATTGAAAAAAGCATATACATCAGGACGTGTTATCGATTCAAGATCATCCTGGTAACCAATAGTCGGGTGTTTATATGGATGAACAGTAAAAGCACTATCAGCAATATCACTAATTAATTTACCTTGTGGAGAATTATCATAACGCAGACGCTTCTCTTCGATAATGACATCACGTTCTTTATAAAATTCACGAAACACAGGGTTGGTGAAGCGATCTGTTTCCATTGCCATCCACATTTCAAGCCGGTTAGAAGGATAACTTACCTGGTAAAGAGTCATATCCATAGCTGTACCAGCATTAAGATCAGTACCACCATTTCGTTGAATGATTTCAGGGAATTCATTTGGTATCACGTATTTGGAAATTTCCTCATTCTTAGTATCAAGTTTTTTTTGAAGTTCTTCAAGTACTTCTTTAGAAGCATTTGTTTTACGTGCTAACAGGATTTGGGAAAAGATCTGATCCGCATCATCGTTTAACTTCTGTTCTTCAGCATAATTCGAAGTACCGATAGTTTTTGTTCCCTTGAAAGCCATATGTTCAAGGATATGAGCAATCCCTGTTTTACCTGGTTCTTCGTTCACAGCACCAACCTTCGCTAATGTGATACAATGGACGATCGGAACATCATGTTTTTCCAGGACAAGTAGTGTTGCTCCATTCGATAACTGGTAGAGAACTACTTTTGATTTGAATTTCTGGAAATTATCAGCTTGGAGACAAATAATCAAGCTAAGTATAAGGATCAACAAGATAACACGTTTCATTCTATGCTCCTTTGAAGATAGATTTTGCAGTTATTTTTTAGAAGTGAATTAATTGTATTTCAAACTCTCGTCAATGAGTTTCTGTATTGGAGTTGAAAAATATGCCTCATCAAGCGATATTGAATAAAATCATATATAGTATCACGATAGATATACTCCATTGGCAAAGGAAATAAAAGCAGGATATGAAAATAGTTGAATTGGATAAAAACCCTTGACATTTACACAATGGAATCAATAATGCACACATGTGTATGCAAGGAGCAGTTATGAAATACTTAATTGTTATATTGTTTCTAGTTATGGTCTTAGCAATATATTCTATTGATGTTCCTTTTTCAAGGGAATTAGTTAAAACAGAGTCTAATCACTTACAAGGTATGGAAAGGATTGGACCTGCTGACCGCCAACAAATCCCATTTGCTACTGATTGCTGGTTATGGCATGATAGTAAAAATCTATACGCTTACTGGGAATGTGAAATCGATAGCAATTTTGTTCCAGGTGCTTATGCGACTCGTGATGATAATCAAACTTCAGATTATGTGAGGATACAGATTAAAACAATGGCTAATGAGGATTTTGCCTACTATTTTATGGCTTACCCACGAGGAACATGTTTTGATGCTGTGAGAACAGATAATCTTCAAGTGGATAAAGCCTGGAACAGTCTTTATGATTGTGAATCTTCATATTCAGGGAAGTTATGGACAATCAGAATGACGATTCCATTCCGTGATTTAAGGTTTTGCGGTAACCCTCCATACCAGTGGTCTTTTTCCATAGCCAGGCAGGTACAAAGCACAGTCTCTTCTTATTCGAATCCATTTAATCCAGTCTCTGGAATGAGCCCCAGGCAGTATTTTGATGCCTTCGAACCGATGACAATCAGAGAGTCTATTGAAATGCCGAAGAACTATTATGTAATTCCATATTTCTATCATTCTTATGACATGCTAACAGAAAAGAGTACTTTTGATCCCAAGCATGTGGGATTGAACATTGTTTATCGTCCTACTAGTAACTCTTCTGTAAAAATGGCATTTAATCCAGACTTTACGGAAGTACCTGTGGATGAGGAAAGGGATTCACATAACGATAAATACCCTCCGCAATTACCTGAAAATCGCATTTTCTTCACGGAAGACTTAAATGCATTCGGTGTGAATGAAGCACAATTTTATACTCGCAGAATTATGCAGCCACAGTATGCAATCAAATTTACTGATAGTGGTAAAAATTGGAATATAGGTTTTCTAAGCGCACAAGATAAGGAAACAACAGAAGATTCTATCGTTATTAATCCTGCTGATACTTATAACCTTATTGCCTTTAAACCGCGATATGGTAGATTCAATTCCCAGTTTACATTCTTAGGAAGGACCAATAGAGAAACGCAAAAATACAACTACTTGTTATACACAGCTCCATTCCTTCAGATCTCTCCTACTTGGAAGGTTCAAGCGCAGTTTGCAGAAAGTATTGATAAAAGAAAAGGTATGGAGGATAGTAACGGACATTTTGCAGCATTTTCTTCGACACAAACAATTGGAAAATTCCTGTCTTACATATATTGTAGGGAAATTACTCCAAAATATATACCTGGCATGGGTGCAGATTATGCCAGATTCGATGTTAACCTTCTGGGGTGTGGATATTCCATTGATTATGATGATAATTTTAGGGATTCATTCGTTCGAACCATGTATTGGGGCAGCAGCGGAAATACGACTTGGGAACATGAAGGGAATCATCAAATAAGAACTTTCGATACTCGATTAACAAATGCCATTACTTTTACTCCTCGATTCAGTATAACTATCAATGGAAGCTTAGGAGCAGATAGATTACCAAATGATGAGCTGATTCCCTGGCATAATATTGATGTGAATATAGGTACTGACCGCTGGCTGACATGTAGTGGATATGTTGGGATGGGTACGGGGAGAACGATACTATATTCATTAATTGACCCGTATCAGAACTATCAAAACTCATACTATTATGCTGGAATCAACGGATTTCTAGGACCGGTAGTCTCTTATATCTTTCGCAATAATCATATCATATGGAATGATTTACCTCCTGCGACAGCTTATCTATCTGGAGTGCGGGGTGATAATGAATACGATGTAACTAATTTGGACATGGAGTTAACATTCAGTAAAGATTTGAAACTCGTTTCGGGAGTTCGATACAATAATTATGAAATGATGGGTATGACTCAGCATGTTGGTTATTTCTGTACAATGCACTGGTTTATGAATTCCACAACGAAGATATATATAGGTTTTAAATCAACTGAGGATGAATATTTGGATACCATATATAAAACTTCCGAAACTTCCTGGTTTAAGATTAGTAAGACATTTTAGGAGAGTTAAATATAGATCTCAATCTAGCAAATATGAATTATCCGTTATAATTTATACTATATATGTTTCTTCTCTTCTCTTATCAGTTTTTTTACTTATCACTTGAGTTTCTCAGGTATCTCTACTGTCCCGTATATTAATCTATTTGCTTTTACATAGGTTTCTTCCGACGTCCATCCAAACACGCAGACTTTATCAGGTGCCAGTATTTCAAATGCAACTGCCACATCATTACGAAAATTCCCGATCTCTTCACTTGAAACGAGGTCTCCATGTAAATCGAAGAAGAGAATCTGGATATTGGTAGTTGCTACTTTTTCATTCGTTAGAAAAAAATTATTTAGGATAGCAAATCCATTCGGAAGTCGTATGATACCTTTAATCCAGGAATCAGATTTCAAGTTATCATATACAATACGCTGTTTTTCGCTTAAAAATGAATCTAGTTCACTGATTTGCAACTGGTTTGTTTTCTCTAATATACCACAGACATAAGTAGTATCTCTGTAGGAAGTTATCGCAGAAATAGGAAATTTGTATCCCATTGATGAATATGAATCATTCCCATCCCAGGAGATTCTTTTCAGATATTGTGTGCGATTGAGTGTATCTATTACTGCAAAAGTAACTCCCTGTTCTTTGTTGAGATAACTTCCGACTGGAGCGAACCAATATGGAGAAAGGACTTCCTGAATTACTTTATCTGAAATCGTGATATCTCGTTTTAGCTTACCATCAAAATTATACGAATTGTAAGCAAATCGTTCATGCCCATAACGGTCTGTAATCTTATCAAAAAGTAACAATTCAGTTTTATCAAGTTCTGATATACACTTCGAAGATAACTGTATGGGTAATTCATTTTGTAGACCTAATTTTTCAAATTGATTGATATGAAGAATTGCAGGAACATGGGTTTCGTAATTCTCAACAGCTAGAATCAATTCATCTTTGTATTTATGTATAGCCAGAATGCTATAAGGCTGTTTAACCTTCAGATGCGAATAAATCTTCAGATTGTCATCTATTTTGATCAGCTCAAGACTAGGGTCCTGAGATGTATTATTTTTTTGTTGCACAGATGTACAGATAAGTAATTGTCCCTCAGTTTGTTGAACTATATTAAAGTTCCTGAAATATGTGTGACCTGGTTCACTTAATTCTACAAAATCATGCTTTGGTATGGGTTTAATTTTGATTAATTCAGCGGTTTTATTTTGAGTGCAGGCGCATATTGTCAGGAAGCAAAGGAGCAAAACAACAACAGATTTCATAACTATCCTCCATTAATTATAGAAACAGAGTAATAAAGAAAATCCTAAGATATTCTTAATAATAATAAAAACTAAGTACTTGCCTCATTTCTGAAATAGTGTTCTTATAAAATCTTTACTTTCCATCAATCCATAGGAACCTTTGAAAGCGCTTTCTTCATCATATTGTTTCACAACATCGGGAAACTCGCCAGGTGAATAAATGATAAAAGGAACAGGATCATAAGTATGAGTACGAACAGCACATGGTGTTGGATGATCAGGTAATAAGGCAATTGTGAAGGGATTATCTTGATTTACAGCTTCTTCCAGGATAGGTTTGACTACTCTTTCATCCAAGGCTTCAATGCATTTTACTTTTAGTTCAATATTACCTTCATGTCCGGCTTCATCCGCTGCTTCGATATGTAGATAAACAAGGTCTACATCCTTGATTGCTTCAAGTGCAGCTTGTACTTTTCCTTCATAATTAGTATTATAGAGTCCAGTTGCACCTTCAACGTGTATGACTTTGAATCCGGCATAGACACCAATACCATGTAAAAGATCAACAGCAGAGATCACAGCCCCAGTTTTTCCGTATAATTCCATGTAGGTCTTCATCTTTGGACGTTTACCAGCAGACCAGAACCAGACTGAATTCGCCGGATCTTTTCCTTGTTTCACTCGTTCGATATTAATGGGATGTGCTTCTAATATTGACTGGGAATGAATGATCAAATCCTTTAGAATTGTAGCTGTTGCATCTCCTTCAGGTTGACTGGATGTCGGAAGTACATCCTTCCATGGTGTACCAGGCACATCATGTGGAGGGGTTAACAATATATTTGGAGATCCATTCTTTAAAACAAAAATGTGACGGTAGCTAACTCCTGGATAGAAGTGCATAATCTTGTTCGAGAACTCCTGATTAAGAGCGTCAATCAATTCATGAGCTTCCACAGTAGAAATATGTCCTGCTGAATGATTCTTGATAAGCCCATTCTGTATGCAAATAAGATTACAACGCATTGTGAGATCTTCTGACTCGAGTTTTACACCCATAGCAGCAGCTTCTAAAACACCTCGACCCTGATATACTTCCTGAACATCATAACCAAGTACGGACATATTTGCTACCTCTGAACCAGCAGGTAGATTCGCAGGGACTGTTATCAATCTACCACAACGCCCCAGTTGAGCTAAACGGTCAATATTGGGTTTATGAGCTGCCATTAAAGGGGTTCTATTTCCTAGTTCCTTCAATGGATAATCTGCCATGCCATCACCAAGAATGATAATCGTCTTCATAATTATTTATGATACTCCTGTATTCAGTAGGATCGGCAACCTACTCCACTACTTATAGTTTTCCAAAAGGAATTTTGTGAATTTTGCATAATCATGATGCATGGGTATGATGTATTCCTCTTTATCTTCCAAATTTTGCAGTGAAGGTGGGAGTTGCGGGTCTTGATTTAAGATTTCACGTATCTTTTCAGGGAACTTGGCAGGATGGGCAGTTTCAAGAGATATGCAAAGTTTTCCTTTATCAATCGGATTCTTGCGCAAGTATTGCATTAAACCATACCAACCCACTGCACCGTGAGGTTCCAGAAGCAAGTTATATTCTGCCATTGCAGAACGAATAGTGGCTTCAGTTTCGGTATCTGTGACACTAACGGCAAACATATCCTTTCGGATAGATTCCAAATCAGCTTGTTTGTGAATCTTACCTGTTTCATCCATGATACCGTCATATAAAGCGATAAGCCGTGCTACATTGCTGGGGTGTCCAACGTTCATAGCGCTTGAAATGCAGTTCCGAGAGGGAACTATCACATTATACTTACCGGATACAACATATTTTGGAAATTCATCATTCTCATTGGTTGCCACAATGAACTTGCGAATGGGAAGCCCCATGTGTTTGGCAATCAGTCCTCCCATTAGATCACCGAAGTTCCCCGATGGTACGCTGAAAATTACTTCTTCCCCGGGTATCCTGGCAAGTTGACAATAAGAATAGAAATAGTACATTGTTTGAGGTAATAAACGACCTATATTAATGGAGTTTGCTGAAGAAAGATGAAGATGAGCCATTTCAGGGTCAGAGAATGCTTTTTTTACCAGTGCCTGGCAATCATCGAACTTACCATCGACTGAAATGACTTTCACATTCTTTCCTAGTGTCGTCATTTGTTTTCGCTGCCTTGCTGTTACTTCCTTTTCAGGGAATAAAACGACCACATTAATATTGTCCAAACCATAAAACGCATTGGCGATAGCACTGCCGGTATCACCTGAAGTAGCTGTGAGAATGAGCAAACTCCGATGTTCCTTCAGAAGAAAGTAATGCATTAAACGTCCCATGAGACGGGCTGCAAAATCTTTGAAAGATGCTGTTGGTCCTTGGTCAAGACGCATAACATAAAGCCTTTCAGTAATATGCTCAAGAGGAACAGAATAATTGTAGGCTTCCATAATCAGCGCATACAATTCATCATCAGGTATTTCTTCTGAAAGGAATTTATGTGCTACCGCGAAGGCAACCTTGGGATAAGGCAATTTATGCATTGCCTGTATTTCTTCTGCTGTAAAGGTAGGTATAGTTTCTGGGAGGTAAAGACCCCGATCCTCAGCAAGACCTTGTAACAAGGCTTCTCTAAAACTGACCTTTTTAGCTTTTAAATTCGTTGAATAATAAAGCATCTATTATCTCCAATGCTTGGGTTGCTGAACTCCGATTCGGCAATCTTTCGTATCAATCTTTTTCTTTTATCTGCGCATTCGGGCTGAAGAAGCTCCACCTGAAGAGTAATCCGGAGAAGTATGGATCACAGATTTTCCATCGAGAATTGCTAAAGCTTGTTCGAGATCTTTGATCACATCATCAGGATGTTCAGCACCAACACTGAGACGTATCAGATTCATCGGAATAGCAGCAGCTTTTCGCCCTTCCTCACCCTGCTGGGAATGAGTGGAGATAGCCGGTATAGTTGCCACGGATTTGACTCTTCCTAAGTCTGTTGCGCGCCAGATCCGAGTAAGACCATCAAAAACTTTACGAGCATTCTCTGCACCACCTGCAACTTCGAAAGACATAAGATGACCATAACGATTGACTGGTTTCCCATATTGCTCGTCATGTTCAGCATCAACTAGGAACATATACTTGGTTGCTATTTCATGAAGTTTATGAGATTCAAGACCCAAATAATTTACTTTTTCAACATGCTTATGGTTGGATAGATATTTTGCTACGGTCATTGTATTTTTTGACCATGCATCCATTCTACTGCGGATTGTACGGATATCATTGATGGCTAGTACACACTGGATAGGGGAGAGGTTTGGACCATAATCCCTGCCGGGAAGAAGCTTCAGATATGTGCAGAAATCAGCTTTTAAATCAGCATTATCTACTTTAGCAGGAATATTCTTCTTCGCAATAATGGCTCCTGCTACACCAAAACCACTGCAACATAGTGATTTAGTAACGGAATGAATAACAATATCTGCTCCATGGGCAAGAGGACGCATCAGTGCAGGTGTTGCTACTGTAGCATCCACGATCATCGGGATTCCATGTTTATGGGCAAGTGCAGAGACTTTCTCCAAATCAAAGAAACCAAGGGTTGGATTACTGGGCATTTCCCCATATAAGAAACAGGTGTTTTCATCAATCAGGGATTCCCATTCTTGAATATTAGCAGAATTGATGACTTTTCGCCATTCAACCTTGCATTCCTTATCCTTACGGACGGAAAAGAGCTGATAAGTACCACCATATACTTGAGAAGTTGCTACGAAGTTTCTACGCTTCGGTTTGTCAGGACAATCAGGATGAAGAAATTCATCTATTACAGTCCTGATAGCTGACATACCTGAGGAAGTTATTAGACATGATGCTTCCTGTCCTGTCTGATATTCTTCCAGCATTGCTAATAAACCTTCAAGATAGTACATGCTTGGGTTGGCTATACGGGAATAGCACCAGGTGGGAACCTGGTAACTTAAAGCTAATTCCATTTCATCAGCATCACGGTAGGCTTGGGAAGTTGATAAATAAATCGGTTCAATAATAGAGCCCTGATTATAATCCAAAGCTTCTGCCATGGAGTATAAACCATGAACTGCAATCGTATCAAATCTGCATTCACGCATCTTTTTGCGATATTCTGCATGCCATTGTGAAGCTCGTTTTGCTCCATCGAGATAATGCTTTAATCCATCCATACCTGCTCCTTATCTGTATTAATTGAAAGTTTGATATATTTTAAAACCATTTATTGGAAGTAAATTTAAGATGTCAATAATTAAGAAGGGAATTGTGAATAATGAGTAAGGAGTAGTCTAGATGATCTCAAAACAAAGGGGCGAAAAGAATTCGCCCCTCGTACGGAAAATAATACACTACTTCAAATCGAGAAAAGATTCTGTTAAGGACGTTTTATCGATTCAATTTTTCGTAAGTTTGAAATCATTCAGAGAACTAAACCCATTACCACCTATAACTTACTAATTACTAGCTTCTGGTTGTATAGATTTATCCTCCTTCTTCTGCCTCGTCGTGAGGAAATAGAAAGATGGAATCACAACGAGTGTAAGGAAAGCTGCGACAATCATCCCACCTATTTCCACGATACCCATTGATTGGCGGAATTCCTTACCTGCGCTTCCTATACCCATTGCCATGGGTAACATACCGATCACGATTGCGAGAGTACTCATGATAATCGGTTTGAGTTTCAGCCTGCCTGCTTCCAGCAAGGCATCATGCGGAGTGAAGCCGTCTTTCCTTTTCAGATTTGTGTAATCAAGCATGAGGATCGCATTATTCACTACCATACCGACCAGCACGATCATTGCCATCATGGAGAAGATATTTATAGTCGTTCCGGCAAGAAACATGGAGCCAAAAACACCGATCAGGGCTAATGGAACTGTCATCATGATCAGGAATGGCTGGGCAAAGCTTTCAAGGATGGCTGCCAGCAACATATAAGTAAGTAGGATTGCTATGATCAATGTCCGCAGCATATCTGCCATTGTTTCAGCAAGCATCTGGCTATCGCCACCCATGATCACTGAATATCCTGAAGGCATCTGAACCTTATCCACTTCTTTTTTGATCAGCTTGGTAACATCACCGAGATTTGCACCCGTAGCGACACCCGCAGTAAACTGGATGGCTTTGCTCTTATCATGATGTGTAATTTTATTCACACCTTCAGCAAAAGTAACATCCGCTAATTGAGAAAGTACAAAGTTCTTTCCCTGTATGGTTATCGGCAGGCTGCGAAGCTTTTCAGGAGAATCAATGGAAGCATTTTCCATGGATAATTTGATATCATATTCATTACCTAATTCCTTGTACGTGGTGGAAACTGTTCCTTCCACAGATGTACGAAGCGCTATCGCCAAATCATATACACTCGCTCCGACCTCAGCCATCTTAATACGATCAGGGACGATAGTCAGTTCCTGTTTTCCACTTCGGGTACTGGTATCCAGATTAATTAAACCGGGGATGTTCTTCAGCTTAGAAACTAATACAGTTTTCAGTTGTTCCAGTTTATCGGTATCTGTTCCTTTCAGGAAGAATTCAATGGGTGCGCTGCCGCCTCCGAAGGTTTCTGCACCTGATACTTTGATCCTGGCATTGGGTACAGAAGACAGTTCTTGAATAAGAACGCCAGTCATCTGATCTGTCGTAAGCTTTCTATCTTTGGCATCCAGCAGATAGACATCTGTTGAGGCTAAGTATGTACCTGTGTCAATCCTGCCTTGCGTTCCCAGGTTGGTAATGATGTTTTTCACTTCTTTGTGTTTGGATATGATATTGGTGATCGTGTCCAAAGTTAAAGCTGTTTGGTCAAGATTCGTGCCCTGGGGTAATTCAACGGAGACATTGATGTTCCCCTGGTCCATGGCTGGCATCATTTCTGAACCGAGAGATGGAATCAAGCCAAAGCTGGCGATAAAGATGACCAATACTCCTATCAAAAGCATTAGAGCTCTCTTTTTGCTGTATAAAACCCACTTCAGGAAGGTTTCATACCAGCAGCTGAATTTAGCGAATATGGCGTCAAATGCTCTTCCGAACCTGGTAGGTACAACCTTTTCCGGTAGGATTCTTGATGCCATCATTGGTGTGATCGTGAAAGAGACAACTAAAGAGATCATCGTGGCAATGACCACGGTAACTCCAAATTCCTTGAAAACCTGTCCCACCATGGAGTGCATCGTCGCGATGGGAAGAAATACTACGATATTCGTAAGAGTGGACGCGAGAACAGCGACAGCAATTTCACTCGTTCCAATTTGTGCAGCTTCCTTTGTTGTATTACCCAACTCCTTGTGTCGAAAGATATTCTCCAACACGACAATTGAGTTGGTAACCAAGACCCCCACAGAGCTTGAGATAGCCATCAAGGTCATCATATTTAATGTATAGCCGAAAGCTTGAATGAACACAAATGTTGAAACAATTGAAATCGGCATGGCAATAGCGACGATCAGTGTAGAACGAATATCATGCAGGAAAAGTAAGAGAATCAGACCAGTCAGCAGAATACCCATCCATATATTACTCACAGTGTCATCCAGAGCAGCCTTGGTAAAGGTAGAATCATCACGGATAAGGGTTAGTTGCATGCCTTTAGGCAATTCCTTTTGAATTGTGGGTAATTCCTTTCTAACCTGCTCAGCGATCTTCACTACGTTACCGTCAGAGCTTTTCACAATGGATAGACGAACTACATTGTTATATTTCTGCATACTTGGCACATTGAAATAGACAGATCTTTGAAGTACCTTATCCTGGGCATCGGTCACAGTAGCGATCTGCCCGAGTTTTTTTGTTCCATAAGCAGTTGGAACTTCCGCATTTCTTAGCTGTTCAATATCCGAGTATTCGCCCTTCAGCCTCACAGAATATTCCTGTGTCCCTTTACTGAATTGTCCTGCAGGCATATTCATATTCTGCATTGCCAGGATTTGTGTCATCTGCGCTAAGGAAAGCGAGTTTTCGAAAACTGTATAGTCATTGAGTTTCACATTGATCTGTCTTTTGTTGCCACCAGTCAGATCAACACTCGCTACACCGTCGATTTGGGAAAAGCGGTCCTTGAGCTTTTTATCTGCAATCTCATACAGTGTTTTTCCATCTACATTTCCTGTGAGAACAATATCCATACAAGGAAATGCATTGATATCCACTTTTTGAACCAGCGGTCTCTTCGCATCGGTTGGAAACTGGTTCAGGATCGCATCTATCTTATCTTTCACTTCTGCATTGGCAATGTTGACATCTTTACCCATCTTGAACTTGATCACGCAAATACTGACGTTGTCCATGGAATAGGAGTCGATATTATCGATCATACTGACTGTTGAAACCGCATCTTCAATTTTCTTGGATACCTGCGTTTCCACTTCACGCGGACCAGCACCAGGATAAACCGTTGAAATACTGACGTATGGGATTTTCATCTCAGGCATCGTATTTAAAGGCAATTCCATATATGCCATGATTCCAAAAATGATGAATACCATGAATACCATGATAATCAGCACTGGACGTTCTACGGAGATTTTGGATAGAAACATCTGTTGTCTCCTTACTTGATAACTTGAATGAGGCAGTTATCGGATAAAAGGCTGATACCGCTTGTGATCATTTTGTCACCAGCCTTGACACCTGTTGCTACTTCATATTCGATCCCATTATCATGTTTCGTGGTGATTTCTGTTTTTACAGCTTTATTATCCTGGTCCAGCCAGACATATTTTTTACCATTTTCTTCGAGGATGTTTTTACGTTCAACGACTATGGCATTATTGATTCTAACTACTTCCAGTACGATCTGGAGAGTCACACCGCTGATGATCTGTTTCGGATGAGTCTCAAAGATGATCTCTGTCTTGAATGCCTTCTTATCCTGGTCCATTGCTAAGGAAACGCTGGAGATCCTGCCTGTCAGTGTCTGCTCTCCCCAGGTAGCTATAGCTTTCAGTCCTTTCCTGACTAATTGAATATCAGAATCAGGTACCCAGATCACAGCTTTGTATTTTGAAGTATTAGACACTGTGAAAAGATCATCTCCAGAAGCCACTCGGCTTGCAGGACTGACTTTCATGGCAGTGATGTATCCCGAGATAGGAGCTTTGATATAGATCATTTGCGAGGCAGCATTGAAATTTGCCTTTGCCACCTTGTAACCTGTAGATATGTTATCCATATCCTGCTGGCTGATCGCACCCTGGGCAAATAGTCTCTGCATTCGTTCATAAGTCTGCTTTGTATTCAGATACGCAGAATATACCTGGTCATATTGAGCGGAAGGTGTATCTTGCGGGAAAGTGATAATGGTTTGGTCTTTTTTTACATAATCGCCAATCTTCGCATTTACGCTGAGGATGATATCACCAACCATTGCCTTGGCAGTGCTTTCTTCGACTCCACTTAACGGTGCGTTATAGGTTAATTCCTGTACAAATAATTGAGGCACGATTTCTGTGATATTGACAGGTATGCCGTTTTCTTTCTGCAGTTGCTCCATATTCTTTGCAGCTTCCTTCTTTTTGCTGCAAGCGCTGAAGCTGAGTAACATGATGAGAGTGAAGGTGATTAAGATCATTCTTTTCATTTTATATCTCCATTATAATGTAAAGCCCATGGCTTTTTGGAATTTCTGAGTCGCACTAATGACTTCGTAAATTGAATTATAATAGCCCAATTTGATACTATTTAGCATCACGAGAGCATCAAACACTTCCAGTTGAATACCCACTTGGTTTTCATACCTGACTTGGGCAAGCTGTAAGCTGCGTTCTGCCAGTTTGATATTTTCTTTTTGAACCTGGTAGTTCTCTAAAGCGGTCTGCAGGTTTTGGTAAGTTTGTTTCACTTGCAGATCAATCCCCTGCTTAGCGTCATCTTCCTTGATCAGTGCCTGGGTCCATTGATGCTTGGCATAGGTGCGTTTGGATGTATTACTCAATCCGGTGAAAAGCGGTATGGAAAATCCGATTCCTACACCGATAGAACTTCCGAAATCATCTTTTTGTATCGCATATTCATCAGCAGCAGTGAAGATGGAATAGTCGGCTGTCAGCATTACGCTGGGAAGATAATTACCCTTTTCAGCTTTAAACTTGATATGGTTAATTTCACTATTGATACTTGCGAGCTTCAATTCTATTCGTTTTGAAGCTGCATTCTGCTGTGCCGTTGTTAAATCCATTATGAGAGAATCAGAAGTAGAAGTACTCGTTATAAAAGGTTCTGTAGGAAGAATAAAATCGCCTTCGAGAGCGAAGCTAGTATCCTTTGAACCTATCTGTTTTTTTAAGGCTGATAATGCCAATTCATAATTGTTTCGTGCCTGTACGACTTGGGGTTTGATTTTGGCAACTTCCAAGCGTGCCCTCAGCAAATCAAATTCAGAGATCTGACCTTCTCCATTCAGGATTTGCACTCGATTCAAATGCTTTGTTGCAATATCAAGTCCTTCTTCCTGGATATCCCAAACCTTTTTAGCCAGCATAGTCTGATAAAACATGTCAGTGGTTTGGGTGATAATATCCTGCTGCAGTAGGTCAATTTTCAATTTCTGGATAGAACGATACTTGCCTACGGCATTGATGCCATTAATCAGCCTGCCTCCTGAAAATAAGATCTGCTTCAATTGCAGTTGAGTGGCAAAAGAGCCTTCCTTCATCGGACTGGCAGGAATCATACTATTGGCAAAGCCCGTCATGATATCTGCCAGGGTACTATCATCCTCTGTGGCAGTATTTGTTAAAGACGAAGCAAAATCAAACTTGCCGGGAATTGAGGAGTTGGGTACCCAAGTTTTTGTAAGATTATATCCACCCTGTAGTGTCACTTGAGGAAGCAGTGAACCCCTCACATCATAATACAACGCGTCTGCCATCATTTTATCTTCCTTGGCAGATAAAAGTTCCTTGTTGTTCGCTTTTGCCTGTTCCAGGCATTGCTCGAGAGTCAATGCTGACAGATTCAGTGCTGCCAGGCATAATAGCATCAGTATTAGTAAATTTCGTTTCATTCTGTTTCGCCTCTTTTCAATATTCCATATAAAATTAATTGGATGAACCATTCTTGCTCTGCTTCAGCTTTGGCAATAAAAGCATTCGGATCCTTGATGGTTATATTTGAATCTCCCATTAATATCCAGTTAAAGATAATACTGACCAGTTTTTCTGCAGGTATAGTTACCGTAATGAGATTCTGTTTATAACCTTCATCAATGACTTCACCCAGCAAATCGATCACCCCCTGCTTATGAAGATTCCTGAAATCCTGAAGTTTTTGCAGGTAATTACCAGGTAAGTTCTTCAAGGCATCTGCCAAAGGTGCATGCTTGTAAGTGAGTTTCAGAGGTAATTCAATCAACGTAGTAAATTTTTCAACGAATCCTGTTGCAGCATCAACGCTATCCCTGATTATTTTTTCATAGCGTTCGGCATACTGCTCAACTACTCCAAAGAAGATATCTTCCTTGGATTCAAAGTGGTAGTAAATCGTACCTTTTCCCATCCCGGCTTCTTTGGCTATATCATCCAAAGAAGTCTTGGCATAGCCATACCGATGAAAAAGGTTATCCGCAGCTTCCAGGATTAAAGTTTTCTTATCCTGACTATAAAGCATTTATCCTCCTATTTATTTTATTGTTAATGCTAAGTCTTATTACCGATTAAATCGGAAGAGGTTATCAACCTTTCAACATTCTATTCGACTAGTTTTGAATCTTGGTCGAAAGAGTCAAGAACAAAATTTAGAGATTAGAGACTGGAGGTTAGGGGTTAGTACCGATTCCCATAGGGAAGATATATGTTAACACTGGATTTCAATCCGGTGACAGGGTTAAAACACTAAAACAAGTACTCCTCTTCCTCTTCTTTTGCTTTTAAGGAAGGTTTTCTATATGGTTCTATCACATTGGGAGGTAAAACAACTCGAATCGGTGCAGAAAATAAATCTTCTACAGTCAGAATTTGTATCTTGGGTATCTTTGTTTGGGTAACACCTTCCACATAGCGATAATCAAAAGTACCTTCAATCACAGCTTCTTCGATCATGCCGCTTGTGGGTTTTTCCAATAAAATCAGAATCCCAAATTCTGCTTGCTGGCTTTGAATGGTACCCTTTAAATCTCTCACCATGCCGGGATTGATATTGTGACCACCTTTAACAGAAATAATCCCTTTTCCCACTTTATCTTTTCTGGTATGGTCGATAAAGTTTATAACTCCATCCACACCTTTGTCACCCGTTTTAACTGTTGGAGTAGCATTCAATTGACTGACAGCCCAAATCTCAAACTGGAACGGTGCCTGTTCTGCGAGTTTCGTAGCAGACAGCACATCATTGGGTACGCCAAATACTTTGAAATCTACTTTCTCACGCAAGTCATTCTTTTCCAAACGTTTCTTGATTACATCGATAGAAAGATAGGTAATATCGATACCAATCCATTTTCTTTCCGTTTTTTCTGCTGCCGCTATCGTAGTACCACAACCACAGAATGGATCCAAAATGACATCTCCCTCATTGCTACTTGCCTGAATAATCCTCTCTAACAGGACTTCCGGTTTCTGAGTTGGATATCCAATCCTTTCAGGGTCATTAGCATTGAGAATATCTATCATCCACCAATCTTCAGGTATTTTACCAAGTGGATTAGGCTTATATATTGTATTTGTTCCTTTATGTTTTCCCCACATTGAGTCATCTTTTCTGTTTATTCCTTCAGCCTGATATGGAATTCTTATCGGGTCAGCATAAAATCTATATTCATTTGTTTTGGAATAGCGTAAAATGATATCATGTCTCCTTCCAAAATCATTCTTTGGAGACCCACCACCTCTGTAACACCAAACAATTTCATTTCTAAAATTCCTTGCTCCAAAAACAGAATCCATCAATAACTTCAGATAATGACTTGCTGTTGGATCGCAGTGCAAATAGATACTACCAGTTGGTTTCAGTGTTCTTTTCATTTCCAATAACCTGGGAGCCATCATACACAGATATGCCATCAAAGGGCATTCAGCAAGGTAATTACGCATTGCTTTCATAAGGTCTATGAGCTTTTGGCTGGGTGGTTCAATTGTGAGAGTACCAGTAATTAGTTCAATGTATTCTCTTTCAGCTTCTGCACCCCAATTCCAGGTATCTTCAAATGTCTTTATTTGTGAAGTTGCACCTTTCACTCCATTGGATTCTGGTTTGAAAATAATATTGTAATCACGTCCGCTCTGAAATGGAGGATCAAGATAGATCAAATCTATACTATTGTCACTAATGCTTTTCTTCAGAATATCAAGATTATCCCCATAATACAACTTATTCATTTGCCCCTTCCTTATATCTTAAAACGATTATAAAGAAGAGATTGCAATGATGTAAAGCATGTCAAGAATAATAAATTTTGTTAACTAGTATGCATTTTAGTATATAGATAAACACGTTTCCTCATAATCAGATGTTAAAAACAATGAGCGTTTAGCTTCTGAGTTTGCTTAGAGGAGGATAAGGTAACAAAGTCATTTTCACACACTTCCCCGAATAAGAGGTATATATGAAGTCCTAATAAACAGACAAGATACTACCAATCTAAATCAAATTTCATACTAATCTCATACCCATCTCAAACCAGTTTAACGAAACAGGAATGAAACTGGTATGAAACTGGTATGAAACAGGATTGAAACAGGATTGAAACAGGTATAAATTAAGGGGTTTATTGCGGACACTCATGAGCCAAGAAGGAGCGGAGATGAGTTAAAAGGGATGGTGTTGTCATATGCAGTTCGGAGAACGGAATTCTGCTAGCCCAGGAAGTCCTTCCTGGGGAACGGGATCCACACAAATCCTCTGAGTCCGGAGGACGGAACCACGAATGAAGATCAAAATCAGAGTTAGGGGAGAATGTGCCGTCTTCCAGACTCTCGTAGCACATACTTAAGGATGTTATGTTATCGTCATCACTAACCCAGGAAGGACTTCCTGGGCTACCAGAATGACATCCTACGGATTTATTATAGGCAGAGTAGGGAGTATGGCAATACGCCCTTCCTTTCTTATTCGAGTTTTGGTCGAGGTTTTGGTGTTCAATTTCCCAAGTAAAAAAATCAATGACCACTAACTAAAAGGGAAAATGGACTTCCCGTCACTACCTCGAAACTTCAGCAGAAAGGAAGCTCAGTGGAAGAAACTTCCCCAATCGCAGAACAGATAGGGACTATCTGTAGTACAAACCTGTATAGTTGTGAAAAAACTGCGTTCCCTGTTAGCTGTTAGCAGTAAGCTGTGGCTGTAATGCAAAAATTCTTTGACAAAAATCATTTACTACGAAAATGGTAAAAAAAACTTGGGAGGAATAATGGCAACTGATACAAAAGACGCACAGGGTGCAAAAACACCTGAGAATGATATACAAAAAATACCCAATGTTGAAAGTAATGTTCAAAGAAAAACAAAGTTCTCCCTTCTTGAATTAACAATGATTATCATGATAGTTGGTATTGTATTTGTGTTCTGGTTACCAATGCAGGCTGATAAAAAAATGCAGAAAAAAGTACAGGTAGCAGTCGAACAAATCAACCAGATAGCGAAAGAAGATAATGAATTTAAAGCACAAACAAGCTTCTATTTTGATGATATTAAGCAAATGAACGTTTTTGAAAAATTGGATAAACGTTATTTTACTTATGCCCTAGGTGATTCATCAACAGTTGTAGCTACTTCAACACAGGCTTTCGGAGTCAAGGATGCAAAGATAGTATTCCGTTTACCGACCGGACCTTTTGAAGTTGCCTCTGATGATTTATCTAAGAAATATATTGATACATATTGGTTGCCATAAGAAAAATATTAATAACAACGAACCCCCGATTCGGGGGTTTTTGTTTATCATCGGAAAAGAGGAATCTCGCATATGTGGAATTTTGTACAAGAATTGCTTAAACGTTTAGGTTATCCTCAAATCATTATTTTAATGGCAATGGAAAGCACATTCCTTCCCATACCATCAGAAATAGTTGTTCCCCCTGCTGCATTTCGCTGTTATCAAGGGGAACTGAATCTAATATTGGTCATTCTATGCAGCACTATAGGCAGTTTTATTGGAGCGTCAATCAATTATGCATTAGGTTACTTTTTAGGTCGAAAGATTATTTATGCGCTTGCAGATACAAAAATTGCACATATGATGTTTTTGAATCCTGGGAAAGTGGAAAAAGCAGAAAATTACTTCAATCGGTATGGTAAATCATCCACATTTATAGGCAGGCTGGTTCCTGGTGTTCGACACCTGATATCCATTCCAGCAGGTTTGGCGAAAATGCCATATTTTTCATTCGCCATCTTCACTTTACTAGGTTCATTCATTTGGTCAGCCATACTTGGGGCACTGGGATATTATCTTGGTGCGAACAAAGGTATTTTAGAGATGTACTACCAGGAAATCAGTACAGGCTTGCTGATTATATTTGTCCTTTTTGTCGGGTATTTAGTATGGAAGGGATGGGAAAAAAAGCGGAATAGAAAGAAATAAAAATAAAGCCCACCGTCAAGGTGGGCTTTTTTGTTTTATGAATAAACTAAATTACATGGAGTTCTTTTCCAATCTTATAGAACTTATCCAAAGCAAATGAAAGCTGTTCTCTTGTATGTGTTGCCATGAAACTTGTCCGAATCAGGCATTGTGATGGTGGTACAGCCGGCGGTACGACAGGATTAATGAAAACACCTTCTTCCGCAAGACGTTTCCACATCTTGAAAGCTGTCATATCTTCACCGACATGAAGCGGAACTACGGGTGTGCAGGATAAGCCTGTATTATATCCCATATTTTGAAAACTATCTAACATGAAATGCGTATTGTCCCAGAGCTGCTGAATTCGTTCCGGTTCTTCCCGCATGATTTTGATCGCTTCTAAAACGGTTGCCGTGGAAGCGGGTGGTAATGATGCGCTGAATATGAGGGGGCGTGAATTGTGTTTTAGATAATGTATTACATTTTCATCAGCAGCAATGAAACCGCCTACTGAAGCAAGTGATTTACTAAATGTACCCATGATCACATCTGTTTCAGATGTGAGACCAAAATGAGAAGCTGCACCAGCTCCATTCTTGCCCAACACACCCAGCGAATGAGCTTCATCCACCATGACGCTGACTCCATACTTTTTAGCAATCGCATGAATACTTGGTAAATCCGCGATATCACCTTCCATACTGAATATCCCATCCACCACGATAAGGGCGTTTTTACCTTCAATTTTCTGAAGTACTTTTTCCAGGCTTTTCATACTATTATGACTGAAACGGAGCATTGAACCGTAGGAAAGCTTACAGCCATCTATGATTGAGGCATGGTCTAATTTATCAGTGATAATATAATCATCTTTTAACACCAATGCAGATATGGCACCTACATTTGCCTGGTAGCCTGTAGGATAGGTGAGGGCAGCCTCTTTACCGGAAAGAATCGCTAATTCTCTTTCCAATTCGATATGAATATCTAGAGTACCGTTCAAAAAACGTGAGCCTGCACATCCGGTACCATATTTCTTAATTGCCTTAATAGCAGCTTCTTTGACACGAGGATGGGAAGTTAATCCTAAATAGCTATTTGAACCCATCATCAGCATTTTCTTTCCATCGCAAATGACTTCCGTGTCCTGTTCAGAACTGATTTCACGAAAATAAGGATAATAACCGATTTTCATCATTTTCCGCGCTATATGATAATGAGCGCATTTTTCCATTAAACCCATAATTTCCTCTAATTAAATTATTTCAAAGGCTTTCAGATTTTGATGTAAAATCCGAATGATGCTATACACAAAAAATACAACTGGTACGGAGAAGAGCATTCCAACAATTCCAAAGACAAAGCCACCTGCCATGACTGTCAACAAAATTATCAAAGGATGCATATTGGTATTTTTTCCAACAACGATGGGGTAGATAAAATTATTATCAACAAATTGTACTCCATACATGCCAATAATTACATACAATATATATATCAATGGTTTACCACTTATCAACACGGAAATAACACCAAAAGTAGCTCCTAATAAAGGACCGAAATAGGGAATGATATTCGTGAAACCTGCCAGGACACCGATCAGCACTCCGTAGCTGACTCCCATTGCGGTTAAGACTATGGATGATAAGGAACCGACGATTACAACTTCTATCATCATAGCTCTTAAATACTTACCAGCAACTTCATCAATTTTCTTCAATAACAGCATGGTTAATTCAAAATATCGATTCGGTACCAGGTGTACCAGATAACGGGTAAATAAATGTTCATCCTTCAGCAAAAAGAACCCGATAAGAGGGATTGTAACGACAAAAGATAATGCCATGAAGATATTACCCGAGTATTTCATGATGATCTGGGGAAAATTGGCAAAAAAATCTTTTAGCGCAAGCATGGTGCTGGCAAAATACCCGGTCAGGTTAATAAAGGGAATTTTGTTTTGGAGAGAAATAGCTGAATATTTGATATCCTGGATAAAGGGAATTTTCTCCAGTTGCATTTCAGTTCCCACATTCGAGCTTTTGATCAAAACAAATAAACCTTGTGCTTGTTTGATGATCTGCGGTAGGAGAGAATCAATTCCCCAAGCGATGAGTACTGCTAGTCCCAG
Organism: Cloacimonadales bacterium (SeqCode); assembly: GCA_963662275.1. Lineage (GTDB taxonomy): Bacteria > Cloacimonadota > Cloacimonadia > Cloacimonadales > DAONDQ01 > DAONDQ01. The sequence goes on along the minus strand of OY759316.1, from coordinate 2,700,337 downwards.
ATAAAGGACAAGGATTGCATAAACTCGCTTGAAACCATGATATTCAAGAAAGACTACTGCAGGATTTAAGATATATGCAAAAATTAAGGAGGCTAGTATATAACTGAAAATCGTACGATATACAAAAATGCCTAAGGCAAATACGATGAGAAGAATTATGATATAAAACCACTTAGCGAGTTTCATTATCCTGCTCCTGCACACTTTCCGTTAAATAGTGTTTCAAATATCGACTGAAAGAGATACATAGTCCATAGAGTATTTTGATACCTGCATGTGTATCCCTCTTTATATAAGCTTTGAAATCATATTTAGAAATTGCTAAGAGAACACAATTCGTTTTAGCTACAGCGCTACTCCATCTTTTTGAATTTAAGAATAGTTCTTCAATTCCAACGTACTGATATTTTTTAAGTTTCATGATAGGTTCTTTTGAATGACGGTGAGGAAGTAATTCAACTTCGCCATGCTTGATGATAAAAAGAACGACTTGCGGATAATCTTCTTTGAAAATGAAGTCCCCTGCACTGAATTTTCTGACATGCACATAACGGGCAAACTTGATAATCTGTTTATTCGTCAGTGCTCTTAAGAACGATACATTTTTGAGAAATAACTCATCTTCAGAAAGCTTAGGCTGCAATGTGATGACTTCCTTGATTTTTTTCAACCAGGACATAAAAACTCCTCTGTTGTTATTGAGATTGCCATCCTTCATCTCCAATCAATGGCACAAAAGTACAATCTCCATGGTATGAAGTCTTAATTTCTCCATTTCGTTTTTCTACCAGTATTAAACGCTGGAAGGTTTTCTCTCCCACTGGGATTACTAAGCGTCCATTTTCAGCTAATTGTTCAACGAGAGATGAAGGTATAAGCGGAGACGCTGCTGAAACAATGATCCGATCAAATTCTTTCCTGGGTGGATAGGCTTTTAACCATCCTTTTGTACCATCACCAATCTTATAATGTATGTTTAGATAATTCAATTTTTTTAAAGTTGCTTTAGCACGAATCGCTAAGCCTTCTAATCTTTCAATCGTATAAACTTCCTTTGTCAATGCAGAGAGAATAGCGGTCTGGTATCCCGAACCAGTGCCAATTTCCAACACTGAATTCGTCTCCTGGATCTGGAGAAGCTGAATCATAATCGCGATGATTAAAGGCTGTGAGATTGTCTGGTCTTCACCAATCGCCAGAGGTTGGTTGCGGTATGAATATTCACGCATCATTACAGGAACAAACTCATGCCTGGGAACGAGCGAGATCGCTTCTATCAATTTCGAATCTCGAATCCCTTCTTCCTTTAGAATTTTTACTAACCAGCGTCTTTGATCATCAAATTGCATGAATCCTCTATTCCAATGGCTTCATATGATTTAGAATATTCGTTTCTTTTTCTTCAACCCATTCTAATATCTTTGGAAATGAATCTCCATTTGTAAAATTGAAACCTATAGGTGTCAGTGAAATATAATTTTCCTGCACAGCTTCAGCGTCTGTTCCTTTTTCTATATTCCAGATGGGCTTATCTCCACCAACCCTGTAGGTTATGCTTTCATTTACCACAGATTCAATCTTCACAAAATTCTCATACTTTCGATGTCCCGTTTTCGTAATTCGGAATCCTTTGATCTCAGAAATGGGCACATTCGGAATGTTGACATTTATAATTTCATGTTCATTTATCAATAGATGGAATTCACTCTTCAACATCAGATCGATAAAATGAGCAGCAGTCTCGTAGTTGTGTGGAGGCATGCCTGCTACTGACATAGAAATTGCCTTGAAACCCATAAACATGGCTTCAATAGCTGCTGCAACTGTACCTGAATAGAGAACATCTTCACCCATATTCTGACCGGCATTAATACCTGAGAGAACAAGATCAACTCCATCTTTGACAATCACTTGTGAAGCAATAATCATACAATCAGCGGGAGTTCCGCTCACAGCATATGTATTGGGAGCTATCTTTTCCACAACCAGGGATTTACGTAACGTAATTGAATGGGATGTTCCACTTCTTTCCTGGTCTGGTGCTACAATCACCACGTCATGTCCAGATTTACCAAGGATTCGAGCCAAGGTTTGAATTCCAGGTGCATTCACACCATCATCATTTGTTAATAACAGTCGCAATAGTTCTCTCCTTACAATAGCAACAAGCTGATTTTTTAATAAAAGATAGGTCTCCTAAGGAATTCCTTTTGTCAAGCATAACATTACAGAAACTGAAGGGGAGCAGGATATGGGGATAAGATGACAGTTTACAGCGTACAGCGTACAGCGTACAGCGTACAGGGAAGAGGAAAGAACTAAATGATATCGAGTGCGAATTGGCATCTCCGAACTTCACTGAAAATCTAATTTGTTACCGAAGATGAAAAGGTCGATTTTAACTTCCCTGGAAACAGGTTTTCGCTACAGATGATGAAAACTGAATTCTCCGAGTGAACAGATTTATCTATTTGTATCGAGGAGACGACATTACACAACGTTATAGGGTCACATTGGGTCATTTCGATACAATTTCTCCTTCGTCGAAATCACTCAATGAACCGGCTCTTAGCTTTCATGTAAAGTCCGAATGCCCTATTAGCTAGGTGGTTACTGCGAGTTTTGCTTGGGAAATTGAACTCCATACTCTTTTCTTTCATGTAAAGTCCGAAGCAGGTAAAAAGCGGAATTACTGTCACAATTCCATACAAGCTACAAGCTACAAGCTACAAGCTACCTTCTGCATACTGATTAGTTCACGAATCCCTGAATCAGCTAGCAGGAGCATTTGATCCAATTGCTCACGAGAGAATGGATTATGTTCGGCTGTTCCCTGTACTTCAATGAATTTACCGCTTTCCGTCATAACAACGTTGAAATCCACTTCTGCAATACAATCCAACTCAAAGGAAAGATCAAGGGCATATTCACCGTAAACAATACCAACACTGATGGCTGCTAACCATTCTTTCATGGGATTTTGATTTACAATATTCTGAGAAATCATCAATTGGAAAGCATCATATAGGGCTACGGCAGCACCTGTAATAGAAGCAGTCCTGGTACCGCCGTCAGCTTGTAAAACATCGCAATCAATTAAAACTGAGTAACCAGGAAAAAGAGAAAGATCTGTTACTGCCCGCAGGGAACGTCCGATAAGACGCTGGATTTCTGCCGTTCGACCAGATACTTTTCCAACGCTTACTTCTCTACGATTGCGAGTATGAGTACTCCCGGGAAGCATGGAATATTCAGCAGTCAGCCAACCAATATTCTTATCTTTACAATGAATGGGAGTCCCTAATTCAATAGATGCCGTGCATAATACTTTTGTATTTCCCATGCAAATTAGAACTGATCCAGCCGGATATTTAAGCACATTTCTCTTGATCTCGATTTCTCTGATAGCCATATTTAATTCGCTGGATTAGCTTTGTTTAATGATATCAATCTTTTGTAAAAGAGCCGCTTTGGTCATTAACCCGGCAGATGTATGTACAATTTGTCCCTTATTGAAAATGATAATTGTTGGAATTGATCTGACATCGTATTTTTCAGCGATGTCGGGATTATCATCTACATTTAATTTTCCTACAACAAAACCATCAGCATTGTTTCCAATCTCTTCAATTATCGGACCGAGCATTCGGCAAGGACCACACCAAGGTGCCCAGAAATCTACTAAGACAATACCTTTGGCGATAGTCGAATCAAAATTCTCTAAATTCAGTTCCATTACTGACATGATTGCTCCTCCCCTTGTTTAATATGATGTCAATATAATTCAATATTTGTTTATGGCAACTAATATAAAAATAAATCTTCATACTTTTCTAGAAAAGGTTTTTTAAAAAGCTTTATCATATGGTCTGTTTTGCATTGTGCGTGTATTTCCTTCTGAAGAAGTCGCTACAATGACCTCCTGAAGAAGGTGCTACAATAATCAGGTTGACATTTTTTGAGAGGCATTTTCCCTCGTAAATAGAAAGGAAACCTATATGAAAAAAAGAAAATTCATGAAATTACAGAATATTGTAGAATATGGCTTATTCAGATCAGCAATATTTATCATAGGATTATTTCCATACTCATTAATTAGATTTTTCTGTGTTCAACTATTCCTATTTGCTGGTTATTACCTGGGAGTTCGGAAGAAAATTGCCCATAATCAAATGGTCATGGTATTTCCAGAAAAAAGTGAACTTGAGATCAAGAAACTGTTGAAAAGGACATATCTAAATCTTGGAATCACAGTTGCTGAGATATATTTTGCCTCCCCGACCAAGCTTGCTAAGAAATGTAAAATGGAACACTTTGAATATCTTACTGATGCATTAGCCCTGGGAAAAGGAGCAATCATCAGTACAGGTCATTTTGGAAATTGGGAATTGGCGATGCATGTCCTATCAATGCATGGCATATCAATGGCTGCAGTGGTGAAAAAACAGAGAAATCCTTATTTTGATGAGTACACTTACAAATGGCGAAAGCAATGCGGTATAGATATCATATACAAAGACGAAGTTGGGCGGAACCTCATCAAAGCATTGAAAGACAATAAAGCTGTTGTTCTGTTAATTGATCAGAATGCAGGTAAAGATGGAATTATCATGGATTTTCTCGGTCATCCTTCCTCAACTTTCAAGGGAGCTGCCAAAATTGCCATGCATTCGAATATTCCAGTTGTTTCAGCATTTTTGATTAGAAATCCTGATGGAAGCAATACAGCGCATTTTGAGTCTCCGATTTATCCTATGGCTTATTCTAAAACTGATGAAGGTGTGGAGCAAATGACCAAAGATATCAGTCAGAGACTGGAAGAACATATTTTGCAGTATCCGTATTTATGGTTTTGGCTGCATCGCAGGTGGAAGGGCGTTAGGGATGTGGAAGAAAGGGAAATAAAAATAAAGAATTAAAATCGGCAGAGGGAACGCAAAATTAGTTTCGGTGGTTGGTGATAAATTTTTAACGTCCTATTATTCTGGGCTTATAAGCAATTAGTTATTATATGAATACATATCGAGATGATCAAATAGTAAACTGTGATTAATAAACATGGTTTGTTTCTGGAAAATTCTATTAAATATCTTCCAAAATAGAAGATGGGCGCATTGCCATTCACATATTATAGCTAATAGCAATAGAAATTGATGCAGTATAAAAATATATCTTGATATTTGGTAGTAAACAATATATTTCTTGACATGATAGCTATCTATCTATATTGTGCATAATATATATCAAGTAAAAAAAGATATTATCAGGAGGAATAATGAGCAAAAGATTCTATCATTTTTTTATTCTTATTATTGCGATGGTAATCCTCACAGGATGTGCTCCTATTTATGTATCTTATATTGCTAATGATTATTATGAACGTGGAAATAACAAAATAACTCTACTTCCTATTATTGATGCAAGGCAGGATACAAAGCATAGTTACACTGGATACGTTTCTAAAATGATGAAAAAAAGAATAATTTCACATGGGTATTCGATAACTGAAAGTAATGTAGACATCACAATACCAGATCAGGTTAATCAGGATATTAAGATCAATATGCCTGCAAAAATTAACGCATCTTCTAAAAAGGGAAAAGAACTATATGGATATCTTCAAAGTGATGCAAAAATCAGAAGTATCAGTCCTGAGGTAATTAAAAGTATCCAACCAGATAACTCAGGATTAATTGGGATAATAAAGATCAATGAAGTGAAAAGGTCATATTGGTTTATTGGCGCAAGTAGTAGAGCTAATATATCGATGTTCGTGTTCGATCCCAAAAAAGGTGATTTAATGTGCTATAGTAATGCCTTTGGAGATTATTCTTCTGCACCCGCTTCCATTTTACTTCCGCCACTGATGGTAATTTGTACTCCACTTGTCTTCTTTCCACGAGCAGGTAATATGGCAATTGATTTGAGTTCATGGATTGCAGTTTTATCACTACCACCTTTCGCGAAACCAACAACTGAAAAACAAAATTGATTAATTACACAATGGGTGTATTATGTTTTTTGGAGTGATAGTAGTTTGTAGAATGAACTAAGATTCATTAGATTTTTCAAGTTCATCAAGGTATTTTGTACTATTTACAATCAAAAAGTATCATTATTTAGATAAATTAATCAATTCATGACTTTCAACCAATAATGATGTCTTAACCCCTACAAAGGTGACTATAAATCCCCCATTGGGTCATTAAGATAAGAGAAAAGAAATTAATGCTTATAAGCACATTCTACAATTTTCTTATGATCAACCAGCTTAAAATGCCTTCTCATGCTTGCTTGAATGAAATTCTCAATCTCTGATGTTTTTAGATAGGTTCCCATGATAATAGCTTTTTTCTTTCTTTTTACCACAATTCCCAAACGGATATTCGGATAATGGATTTTTGACATTATGAGGAATTGTCTGTAATCTTCCTTTGCCCAGATGTCAGAGGAAACCAGGATAATGGAATCCGGTTGTAAATATTCGACTACCTTCTTTTTATCCGGACACTTTACAGTACTCCAAGGTTTAACAGTAGGAGTATAATCAATGTTCCAACAGAGTATTTGCGACATCTTAGTAGCGGAACAGACTGCCGTCTGTAAATTCTCTTAAAATGGAATTAAGAGGAACTTGATTATCAGGTATTTCTTTTACAAAATCGAGAATTTTCATTAATCTATGTGCTTCCGTATGAGCAGGCGAATATTTGGATACACTTGCGAGTAATGACATGGCATGATGTTTCAGGACACCCAATTCATAGGTAAGACTGCTATTAAACATGAAATCAGCTTCTTCCTGGAATGGGAATATATTCTTATCTTCACCATCACGAACAGAAGACCAACGCATCAGAGTTTCTTCTGCTGCATAGCCACGATATTTATAATCACGAATCATTCTTCTTAATTTACGGCAATCTGTTGTGGGAATACGGTTATGATCATCGATGTTCAATTGATTTAAAGCGCTTACATAGATTTTGACTTTCTGGTTGAAAGGTATTGAAGAAGTAAGTTTTTCATTCAAGCCATGTATTCCTTCCATAACAATCACATTATTTTTTCCAAGCTGAATTTTAATATGGCTGTTCATCTGGATGCCCTGGCTGAAATTATACTTAGGTAGCTCAACTTCACCGCCATCAAGCAAAATGGAAAGATGCTCATTCAACAACTGCAGATCAAGAGAATCGATGGATTCAAAATCATATTCACCATTTGGTTTTAAGGGTGTGAGAGTTCGGGGAAGGAAATAATCGTCCATTCCAATAACCATAGGAATCACACCACATACTTTTAATTGAACTGCAATACGTTTAGCAAATGTAGTTTTTCCCGAAGAGGATGGACCTGCGATCAGTATGATTTTTGCCCTAGTTTTGTTAACGATTTCATCCGCGATGTTAGCAATCTTCTTTTCATGAAGAGCTTCTTCTACGAGTATGAAATCACTGATTCGATAACTATCAATCAGTTTATTCAGATCGACCATATTATGTACTTTGAGAATATTCAGCCATTTATCATGTTCCTGATGTGTAATAAACAGTTGTTTGGGTAATACAAAATTCGTAGTGATCTGATCTTCATGTTCACGGGGAAAACGGAGAACGAATCCTGGAGAATGATAAATAATTGAAAATTTACTGATTAGTGCAGTTGAGGTGGCTAAGGGACGGATATAAAAATCGTAATAACCTTCACATTGATAAAGGGGAATTGTACGTGGTGAGTAATAATCCAAGTTCTCCAGCAAATCCTTACGTCCCATTTCCTGGAAGATTTTCCCAGCTTCATCAAAAGTACATTTCACGATTTCTATCAAGCTACCATTTTTGATAATACGGAGCATTTCATTCTTCAACGCAACCGCATCCATTTCTGTGAAACGTTCCTTTCCAAAGACCTCACAATAGATACCATCCCCAATGGAGTGCTCTATTACTAATTTGATTGGAGCAGGAAAGAGATTATGGAATGCCTTTGCCATAACAAAGATAGTAGAATCCTGGTATATTCTATAACCTTCCGGATGCATATAGCTGATACAATTTATCATGGAATTATCAGTGATCAGGAAATCATCTGCGACATATTTAACCTGATTCAGTTTATAGCAGAGAGCTTCACATTGAGGAATCTCAACCTTCGTGAATAATTCACCAATTGTGATGGGAACTTCTGTCTCATAGTTGCAGCAGAATTCATCATCGATTCGAACTTCTATCTTCATAATTACCTCTAAAATATTTAGAACGGGACTTTTCATCTTTTCTAAAGATACACTTAGGTCAAGTAAAATTTATGAAATAGAAACTCTCATTTCGCAGTACGAATGTTATGGAGATGCACTAGAAAAGGTTAGGTAGAGACACCCAACTCACGATGCTCTACATTAATACGACTACAGAAAAAATGAGATACCCGAGTCGGGCGTCTCTACACGAGCTTAATTATAAATGTAAGTGATTGAGAAAGATAGGATATGTATTATTTATCATAGTAGGTTGATAAAATTTGAAAAAGAACCACTATTTTTGAATACAAAGATAAGATTATCGATTATAATCCTGTTTTTTGAGCTGTCTCAGACCGGGAAATAGCTATAACAAGGCATTTTTTTATTGACACAAAACCCCCTCAAAAGGAGTTTCTGCCCATAAAATAATATCTTTCGGATGCAGATTTGATGCTGTCAAATCTTCCGAAAAAAAGGAGACGTGATGCAGAAGCAAGAGCTTGACCAAATCATTGCCAAGTTTCATCACAAAAAAGGTGCTCTCATTCCGCTCATGCAGGAAGCACAAAGATTGGAAGGATTCCTTTCCAGGGAAACAATGAGCTATCTTGCAGATCAAACAGGTACTGCCGTTTCGGACATCTATGGTGTTGCGACTTTCTATTCCATGTTCCGTCTGCGTCCCCAGGGGAAGCATACGATCCGTATCTGCAAAGGAACAGCCTGTCATGTATCAGGGGCTAATGCCCTTGTGAAAGGATTACGTGAATATTTGAAGCTGGAAGCCACTCAAGATACTTCTGAAGATGGAGTTTTTACCGTAATGGAAGTTGCCTGCCTGGGTTGCTGTAGTTTAGCTCCGGTGATCATGGTAGATGATTCGACCTTTGGAACTCTGAATGCAGATTTACTTCCTGCAATTTTAGAAAAGTTCAAATTTTAAAGGGAGGAAATTTTGGCAAAATTCCAAATCAAAGTCGGTATGGCAAGTTGTGGATTGGCTGCAGGTGCCGGAGATGTGTATCATGCTATCGAAAATTTGCTAAAAACACAGCCTTCCATTCCAGGTAAACTAACTCAAGCAGGATGTATCGGGTTGTGTTTCCAGGAGCCCTTGGTAGAATTCTCGGGGGAAGGCAAAGAAACAATAACCTATGGTAAAGTTACTGCTGAAAATATTACCCCCTATATTTTAGCTTATGCAGAAGGGAAACCTCTTCAAGATCATAAAGTCCTGGCTTCTGATTCAGAAGCTTCAGAAAATACAAATTTCCGTAGCCAGACACGTATCGTTTTGCGTAATTGCGGAGTAATTGACCCAGAATCTATTGAAGCAAGTATTGAACAACATGGATATGAAGCACTTCGTCAAGTGCTAACCAATATGACTCCTTTGCAGGTTATTGATGAAGTACTGCAATCCGGTTTACGCGGTCGTGGTGGAGCTGGATTTCCCACTGGTCTGAAGTGGAAGTTTGCCCACGATGCAAAAGGAGATAAGAAATACATCATTTGTAATGCTGATGAAGGTGACCCTGGTGCATTTATGGATAAAAGCATCCTGGAAGGCGATCCTCACAGTGTCATAGAAGGTATGATCATTGGTGCCTATGCCATTGGAGCAGATGAAGGATATGTATATTGCAGAGCTGAATATCCACTTGCGATCAAGAGATTGATCAAAGCCATTGCTGCTGCTGAAGAAAGAGGCTATCTCGGTGATAATATTATGGATACAGGATTTCACTTTGAACTTCATATCAAGGAAGGGGCAGGTGCTTTTGTTTGTGGAGAAGAAACTGCACTTATGGCATCCATCGAAGGAAAACGCGGTATGCCTAATATACGTCCACCTTTCCCTGCACAATCAGGTTTATGGGGAAAACCAACAAATATCAATAATGTGGAAACATGGGCAAACATTCCTTGGATTATTGATAATGGTTCTGCTGCTTATGCAGCATATGGAACTGAAAAAGCAAAGGGAACCAAAGCTTTTGCACTTGCCGGGATGATTCGTAATAGCGGTGTTATTGAAGTACCTATGGGTATGAGTCTTCGTGATGTGATCTATAAAGTCGGTGGTGGCATGAAGACAGAACGACCTTTCAAGGCTGTCCAGATGGGTGGTCCTTCCGGTGGCTGTATTCCTGAATCATTACTCGATACGCTTGTTGATTATGATTCCATTAACAAGACTGGTGCCATCATGGGATCTGGTGGTATGGTTGTCATGGATTCCGGTACCTGTATGGTGGATATTGCCAAGTTTTTCCTAAATTTCACTCAAAATGAATCCTGTGGGAAATGTACTTTTTGTCGCATCGGGACTAAGCGTATGCTGGAAATCCTGACTCGCATCACGAAAGGTGAAGGTAAGATGGAAGATTTGGATACACTTATGTTATTAGCAGAGAATATTCATAAAACTTCACTTTGCGGATTAGGTCAGACCGCACCCAATCCAGTATTAACAACCCTTCAGTATTTTCGAGATGAATATATTGCTCATATCCAGGAAAAGCGCTGTCCGGCACATTCATGTGAGGCATTGGTCAAATATGAAATTGATCCGGCAAAATGCATTGGATGTACAGCTTGTGCCCGGAAATGTCCTGTAAAGTGCATAACCGGCACTGTCAAGCAACCTCATGTCATTGATCAGAAAGCCTGTATCAAATGTGGTGCTTGCATTCAGACATGTAAATTTGATGCAATACGGAAATGTTAGGAGATACAACATGTTTCAAATTAAACTAAATGGAAATAATATACAGGTAGAACCTGGTAAAACGATACTTGAAGTTGCCAAAGATAATGGAATTTACATACCGACACTTTGTCACGATGAAGAACTTCATCCGTATGGTTCGTGTTGGGTTTGTGCCGTAGAAGTGAAAGGCAGACGAGGTTTTGTCACGGCTTGCGGAACAGATGTGTTAAATGGTATGGAAATAGAAACAGACAATGAAGCCGTACGCAAAGCAAGAAAAATGGCTTTAGAGTTACTTTTATCTAACCATTATGCAGATTGTGAAGCACCATGCAAGATTGCCTGTCCTGATCATGTGGAAGTCCAGGGATATGTATCCTTAATTGCTAACGGGCAGTACCATGAAGCTGTGAAAGTACTCAAGGATACACTGCCTATGCCTCTCTCAATCGGACGTGTATGTCCAGCCTTTTGTGAAAGAGAATGTCGCCGACAAATCGTTGAAGATTCTGTTGCTATCCGCCAATTGAAGCGCTATGCAGCAGATAATGATCTGAATGATGCCTGGTCTTATACTCCTGAACGAAATCCTTTGAAAGGTAAAAAAATAGCTATTATTGGTGGCGGACCTTCGGGTTTGACTTGTGGTTTTTATTTAACTACGAACGGTTATGATGTTGATGTTATAGAAGCTGCTCCTGCTGCTGGTGGTTGGCTTCGATATGGCATTCCTGAATATCGTCTCCCGAAAGAGATATTGGATAAGGAAATCGAATTGATGTGCTGCAATGGCATGAAGATACATACAAATCATATCTTGGGACGGGATCATAAGCTTTCCGACTTATCCAAGAAATATGATGCTGTTTATGTTGCTATTGGTGCTCAAAAGGCTGTTCCCATGCCTGTACAGGGCAGTGACTTGGAAGGTTGCTTCCTGGGAGTAGATTTCCTGAAAGATGTAGCGATGGGAAATAATCCCAAAATAGGGAAGAAAGTTGCGGTTGTGGGTGGTGGTAATACCGCTATTGATTGCGCTCGAACCAGCCGGAGACTAGGTGCGGATGTGACGATCATCTATCGTCGTACTCGTGAAGAAATGCCTGCTGAACCTTTTGAAATTGAAGCATCAGGTCATGAAGGTATCCATTTCCATTATCTGACAAATCCTGTTGAGTATCTTGGAGTGAATGGAATACTTGCTCAAATCAAGATGGAAAAGATGGCTTTAGGCGCTCCGGATGCCAGTGGCAGACGCCGTCCTGAACCTACAGGTGAATTTGTGATAGAAGAATTTGATATGGTCATAGCTGCTATCTCTCAGGTACCAGACATAGCCGTCTTTGCAGATGAAGCAAACTACATTGAAGGGAAGCAATTCCCGCTCAGTCGCTGGTCAACAGCATTAGCTGATGAAAAAACCATGTATATGAATATGGCGAATGTCTTTGCTGGTGGTGATTTCCGTCGTGGTGCAGCCACAGCAATTGAAGCAATTGCAGATGGACGTCTTGCTGCTGAGATGATCGATCTGTATCTGCAGGGAAAAGCGCTGGTTAATCCAAAGGAACGCTTTGATTCTAAGAAAGCAGCGAAAGTCAAAGAGATTATGCCGGAAGTATATGCACAATATGAAAAGATATCTCGTGCTGAAATGCCTGAAATAGCAGTACAAAAAGCTATATCTTCTTTTATGGAAGTAGAGCTTGGATTTGATCAGGAAACCGCACATAAAGAAGCAGATCGTTGTCTCGAATGCGGCTGCCAGGTAAATGAAACCTGCTATTTGCGAAAATATGCAACAGATTATGATGCCCATATTGGATTACTTGCCGGAGATAATGGCAAACATCCAATAGATGAATCCCATCCCTTCATACGTCGTGATGAGAATAAATGTATCGTGTGCGGTAGATGTACACGTATCTGTGCTGAAATACAAGGAGCCAATGTTCTCGGATACATGTATCGCGGATTTCCAAGTATGGTAGCTCCAGAATATGGGGAAAGCCTAACAAAAACTACTTGTGAATCCTGTGGAAAATGTGTCTCTGTTTGTCCTGTTGGTGCTTTAACAGAGAAGAATTTATATTATAAACAAAACCCATTACTGAAGACAAATACGCTTCAGAATTGTGCTAACTGCGGAACGGGTTGTTTCATCAATGTGGAAGCTCAAACACAGACAGTTACCCAGGTTACTCCTCCCTGTAATGGGAATGACTATGATTCATATTCTTCAGGAGATTACTTTAACGGAAGGAATATATGCTTTTATGGACATTTTGGTTGGCAGGTAATGGAAGCACCAAACCGTGTTCATGTCCCTCATATTCGTAAAGGGAAAAATTGGGAGAAGATCACTTGGGAAGAAGCTGCTGCGATCATAAAAGAAAAGGCGATCATGGCGAAGAGTCACCAGGTCTTTATTTCACCAAATATTACAAATGAAGAGACAATGATGCTTCAGAATGTTGCTGAGAATCTGAAAGCAGATATTTCCTGTCTTGGATATCCGGGTATGTTTACAGACCAGCTAATGAATACTTCTATCATGCCCCGTTCTTTTGAGGAATTAAAGGATGCGGATACGATAGTTATTATCGGGACTATCAGCCAAACCTTGCGTACTGTGTGTAGATTACACCAGCGTAAGGGTAAAAAACTGGTGATTGTTGAACCAAAGGAAATTGCCTTCAACCGTTTTGCTGATGCCCGATATGATAGAATACAGGACTTTGCTCGTGATATAGAGAAATATCCTCGTCCATTCTTTCTTTATAATATACAGCATACGGCTGAGGAAACCATACTCAAGTTTTGGAAAAATGCTTCCTGGTATTCAGATTTCAAACCGGGAACAGGAGTTTTGGCAACCTCTGAATGGGCAAATCTGAATGGTTTATTATCACTAGGTGTTCAGCCAGAAAAAGTAGAAAATGGTGAATTCCAGATTTATTATGGACAGACAGCAGCTATTTCATCAGGAGTGAAGGATGTTTTCCAGGTAGCTTTTCTAACTCATATGGATGAAGAAGCTCCTGTCGATATGATTCTGCCACAACCTACTTATCTTGAAATAGAGGGAACCAGTATCAGTGATGATGGCAGATTGGTTCATTATCATAACCCGAAACGTTCTCTGATGCTTTCATCTATCCTGCTGATGTTTGTGGAATTAGGTTGGATTCCTCCAGTCATGGCTGAACCCTTGAATTGGCAGAATCGTGTTGTGAAATACTTTGCTGAACTAACACCGGTCGATATGACAGTTGATGAATTACGTAAGATTCTTTCACAAGTCTCAAACGTTAAGACTGTTGTCATTAAGAACCGGAACAAATCTCGGCTTGAGATGAATAAGCTCAAGGAAATGACTCACAATTAAGTATATTACATAGAATGGCATTCCTCATAAAGGGGAATGCCATTTTTTGTTTATTTTCCTTGCTTCTATTTAGTAAATGCATACCTTTTTTTTGAGATAAAAATCATACTTTTTTAATAAAAGTGGGGAAGAGTTAGGTCTGCTTTATTGATTATCTCATGTGATTAGAAAAGGAGTTCCTATATGGAAGATAGAACCTACCCCCGTTTCTGGATATTTCTTGATTTTCTCATCCCGACTGTTATTCTGGCAGTTGCAACGGTTCTTTTACGAATATTTCCATGGGATATGCAGATTGAAAGACATTTTTATCTGCCAGGGAGCGGTTGGATTCTTAGAGATTCAATTCTCTGGGGTATTTTCTACCATTTTGGGAATCTCCCGGCATTATTACTATCCCTAGCAGCCGTTTTTATGCTAGCATACAGTTACCAGAAATTAGGGATGATTCAGTATCGAAAAATCGCCCTATTTCTTATTATGCTCATGATCATAGGACCGGGATTAATCGTTAATGTAATCTTCAAGGATCATTGGGGAAGACCAAGACCTCGGGAAATCGTTGAATTCGGTGGTAAATCTCAATATGAAAAAGTATTAAGTATCGATAAATCAAGCTATGGAAAGAGCTTTCCATCCGGACATGCAGCAATGGGTTTCTATCTATTTGCTCCTTTTTTTGTAATCAGAAGAAAATATCCGCTTCTTGCTACATTGTTCCTAGTTTTAGGCATCTCAATGGGTAGTATTATGGGATTTGCAAGAATTGTCCAGGGAGGTCATTTTGCTTCAGATATCTTCTGGTCTGGTGGATTGGTCTATCTGACAGGTGCATTCATTTTTTACATCATGAACCTTCATCATTTTCTATTATATTGTCCAACAGAACAAAAAGTTCCAGAAAAAACACAATGGATGCAGGTTGCTGTCTTGTTTTTAGCATTACTATTGGTACTTGCTGTAGTATTTGCTACTCCTTATGAGAAGGAAAAGGCATTTGTTGGAAAAGCTGAATACATCGACATATGTCGAAAAGCTCAAATTCAGATGTCCATACCGGAAGCGGATGTTTCTCTTCATCCAGGGGACTGGTTCAATCTTAATTTCGATGCTCAAGGTTTTGCTGTTCCGAGTAGTGCAATAAAGAGTCAGCTTTGGGAATTCATAAAAGATACAACTTATCAAGCAACCTATATACAGAAGAAGAAAGGGATATTTACAAAATTAAGCCAGAAAATGTATATCACTTTACCAAATAATATTCCGCTTGAATACTGGCTGACACTTGAAAAAGGAAAACTGGAAATGACCGTTGATTCAACAGTTGCATCGCATCAATGGACAATTTTGATCAAAGAAGGGAATTGTATTCTGCATGTCAAACCAGGGCAATTGGTTCATGTGTACGCTGAAACAAGAGGGAAGAAAATACATAAACAATATGGATATACAATAACACCAAATCCTGCTTCAAAGATACCGATGATCGATATGAAGATATACTTACAAGATGGTGATCTATTCTTCATGCCATAGTACGTTTTATAAAGTATCTCCATCAATTTTAGAACGTTCAAGGATTTCATAATATTCGGGAGCGTTCTTTTTTGCCACATTCCCCGTTGGAAGGGAGATAATTTTCACAATTGTTTTATAGCCGGAAAGAGAAAAAGAGATAATATCACCAATCCTGATAATTGCACTGGCTTTTACCTTATGTCCATTTTGAGAGATTAAATCCTTATCCGCAGCAGTTTTAGCGATCGAACGTGTTTTAATCAGACATAATTTAGATAATAATAAATCAATACGCATTGAACTTAACCTACCTTTTTATTGTTGAACTTTTCCGTCCAAGGTTGTCCTGATCGTTTCAGCTAGTTCCCTATTTTTATATGGTTTCAGAAGAAAACCACTGACTCCAATTTCTTTTGCCTGATCAGCAGAGACGATATTAGAAAATCCGGTCACTAGAACAATTCGAATATCCGAGCGTAATTGGATTGCTTTTCTAGATAATTCTATTCCGGTAAGACTTGGCATTGATGTATCAGAAATAATCAGATCATATGCTTCCGGATGTGTAACAAAATCATCCCATGCTTCCATGCTATCTGTATAACCTGTTACCTGATAACCTTGTCGTGCTAGATATTGCTCAGCAATATTCACGAGATATGCTTCATCATCGACAAAGAGGATTCTTTCTGTTCCCCGTACTTCCTGGTCCTGGGCAATAGGGATATCAGAAATCAAACTGTCTTCCAACCTGGGAAATAGCAAAGTGAAGGTTGTTCCCTTTCCTTCTTTGCTATCAACGCGTACAGAACCTGAATGAGAACGCATAATATTGTTGACTATCGATAAACCTAGTCCATTGCCTTCACTCGGTGGTTTTGTTGTGAAATATGGATCAAAAATCTTCTCTGTCAATTCATGGGGGATTCCATGTCCTGTGTCACTGAAGGTTAGAGCATAGCAATGTGGAGAAGCCAATTCCGGATATGTTATGCTGATGTCCTTTCCTAAATCCCATGATTGTATTTCAACATTGATTATGCCGCTTTTGTTTTTCATACTATGAGCTGCATTTGTCCCTAGATTCATGATGATTTGGTGAATCTGACCAGGAACAGCCATAATTTGATCATCACAATTACTATATGTTTCACGGATAGTAATTGTTTTAGGAATGATTGCCTTTAATAATTTTATAGCTTCTTTTACTGTCGCTTGGAGAGATGTGATACATGGTTTTGAATCTTCTTTACGACTGAATCCGAGAATTTGATGAATAATTTCTTTGGCTCTATTTGCAGAATGAAGAACTTCTGTCAGGTTACTTGCAGGCAAGGAATTATCGGAAATATCTTCCAAAGCAAGTTCTGTATAACCGATGATGGCACTAAGAATATTATTGAAATCGTGAGCGATACCACCAGCAAATGTACCTAATGATTCCATTTTTTGCATTTGGCGCATTCTCTGTTCCCGTTCAAGGTCAAGAGTTATATCATGACAACCGGCAACCAGGGATATGACCGTTCCTTCAGTATTCATAATCGGGGATACCATGACATCCATTGTATATATTTTACCTAGTTTATGAATATTACTGATCTTTCCTTTCCACATCTCACCACGTACAACGGTATCCCAAAAAGAACCATCTTTATCCATTGGTTTCATAGCAGTTGGTACTTCCATAATATATTTACCGATCAATTCCTCACGATTATAACCACTCATTATCTCATAACTTGAATTCAGATATTGTATTTGACCCATTGTATTCATAATCACAACGCCTTCTGCGGATTGCTCGATTCCCTGTGCGAGAATATTGATTTCTTCTTCTACTTTTTTCTTTTGTATAGCAATAGCCATCTGCTCTGAAACTGATTCCAGGAGTCTCATATCATTCAAATTATATTGATGAGGATTATGATAGCTTTGTACGACAACTGCGCCGATTACTTTTTGATCTATCTTCAGGGGAACACCTACCCAGACCTTGGAGTAGCTGCCGATACTTCCGCCATTCATCCTTTGTTCTTCCATTTCCTCCTGACTGAATAACATCGGTTCACCTGCTGCAATGACCCGGGCTGTAAGAGAAAATCTATTATCAGCTTCAATCGGGCTGGAATCATTGTCATTTTCATCAACATAGTATGGAAGGGTAATGATTTTCTGTTCCGGATTACAATAGGCAATATAGAAGTTGTCCACATTTATGAGTTTTGATAGGGATTGGTGTATCGATCTGAATAGTTCGATCAGGTTAGGAGTCGAATTGACCGCTTTTGTGATTTCCAATATGGTTGTAGTTAACAATTGTGATCGCTTGGAAGCTGAAATATCATTAAAAAGGAAAACCAGCATGCGACCGCGTTTTGTATTAATCTGGAAAGTAGCAATATGGATATATCTTTGTTGGGCATCTCGAGTTATCCATATATATTCCCAAGTTTTTGGAATCTCATATTCATCGGAATTATTCAGCACCTCTAAGAATCCACGACCACGTTCTTCGATGTAATCTTGAACCGTTTGATCGGAAGAAGAAATCTGCTGTTCCACCTTCCAGAAAATCTTACCCAGACATTCCGATCGCATGGCACCGGTTAATCTTTCCAGAGCTGTATTCCATTCAATAATATGACCTTCACAATCCACAATCTCAATACCTTCAGATGATTGCTGAAATACACCCTTAAAGAGCTGCTCACTTTCTGCCAGGTCAGCTTGAACTTTCTTTATCTCAGTTAGATCAAGAAACGAGACAATCACATTTTTATAAGCTTCCATGCTATTACTGGAGATCATCCAAGACATAGCAACATCCATTCTTTCACCATTCAAACGATAATTAGTACCCTCTTGATTAAATTGCGTTTGTTCTTCATAGAGAGCAATTAAGGTTTGCTTGACTTGAAATATAGCATCTTCCTGCATGACGATATGCAGATTATCTATCAAATCCTTAATACTGGAAGCAAGATACATTTTTAGAGTTGCCTGGTTTACATCAACGATACGGAGTAAACTGATACATTCAACAAAAACTTCCGGATGTTGATCCAAGTATAATGGAAAATCTTTGATGTCTTTTTTTTTTAAATTATTCAAATATTCAACTACTCCTGAAAAATCTTCAACCCATAAGGATACTGGTGATTCTTCAAAAAGCGATCGATTATATGAATCATTCATTTCTAATATGTCTTTCACAGATTTCACGGTATAGATTCTATAACTAGCTTCTCCATATTTTATGATTGAAACGATTATCTCAACTGGAATCAATGTCCCATCTTTCTGTTTATGATATTTCATGTAAGTAGTACCTGACTTCATTTGCTCAGAAGAAAATCCGCAATCTGACATACTTTCAATATCTTGGATTTGAAGTCCTACTATTTCCTTCTTAGCATAGCCATAGAAAAGACAAGCTGATTTATTAATGTCAACGATTTTACATGTATTGGAATCTACAACAATAAGGGAAATTGTAGCATAATCAAAAAGGTTCTGATAAAAATCCAAATGCTTTTTTTCCATGATTCCTCTTCTTAATCTATATCTTTCATTATAGCAATATTTTCTATTATTCGTTTGTATTAACCTGAAGCAATTAGATTCAGTCAATATTTTTTTATCGAACTTGGCACTTTCTTCAATAATCTTGTTGCCAAATTCATTATCCATGAATTATTTGTACTAACATGAGAGTAATCACCATAAGGAGTCTTAATATGCGAATGATCATCAGTATCTTTTTTTTCATATTAGCATTCAATATGCTAGCTGCCGTAGCCAATCCCATTCAGCTTTATTTTGGTAATCCCACAACTACAACATTCCAGAATGCCTGGAATTCATGTAATGAAACACTGGCAAAGGATTCTACTTCAAAAGCTACGAAAATTCTTATGGCTACAATGGCAAGTTATGAGTCTGATCGATTAATCTCGATAATATCTGCTTCAGTTAACTCATTCGATGCCGGTACTAAATTTCAATATGCCAATCTCTTATTGAGCCGTGAAAAATATGCAGATGCCATAGTTCTTTATCAGCAACTGAATGATAGTATACCGGATTGGTCATGTCCCTGGCGTCACAAAGGTACTTCATATTATATGCAGAAAAATTATAAAGAAGCTGAGATCGCATTACAGAAAGCTGTCGATACCAATCCGGAGCATTACGATGCTTATATTTGGCTGGCAAAAACTCAATATCAATTAAAAAAATACAAACTAGCTCTTCAAAACCTGGAAATCGGTTTAAAACTTGATTCAAAAGCGGAAGAAAATAATGATTCAGTACTTTCCGACGATAGTATTCAAACACTGCACAAGGAATTGTTAAGGATGAACGGAAAGAGATAAGCATAAGCTTGTTGCCTGTAGGGGACGTTTCATCTAATGGTCAAATCTTCCCTCTTAACATACAGGAAATGAGCAATATTATATCTAATTATTGCTTATCTATTTGCTTCACATAATTTTGTATTGAGCGATCATATGTTTTTTCAAACGATGTGTTGAAATAACAGGCAGGTAATTCTCCTGCTGAACGATGATAGCGGATACATTCACAACAATTCCCTTTCCTGGTACAAGGATAGGAGCAGTTGCATTTTTCACTGTTAGCTTTCTGATTATTGCATGACATAATTTCTCCCTGTATGAATATTATTCAGAAACTCTCTTTCTGCATTTGAGTTCTTGTTAATTCTTAATGACTCTCCGTCCTGCTCATTTCGATACAATTTCTCGCATGCTCGAAATCACTCAATGACCAGTCTTCTCTGCTATGCCAATTTTTATTTTTTAATTCTTAATTCTTAATTAACTGCGGTCCTTTTCCAATCGCCATCTTACCCTTATAATACCGCAATTGTATATCTTTTGATTGTTTTAACCAAGCTTGGATGCCATGATTCTGGATAAATGCCAGGTTTACCATTTTCATATTATGCGGTAAGACTTCAGCCCTGTCTACACTGGGATAGAGCTTTGAACAGGGGTAATCATTGCATTCAAAACAGAAAGTAACTTTATGCTGCTGAACACAATCATAAGTTGCACATTGTCCTTCATGGAATGCGCATATTCCTTTGTTTGTCCTGCAGCCATTGCAGGGAATAAGTTCAGGATTAACGCTCTTTGACCTTATTGCCTCAGCTATCGCCGGATTATCCTTGCAAGTATGAGCAGGACATTCTCCACAACTTATACCACAAGGGGCAGCCATCATAACTTCTTCTTTGGTAAACATAGTCTTGTACTCCTAAAAATGATATTTATTTATCGATTAGACTGAACATCATTGATATTGTCGAATAAATTCGCTGCTTCGATGCTTCTCTGATAATTTTTAATTCTTTATTCTTAATTCATTCCTGCCCATACCAATTTACATTCCGTATTGCATACATGGCGATTCCCAACAATACGAAAAGACTGATGCTCCCAATCAGCAATGCATTATCCTCCAACCTGAGGAGAACATAAAGGTACAAATATAATCCTGATAATAGACTACCAATTCTAAAAGCAAACTTACCCGTTTTCAGGATTGAAGCACAATACAGGCTGACCTGCAATACTACTGCAGCAGCAGCAATGAGATATGACCATCCGAAAGCGATATGTTCTGAAATAGAGAGAAGGAGGAGATAGAAAAGCACTAGCGAACAGCCGACCATGATGTATTGGACTGGATGAATACGTTGTTTAGTTACTGTTTCCGCAAAGAAGAAAGTCATAAAAGTCAGCAATAAGAAGAGAATCGAATATTTTAAGGTACGGGTGGTCTGCTGGTATGAATCAACAGGGATTAGGAACATCACACCTAAATGGGAGAAGTTCTGATTCTGGTTTTCACTTGTCCAGAAAGTTTTATTTCCTGAGGATAGATAATTTGAACGCCATATTGAATCAAACCCTTTATTATTGACTGTTTTTGATTCAGGAAGCATATTACCTATGAAGCTGGGTGAATTCCAATCACCAATTAGATGCACACTTTCCTGCAATGCTGAAGTCAGGAAGGATATCTTTTCGGTACCGGTGAAAATGATATGCAGCTTGATTTTCTCTTTTCCCGTTTTAACCATCAATGGTGTTTTAGCTGCAAAACTCAGTTTTGTATTCACATTTTTATCGATATTATCTTCATTCCAGTTTGGTTTCCATTGTGATTTTATTGAAGTGTCTACCGTAATAACAGAAAAAGTATTTTCGTTATTTTCGAATTTCAGGGGAAGTCCATTGACTGTTCCATCCAGCTTCCTAAGACCATGCTGATCAGCTAAACCGAAGGTAATAATGGCATCATTCCATTCCAGTTTGATATGGGCTGGAATAACTTTGGGATCAATCATTGTCGGAACTGTCGCTAATATCTCTAAATCAGCTTTATAGCCAATTACACTAAATATTCCCCGGTGATGCTTATCAGCCTGAATTTTACCTGTGGCTTCCATCGTTTCCGGTGATATTTGCAAATATTCCTTCTGAAGCTTCTGCGTTTCATTTCCTGAACTATCTTTACTTGTAACGATCTTGTGATAAGGAACACTGATAAATGGACCTATTAAGTATTGAGCAGTACCCCATTTACTGGCAATTTCATTTTGGACGCTTGTTTTCCGAAGGTTTCTTTCACTGATCACTGTCCTGATCCAGAATACAGGAATTAGAAGTACGAGAATAATAAAGCCGATTATGAATAATTTTACCATAGAATGGACACTTGTTGGTATTTTTGGTGCTTTTTGAAGAAGTTCATTCATGTGATCCCTCCCATATATTGTATTAATTCGAGTATATAAATCATTTATATTATTATTATTTTAATTTGTCAAATAAAAAAAATACCAGTAGCCAGTTGTTAGGTGCCAGGGGCTAGTGAAGCATACAGCGTATAGCGTACAGGGTACAGGGTACAGGGTACAGGGTACAGGGAAGAACCTGTCATCAAGTAATTACTCGGTCATTGAGCGAAGTCGAAATGCGAGTCATAGTATCGAGATGCACCGAATATAGGGAATAGGGAATAGGGAATAGGGAGTAGGGAGTAGGGAGTAGGGAATAGGTTGTAGAAGCTCCCCCCTTGGGAAGGGGGGTAGGGGGGTCTCTTTCTGATTCACATCACTTATCTCTACCAAAATAATAGTGTATCGAAATGAACTGACTGCTACACCCACTTTAAGCACTCCTTTAAAATCAGGATAATACGAACGCAAAACTAACGCTACTTTAACACAATACAACCGCTCATAGGAGCGGTTCTCCTGCGGTAGTGCTGCGGTGATGTAGCGGTGGTGTTGCGGTACTAATCTAAGTGGCTATCAAGTGGGTTTTCTTTTATAAAGCACAGAGTCTACAATCAGCTAAGATATCTTTCGAAACACTTCACCAATATTCTGCGTTGAAACCTGTTAGTCGTCAAAATTAATCTTCATAGATTTCAGGAACAATCTATGAAACATGGGACAAAATAGTCTGATTGTAGGGATAGACCCATGTGTCTATCCTCTGCATCGTACCACGGTTTGTTAAGCCGGAAACTGCGTATATTAAACTACTTCCGTAATCTGCTTCGCAAAATCCTTCACTTGCTCAATATCAGGATGTCCAATTTCCTCTGCTATTTCAACGATTTTACTCAGATCCCACCTTAATGATTTATACCCTAGTTTTAAATAACTAGCAATCATCTCTTTAGATTCAGGGTAGTCTTTATAAAAAATTGCGTATCTATAGAACCACAGTTCGATTTCAAGTGGAATTCTCTTTCGGTTCTTATTTAATTCCATTGATTTATTAATATTTTCTAACGCTTCATGAAATCTTTTTTGTATTATAAGCAACTTGGCGTAATTCCCATAAATACCAGCTTTCTTTTTATTCAATGCAATTCCTTTTCTATAATATGCTTCAGATTTTTCATATTCAGTGCTGAAATCACATAGCAGATTTGCATAATTATTGTATGGTGCTGTATCTTTTGGATTTACTTCAATGGCTTTGAGATAATTTTGTTCTGCCTTATGAAAGTCTTTATGAAACTCTTTAAGAAATATGCCATATGAATTATACAGGACGGAGTTCTCTGAATCGATTTTAATAGCTTTGAGATAATTTTGCTCAGCAGCATCAGGATCATTGTAAATATTTTTCAAAAATTTGGCATATGTATTATATCTCTCTGAGTTTTTCGAATCAATGTCGATGGTTTTTTGATAATATTGATTAGCTTTATCCAAATCGTTTAATTCAGTTAGTACTTTTGCATAAGCTTCTATGAGTTCTAAATTACTAGGATACTCTTTTAATCCATCAGCAACAATATTAGCTTTAATTTCAAGATTAGGTTCTCTTTCAGAACGGATAAGAAAACTCAATGCACTTTCTTCCCCTTTAGAAAAACCTTCACTCAATGCATCTTTAACGTCATTATCTGTTTCGCTGTTTAGGATAATATCTCTAATTTGTTTTTCAAAGATTTCAGCCCTTTGATTCGCTATTTTACATATTTCTTTGCCGAATGAGTTGTAATTAATGTCAAAAATACTACCCATTTGAATCATAATTTCATCGAAGCCACCTGTTTTAATTAGAGTACCATTATGTTTCTCCATTAAACCGGTAATTCTATCTGATAATGATGTGTGATCTGTATCACGCTGGTATTGAAGCCAAAATAATCTATTATTTAATTCGATATTTTCCATAAGTCCCATTAAGCTTCCATCATTACCACCATAACCAATAATAATTGGTGTATAGTATTTAAAAATATAAGACAGAGCTGTCCCTAGTTCAGGATTTAATGAATCCGTTTCTTCTGAAGTGTTTTGGGGAGCAAGATATAAATCTCTATGAATTTTGATGATAAGCGGTCTTGAAATAAAGGGTGAAGCAAAGTCAGATAACAACTCATGTCCTATGACCAATGGTTTTTTTTGTGTATAAATGAACAGGGCGTCTTCTGTTAATGAATCAAAATTGGTGGTAATTACAGTGTTATGTTGGGATGAAACAAGGATCTGAGATAAAATAGCGTATCCACAACTGGGATTAATACCTTCCATCATTTGTTGAAGAACTTGATAACCTTGAAATTTATCAACAATAAAACGTTCTTTATAAATTTCTGTGTAATGATCGGATAGATTTTCTTCATTTATTTTCGAGGTATTTAGCCATATTTCAAATTCTTCCTTATTAGAAATATTCTTGATTTCTTCAAACCATCTTTTAGCTAATTCACTTCCAGTTGGTATTCCAGACTGCTTAGAAGCTCCTGCACCTAAAATAAAACAAAATCTCTTTTCTGGATATTTCTTTTGTTCTTCCATGTATTTCAAAAATCTATCAAAGCTAATTGTTTTCATTTATTCTCCTTTATATTAAGAAAATAATAGTAATTACTCTATAAGATCATTTGCTTTTTCCGTCAATATCTTCATCCCATCCAATATTCCTTCAATGTAACTTCATCAATTGATTCGTTAAACATAGGATAGGCTTTATATTCAATGAGTTTGAGATGTCTGAGCCTGCCGACTACGATGGAAGTGCTAATCTGATTTTCATAAGCATATGCGGAAATCGATTCTTTACTGATCATCCTATCCTTAAACCACTCGTCCACTTTATCTGTATGAAGATAAGTCGAGGATAGGTAATTTGCTTCCACTTCACAATTGTCTTTTGTATCATTGTAATTGGTTTCATCATCGATGAATTCCTTATCATCAGATAAGTGATTCAAGACATGGGCTATCTCATGGGCATTAATAAACCAGAAGTGGTCCAGCCTTGTAAACCTGGATGTGAAAACGATGACCGGATTATCTTTTATTTTGAAGCTTGCCCCATCCAGGTAGGTCTGTGGCAGATGGGTTAGGACAAAGAAGATTACCCCTGCATCTTCCAAATCCTTTATATACTCTTTAACACCAAAATGCATGATTGTATATTTATTCAGATTCTTTGCTATTTCTAAGAGTTTTTCGCGGTTGTAGGGTTTTGGCTTCTTAGTTTTTGCAACTAATTTAGCCTGTTGCAACCATGTCTGCAGATGATAGCAATTATAATCTGTCCGAGATTCGGAACGGTGTGAGAGGGTCGTAAAGAATACGCCCCGTACGCCGATAAGAAATCAGCGCTCCAATCATTTTTTCTCTTGCACTTTTTCACCAGGTTCTAGGTTCTAGGTGCTAGGTGCTAGGTGACAGAGCAGAAGAATATAAAAAGATTACAGGATGTAGAGGAATAGAAATGAGAAAGATTGTTTTAGTTTTATTATTGAGTTTTGTAACGTTGATGCTTTATGCCACAGAATACACATTGGAACAGCGGATAGACCGTTATTCCGGTAAGAATGCTGCAGGTTTGAAACAGATATTGCATTCCACAGTTCCGGATACTTTGAAGTATGTTCAATATCTCCTGGAGAATGCAAGTGTCTTTGACCTAGCTGTTCTTACACCTGATTTTATCATGGAAGATATCCGATTTGCATTGAAGACAAAGCAATTACCATACACGAAAGATATACCAGAAGATTTGTTTATTCATTTTGTGTTACCACCTCGTATTTCGCAAGAGCCTTTCGAGAATTGGCGTCCTGCATTCTATAAAGAATTACTCCCGATTGTTCAAAACTGCAAATCTCTTGAAGAAGCTGCTTTCCTGGTGAATCTCTGGACAGCCGAGAAGATGGCTTTTAAACCAACCAGCGGTAGAGACCAGGCGCCTTTGACTACAATTAAACGCGGTTATGGCAGGTGTGAAGAATGTATGATCATTTATATGGCTGCAGCGCGTGCAGTTGGTATTCCCTGCCGCCCTGCCTCAGTTCCCTATTGGAATTTCACGGATAATAACCATGCCTGGACAGATGTGTGGACTACCGGTGGCTGGAAATTCATCGGGGCTGCTGAAGCTGCCAACAGGCTTGGTGAAACTTGGTTTGCAGATACGACCACTCGGGCTACTCTTGTTCTTTCAGAAGCATATGGTGATTTTGAAAGCCCACAGAAAGTGAAGTTCGAAAAAGGAGTAGCTACACTTATAACTACTGGAGATTATGCTAATACTGTGCAAGTTGTACTCAAAATTATGAATGAAAAAGGGAAACCACTTCCAGATGCGAGAGTCATGCTTTATGGAGCTTCGTACGGTGGTGAAATGCCGATGCTATCTCTCAAGTCAGATACTTCGGGAATCGTGAAGTTTCCTCTCGGCAAAGGTGGGGTATGGGTCACTGCCTATTCGGATAGTCTCTTTGGCTGTTCCTTATTAAATACGATGAACGGTGATGTGAATTTAACAATTTCCTGTAAAAAGAATAGTGAAATAAATGAGAAATTTGATATTCATTTCCCTTTACCGGCAAGCAGATCAGCAGATTCATACGGAACACCTATCATTGCTGATTTTGATCATTTAAGGGAATTATCCAGCCTGCGTCGGGATAACAGGTTGAATTCCTATAAGCATTCTATTGAATTCCTGAGTTTTTATGATGTACAGCCAAAAACAGGAGAAACAGATTCAGCTTTCACAGTCCGAAGAGATGATTATCTGTCAACATTTGACCAATTAGCGGGAAGCTCCGATACCTATCGTAAAGTGTTTGATGCGAATCTGAAAATGAACTATGCTGAAGATAGGCGAGATTTACTTTGTAAAATGCTTGAAGACTGGGATGTGAAAGAACTCGTGGAATTACCTGATTCAGCATCAATTCAAGCAATTATCGATCTTTACCTTCCTTCTAAAATAACATATCCTGATTCAATATGGCGCAAGTGTATTCTTCAATCCACTTTTTCCACATCACCATGTCCTGAAAATGGTTGGGAAGCAGGTCTATATTCAATAGTCAAGGATATGAAAGGGAAAAGTAACACAGAAACCGTTAGTAATCTTGTCAAATGGGTGGATTCTCAACTAGTTACAGATGAGGATGTTTCCTATACCTATTTCAGTGGAGCTATTACCCCGCTTGATTTTCTGAACATGCATTATGTAACTTCATCAGGCAGGACGATTTTATTAGCCAGTGCATTGAAACTTGTGCAAGTTCCGGTTCGTTGGAAGGGTTATCTTGAATATTATGATGGAAAGCAATTTATTTCATTAGAAGAGCAAAAAAATACTCAAGAACCCGTGGCTAGTAAGACCAGGACATTGACAATATCTGTAACTATCGATGGAAAGAAAATAAAGGCAAGTGCTTTCGAAAACTTCTTCCTGGCAGCAATGACAGAAAAGGGGACTTTGGATGATACTTATTTTGATGGTCAAGATAAAGGCTTGGATTATGAATTAACCTATCCCGAGGATAAGAAAATATCCTATTATCTGGAAGGTATGACTAGAAATGATAATGGAGATGCACAAGTAATCATCAAATCAGTGAAAGCCAAGCAGTATGTATATCAAATTAATCTTCAGACGCCAAAGATCTATTTTGATGTTTCAGCTCAATGGAGTAATCAAACTCGAAAAGATATTATTCGCTATGCTAAGCAATGGGGATTAAAAGGAGGCACTAAACTGATATTTATTCGAGGACAAGAGACATCTGAACCACAGCAACGCATGTTAAAAGAAATAATTGACAAAAAGAAAGAATTAATTACAAAGAATTGTGAAATCATTATCTATACAGAGAACCGTAAACATGATGACATCTCTGAAACATCAGGTTTGTTACTGAAATCAGGGGCATCTGTTTTAGATGAAAAGCTGAAAATCACAGATTATCCTATTGTTTTTCTGATCGGACAGGATAATCAGATCATTTTTTCTGCCAAAGGATATCAAATGGGAATAGGATCTCTTTTGCTTAAGAAGATCAGGTGATAGCAGATATCTTATCTTGTGATGTTGCTGATTTGTCATGCCAGGATAATCTTGAATTATTTAAAATAATGTAAAAAATTCTGAGAGAAAACACGACGAAGGGGAATTTAGTGCTTATGAAAACGAGTAATTGCCGCATTTTCTATCTTGTTGCTATTATCATTTGTATATTTTGTTTTGTTAGTTGTGACAAAAATACGCAACTTGCTCAAACACAAGAACAAGCATTTCTGAAAAGTGCAGCACGATTTAAAACTCTGTGCGAAGGTATTTCTGCTGATTTGTTAGGTAATAGCAAATTTCTCAACTCTATTTATCTTAGCCGTGAATTGTTACCGCAATCCAGTCTAAGTTTGAAGTACCAGGTTACTCCCGAAAAGTACCTAAACATACCCCAGGAAGAGAACCATGGAGCTCTTTATTGTACTGGATTCACTCCTATTGGCCAAGATATCCTGAAAGAAATTGATTTCACAGCTCCTATGGATTCAATTTGGATGATTACAGGAACAAAGTATCCTGAGATTTTGCAACAGTATTATATTCATAGGAATTCTTTCATAAGGGTTTTCCCATATTCCGATCTATCGAAGTTGTATCAGCCAAAACAGGATTTGAAAAAGCTGCCACTCTACCAATTATTACAGGCTCAGACAGACGAGAGTTCACACGTAAAATGGTTTCAGCCTGAATGGGATCCAACTCTAAATGAGATGATAATCAACGTGATATATCCAATGAGTGATGGTAATGATCTTAGAGGTATCCTAGGTTGTAAGGTCAGTTTGAAGAGCCTCCTGAAAGAATCTACAGTCAAGGATGAGCAATTTACAGGAATCATTGGCAGGAATGGAACTCTGATCATGGCAACACAGGAGTTGTATAAAAATTTAGGAATTCCTGCAAACCAACTTAACGAGAAACAAATTGCTAATACGCATGATCTGCGTAATTCATCCAATCCAAGTATCCAAGAACTGATGAATAATATGATAGAATCTCCCTATACAAATTTTTTAATGAAAGTTGGGGAGAAGAAATTTTATGTTGAATGCCAGTTGATACCTGAACTCAATTGGGTAGTATTCAAAATGAATGCAAGATAACAAAAAAGGGACACACTCAGTGTCCCTTTTGATATTCTCTTAGCTGACTATGCTTTTACATTAACAACAACATTTTTAAATCTGGCAGGTGCCACACCATGTGAAAGATGCATCACCTGACCTGGTTCGCCTTTTCCACAATGAAATGTTCCATGATAACCCCATTCCTCTGGTCCGCAGATGCGATCACATGAACCCCAAAATTCAGGTGTGATGCCATAGTAGGTTGGTTCTTTCACGATTCCGGTAATTTTCCCATCTCTGATCTTCCAACCTATTTCAGTTGTGAACTGGAAATTATACCGGTTGTCATCAATAGACCAGGTTTTAGTATTATCGAGTAAGTATCCTTTTTCGGTAGATTTTATCATATCCTGTAAACTACCGCTTCCGGGAGCAAGACAGAAATTTGTCATTCGAATCAGAGGAATATTATCACCAGCAGTAGCCAGCATGTTGGAACTTGGCTCCAAGCCGAGAAGTGGAGCTAATTCACGTGAAGTCTGCTGATTGACTAAGATACCGTTTTTCACGATATCTACCTTTTTTGCAGGTGTACCATCGTCATCAACCAGGTGGAAACCCATGCCATTGGGATCTAGGCTATCACTGAATATCGTCACAATATCAGAGCCATACATAAAGTTACCCAGCATTGATGGTTTAATGAAAGTCTTACCTGCATACGAAATTTCCATCCCAAATATGCGGTCTGCTTCTGTAGCATGACCTACAGATTCGTGTAATTGTAAGGCAAGATGTCCACTGCCAATAATAATATCAGCACGTTCTTCCTCAATTGTTGGGGCTTTTGTTAAAGCAATGGCTTCTTCTATGATCTTCGGAGCGTTTGCTTCAAATTTAAAATTACGTAATACTTCAAATCCACCCCTTCTACCATTCATATGCCCGGGATATGTCCGGCTGTATACATGTGGTCCTTCAGCAGCCAATACATATATAGAAGGAAGAGTGTCGTAAACCAGGGTATCAACGAGAGTACCTTCAGTGTTGGCATAAACCTTATATTGGCGGGAGAATTCAGTATATGCATGGGAATAGACTATCTGTGGCTTTCCAACCAGCATTTTAGCGATATTACCTATGTATTCAATTTTTTCCTGCTCATCCATAAGGAATGGGTCTTCCATTGGTACATAAAAATAAGAATTAATCTGAGGAGCTTGTGGTTTCCAGGTAATCCTATCTTTACGGAATTTACTGCTGTGCTTGGCATTGATGATAGCTGTCTGAATCATTTTATGAATAGAGCTTTTATCTAACATTCGTGTACCGGCAAAACCCCAGCAACCCTGGATTAAAACTCTAACTCCAATCGAAATGGAATCACGTGAGGTTGAAACATGCTTTAATTCACCTTTCTCAAAGAAAATGACCTGATTATCAGAAGAAGTTAACCGAACATCAGCAAATGTGATTTCCGGAAGCTGTAGTTTCTGGATAATATCGTGTACTAATAATTTCATGTTAGCTCCTTAAATCGTTTTTGTTGATGATGAAATTTGGAAACCACTGACTTTTACATGAGGCATTCGAATTGTATTGATTGAAAACTCATCATAATTATCGGATATAGGTATCGTGTAAGAAGTATTTTCGATTTCTACGATGCTTTCAATAATTCTAGCCAAGCGTTCCGTGAAACGTAAATTATTCACTACATTCGTCAGTTTACCATCCTCGATTAGAAACGTTCCATCCCTCGTTAAACCAGTAACGGATGTTTCCTTATAATTGATAAAATTCATATAATGCAAACTCGAAATATACAGACCTTTCTTGATACTACCAATCATTTCCTCTAATGATTTATCGCCGGTAGAAAGAACCAGGCAATCACCGGAATTACCGTTTTTTGTCATACCGGTTTTGTGTGCATAATAATTATCTACCATGAAATTACGGAAAATACCTTTTTCAATGAGAGTGAGTTTTTTATAAATATGCCCTTCATTGTTATAATCGAAATTAATCATCTCTGGATAATGAGGATCATCAGATAAAGTGACATTAGTTGGGAAAATCTGCTGATCGAGTTTATCTTCGAAATAACTCGTTTTCTGATCAAGATTATGAGCTGTCATAGAAGAGGAGAGGTAGTTAATATATTCACCGATACAACGAGGGGATAAAATTACATCGTAATGACCAGCTTCTACATCGACAACATCGCGTTCTGCATTTGTCAGTTTCAAAGTGAGTTTGTCGATAAAAGCTTGAACATCAAAGGTATCAGGATTTTCTGAACCATATGTTTCCAGCACAGTCACCATATTCTTATCTGAAACGGCTTTTAATTCAAGCATAACTGGAGAAGTCTGTGATTTTTTATTCACACCATTACTGTTGATCATGTAATCTACTTCGAAATTACAAATGAAAGTACCGAATATTTTGAAACCGTAAATTGCTACAGCTTCTGAAATGCTATTCAGGATTTTGATTTTCTTTTCCAAGGGAAAGTGGATAATATTATTGATTTTATCTGTCTCCGGATAGGTTTCCAGATTGTTTTCCAAATCCACAAAATCAGGATCTTCAGGTAAATGATCTAATAGAGGGATGGATTCTAATAATGTCTGGCGAAGTATTTTTTCATCTGGATCATACAATATGAAACTATAGGAACGCTTACCCTTATAAACAGTTGTATACAAGGAATCACTGCATTTCGTGATATTGTAATTGATTTGGCTTTGATAGAAACGCAAAAAGTCGGTTTCCCAAATTCGATATTTAAAATCGATTTTAAAGCCTTGATATTCCTTGCATATTTGTAACAATACTTGTCTAAATCGTTCTTGCATGGGATCTCCTTATAATTAGCTTGAATAGATGAATTAAGAAAACACGATAGGTAGTATTTCAACTTAGGATCAATTACTTAAACGAGGAATCCATATACCTTCATTCTTCTTACTGGTGATACCTTTTCCAATCTCATAAATTAAATTCCCGCGCAAAAAAGTATGAGTTATTGAACACTCAAGATCATTCGGCGAACATGGAATTGTAGATTTCTGTTTAGGAGTAGGTATTTTTAAATCAATAACCGTAAAATCAGCATCAGAATTAACTTCGAGACATCCCTTGCGGGGATAAAGCCCGAAACGTTTTGCAGCGTTCTCTGATGTCAACTTAATCATTCTATCCAAGGTTGTTTTATCTTTGATGTAAAATTCTGAAAACAAATAAGGAACCATACATTCAAGCCAATCTGTATGGACTTTATTTTGGAGACCAGGAAAGCAGGATGCAAGACCATCCAGATTAATATATCCCGATTGTGAACTCAGGACGAATAGTTTTCCTGACTTGATTATGGTCCTGAGAAATTCCCGATCTACATCTGTCTGTATTGGAGGATAAATTGCACAATCAAAACTATTATTTATTTCGGGTGATTGTGCATGTGCCATATATAGGGGAAATATGTCAAAACTCAGATTGTATTTTTTCAATGAATTCAAAATGAATTCTGAGGCTTGCTGCGTATTTATACTAAAAAAATGAATCGGATTTTCCTGGGATCTACGTGTTATTTTTCTGACTGCCTGAGATTGAATTTCACTCATACAGAAGTAGCCATCTGAGGGAATAAAATTATGCTTCTGCCATACGGGTAATAATGACTGGATCGTATCTAAATCTTCAGGGTCAAATGAGAAGAGAATATTGGTATCAGCCAATGCGGAGAATAAATCCAAAATATCCTGGTATGAAAGAGAGTCAACATCATCATTAAGCGAAAACAGATTGATTCTGAAGCCAACAGCTCCTTCATTCCAAAGCTGTTGTGCCAAATCTGTGTATAACGGGTAATCATTCATTCGTATCACACCCCAAAAGGCATGATCGACGTAACTATTACCCAGGTAATTTTTCTTTCTATCTTCAAGCTGTTCTTTTTCCGTTATTGGTTCGTTCGTATTAACAACATCTTCAATAACCGTTGTAATGCCGCCTTTAGCAGCCAATCTCGTAGCGCTGGGAATTAGAGATTCACTTCTATCTCCATCATGATCCAAGTGTACTCTAGTATCTATACATCCAGGAATAAGGAGTTTTCCCTCTAAATCAAAAACCTTGATTTTAGATGTGATTGGAATCTCTTTTTCTGAAATTTCGATGATGGTCTCATCGAATAGGATTTGAACTTTTTTTGTATCATTAGATCCATCACTAATGATAGCATTACGTATTAATTTCATTTCTCTCCCGACCAGATTAAATTATCACAAACATTCGTTTATTATATCTTTACAAACTTGTCAAAGATTTTCTTCCGCGGACAGTAAAAAAACTCATAAAAGAATATAATCTTGTTTGAACCAAATGAGTAATTTTTAATGATTTAAGTTTTTTAAACGGTCGTTGATTTTGTCTTGTAACTCCTTGTCTGTAATTTGAATAGCAATATTCAGTCCTCTCGTATAATAATCTTGTGCTAATTCAAGCTGTTTAAGTTGTTCATAAGTAAAACCAATAAGATAGAGATCACTTGTGATATTAGAAAAATTCTCCTCACTCTGATCAATTTTGTAAGCCTCCAGCAGCATTCCTAATGCTTTTTTAAACTGTGTTTGTAAGATATATGAATAACCAATGCTATAATATGCAAATGCCAATTTGGAAGGTTCATCTAATTTATGCTTGTGATATTGTTTTGATAATTTCTGTATTTGTTCTAACAGGAAGTCTTTTTCAATTTTAAGACTAGTATTTAGTTTCGTTTTTGAGATGAGACG
This sequence comes from Cloacimonadales bacterium (SeqCode), assembly GCA_963662275.1. Taxonomy (GTDB): domain Bacteria; phylum Cloacimonadota; class Cloacimonadia; order Cloacimonadales; family DAONDQ01; genus DAONDQ01. Next base: position 2,665,717 of record OY759316.1, on the reverse strand, counting down.
ATAACTGCAAAACTCTGTAGCGGTTAGAATTTGTTTATTTTGATAGCCTTTCGTTAGTTCGATCACTTTTGCATAATCTGAATTACGGAAATTGATTTCAATATCAAGCAGCTTTAATTGATCTTCCATTTTAGGTATATTGAGCTTGATCAATGTAGATACACTATCTCGCCAAAGATCGAAGTTCCGCATATCTCCTAATCGGTAATACTCACGGGTAAGAGCAAGCATTGCAAGTGCTTTTCCATCAAGCTGATCAATGAGGGAATATCTCTGGTAGGCTTCAAAATATGTATACAAAGCATTTGAATATTGAGCTTGGTTATCTAGAGTCTGTCCATTTTTCATGAAAATATTTGCTTGCAGGAGTGTTCTTCGATCCGGATGATAATAAAAAGAGGAACATCCTATTAAAATGAAGAAGCATGATACTGCTAATAGTAATTTCATTATTTCACATCCGTAGGTCTAGTGTTCTGAGAATTCGGTGCTAATGGTTTGTCTTTTGATATTCCGCTTCGAATGAGAGGGTTATTATTAATTCCCTCAATCGCTTTTTGAGATGACCTGAGAGTCTGATCCCCTTGGATTAGTATCGATGACATGATTGGAGTTTGGGAGTTTAGATAGAGCAGTATTTTATTGATTTCGTTCAAGTTAGTGTTGATTTTCAGAATAGATTCGTGCATAGGCTCTATAAAATTCTTACCAGTTGGATCGAGGAGCTTCAATGCCAGACCATTTGGATCTTTGTAAGCATCGGTTAATTCGTTAGTTGAGGATAGTAATTGATTGACTTTTGCATTTGTTTGCTGGAAATCTTCTGTTAAGTCTGCCAAGTTCGCTATTGCTCTGAATAAAGCACCATCTTCGGGATTATTATCCTTGTGAAGATTCGCCATTAGAGTATTCAACTCCATCAAACTAGCATTCATATTCCCTGTGGCATTAGCAAGATTGTAAAGCATTCGAAAAAGCGCTCCCTTATCAGGATTGTTATCCTGGGTCAGGTTCAACAACATATTGTCTATACTGGATAATATAGAAGATACCACATCCCCGCTTTTTTTGACTTTGCCGGAAAAAAGCAGAACATTTCCTTCTGGGGTATCTAAGGAAGGAATAAAACTGCCTTCATGCAATCGTTTTCCAGGATTGGGACCTTGGAGGAATTCAAGAGAAGATTTACTGGTAACCGGATTAACAGCCTTACTTATAGCTGAAAATTCCAGCATTTTATCCATATATTTTTCATAGATGACGAAATCAGCATCAATATAATTGTTTTTATTCAAACTGAATTGCTTGATTTTTCCAATTTCAAAACCTCTAAAACTCAATATTGTACTATTTGATAATCCAATAGCATCAATGAATCTTGTATGAAATACGTATTTTTTTACAAAAAACTTCTGCTTGATCATAATCGCGCTAAAAGACAATATGAGAGCAACCAATGCGATTAGGACAAATAATCCAACGATTTTATCTGTATGTCTGAATTTAAAATTCATGCATAATCTCCTGGTTTCTTGTAAGTAATGCTATCATTGTCTGATCAGCTTTTATTCACAGTCAGCACGGAAAATTTCACGCTCAATTTTTCCATCCCGGAAATACAAAATCCTATCAGCAATTTGATGGATAAGATCTCTTGCATTCGTGATGATGACAAGTGTCGATCCAGCTTCCTTAAGTTTTTTCAAACATGTCAATACCTGATTCTGATAAAACTGATCCAAGCTGAAATAAGGGTCATCAACAAATAACATATGAGGATTCATGATAATAGCACGAATAAAGGCAAGAATTTTTTTCTTTTGCATTGATAATTCAGCAGGGCGTTTTAGCCAGGAATCTTGAATTGCAAAGAAATCAAGTAACTCGTTAATCCTTGGATAATATGATTCAATCGCATCAGAATCAAAGAATTGTATAGGAAGAAGTATATTCTCTTCCACCGTCAGATTTGATAACAAACCTTCATACTGAAAAGAAAAACCTATCTGTTGTTTCCATTTCTTTATCACTTCGGGTTTAGCTTCATAGATATCAATATTATCATAAAGTATTCTTCCACTGGTTGGTGGTAGAATACCTGCGATAATCTCTAGAAGTAAACTTCTCCCTGATTCACCAGTACCTGAAAAGATCAGTGTTTCATTTTCAGATATTGTTAATGAAATATCTGATAAGAGTGTCTTCTCAGCGGTTTTAAAGATAATGTTTTCTATTGTAATAATAGGCATAATTAAATCAGATATAGCAAGGCTGTTATTAAAATATCAAAAAAGATAACTGCTACAATTGATTTTACAACTGCCTGGATGGTTCTCTGGGGAACTTCCGTTGTGGCATTGTGAACTCGTAAACCTTGGTAACTGGAATTCAAGGCAATAGCGAGTCCAAAAACGATGGATTTAATAACACAGATGACTAAATCAGCAGGTTGAAGGTATCCAATGAACTCACCAAAGAAGTCCATAAAGTTTACAGGATAGAAAATGGTTGAAAATAACCAACCACCGATGATGGCAGATAAATTGAAATAGATAGTTAGTGTAAACGTTGCTATCACGACTCCAATGAGGCGGGATACGACAAGATAGGAAATAGGTGATATTCCAATTGCCAACAAGGCATCAATTTCATGATTGACAACCATATTCCCGAGTTCAGTAGCAATGGCTGTACCTGATCTGGCGATTACGATCAACGCCGTTAAAATACTGCTTAATTCCCTGACAACGACAGTGACAAGAAGGACGTATATTAGTTTATTACCACCAAAATTTCCTAAGATATAATTTCCTTCAAGGATGATCAATCCCCCGATGGAGAGTGCAATAAAACTGATAAGACCAAGAGCTTCATAACCTGTGAACATGATTTGGCGAAAAACAACAATAAAGCCGATTTGCTTTTGTTGAAAAAAATTAATGATTTGTTTGAAGGTCTCTAAAACAAATAGATAAAAATCAACAACCTCGCTCAGAGATTGTCGGATTTGTATTTCCCAGTTGGCTAATAGTGAAGATATTGCGTTAATAATGACAATTCTCCCATAAACAGAATAAACCACAGAATTGTGGTTTATTCAAAATTTCCTAGATGTGGCTTTTTTAGTTACTTCAGAATCAGAAGCTTTTTCGTAGAAGTATATTTGGCATTTGTACTTAACGATACCCAGTATTTTCCATTAGGGAGAGTATTCCCTTTGCTATCGATACGATCAAATGGAATCAGCATTTGACCTCTGATAGAGCTTCCACTGTATATCGTCTTGACAATCTCATCATTGTTATCGAGCAAACTGATTGAAATAGGCATTCTCTCAGTAAAATATGCACATACTGTCCCTACTGTTTCCATGGGATTTGGATACATGGAAAAATTACAATTAGTATCAGTATTACCAGTATCGTATGCGTTTAATATAATAAACATGGATGATAACGCTATCACCAACAGTGAAATCAAAAGCATTTTTTTCATTATATCCTCCTCAACAGAACATAATTTAGAACATGCAAAAGCTATTCCTAAACTCTCATCAATCACTAAACAATTTAACTAAACTTTATAAATTTGTCAACATTATATTTCTTTTAAAAGGAGTTATATTTCTCAGACAAGATGATGCCTCCCAAAATAGCAGCCTTATTCCCATATTTAGCCTCATTTATGAGAAGATTACTTCGATGATCGACCATAAGATATCCAAGAATCTTTTTTTCTACATAAGAAAATGGAAAGGAATTAATATCAACCACACCACCACCAATAACTACTATATTGGGATTTAAAATAGTAACAGCATTGGCGATTGCAATGGCTAATAGGGATAAAAGAAATTCGACATGTGTTTTTACTGTATCATCAATCAAAGCTGTATCCAGGATTTCTTTGATGTTTGCTCCACGAAGTGACGGTATCAAATCAGATACAATTCTTACGATGGAATTAGCGGAGCTATACGCTTCGACGCAGCCATTTTTTCCGCAATTACATAATCGTCCATCTTGAATGACAATAGTATGACCTACTTCCAAGGCTGCGTATGTGGAACCGTGAAAAATACCATGTTGATTTACATATCCGCTCCCAATGCCGGTTCCGATTGTGATTCCGAGAATTGAATCCTCTTTCGCATAAGCAGAACCTTCACCATAAGTCATCAAGTTTGCATCATTATCAATGAGGATAGGCACCTGCCATAATGGCTCTAGTGCTGAAACCGGGTTTGCTCCCGTCCATTCAGGCAAGTTCGGATTAATACCCTCGATTCTACCGGTTTTTGAGTTCACCATTCCGGGACTACCGATACAAGCACCTGCTAGGATTTCATCGTTTTGCAAATGGTCTTTTAGATCATGAAAAGCTTTTGTAAAAAGAGAATAAAGGTAATTGATCTGTGAAGATTCAACAGCAAGTCGAGAATCATATTGAATTAATGATTCAGCGCTTCCCATACCATATTTCAGGAACGAACCGCCTAAATCAAAAGCAGCATAGATTTTTTTCATATTTCCACCCTATAATCAGTGAAATAATTAAACAGAAACAGTCAATGAAATTTGAAATAAATTTATATAATTATAAACAATTTAGTAAAGAAATTCGCTAAATTCCAAATTTATTACATTCATTATTTGGTCTAAAAGTCGAGTATAAGACAAATTCAGATTGATTGATGTTGATAAATATCTACGAAAAGTGCAAAAAAAAGATAATCCGCATCTAGCGCTGTATTATATTGTTAAATAAGAAGATACCGATTTACACATTCCTTCGCATCCGAATAGAATTAGAATTATCGCTAAAAAAAAAGAAATATTTAAAATTTTTATTGACAAGATATTTTGTTTATCAGCATCTATAAAATGTATTTAATGTCCATCAAAACAGCAAGGAGGAAACATGAGCAGAGAAGATTTAATTACCAAAATGGCTGGTGAAGCAACGATTTCGAAAAAGGCTGCAGGAATTGCATTGAACGCTATTCTTTCTGGCGTTATGGCATCACTGCAAAAAGGTGAAAAGGTTTCTTTGGTTGGGTTTGGAACATTTGGTGTGAGTGCACGTAAAGCTCGTACTGGTGTAAATCCTCAAACAGGAAAGAAAATTCAGATCAAAGCAAGAAAAGTTCCTGTTTTCAAACCCGGAAAAAAACTCAGAGAAGCTGTGAAATAAGCTTTCATCAATAAGAGAAGCAAGGGCAAACCCCTTGCTTTTCTTTTTGTACTTTAGTTTAAAAATTTCGTTGACTTCAAACAAACTTTAAAAAATATCGAAGCATAATATCCAATAATGATAAAATATAGAGGTGATCATGAAGTTTTCAATTGAACGTAAGGATTTGATGGACCAGATTCAGAATCTGTCGAGTATCGTTCCCGGTAAAAGCACTATGCCTATTTTAATGAACTACCTGATAGAAGCTGATCAAACAACAAATACAATCAGTTTTACTGCTACAGATTTGGAGATCACCGTTGTTGTCAGTTTTCCAGCTACAGTGCTCGAAGGTGGCAAAACAGCAGTTCTTGCACATCCATTTAATGAAATTGTCCATTTTCTACCCGATGCCATCATCAATATTGTGAAAGATGAAGATAACCTGTTAATACGCTGCCTGAAAAATGACTATACCTTGTTATGCGCAGATGCAGGTCAATATCCGCTAATCCCGGAAAAAGACTTGGAAAAAGCGATTCAGCTCAATGCTCAAGATTTAGGGAAGATGATCAACAAAACTATTTTTGCAGTTTCTCCAGATACGAATCGACCAATTTTCACAGGTATCTATTGGAAGATCAGCCCTGATTCACAAGTCATGGTATCTACCGATGGCAAGAAGATCGCAGAATATACAATCGATCAGCCTACATCTGTTATGCAGCCCATTGAACAAATCCTGCCTGTGAAAGGTCTTGTTTTCCTGATGCGCATTATCCGTGATGATGAACCAATACTGAAAATAGTCCTGGAAGAATCAAGAGTGATGTTCAATTATAAGAATTATACGATATTCACCCATGTTATTGAAGGAAAATATCCTGATTACAAGCAGGTATTCCCGAAGGAAATCAATACCACTTTGTTATTTAATCGTGACCTTTTAAAAACGGCTGTTCGTCGTGTCGGTTTAATGGCTCCTGAAGATAGCTTGCGTGTCAGGTTCGATATTTCTGCAGCGAATACGGATATTTCCACTTTGAATCGGGAACGGGGAGAAGCGAAGGAACAGCTTGCAGATTATGAATTTTCAGGAGAAGATATCAGCATTGCTTTCAACTATAAATATCTCAATTCTGTCCTGGATGCAATCGATACTGAAAAAGTAAAGATCGTTTTTGCCAAGTCAAAGGATCCGGTTCAATTCTTCAATGAAACTGATCCTGAAAATACACATGCCCGTTTTTTGATTATGCCTCTTCGGTTGCCGTAATTGTATATAAATCGCATTCATCTGCAGAACTTTCGTAACTTTGCAGACTGCGATATGACTTTCGCACCGGAAGGTGCATTAATTACAGGGAAAAACGGTATTGGCAAAACCAATTTACTGGAAGCTATCGCCTATTCTGCTTACGGGAAGTCGATTCGATCTGCTCCCGATGCTGAAGTCATGCGTTTTAACCAAAGTGCTTTTCATTTGGCTGGATTCTTCCAATACCGTGAAAATCCTCTTCAAATCAGCGTTAATTTCTCTGGGGGGAAGAAAAACATCCTCTTGGATAAAGAACCTTTAAAGAAACTCAGCGAACTGTATCGTTATTTGAAGATCATCTACTTTTCACCAGGTGATATCATGGTCATATCCGGTTCTCCGAGGTTACGGAGACATTTCTTTGACCAGGCAATTGCCCAATATGATTATTCCTATATTGAAATCCTCAGGAATTACCTGCATATCCTTCAACAGCGGAATGCCATGCTGAAAACTCCTTTTGATTCCCAAATCAAGAAAGTATGGGATGAGAAATTCATGGAAGCCGGGGTCATGGTTGTTGAAGCTCGAAAACGTTATCTGTCTATTTTTACACCTTTGTTCAAAGAGAACTACGCAAAAATCAGTACTGCCAAAGAGACAACCGATGTCGTGTATTGTGCTGCCGAAATTGATGAATATTCGGACACCGTGCATGAAGACTTCCTGGCTTATGTGAAACAGCGTGGACAGAAGGAAATTGCCTACCAAAGATCATTGATCGGTCCACACTTGGATGATATTCTTTTTCTTATTAATGGTCACCAGGCTCGTGATTACGGCTCTCAGGGACAACAACGCTCATTGGCGATATGTATGAGACTTACCCAGGCTCAACTTGTCCAAAATCATGAAAACGAAAACCCCATCCTGATTTTTGATGATGTACTATCCGATTTGGATGCAATCCGTACAAAACAGATCATCTCCATGATGTCAACGAAGAACCAGGTGTTTATTGCTACACCTAACCTGGATTTATACAAGGATTATAAGCTGCCAGTTATTCACATGGATGTCCCTGTAGAGCAGGACGCCGTTCCTGCTGAAGTAGTAGAGCAAGACGCCGATCTTGCTGTCTGTGTAGAGTATGACGCCGTTCCTGCTGAAGTAGTAGAGCAAGACGCCGATCTTGCTGTCTGTGTAGAGTATGACGCCGTTCCTGCTGAACCCGGAGTTTCTCTGTGAAATTAAATCGCAATCTCGTCGGCTGGATGATGTATGATTTTGCCAATTCCTCTTTTACCACAATCATTGTAACCGTTATTTACAGTGCCTATTTTATGAAAGTTGTCGTCCCTAATAACCAGGAGCTGGGGACAGCGCTATGGGGAAGAGCAATCAGTATATCCATGGCTTTGGTGGCAATCTCTGCCCCGATCTTTGGTGCAGTTGCTGATTTCTCCAGGGCAAAGAAACGATTTCTCTTCCTGAATTGCTACCTGGCTGTGATATTCACGGCTTTGCTTTATTTCGTGCAGCGGGGAGATGTATTCATCGGTATGCTGTTCTTTATCATTGCCAATTTCGGGTTCAATAGTGCCAATGTCTTCTATGATGCTTTTCTACCCGAGATATCTTCCCATGAAAATATGGGAAAAGTATCCGGTATGGGCTGGGCTTTAGGCTATGTAGGTGGTTTGTTATCCCTGGTCATTTCCCTTTTTATTGTTAAATGGAACATACGCTATGTTTTCCCGGCGGTCGCTCTTTTCTTTGGATCGTTTGCCATCTTCACCTTAATGTGGCTGAAAGAGTTTAAACGACCCTCTAAAAGGACGAATTATTATAGGGTTGCGTACCAGAGAATTAAATTTACAATAACTCATCTTTTTCAATTCAGGGAACTAGGCAAATTCCTGGTTGCCTACTTGATTTACAATGATGGTATCATTACTGTGATCGTCTTTGCTGCGATCTACGGTGTGAATCAATTTGGCATGAATCAGCAGGAAATCATCAAGTATTTTATCCTGGCTCAGGTTACGTCAATACTCGGTTCTTATCTTTTTGGTCTGCTGACGGATAGAATCGGTGCCAAGCGTGCCCTGACACTGAGCCTGTTCATCTGGACAGGTGTGGTCATTTGGGCTTTCTTTTGTTCGACGAAACTGGAATACTACTTTGTGGGTATGACAGCCGGACTCGCAATCGGCTCCAGCCAGGCTAACAGCCGGACATTACTGGCTCTCCTCACACCAATAGATAAACAGGCTGAATTCTTTGGTTTCTATGCTGTAACCGGAAGACTTTCCTCTATCTTCGGTCCCCTTGTCTATGGTGAAATTGCCCTACGTACCGGTTCCCAGCGCTGGTCAATATTATCACTTATTGCTTTCTTCTTTGTGGGTGGAGTCCTTCTCCAGTTTGTGAATGAAAAGAAAGGAAAGGAGATCGCTTTGGAGTGGAAGGAAGAAGCTGATAGCTTGTAGCAGAAGAGTGATTTGGAACGCTGATTTCTTATCGGCGGATACGTTGCATTCTTTGCAACGAGAAGCTGAAGAAGAATAGTAACCACGAAAGTCACGATACAAGGAAAAAGGATTGCAAATATACTTCCTGCCAATTTTCAATTAGCTAGCTTCCTACTTCGTTTGTGCTTTATTTACTATATAGCTCTTGAGGTCACAAACTAGTATTTCTTTCTCAAGTTTCAATATAGTGTATTAAATCATTAATTGCAGTTTTTTTATCCGTGGACAGACTGGCAAATAGATCAGTTTTTATTATGTTTTCCAATCTAGTTAAGATAATCTGTGGATCCTGAAGTTTTTCTATTTTCTCTTTACTTATTTCTGCAATGACACCATTTGCCTCCTTATCACTAACTCCCCATAATAAGTCCAGCAATCCCTCGTTTGTTGCAACTTGCTCAGTTATAAGATTTTTCATTTCTTTTTCTTCATAATTTTCTAAAACAATCCATAATATTTGTTTGTAACTTGGACTTACTTGTAAACAATCTTTTTGTAATACGATATTCTCTTTTAAAACAACTCGGAATTTATCTACTATTTTTTGGTCATCATTAACATGCATTTTTAACCAATCATCTATTATCATCATATAATCAATTTTATGGGATTTCTCTATATAAACTGATAAAAGCATTTGTTTTGTTTTCTCGCTGTTTAAGCACATCTCAATGAATCTTGTTAGAATATAGTAATACTTATTTTCATTATCTATGTAATTGAGATTTGTCATATAGTCTATTATTTGAATATAGGCATCAAAATCATCGATTGCAAAAGTGGATATACATAGAAACAAAAAAGCAATTAGAAATTTTGAATTTACTGGTTCTAAAGCTCCAAAATCATTGCTCCGAATACCCTTAAGGACTTCTTTATATGTAGAAAAAGTACAATCTTGAAAATCACTAAATGAAAAATAATATTCAAAGTAATTATGATCTAACATTCTAAATTTGTGAGCTTTTTCTTCAATAGTTTGAAAATTAAACTTATCCTGATATGGATTAACTTCTTTTGAATAGATATCTATATTGAGTAACGATTTAATAAGTAAAGATACCAGTGTGTAGTTGTCTATTGGAGCTCTCTGGTTACTGTCAACGGAATAAATTCCATTTTTCATTTCTGGTAATTCATTAACTGAATCCTTGAAAATTTGCTTGCGTTTGCTGAAACTATTAAATTCATCTGTGTTTGAGATATGAAAATTAATTGGTTTTATTTGTAAAATTAACGCATAAACTTTAGGATACAATGCCTCAAGAATTGATAATAAAAAAAGATCATAATGACTTAGGCAATTAAAATCAAATCTTCTTCGATATGAAAACCTGTTCATTATTTGTTTAATCTGCCTATATGTTATCCCTCTTCTTGCAAGATAATCAATTACTCCTTTTAACCGGCAATCCATATGTTCATCATATGCATCATGTGAAGGAAAATGATCATGAATTGAATTATAAATATCTTCATAATATGGGACAGGAACCCGAACAACAGCTTGTATTATCTTTTCCAAATATTCATTTCTATCTACATTTTCTTCTTTAACTGCTGAAGAGACGATTTGTCTATCATACGAAATGATGTAAATAATATTTGATAAGTTACCTACAGATTTTATCATTTGAAGAATAGCCCTTATATCTTTTTGAGGCATCCTGTCCAAGTCATCGATGAATACAATTATTTTTGTTTTTAGCATTTTATCTGAAAGAAGTGCTTCTAACTTATTTTTTATTTCAAAAATATCATTTTGTTTGGGTTTTAATTGCTCTGCCATTTGTTGTGTGTATTTTGCAGCACCTTTAACAATTAGTCCTATATGAGGTAGAGTTGCCATAAGAATAGTTGATGCTGGATTCAACACTCTGGATAAGTCTTCTAGCCCTTTGCTAACCTTACCAAGTAATTTCTTCTCTTTTTGGAGCGTGTTAGACATATGTTGGAAAAATTGACTGATTAAATTTGAGCAATCTGTAAAATACCATGGATTAAACTCAATAATTTTGTATGCATCTTTATTACCTTCTTCAGTAATATAAGTTTTGATTCTCTCTATTAAAAAATTTTGAATAGTACTTTTCCCCGATCCCCATGTACCTTCAATACCTATGGTGATACTACTTTTATCTTGATAAGTTCTAATGTGCTCAAAGATATTCTCGACGTATAATTTATAATCTAGCATCCGATTGTCATTTCTAATCTCATTCAAACTTTTTAAGGGAGCATCAGATATTATTTTCAAATAGTCATTTGTCATGTAAACTCCATTTATTCTTATGTTTTCTTTTCATACTTTTTTATTTCTTATCTCTATGCAACATAATTCGTTGCAACAATTTTCGATGATTTTCGTGAAGCACCTCCCAAACTTAGCTTTATTTATCAATCGATCAACTCCAACAGTTTCTCAATAAGTCGGTAAACTTTTGTACAATGTGTTGCTGGGAAATCGACTGTGATATAATCTATTTCTTTTGCTCTTTGAATTGCATCATTAGTATTAAGGAACATCGAGCTTAAGTTAGTCTGCAAATCCAAATGGTTCTTAATTAAGTATTTCTTTAATGCTTGGGAATTCAATAATTTAGTTCTCAGATTTGAATCCAACTTATTGATATCTTTATAGTGGAGTAAAAACCAAAGCTCTATGCACGGGCAACTGAATGCAATATTATAACCAAGTTCATCACAGCATCTCTTAGCTGATTCAAGAGTCTCTTTTAATCGATCATCTCTATCAATTAATATCCAGGGATGTATTGATCTTTTGATATTGATCGATTTGATATCCTTTAAATTATCGCTCAAAATCTCAATGATGCTCAAAGGATCCGAACTTCTATCTCCTGGCTTTCTTTCAGCGATTTTAACACTGGCTTGATCAATGTGATAGAACTTCACAAACTCATTGATATATGTTGGCTCATCTTTGATTCCTTCGCATGCGATAAGGAAAAGGACGGGTTCCCTGAACTTGGATTTTCTTTGAAATTGCGTTTTAAAATCTAATTCATCAACAATTTCTGAAAATGGGAGTTGCACCATATAAGCCCTCCAAATACGCATTCCGAAGTTCTTTATCATTTCTGGGTTTAAATTCTTCTAAGGAGTATATTTCTGAAGACATATCTGCCGTCTTTCTGACAAACCAAACTGCATCTCTTCTGATGATATCTGTATCCAGTAAATTGGAGTCATGAGAAGTCGCAATTAGTTGAGATTGATTATTCAGCCCCATCTTCAAACATTCCGTAATCAGTTTTTTTGTTAATAGAGGATGTAAACTACGATCTAACTCATCAATGACAATAACTCTATCATTTTTTGTGTCTCCCAATAAAGGAATCAGATCAAATAAGCGCAATGTTCCATCTGATTCTTCAGGGAAATCGAATTTCACTTCTCTTCCAGTAGATTTGATAACATGCTTAAAGAGAAGCTTATATAGGGTCGGTTTCATATGGTCATATTCTAAAAGATACCTTCCCTTAGGCAGATTTAAAGATACTAAAGTATGATCCACTTTAGGGATATCCTGTAACATATCCTTGAGTAACTGGTCGGGAAGCTGCAATTCAATTTCTTTGAATTCAGTTTTTTCAAAGTCTATTCCTTCTATTCCAGTATCGCAGTTACTAAACATATCTTTATAGAGATTCTGTAATTCAGGTTTGCGAAAAATCATGGGATAATTCTTAAATTCTGTTTTGGGGTACATGATGATCAATTTCGTAAACCATTGATATAGAGGTAGAAATAATTCCAGTTCCTTCTTTCCTAATTCCGATAGCAGAAGCTGAGTGTGTGGAACTCCTTTGTTCACAAAATTATAGAATTCCCTGTCTTTTTTCGTTTTAAAGAGTTTGTCATCCCATTCGATGTTACGTTCATTTTTATTAGCATTTCTAACATATAATGGGCTATATCCACTTTTAGTAATTTTATATAACCATTCTGACGGATAAGTATCCTTATCATAAATGAACCCATATCTATAGAGTGTCTTATCAACCAGAATTTCAAAGTCAAAGTTACTAGCAGTGGATTCAATGGGGTCTTGTAGTTTAAAATAGGTTGTATCTATATTGGAGAAACCAGGTTTTCCAACAATGCATCTTCTAGCAAAATCCATCGCTTTAACCAAGTTCGATTTCCCGGAGGCATTCGGTCCAAAAATCAAAGCTAATTTCAGCAACTTTGAAACAGGCTTGATATTCAAATTACAAACTTGTTCAGGATGAGCTTTCACTCTTGATGCAAACATCGCCAATTCAGCTTTATCTCCAAATGAGAGAAAATTCTGTACAGAAAATCTTACTAACATGACTATCTCCTATATTGTATGCCTTTCACGTGATTTATTCTCATAAAGAAGATGAATTAACAACTTCGTGTTTGATGTCAAGTTCATTTTTTTATTCTTTTACATTTCGAGCTAAATCTAGAAGCAGAAAAGAGGAAAAAGAAGAATTTGCAGTAATTTTTTGAAATATTCTTTCCAATTATCGATTATTGCTACTTAACGACATAGAGGATAAATTCACCCTCCTCAAATCGTATAAGATCATTCAGAATGGAATACTTATCAAAGGTATGATGAAAAATGGAAGATGGAAGATTTTCATAACCCAAATTAACCATTAACACCTTTCCAACATCTTCTAAAAATACATCATCTCATTCCGCATCCAGAATGGAAATTCGACCCTTCCGGCACACAATTAGCTCTAATAAAATTATCTGGACTTCATCTAGGCTTCATCTAGGGATCATCTAAGCATTATCTAGACTTTCTTTGTTTTTCTTAGGTTGATGTTTAATTGGTAATTATTTTCAAGTTTTTTCTGCTATTATGAGGGCTTAAACCAATTCGGTTGTCAATTAAGAACTTTCATAATATGAGATGGAAAATTGAAGATGGAATCCCATTTCACAATTCAGATTCACACCGTTATATTCAAATTTGAGATCAATAGGTATTTTTTGTCATTTTATTTTGTACCATAGCTTTGTAAGCTGTTATATTGTTGGGTTTGAAACCCAATGACTCATCAGCCTCCTAAAGTTACAAACTTCAGGATCTAACATAATAAGCATTTCCCATCATAGACATGATTGGATATGCTGTTGAACAAGCTCAAGTAGCAGGGTGATTTTGAATATGTATTTGGAAATTGCTTTTTGAAGATTTCTTGGGTTGAATTGGATTTTTACAATTTTAGCAGAGTCTTTTACCAATGGAAGAGATGATTTTCTTTTCAGAAGTTATCAAATCACTTTGAGATCAGACTTTTTGTGTATGGGCTGATATTGTTTTCAAGTATTTTAGCAAATTGCCTGTAATATTTCGGTTGTTTCTATAATTTAGGCAAGACAATCCCGTCGGTAAAATTAACTTACAGTTTACCGCCATCAAAGCAATTTGCCAAAAACAACAGCGACCAAGGCGGTGATCTTGGTTTTCCGGTAATTGAAGCATGCTGTGTCATCTTTGATTTGCAATTAGGGCAGAGGTCTTTTTCAAATTTGGGAATTACAAAAGTTTTAGCTGTCTGATTCTTGTCATTAGAATCGGACTTTGCTGGGAAAAAGCTGTTGACCATCTCCCAGACAGATTTTGCCGCCGGACTGAGAAATCCGTAGTATCTGATTTTCTGAAATCCCTGCGGCAGAACATGCATCAGGAACTTATTGATAAACTCCACGGAGTCGACGCTTTTAAAGGCGAATTTAGCTGAACCTGCCGGCTTGTATTTAAAGGTTACCAGCCCGTCCTTTTCCCAAAGGATGCGATTGTTGGTGATGGCGGTCCGATACACATAATTGGCCAAATAAGTCAGAGCCTCCCGACCTTTTCCGACGGGTCGGGAGTCTGTGACAAACTCTTTTTGCTGCCAGACTAGCGGGGATATCCGACCAAACAGATGCTGATTTTCCAGTCGAAGCAAATCACGGAATTTTGCCCGGTAAATCACCGAAAGAGCTTTGACCGGAATCAGGAACTTATTGCCTGCTTTTTGCCATTCCTTTCGTTCTTTATTCCAAGCTCCGCCGGGGACTATATAATGAATATGAGGATGATATTCAAGCTGCCTTGTCCAGGTATGAAGTACCCCGGTAAAGCCTGAAACGCCACCGGCATATTTGGGATCTGAAAGCAATGTCTTTAAGGCTTCAGATGATGCTTTGAACTGAAGATCATAAAGCAGTTTCTGATTTGACAGGCATGTTTTGTGCAGTTCCCGGGGTATGGTGAAAGTTACCATGAAGTACTTAACCGGCAGCAGTTTGGCAAGCTGCTTTTCCAGCCATTTCGCTGAATCATTACGGCCACACTTCGGGCAGTGACGGTTTTTGCAGGAATGATAGGAATAATGCAGTTCCGCACATTCCTGGCATAAATAGACTTCTCCGCCCAGTTCAGGTGTCCGGCAAAGGAGAATATCTCTGATCGCTCTTAAATGGCTTTCCGGTGACTGGTTTCCATATTTTTCCAGATACTCGGACAGGTTGTTTTTGAGAATCCTGCTAAAATCCATTTACATCTTATTCATCAGTTCATTGATGATTTTACATGACTGCTCTCGGGAAACGTTAGTCAAATGCACGTATACCATGGTCGCTCTAAGACTTTCGTGCCCGAGCAAGTCTTTGATGATGATGATACTGACACCTGCTTCCAATAAATGTGTGGCATAAGAATGTCTGAGTGTATGACAGGTTACATGCTTAGGGATGCGTGTCTCCTTTAAGGCTGACTTCAGAGCTGACCGAAGAGTTTGGACAGAAATCTGGTTCGAGGTTGTCATTCTGTTAATATCAGCCTGTCTGGTGCTTCTGCTCGGGAATAAAAGCTGTCTGTTCTGATGGGTTTTCCAATATTCCCGGAGTTCCTGATACAATTTTTCAGGCAGAGGTATTGACCTGTCTTTGTTGCCTTTGGATTGCCTTACCGTGATGGTCATCAATTCCCGGTTGATATCGGCTATTTTAATCTTGACTGCTTCCGAAATCCTTAATCCGCATTGATAGGTAAGAGTCAGTAAGAGTCGATAATCATAAGTATGAATGCGGGAGATAAGCATTCTAACTTCGTCTGTGGTCAGAATCACAGGAAGTTTGTGCTCAATCTTTGCCTTAAAAAAGGTAAAATCCTCTTGCCTGAAACCAACAACATGGATGAAAAAAAATCTGATGCCATAATAGGCTGATTTTAAACTCTGAGGACTATAATTCTTGACGTTATGCAGGTAGACAAAATATGTTCTTACCTGTTCAATAGATAGTGTGCCGGGGTCTTGACCATAATATGATGCTAAAGAAGTGACTTGTCTGATGTAATTGTATTTTGTCTCTCGGGACACGCCTCGAAGATCAAGGCACTCTAAAAAGCGAACTTCGTATGATTCCATACTTACCTCCAGTTAATTTTGGGGGTAAGTATGCTTTTAGTGAGGGTTCAGTATATCAATAGTTTAAATGCATGAAACACGAGTTTACTGCGAACGGTACTGCTGCTTGCAGCTTCGTTCAACAGTCGGTAACTAACTGTCTTCAGAATTAATCCTTGACATGATTATTTTTAAGAAGAAATTAAAATTAAGAAAAAGACACATTTTAGTCGAATCTAAATGGCATTAAAAAGGGGTGATGATGCGAAATTGGCTGTTGTTGTTCTTTGTCGGGTTACCTTTATTGTTATTTGCTCAAGAAGATTTTAATGCATTGAAACAAGAATTGAAAACAGCGTCTGAAGACAGAAAAGTAGAAATTCTCTGCAAATTATCTGATTCGAATATTCAATCTTCACCAAAGCTTGCTCTAGATTATGCACAACTTGCTCTTGATCTGGCACGGAAGAACAAAGATGCTAAAGATGAAGCATATGTTCTTGGTAAAATAGGAGCTTTGTATTATCAAGCGAATGATCTGAAAAATGCCCTGGAATATGATCTTGCTGCAGTTGAAAAATATCAGGCAAATCCGAATGTGAAAGGCTACTCGTCAACACTGGATAACATCGGCAGGATCTATGAGGACAAAGCCCGGAATCGAGATGCTTTTGACTATTACCAAAGAGCACTTCAGATTAAATTGAAAAACGGCGAAAAGCAAGGACTGGCTGAAATTTATTATTCTCTTGCCGTAGTAGCTAAGTATCTGGCGAAAGCACAAACTGCTTTTGATTATTATCAGAAAGGAATAAAAGCTGAAGAAGCCCTCCAAGAAGAAGTGAGACAGGAATATCTTGTTAAATCTAAAACTTATGCAACTCTGGGGAATCAAGATAAGGCTTTGTATTATTATAAGTTGTATTCTTCATCCTCAGATACGTTACATGTTCTTTTTACTAAGGCAAACCGTAAGAAAATGAAGGAAATGCAACTCCAGTTCGATGCTATAAAAGAAAAAAAGGAAAGCGAAGCAACTCAACTACAACTCGAAAAAGCAAGGACAGAAAAGGCTTTATTAACAGAAAAAGCAGTTACTAATGTAATCGGTATAGAATTAAAGAAAGAAAAGCATATTACTTCTGAAAAAGAAAAAAAGATATCCATCTTGGAAAAGGACAAGATGATCGATAAGCTTACATTAGAAAAGCAAAAAACCAAAAACAGATCTATATCAATCTTAGTTTTCTTGCTCTTGATAATCACTTTCTTATTTTACTTACTGTATCTTCTGAAAGCACGAGCAAATAAAGCTCTCAAAAAAGCATATGCCCAAATTAGGATAAAGAATGCAGAAATCTCCAATGCCTATCAAACCCTGGATTTATTAGCTCGTAGAGATCCTTTGACAAATCTGTCGAACAGACGCGATATTCTGGAAAAAATCAAGTATTCGCAAGTTGCCTATGAACGTAATCAAAAACCTTTTACGTTGATTATGCTCGATATTGACCATTTTAAAAATATTAATGACACATACGGTCACGATGCTGGGGACTTTGTTTTGATCTTTATTTCTAATGTCATAAAGGATTCTGTCCGTAAACAGGACTATGTGGCAAGATGGGGTGGAGAAGAATTTCTGTTGTTATTACCT
Source organism: Cloacimonadales bacterium (SeqCode) (assembly GCA_963662275.1). Lineage (GTDB taxonomy): Bacteria > Cloacimonadota > Cloacimonadia > Cloacimonadales > DAONDQ01 > DAONDQ01. The sequence goes on along the minus strand of OY759316.1, from coordinate 2,647,687 downwards.
GAAACAAATGCCAATGGTGGCAAGATCGTTGGTGAAAAGATACGATCTTCCCTGGCAAGCGGGAGTTGTGTTTTCCAACAACAGGTGATTCACGTAACTCTTACAGCAGGTGTTTGTTGCTATGCGGATTATGAGGACTTGGATCTTTGCCTGAAGAAAGCAGATAAAGCACTTTATATCGGAAAAGAAAATGGCAGGAATCAAGTTGTCATTGCTCCGGATGATGATAATCAGGAAGTAAGCAACAAATTGGAATGAGATGGCAGGAATCAGATCAGGAAAGTTAAATCCTGATATCCTTAATCGTACCATGATTAATCTTTAAGGCTGGTTCACCGTGTATCATCATGATAATACCCAATTCTTTACTACATTGAGGGCATACGGGTTTTGAATAAGTTTCAACACCCTTCAGCCCCACATAATCTGTTTCCATCCTATTGATAAAGCATTTGATGATCCTACCCTTACCTGCCTTGAAATAGCGAAAGAGTTTGAAACCGCATTGGCATTCAATATCTATGATTTTACCCGTTTTCATGATTCACATATCTTCAGCTATACACCTGCAATTGGATACAATGAAATACAACTATTCTTCTTCAAATTCAAAATAGTCAAGGGCACTCTCATCCATTGGCTGCCATTCTTCAAAGAAATGCAAATCCTGTTTTTTGAGACATTCCAGGAATTTCAGATTACTTAATGGCATAGTAGCAGCATGGTAATGTAATCCAAAGACGTACTGAATCGGAGTGAGCCAGCCACGTTCCTTGATTTTAGTGATTAATTCATCCGCCTTTATTTTTCCATTCACTGCCTGGTAGTTCGCATTGAAAGTCTCTAGCTGCTTATCAGAAAAAGCAGATTCTCTTTTTCCCTCACGTTCAATATATTTCTCATACAATGCTATTGGATCATAATCGTGATATTTTTCATCATGTACCATGACATCAGGTGTGAATTTCTTACGGATTCCGGGCTTGGAAGCAGGATATCCGATCACTACTAATACAACAGGAACAACATGAGCAGGAAGGGAGAACATTTCTGCACATTCATCGAAATACTCAGCGATAGTACCTATATAACACGAACCCAAACCAAGTGCGTCCGCTGCTGTGCAAACACTTTGTGCTGAGATAATGACATCCTGGAAGGAAATCCAAAAATGTCTGAATGCATGATTTACAGTATAGGGGGCTTCCCCGACTTGAGCAATAACTTCATTCCTATGAAGATCAAGGCAAAAGAGAAGATTCAGCGGTGCTTTGCCAACATAAGGCTGCCAGCACATTTCACCTAATTTAGTACGAACTGATTTGTCCTGTATTTTGATAATAGAAACCGGTTGCAGGTTTCCCCCAGAAGCACTATTACAGGCAGTTTGCATGAGCAAATCGATTTTTTCCTGTTCAATTTCCTTGTCCGCAAAGTTTCTTAAACTCGCTCTTTCGTTTAACAAATGTAGCGTTTCATTTGGAAACATGATGATCTCCTCCAGTCGATTTTATTATGAATAAAAGAAAAAAATGCGGTGTTGTATGTCAAAGGAATAATTTAAAAAAATATTTGACTTATATCATGCTATCAATTTGAATGTATGTTGTTTTCGATATATATTAAGGAGGAATCATGAATTTTAAATATTCACTTCTTTTTTTTGTAATGTTACTCATCTGTATCCCGCTATTTGCACAAAACCAGAAAATCCTGGTCAAGATCGATCTAACTCAAATCTCAAATCATAATGCTTTTGAACAATTGAAATTACCGGTTTATCATAGAAATGGAGATATTCTTTTCATCGGTATTGATTCAGGTAAACTTGCCAGTTTGAGTAGGATACCTTATTCGATCATAGATCATAATATGGATTTATCGCAAACCTATATTATCACATCCGAATCGCATAAACCCATAAAATGGAATTCTGCCTGGGGTACTTTACTTTGGCAGAGTGAGTTCCAGATTTTGGTTAAGACGAATACAAATATCAAATCACTTTTATTTCAAACCGGTTACATGGCAATTCCACTTACAAATGTACCTTCATATTATCAGAATCAGAAAATGAAGGCTCCTGTATCAAATCTTCAATCAAGAACTGAAATCCAGGATCTGGTAAACCAGGTGAATCCTGACAGTATCGGATCATTCATTCAGCATTTGCAGGATTTCGGGACACGCTTTTACGCAGCGGTCACTCATCCCGCAGTAGATAACTGGATTCGGGATCAATTCCTTAGGATGGGTTATACAGATGTTGTGATCAATACTTTTTTGTACGAGGATATACCACAGTATAATGTCGTTGCTACATTACCTGGTGTTACTACGCCCGAGAAGAATATCATTATTGGTGCTCATAGCGATGATAATATTTCATTCGGTACTGCAGATCCCTTGATTAACTGTCCGGGTGCTGATGATAATGCAAGTGGTATTGCAGCAGTTCTGGAAACAGCACGTGTCTTTAAACTGATGAATTACCAACCTGCCTGCACTTTTCGGTTTGTTGCCTTTGCCTGTGAAGAGATGGGATTACTGGGAAGCCAGGCTTATGTTCAAGACTTATTAACTAACGGAACCCAGGTCAAATTGATGATCAATCATGATATGATCGCAACTCACGATGATAATTATGTCTCCGATTATGTTCTTTTACAGCCATATACGGGTTTCGATTCTTACACACTATTTGCCGGAAATATGACAACAACCTATACGGATCTTGTTCCGATTAGAGGATTATATGATAGCGCCGGATCAGATTCATATAATTTTTGGTTACATGGTATTCCTTCGATATATTTCGAAGAACTGGATTTTTCGCCTTTCTACCATACCGGTGATGATTTATTCATCCATTTAGACATGGATTTCTGCTCCAGGGTCATAAAGAGTTCTGTAGCTTGTGGAGCTACGATGTCAAGTATGCCATACCCTATTACGGATTTCCAAATCCAAGATACCGGACTGGGTAATTCTTTGAAAATAAGCTGGGAACCTTCTCCTGAACAAGACATTACCCAATATAAAGTATATGTCGCAGATTCAACAGAGGTCTGGAATCAAACAATTACAGTAAATGGAACACAAACAATTGTGGAAGGTCTTCTTTCAGGCACGCAATATCATATTGGGTTTAGTTGTCTGAATTCAGCCAATTTCGAAAGTATTATTACAGTGAAGGAAGCAGTCCCATATATGATTCCACGAACACCAACAAATTTAATCGATCACCCGGTATTGCACCAGGTTGATTTATCATGGGAAGCCAATCTTGAGTTGGATATTGTCGGTTATCGTATCTATCGTTCGACAACAGCAGGAGAACTTGGAACACTGATCAATCCTTCCTTATGTACAAACGCATCCTATGTGGATAATGCTGTAGAAGATGGAGTGTATTACTATTACACTGTGAAAACTGAAGATTTGGCAGGTAACCTCAGTAATGCTTCTGAGCAGATCTATTCGCGAGCTGTTTCTTTGAACAAGGGTGTTTTGATTGTTGATGGCACTGCCAATGGGAGTGGTTCCAGTTATCTTCAGCCTTCAGATGTCCAAGTGGATGATTATTATAATGAATTGTTAAGTGATTATCGAAGAACGCTTTACGATCTGACAGTTGATCCTCAGCCTAAACTGGCTGATTTCGGGGCATTTTCGACGATCATTTGGCACTGCAATACGGCTGTAGGGGTTGAGCAAGCATATCCTTCCCGAAGTGCATTACAGGAATACCTCGGGTATGGGGGAAATATCCTGATATCTACTTATCAGCCAACCTATGCATGGGATTTGAACAGTTTTTATCCCAAGACATTTGTAACCGGAGATTTCCTATATGATATGTTTAAAATTTCAGGAGTTAGCTATTCTACTTCAGCGCGATTTAAATATGCTATACCAAGTAATATCGATTATCCTGCCATGAGGGTTGATAGTCTTAAATCAGCGGCTGCACTGAATCACCATATTTTTAAAATTGAAGGTCTTGCTGCAGCTCCTGGTGGGGAAGTGCTCTATACTTACGGGTCTGATTATGCGAATACTGCTTCGCAAGGAATTTTGAATGGTACAGATGTGGGTATCGGGTATTTTGGAGAAGATTATAATACTGTAGTTTTAAGTTTTCCTTTGTGGAACATGAACCAAACTCAAGCAAAACAATTTGTTGAGTATATTCTCATGAATAAATTCAATGAACCTGTTGGAAATAATGATTCTACAGTTCCGATTGCATCTACCAACAAGCTTGAACAAAATTATCCCAATCCGTTTAATCCGGAAACAACACTCAAGTATTCCCTGGCAAAGACTTCCAAAGTTGTTCTTTGTGTTTATAATGTCAAAGGTCAAAAAGTCAGGACACTTGTAAATGACAACAGACAAGCAGGATCTTATTCAATTCTTTGGAACGGGAAAGATGATAATAGCAAGCAAGTATCTTCTGGTATCTATTTTTACCGGCTGGAAACGGATAAGATAAACATAACCAGGAAGATGCTGCTACTGAAATAGCAGCACCGTAGCAACAACTTCAGTCGTTGGATCAACTGCTTCAGCAGTTATTATGTTTTAACATGATCTTCAGTCGTTGGATCAACTGCTTCAGCCGTTATTATGTTTTAACATGATCCGTCATCCGGTGATTTTCCCCATCGAAATGCCGGTGAAGAGAATACGTCCTCTAAAAGAGCACGTAGCACCATCAGATAGATGGCGCCCCAGAAACAGCTATGCAATTAACAAAAACGTGATAGACTAAAGAGAAAATGGATACTATCCGGCAAGATACTGGATAAAACTAGCAATGGAATGAAAATTACGTATAAATATTATATTTTATATTCTGTGGGTTGTAGAAATAAGGAGTACCAATGGATAAAGGTATTTTAGTTGTTTTAGCTGTTCTTCTTTTCACCAGCATTCTCCCTGCCTTGAACCACATGGATATTATGACCACTATGACAGGGGAAGATGATTTCTTCGGAATGGGATTAATCATGACAACTCTTGATTGGAATGGAGATGGCAACGATGATTTAGTTATTGCATCACCTAATTGGGATCCCAGAGGTTATACACCTTCTTATCCACCATATCCATATGGTAAACTATACTTTTATTTTGGCGGTCCCAATTTTGATAATGTGCCTGAAATGGAAATCACCGGTCACCATGAGATAGAATATGGACTTTCATACTCCATGTGCAATGCGGGCGATATGAATGGTGATGGGATAGATGACCTGACATTATTCAGGGCATCGATGTATGAAGGAACCAATAGCCAGGCTTTTAATCTCCAGCTCTGCGTCTTTTACGGCGGTGCGAATCCCGATACTGTTCCCGATTATATACTCACTTTCCCGAGGGAGGAATGGGATAATACCTTTTGTCACGTTCGTGGTTTAGGTGATATCAATCACGATGGTTTCGCTGATATCGGATATATTACGCTTAGACATGGTTATCCATATCAGATCCAGATTGGTATTACCTATGGTGGAGGTATGTTAAATACAGTATTTGATGAAATTAGTAATGTCCAGGATAACGCTGATATCTGCGGAATAAGTGATGTTAATGCAGATGGTATAGATGACTTTTATCTCGGATATGGATATGGTTCAAACAGTAATCCAACTCATAGGATTGTTCTTTATTATGGCAATTTATCAGGAATATATAGCGATAGTTTAGTGGTCGCAGATGATTCAAATCTAAGGAATTCTTTCGCCTATCCAGCAGGTGACGTAAATGGTGATGGTCATGCAGATATCGTGACCGCATTTAGGGGTTCGAATGCCATACTAGTTTTTGGAGGACCTGATTTTAATGGAACAAACTATGTGAATATATCACCACCTTATAACGGAGATGCTGGTGGTGATGGTTTTGGTCATGGTGATGTGAATGGTAATGGCACAGATGATCTGATGGGCACCAGTGTCACCCAGTTTAGCGGTTATGGAGACGCCTACCTGTGGATAGGAGGTGTTCCCATGAACGGAGGTCCCGATCTGCATTTGACACCACCATATCTTGATGTGGAAACTGACATGTATGGCTTCTGCCTGACTATGGGCGATTACAATGGAGATGGTTGCTGCGATGCTGCCATTTCGGCACCTTTTGATTATGCAGCTTTTCCTACACCTGGTCGTGTATTTGTTTATGCCGGAAACACGCAACTGGATGACCCAACACCCAATGCTGATGAAACAAATACACCTGCTATCTCCAAACTGCAGTTGTATCCGAATCCGATGCAGTCTTGGGATTCTGAACTTAACATCAGATTCACTGTTGACCCCCCTACCCCCCTTCCCAAGGGGGGAGCTTCTACCTTCGAAATTTATAATATCCGGGGACAGAAAGTCAAGTCGTTTACTATGAATGCAGAACAAGCCAAATCAGGTTCTGCGATTTACAATTTAAATGATCTTTCATCAGGGGTTTATGTGTGTGTATTTACCAGCGGTGAAGCACAGCAGAAACAGAAGATAACGGTAGTAAGGTAGGGATAGACCCATGTGTCTATCCTCCCCTTGTAGAGACGCCCAACTTGGGCGTCTCTACTTCTGCGAATTCAAGTCCACTATTATTCCACGTATATTATACCAGTTTCAATCCTGTTTCGGGAAATTGGAATGAAACAGGATTAGGATTTGTTTAAATTTGGTTTTGACCAGGTATATATAATGAGGAATGTATTAAGTGATTGGAGAATACGGCAAATAGTGCCGTCCTAATGGACTCATGCAGCACAAGCTGCAGGCGGTTATTCCTCTTACATCGCTCAACCCAGGAAGGACTTCCTGGGCTAGCAGAATTACATCCTACGGATTGTATAGCAGACAGCATGATCGGCATCCAGCTCTACAACCGTGTAAAAGCGGAGCTACTCTACAACCGCGTAAATGCGGAGTTACTGGACGAAAGTGAATTTTGTACTGGATTTGATTGTCTTTATCTATTCGATTTAAAAAGCCTATTGTGGTGGGGATTCAGAAGGAACGCTTAGTAATTGCCTAAATTCGGGTGAAAAGACACTATCCGGATTACCTTTCAGGAAATCTATCGTTAGCTTTTGTTGTTCATTTTGATTAGATTCAGCGAGTTTCGTTAATTGCAAGGCAGCATATTCTTTGAGAGTTGTATCCTTGAACGTAGATGAAAAAGTTGCTAGCGCCATTTTGTATTGTCTGGATTGTAATGCCCAATCTCCCAGCAGAATGCGAATTTCTTCATCTTTTGTACTATTATATACACTATCCAGTACAGCAATTGCCTGTAAATCCTGGTGCAGCTTGCGCAGTCTGTAGGCATGAAGGAATAACTCCCGATTTGCTCCTTTTAAACCCGAAATGATAAAAGAAAGATAAAGAGCATCATTAGTATTCTGGTTTTCAGGTGTGGCAATGATACATTCATTCAATAGAGAATCTGCAGCCGGGTCATTTAGCATAGTTGCAATCAGATAGGAATAATAATAACCCCTCTTGTAGATGAATGATCCCGAGTCTTCTTTTTTGAGAACTGTCACCAGTCGATTTTTTGCATCCTCGTATGAGCCATTCATGATTTGATACTGGATAATTTCGAATTCGACTTCATCGGCTTCTGCCGCATTAAAAGCAAATTGCTTCGCATCATTCAGATAGGAAATGACCTGCTGGCTGGGACCTTGTTTTTGGATAAGCAACTCAGCCATAAGTTCACGTGCCTGTCGGTTTGATCTTGTTTTATATCGATTTGGGTTAGTTTGAATGGTTTTGTTATTGATAACCAGATTCAAGTTTGTTTCAGCCAGTTGAATATTGCCGGTTACAATGTAGATACGTGCTTGTCTGATTAATATATCTGCTGCTTTGGCAGGATCAGCGATTTTTGGCAATACATCATTATATGCCATAAGAGCTAATGAATCTCGGTTAGCAGTATATTGTTCATCAGCAAACAAGACTAGTTTCTCCGGGTCTAATTGACGATAGATTTGCAATGCCTGTTGAAAATTACCTACAATGACCAGGCTCCGAGCATAGATTTCCTTAGCTTCCGGAATGGAAGATTTATCAACTTCCCTGGCAATTATGCTGATTTGCTTCGGATCGTCTTTTAATACAAACTGCAGTTGATTAGCAATGTAATATGAATAGGATGGTGTTTTGGCTAATAGTTTGAAGTACTCAGGAATCGCATTCCGATAGTCACGCAGTTGAAATAGATCATTGGCAACTTCCATAGAATTCAATGATTCATCATGGCTAACCTGCCTCCCCAAGGTATAGATCTGTATCGCTTTTTCAAACTGCGATTTCATTTCGAAATAAGAAGCAACTGTCCGGTATAAAGTTACTTGATTATGATTCTTATCTAGATAATCAAGAGCGAATCTATAAGCTTCTTCAAAATTCGATTTTTGAACTAACAGATAGATTTTCTGTTGAGAAAATACATCTGACGGCATGATGTCTTTTTTTGTATTCAGGAGTTCATAAGCTTTATCAATGCTAGAACTCTGTATGTATGTATTGATTAGGTTCAGGACAACGGTGTAATCATCAGGATATTTGATCAGCATGTCCTGGTAGATAGCAACTGCTTGCTGAAAGCGACGGGCTTGAACCATATCCTGGGCTTGCTTGAAAAGGATTTCTTTTTCGTTGAATTGTGCGAATAGGGTTAAAATGAAAAACAATAGGAGATAGAGACAAATCAATCGCTTCATTTCTTCTCTCCCTGTTTATTCATATCTTCATTAAGCAGTTTCAGATATTCGCGTATAACTTCCTGGTATTCTTTAGGATAAGAACTCAAGTCATTCTGCTGAAGAGCGTGCCTGCGCATTTCATCATAGCGAAGTTTAATTTCTTCCGGGGTCTGCCAATTCTGATTTGCGTTCGTCTCAGCTTGTCGTTTATTACTGAATTCTCGTTTATGAATGGATTTCTGCGCATCTAAAAGACGCGATAAAATACGTTCCTGGCGATCAACAAGCTGCTGATCGATGCGATTGGATTGCAGTTGCCGGGCAATGGATTCTAATTCATCAGCCATCTGTTGCAGTGAACTTCCTTGTTTCTGAGCTTCAGGGTCATTTTGTAAGGCACGTCTCAAATTATCCGCCAATCTTTGCTCGTCAGCACCTAATCTCTGCATTTGCTGCATTTGTTCTTGTGACATTCTTCCATTTTGTCCCATCTGCTGCATTAACGACTGAGTCAACATATTCATCGCCATCTGTTCCTGCCCCATCTGCTGCATCATCTGCATCATGCTTTGCATTCCTGCTCCACCTTGTCCCTGCTGTTGCTGCATATTGTTTACAGATTGCATCAGGTCATAGATCGTCAAGTTCATACCTTTCTGAATATTTGGTAAGTATTCGGGAATCTTGACAGTTGTGGCGTCATTGATATCAGAAAATAACGATCTGAAGGACTGGAGAATAAAATTTACATCCATGAAGAACTTCTGGCTTAAGAACATTAAGACCTGCGGAGTGGAATAGAGTTTTGCGAGAGCAATTCGGATTCCCTCAGAGATAGCAATTTCATCTTTGAGGATTGCATATGGATTATTCGTATATTTTGAAGCTGTAGTTTCCTGTTGCTGTGAAAAGATGAGCAATTCACGAATTGTTCGCTGCATTGCTTCCGTGATTTCCTGCATACCGCTACCTGACATCATGCTTTTCATATCACTCATCTTGGAGAGCATACGCTTCATTTTCTGGGAAGCTGTTTTTTGGCTTTTAGAGGCTTCTGAACGCTGGTTCTTTTGCAGAGATTGTTCACTTTGCTCCATATCCTGTTCCATATCATCGTTTTTCATTTGCTCCTGCAACTGCGCCATCTGTTCTTTCATAGATTTATCTTTATTGCTATCCAGCATTTTATTGAATTTATCCAATTGATCTTTCAGAGATTGCATTTCTTCACGTATCTGTTTTTGAGCTTTCGCAAGATCCTGGTTTTGCTCCTTGGTCGATTCCGTCTTTTTATTTACATCAGATTGGAGTTTATCCATTTCCTGGGCGATTTGCAGCGCTTTTTCCAAAGCCTGTTCCTTTTTAATGCTTTCCAGGAGACTGATGGTCTGCTCAAGTTTTTGCGTGAAATCATCCATAGAGAACTTAAAATTTTCCATGGCTTTTTTCAAGACATCCGGATCCATTTTATCCATTGCCTGTTTCATTTTATCCATTGCCTGCTGGAGTTGTTCATTAGAAATTTCCTTCATCAATTCCTTTATCTTTTCCATTTTTTGCAAAGTCTCTGGAGAAACAGCCTGGTTATTCTGGAGTTTTTCTATGAGATTCTGATAATCTTGTGCTAGGTTTTCTACTTGTTTATTCATTTTTTCCTGTTTTTCTACAAGATTAGTCAATTCCTTTTTATCTTCCCAATCCACTTTATCCTTTTTCATCATTTCCCGACGTTTTTGCTCCAATTCCTTTTGGAGATCCTTACTCTTTTCATAAGTATTTTGAAGAGCATCCTTTTTCTGTTGTTCTTCTTGTTCAATCTCTTTATAGATTTCTTCGATGGAAGGGAATCTAGCTCTAAATTTCGCTGTTTGAGAAACATGATGTTTGAGAGAATTATCGCGAATCTCTGCATAATATGTAACAGCGTCACCAGGCAGTAAATTAGCACCGGTAAGATCAAGGATATAGTCGAAATTAATCATCTTATCGGTAAAACGATCTTTCAAGGGAATGGTCTTTTCCGGCTCGTTATTGAGACTATACTTAATAGCAAGGTCTTGCAATCCAAAGTCATCAGCAGCAAATAAACGCATTGGCAGGAGCATGTTTTGAGTCAGGAGAGTATCCTGTCCCGGATAAACAAATTTGATTTCCGGCGGTGAGTCTTCCAACATCGAGATCGTCTTCGGGATTGGGTCAGAAATTCGATCCAGCATATCAGTCAATTTGAGATAGTAAGTATCCGACTTACGGATAGTTAAGGATATTGTTGAGTTCGTCGAATCAATTCGCTTCATGAGCAGAGAAGAACCATCACCAAAATTGATGGATGATGATTTCAAAGGTACATTAGCTTGTAGATAAATGGAAACTTCTGTGCCCTCTAAAGCCTTAATATTCCCGTTACTGAGATTATCGGTTTCAGCAGCTAACTGCGTATAGGCGGGGTAATGATACCGCAGAAGAATATGCTTGGAAGCTGGCATATCGATGACTTTTATCTGAAATGTATCTGAAGTCGCATACGGTGTTTTCACAAAATAAGTAAATGAATAATCCAGGTTCTCAAACGTTTTCCGATACGCGGGTAGGGCTATTTCACGCCAATCTTTATCCAATTTATAAAATAAACGATGTTCAACATTCTGTTCGGGATTCGATACTTCAATTGTAACGTTAAGATTTTTACCAATTGTCAGATTTCCCGGTTTCAATTCAACATAAGTTTTATGCAGGACTTTGGGGGGTGTGATTGTCTTGAAATAGGACATTGCTGGTATAATTTGATTGAATTGAAAAGATACCAGGATTAATATGCCAAGAAAACATGCGATTAGGGGAAAGACCAGAGCTGATGGAATAATCTTGAATCCAGGCTGGTTCTGCTGGATGGCAATAGCATCAGCTTTTGCGTAAATACGTTCTAAAATATGAGAATCAAAATACTGATCTTCATGTAGTAATTCGAATGCATTTTGATATGTGTCTGCTTTATCTTGATTATATGTATCAAGATAAAGGGCGGATTTGCGTAAATGGATTAATTTCTTTTTAAATGATAGAAACAAATAAACGATCGTAATCAGGATGAGTATTTTTATGGATGATGAGACAATGAAAAGTTCAGGATTATGATTCGTAATAAAATGGAACAAGGTGATAAATAATGAGAAAAAGAACGACAGAATGATAAATGCAAATAAGCAAAACCTGATAATGATGGTTGTATTGAAACGAGAGCGGTTTCGCTTTATGACATTTTCAAAGTATCTCATAATTCTCCTTAAGGTGTCTGCATTAATACCATATATTATGGACATAATATGACAGATTATCCATCACTGATATTTAATCCATCGATTTCAATCTTCTGTTGCCAGTTCTTTGTCAAGAACTTCAATGGAAATCTTGCAAAAGCAATCAAAAATATTCTTTGACTTGAAATCTAGCTCACAGTAATTGCCTTGTCAAAGAAATATAATGCGTAACAGGTTCTAATAATACGTGTGAATAAAGAATGAGGATCAAATGAAAAGATATCTAATACTTTTAACAATGCTTGGTGGTTTGCTCTGGGCACAGGAGTATTCGCTCGATCAAATGATAGAAGCAGGATTAAAAAATGCCACGGTAATGAAAACAAAAGCGATTGAGGTTGATAATTCCCATGCAGCAGTAAGATCTGCACTTTATAATGCCCTTCCTGATGCTGATGTGAGTTATACTCAATCATACCAGAGAAATACTTCTTCAAGTAGAAGTAATTTATCCTTATCAAAGTCATTGGCATTGAATGACCCATCAGTATTTAATTATAGGCAATCCAAGTTAGATGAGAAGAGCACAAAACTAGGTTATGAACAATCCAAAAAGCAATTAGTGTATGATATCTTCGCTGCCTACCTGGATATTCTTTCTGCTATCAAGACAATTGAAATCCAACAGGCTAATGTTGCTTTACAGGAAAGAATTTATTTAAATACTAAGATTCAATGTGAACAGGGAAGGAAATCTTCCTATGATTTAAACCAGGCAGATATTAACCGTATCAATGCGCAAATTGACCTTCAGAATGCCCAGAATATGCTAAATAATCAAAGACAAGCTTTCTTCACTCAACTCATGGTCGAAGATAAGGGATATGAATTCGCAGAACCTATCCTGAGTTTACCAATCGTCGATACATTGAATAATGTTATCACGCCATTGGATAAGGATATTTCTCCCCTGACAGTCAGGCTTGTGAATGAGCAGATAAAAAGGGATAAACTTTCTTTGAACCAGCAGAAAATCAATTATCTTCCGACACTAACTGCTAGTGTTTCCAGTGAATCAAACTTAAGAGATCCTGCGAATACAACCCAGTTAAGAAAACAATATACGATTTCTATAACAGCGAGTTATTCATTATGGAATATCTTCAGGCATGGGGAAGATTACCACCGTTACTCTAATACTTTAAAACTCTCAGAAATTAACCTGAAGGATGCTAAAGTTCAAGTTAAATCAAATTACTATACTATCCAGCGCAATCTTCAGTATTTAACAGGTTCCTATCATTTGCAGTTAAGAAAAAAAGACCAGGCTAACGAGAATTTAAGAATTGCTGAAGAAAAATACAGATTAGGTCTGATCAGTCTTCTTGATTTGGACCAGGCACAGGTAAATGACTTAAACGCCAAGTTATCTACTAATGCAGATTACTATACTTTATTAAAAACAAAAGAACAATTGAATCTGTTGTTATCGAAACAGATCATGGGTAAGTGGTAGAATAGAAATCCGCGGATGGAGAGGTATCACATGAAATTCAGGAAGAAAATGATTTGGATCATTATCGTTGTAATCATTGCTTCACTTATTACTTTGGGCATAATTGTTAAAAATAAGGCAAAAAAGAAGATATCCAGTGCTGGACCAAAGATTCAAACCTATGTTGTGAAGAAAGGTGATATATCAAATGTACTTGAAGTCACAGGTGAGATACAGCCAATCAGTATCGTTCAAATCAAATCCAGGATCTCCGGTAAGATTATTAAGTTCTATGTCGATGAAAACCAAATCGTGAAACAGGGTGATATTATTGCGGACATAGAACCTGACTATAACCAGGCTAATACAATTTCCAATGTACGAAGTAATCTGGAACTGAGTGAAATTCGATTGAAAAATGCGCAACGAGATTATGATAACAAAGTGAAGCTTCTTGCTGAAAAGTATATATCTTCAAATGATGTAATCGCTGCCAAGGATGAACTTGATTCTGCGCAAATTAGCTATAAACAAGCCAATGATCAATATGAATTGGTTAAGGAAATTGATTCTTCAGGAAAAGCAACCCATGTTTTGGCTCCAGCTACCGGTACTATCATTCAGAGACTTGTTCAGGTAGGGGAGATGGTTACATCGAGTAATTCCGGATTTGGTGAAGGAACTGTTATCATGAAACAGGCAAATCTTGATAAGATGATTGTAACTTCCAACATCAATGAAGTTGATATTGATAAGTTTAAAGTAGGACAAGTTGCTGTGATCAAAGTAGATGCCTTCCCGTATAAGGACTATGCCGGGAAAGTCACAAAGATAGCAGCTATGGCGATACTCGATAATAATGCCAAAGTATTCCCTATTGAGATTCAACTGGAACTCACGGATCATAATCTTCGCCCAGGTATGACAGCCAATGTAACGATTAATGCAAAGACTTTAAAGAATGTTCTGATTATTCCCATTCGTTCTATTTTCAGTGATGATAAAGGTCAGGATATCGTATATCTGGTTAAAAATGGAGCTATTTCTGACTCGACATATGTGAAAACAGGAATTAATGATTTAGAGAATGTTGAGATTGTTAACGGTTTGAAAGAAGGACAGACGATTTCACTGACAGAGAAAAGTGCCTTAAATGCATCCAAATTTATAATGCAGGGGCATATGGAATAATTGAGTCTAAATATTGAACCGCAATCTATTCGGTTGCGGTTTTTTTGTATAAAAGCGTGAAGCAGGATATTGATCCTACTTTTTTCCGGTTTATTACTAACCGGATCTGTATCCTGCTCTATGTAATGTACTTCGGAATATCTTTTGCATATGGATAACTAATGATAGGACAGGAGAAAATAGATGATTCAAATACGTAATCTCGTCAAAGATTATGGAGAAATTCGAGCTGTTGATCATATCAGCTTTGAAGTTCATGAAGGTGAAATCGTAGGATTTCTAGGACCAAATGGCGCAGGAAAATCTACTACTTTAAAAATGCTTACAGGATTCTTGGAACCGACTTCTGGAGAGATTCTTGTTCGTGATCTGACCATGGAAGGCAACTCACTGGAGATTCGTTCCCAGATGGGTTATTTACCGGAGCAGAATCCGCTATATGAAGATATGTGCGTGTTTGATTATTTGCATTATATTGCTCAAATAAGAAATCTATCTGAAAAAGCATTTAAAAAGCGCTTAACTTATGTTGTTGAAAAATGCGGTATTCGTGAAGTAATATCTCAAACTATACAGACCTTATCAAAAGGCTACCAGCAAAGAGTAGGTATTGCGCAAGCAATTCTTCATGACCCAGCGTATCTTATATTAGATGAACCTACATCAGGTTTGGATCCAAACCAGATTATTGAAATTCGGGAACTTATTCGAGATCTTGGCAAGGAAAAGACAGTTATCATCTCCAGTCATATTTTACAGGAAATTCAAGCGGTTGCAGATAGAATACTGATTATTAATAAAGGGAAAATCATTGCGGATGGAAAACAACAGGATTTACAGATTTCAAGGCTTGGAAAGACCATACTAACTGTTGAATTTGAAGCCATGAATCCTGAAATCCAACAAATCATTCAGGATATTGAATGCAATTTGCTTGAGCACTTGGAAAATGGACAATTACATACGATTGTACTTGAATACTTGGAATCTACTGATCCTCGACGTGAGATATTTCAATATGCGATGAAGCATGACTGGATTATTTTGGAAATGCATCGTAAAGAACTGTCACTTGAAGATCTTTTTCATGGATTGACTTTGACTCCAGCACTAATTCAACCGGGAGTTGAAAATGAATAAGACTTTCATCATTGCTAAAAAAGAAACCCGCATTTTTTTCAATTCTCCCGCAACATACATTGTCCTTGTTGTTTTTTTAGTGTTGAATGCCTGGTTCTTTACATCTTCAATTTTCCTCAATGCCAAAGCAGAAATGAGAGGACTTTTTAACATTCTGCCTATGGTATATCTTTTCTTTTTACCTGCAATTACCATGGGATTAATTGCCAGGGAAAAGAATAGCGGAACCCTTGAAGTCCTTACTACTTTGCCATTAAAAGAAAGCCAAATTATTATGGGTAAATATCTTGCTTCTTTATCAGTTTTGATAGTTGGATTGATATTCACTTTTGTACATCTATTCACGATCATGCTTTTTGGACAGAACCTGGATTATGGTGCTATCTGTTTTGGGTATTTGGGTTTATTCCTGCTGGGGGCTGTATATTGTGCCATAGGAGTATTTGGTTCTTCTATTCATAGTAACCAAATTGTCGCATTTATTATCTCTTTTGCTATTGTATTCTTTTTCTTTGTCCTGCAATATATACTCATGCTCATGCCTGGATCAATTGCAGGGATAATTCAATATTTGAGTTTTGGTTATCATATTGATAATTTTTCCAGAGGAATTGTTGATACCCGTGATCTGGTCTATTTCCTCACTTTGATTATCCTTTTTCTAAGATTTGCTACACTTATGCTTGTCTCTCGAAAAGGGAAGTAGGGGGAGTAATGAAAAAAACAAATAAAGCACTCTTCCTTAATTTTGGAATTATGATTGGAATCCTGGTCTTACTAAACCTAATTTCACTATCTCTATTTCATCGTTTTGATTTCTCAAAGGGACATGTATTTACACTTTCGAATAGCAGTAAAAAAGCGGTTGATTCCTTAAAGGACAATTTAGTTGTTAAAGCATACTTTTCAAAGAATTTACCCAATAAATATGCTGATAATGCCCGCTATGTAAAAGATATTCTGAGTGATTATCAAGCTTATTCCAAAGGGAAATTGAAATTCGAATTCATTGATCCGAGTGATGCGGAAAGATTGAAAACAGAAGCTTCTAAGGAAAGAATATATCCGGCAAGAATACAGGTGCTTGAAAACGATAAGATGGAAATCAGAGAAGTATATATGGGTTTGTCTTTTGAATACCAGGGGAATTTTGAGATTATTCCATTACTTCAGGAAAAGGAAGGTCTGGAAAACAATATCACGAGTCTCATCAGAAGACTGTTAAAAACAAAACTAACAAGTGTGGCTCTATTCCAGGATTCTCTTTCAACTGAGGAAACATATAAAACTTTAGACAGGATACTCAGTCAGAACTATGATGTGTTTAATACTGATTTGAAGAAATCATTCAATGCAGATGTCCTGGTCTTTACCGGGGTTTTGGATTCCATATCAGTTCTCCAGCAATTCAATATAGATCAATACCTCATGCATGGGGGGAGTATCCTTTTCTTCCAGGATAGGATATTTGTGAATATCGAGTATCAGATTGTTCAACCTATCCGCTCTAACATATTTAGAATGATGAGAAATTGGGGAATCGATATTATGCCGGTACTTGTTACAGATGCCAATTCCGGAACCGTCCAGTTGAGAACAAGGGAGGGGATGAGTACGGTCGATATTCCCATGAATTATCCATTGATTCCGATTATCAATAATGTGAATAAACAGAATATCATCTCCAAGGATCTGAATACGATAGCATTTTTCTTTGCTTCACCGGTAAATACTTCGTTCCGCAAAGAAGGGATTAAAATGACTCCTTTATTGATGTCATCCCATAATTCAGGACAAGTCGTTGGTCCGAACTATGATATCAATATCCAGCGTTTTATGAATAAGAAGGCAATCGGTATGTTGTCTGGTTCTCCCATGGTTTTAGCTTCATTATACGAAGGTACTTTTCAGAGTAATTTTCAAAATGTAGATTCAAAACAAGCTGATGGTTTTTTGCCACAGACGAATAAGAGTAAGATCATCCTGGTTGCTGATAACGATTTTATCGTTGAAACTGCAGGCGGACAAATTCCAAATAACATTAATTTCATTCTGAATTCTATTGATTTTCTGGCAAAAGATACATCTATGATAGAAATTCGTTCCCGTAATTTCATACCCAGTGAACTCAGTATTGCTGCCTGGATTTCCAGGAGAATGGGAATTCAAGATTCTGTGGAAATTGCCAGGATAGAACCTAATATTCGAATCTTAGCGAAATGGCTCAATATTCTATTACCATCATTACTCCTGGTTTTTTATGGTATCATTCGTAATCGTTATGAAAAAAAACGCAGAACGGAGATTAAAGAACGCTATGTTTAAGAAAACCATTCAATTACTGATCATTTTAGGTATCTTGTTTGCTATCTTCTATTATATGAAACATGAGCAGAGAACAGAAAAGGAAATATCTTTTTTTGATATTGATTCTACTCGCATTGCCAAGCTTGAATTCCAATCCAAGAATGAAAAGGTGACCATCCAGAAAATTAATGGTAGATGGATATTATCCAATCCAATCAAATGGGAAGTAAGTTCAGATCAGATTAAGCTCTTCTTTTCGAAAGCGTTAAAAGTTCAAGTAACTAAAACACCGATGTCAGAAGATACGAAAAACCAGGATAGATACAAGGTTACACCCGATGAAGCTGTGATTGTTTCTATTTACGATAATAAGTCGCATCTCCTGGATCGAGTCTATGTTGGAAAAAGCCTTAATTCTAGCTTCTGTTATGCTCGTCGTCCCGGATCAAAATCAATATATCAATTGAAAGACAATATCTCTGAAGCAATCAATCCTTCCATTTTCATGTGGAGATCACCTATTATCGTTCCTGTAATATTACAAAATCTAGCAAAGATAGATGTCAAATACGTAAGCAATTCATACAGGTTCATACTGGAGAATCAAACCTGGTACTATCAAGATGCGAGTAATAAATTTCAGCTTAATCCAAGAAACACATATACCGGTAAGCTCTTTAATGCCCTAACTTCATTGCGAACCTATCAATTTATTGATAATCGCTGGAATGATTATGAGGAATATTTCCGAAAACCAGCAGCGCTAGTGACAATAACTGATAAATCAGGAAAGACCGTGAAGCTTACATTTGCCATCGACAAAGAGAATAACGTGTTTTTAATCAAAAACGATGATCAGAATACTATTTATCAAATGACTTTAGATATGTTAAGTAGATTTACTGTGGCTGCTCCACATTTTAAAAATTGAATTGATTTGCTTAATCAAAAGCTGAAAGCTACAAATAAAGAACAGAAAAGTAAAAGATATGTAGTAAATTCATCTGAAAATTAATGAAAGAATCATATTCTTTTAAAGGATGCTTTATGGATGCTTTACGGGTAGAGAATGTATGCTGTAAGTATGCTAAATTATATACGTGATACTTGTTCGAAATAATACTTTTATTCATTCACTTCACAACCCCCTGAAGAAGGTGTTACAAAAAAAAATGCAACTTACAAACAATTAATTGACAATAGTAAATTCATCTTAGATATTGAATATGTCCTTACAAATCGGAGTAAAGTAATATGCATATTATCATTATGTTTATAATGGATCATGGGATTTGATATCACAAAACCCCAATAAAGATAAGGAGAAAAACATGATTACAAAGCAAATCGTTCATTTAGCTATCCGTATTTTATTAGTCATTGTTGGTATCAGTATTGTTTTTCATTCTTTCACGATCGTAAAGCCAGGAACAAGGGGAGTTCTCGTAAGTTTGGGAAAAGTAGGAGATACTGCTCTTGGGGAAGGATTACACGCCATCATTCCCTTCATACAGAAAGTAGTTCCCATTAACGTTCAAACAACCAAAGTAGAACTTAACTGCAGCGCTGCATCAAAAGACTTACAGGTCATTTCTGCAACCGTTGCGCTGAACTACCATATTGACCCAAAACGAGCCAATATCGTATATCAAACTATCAAAGGTGATATTGAAAAAACAATTATTGACCCTAAGATTCAAGAAGCAGTCAAGGCAGCAACAGCAAGATATAATGCTCCAGACCTGGTAAATTACCGCGAAATGGTAAAAACTGATATTCGAGATTCCTTAGCT
Organism: Cloacimonadales bacterium (SeqCode); assembly: GCA_963662275.1. GTDB lineage: Bacteria > Cloacimonadota > Cloacimonadia > Cloacimonadales > DAONDQ01 > DAONDQ01. The sequence goes on along the minus strand of OY759316.1, from coordinate 2,627,776 downwards.
AAAAGATTGTTAACAGCGGATGTAATTCTGGACGATTTCAATATTGTGAATTTTGCCTATAATCCAGAATTCCAAAGTGCAATTGAAGCAAAGCAGACTGCCACACAAGAAGCATTAGCTGCTGAAAACCAAGTTAGAACAAGCACGGCACAAGCGGCAAAGTTAGTTGCTGAAGCAAGGGGTATTGCCGAATCTAATAGATTGAAACAACTCTCTATTACAAAAGAGCTTTTAGAATGGGAAAACTATCAGGTACAAAGATCATTAATTGCTGCATGGGAGAAAACCGGGGGAAAAGTTCCAACAACAATCATGGTTGGTGGTGCTACTAAAAATTCAAATCTTCCGAATGTCATTCTCAACTTGGGTCAATAACCTGATCAGTATATGATAACTCACTAATAATAGGTTAATCAATTAAGAAAAAGAAAGAGCGTTTTTTCGGATTTTAATACTTACAATATAAATTCATAGGAGATGACATGGGAAAAATTGGATTTGATATACCAAATTCACCACGAAAGACTGTCCTGTATGATCTGGAAGAAAAATGGTACCAGGAATTGCTTTCCAAGAAATTTGACAGAGCCGTTGAGCCGGTAAAGAGAAGCAATTTTGGTCAATATGACATGGCAGTGAACTATCTAACATCGGTACTTGAAGAATCAGTGGCAATCAACAAAGTCGCTATTTACAACATTGATCACATGGCACAGGTTGAATTTACAGGTAAAGATGCCTGTTCATTGTTAAATCGCGTGCTTCCTGCTCGTATCGATGAAATGAAAATAGGACATTGTAAATATTCTTTGCTGCTAAATGAGAACGGGACTGTTCGAGATGATCTAATCGTTATGTGCGTTAAGGAAGACAGGTTCATTTTAGTAATCAATGCGGGACATGATTTAACAGGGAAAGGTCTTGATGATCATGGAGAAGAAAAGCAGTTTCTTTCTGATGCTGATCATATATTATCCTTTTTGAAACCAGGTGAAGATGTTCATGTCCAGGATATTTCAGATAGATTCGTGAAAATCGATATCCAGGGACCTCTATCCTATAAATTAATTAAATCCATTTATGGCAGCGAAGTACTTCGAAATCGATCAAATCCTGAAAAGAATATGAATTTCTTTACTTTCAATGAATTCGAATTACAGGGAAAGAAATTCTTCATCAGCCGTACCGGTTATACCAATCGATGGGGTTGGGAACTCTATATTCCGGTTGAACTCATTGAAGAGCACTTCAAGAAGATCGTCCTGAAGGCACTTGAATTTGACGGTTTGCTTGTTGGTTTGGGTGGTCGGGATGAAAACCGTTTATCCGCTGGAGATTTCGGGCTTCCCTTAATGGGACAGGAATATGATAATTATCATACTCCCACGGGAGCACCCTTATTTGATGCTGCAATTGATATGAATAAAGCAGATTTTGTAGGGAAGAAAGTCTTGGATAATGAAATAGCCAAAGGGTTAGAAAAACAGATGGCAATCGTGATTTCTGAAGGTATTGTAGTAGGTAGAAGTGTATATATTCATGGCAAACGCATGGGTACTGTTACTTCCAGTATCAATTCTCCCAACGCGCCACTGGAGAAAAGACTGTTAATTGATTCAAAGCGCAAGAGTGTGAACGAACCTTCTGGAATTGCTGCAATTGGATTATGCTGGCTATATTCATCTCCCTATATGATGCATATTCTTGACCAGGCTGATACAGAAGAGGCATGCATCTCTGCTTTTATACCAGTAGAATTCTTTAAGGAAGAAAATGGACAACCGATCGGAAAGCCGGTTTTGGGAATAATCTCTGTGGATGGGATTAACCAGGCAACGGCTTCAAAACCACTGAAATTGATCGAGAATTTATAAGTGCAATGTAGGGGTCCGCATCAGCAGACCCTTTCTGTTTTACATACTTGACATTAAAACTAAGGATTTGGAGTTCAATTGCCCTAGCTATGTATCAATGAATAGCTGACAAAAAGGGCAAATGGACTTCAAACCGACATTTTCATCTTCAGTAGCGAAAACTGATTTTCAGTTAAGTTCGTTCTATAAAGGATGGGACTGCTGACGCTGACCCCTACATTTCAATAAAAAAGGGAAGGTTGAATGACCTTCCCTTTTCTATTGAATTTATTGTTTTAAATCGAAGTAATTCTTTCTATTATCAACAACAGTTACCGAATTCTTAATGCCCATATACCACTTGGATAGATGTTGCTGTTCAGCCGATTCTCGAGCTTCTTTGATCAGAGTACTCTTTTTCTTTTCCCATTCTTTCATATCCGGAAGCGTCCTGGTTGTTACATAGGCAATCCAATTTCCCTTTTCGGTAGTGATAAGGGATGTATACTTATTTACTTCAGTCTTAAAGATTGCTTCAGATAGGGGTTTGTTATTACCGATACGAGGAATGCTCATACTGATCGTAATATCATTGGCATCTATGATCATTAGAGAATCCTTTTGGGCTTGTTCCAAGTATTTATCAGGACCGAAATCCTGGAAGAATTTTGCTGCCATTTTATTGGCTGCTGCCATACTCTTTTCCTGCTCCAGTTTACGTTTGATATCTACTTTTTGAGAATCGAAAGTAAGATAATGAACTCCCATAGTATCAGCAACTTCTGCTAGTATTTTTTCCCCTGCAGGATTGGTGCTCATTTCCAGCAAGGCATCCTTGCCTTTACTAAAAGCTTCTTTTACTAAAGCTTCGTTTGAACCGATTCCATTCACATACTTCGCATCTGCATAAAATTCATCTGTTGTTTGTATTACATTAGTAGTACCTTCTATCGCCTTTGTTAAACCTTCTTTTTTTGCTTTTTCATATATTTGTGTAGCTTGCACTTCTTTTGCCAGCTTCGTTGCTGCACTGGCTTCATACTTGATCAGGATGTGGCTTGCTTTCACTTCATCCTGGTCTTGCGCATTCTTCCGCTTATCGAATGTTTTGACGATATGCCAGCCAAAGCGAGTTGAAAAAGGTGCACTGAATTTACCAGGTTCAAGACCAAAAGCAGTATTGGAAAATTCAGGAATCATGCGATCTTTAGTGAAATAACCCAAATCTCCACCTTTTGCTCCGCTACCAGGATCTTGTGAGAATTTCTTAGCTAATTCTTCAAAGCTATCTCCCGCTACTAATCTCTGGTAGAGACTGTCAGCTTTTGTCTTTGCCAGAAGAGTGTCTGCTTGAGAAGGTTCATTTGTGATTTTGATATATTTAACGATGCGAGCAGGATTGCGTTTATAAGTTTCCAGATTTTTCTGATAATAGGACATCATTTCGGAATCAGCAACCGTGATATTCTTCATAGTATGCCAATCAAAACTGATGATCTTGGCACTGGCTTTGTCATTCTTGGCGATGAAATCATTTTTAACACTATCCGGTTTGATCTTGACCTGTGCTTTGATCGTATTGAACAGTTTTTCATAAGGATATGAATCCATGATAATAGCCTGGACGTTTTTCTTGAAAACAGTATCTTTTTCGACAGCCATTTTATACTTCGAGATATCGAATTTACCATTAGTCTGTAATTGCGGAATGGATTTTACCTGTTCGGGCGGATTGGATAATGTCCGTGCATTTAATTCCACCGGAGTGACTGTTAAGTTTCTTTTTTTGATATCTTTGTTGTAGGCTTCTTTGGCGACTAATTCATCCCATAACTGATTATTAAACTTTTTCTTTGATTCAGGTGTGATCTTCTCACCCCTGTTTTGCCAATATTGATTATAATTAGTCAACATTGTCTTATATTCATCGAGATAGATCTTTTTCGTACCAATTGTTCCTACTACCTGTCGTGAAGCTGGTTTCTTGGCAGTTGTGGCAGTATTTTTTGAAGTGCTCTTACCGGTTGTACTCTTGTTCGTTGTAGTTGCTTTCTTTGGTGTTTGTGCTATTAATACTACTGTTGCGAATATAAATAGCAGCATAAGAACGATAATGGATATTTTCTTCATTTAACGAACTCCTTTTGGAAGTATGTTTAATCTATTCTCTAGAGGTTTTTGAAATTCGAATCATGTTTTCAGTCAATAATTATTTTCATCAAGCTAGGTTTCAGGTGTCAGGTCACAGGTATCAGGTTCAGAGAAGGATAAAAGATACGGTTCATTGAGTGATTTCGACGCAGGAGAAATTGTATCGATATGAACCGATCTTCAAATCTACTATCTAACACCCAGCCCCTAGAACCTATAACCTATAACCTTCTGCTACGTTTTCTCCCGCTCCAGCATGAATGTCTGGTAGGCTGAATCATTTGCCAGGAGCTCTTCATGCGATGACTTCACAAGTCTATGATCTGAATCAAGGAAGATCACACTATCCGCATATCGAAGAGTTGATAACCTATGCGATACCATCAGGGAGGTCACATCAGGGTATATCTGTAGAATATCATTCCAGAGTTTCTGTTCATTATCAGCATCCAGGCTGGCTGTAATATCATCAAATATCAGCAGCTCAGGCTGACGTGATAATGCCCTCGCAATGGCAATTCTCTGTTTCTGACCACCGGACACACTGACTCCACGCTGCCCAAGTAAGGTTTCGTCCTTGTCTTTGAATTGTTCTATCTCTTCATACATTTGAGAAGCATGCAGTACTTTATCATACCATTCCTGGTCAAGGGCTTCATTGCCGAAATGGATATTTTCCTTGATACTTCCTGTGAATAGCAGAGGTTCTTGCGGAACATAACCTATCTTGGAACGCAGGGAAACCAGGTCGATATCTTCAATTGGCATGTCATTCACGAATATACCGCCTGCTTCGGGTTTCAAAATACCTGTGATCAATCCCAGTATTGTTGATTTCCCAGTACCGATTGCTCCGAGTATCAGTGTTTTTTCACTTTTTTCTAAACGGAAGGATACATTATCCAGGATCATATTTGTTTTCTCATTATATTGGAAGCTCACATTCCTGAATTCTATGGACTCCAAATGATCTATCTTCTTTAAACCTGTTTCGCTAGTATAGGAAGTGGGGAAGTCCTTCATCTCTTCCAGGCGGTCGATGCAAACAAATGCCTGCTTGCCGGATACAAAGAGCTGGGGTAAATCCAATAGCGGATAGATCATCATGGAAAGATAAGTATAGAATACTACGAAGGTACCAACGGTAATTTCACCTTTCACGACAAGGTAACCACCGAACACGATCACAGATATCTGTGCTATGTAGCCAATATACTGGTAGATCAAACCGAGAACGGCATTCAGCTTGATAACGGACATCTCAGTCTTGAAACGTTTCTGAAGAGCGATATTGAAAAACCGTTGATACTTCTCTTCACAGACAAAGGACTTAATGATTCTTACACCGGAAAAGCTCATCTCCAATTGACTATTGATATTACTGATTGCCTGCTGGTTTTTCTGAAAGTTCTGATACAGACGATTGGAAGTAATGTAGAAGATCACCATCATCAGGGGTAATGGGGCAACAGATAGCAAGGTCAGTTTCCAATGCAGGTTGAACATGACGATTAGACTAAAAAAGATACTGGAAAAGGAACTCAGTGCTCTGAAAATACCGGAGCAGAGGAACCAGCCGATCTTTGGGAAGTCACTCAAATCATTGGTTAAGCGAGTAACCAAATCACCTGTACGGAAGTGATTGAAGAATTTGTAATCCTTTTTCGTACAATACGTAAAGAACTCCATTCTCAAGTGATGTTCGAAGTACTGATTCATATATGCACGCATTGCGGGATAGAAAGCGGAGATAAATTGTGCCACACCTACCCAGAGGAAGAACCAGCATATTTTATACACTTCTTTCATCGGACTCGGATACTTGTCTGGATGGAGAAGAATAGCATTGAGCACATCGATCAGCTTCTTGAAAAGGAAAGGATAACCGATCGCCACTGCTGAGCTGACCAATGTCATTAGCAGCAGTAAAAAGATATAATACCGGTTAGACCACCAGCGTTTACCTATCCAACGAATATGCTCATTCATGGCTGGCATCCTCTTCTCGGTTTGGCGAATTCCGCTTCGCCAATTCTTCTTGGTTTGGCGAACTCTCTTCATTTGTATTTGATAAGAACTGCAATTCTACAAGTCTTTTATACTCTATCGATGTTTCTAACAATTCATTGTGATTTCCCCGATGGATGATCTTACCCTCATGAAACATGAGTATTTCATCTGAATCCAGTATGGAAGCAAGCCGGTGCGCCACGATAATAGCCGTTTTGTCTTCCAGCATAGTGTGCAATGAATTCTGGATGCGGGATTCCGTGAGCTGGTCAATGGAAGCAGTTGCTTCGTCCATAATGACGACTTCCGGTTCAAAGCAAATCGCCCTAGCAAAGCTTATAAGCTGCTTTTCTCCCTGAGAGATATTCTGTCCTCTTTCAGCCAGCTCTGAGTATAAGCCATGTGGCAGTTGGTTCACAAAGTCCTGTGCCTGCACTAATCGAATTGCCTTATCAACCTGCAACTGATCTATCTCATCATTGTAGATGCGTACATTCTCTAAAATGTTACCCGGGAAGAGATAGATATCCTGGAGAATCAATCCCAGTTTCTGTCTCCATTTTTTCATATCCAGGCTGTAGAGATTCACACCATCAATCAGAATTTCACCTTTCTGGATTCGGTAGAAACCGCAGATAAGACTAATTGTGGTTGTCTTACCGCTACCGGAAGCTCCAACGAGGGCAATCTTTCCGCCTTTGGGAATGAAGAAGCTCACATCCTGCAGTACCCATTCATTTTCATCATAGGCAAACCAGACATTCCTGAATTCGATTGAATGATTGAAGACCGGCTCTGCATTCCCTTCCAGGGTTTCATATTCTGTCTTCAATTCAGTAATGGAGAAGATACGCTGCAGGGAAACAAAAGCTCTCTGGATGTTGGTGATGTTCTCCGAGATATTCATCAGAGGCCAGATCACACGGGCGATATATTGCGTAAACACGATGAGAGTTCCAATCGTCATAGTATGGGCGATGATCTTCGGTGCCGAGAGTAAGATGATGAGTATCATGAAAAGTATGTTAAAAACGAAGAAAAAGAACCCTTGGAAGCCATATTCCACAAAAGAAGCCTTGATATCCACATCCTTCTTTTCGTTGCTGGATTTGAATAAATTTGCAGTAATTCGCTTCTGCTGATTGAACAGTTGGATAATGGGCATACCCTGTAAAAACTCTGTCAGCTTGGCAGTGATATCCGCATTTAGGACACGAGAACGCTTATAGAACTTATTCAAATATCGAATGACAAATGAATAAAGAACGATGATAACGATAAGTGGTACAATCAATTGTGATGTGATTTTCCATTGCTTAACAAGCAGCACACTGAAGATACCAATGAAGAAAATGATATTACCCAATATCGCTACGGACAAGTCTGTGAAGAGCATGCGAACGCGTTCACTGTCACTTTCTACACGGGCGATGATCTCACCGACGGCGTTCTTATCAAAATAGGAAATTGGCAGCTTTAATAAATGATCAAAGATATGCCCTTTGAATTCAGTAATGATCTTGATTCCCAATCGAGAGAGCAGGATGATCTGGATATAGGATAGTAAGCCTGATAAGGCTATCACACCAATGAAGTATCCGGCATAGGTGAACATATCCTTCATGTTGTGCTTGGGAACGCTGTAATCAATGATATGAGCCAGGATAAGAGGGTCTAAAAGTCTCATGCCGGAAGTGATGATCATGGCGATAAGCCCGAAGAGGAAAAGGTACTTGTCCTTCCAGATATAGGGGAGAAGCTTCTTCAGGTTCTTCCTTACTTCCAGCTTGATCTCAGGCTTCTGCAATTCGGACATGTTACCTCTTATTGCGTTGTAAAGCAAGACGCCGTTCTTGCTGTCTTCTCGTAGAGTAGGACGCCGTTCCTACTTAAATCTTTTCATGGAGTAGGATTCCGATCCTACTAAACAATCAATTCATACATATCTAGAACATAAATTAAACTGTTACTAACATATCTGTCATATTACTTCACAGCAGTGAAGCAAAGCACTCGAGCTTAAAAAAATGGTCGGGATGACTGGATTTGAACCAGCGACCTTTCGGTCCCGAACCGAACGCGCTACCGAGCTGCGCTACATCCCGACGGTAAAAAAGCAAGCTCCTGTCCAAGATGTAGGCTGTCAAGGAAAAGTTAGACTCTCACATCCCCCCGTTTTTCAAACCAGGAATTTTTAGCTGCTGATTATCCAGCCATTTTCCTGCAAAAGGATTGAGCCTGTACCTTGTCACGGTGGCAAAACACATCTCTATCAGCATTGACAGACGATAATACACAAAGTCATATATCTGCTTCCACTGTTTATTTGAGTATTTCATAAGATTTGGGAAGGCATCTAAAAATACGCCAGCATACTTTTTCAGAGAATACAGGTAGCACATAGCTAGCAGAAGCAGCTGGTTCATGTTTTTCAGACGGGTATATGATTTCAGTTGTATCTTTTCCCAACCATATTCCTGCTTGATATGGCGATGGACCTCTTCGATTTTCCAGCGTATGCGATACATCCGCAAAACCTTCTCCATGATAGCATTTTCCGTCAGATAAGGTTGTGTCGGAAAGTCGCAGATGAAATAGAAATATCCCTGTCTGCCACTAGCATCGGGACTGAACTGTGCAACAATAAGCCAGGCATCTGTAGTATCAGGGTATTTTACAGGGTAAGGATTCAAACGCAGCTTCACCCGCGTTAAACCACATTTTATCTGTTGTCCTGATTCTTGCAGATTGAATGTATGATCGAGTTTCACTGTCTTTGCCACTGCCATGAAGTTCTGTTCGCAGCCATCCATGATAAGACTTCTTTCACCTGTTGATCTGATGATATAGCTTAGTCCATGTTCATGCAGAAAGCTGAATAGATTTCGGTTGTCAAAGCCACGGTCGAAAATAGTTACTCCACGGTTACCACTTGCAAGAATAATCCCCACTAGCCGGTCTTCCATGATCTGAGAGACGCTATCCAGTTCCATGTTTCGGGCTATCAGGTCTGAACTGATGGGTTTTATCTCATAGCCTGTACTGCCTGCCTGATAGGCAATTATATTCAGCAATGCATAGCCCTGCTGATCATGACTGCCGGTGCTGCCATCACGCACCTTCTGCAATCCCTCCATCTTTTTGGCTTTGGTTTTTACGATATCACTTTCATCAACTATGATGCCTGTCTCATCATCAAAACCCTGGCACTGATGCCTAATTATTTCCGCTTGCAGCTTATCTCCTAAGGGCTTCTTATTCAAATGTCGGGTGAAACGTTCGCAGAGCTTTTTAACCGTGATTGGTTCATTTAGCTGTTTCGCTATTTGGAGCATAATTACAGATTTACTTTTCAGTATCCCTAAGCAGATATCCTGTATGAACTTATACACAGGTAGAGATTGCGTTTCTCTAAAATTATTCAGAAATTGTAACAATTTTACTTGCAAGGTTTCTCTGGTTTTGATTTGCTTCTTATTAATCATGGGTGTCTCCTTCTTAGGTTTGGTTTAGTGCTTGAACAAAAGATCGGAGACACTTTTTTTGTACAGTTTTATTATGGACATTCTATATAGTTATCTTATTTTCTCACATAATTTTATAAGTTTTATTAAAATACCTGCTTTTTGCTTTTACCGTGAAAACACAACTCTTCTGTTTACCGTAAATTACAAATTGCACTAGTTTCTGTTTAGGAGTTTTGACCAACCAGTGATGTTAAACAGATTTTCAAAGTCGGCAAAACGTTTGACTGTTACTATAAACGCTTCTAAACTAATTGTTAAGAAAATTACGGGGGGATGCCTGAAAGTTAGACTGCAATGCTCTGAACTTGTATTCTAATGCAATCTGGTTTGATCTCGTATCACTGACTGAATAATATTCTAAATGAGAGCCACTTGTACGGAGTTTTAGAGCCACGTCTTCGCTAAAATAGAGCCACCTTGCTATTTTGAAAGAAAAAACCAACATGAATTAATGCACTGTATCAGTGTAAATCAATTCATGGAGGTCAATGCAATGACCAATTACCGAGAGATCCTTCGCTTACACAGCCAGGGAATAAGCAGACGAGGCATAGCGGCGAGTTTATCCTGTTCCCGCAATAACGTGTCGATGATCATTCAAAGGGCAACAGACCAGAGCCTTGAATGGCCGCTTCCTGATACATTAACAAATGAGATGATCGAAGAGCAGCTCTTTCCGGCTTACTTATCGTCAAACCCGCAGAAGATGCCTGATTATGAACACATACACAAGGAACTTGCCAAGAGTGGTGTAACACTGTCGCTACTCTGGCATGAATACTCTGAGGGATGCAGGAATAATCAGGCTATTCCCTACAAGTATACGCAATTTTGCAAACATTACCATGATTACTCACAAAAGACAAAAGCAACCATGCGAATAAAACACAAACCAGGAGAAAAGCTGGAAGTGGACTGGGCTGGACAGACTGCCGCCATCAAAAACAACATTACCGGTGAACCGATCAAAGCCTATGTTTTTGTAGCAACCCTCCCGTACAGTGGTTATTCCTATGTGGAAGCCTTTCTTTCCATGAATATGGAAAGCTGGATTCAGGCTCATATAAATAGCTTCAAGTACTTTAATGGAGTTACTAAAATACTTGTTCCTGATAATCTTAAGACGGGAGTTGACCATGTGTCGTGGTATACTCCCGTTATCAACAGAACCTATGGAGAAATGTCTGCTTATTACGATACTGCGGTAATACCTGCCAGAGTTAGAAGACCAAAGGATAAGCCCAGTGCAGAAGGCACAGTTGGAGTCATCTCAACCTGGATCATTGCTGCCTTGCGAAACCAGACATTCTTTTCGCTTCATGAACTCAATATGTCAATCAGGGAAAAACTGGGAGAGTTCAATACCAAGCCCTTTCAAAAGAAAGAAGGAAGCAGAGAAAGTGTCTTTCAGGCAGAAGAACAGCCCATGCTTATTCCATTGTCATTGTCGCCATATGAGCTTGCTGCCTGGTCAAAGGCAACAGTACAGTTCAATTATCATATAAGCGTGGATAAGATGTACTATTCGGTTCCTTATGAATACATAAAATACTATGTGGATGTACGCATCACAAGCAGAGTTGTCGAGGTTTTCTATAACTCCAACAGAATCGCTTCCCATGTCAGGAAATTTGGTCATCCCGGTCAGTATCAGACACTCCCTGAACATATGCCTGAACAGCATCAGAAATATCAGGAATGGAATGCAGAGAGGTTTATCTCCTGGGCAAAGGAAATAGGGGAACATACGATGATCGTAATTAAGTCTATTCTGGCATCCTATCGTGTTGAACAGCAGGGATACCGTTCCTGTATGGCACTTCTGAAATCAGCTGACAGGTATTCTGTGCAGAGGCTCGAAAGTGCATGTCAAAGGGCATTATCTTATACACCCAATCCCGGTTATAAAAATATCCAAACCATACTCAAGACGGGTTTTGATAAGATCAATAATGCGGCAGAGACTGCAAAGAATGATCCTGCTTCTGATTTTGGTATTACCAGAGGTGCAGACTACTACGGGAGGAAAAATAAATGATCAGCCAATCAACAGTCAATAAGCTTCACGAGATGCATTTGAGTGCTATGGCTGATACTTTCTGCCAGCAATTACATGATGGTGCATTTAAGGATTTGCTTTTCGAAGAACGCTTCAGTCTGCTCGTAGATGCTGAATGGGCCAGACGCAAAAATAACAGACTGCAGAGGCTAATTAAGAAGGCAAACTTGAAGTTCAGCCAGGCAAGTATTGAAGACGTAGAATATCATGATGACAGAAAGCTGGATCGATCTGAGATTATCCGTTTATCAACCTGCAGTTACATCAGCGAAAATCGGAATATAATCATTATGGGAGCATCAGGAAACGGGAAATCCTGGCTGGGTTGTGCTTTCGGGATAGCAGCCTGCCGGAACTATTATCCTGTCAGATATATACGACTTCCCGAATTGCTGGATGACCTGGCAGTTGCCAGAGGTGAAGGTATTTTTAAGAAAGTCATAAAACAATACAAGCAGATCAAACTGCTGATACTTGATGAATGGCTGCTGACACCACTCAGAGAACAAGAGGCAAGAGATCTTTTGGAGATTATCGAAGCGAGGCATCAGCACTCATCAACGATCTTCTGTTCTCAGTTCAGAACCGGAGGATGGCATGAGAAGATTGGTCAGGAAACCCTTGCCGATGCCATCCTTGACCGGATTATACACGATTCCTATCCTATTTTTATCGATGGTAAAGTGTCAATGAGAGAACGCAATGGCATTAAGAAAGAATAACGATAGTTAATACTTGGGATGGTACTACAACTTTCCCGGCGACGGCTGCCGCTTCGCTCGGCCTACGGCCTCACTTCACGGCAGCCGTCGCAAAAAGATTAGTTATAGCTTATTTTTTTGTATATTACCTGTATTAATTATTGAAAATAGAAGAGTGGCTCTCATCTCCGAATTAGGTGGCTCTATTTTTCCGAAGACGTGGCTCTGTTGGAGCGTACACTATGCTCTCTCACTCCGAAATATCCACACTGACCCATTTCTCCCTTCAGATGAAGAGAGGGTGGCAGTAGGGGCGTGCGGAAGTACGCCCATCTTTTCGAGAGAGTTTGATTCTCTGCATCTGAAACAGAAACCTCAATTGGAATAGTTATAATCACAATTCGAACCCCAAAGACACTACCAATCAAAATCCAATCCCCTACCAATCCCCTACCAATCTCTATCCTATTTGACGAAACAGGAATGAAACAGGATTGAAACTAGATTGAAACTGGTATAAATTAAGGGGTTCAATTATGGTTCTGTAGAGCCAAGAAAGAGAGGAGAGTAGAGTGCTTTGATTGAAGATTGAAAATGGATGATTGAAGATTTGGAGTTCGAAGATGGAAGAGTGAAGATTTGCAGTTCAGAGAACGGACTTCCTGGGCTAACAGAGTGACATCCTACGGATTGAATTCAAGCAGAGCAGGGGTCATGGCAATGCGCCTTAAAACCTGCATAGCCGTTTGAAAACAGCGTTCCGGAGAGACCTTTAGATCACATTTATCATATCACCGGATTAAAATCCAGTGTTAATATGTTTCTTCCCTACGGGGATCATGGGAAGTACGAAGTTCGAAGTTCGAAGTTCGAAATTACATAGAGGAATCAATTCTTGACGTTTATTCCTCGTCATAATAGAGCTTTCTTCTTACTCGATAAAGGATTTTCATATGATAGCTTTGCATCTGGCTTTTGACAATGAAGATATATTACTCTGGAGCGAAGCAGAGACTATCGGAGATTTGGAGGATTTACGGAAAGCCATTAAAGCTCTGAAAGCACATTTATCTTTGATAAGTAGAGTAGAGGAGTTGTATGCCTGGCTGCCTTCGAAAAGGAAAAAGGAGATTCCATCCAATCCTTTGATCAGTGAATACCCCGAGGGTAAGCATATAATTAAAACCAAAGCACATAACGATGAAACCGCTTTTTGGGGAAAACAGCAATCACAGATAAGTTTACCATCAATTATTCCAAAATTTCATGCTGCTCTACCTAAAAGGCTTGGACCTATCAGTTTCTGGGCTTACTTCCTCGTAATAGACCACTATCTCCTCATTTGTTTTCCAGATTTACACATCCTTCGTTTAAAAATTTCCAGTTTGTTCGCTGATTGAAATAAATATACTTCCCGATAACCGAATGATTTCTTATTTGATATTGCGATAGTTAATTACTTGACAACATTCATACTATTTCCAATCAAGTCAATCTATTAAAGATTGGAGGTACCATTAGTGAAGAATATTTACCTTTTTTTGAGCTTTCTTGTTATTCCTACATTATTTTTTTCCATCAGTAATAATCTCTCTGGCATCGCTGTGAAATCAGGTGTCAAAGATAATTATCGTAATACTCTGGTTTTAAGCCAGGTACGTGAGATTATCGATAATTTCGGCTGGCATATAAATGCCAGGGATGAATTTTATTATAATGACACAGTCACCAATTCGGTGGATAGTCTTCTGACCTACAACTGGGATATTAATAGCGGTAGTTGGATAATTAATAGCAAAACTGTATTCAGTTATGAACCTACTCATCATTATGTAACGAATGCTATGGTGTATATTACCCCAATGAATCCAGTGCAACGGTTAAGAGTATCGTATGATTCTGAAAATCGAATCGTTGCCCTGAATTTGGCAAATAAGGACATCTTCACGGGGATATTCAATGATAATCTTCGCATGGGAATCCTCTATAATAACCAGGATTTGGATACAGTTTATACCTGGAAACCTGGCTTTCAAACCTCTATATTTAAAAAGAGTTCTTTTGAACTGGATAACCGAGGTAGGATAATTAGCGAATTGATTCTGACATCACAGGACTCACTTAATTGGGTAAATTATGAGAATGTGACCAGGGTTTATAACTCGAACGATGCAACAACCGGTGTTTCGTTCATCAATTTGATTTCCCATCTTTTACCAATAACTCTTGGAAAAGGCTTGGAAGTGTCTGTTGGCTCTATCAACGATATCATTGGACAAACAGATAACCCTTATGATTGGATTTTATCGAATCAGAGTTTTCCCTTGATTGATGATCTTCTTGATCAGAGCTGGTATGACCATGATTGGTTAATGCAAAATCAATTGCTCTTTACTTATGAAAATAATCATCTATCCACCATCACTACCCAAACTTTTTCAGATCCGAATTGGGTAAATTATCAATCAAAGGAATTTGCTGTTTCACAGGACGGTAACCAAATTGTGGAAACAGCTTATCATTTGAATAACTCTGTCCCTGAATATGAGCAACGGATTACCACTACATGGCAACCTCCAACATTGAATGATGATAGTAATATTCCTTCTGTTCAGAGGATGACAGTAACCGTATTTCCAAATCCTTTTACAACTGATTTGCATTTGATGATCAAGAGCAGATCAAACACTAGTGTGACTCTACGCCTGTATAATTTAAAAGGTCAACTTGTTAAATCTGTAGATGCTTTTCCCAACCAGGTATTGAACATTAATGAAAAAGATCTGGCATCTGGTATCTATTTCCTGAAAACTATACAAGGAGAGGAAACTCAGGTTCGTAAAATCATGCATCTTAATTAGGATTCCGAAAATCCAAGTGTATAGAAAATTCATGAAATGCTTGCTGATGCAAAGGATAGATAGTTTACACAATACAGAGACTCCCCAATCTAGTGTAAAGTGATACTTATCAAGGTACTAGTATTTATCTAAATTATGTTTGAGCATCGAATTTTATCAAAAACTTCTAACAATTATTTTCCTCGGGACAATCTGATTGTACTAAACCGAATAACGCACCTAACCAACAATCACAGGCTCGTCGAGATAACTTTTCTCTATTTATATTTGTCAGATAATTGAAATAGCATTCATTACATAAATTGTCCGAGGTATATGCTGTGAAAATATTAGTAATTTGACCAATAATCCTTGATATTAGATCGCTATTCAAAGGACAAGATGACATAGTGGATTTGAGCATTTGATGTACATTTTGCAGCAAACCTCCAATGGGAGTAATTAATTCATAAAAACAATCCATGGAAGCCAAAGGAATACCGGTACTATTATGATTTGCATTATCACGGAAAGAATGGATGTTCCCTATTCCGGTTAGAATTTCATGATATGCTAAATGAGGGTAATATTTATAACATTCATCCCTGAAAGCGTAATTTCCCAATTGAATACCGATGCCATTCAGTTGGAAATTCGCTAAATCATGATATTCAGTCATTTTGACAATAATCTCACAGGCTCTGTCTTTTCGCGGACTATTAAGTGGTACGCCTAAATACCAGGTTGAATAAGAGAATACTTTTGGAACGATATATTTAAAACACATATTACTAAATTCTTCTGGGGATAAATTGCTTTTTAAAATATCAATAAATTGCTGGTGTGATGAAAACCAGTTTCTGGAAATAAAAGTATGGTTTGTAATATCCTCTGTATCTTTCTGTGCAAAAGGAATATCATTTATTTGATATCCTATACTTGATTCACTTGCATTGCTTATAAATTCAGCCACGGAATTCCTAATAGACCTATTCTTAAACAATAGCTCCATGAAAAATGTGAAGTAATCTTCTGTCGTTGTCGAACCGAAATGATATTTCACCTTATCATCTTTAGCATCTTTAGCATCTTTATGGCGGATTATCAGATCAAACCTTGGATTGATATAAAAAGGATAGGCAAGAGCATGTGCTGTTTGAACATCAGAATCACTGTGATGGCTGATATCAATCACAGGGTTAAAAAGCAGGTCAGGTTCTATCCAGGAAAAGTGACAATTGTCTCTATTTGACTCATTAGAGATAAATTGAAGAGAGGAAGGTTTAAGGTAGTAATGAGTCTTGCCGAATCTACCGTTGGGTGTTGTAGAATTGAGATTACCAATTTCCATCCAAGTATCAGCTATGAAATCAACCGCATTATCAATGAAAGGAAGCTGGTTGTCCCGAGGACTGAAATTGATAAAATCTGTAAGCCTGAGTAAATTTGTCTTATACCTTTTGATTAAGTGACCGGGAATACAACTAATCGTCAAAGCATCCTTAACGCTTTCATCTTCTATGATAATAGAAATGTCCGTAAATGGATCACTTGCCTTAATTACTTCCACTTGCGGATGTGTCATACTGTAGATGATCATTTCTTTCAGATATGTATGCCACTGTTCGTGTGAATCCTTATATGGTAATCTCTTATCTCTTTCAATACTATAATTCATATCTGGAAAATCTCTATTTGAAGGATTTAAGGCAATAGATAGATTCGCATACATATCAATTTCAGCTTGTGATTTTCCAGGGAGAAATAGACGAATTGGTATTAACTCCTTCAGTTCATTATGAAAACTTGATATAAAGGAAAATGTATCCTGCAATTCCAAAAGCTCATCGTGCCTTTTATAAATGTTATAGTACATTCGATTATGCCAACTGTTTGATGATCGCTTGATATGAAGTACTGAATACCAGCCTCCGCAAAAGTATTCTCTCTGGAATTCAAAAATATTATCAGCAATGGCATTGCAAATGTCATTGATCTGATTGCGAGATCCCCTACCGACTTGATTGACAATTAAGATCGTAATTCCCTTTGCCAAACCGAAATGAGTAATGGTTGTGATAAAATCCTGGGCATCGATTTGCTTGAAAATATCGATCAGGTTTTCTGTATTATCCAACACCAACCTTCTTACTTTGATTGGTAATGATTCATGATAGAAGAAAATAGATGAATTGTAGATATTCCTATCTTCTACTTTAACATTAGAATTATCATTAATGTAGTCCTTATCTTTATAAATAGCAAACGATGGGCTAAATTCCACATTATTAGGAGTTGCTTCTACTTCTGGTTCTCGTAAACTAGTCTTCTCCCACAATATCCTTGATAATTTCATTCTTCTAAGCAAGTTCTCAAAAGTTTTAGGGATTTCTTCATATACATGATATGATTCTATTGCACGAATGACATCCATGATTTGTTCAAGATAGTATTCTTCAGAGAAATTTTTTACTTCAAAATGACAAATAACATCTGATACTCTCCCCCAGAATTTAGGTTCTACTTTTAATGCATTTGCTGGTATGATTACTTTTCCCCAAGGTGCATCAATAACCACATCATGTTCATTTTCTTCATAGTTTTCCCCAAATTTTACAATCATCCCGATTGCTTTATCTATCGGATTACAATGCTTTTCAGTTTCCGAAGGATTTGCAGGGTTATAAGATTTTGGATATGGTTTCATTTCTTTTATTTCATTCCATATTTTGTCAGCTTCTTTTTCAGAATAATTCATTTCATGATAGCACTCCTTATCTGTAACTTCTGTTTCGTAAAGATCATTTTCAAATGCTCTTTCAGACATGGATATCCATCTTTCATCCCGATATGAACTTAGTGTAAAGAACTTTGAAAATGCAGATTTATTACATCCTTTTTCGCCATTGAGATTACTGACTGAATTCTTAAGAAAATATGGTTTCATGCCGCTATTCTTCAAATGGGTATTCACAAAGAATTTCAGGATTCCATCGATTTTTATTCCAAACTCAAGTGTTTTTTTATCTGGCTGAATCTGTTTTAATTGGTTGGGAATTAATTCCATTAAAGCAGAGGCTGAAGGGTAGATCCCAAAGGAAGCTTGCCCTTTAGTTGAAAAATGGAAGGGATGTCTTCCGAAACACATATCCTGAAAACGGCTTTCGATCAATTCAATATATCGAAGGTATTCACCGTTGATATTTTTCTTTTCAAACCCCATGACGACATCGCAGAAATACTCAACCATTGTATCCTTTTTGGAAGGGTCTTTTTCTTGAGTTAGGATCAATATTGTATTGTTTTCTTTTTTATTTTTTCCTTCATTTGGGCATTTAGATTTCTTTCCACCAAGTATAGAGCGTAATGCCTGTAATACCTGTCGCCATTTAGATTGCTCAATATCCATATCCAAAACTGCATTGATTGAATCGATTACAATGATGTGTCTATCTTCAAGTACGCTTTTTGCTTGAAAAGGTTCTTCACATTTTTGAACCTGTTGAAGTAAATCTGCGGCAGAACACATAGGGACAGGGTGAATTGACATAACAAGTTTTCTTGAGTTTTTCTGGCAAATATTAAGAAGACCATCAAGTTCTTCAGCATAATAAACAGTATCCTTTGGATCAATTGGATTTGCTGTTACCACGTCATGGGTATCTTTCAGAATGGGTAGTAAGTTAAAGTTGGTTATGCATCGTTTAATATTATTATAAGACTGTTCTAATATGAAGTAATCGATGAATATGGGAAGTCTTTCAGCATGTTTGTGTATTATTGTATCTCTATTGTGTTTAAAAACAGTATCTCCACAATTTTTCAGAATAGCACAGACTAAATTTACCACAAAAGTTGTTTTACCAACACCAGACTCACCATCTACTGTTATCATTGCAGTACTGTCCTCAGGGAGTAGAAAACCACCCATCAAGAGTTGGTTTAAACCTGATATCCCGGTATCGTACCCAAAATAGGAACTGGCAAAATCCTTTGGTATAGATATAAAATCCTTGATTAAAATTTGAATTTCATATGCGTGTGCCTTTTTTTTATCTACATCATCTCCTGCCTTGTTATTTATGAGCGTAAGATGATAAAATGTTCTTACCCAATTATTTAGGTGATTATTAATTGGCTTGCCATTACAATCTTCCATTGATCTTTCAGAAGGATAGCCATAAAAGATATTATCTAACAGCGAGAGCATCAATAGATATTGATCAATTTCATTAATTATTTTTTCCTCTTCATTATTAGTTTCTGCCTGATTTAATCGAATTTCAGTAAGTTTAGTAACAAAATCGTCTTCAAAAGAAATCATAGTCCAACCAACATGTCTTCTTTGAAGTTCCTTGATTTTTCCTGTATTTTCCTTCGCTGTAGAGTTTCTGTCAGTAGTATATGCTTTGTTTACATGCTCTTCCAAGCTTCTCAGAAAATTTATACTTTCCTGATTATATTTCAAGATTTTCGTAGTTCCCATGCTATCCTCCTATAATTATGCTATAAAATTTTGAATAATGTTTCTTATCTTACCTACGATATGAATAAGAGCCTGGTTATTTATTCCTTTAATTGATATATGTTTTTTAAAATCATTGAGACAATGATCCATGATTGATTGTATATTTTGTGTAGTTTTACCATCATACATTAATTCTAATTGCTCTAAATGGGAAGAATCAAAGCTGCTCATATGATTGAAAGTTATGCATTCGATAGGTATCCACAGTTGATCTGAGGAAATTAATTGTGTATATAATTTGTCAGATTTAACGAGATATTTATTGATTAGATTGTTTTTATTAATAGAATAAGCCTTATTGGTATTATTCTCCTCAAGCAAATCTTCAAAAAGCATCAGATATTCCATGAAAAGTGAATATGTCTGATGATTTGCACTAAATTCTTTCCAACTGGATTCGAGAACACTCTTAATTCGTAAAACTTCATAATTCGATAATTCAAAATTAATCACATTCTCTAATTGTGCTAATACTGGACAAACTACAAAAGATATTGATAGTTTCCCATTATAAATTTTATAAGAATAATTAGAATTTTCAATTAGGTTAGTAATCTTGCATTGATCATGTGTACCTAATCTTCTCAATGAATCTATTTGCTTAAGCATATTTTTCGTAAAAGGTATTTCCAAGGTCATTGACTTTGTAGTGTCAATATTTTGATATGATTGAACAAAACGCAGGAGCATATTTGTCCAATTATCCTTAAACCAATCACTTAATGCAGTATCATTTATTTGTAGATCATAATAAACAATTGGTTTGAATTCGCATACTAATTCTCTATTCCAGATCTGTAATTCATCTACAAGAATCAGTAAATACAATAATGGTAATGTTTTCCAGGAAATCTTTTCTTTTTTGGTTGGTTCGAAAATTCCGACTGTATATTTATCATAATGATGAAGAGCTGCATTGCTGATTGCATCTGTAAAATCCTTCATTTCTTGAATGATTTGTATTTTTTCTGTACTAGTTATCGGATTTTCTGTACTATTAAAATATGAATTTAATTCATAGTAATATTTCTTAATTGCAAACAGACCGCTTAAAATATCGTGTGATCCATATTCTCCTTTAAAATTCTCTTTAATTATTCTTTTTAAAGATCTCCTGATATCTGCATTTTCGAATGTCCCGAGCCTGCCTGCTATACGACTGCTAATAATATCGAGGGCATTATGTTGTAACAAATATGGAGGAATTAAGTTCACTAATGCACTTAAGTGATGTTTAATTTGCGATGTCTCATCAATATGGACATTATCTTCAAAATGTGGTAAACTTACAGAAAACACTTGATTATCCGTTTGAAAATTGTGCTTAGCTTCCTTATTCATTGCATTGTAGCTAATTTGGGATAAATATGAAATATCATGGAAAAATGCTGCAATCGCCCAACGCTTGTGGAATTTTTCATAATCACATCGAGGATATGAATGTAGTAACTCAGAAGATGGACTTGTATAAATATTGTCGAGAGCTTCAAAATCAATTTTAGAGAAAAGAATATTCCCGAGAAAATCATGTCGCATTAAATACAAACCTGTAAGATAATTATAGACTGAATGCAGAAAATGAGAACGATAGTCTTTTGTTATCCAGCGGAACCCGTAATCTACTTTTAAAAGTGAAGTGATATATCCCTGTAGGATTCTTTCAATACAGCGTGTTTCAAAACCGAGGTTACGTATGGTTTGAATCATTAAACGTTGTGCTAATTCCGTTTTTTCTTCATTATCGCTTGCTGACAGGAATTCGTTTATCAAATGGACATTATCCATTGGAATAATGGGATCTGATGATGTTAGAAAAAAATCCAATAATACTGAATCAATTAAAGTATCTGCCATTTACCCACCCTTATTCATTTTCCCAAAAGCGATAAACAAAATTTATCTATTACTTTAACAAAAACTGTATTTGTTATTATGATGTCAATTTTTATTATTATGATTTCCTACTTTTGAAACATAAACATATTTTACAAGTATTCCCTTGACAATCGTACCGTGAGTACGATTTATAGAACTGTAAGTAGTATTTCACAAAATAGAGGTATTATGGAACAGTTAAGTTTGAAAGAAAGACAAGCAGAACTGAAAAGAGACTTTATTATCGAAGTAGCAAAGAGGCTGTTTTTTGAGAAAGGATACGAAAATACATCCATTGATGAAGTTGCCTTAACAGCAGGTTTCAGCAAATCAACACTCTACACTTACGTAAAAAGCAAGGAAGAACTCTTCATGCATATTCACTTGGAGGGAATGAGAAGCAGATATGAATTACTAAGCCAGAAAATGAATAGAAAGAGCACGGGCTATGCTAAAATCTATGCTTTTGGTGAAGAGTATTATCACTTCTATAAACAGAACCAGGGATACTTCAAGCTGCATCTGTATGAAGATTACAACTCACTGGATAAGAGTAAAATAGAGTTGGAGCTTTATGATCAATTCGACCATCTTCTCGATAGGATCATTGCCATTGTTAGGGATGCATTTGAATTAGGAATTCAGGATCACAGCATACGGGGTAACATTGATGCTGGTTACCTGGATAAGTACTTTGCATATACTTTAAGGACAATCCTGAATGTAGCTTTCAGTCCGGAAAAGACCAAGCAAATCCAGGATGTTTTTGATGAAGAGAAATTCTATTATCAGTATTTAGATCTATTCATGTCAGCGATTAAAAATAATTGAATCTCAACAGGAAGCAAGGAGTCAAAGCGTGAAGAAAAAGAAAGATGTTCAAGGTTCGGAAAAGATACAAAAAATTCTAAATATGAAACCTATGATTACGCTAATTTTCGTCTTAATCTGCTTAACAATTCCTCAACTCAGTCAGGCTCAAAATCTACTCAGTCACCCTCAAAAGATTGTTATCGATGCTGTTCGTAATCGCTTATTGGTTTCCAATGGAAGAGGTGGAGCGCTAGTACAGATAGATAGTGATGGAAATCAAACTTATTTAGATCAGGATGCGGGTTTTGTTGATGGGATGGAAATCGTGGGAGATACTGTCTTTGGGATTGGGAATGGACGTAAATTAATAGCCTATGATCTGAATACAGATGAACAGATTTTAAATTTCACTTTTGCTGGAGAAAGTACAAAGTATTTATCAAGTATTGCTTCCGATTCATTGGGGCATCTCTTCATCTCGTGTCCAAGCCTGAATACAATTTACAAGTATAGAATCAGTGATCACTCTTACTGGACTTTCGTGGCGAACGATAGTTTGGTGAAACCCAATGGCATTTTACTGGAAAGAGAGAACAACCGCATTGTTGTCATCAGTGATGCTTATAATAGTCATATTTATGCAGTGAGTCTTTCCGATTCCACATTTACAACACTAGCAACAACCACACTTAACAATCCTGACGGTATCGTCAGGGATGTAGATGGTACTTACTATATCGCTGGTTATTATCTATTAGGATTATATCGGGAAGATGCCAATTTCTCTTCAGCTCCGACATTGATCTTTGCCGGAAATCACTTCGTATATCCCACGTATGATTCAAGAGACCATTCCATTCTGTTAACTTACTATATCGCAGGTGACTGGGTAAGAGTATCCCTGGCAACAGGAATCGATGATCAGACGAGTGTTTTCACTACTCATGATCAGCTAACCAATTACCCAAATCCTTTCAATCCAGAGACGACTGTTAGCTTTAATGTAACTAACAAATCTCAAGTTGAAATTACAATCTATAATATGAAAGGACAGAAAGTGAAAACATTAACAGATATGTCATACGCTGCAGGCACGCACAATCTTCTTTGGGGAGGATTAGATGAGGAAGGCAAGTGTGTCTGCAGCGGTCTTTATTTCTGCAGATTGAAAGTCGATAGTAAGAATACCAATATCAGGAAGATGCTGCTGTTGAAATAAGAAAATAATCATTCTTTTTGTCGAAGACATCTCGATTTTTTAACGTTTAATTGCTATCATTTGATCGCGTTAAAGCTGTAATCAGCTCTTTCAGTTTCAAAGCAATATCCAACAGAATTGCAGGATCAACTAGTCCGGGTATATCCTTTTTTGTGTGAGCCACTTCAGATAGGACTTTCATAATATTCTCAGTCGATATGGCAATGGCAGGAACATCATTCATCACAAAGATCATGTGATCGCCCTGGTACCACTGTTCAGCTTCAACATAGTGCGTTTCATCTGAGAAGATAGATTCAGCTTTTCTTTTCAATTCATCCCTAACATCGTAATAGGAGATACCCGTTCGTTCACCAATCAAACCTGCTGCATCAAGATTGATATTCATTGCTATTTTATCCAATGCATCCTGATTATCGATGAGATAGAGCATTTGGCTTGGAACACCATAATAATCTTCACCATTGAAAGGTACAAATTCCAATTGAAAATTTCCATCATAATCTTTAAGCAATTCCATTAGGATGAGAAGAACGATAACCCCGCCTGCGTTATCCAAAGCACCCGGTGTGCCCTTCTTTGTATCGATATGCGCACTGATGACAATTTTACCGGCATTAGGATTTCCTTTTCCGGCAACGATATGCTTAGCCTTTGTTTTCTTGCGACAGGCATGTGATTTCAATATGAAGTTCTGTCCTGCATAGGGTAAAAGTTTGTTTCCCTCTGTATCAGTCATGAATACGGATGGAATATCAAAATCACCATCCTCAAAAACGGGGAAGGGATAGATGGCACCAGTCAACTCAGGGCAACTCCCGGAAGCAGTGATGATAGCTGCAGGCTCTTTTGATTCCAGCAGAGCGATGAGATTCTGATGTTCTTCAGGGTTATAGAACACGAAATTCTTAGGCATAATGGGGGAGATAGTTAGTTCTCCATGCAGGAATAGAATCTTGCCCTCACAATTTAGCAATTCCAGCTTTTCAATTGTATCTGCTTCAACGAGTTCAGTAACTATGTTACAGCCATTTGAATAAGAAGAAGCATAAGCATTGAAATTATTTTTTTCACATTGAAGAATAACTTCACCATCCTGCCAATCCAGACAATCAAAGGCTTGTTCTTCAACGTGGAAACCCAACTCTGATGCTATTTTACGAAAGAGACGTGTCGCATGATGATTACCGGCACTGCCAACAGATCTGTCGGGGTATTTTGTACAAAGTTCATCTAGACAGGATGTTATCTTCAAGATCATTTCAGATGACATATAGGCTCCTTCATAAAAGCGTATTTACAAACAATATATTAAGCTTGAGCGTTTCAAAAAAATCAAAACGGAATAATTAATAAAATTTGACAATAAAAAATCATTAAATAAAGAATAAAATAATGATTTGCCTCTTAAATCAGTATCAGTTATAGATGAGGAGTTACGATGGTAGAAATTGCTATGATTAAGATCACCCCTTTGAAAGACCTTGCTGCAAATGAAGCCTCCCTGGTTACCTCCTCTTTTTCAAAAACAGATTATCAAGAAGAAATTATAGAAATCATCAATACTGAAGAGAAGTTGTTTATTCTTCAAAAGCAGGCACTTGTAATGGGTTTCTATTACTTCAAGGTAAAAAATAGTGTCATCTTTCTATATTACTATATCAATGCCTGCCTAACTGAAAAAGATGTATGTGACTTTGCAGAACATATCCAATACCTCAAAAATACGGACAAACAGATTTCTTATATTGTCATCATGAAGAAATTCGACAGTATGGATTTGACATCATTGCTGAGGGATTTTATCAAAATACAGGACTATACAATCAAGTATTGCAGAGAATATCGTGAAAATGAATCAAAAATACAATTTCAGAATAAGGGACTTACTTGGGAAAATGAGATAACGAATTATGAAGAATTGATAGAATTTCATCAGAAGTGCTTTTACCAGGATAAACCTTATATGAGTAGTAATTGGAAGACGCAAATTATGAATTTTAAAGAAGTACCGCATCCCAAAATAACTGAGATTTGCAGGCTTAAAGGTGAAATCATAGGAAGCTGTAATGGCTTAGTAATTGGTGATATTAAAAACTACCTATTTTGCATGTGTGTTCATCCCGACCATGTTGGTAAAGGAATCGGCAAAGAGCTAATACTGCGGTACTTGCAAAGATGCAATACAAATCCTATCTATCTTCATGTCTACTACTCTGCAAAGCCTGCTGTTGCACTCTATGAATCAGTTGGCTTCAAAAAAGAAAGTATCACATCCCTGATTTTCTAGATATTTCCAGATATGGAAATGATTCCCAGAAAGTCCTTGACGAGAAAGCTATTTATCGATATGTTATTAGCATGATCGCTATCAGAGGAGGATAATGATATGGAGTTCAGTATAAGTTATTCAAGTATTCTTGAGATGCTTCAATTGTGTCATAAGCTGAAAACTGGAGATTTAAAAGAGGAAGAAATTCGTCAATTATTAAATCATGAAGACTATCAGTTTGAGTTATCACGATACAAAAATAAAATATCTGAAGCAGAATTCATTTCATATTTTCTTGATTTACCCAACTTGGATGAGGATCATATTAGTAATGGACGATTGAAGTGGCACCATAAATATTATCAATATTTATTGGCTAATTTGGAATTGTATGATGCTAAGGAAAAAGAATTACCCAAGATATTTAAGAAATCTATCTTTCAAGAGCAAATCAATTATGCTTTAAAAGGCTTACCTGACGATATCCAACTCCCTGAAATGAGATTTATTTCTACGATCGGATTAGGTCCTAGTTTTGGCTATGTTTATGGAAATGGAATGCATTTTGATTTCATTCAACTGATCAAAGAGAAATCATCAAAGGATTTGTATTCTACAATTGCTCATGAAGTGCATCATGTTGGGTGGAATGTAATCTTTAAAGAAATGGATATCAATACATTATCACTCGAATCTATGTTTTATTTGTATTTATCCGGAGAGGGATTAGCAGTTAAATATTGTAATAATGCTGAAGGTATCTTATCGAAAGCCATATACGACGGACCTAAGAATATAGGATTGGATAGCTTTACATGGAAGTATCTAAACAATGATTTTGATAACACGATGATACAATTTAAAGAGACTATTAGAAGAATCAGGCAACAGGAAATTAAATCATTAGAAGATTTAGAGAAACATATTGACGAGTATTGGAGAAATTCACTGACAAAAGATCAAAAGCTTGGGGATATACCCAAATTAGTACACTACAGATTATATACTTTCGGCAATGATCTTTGGGGTATTATCCATGACTGTTTTGGGAAGGATGTTGTGTTTGAAACATTGAAAAATCCCCAGAACTTCCCTGAGATTTGCAACAAAGCCCTGCAAAGCATTGGGAGAAGTGATTTGCAGTTCTGAAATATTTGTCTTTTCAGCGTTTCAGTAAAAGAGAAAGGGTAGACTTTCGCCTACCCTTTTTATGATTGAAATTTGTTATTGAAGAATTAGCTTTTTTGTAACATAGCTACTGGGTGAACTTAACTTATAGAGATAAACACCAGCGCTGCATGCTTTATTCTGGGCATCACGTCCATTCCAAGTAATTTCATGGCTTCCCTCTGAACGTGTATAATTTTGTACTACCTGTCCGCGCATATTATAAATTGTCAAAGTCGCTATTTCACCGGACTTTACATCAAATCCGATCTTGGTATTGCTGTTTGATTGGAAAGGATTCGGGGAGGCGTTTTTCAAAGCGGTTGCCTGTGGAATAATAGGAACATTCGCTCCAGTGACTGTAGCTGTTGCATAATTACTGAAATGCGAATCATTATTAAAATCAACACTTTCGATCCAATAATAATAGGTTAAGCCATTTTCAACTTCAGGATCAGTGAAATTGTAATTATGCTGTGTAGTAGTATTCGTTCCGTTAATAATCTCACTGTTCAGTTTTACAGCGTTTTCGATGTTGGAATTATTGGAACGATAGATGTTGAAGCCAAGGTTATTGGTTTCAGATTCCGTAATCCACTGCAGGTTTACTAACATCTGTGAAGTAACAGTTGCTGTGAAAGATGATAATGTAACAGGTAATTCGATATCATTAGGAGTTGCTACTCCAAAATTATCAATATAGTCGAATCTATGACCATCTATAGCAAAATATGGATATACCATTCCATTTGCAAGTGTCAGATGTGTGAATGATGTACTTTGGGAAAACACTAATGAAATTACGTTCCCGGCATTATCAAATCGGTGAAGTACATACATTGCATCATATAAGCCAGCACCCCTGGGAGTGATAATATACTGCAATCTAAACCATGATGGCATGGCTATATCTGGAGAATAGCTACCACCGTAAAGCCCAATCAAATTATTATAAAAGGTAGCCCCAGAACCGTAAAATTGCATTCCAACAGCAGGAGAAGAGGTAATTTTACAGGCAGGTCCACTAATGTTTGAATTTGCAGTGGAAAAACCTAAACCAGCATAACCGCCATTGGAAGAATTATAAAAATACGCACTAATTGTGTATTGAGTATCAATCTGGTTAATATTCAATCCCGTTTTCATAGTATATACTCTTGTCTCACCCATATTTAAATAGGAGACTTGCACACATCCGGTATCACCAATACCATTATTACTGATGTTTGTAAAATCATTGTCAGGTCCAGGATTAAAATAAGTCGATAAATCACTTGTACTGTTGAAATCAATTGCTTGAGTTAACGCTGATAAGCCAAAAACTAGTAGAAGCAGACAAAAACTGATCGTGATTACTTTCATTTTTTTCCTCCTTGATATGGGTTATGAATTTGGATAAGTATAATTCTTGAATTCAATTGATTACGAATTTTTCAATAATTTACTTAAACATGTCAATTTTACAAATACATTTGAATATAGTCAAGTAAATTATTACTGTATTTATTGTTATATAAAATACTTGATTTTCCATATGAATCTTAAACTTTGCTGAAGTTTAACAAGTACTATAATATAATATAGAGTCTTTTAAATACGATCGAGATTCAGGACTCAATTACATTATGAATCAGCTTTTAATCTCATTCTTCTTCTTTGTTATATTGTCTGATAGAGATACTTCTCATATGCCACAATTTATTCCTGTTTGGACTTGCATTTGATCAGGTATAAACAAGGGAGAAAGATAGCAAGAATTGGAGAGTAGATTATTTATCTCTCAGTATGCCGCAAAACAGATTACTGCATTTTCATTTTATTGGTGTATTTATCGCTCCCCAGTTGGGTCGTGTATACTTTCAATATGCTGAAGCATTGTATTGTTTGGATTAAATTCCCTTGACTTAAATATTGTCATTTGTATTTTCTTGATAAGGTAAAAAATATGAACAACAAAATTCTTGAAACTAGTCCACAAATCAAAGCTGCACTTGATTCTTGTACGAGTATTAACAAACTTGATAAGAAGCAAATCTCTAGCCTGATTACAGATATCAGTGATCTTCTAGCTGGAGATGTCAGTAATATGGAACTGGAAACGTGTCTTAAATTGCATCTTGGGTTAGGTGATGCCTGTGCTAAAATCGGTGATTTTGAACGATCTAAGAAAGCATATGAAGCTTCCCTCCAGATGTGTAAGAATGTGGATGACAAATCCTTTAAAGTTAAAGCAGTGAATGGCATCTGTATTCTCAGCGCCATCCGATCAGATTATTTGAAAGCAATTGAAGGCTGGATAAATCTTCTTACGGAAATCACTGACACCAAGACCCAGGCAGATATCTACAACAATCTTGGCATTTCCTATTCTATGACTGACCGTCACAGGGAAGCCTTGGAATGCCAGTACCAATGTTTAAAGATCGATGAAGAATTAGGTAGAGAAACCGAAACTGCCACCGATTTCTTCAACCTGGCAAGTTCTTATATGAAATTGAAGCAATTCGACAAGTCCCTGGAATTATACAATAAAGCAGCACTGAGTTTTGAGAATACTAAGAATTACCGCTACTTATCTTTCGCTTACAGTAACCTGAGCATGGTCTATGATGATTTGAGCAAGTTTGATCTGGCACTGGATTATGCCAATAAATCATTGGAGTTGAAGAAGTCATTTGCCAACGACCTTGAAATAGGCAATACTTATGCCAACATGGGGAACATTTTGTATAGACAAAAAAAATTTTCCCCAGCCCTTGAGTACTTCCATAAGGCGCGCATCCTGTTTGAGGAAGGTGATGATAAAATAGCTCTTTCCGGAATGCTTGTGAAGCTGGCGTGGTTATCTTATGATACAAATGAAACAGCTATCGCTGAGGAATACGGTTTGAAGGCTTATGAACTGGCAACTGAGATAAACTCACTCCATGTGATCCAAGGCTCTAGTAAGTTTCTGAGCAAACTCTACGCAAAGCAGAATAAATTCGAGCTTGCTTATCAATATCTGCACAAATCTACGAAAATGTATTCTCTTATCCTTGAAGATAATCCCAAGATACTGATCGCAAAGTCGGAAGCTGATTACTATAGAAAAAAGATCGAAGAACAATCGGAAATCTACAGGCAAAGAAATATAGAACTCACCAACCTCAATACATTGATTTCTGAACAATCGACCCTACTGAATATGGTGAATGCAGATCTGGAAAATTCAAATGCACTGATGCATAAACTGTTTTCTGTGATCTCCCATGATGTCAGAGGACCGGTATTGGCTTCCGTTCAGTTTCTCAATATGATTCAAATGAAAGACTTCCCGGAGGAAGAAACAGATGATTTACTGAAGGAGTTGACACTTTCACTTAGCAATACCGGTAACCTACTGAGCGATATGCTTTCCTGGAGTAATAAACAGCAGCACTACCTGAATCAGATTGAGAAGCTCAACATCGTTCCTATCGTGAATGATTGCATCAATATGTATAAAAGTTCTGCTCTGCTAAAGTCCATGAATCTTAAATACGAAGGAGAACCGGAAGTCCTGGCAATGGCTGAAAAAAACTGCCTGCACACGATCGTCCGCAATCTCATCCATAATGCCATAAAGTTCACACCGGAAAAAGGATCTGTGACTGTCCGAATCCGCCAAGAGCATGATAAAGTACGAATCGAGATCATTGATACAGGTATTGGAATTTCCGCAAGGGGAATGGAAAACCTCCTCCTGGGAACTCCCGAGCTGAAACAGGGAACAAACGCCGAAAGCGGTACTGGATTTGGTATCGGTCTCTGCAATACGTATGTCAAACAATTGCAGGGCAAGATAATGGTCACCTCCAAACTTGGTGAGGGCTCCACTTTCACTGTGATTCTCAATGCTGAGGAACAGCCTACAACTGAGTAAATTTTTCCAAAGCTTGCGCAAATGATTCCGGTCATTGAGCGAAGTCGAAATGAGGTTTTTCGATTAGTCTTCTTTTTTCTGTATTTCATCAAGTTTGGCTCTGTATTCTGCTGCTTTGTCTGGCTGTCCCATTTTTTCGTATAAATCAATTATCTCTTCCAATGTAGTTTTCGTCCATGGGTTTTCCACACCCATTACTTTCTCTCTAATCTCCAGAGATTTTAAAAATAATGATTCTGACTTATCGAATAGTCCTTGAGCTTTATACAAAATAGCAAGATACTTGTAACTGTTTGCTGTTGATGGATGGTAAGTACCATACATCTTTTCTCTGATATCCTTTGCTCTAAGGTAAAGCTGTTCTGCCTGGTTGTATTTTCTTTGAGACATGAATAATGAAGCTAACATAAATATTGTTCTTGCAGTATAGGGATGATCTTCTCCAAACACATTTTTTCTTATATCTAATGTCCGTAAATATTGCAATTCCGATTCTTTATATTTACCCTGGCAACGATACAGATATGCTAGGTTACTTAGAGTTTCAGCAGTATTTGGATGCATTAGTCCGAGAATATTTTCATTTATTTCCAAAGCTCTAAGTAAAAGTTGTTCGGCTTCGTTATATTTTCCTTGTTTTGTGTATAACGCTGCCAGATTTAATAGAGTCTCAGCAGTTTCCGGATGAGTATTACCATGTATCTTCTCTTGGAGAACCAAGGCTCTTATGTGATAAAGTTCAGCTTGATCATAATTACTTTGATATTCATAAAACCACCCTAAGTTAGTTAGTGTAGTTGTTTTTATGGGGTAGTTTTCTTTAAGAGAACGTTCGAAAATTTCCAAACTTCTCATTAAAAGTAGCTCAGCTTCGGTAAATTTGCCCAAGTCACCATACAAACCTGCTAGCGTATTCAAAATTTCTGCCACCTCAGGATGTTCTGTACCAAGCACATTTTCTTGAATTGCCAAAACTTTCAAATAGTATATTTCTGCTTGGTCATATTTAGCTTGGGAATGATACAAGCTTGCAAGACTAAAAAGTGATTTCGCAGTATCAGAATGCTCTAATCCAATAAATGTTTCTCTAATTTGAATTGCTTTGATAAGATTTGCGGATGAGTGTGCAAAATCAAACTTATCCATGAACCAGCATCCAGCCTTATCATAATACTCTGCCGCCTTCAGCATCTGATTCCCCTTCTCAAAATGATGCGCAATTTCTTCTGCATTTTCATCCAGCTTATCGGCAATAACAAGTTCCATAGATTCGGCAGCAGTCTGGTGAAGAATTTGCAGCTTTTCACTCATCATACGCTGATAGACAACGTCTTTGATGAGAATATGCGAGAAGATATAGCGTATTTCATCCAAATCTTTCCAAATGCGGTTTATTGTGCCTATCTCCAGTTCATTATCTATCTGATGGTTCAGCATTTGAGTGAGTACTTTCACATTGAACTGCATACCAAGAACACTTGCATTGAACATACATTCCCGTACCTGCTCTGTAAGCCTGTCAATACGACTGCTGATGATATCGCTGATGCTGAAGGAACTGAGATAACCTACGTCACCTGAAATGATGCCTTTGTCATTAATACAGCCGCTTTCCATTAGATAGGAAGTGAGCTGTTCAATGAAGAAGGGGTTTCCCATTGCCCTGGTGATGATGAGATTCGAAGTTTCTTCAGGTACATGTTCCAATCGTAAAGAAGTGCTAATTAATTCTAAACTGGTATTGTCAGAGAGTGAATTCAAATCAATATCCACTTCTCTGTATTGCGATAGCCCTAAGTCAGCTTTCTCTCCATTATCAAGATAACGGCAGGAATTGACAATCATGATAGGACTGATCTCTTTTTCGCTGAGGGATTGCAGATAGTTCTTGCTCTCTTCATCAATCCATTGTCCATCATCGAGGTGAATGAGGACAGGTTTAGTCCTTGTCAGTTGTTCCATAAACCGGATAAAAGCATTCTTCAACTGGCTGGGTTTATCTTCAGGTGGCAGGATGCTCCAGACCGAACCTTCCCATTCATAACCAAGCAGGGAAGCGATAATCGATTCAATACGCTGCATTTCAGCATCACCCATTGCAAGGGAGAGCCACAACCCTTTAAACATAGCAATACCTGCTTCCTGCGGCATCTGGGGATTATAGTAGAAAAAGGTACGAACGATCTGCTTGCTCGCTTCCAGCGGTTTGGGAAGGATGGAATCACAAGTAATAAAAAACTTATGAAATGCATTAGCCGAATATACTGCCAACGTTTCTTTCACTAATCTGCTTTTACCGATTCCTGCATCACCGGCAACGTAAATGATCGTATTTGCTTTAGTCTCTAAATTGTGATCTAGAGTTTTCCTGATCTGAGTTAATTCCTCATCTCTACCAACAAACCTACTTTCCTGGTGCCAGGCTTTATCCTTGGAAGGACGACTGAGCTGGTAATAGCGTAGTGGTTGGGCAATGCCCTTCAAGTTCAATGAGCCAAGATAGTCGAAATCGTAATGTACCTGCATCTCCTGCCAGAGGAAGGTATCGGCAAGCACTTCACCGGTTCTTGCTTTACTCATCAATCTTGCAGCCAGGTTCATTGGATAACCTAAGGCTGTGTATTCCTTGACTTCACCGCTGCCTGTATATCCTGCAAAGACGCTTCCACAACTAATCCCCAAAGCAATACCGGAGATAGACTCTACAGTTTCCAAAGAGAAACTGCAGATACGTTCCAAGGTCTTACCATCGCTTTTAGGCAAGCCAAAAAGAATAATGGCAATCATTCCTTTATCCGTTGCATCATACTTATTAACGAAACCACCGTATTTATCTGCCAACTTCTGGATCATTGCAATGGATTCTTCTCTCTTTGTTAAATCGATTCTCTCCAAATTGGCAAAACAATAAGCTGCACTGCGGATTTCGTTTTGTGGGACCTCAGTCTTGTACTTGGGATTGATAAAATTAGATTTAGTTGTAGAAGAGTATTGAAATTCATGGGGTTTATGTTCATCTATTATGCATTGATTAGTAATTCGATAACCATTTTCATATTTTTCAAAAGATGATTCACCAATATTACGCATTGCTGATTCTGAGAAAACAACATCTTCTTTGTTTGAGGATAGATCAGCAACTTCCTTCAGTGTATCACCGGAGAATACATATTCATTTTGAAGTTCATTCACGAATATCTGCCAATCGATATTGCCATAAGAGATAGTCTGCCTGGCTTTCAGATCAAATTCACCCAAAAGAGTTTTAAATGTGCTTTGTTCCAGGAAGAAAGAACTGATGGAATTTACGACCGAGATGATATTCTCTGCTCTAGAATCCGGGAAGATGGCACAAAAGGCATCACCTGCAAATATGCTGATAAAGCCGCCGTGTTGACTCACTATTTCAATTGGATTACAAAAAGCAATATCCAGGAAACGGCTAAGCTCTTCAGCACCTTGTTTTCCTTCTTTTTGCAGGGTTGTTCCTATCTTTGTGAAATCAGCTATATCCACCAGTAAAACATAAGCATCCAAGGAACCTTCCAGAACATTTTGCTCATAATTATTAAGAATGAAAGGGGGAATATAACGAATCATAAATATCTCCTTGTAGAGTAGGACGCTGTTCCTGCTGAATATCATTCTAGAGCATGACACATGTCATCTGTCCCACATACTTTTGGGATGCTATGCTGAAAGATAATAACCTCCTGAAGTATGTTTTACGTTTTAGCAGGAACGGCGTCCTACTCTACATTACTATATATTTTCGAAGTCAAGAGATATCCTATGAAATCTGTCGTCCCGCTGGGGCTTGTTGAGGTCTCTTCAGTCAAATCACCGGATTGAAATCCGAGCGTTAGTATCTTTAATCCCGATGGGATTTGTATTCACTAGCACCTAACACCTAACACCTAACACCTAACCTTGTGCCATCCTCATGAACTCTGCCAGTTTCTTTTCATCAAGCATCCCATTAGTTCTGACACCCCCACATAGATCAAGACCGAAAGGTTCTACTTCTTCAAGGGCTTGTCTTACATTTTCAGAGTTCAATCCACCAGCCAGAAAAACAGGTATATTGATACTGTCCCGTATTTGCCTGCTTAACTTCCAGTTATGGACTTTTCCAGTTCCACCAAGAACCTTGATTTCGAGGAATGGATTACCACTATCCAGTAAAATAGCATCAACAGACTCGGACAGTTCAATTGCCAGATCGATGGAGCTTTCATCGATTACGTGGATTACCTGGACAAGTTTTATTGCCGGAAGTGCTTCTCTTAAATGCCTGTATGTTCCTTCTGTCAGTTTGTCAACGATTTGGATAGTATTGGTTTGTGTGATTCTGTGATGTTCGATGATCTTGGCAGTTGTTGTTTCGCTTGTCAGCAGTAATGTGGCAATTGGAGGTGGAACTGCTTTCGAAATATTAAAGATCAATGCGTCATCAATTACTCCAGGACCACTGGGCATCTTGCCAACCAGCCCGATTGCTGAAGCTCCATAGGCAATTGCCATTTTTGCTTCTTCGATACTAGCGATGCAGCATATCTTGATTCTAGGTATCATTTTAACACTCCAGCATTCGATTATCGTTTGAATTAGGGATAAAGGATTGTGGTTGTCAAGAGGGAAGTTGATTCAAATCTCTTTCATGTAATATTATTAAAACTCCTTGCATTAGGTTGATAAATTCTCTTAAATTAACTTGTATTTCCTGCTTATATTCGATTAAATTCTATTTACAGAACCTCTTAATACAATTGAAATTTTATTAAGAGTAAACATGACTTTACAATATCTGATTGAAACTTTGTAGGTGAACAGGGATATTCTTATAGATGAATATCGAGTAAAATCTATAGGTGTCTTTAGCTATATTCGTAGTGAACTTGCGTTGCCAATTGAACCTAACAAAGAAATTTCTGGGCTAAAAGAATAACGTTCTCCGAACTGATTTGTAGAGCAGGACATCGTTCTTGCTATCTGTGAAGAGTATCACTCTATGATGATGAGGATGGGCGAGCATAGCAAAGAAACTTGACTATAATAATTCGAGGAGAATATAAAAATCATAGACATGAAAATTCAAAACTAAGAGGTGTTTGTGTCATCAAAAATGAAATCTATAAGTAGCCAAATCCAAGCAAATAGAGATGTTTTATCTGCTACTTATCATATTAAAAGAATAGGTATATTTGGATCAGTAGTAAGAGATGAACAGACAAAAGATAGTGACATAGACACTTTGATCGAACTCTCTGAGCCAATTACCCTCTTTCAGTGTTTTGCCCTTCAGGATTTTCTGGAAAGTATTTTGAAAAGTAAAGTAGATTTAGTAACTATTGAATCACTAAGACCAAATATCGGCAAGAACATTTTGAAGGAAGTAGTGTATATATGAAAAGGCAAATGATGGCAAGATTTCGGGATGTGTTAATCCATAATTATTCAGGAGTTGATTTAAGTATTCTCTAGCAAACAATATTAGTCGATATTCCATTATTGTATAAACAGATAGTCATTTTAGATAAAAAACTGAATTCCTGATTATCTGATATTTCAACTCTTAGTACGTATATACTCATTATCAGCCACGTGGACATATGTTTTCTATTTAAACCAACTTCCTAATGAATATAACAATTAAGTAAATTGTCTATCTGCTATATCTTGTTGTTCCGAGTGTCAGTTTGAATATATCATATGATATGCACAATTATTCTACTCTAGAGTTAACAACATCATCAAAACACCCTTGATTGTAACTTACTTACTGCTGATTATTACTTTGCTTTTGAGTGACTAATCATTTTAAGTTACCTTGTATTTGGCTGATATAAGTATCAAAATTACCTTGACATAATTGCGTATCATCATTTATTTGGATGTATTAAAATTTTATAGGAGTACCAATGTTCAATCGGCATATCATTACTGAGTTCCAGCACTGGTCTGAGTCATCCCACCGCAAACCTTTAGTTTTGCGAGGCGCACGTCAGGTTGGTAAAACTACAGCCGTCAGAATGTTTGGCAAATCCTTTGATACATACATTGAGCTGAACCTCGAAGATACCTCTGATAGGAGCGTTTTCATAAATGGTACAGATGTACAAGCCATTTTCAATCTGATTTTGCTTCAAAAGGATATCCGCAAGATTGGTAAACGAATTCTACTATTTATCGACGAAATCCAGTATTCTCCAGAAGCGCTTTTGAGCCTCAGGTATTTTTATGAGCGAATGCCGGAACTCAATATTATCGCCGCCGGTTCACTATTGGATGTTTATATCCGGCGCAATCGACTGGAAGTATCTGTCGGCAGAGTAGAATATCTCTGGATGTACCCCTGCAATTTTGAAGAGTATCTCCTTGCAGCAGGTCAGGATAAACTGCTATCCCTGATGCAGGAAATTCCTTTTCCAGAATATGCTTACCCTGTTTTACGAGAGAAGTTCATGGAGTTTGCCTTAGTTAGTGGTATGCCGGAAGCTATTCAAATCTGGTTGGAAACCCATAGAATTACCGATGTGCGAAGGGTACTTAGCAGTATCCTTCAAGCTTATCGTGATGATGCCGTAAAATATGCCGTTACTCCTGAGCAGGCAAACGTGCTACAGCACATAATGAATACAGCCTATAGCGAAGTCTGCAAACAAATTTCCTTTGAAGGATTTGGAAACTCAGATTTTAAGAGCCAGTCAATTAAAAGCGCTTTTCTTCTTCTGGAGCAATCCTCTCTGATTAAATTGCTCTATCCATATACGTCATCAGTTTTACCAAACCTACCCAAGAAGACCAAGCGTCCCAAGCTGCTTTTCTTAGATACAGGCTTTATCAATATGCAAGCCAATATTCAGGCAGAATATTTTTCATCTACTAACCTCAATTCCATCTATAAAGGAATTGCAATGGAACACCTGGTAGGTCAGCAACTCATTGCGATGCAAAAAAAAACCGGCTTTGAACTGGGATTCTGGGTACGCAATGCCCGCAATTCTTCCGCAGAAGTGGATTATGTCATCATTTGGAATAACCTGATGATTCCCATTGAAGTGAAATCCGGCAAAACAGGTACGCTAAAATCACTGCTCCTCTTTATGGATGAAGCTGAACACACCACCGCAATCCGTATCTATGATGGCATTACTAAATGGGAGAAACACAAAACTCCTCTTGGAAAAGAATTCAATCTACTAAACTTGAACCTGGGCTTGACGACTCGTGTCCTTAACTATATTAGCGATGAACTATCGTTGACAATTGAACCTTAAAAAATGAATATCTGGGCTAAAAGAATAACGTTCTCCGAACTGATTTGTAGAGCAGGACATCGTTCTTGCTATCTGTGAAGAGTATCACTCTATGATGATGAGGATGGGCGAGTATAGCAAAGAAACTTGACTATAATAATTCGAGGAGAATATAAAAATCAT
Source organism: Cloacimonadales bacterium (SeqCode) (assembly GCA_963662275.1). GTDB lineage: Bacteria > Cloacimonadota > Cloacimonadia > Cloacimonadales > DAONDQ01 > DAONDQ01. Next base: position 2,589,415 of record OY759316.1, on the reverse strand, counting down.
AGACATGAAAATTCAAAACTAAGAGGTGTTTGTGTCATCAAAAATGAAATCTATAAGTAGCCAAATCCAAGCAAATAGAGATGTTTTATCTACTACTTATCATATTAAAAGAATAGGTATATTTGGATCAGTAGTAAGAGATGAACAGACAAAAGATAGTGACATAGACACTTTGATCGAACTCTCTGAGCCAATTACCCTCTTTCAGTATTTTGCCCTTCAGGATTTTCTGGAAAGTATTTTGAAAAGTAAAGTAGATTTAGTAACTATTGAATCACTAAGACCAAATATCGGCAAGAACATTTTGAAGGAAGTAGTGTATATACTTGATGAATAGATTCAATATTTTAAGATTTATTGTCAATAAATGGATTTAATATATTCATCTTCGTTTAACTCCAGTAATCAGGTCTTCTTCGAAATTCGGCGAATTACATTCGATGAACCGATATCCAATTGTCTTCCTTTTTTTCATGTCAATTAAAAATACTTTGAAGTTATAGAAATTTCGATACTCATGATAACGATCTTCATAATTTTCGGTTTTACCATTTGAATAGTATCTATAAGTATCGGTATGCTCATACAAATCACTTCTACCTAACACGCGTACAACAAGAATCATCCTTGTTATTGTTCGATTTATTATTTGATCAATATACTTTTTTTTATACCTAAGGTTGTCATTTACTTTCGTAAGACGCCCTATTTTATTATCATATATATATACTAGAAAGAATACAAGGAAGAAATTCAGAATTTTCATATGACTCCATTACCCATACAAAATAACTAGATTTATAATTGCTATAATCCCAACTTCCCAATGTATCAAGAGGGATATTTACTATCAAGTTATTAATATTCTGATTTAGTTTGTTCAGTGCATTTTGCTTATTATGAGGTAGATAAGTCTCTTCTCGCACAGCTTGATATACATTATAAACTATAACAAATAAAACTAAGCTGCAAAGATATATATATTTCCACTTCATACAATATCTCCTATTATTGATTCAATCCAATATTTAAATAAATATATATAATCTGATTCATTCAATAAGCAAGTGACTGTCTCAATTGCACATCGTGACACGTACTCTGCAAGTTTTCGCATCTTTGTGCAACAGCATGCAAACGGAAACCGTTATTTGCAAAGGTGTTGTGACTCAAGTTCGCAAATTAGTCATCAGCATTTACCCACTTTTCTTTCATATCTGACATTCAGTTTTTCTTGATATCTATCACTTTCTGCAATTTTGTCATCAGTGTGTAACCACTTTAACAGATTTTCTTCATTTCCGCTTTAATATGTTTTTTCACCTGCTCCCAAGTAATATCAGTCAAATTGATAATAGGAGTTTTGTCTGTTTCTGCATTTTCAAAATATGATAATGAGCGCAGCAGATGCCATTGGTCTGCATTTGGGTATTTTTGTAGATAATAACCTATCATTTCTGAGAGAGTATATCTTTCAAGAAGTGAGCCTATGTCCCAGAAGTCCTTTTTTAAACCTCTACCTGCTATCGCATTTAATTTCATAGCTGCTAAATCTTTAAGTGAGGCTATCCGTATCCCATCCACATTTATCATATCCTCTATCATCTCATATTGATGTGCAATTAATTCTATTTTTATATCATTGATAAATGCCCGAATGGTATTTTCCTCATGGTAGATTCTCTGTACTGTATGTGTTGTATTAATCTTATCCGCAAGATGCTGAGAGTTAAAGCCCTCGGTCGTGAATAAATCAATGTCTTCTGATTTTCTATGCCCGAGTAATAAGGCAAGAGCAGTTCCGTCTACTAAAACAAATGCAGATAAGCAAGATTCTTGCATAAGTCTTTCTAATAAAACCCTAAGCTCCTGATTTACGGCATGAACATTTAGTTTCAATACGTCCATTCTGGTATCCTGTTGTTATTAGCCTTAAAACTTTGTTGTGATACACTGAAATACCATGCAAAGAAGCTAATTGTCTTTTTCTGAAGTGATGGTGCATTGAAAAGAATCTGCTTTATTTTGGTTTTTCCATAATACCTGAGGATAAATTTTACATCCTCCCACATACCATAATCCATTACCCTAGGGATGATGTATTCAGCATGAGTCTCCATATCCAGATCTGAGACAGTTGAATCCCAAAAGATTTGCTTTTCAAGCGAAGTAACTGAAAGCTTCACAAATTACTCCATATGGTAAATTAGACTGTCTAAAAAAATTCCCATTTCGTCATTACTACAATTTTGTATCAACTTATAATAAGTTTTCCACATTTCTTACATATTGTCTTTTTCCATAGGCATCAGAAAACCAATTATTATTTTGCCAATAAACTGTAGCAAACTAAATACAATTCTAGTAATCATGTCTTGTATTTGTCAATGAAATTCGTTAAACAGGCAATAGCATAACATACAATTTGTTTGCACTTTACGTTTTGATGTTAAATTATCTGAAACCTATCTTCGGCATTGATATTAGTTTAAGATGAGCTGAATGAATTCAGCGGAACACGTTATAAATAACGCGGTACAAATAATGCGCTACAAATACACGTAACAACCTTCTCTGGGCAATTCCCTGTTCCTTTCTGCAGTACTTGGCTACTTTGCCAAATAACCACTAACAAGTCATGATATATGTCACTTGGAGATTCCATTCGGGAAGAAAAGGCATTAATATTGGATTTCAATTCTGTGTATTTCAGCTCTTTTATTCGAAAATAGATTAGCCTTCAATGTATATGATGACAACTTCTTTCACCACAAACGAAACATGGTATGATTACTATATCATTACGGTAGTAATACGTTTTTTTACCGTAATGCTACCGTAATGCTACCGTATTGATACCGTAATGCCTTTTAGGGACAAAAAGACGCGGAAGGGGGGAAATGGAGAAAAGTTAAAACTGCATAGCCGTTTGAAAACAGCGTTCCAATTCTTATTGCTGATACAATTCCAACATCGGTTTGTTAATTCGAAGTTCTAAGTACGATGTGTAAAGTTCGAAGTGGCAGAGAGCAGTATAGTCTTGGATTACATTAAGGAGAACAATGTAGACCGATACGGACGACAGATAATAACACTCGGATTTTCTGCAAATTATTTGGTTTGTAGTGAAGGAATGACCGTTTGAAATAGATAATCAGCCCAACGATAACCAGTTTCAGCGTTGACATGATAACCATCGAAAAATTCTGCTATCGGCAATGGATACTGATCTTCAAGTGGGATATAAATAATCTTGGGATAACGTTTTACTAAAGACTCCAGTTGGTTTCTGACTTCTTTTCTCAGCATTTCATTTTTTGCGGATAAAGCCAGTGGGTTGTAACTGCCTTGGCAAATGATCACGGTTTTCCCTTTTCTCGAAGCTTCGCTGATAAAATATTGGAATGTTCCTATGTGATATTTGATAAAACCATCATCCGTGAGTAATTTTAGACCTTCGAGGTGAGATTTCAAGCCTGAATCACTCGGCTCCATTTTTGTTGAATCCAGATGTAATAAATTTAGGATGATATGACGTAATACCAGCCTATATTTAAATTCGGGGAAAAAATCATTCATCATCAGTTTAAACGCATTACATTCGAATTTCTTACCCGGATAATTCTTCTGTAAGATTTTTGCTTTTGAAAACCAACCAAAGTATTGTTCAGGAAGAACGTATAAGGAAGTATAATTAGGTTCTCGGCAAAAATCAAATTCAGATAAATAGAGTATCAATGTATCAGGAGAATTGTTAATAAATGAGCGACAAAGGAAATATTCATTTGGCAGCATACCAGCCATACTGTTATTATTAACAAAGGGATGATTTTCGACATATTCTCTGAATAATGCATTTACCTGGCTTGTCCCAATCGCGGCATAATGAACGCTAATAGGAAAGCTGAAGTTCTCTTTCATCTTATAGAGAGTAAGCATACCCAGGCGCTGATCGATGGTTTTATGATTCGTCAGTTTATAATAGATAGTCCAGATAAAAGGGTTCCCAAAAAACATGAATCTGCAAGTTAGGAATATCAGTAATGCAATCATCACCTTACGCCAGGAACTCTTTACTCTTATGACCAGGAACCATGCCAAAATAAGTAGGAGAAGACATACAAGTGTCAGTAAAAGAGTTTTCGTATTAAAACGGGTGAAGATACTTAAGAGGTTAATCATATTCAATATCTTTAGAATTTAGCGTAGATAAAGGATTTACTGCCAAAATTACCAAATAGTACAATCAGACAACATGCCGTAAAATACAATCCCAAGCGCCAAATAAGTGGATACCTATCCAAAGAAAGAATATGGATTTCTCTTCGTTGAGTCCATTCAAAAAGAAGATAGATAAAACTGATAATCACGAAAAGATAACCTTCAGAAGCGTATTGATAAGATGATGTAAAGATACGATGGAAAAAATCCCAAGTATCATTTAAAGAAGCAGTTCTGAACTCTACAAAAGTCATTATTACGATGATGAAAGTAGTGATGATTTGGAGGAATTCCTTCCCGGATGGAAACCTGGTTTGTTCTGCAACGATTTTTTTAGATGGTGTTTGTAAACCGAAATAGATTTGCGGAAAAAAATACAACCCATTTAAAAATCCCCAAACGATAAATGTCCAATTTGCCCCATGCCAGAGTCCACATAAGGTAAAAGTAAGAATGATAAAGAGAAACTGAGTATTCTTACGGTTAATACTCAATCTGAATGTCAGAGGCGTATAGAGATAATCTCTTAAAAAACCGGATAAGGATATATGCCATCTTCTCCAAAACTCCCCAATATCCCTGGAAAAGAAAGGCCAGTTGAAATTGCTTTTCACTTTCAGTCCCAAAATACGACTGATTCCGATCGCTATATCTGAATAACCTGAAAAATCGGTATAGAGTTGGATAGTAAATAAGAAAGCAGCGCAAAGCAGATCTGTACCAGTTGCTGAAGAGACATGACCGAAAACATTATTTACGAAAGGAGCTAGATTATCAGCAATCACCAGTTTTTTAAATATACCTGCTGTGATTTGTTTGAGTCCTTCCTGGATATTCAAAGCTGATAATGAACGGTTCTTATTCAATTGGGGGAGAAAGTGCCTTGCTCTTTCAATTGGACCAGATACAATTAGTGGAAAGAAGGAAGAAAAGGCTAGATATGAAATCAAACTCGTATTTGGGTTATAGACTTTATTTTTGATATCAAGACTGAATGAAAGATTCTGAAATATGAAAAAACTGATACCCAAAGGTAGTATCAGGTTCAGCGTTCCCCATTGCAGATGAAGTCCCATTGAATTTGTGAAATGAGTAAATGACAGGATGAAGAAATCCAGGTATTTAAATAAACAAAGCAAACCAAGATCATAGATGACCAATAGGCTGATAGCTAGTTTGGTGTGTCTGCTTCCCTTCTCGGATGCCAGATATAAACCTGTATAATAATTAACAATTCCAGAAACGAGAATCAATAAACAAAAGCGATAATCCCAAAAGGCATAAAAAACATAATTCGCAATGAGAATCAGCAGATTCTGCACCCTGCCTGATTTTTGGACTGTAAAATAAAGCACAGTAAAAATAACAAAAAAAGCAATGTATTGTAGGGTAAGTATATTCATATTGCGATTTAATAGCTGAAATATGGCTGATTAGTCAAGTTAAATCTGGTTCTTTGATATTCAAAAACTCGATTGTATCTTGTTCTGGATTTCATAAGTCTTTGTAACATAAATTCAAAAATAATCAACTAATAGCGAGATTTGAATTGGTTGTACATAAATATGCCGAATAAGCGATTTCCTCGAAGATTTAAATGTCCGTTTTTAATCTTATTAGCATCAACGAGGATTGAATCATCAGAAGCAAAATAACAGTGTCTGTTATGGCACAGCATATCAAGATTATCATTTATCTTCTTTTCATCAATCATTGAAACCACCATGAATTTATCCATATATGCTTGATTATATTGAGTAATACACTGATCGATTTTGTGATAAAATATGTCAGTATCTTCAAATGATGACTGCTTTGCAGAGGTTTTATCAGTGCTGGGGATGTTTTCAGTTGGTGCTTCATTACTCATCAATAGATTAATCGCTAGATTGATGAATGCAGAATAAGCTCTAGGCAGATTCAATAATTTTTTCCATTGCGCTTCTGGTATTAACTCTGGTTCTATAAATGGAGAAGAAAAATTCAGATTATTATCCCAACGCCGGTTAAAATATGCCATACTGGTTGGATCAATAACCAGAATGACATAATCCGGTCTGAACCAACGTTTGAAGAAATTCAATCGAAACCAGGAAATATAGGGATCATGTCCCGAGGCACCCAGGTTGATGATATTATATTTATGCATAGGAGCCAATAATTCAGCAAAAACAGCAGTTGCCATTTTGGTATTGGGAACTTGCATACCTTCAATAAATGAAGAACCCAGGATAATAATATTTTGAGGATTCTTCCCGATATCAGAACCTGGTAATCCGAAGTTATTCAGATGATAGCATTTATTACCACCTTCAACATTCCAAAACTTGTAATAGGGAGGTTGCCAACCAAGATGATTATAGGCATCAAGAGATTTATGGATAATGTATTTCCTTTTCCCTGGAACCAGGTTAGGATATCCAATAATGAAAACAGTGATCATTTCAACGAGAAGAAATGCCGCGATTAAGGCACAAATAAGAATCATTAAGTGTTTCATTTAAACCACATCCAACCAACTGTAACAAAAATAAATGTGCAAATGATACTGGCAGTTTTAAACCAGGGAGTCTTAGTCAATCGTGAAAGTGATTTGTATTTGCGTTTCAATTGACTCCATTGTTGATAGATTGCGATACCTGAACCATGCCAAATACCCCAAATCACATAGTGCCAGGCAGAACCATGCCATAGACCACAAATTGCCATGGCAATAATGGGTACACATATGGTCAGCCAGATTTTATTGCTTCGATTTTGAGAGAGTGGGAAAAAGAGATAATTTCTAATCCAATCTGAGAGTGAGATATGCCATTTACGCCAAAATTGAGTGATACTGGTTGATAAATAAGGATTATCGAAATTCTCCATGATACGTAATCCGAAAAGCCTGGAAGAACCGATAGCGATATCACTATATCCGGCAAAATCGAAATATATCTGGAGTGAATATCCCAATATCGCTAAAATCTTAATTCCCAATGGGTATGTTGAATTATTCTGAAAAACCGGATGTATAAAAAACCCTATCCAATCAGCCAAAACAAGTTTTTTAAACAATCCGAATACAATTCTCATGAAAGCATAAGCAAGATCGTCAGTTCGAAATCTTGAGGCAACCGCTTCAAATTGAGGTTTTAGGTTTTCAAAACGTTCTATTGGACCTGCTACGAAAATCGTATATAAAGACCCATAACATATAAAATCAAGAAATTTTCCTCTTTTAATGAGTCCCCAATAGATATCTGTTAAATAGCTGATGTACTTGAAAACAATATAAGATATACCTAGGGGAAGGAACAATTTTTCAATACTGAATACTGGTAATTGATGCATGAAGTTCATCAGGCTATTTAGTGTACCTGCCAGGAATCCAATGTATTTGAAAATCCCTAAGACACAGATCAAGCCAATAATCCCAGTCCGATGTGCCAGTTTTCTATTGATTCCTGACTCAATCCAAATAGCAATCATGTATGTGAATATGGTTAAACCACATACAACCAATAAAGCATGAATATCAAGGTAAGATATGAATGCGAGACTGCATAGAGCCAACCAGGCTGTTCGCAATCTCTGCTTTGGTATTAACCAATAAACGAACGCACTGAAAATCAGAAAGGGGAAATAGAGAATGTTCGTAAACATCTTTAGAATTGATTAATAATTTCCACCATCTGCCTGATGGTATCAAAACTCTGGGCAGTGATTTTCGGAGCCGGAATATTTTTCCCGAATTCCTTGGATATAAAGGTCTGCAATGATACAAGGGAAAATGAATCGATCAAACCGCTGGATATTAGTTTAGTTTCAGAAGTAATCTCCATATCCGGATCTTCTAAAAATTCATGACGGACAAAGGCGATGAGTTTTTCTTCCATTTTATTTATCTCCTCAGATTGAATATTTATTTTTATGATTTATTAGAAATTAGCATAAAAGAAGGGATTGCTCTCAAGAGCAGTTACTTTGTGCAATGCTGCTAAAGCCACAGATATGAATAGCAATGTGAAAAGAAACAAGTATTTTAAAAAAAAAGCAAGAAAAGGTTTTTCTTGCATAAGACGATGGAACCAATTCATAAATATCCTCGTAAATTTTTTCGATGAACTTCGACGTGACTGAAAACAGTCAAGGAAAATCGTTATTGAAGTTCATTTTGGATAGTAAGATTCATACAAATATGCTGTACAGTATTTTAATAATTGACATAGATACCTCCGATATTCATTTTTCAATCGAGACTTCCTGAGGTGAGATATGAAATATAAAATGCTCTTTGTATTCCTTTGTCTGATCACGACTTTGTCAGCACAAACACTGACAAAAGAACGTGCTGAATCTTTTATTCGAACATTGATTTATGACCGTCCGTCCCTGGAGAAGTTTTTTGATCCTTCAGATCTGTCACAGTCTAATCGTTTGAGGATTCAATATGAAGGTGTGGATTGGAAAATACTAATCGGGCATGATATAGATTTTAAGATACGTGAAATGATTAAATCAAATCAGATTGGCTATTCTATCAAAATCAGAGCTTTGGAAGCTCCCTATTCGAAACTACTATTTTCAACTTCTGATTCTACATATAAACAAGCTTTTTTCTTTAAAAATGACATGATGATATCCCCTCTTACCTATTTTACCAGAAATATGATCCAACTGAAGCGAGGCTATGTTACTTTTTACACAACCGACCCTTCTTTGCTGAGCAATTATTCGATGAATCATGTATCGATGTTCATTAAGGATCAATCGCAAGCGATTGCCGGATTTTTTGATAATAAAAGTCAGTCTGAGTGGTTATCATACGAAGACGCTTCCTGGCGTCACTTTTATGGTATTAAGTATAATCCGCTCATTTATATTGTTTGTAAAGATACTCACCAGATTGAACTAATTACCGGTTTCAATACTTTAGGTCTTTCAGATCTATCTATGGATGCCGTTATATCAACATCTAACAGTCATTACCATGAATTAATTCATTTGATCATGAATTTTAATATGTCATCCATTCCACTTTACACACACCCCCTCTTGCAGGAGGGGATTGCTACATATCTTGGAGGACGAGGAGGAAGATCTGCTGATGTTATGCTTCAATCAGGTGAATGGTTAAAAGAAATGAATATCATACCTCTTGATTCTCTATTAGCAAATCAGTCATTCCAACAACAGGATGCTTCCATATCCTATTCACTAAGTGCGTTAATTTGTAAGGAATTCATTGATCATTATGGGTTGAAGCGATTTATCCAACTATATAAACGATATTCAGTGAATGAGGAAGCTATTCAATCACTAACTATCTCAAAGACAGATTTGAACTTGGATGAGCTTTTTAATGATAATGGGAAGTCTTTTCAAACAATCATCTCATGCAATGATCTATCTAAAGGTTTGTTTAATTTGAAAGCTAATATACGACCTGTTTTTTCACAAAAGAATCTTACTATATGGAATGTAGTTTCTCAAAAAACACATAATGCATATTGGAAATTTGAAGGATTTGGTACTTTTCTATCGAAAGCTGATGATCCCGAGATTTATTTGACAGGCTCTTTCAAAGGATATAGAAGTCGCTTATATAAAGAAAAACTACCCGGTAAAGAATACCGGTTTGAGCATTATCTACTGCTCCTCACTGAGAATGAAATATCTTTATATGATCTTTATTTAGACCAACTAATAGCCATTTATAGCAATGAATTTGTTCAGGACAGCAAAAAGATCATACTAAAAAATGGGAAGGTGACATTTTATCTTAGTTTGAAAGATGCTAAATTCAGTTTTAAGCCGATAACGGAGTAGCTTTTTATTGTCAATTGATGCTTTTTTTTCTGCTCTTCTGCTGAGTAATTTATGACAGAAATTATTTAAATATCTCAATTATATGAAATATCTAAAAAAAGATTTGACTTATTTATCGAAAAAACAAGTAAAGGTTACTATGATAAATGATATAAAAAAGAATTTGATTATTGCTATAGATGGTCCTGCTGCCTCTGGCAAAAGCACAACTGCGAAACTTCTGGCACAGAAGCTTCATATCGTGTATATTGATACGGGTGCCATGTATCGCGCATGTGCCCTTAAAGCTCTTGAAGAGCAGATCTCTCTCAATGATATCAGAGCACTTCAGGAAATGATGGAAGGTATTGATATCCGAATTGTTTATCATCCGAAAGGTAACTGCTTAATCCTGAATGGTAAAGATGTTACTGAACGAATTCGTGAAGCAGACATAACATCTCTTTCTTCTACAATTTCCCAAATTGGCATAGTCAGGGATAAGATGGTAGAATTGCAGCGCCGTATGGGACAGGAAGGTGGCATTGTCATGGATGGACGCGATATTGGAACAATTGTGTTTCCGAATGCAGATTTTAAGTTCTTTGTAATTGCAGATGTTCATACTCGTGCCCGGAGACGATGGTTAGAAGCGCAGGAAAAAGGTGAAGACCTGGAACTAGGGAAGGTAGAAAAGGAACTCATCTGGCGTGATAAAAACGATAGTGAGAGAGCCCTGGCACCTCTGCGAAAAGCTGAGGATGCTGTGGAAATCGATACATCGAATTTGTCGATAGAACAGCAGGTTGTACAAATTCTGCAAGTCATTGAAAATAGTTGTGGTTAAATATGCTATATTTTTTATTATGTATGATATTGGGAATAAAAATTACTACAATATCATACGGATGGTTTCATGGAATATCCAGCTTGTGAATTATTCTTGTTTTCCATGATGCATTCTGTTCATTGTGATCTTTGAAAATGATTATACGTTTAGCTAGGAATTCCGGTTTTTGCTTTGGTGTGAAACGAGCCATCCAAATAGCATTATCAGCAGCAGAAGGTGATACTGAGATTGTTACCCTAGGTCCGCTCATTCACAATCCCCAGATGGTGGAAAAGTTATGTGAGAAAGGAATTAAGGTTGCAGAGTGCATTGATAAGATAGGCAATCGTAAGGCAATCATCAGGTCTCATGGTATACCGCTTTTAGAAAAGGATTCTTTGGAAGAAGCGGGACATATTCTGATTGATGCTACTTGTCCTTATGTCGCTAAAACTCAACTACTTGGCAGGCAACTGAGTGAGGAAGGTTATCCGGTTCTGATCTTGGGGAATGCTGAACATCCTGAGATTATCGCAGTTCGTTCTTATGTGAAGGGAATTGCCTTCGTGGTTTCTGAAGCTTCAGAATTCCTAGAAACTGGTGGACCAAAGATTGGAGTGATCTCACAGACTACGCAGAATATTGAAAAACTGCAAAAGCTGGTTATGTCCTTACTGCCAAGATATACCGAGGTACGTGTTTTCAATACTATATGTAATGCCACTGAGATCAGACAGAACTCTACACGTCAACTGGCAAAGGATAGCGATCTTATGATCGTTATCGGTGGCAAAAACAGCTCTAATACAAAAATGCTGGCTCGGATCAGCAGTGAATATGCTGAAACGCATCACATTGAAATTCCGGAAGAGATCGATCAGGATTGGCTTCGCAATTGTAAACGCATGGGTATAACAGCCGGTGCATCTACTCCTGATTGGTTGATCATTGAAATCTATAATCGAATTATAGAGTTAGTTGGGGAAAAAAATCTGGCAAACAATGTCGAAGATATTCCCGTGTATAAGGAGGAAAATCATGTTAGCAAATGAAAACGACGTCACATTGCAAGAGACTTCACAGGAAGAAATCAAGCAAGAAGAACAGGTCATCGAAACTGCCACTCCTATTGAAGAAAGTATGGAAGAGGTAGTGGAATCGGTTGTAGAACCGGAACCCGAAGTACCACAAATTGATGAAACACCGATTATTGAACCGGAACCCGAAGTACCGCAAATTGATGAAACACCGATTATTGAACCGGAACCCGAAATACTACAAGCTAAAGAAGCACTGATTGTAGAATCGGAACCAGAGGTACTTCAAAATGAAGAAACACTATTGGTAGAATCGGATGAAATTGTGAAACCTAAAAGAGCATCCAAGAAAGCTGCACATGTGACTGAAGAACTTTCCCCAGTTGTTGAGGAACCTGTAGCAGAAGAAAAGATGGAAGCTGAAAAACCCGCACCGAAAGTCAAAAAGGAAAAACCTGAACCAAAAGTCATGAAAGACAAGGCACAGGATGATTTGATGGCGTTGTATGAGGAAACCTTCTCAAACTATAAGCCAGGTCAGATTGTCGATGGTACTGTCATTAGCGTTACAGATAAAGAAGTTTTGGTTGATATTGGTTTTAAATCTGAAGGTGCTATCCCCATATCTGAATTTACATATTCGGGCACTCCCGAGAGAAATACATTAATAAAAGTCTTTATTAATGATATCGAAGATGGTGAAGGTAAATTGAAATTATCCAAGAAAAAAGCTGATTTCTTCACAAATCTTGCTATCATGCGTGAAACGTTTAAGAAAAATGAAACTGTGACCGGTATCCTCCGTCGCAGAGTGAAGGGTGGCATGATTGCTGAAGTCCTTGGACTGGAAGCTTTTCTGCCCGGTTCACAAATCTCCTTGAAACCTATTCCTAATCTTGATCAGTTCATTGGTAAGGAAAGTACCTTTAAAATCATTAAACTAGATGAAGAAAGAAGAAATATCATCGTTTCTCGTAAGCGTGTACTGGAAGAGGAACAAGTCGAAAAAAAACATAATCTGATGGAAAAGATACAGATCGATGCTGAACTTGATGGTGAAGTAAAAAACATTACTAACTATGGTGCATTCATTGATTTGGGTGGTGTTGATGGTTTACTTCACATCACCGATATGTCTTGGGGCAGGATCAATCATCCTTCTGAAATGCTGAATATAGGCGATAAAGTCAAAGTCAAGGTTATCGGATATGATGAAGAAAACGGTCGTGTCTCTCTTGGTCTGAAACAACTGGTACCACATCCATGGGAAAATATTGAAATCAAATATCCTGAAGGTAATAAAGTAACCGGTAAAGTTGTGAATGTAACTCAATACGGTGCTTTTATTGAACTGGAACCAGGGGTTGAAGGTCTTGTTCACGTATCTGAAATGTCCTGGACAAAGAAAATTACAAATCCCAGCAAGATTGTACGTGTTGGCGAAAACATCAGCGCTATTGTTCTTGCCGTTGATAAAGAAAATCACAGGATTTCTCTCGGTATGAAACAGATGGATGCTAATCCGTGGTTAACGATTGAAGAACGTTATCCTGAAGGAACTCTTCTTACTCGCAAGATTAAGAGTATCACTAACTTTGGCGTCTTTGTTGAGATTGAAGACGGTATTGATGGATTGGTTCATATTTCTGATATATCCTGGACTAAACGTATCTATCACCCCAAGGAAGTATTCAGGAAGAACCAGGAAATCAAAGCAGTTGTCCTTTCTGTGGATAAAACACTCCACCGTGTCGCTCTGGGAGTTAAACAACTACATAATGATCCATGGGTTGATCTCGATTCCATCCTGCCATTGAATTCAGAAGTCAAGGGTTCAATCAGCAAACTGATCCCCAAAGGTGTCTTAGTTGATGTTCCGATTGGTGAAGCAAATGTAGAAGGATTTGTCCCAATCTCTCATTTAGCGATTCCCAAATTAGACAAACCTGAATTTGCCTTTGAACTTGGTGAAGAATTACCTTTAAAAGTGATTGAATTAGATATGGATAATCGCAGACTGATCCTTTCTGTAAAAGCATTCTTCTTTTCCAGGGATAAACGCTTGCAGGATGAATACATCAATATTCATGAAGCAAAGATAGCAGAAAAGAAAAGGTCATCCCCACCATCGTCGAAGAAACTGAAGAGGAAAAAGCAGCACATGAAGCTATCATTTCACATTACGGTTATACAGAAGATGTTGAGGAAGTTCCTGTTGTAGAAACAGCACCAGAACCCGTTGTTGAAGCAGCAGAAGAAGTCACTGAACCTGTTGTTGAAGCAGCAGAAGAAGTCACTGAACCTGTTGTTGAAGCAGCAGAAGAAGCAATTGAACCTGTTGTTGAAACTGATGCTACAGTTGAGACTGAAGTTACTGAACCCGTTGAAGAAATAGTAGAAACAGAAGAAGAAATTAAAGAAACGGAATAAATTACAATACATAGAACCGACTCTTCTAAAAAGATGAGTCGGTTTTTTTATTTCCTCAGAAACATATGTTAGCAGGATGTATTAGTGTTGCGAAAATAAATGGAATCAAAATCCAAAATATTTGAGAAAAGCCCCAAGATAAACTCAGGGCTTTTCTGTAACTTATAATTCTTATTTCTGCTTAGTGTTTTTCCATACAGAATTCGATAAGTGTTCCTAGCGTTGATTTCGGATGCAGGAAGGCGATTTCAGAACCATGAGCACCTGGTCTTGGTTCCTGGTCTATCAATTGAATATTGGCGGTTTTAGCATCTGTTAGAGACTGATGGATATCATCCACACTGAATGCCAGGTGATGAATCCCTTCACCTTTCTTTTCGATGGATTTGGCGATCGGGCTATCTTCAGATGTTGGCATCAGCAATTCAATCCGGGAACAGCCAATTTTGAAGAATGCCACTTTTACTTTTTGAGAAGGTATTTCTTCGATGCTTTCCAGGGTTAGTCCAATACTCTCATAGAATTTGACAGCTTCATCCAAATTCTTCACTGCAATACCAATATGATTGATCTTTTGTATCATTTTATCTCCTTAGGCTTTGTAATTATCAGCAAGTTCGAAGCCAAGCTTCATTGCCTTATAATTCAGATCCCTGAAAGCAGGTTTTACAGAATCAGCAATTGCCTGTTCAAGAGCCTTTTCAGATACTATCTTGGTCACTTTGACGAGGAAAGCCAAGGAGATAATATTCGTTGTGATTGGAGAACCTAACTTGTTAATGGCAATTTCAGTGAAAGGGACTTCATATGTATTGGAATCAGTAACAGAGATATTTTTTACATATGTTGAATCCGTAATGAGCGTACCTTTTTCCTTCAGGTCATAAAGATATTTATCACAAGCTTCCTGGGTGAGTGATAATAGAATATCGAAATTGACTGCTTCCGGGAAGAACACTTCCACATTACTGATAATCACATCTGCACGTGAATATCCACCACGGGATTCTGGTCCATAACTCTGGGTCTGAGCCACACGAAGCTTTTCATGTACTGCTGCCCGGGCAAGAATAATACCTGCAAGAATCAGACCCTGTCCGCCACTTCCGCTTAAGCGAACTTCTGTTTTAAATTCTTTAGATGGCATCAGGACCTCCTTCTGTTTTTTGAGCACGTTTGCTCATAGCAGCATATTGAGCACAATATTCATTCCGTATTTCCTGTTTGAAAATACCACGAAATATCTTACCTTCTGTCTTTTCCTTAGGCAGTTTTTCCACAGCAGAGAGTGGAATGGATTCATCACGCATAGCCTTCATCATTTCAGGAGCTCCACCTTTCTTATTCAAGCGTCCATAAATGACTGGGCAGGCACTGACGACTTCAACAATTGCAAAGCCAGGATGTTCGATTGCCTGTTTCACTAATGCTTGTGTTTCTCCTGTGTGAAAGGCTGTTGTTCTTGCCACAAATGAGGCTCCAGCACCTTCAGCAAGTTTACAGATATCAAAGACGGGATCAATATTGCCGTAAGGAGTGGTTGTGGCAATAGCACCTTCAGGTGTGGTTGGGGAGTACTGACCGCCTGTCATACCGTAGATATTATTATTCACGACAATGACCGTTAAATCAATATTCCTGCGTGCAGCATGAATAAGATGATTACCACCAATAGCGGTACAGTCACCATCACCGGTAATTACGATGACTTTCAGTTTTGGCTTGTAGAATTTGATTCCTGTGGCAAAAGCTATTGCTCTGCCATGAAGACTGTGTAATGTATTAAAGTCCACGTATACAGGCATACGACTGGAACAGCCAATACCTGATACCATAACGATGTCATCACGATTCAATTCCAATTCGGCGATGGCACGAATAATTGAGCCTAAGACGATACCGTTGCTGCATCCGGCACACCAAACATGTGGAAATTTCTTATCGTGTCTGAGAAAACTATGGATGATCTTTTGTGGAATATTAGCCATTATTGCACCTCTCTGATGGTATTCAGGATATCTTGTGGAGTGATGAGTGTTCCATCGACTTTAGAGATAGGAATGAGTTTACCATCTGCTCTATCTTTCACCAGACGCTGCAGTTCATGTATCAATTGACCTTCATTTAGTTCAGGAACAATGACTGTATCCACATTCCGAAGCATCTTCCGAACAGCATCATCAGGGAAAGGCCAAATAGTCAATGGTCTAAGCACTCCAACCTTGATACCTTCTGCACGAGCTTGCTTAACAGCAGACTTGGCAGCCCTGGACATGATTCCGGCTGCAAAGATAGCAATCTTGGCATCTTCCATATTTTGACCTTCGATCTGCACAAGGTCTCTGATATTCAATTGTATTTTCTTACGAAGACGAGTGGACATTTCCTCTGCTTCATTTGCTTTATTGGTTGGAAAACCTAAGCTGTCATGAGTTAAACCTGTTACATGGAATCGATAGCCTTCTCCATAACTTGCAAGAGGGGAGAGGTATTTCTGGTTATCATCATAATGCTTGTACCAATTTGGAGGTACAGTAGGTTTAATACGATTAATAATGCGTATCTTGGAAATATCAGGTAAAGTGACAGCTTCACGCATGTGACCTATGACTTCATCTAAAAGAAGAATGACACATGTCCTGTATTTTTCTGCAAGATTCACAGCTCTGATGGATAGTTCATAACATTCACGTACTGAATCAGGATAGAGAACGATTGCCGGTGAATCACCATGAGAACCCCATTTGCTCTGCATGATATCCCCCTGGGAAGGACTCGTTGGCATTCCTGTGCTGGGTCCAACACGCTGAACATTCACAACTACGCATGGTGTTTCTGTGATTTTGGCAAAACCAATTCCTTCCTGCATGAGGGAGAACCCAGGACCGCTTGTGGCTGTCAGGGATTTGGCTCCCGTGAGGGAGGCACCGATAATAGCACAGATACTGGCTATTTCGTCTTCCATTTGAATAAAATATCCACCACGTTTTGGTAGTTCCTCTGAAAGGATTTCTGCAATTTCTGTTGAAGGGGTGATGGGATAACCTGCGAAGAAATTTACTCCTGCATCCAAAGCGCCAAGTGCAACAGCTTCATTCCCCTGCATAAGAATCGTCTTGCGTCCGGTTTCAACAATTTCTGCTTGTTTTTTTGGCATTATTTACTCCCTTCTTTCTTTGCACCAGTGATGGCAAAATCCGGACATAAACGATCACAGGTTTCACAGTGAATGCATTTTTCCGGGAATTCTACAAAGGGAGAACCATCTGATTTGCGTCCTAAACATTTCGTTGGACAGAACGCTACACATATTCCACACTTCTTACACCAGTTGTAATAAATAAAAACAGGTGAGTCTTCTGCACTGGTTGATTTGACTTCTGTGATTTCCACTTCCATCTTTTCCGGTGAATCTTCCGAGTGGATAATCATTCCAACTCGATCTTTTTCCACCTTTTCGGACATACTTGCCTCCAGCTTATTGATATAATTTTCCTAAATTGGTAAGTATGGTTTTTATTGCAAGTTTTTTGTGTTTCTCCTACATACAATAATCTAATCACTTTCTTCATAAATTCTGATTATTATAAATTATTATCTTGATCGTTCCTGGATATTTGCATGTAAAACATAGGGGAGGTTACAATGAATGATTGGATTTATTTGTAAAACGAACATGCTATTAGTCCTGTTACGTCTCATAAAATTGTGGAATTGATAATAAATTAAGAATAAATTGCGAAATCAATTATCAATGCTACCTTCTTGTGATTAAAATGTAGTACGCATCACTTTTTTTCACATGTAGCATTTCTATGAAACACTTAAAATTACACAATTTGATTATTAATAAATCCTTGACGTTTAATAAACACAAATATTATTAAAATCAAATTAATAGCATTGTTAATGAATGCAGTTCAGACAAATTAAATGGAGGTTGACTGTGAAAAATGTACTTATGGTTTGTATGCTTATGGTTATGGTCAGCGGAATATTCTGTATTACCGGTACCAATGATCCCACTTTGTCTCAAACAAATGATGATTCTTACAATCTAACAAAGGATACTGATGTTCCACAAATGGTTCTTTTTACAGATGCTGCTAGAATCGAACCGAACCCACCCAGCGATGTTTCAATTACAAAAGTAGCTGCCACATTAAAGATTTCCTGGACTGCTGTCGCCAATGCTGCAGGATATCATGTGGAAGGTTCAAATACTACGAGTTCTTCAGACTTTACGGACATTTCCTCATCTGGCAGTTTTAGTACCGTTGGCAGTACTATCAGTTGGACAATTACACCGAGTGTTCCATATCATTTTTATCATGTCAGATCACAGGGTATTTCCATCCTGCCTTTTAGCTATGCAACGGTAACGGGTGGAACATTCAATAATGGAACTTCGAATGTAACAATTTCAACTTTTAAAATGGACTTATATGAAACTACACAAGGTGATTATCAGGCAATCATGGGAAATAATCCAGCTCAAGTGTATGGCGTCGGTGCATCATATCCTGTTTATAATGTATCTTGGTACAATGCGATCAATTATTGCAACCTTCGAAGCATGAGTGAGGGCTTAACACCTTGCTATAGTTACCTTACCTATGGTACAAATCCTAATTCATGGCCATCAGGTTGGTGGGGTACGGGAAGTAATCACACAAATTTCTCATGTGATTGGTCTGCAAATGGTTATCGTTTACCGACTGAAATGGAGTGGAAGTTCGCAGCTCGCGGTGGCAACCTGACTCATAATTATACGTACAGCGGAAGCAATACAATTAGTGACGTAGCATGGTATTATACAAACGCAACAAGTTATTCTCATGTAGTTGGAACGAAAGCAGCGAATGAACTCAGTATATGTGATATGACAGGTAATGTTTGTGAATGGTGTTGGGATATCTGGGCAACGAACTATCCTTCAGGACCGCTGACAAATCCGCATGGACCTACTACAGGCAATTATCGTGTTTTTTGTGGTGGAAGTTGTGCTGATGCACCTGCAATCTGTGCTATCACATATCATCAGTTTAATTACTCATATGCAGATACCAATTATTACCATAATGTAGGGTTCAGAGTGTGCAGGGCTAATTAACGAATTAAAGATTAAAAATTAAGAATTAATCATTGCAGAGTAAGGGCGTGCGGTAGTACGCCCGTCTACTCTGGATCGCCTTTTTCTCATCAATTTACTTCAGTTCTGAATACTTCCTATATAGTGTATAGACTAAACGGCTTGCTTAATCTTATTGAACTGCAAAGAATCCACTTTATTGATACCAGGTTCTATCTAAGTTCATACCAATCCCATACCAATCTCTTTCCTGTTTGACGAAACAGGAATGAAACTGGTATCAAACAGGATTGAAACAGGATTGAAACTGGTATTAATAAAGTGGGTACTTGTGGCTCTACTGTGTCAGAAAAGCGCGGAGAAACCTTTCCCTATAAAACACTCATAGTAAATGTCATTTAAGAAATCAAAACTGAAATGGAATACCGATTGATTGGATGGATTGATCAATGAACAGCCAAATTGCTGAATATGCCGGAGAGTACTCTCAGCAGAAAAAAGATACTCGGAATCAGAAAGTAATCTAGTAGGCTTCAAGTGATTCCATTATTGGAATTTCAAAAATGAAATTCCAGCCATTTTTCCTTAACTTTTGATAGCAAAAGATTTTTCTACTATAATCATATCTTCATCAATATCATATAGTTACAATTCTATAAAACACCATTTCTGCGATTGGCTTTTATTTTGCTCTATCATACTCATTATGAAAACAATATTAAAAAACAATGTGCAGATCAGCGATATTATTAATACTGTAACCGATCCTGATAATGGCAAAGGGATACTGGGGTTTGTGTTAACCTTTTCCAATGGCAGAATGCAAAATCAGGTATTGGATTATGGGAGGGATGATTATGAATTCGTCATGAAAGAAATTACAAAATTATATCAGCAAATGAAAAACCGTTACGGATTATACTAAGGTATGAAATAAATATGTCCAATTGTCTTAATTATTTTCTAGTGCTTAATGTCGCTTTCCAACCAGAAGTAAGTTATTAAACAATGCAACTAAACAAGGTCGTAAAATTAAAATAATAAACAAGGAGTATCTAATGAAGACAAGCAAAACACAACTTATTTTATGCATGATGCTTTTCTTTAGCATCGGTATTTTCAGCAATCTTTTAGCAGACTTAGCCAACCCTCCGGAAAACCCATATCCGGCTCACAACGCTACAAATGTTCCTCTTCAGAACGTTAGACTGCAATGGTCACAGACGAGTGCAGCCCCCAACCAACCTTATGAATACTCGTTTTATATGTGGGCATCACCAAAAACGATTCCGGGTTATACCTACAAATTCACATGGGTCGGTATTCATTATTATGTTTCAGACACTGCTGAAACCTGGCAGAATGCAAAAGCCATTTGCAATAGCAACAAGTGGCGTCTCGGGTGTGCACATAATGTAGATATTAACAACAGTATGCAGACGAATAACATTGGGGAAACAACGTGGATTGGTCTTTCCGATTGGGTTTCGGACGGCAATTTCAGGTGGGAGGATGGACGTGCGTTGAGTTATTATAACTGGTTTCCCGGTGAACCAAACAATTCTGGTGGTACTGAAAGTTATACAGAGATGTACACGAATGGACAATGGAATGACGCATCTGCGCTTTCAACTCATCGCTACTGGATTGAAGTGGATAGTTGGGTTTCGCACACCCAAACAACCGGTAATAATTACTTTGACTTGAATTGCAAGCTGCAACCCAATACCACATATAATTGGAATATCTATACTAGAAATTTAAGCGGATATGGTCCTGCTTCCAGTTGGAGCTTTACGACCGGTGCAGATGGAATTGCACCAACAGATTATCCTGCATCGGGTACACCTAACAGCGAAGATGCAACTGCACCACTTAATCCCACACTGAGCTGGGATCCAGTTGCTGGTGCTACCTATTACAAACTCTATGTATTTAGATCACGGGGTGACCGGCTTGGTTTACAACATAGCTTCATCAACGGGCATGTTTATCAGAAAACCGAAACAGAACTGAACTATGATGATGCCAAAGCCGCAGCAGAAGCTAACGGCGGTCATCTGGTGGCAATCAATGATGCTGCTGAACAGGCAATGCTGCCAAATGATTACAACTACTGGATAGGTCTTAATGATATTTCCGGTGAAAGTTTAAGTGGTGAGGGGTGGTTCATCTGGAATGTGGGTGAAGCCAATTCCTTTACCAACTGGGATCTTGATTATCAACCACCCGAACCTAATGGTCAAACCGCTGAGAACAATGTGATACAAGGAACCAGCGGGAAGTGGTATGATGTTCCGGGTACCTGGACCTACAGGTCTCTAATTGAATATCCTGCCGACGTCCTGGATGGTTTAATTGTGTATGGCACATCCTATTCCTTCAAAGAGACAAAACTGCCAGCCAATACCCTGTACCGTTGGATAGCTGTTCCATATAATGAATACGGGCATCCTTTCAACAGCACACAATGGTCATTCAAGACTAATAATGACGGTGGTACTGCTCCAGGTACAATCAATTCGGCAACCATTTCTCCTCTTCACGCTGCGACTAATGTACCGATTAATACGAACCTGACGTGGACTGCGCCTTCCGGAAGTCCCACAGAATATTATGCTTATCTCGAAACAAGTAATACCATCAGCAATGCCAGCAACTATACTGACCTCGGTATATTTAATGGCCACCGCTACTACAAGTCCAACTATTACACCTGGCACTGGGCTGCTGCCAATATTCAAGCGCAGAAGGATGGCGGTTACTTCGCCACATTCGGTTCTGCCGCTGAAGATGCTATCTTCAATGGTGATAAATTGTGGTTCGGCGGATCAGATAGGACAATAGCCAATACTTTCAAATATGCAAACGGCGACCCGTGGACATATAAGAACTGGTATGGAGGAGAACCCAACAATGCTGGCGGAGTCCAGTATTTTACAACAAAGAACCATAACTCCTCTAACTTATGGGATGATGATTATGTTGGCTCACTTTATAATTACGCTGTGGAAGTTGCACCAAACATTGCCAATGGAACAAGGGTTACATCAGCAAGCTACACTCCATCCCTGCTACATTTCAACACTACCTATTATTGGTCAGCAGTGGGTAGTAATGCTAATGGTATGGCTGACGATACCCAACGTTGGTCTTTTACCACTTCTAATGGTAAAGCTATAAATCCTACACCCGGTAACAGTAATCCGTCTTATGCAGGTAATAATTTTAATTGGGATGATGTTCCAGGAGCGATAGGCTACAAGATTTACATCGGAACCACCAGTGGAATCTGGGATATGGTTGATGGAGACGTTTGCCCCTCGAGCAGTTACTCCTATGTGCTCACATTCAATCCCTCAACTCCTTATTTCTGGCAAATTCATACATTCAGTGCATTGGAAGAAGTAGTTGGAGACATTTGGAGCTTTACCAGTGCCCGTGAAACAGAGCTTCCCGTCGAATTGTCCTCCTTCACAGCCGTTGCAACAGCCCAGATGTTCGTGAATTTGCAGTGGAAAACCGAATCCGAAACTAACAATCTTGGTTTCAATGTATTCCGTTCCAATAGTAACATTCTTTCAGGTGCAAGTAAGATCAATATTGACATTATCAGTGGAACGAATACGGCAACGGTTCAAACATACAACTTCGTGGATAATGAAATTGAACCAGATGCCACATATTATTACTGGCTGGAGATAGTTGATATCAATGGTACAAGCAACTTCAGCAATTCAGTGACTGTGAATACAAATAATCAGACCCCTGTTATGCCAACCTCAACTATGCTGAGAAATGCATATCCGAATCCTTTCAACGTAAACAGTGTTACGAATATTGAAGTTGATGTGAAAGCTGGAGAAACGGCTACCCTTACAATCTTTAATATATTGGGACAGTGTGTGAAAACCTATCCCCTACAAGCTGGTTTTAACCAGAGGATCACTTGGAATGGGGTGAATAGTAAAGGTTCGACCTGCGGCAGTGGAATTTATTTCTACAAACTTACTTCACCCAGCATTAATATCAGCAAGAAGATGTTGATTGTAAAATAATGTATGGTTAATTGTGTAGGAAAAATGTAGTTTTTCAAATAGCAAAGGCAGGATGAAAATCCTGCCTTTGTATAATCATGATATTTTGGACTTTTTCTATCTTCCATCTTACATTAGGGCACCAATACGGTAGTAGTAAGGTAAAAAACTGTATTGCTACCGTAATGACATAATAATTCTACCCTAATTCATTTGAGATGCTGGGCTAACTTCACAATGCTTCTCTTATTGACAAAACAACCTATCCACAAAGGTTGACAACGGTGATGGAGTTCGCCGGGAATTTTTTTAGTTCCAAACCGTAGTTGTATACTTCTGATGACTCCTGTTTTATTTGATACGGAAGGAGTCGTTCATGTTTCCAATTAAACTTGCTGTCACAGACATCTTGCTTGTACTTGCCGGAGGTGCGTTAGGGAGTGTCTTGCGTTACTTAGTGAGTGTTCTAACACATTACAACACAAGTAGTCCTTTTCCCTACAAAACCCTCATAGTAAATGTTATTGGCTGTTTCCTGGTCGGTTTTATCACCATGAGATTCCAGCATCATGCGCACGGTGATATCATCCATCTCTTCTTCATCATTGGCTTCATGGGTGCTTTCACCACCTTCTCCACCTTCAGTTATGAAACCATCATGCTCTACCAGGCTGGTCATCTCCGTACGGCACTCTGGAACATCATTGCTTCCACAATAACAGGACTGATCGCTGTTGTTTCAGGGCTGTGGCTGGGGAATGCTCTTTAACCACGAAACACACTAAAAACACGAAAAAGGCTAATTCCAATAATTCATAATAAACATCAAGCGAACTGGGAATAATCAAAAAATGATTTGACATTGTGTTACTCAAATTCAGATAGATTTATTCTGGAGGATGTTATGATTACATCTATCAAAATTGAGAATTTCAAAGCAATTGAAAGCGTGACAATAGAATTCAATAAAATGAATGTTCTGATTGGAGCGAATGCTGCTGGAAAAACTACTATATTACAGGCGATGGATTTTCTCTTTAACAGCGCATCAAAAAATTGCACTGATTACTTATTAGAAAGAAAGTGGAAATTAGAAGATATTAAAAATCAATTTACAAAATCAAGTAACATACGCTTTGAAACCCTTTTTGACTTAGATGTTGATGGCATACGAAAGGGTATTAATTGGGATATAGTGTTTAAAATCAATTTACAGAATAGGACTATCAGCCTTATTTCGGAAGTGATCAATGAATTTACTTATCAGAAATTTAAAGATTTAATTCCTGATCTAAGCTATACAAAACATAATATCAATTTACTTAAATACTCTAAAGAAGATTTCATGTGGCGTGATGAAAAATTAGTAGCGTTACATATTCAACCTTTTGCATCACAAGAATCATCATCAATGCTTAAAGATATTTCTTCAGAAGACGTAACTAAGAGCCCTGTATTAGTAAAGCTGAAAGAGTACATTCAGCAATG
This sequence comes from Cloacimonadales bacterium (SeqCode), assembly GCA_963662275.1. Lineage (GTDB taxonomy): Bacteria > Cloacimonadota > Cloacimonadia > Cloacimonadales > DAONDQ01 > DAONDQ01. The sequence goes on along the minus strand of OY759316.1, from coordinate 2,564,488 downwards.
TGCTTCTTTTGAGCTATTGGCACCTGAATCAATTAGGCATGGTTCAAAAGGAATTGCATATTCGATAGGTAAAAGCGGAGAAAAATTTGCTACATTTTTTAGGAACATGGGTATTGATGCAAAGAGAAGATTTTCAACCAATGTTAGTGCTTTACTTCCGGCTTTTGATACACTTGAAACGATAGTTCGGGGAAGACCTGGTTGGGTCGAAATTAGATTATCTGAGAAATACACGGATTCATTAATTAAATCAAGATCTGCTCATATTAGTGATGGTACTTTACGGATACTAGCATTGCTTGCGATCACTGAAGTACCATCTGTAGAAGGTACTTTCCTGATTGATGAGATAGAAGATGGAGTTAATCCATCTATTACAGCAAAGCTACTAAATATTCTGTATAAGTCACTTGAAGTAAACGAACGGCAAATCATTTTTACAACCCATAGTTCTGTCATTTTGGATGATATCAAACCGGAAGATATTATTTATGTGTATCGGGATGCAAAGGGAGCTATTAAAACAACAAAGGCTTTTCAGAAGCAGAAAATCAAAGATATGCTGACCTATATGCAGCCTGGTGAGATATGGCTGAATATCCCTGAAGAGGATTTGATAGCTGAAGACAGTGAACCATTAAAGTAATTTGTGGGAATTGATATGACGTTGAATGTTATTGTATGTGGGGAAGGGAAGTCCGATGCAGGGTTTCAGATATTTGATAAATGGTATTTAGGTCCCGTTGAACAATATATTTTGAATGCATCACCGATAGAACTGAATGTTTCGTGTATTAACTTTCAGAAATTAGAGAAACGAATCAAAATCCAACGTTTTAAAAGTGATAAGAGTAAAGGGCATGGTGTAAAAGCGGAAAGACTTGCACGTTTTGCTAAATTAAATAATTATGATATAGCAATTTGTTATAAAGATTGTGATAGAAACGATTTTAATAGCTTCTACAACGATATGATTGATGGTTTCGAGAAATCTAGTACTAATATTGTTGGAATTCCAATGATCCCTAAGGAGATGATAGAAAGTTGGCTTTTAGCTGATGAAGAATCGTTCAAATATCTTGGGGGTATTCCAACAAAACCAAGATTACCTAAGAAACCTGAAGACATTTGGGGAAATCGAAGAGAACCAGATTGTGACCATCCCAAATGTTATATCAATAGAGTCTTAAATCAGTATTATATCAAAGACAAACTCCTAGATGTATATCATGATATTGCTTCTAAAAGCCGTCCAGATGAGTTAAGACGGAAATGTCCAATTAGCTATGGTCGATTCTATGAGGATATGCAAAGAATCAAAGATATTATAGAATAGATTTAATTCCTTTAATATTCAAATTGGTGCAAAAAAAGAGAATAACAGCTAGCTTTTATTTGTTAAAATATCGCTATTTCAGAAGCAGCATCTTCTTTATAATTTGCCCTTTTGGGGTTTGCAGTTTATAGTAATACACTCCGCTAGCTACCTTAGTATTATTCTGATCATATCCATCCCAAATACTATTGTGCCTTCCAGCTTGAAAATCTTCATCTACAAGAGCTTTGACTTTCTGTCCTCTGCAATTGAAGATATCGATTTTCAAATTTGAAGATTCCTGGAGATAAAAAGAAATTGTGGTTTGAGGATTGAATGGATTGGGATAATTATTTAATCTGAACTCAGCCAGAGAGCTGGTATTATCATCAATAGCCACGAGATTGTCCTGTATTTGAAAATTGAGAGCTGCAGAGTTTTGTTGTAAGATATCTTCAAAAGCTTGAATATGGTTATAATCTGAAGTTTTCAGATATTCGAACCATGGAGCTATTATCATTGAAATAAGAGCATTGTTATACAAATCAAGATGACCTGTGCCATTAAGGGAAATGTAACTTTTATAGTCGGAGGCGAGGTTGTTGTAGATAGGGATTTGGTTTTGAGCGGGGGGAGCAATCGTATCTGTGGAACCTGAAAAAGTAATGGAGGGTATCGACACATCAGTGGCACCATCAATGGCAGAAACACTTGTCTCAGCAGCAGCAAAAGTGACCAGGGAAGCAAAAGAATTGTTCATTCCTGCTGCCAATACTGCTGCCCCTCCTCCCATGGAATGTCCCATCACGACACTCAGATCTGATAAATAACCATGGAGCGGAGATGAAGCATTTTCGTTTTCCTTCAACACTTCACGGCATAAAAATGATAAATCCAGGGCAAATTCAGAATGACTTGGGAATAGTGATTCTTCAGTTCTAGGATAGACAATAATCCAGCCTAAATCTATCATAGCATCAGTTAGTGTCGTATAATATGAGTAATTCATCAACCAACCGTGCCCAAAAATGATATAAGAGAAAGTCTCACCAGAGCCGATTATTTCCGCAGGGTAATAGATCACTGCCTGAATCTGCCTGTTGCTGCGTGTACTATCAATAAATGTTGTTGTATACTGTGCTGTAGTATAGCCACTTAAAGCAATAACAATAAGCATGAAAACAGCAATCAATAAAAGTCTATTCATTCTCAGCTCCCTTATTGCTGGAAATATGCAATGGATATTTTACTTACATGAAGGAGTTGTCTTTTTTACTACTTCAAGAGTATGCATTTCCTCGTAGAAACCACACATCCATTCACATGCAGAGAATAGAGATAAACACCTGAAGATACGATATCATCGGATGTATTTTTGCCATTCCACTGATAAGTATGTGTGCCTCCAGGTAATTTATCTGAGACAAGGGTTTTCACTAATTGCCCTTTTGTATTATAAATATTCAATTTAACGTCTGCAGCTTTTTTCAAGTCAAAACTCATCACAGTATTAGGATTGAATGGATTGGGATAGTTTGCTTTTAAAACTGCTAATTCAAGTGCTGGTGAAGTATGATCAGCATTACCTACAGTAATTTCATAGGCGATTCTATTCTGTCGCATATCATAGGTAAATCGAACGGTCGATCTTCCAGCAAGAATGATACTGTTATTAGCAGGAGAAGTATTTTGATCCCATACTCTATTTAAGACAATCTTATATTGGTAACTCCCGCCGGGTATTGTCTGCTCCCATGAGTATACACCATCGTCTGCATCCATATCTCCATTCAATCCATCATCATGCATGAGAGAAAGGTTCGTTGATAAACTCCAATCGGTATCTCCCAACTCACTGAGAAAGCTTCCAGTCACTAATGGCAGATTAGGAGTATTGAAGATAAATTCATCCCCATTCCTGGCACCAGTATAAACACCGCAATTTGCGAAGAAAGTTACATCCTGGTCAGTTGTTAGAGTAATGGTCTGGTCAAGAGCAGGCCAATCATTATTATTCCAGGAATCAGACTCCAGCACTTTATACGGGTGGGTACCTGCAGAGAGGGATACTGTTGCTTTCCATTCGCCATTATCCTGCAACACAAAGTTATGATCATGGTTGGTTGGCACCCAATTGTTGAATGTTCCCACTAAATGCGGGATGATAATGGTTGTGAGTGTTGCAGTGTTATTAGGTGATTCAATCGCATTTCCAGCTAGATCCGTGACGCTGGTTATCAGTACAGTTCCTGTTTGGTTTGGAAGAATAGTGTTTTGCAGTTTCAGGATAACACGCCTGTCATGTGTCAGATATGCCTGGATTATTGAATTACCCGTAACACCGTTCAATGTGTAGTTAGAAATATTGGTAGCTGATGTTACATTCATAGATTCATTAAAGACAATTTCCAGCTTATTATCACCGACAATTGCAGCTCTCTGGTTAACCACCTGGGGAGCCGTATAATCAGATAGGTCTGATGCAATTTGATCAAGTTCAATAACCTGGTTCTGGTTAGCATCATAAGGAGTGCTTGTATATCCTGCAAATAAACGAATATTGTAAGAACCCATTCCTTTGATTTCATCACCCTTCACAAGTGTTCCTTCAAATTCGCCATTATGCAGACCACCGCCATTTCCCAAGACGATAGCAACAGTTGCACCGCTAAGAGAATTACGTTGTCCGCAATAACTGCCATTAAATCCCCACATTCTTTGCAGATGATCCTTCCCATTCCAAAGAATATCAAGCAAATCAGGCGTCAATCCTGATTTGACAAATCCCCATCCCGGGAATGTATATTGGATATCCAGGAAGTCAGTATCGCTGTTTAGTTTAATTACTTTTGTTACATCGTTCTTTGTCATAGTAACCTGGACATAAGTTCCGTTTGCCTGGTTGATTGTGATATTATATGCATCGTTCTGGTAATTGGGAGAGACTTCTGAAAGGGCAGCAAAGTGGTTATTGGAACTTTCATTGTAATCACCGTCTGTTTCTGACCAATATGCCATATCCGACCCCACTAGTGAATGAGCTGCACCATTGGAATCTTTTGAGAAGATCCAGGCAGCCCGTCCGCCATTGTTTTCAAAAACACTGAAGGTTTGATCGTTATAAATGACAGTTTCTGTAATTCCATCCCGATCAATATCATTTGCTATTGCATTTGCACCTGCTGTATATAAACCTGCAGCCCACCTGGCTCCTTCCGCATAAACATTAGCATTCTTCATATGAGAAGAATACCTGTGTTCCCAACCGGATACACCTGTATCATGCCATCCTGTTTCATGCAGGTTGATCATGAGAGTGTACCATCCTAATTGGGAAAGATTGTTATCAGGTACACTCATTAAATGCTCATATACATTATTCCAGATGTAGCCGTAATTCCAGGGCGTTGAATGATAATCAGAATGAGAGGCAGTTCCAGCCCAATCAACATACCAACTGTTATTTGAACCGCCATAACCATCCTGTCCACCCAACATACCATAAGTTCCGGTTGTCAGTTCAGCGCCAATTCCATTGAAGTCAGCATTACTAAGAGCAGCATCCAACTTCCATACGGCTATTGCGGGATAATTATTGGCACAGAAAGTCATGATATTTGAGTAATTATCAAGATAACTGGTATTATGATGTTCGTTCATCTCTGCGATCACTTCCCAGTCCGTTCCATAAACGGCAATACCATATTGGGTAGTATTTTGGATGGTGTTCTTTGCTGCTTGAGCATCGTACATGACCTGTCCTACGAAAGTATTATTAATTGGAATCACGCGTAAGGTGACACCTGAGCCGTTGTTCATCCAATGAATCTTGCGATTGTCATACCCATTCAAATGTGGAGAATCATCTAAAATAATTGCCTCGACTCCATGCTGTGCCCAATTATCACCAAGCCAGTCAATCACGCCTGCTGCAGGATAGCTGCTTGGGGCAAGCCATACTCTTTCCGGTACCCAGGCAATATGTGGAACATAATTATATCGATAATTCACCATATCAGATTCGGTTTGAACTGACCAATTGTTCATTGTGTTATTTAAAAAAGGCATAATCTGCTGACCCAATGCAGAAGTCATCATACATGCTTTGCCATTTGCTGCCAGGGTTCTCAGCCAGGTATTGAAGCTAGGATTATGCCATTGAGCTGCCGGCATCAGTGTTCCTGACATATGGAAATTACCTGGTAGATTCGTAGCTTCGTGAACTTGCAGCACTTCATCAAACCCGCTTTCGCTTACTGGATCAGAGCCGTAAAATACTTCTGTATAGGTAAGTCCCTGGTTGCCATGATGAACGAAAGCTGTATTTCCTGTACTTCTTGAAGGATTACCAGAGGTTAAAATCTCATCTGCTACTTGTCCTTTGTAAATCGTCTGAATATCGAATTGGAGTAATCTCTTATCAATATTCTGCGGAATGGAGAATTGGCACTCAAGCATTTCAAACTGAGTAGAACGAAGTGATTTAATCGATATGTCTTCAAAACTATTCAGGTTCAGGGGGATTTGACTATGAAATAGAATTTTCTGATCAATACTCTTTCTTACTGTGATAGCACAAGTAATTTGTTCAGAGGAATATCGATCCAGAATAACAGTATTCATTCTATAGGTTGTCATATCATCGAAATTCAATCTTAGAATGATTGTACTCTCATCCTGGTGTACGAAACAGGAAGTCATATCTCCCAACGGTTGTGTGTTATCACCAATCGGATCAAAGCCTGTAAAGTCATCGAGGCTCCATGCACGGGGAGAGCCGGAGATTTGAAATGCACAGAGTGGAAGAAAAGACAAACCTAAAAGTATAATGATGACATTTCTCATAAGTAACTCCTCAATGTAAAACCTTGTATTAAACAGGAATCAAGATCATTCCCTGGTATGCTGCTATTTCAAGACTGAGCATATCATCGGTTATTGGGTAATGATTATTTGTCAGAAGATCAACAACTTCCTTAGCCTTTTGAAGTATTGGAATATCTATGATCGAGAAGGTAGGTTCATTATTCAATGTGATATATATGTAGTTCTGATTATCATGCCTGGAAAAAACCAGAATATGACCTTTGGTAAGAATCGTTTTGTATTCGCCATCGCTGAGAAGTCGGTAGAGTTTACGAATAGAAATCAATTTTTTATAGAAATCCCTTAATTCAACGGCAACAGAATCATCTTCATATTTCCAGTTGAATGGTCTTCTGTTATCAGGGTCTGAAGCTCCCATCATGGCGATTTCATCTCCATAATAAATGTGTGGGATTCCAATAAAAGTCATTTGAAAAATAACTGCTAATTTGATTGGTTCGATCTTTCCTTTGCTGATTTCCCGAAGACGATATGTATCATGAGTACCAAGTATATTCATCATTGTCTGTGCTGCTTGGATAGGATATACAACAAGTCCCTGTTGAATTTGGCGATCAAATTCACTTGCAGATATCTGACGATTCAGGAAGAATTTGAGAGCTGGGTCTTTAAAAAATGCATAATTCATAACTGCATCGAAATAATCTGCATTCACCCATTCCGTAGCCCGATACCAGATTTCTCCCACAATATATGCATCCGGTTTCACCATCTTCACACGTTGACGGAAGAGTCTCCAAAACCAGTAAGGTACTTCTTCAGGTACATCCAAACGGAAACCATCAATATCCATATCACGCAGCCAATATTCAGCGACATCAAGAATATAATCTACAACAGGCCAATTAGGTGCAGCCTTCTTGATATCGGTTACTGCATTTTCAAACGGATGATTTAGACTGAGATCAAAATTCAAATCAGGGAGGTCTTTCACGCCCCACCAGCATTGATAATAATCTTTCGGATTAAACTCATCAGGTAAGGGATTGGGGAGAGGCCATTTTTTCCAATCATACCAATCCCAATATTGAGAATCCTGTCCTTTTTCAACACAATCCCGGAATGCCCAAAATGTTTCTCCGGTATGATTGAAGGCAACATCAATGATGACGTGAATTCCGCGTTTATGAGCTTCCCTGATAAACTGATGGAATTCCTGGATTGAGCCAAAATGCGGATCAAGTTTCATATAATCAGTAGCATCGTATTTGTGATTTGACTTTGCTTCAAAGATAGGATTCAGATATAGAATTGTAATGCCAAGATCTTCCAAATAAGGCAGCTTTTGCATGATTCCATCTATATCACCCCCATAAAATGACCACCAGTCTGGCTTTCCTTTGGGCATATACGGGCTTTGTTTTAAAGTCGAATATTCATACCAGTTCCGTTCAAAATGAAAATATTCATGATTGGGAGGCAGCATTTGACCTACAGGTGGGGGAGTTGTGCAATTTGCATAATACCATTCATGAAAGTCCTGGTTATTTGCTGGATTACCATTATAAAATCTATCCACAAATATTTGGTACATGATGCCATTTTTTGCCCAATCCGGTGTCATAAACGGGATACAGCTCCGGGTATCGAAGACAAACAGCTTTTGTTCCTTGAATATTGTGGAGATCTCTCCATTCATGAGATAAATTGGATTATTATTGTCCTCAAACAGGAAACAATAATGGAATATAGGTGTAAACGTTCCGATATCTAAAATCACATGATAGTAATCATAGGTGCTATCATTACCTAAAAACTGCATGGGAAATATCTCTTCCCGAAGCCAAAGACACATATTGTTTGCTTCACCTGAAAACAAACGAGCCCTGAATTCTACTACGTTATCTGAAATTACATTAATTTTCATATAATTTGTCTCTATCTGGATTGTATCGGTTAAGATTTCATTTGGGTCTTTCTTGATACGGAATATAGGAAAACGTTCATCCACATGGAGGATTGAATTTACTCCGTTAAAGCCATCATCGACCCATTCATCAGCATTAGGATCATTTTCCCAATAACTGTTATCTACTAAGAATTTATATTTATAAGTCCCTTTTTTTAGAAATACCCGGAGCTGAAGAGAGCCATCCAACTGTTCTCGAAAGGGATGGCTATGCGGGTTCCAGAGATTGAAAGAGCCAATGAGGTTTAAAGATGTGATCGGAACAGATGGATTTGCCCTGAATGTGACAAGTCTGACATAATCGATTTCGGGAGGTTCCAACCTGAGCACGGAATTCTTTCCATAAAAAGTATCGTCCACCTGCTCCATGATGGTTGGATCAGGAATCCAATTTCCATCAACGATGAACTTATACAGATATACCCCGGATTGAAGATCGATCGTAGTTTTATAAACGCCATTTTCATTATCTAAGGGATTGGCTGTGGTGGACCATTGATTAAAATCACCGGTTACAAAAACAGTATGTTCACCTGCTGTTGGTGGCTGGTAGGAAAACGTAACTGAAATCGTGCTGATTTGATTCTGTGAAACTAACATGATCTTACGTCAACTTCGAAAGTGAGCCATCTTCAGGATCAACATAAATCAGATCAATACCGGCTTCCGAGAGGAGATCTCCAGCCAGTTTATCGGGATAGGGATCAGCTATATAGACTGTATTGATCTCTGCATTAATGATCATTTTAGCACAAATACTACAGGGATGATTTGTACAATACAGTACTGAACCTTGAGCAGGAGTACCATTGATCGCAGCTTGAATAATGGAGTTCTGCTCTGCATGAACACCCCTGCATAATTCATGTTTTTCGCCGGATGGAATAGCCAAGGCTTCTCTCATACAACCTGCTTCAGCACAATGACTGATATTTTTGGGTGTTCCATTATAACCTGTAGCAATGATCTGGTTATTTTTTACTAAGACTGCACCCACTTTCCGGCGTAAACAAGTCGATCTCTGAGAGACAAGGAATGCCATATCCATAAAATACTTTTGCCATGAAGGTCTATTTTCCATGATACCAACCCTTGAAATGCAATTTGCATGATTTAATGATTTCCCTTGCCTAAAATGTCAAAGGTTATTTTTAAACTACCTGGGAATATGTATCAATATTGAAAAAGGATGGGAGTCGAGTATATGAAGGATTGGTCATTATCTCTCAATGGAACTGTGAAACTGCAGGGCTCAAAATCTATTCTTCAAAGAGTTTTATTAATTGCTTCTATGATGGATACGATAGAATTCGAACCATTTTCCGGATGTGATGACGTGAATATGATGTGTGATATTCTCCGTACATTTGGATGTCAGTTTGAAATTGATCTCCAGCATATTAAAATCACTAGACCTCGCCATTTTCCCTATCATGCCGATTATCAAATTAGTGGTTCAGCAACAGCTTTAAGATTTTGGATAGCTCGTGCTGCCATAAATGAACATACGATCTCGAATATCCAGGCAGTGGATCAATTGTCTCTCAGACCAATTAAGCCATTAATCCAGGCATTACGATACCTGGGCGCTGATATTTCCGGAGAAAGATATCCATATCGAATTGCCGGGAAATCAATGATTGGTGGGGAGATCGAGATTACATCTAATATTAGCAGCCAATTTCTCAGTGCGTTACTCATGTGTTCTCCTTTTTTTCAAAAAGGTCTGCGTTTGAGATGGAAGATACCTACAGTATCCTATGGATATTTAAAGATGACAATCTCAATTATGCGTGAGTTTGGCATCCAAGTTCTTGAGCGTGAAAAAGAGATCGTTGTATTACCTGGTCAAAAATATAGCTTTAATGGTATTTATCAAGTGGAAGCAGATCTTTCATCAGCTTCCTATTTTGCAGCATTGGGAGCTCTTTCTAACTTTCCGATAACAATCCCATACTGTAAAACCAGTTCTCTGCAACCCGATTTCAGAATTTTTCATATTCTCATAAAAATGGGAGCTGATGTTCAATATTCAAAGAACGGTTACCTCGTGAAGCGAAAAAACTTGAAAGGGATTACCCAGGATATGTCATCTAATCCTGATCTGGTTCCGACAATTGCCATCCTGGCATTGCTTGCTGAAGGTGAGACAAAACTAAAGAATGTCCAGCATTTGAAATATAAAGAATCCGACCGTATCCAAGCTCTCCTGGAAGTATTGACGTCAATTGGTGCGAATATTACTTTTGAAAATGGTGATCTGCATATAAAGCCTCTAGAAACTGAACCTCCAGCAAGGATACTGAAAACATACCAAGATCATCGATTGGTAATGGCTTTCTCAATTCTAAAACTGATCTTTCCTCAATTGAGATTAGATGATGAAACTTCAGTATCTAAATCATTCCCTGGATTCTTTACCGAAATCCAGCGATTGACAGTGAAAAAGGGATAACCCCATCTGTCAATCCTCAAGTAGCAACACCGTAGCAACACCGTAGCAACAACTTCAGTCGTTGGATCAACTGCTTCAGCAGTTATTATGTTTTAACATGATCTGACATCCGGTGGTTCCCCCATTGAAATGCCAATGAAGAGAATACGTCCTCTAAAAGAGCACGTAGCACCATCAGATAGATGGCGACCCAGAAACAACTGTGAAATTAACAAAAACGTGATAGATAAAAGATAAAATGGATATTATCCGGCAAGATACTGGATAAAACTTGCTATGGAATGAAAATTACGTGTGTATATTATATTTTATATTCTGTGGGTTGTAGAAATAAGGAGTACCAATGTATAAAGGTATTTTAGTTGTTTTAGCTGTTCTTCTTTTCACCAGCATCCTCTCCGCCACTAACCATCTCGATATCATGACATCAATGCAAGGAGACCATCACAATTCCCGTTTTGGAGAGACAATAGCAACTTTGGATTTTAATCATGATGGTTATGATGACTTAGTAGTTTGTGAAAGAGGGTGGAACAGCAGTTATCCTACCCCAGCTATAGTAAAAGGTAAAGTAGATATTTATTTTGGAGGACAGAACTTTGATAATATCCCTGATATCACGATGGAAGGACAGTATGATTATCAATTCAGGTCTGTTGTTAATGTCGGTGATGTGAATGGAGATGGATTTGATGATCTATATATAGGTGGAGATGAACCGACAGCTAGTCCAAGTACATATTATCTAAGAATCTATACTGGTGGGAATACAGCTCCTACACAACCTAGTATCATGATTCCTTATACACTAGGAGCGAGTTGTAATCTAACAGGTGTTTATAAATTAAGAGACTTTAACGGTGATCATGTTGAAGAGATTGGTTTTAGCACAGAGACATCTATTTCAGCAGAAGCATATTATCTTGTTTGGGGAGGTAGTAATGTACCCCAATATATAACTACTTCCAGCAATCATGCGATGTCATATACTAGTGGTTTTAACGGAATCGGAGATATAAATAATGATGGGTTTGATGATTTCGCCATTGGCTATACAAATGAAGACCCTAATACTGGATATCATCTGATTACAGTCTATTATGGGAATTCGGAAGGTACAATAACAGATACAATGGTTTTAACCCAGACGCAAGCAGGAATATCAAAGATTAGTACTCCTTTGGGGGATATCAATGGTGACGGAATAGATGACTTTATGGGTTATCAGTCTATTGCCGGTTTAAATATCTGGCTGGGATCAACGGAAACTGATACCATACCAAACTTAGCTCTCAATCCACCTTGGCAGGGTAGTGAATTCGGATTTTCACTAAAATACGGTGATTTGAATAATGATGGCTTTGACGATGTAGTTGGTGCAAATTTCTATATAGATCAATTCAGGATTTGGATGGGAAGAACACTGGTTAACGGCACATCCGATTTATTAATTGATGCCCCCAATAATTCTTTAGACTATTTTGGATACGGATTAACTATGGGAGATTATAATGGTGATGGCTGTTGTGATATTGCCGTATCTGCGCCATTTACTGATGATTCTATGGCACATGATTACCGGGGCTATGTTTATGTCTATGCCGGCAATACGCAATTAGCGGATACGACAGTTGGTATTAATGACCCTCTGACTCCTCCTGTTACCAATCAATTCGACATGAGCATCAGCCCTAATCCTGCAAGAATAACTGATCGCTATATTTCTGTCAAACTCAGAAATGTATCCAATAATGATAAAAGTCTAATAGACATCAGCATTTACAATATCAGGGGACAATGTATGCAAAAGATACACTCAGATAAAACTGCGATATCGGATACTTACAGTATGGATATTAGTAAAATGGCAAGCGGTATCTATCTCTGCCAGGTAAAGTCAGGTAATCGGGTTAAAACAAAAAAAATATCGTTGGTAAAGTAGGGATAAACCCATGTGTTTATCCTCTGGAAAGTATTCTTTTTTCAAACGCGACGCTGATTTTTAATCGTGGATAGGTCATATTTTAAATGATGCAATACTGAAGAATGTTACAGAATATAAACGTGAGAGTAAAAGTTCATTGAAACAACTCTGGAAAAACAATCCTTGACTTGAAATGAAATGTTATTATTTTATATGTGATACTGGTTTTGTGCGCTTACTTTAGAATGCAGTTTCTTTGTGGTTACTGCTTCAGCTTGTGGGTAATGTTCTTTAAGTCATTGTATTACAGATAGAAACAAGGTAAACCATGTTAACATGTTACCTGAAGGAAACAGCCACCGTTAGTGAGATAAAACTTCCTGAAGTAAGCTGTGTATGTCAATTTTATAAGGAGTTTATAATGAATAAATTATTTATCGTCCTCTTAGCTTTCCTACTTTTCTTTGGAATTCTCTCCGCCACTAACCACCTCGATATCATGACCACAATGCAGGGTGAACATCATAATTCTAGATTTGGTAAAACGATGGCTACCCTTGATTTTAATCATGATGGTCATGACGATCTTATTGTCTGTTCCCCTGCTTGGAGAAATCCATATCCAACCCCCCCTTCATATAATAAAGGTAGAGTGGATATCTATTTTGGTGGACTGGGTTTTGATAATGTTGCAGAAATTTCTTTGCTTGGGCAATATGCTGATCAATATCATAGTGTTGTCAATATCGGAGATCTCAACGGCGATGGCTATGATGATTTATGCATCGGTGGTGATGAACCGGAGTCAAATCCAAGTACATACTATTTGAGAATATATACAGGTAGTAGTATAGCTCCTGCAGAACCGGATATCTTGATTCCGTATACTTTAGAAGCCGAGCATGATCTTTATCATGTTGTCAATTTAGGTGATATTAATGGGGATAATTATGGTGATATTGGGTTCAGCATTTGTACGCCAAATTTAGCAGAGATTTTTTATATTTTGTGGGGTAATAGTTTAGAAAGACAGTATATTACCACTTCCTCTGATTTTAGTGCATCTTATTCAAATGGTTTTAATGGGATAGGGGATATTAATCATGATGGTTATGACGATTTCGCTATCGGTTATACAAACGAAGATCCTAATATAGGTTATCACCTCATAACTTTATATTTTGGAAATGCAGAAAGTAATTTTAACAATTATATGATTTTGACACAGACTCAAGCTTGTATTTCAAAAATAAGTACACCGTTGGGAGATATTAATGGTGATGGCTTAGATGATTTTATGGGTTATCAATCCATAGCCGGTTTGAATGTCTGGTTTGGAGCAACTGATACTGATTCCATACCAAATTTTGCATTGAATCCTCCCTGGCAGGGAGGGGAAGATGGCTTTTCACTGAAATATGGTGATTTAAATAACGATGGCTTTGATGATATTGCAGGTGCTAATTTCTATTCAAATCAATTCCAAGTCTGGCTGGGGAGAGCACAGGTCAATGGCATTTCTGATTTATTGATTACAGCCCCATATATTTCCGCTAACCCATTGGACTATTTTGGATATGGATTAACTATGGGGGATTACAATGCAGATGGATGCTGTGATATTGCCATTTCTGCACCGGAAACGGATTACGAATTTGCCACCGATTATCGCGGGTATGTTTATGTGTATGCCGGTAATACAGAATTAGCAGACACTACAGTTGGTATTGATGATCCGCTAAGTCCGACTGCTACAAATCAAATTACCATGAGTATCAGCCCTAATCCTGTGAGGATTAATGACCGATATATTGCAATTAAACTGCAAGATAATTCAGCCGGTGAAAAAAATCCAATCGACATCAGCATTTTTAATATTAGGGGACAATGTGTGCAGCAAGCACACTTCGATAAAAATAACATAACAGATACATACTCTCTTGATATTCATAAAATAGCAAGTGGCATCTATCTATGTCAATTAACAAAAGGTAATAGGGTAAAAATCAAAAAAATCTCATTAGTTAAGTAGGGATAAACCCATGTGTTTATCCTCTGGAAAGTATTCTTTTTTCAAACGCGACGCTGATTTTTAATCGGTGGATAGGTCATATTTTAAATGATGCAATACTGAAGAATGTTGCAGACTATAAACGTGAGAGTAAAAGTTCATTAAAAAATCCTGGAAAACAATCCTTGACTTGAAATGAAATGTTATTATTTTATATGTGATACTGGTTTTGTGCGCTTACTTTAGAATGCAGTTTCTTTGTGGTTACTGCTTCAGCTTGTGGGTAATGTTCTTTAGGTCATTGTATTACAGATAGAAACAAGGTAAACCATGTTAACACGTTACCTGAAGGAAACAGCCACCATTAGAGAGATAAAATTCCTGAAGTAAGTTGTGTATGTCAATTTTATAAGGAGTATATAATGAATAAATTATTTATCATCATCTTCGCTTTCCTACTTTTCTCTCGAATTCTCCCTGCCTTGAACCACATGGATATCATGACCTCCATGCAAGGTGCCCATAATAATTCATATTTTGGCGCAACGATGGCAACTTTGGATTTTAATCATGATGGATTTGATGACTTGATTGTCTGCTCTCCGGAATGGAAAAGTCTTTATCCTGATCCTGTGAATTGGCCCAAAGGAAGAGTGGATATCTATTTTGGTGGAACAAACTTTGATAACATCCCGGATATTACAATGTTAGGACAGTATGATTTCCAGTATAAGTCTGTCGTTAATGTAGGTGATGTGAATGGTGATGGATATGATGATTTATATATCGGTGGCGATGAGCCTACATCAAATCCGACTGCGTATTATTTGAGGATTTATACAGGTGGTGACACTGTTCCTACTGAACCGGATATTATGATTTCATATCCATTGGCATCAGGTAATAATTTAACGTGGGTAACCAAATTAGGGGATTTTAATGGCGATCATATTGATGAGATAGGATTTAGTACTGATATTTTTTCTACATGTGAAGCATATTATATTATATGGGGAGGAAGTTTTGAAACTGAGTTGATCACTATTTCTAGTGCTCATGCTTCGTCATATACTTATAATATTAGCGGTGTTGGAGATATCAATGGTGATGGATATGATGATTTTTCAATAGGCTATACAAATGCTGATCCTAATACCGGCTATCATTTGATAATTATTTACTTTGGAAATGAGGAAAGTGAATTAACTAATACCGTTAATTTAGCCCATACCCAGGCACCAATAACAAAGACCAGTACTCCAATTGGGGATATCAACGGAGATGGGTTAGATGATTTTATGGGGTATGAGTCAAATGATGGGTTATGTATCTGGTTAGGTTCACAGCAAACAAATCTTATTCCTGATCTTTTTTTTAATCCCCCTTGGCAAGGTAGTGAATTCGGATTTTCTCTGAAATATGGTGATTTGAATAATGATGGTTTTGATGATGTTGTTGGTACAAATTTTTATGAGAATGCATTCAGAATCTGGTTAGGAAGAACTCATCCTAATGGTGATTCGGATTTATCAGTAACAGCACCTTATATTCCTGCAAATCTGTTGGATTATTTTGGGTATGGTTTAACGATGGGTGATTATAATGGGGATGACTGCTGTGATATTGCCGTATCAGCACCTTTTACGGATAATACGCTTTTACCTGATTATCGGGGGTATGTTTACGTTTATGCTGGAAATACTGAATTGGCAGACACTACAGTAGGAATTAATGATCCTTTAACACCGCCTATATCTAGCCAGTTTAATATCAGCATCAGTCCTAATCCGGTGAATTCAAACGATCGCAATATTAACATCAAACTGACTAATCAAGGTACTGATAAAAGCCCAATTGACATCAGAATTTATAACATTAGGGGACAATGTGTGCAGCAAGCACACTTCGATAAAAATAACATAACAGATACATACTCTCTTGATATTCATAAAATAGCAAGTGGCATCTATCTATGTCAATTAACAAAAGGTAATAGGGTAAAAATCAAAAAAATCTCATTAGTTAAGTAGGGATAAACCCATGTGTTTATCCTCTGGAAAGTATTCTTTTTTCAAACGCGACGCTGATTTTTAATCGGTGGATAGGTCATATTTTAAATGATGCAATACTGAAGAATGTTACAGACTATAATCGTGAGAGTAAAAGTTCATTGAAACAACTCTGGAAAAACAATCCTTGACTTGAAATGAAATGTTATTATTTTATATGTGATACTGGTTTTGTGCGCTTACTTTAGAATGCCGTTTCTTTGTGGTTACTGCTTTCGCTTGTGGGTAATGTTCTTTAGGTCATTGTATTACAGATAGAAACAAGGTAAACCATGTTAATACGCTACCTGAAGGAAACAGCCACCATTAGAGAGATAAAATTCCTGAAGTAAGTTGTGTATGTCAATTTTATAAGGAGTTTATAATGAATAAATTATTTATCATGCTCTTAGCTTTCCTACTTTTCTTTGGAATTCTCTCCGCCACAAACCATCTTGATATTATGACATCAATGCAAGGTTCGCACAATCATGCCTCTTTTGGAGAAACGATGGCTACCCTTGATTTTAATCATGATGGTCATGACGATCTTATTGTCTGTTCCCCTGCTTGGAGAAATCCATATCCAACCCCCCCTTCATATAATAAAGGTAGAGTGGATATCTATTTTGGTGGACTGGGTTTTGATAATGTTGCAGAAATCTCTTTGCTTGGGCAATATGCTGATCAATATCATAGTGTTGTCAATATCGGAGATCTCAACGGCGATGGCTATGATGATTTATGCATCGGTGGTGATGAACCGGAGTCAAATCCAAGTATATACTATTTGAGAATATATACAGGTAGTAGTATAGCTCCTGCAGAACCGGATATCTTGATTCCGTATACTTTAGAAGCCGAATATGATCTTTATCATGTTGTCAATTTAGGTGATATTAATGGGGATAATTATGGTGATATTGGGTTCAGCATTTGTACGCCAAATTTAGCAGAGATTTTTTATATTTTGTGGGGTAATAGTTTAGAAAGACAGTATATTACCACTTCCTCTGATTTTAGTGCATCTTATTCAAATGGTTTTAATGGGATAGGGGATATTAATCATGATGGTTATGACGATTTCGCTATCGGTTATACAAACGAAGATCCTAATATAGGTTATCACCTCATTACTTTATATTTTGGAAATGCAGAAAGTAATTTTAACAATTATATGATTTTGACACAGACTCAAGCTGGTATTTCAAAAATAAGTACACCGTTGGGAGATATTAATGGTGATGGCTTAGATGATTTTATGGGTTATCAATCCATAGCCGGTTTGAATGTCTGGTTTGGAGCAACTGATACTGATTCCATACCAAATTTTGCATTGAATCCTCCCTGGCAGGGAGGGGAAGATGGCTTTTCACTGAAATATGGTGATTTAAATAACGATGGCTTTGATGATATTGCAGGTGCTAATTTCTATTCAAATCAATTCCAAGTCTGGCTGGGGAGAGCACAGGTCAATGGCATTTCTGATTTATTGATTACAGCCCCATATATTTCCGCTAACCCATTGGACTATTTTGGATATGGATTAACTATGGGGGATTACAATGCAGATGGATGCTGTGATATTGCCATTTCTGCACCGGAAACGGATTACGAATTTGCCACCGATTATCGCGGGTATGTGTATGTGTATGCAGGGAATACAGAATTAGCTGATACTACAGTCGGAATTAATGATCCGCTAAGTCCAAAAGTTACAAATCAAATTACCATGAGTATCAGCCCTAATCCTGTGAGGATTAATGACCGATATATTGCAATTAAACTGCAAGACAATTCAGCCGGTGAAAAAAATCCAATCGATATAAGCATTTTTAATATCAGGGGACAATGTGTGCAGCAAACACACTTAAATAAAAACAAAACATCTGATACATTCATGCTGGATATCAGCAAAATGGCAAGTGGTGTCTATCTCTGCCAGGTAATATCAGGTAATCGGGTTAAAACAAAAAAAATATCGTTGGTAAAGTAGGGATAAACCCATGTGTTTATCCTCTGGAAAGTATGCTTTTTTTTGAAATGCAACGCTGATTTTTAATCGGTGGATAGGTCATATTTTAAATGATGCAATACTGAAGAATGTTACAGACTATAAACGTGAGAGTAAAAGTTCATTGAAACAACTCTGGAAAAACAATCCTTGACTTGAAATGAAATGTTATTATTTTATATGTGATACTGGTTTTGTGCACTTACTTTAGAATGCAGTTTCTTTGTGGTTACTGCTTCAGCTTGTGGGTAATGTTCTTTAGGTCATTGTATTACAGATAGAAACAAGGTAAACCATGTTAACACGCTACCTGAAGGAAACAGCCACCATTAGAGAGATAAAATTCCTGAAGTAAGTTGTGTATGTCAATTTTATAAGGAGTTTATAATGAATAAATTATTTATCATGCTCTTAGCTTTCCTACTTTTCTTTGGAATTCTCTCCGCCACAAACCACCTTGATATTATGACCTCAATGCAAGGTTCGCACAATCATGCCTCTTTTGGAGAGACAATGGCAACGCTGGATTTTAATCATGACGAGTATGATGATCTGGTTGTATGTTCCAGGGGATGGAAAAGTACATATCCTGCTCCTTTTGATAATCAAAAAGGCAAAGTTGATATCTATTTTGGAGGACCTAATTTTAATAACATCCCGGATATTACCATGGAAGGGCAGTATGATTTTCAATGTAAGTCCGTCGTTAACATCGGCGATGTGAACGGTGATGGATTTGATGATTTATACATTAATGGAGATGAACCGACCGCTAGTCCAAGTACATATTATCTAAGAATCTATACTGGTGGGAATACTGCTCCAACACAACCGGATATTATGATTCCATATACTCTGGAAACGAATTATTATGTAGCCAAAGTGGCTCCTTTAGGAGATATTAACGGAGATAATTATGATGAAATTGGTTTCAGTATCGGTACTCCAAATTTGGCAGAAATATTTTACATTATAAGGGGTAATGATTTAGAAAGACAGTATGTTACTACATCCTCTGATTATAGTGATTCTTATACAACTGGTTTTAATGGAATAGGAGATATTAATAATGATGGCTATGATGATTTTTCTATCGGTTATACAAATGAAGACCCAAATATAGGCTATCATCTAATTACAATCTATTATGGAAATGCAGATGGTATCCTTACCAACAATTTGGTTCTAACTCAAACTCAAGCAGGTATATCCAAGATTAGTACTCCCTTGGGAGATATTAATGGTGACGGTATTGATGATTTCATGGGATATCAGTCCATGACGGGGTTAAATGTCTGGCTGGGTTCGACTGAATCTGATACATTACCGAATTTTGCTTTAAATCCACCCTGGCAGGGAGGGGAATTCGGACAATGTTTAAAATTTGGAGATTTGAATAACGATGGCTTTGACGATGTGGTTGGTTCTAATTTTTATAGTAATCAATTCCAAATCTGGATGGGAAGAGCACAAGTGAACGGAGATTCCGATCTTTTCGTAACAGCACCCTATATTCCTGAAAATCCATTGGATTACTTCGGTTACCGTCTTACAATGGGAGATTACAACGGGGATGACTGCTGTGATATTGCCGTATCTGCCCCATTTACTGATGATTCTATGGCACATGATTACCGGGGCTATGTTTATGTCTATGCCGGAAATACACAATTAGCAGACACAACAGTTGGTATTATTGACCCTCTCAGTCCGCCTCTTACCAATCAATTCGACATGAGCATCAGCCCTAATCCTGCAAAAATAAGTGATCGCTATATTTCTGTCAAACTCGGGAATGTATCAAATAATGATAAAAGTACAATTGATATCAGCATTTATAATATCAGGGGTCAATGTGTGCAAAAGATACACTCAGATAAAGCCACAGTATCAAATGCTTACATGGTGGATATCAGTAAAATGGCAAGCGGTGTCTATCTCTGCCAGGTAAAATCAGGTAATCGGGTTAAAACAAAAAAAATATCGTTGGTAAAGTAGGGATAAACCCATGTGTTTATCCTCTGGAAAGTATTCTTTTTTCAAACGCGACGCTGATTTTTAATCGGTGGATAGGTCATATTTTAAATGATGCAATACTGAAGAATGTTACAGAATGTAAACGTGAGAGTAAAAGTTCATTGAAACAACTCTGGAAAAACAATCCTTGACTTGAAATGAAATGTTATTATTTTATATGTGATACTGGTTTTGTGCGCTTATTTTAGAATGCAGTTTCTTTGTGGTTACTGCTTCAGCTTGTGGGTAATGTTCTTTAGGTCATTGTATTACAGATAGAAACAAGGTAAACCATGTTAACACGTTACCTGAAAGAAACAGCCACCGTTAGTGAGATAAAACTTCCTGATGTTAGCTGTGTATGTCAATTTTATAAGGAGTTTATAATGAATAAATTATTTATCATCATCTTCGCTTTCCTACTTTTCTGTGGAATTCTCGCTGCCACAAACCACCTCGATATCATGACCTCAATGCAGGGTGCACATAATACATCATATTTTGGAAGTACAATGGCAACCTTGGACTTTAATCATGATGGTTTTGATGATTTGATTGTCTGCTCGCCTGAATGGAAAAGCGTTTATCCGGCACCAATGGATTGGCCAAAAGGAAAAGTGGATATCTATTTTGGAGGTTCTGACTTTGATAATGTCCCTGATATCACGATGGAAGGGCAGTATGATTTTCAATATAAGTCCGTCGTTAACATCGGCGATGTGAACGGTGATGGATTTGATGATTTATACATTAATGGAGATGAACCTACTGCTAATCCCATTGAACACTATCTAAGAATTTATACAGGTGGTGACACTGTTCCGACTGAACCGGATATCATGATTTCTTATACTCTGGAAACGAATTATTATGTAGCCAAAGTGACTCCTTTAGGTGATATTAACGGGGATAATTATGATGATATTGGGTTCAGCATTGGTACGCCAAATTTAGCAGAGATATTTTATATTATGTTGGGTAATAGTTTTGAAAGACAGTATATTACCACATCCTCTGATTTTAGTGACTCTTATACTACTGGGTTTAACGGTATTGGAGATATTAATCATGATGGATACGATGATTTTGCTATCGGTTACACGAATGAAGATCCCAATATAGGTTACCATCTCATAACTATCTATTTTGGTAATGCAACAGGCTCATCTGATAACCAAATGGTATTGACACAGACACAGACAGGTATATCCAAAATTAGCACTCCTTTGGGAGATCTTAATGGTGACGGATTTGCTGACTTCATGGGATATCAGTCCATTGCAGGGTTAAATGTTTGGTTGGGATCGACTGAAACTGACAGTATTCCGAATTTTGCATTAAATCCTGCTTGGCAAGGAGACGAATTTGGGCAGTGTCTGAAATATGGTGATTTGAATAACGATGGTTTTGATGATGTTGTCGGCACAAATTATTATCAAAATGCATTTCGCATCTGGCTGGGAAGAGCACAACCTAATGGGGATTCGGATTTGCTAATTAATGCTCCTTATATTCCTGCAAATCTATTGGATTATTTTGGGTATGGTTTAACAATGGGTGATTACAATGGTGATGACTGCTGTGATATTGCTATATCAGCTCCTTTTACGGATAATACGCTTTTACCTGATTATCGGGGGTATGTTTACGTTTATGCTGGAAATACGCAATTAGCGGATACGACAGTTGGTATTAATGACCCTCTGACTCCTCCTGTTACCAATCAATTCGACATGAGCATCAGCCCTAATCCTGCAAGAATAACTGATCGCTATATTTCTGTCAAACTCAGAAATGTATCCAATAATGATAAAAGTCTAATAGACATCAGCATTTACAATATCAGGGGACAATGTATGCAAAAGATACACTCAGATAAAACTGCGATATCGGATACCTACAGTATGGATATTAGTAAAATGGCAAGTGGTGTCTATCTCTGCCAAGTAAAACAAGGAAACAGAGCAGAAGTTAAAAAAATCTCTTTTATTCGGTAGCAACAACTTCAACGGGTATTCCGTAGCAACAACTTCAGTCGTTGGATCAACTGCTTCAGCAGTTATCATGTTTTAACATGATCTTCTGTCGTTAGATCAACTGCTTCAGCCGTTTTAATGTTTTAACATTATCTGATATCCGGTGTTTTCTTTATTGAAATGCCAATGAAGAGAATACGTCCTCTAAAAGAGTACGTAGCACCATCAAATAGATGGCGCCCCAGAAACAACAATGAAATTAACAAAAACGTGATAGATTAAGAGAAAATAGATATTATCCGGCAAGATACAGGATAAAAATAGCAATGGAACGAAAATTACGTGTGAATATTATATTTTATATTCTGTGGGTTGTAGAAATAAGGAGTACCAATGTATAAAGGTATTTTAGCTGTTTTAGCTGTTCTTCTTTTCACCAGCATTCTCCCTGCCTTGAACCACATGGATATTATGACCACCATGACCGGGGAACATGATCATTCTTCGATGGGCAGACTCATGACTACTCTCGACTGGAATGGAGATAGCAATGATGATTTAATTATAACTTCACCTAATTGGGATCCCAGAGGTTATACTCCTTCTTATCCACCATACCCATATGGTAAACTATACATTTATTTTGGCGGTCCCAATTTTGATAATGTGCCTGAAATGGAAATCACCGGTCACCATGAGATAGAATATGGACTTTCATCCTCCATGTGCAATGCGGGCGATATGAATGGTGATGGGATAGATGACCTGGCATTGTTTCGGGCGACGATGTATGAAGAGAATATAGATCAGTTCTATGACTTGCAGCTCTGCGTCTTTTACGGTGGTGCGAATCCCGATACTGTTCCCGATTATATACTCACTTTCCCGAGGGAGGAATGGCATAACGGTGGTGGTTTTGTACGTGGTTTAGGGGATATAAATCATGATGGTTTTGATGATCTTGGATTTGCTATGATAAGGAATGGTTTCCGACCTCCGATTACCTTCGAAGTTATTTATGGAGGAAGCATGACTAATACAGTTTTCATGGAAGCAGGTACTTCAATGGATAAAGATAATATTTGCAGTGTAGGTGATGTAAATGCTGATGGGATAGATGATTTTTGCATAAGTTACAAATATATCATTGATAATGACAATGAAAGATATTCCAAAGTAATTTTGTATTATGGGGATTCAACAAGTGCTTATAATGACAGCTTAGTAATTTGTGAAGGATTAAATTTCAATACCTGTGTTTATCCTGCAGGTGATGTAAATGGAGATGGTCATGATGATTTCGTGAGTGCCTTCTCCGGTTCAGATGCTAAACTAATATTTGGAGGTCCTGGTTTTAACGGAACCAATTGTGTAAACATTGCTCCTCCGTACAGCGGTGATCCGGCCGGTGAAGGTTTTTGTCACGGCGATGTGAATGGTAATGGCACAGATGATCTGATGGGCACCAATGTTACCCAGTTTAGCGGTTATGGAGACGCCTACCTGTGGATAGGAGGCATTCCTATGAACGGAGGTCCCGATCTGCATTTGACACCACCATATCTTGATGTGGAAACTGACATGTATGGCTTCTGCCTGACCATGGGCGATTACAATGGGGACGGCTGCTGCGATGCTGCCATTTCGGCACCGTTTGATTATGCAGCTTTTCCTACACCTGGTCGTGTATTTGTCTATGCCGGAAACACGCAACTGGATGATCCAACACCCAATGCTGATGAAACAAATACTCCAGCAATCTCCAAACTGCAGTTGTATCCCAATCCGCTGCAGTCTTGGAATTCTGAACTTAATGTCAGATTTACGGTTACCCCCCCTACCCCCCTTCCCAAGGGGGGAGCTTCTACCTTCGAAATCTATAATATCCGGGGACAGAAAGTCAAGTCGTTTACTATGAATGCAGAACAAGCTAAATCAGGTTCTGCGACTTACAATTTAAATGATCTTTCATCAGGGGTTTATGTGTGTGTATTCACCAGCGGTGAAGCACAGCAGAAACAGAAGATAACGGTGATAAGGTAGCTTTTCCCCCCCCTACCTGAGGGGGGATTAAGGGGGGTAAACTTTTTTTAAATGATGCAGTTCTTTTGTATGTTTCCGGCAATAAGAGAGCTATATGTATATGCATAGCCGTTTAAAAACAGCGTTCCGAAAAGCAAGGTAAACCATGCTGCCACCATTCCTTAAGTAATCACCACAGGTGCAACGGCACAGCAACGCCTCATCTTGTGAGGTGGATAGGTCATTTTTTAAATGATGCAAAATACCAAACAAATCTAGACTTTCTTAATGCAATAACATAATGGATTTACATCAGCTTGTATCGTACTAGATACGACCTATCCACCTTTTAAACAAAGGCGTTGCCCCCGCACAATCCACTATTATTCCACGTATATTATACCAAGTTCATACCAGTTTCAATCCTGTTTCAATCCTGTTTCGGGAAATTGAAATGAAACAGGATTAGTATTTGTTTAAACTTGGCTTTGACCAGGTATATATAATGGGGAATGTATTAAGTGTTTGGAGAATGCGGTAAATAGTGCCGTCCTAATGGACTCATGCAGCATAAGCTGCAGGCGGTTATTCCTCTCACATCGCTCTACCCAGGAAGGACTTCCTGGGCTAGCAGAATTACATCCTACGGATTGTATAGCAGACAGCATGATCGGCATCCAGCTCTACAACCGCGTAAATGCGGAACTAGTGCGATAGCGATAGACAGAAATCAGAGGGTTCAAGTCCCATTCTAAGGCATCGTCAAGCCTTATAGCTGAATGTAACTGCGTCACTGCGAAGTGAGGTGGAGAGCACAGCAGAAACAGAAGATTACGGTGATTCGGTAGCTGCCAAACTGCTAGCCGTTTGAAAACAGCGTTCCGAAAAGCAAGGTGAACCATGCTGCCACGATTCCTGAAGTAATCACCACAGGTGCAACGGCACAGCAACGCCTCATCTTGTGAAGTGGATAGGTCATATTTTAAATGATGTAATACTGAAGAATGTTGCAGACTATAAACGTGAGAGTAAAAGTTCATTGAAACAACTCTGGAAAAACAATCCTTGACTTGAAATGAAATGTTATTATTTTATATGTGATACTGGTTTTGTGCACTTACTTTAGAATGCAGTTTCTTTGTGGTTACTGCTTCAGCTTGTGGGTAATGTTCTTTAGGTCATTGTATTACAGATAGAAACAAGGTAAACCATGTTAATACGTAACCTGAAGGAAACAGCCGCTGTTAGGGAGATAAAAACTTCCTGAAGTAAGCTGTGTATGTCAATTTTATAAGGAGTTTATAATGAATAAATTATTTATCATCATCTTCGCTTTCCTACTTTTCTGTGGAATTCTCACTGCCACAAACCACCTCGATATCATGACCTCGATGCAGGGTGCACATAATACATCATATTTTGGAAGTACAATGGCAACCTTGGATTTTAATCATGATGGTTTTGATGATCTAATAGTCTGCTCACCAGGATGGAAGAGCGATTTTCCATCAGGATGGATCATGGGTAAAGTTGATATCTATTTTGGAGGACCTAATTTCGATAACATCCCGGATATTATTATGGAAGGGCAGTATGATTTTCAATATCATTCTGTTGTAAATATTGGAGATGTGAATGGTGATGGATTTGATGACTTATATATCGGTGGAGATGAACCAACCTCAAATCCGAGTGTCTATTATCTAAGAATATATGCTGGTGGAAGTACTGTACCTATTGAGCCAGATATCTTAATCCCATATACATTAGATCAGGGAGCTAATTTGAGAAAGGTTAGTAGATTGGGAGATTTTAATGCAGATGGGAAAGATGATATAGGATTCAGTTCAAGTTCTTCTTCACCAGGTGAATCTTATTATATAGTTTGGGGAGGCAGTTTCGTATTTCAATATGTTACTACTTCTGCACTGCATAGTGAATCATATCCAAGTGGTTTTAATGGAATTGGGGATATCAATGGAGACGGCTATGATGATTTTACCATTGGCTATACAAATGATGATCCCTATATTGGATATCATTTAATTACGCTTTATTATGGAAATGCTGATAGCTTACTCACGGATACGATGGTTTTAGCGCAAACTCAAGCAGGTATATCCAAAATAAGTACATCACTGGGAGATATGAATGGTGACGGTATTGCTGATTTTATGGGGTATGAGTCTGGGGCTGGTTTGAATGTCTGGCTGGGAGCTACTGAAACTAATGAGTTACCCAATCTTGCTCTTAATCCTTCCTGGCAGGGGGGGGAAAGCGGGCGATCTTTAAAATATGGTGATCTAAATCACGATGGCTATGATGATGTGGTAGGTGCAGATTACGATATTAATCAATTCAGAATCTGGATGGGAAGAATACATCCAAATGGAAATTCAGATTTATTGGTTTATGCACCTTACAACTTGAATGAGGATATAGACAATTTCGGCTATGGCATAACTATGGGAGATTACAATAGAGATGGTTGCTGCGATATTGCCGTATCTGCGCCATTTACTGATGATTCAATGGCACATGATTATCGGGGCTATGTTTATGTCTATGCCGGCAATACGCAATTAGCGGATACGACAGTTGGTATTAATGACCCACTCAGTCCGCCTCTTACCAATCAATTTAACATGAGCATCAGCATCAGCCCTAATCCCATTAAATCCAATGATCGTTTTGTGACAATCAAGCTGAATGATTCAAACCATAATAATATAAGCCCCATTGATATCAGTATCTATAATATCCGGGGACAGAAAGTCAAGTCGTTTATTATGAACGCAGAACAAGCCAAATCCGGTTCTGCGACTTACAATTTAAATGATCTTTCATCAGGGGTTTATGTGTGTGTATTCACCAGCGGTGAAGCACAGCAGAAACAGAAGATTACGGTGATTCGGTAGCAGCCAAATTGCATAGCCGTTTGAAAACAGCGTTCCGAAAAGCAAGGTGAACCATGCTGCCACCATTCCTGAAGAAATAGCTACCAATGTAAACAAATAAGTGATAGACTAAAGTGAAAATGGATATTATCCGGCAAGATACTGGATAAAACTTGCTATGGAATGAAAATTACATGTGAATATTATATTTTATATTATGTGGGTTGTAGAAATAAGGAGTTCCAATGGATAAAGGTATTTTAGTTGTTTTAGCTGTTCTTCTTTTCACCAGCATCCTCTCCGCCACTAACCACCTCGATATCATGACATCAATGCAGGGTGAACATCATAATTCCAGATTTGGTAAAACGATGGCTACTCTTGATTTTAATCATGATGGTATTGACGATTTAATTATCTGTTCACCGGAATGGAAAGATGTCTATCCTGCTCCTTTTTCCTCAGCCAAGGGGAGAGTAGATATCTATTTTGGTGGAACTAATTTTGATAATGTTGCAGATATCTCTTTGCTTGGGCAATATGCTTATCAATATCATAATGTTGTCAATATCGGGGATGTAAATGGTGATGGCTATGATGATTTATACATCGGTGGAGATGAACCTGATTTACAGCCGACAGGATTTTTTTTACGCATTTACACGGGTGGTGATCCTGCTCCCTCAGAACCGGATATCTTGATTCCGTATACATTGGATCCGGGAGCTAATTTAAGATTGGTAGGTGAATTAGGAGATTTTAACGGTGATGGGAAGGATGATGTTGGATTCAGTACCAGTTCTTCTTCCCCCGGAGAATCTTATTATATCGTATGGGGTGGGAGTTTTGTTGTACAATATGTTACTAATTCCTGTGCTCACAGTACATCTTATCCAAGTGGATTTAATGGAATAGGGGATATTAATAACGATGGATTTGATGATTTTAGTATCGGATATACGAATCCAGATCCCTATATCGGCTATCACCTTATTACTTTATATTTTGGAAATGCAGAAAGTAATTTCAACAATTATATGATTTTGACACAGACTCAAGCTGGTATTTCAAAAATAAGCAATCCCTTAGGAGATATTAATGGCGATGGTATCGATGATTTTATGGGTTATCAGTCTAATGCCGGATTAAATATATGGCTGGGAGCGACAGAAACTGACACAATACCTAACCTCGCTCTCAATCCTCCCTGGCAGGGTGGTGAATTCGGGCAATCATTAAAATATGGCGATCTCAATAATGATGGTTTCGATGATATTGTCGGAACCAACTATTATGCCAATCAATTCCAAGTCTGGCTGGGGAGAGCACAGGTCAATGGCATTTCTGATTTATTGATTACAGCCCCATATATTTCCGCTAACCCATTGGACTATTTTGGATTCTGGTTAACTACTGGTGATTACAATGCAGATGGATGCTGCGATATTGCCGTTTCTGCCCCGGAAACGGATTACGAATTTGCCACCGATTATCGCGGGTATGTGTATGTGTATGCAGGGAATACAGAATTAGCTGATACTACGGTTGGTATTGATGATCCGCTAAGTCCAACTGTTACAAATCAAATTACCATGAGTATCAGCCCTAATCCTGTGAGGATTAATGACCGATATATTGCAATTAAACTGCAAGATAACTCCGCCGGTGAAAAAAATCCAATCGACATCAGCATTTATAATATCAGGGGACAATGTGTGCTGCAAACACACTTAAATAAAAACAAAATATCTGATACC
The DNA here is from genome assembly GCA_963662275.1 of Cloacimonadales bacterium (SeqCode). GTDB lineage: Bacteria > Cloacimonadota > Cloacimonadia > Cloacimonadales > DAONDQ01 > DAONDQ01. Next base: position 2,535,257 of record OY759316.1, on the reverse strand, counting down.
TTCATGCTGGATATCAGCAAAATGGCAAGTGGTATCTATCTCTGTCAGGTAAAATCAGGTAATCGGGTTAAAACAAAAAAAATCTCTATTATTAGGTAGGAGGTCAAATGAAAAAGCTTGTACTTGTTATGATTATGATGGCAATGTTTTTCTTGGTTTTTGCAAAACATTCGGATTCTTTTTTGAACGGTGTATATTCTCAGTTAGATTTGCAGCATGCTCCAGATGCAAATGCAGTTTATTCGAATTTCGGACAATTGCTTAATGCAGCCGGATTCAATGCAGCTTCTATTGCGATGGGAGTTGGAAATGATACTGATAGCGATATTAATAAACTCCAGCCTGCTCTGACAGCTTTAGATGATAATAGCATTGATGCAGTGCTATCGGATTATTTCTGGACGAATTCAGCAAGCGGTATCACAAATTTATCCTGTTCCAACTATTTGAAAATGGAAGCTGAGTATAATCTCAAATATGATTTACTACCAAATGGTGATCATGTTTTTTCTCCTGATGTGCTCATGCAAAACGGTGTCGCTGATACAGGGAATGATAAATATAATTCTGTTTTTAAACACGATACTGGGAGAAGCGATCCAAACATTGGAGGTTATTCAAATAATTACGCCTGGATGTGTAATCCTAATGCCCCTTATTATCATGTGGCAGGACTAGCTCTCTATTGTCCCCGTTTTCGCTGGAAACCAGATTATATGGCTGATGGTGTAACCCCATGCCCTAACCCTCGCTATATTGGATATGATCTGAAATTTAAAGGAACTACGATTGGGGAGAACAAATTGTATCTATCAGTAGCTTTAAAATGGGATGTAGGTACTACTAACGCTGATATCGCTACAATTTCACTGAAAGTCATGAAATCAAGTGTAAATGATCTTTATGGAGCTTATGATGAAGCTAACAATTATGATGTCCTGACATTAATTCCGGTTTATTCCACTTACTCTACAACGATAACGAATGATGATTATGCAGATGGTGAAGATATAGGAAATGGGTTTCGCTTATTTGAGTATTATGTTGATTTACCTCCAGCAGCAACCTGCCCGCCTTGGGATGAGGTATTGGTAGGTGGATATTTTAAACACATTAATCCCCAGATTTACTGGTGTGGTCTGAAAACGCTATATATTGATTACATAACATTAGAGGATAAATTTCACAGATCTATGCGTCTTGATCCTAGTAATTCAGCATATCTTACTCGCTTAGGGTCTAGACTTACACAAATTAATAACTTGAATTTAAAAAATAATGTTGCCTTCTACTATACTTATGATGAGCCATTCCAGGGGCAATTTAACACTTACAAACTGCTGCAGGATTATATGGATTTACAAGGCAAAAAAATAATCACTGCAATACATATCGCAGATGAGACTGTAGTGAAGCCAGATTCTCATCCCGCATACTATCATCCGGGATTATTTGCCAGTGAAATAATCCCCAAGCGAATCCTGATGGATGCTTATCCATTTAAGGAATGGGGTACTGTCTTAACACAATGGAATTCACTTCCAACTCTTCACCAGGATTGGTGGGTTCAGAATAGAATTCAAAATATGGTGCTTGGCAACTATCTGCAAATCGCTAACCTGATACATCATAATAGCAGCTATTCTGACACAGATCTTCTGTTTTGTCCCCAAATTTGGGGTGAATATGCCTCTACTTCAACAGGTGGACATTATTGGAGATATATTACGCCACCTCGCAGCATGTTAAAATGTCTCCAATTCTTGCCTCTATGTTATGGTGCTGATGGCATATTTGGTTATCGAATGACTTCTAACAGATCACAAGTATTTACACGCTCTGAAGAAGACAATTCATTGGATGATCCTTTATTAAGAAATGATACATTCGTCTGTTATGCACCTCTTGCGTATGATGACGAATTTTATACGAACTTACAAGACCCTGAACCTCCTAACGCTAATCATAGGGGAGCATATACAACATTAAAAGATGCCAACCAAAAAATAAATCTTTATGGTCCAATAATTAAAGAACTTACTTGGGTTAATGCTGATTCAATCATGGTTGGAGGTCTTCATCCTGAAGTAAATATGAGTGAGTTATCTTTACAAAACTTAGTTGTAAACAATACAATACATACAGGTGATTATGAAGGATATGTACAATGCGGATATTACCATGATAATGCAAATAATCCATCATTTATGCTTGTCAATCGAAGAGCAGTTCATAGAAGTGACAATGCAACGGGGGTTATTCCTCCGGATGTAGATAATTCCTTTACTGATGCAGACCCGCAAACAGTGCAATTTACTTTCACTACCGATGCTGTTGCCCGCTATGGAGGCAGGTTGGGTCTTTATGATCCCTATTCCAATGATCTGCAGGTTATGAATACGAATCGGGTTGTCAATTGTACAATAGATGCAGGAGATGGAAGCCTGAGACAAGTCGTGGCTGTCCTGCAGCCAAATGTTACCGCCAATTATTCAGTGGACAGTGGTGTCTTCGTTACAGGGGATGTACATATTCAAAATGGCGCAGAGGTAACGATACATCCGGGGAGAACGTTAAATATTCTCAATCACAGCAGGATTTATGTGCAAAACGGTTCAACTCTCTATATCGCAGGAAATCACTTTCGTAAGTCAAAACTCATCGCAGACCTGGCGGGAAAGATTTATGTCAGCCAGGGTGGTGCATTAGTAATTCAGGATACTGAATGTGATATGAGTGATTCGACATTTATCAGCTTAATCGGTGGTGAATTATCGATCAATAATTCCCAATTTAACTTGAAATGCGGTGGTAACTGGAAGGGGATCACAAGTAACGGCAGTCATATTAATATATCTTCCAGCACTATATATAAGGCGGAAAAAGCATTTTCCCTGAATGGATCAAGCTTCGCAATGGAGAATACGGATATCTATATTCCTACAAATGGAACCGGAATTGAGATAACCAATCGCCATTCTTCAGACGAGATTATCCTTTCCGGTCTTGAAGAATATGAAAATCATATTCAAGGACAAAGAGAAACAACTAGAACGACCGGGATTTCGATGAAAAGTACGGAAAATCCTCTGAGCTGTGCATGGACAGTATTCTCGAACTTAACTACCGGTATTGAATACAGTTTATCCGCAGATAAAGCGGATTCGGTTACAGCATGCAGCTTTACGGGCTGTAGAACTGGTATCTTTATAACCGGAACCGGCGGACTGGCAAAAATCAGGCAATGCAATTTCACGATTAGCAACCAGGGATTGGGTATTGACACACATGTATATATTCCCCTGGTTGATGCATGTGACTTTGAAAGCCCGACTTCTTCCAATAATACCGGTATCTACCTCGATAACGTCCAAACGATATCGGGTCAGCGGGGAAAAGAAAATATCAGGAACTGCACATTCACAGCTTTAAAACGCGCTATTGAAAGTCGCGGTTCTCAGGCAAGACTGGAAGCGAATTATTTAAATTGTAATGAATCAGGGATTGTCAGTCATCAGAATTCACTTATTGATTGCAGTTACGATGCATCAAATGTTTTTAATAATATATGGCAGAATGTCTATTTTTATGCTGATTCCACCTATGCAAATGCTACCTATTGTTCAACAATCGAAATGCTGAATGGGCATAATGATTTTATTCATGCCGGCGCATGTTATGACTTCCGTTTTAGTACAAACTATGATTATCATGGTCTTGATAGAGGTCATATCAGGGCGTCCGGTAATTATTGGTCATTAAGTCCAATTCTTGGACCTGATGATAATGCGGTTGTTTATTCTCCGGAACATCATGATGTGATAGATGTGGGTAATTGCGATCCCGCCCCTAATATGTTAACTGCTTTTGCGACACCTAGTTCAAGATATGAACAGGCTTTAGCTTTTGAAGATGCGAATGATTGTACCGCTGCATTTTTGCTTTACAAACAGATTTTAAGTGAAAGATTGCCTGATGAAAAAGCTTTCTGGGATTTATGCATCCCAAGCATCTTCAAAATTGCAAAACAGGCAAATCTCAACCTTGATGAATTAATCGCCTATTATGATTTGGAAATTTCTGCAACTTCACCTGAAGATTCAATAGGATTGATTCGCCTGATGAAAGCTTACCAGGCAAATACATACCTGGCACAGAAAGATTATCAGGCAGCTACTGATATAATCAAGGAAAGAATTGCTAATCCAATATCGGAAGCTGATTCCCTGGAAGCAGTTATGGATATGGAAATTGTGTATATCCTGCGTGATTTGGATGAGTCAAAAAGACCTCTGATCACAAGTTTTTCCCAGTATCATTATCCTGATCTTCAGACGTACAAGGTTAAGCATGAAGAAAACCGGTTAAAGCTGGATGCTCTCTACGATATACAGGAAGAAACGCCATCCTCTATCCCGACGGCTGTATATTTGAGCAGGAATTATCCGAATCCGTTCAATCCCACGACCACAATAGAATTTGGAGTACCTAAAGCAGCGAAGGTATTGATCAGGATTTATAATATCCGTGGTCAGCTTGTGAAAGAACTGGTGAATCAGAAATATGAACCGGGTAAATTCAAAGTAGTATGGGAAGGTAAAAACTCATTTGGCAAACCTGTAGCGACAGGTGTGTATTTCTATCGCCTGGAGGCAGGAGGAAAGTGCTTTACACATAAGATGCTGATGCTGAAATAAAAAAATATTGTAGGGATAAACACATGTGTTTATCCTGCCCTTGTAGAGACGCCCAACTTGGGCGTCTCTACTTGTCTGCAAGAAGGTGCGTTAAGTTAATAAGTGTCCGTTGATAGTCGTTTTTCATGTGACAAAGAAATGCTGCTGCTGAAAGTAGAAGGGTAGAGCAGAAGATTGTAGGTGAAGTGCTGCTTCGTATTCGGTCATTGTGCGAAGGTTCCACTGAGCTGTGTCGAAGTGTCGAAATGCCGCTGAAGAGAATACGTCCTCGAAAAGAGCACGCAGCACCATCAAATGATAGTGCTCCAGAGACATGTTTTTAAGTTTGTATCCATTTAATTCATAATTACTTCTTGACTGGAATGTTTGATGCATTATTATATATATAATTTAGTGGATTAGAGGTAATTCTCACTCATAATTGAGATGATTAATTGTGTAAGCATGAGATTTGAAAAGCAACGATTCAGAAAATAACTGCTTATCGCTGTTTTGAATTTTGTTCCTATCCAAAGTCTATCTATTTTGTCATGTTACCTTTAGAATTTATATGCAATTCACAAATAGCAAGAAAAGCAGGAGATAAAATGAACGCTCTTCAGTCAGTTGTTCAACGTTTCGAAGAATTAAAAATCTCGATGAAACAAACAAATATTGGTGATTTGGTGCTAAATGTACCAATTATCCAGGGTGGTATGGGAATTGGAGTCTCATTTTCTCATTTAGCTGCGGCAGTAGCCAATGAAGGTGGTGTGGGAACTATATCCGGAGTGGCTCCAGGTTTTCGTGAATTCGATTTTAAAACCAATCCGCTGGAAGCACATAGAAGAGCACTTGCTAATGAGATTCGGAAAGCCAGAGAATTGACTAAAGGTGTTCTTGCCGTCAATATAATGGTAGCATTGACTAACTTTGCCGATATGGTACAAGTAGCTATCAAAGAACAAGTGGATATGATCATCTGCGGTGCAGGGTTACCTTTGAATTTACCGGAATTTCTAACCACAGGATCAAAGACAAAGCTTGTACCTATTGTTTCAACGGATAGAGCCTTGGATTTACTGATCCGTAAATGGTTCAAATCCTATCAATACATACCGGATGCTGTTGTACTTGAAAGTCCATATTCAGGCGGACACCAGGGTGTAAAGCTTGACGAAATTGGTAAGAATGACTTTAATCTGGAACAGCAGTTACCTAAAGTACTGATTGTGACAAACAATTATGAAAAAATGTATGGGAAGAGGATACCTGTATTTGTAGCAGGGGGTGTACAAACCGGTGCTGATATCAAGAAGTTCGTTGATATGGGTGCTGCAGGTGCACAAATAGGAACCCGGTTCATTACTACCGATGAATGTGATGCCAGCCAGGAATTCAAGAATCAATATCTCAAGGCATGTTCTGAAGATGATATCACCGTAATCCAAAGTCCTGTCGGTTTACCGCTGCGTGTCTTGAAAACCAAGTTCATCGATCTTGTCCTGAAAGGTATGAAGAAGCCTAAATCATGTCACTACCAATGTCTTCATACATGCAAGTTCAATGAAGTCTCTTTTTGTATCGCACAGGCATTAATTAATGCTCAACAGGGGAATGTTGAAGAAGGAATTTGCTGTTCTGGAAGTAATGGATTTTTGAATAAAGAAATTATTAGTGTCAAGGAGCTATTTAATAGATTTAAGAGGGAATATTTGGGTCTCTAGCCTCTTCTGCAGCACCTACCAGCTTTTAATTTCGAGAGTGAGTTTTACCAGCGACCGATCTATGATTAAATAAAAGCAATGATCTAAAGGATCATAGCTGCTGATGAAGTCGATGGATTCATTGAAACGATATTTGGAAATCATTTCACCAGTCAGAGAATTAACGATATAAATCAAATCTATGGCTTTGAAAACCAGGACACTACCATTAAGCCTGGCATCTTCTCGATATGTAATCTCATAGGGAGATGTGTATTTAGAAGGATACTCAATTGTAGATTTGTATTGAATAGAGCTGTTCTTCCAGGCTTCTTTTCCATCACTGTGAATGAGCATTATCTGCTTATTCTTTTCCATAACAAGCAATTCTTTATCTTCTACTTTCTTGACGAAAAGAAGTTCATTACCAAATTGCTTTTCCCACTTAACAATACGAGTTCTCTTATCAAGGGCGATCAACCTGTTATGGCTTGTCAGATAGATGTTATCAATATCCCATTGCGGTTCTGTAGTAACAGGATAAGCAAGATTTCCGATGACTTGAGATTTCAAACCTATTGCTCTTGCAGGAGACATAGCAACTTTTTCTATCTGCTTGATCTGTTTTTCCAATTGCGGTGTTGCATTATCCAAAACATGTGTCAATTGAATAATTTGGTTCTGATGTTTGAATAACAAACGCATACGATTGATGTATTCCTGGATAAAGTTGTTGCCTTGTTTCACATATAAGATGGCAATAGTAATGAGTATAGCTGCGATAATAGCAGTAATTCTAAACTTTTTCCTGCGGAAAAAGGACTTCTTCTTACTCAATTTCTTGATATCTGCCCCCAGGGTAAAATAGGGGAATGGAGTATCCACATACAAATTAAACAGATATTGTAACGGTAATACTTCATCGTCGATTTGTCGGCTAAAGTTATCTGTGTGGGTGGAAGGAAGACAGAAGAAATACATTCCCGGCTTCAATTCAACTTGGAGTACCTTCACCGGGATATTATCATCAATGCTGCCCAGCAGGAATAGATCGTTCTTAGATTTTACATGAAAATTTTCCCAAGGTCTTCCTACCTCAGTCAGTTTCTTTCCACAAATCGTACAGCATAGCATTCGTCCGAATTGGACAAGATAAACGTCATTATTGAAAACTAAGGCAAGGAGTAAGGAAATTCCCTGTTCGGGAAGATTGGTTTGTCTGAATTTAGCATATAGTTTCCAGTTCAATTCAACAAAGAACTCTTTTAAAGCTTCTTCCACTTTATCTTTTGTGGAATTCTCTAAATCCTGCAGAAGTAATTCGTTAATTATGAAAGAATTAATTTGATCATATAATTCGCTTTTTAGGGAAGTATGGGTGGCAAGAGCTATAAAATTGCTTTTCCCCTGGAAATAGGTTGAAAAAAATATATTGCTTTCATGATTTGCAGATGATGCCTTAATACTCAACATGTAACCATCCCTTCAGCAAATGATAGAACGTTATCAAGTCCACCATTTCAGAAAACTGCGATGAAAAACCCTGAACAGTGTTGGAAAATCCATCAACATGTTCGTATAGGAAGCGTTAGCCAGTGGACACCAGCATTGTTTATTTTTAATGGACAGTCTTTCTTTATTCATATCAGGACTAAACCATAACTTCCTGAAATCAAACCCATTTTTTTTAAGATTGCCATGGGTTTTTGCTTTGATGCAGCAACTCCACAAATCACCAGCGGGGGATATTTGTGCGGATGCAAGTCCTGAATAACAGGGAATGATCTGTTTCTTATCACGGAGGATACGCTTGACCAGGTTGTAGTATTCGATACGGAATGCCATGGTGATCTTATTCACACCTTTAAACTTTCCATTCTTGATTCGATGTATCAGAAAATCTATCGCTGATTTGTATGCCAGGATACTTGGCGTAATTTCCATCCCAATCGTATCCAACTCTACCCTTTCTTCAGCAATTTCAGTGATATATGAGTCCGGTTCCAATGCCATCAGATTACTGGCAATGTAGGTGAAATTATCCACATTAAACTGCGATATGACAGTATGAATTCCAACTGCCAAATTCTTCAATTCAAGAGACTTCAGTTTCTTGAAAGTGGTAACAGATTTTTTATAATTACCCGGTACATTGCGGATGTTGTCATGTTCAGTATCGATACCATCCAATGAAACATTGATAATGACTTGGCTCTTCGGACAGGCGTTACATATTTTTTCCACATCCTTGACAATTTTATTGGTCAGGATGCCATTTGTCGGAATATTGATAATTTTTGGATAGGAAGCATCATAGATCGTTTTTACTACTTCTGCAAGATCAGCCCTGAGGAAAGGTTCGCCACCGCTGAATGTGATCCAGTAGGGAGAATGACCGATATTTTTGAACATCTTTCCATACTCTGCAGCAGTCAGTTTATCTGTCTTCTTTTTCCAGATATTACAGGTGCTGCATTTGGAGTTGCATTCATACAGAAGGCTAACTGTATAATTCATCGGCATGAGCTTGGGAAAGCCAATGGCGTAAAACAATTTATATCCAAGAATGCGGGGTATCAATTCTAACATTATCACTCTTTATTAAGATTTTTAGTCGATTCTGAGATATCCCATTTAAAGGGATTACTCTTTTTAACATAGAAGTCATATTTTCCAAGTAAACGGCAATAATACTCAAGAAACATCACCGTAAAAATACAAATAACAGTGATAGGAGCTTCCAGAAATTCATCAATAAGTATTCTTACCAGGATATTGCTTTTTTGGGAGGCAACTGTGTACCCTTGGTTTTTCATCAGCCATAGGTGTCCTGTTTCGATACGGCGTCTTTGTTTGATAAAATCCTTGATATTCTCAGGACCCTTATTATACACAATTGCTTCACCTACGTAGCGCAGCTTATAATGTTTATCACGAACCAAGGCTTCAATACTTGCTTCATCAACTGCACTATCAGTCTGTATTTCATTGAATATCTTTCGGAATGCCACCATTTCTCCCAGTTTGGGAGAAATTTGCGCCATCCTATGATGTAAACGCCATAAGAGATGGACAGCATAACCAATGAAACTATCATCTGAATTCACCGGCATTGGACGTGCCCCAGTCATACCTATTCTAAGATTGAGGAATGGTGAAACTATCTTTTCAACGGTTTCTTTCGCAGGTATAGTGTCGCCGCTTTCAATAATGCAAATATCGCAGGTCGAAGCTTGGAGAAATAAATTAATCGCTGCTGATTTGCCATTACGGGCTGGTTCTGTAATCAGTTGAACTTTGGGGTGAGTTTCCATATACGTGCGGACTAAATCATCCGCGCCATCTGTACAGGCACTGGAAACAACTATAATTTCCCGGATGGTAACCACGTTGAGTATCTGGTCGTCTAATGCTTTTAATAGATGCAGGATATTATCTGCTTCATTATAGACAATGACTCCAATACTGACTTCTAAAGTATTTGTGTTATTCATTTTTTTGGCTGTTCACTTTGTATTTTGTCGAGTATTCCATTCACGAATTTGCCGGATTGTTCTGTACTGAACTTCTTGGCAATTTCAATTGCTTCATTGATAACGATAGCAGCAGGTGTATCAGTGAAGTATAATTCAGCAACGGCAAGACGTAAAATATTACGATCTATAGTTGCCAGTCGTTCCAGTGACCAGTTTTTGGTGTGTTTGGTGATAATGGAATCAATCTCACTTAGATTCTGAATTGTACAGCGAATAAGATCCTCTGCGAAAACATAACGTTGATCTTCAGGTGTGATATCATCTGTTGCAGCAATTTCTATTAGAATATCCTCGTAATGATTCAACAGTCCAAGTTCACCGAATTCCGGGTCACGTTCTTGGAAATCAATAGCAAACAATGTCTGAAGCACCATTTCACGGGCTTTACGGCGTAAACCCATTAAATCATTTCCTTATATAGATTGATCATCTCAATTGCAGATAAGGCTGCATCCCAACCTTTATTACCAGCTTTAGTACCGGCTCTTTCGATTGCCTGTTCAATGGAATCTGTGGTTAAAACACCATAAATTACTGGAACTTCGCTATGCATAGCAGCAGTAGCGATTCCTTTGGATACTTCCGAACTTACGTATTCAAAATGAGGTGTAGCGCCACGAATAACGGCACCTAGACAAATTACAGCATCATATTTACCGGACTTAGCAGCTTTCATCGCTGTAGGGGGAATTTCAAAAGCACCAGTGACCCAAATGATTGTAAGTTCGTCATCTTTAGCCCCATGACGAAGCAGGCAATCCATTGCGCCTTCAAGCAACTTGTTGCTGATGAATTCGTTGAAACGGCTTACAACCAAAGCGTACTTAGAGTTCTTGGAAATTAATTTCCCTTCAATAATTTTAGCCATCATGAATCTCCTTATTTGAGAGATAATACCAATCTTTTGATTGTTCATTTATATTCAAGTTTTTTCCGAAATTTATTCAATCGCTTGAAAAGGCAAGAAAAATTTGAAATAACAAATAGGTATCTTTGAAGAAAGTGTAGAAAAGCATAAATTATCTTCAGTAAATGGTTAATTATGAATATCAGCAATTTACAATTTTGAATTATCAGCTTCTAATTTATAATATAGAATATAGTTTTTCTTTAAGTACAGCGAGGGGTAAAACACTCTTTATACAAGTTAAGTAAAAAAAAACGAAATATAATTTACGAAATCCTTGACAGGAAAACGAGGATAAGCAGATTGGCAAAACCAAATGGGCGGGGACGGATAAGTTGAAGCCTGTTTCGATCTTTGAAATGAACATAGAAGTGGAGTGAAAGTGAAGCAACTTGCGAAGATAATGAGTTTAGGATAATGGAGAGTTTGATCCTGGCTCAGGACGAACGCTGGCGGCGTGGATTAGGCATGCAAGTCGAACGGTAGAGGCTCTTTCGGGGGCTTTGAGAGTGGCGAACGGGTTAGTAACGCGTAGGTTATCTACCCTCAAGCGGGGGACAACCCAGGGAAACCTGGGCTAATACCGCATGTGCACAGCGATGTGTAAAGGTGGCTAGTAATAGCTGTCGTTTGAGGATGAGCCTGCGTCCTATTAGCTGGATGGTGAGGTAACGGCTTACCATGGCGATGATAGGTAGGCGGCCTTAACGGGTGGTCGCCAACACTGGGATTGAGAAACGGCCCAGACTCCTACGGGAGGCAGCAGTCGAGAATAGTCTACAATGGACGAAAGTCTGATAGTGCGACGCCGCGTGAACGAAGAAACCTTTCGGGGTGTAAAGTTCTTTTCTGTGCGAGCAGGAGTGGATAGAGTAATATGCTGTTCATTTTGATATTAGTACAGGAATAAGCCACGGCTAACTCCGTGCCAGCAGCCGCGGTAACACGGGGGTGGCAAGCGTTGTCCGGAATTACTAGGCGTAAAGGGCAGGTAGGCGGATAAATAAGTCGGACGTTAAATACTCGGTCTTAAGCTGAGAAGTGCGTTTGATACTGTTTATCTTGAATGCGGTGGGGGAAGACGGAATTCCAGGTGTAGCGGTGGAATGCGCAGATATCTGGAGGAACACCGAAGGCGAAGGCAGTCTTCTATACCGTAATTGACGCTAAACTGCGAAGGTGTGGGGATCAAACAGGATTAGATACCCTGGTAGTCCGCACAGTAAACGATAGACACTAGGTGTTGGGGGAGATGAATCCTTCAGTGCCGCAGCTAACGCGTTAAGTGTCTCGCCTGGGGAGTACGATCGCAAGGTTGAAACTCAAAGGAATTGACGGGGGCCCGCACAAGCGGTGGAGCATGTGGTTTAATTCGATGCAACGCGAAGAACCTTACCTGGGCTTGACATCCCCGGAATCTGCCAGAGATGGCGGAGTGCCCTTCGGGGAACCGGGAGACAGGTGCTGCATGGCTGTCGTCAGCTCGTGTCGTGAGATGTTGGGTTAAGTCCCGCAACGAGCGCAACCCCTATACTTAGTTGCCAGCGAGTGATGTCGGGAACTCTAAGTAGACTGCCGCAGTAATAATGTGGAGGAAGGTGGGGACGACGTCAAGTCATCATGGTCCTTATGTCCAGGGCTACACACGTGCTACAATGGTCGGTACAGAGGGAAGCGAATCCGCAAGGTGGAGCAAATCCCAGAAAACCGATCACAGTTCGGATTGAGGTCTGCAACTCGGCCTCATGAAGTCGGAATCGCTAGTAATCGCGCATCAGCATGGCGCGGTGAATACGTTCCCGGGCCTTGTACACACCGCCCGTCAAGTCAGCCGAGTTGAGTGCACCCGAAGTAGGTGAGCTAACCAGTAATGGGAGCAGCTTTCGAAGGTGTGCTCAGTGAGGAGGACTAAGTCGTAACAAGGTAGCCGTACCGGAAGGTGCGGCTGGATCACCTCCTTTTTAAGGTGTAAGGAAACGATCAATAGAAAATGTAAGATCAAATGGTCAACTTCCATACAAATGAATTTCATTCGCAAAGCGCTGACTTCACTCCATTTTTTGATAATTTAAACAGGCGGATATAGCGATATATCAGCCAGCGATCTTTGAAAAGTAGTATAGACGTGGGAGCGAGTGTAGAAGTCGATATGGACGAAGAGCAAAGGGCACACGATGGATGCCTTGGCACCAGACGGCGAGGAAGGACGTGGCAAACTACGAAAAACCCCGGGGAGTTGTAAGCGAGCGCAGATCCGGGGGTATCCGAATGGGGCAACCCGGCCGCAGTAAGTGCGGTCACTACTGTAGTAATATGGTAGGGCAAACGCAGTGAACTGAAACATCTTAGTAGCTGCAGGAAGAGAAAATAATAATGATTCCCTGAGTAGCGGCGAGCGAACGGGGAAGAGCCTAAACCGGTTGCGCGAGCAGTCGGGGTAGTGGGACAGACGCCATTTGCATAGTGATGATAGACGAACCGGTCTGGAAAGGCCGACCGCAGGGGGTGAAAGTCCCGTAGTCGAAATTGTCGTTATGTGATAGTTTGTATCCCGAGTAGCCCGGGACACGAGAAATCCTGGGTGAATCCGCGAGGACCATCTCGTAAGGCTAAAGAGGTCTGGTGACCGATAGTGAAGCAGTACCGTGAGGGAAAGGTGAAAAGGACCCCGGGAGGGGAGTGAAAGAGAACCTGAAATTGTGTGCCTACAAGCGGTCAGAGCGAAGCATCCATTATCTTCATCACAGTGAGGGGTATATCGGTCATCCGGATAGATGATCAATTTACTTAACTCCAGTTTGAAACAAGCGTATTTCAGATTATTCTATTTTTTTTATTGGGATAGGGTCAGATCATCTAACCGGATGACCAACAGACACTACCCCGGTGAGGAGAGAGCTAAACTGAGATGGGCAATAAGAGCGTGATGGGAATAATGGATGCTTTGTGATGGCGTGCCTTTTGCATAATGAGCCGGCGAGTTAATCTGTTCAGCAAGGTTAAGATATATTGTATCGGAGCCGAAGCGAAAGCGAGTCTTAATAGGGCGGTTGAGTTGAATGGATTAGACCCGAAACCAAGTGATCTACCCGTGGCCAGGTTGAAGGTGCGGTAACACGCACTGAAGGACCGAACCAACCGATGTTGAAAAATCGGTGGATGAGCTGCGGGTAGGGGTGAAAGGCCAAACAAACTTGGAGATAGCTGGTTCTCTCCGAAAGCTATTTAGGTAGCGCCTCGGATTAGATTAAGGGAGGTAGAGCACTGATTGGGCTAGGGGGCAAACAAGCCTACTGAACCCAGGCAAACTTCGAATGCCTTTAATTGTTGTCCGGGAGACAGCGCGTGGGGGATAAGCTTCACGCGCGAGAGGGGAACAACCCAGACCGTCAGCTAAGGTCCCCAATTAGATGCTAAGTGCTAAAGGATGTGATACTGCAGAGACAGCCAGGATGTTGGCTTAGAAGCAGCCACCATTGAAAGAGTGCGTAACAGCTCACTGGTCGAGTGGTAATGCACCGAAGATGATCGGGACTAAAGCATCTAACCGAAGCTGCGGATGCGTGTATTTTAATACATGCGTGGTAGGAGAGCATTCCGTATGCGTCGAAGCTATCCTGTAAGGGGTGGTGGAGCGTACGGAAGAGACCATGTCGGCATGAGTAACGATAATGCGGGTGAGAAACCCGCACACCACAAGCCCAAGGTTTCCTGAGTAAAGTTAATCTTCTCAGGGTAAGTCGACCCCTAAGGTGAGGCCGGATGGCGTAGCTGATGGGAATCAGGTTAATATTCCTGAACCGTGGATATGGAGTGATGGAGTGACGCAACGGTGCTGCAGAGACAGCTTTTGGATATGCTGTTGAATGTGTGTAGGAAGGTTTGCAGGCAAATCCGCAAGCCATTAATTCCGAGGCATAGGACGAGAGCGCAAGCTCAAAAGTCTGCTTATAGACGTTGCCGAGAAATAGCTTCTAAACGATGAAGTATCCGCGATCGTACCGCAAACCGACTCAGGTGGGCGAGGAGAGTATCCTAAGGTGTTCGAGAGAATTCTGGTTAAGGAACTAGGCAAAATAACCCCGTAACTTCGGGAGAAGGGGTACCCTGTTATTGTGAAGATCTATACGGTCAGAGCAAGAGGGGGTCGCAGTGAAGAGGCCCAAGCGACTGTTTATCAAAAACACAGGTCTATGCGAAGTAGTAATACCATGTATATAGACTGACACCTGCCCGGTGCCGGAAGGTTAAATGGAGGGGTTAGCGCAAGCGAAGCTCTGAAATGAAGCCCCGGTAAACGGCGGCCGTAACTATAACGGTCCTAAGGTAGCGAAATTCCTTGTCGGGTAAGTTCCGACCTGCACGAATGGTGTAACGACTTGGGCGCTGTCTCAACCAGGAACTCGGTGAAATTGAAGTAGCGGTGAAGATGCCGCTTACCCGCGAACGGACGGAAAGACCCCGTGAACCTTTACTGTATCCTGGCATTGTAAATTGGTATGGTATGTGTAGGATAGGTGGGAGGCTATGAATCCGGCACGCCAGTGTCGGCTGAGCCGCTGTTGAAATACCACCCTTATTGTATTGATTTACTAACAGCTATGGAGAATATCTGGACATTGCCAGGTGGGCAGTTTGACTGGGGCGGTCGCCTCCAAAAAAGTAACGGAGGCTCGCCAAGGTTCCCTCAGGTTGGTTGGTAATCAACCGTAGAGCGTAAAGGTATAAGGGAGCTTGACTGCGAGACCGACAGGTCGAGCAGGTACGAAAGTAGGTCTTAGTGATCCGGCGGTTCTGTATGGAAGGGCCGTTGCTCAAAGGATAAAAGGTACTCCGGGGATAACAGGCTGATACCGCCCAAGAGTTCACATCGACGGCGGTGTTTGGCACCTCGATGTCGGCTCAACTCATCCTGGGGCTGAAGAAGGTCCCAAGGGTTCGGCTGTTCGCCGATTAAAGAGTTACGCGAGCTGGGTTCAGAACGTCGTGAGACAGTTCGGTCCCTATCCTTCGTGGGCGCAGGAAATTTGAGAGGAACTGCATTTAGTACGAGAGGACCGGTGTGGACGAACCTCTGGTGTATCGGTTGTGGCGCCAGCTGCATTGCCGAGTAGCTAAGTTCGGTTTGGATAACCGCTGAAAGCATCTAAGCGGGAAGCCATCCTCAAGATAAGATTTCCCCATAGAGACGTTGGAGACTACAACGCAGATAGGTCACAGGTGTACGCACAGCAATGTGTTCAGCCGAGTGATACTAAACATCAATTGTCTTTGTTCATAAAAACTTTTACACTTGCTCCTTTATCGTCTTACCTAACTCAGCATATTGAACAAGTATGAAGGGCGTAAGATGGTGGTTATTGCGGTGAGGTCACACCTGTTCCCATTCCGAACACAGAAGTTAAGCTCACCTGCGCCGATGGTACTGCATGGGCAACTGTGTGGAAGAGTAGGTCGCCGCCATCTTACGCCCTTTTCTTTTTGTAAGTGCGAAGTGCGAAGTGCGAACGGAAGAGAAGAACAGATTTTAACCACGAAACAGCATGAAGAAAACATAATTCGCTGGAAAATATAAGAAGTGGTTTTAGTATAAATTCTCTAAGTTTCCCTAATAGCCACAGTTATCGCTTAAGTCCACACGATCAATTTATCATTATTGTATTGAATGCAGAAAGATTCAAGCTTAATAGAGTTTACTTAATCGCTCCCACTGGGCATACATTGTGGCATAACCCGCAAAGGATACATTCTGTACTGGTTACTTTCTTGCCTTGACTAATATACTTCATAACATCAACATCCATAGGACAGCTTTGATTGCATTTTCCACATTCAATGCATTTGATTCTACTTGGCTGCATTTTTATCAGAGAGAACCTGGAAGTAACTTTCATTTCATCATTTTTGCGTAAATTATTGGATACCCCATACACTACCATGGAAGTTGTCTATATTTTTGTTCATTTCTATTATAAAAGCTTCTAAGCCCTCAATGACCTGGATTGCCAGATCAGGTTGAATAAACTGTCCTGTTCCAATAGCTACTGCAGAAGCCCCTGCATAGATGAATTCAAGCGCATCCTGCCAGGAATAGATACCACCCATAGCAATGATTGGAATATTGATCTTCTGCGCTACTTTGTATACATTCGCTAAGGCAACCGGTTTGATTGCAGCACCTGTATATCCTGCAATTCCTTTGGCAATTCTTGTTTTACCAGTCTTCCAATCGATAGCCATACCATAGAGGCTATTGATGAGAGCCAGGCAATCTGCACCACCATTCACAGCCGCTTGTGCAAGAGTTACAATGTCTGTTACATTGGGTGTTAATTTTATTATCAGTTGTTTTTCAGTCAGTGCCCTCAGCTTTTGGGTTAGTTCAAACAAAACATCTGCATCTGTTCCAAAGGCGATGCCTTGTTTTTTTACATTTGGACAGGATACATTCACTTCGTAACCGGCAATACTTTCCTGTTCTTCCAACCTTTGAAGCACTTCTTCAAATTCAGATATGGATGAACCTGAGAAACTGACAATCAGAGGGGGAGAGTATTTAGAATATAATGGAAGCATATCATTGATGAATGAATTCAATCCGGGGTTCTGTAGACCTATGGAGTTAAGTAGACCGCCTGGAACCTCAAATAACCTGGGAGGTGGATTTCCATCTTTCGGTGCTTTAGTAATGGTTTTAGTTACAATAGCACCGAGAAGATTCAAATCAAGGTATTCACTACTTTCGATACCAAAGGTACCGGAGGCTACTGTGACAGGGTTGAGGAGTGTGAGTCTGCCAATGTTGGTTTGAAGACAACCGGCTGAACCCGGAGCCACGAGAGGTGGAGCTACTGGACAACCGGTTGAACCCGGAGCTATGGAATGATTGCCTGAAGTTGGTGGTAAAATCTGTTTATTCATTCCAATCTACCTCATATCCGTTAAATATTGGACCATCTTTACAAACTCTTTTGTATAAGGGATTATTATCATTCAATCGCACGACAGGGATAACGCACCCATAACACACGCCAATTCCACAAGCCATGTATTCTTCCATGGACACCTGGATGGGCGTTTGATGTTCTTTTGCGATTGAAACACATGTTGCCAACATGGCTTTCGGTCCACAGGCATAAATCATATCAGTCTTATTATGAGAAAGATACTTCTTTAGACCATCTGTGACAAATCCTCGGCTTCCAAGGCTGCCGTCATTCGTATATGTATCATCACAGGGAAATGTATCATCTTTACAAGTCCCACCATGCAGCCAATGCGTTTCAATGTTCGCCAAGTTAGTTTTCAGGAAGGCAAGCGGGGCATAGCCAACACCGCCACTGACAAGCACTGCACGTTTCATATTTTTATACTGGAATCCGTTCCCCAAGGGACCAATGATGTCTATCATATCACTTCTTTGCAATTGGGATAACAGTGATGTTCCCTGTCCAACGACTTTGATCATGAATTTGACTGCCTTTCCTTCCACATCATAAATACTGATGGGAATTCTGAGCATAGGCATTGTGAAATGAACAGGTAGTATCTGACAGAACTGTCCTGGGAGTGCGGATGAAGCAATTGCAGGAGCGTTCACTTCCAGTACGTAATAGTTCTGATTCAGACCTGTATTACTTATGACAGGATATACATCTCTCATTTCATATTTCCCATGTGACTCTGCCATTGCATATCGTTGTTTCAATGCTGCCTTGTAGAGTCTTTCCGAGATAAGGTGTATTCTTTGATTTCGACAGCATATTCTCGGGTGAGATATCGATGGTAGCAGCAAGGTTAGCTATCGATATATCCGCTTGCTTCCCTACTTCAAGTGTTCCCGTAGGCAATGAAAGGAATTGTGCAGGGGCTATTGTCATAGCTTCAATGATTCTTTCCAGGCTTACTAATCCGGTTTTAACCAAATGAGTGTAAAGTGAAGCAAATGCAGTTTCAAATCCATTGATCCCAAAGGGAGCATAATCAAATTCCAGCTCTTTCTCGAAATCAGAATGGGGTGCATGATCGGTGGCAATGAAATCAATGATTCCAGCATTCAAACCATCAATTAAAGCCATCCTGTCACTATTTGAACGCAGGGGTGGTTTTACCTTTGTGTTCGTATCAAACATCTCTGCAGCATCTTCTGTGAGCGTCAGGTGATGAGGTGTCACTTCACAGGTTATGGGAAGTCCCCGTAATTTAGCCTGCCTGACCAATTCAACTGATTTTAATGTAGAAATATGGGCTATATGTAACCTGGCTTTGGTTGATTCAGCTAGCATGATATCACGTGAAATGATGATCTCTTCAGCAAGACCGGGAATACCACCCAATCCGATCTTTGTAGATATCTTTCCAGCGTTTATCTGTCCTTTTCCGGCAAGGTTGTAGTCTTCTGCATGGATAATGACAGGGATATTGAAATTGGCAGCATACTTCAGGCAATTCTGCATGAGCTTGGCATTCTGTACACAATTTCCATCATCACTTATTGCAACAATACCACCTTTCTGCATAGTTGCCATTTCCGATATTTCCTTTCCTTCCGCCTTTTTAGTCATGGCACCGATGACAAGGACTTTGGCATATCCCAGGTCATGAGATTTACGACGAATGTATTCCACTGTTGCTATGTTATCGATTACGGGGTCGGTATTCGGCATGGCGCAGATGGTTGTGAATCCACCTTTTGCAGCAGCCATGGTTCCGCTTACAATATCTTCCTTATGTGTCTGTCCCGGGTCACGCAAGTGACAATGTAGATCAATGAATCCAGGGAATATGTATTTATCGGTAGCATCAATGACTCGATCTGCTTCACATTCAATTATCTCGGATATTTCTGTGATCAGGTCGTTTTCTATTAGGATGTCTTTCTTAATGAAGTGCAGGTTTTCATAGATGTTGCCATTTTTAATTACTATCTTCATCATTCCTCCTACATGTTCCCACCGAGTATCAGGAAGAGAAGTGCCATTCTTACGGCAACGCCATTGGCAACCTGTTCTACGATGATACTCTGCTGGCTATCTGCTATTTCAGGTAAGATTTCAATACCGCGATTCATAGGACCTGGATGCATGATTAATGCATCCTTCTTGGCAAACTTCAACGTACGTTTCGATAGAACATAGTGATTCGTGTATTCTTCCAAACTGGGAAATAGACCATCACTCTGTCTTTCTAATTGCATACGCAAACCCATGACCACATCTGCATCCTTGAGAGCTGTTTCCAGGTCATATTCCACCTTGCAGCCATACACTTCTTCCATGTATCCTGGCATGAGTGTACGTGGACCGCAGACTGTCACTTCTGCACCGAGTTTAATCATGCCGATGAGGTTAGAACGAACTACTCTGCTATGGAGGATATCACCGACGATGGTGATCTTTAGTCCTGCAATAACTCCCAGTCTTTCCCAAATAGAGAAGATATCCAGCAGTGCTTGTGTCGGGTGTGCATGACGTCCATCACCTGCATTTAGCACTGGCTTTCCCGAATGCTTGTAAACAAGTTGAGGACTTCCAGCACAGGAATGCCTGATGATATACAGATCGATACCCATGGCATTCAAGGTATAGACGGTATCCTGTAGGCTTTCTCCTTTGGATAGGGCAGAGGTGGCTGCTGAAAAACTGACAACATCCGCGCTAAGTCTATTGGCAGCCAATTCGAATGACATCAGTGTTCTTGTAGAGTTTTCAAAGAAGAGGGTACAGACGGTCTTGCCTCTAAGGGTGGGAATCTTTTTGTAGGGACGAAGATTGATTTCCTTCATGACTTTGGTCGCTTCCAAAATGTGCATGATCTCGGCGGAACTATAATCGACCAGGTCGTACATGTTACGACCTAAAAATTGGAATTGTTCTGGCATACAAACCTCCTGAATATGATAAATTTTGGGATAAATAGGGAATTGGGAGGTTTGTTCTAACTTGAAGGTTGTTTCATACTCATCTCCTTTCAGTCTCTCTGGATCTGATTAAAGGTTATGTATATCGTTTATTGCAAAAGGCTTGTATTGTCAAGAAGATTTTGTTGTGGCAAAAGATTCCGATCTTATGGATTATCCTTAAAAACACTGTGGAAATATAGTATAAGACAGTTGAGAACGAGAGCTGTTCGCAAAGAACTTGACATAATAAGATGATAAGAATATAGAAATTATACGATAATCCTAATAGTAAGAGGTGATTATGTCTTCGGAAATGAATTTTATTAGTAACCAAATCCAAGCAAATAGAGATATTTTAACCACAACTTATCATATCAAAAGAATAGGTATATTTGGATCAGTAGTCAGAGAAGAACAGACAAAAGATAGTGACATAGACACTTTAATCGAACTCTCTGAACCAATTTCCCTCTTTCAGTATTTTGCCCTTCAGGATTTCCTGGAAAGTATCCTAAAAAGCAAAGTAGATGTAGTTACTCTTGAATCTCTGAAACCGAATATTGGCAAGAACATTTTGAATGAAGTGGTGTATATATGAAAAGGCAATTTGGGGATTTCGTAGCAGATATCAAAGAAGCTTCTGAATTAATTCTTGAATTCACTCAGAACGTCGGTTATGAAGATTTTATCAAAGATAAAAAGACACAGTTAGCAGTCTGTAGATGTTTTGAGATTATTGGTGAAGCTACAAAAAGAATACCAGATGATATTAAAAACGACTTTCCAGATATAGCTTGGCAATTAATGGCAAGGTTTCGTGATGTGTTAATTCATAATTATTCGGGGATAGATTCAAGAATTCTCTGGCAAACAATTTTAACTGATATACCACAATTGTACAAAAAGATAGTCCTTGTAGATAAAAAAATGAATTCTTGATTATCAGATAATTTAGCTAATTTATAATCTTAATCTCTTTTATCTCTTCCCTCTATTTTCCAATATATTAATAACCTCATCTTCTGTCATATTCTGATTTAGAACCTTCATATCCATGATTCTTCTGGTATAATCCTTGAATGCTCGTACCTGGTAAAACATACAGGGAGAATGCATGCCAACTCTGCGATGTGTCACACTAAGATTATCCGTCCAATCAAGATAATAAAACGTTCCATTCATGGCATTACTATGGAAAACAAGATAATAATCAGGAATTAACGGGGTATTGTAAATCGTTTGTGTCACAGGTTCCCAAGAAATAACGGCGTCATTATTCATCATGGTTATGTGGATACCATCCGGGGGTTTAGGTGTAGATGTGATTGTAAATACCGAATCTGAAACATCATAGATGTTGCTGTTTGAAGAGCTTTTAATCCTTATCAGGCAGTAATTTGAGCTAACTTAATAATATCAGAAGCATAAGAACAAAATTGTAAAAATTCTTCATTGTGTTATTCCTTCCTAAGCGAGCGGTTCTTCTATGGTGTTATCTTAATTAGAAAATCTAAAAAACGCACTCACAGAAATAGAATCTATTACAGAAGTGTTGCATGTTTTGTTCTTGTTATGTAAAGTAGCGTTTTGCCTATTGCTAGGTTCAGATTTGCTATTAATCTATAAATAATATTCGATTTTACGTATTAATAATGTGACAAACCAAAATGGAAATAGTGACAATATATTGGAAAAGAATATCTTAATAGCAAGACTTGGACAAATTTCCCGCAGTGTCTTTACCAAATAAATATTGACTGATAAATATTACAGAAATTATCTAGAAAATATCATATGCATAAATATCCAGAAAATATATAACCTGTTAATGAAGCTTATAAGAGAATACGGCTCATTGAGTGATTTCGACGAAGGAGAAATTGTATCGAAATGTACCGGAGGAAGTTTGTCGCTTGTAGGAGATAGGAAAACCTGACACCTGGTACCTGAAACCTAAATCTTTATTATCTCTTTGACAAGATTGCGCTAGATTGTTAATAAGAATTATGAACAATAATAGGGATGTAACTATCAGATGATGAAAATTGATCTACATGTTCATTCAAAGTATTCGGATTATCAGAAATCAGGTATCATCCAGAAGATGGGTGTCGCTGAATCCTATTCTGAACCGGAAGATTTATATCGAGTGTTGATCGATCAAGGTATGGATTTTGTAACCATAACAGACCATAATCGTATAGAAGGGGTTCTCCAGCTAAAGAAAAAGTACCCGGAGAAAGTCATTCTGGGTGTTGAAACAACAGCTATCTTTCCGGAAGATGGTTGCCAGGTTCATATTCTCATTTATGCTTTCTCAGAAGACCAATTTCAAGAAATTCAAAACAATAGATTCAATATTTATCATTTAAGAGATTACCTGAAGTCAACACAACTGGCATATTCAGTAGCTCATCCAACGTATTCTGTAGATGGATTACTGAGGATTGAACACCTGGAAAAACTGCTGTTGCTCTTTGACATATTCGAAGGTTTGGATAGCTGGTTGAGTTCGATACACAACGACACTTGGAATCATCTGCTTAGTAATCTAACTCCTGGTCGTATCCAAGAACTTCAGCAAAGATATCATATTGAACCTTATTCCGAGACACCCTGGTTGAAAGGACGAACGGGCGGATCAAATGATCATTCAGGTTTGAATCTAGCCAAAGCTTATACAATTGCAGACGGAGAATCAATTACCGATTTTATACAAAGCATGAAGGATAAGAAAACATCTTTTTCCGGTTTGCCAGGTGATTTTCGCTCACATGTTTTATCCACGTATAATATTTCTTGGGACTTTTCCAAGAAAAAAGGCGGAGTTCTTTCTCAAGTTATTTTCCAGAGTCTGAATGAACATCTTTACAATAGCCAGACAGTGGATCTTTGGAAAAAATACAAACTTCACAGATATGTCACAAAATTAAAAAAGCAGGAGATTGAATTTCAAATATCTTTGGTGGAAATGGGAAATAACATTAACCAGAATGATTCAAATCATAGAATGAGGACGACCATACCTTTTGAGAAGATTTCTGAGATGGTAGATTCGTTTTTTTCACTTCTATTCAATTCTATCGATAAGGATATTAAACGTGGAAAGCTGCTGAATTTAATTCGAAACCTATCACTTTCACTCCCTGGGCTAATTGTGATAATGCCTTTTTTCTATTCAGTTTACCAATTATTCAAAGATCATAAGCTAGTTACTGAAATACAGGAAAAATATACACTTACAAATAAATCAAAAAAGAAGAAAGTACTATGGTTTTCTGATACGATTTTTGATTTGAATGGCGTTGCTGTGATTATGAAGAATATCCTCAAATACTCATCAGAAAACGATTATCAAATCTTCATTGTCGGGTGTTCCGAAATTCCCAATCATGAATACGACAAAATGATCAATCTTCCGTCAATTCATCATTTTCAATTACCGTATTATAAATTATATATGCTGCAAGTTCCCTCTTTTATCAGATCTCTTGAAATCATCATGAAAGCTCAACCTGATGAGATAATCATCAGTACACCCGGTCCTGTGGGCTTGACAGGCTTACTTGTGGCAAAGCTGATGAATATTAAATGTACCGGGATTTATCATACCGATTTTGCAGCTCAAATGGGTAGGATGTACAATGAATCCCTGGTAATTCAATTAATTGAAGAATTATCCTTGAAGTTTTATGGTCAAATGGATGAAATCCTGGTCCCTTCAAAAGTTTATATCGATATACTCGCTGCCCAAGGTTTCGATTCACAAAAGATGAAAATATTGCCATCCGGGATTGATACAAATGTATTTATTCCAAGACCCAATGCCCATAAATACTTGATGAACAAATATAATTTGGACGAAGGTATATATCTCCTTTTTACTGGAAGAACTTCTAAAGATAAGAACATTGATATTCTTCTTTCTGCATTTACGAACCTGGCAGAAGAACATCAGGATATTACTCTGATCATCGTTGGAGATGGTCCATATCGGAAAACGGCAAAGAAGAAATATCTTCATGAAAGAATAATTTTTACTGGTTTGCTTCCATATACTGATCTTCCTTTGTATTATGCGGGTTGTGACCTATTTGTTTTCCCAAGTACAACGGATACATATGGTTTGTCAGTAATGGAAGCGCAATCTTGCGGTCTACCTGCACTTGTCAGTAATGTGGGAGGACCTCAGGAAATCATCATTGATCAAGTGACAGGTTTCATTTTGCCTGATTTAGAATTGGAAACTTGGCAGTCAAAAATGGAAAAGCTTATCATACAGATACGCAAACAAACACCCGAGTATCTTAAAATGAAAGAAATATCACGGCAGCATATTATTGATACATGCAGTTGGAATGCTTTCTTTGAGACGATACTGGAGGGTGAAGGGAATAGGGAATAGCGTATAGGGTACAGGGTACAGGGTACAGGGTATAGGGTACAGGGTACAGGGTATAGGGTACAGGGTACAGGGTACAGGGTACAGGGTACAGGGTACAGGGTATAGGGTATAGGGTACAGGGTACAGGGTATAGGGTACAGGGTACAGGGTATAGGGTACAGGGTACTGCATATTCCGCTCAGAAAAGCCACCTTGTCCGATTAAGTTGAGCCAGTGCTTCACTATAATTGAGCCATACTATATTGTCTTTTTGAGCCACACTACGTATCTGATCGCCATATAACATAATATCTGCAGTGTTTGGCAAGATTCTGTTCCGGCTGCTGCGGAGAGAGGACGTAGTCCGAGCGAAGCAGCAGCCGGAACGTTGCGCCTAATGGGCAATAGGCTATTTTCTATTGATTTGTTTTATTCCCTTGCGTTCTCTCATTGACATCTTCCCATCGATAAATATATGGTGAGAGTTATGAACAAGCCGGTCAAGGATGGCATCAGCGAGAGTGGGTTGTCCAATCTTCTCGTGCCATCCTCCGGTTTTGAACTGAGAGCACAAGACCGTAGATGCTTTGGAATACCTCATCTCGACTATTTCAAAGAGATCTTTAGCTTCCTGTTCGTTTATCCTGGTTAACAGCCATTCATCAAGTATCAGCAGTTTAGCATTGGCATATCTGTCTATGACTCTTTGATGCCCGCCTTCACAACGACTAACAGCGAGGTCATCCAACAGTTCAGGCAGGCGGACGTATTTTACAGTGAAGTATTTCTTGCAGGCAGCTATGCCAAATGCGCAAGCCAGCCATGTTTTACCGCTTCCCGATGCTCCGGTGATGATGATATTCTCATTCTCTCCAATAAAAGAACATGACGCCAATTCAACGATTGCACTACGATCAAGTTTCCTGTCTTCATGGTAGTCAATATCTGCTATACTCGCATTACTGAACTTGAAGCCGGCACCGTGAATCAGACGTTTAAGCCTATTATTCTTGCGCTTATCCCATTCTATATCAACCAGCATGCCAAAGCGCTCGTCAAAGCTGTAGTTTTCCAGTGATTTATCGTTAACCTGATTTCGGTAGGCATCTGCCATGCCATTTAACAGCATCTCTCGAAGTTTAATGATAGTAGTATTATTAGTCATTTTCGTTTCTCCCGTAGTAACCTGATTCCCGGCTGATGGCATACTCTGAGCTTTGCACCGCTTCAGCATCATTATCGGTGCTTCTCTTCTGTTCATTTGAGTTTAGAATAGTCTTGATGATTCTGTAACTCGGATTTGGCGTATAGCTTAATGCTCGTTGACAGGCACTTTCCAAATTTTGACAGCCATACTTTTTTGAAGCGCTTAGCACAGCCATGCAAGTGCGATAACCTTGCTGTTCAACCCTGCATGATCCCAGGATTGACTTGATTACCAACTCAGTGCTTGTTCCAATAGTACAAGCCCAGTCAACAAAACTTTCTGCATCCCATTTACGGTATTCCTGATGATCCCTGGGCATATGCTCGGCATTGGTCTGATATCGCTCAGAGTTTCCCTCCAAGCCCCTGGGGGAGGCTATTCTGACTGAATTGTAAAAGACCTCCACCACCCTGGCGGTTAGGCGAATATCCACTTTGTGGTGGATATATTCATAAGGCACTGAATAATACTTCTTATCAACCATAATGTGATAGTTGTAACCAACCGTTGCTGTAGCCCATGTAGCCAGTTCATAAGCCGCCTCCGGCAAGGGAAGCAGCTGCTCTCGTTCTTCTTGCCAAAATACGCTTTCACGGGAGCCATCTTTGACCTGGAAAGGCTGAAAGGCTTACTGTTAAATTCAGCCAACTTTTCCCTGATTGCCTTATTGAGTTCTCTAAGCGAGAAGAAACTCCTGTTGCGAAGAGCAGCCAGAATCCAGGTCGAGATAATACCTACTGTCCCTTCAGCACTTGCCTTATCCTTGGGATGCCTGACCCTGGCAGGGATGACCACTGTATTGTAGTAATTAGCCAGTTCATTATATGTCCTGTTGATTACACTGCCTCCACTGGATACCCGCTCCACACCAGTCTTGAGGTTGTCAGGTACCAGTATTTTTGCCACTCCGCTCATATATTGAAAACAGTTTACATGAGCCTGAATCCAGTTACACAGACTCATATTGGGAAGTGCTTCAACATAAGCATAGCCACTATAGGGCAAAACAGCGACAAAGACTGGAACTTTAAGCTGTGCCCCGGTAAGATTGTTTGTCAAATACGCAGATTGACCTGCCCAATCAACCTCAAGCTTCTCACCCGGCTTGTGATGAATGCGCATGGTTGCCTTGGTTTGATGAGCATATTCCGTGTAAAGCTCGCAGAATCGACTGTATTGATAGGGTATCGTCTGATTCTGACGGCATAACTCCGAATATTCATGCCATAACAACGACAAGGTTACACCGCTTTTACCCAATTCCTTGTGAATATGCTCAAAATCAGGCATCCTGCGACAACCTTCGATATTTACAATGGGAAATAGCATCTTCCCCAATTCCCTGTCACTAATTGTATCAGAAATTGGACAGAAAACAGCTTGTTGGGCTGCTGCCCTCAGCACCTTGGATACGGTATTGCGGGAGCACGGCAGGCTTTGAGCAATATTCCTTTCACTAATTCCTTGCGCCTGTAAACGCAAGATTTCTCGATAATTGGTCATTTTGTGACCTCCATTGTGTTATTTGCGCTCTTCAGCGCATTGCCACATGGTTAATCACACTCTGATTTATGCAAGGTGGCTCAAAGTAGAATATTCCCTGGCTCAATTATAGTGGAGCACTGGCTCAACTTGGGAATACTCATGGCTCAAATTCATAATATTATTCAGGGTACAGGGTACAGGGTATAGGGTATAGGGTATAGATAAGGGAATAGGAACGGTTCATTGAGTGATTTCGACGAAGGAGAAATTGTATCGAAATGTACCGGAGGAAGCTTGTAGCTGGTAGCTTGTTGGGGAAGAGAATAGCAGAAGTTTACAGCTAATAAGTGATATTAGGTGTAAGACCTAACACCTAACACCTAGCACCTAACACCTAACACCTAGCACCTAACACCTAACACCTAGCACCTAACACCTAACACCTAGCACCTAGCACCTAGCACCTAGCACCTAACACCTAGCACCTAACACCTAACACCTAGCACCTAACACCTAGCACCTAGCACCTAGCACATAACACCTAGCACCTAGCACCTAACACCTAACACCTAACACCTAACACCTAGCACCTAACACCTAGCACCTAGCACCTTCTGCGTCCATCTGCTTCAACAAGGCATAAAACTCATGGATATGTGTAATTCGATGCAGCTTTTTACTTTTCATTTCTAGCTTGCTTTTACCGGGTATGATAATCCATTCATATCCCATCTTTTCAGCTTCTTTCACACGTTTTTCAATCTGAGAGACTGGGCGAATTTCACCGCTTAAACCAACTTCACCAATTAAAACTGATTTCATAGGAATGGGGATGTCCTTCAAACTGGATATGACAGCACCAAGTACGGCTAAATCAAGAGACTGATCTGTTGCCTTGATACCTCCTGTCAGATTCAGGAAGACATCACTGGCACGTAGATTCAGCATCAGGTTCTTTTCCATCACAGCCAGCAGCATCGCTAGTTTCTTCTGGTCAAATCCAATGGCAACTCTCTGGGAAGTACCATAACTTGCAGGAGTAACCAAGGCTTGAACTTCAGTAAGAAAAGCACGTGATCCTTCGAGTACGCAACCGATGGCTATGCCCAATCGATTCTCTTCTTCACTCAGGAAGAGAGAGGAAGGATTTGTTACTTCTTTTAATCCGGTATTTGTCATTTCAAATACCCCAATCTCGTTTGTGGAACCGAAACGATTTTTCGTAGCACGTAGTATCTTATATTGATTCTGAGTTTCACCTTCAAAATAAAGTACTGTATCCACCATATGTTCAATAATCTTCGGACCGGCTACATAACCTTCTTTTGTGACATGACCAATCAGGAACACTGGAATACCGCTCTGCTTTGCTAGTTTAGTGAATATCTGGGTACATTCACGCAATTGGGATACACTTCCCGGAGAACTTTCCAGGCTGGCAAAGGAGACCGATTGTACGGAATCTATAACAATGAGATCAGGTTTGAATTCCGCTACTTCATGAATAATATGCTCAACTTCTGTTACACAAAGAAGGAATACATTATCTGACTGAATTCCTAGCCTTTGACTCCTAAGACGTATCTGGTGTTTGCTTTCTTCACCTGATACATACAACACTTTCAACTTTTTCAGCCCCAGCCATTCAGATATTTGCAGCATTAGTGTTGACTTTCCAATCCCCGGTTCACCACCAATTAATGTCACCATACCTGGAACAATTCCTCCACCAAGAACACCATCAAATTCATGTATTCCGGTCAGGATACGATCTTCCTTTTCTTCAGAAACACTTGTGAGCGCTTCCGGCTTCAAATCCTCAGATATAGGTAGGGGAGAGGACTTAGCAGATTTTGATTTCGTTACCTTCTCAGATTCCTTCAGTGTATTCCAACTACCGCAATTGGGACAGCGTCCCAACCATTTCGCACTTTCAGCGCCGCAATCTGTACAGAAAAAAGTAGTCATTTGCCATCCTTATGCTTTGATACAGAGTCCAAAATTCCTTTAACAACTTTTAAGAAAAAAATTAATTTATGGTATTTCGAACTTCGTTATTAACTATATGAAGTAGAAATTTTAAACTTCCCTGAAAACAGGTTTTCGCTGCCGAGTATGAAAGGTCGATTTTGAAGTCCAAATGCCCTTTTAGTTAAGTATTCAATGATAATTTGTTTAGGGCATTTGAACTCCAAACTCTTAGCATACTAGCATTTATGTAAACGTCCACAGCAGCAGAATCAAACTCTCCCTTAATCCCTCCCTTTATCCAAAGGGAGGGAAATCAGATAGGATGCGCGTTATCCATTCCTCTCTTTATCCAAAGGGAGGGAAATCAGATAGGATGCGCGTTATCTATTCCTCTTTTGGATAAAGAGAGATGGTGGTTGCTGAGCGTAGTCGAAGCATAGTGTCGGAGAGTTTGAAAAGCTGATTGTGAACTTAATATCGCTTCTAAACACCAAACTCTTGTTTTTCATATAAACTCCAAAAAGTCTTTACCTCATTTTTCTTGATGCTGAATTCAGAAATGATTACTAATTTTCGTTGGCAAGAAATATCTGTCATATTTTCTGAATCTGATTATGATATTAATAAAAGCATCAGGAGTGGCTCATATGCTTACAATACATTCGCCCAAGGAAGAATTGATCCATGCAATGGATGAAAGTCTTATAGAAAGTATCTTATACGAGAAAAAACACACTGGTAATGACTTAATCGAACTGAACGATCTAATCATTATGAATACTGGAATTCATTCTGCAGACATGAATGGAATTTTTCAAAGACAATCCAATAAGAATGATATCATCCAAAACCTCAAGCAAGCATTTAATTACTTTAAAAAGAAAAAGATTCCGTATTACTGGTGGGTCGGTAAACATAGAAACTCAAATCTGCGAGAGATTCTGGAAGAGTTCGGATATGAACATGTGGCAGATCTTCCTGTGATGATTGCTGATTTAGAGAAATTGCCTGCTCCGATTAAAATGGAAAATATACAATGCAAAACAGTTCAAACGTTAGAAGAACTTGATGCCTGGAGTAAGATATCGTCAGTCTGCCTTGAGATGACTCCAGAAGCAGAAGTGGAATATAATAATTATTGCTTTCATCATAACCTGACTGATACTAAAATGCAGGAACTATATCTTGTCTACTGGAATGGAATTCCGGCTGCCTCATGTATGACGTTCAAAGGAATTGACATAGCAACGCTATACTTCATTGCCACTTTGCCCGAATATCGCAATCGTGGACTGGGACGCTCCATCACCTTACACGCAATGCATATGGCAAAAGAAGAAGGCTATACACTTGCCGGATTGCAGGCAACTTCGATGGGCATGTCTTTATATGAAAACTTGGGATTTACAACGATAAGCACGGAGTTCATTTACGCCAAGGTGTAAAATATTTGAGATTTAAGATAAGATGGTTCATTGAGTGATTTCGACGAAGGAGAAATTGTATCAAAATGTACCGGACGTAAAATCCCAAAAATTACAGAGAAGACTGATCTGATCTCCCTCCCTTTGGATAAAGGGAGGGATTAAGGGAGAGTTTGATGCTCTTCTTCACAATCCACCCCAAGTCCAAACTAGTCTCATTCCTATGTTTCGAAACAAGAATGAAAAAGGGTACGATTACTATATCAATACGGTAGCAATACGGTTTTTTACCGTAATGCTACCGTATTGCTACCGTAATGCTACCGTAGTGCTCATAAGTGGATTGCCTATTTCTATGAATAACGTTTTACGCTGCAACCTACTTCACTAATACCATTTTCCTGCTTATGCTTATACCATCTATGCAGATCCTGGCAAAATAGACACAGGATGCAACAGATTTACATTTATCATCTGTACCATTCCAGGATATTTTATGACGACCTTGGGCAAATTGATCATTGAGGAGAGACTTGACCTTTTGACCTCTGATGTTATAAATATCCAGTTTCACCAAACCTGCATGAAGTATATCAAAACTGATGGTTGTGTTTGGATTGAATGGATTAGGATAATTAGAGATAGTAAGTAAAGGATCTGTTGCACAGATTTGATCAGATACAGGTACAGGTACTATGGAACTCAGGTCGAGAATGTTCAAAGTATTGTTAGACGTGTAGAGTAAGTTATTGTTAATGCACATATCCGATGTCCCCAGGTTCCAGGAAATATTATTTACTATCACTGGTTGTTGTGGAATGCTTATGTCGTATATTCCTATTTCATTCCAATTCAAATCTGAAATGAACAAATGACTGTTTTTTACATAACATGCTTGTATGCTGCTTGATGGATGAGGAAGAATCGTTTCTACAAAGACAGGCGCTAAAGTATTTATAATATTAATCACTTCCATGCCGGAAGAACCTTCCGCAACGTAAATGGCATTATTACAGATTTCGAAAGAATACGGATAGCTCTGGAGGTTGATAGAGCTTAGCAACTGGATATTCTGAGGGTTTGACACGTCCAGTATTTCAAGAGTTGAATTGCTGTTGGTAAGAAATACTGTAGTACCTCTAACTTGAACATACGAGGAAGTGCCGTGATGATATGATCCAATTTCTATTGGGTTTAGTGAATCCGTCGTATCCAGGATCGTTAAACCGTTATGATCTGCCACATACGCTATATTTCCCTCAAAAGCAATTGAGTTTGCATATTGAGTATTATCGAACATATTGTAAACAGCTACTTCATGGGGATTTAGAGGGTCAGAGATATCGAGGATAGAAATACCACCTGCACAAGCTAAATATGCCAAGCTATCTTTGAGAGTAAAAGAAACCATAAAGAGAGTGCTTGAACAAGTGCTTAGTAATAAGGGATTCTCAGGCAATGTTACGTCAATCACTTTAAAAACGTGACTACCCATTGCATAGATTAAATTGTCTTTCAATTCGATAGAGTAAACAGAACAATCATGTAAATATCCAACAAGAAGTTCGTTCTCGGGAGCGGAGAAGTCAATGATTTCCAGACCTTCATCGTAAGCCGCTGCATATAAGGTGCTTCCAATAACATTACTTGAAAAAGCATATCCATTACCGATATAGCAGCTAACGAATAATGGTTCCAGGGGATTGGATATATCATAACAATCGATTGTACTAGTATAGAGCTTATTATCGCTGATAGTGAAGGAAAAATCAGAATCGATGTTTAATACACTGACCAACTGCGGATTAGTCTGATTCGATACATCGATAAGTATGATACCTGCATTAGTGGCATTAATAAAGGCGAGAGAGTCTCTTACTTCAACCTGAATAAAACTATCAGCATCATCGTCATATGAACCCATAAGTTGTGGATTCAGCGGGTCAGAAATATTGACGATCATTAAGCCATGCACTTCGCATGTTATATAGGCAATGTCATCGACTATGTCCACTGCATATATCGTATGACTCTCATCATAATGATTTTGTAAAATTGGATTTTGAGGATTGGACACATCAACAATGTACAAACCAGTAGAAGTGCCAACATAAGCTTTATCTTGTACTACTGTTAAAAATAGAGGGTAGCCTGTACTAAAGGTGCTAAGTAAATGCGGGTTCGTTGGATCTGCAACATTTAGAATTAGTAAACCGGATACGGTATCTGTTAAATACGCAAGTGTATCAACCACATCGACGTAGGAAGTATTTGCAGGTGTATCATATGAACCTAGTAATTGCGGATTTTGGGGGTTCGAGACATCAATAATCTGTAAACCTGATTCTCTATCAGCTACATAGGCTATGTTATCCAAAACTTTAACATATTTAGCAAATCCTGGTGTATCGTATGAACCAAGCTTATGTATGACCGACCAAGCTGGTAGTGAAAACAAAGTCAAGATTAAAACATAAAATATTTTATTCATGCTTCCCTCCTTCAAGTAACTTTGAAATATATGTTAAATTATGAATTTATAAATTATTTGTCAAATTTTTTAAATTGTATTATGCGGATGTCTTATGTTTAACGCTAAATCTCCATAACAATATGGTTGCTCCCTTTATTCACTACTAGCAGCATGATTTTTGCACAAGAGAATCCTCATCATCAGAAATATAGGAACTGAAGAGTTTGAAACGTATTTTATCAGGGTCATCGGCAGTGGAATTCTCAGTAACTAGCTTATCCAGGAACTCATTGAATTCATTCAATTGTTCCAGAGTCAAATAGACATCATTGTAAGAAATCCGTTTCATTAAGGATTTTCTCATCCCACAGTTTTGAATATAGTCGTTTTTCCCTTTTTCAAAGAGCACTTCAGCTTCAGCAGACATTTTATTCTTCATCAGTTTCACTATCGATTTATCGGCAGTATTGACCATAATCCTGAAAGAAGAAGCTGCTGGCTCCATGTACTTAGCAACGATGCCATGGATGACTTCCGTTTTGACTATCTGTAAAATACCTATGCTGCATAGCTTATTTGTATGAAAATTGATAGTCGCCGGGTTGATCCCGAGAACTTCTGCTATTTGCTTAGCTGTCATGGGTGTTTTCTTATCTTTCAGAACCTGTAGTATATTCTGTCGTTTCTGATCCATGAATATCTTGATATGTTCAACATCTGTAATATTAATAACTTTATCCATAATTCCATCCTTCAAAGTCAAAATATCGGTAAAAGAAAAAAAGGCAATCTTTTTATTTGACAATTCTATATCATTTGATAAAAGTCGTACGATAGAATTTTATAAAATGGAGAGAATAATGAAAACAACACTTCTCGTTATCGCACTGACAGTAGCATCTATCCTTTTTGCTATTTCAACCGAGTCCCCCGTAATGACTACAAAAATGAAGGCAGCAGTCGTTGAATCCCTGGATAATGCGATCTCAACGAACTATTATTTCACTGATCGTATTGATAGGATCACTTCCACTTATAAAAAACACCTAGGGAGTGGTGATTACAAGGACATTACAAATCCGAATGAGTTTGCTGAACGTTTGACGATGGATTTCCAGGAAATGAATAAGGATCTGCACTTCCATGTTACATACAACGGAAGTGATGGGAATAAAATTTTTATGCCATCATGCAATCCTTCTGCTAAATCCTCATGTAATATAAATGATATCGAACAAGAGCGAAAGAACAATTTCGGTTTCAAGAAAGTGGAGATTTTACCTGGAAATGTCGGTTATATCAAACTTGATCATTTTTCTGTTCTCAATGAAGCATACCAGACTGCTGCATCTGCTATGGATTTTGTCTCCAACACCAATGCCTTGATTTTTGATTTACGAAATAACAATGGTGGTTCAGCAGCTTTGGTCCAATATTTATCGACTTACCTTTTCGATGAAGCTAAGCCAACAATTCTACTAAATTCAGTCGATATGCGCGGGAATAAAATACCCATTCAGACTTGGACATTAACACATACTCCAGGAAAGAGAATGGCTGATATTCCCATCTATATTCTTACCAGCAAATTAACAGGCTCGGCTCCGGAAGCCTTTGCTTTCAGTATGAAAACACTCCAGCGTGCTACCATAGTTGGTGAGACAACTGCCGGAGCCGCACATCCTGTTACATTTGCAGATTTAGGTAACGGATTTTTTGCCACAATTCCTATAGGGAAGATCAGCAATCCTCTCACGGGGACTGATTGGGAATCCAGTGGTGTGGAACCGGATGTGTCAGTTGAATCCAAGCTGGCTCTTGATACTGCCTATAAGATGACCCTCGATTCACTAGCCTTGCAAACGACTGATCCAACTGCTAAATTTACGCTAGACTGGGCTTTGGATGGATTAAATATGAAAACGAATTCATTTGATTTGAACATAAGGGAATTACCTCAGTATGTTGGAAAATATGGACAGAGAACGATTTCAATGGTTGGTGATCGTTTGTTTTATAAACGGCTGGCTGGTGAACTTCAAATGATTCCAATGGGTAGAGATAAATTCGCTATAGATGGTATGGATAACTTCCGCATCCGTTTTGAAAGGGATAACGAAGGTACAATCGTCAATCTTGTCGGAATGTATGAAGAAGGTAGGGAAGACTCGACACCGAGGACGCAATGAGGCAGAAGGTT
The DNA here is from genome assembly GCA_963662275.1 of Cloacimonadales bacterium (SeqCode). Classification (GTDB taxonomy): domain Bacteria; phylum Cloacimonadota; class Cloacimonadia; order Cloacimonadales; family DAONDQ01; genus DAONDQ01. The sequence goes on along the minus strand of OY759316.1, from coordinate 2,499,387 downwards.
GTAGGGGCACACGGAAGTAAGCCCATCTGGAGGTCTGATTTCTTATCGGCGGAAATAGAAAATTCTTTTCGCCGCGCAGGTATTAGGTGTATGGAGGACAGAATAGTCTGGATACGAGACTATAGGTGTCAGTGTTCAGTCCGTAGGACGACACTCTGTTAGCCCAGGAAGACCTTCCTTGGTGACGGTGATAAGATAATATCTGAGTACGAAGGATTCAATTGATTATTAAAGGAGCTATTGTTACCAGACAAGTTCTGTTTACATAAAAGGCGACTTCTAATAGTCGCCTTTTTCGAATTTGTTATGCATTGAAAAATATATTTATGCTATATAGATTATTCACTAATAGACTACAAGTTTCTGCACCACAACTTTTCATTTCTATGCCTCATGATTTTGAAATCACTCAATGATGTATCCATAAAATGTTAGTATTTATCTCAAAAGCACTATTCGAATCATTAGATGAAATGATGAAGAGGTTTTCGCAATAACAGCTTTTTAATAGATAGAAATAATTTAAATATTTGTTGACATGCTTCAACTACCAGAATAAATAAAACAAATATGAAAAGATTAAATTCTCTCGTCTCTATACGCAGAAAACGAAAATGATATTCAAATCATTTCTAATAGTGTGATTAAATAACTAACGATATGATCAATATAAATTCATCACTATATTTTGGAGGAAAATATGAGATCATGCACTTTTTCAATATTTAAAGCACTTTTTCTGGTTCTTGTGCTTTCCATTTTCGTACTTGTTCCCAATCAGTTATTTGCTCAGAATAGCTTTACTGTTCTTTATGGTTTTGCCACTTACGTGAATGCTATTTTATCTATATCTGATAACAGTCTAATTGTAGGTGGTGATAATGGACATATATTCAAAACCATAGATCAAGGTGTTACTTGGAACATTGTATATTCCAATACTAATCTGCCAATTCATTGTTTTGCATACAAAGCATCGAATTCCTATATATTTGCAGGATATGGTAATAATACTAACCCAGGAGGAATACTCCGTTCTACAAATAATGGGGATAGTTGGACTTCTTTGGGTGGAGAGATTGCAAGCAAAACTGTATATGCCCTTATTGTTGCTAGTGATGGAAGCATTATTGCAGGATGTAGAAATAGAAGTAGTAATACTGGTACAATTTTTAGATCAACTGATAATGGAAGTTCATGGATGAATGTTTATAGTTGTCTTGATATAGAGTGCTTTAGTTTAGCAAAAAGTTCTATTGGGAACATTTATGCTGCATTTGGAGGTGCTCCTGGTGTTACAATGACTTCAACAGTTATGCTATCGACTGATAATGGTATTAACTGGAGTAATATAGGACCGGATCTAAGCTATAGAATCGGATTTGTTGCTGTTTCTCAAGCAGATACAGTGTATTATCTGTGCAATTCCAGATTTTATAAAAAAGGTCCAAATCAAAACTGGGTTCGAATGACTGATGTACTAGGAGGGTATAGCTTTGAAGAAGATCTTAGCGTGAATAGAATGAATCATATTTATACAACTAGTAATGCAGGTTTATTTACTTCAATTAACGGTGGAGATAGTTGGACATGTATCATATCAAATAATTGTTATTCAGCAGAATTGGATAGTCAAGGTTATTTATGGGTGGGCTGTGAAACTCAAATATATAGATCAACTGAACCCACAATCCCACCAGGTATACCTACACCCAGCTTACCATTTAATGGGGCTACACAACAATCATTAACTCCTGTATTATCCTGGCAACAATTGACGGTTACATCGCTTTACCAGGTTCAGGTGTCAACAAACAGCGGAATGACTAATCCTATGGTTGATGATACTACCTCTACTGTTTCCTATACGATTCATCCCAACATATTGAGTACGAACACAATTTATTATTGGCAAGTTCGTGGTCATAACATCAATGGCTGGGGTAACTGGTCAGTTGTTAAGCACTTTAAAACCTACTATCCGTATATACCAGATACTCTGATTCTGACGGTTGAGATAGGGAGAGCACATCTTTCCTGGACACCCCCCGATACGATCAGAGTCGATGCAATAGGATATAATGTTTATCGTCGTTTGGGTCTTAATGGCACATTCAGTCGTCTGAACACCGAGCTGCTTTCACCGCAGACAGTAATGTATTGTGATACTCTGCATACACCGGGTAATTATGGGTATGGGGTAAAAGCTGTCTATCCTCCAGGTGTAGAGTCCGGTATATCCAATATCGTTTCCGCAGACATCCAGGTACAGATATCGGCAGTTACTGCATCACCAGCAGGTGGTGTTTACAACCAGGGACAGGTTATCATACTCACTTGTCCTACTGAAGATGCCGGTATCTATTACACAACGGATGGAACTGAGCCGACCGAATCTCCAGGACAACATTACACGGTACCAATATCTGTAACAACAAATACAGAACTGAAAGCCAAAGCTTTCAAACAGAACTGGCTTCCAAGCATTACGCTCGCAGAAAACTATACGATTCTGAATCCGCCATTTCAATTCACAGCAGTCCAAACCCAGGACGCAGTGAATTTAAGTTGGCTGGTTCCCAGGATAACCAGTAGAGCATTGCTTGGCTACAATCTTTACAGGAGATTTGGCAACACGGGAGAGTTTACTCATCTGAACCCAAGTACGTTGCTGGTTCCTACACAATACCAGGATACAGATATCATAGCTGGGACTTATTATTATTATCTGACAGCAGTCTATAATGAAGGAACATCTGACCAGTCAGAAACCATATCCGTGACAACAATCCTGACTGTAAGTACACCGACATTTACACCTTCACCCGGAACGTATGGAGTTACCCAATATGTCCGTCTTAATACGACAACAGAACAGGATACCATTCATTATACTCGTGATGGCAGTAATCCTACCCAGAGTTCACCCGTTTATAATGTTCCTATTATTGTCTCAGAGAGCGATACCATCAAGGCACGCTCATTCAGAAACGGCTGGCAACCGAGTGAAACTGTAACCGGTATATATATCATAGACCCCACCGGTATCAATGATAATCCCGCTCCACCTATCAATACGTCACTTATCAGTGTATATCCGAATCCTTTCAATCATGCCATTAACATCAGATATTCCGTAGCAAAAACTGACAGGATCAGACTATCGGTCTATAACATCAGAGGACAACTGGAAAAGCAGCTTGAATGTGCAAACAGAAAAGCAGGGAACTATGCAGTCAGTTGGGATGGAATAACCAAAGATAATAACTTGGCACCAAATGGTATGTATTTAGTGAAGATGGAAACATCGGTCGGTATATTCACTCATAAGATAATACATGTAAAATAATGGAGAATATTATGAAACACTTATTGAGCAAATTCTATGTACTGGTAATAATCAGTGTTATTTATTTCCCAATATGTCTTAAAGGACAGGATATGTTAATACCCACTGGATATAATTACGGAGGACAAGTTTATTCATTATGTGCTTTACCTGATAATAGCATCATTGCTGGTAGTAACAATGGGCATATCTATAAACTATCCCATTTCGGAGAAACATGGAATATGGTATACTCTGATGCAAGTAACCCCATACTTACATTATCACATAGTTTAATAAACAATACTTCGTATGCGGGACGAGAGTATAACTCTTCATTGACTGGCGGTTTAGTGAAATCGTCTAATAATGGCAATTCATGGAGCCCTTTATCAACTCCTTTTAATAGTAGGTCGGTTTTTGCGGTTTTCTCTACATCAAGGGGAGGTATTTTAGCAGGATGCAATTCAACTGGTAATCAATTGTGCACTTCGCTTTATAGATCTGCCAATAATGGTAGTTCCTGGCAAGGAGTATTTTCGGATTGGGATGTAAAAATCTACGATTTTTGTGAAGGGAATGATAGCATTTTGTATGCTGCTGCTGGTAATGGGCAAGTTTTAAGTTCTTCAAATGATGGTCTGAATTGGATTAATATTGGTCCTGGTGGCATGCAATATGGACGCTTAGCAATTACTTCATCTGGGATTTTATATTATCTAAATGGTAACGGATGGATCTATAGAAAAAACCCTAATGAAGGATGGATACAGCTTCACCAATTTCAAAATGTAAATACTTATGAATCAAATATATTAATTAATACTGCAGGATATCTTTATGTAACTACTACTGACGGAGTGTCAAAGTCAATTGATAGTGGAGTAACTTGGTCGCCAATAAATCCAGCAAACATAATATATTCACTTGCGATAGACAGCAATGGGTATTTATGGGCAGGAGGTAATGGCTGGGTTGGACGATCAGCAGAACCAACAATCCCTCCCGGAATACCAACTCCAACCTTGCCATTCAACGGTCAAACACAACAATCATTAACTCCTGCATTGTCCTGGCAACAACTGACTGGTGCATCTCTTTATCAGGTTCAGGTTTCAACAAACAGCGGAATGACAAATCCTGTTGTTGATGATACCACATCTGCTGTTTCCTACACGATTCACTCCAATATTTTAAATACAAACACAGTCTATTACTGGCAAGTCAGGGGACATAATATTAATGGCTGGGGTAACTGGTCAGTTATTAAGCATTTTAAAACCTACTATCCGTATATTCCAGATACCCTGATTCTTACTGTTGAGATAGGAAGAGCACATCTCTCCTGGACACCGCCCGATTCGATCAGAATCGATGCTATAGGATATAATGTTTATAGACGTTTAGGTCTCAATGGAACATTCAGTCGGCTGAATACTGAGATGCTTTCACCGCAGACAGTAACGTACTGTGATACACTGCATACACCGGGTAATTATGGGTATGGGGTAAAAGCTTTCTATCCTCCAGGTGTAGAGTCCGGTATTTCCAATATCGTTTCCGCAGACATCCAGGTACAGATATCAGCTATCACAGCATTACCTGCGGGTGGGATTTACAACCAGGGACAGACTATCATTCTCACTTGTCCTATTGAAGATGCGGATATCTATTACACAACTGATGGGAGTGAGCCGACCGAATCCCCAGGACAACATTACACTGCACCAATATCTGTAACAACAAGTACAGAACTGAAAGCCAAAGCCTTCAAACAGAACTGGCTTCCAAGCATTACGCTCACTGAAAACTATACGATTCTGAATCCGCCATTTCAATTCACAGCAGTTCAAACCCAGGACGCCGTGAATCTAAGTTGGCAGGTTCCCAGGATAAGCAATAGAGCACTTCTAGGCTACAATCTTTTCAGGAGATTTGGCAGCACCGGGGAGTTTACTCATCTGAACCCAAGTACGTTGCTGGTTCCTACACAATACCAGGATACAGATATCATCGTAGGGACTTATTATTATTACCTGACTGCAGTCTATAATGAAGGAACATCTGACCAGTCAGAAACCATATCCGTGACAACAAGCCTGACTGTAAGTACACCGACATTTACACCCATCCCCGGAACGTATGGAGTTACCCAATATGTCCGTCTCAATACGACAACAGGACAGGATACCATTCACTATACACGAGATGGCAGTAATCCTACCCAGAGTTCACCCGTTTATAATGTTCCTATTATTGTCACAGAGAGCGATACCATCAAGGCACGCTCATTCAGAAACGGCTGGCAACCGAGTGAAACTGTAACCGGTATATATATCATAGACCCCACCGGTATCAATGATAATCCCGCTCCACCTATCAATACGTCACTTATCAGTGTATATCCGAATCCTTTCAATCATGCCATTAACATCAGATATTCCGTAGCAAAAACTGACAGGATCAGACTATCGGTCTATAACATCAGAGGACAACTGGTAAAGCAGCTTGAATGTGCAAACAGAAAAGCAGGAAACTATCAAGTCAATTGGGATGGAATAACCAAAGATAGTAACCAGGCACCAAATGGTATGTATTTAGTGAAGATGGAAACATCGGTTGGTGTTTTCACTCATAAGATAATACTTGTAAAATAACCTAAGGAGGTTATAATGAAAACGATCAGGCATTCTCCAAGAAATTTGTATTTTATAATCATTACATTTTGTATTCTTTATATCCCTAGTTTACTAAATGCTCAAACAGATCCATATGAACCGAATAATAGTATGGGACAATCTTATCCTCTACAATTAACCACAACTATATTTGCATATATTGATTCTTCTACAGATGTTGATTGGTTCTCAATTGGAATTACGGACATTGGTTCATTAACAATCACGCTTAGTAGTTTACCTGCTGATTATGATGTCCAATTATATTCCCCTAATGGTTCTTTACTTACAGGATCATATAATGGTGGAACTACATCTGATAATATTTCATATACACCAAATATGTGTGGTATTTTTTATATCAAGGTTTTCGGAAGTGGAGGAGCATACAATTCATCAGATTCATATAGATTGGATTTAAGCTGGACATCTTCCCAACCAATACTGCATCTCAACATAACGGATCAAGGACTTGGTACACATGAGCCGAATTTTCATGAAATGGTTAATGTGACTGTGACAAATAATGGTGGTGGAAACTTAACAGGCAATTTCCCTGAATATCCATCTTGGGTTAGTCAAATACAACCAAGTAGTTTCAATCTTCCGCAGAATCAGTATCAAACGTCTACAATTCATGTTTATTTTCCTAGCACATCTGGACCATTCCAGGGGACCGTGCAAGTATCTTCAAATGGTGGAAACCAAACAATCAACTTACATGGAACTGTTAGTGGAACTCAAAATACAGTTGCAAGTCCTGTGTTTAACCCATCTGGAGGCAGTTATCCAGTTAATCAAAGTATATTTATAGCAACTACAACTATTGGAGCGACAATTTATGTAACAGATGATGGTTCTGAACCCACACAGTATTCTCCAGCATATGGATCACCAATATCTCTACAAGCAGATAAAACCTTCAAAGCTAGAGCATTTCTTACTGGTTGGAACCCTAGTCCAATTGTAACAGCAGTTTACACGATTTCTGGAACAGGGCAAACATGTAATGAACCATCCATCTCACCAGCAAGTGGAAGTTACCAAACACCTCTAACTGTTAGTATGCAAACTTCAACTCCAAATTCAGTAATACGATATACTATTGACGGTAGTAATCCCAATGAACAATCGACTTCATATTCATCACCTTTTCAAATTAACCAGTTACCAGCTACTGTGAACGCAAGAGCCTTCAAAACGGAATGGAATCCAAGTGCAATGGCGTCAAGAACTTATACTCTTGATTCAGCATCCATGTATCCAGTTGGTAACCTAAGAATTAGAGGCAACTCATTTGAAAGTAATGGGAATGGAAACTATGTAGCCCATGGTCAAATTAAAATAGGTGTACAGTCCGGTTCTGGAATAATATGGAGAGTGGGATTTGATGAATCAGCGTCATTAGCATTTAATACAACTTCAGGTCAGATAAACTTGATTTCACCTTCAACTGCATGGACATCGTTAAATGTGTTAGCTGGTATTGACAATATCAATGTTGAAGTTTTACATGCTCAATGTTCATTGCAGTTTACAGGTGATAACATGATTGTAAATGGACAAATGCATGTGATGCAAACTGGTTCTCTTGTTGATAACATTCAAGGGCAGTTGACAATAGACTTGGTCAATGGTACTGGAACAGGATCTTTATCTTTCGGGAATCCTCTCTTGACCAATTTAGGTTCTATCAGTGTTGAAACCTCACTGGAAGGATTAGGTTTCAGTTTGCATTTAGGGGTTGATTCCTTCTCATATCAGCTTGGTGACTACCTTTCTATTGCAAGTGGACAAACTGGCTTCAATATTGAAGCAAGCTATGAAAATCAGAATCATCTGCGCTTATCTATTGATGGAGGAATAGGGAATCTATTCTCTATTGAACTTCCCGGTGGAGGAAATGTGGGTGTTGACTGGTCACCAGTATCCACAAGTTTTGGCTTTATTATTGATGCGATTGTTACTGGCAGTCAATATAGTTTTACGTTAACCATGAGCAACAGCTTTGATATGGAACTGGGGACAGTTGTACTTCGGAGAGAAATTGTAGAAGACCAGCCAGGTGTATCTTACCGTCAAATTGATAATGAGCATTATATGAGGAGTTTTAGTATTGGAATGTCTGTGCAGGAAGGTTCGGTCTTACAATTTACTTCTAATTCATTCTTTTTACATGCCTCGGCAGCTTTTTCTATTGGAGCTGGTGTAGGTTTCACAGTATCAGCGAATATTGCTAATGTTAGCATTCAATCAAGCTTAACAGCAGCGGGTTTCAATTTCACCCTGGACAGTTCTATTGGACTGGGAAATGTACTAACTTTATCATCTGCATCTTCTGTATTTAATATTTCATTTGATCCTTTAGTTATTGAAGGTTGGGGTTCTATTGCAAACATTTCTGGAGGAAATGGTCTGCAACCGATTGCAAGTGCCTTATTAAGAATAGATTATGGACAGCATAAAATCTTTTTAGTCTGTAATAGCGCTATCAATCTGTTTGGATTTCCTTTCACAGTATCTTCTCTGAATGCTAGTATTGAAATCTGGCAAGATGGAATTGATGGTTCTTTAACACTTCAACCAATCAATGTTGTTGATATTGGAAGTATATGTTTTGCTTTGAATCTTCGTGTTAATCTTCAAACACAGTATGCTTATGGTTCAATCGCTTCTGGTGTTTGGATAGGACCATACTTCGTACAACAAGGACTTTTCTGTAGTGTTAGACCAGGTGAGATGCAAGTTACAGTTGATCTTCTAGGGCATGATATATCGTTGGTACTTGAAATTGATCCAGGGCGACCTGAAGCGGAATTACATTCTCTTTTTTCACAAGCTTTAAGAGCATCATCTGGGAATGGTGAATTTTCTGCTTTTTCCAATCTAACGGGTACTCCTGATTTGACTATCTCTGACAACGAAATCACGGATAACGATTTAAACGATGATTTGTATGGATGGATTAGACCCATGAATGCAAATCTGATTTGTAAACCGATGTTTTGTACAAGCAGCGAATTACTGAATAGAATCTATGATAGTCGAGAACCAATAAAACTAACCATCACAAATGATGGATTACAGGATACTTTAGACGTATTTATTATGATTCCTACGAGTCAGGGAAATTCAATTCATCGTTTATTTAGAGATACTCAAGCTGTGCTGCCTAACACAGTATTTATTTACTATTTGACAAATTCAACGGTTATAAATGTCGATAGAGATTGGGGTGGTTCTCATAATCCTAGTGCATATGAACATGGTACAATTACATGCTATTATGAAGTAGCTCCAGATAATACTGGTGATTATCTGTTTGTATCAAAACCCACGCACATCTCTTTAAATAATCCAACACACATATTGATCGAATATCAGACTTCTCAGCCAAGTTCTTCTGTGATTTATGGTGGATCGAGCCTATCTACCGTCAATAATCTTATAGCGAATTTCCCAGTTTTGGAAACAAGTCATTATAATGTTGTACCAAACAATTATAAGTATTTAGTGATACAATCTTACAACCAAGGGCAACAACTTACGATACAAGGTCCAATAAGAAATCAATTCTATTTAGGTCCGGACGGAAATGAAGATGAAATCCTTCCTAAGCCTGTATTCAGAATCTTCAATAACTATCCCAACCCCTTTTCGAATGAAACTACGATCAAGTTCGAGACCCCATTGAACAATGAAATCTTCATAAGGGTATTCAATATTCGTGGACAAGTGGTAAAGGAAATGAAAATATCGGGGAAATCCGGAATGAATAGTATCTCTTGGGATGGTACTGATAAAAATGGACAAAAGCTTGCATCAGGAGTGTATCTATATCAGATTAACTGTGGTTCTCAAAAGCAAAGTAAAAAACTGATAATCATGAAGAATTGAATCATCTTCCCATATACAAATCATGCCATTCAGGTAATCTGAATGGCATGATTTTATTTCTTATCTATTAAATGCTTATTCATAAGCACTTCGTTATTTATGATTCTATAAACACGCAGTGCATCTCGATACAATTTTGCAGTAGCAAAATCACTCGATGAACAGTCTTTTCTTTCAATTCTGCAACCGGTTGAACCCGGAGCTACGAATCACTCTAGAACCTTACTCCGACATCTTCTTATAGGAAGCATAACGTTCCTTGAGATATTGATCCATCCTGGTTCTGAAATCAACTACTTTGTCAGGGAAGGAGCGATTCAATGAAGAATAACGTCCTTCGCTTTCGATGAATTCCATAGCGGAAGATGTAGGTGCTTTTGAATCAAGGATGAACGGATTCTTGCCTTCATCGTGTAATAATGGATTGTAACGATAGAGTAACCAGTAACCTGATTCCACCGCACGTTTTTCTTCCTTGCCTGACATGGACATATCAATGCCATGGTTGATGCATGGGGCATAGGCGATAATAATTGATGGTCCCGGATATGCTTCTGCTTCTGCGATCGCCTGTAATGCCTGGTTCTTATTGGCACCGAGGGAAATGCTGGCAACATAGACATAGCCATAGCTCATCATCATCATACCGAGGTCTTTCTTCACTGTGTTCTTGCCTGATTCAGCAAATTTGGCAATAGAACCGAGCGGTGTGGACTTGGAAGCTTGTCCGCCCGTGTTGGAATAGAGCTCTGTATCCATTACAAGCACGTTGATGTTCTTATTCTGTGCCAATACATGATCCAATCCGCCGTAGCCAATATCGTAAGCCCAGCCGTCTCCACCAAATGCCCAGACGCTTCTTTCGATGAAACTATCACCTAATTCCATGATCTTGGTGAGTACCGGTTTAACTTCTGCTGCTGCATTCTTGACCAGGTTGGGAAGAAGCTGGCGTATCTTTTCAGCGTTCTGTTTTGCTGCATCATCAGTTTCAGTCCAATGATCCAAACCATATTGAACCATTGTTTTGAGTTCATTGTCTATCGGTAAAGCAACTGCTAAATCGAGATTGTATTTTAACTGTTTGCGGTTTGCATTCACGGCAAGACGCATGCCATAACCGTATTCCGCATTATCTTCAAATAATGAATTTGCCCAGGCTGGACCATGTCCGTCCTTATTCTTGCAATAAGGCATGGTTGGGAAGGTTCCACCCCAAATAGAGGAGCAGCCTGTTGCATTGGCAATGAGCATTCTATCGCCAAAGAGCTGGGTAATGAGTTTCACATAAGGTGTTTCGCCGCAACCGGCACAGGCACCAGAGAACTCCAGTAAAGGCTGTTTGAACTGACTGCCTTTGACTGTGGTTTGTTTGAAAGGACCCATGACATCGGTGGGAAGAGTTTCAAAGAATTCATAGTTCTTTTGCTCTCCCAGTTCACGTTCTGCCTGGATAGGTGACATTACTAAAGCTGCTTTAGGGCATTCGTTCACACAAACACGGCAACCCTGGCAGTCATCGATATAGACTTGGATCTTATACTGGAAATCAGTAGCAAGAGTCGCAGTCAATGTTTTGAAACTATCCGGTGCTTTTTCCAAATCAATTGGATTGATCAGTTTTGGACGAATGGCAGCGTGAGGGCACACAACAGAGCATTGGTTACACTGGATACAGTTTTCAGGAATCCAGTGTGGTACTGCTGGAGCGACAGCACGTTTTTCCAGTTTCGCTGTACCTGTTGGAACGTAACCGTCCAAAGGCATATGAGAAACAGGAATGGAATCACCGTGTTCACTCATGATGGGTCCAATGATATTACGTGTAAATTCATCTGAATTATCAGGGATGAGCTTCTTCATGGGTGTGCAAGTACCTGTTGATGCTTCAGGTACTTCAATCTGTTCCAGCAAATCATTCACTTTATCCACGGCATCGATATTCATCTTTACGATTTCATCGCCTTTCTTGCCGTAAGTCTTTTTAATGGAAGCTTTAATGAGTTCGATAGCTTCTGTACGATCCAGGATGCCAGAGATCAGGAAGAAAGCAGTCTGCATGACAGTATTGACTCTTCCACCGAGACCAACGGAATTGGCAATTTCCAATCCATCGATGTTATAGAACTTGATCTTCTTTTCGATAATCACTTTCTGCATATCAGCAGTCAGTTTGCAGAAGGCTTCTTCTCTTGAATAGTTGGAATTCAACAGGAAAACACCATTTTCCTTAATGCCTTCGAGAATATCGTAACGTCCGATGAAAGCAGGGTTATGACAGGCAATGAAATCAGCATTTTGTACAAGATATTGAGCATGGATAGGTGACTTGCCAAAACGAAGATGGCTGCGGGTGATACCGCCTGATTTCTTTGAATCGTATTGGAAATAACCCTGTGCATACATATCTGTATGGTCACCGATGATCTTGATGCTGTTCTTGTTTGCACCTACAGTACCGTCAGCACCTAATCCCCAGAATTTACAGCTAATCGTATCGGTTGCGATGGAATTGATCTGTTCTTTGACAGGAATCGAAAGATGAGTGACATCATCTTCGATACCGACTGTAAAGTTATGGAATCCATTGCAATCAAGATGGTCATAGACAGCCTTGATCATGGAAGGTGTGAATTCTTTGGAAGAAAGACCATAGCGTCCACCGATGATACGGATGTCTCTCTTATCCTTCAAGGCTGCTACGATATCTAAGTATAGAGGTTCGCCAATGGAACCGGGTTCTTTTGTTCTGTCGAGAACGGCGATCTTATTGACTGAAGCAGGAATGGCATCGATGAAATGTTCTACTGAGAATGGACGATAGAGATGAACATTGATCATTCCATATTTTCCACCCTTGGCATTCAGGTATTCAATGGTTTCCTGGATAGTATCGCAGCCTGAGCCCATGGCAATGATGATGGAAGTGGCTTCAGGATGTCCGACATAATCAAATAACTTGTAAGATCTGCCTGTCTTGGCAGCGACTTTATCCATGTAATCCTGCACAATACCGGGAATAGCATCATAGAATGAATTCACAGTCTCACGACCCTGGAAATAGACATCAGGATTCTGCTGTCCAACTTTCATGCGCGGGTTTTCAGGATTCAAGGCACGGCTGCGGAAATCCTCTACGTACTGAGGTTCAAGCAGTTCGCCTAAAACATCATAGTCAATGACTTCTATCTTCTGCACTTCATGTGATGTACGGAAACCATCAAAGAAAGTCAGGAAAGGTATTTTCGATTTTAATGTTGCAAGGTGGGAAACAGCAGCCAGGTCCATCACTTCCTGTACCGAGGCACAGGCAATCATGGCAAATCCGGTATTACGGGCTGACATCACGTCAGAATGGTCACCGAATATCGATAAAGATTGAGCTGCTAAAGAACGGGCTGTGACATAAAAAACGGTTGGAAGTAATTCACCGGCGATCTTATGCATATTGGGAAGCATGAGCATCAAACCTTGTGATGCTGTGAATGTTGTGGTTAAAGCACCGGCAGAAAGGGCACCGTGTACGGCACCGGCTGCTCCGGCTTCGGATTGCAGTTCAGCGACATCTACTGTCGTTCCAAAAAGATTCTTTTTGCCATACGCAGACCAGGCATCCGCTAATTCACCCATAACCGAGGATGGGGTGATGGGATAGATGGCAGCTACTTCACTGAATGCATAGGCGACATGGGCAGCAGCAGTATTGCCGTCCATCGTTTGTTTGGTTATTTTCGCCATATATAACTCCTTATTTTAGGTAATAATATTGTCTTTGTAGTCACACAAATCCGGTGGGGGAAAGTGTCAATATTTTTGGATATAGCAACGAATTCATTCGTTGGTTGGTTTGATTTATCGAACCCTGGCGTTTCAACGCCTGAATTAATTTCCAAACAGCTGAAGGAATAGCACTGACTTGTGGTGATTACTTCAGGAATCGCGGCAGCATGGTTTACCTTGCTTTTCGTGGTTAGCATAGCAATCAACGCCTGAAGATGTTTCCACCAAGCCTGAAGGATGATCCACCCCTGTTGCTCCTAAATGGCTCCTAAACCACCAGGTCAATACGAAATGAAAATCAACTAATCATGAACTAATAAAAAACTAAAATACTTTAGATGATGGCTAGATGATGCCTAGATGATGCCTAGATGATGCCTAGATGATCATATAAGAGTCACTCAAGAACCGATTACATGGATTTCATCAGCAAATTCAATGTTTAATATGCACGAATTGTATTAAAACATGTCAATCTGCATCTATTCACATCATATAAAAGAAGAACCTGCCAAAAGTTATTTTTTAAAATGCAAATCTATTGACAATCTTCTTACTTTGCCGTAATTCAGCCATTGTCAATCTACCTGATTATGTTATCTTATCAGGATAGACTAGGTAAAACAACATGAAGCGAGGTGCAAAATGAAAGTTCATGTATATAAATCAATTATTCTGTTTTTATTTATGGCATTGATATCTGTACCATTAATTGCGAAAACGGTCACACATCCCTATAATTATTTAGCAAAGCCTCCGATTGTTCTTGGAGTGGCTATCGCACCAGATAAAGCGACATATACACGAAATGAGATTATCACTTTCAAGGTGATTATTCAACTGGATACTCTCACGGCTGAGAAGGACAGACAGTATAAGGTTATTATTGGAAATATTGGTGATTTGCTTGTAGCGAGTCAGTTAATGAAATCTGATGCCCAGAGTTCATATGAGATGAATCTTGAGAAGAATACGATAAAGATGAATTTCACGGTACAGATGCTCCAGGATGATACTCCTCCCAATATAAAAGTTGAGATTATCAGAGTAGCTAACGATAAATCTGAGATTAAAAAGCAATACCGAAATATGGTTATTGACCAATATGAAACATTGTACATCACTTCACCCAAGTTTAGTGCAACCAAACAGTGATTTAAGATTGAAGATTGAAGATCGGCAGAACAGACCGGTTCATTGAGTGATTTCTCGGTCATTGAGCGGAGTCGAAATGCGAGTAATTGTATCGAGATGTACCGGAGAAAGTTAGCGAAATTGAAGATGGCTGAGAAGAAAGAGACCCCCCTACCCCCCTTCCCAAGGGGGGATGAGCAGTCTAATTACACTCCCATTTATAAAGGGAGGGGTTAGGCTTGAACTGAGCGTTGTCGAAGTGTAGAGCTAGTTCTTCTCTTCTTTTTTCTGGAATCTGACACATAGCACCTGGAACCTGACACCTGAAAAGATAGGAGTTCAATGCCCAAGAAATTTATATTAGAAATTTGCCTGGATTCAGTTGAATCAGCTATGATTGCCCAGGAGGCTGGAGCTGATAGGGTAGAACTCTGTGCAAATCTATCTGAAGGTGGAACCACACCTTCCATTGGTACAATTCAATTAACCAGAAAATACTTACATATTCCAGGGCATGTGATCATCCGTCCCAGGGGAGGTGATTTCTGTTATTCTGATCTGGAGTTCGACGTGATGAAAAAAGACATCCTGGCAGCTAAACAATTAGGCGTAGATGGTTTTGTCTTTGGAATCCTGGATCCTGATGCGAATGTTGATTTCGATAGAACCAGTGAATTGGTAGAATTGGCAAAACCACAAAGTGTAACCTTTCATCGGGCTTTTGACATGACATCAGCACCATTCAGCGCTATGGAAAATATCATCAAAATGGGAGCTGACAGGATTCTGACTTCCGGTTGGCAGCAGACTGCCGAAGAGGGTATACTGCTGATTGCATTGCTGGTCGAACAGGCAGGAGATCGTATTATTATTATGCCCGGCTCCGGTATCAATGAAAGGAATATCGTTGAAATTCTCAAAGTAACACACGCCAAGGAAATCCACATGTCTGCCAACACCATAATACATGGTAAAATGCAGTTTAAGCCAAATCATATTCACATGGGAAGTGATCACAATCTCTCTGAATTTCAGATTAAGAAAACAGATCCTGGTAAAGTAAAAAGGATCGCGGAGCTTACATGAATATAGCCATCGGCGGTTTCTTTCATGAATCAAACACCTTCAATCCAATCATAACTAGTGCAGATGAATTTGTTGTATTCGAGAAGAATGAGATCTTTGAGAATAGGAAATCCTATCTTATTGCTAAAGGGATTATCGAATATTTTGAAGAAAAGCCGGAATATACTCTTTTCCCGTTAGTCTTTGCCAAAGCAGTGCCTAATGGTGAAATCGATGAATCATTCTATAAACATTTGAAAGATAAGTTCTTCAAATACGTGGATGATTCTCCAAAGATAGATGCCTTTGTTTTGGCTTTACATGGTTCCATGCGGGTTAAGAATATCGGTTCAGCAGAATCGGATCTATTGAAGAGCATCCATTCCAAGTATCCAGGCATTCCTGTGTTTTGCGGTATGGATATGCATGCTACGATTACAGAAGATATGTTACGTTATGCAACTGCTTTTGTAGGTTTTAAGACAGCACCGCATCTGGATGCTTATGAAACAGGCTACCAGGCTGCACAGATGGCAGATATTGCTTTGAGTACAAAAACTCCATTGTGTATGGGTTACGCAAGAATCAGGAGCCTGATTGCCGGAGAGAAGTCAGAAACAGATTGCGAACCGATGAAGTCACTGATCAGCGAATTGATCAAGATGGAAGAGGAAGAAGATGTCTGTTCTGCTTCGTTCTTTCTTGGCTTCCCTTGGGCAGATGCGATTGAGAATGGTGTTACTGCATTGGTGGTAACAAAGAATAACCAGGAAAAAGCTAATCGATATGCTCATTATTTAGCTGATAAATTTATTAAAAACAAAGACAAATTCAGTTTTTCATCTCCTTCTTATCCACCTGAGAAGGCATTGATACTAGCCTTACAGGACAAATATAAACCAGTATTTGTTTCTGATTCAGGAGACAATCCAACTGCCGGTTCTACTGCCGATAATACGACCATGATTCATTTATTGAGCGCAGAACTCCAATCTCTGACTTACGGTAAACGTATTCTTGTTGCAGGTATCTATGATCCTGTTGCAGTAAAGCAGTGCCTTGAAAGGATGAACCACAGCTTAATACTGAGTATTGGTGGAAAATTCGATACGATGTATTGCACACCTGTAGAATTAAAAGTTATACCTGTGCTTTGGGTCAAAGATTTTGGATTGTTCAATTCAGATTTGATTCTTCTGGAAACCAAAGAATTTGATCTAATCCTTACTTCCAAACATATCGGATTTACGAATGTAGATATGTTCAAAGCGCTTGAATTGGATTACCTGATGTATGATGTGATTGTTGTCAAACTCGGTTATCTAACGGAAGACTTTAAGGAAATTGCTGCTAAATCCTATATGGCATTAACACAGGGCTGCACCGATGAAGTACTGAGCAGGTTGACATATAGTACACATTACGATTTGATATAACGTAGCACTTACTTCAGCGGGTAAGCATATTAAAGCAACCTGAAGGATGCCACTACCGAAAAAGAAGTAGCACTTACTTCAGCGGGTAAGTATATTAAAGCAACCTAAAGGATGCTACTACCGCCAAAGAAAGATAAAGGAGGAAACATGAAACCATTTGAATTATTTGCGGTAGTACAACCCGGTCTAGAGAAAATAGCAGCCAAAGAATTTGAAGAACTCGGTATAAAATATCATGATTTGGGAAAAGGTGGAATTTCCTTTGTTGGGCATTTAACAACTATTTTCAAACTGAACATCAAGTCTCACTGCATAACAAGGATTTTACTACGTATCGGAACATTTCATGCAGAGAACTTCTGGAATCTTGAACTTGAATTTGCTAAAATCCCCTGGAAAGACTTTATTTCTGACCAGGATATATGTATTCGGGTTACATCCATTTCTTCTAAGCTTTATCATGAGAAAGCGATTGCAGAAAGGTGTATCAATTCGCTGAATCAAATCTTTGGCAGAACAATCATAGTTCAAGGTAGCCCCGATACTCCCGATACGCAACTGATATTGATCCAGGCTGAGCATGATGTATTCACGATTAGCATGGATACAAGCGGTGCGCATCTTCATAAACGGGGATATATGAAGTATCGCAGCCAAGCTCCCATCCGTGAGACACTTGCAGCCGGGCTGATCAAATCAAGCGGATGGCTGTTATCAGAAAGACCTTTGCTAGACCCGATGTGCGGTTCGGGTACTATTCCCATTGAAGCAGCAGTGATATCCTGCAATATTCCCTTATCCAAATACCGTGATTTTGCTTTCCAAAAGTGGGGAATATACAGGGAGGACTTATTCAATCGAATCCATGAAGAAGCTGTGAGTAATACACGAAAATTGAGTACAGATAAAATACTGGCTTCAGATATCAGTGATGATATGATTCATATAGCCCGTAAAAATGCAGAGTCAGCAGGCGTTTTAGATAACATAAACTTTTCAGTACTACCAGCGAATCACTATCATAAACAAATAGTCAAGTACCATATCATCACAAATCCACCCTATGGAAAGAGGATAGAAAAAGAATCACAAGATTCTATACGTCACTTATTGGAAGCAATGCAAGCGAATGGTTCAATGGTCGATCTGTTTCTTCCGCTGGAAGAAATAACTGATTGGCATGTGAGGAAGTTGCATTTTGCCTGTAAAAATGGCGATATTCCAATACAAGCGATTAGGATTTGATTTATAGCTTTGTTGTATATCCCAATTCAGTAGCCTTTTTCTCAAACAAGATCTGCTTTTCCTTATTTCCTAATTGCTTATAGGCATCTATGATCAATGCATATATATTTGATTGAAGTGAATTTATTTGCAGCGACTTTTCCCAATACTCAATTGCTTGAGTGTATTTCTTTTCGCCATATTCAGAAACACCTAAATCGTTCAAGGCTGCTGTAAATTTAGGATCAATATCTAGTGCCTTTTGCTAGTTCTGTCTTGCGAGGTTCATATTTCCAATCATCATATATGCACTTCCTACATGATAATAGGCAGAAGGATTAGCCTGATCTAGCCTGATAACCTTGTTTAAATAGGGAAGAGCTGATTGCCCATCTTCCTGTAAAAGATATGAAATACCAAGATTGAGATTAGCTTTACCGGAAACAGCGGGATCATTTACTAATCTTTGATATATGATGCGTGCTCTGGTGATATCACCCATGGCTTCATAAACGGATGCCATTGCCAAGTATGCTTGAGAATCATCATTTTGAAGGGCAATTACCTTATTGAAGTATGAAAGAGCAAGAGGATAATTATTCATTTTAAACGCAGTATGCCCAAGATCATATAAAACAATAGTATTCTTTGGAGCTAATTGATGTGCTTTTAAATACGATTGTTGCGCTTCTGCAAAACGCTGCATTTTCTCCAAAACAGCTCCACGATTAACATATGATTCAAAGTTCAAAGGGTCAGCCTGCATACCTTTTTGATATTCTGAATAAGCCTCTTCCAATCTATCCTGCTTGAGATAGATATCACCCAACATTCGATATGGTCGACTTTTAGCGGGTGATTTCGCTGATGCATCCAGCCAGAGAGATTCTTCTGTTTGCCATACTTTATTCCTCTGAATTGTTAATCCTCCCCAAATTATTGTAATCAATATGAGAATCACTTTGAATAATTGCGGATACTTAACGTATGTATGCTGCCAAACTAGAAAAACAATAATTAGAGTAAAACCAAATATCGAGCTATATAAACGGTGTTCAAAAATTACATCACGAATAGGAATGATTGATGACTGTGCTGATAAAGCGATGAAAAACCAGCCAATCGCAAAAGTAAGGATAGGATTCTTCTTAAATGCAACCACAGCAGCAAGGAACATTGCTGATATCAATGCCATGCAACTGCCAATGAAGAGTGTTAGTTTGTGAGCGACTGGAATATCGTGATCTATATTTAATCCTACGGGTATTATAAGCAACCGAAAATACTGAATGATGACCTTGAATTGAGTGAGAAAATAGTCATTCCTTGTAATGTTATCTGTTTCTTTAGACAGCTTGCCTGCAAAGAGAATGATAATGAATCCGATAAAGAAAATACACGAGCATGAGATAATGAATTTCCAATTGGGCTCATTCTTCCTATTGCGGATGAAGCAAATCTCATACAAGAGGAACATAAGAGGAAGTGAAATAGCATTGGGCTTGCTCATAAATGATAGGATCATGGCAAGAAAAGCAAGTCCGTAAAAAATAATAGCTGGTTTAAATGTATCTTTTTCAGTATGAAGTATCCGCGCTTGTCCATAGAAATAAACCGATAACATATAAAAAAAAGCTGCCAATGAAGTCATTCTTTGGACAATATAAGTTATGGCTTGAATTTGGATTGGATGAGCAGCAAACAATACAGCGGTAAAAAAGGACAACCAATATCGAGTTTCAATATCATCCTTCCGCATGAAGAATCTTGTGATTTGGATAGTCAGGAAAAACGCAAGCAAGCTATTTAAAATATGGATAGTGATATTAAAAACATGATAGTAAGAGGGATCGAGACCGTTCATTTGGCGATTCAGGGCAAGGGAGAATTTGGACAAGGGACGATTAATAATATTCAGCCAATGCCCCGGGTCTTCGTAGAAATGTAAATCCATATACGAATTAGGATTAACAAAAGTGACATAATCATCAAACTGGAAAGGATAACCATAAGTCCCATGATAGCAGATTAACACAGCAATAGTTATAATTATCGGAAAAATCAACCAGAGTAAGGTCGTATACTTGGAACTCTGGATAGAATCTACATCAGTCTTATTCTTTTTGACATTTTTCATCGTGTTATCTTCCTCAGACGATATTGGTACGATAATCCGGTTGATACTATTGAAAATTACTTTTCATCTTCAAGATCGGAGAAATCCCAAAACTAGCTATGATGCAATGATTTATAGTTTTGTTGGATAACCCATTTCTTTGGCTTTGTTATCGAAGAAAGAAAGTCTTTCCTGGTTACCTAATTGTTTATATGCATCTATTATCAATGGATATATACTAGCTTGCGCTGCATTTATTTGCAGTGATTTTTCCCAGTATTCAACCGCTTTGCTATAATTCTTATTTTCATATTCAATAACTCCTAAATTATCCAAAGCAGCAGTATATGCCGGAACAAGTTCAATTGCCTTTTCCCAATTCTGTTTTGCAGCATTCTTATTACCAAGAGTCATGTATGCACTTCCCATATAATAAAATGCAGAAGCATCTGCTGGTTCTAACCTTGCAGCTTTTACTAGATAGGGAAGAGCTGATCGAGCATCGTCTTTGGAAAGATAAGATATCCCAAGATTCAGATTAGCTTTGAATGCTGTGATTGGATTTTTAATTAGTTCTTGATACAAATTCCGAGCTTTTTGATTTTCTCCCATCACATCATATACTGATGCTAAGGTTATAAGGAATTCAGTATCGTTTGGTTTCAGAGTAAGTCCCAATTTCAAGTAGAATATAGCCAAATCATATTTTTTCATATGGCTGGCATTTTGACCAAGATTATAAATAGCAACCGTATTCCCTGGTGCCAATTGATAGGCTTTCAGATAAGATTGTTCTGCCTCTTCAAAGCGTCTCATCTTTTCTAACACGGCACCGCGATTCACATATGTTTCAGGATTCATTGGTTCAAGTTTTATCCCTTTTTCATACGCAATCAAGGCTTCTTCTAAGCGGTTCTGCTTGAGATAGATATCACCAAGCATTTGATAAGGGCGACTCTTTGCTGGAGATTTGGCAATTGCATCAAGCCAAAGGCTTTCTTCAGATTGCCATACATGATTCCTTTGTATTGTTAAGCTAGTCCATAAAACAGCAATTAGTAAGACAAGAATTCTGAATAAAACAGGATTTTTAAAAGATATGAATCTCCATCCGACATATACAATGAATAGTGCAAAAGTCAATACTGAAATATACAAACGGTGTTCGAACATAACGTCCCGAATTGGAATGATGGATGACTCTATCGACAGAGCGATGAAAAACCAGCCAATGATAAAAGTAATGATCGGATTCTTTTTGAATGAAAGGATTGCCTTTAAAAACAAGGCTGCGATTATTAAAATGCAGATTGATACAATGGGTGATAGTTTATGAACGACAGAAACGTCATGATCGATATTCAAGCCCACTGGAACAATAAGCAGCCATATATACTGCATGATCACTTTAAATTGCGTCAGTAAATAATCAATCCTGGAGATACTGGCAGTCTCTCTAGGCAATTTACCAGCAAGCATAATGACAATGAAGCCTGCAAATAAGACAACTGTATAAGTTATGATGAATTTCCAATTCGGCTTATTTTCTTTATCTCGAATGAAACACATCTCATACAGTAATAGCATCATAGGTAAGGAGGCTGTATTGGGTTTGCTGGCAAATGCCAGGAGCATCATGATGAAGGTTAGAACATAAAACACGATTGCCTTGTGGGTTGAATCTTTTTCGGAATGGCTGATTCGACCTTCCCCATAGAAGTATACTGATAGCATATAAAAGAACGCTGCCAGGGATGTCATTCTTTGAACGATATATGTGACCCCCTGGATCTGGATTGGATGCGTTACAAATAGAATGGCTGTTAGAAATGCAAACCAATACCGATTCTTGATATCATCCCTTTTAATGAAGTATCTTGTGATTTGGAATACTAGGAGAAACACAAGTAAGCCATTAAAGATATGAATCAGCACATTCACGACATGGTAGTATTTTGTATCAAGTCCATTAATATTGTAATTTAACGACAATGTAAAGTCTGCTAATGGGCGGTCGAGAGGATTCAACCAGTTTTTTAAATGTGAGAAATAAGATAGATCCTGAATCTTATCTGGATTTACAAAATTGACATAATCATCAAACTGAAACGGAAAGTCATAAGTTCCCTGATAGCAGATTAAGACTGCCAGGATTATAATAATTGGAAATATCAAAAAGATATATTTCAATTTCTTAATACTTGGAAGAGTGCTAATGATGTCTTTTTGATTTTGGACCTTATTCATGTTATTCCTTTCATGATTTTGTTCAAACAGATTTTTTAATTCTCAAACAATATTCATAATCATATTCTTCTTTGTAATGAAATTCTGAATCATACTCTGATAGTCAATGAAAAAACTTGCCATTTTGCTAGAAAATATTAAATAAGATTCTGTTCTGCAGTGAAAACTTATAAGAAAGTCTAAAAAACATGATTGGATTACGAAAGGCAAATATATGAATTATAGTAGGATTTTATGCCTGAGATAAGTGTGCTTGTGACCTGCTTGAATGAATCGAGAGAGGTATTGGAAAGAGCTTTACTTTCCGTGTTCAATCAAACCTTTATCGATTGGGAATTGATTCTAGTCGTTGATAATCCCCATAATAAACAGGCTTTAATATTGGTGCAAGAACTTACATTCGGGGAACCCCGCTTTTGTTATTTAGTCCAGTCTTCCAGGAAAGGGCGCTCTCAAAGTTTGAATGATGGAATAGAAAGATGTTCCGGTAGGTACTTAGCAATACTGGATGCTGATGATGAAGCCAAACCAAATAGACTGGAAGTTCAATACAATTATCTAATCACTCATCAAAAATGGGATGTTGTGGGGTCGAGTCTATCATATGTTGATGATAAAGGAAATTTGCTGCTTGAAAGACATTATCCACAAGATATCGGGTGGATGATCAAACGTCATTATCCTGTTGCACATCCTACACTTATGATGAAACGAGAATTGTTCGAGAAGTACGGAACATATGATATTACCTCATTTGCATTGTGGGTAGAGGATTATGAGTTGCTGATACGATGGTATCTGCAAGGTGTGAAAATTACAAATATTACAGATAATCTTTACGTTTACCACCAGAATACATCAAATTCAAAAAATATGAAAACGAAATGTCAATTAAGGAATGAAATACTTATAAAATGGCATTATAGAGAGCACTTACATCTGAATTGGCTTGATTATGCCTATATGCTGGGAGAAAGCTCTCTTCTTCTGCTTCCTGCAAAAATGATAATTTCTATCTTTTATTGGTATCATAGTAAGTTGAAATCATAGGATTGAATATGCTAATCGTGTTTCTTTGGTTAGTTTTGCATTGTCTGTCCGGTTCAATATCCATTGTATTATTAGGTGACCGTGCCTTGATTTCCGGTAATCTTCTAAGCTGGGCAGGTTTGATTAAGCTCATCTTAAGCTGGAAGTTCTATGTTTCCTTTGCATTGGCATTCGTTTCTCGCTTTTGTTTTATTCAAACGAATAATGCTCTTTTAAAAATACCTTCTTTAGCAAGGAACTCTACAACAATAACGACTTTTGCTGCGGCATTAATGTATGTTTTCGTGATTGTGGCAGCAGCTATCTTCTTAAAGGAAAGACTGAATTTGCAGCAGGGAATTGGAGCTACGATTATTTTAATCGGGATTTGGGTGATCTTACATTGAAATCAACCGCATATTGTAGCTCTAAGATCAATCTAATCTCTTCATATTAATAGATTTTAGAGAGAATAAAACAGCTAAAAACGAGCCTTCTATTGAATATGTTTTCGAATTAGCGTAATCTGTTCTGATATAAAACCTAAGAGAAAGAGAAGAACTCCCATGATCATGAGAATACTGGAACCACCACTGATACCCTTATCCAAGACAAACATATGAATTCCCCAGATCAGACCGGGTATGAAGAAACAGAAAGCAAGAGGGAGAAAAATACGCATTGGATTGAACAAAACAACAAAGTTCAGTATCTCTACGATAGTTTCAAGAGCTGTTTGCATTCTTGCTTTACTTTTACCGCCAATTCGATCACGAATACTGATTGGCTCTTCCAGTACCAAATGTTTAAAATTAATAAATAAGAGTGTGACCGTATCACAAAAGGACATACCATCAGGGCATAAATGTACTATCTTTTGAGCAATTCCTGTATTAAATATACGCATACCGGAATTAATATCATAGATTGGAACCGGCATGATCATTCGAGCAAATTGACGGATTAATCCTTTGGCTATTCTTCTAAATATGGATGCTGATTTTAAACCTTTTCGCGAACCGACGATCATGTCTGCATCTGTCTCTTGGATGCGTTTATATAAACGTCCTATGTCTTCTAAAAAATGCTGTCCATCTGCATCAATAGTAATACAATAATCAGTGTTAGCAGCATAGATACCACTTTTTACAGCAGCTCCATAACCTCTGTTTACTTTATGATGGATGATCGTTCCTGAGTTTTCCGAAATATACTGTTGGATTATTTCTTTCGTACGATCTGTAGAACCATCATTCACGATGATTAGTTTCCAATCATTTTCCTGGCAGAATGAAATGATAGCTGGTATGAAGAGAGATATACTGATCTCTTCATTAAAAACAGGTACAATTACACTTAAGGATTTAAGCATGACAACATCCTTTTCATGAATTCAAAACACAATCTATTTTATTCCGCTTTTCAGAAGCATCGATAACTGCTCTGCTAATAAGCCGATCATAAATATAATGATACCTGTGATAATTGATAAACTCGCCCCTACGCTTACACCTCTACCAGCTAGTACGAAGGGAATACCCCAGGCGAATCCAACCAGGATAAAGAGTAGGGATACAGGCAGGAATATCTTTACAGGATTGAAAAGCAAGATAATGTTCAATATTTCATTAACGGTCTGAAAAGCGGTTTGCAATTTTACTTTGCTTTTCCCTTTATTTCTTGGATAGATTCTTATCGGGTTTTCGATTACTTTATAATTTTGGCTCAAGAAGCAAAGTGTTATAAAATCACTGAATGCCATTGAATCAGGACAAAGAGGCAAAAATGAAAGAAGCAAGTCAGTTCTATACAATTTCATTCCTGAATTCAAATCCTTGATGAGTATTTTCATCAGCATTGATGCTACCAAGCGAATAAGAAATTTCCCAAAATCTCGATAGGAAGGTTTATTGCTCGAAGGTCTCTTACCAACAACGAGATCTGCTTTTTGTGAAAGCGCCATATGCAGCAAAACCGAAATATCAGCGACATCATGCTGTCCATCTCCATCATATGTGATGACATAAGGAGTTGTAACAGAACGAAAACCGGTCTTCAATGCAGAACCATAACCTCTGTTACTGGTATGCTCAAGAATCGTAAAATTAATAATATCCCGGTATTGGCTCAATATTGTAGATGTTGAATCAGTAGATCCATCATCAACTAGGATTACTTTCCAGTTATTTTCCAGACTGATCTTTTGTAAGACTGGCAATATAGTGACCAGGGATTTCTCTTCGTTGAAGATTGGAACAACGATTGTCAGCATATTCTTCTCAATCCTCCATGAATTGTTTTTTTAGAGCTTCTTTCGCAGGAGCATATCCTAAATCAGCAGCTTTTTTGTAATACTCGATTAATTTTTGCTTATCTCCCATCTGGTAATAGGAAGAACCGATCATGGCATAGATACTTGCTTGGTTGGCATTTATCTTCAATGATTTCTCCCAGTAATCTATAGATAGCTTAAATAATTGACTCATATAAGCAGCAGTACCTAAATCATTGTATGCCATATAATAATCATGATCAAATGAAAGTGCTTTCTTCCAATAATCTGCTGCTTTACTCATTTGATGTTTACTTAAATATACCCTGCCCAATTGATAATATGCTTCTGCTTTTGTCGGTTCTAATTGAATAGCTTTTTCCAGGCTGGATATTGCATTTGGATAATTCCCCTGTTCTAACAAAGACATCCCAAGTCGAAGTGAAGCATCGTAAGATGCGCTATTGGAATTCCCATATAAGGCTTGGGCTGCTTGATGGTCTCCCATTTTATCAAAAGCTGCTGCTAGTCCAAGCGAAGCTTCCTGG
This sequence comes from Cloacimonadales bacterium (SeqCode), assembly GCA_963662275.1. GTDB lineage: Bacteria > Cloacimonadota > Cloacimonadia > Cloacimonadales > DAONDQ01 > DAONDQ01. The sequence goes on along the minus strand of OY759316.1, from coordinate 2,472,633 downwards.
AAATCAGGTTTCAATTGCAAAGCTTTCTTGTAAAACGATGCTGCTTGCACGAACTCATATTGTTGCTGGGCAATATTGCCTAGATTAACATAGACCATAGATTGATTAGGTAAAATTGCTAATGATTGCAGATAAGCTTTTTTTGCTGAAGACAAATCACCTGATTTCTCAAGTGAATATCCATAATTAACGTAAAACTCGGGATTCTTCGGTTCGATCTGGATAGCCTTTTTATACTCTTGCCTAGCATCGCTGAAACGCTCCTGTTTGAGATAAACATCAGCAAGCATCCTATGTGGTCTTGCTTTGTTTGGGGATTTGGATATTGTATCAGTCCATAATCCTTCTTCACTTTGCCATATGTGATTTCGGTGAATGGTCAACCCCCCGTATAGAATAACAATGAGAAGAATTCCATACTGATAATAGGATTGATGGTTCTTACCCAAAATATACTTTGCTGCATAAACCAGGGCAATGGCAAATCCAACCAATGGAAGATATAATCTATGCTCTACCATGACATCACTGATGGGAATAATGGAAGATTCTACGGCTAATGTGATAAAAAACCACAAAATAGCAAATGATATAATACGATGTTTTTTATAAAGATGGTAACTCATGTCTAGTAATACAAGTAATATTATAGTGCTGATAATGACTGGTAAAGCGAAGAATGAACTGCTTAATTTAACGTCATGATCAATGTTCAAACCAATTGGAAGAACAAGGAGTTTTAAGTATTGAACAATGACACGTATTTGAGTAAGGAAATATTGCCCTCTTGTAATCAGATCAGTCTGCTTGGGAATATGACCGGATATGACGATTGCAGTTCCAATTAAAACAAGTATAGCCCCAAAGGATATGATGTATTTAAGAAATGGTTTATTCTGCTTATCTCTAATAAAACAGATTTCGTATAAAAGCAGCACAACAGGCAAAGTAGCTGCATTTTCTTTACTTTCCAAAGCCAAAATGAACGATATGAAAGACAACGCATATAAAAGGCATGTCTTCTTTGATATCCCCATATCTATATGTTTGATTCTACCCTCTCCATACAAGTAAATGGATAGGAGGTAAAACAGGGCAGCCATCACAGACATTCTTTGAACGATATAAGTTACTGCTTGTGTTTGAATAGGGTGTAAAACAAAAACTAAGGATACCAGGAAAGCAAACCAGCTTCGGCTGGTTTTATCATCTTTCATAAAGAAATTAGTCAATTGGAAGATCAGGAGAAATAGAACCAATCCTGTTAATACATGAAAGAGTAGATTGATTACATGGTAATTATTAGTTTCGAAACCATTGAAATGATAGTTTAAAGCTAATGAAAAATTGGATAAAGGTCTATTGGTTGCATGAATCCATGTAGTTAGATTTCCAAAGTGAGAAAGATCGTGATTACTCTGCTGGTTCACAAAATTTACATAATCATCAAACTGGAAGGGCACTGTGAAAGAATTGCTGTAGGAAACGATACCAGCAAGTATAATCAGAATAATGAATATCAGGTTGCTATAGCGAAAGACAGAAAAATGAGGTTTCGGTTTCAAAGGTTGTGCTATTTTGGCTGTTTTCTTCTTCAAAATATGCTTCCTTCTATTTTGTTATGTATAAAGTAGAATATGACTGGGTAACAGATCTTTTCTTATCAAACGATAATGCGGATGATAAGCTTCTCGAAAGGATTCACTATGTCTGAAAATGGGTACTTTATCACCATGTAAGTGATTATGAATGGTATCCGCTAAATCCTGTTCTTTCAATTTAGGTAATATTTGAAAAAGGATATTCTCAATATCAAGCCAAGCTTCATTCCATTCAATGGGGGAGAGGATTCTCTGTACTGTGCAGCTTTCCAGCAAAATATCAAAGAAAGCATCAGCTTCAATCAGTTTCTTCTCCACGATTTCCAGACTTACGCGACAATATGGGTTTATAAATGAGATATCCTGTAGAAAAGGTGCTTCAGTATTACTGCTGTCGACTATCTCCTCCAGGAGATGAGAATATGCTGTTTGCCTGTTACTAATAAGATGACCCGGTCCAAAAGTGCCTTGGTAAAAAAGCTTATAATAATCAATCAAATTAGACTTTGGATACAGAACAAATTCTCTCCAGGCAAGTGTTTTAACCGCTCTCATAAAATCCGTAGCGATCATACTTTGATGCCTTTTTTATAGACAGATAACAGTGGAATTGAAGCAATATCATTCGAATGCATAATGTTACTGCCTAGACAGACAAAATCTGCCTGGTAATTCTGCGTGATCTTTCCTATTCTGTTTTCATCATGTGATAGCTTTGCAGCATTGACAGTATATAGCTTGACCGCTTCATAGGGAGAGAGTGCTTCCTTGGGATTATGATGATGTACTGCTGCTGAAATCCCCTTGAGGGCATTCAACTCTGTAATATACCAGTCTGACCCACCTGTGCAAAGGATACCTTGTTTCATTATAGAAGCGAAACGATTGGTGGAAAAAGCTCTATCAGTTCCCAGTACTCTCGCATATAAGCCTGAATCTCCACCCCATAAATGATCAAACATCGGTTGCATAACACAGCTAACGCCTGCATTTCGTGCTCTTTTTAACATATCATCCGTCATTAGTTCACAATGAATAAGCTCATGACGCAAATCTTTTAGTTTTTGCTTTTGAACCATTTCATAAGCTTGCAGAATTTGATTCACAGCTTTATCCCCTATACAATGAACTGCCACTTGCAAATCGTTATTATGAGCTTCCATAACGAAATTCATCCAGAATTCATCATCATGGTAAAGTGTACCGTAATTATCAGGCTCGTCTGTATAAGGAACTGTCAGTGCAGCGGTGTGTGAGCCAAAGGAACCGTCTGCTAATATACATCCGCCAATTCGTTTTGAACCAAGCTCCAGAGCTTTCCTGATATCAAACATCTGAGGATAAGTGATGAATTCTATGGGAAATTTAGCTTTATGCTTTTCTATAAGGGCATAGTGGGTTGGATTATTGACAGAATCACCAATCATCGTATGAATCGTCGTGTGTCCACCGTTGATTGCCAGTTGAGCTGCTTGCTGATATGCCTGCAGAACAGCTTCATCAGATAGATTTCCATGAAACCAGTGTGCTGCCAGATCGTTATCTTCTTTACGTAATAAACCATAAAAACCAGGAGGAGGAGCTTGTCCCCAAGGAATGCGTTTGGCAGCTTCAGAATTAATGACACAGGAATGTCCATCTACTCTTCTTAAAAGTACTGGATTTGAGGGAAATATTGAATCAAGTTCTTCCAGGGTAGGGAAGCGTTTTTCTTTCATTTCTGTTTCATCAAAATGATAAGCAAAAATAAGATTTCCCTGTGGTTTTGCCATTCTGAGAAGTTCTAGTGTTTCAGAAATCGTTTTCGCTTTTTCCAGGTTAACACCCAAGCTATATAAACCACCTTCAAAGGAATGAGTATGAGTATCAATGAATCCCGGATAAACAAATGCTCCTTGTAAATCGACAATTTCTGAATTCATTGTTGGTATATTCTGAAAGACGTCTTTAATAATACCGTCTTCAACCAACATTGATTTATATGATTCATTTTCAAAGCGCAGGGAATAAATCGTAGCATTTGTGAAGAGAGTTTTCATTTTTCCTTCATGATTGCATGATCTTTTTCAGTAGTTCGTGAAAACAGGAAACAGGGAATCCCATCACATTGAAATAGCAGCCACTCACTTTCGTAATAAACTGGCTTCCATACCCTTGGATACCATATGCACCTGCTTTATCCATGGGTTCATTAGTTTTGACATATTCTTCAATCTCATTAATCGATAGCACTTTGAATTCAACAGAAGTCTTCTCATAATCAATATAATACTGATTTTTATAGGCAATGCAAATTCCTGTATAAACGTCATGCCGATTACCGGAGAGAAGAGAAAGATAATCCGTTGCTTGATAGATATCTACAGGTTTTCCAAATATCTTATGATCCATATAGACAATCGTGTCTGCTCCCACTACTACACAATCGCTATCGACATTGTGGTAAACGCACTCTGCTTTCTTCCGGGCATATTTCATAACGTATTTATGCGGTGGAATATCTTCAATTGGTTCCTCCAAGTGGGCTGGCATTTGTAATGCATGAATTCCAATCATATTGAAGATTTTCTTTCGCCTGGGAGATTCTGATGCCAGGACGACTTTCTTACCTTTTAGAAATGTATGAATCATGTACTTTCCTCTGACTGATAATTTGTTAATCTATGTGTGAGTCAATGAAAAAAATCGATGATTATTGATTAACGTTCTTCAATTATGTAAAAAACATAAGTACTCATAAAAATAACTTGCTTATTAAACAGATTATTCATATTATGAATAAAAGACAAGAATGGAGGAAATGTGAAAAAAAGAGCACATAACTTCAATGCCGGTCCTGCTGTTTTACCCGATGAAGTCTTGATGGAAATACAAGCTAACCTGTTAAATTATCATCAGACAGGGCAATCTGTGTTGGAAATGTCACATCGTTCAAAAGATTATCAAGCTATTATAGATGATGCTCAGGAAAGTGTTAAGAGCTTATATCGCCTTGGTGATGACTATGAAGTACTCTTTCTCCAGGGAGGAGCAAGTCTTCAATATTTAATGATTCCCTTAAATTTATGTTCTGACAGACAAGTTGCAAATTACATTTGCACGGGGGAATCAGCGATTAAAGCTCATGATGAAGCGAGGAAAATAGGAAAAAAAGCTTTCATGGCAGCTTCCTCGGAAGATAGCAATTTTAACCACATCCCTAAGGATTTTATGATATTCAAAAATCCAGCATATTTGCATATTACAACTAACAATGCTATTTATGGAACAGAATATCATTTCGATCCTGTTATACCCAATGATGTTCCACTTATTGCAGATATGTCATCAGATTTCATGAGCAAACCAATCGATGTCAAACGTTATTCCTTAATTTATGCTAGTGCAGGAAAGAATATAGGTATCGCCGGATGTACGATTGTCATTATTCGCAAGGATCTTATTGAAAGACTACAACCAGACTTGCCGACTATGCTCAGTTATAAAACACATATTGATAGCAGTTCTATGTTTAATACGCCACCTACTTTTTCCATCTATGTCACTGGTCTGATGCTCAGGTGGATCCAAATTAGCGGTGGATTAAGGCAAGTTGAAATTAATAATAAACATAAGGCAAAGTATATTTATGATGCCATTGATGGCTCTTACGGCTATTATCGTGGAGCTGTGCAGTTAAAAGATCGATCATTCATGAATATCACATTCAGACTACCCAGCGAGGAACTGGAGGAAAAATTCATTAATGAAGCATATGCTTTGAATATGATTGGATTAAAGGGGCATCGAAATGTTGGTGGAATTCGTGCTTCAATCTATAATTCCTGCCCGGTCGTGAGTTGCCATGCCCTTGCAATATTTATGAACAAATTCCGTGTCGCAAATCCTAAACAATTTGCTGATAAGGATGAGAAATAAAAAAAAACTTGCCACACTAATCTGAGTTTTTATTTTTCGAAAAAATAATAATATGGAGAAAAAAATGGAAAAAAGAGCCCACAATTTTAATGCCGGACCCGCTGTTTTACCAGAGGAAGTCTTACGTGAAATTCAAGCCGACCTTCTGAACTACAAAGGAACCGGACAATCTGTCATGGAAATGTCTCACCGTTCCAAAGAATACCAGGCAATCATTGACGATGCCATGGCGAGAGTAAAAGCCCTGTACGAGCTGGGTGATGATTATGATGTTCTCTTTCTCCAGGGCGGAGCAAGCCTGCAATTCCTCATGGTTCCGCTGAACCTGTGTCCGGATGATAAAGTGGCAAACTATATCAATACCGGTGAATGGGCAACCAAAGCGTATAAGGAAGCCAAGAAGATCGGAAAGAAGACGCATCTGGCTGCAACTTCAGAAGAAAGCAAATTCTCTTTTATACCCAAAGAATATACGCTTTCAGAAAACCCAGCCTACTTACATATCACGAACAACAATACTATCTATGGAACAGAATATCATTTCGACCCGGAAGTACCCGCTGATGTTCCCTTAATTTCAGATATGTCCTCCAACTTTATGAGCAAACCCATTGATGCCAAACGCTATTCCCTGATCTATGCAGGTGCTCAGAAGAACGTCGGACCAGCAGGATGCGTTGTGGTTATTATTCGCAATGATCTCCTCGCTGCTATCGAGAAGGCTCAACCCAGCTTAGCTACAATGCTCAGCTACAAGACCCACATCGGTAACGGCTCCATGTTCAATACACCACCTACATTCGCCATCTATATCATTGGTCTTATTTTGAAATGGATCGAATCATGCGGTGGCTTGAAGCAGGTTGCCATCAATAACCAGGCGAAAGCAAAGTATATCTATGATGCCATCGACAATTCAGAAGGCTTCTATAAAGGTACAGTCGCGAAGGAAGATCGCTCCCTCATGAATATCACTTTCAGACTTCCCACCGAAGAACTGGAAGAAAAATTCATCAAGGAAGCAAAAGCTCTCGGTATGATCGGACTGAAAGGTCATCGTAGTGTCGGCGGTGTTCGTGCCTCTACTTACAATGCCTGCCCTGTTGCCAGTTGCCATGCTCTTGCTGAATTTATGATCAAATTCCAAGGTGAAAACAAATAATACTATTTTTGCATTAGATATTAAACAGCAGGTGAAAGCCTGCTGTTTTGCTTTCCCTGTCAATTGCTACAACCTATCAGCTTACAGCTTATAGGTTGAGAGAAGAAATGGAAAATGGTTGATGCATGAATATCATCTTTTGAAAAAAGGGATAAATCGACTACTACCTAATCAAGATTACTTTCTTTGTAGTAGAGTAACTACCAGCTTTCATATTAATAAAATATATACCAGTAGCCAGACTTCTACCTAGCTTGTCTTTGCCATCCCAAACAACTTTATGATTCCCTATACTCTTAGTTTCATTGATTAAAGTGCGGACAATCTGACCTTTGACATTATATACATCAATTATGGTCTTACATGCTTCTTTAACTTCAAAACTAATGATAGTTGCAGATTTAAATGGGTTTGGAAAGTTCTTTAATAAGGAGGGCATTTCAGGATATTGAACTGAATCATCTCCTGAAATGGGAAATGTTGTGATATCATGTATGTTCATACCATAACGTCCATTTGCCGTATATAGCAAATTATTGTCAATACACATCCCGTCTGTTTCCAAATTCCAAGAATATCTATTAACCAGAACTGGTGATTGAGGAATATTGATATCAAATACATTGATTTCGTTCCAGTAATCATCAGGTACATAGAGCCGATTATCAAATTTGTAACAATAGCCAATGTAGCTTGAGGGATGTAAGTTGTACGTATGTAATAAGACTGGCACAACTGGATTGCTTATATCTAAAACAAGTAAACCGTTGGAACCATCAGCAACATAGGCTATATTGCCGACGATTTGAACACATGCTGCATTCCCTGGTGTATCGTATGATCCAAGTGGGACAGGATTTTCGGGATTAGCGACATTAATAATCTGTAACCCTGAATTACCATCTGCAATGTACGCAACATAATCAACTACACTGATAAACGTTGCATTTCCAGGAGTATCATAAGAATGAAATAACATGGGTTCGTTAGGGTTAGCTACATTGATAATCTGCAAACCATAGTCATCATCAGCTACATAAGCAATATTGCCTACAACTGCTATAGATAGCGCACTTCCTGGTGTATCGTAAGATCCCGCGATAATTGGGTTAGTCAAATCGGAGATATCGACTACTTGCAATCCTGATGATGTTGCTGCCACGTAAGCAGTATTTCCATTGACCGAGACAGAATTAGCCCAAGAAGGAAACACGCGTGTTCCAAGCTGTGTTGGATTCTGAGGGTTTGATACACTAAATGTTGATAAGAATGCAGAATTTATGATAAATGCAATCTCTCCCCAACTAGCATCATATTTAACAACTATAGACTGCGCATAATAAAAATTATAAGCGGAACCAATTAAAGAGGAATTGTTTGCATTAGATATATCAATAATCTGTAATCCAGAATTACCAACTAAATAAGCGATTTCGTTAACGATTGCCACAGATAATGTCTGTCCAAAAGTATCATAGTAATATATTTGACCACTATTGATATTTTTTACATAAAGTCCTTGATAATCATTTGTCGCATAAATGAATCCATCCTGCGAAGTTATATAATTTATATTACCCCAAGTATTAGGAATCCATCCCGCAGTAGGATTCTGGGGATCTGAAATATTAATTGGAACAAATTCAGTACCTAAAGTCAAATAAGCATAGTTACCATCGATTGCAACTGAAGTTTCATTCCCGGTTGATAACAAACTTGAATATGAACCCAGAAAAATTGGATTCTGCGGATTAGATACATTGACTATCTGTAAAAATCCGTCATGATTCTCTTTACCCAAATAAGCTAAATCGCCAACAACTTGAACAGAATTAACACTGCCTGATGTAACATAAGTACCAAGTAATGTTATATCTAGAGGATCAGACACATCAAGCATTAGCAAACCAGAATAACCATCTGCTATGTAGGCGATATTATTTACAACGCAGACAGACTTGGCTTGCCCAGGTGAATCATACTCCCCAAGTAATGCAGGACTAAAAGGATTTGATACATTAAGAATCTTCAACCCATAATCATAACATGTTATATACGCTACATCACCAATTACTCTGATAAAATTTGCACTTTGCTGTGTTGGGTACGAACTCATCAGCGTTGGATTTTGCGGATCAGAGACATCGATAATTTGTATACCGGAATTACCTTCAGCTATGTAAGCAATACTATCCACGATTGCAATTGAGAATCCAGTACCCTGTGTAATAAAATCACCAAGTTTATGATATACAGATAATAAGGGCAGCAAAGAAAAAACTAAAAACATAATTATCAATGCTTTCTTCATCATAGCCTCCTGCAATATAAGAACATATAAAATTAACCATGAAGCTCATTCTTGTCAATTCATTTCTACCCTACATGGATACTCCCAATTTTTTTACCGAAGCTGACTCGGAGTTGCACAATAGCATGATCGGCGTCATACTCTACAACCGCGTAAATGCGGAGCTACTAATCAGTATGATCGGCGTCATACTCTACAACCCGTTGGACTTTATATGAAAGCTAAGAGCCGGTTCATTGAGTGATTTCGACGAAGGAGAAATTGTATCGAAATGAAGCGATACTACACTCAAGTTTAAATAAATGTCGTCTCCTCGATACAAATAGATAAATCTATTCACTCGGAGAACTCAGCTTTCTTTCTCGGTAGCGAAAATCATTATCAGGGAAGTTCAGAAGTGACATCTTCTATTCTGCAATTCGGAATCCTCCCCCGTATATCGCAGAAGGTGCCAGGTTTCAGGTGTCAGCTAACAGGTTCAGAGCACAGAAGAAAATGCCTCAGAAAGCAACTTCGAACTTCGAACTTCCAAATAAGTCTCATGGAAGATAAAAAATACATAAAAGAAACAAAAACTAAAGAAAATCTAAGGAAAATCTAAAAAAGTCTAGATGATCCCTAGATGATCCCTAGATGATGCCTAGATGAAACCCAACTCATATTTTCAGTGGAAAATATGAGAATTAAAAATTAACAATTAAAAGTTAAAAATTAGCAGAGCAGAACTTGCAGAAGGTGACAGCTAACAGCGTACAGGTAACAGGTTCAGAGAAATCGTAGGGGTTTGCGGAAGTAAACCCTTGAATGGAGTGAAAATGCATACAGGAAGGGCGTACTACCGCAAACCCCTACATATCAGACGGGTCTGCTGACGCGGACCCCTACAAATCAGATGGGTCTGCTGACGAGGACACCTACAAATCAGATGGGTCTGCTGACGCAGACCCCTACAGGGTAATTATCTTCTCTACAAATCTTGGTAATGTAAAACAGGCTTTATGGATTCCATCCGTATAATACTGCAGATTAAGCTGGTGTTGTTTATACAAGGCATCCTGAAAATCATGAATTGGATGATATTTCTTACTCGCTAACTGGAATGACCATAATCCAGCCTGGTAGGTTTGAATCGCTGCCAGGTACATATGAACATTGGGAAATATCGAAGACAAATTGATATTCATATCCCTGATAATTGGAACAAGATGGGGGATATAGGGGCTTTCAGATTGTACTGTGAGGATTCCATCATCATTCAGTAAATCAAAACAACTCTGGTAGAAATCCTTACGAAATAAACCTGTTGCCGGACCGACCGGGTCAGTGGAATCGATTAATATGATATCATACTTTTCTTTGCAATCAGCAATATACTTGATCCCATCATCTACAATCACTTCTGCTTTCGGTGAATTAAAACCAATTGCGAGTTGAGGAAAGAACTGCTTTGCACCGCGAATGACCATATCATCGATTTCTACCAAAGTGGCTGTTTCTACTTCCGGGTGCTTGGTCACTTCACGTAGCGTTCCACCATCACCACCGCCAATGATCAGAACTCTTCTCGGGTTTGGATGGGAATAGAGAGATACATGGGATATCATCTCGTGATAAACAAATTCATCAACATCAGTAACCATAACAACATCATCAAGAAGCATGACTTTTCCAAAATCAGGTGTTTCCACAATATCCATGGTTTGGTAGGGACTTTTTTCATGATAGAGAGTCTTATCAATACGAAAAGATAGACCTCTTGATTCTGTATGCTTTTCAGTAAACCAGAGATTCATTTAATTACCAGTTGCTTGAAGTAGTACTTCGGTCTTTTCTTCCGGCTTGTGCAATAATTTCTGATCACCCAGATCAAATAATCCACGCTTTAGTTCCATGTTACTGGAATGCTTGCTTTCAAGGATTTTCTTGAGGTGTTCATATAATATCCAAGGCTGGATAGTTTCACCACATGTGAAGATATCAACCGCAGCATAGTTGTGTTCAGGCCAGGTGTGAATGGCGACATGAGATTCTGCAATAACAACAACACCACTGACACCAAAGGGACTGAATTCGTGAAATGTTTGGGTTACAACAGTTGCTTGTGCCATAATACAGGCATCGACCATGGCTTTTTCGATGAGTTGAACATTTTTGAGTGCATCAGGATTGCATTCGTAATATTCGACCAGAATTTGTCTTCCAAGAGCTTGCATTTTTCTTGTCTCCATATCAATAACTTAGGTGTGTTAAATTTAGGCAATAAGCCTGGGGAATGATACACAAATTAACAGACGTAAAAGTGAAATTGATTAGTGGAGCGGTGTCAATGTTGAGGTAAAAGCGGAAACTTCTACCAGTATGTACCCTCTTTTTGCTACAGGATTATACTTTCTGAAAACCTGGTAAAACCGGTCTTCAAGACTGTGAAATCGAATAAATGTAGCTAAATTTTGTTTCATATACCTCAATCCATCGTAAAGTATTTCTATAAATCAAATACCTGCTGGACTGTCAAGGGCAAAAATAAAGACCTGTAAAACGAAAAACAAAAAAAAATAAAGAACGGCTGCCTGTACGGTAGCCGTTCTTTTTATGAATTGCTTTTTGACTACTTCAAAAACATCATTTTCTTTGTAAAGATTTGACCCTCAGCATCTAATCTATAGAGATACAGACCACTTCCGACTTTATCTCCTCTATCATTAGTACCATCCCATACAATATGGTTAATTCCTTTTTGAGATAGAGCAGTATTCAATGTCTTTATATGCTGTCCATTGATATTGAAAATATCAAGTCTAGCTGGGCTATTCGACTTTAATTCATAGCTTATACTGACTGTTGAGACAAATGGATTGGGGGAAGCTGATATAATCCTGGTAATACTTGGGCTATTGCTCGGATCTGAATTAACGACAGGCTTTATTACAGTATTGGAAAAACTGGGTGAGGATAGAATACTCCCTGAATAAACTGCTTTCACTGCATAACGGTAGGTGTTCGCAGCGAGATTTTCCCAGCTTGTATCTATTATCGAATTATCAGTTGCAGGTACAGTTCCAATCAATATCCAGGCTTCATCGTTATTCTCCTGTCCATTTATCAGAAGCCAAATCTTGAAACCAGTCAGGTTACGGTCCCTGAGATTAACAACACTTGATTTGGGTATCATCTGGCTGTCTTTTAATTTTTTCTCCAAATCAAAGCTCAGATTACTTCCACTGACTGGAGAATCCCATTGGATAAGTACCGCACTATTACCAGTTTGGATAGAAGCAACAACTTCCGTGGCTGGATTCGTAATCTCATTCAGGCTAAAATCTAGTGTGGTCGATTGATTATTTGTAACTACAACATTATTTACGATCATGGGCACATAACCCTCTGCGGAAGCAGTTACAGTATAACTTCCGGCAGGCATGTTCATAACATAAGTTCCCTGTTCATTTGATATTGCCGTATATAGTCCTGAAGTGATCGTGGCATTTGCTATTGGCAACTGATTATCTATGCGCTTGACAATACCTGATATACCAGAAATTCCCTGCATCGGGAATTCGATATTAATCGTCATAAACTTCACAATTCCACCATCTTCAGGTCCTGTTGAACTACCATTATAAGATCCCCAAGTGAAGTCATGATAATACATCAAGCCCAGTTTTCCAACCGGGTGCCCATTAATTATCCCCTCATATTTTATTTTATCTGAAGGATAAGCCCACATAGGTCTGTTCCCGCTAAATTGTGCTGTTTCCACGGAGTTGATGATAATCGGTTCAGACCAATTCAGACCGTTATCTGGAGAAACGGAAATATAAATTTCAGGCACCGTTGTATAAGCTGCATATTGAGAATCGCCATAATAATTGCATCTTCTTGCTTTATACGAATTCTGCCATAAACTTGCCATCCAGCCTTGCGCATTGGGTTCTGTTATTTTGTAAAAATTATAATCATCTCTCATATAAGAAACATTATCATCCCAATAGCAAAAATTCCAATCATCACGCATAAGCGGATTACCGGTTGCCTGGTCATATTGATCAACGATTCCATTTCCATCAGCATCCCAAGGTTGCCATCTTAAACTGTCGGATGACGTACCGGCAATTGGATAGACTTCCCTGATGTCGAACTGGTGGGTATTGGTATCAAAAACGAATTCTTTGATAGTATTAAAGCTTGGATAATCGACATTATTAGAATTGCTCAACATCCACATAGCAGTAACATGGATCAATCCATTATCATCTATGACGGCGTTTACATTACGAGCATTTTGTATTTTCCATCGCATTTGAGAATCGGTAAAGGGAACATTGACTGGATTCATAAAAAAACCAGGACCAGCTCCATTTTGAGTGGGAGGATTCCAACTGGGAAAATTACTGAAAGCACTGTAATGCTGCCATGTGCCTTCTCCATAATTTTCACAGACAAACACATCCATGTCCGCTTCAGGAGTTTGGGATTTATGGTGACCTGCCAGATAAATCCTGCCATCATTACCAACAGTAAAACCATAAGAAGGTTGTTTCCAATCAGTGACAACATGCCAATCATCTAATACAGGTATATGGACTTGATTCCAGACTAAGGGAGATCCTGTTTCTAACATGGTAGAAGTAAAATCAGCCCAGGCGATTAATGGATTCTCAGAAGTGAAATTATATATTGAATAATTGCGGGTAAGAACATATACTCGCTGCATTCCAACAGAAGGTGATGGTCCGATCTTGACAATTGGCCAATTGAACTCATTGTTAGTCGTAGTGATTCCACTTGGTGAAGTAATAGTGATTGGATTATCAATAATTAAAGCAGGGGTAGTTAAGGAACCTGGAACACCCTCAAGTAATCTATCCCAAGAAACCATAACTTCCTGACTAGTATCTGTATCCACAGGGGAATGCCAGGCATAAATTGGTTTTCCTGATATAGGATCAATATCCATTGCTGAGTATCCTTGAGCATATGTATCAGTAGTTAAGTCATTTGTATTATGTACGGTACCGTTTTGTTCAATATACGAATAAATCACTCTTCTCGTCCCAGTAGCTGTTCTTTTTGCATGAAAAGTCAGGAAATATCCTCCTCCCATTGCATCAGGTATCAATTGCATAGGTAAATTGTTATACCCACCAATCATATAATCATTATAAGACATCAGAATACTGGTCGGTAGATTATTGAATGTCCAAACAGGAGCTAGGCGTTCGTTATCGCGATTATGATTGGAAATGAAATTTGGGTAAATTGCCTGTCCAACGGGTACATTCATGTGATTGTCATTTGAAAGAAGATTACTCAATACTATTAAAGATAGAATTACAAAGATATACCTTTTCATATTATCCTCCTAATTTGATATAATACAGGATTTAGCAAAGATGTAATGTGGTGTCAAGATGTTTGTTGCTGAAAAGATATATATTTATAATGAGACTGTTCAAAATTAACCTCCATTTTACGCAGCCTTATTGGTAGTGACAGAGAAAAAGTGGTCTAAGTGCGACCAATCCACATTTTCTTGACATATGCGGGAGATACTTAAACTTGCTAAAAGTGATTCCTGACGCATGATTGGTTGACCTTTATCGACCAGTTCTTTGAACCAAAGCGAAAACACAAGGTTGCGGGTGGTTTCTTCAGATTTTAGTCCAAATCTACCGGATGTCACCTTCTTGATTTTGCGGTTCCAGCGTTCAGAGACATTGGAAGTCAAACCTTTGCTGAGGTGTCTCCAATCACTAATGATATTGCTTTTGATGTATTCGGCGGCGGTTGGGGGAGTAATAGCTGTCAGGCTTGCGATACCCTTTTTCCTTCCGCCCGCCGTTTCTCTTCGGAAAGCTTTCATAATCCTCTTCTTAAAGAACTTGTCCCTGTCTTCAGGGAGATGACATTGACTGATTCTTTTGAAGAGATTTCGTATCTTATGGAACTTACAGAGTTGGTAATGGACTTTTGGAAACACTGTTTTTCTTGCAACTGCTAACGATTTACTGCCATCACTGACAATCAGGGTTGGATCTTTCCTGTAGAGCTGTCTGAAGGTTCTGAAACATGCTTCGAATGATTCTTTCTTTGTGTCAGGATACAACTCACAAAACAGAGGGATGTGAGTCACAAAATCAACAATACTGATGACATAGTACGGAATACCTTTGATCTTCACATATTTCTCATCAATGCTGATCTTTCCGCTCCACTTACCGATTGAGTTCAGAATCAGGCTCTGCAGGTCAGCGATTTCATGCCAGAGATTTGAGACTGTAGCTTTACAGGTGTTGAGCAGCAAAGCTATCGTCTCGAAGTTCATACCGCTTCCAACCAGGTAATGTACCAGCAGACACAGGTTCTTGCGTTCCAGACTATGGAACGGCTTTGCATCGGCGGTTCTATGGGATGTATTGCCTTTAGCAGTCTTCATTTGTTCCAGGAGTCTGTCACAGATAACAGGTGTATTCTGCTGACCGGCAAGCAGTTTCAGCAGATGTACAGCATCACCGCCTACTGTCTTTTTCAGAAGAAGCTTCTGAGCTTGCTTAACTACAGACAGAGAATTGACCTGAGAAGCATATTTGCAGAAAGTGGTATAGGACATTTTAAAATCATGATGGCTGATGAACTCCTGATACATGACATTTAAAGGTAAAAGCAGGTTATTGATAACAAAATTCTCGATCTGAGGAATACACTCCAGCAGGTCAACTTTCCGGCTTAAATATGCCAGGATATCATGACCATGCTGCTCAAACTCTTGCCAGAAATTATGTACATTCCTGCGGTCTGCGTAGTTAAACAGATCAGCTATTTGCTGAAGTGTAAGGAGGTTGTCTCCGCCTATTCCTACTAATAAGCGTAGAAACGCTATTAAGAACTTGTGGTTTGATGTTGTCTCAGGCAAAGTGAATGAAAATGGTACGTTAATACTTACATGGTATTGGTTACTTTCATGACTAACACTTACCGCTTCTTGAATTGGAGTGTTTTTTTGTCATAATATCCTCCCTTTTGTTACCAGGTAACAAATGCCATTGAAGCTATAGCAAAAAACTTGTAAAGAACTATTTTATATGATTTTAACTACACATTTAGTCAGAAACGGCTTCGAAACATTACTTATAATCGCGTGTTTTTCAATTTTAGTCAAAAAGCTTAACTTGTGATTTGGTGTCCTTAGCAGAGCTTATCTGTCAATTCTGGAAGGTATGTTAAATTATGACCGTTTCGACCACTTTTTTCAACTTGCTACTTTCTAACTTATTGAATATTATGAATAACTTCATGAACAGTCTCTTTATAATGGGTTTTTTGTTCCCAGAAAACGGGTTTTCGATACAATTTCATATAGTGTGGATCCCCGATCATATCGGGGATGACAACTCAATGAACAGTATCGGTAATTTGCTAATTTTTGGTAAGCTTTCATGAAAATCCAACATCTGAATTGCATTACTTAATAAGAGTAGCCTTGAGATAGGAATGATCTTTACCAGCTAACATTCTGACGAGATAGATACCTGAACTGCAAGTCCTTCCGTTATTATCAAATCCATCCCACGCCAGTGATTGGTTACCTGCTGTCTTGGCTGTATTTGGGAAAGAACGAACCAACTGACCTTTCGTATTATAAATATCGATTGTAGTCGAAATGTCTTTGCTCAGATAATATCGAATGATTGTGTTTCCGGTAAATGGATTTGGATACAGCGCATTAAGACCTGTAGTCAAAGGAATAATAGGAGATGGATTTTCAATTTCATTGCTATTTACCGTAATTGATACCGGTCCGAAATAACCAACTATCCCAGCATGATCAATATGCTGTAACCAATAGTAATACGTATTATCACTGGTAACATTCGTATCCTGAAAATCATATGTATGAGTTACAGAAGTGTTTGTTGCAGGTATAAGATATGAATTCACCTGCATCGCTGAATTTACGTCTTCGTTCAATGAACGAAATACGTTATAGCCTGTCAGATTTGTTTCGGATTGTGTCATCCATTGCAGTTTCACAAAGAGATCCTGAGTTATGTGTGCTTGAAAGGAAGTCAATTCGACTGGTAAATCCTGATCAGGTTCTATAAGTGTCCAATCCAGGTCACCTTTTTTTGCTCCATTCAAGGTAGTTATATTATGTAATGTGATTGAATAATTAGATTCATATAAGACTGAACTTAAAGTAACGACATTGTTCCAGTTGCTTTCTACAACTACATGATCTCTATTCAAGACTGTCATTACCGAAGATGTAGATAATGATGAAGGATATGAAAAGATGATGCTTAATGCTCCGCTAAAAATTCCACTGGTCTGCCAGGTATGTGCTAAGCTTGGATATCCATTATATGTATGCGATGTTGAGGTCATATTAACATCGAGAGCAGAAATGCTATTGGAGCCTTGTAACGCAAAATCTTTCCCTGCAAGTGTTAAAATATGACTATTTAATCCTAAACTTCCATCGGTAATCAGCAGTGTAGCTGTTGAAACATCTCCCGGAAGAGTGATAGTATTCCCTTCGCCAGGATTGACTTCAAGAATATTTACATTAACGGGTAATGAAGAAGGTGATACAACTGTCAGTCTAATGCAAGCATTGGAACCTACGTTATTCCCATTCAATGATCCTGTTCCGTTATAGATGAACTGATTCGCTCCACTGTAGCTTCCATTCATTGTAAGGTTGAAATTCGATAAAGCCAGGGATCCCTGCAAAAAACTAAGCACTTCCAAATCATCTACAATTAAGTTGCGATTTAGTGTTATTGTATTTCCACTATTCAAATCAATCGTAATGTTTCCAAGTCCGCTACCCGAAAGCTCATTTCCAGTTGCTTTACTGTTTCCTATATAAGTCACTGAATATGCATTATTACCTTGGATTGTACCGCTCAAATAACCTGCATTCCTTATTATGGATGATCCTGTACCCATAGTTAATGAAGTACTTGCAGCGAATGTACCTAAAGCTAAATTGATTTTACCGTTTGTGCCAATTGTGCGTGATGTACTCAGATAGAACGAAGCACTATTCGATTTACTAACTTGTAATGTTCCAGTACATAGATCCGGATAACCATTTCCACTGTACTGAGTGGAACTTCCACTATAAGTATAATTCGCCCCTATGTCAAAAGAACGTGATGTTGTTCGTACACTACCGGTGTTTGCCGGTGGCATGTTAATACCATCAACATTGGAAGTCTGCAGTATAGCTCCATTGGATAAAGCAAAACTACCTGCCCCAAACACATAATTGCTGGAATTGAATATTGCTGTGTTATTAATCGTTAGGGCATAAATATTAACATCCAAATTCCCAACAGATTGTGTAAATGTGCCATTAACATTACAGGAACCTGATAAAGTAAGCGCTGCAATATTACTGGCAGTCAAATCACGAACAGTTCCCGGTAACCCATTTCCTGTTACTTGAGCCGTCGTGCCATTAAAAACATAATTAGCATTTGTATTGAATATTCGAGTATTTGTCTGGACACTACCACCACCGCTGGTTGTAATGCCATTCACATTCGCTGTTTCAAGTGTAGCATGATTGGCTAAAATAAAACTACCAGCACCGATAACATAATTTGTAGCATTAAATCTGGCTGTTCCATTAATATTCAGTAAATAATTACCAACATTTAGATACCCTGTTGAAGGTGTAAAAACTCCATTGACAGCACAGGAGCCGGATAATGTTACTCCAGCAGCATTACTGACAGTTAGATTCAAAACAGAAGCTGGTAATCCGCTACCTGTTACCTGAGCTACTGTGCCATTATAAGTGTAATTGGCATTGGAATTGAAAGATCGTACGGTTGTCCGTACACTGCCGGTTGCACCACTCGAAGTAATACCTGCAGCATGTGCTGTTTGAAGGGTAGCTCCACTTGATAGAATAAAAGTACTGGCACTGCTTGAAGCATCACTAACATAATATAAAGTATTAAAAACAGCTGCTCCCATTACCGTAATGACACTATTATTTCCTATAAATAAATCACCGGAAGGAGTAAAGGTTCCATTTACAATACAAGACGTAGATATGGTAACTCCATAAAGATTTGTGGTTGTCAGATCATGGACGGTATCCGGTAATCCATTTCCGGTTAACTGTGCCGAAGTACCATTGTAGGAATAATTTGAATCTGTGTTGAAAATACGCGTGGTAGTTCGAACGCTTCCTGTTGTTCCACTTAATGTAATTCCTGAAGTATTAGGGGTTTGAAGGGTAGCTCCACTCGCTAATACAAAACTGCCTGCTCCACTTACATAGCTTAACGCATTGAAAACGGCAGTTCCGTTAATCGTTAAAGTATAATTCCCCACACTCAAATATCCATTGCCGGATGAAGCGAGGGTAAAGATATTATAAATTGTAACTGAGTTTCCCAAAGTAATTGCGCCGTTACCATTGATTGTCAAATTCTGTAAACCGGAATTGATTTCAGGTATCGTTAAGGAGGCAGTTCCACCAATAACCAAGTTTGAAGAATTTCCACCAATAATCCCACCTGTACGAACTGGTACCGTTCCGTTGAGTGTCAATGTGTTTGCATCTATTGAAAGAGCAGTATATAATGATAATGCAGTCGTAACAGTACATGCACCGGATAAAGTGACTCCACCACCATCATGATTCACGATTAAGTTGCTGATAGTCGTTGGTAATCCATTTCCAGTAGCTTGATTTGCATAACCTTTGAATGAGTATGTTGCGGTAGAACTGAATGTCCTGGTACCTGTTATTTGTATACAACCAGAGTTGTTCCCTGTGGATGCAATACCATTTTCATGCCTGATTATCAATGTTGAACCGCTGTTTACTGTAAAAGTACCTATTGAACCATTTAAAACTGTCGATTCTGTTTCAAACTCCGCTATAGCACTGCTATTTACTGCAAAATTAATGGTATTACTGATGGTTGATAGACCTGTGATTGAAATCACTTGCGCTGTTGTTCCACTAAAGTTTATATTATTTGCTGCTCCAGAACCAGTTTCAGTAAGGACACCTCCAGACATGGTAAAATTACCCTTAAGATTAATTACTGCATTTCCAGTGCCTGAACTCATATCCAATGTTCCGCCGGAAATATTCAATCCACCACCTAAGGCAAGTGAAGGAGTACCTGTTGCAGTTAATTGAAATTGTCCAGCAGCGATTTCCAAATTCCCTTTCACTGTCAGAAGTGTTGAATTTGCTGTGATGTTTGCTGTTTGGTCTGGACAATTCCATTTAAAATTACCAAAATTCTGGCTTAACCCGGTTTGAATGCCAGAAAAGTTAGTATAACCAATAATTTCACAGGTTGAATTTGTGTTCCAGGTAGCAGTTGGAATTACCCCTACTATTGATGCAAAATTACATTGGTATAAACCTCCGCTACCAAAAGCAAGGATTCCCGATGTAATGATGATTCCCTCATTATTTCTCAGAGTTCCATTCACAGTCAGATCTGTGCCTGAACCATCGGCAATTGTAAGTGTTGTGCCATTACTTATCATTACTTGCCCACCAGCATTGATGACAGTTTGATCTATGGAAATACTGGTATCGAAATTAACTGAATGACCACTGAGAACAGTAATCGTATTCGCTGTACTTGAAGGAGATAAGGTTGCAGTTGCCCAGGTAATATTATCGTGAGACGATTGCCAGAATCCTGGAGACGACCAGTTACCGATTGTTGAATTAGAACGAAAGTAGTCTGTTGCTAAAGTAGTAAAAGGAGTGATGGTTTGCGCCCCTCCTGCCGGAGCTGTGCCTGATTTTGCACCAGAACTAACAATGAAGTTGCTTGTTGACCATCCGGATACATTCACATATTTTGAAGTGGTAGCATTGAGTGCAATGTCTGCTGTTACAAATAAATATCGAGTATAACTTGCAGCAAGTAAGGTTGAAAATGAGGAGAATGTATGCGATCCAGGTCCCATGTTCGTGGTAATATCAGAGCTGATTTGAACTGCTGAAGAAATATTATCAGCTCCGCTGAACCATAATTGAAACCTGGTTAAATCACTGGCTTGATAATTCCCACCGGTAGTAAAATTAACTCCTGTTAAATTTATGATACCAACATTATCCCGGTTCAGGTGAAAATGGAAGATAACTTGTTTTACATTACCTTGAGTTGCATTACCTGCAGCTATTTGATCTGGTGAACTTAAAGTTACTGATTGTGCAAAACAAAGAGCTGTTATTCCCAAAAAGAGAAAGAGAATTGTAATCAATTTATTACTCATTTTAAAACTCCAATCTGTAGTAATCACTTATGACGATTATCTGAGTCATAGATTTGCCCTTACTTCACTAGAACGACTTTCTTGGTTGAAGAGTACTTACCCGCAATCATTCGATAGAAATAGATACCGCTACTAACAGCATTTCCTTTTTCATCAGTTCCACACCAAACAAGATTATGCCTTCCCAATTCCCAATTCCTAGAAGTAAGTGTCTGTATTTTTTGTCCCTTAATATCATAAATCGTAATATTTACAAAACTTGGTGTTTTCAATTGAAAGGAAATATTGGTTTCCGGGTTGAAAGGATTTGGATATGCTTTATCTAAAAGAGTGAATTCAACCGGTATTACAGGAGGATTATCAGGATTTTCCTGTTCAAGTACCTGAACTATAACGGGTCCGTTGTACATACTAATACCGCTGTAATCGATATTTTCGAGCCAGTAGTAATATGTATTGGAAGCTTCAACAGTCAGATCAGAGAAATGATATGTATGATTTTGAGATGTATTAGTACCTTGTATAATATTTGCATTCAGGCATACACCATTTGAAAGATCTGCGTTATTCGACCTTATAATATTGAACCCCAGGTTATTAGTTTCAGATCCTGAAGTCCATTGTAAAGTCACCAACAACTGAGAAGTAGAAGATATCGCAGTAAAGGAAGTTAATTCCACAGGTAAATCCTGATCCGGTTCAACAAGAGTCCAATCAAGATCACCTTTAGCAGAACCATTCAAAGTAGTAATTCCTGTCAGATGAACAGACCTATAGGTATCATGATCATTGGAATCCAATAGAGCGATGAAATTCCAGTTTGTTTCTCCATCCGAATGATTTCTGTTATATACTTTCATTTTCGGTGAAATCGATAAAGAGGAAGGGTAGGTGAGAAAAATATCCACTGTTCCATTGAAGATACTATTGGTTTGCCAGGTATGAGGAATGCTTGTATATCCGGAGAATGTGTGTGATGTTGGTGACATACTGATGTTCAAAGCAGAAATGCTATTCGATCCTTGAACAGCAAAATCTTTCCCGGCCAGTGAAAGAATATGGCTATTGAATGCTAAACTGCCATTAGTAAAGATGAGCGAAGTTGTTGTTACATCCCCAGGTAAAGTAATTGTATTTCCTGAACCGGGTGAGATTTCAAGAGTGTTAACCACAGCAGGGATAGAAGCAGGGGAAGATAATGAAATCTGTACGTTAGCATTGCTGCCTATATTTCCTCCGCCCAATATGCCGGTACCATTATAGATAAATTGATTTGTTCCTGCATAACTTCCATTAATAGTAAGATTATAATTTGCTAGCGTGATTGAACCTTGTATGAAGGTCAATAATTCATCATTATCCACAGTAACTGATCGATCAAGCGTTAAAGTACTACCACTATCCAAATGAATTGTCAGGTTTCCAAGACCGCTGCCAGTCAATTCATACCCTGTTGATTTATCAGTACCTGTATAAACAACTGAATAGATCCCGCTGCCTTGTATCGTTCCTGTCAACAAACCGTTACTTCTTAAAACTGTCGATCCTGTAGCCATGTTCAGAAAAGAACCTGCTGCCAAGGTACCATTTGTTAAAGTAAGTTCTCCTCCGATGGATAAGGAATTAGCAAGTGTAACTCCACCACTTCTATTAATTGTTAAATCATGCAATCCTGAAGTAATAGAAGGCATTGTCATGACAGTGCTGCCATCAATAACAATATTAGAAGAGCTTCCTCCTATAAGACCACCTGTACTGGATGGAATTGTACCGTTGATTGTCAGTGTGTTTGAACCTATCGACAGGTCGGAAGTCAATGTTAGTGTATTACTTATTGAAAGCGAGCTTCCAAGTGTAACAGTACCGCTTCTATTGATTGATAAATTCCGCAAACCAGAAGTAATGGCAGGTAATATCAAGGCACCACTTCCACCAATAACTAGATCGGAACTGCTTCCACTGATGAGACCACCGATAACAGTTGGAATTGAACCAGAAATTGTTAAAGAGTATGCACCGATAGTAAGATCTGTTAATAATATTAGAGATCCGTTCACGCTAAGTGAATAGACCAGAGAAACAACGCCTGTTCGATTGATAATTAGATTATTTAAAGATATTACAGAAGGTATAACAATTGGACCGGTACCATTTATAGAAAGATTGGATGAATTACCGCCAACTAATCCCCCTGTACCGGAAATTGAACCGGCAATTGTCAGAGTATAAGCTCCAATAGTCAATGGTGTGGTTAAGGTTAAAACAGAGCTGACAGAACATGAGTTAGACAATGATATTCCGGCATTATTACTGATCGTCAGATTGTTAACGGTTGCCGGTAAACTGCTTCCAGTAACTTGTGTTGCAATGCCGTTATAGACATAATTGGCACTTGTACTGAAAGTACTTGTGGTTGTTCGTACGCTTCCAGATCCACTCGAAGTAATACCTTGTGGATTAGCTGTTTGAAGGTTTGCCCCACTGGCTAAAACAAAGCTTCCAGCACCACTCACATAATTTGAAGCATTGAAAATGGCTGTCCCGTTAATCGTAAGTGTTTTTGAATTAGAATCAATATTTCCTGAAGATAAAGTAAATGTACCTTCAACAGCACATGAATAGGTTAATGTAACCCCGGCTGGATTAATAATTGTTAGATCATGTACATTAGCAGGTAAACCAGTTCCCGTTGTTTGGGCTGAAGTTCCATTATATGTATAATTAGCTCCAGTATCATAAGAACGTATTGTAGTTTGAATGCTCCCATAAGCCCCTGAAGCTCTAATTCCATCTACATTAGCTGTTTTAAGTGTAGCTCCACTTTCTAATTGAAAAACACTTCCGGATGATAAACTGTATATAGTACTAGTCGCATCAAAGACAGCAGTTCCATGTACTGAAAGTACTTGCCCGCCTGCAACATAGAAAACACTATTTGTAACAGTTAATATTCCGTTAACTGTACATGCCCATGTGGATAAATATACTGCATACGGACCACTTATAGTTAGATTGTTGACAGCAGAAGGTAATCCCCCTCCAGTATTAATGTTTGTACTTGTAGCACTAAATGTGTAATTGGCACTTGTGTCAAAATTACGAGTAACAGTTTGCACACTTCCTTGGGGACTGCTACCACCAATAATTCCCAACGAATTGGACGTTTGAAGCGTAGCTCCGCTTGTTAGAATGAAACTACCTGCTCCAGTTATATAATTGGTAGCATTAAATCTGGCAGTTCCATTGATTGTAAGTGTATAGATTCCTACATCTAAGGTTAATGAAGTTCCGCTCGTAAAAGTAAATGTCCCGCTTACAGTAACTGAACATCCGAGGGTAACGCCATTCGATCGTGTCACACTAAAATTATTCAATCCCGAAGAAATTACAGGCAATACAATAGAACCACTGCCACTGACACTGAGATTTGAAGTAGAGCCCCCAATTAAACCGCCTGTGCCGGAAACACTTCCGGCAATACTTAAAACATTGGAGCCAATTGTTAGTGGTGTTGATAAGATTAAACCACTTACTGAACAAGAAGCAGATAAGGTTACCCCTGCAATATTGTTAATAGTTAGATTATTGACGGCTGTTGGTAACCCATTTCCTGTATATTGCATGCTGTTGCCATTATAAGTATAATTAGCAGCAACATTAAATGTTCGGGTACCAGTGGTCTGAATACACCCCGATGTACCAGAAGCAGTGATACCGTTTGGATGTTTTATCATTAATGTTGATGTCGTGGCTGCAGTAAAAGAACCATCAGATCCACCCAAAACAGTGGAAGATGTTTCAAATTGTACTATTGCGCTGCTATTCACAGTAAAATTGATTGTATTGCTGATGATCTGTGTACCTGTCAACGAAATTATCTGTGGTATTGTTCCTGCGAAATTGAAGCTATTGGCAGCACCAGATCCTGTCTCAGTTAAATTACCTCCTGTCATTGTATAATTCCCGGATAAATTAATAGTACTACTTCCAGAACTGGAACTCATGTTTAATATTCCATTTGAAATCATCAAGTAACCTGCAACATTAATAACCGGGCTCCCTGTACCGGAACTCAGATTCAGCGTTCCACCCGAAAGGATTAAATTACCACCGATATTTAATGTTGGTGACGTTGTTGCAGCTAATCGAAATTCCTTTGCAGATGCACCGGTACTGGCAATAGTTAAATTGCCAGCTATTGAAGTTAAGGCACCACCAGCACTGATATTTCCGTTTTGTGAAGGACAATTCCAGGTAAAATTACCGAAGCTTTGTCCTAGATTAGAAGGGGGATTTGACCAGGTTGCATAACCGATGATTTCACAAGTTGATGCAGCATTCCAAGTTGCAAGAGGAATTGCACCCGAAGCAGTAACATAATTATGTTGATATTTTCCGCCACTACCGAAAGATAAGGTAGCTCCAGTCGTTGTAATAGTTCCTGCATTGTTTCTGAAGATACCATTGACTGTCATGTCTGTACCACTGCCATTTGCAATTGTCATGGTTATACCACTACTGACATCAATTTCTCCTTCAGCATCTACAGTCGTCTGATCAGTAGAGAGTGTAGCATCAACGGTGACTATGTTTCCACTACGAATTGTGATAGTGTTCGCTGCTGTTGTAGGTGCTAATGTGGATGGAACCCAGTTTGAATTATCAGAAGAAGATTGCCATGTACCTGCATTAGCCCATGACCCAGACCCATTTGATCGAAAATAGTCAGTTGTCGCTGTAGAATAGCATAAAGTTGAGAGGACTGTTAATAGGAAAAGTAGAATTAAAGATTTGTAAAACATAATAGACATCCTTCAATTTATTTATTTGTTTCAGTAAAATGATTGAAAAATGGGTTAAGTCTATACTACACACTATATTAGTCTAAGTAATTTTTAATTTCCTACAACCAGATTGGTTAAAATGCAAAATGTATAAAATCCTGTCAATATATTAATACTTTTGATTTATCTTATAATGGATTAGTTTTCTCTTCCATTTCCTATCAATGTAAATTATTATCTGGACGCTAATTCAATCATTATAATAAGTATCTTGCATCATAAACAAATACGTATGTTGGAGTAGGAACTATGAAAATATCTATCTTATGTTCAATACTATTGTTGGTATTCTTAAGCAGTGTGCTCTTTGCTGAAACCCTGCAAATCAATTATCATCGGTATGATAAACAATATACCGGTTGGGGTTTGCATGTATGGGGTAGTGGCTATGCCGGAGAAGCTGTTGAATGGAGCAAAGCTCTTCAACCAAAATCAATCTCTGAATATGGTGCTGTTTGGGAGATAACATATTCCGGTACCGGTGATATACAGTTCATCATTCATAAAGGTGACCAGAAAGATCCTGATGGAGACCGAACATATCCAGATCCAAAAACCAATAAAGCGATCTGGACAATTACGGAAGACGCCAGCACTTACCTTTCTCTTGCTGATGCGCAGGCAAATGCCTCTGATATGGTGAAGATAGCTCCCGGGCAAGCGAACAAATCAGTACGTTTATATTACATTCGTTTTGACAATCAATACACAGGTTGGGGATTGCATGTTTGGGGAGATGGCTATGATGGAACCACAGCAAACTGGAATGCAGCTCTAAAGCCATCTGGTACTTCGGATAAAGGAGTTTATTGGGATATTCTCTACAAAGGCACTGGTACATTGAACTTTATCGTACATAACGGTGATCAGAAAGATGTTGGAGCTGACCGTAAGTTTCCTCTTCCAGCTCTCAATAAAGAAGCATATGTTATTACAACTGATCCTGCTGTTTATACGAAATATGATGATGTGCAAAAAAACACAGCTAATCGGATTGAAAAGGCAACGATTACTTCTGAAAATGAGATTA
Source organism: Cloacimonadales bacterium (SeqCode) (assembly GCA_963662275.1). GTDB lineage: Bacteria > Cloacimonadota > Cloacimonadia > Cloacimonadales > DAONDQ01 > DAONDQ01. Next base: position 2,445,494 of record OY759316.1, on the reverse strand, counting down.
CCGTTGAGTTCAGATCAAAGTATCAAGGCAACATGCAAGTCTTACTCAATGATAAAGCTATCACAATCCTGAAACAAATACCAATTAACGATACAAAAGTAGTCCTTCAGATGAAGGAGAAATTAGACATAGCTCAAAAGTATCAAATCAAATGTGGAGAGATGATTGCCAATTCAGGTACGGATTGGAAAAGCATCGATGCATTATTCAGCTATGATGGTGAACTGGGATGTTTCTATACACCAACAAGCACGGAATTCAAGCTCTGGTCACCTTTGGCTTCTGCCGTTGTATTGAATCTTTTCCATAAAGGTGAAGAATCTGCTAATTCCTATAAGCGAGTCACTATGGTAAAAGGGGATAAAGGTGTTTGGAGTACAAAACTGAGTGAAGATCTGCTTGAGCAATGTTACTCTTATTCTGTGACAAACCAGGGTATTACTAAAGAAGTACTGGATCCATATGCTAAATCCATGGCTGCCTTTAACAGTGAAAGCAAAGATACTGCGGGAAAAGCTGCCATTGTGAATCCTTCAGCAATTGGAGTAAAGCTTCAGTATGCAAATATCGACGGTTTCACAAAGAGAGAAGATACGATTATCTATGAAGTACATGTCCGTGATTTCACATCAGACCCCAGTATCACAACAAAAGCACAATTCGGCACTTATAAGGCATTTATTGAGAAACTGGACTATATTAAATCCCTGGGTGTGACTCATGTGCAATTACTCCCTATTATGAACTACTATTTCGGTACTGAAATGAAGAATGGTATTCGTGAAACACAATACTCAACCCAAAACAATAATTACAATTGGGGATATGATCCTCATAATTACTTTACTCCCGAAGGTATGTACTCTACCAATTCCTCTGATCCTCAATTACGTATTACTGAATTGAAAGAATTGATTAATGAAATCCATAAAAGAGGAATGGGTGTAATCCTGGATGCTGTTTATAATCACACAGCCAAGCTTTCTATCCTGGAAGATATAGTTCCCAATTATTACCATTTCATGGATAAGGATGGAAAGCCAAAATTAAGTTACGGCGGTGGCAGACCCGGTACGACTCATTACATGACTCGCAAATTGATCACAGATTCTATGATCTATTGGGTGAGTGAATATAAGGTTGATGGTTTCCGTTTTGACCTGATGGGGGATTTAGATGCAGAGACAGTTCAGCTTGCATATAACAAAACAAGCCAGTTAAATCCGAATATTGTCTTTATTGGCGAAGGTTGGAAAACCTATAGCGGTGATGATGGCGATAAACGTGTAGCTGCTGACCAGGATTGGGTTAGCCAGAGCGATGCAGCCGCCTGTTTTTCGGATGAATTCCGTAATGAACTCAAATCAGGTTTTGGCAGTGAAGGACAGCCTCGTTTTATTACAGGTGGTGCTCGTAATATTCAAATGATTTTCAATGATCTAATCGGTAAACCTGTCAATATGAAAGAAGATGACCCCGGTGATGTCGTTCAGTACATCGAAGCGCATGACAATCTGACAGTTCATGATATCATTGCCGTTACACTGAAGAAAGACCCTGATATCCAGGCTGATGAGAATGAAATCCAGAAACGATTACGCATCGGAAATGCTATAGTTCTAACAAGCCAGGGAATTGCTTTCCTACATGCAGGACAGGAATATGGCAGAACCAAGCAATGGCGTGCTGAAGGTAAACCACAGGATAAATATACCACGGTTCAAGGCTTGCAGTATCCATATTTCATCCAGGATACCTACGATTCTTCAGATGCTCTGAATAAGTTCGATTGGGAAAAAGTAACTACACCTGGAGTATCACAACTAACGATGAATTATACTTCCGGTTTGATTAAACTCAGACGTTCAACAGATGCCTTCAGGTTGGGAACTGAGACATTAGTGCGTTCTAATGTTCAAATGATTCAAAGCCCTGATATCAAATCTAATGACGTGGCGATTGCCTACCAGTGTACGGCAACTGACGGGACAAAGTACTTTGTATTTGTCAATGCAGATAATAGGCAAAGACAGTTCAATACGAATTTGGATTTATCAAGTTCAGAGATTATTGTAGATGATGATGAAGCAGGTATCAGCAAGGTTTCCAATCTTTCTGGAGTAAGAATGATCTCTGGTCATTCTATAGAATTGAATCCTTTGACAGTGACAATCCTGAAACAAGCTAAGTAGCATAGTTTGGTAAACTGTAGTATGAGACAATGGTATTGTCGAATTCTACTTATGTTAGGGATTGCCACTGCCAGTCAATGCTAGGTTATTTGAGCAGCAACATCTTCCGGGTTACCTTTTGACTTGGTGTCTCCAGGCGGGAGAAGTACATACCTGAAGCTACAGGTTTCCCAAAATCGTCTTTTCCATCCCAGGAAATCTGATGTTTACCGGCAGACATAGATTCAGAAGCTAGTGCTTTTATTTTTTGTCCTCGTACATTATATACCTCTAATTTGACAAAAGTCTGTTTTGCCAATGTAAATGAAAGTTTCGTTTCTGGGTTAAAGGGGTTCGGGTAATTACTCAAACTCATTGACTCTGTGGGAATCGTCTGATCTTGAATGGGTGAGAATCCTTCTGACAAGGATAAATCATTGATACTTGTGCTGCTGATCGAGTAGATTCTATTGTTATTCGAACTTAAGACATCAGTCATTTGATTCCATATCAAACTATGATGAAAAACGGGCTGCAACGGGTTGCTAATATCATAGGAATAGATAATATTCCGGTAATCATCACCAAAAAACAGATAATGATTATATATGGCAATTGGTGTAACACATATGTCGGTTGTGGGTTTGATTGTTTGAACCAGCACTGGATTTGCTGGGTCTTGCAGGTTCACAACCTGAACTCCATTATTTTTGGCAGCTAGATAGGCAATTTCTCCGGACATCTCGAAAAAACGCAATGCGCTATTTTCGACAGGATTAGTAAACCTTCCCAAAGCGCTTATTGAAGTTGGATTGGAGATGTCATACAGATTAATGCCTCCGTCATCGGTGGCGACATAGGCTATATTATCGCTCATTCTCAGGTCAACCATATTATAATCATATTGAGGAAGCTGACCAAGGATGCTGGGATTACTTACATCCGCTATGTCCAAAACATAAAGAGTATGCATACTTAGTAAGTAAGCTCTATTTTCCACTACTTCCATTCTTCTAATAGCAGCTCCTTCAAGAAGTATCCCCATGGAGTGTACCAATAATGGTTCATGAGGATCAGAGATATTATATATAAGTAGCGCTGAATTACTGTAATTGATGACGTAAGCATATTGACCTATAATTTTGATAGGTGTGATATAATTTGTACTTGAAATTGTGCTAGTATGTTGAATCTGATTGGTTTGGGTAATATCCAGTATCTGCAGGGAATATTCTGTTCCAACAATATTGTCATATTGTGAATGTAATCTAAAAATTGCCTTATTTCCTTGTATTTGTACGCTGGCAGGATCAATGGGCGATTCATACTTACCCATTAGTACTTGATTTGAAGGATCATTCATATTGATACGTAGGAAATTATACAAGCTTTGCGCATACACATATCCATTTCGTACATCGCTGATTCCCAATCCCAAGGGATTTTCATAGAAACCAAGCAGAATTGGGTTGTTTGGGTCAGAGACATCGAAATTTGAGACTCTGGTATCATGACATGTGTACAAATGATTATCAGAATAAAATATTTCTCCCGAAACATTCTGTATCGTCCCAATTTGATGAATATTCTCTGAATTACTTACATCTATTATTTCGATACCGGTTGAATCTGATGATGATCCAGACAGATAAGCCTTACTGTCTCCAATTGTTAAATGATACTTATACGGAGTTGTTGGATATTCACCAATAAATGCGGGTTGCTCTGCATTTGTGATATCGTATATCTTTAAAATGGTGTTCATCGCTATGTAGAGAGAATGATCCTTGAGTTTCATTTCACCAATATGTTGCGTGGAGTCTCCTAAAGCAATTGAGTTAATTTGAATTGGATTTTGTAGATCAGAGACATCAATGATATGTAGATAATTATCATGGCTTGTCAGATATACAATATGACCTTGCACAATCAGATTGTAAGGATCCATACTAAAACATCTTCTGCTCAAAATCTGTGGTTGCATAGGATTCGCTACATCCAGGATTGTCAAATATAGACTATCTGAATTACAAGTTGTATAAATAATATTATCCTGCAATGCCATCCGCCATGTAGTACCGTTTAAACAAGGGATATTTGTCGTAGAGAGCATAACGGGATTGCTCAAATCTGTCATATCGTAGATTCTGAAGTCCCTGAATAATATACCGCCACTGAAATATAGTAGATTATCCCGATTAATTGTCTCATTTGTGAAATCCGGTATCAGACAATCTTCATGATAAATGGCTTGGCAAAATATGGGGAATAGGGCTAAGAATAGGCATATTAGTAACGTCGTGTTTCGCATTTTTTCTCCTCATCGCATCTTGTTATAGTGCTAATCCAACAGCAAACATTCGCTGTGAATTGGAAAAAATCTTGCACGTAATTATCTCTTTGTCCTGGAGAAGTAATCTGGCAATAACCCAACAGGAACAGTATTCCTCCTATAAATCAAACATGGATGGACTATGAATTTCAATTAAAAATAGCGTGAATAAATTGTATGTTGTGGGGGAGCAAGATTACTTAGTATTACCTCTTTCAGCGTTAATTATTTTTATAAATCATTTCTAAATTCTATTACAAATCAAGTCAAGATATTTTTTTATTACTTGATAATAGGCGTTGCAAATAATATTAAGAAAAACAGGTATTAATAAAAAGAATTAATGCTCATTATACGCTTGGAATCAGTCCACTTTCTTGATATTCTTTGCCGCGGATAAACAGACGGAACACAACATTGGTCTGTACTTGGATACATCTCCACAGACTTGGCAGACATAATACGTTACATTTTGATTCTTCCATTTTTTTGTGTTATTCTGTGCTTGTTTGAGAAGCACAGCGTGAACACCTTCAACATCACCGGTAGCTCTAAATGCCGCTTTTGCAAATTTTATTTTGTCTTTTCTTGCTTGCTGTGCAAAACTGGGATAAAGAACAGTGTTTTCATAATTTTCTTCCTCAATTGCCTGTCGCAGATTTTCTTTGGTCGTCAGGACAACAACTACAGAATCATTTGCAACTGGAGTAATATCAAGATCAATCAAAATACCGGCATATCTTTCTACATGAACTTTTTCTGATTTTGCCAGAACACGAAAGAGTTCTGCCAGCTTTCCGTAGCCTTCAGAATCAGCTTTTTGAGCATATAAAAGATATGAAGTATGTGCATTTAATTCTTTGGCATAGGCAGCCTGGAGATTATTCACGGATATACTATTCTGTAAAGTAGTATTCTGGACTGCATAAAGGGGAATACTCAACAACAGGATTGTTAAGGATACAAAAAGCCATAGTCCCGAATTACTTTTTATCATTTTTACAAAAGATGGTTTCATTTTCTAACTCCTAATTTCTATTATTCTATCTTCTACGATACATCACATATAATTTATACAAATGCGTTCATGAGAATTGATCTTGATATGCGCTTTCTCAATCCCATATGATATATATTAATTCGTTTTCCTGTCAGAACAACAACTAAGAGTAAACAGCTATTATTATAGATTATGTTAAAGGAATCTAGCATATTATTTTCAAACAAATCAGTTTTTGCCTGTAATTATCTAATTCGAATTCGAGAGTTAAGTACCATATGTTAGGCAGATTGATAATTACAATGATTACTACTTGACCATGTTATCTGTTTTTGGAAGTTGTCCATTTATGAAATTTGCTTGCTAATAAATATAATAGAAATACTAGAATATAAATAATATGGAGAATGTATGAGGTTTATGCTCATTCTAATATTTATTTTGTCTCAATTGTGTTTTGCGATTGAAAGTAACACATATGTGCCTGATCAGATCAATGGTGTTTGGCTCACGGATGCGAAAGATGCGAAAGTTCAGGTTTACCGTGTGGGAAGTATCTATTATGGAAAAATCATCTGGCTGAAGAATAATACGAATCCTGAAGGAAAGCCTTTGCTGGATAACTACCATCCTAATCCCAAGTTTCGTAATCGTACTCGGGTCAATGTTGTAGCTCTTTCAGGGCTTACTTTTCAAGGCGATAATAAGTTCGAAAACGGCATTCTGTATTATCCAACAAATGGACAGACCTACCGATGTTCAGCAACACTCCTGAACCATAATGAACTGGAACTGCGTATATATTTCGGTGTGAAACTATTAGGGAAGACTACGGTGTTTACCAGGGTATCGTAGTGATTGTAGCTTATAGAACTCATAAATTCACCGCTTAATCCACCAAAGTGGCTCTTGAAAAATCAGGGAAATTGAAGGGAATAATGAACGAACCATAACGAAGCCATTATCGAAAGAAGTCTCGGTCATGTCTCGGTCATGTCTCGGTCATGTCTCGGTAATCTATTAAGAGCCGTTAATGTGCTATTTGTTTGACGGTTTGAACTTCCCTGAAAAGGATTTTCGCTACCGAGGATGAAAGGTCGTATCATGAAGTCCACTTGCCCTTTTGGCTACTTTTTCATAGAAATTTATCTAGGGCAAATGAACTCCAGATACTTAGCTTTCATGTAATTTCCACAGAGTGTCAGGATTGACCCCGTTGTTCGACTGAATGCGCTGATATAATATACTCATACTTTATTAGAGACTGTTCATGAAGTTATTCATAATATTCAATAAGTTAGAAAGTAGCAAGTTGAAAAAAGTGGTCGAAACGGTCATAATTTAACATACCTTCCAGAATTGACAGATAAGCTCTGCTAAGGACACCAAATCACAAGTTAAGCTTTTTGACTAAAATTGAAAAACACGCGATTATAAGTAATGTTTCGAAGCCGTTTCTGACTAAATGTGTAGTTAAAATCATATAAAATAGTTCTTTACAAGTTTTTTGCTATAGCTTCAATGGCATTTGTTACCTGGTAACAAAAGGGAGGATATTATGACAAAAAAACACTCCAATTCAAGAAGCGGTAAGTGTTAGTCATGAAAGTAACCAATACCATGTAAGTATTAACGTACCATTTTCATTCACTTTGCCTGAGACAACATCAAACCACAAGTTCTTAATAGCGTTTCTACGCTTATTAGTAGGAATAGGCGGAGACAACCTCCTTACACTTCAGCAAATAGCTGATCTGTTTAACTACGCAGACCGCAGGAATGTACATAATTTCTGGCAAGAGTTTGAGCAGCATGGTCATGATATCCTGGCATATTTAAGCCGGAAAGTTGACCTGCTGGAGTGTATTCCTCAGATCGAGAATTTTGTTATCAATAACCTGCTTTTACCTTTAAATGTCATGTATCAGGAGTTCATCAGCCATCATGATTTTAAAATGTCCTATACCACTTTCTGCAAATATGCTTCTCAGGTCAATTCTCTGTCTGTAGTTAAGCAAGCTCAGAAGCTTCTTCTGAAAAAGACAGTAGGCGGTGATGCTGTACATCTGCTGAAACTGCTTGCCGGTCAGCAGAATACACCTGTTATCTGTGACAGACTCCTGGAACAAATGAAGACTGCTAAAGGCAATACATCCCATAGAACCGCCGATGCAAAGCCGTTCCATAGTCTGGAACGCAAGAACCTGTGTCTGCTGGTACATTACCTGGTTGGAAGCGGTATGAACTTCGAGACGATAGCTTTGCTGCTCAACACCTGTAAAGCTACAGTCTCAAATCTCTGGCATGAAATCGCTGACCTGCAGAGCCTGATTCTGAACTCAATCGGTAAGTGGAGCGGAAAGATCAGCATTGATGAGAAATATGTGAAGATCAAAGGTATTCCGTACTATGTCATCAGTATTGTTGATTTTGTGACTCACATCCCTCTGTTTTGTGAGTTGTATCCTGACACAAAGAAAGAATCATTCGAAGCATGTTTCAGAACCTTCAGACAGCTCTACAGGAAAGATCCAACCCTGATTGTCAGTGATGGCAGTAAATCGTTAGCAGTTGCAAGAAAAACAGTGTTTCCAAAAGTCCATTACCAACTCTGTAAGTTCCATAAGATACGAAATCTCTTCAAAAGAATCAGTCAATGTCATCTCCCTGAAGACAGGGACAAGTTCTTTAAGAAGAGGATTATGAAAGCTTTCCGAAGAGAAACGGCGGGCGGAAGGAAAAAGGGTATCGCAAGCCTGACAGCTATTACTCCCCCAACCGCCGCCGAATACATCAAAAGCAATATCATTAGTGATTGGAGACACCTCAGCAAAGGTTTGACTTCCAATGTCTCTGAACGCTGGAACCGCAAAATCAAGAAGGTGACATCCGGTAGATTTGGACTAAAATCTGAAGAAACCACCCGCAACCTTGTGTTTTCGCTTTGGTTCAAAGAACTGGTCGATAAAGGTCAACCAATCATGCGTCAGGAATCACTTTTAGCAAGTTTAAATATCTCCCGCATATGTCAAGAAAATGTGGATTGGTCGCACTTAGACCACTTTTTCTCTGTCACTACCAATAAGGCTGCGTAAAATGGAGGTTAATTTTGAACAGTCTCCTTTATTACATGAATTAGATTAACATTAAATATATTGACATAAATGTAGTAATATAGTTTTAGACACTGCGTGTCGTAGTATATATATTGTGTACGAAACTATAAAATTAACGACACCAAAACTAATAAATAATATGGAGTTATAATGAAAAGATTTGTTTTTTTTGTAATACTATATCTCTCATTGGCAGTTACAGTATCAGCTTCTAATCCAATCGATGCTGTACCCCAAATCAGTGACATGGTCCGTTTACCAGTAATCAATGTAAACGGTTCGTTTACCCCATTTTCAACTATTGTCGGTACACCTTCTGCTGTTCAATCTGTCGAGGTTTCAGGATCGTATATGTATGAAGGTATCCATGTTGGAGCTGTTGCTGGGTTTGAATATTCAACAACCGGTGGTGGTCAGTGGACTTCTTCATTGTCTCTTCCTACAACCTATAATGGTAGAGTGTATGTACGTCTGACAGGTGAAACAGCAGGTTCATATAACGGTAATGTTGCATTTACAAGTATGTACGCAACTGAAGTTGATAGGGCAGTTATCGGTACAGTAAATACACCTGTCCTAAACGTAACAGGATCATTCAGTCCTTTTTCCACCGATATTGGAACACCCTCAGCGCCCCAATCTGTTGTTGTGTCTGGATCACATCTAATTTCGAATATCAATATCGCTGCTGTAAATGGATATGAATATTCTACAAGCAGCGAAGGTACATGGACATCTTCACTCTCTCTTCCTCCAACTTTCAATGGTGATGTATTTGTCCGTTTAACAGGTGAGACCCAAGGCATATTTGACGGTAATATCTCCTTTACCAGTACATCAGTTGCTCCAACTAGCAAAGTTGTTAGCGGTGAAGTTATTGTTCCAATGATCGAAGTACTAGTTAAATCTAATGTTCCAGGAGTGCAAATATACATTGATGGAGTTAATACAGGTTTCACAACTGAGCACGTATTTACTTTACCCTGTGGTTCCTATGTTTTTGGAGTCATGGATATTGAAACTCAAGTCACACCTTCGACTATGATTATATCAGAATCAGGTACGTACGAATTCGATTACACAAATCCTGTTTACACTGAGGGTGGTGGTCCTGCCAGAAGTACTCTCATTATGGACAATTCTGCTAGTTGTCCAATCTCTGTTCCGAATACTGGAAGTGTGGCTGTTACAGGAATCGCCGGACCTGTTTCAAATGGAGGTGTTATTGTTTTCACTGAATACACACCTTCAACTGGAAGTGTTTTTACTTATCATGGTTATCAAAATGTTGTTACAGTCTATCAGGCATGGGTAAGTGACAGCAGTATATTAAATGGTGGAACCATTAGTTTTGCATATGATCCAAGCTTGAATTATAAGTATGTAGCAATTCATTGGGGGGGAAGCAACAATGGTTTTTATCCCGTCAATCATCCGGATACAGGTTATGTTCCTACTCAAGGCTATGCTTTCAATGGGGGTTCTACCGGACAATCATCAAACAATTACACATTAGGAATGGCTCCTTTTACAGGTTCCTCCTATTCAAATGGAATATTAACCATTAGAACTATCCCAGGATTCGAGACAAATGGCGAAGCGACCTTTGAATTAATTCTGAGTTCCGATTACGATCTTCCGGTCGAATTATCATCCTTCACAGCTACATCGTCAACCACACAATTATTAGTAAACTTACAATGGGTAACGGAATCTGAGACAAATAATCTTGGATTTAATATACTACGCTCAAACAATGAGAGTTTAGCTACTGCCATCAACCAAAATGCTCATCTTATCCAGGGAACGAATACATCTTCAAATCACACGTATAATTTTAATGATGATAACAATATAGAAGCTTCTAGAACATACTATTACTGGTTGGAAAATGTAGATTACAATGGAACCAGTACATTTAGAGGTCCAGTGTTAGTGAATGTTCTTGAACAGGGTGATCCGGGTACTCTTCCCGTTATTCCCGTAGAAGCTATCCAATTGAATAATGCTTATCCGAATCCATTCAATCCGGAAACAAATATCTCGTTTGATCTCCAGACAGAAAGTTTTGTGAATATTACGATTTATAATGTAAAAGGTCAGAAAATAATGACCTTAACTTCTCAAGACTTGTATGCAGGACACCATCATTTAGTATGGAATGGTTCTGATGAAAATGGAAACCCGGTTGGAAGTGGAGTATATTTCTATCGCATGATTGCTGGTAAGTTCGATTCTACAAAGAAGATCGTCTTAGTAAAATAGTAATCCTGATATTATGCTAGTTTTGACCACAAAATGATCATTTGTAAATAACTTCAGTTTACGAGGGATAGATTAATCTATCCCTCTTTTTTTGCGAGTTATCTCCCAATTCCAATAAATCTGATAATTTACAGGGAAGATTTTTCTGGAAAAGGAGTGTATCCATTAAAAAATGATAAAGCTGCTTGACAATGTCTCACTAGATACCGTAACTAATTCAGAAATTTGTACATTGAATATTGAGGAGAAAACATGCAATACCCATCCACCAGAAAAGAATCAATCACAGAAGAAATCTTTGGTGTTAAAATAAGCGATCCCTATCGTTGGCTGGAAGATGATCATTCAGAAGAAACACAAGCTTGGGTACTGGAACAGCAAGCCTTAACGGAATCAATGCTGAATGAGTATCCAGATAGAAAGAGTATTTTGAACAGATTTAAAGAACTCTATGATTATGAAAGACAAGGCTGTCCTTTGAAAAGAGGAAACTGGTATTATTTTGCCAAGAACGATGGTTTGCAGAACCAATATGTGACTTATCGTAAAAGAACGCTGGACAGTGAAGCTGAGTTGTTTTTTGATCCCAATACTTTATCAGATGATGGCACAACAACAGCTCAAGTCGTTGGACGTTCCAAAGATAATCAGTATTTTGTCTATATGATATCCAAGGCTGGTGCAGATGCCGGTGAGTTTTGGATTATGGAAACTGAAACAAAAACATTCCATGAAGACAAGCTTCTCAATATTCGTCAAACTGGTGCAGCCTGGTATAAAAGCGGGTATTTTTATAGTCGTTATGATGAAGATGAAGACTACCAGAAGCAGAATAAGAATCAGAAAATCTATTATCATAAATTAGGGGATGTAAAAGAAAATGATACTCTTATCTTCGAAGATCTCGAACATCCATTAAGATACAATTTCGCTCATGTTTCTGATGATGAAAAGTATCTGATTATTCATACATCAGAAGGAACCCAGGGAAACAGTTTAAGTTATAAGAACCTGGAAGACGATAATTCAGAAATTCAATGCATATTTGAAGGTTTTGAATATAATGCCGGTATCATAGATGCTTATGAAAAAGACAACTTTTACCTCTTCACAAACAAGAATGCGAAGAATTATAAACTTTTCATGGTCAATTTAACCAATCCGGAGGAACATAACTGGATTGAAGTTATTCCTGAGAGAGATTACTTATTGGATACAGTAGAAATTGTAGGTGAAAAGATCATTGCTTTTTTCATAAAGGATGTACAATCACATATTGAAGTGCTGGATTTAAACGGCAAGTTCCTGAATGAAATCAAAATGCCCTACCAGGGGACTGCTCAAATTGTTTATGCAAAAAAGGAAGATAGGGAAGGATTTATGTATTTCTCTTCCTATATTCGTCCTGATGAAATGTATCACTACGATATTCCAAATAACAAACTCGATTTTTATTATACCTATCCAATAAAAGCTGATGTGAAGGACATTGTTTCAGAACAGATCTATTTTCCTTCAAAGGATGGTACTCATATTCCTATGACCCTTATCTATAAACGGGGGATGGAAAAGAATAAGAATAATCCGGTTTATTTATATGGATATGGCGGATTTAATGTATCTATGTTGCCCTATTTTAGTGAAGATCGCATCCTATATTTAGAGAAAGGTGGTATTTATGTGGTTGCCAATCTTCGGGGTGGGGGAGAATACGGTGAAACCTGGCATGAACAGGGAATGCTGTTTAAAAAGTAAAATGTTTTTGATGATTTTATTAGTGCAGCAGAATATCTGATCAGTGAAGGCTACACGAATCCAAATAAAATAGCCATTTCCGGCGGATCCAATGGAGGTCTATTAGTAGGTGCCTGTATGCTCCAGAGACCCGAATTATTCAAAGTAGCATTCCCCATGATGGGAGTCCTGGATATGCTCAGATATCACAAATTTACCTGCGGTTGGGGTTGGATGGTTGAATATGGAAATCCAGATGAAGAAGCACATTTCCACAATCTTCTCAAATACTCACCTCTTCATAATGTTAGGGATGATGTGAAATATCCTGCTACTATGGTTGTTACTGCCGATCATGATGATCGTGTGATTCCTGGACATTCTTTCAAATTTGCTGCTACTCTGCAGGAACATGCAAACCAGGATTTACCTCTCCTTCTTTATACACAAATTGAATCTGCACATGGTGGAAGCAGTATGACTAAAAGATTGGAATTAACTGCTGATGTCTGGTCATTTGTGTTTAAATATCTGGAGATGTAAAAACAGGTGACAGGTAACGGGTGATACCGGTTCATCGAGTGTCTGCTTTAGCTGATGTATCGAGATGCACCGGATTAGGTAATAGGGAATAGAAACGCAACGCCTCTTAGGAAGAGGTGGGTAGGTCGCTTTTTAAGGGATGCAGCGACTCGAAAGATGGATGTTTTTGTTCATACTAAGGGTCTTACAATCAATACAACAGAACTCAAGACACCTATTGAAGCACAGAATGCGCCCACTCCCAATACAAGCTTCAGCTTGATATATAACGGAAGAATTCTCGCAGACCACTATATTTCGATGACGAGATTTACGAATATCCTTAAAAAAGAGAAACTTGTATAAGACATTTGGCAGAAGGGAATAGCTTAGTCTCGATCTCCATAGTCTCAATGATTTATTCCAAGTTCGCGAGCTTGGTATAAACTATATTTTAGCTAGGCTCGAACTTGCTTAGAGCTTGCTATAAATCATGATATTCATTTTGGGTTAAAGTCGGGGTCATCGTCTAAGGACTAATACCTTCTTTGAATCGGTTATACCATTTGTTTCAAATCTCAAAATATATACACCTTCTGTGACTGAATTACCAAGTTCATTCTTGCCGTTCCATTTCACAGAATAAAATCCGCTCTTTTTATCAGCAGCGTAAAGAACCTTCACCAATTGTCCACGCATATTGTAAACTGACAGTTTGACTACTCCCGGTTCCTTAATGCTGTAGTTAATGACTGTATTATCGGAGAAAGGATTCGGCTGGTTCTGGTATAATTGTGTAACTAACGGAGGTGCCGTGTTATCGTCGTTTCCAACAGTTACCTGCACATGCCAGATTAACTGTAATACAGCACCTGCATTGTCGTTCAGAACTAACTTAACTGTATGTGAATTCGCACCTATAAACTGATGACTGAATGTGTTTGTGGATATATGCTGGTTGATATTATCTACAAACCAGGCATAGCTGATCTGGCTATCGATATCAGTCGCAGTTACCGAAAAATTCACTGTTGTACCACTCATAACACTGACAAGTGAATCTGCCGGATTATGAACAGTAATAACGGGCGGGTCATTGACAGGATTCACGATGATTGTACATATCACTGATGTTTCAGCACGGTGATTCAGTTTCGCAAGTGTGGAATTATCGCTGACTATAAATGTGAGTTGCTCAGTACCCGACCAGTTTGCTTGTGCATGTAAAAGAACATTTAATTGATTAACTTCAGCCGTGATATGCTCATTATCACTGATGGAAAGACTGAGGACAGAGCTGTCAATATCAGAAACATATTGTCCAACGTTGATTTGCAGCGAACCATCCTCATCAAATGTGAAAGAAGATGGCATCCCAGTAATCACAGGAGGATTATTAACAGGTGTGACTGTTAGTATGAAGGAATTTGAAACAGATGCCCGATTGGGTGAAGTAGGGACGCATGGCAATACACCCGTCTTATAAGTAAGAGATACTTTTTGAGGTTGTTCTTTTAATGTAGGGACATATGGCAATATGCCCTGTTCATTTTTTTGCTTTGATAAAGATGCCAACCCATCATTGGCAGTTACTGTAAAATTAACTGTTCCGTTCAAAGTAGGAACGCTGCTGATCGTGAGAATACCTTGAGCTAGTGATGCATTGACGATTTCAGAGTCTTTCACGAAGGAGAAACTCAGAGCGTCTCCGTTAGCGTCAGCAAAGTAATTGTTTAAATCGAACTGGAATTCTGTGAAGTCTTCTGATTCTACCAGATCCGGTATATCCAAGGTAATCATGGGAGCTGAGTTGAGCACAGTTATGTAGTTTGAAAGAATCTTGGTTTTTGTACTATCGTTACTCGTAACAGTCAGTTTAACTGAATATATTCCGGGTATAGTATAGATCCATGAAGGATTTTCAACATTGCTGTCTGTTATGTTATCACCATTGAAATCCCAGTTCCAAGTGTTGGCATTGAATGTGGAGTGATTTGTAAAATGTACAGCGAGGGGATGCTGCCCGGAAACTGAATCACAATAGAAATCTGCAATTAACGGCATTGTTGTCTGATCATACGGTATTGCTCCCATATCTGCTCTAGAACCATCAGGATCAGTTGGATTTACTGGATTTCCTGTATTGATACAGGGACTATAGACATCCAAGTAGAAATTGGCTGAGTTTGCATTTACGTACAATGGATTGGCATTGATGTTGCCTATTCCTGGAAAGATACCATTTTGCAGAGCAATATCGTTATATGTGGCGTTGATTGTGGAACCACCTGCTAACGTTATCGGACTGGCAGTCGGATTAACACACCAGGCGATATTTTGCCAGAAGGAAAGACTCGATGAACTGGCAGCATTGAGTATATTTGGATAATTGTGAATGGTGTTGTTGCTGACATCCAGGTTTGCTGCAGAGGTAAGTTCAAGAGCAGGAGCCACTACAATTCCACCAAACATACCATTTCGATAAACCAAATTATTGCGAAGCGAATGAGTTGACTGGTTTTGGTTATCCTTAAGCACAGTGCTGCAATTAATAAAATCGCTATTTTCTATGGAAAGTTGCTGATTTCCTGAAAGTTCAATTCCAAAATGATAGTTTTGAACGAGCAGAGAATCGATTGTACCTGAAGCCAGACCGGTAATTTTAACGGCAATATCAGTGAGAGTCTGTGCTGGAGATTTATTGATTGCTGTATTTGAAATATTTACAATTGCCTGGGTTGTTGTGTTATTGGCGATTTCAATTCCCGTGCTGAATCCTGAAAGAGAATCGTTTTCTATAAAGATGTTGTTCATATTGTTGATGAAGATCGCCTTTCCAAGATCACGGGAACTGGCTTCCGTACGAATGACGCGTACATTTGTCAGTCTTGCCTGCCGTGCTGCTGCATCTACACCTGTAATGGTGATACCATCATGATACCCTATAATATCAATGTAATCGATCTCAGTTGAGTAGTTACCTGTCAGTTCAATCCCGATATCCGTTACTGAAGGTGCCAGGTTATTCTGTTGTATGCTTATATTGTTCATGTTCAAAGCAACGTTCGTTGCAGATGAATTCGTTGCCTTAATGCCACTAGCAAAATTATTTATTTGAATATTGGAAATGACCGGATTAGCGTCTCCACTGATTACAATTGCTGTGGTTGGTGTACGTAAAGAACTAGCACCGGTTAGATTCAAATTACTCAAGATTGGATTACAGCCATTGATCGTGATTCCCGTTGCTGCACCGAGTAGAGTCAGTCCGCTGATCGTACTATTGGTGGAGGAGGGATTCAACACCAATCCGCCCCAGCCGTTTTCACCATAGGCTGTGAAGTTGGCATTGGATGCATTGATATTGCCGTTGATGACAATCAGGCTATCAACCAGCATATTCACCTGCGTATTGGGCATAATGGTAAGATTAGCCCCTGAATTGAACAGCATTTCACCAGTGACGTTATAAGGACCGCCTTCCTCAGTCCAGACCACGTTGTTATTTTCTATCGTGGGTGGAACTAGCACACCTGGTAAGACATTGATGTAATCTGATTTGATTATCGTAGAAACATGAATACCATCGCTGGCTGTTAAAGCAACAGACATTGTTCCGGGAGAAGTATAGAGCCAAGTGGGAGTAGGTAATGTGGAATCAATATTGCCATCATTGTTAAAATCCCATTGGTACGAAGTTAATGGCAGATTAGTGCTTGTGTTGAAGGTTAAAATGGTTTGCTGATCATTCGCAACGACATTGTTATTTAACGTACTGTTGGTCATAAAATCTACAATCAGTGGATTCCTGACTTGTATCGTAATCACATCTGAAGCAGTATTCCTTAAGTTTTGCATCACACCATCATTGACCGTGAATGTTAAGTTTTCATTCCCAACCCAATTGGTCTGAGGTGTGAAAGAGACAATCAAGTTATCAATGGTTACGTTTATATGATTATTTCCAATCACACTTAAGGTAAGAGGATCACTATCGGGGTCAGATAAGAAGGATGAAAAGTCTATAGTTGTGACTTCATTCTGGTTGATCGTAAACGAGTTTGGCAGAACTATTGTGGGTGGCTGGTTCAAAATATGTGCTGTAAAATCCCATACAACAGCTCCTACAGCATCACCTCGAGTTTCAACTTCTTGTTTAGATGAGTGTTTTCTACCACTTGTTGTCGGGACGACTTTCCAATAATAATGACCTCCTGAAACCAGCGTTACTGGTAAAGAAAAAGTACCCACACTTCCAGCAACATACGTATATGTTCCTGGAAGTGCATCCATACCAAAATAGACTTTAAAGCCTGTTGGGTCTGAGTAAGATGTATTATGCGCATATGACCAGGATATCTGGTTTGTCGATAGTGGCACATTGCTTGCGCCATTTTCAGGAATAGGTAGAGTTGCCAGGTAAGGGTTTACGTCTATGCCCGTTACGGTATAGAATGCTGTTTCTGTATCGCTCGGCAGCCAATTTGTTAGAAAGGCTTTCACTTTTAATGCTGTTGTTCCTACCGGAATCTGAATGGCAGATGAATATAGTTGAGACGAGGTTATGGGATTTGTACCATCGGCTGTATATCTGAGTTCAGCACCTGCTGGATTTGTAATCGTATTCAATGTTACAAGCTGAGGCATTGAGTAAGTACCGGAAGGTGGAATGAATACCGGCATGGTTAAAGATACTTGCCCTGTAACCACATAGGAGGCTGAATAAGTCAGACTGGGAATCCAATTTGTTTTATAAGCCTTCGCTTTGATCATTACTGTAGTATTCAAAGGAATGTTGATTGGTGTACTATACAAAGTTGACGCTTCATTTGGTTCGCTTCCGTCAAGAGTATATCGTATCTCTGCCCCTAAAGTGGTTGTTGTTAGTATTACAGACTGGGCAGCCTGGTATGTTCCGCTTTGTGGATTGAAGACAATATTTGCAACTGTACTTTGAATGGTTGTAAAACTCCATACGGGACAGTTTATGGCATCACCACCTCCATTAAAGGGTACTACTTTCCAATAATAAGTTGTACCGTTCAGAAGAGGGGGAATCGGTGAACTAAAAGTACCCGTTGTTCCAGTAACACTTGTCAGTTGATTTATAGGTGGACTGATTGTATCAAAATATACCTTAAAACCTGTCGGATCAGTATAAAGAGCATCATGTGCGTATGTCCATGATATTTGGCTTGTGGATATAGATACATTGGTTGCTTCGTTGGCAGGAATAGGGGTTGTGGCTAGATTTGGGTTGGTGTTAGTGCCAATTTCTATCGTACCAATAGATGTTCTGGAAGTCGATGATTTGGTCAGACTGGCTGTAGCTTGTGAGCCATCATTACCCTTGATTGTAAGCTGTGCTACATTCCCTGTGTTATAGCTATTTACATCGCTGACTTGGATGCAAAACTCTCCAGTCCCCGAATTGTATAATGAACCTTTCAGGGTATTTGCTTGTGCCGTCCATTGCCAATAATAGTCACTTCCCTGGTAGTTTATTTTTACTTGAATAGAACTGGGATGAGTAAGTGTACCGGAATTAACAACAGTTCCTGTCACTAAATGGGGAAGACCTGCTGCATATAAAAACGATAATGTGAAAATGAATATGAATAATGCTAATATCCTTCTCATTTCACACCTCCATTACGGCTGGGAGTAAACCAGTTGGGTATCGCCACGGGAGAATAAATAGAGTAGCAATGATTTGGAAGTATGGTACCCCAATCATTGCTGAAGCTATTGGGGAGATATTGCTGCCAGTACTGTTCATTTGCATCCCACTGAGAGATAGATTCTATTGCAGAATTCATCATCAGATATAATTCATAAGGGGAATCAGTATCAGGGTCAGGATCTGTCTCCCAATAAGGATTATCAGGAAAGTAATTCAGTAGAAATCCCGAATAAGGAGTATAATATGGGATTCGGATGAAGTTATAGCCTTGAACAATATCGATAGAATAGGTAGGATTACTACCAATGTCAAAAAATGCACAGTAAGAACCAGCAACTGTATTGTTTACAAAGCATACCATACCGGGAGTAAGCTCAAAGTCATTATCGAAAAATCCTTCCAAATTTGTGGATACATTCCAATTTTGCATAGATGCATCCCAGCTAGCTATCATATCAACGTTTCCATTTGAAGCTATAGATGATGCATAAGCCGATGAAGCAGTAAAAGGAACACCGACCAGGTTCAAACCAACAACTCCTAATCGTGTAATAGCGATGGATACTGTTTCAGATGGTGCCGATTCTACCCTACTTCGTGATGAAGTCGTTACCCGATAATATACATACGTCGTATTATCTCCAGTGGGAAGTGTATAATTTGTAGGATGAAATGAATTAATAGTGGGTTGTCCGATTGCAATGTAATTTCCATCTGGATAATTTGAACTTTCTACCCTATAGGAAGTAGCTCCTGAGACAGCGTCCCAATTAAGTTGTATGCTATTATTAGTGAAACTGGCGGTTACAATGGGGGACGAAAGAGGAGGAGGGTAATCAATTGAAGCGATTGTCCATTCAACGAAGCTGGTGACACCGAGTGCTTTGATATGAGTAGCATCGATAATTGAAATGCTACCCAAAGGATAGACCGTCCAAAAATTACTGTAAAAAGGACGAGATAAAATTCTTAACGAGTTTTGGTTACCTAAATTCAAACCAGCAATATTGAATGTGATATCAGCATTGAAAGAGGCAAGGGTTGTACTCAGTTGCCAGTATTTTGAAGCATAAGTTAATATTTCAGCAGGATAAATACCCCCCGGAGCGGTTAAAACTTCAGTAACGGTATACCCTCTAAGGTTGCTTGTCGCACCACCACTAATAGCTGTAATAAAATGTGTATCTAATTCTGAAGAAGGAGTTGATACATCAATATCATTGCCAATTGGGACCTGCTCTATCGATACATTTTCTTCATGAGTTGCTGGATCAACTGCTAAATCAAAAGAGTACTGACCGTTAGGTGGTCCGTATGTATATGTAACATTAGTGATATCAAAAAAAACTTGATTTCCATATGGATTGGCATATACTGCTGCCCAAGCAGGATCAGTATTAGGGGAATCAAGATAACCCCACCCGCGTAAATCGTGATTCCCACCGGAACCGACATCTTTCTGCCAGTTAGCAGCTACTAATGAATAGGGAGGTCCCATTGTTACTAAAAGCGCACGTATCTGCGAGGCATTTTGATATGGACTATTTGCAACAATAGTGCAATTAACTATCCTCATTTTTTCAACACCATTCGTATAAAAATGACAAATTCCTCCCGAATAATCACGACGATCACCAGCCTGTCCATATATGTTCCATGCCAGTGATGGATCAACAGTGTTATCCTTGTTAAAACCAGTAAGTACGTATGGATTCATCGTCACCGTGACAACATCTCCACCACTGATCAGTGACGGCATACTATGTTCCAATAATGTGGAAGTTGTCAGAGTACCTGATGTAGACCATTCCAAATTTTTAAATGCATTCAAATGAGTGTTACTTGCACCTGGTTTTAGTGAATAGCAATTTCCATCGTGTGTTGTCAAACCCGTTCCAGGATCATCAAGATCATACATCCATGGTCCATTAACCATATCAGTTAATGAAAGATTGCTGATATGAAATTTCAAGGGGTCAGTTCTAACTGCAAAGACAGATATCGTTATCAGAAAAAACAAGGGAATGAGAAGCATCATTTTCATCATCAACCTCTTTATGATCAAATCACTGATGTATTGAATTAGGATTTCTATGATAATTCCAGTTTTAACTATTTCCAGGCAGAGATACCGAACAGGTTAAGGAAAGAAAGCCCTTTTTTGTTTAAAGTAACCTAGTTTACTATCATTGATAGTGCAACAATAAGCTACCAAGCAAACTGCATAATTGTAGATTTTATTATTGAGTCAAGGTATATTATTAATATTTAAATATGAATTTAATTCATTATTTTCACATTGTTGAACGAAGCTGCAAGCAGCAGTACCGTTCGCAGTAAACTCGTGTTTCATGCATTTAAACTATTGATATACTGAACCCTCACTAAAAGCATACTTACCCCCAAAATTAACTGGAGGTAAGTATGGAATCATACGAAGTTCGCTTTTTAGAGTGCCTTGATCTTCGAGGCGTGTCCCGAGAGACAAAATACAATTACATCAGACAAGTCACTTCTTTAGCATCATATTATGGTCAAGACCCCGGCACACTATCTATTGAACAGGTAAGAACATATTTTGTCTACCTGCATAACGTCAAGAATTATAGTCCTCAGAGTTTAAAATCAGCCTATTATGGCATCAGATTTTTTTTCATCCATGTTGTTGGTTTCAGGCAAGAGGATTTTACCTTTTTTAAGGCAAAGATTGAGCACAAACTTCCTGTGATTCTGACCACAGACGAAGTTAGAATGCTTATCTCCCGCATTCATACTTATGATTATCGACTCTTACTGACTCTTACCTATCAATGCGGATTAAGGATTTCGGAAGCAGTCAAGATTAAAATAGCCGATATCAACCGGGAATTGATGACCATCACGGTAAGGCAATCCAAAGGCAACAAAGACAGGTCAATACCTCTGCCTGAAAAATTGTATCAGGAACTCCGGGAATATTGGAAAACCCATCAGAACAGACAGCTTTTATTCCCGAGCAGAAGCACCAGACAGGCTGATATTAACAGAATGACAACCTCGAACCAGATTTCTGTCCAAACTCTTCGGTCAGCTCTGAAGTCAGCCTTAAAGGAGACACGCATCCCTAAGCATGTAACCTGTCATACACTCAGACATTCTTATGCCACACATTTATTGGAAGCAGGTGTCAGTATCATCATCATCAAAGACTTGCTCGGGCACGAAAGTCTTAGAGCGACCATGGTATACGTGCATTTGACTAACGTTTCCCGAGAGCAGTCATGTAAAATCATCAATGAACTGATGAATAAGATGTAAATGGATTTTAGCAGGATTCTCAAAAACAACCTGTCCGAGTATCTGGAAAAATATGGAAACCAGTCACCGGAAAGCCATTTAAGAGCGATCAGAGATATTCTCCTTTGCCGGACACCTGAACTGGGCGGAGAAGTCTATTTATGCCAGGAATGTGCGGAACTGCATTATTCCTATCATTCCTGCAAAAACCGTCACTGCCCGAAGTGTGGCCGTAATGATTCAGCGAAATGGCTGGAAAAGCAGCTTGCCAAACTGCTGCCGGTTAAGTACTTCATGGTAACTTTCACCATACCCCGGGAACTGCACAAAACATGCCTGTCAAATCAGAAACTGCTTTATGATCTTCAGTTCAAAGCATCATCTGAAGCCTTAAAGACATTGCTTTCAGATCCCAAATATGCCGGTGGCGTTTCAGGCTTTACCGGGGTACTTCATACCTGGACAAGGCAGCTTGAATATCATCCTCATATTCATTATATAGTCCCCGGCGGAGCTTGGAATAAAGAACGAAAGGAATGGCAAAAAGCAGGCAATAAGTTCCTGATTCCGGTCAAAGCTCTTTCGGTGATTTACCGGGCAAAATTCCGTGATTTGCTTCGACTGGAAAATCAGCATCTGTTTGGTCGGATATCCCCGCTAGTCTGGCAGCAAAAAGAGTTTGTCACAGACTCCCGACCCGTCGGAAAAGGTCGGGAGGCTCTGACTTATTTGGCCAATTATGTGTATCGGACCGCCATCACCAACAATCGCATCCTTTGGGAAAAGGACGGGCTGGTAACCTTTAAATACAAGCCGGCAGGTTCAGCTAAATTCGCCTTTAAAAGCGTCGACTCCGTGGAGTTTATCAATAAGTTCCTGATGCATGTTCTGCCGCAGGGATTTCAGAAAATCAGATACTACGGATTTCTCAGTCCGGCGGCAAAATCTGTCTGGGAGATGGTCAACAGCTTTTTCCCAGCAAAGTCCGATTCTAATGACAAGAATCAGACAGCTAAAACTTTTGTAATTCCCAAATTTGAAAAAGACCTCTGCCCTAATTGCAAATCAAAGATGACACAGCATGCTTCAATTACCGGAAAACCAAGATCACCGCCTTGGTCGCTGTTGTTTTTGGCAAATTGCTTTGATGGCGGTAAACTGTAAGTTAATTTTACCGACGGGATTGTCTTGCCTAAATTATAGAAACAACCGAAATATTACAGGCAATTTGCTAAAATACTTGAAAACAATATCAGCCCATACACAAAAAGTCTGATCTCAAAGTGATTTGATAACTTCTGAAAAGAAAATCATCTCTTCCATTGGTAAAAGACTCTGCTAAAATTGTAAAAATCCAATTCAACCCAAGAAATCTTCAAAAAGCAATTTCCAAATACATATTCAAAATCACCCTGCTACTTGAGCTTGTTCAACAGCATATCCAATCATGCCTATGATGGGAAATGCTTATTATGTTAAATATGTTAAATATCATTCGTCGAGATCAACATGCCACGAGGACTACGTAGGGGTTTGCGGTAGTAAACCCATCTGCTCTGTTTATCCAAATATTGTTTTGTGTTAATTACTAGGAAAGGGCTTACTACTCGGTTTTGAACTTCCCTGAAAACAGGTTTTCGCTACCGATGATGAAAGGTCGGGTTTGAAGTCCGAATGCCCTTTTAATCAGGTATTCAATGATAATTTGTTTAGGGCATTTGAACTCCAAACTCTTAGCTTTCATCTTTATTCCAAACTCTTCGTCAATTCATCCAAATAATCTCGAACTATATCTATATAAAAATCAAATCCCCCTTTTTCGAAGAGGTTGAGAGCATTGCTGACCTTTTGAATGGCATCTTCCGTCATATTGCATTCTGCGTCCAGGATACCCCAATTATACCAGACTTTGGCTTCACCTTCAATATCTCCGCATTCATGGCAGATCTGCTGCTGTTTTTCATAAAAGGACACAGCGGTTGTCCAATCTTCCTCCTCGGCAGCTATATTACCAAGATTCCCATACGTATGAGCAATACCTTCCTGGTCACCAAGTCTTTGCTGGATGACAAGGTTTCTTTCATAAACCCTCTTAGCTATGGCAAGATTTCCCTCCTTATAGAGAATATCTCCCAGCAGATCATGAGCACGCGATATACTGGATATGTCAGATAGTTTTTTGCATATTGAGAGGCATTTTTTGAGATAATACCGAGCTTGAACCAGATCTTCATTTTTATAATGATAGACAGCGAAATTGTAATTTATCTGGCCTTGGAGTTTTGTATTCCCTGTCAAGTGGGCTAAGGCATTACTCTCGTTCAGCATTTTCAGAACTTGATCTAAATCATCCATATCCAAGAACAACATTCCTAAATCGAGGGTAACCTGGGCGCAACCGCTATCATCGTCGAGAAATCGGGCAATATTCATATCCAAATGGAAATTAGCGATGGCTTCTGTTTTCTTTCCCAGAGCATTAAGAGCATTCGCTTTATTGTGAAATGTACGGCGAAGAATGATTTTATGCGATTCTGCATGTTGAATGGCACGGTCATAATACTCGATTGCCTGATGATAATTGCTATGATTCTGGTAATAGAGACCAATGATATTTTCAATACTTGCCATCATCTCAGGAAGGTCTTTAAATTCAACTAGTAGGTCATTAGACGTGGTTATGAAATCAGGTTCATCAGCCAACTGACGATGTAAATCGATGAGATACATCTTTGCTTTATCTGTGGCTGTTTTGGAAGTAAGTAAAGGAATGTTTTCTTCGAGATATTCACGAGCAATATTCAAGTCATCTCTAGCCATTAGAATCCTTGTTTTTGCTAAAATGAATGCATCCCTATTTTGAAGGTTGGAAATGATTTCCAAGTCCAGATTATCGATTATATCATTAGCTTTCAGGTAGTTACCCATATCTAGATATAGCGCAGCCTTCCTCAGAAGAATATCCTGATGATGTTCCTGATCGCTGAGAGAAAGTAATTTATCACAAAAGTATAACGCTTTTTTATTCATGAAAAGGGAGCAGGCAAGTTTTTCACTTTTATTCAGATAATGGATACTCTTTTCCCTATTTTTTGCTATCATATAGTGATCTGCAAGTAAAAAATACCATTGCGAAATGACATCAGTATAGGTATTTTCGATGATTTCTGCGATCATTCTGTGCAGAATCCGCTTATTGGTGGTCAGTATTGAATCATACACTGCCTGATGCAGCATTTGATGCCGAAAGGCATATTCGGTCACATCATTATCCTGTTGAGCATATTCGATATAATCGATGTCGAGGAGACGCTGAAGTGTTGCTCCCGGATCAGAAGAAGCATTTAAAATGACTTCGAGCTGGTTGAGAATTGACTTTTGGAAAACCATACCAATGATGGAAGCATCCTGCACCAGGCGTATGCTGTTTTTATCGAAGCAGCTCAAACGAGAGAGAAGGAGCGATTTGATATTGTTTGGAACATTCATGTTATTGAAATCCAGTTCCTCGCCGGATGCAACCTGGGAACGCAGCATCCCTATCCATTCCTCCAGGAATAGCGGATTCCCAATAGAGTTTTGGATAATAGAATCTTGAATGTGTTCCGGAACACTGTGCTCGGGAAATGCCTGCACAATAAATTGCTTAATCTGGTCTTGGTTGAGTTCCTTCAACATTATGGTATTCAAACTGACTTGTGGTGGGATCATGTTCCCTAGTTTATAGTTATCACGCCAAGCCAGGATGAACATAATCCTTGCCGATGAATCTTCTTCTTCAATCTGCCAGCGCTGGATATTTTTCATCAGGTATGCAATGGCAGCAAGAGATGCTTCATCACAATAATGCAGATCATCAAAAATCAGTACTAATGCCTGTCCGGCTTCAGCACTTCGCAGGGCTAACGCCTTGAAGAGCAGGAGTAAACTCATATTCAAATGGGATACTAGTTCTTCCCTGTTTTCAGAAGAAAAAGAATCTGAAGTATAAAATCCGGCAAGATAGGTAAGGTAAGGTATTGTGTCAGTGTACTCATCTACTAGATCAAATGGAATTAAATCCATCAGTGAATTCATTGTTTGGGTAATCAGGCATTTGGCTTCATCAGCATGTATATCTGATTCTAAACCAAATATACTATGCAGCAAAATAGAGAAGGAGGCATAAGGAGATTGGCATACAGGTGATACTTCAGAGATTAAAATATGATTCTGAGGCAAGTTGCGACAAAACTCCCTGATCAGTCTTGTTTTGCCCATTCCAGCACCAGCAGATATACCTATTACATCTATGGGCTGATGATCCGAATTGGTCTGAATAACATCTTGATTGCGATGATAAATACTTCTCAATTGCTCAAGCTCAACTTCACGGGCTATCATAGCACTTTGTGATAGTTTTCGGGCTATATGGTCATGGTTGATGCTATCAACTAACCAGGTTGAAATTGGCTTACTCTTACCTTTGACACTTATTTCCCCATGAAACGTAAAATTAAAGTATCCATCTAACTCCTCTTTTACAGAAGCAGGAACCATAACTCTTAGAGGAACTCCATTTTCTTCCATACGAGATGCTAGATTCACGGCATCGCCGTATATAGTGAAGTCACCTTCTCTTTTGATACCAACTTTCCCGGTAGCTACCATACCGCTATTGATACCCACCCTGATTGCCAGATCCACATCCAGGCTTGATAATTCCGGGATTGATGTTTTTATCTGATTGAATTTATTGATCACATCGATTAGTTCTAATCCTGCATAAACGGCTCTGCGCGAGTTTTGTTCTAAATATGCAAGTGAGCCGAAATGTGCCATGATTTTATCACCTTCATATTTATCTACATACCCGCCATATCTTTCTATACGTTCAGAAAAGCTCAACATCAATTGGTCAAGAAGATGCTGCACAATTTCTGCTTCCAGTTTCTCTGACATGGCTGTGAATCCCTTTACATCAGCAAATAGAACGCTGACAAACCTGTTTTCTCCTTCTTTCAGAACTTCTACAGGCACATTGTTTCCTAAAGGTTCAAACATATCCTTACGAGAGAGTAAAGCACTCAGGTTGTTTAACATAGTCTTAACAGCTTATCGTGCAATTGAGATGCATTATATGTCATTTTTATCTTCCTAAAGTATTATTTAGTATTAGTAAACAACAATTATCCAAAAATAGAATAGACATCAATTCCAATCAAGTTTTATTATTATTATTTACATTTCAGGATGGTAATCATTACTTTTTAATCCTATAGCAATAGAAACAAGACTATTGGCAGATGGCAGATAGAATATAGGTATAATTTATACGATTCTGAAAGCGTCTCTGCTCCTCATGAATTCTCGAGTTAATCGTAAGGAGTATGTTTAGAATGTCAGAAACATATACAACTATCTCTATTTGTCTAATGAAAAGATTAAAGTATTTTTTCTTGACTATTTATTGTGTCTCTGCTCTATATGTTATATTCGAATATTTAATAAAATAATTAATTAGACAAATGACTATGAAACATGGAGAGGTGAGAAATGAGAAGAGCAATATGTGCAATATTCATTATTCTATTGGTTATTTCTACTGGATCATTATTTGCTGCTTCATATTTGAGTAATGGTTCGGGTAATTGGGGGACTCCAACAATCTGGACTCCTAATGGTACTCCTGGGACCGGTGATGATGTTACAATTCAAAATGGTCATATTATCGTTACAAGCAACCCTTCGCAAGACTGTAGAAACCTGATTATCGATACGGGAGGAAAGCTGTATGCGAACCTGGTTCCAGATGCTACTAATATGAAATTCGTCAACGTATGGGGTAGCATCACCTGTAATGGAACTATTGGAAACGGTACTACAGATGATGCCATCAGTTTCAATCTTGAAGGAGTAGCAATAACTATTGGCGGTACAGGTACTTTCAAGGCATGTATGATTCGGAAAATTACAAACACGAATTTGTATCCGGTCGTTACGATAGCCATGAACGTTACACTAACTTATGGAACATCCACATTCACCAGTCAAACTGCATTTTATAACAACGGATTATATACACATTTTGATGTTACTATCAATGCGGGATGTACATTGGATTGTTCGGTAAACCCATATTCATGTGTCTGTCTCAATGGCGCAACTCCCAATACCTCATATGTGGGAGGCTCACTGACGATAAACGGAACTCTAAAAGTCGGCAATATCCTCTATCTTTATAACCGATGTCCTCATGGATATTATACGACCTCACTTATTATTAACAACGGAGGTGTAGTAGAGGCAAAGAAAATAAACTGTTCTGCCTCGAGTGCTGCCACGCATATATTAACGATCAACAGTGGAGGTATACTCAGAATCCTTGATTCCTGTACTTCAGTACCCAGTTCTACCGGTAACACATATAATATTAATTCCGGTTCTACCGTAGAGTATGCCAAGGCTGGTGCGACATCTGTATATAGATTTGGAAATTCAAACTACTCCAATCTTATTGTTTCAAACGGCGGTCCAAAAACTCTGAATACATCAACTTATGTGGACAATTCTTTAGTTCTCAATGGAGGTGATCTGAGTTTGGGGGCTACAACATTAGTATTGAACGGTTGCAGTTTAACTCAGAATAGTGGTACGTTACTTAGCGGAACTTCAGGAAGTCTATGGGTTCAGGGGACTGGATCAAATATAAGCCTACCTGCATTAGCGTTAACGAATTTCAAACTAGATAGAGCAAATGGAGTTACTTTGGAGGGAGCTTTGAGTATTGGTGGTACATTCACGGCAACATCCGGCACAATGACTCTTGGTAATTATAATTTGACAGTATCCGGAACATTAACAGGAACACCAAATCTGATCTATAATGGAAGGGGAGTAGCAACAGGGATAACAAATCCGGTACTGAAGGTCACAACAATCTCACCAATTTCGTTACCAAATTCAATTGCTACCCTGACAGTGGAACCCGGAGTCGGTAATACTGTTATATTACCCACTAGTATTTCAACTGATAATCTCATTTTTACTAATGGTAGTCTCAATCTGAATAGTAAAACCTTAACTCTAAGCGGAAAAGATATTGCCTTTGACGGAGCGAACAGCATTTCTGCTCTTTCTGTTACAGAATATCCTGCTCCTGCCGATTATAACGATGGAACACATTCCATCAGTAGAAGATGGTATATCGGAGGTAGTTCTTCGGGAAGTATTCAGATTACCTTGAGCTGGCCTTCTTCTGCTGATAATGGAATGGATCTTAGCAGAGGCTGCCATTTATGGAGTTATAATGGTTCTGACTGGATATTCATTAATTCTATTACAGTGAACCTGACAAATCCAAGAACTGCTGCTTTTACAAAAACACTCGGAACGAAGGATAGTAATGGCGAATTTACAATCTCGGGGAACGATGAAACCCTTCCGGTTGAACTTTCTTCTTTTACTACAGTTCTAACAAGTGACTATTTTGTTCGTCTTGATTGGTCAACTCAATCCGAGACAGGAGTTGCAGGTTATTATATCTACCGAAACACGAGAAATGACCTCAATACTGCCGAACGAATTAATACGATTATACCTGCAACTAATACATCTTCTCAAGAAAACTACTCGTATACTGATCTTGAAGTGGGTACTGGATCATGGTACTATTGGCTACAGAATCTCGATGTCAATGGCGAATTTTCTTTTTATGGACCTTCCACTATCTATGTAACAAATCCTTTTACTGATCATGAAACCCCAGTTATTTCAGTAACCACCGGCTTGAAGAATGTATTCCCAAATCCTTTCGTAAGCATGACGATGATACAATATTTCTTAACAAAGTCAGCAGATGTTACGATTAGCGTTTATAACCTGAAAGGTGAATATGTCTGCAATTTGATATCAAAACATAGCGATATGGGCAATTACAGAACAAGTTGGGACGGTATGGATGAGAATGGAAAATCTGTATCATCAGGTGTATATTTTATCAGGATGGTTGCTGGTAGATCTACGTTTGCTCAAAAAGTATTGCTTTTAAAATAAAACGAAAACAGATCACCGGGTTCGAACAACTTCGCAGAGTAAATTGATACTAATAAACTAAAATAGAAAAAAAGAGATTGTTATTCTGCTGTTACTCGATAAAACGCCTTCTGTAGAGGTACATTGAAGTTATAATATTTGTTGTATGTATTAACAACTGGCATACCCCAATTCACGGCTGTAGGTATATCAGTCTCATATATATGATAGAGAGTAGCTCCACTTACCTGATCCCATTGCAAATGAACTTGGTTGCCAGCTTTTGAGACTGTTAGATTTGTAGGTGTACTGAGGGTGATAATGCTGCCTACTCCACCTAAAGCGCTGACTTGGGATGCTGTAAGGCAGGAGCTATAAATCGATATCATGGAAACCATCACTGTATTATCTTGTCCATTATAATCAGCAAAGAACAATAGCGGTTTGAGAGGGTCAGACGGATACAGTGAAAACCGTCCATCCACCATTTGATTTGATCCTTCGTAGAACAAACTTCCATTTATATAATACTTAAATGTTGATCCCAAATCAACTGCAATAACTAATCTGTACCATGTATTAGGATTGATTGTATTGAATGAATAGCCGGTGGCAAACACGCCAATTGACCGATCCGTCGCAATCCAGATATCTCCATCATCCGTATTTTGGTAATTTGTTTGCATAAGACTATGCCATAAATTATCCTGGGGTATTTTAAAATCAATGACGACAGTATATTCATTAACTTTTGATCCTCCGCCATTGGCAGCCATACCATGATTGCACTTATAATAGCTCCCAATGCCAATACTTGCTGCCCCATTCGATAAAGAAGGTCCCGTTATAGGAACATGAGAGCCCACTAATGACAAATTATTCCCGATTGTAGCCTGTAATAAATTGTCAGGATTATCAAAGTCCCAGCGTCCTACCGGAGTTTGAGAATATAAAAATAATGGGATGACACATAAGATAAAAAGAAATATACGCATTATATCATACTCCTTGATGATGCAAAACACAATTACGTTATTAATAATAACAGGAATTAGCATGAAATCATTTCCACAATTCATTGACTAATGGAATTAGATTGATTTAGTCAAGTAATTTTTACTAATAGAAATTTCGTTTTGGAATATGCTATTGTGCAACAGATATCAAAAAGAGAGGCAGGGGAGAGCTAGTTCTGTCTCTTCTCTGGCTAGTACCTAAAACCTACCACCTACAACCTTCTTCTTGACAATCCTGACAGTTTGCATATTGTTCTTGCATATTGTCAAAGGAGTCTCAACGTCCAATGACAATAGGTTTCTATTAACTTACAAGGAAGTATTATGCAGACTCTTCGTTTCAGTTTTATTGAAATCCCAGTCAGCGATATGAACCGTGCGGTTACCTTCTATAGCGAAGTCTTCCAAATCGAATTAGAAGCTTGCGAATATGCTTCCAGCCAAATGGCATTTTTCACCATAAGAGCATTACGGTAGCAATACGGTAGCAATACGGTAGCATTACGGTAAAAAACCGTATTTGTACCGTAATCGTATAGCAGTGGAACAGTAGTTCAAAAGAATTAAAAATGAAGAAAGAAGAATTGAAATAAATAGAAGATAAAACAAAAAAAATCGAACTTTTTTCAAATGCTCCCTCGATTTAGGCAAAATGCTCCCTCCTATATATATATGAGAGGTGTTTTTGCAGAAGGCTCTAGGTTCTAGGTGTTAGGTGCTAGCTCAGAGCAGAACAAGAACAGAACAAGAGCAGAACAAGAACAGAACAGAACTAGCTCTCCCGGCTAAAGCCACCCTCCCTTTGCAAATGGGAGGGAAAAGAAAAATAGGAGATAAAATGAAACCATACTTCAAACACATGATCCACGGATTTACGGGTAAACTTGATGGCTTGATTTACTATATAGACAAATTCACAGGTAAGCCACGAGCCAGGACATCATTCACATTCAAGAACCATCCCGGTCAGAAACCGTTCAAATCTGCGCAGAAGCAGATATACGCCATTGAACCCAGTCAATTCTATAAGTACGATCTGAAAGACTATTGTCTATCTTACAATAACCTCCCGCAAAATGCCGGATTCCCTATCTTCACCTGGTGCCACGTCTATAATAAGCTGATGTGGGCAATGCAGACTGCCATGCCGGATACAGTTGACCTTTCCACGATCACCAGGGAACAGATCTTTGAACAGAATCTCCCTTGCATTTCACTGAAAGCTGCTATCGATGCCGGTCTGCTGCCGAAGGTGGAGGGATACGAGAGATGGAAGGAGGTCATTTAAATTAAGAATTAAAAATTAAAAATTAAAAATTGGTAGTGGGGAGAAATCAATTACGAATTACGAATGGGGGGGAAATGGAAGACCGCAGAAACTAAAAACTAGTAACTAAAAACTAAAAGTGACAGAACTGGCAGAATGAAAGATGGATTTGAACACATACTATGAAAGATGATAGCCCACTGCGTGAGCTGTGGGATAAGATACATTCCAATGTTGTAACAACTAGCCCCTAACATCCATTGCTGCATACGTCCTTTAAAGATTACATAGAACCGTCTAAAGACAACTTTTCAAAAATAAAGGTTCAGTACTATGCCTCTGTTGTCTTCTCTGCAAATCTTCCATTTTCCATCTTCCGTCTTACATCTTACATCCACAATGAATGTTACCAATATCTGCATCAATACCTGAAAGTTGCCTAGATAATAAAACCTTAACAATATAAGAAACTATTTATTGTATTGTGTCTGCGTATAGAATGTTAAAAATAAATAGGGAGGAAAAATGAAGAAAAAGCTACTCATCCACTCATTTAATCACGTATTACTTCTATCTTTAATCCTACTTTTTTTCGCGTCGTTTATTGCGTTGCACGCTCAGACTGTTTTACAGCCGATGGATATTGTAATAGTTAATATGAATCATACTCCAAATGATGTATTAGTATTTGCCTTCATGAATGTTGCACCATTATCTCAAGGGACAGAAATTTATTTTACCGATCGAGGCATTAAAAGCGATGGGACATTTAATGATAAAACTAGTCATGAGGGAACTGTGAAAATCATTATTCCAGAAAGTATTCCTTCGGGTTCAATTCTCAAATATCATCCAATAATGTTAAATTTTCCTGAAGGATATTGTGCAAATGACACATTGTTTAAGCATGCCTGGTCCGAAGTTGATAATTATGGAGATAATCCTGGAATTTTTGACTTGAACCAAAATGGAGATCAAATCATTGTTTATCAGATTACTGGTAATTCTATATCCATTATTTTTGCTGTCAATTATTTTGGCAGTGACTGGCAACTAGAATCATCAAACGAAAATGAATCATGTTGCCCTCCTAACTTGATTAATGGTATCACTGCTATTGCTTTTGATAGAACTGTTTTAAAGTTCAGCGAAAATAACTTGTTCTTTGACATAGGTAATTACACAAATTATGAACCTCCACTCAAGGGTAGTGGCGAGAAAATAGGTGTTTGTGTATTTATGCATTTGCAGGTAATGGTGATTGCAAACCCTTATGCCGATTTTGCATTAGTTATTTACGAAGAATATGAGCTCTCTCAATATATTTATGAACATTATAATGATCCGGGCTGGGAGCAATGGAGAGCTTTTTGGGAAGATTTGTATAATGTCATATTTACATCATCATCAATTCCTCAAACAGTCATTTATGTACCAGGTCCTCCAGATCCTGGGGGTACGATAATAATAAACAGTCCTGCTATTCATGGTCTTGAATGTCCCGTTGAACTCTCCTCTTTCACAGCTTTTCAAACGGACAACAACCTATGCAATATCAAATGGATAACACAATCTGAAACGAATGTTCTTGGGTTCAATATCTATCGTGGAGGGAGCAATATTGCCAGTTTGGCACAGATGGTCAATTTCTCTGCTATTGGAGCAACGAATACTTCCCAAACGCAAGCATATTCGTATATGGATGAAACAGTAGAGACCAATTCGCAATACTACTATTGGTTGGAAAGTGTCGATTTAGATGGTACGAACCAGATGTTTGGACCGGTATTGGTAAATATAGACAGTCCAAGTACGCCACCAATGGTTGTACATGAAACTATGCTGTATAATGCGTACCCAAATCCATTTAAAACACCGACCATGATTACGTATGATTTAAAGTCTGCCGGAAATGTGCAGCTTGAAGTCTATAATTTGAAGGGACAGAAAGTCAGAACTCTTGAAAACACCAGTAAATCTGTTGGTGGAACATACACCTGCACTTGGGATGGCTCTGATAATAATGGTAAGCATGTTTCAAGCGGTGTTTATTTCTATCGACTGCAAACTGCAGATTACCTGGCAACTAAGAAAGTTATACTGATGAAGTAACGTCGTAATTAAGACTATACACCAAGGGTTGCCCAGTCGGGTAGCCCTTTTTTTGCAGCGCTGACCGTAGCACCGACCGTAGCGCCTACTTTAGGAGGTAATATTCGTAGCGCTTACTTTAGGAGGCTATGTTTTTTTACCGTACGATTGAGAATAAGACCTCCTAAAGTAAGCGCTACAACCTCCTAAAGTAAGCGCTACAATACTGCTTGACTAAATTCAGGAGAATAAATAGATTTAAATATTAGAATATGGAGGGATAATGCAGCCATCTAATCAATATCAGCACTTTCATCGAAGAAGACTTCCGCATTTACAACCAACAGACAAGCCAATATTTATTACCTTCAGACTTAATTTATCAATGCCTAAAGAGTATTTCGACCATATTAAGCTTAAAGAAGCTGAGTTGTATCATTCATACAAAAATATGCCTAAAAATGCTGAGAACGAGATGATAATCAAAAAAAAGCTATTTGCCATTCATGATAACTACTATGACAGATTGCAGCATCCGGATAACGTACTTCAACTTCCTAAATGTTCTCAACTGGTTGCTGATGAATTGCATTACCATGATAAGCAATTATATGATCTATTAGCTTTCACAATCTTGCCTAATCACGTTCATTTCCTTTTCGTACCACTTGCTAATGATGCAGGAGAGTATAATTCAATTGCTACGATTATGAATTTAATCAAAGGGCGAAGCTCCAGATTTATTAATTTAGAGCTGAATAGAGCAGGGAAATTGTGGCAAAGAGAATACTATGACCACTATGTAAGAAATGAAGATGAGTTGAATAGGATTGTTCAGTATATCGTTATGAATCCTGTTAAAGCGGGACTGGCTGATCAACCCAAAATGTGGACGTGGACTTGGGTAGTGGAAGAGTTTACGTATTTACTGCAGAGTTTATCGTAACGACGATGTAGCGCTTACTTTAGGAGGTAATATCGATCGTACGTTAACAAACAACAATACCTCCTGAAGTAGGCGCTACGAATAATACCTCCTGAAGTAGGCGCTACGAATAATACCTCCTGAAGTAAGCGCTACGAATAATACCTCCTGAAGTAGGCGCTACGAATAATACCTCCTGAAGTAGGCGCTACGAATAATACCTCCTGAAGTAGGCGCTACGAATAATACCTCCTGAAGTAGGCGCTACGAATAATACCTCCTGAAGTAGGCGCTACGAATAATACCTCCTGAAGTAGGCGCTACGAATAATACCTCCTGAAGTAAGCGCTACGATAGATGCAACATCGAAAATCCTTGACGATTTGTTTCAAACCGAATCTCGTGCATAAAACAAATACAAAAAAAGGATTGTGTATGAAACTCAGCGAACTGGTTGAGCTGTTAGAGGGTGAAGTTCTTTCAACAAATGTGAATTTGGATAAGGAAATTCCCTGCGCTTTCAGTTCTGATTTGATAAGCGATATACTGATGTGTACGAAGGAAGCAACTTTGCTGTTAACGGGTTTAACAAATCCACAAGTCATTCGTTTGGCGGATATGATCGATTTACTGGCAGTTGTTTTCGTACGTGGTAAAATACCTCCGGATGAATTGATTCAAATGGCTGAAGAAAGAGATTTACCGCTCATTTCTACGAAGATGACCATGTATCGTTCCAGTGGTCTTCTTTATAATTCCGGTTTAAGAAGCTGTAAGATTTAGTTAGTATATGGCAGAATACTGGAATATCAAGGAAGAACACCAGGAAGAAGCAAGAACTTTCTTTATGCACGCTCCCGAACCGGAGATGAGCCTGAATTTTGAAATTGCTGAAAAGGATTTCACGAATGCGGGCAAGGGTTCTGCGGAATTGAAGAATGTTCTCAAACGGATTGGTGTAAACCCCGAAATTTTACGTCGAATCGCTATCGCTGCCTATGAAGCAGAGATTAATGTTGCTGCTCATTCAGTGGGTGGGACGATGAAGAGTTACATATATCCGGAATTTGTTTATGTTACTTTTAATGATACCGGTCCGGGTATTGAGGATATTGACCAGGCGATGACACCTGGTTTTTCTACAGCAGATGAATTAGTGAGAGAAATGGGATTTGGCGCAGGTCTTGGATTACCCAATATCAAAAAGAATTCAGATGTGATGCATCTGAAATCTGAAAAAGGTAAGCCTACGAAACTTGAAATCATTATTTATTTTTATTAAATAAAGAAGCTGAATAATCAATGAGTGAAACACCTAAGAAATATTTTCATGCAATTCACATCACACCGATACTGTGCACCGGCTGTACAGCGTGTGTGAGAGTATGTCCTACAGAAGCCATTAGGGTTCGTCATGGAATAGCAGAAATTGATCCCAATAGGTGTATCGACTGTGGTCAATGTGTCGCCAGTTGTTCTTTCCATGCAATAATTCCTAACTCCGATTCACTGGATATCATTCAGAAATTCAAACATAAAATCGCCATTATTTCATCCTCATACGGAGGACAATTTACTGAAGATATTTCCTATCCCACAGCAAAGAAAGCTCTTCTAAGCCTCGGTTTTGATGAAGTCGCAGAAGAAGCCTTCGTTACTGATTTCATGATCTCCCTGATTCGGGAATACATACGGGAGAATCGTGCTGAAGTGAGACCCATTCTATCAAGCAATTGTCCGGCTGTCGTACGGCTCATCCAAGTTAAATTTCCTTCACTCCTGCCTAATTTACTGCATGTTGAAGCTCCTATGAGTATTCTTACGCAATATCTAAGGGAAAGAGCAAAACGAAATACAAATCTTCCAGACCAGGATATTGGTATTTTTCTGATTGTTCCCTGTATTGCGCAAGTGACTGCCGTCCATCAGCCTGAAGGAACATACAAACGTCTCCAGGATGGGGCTTTCTCTATTGGCATGATTTACGGAAAAGTTCGGGAAAAGCTGAAGAGGAATAACTTACCTAATGGTAATATTGATACTTATGAGAATGGACTATCCTGGGCATTATCCGGTGTAGAAGCAGATCTTGTTGATGCAGAAGATATTCGTGCACTATCAGTTAATGGAATAGACAATGTCATCAAAATCCTCTCCAAAGTAGAGGATCATTACTTGGATCAATATGATTATATCGTTCTTAGAAGCTGCACAAATGGCTGTGTAGGTGGCGTGCTAAATGTTGAGAATCCTTTTGTAGCCATGAGCCGTATAAAAAAAATGATGAAGAGTGCTCCTCATAAAGAAATAGATTTTTCAGAATTTACTTCCCTGAACCAGAAGGGAGCTTTTACAGTGCAGCCCTTGGAACAACGATCAATCATGGAACTGGATAAAGATTTCAAACAAGCTATTACTAAAATGAAGAAACTCAATGAAATTCTTATCAAGTTACCAGGATTAAATTGTTCTGCATGTGGTTCACCTACTTGCTATGCGCTTGCAGAGGATATTGTCCAAGGCAAGGCAGAAGTGGAAGATTGTATTGTCCTATTACGTAAAATGAGTTTAGAAGATGAAAATAAAAAAGGAGATGAATAAATGGGCATAAGACTCAGTTTATTCCTCGATTCGATAACCGGAACGAAAATGACGCCTAGCCTTGATATCTCACATTATATGATCGAAGGCGGTTATGTTTCAGATTTACTAAGTGATGTTATGGGTTCTGCTCAGCCACGCCAGGTCTGGATTACGATCATGAAACACCTGAATGTGATTGCTGTCGCTTCCATGACCGGAATACCCTGTATTATTTTTGCGAAAGACAGCAAACCTGATGATATCGTCGTAAAGAAAGCCATAGAAGAAGGAATATATTTGTTTTGTAGTGATATGCCTGCCTTCGAAATTGCTGGCATTCTTTATTTGATCCTTCATCAGAACAAATAAGCACTTGATGAGGGAGGTGGGTAAGCATGCGGTGGTATAAAGCCGATTTGCATATTCATTCAGTTCTCTCACCATGCGGTGGACTCGAGATGTCACCTGCATCACTCATCAGGAGAGTGAAGGAATTAGGACTGGATATAATTGCTATTACTGATCATAATATCATGGCAAACTGTCCAGCTTATCATAGGGTCGCTGAAAAAGAAGATGTGAATTTCATTTGTGGAGTAGAGATTCAGACAACTGAGGAAATTCATTTGATTGCTTTGTTTGATGATAGGGAAGACGTCCAAGGTTTTGATAGTGACTTGTATAATTCACTATTGAACATACCTAATGATCCTGAGTATTTTGGTGACCAGGTAGTGATCGATGCTGACGAGAATATTATTCGCTGCGAAGAACGTGCCCTGTTAAATTCTTCGATATGGACATTGGAAGAAGCCATTGATAAGATTCATGCTTATCACGGATTTGTTTTTCCGGCACATGTAGATGCCCATACTTTCAGTATTATTGGTCAATTGGGATTTATTCCAACAGACTTGGAACTTGATGCTGTTGGAATAACAGCTCATGCGAAACGAGATGAATTATTGAAGCAATATCCATATTTAAAAGAATATGCCTTGATCCGAAGTTCAGATGCGCATTATTTGACAGATATTGGCTCCGGTTATACGATGTTCTGGCTTGAACATCCAACGGTAAATGAAATACGGATGGCTTGTGAAGGTATGCAAGGCAGAAGAATCTGGAATGAAATAGATACTATAAATATAAAGCAGGAGGAATGATGTCGGACAAGAGTACATACGACAATCCTTTATACCAGGAATTGAAAGTAATAATTGATGAAAAACGGAAATTGCAGAACCCTCTAATCGAGATACTTCACAAAGCTCAGGAAATCTTCGGGTATCTCCCCATGGAAGTTCAAATTTATATTGCTCAGGAATTAGACATTCCTGTTGGTAAGATATATGGCGTTGTTACGTTTTATAATGCTTTCACAATGATACCTCGAGGTAAGAACGTAATTAATATTTGTGAAGGTACTGCCTGTTTTGTTAAAGGTGCGAAAAGGCTCATCCAGATGATTTCTGATGAATTGGGAATCAGTATGGGTGAAACTACACCGGATAATCAGTTTACAATGACATCTGTCCGTTGTGTTGGCGCCTGTTCATTGGCACCGGTTTTTGTCATTGGTGAAGATACTTTTGGGCGTGTAGATACACGTGATAAGATCAAGACGATTCTTGCCAAGTATATGGATACCAAGTAGCTGTTGGTGATTGGTGCAGGATTTATCTTTACATCTATTGGATATTATTGAGAATTCATCACGTGCAGAATCCAAACTGATCATCATATCTATCGAAGTGGATGAACTGAAAGATCGGATGAAGATTATGGTTAGTGATGATGGAATCGGTATGGATGAAAAAATACTTGCCAGAGCACAAGACCCATTTTATACGAGTAAACTGGAACGTGTTAAGAAGGTTGGTTTAGGTATTCCACTTTTTAAACAAAATGTTGAACAGTGGAACGGATGCTTCATGATGAAAAGCACACCCGGCTGTGGAACTTCATTATACGCTGAATTCCAGTTTAGTAATATTGACCGGATTCCATTAGGAAATTTAACAGATACACTACTAGGATCGATCATTGGTCACTCAGAAATAGATTTTGATGTGCGTCTGCTTCATAGAATGGACATAGGTACATTTGAATACGAATTTAAAACTGCAACGATCAGGGAAGAATTGGGTGACATCCCGATTACATATCCGGATGTCATTACCTATATAGAAAATGATATTAAAAATGGAATACTAAATACGAAGATGGAGGAAATCTGATGAAAACATTGGCTGATCTCAAGAAAATCCGGGAAAAAGCACAAGAAGAAATGAAACTCAGAGGGTCCAATTACCGAGTTAAGGTAATTGTCGGTATGGGTACTTCAGGTATTGCAATGGGCGCTAGGGATGTCATGAAGACTTTCTTGGATGAGATTGCTACCCGTAACCTGACTGATGTTCTAATTACTCAAACTGGAGAAAAGGGTCTCTCTTCAATGGAACCAATCGTTGATATAGTAGAAGAAGGAAAGCCTAAAATTACGTATGGTGCAATGAATCCTGATAAAGTCCGCAAGGTTGTCGTAGAACACATCGTTAACGGAAGGATTGTCTCGGATTACGTCGTTTCTACTGAAAAATAAGGGGCTTGTTAATGTCTTTAAAACGTATCGATCTTTTGATCTGTTGCGGATCAGGATGTATATCTGCCGGATCATTGAAAATTAAAGAAAAGTTCGACGAATTACTCCAGGAAAAAGGACTCTCAGCCGAAGTCAACATCATCGAAACCGGTTGTATGGGACCTTGTGATTATGGTCCTGTGATGATGGTTTATCCTGAAGGTGTATTCTACAAGAAAGTCTCAATTGCTGACATACCGGAGATTGTGGAAGAGCATTTCCTGAAGGGAAGACCC
Source organism: Cloacimonadales bacterium (SeqCode) (assembly GCA_963662275.1). Taxonomy (GTDB): domain Bacteria; phylum Cloacimonadota; class Cloacimonadia; order Cloacimonadales; family DAONDQ01; genus DAONDQ01. The sequence continues at coordinate 2,404,620 of OY759316.1, read as the reverse complement.
GTAAAACGTCTAATGATGCATGATGATGATTCACATGAACTTGCCACAACACCTGAAATACCATTTTATCAACAGCAAGTCAAAGTAGCCCTTGAAAATTGCGGTTACATTGATCCCGAAAGCTTGGATGAATATATTGCTACAGGTGGTTATGAAGCCCTAGGAACTATTCTGACTTCTATGTCCCAAGAACAGACAATTGATGTTGTGAAACGCTCCGGTCTTCGTGGACGCGGTGGTGCCGGTTTTCCAACCTGGTTGAAATGGAAATTGACATTTGAAGTAAAGAAAGAGCCTAAATTTGTGATTTGTAATGGTGATGAAGGTGATCCTGGTGCTTTCATGGATCGTTCCCTTTTAGAAGGTGATCCTCACCGGGTATTGGAAGGTATGATCATTGCTGCCTATGCTATAGGTGCAAGCAAAGGCTTTTTCTACATCCGTGCTGAATATCCGTTAGCTATCAAACGTATTAAACTTGCCATCGAACAGGCTCGAGAAGTTGGTCTTATCGGACAAAATATCTTCGGTAGCGCTTTCAGTTTTGATGCTGAAGTACGCGCTGGAGCAGGTGCTTTTGTCTGTGGTGAGGAAACGGCTCTTATTTCTTCCATTGAGGGAGAAAGAGGTCATCCCAAGCCGAAGCCACCATATCCTTCCATTCAAGGTTTATGGAAGCAGCCTACCATGGTTAATAATGTGGAAACACTCGCCAACTTACAGTCGATTTTCCGTAAGGGAGCTGAATGGTTTGCTTCCATGGGAACAGAAACCAGCAAAGGAACGAAGGTCTTTGCGTTGACTGGTGATGTTCAAAACACAGGTCTCGTAGAAGTTCCGATGGGAATTACTCTCCGTGAACTGATCTTCAATGTTGGTGGTGGAATCAGTAATAATGGTACTTTCAAGGCTGTTCAACTGGGTGGTCCTTCAGGTGGCTGTCTGACAACTGAACATCTCGATGTGAAAGTTGACTATGAATCTTTGAAAGCAAATGGTGCAATGATGGGATCCGGCGGTGTAATCGTCATGAATGATGCAAACTGCATGGTGAATGTTGCCAAATACTTCCTTGATTTCTGTGTTGATGAATCATGCGGTAAGTGTTCTCCTTGTCGAATTGGATTGAAACAGATGTATGACATCATGGAACGCATTACTCAAGGTAATGGCAATGATTCAGATATTGAAGAATTGCAGAGAATTGGTGACACTGTTATCCAACTCTCGCTTTGTGGTTTAGGTCAGACTGGTCCCAATCCTGTTTTAAGTATGATTCGCTATTTCAGGGATGAATACATTGCCCATATACATGACAAGACTTGTCCTGCTAAAGTATGTCTTGATCTGATGCATTTCGACATCGATAAAAGCAAGTGCATCGGTTGTTCTCTTTGTGCCAGGAAATGCCCTGTTACATGTATCAGCGGAAGTCGTGATGAAAAGTACACGATTCATCAAGTGGATTGCGTGAAATGCGGCAATTGTTTGGAAGTTTGCCCTGTAAAGGCTGTCAGTAAGGTTGCTGGTATTCATTCGGATGTCACAGCAAAACAAAAACAAGATGAAATAGATAAATTAACGGAAGAACACTTCTAGGTTGTTATGATGAAGAGTTCAGAGAATTTTAACGTCAAAATGCAAACGATTCAACCCATCACTATTCCCTTTTAGGAGAGAGAGTATGTATCGCCAAATATTTGACAAATATGCTCCAACGAAAGATAATTTGATTTACATTCTCCATGAAATCCAGGATAATCATCCACAGCATTACATCTCTGAAGAAGCTGTTATCGAAATATCTAATTACATGGGTATTCCTGTAAATCATATCTATGGAGTGCTGACATTTTATACCATGTATAGCACTAAACCTCGTGGTAAAAACATTATTAGACTCTGTGAATCACCACCTTGTTATTTGAAAGGTTCTGACAATATCCTGCGTAAACTCGCAACAACATTACATGTGAAACCGGGTGAAACTACTGCTGATGGTTTATTTACGCTTGAACTTGCTGCTTGCCTTGGAATTTGTGGAAATGCTCCTGTCATGATGATCAACCAGGATGTTTATGGTGATTTAACCGACTCCCGTGTTGTAGAGATCATAGACAGAATCAAAGGAGGGAAGTAATGAATTACTATCGCAGTCATATTTTGATTGGGATGAATGAAACTTCCCTGTCAGCCGGTGCTAAGGAATTCGAAATTGAGCTTCGGAAGGAAATCACAGGACATCAATTACAGAGTGAAATCAATATCCTGGAAACAGGTCCATTGAGTTTCTTCGGTAAAGGCATATGCCTGACTGTATTTCCGGAAAACACATTCTACTCAGATGTGAAGATTGCAGATATTCCCGAATTAGTCAGTGAACACTTCCTGAAAGGTCGTATCTTAAAGCGTCTTGTCTTTGAAGGACCTCTTCAAGGTGAAGCCAAATTGAATTATGCAGAACGGATCGTTCTTGATAATTCCGGTCTGATTGATCCGGAAAATATCGATGAATACGTTGGTAGAGGTGGTTACGAAGCCCTCGAAAAAGCGCTTTTAAAAATGAAACCTCTTGAAGTTCTTGACGAAGTGAAGAAATCAGGTCTCCGCGGACGCGGTGGTGCCGGTTTTCCAACAGGACTGAAATGGAGCTTCACAGCCCCTATCCAAACTGATCAGAAGTATGTTGTTATTAATGCTGATGAAGGTGAACCAGGTACATTTAAAGATCGTTTAATTATGGAAGGCGACCCACATAAGCTATTGGAAGGTATTGCTCTCTGTGCGTATTCAATTGGCGCAAATAAAGCATATATTTATATTCGTGGTGAATACAATCTGTGTATTGAAAGACTACGTCATGCCATCAAACAGGCAAATGAGTATGGTCTTCTTGGTAAGAACATATTCGGAACTGACTTCTCTCTTGATATCGATATCAAGATCGGTGCCGGTGCTTATGTCTGTGGTGAGGAAACTGCGTTAATCGAATCTCTTGAAGGGAATCGCGGAAATCCACGCTGGAAACCGCCATTCCCTGGTGTTGAAGGCTTATGGAAGAAACCTACAGTTGTTAATAACGTGGAAACAATAGCAAGTGTCCCATATATAATTAAAAATGGGGCAGAGGCTTTTGCCAAACGTGGAACTCCAGATTGCACTGGTACTAAAGTCTTCACAATTCTTGGTGAAGTAGCTCATCCAGGGCTATGCGAAGTTGATATGGGAACTACCATGCGTTCTATTATCAACGAGTATGGTGGTGGCATGAAGAAAGGTATCAAGTTTAAAGCTGCCCTCATAGGAGGAGCTGCTGGTGTGTTCTTACCGGATAGCATGCTTGATGTGAAGATGGACTTTACCAGCCTGAATCAGTATGCAGCAGTTTTAGGTTCGGGTGCCGTGTTAGTCATGAATGAAAATACAAGCATCGTAGATATGCTTTATTCCATTCTTAAATTCTTCAAACACGAATCATGCGGTAAATGTTCTCCTTGCCGAATTGGAACACAAGAACTCTATGGCTTAATCGTCAAAATAAAGAAAGGTAATGGAACAAAAGCTGATTTGGATCAAATGGAACTCCTGGCTGAAGTGATGAAGCAAACATCTTTCTGTGCCTTGGGTCAATCACCAATCATGCCTATCCAAAGTGCTTTTGAACATTTCAAGGATGAATTCCTGGCATTAGTTCAATAAGACTGAACTCGATCATCTTGATATCAAAAATAAATAGGAGCAATCCTGGAGGTAAATGAATGGCTAAGTTATTCAATATATGGATAGATGGTAAAGAACTGCAAGTTGAGGAAGAACTAACTATCCTGGAAGCTGCCAAGAAAAATGGGATTCATATTCCCACTTTATGTTATCATCCTGACTTACCGCCAACAGCGAATTGCGGTATTTGTGTTGTAGAAATTGCAGGAAATCCTGCTCTTAAACGCGCTTGCTGCACACCTGTTATGGCTGGAATGAAAGTCACAACAAATACTAAGAAACTCCGAGCTTATCGTAAATTACTCGTGGAAATGATTCTCTCTGACCATGAAGTAACCTGCCCCACATGCTCGGCTAATAACAAATGCGAATTACAGGAACTGGCGAATAATCTCAGTGCTAATCCGGATGAGTTACCAAACATCCTGGTGAAAGTACCTATTGATGCAACAAGTCCTTCCATTATTAGAGATAATAACAAATGTATCTCTTGTGGACGCTGTATCACGGTTTGCAATGAAACGCAAACTGTCTATGCTCTGACATTTGCAGATCGCGGTATGGAAGGGCATATCGACACATCCTTCGGTCTTGGTATGGCAAACAGTCCGTGTGTGAATTGTGGTCAGTGTACTGTATATTGCCCCACTGGTGCACTTCGTGAGAATTCTGAAATTGATGCAGTTTGGGAAGCGATACTTGACCCGACCAAACATGTTATCGTCCAGGAAGCTCCGGCAGTCCGTGTGGCTCTAGCTGAAGAATTCGGCATGGAACCTGGTCTTGCTACTCCCGGAAAGATGTATGCTGCACTGAAAACTATAGGTTTTGATGCTGTGATGGATACGAACTTCACTGCTGATCTTACTATTATGGAAGAAGGAACAGAATGCGTTGAATTGATTAAAGCCGGAAGTCCAAAACCTTTGATCACTTCATGTTCACCAGGTTGGATCAAGTTCATGGAAACTTACTATCCTGACTTAGCTGATTGTATTTCTACAGCAAAATCACCAATGTCTATGTTTGGTGTTTTAGCTAAGACATACTACGCAAAAGAAAAGGGCATTGATCCAGCTAATATAGTTAGCGTCGCAATTATGCCTTGTACAGCAAAGAAATTTGAGGCACGTCGTCCTGAAATGCGCGATTCGGGTTACCAGGATGTTGATAATGTTCTAACAACCCGTGAATTCATCCGCATGATCAAGGAAGCTGGAATCGATTTCAAACATGTGCAACCCCAAGATCCAGATGGATTGATGAGCTACTATACAGGTGCCGGAACCATCTTTGGTGTGACAGGCGGTGTCATGGAAGCTGCAATTCGTTCTGCCTATACCCTCGTCACAGGAAAAGAGCTGGAAGATGTTGATATCAAAGCTGTACGTGGTTTTGAAGGCATCAAGGAAGCTGAAGTAAATATTGATGGTGTCGTTGTCAGTGTTGCTGTTGCTCATGGATTGGGCAATGCACGTAAATTGATGGATATGGTTCGTGAACAACTTGCTACAACTGGTAAATCCAAATGGAACTTCATCGAAATCATGGCATGTCCCGGTGGCTGTGTCGGTGGTGGCGGTCAGCCTTATGGCAATGATATGGCACGTCGCGCACGTAAGGGACAAGGTCTTTATGATGAAGACAGAGGGCTTCCAGTTCGTAAGTCCCATCACAATCCTGAAGTCGCCAAGATTTATAAGGATTTCTTGGGAACACCTTGTGGTGAAATGTCTCACAAATTGTTGCATACCCATTACTTCAAGAGATCAAAGACCTCCGGTCAGGTAATTGAACCTGCAACAAAGAAACATCATTAATTATAATTAAAAAAAATACAAAGCCCACATCTTTTAAAACAGATGTGGGCTTTCTTTGTTATTTATGCATTTTTATTCGTAATATGAATCTTTTATGATAAATTTATTAATTAGCTATTTTGTACATACTATAAAATCTTGACAAGAGAATGTTATTATTCAATTTAAGGGATAATATCTGGAGGTTAAATTGAGTACATTAATTACTTCAACAAAAAAAGTATATTGGGGCCCTTTCTTTATTACTACGGAAGCGATGGAAGAATTAGATAAAACTCTAAGTTCTGTTGAAGGGAAAATGAAAGAATTTTTTCTACCTAATAACTATAATGAGTTTAAATGTACAGTTAGATTGAGTGATAGAAATGATAGAATGTACGAAGATACTTCGATTATAAAAATTCTCAAAGATGAAGGGTTACAAAGCTTCGAACCAATAAAGTTATCAGTATATATCGGAAGTAGACCAGATAACGAATTTGAATTAAAAATTGAATCAAAAAATGGAGAAGATATTTCAGTAAGTTTAGGTATTAAGGACATTAACTGCAAACAGGAAATAATTTACGTTATTGATAAATGGGTAGCGAAATATTCACAATCTTATTGGCTTAAAATATGGGAGAAATTTCAAATTTCCATAAGTTTACTTATATTTTTCGGAATATATAGCTTTTTCATTCTAATCTATTCTTCATCAAACCCATACGCTCAAAATATCAATATAAAAGCAAATCAGTTAATAAATAGTGGAATTACATCACAGAATATTAACTTGGCTGTAGAGCTATTATTAAGAAAAAACTTCGGTATCTATAGTACTAAACCAATTATCTTAAACGATAAATATGTAATTTGGTATCCGTTGATAATACTTATTGGATTATTGGTATTAGCTTTTAAACCGAAAACGATAATTGGCATTGGGAGAAATACTGTAAAAATGAAGTTAATGCTTTCGTGGACAAAAATACTAATGATTAGCATTCCAACATATTTCATATTACCCATTATTTATGAGATTCTTAAAAGTGTACTTCTTAAGTAATACACACTCCAATAACTCCTCATTATTACTGCCAATCCCAATCCAATTCCATACCAATCTCATACCTATTTCATTCCTGTATCGCGACATAGGAATGGGATAGGTTTGAACTTGCTATGAATCAGGATTACTATCGTTAGTATCCTTATTGACTTCTTTCTTTTCTTTGGCTGTTATCTTCTTTTTCCCAATACTGAACAGCGATACCCAAATCGATTTATGCGGGTCTTTGATCTCTGGATTAGTATAATGTGCGATAATATAGAAAATAGCAATGATGAGCAAAGGTAGAGATAGAATCGGGAAGTAGAACAGATCTTTGTAGGTTTGAAAAATAACTGTAATTAAAAAGCATGTTAAGAACGCAACGAGACCTGAACGTATAGGACTCTTCCGAGTACCAATCATTAGCAGTAGAAAGATAAAGATGGAAAGCAATTTGTCAGTTGTACTTTCATTCTGGAAAATTAAGGGTTGATTCCCTCCATAGAGATGAAAGGAAAAAATAAGAAGAATAAGAAAATACACGTAAGTCAAAATGCGTGGTACCCAAATAAACCAATGATGTTTCATATTAACTCCTTTTTTTGATTAAGTAAATTACTTAATCGAAAGTTATTTACTTTCCTTAGGTGCTTCTATTTTTGAGACTTCTTTCTCGCTCTTCTTCTTTTGTTTGTAATACTGAAGAATAGAAAAGGAGCCGACGAAGAAAATTACAAGGAAATAAATTAAGAATGTATAGAGATTATGATATAAATTGCGGCAGGTTACTCCAAAGATCAAGCTACCAACCAAAAAAAGAGTACCAGCTAACAGTTTGTGTTTCTCTTCTAATATGGAAATAAATATGAAGATTCCTAAGATAATGCTGCTGTAGTCACCCTTAACAAAATCAGAATACGAACCCAATATAACAATGAGAATAAGTACTAATTTAAAGATAACATTGTAACTCATGGCGACCTCCAAGTAATTTACTTAGATATAATACCTATACTGATAAATGATTTTAATAGCTACGCGTCAAGTAATAGTTTTTACATATCAATAGAAAAACATCAAGCTTATCAAGATATACTCGAGTGTTTTTACTATTTTCAGTGATACTTTTTTTATAGGTCAGCTATCCATAAGGAAAATGTTGAAATGCCATAGTCTAATCATTAAATGGCAAACATCTTCATGGACATGAAAAAAAAGAGTATGTGATCTACAGAAATTTTTTGACATAAATAATCTATGAAGTATTTTACATATAACAAAGGAGATTTGTATGAAAGTAAAGATTTACATCATTATCCTTCTTAGTTTATTTACTATGTTTCTTATCTCTTGTGATAAGAAGAAAACAACAAATCACACACAACTCACTACTTCACAGGCACTAACGCAATATGATGCTGCTGAGACGAACTTAACAGCTAGTTTAGGAGCACGTGATGCAACGATGGATCAAATTACTCAAAAGATCAATGCACTGGGTTCAAAATCAAATCGGGATGCTAACTCAGACATTAGTGCCCTGTTTGATACCTACGTAACACAAAGTGAACAAACCGCTGCGTATTTTGATGACTTGATCGCATTGGAAGATGCAATAATCCCTTATGGTGACCAGGGAAAGAACATCTTTGGCAGTATTGCACGGGGAGTATATAATATTGCAAAGAATAAAGTTGTTCAAACAGGTCAACAGGCACGTTCCTGTTGGAGATTGGTAAGCGGGCAGAAATCCTTGCGTGAGGTTCTTGTAGCTCCCGATTCAGGAATACCATTTCTATCTGATATTGCCCAAAGGCTCCAGAATTACAACGCCGGTTGTGATGCGACCATCAGGAATGAAATACTAGCAAACACACAGGATAATCCTATTCCAATGAGTCAGTTAACCGGAAATACAAACCAGGAAAAGTTGAATTATTACTTGAATCTTCCCGATGACGATCCCTTAAAAAAGCAAATCCGTGGAGATGTGATATATTGGGATGATGAGCAAAAAGCTAGAGCAGCAGCTTTAGCAAAAGAACTCGCTGAGGTGGCTGTTAAGAAAGTTGCAGATGAAATTGGCAATGATACAGCTAACGATATATTCGTAGAAAGCCAAAGTGATGGGCAGGATGACGATGATAAGGGTACGCTCAATTTGACTATCAATAATGATGCAACAGGCAATCCTCCAATTGGTAGTTCGGTTGGTAAGACCATCATTATTTCCAAGAAAAACCAGCCTGAATCTGATCCAAGGATCACTATTTACGTAAATGCACCGCAGAGTATAAACCAGGATTTTCCCTCTGGTATGTATGATTTCATTGTCTTGGCTGATGGATTCATCAGAAGTACTGTCGAAAGCTTGACAATTGTCCAAGGTCAAGTGAAAAATCAAATGGTAAAACTGATGGATCGTGCAAATAATGCTATCGTCATACAAAACATGACTGCTGATCCTGAAACAGTACCATTGAATAGTTTATCAAAAATCAGTGTTAATTGTGTCAGCACAATTGGCCAAGATCTAACCTTCACATGGGCGATAACAGGCGGAACTTATACAAATTCAACCAATCAGCAAAATAACTTCAGCTTCAAACCAACCCAGGAAGGAACTTACACAGTAACAGTTACCATTACAGACGGTGAAAACCATACAAAAACTCAAAGTATTCAGATACAGGTCATTGCAGCACAGTTGTTGATTGATCATTACACTTTCTCCAATGAGAGTTTCACTGACTCTAAGATTAATCCGGGAGAATTGGTAACAATGAGTCTGTATATCAAGAATACTGGTACAACAGACTTAACAGGAGCTGAAACAGCAGAAGGTTTAGGTGGAATTACAGTTGCATTTAATTCTACTCCCAATGCTCTCATTCCGGCTGGTGAGACAGGAATATGGGACATCAATGTTCTATTACCTGTCAATTACAGTGAGACTACCGGAAGTCTTTTATTTAAATTTGCCACTCACGATGCAGCCAATACTCCTGTGACTATCTCTCTGCCAGTTGATTTCCCTGTTGAGTTTTATGTAACGATTAATCCAATCACAGCTCAACCAGTAACGAATCGGGTTTTAACGCTAACTGGTAAAATTGCCAATCCTCAGGTAACTGAAGCTGTAGTGATACTTGATAATGATTTGGAACATGAGTTGATAGCTAATGTATCAAATGGTGTCTTCAGTCGTGATATCGCCATAGGAGGTTCCTCTTCTGTTCTGAATCATACTGTTAAAGTTATGGCTGTTTCAGGAAGCAATACTGAGGAAGCATCTACCACATTTACTTCAAATGTACCATTATCAGACATTCGAATGACCTTAACATGGGATACAGGTGGTACAGATGTTGATTTCTGGTGTACTGATCCGAATGGAGCAAAGTGTTTCTATGCTAACTTGACTACTTCTAGCGGATTAGTTCTTGATTTTGATGATCGAGATGGCTATGGTCCTGAAAATATTACAACCTCGACGACCATACCCGGTGATTATCTTGTGCAAGTACATTTTTTCAGCACACATGCCACTGGTGCAGTGCCCACAAGTTGCCAGGTAGTAATTCGGCAAAATGAAGGACAGGCTGACCAGAGTACAACTAATTACTATGGAAACATATCTGAAACAGGTGATATCTGGAATGTAACAACCTTGCACATAGTTGGGACGAAATTCACACAGACCATAAATAACACCTATGGAAAATACGTCTCTGAATCCTTACCTCCCAAAGCAAAATAACAATCCATATTGGAAAAGACCCATCGAATACATGATGGGTCTTTTCTTTGAATATGATGGTATCAACTCGGGTTAAACCAATATTCATGTAATCAAAATCTATTTCAAATTGATTATAGAAGTAACGAACAGTAATTAATAGAAATCCAATAATAATTTGTACATAAGATAATATAGAAATGTTAGAGGTCTATGTACTTTTGAAATTTCAGAGTATAGATCAGGAGTACAGGTAACTGAAGTTGTCCACTCTGCTTCAGACGTGATGTTGCTAATCAAGAAACAAGCAATAATTACAATTGAAATATTGAACAATGAATAACTTTCGAGTTTAAAATCGAACCCACTTACTAATAAAACTTCAATATAAAATGACAAGAAACGGCATGGAAATTAACAACATAATGTGAGAAAATAGTATGCTCTATTTGATTTCATATTTACTCATTCTATAGAGATAAGATGATCAAATCTCTTGCTGGTTAAAAAAAAACAGGCTGTCAGAAGACAGCCTGTTTTTATACTTAAGTATTATTACTTAATATAGATAATTTTCTTTACAAGGTGATAAGTACTAGTATCAAGCCTTGTATAATAGATTCCTGCTGAACAACTACGACCATTCATGTCGCGTCCATCCCAAGATACATTATAGCTATTTGCGTTCTGATAACTAGAAACAAGTGAACGAACCTTTTGTCCTTTTACATTGTAAATATCAAGGTTTACATTCTCACCTTTTGACAGACCATAAGAGATTGTCGCATTTTCTCTGAACGGATTAGGATAAACAGATTTAATTGAAGTAGATGTTGGGATTACTGGTGTTTGTCCTGAATTATCGCCAACAGTAATGCGAACTGGTCCATGCATAACGTTATTGCCAGAATATTCCTGATGTTGAATCCAGTAATAATAAGATGCTGGAGTAGTTTCAATTTCAGGATCTGTAAATGTATATGTGTGGGTTTGTGCTGAATTGGTGGCTTCAATCATTGTGGGAGAGATGCACACTGCAGAACTTAAGATATCTTCATTACTACGGTATACAAGATAACCGAGTAAATCTGATTCTGATTGTGTTACCCATGATAAAGACACATATGAGTTATTGATCAATTGACCTGTAAATGAAGTCATTTCAACCGGTAGAGTCTGAACTATTGGAGTTAATGTCCAATTCATACCATTATCACCAGCGGAGCTGACAGAAGTGAGACCCAGTAAAACTACTGAGTGTTGTAATCCAAGATTATTGGTTGGTAAATCACTTATGTGTGTCCAAGGTGAAGGATCGCTGAGTAAAACACTACGATTCCAGCAGGTAATAAAGGGATCATGATTCTCTGATGTATCATAGTATAAAGTTACATCAACGGTACCGCTAACTGTACCTTGAGTTCTCCAAATATCCGGTAAACTCTGCCAGAACCAGTTAACAACATGTGGTGTTGAATCCCAATAGGGGAAGAAATCTGCGATATAGTCTGTACCGGTTATTGCCAAACGATGTCTCGACAATGTAAGTGTATGAGCTGTAAAGTACATACGACCGGATATGTAGACATCCTCAGAGAGTGTTCTGCTGGCATGAAGAGTTACACCTGCATCATTGTGTATGGTAAGATAAGCAGGACCAAATGTACCAGGGAATTCCATATCGTTGGTAACTTGGCTAATCGTACTGTTATATTCCAAATAGCCTAAACTGCCGAAACGAAGAGTTGCTCCATAGGTGGAAACCAAATGACCTTTTAATATTTTGAGTGTGCCTTGGATAGTGCGGAGTGCGTGCAGGTTTACATTGGCAGCATTCTCAATAAATAAACTGGCAGGTGGATTCACGTCGGGGAAACACAATGCTGTTGTGGTCTGTGTTCCTGTCGATCCTTGGTAATGTAAGATACCTTCTGTACCATATATGACAGTAGAAGCATTTGTTGTAATAACATCTCCATCAATTATCTTCAAAGTTCCGTCTATGATGGGAGTTGCTCTGAGATCAATACCGGCAGCATTATTGATGGTCATGTTGGAAAGATAATGTAAACCAATATTATTCACCTGTGATATTTCAGCACCGGTAGGCATTCTGCCAATCGCAAGATAGCGATCGTACTGAAGAGTAGAACCGGTAGCGTAGGTGAAATTAAATGCTGAAGGACCGTTTGAAGCTAAACCTAATGCATTGGATGCACGTTTTATTGTTAAGATACCGCCATTTCTGACAGTAACTGTACCATTCAAACGATCTCCCTGGATAACCAGGTTTCCATAGACATCAACATCTCCACAATAAGTAGTTGCAACAGCAGTACATGTACCCATAATACCTGTGGCAGTCAAAGTTGCACCATTGGCAATATAGACTGATCCGGAACCACTTCCCGTTGCACCTTCAATGCGCAATTCTTTACCATTATTAACGGCGAAAGATCCAGAAGTGATAGTTAAAGTACCAAATTTCATATCTGTAATTGCAAATCCACTTGCTCCAGAATTTAAGGCAACTTCGCAAGCCCAATTACCATGGGAAGCGCACCAGTTAATTCCAAAAAGCTGACGTGAAGCACCTGTAAATCTGAGTTTTCCACCATCAGTTGTGATAATGGCGTTGGTATAGTCTGTTGCAGGTCCGTCAATATTATTTGTTACAGTAATTGTGAAAGCACCGCATTCAAGCCGTGTACCTACCAAACCGTTAAGTTTTAAATTGTGGCAGGTAACAGGACCATCTAAAGTTACTTTTGAAGTTGCATTAATAATTACATCATCAGATGCTCCTGGAACGAAACCGCCAACCCAAGTTCCACCATTATACCAATTACCAGAAACATTACTGGTAATGGTAGCAGAGAATAAGCTCAAGTTGATTAACATCAAAGTGAAAACAAGTAAAAAGATTTTGAATTTTGCCATATGGTCCTCCTTTAGTATACTAAGCTCTAGTTTTTGAATATTTTACGAATATATATACACACATTCGTTCTCATTACGTACTTAATTTAAAGGAATTTGAACTGATGTCAAGTTTTTAATTTATTTTTTTTGATTTTTTGATTTTTTAATTCAACTTCATTGTATGAGATTTCGATTTTAACTTTTCAGCTTAAGCATATTATAAAACGTCTCAAATTCATTGTGTACGATATCGGGCAGAAATGCATTGACAAAATTCATGATAAAATAAGAACATATATTTTAATGAGGGGGTGCTTTGAAAGTAAAAAAAATTCTTATTATTGATGAAGATGTAAATTTCCAAAAAGAATTGAGTTCATATTTGAAGTCTCTTAAATATACTGTATCTTTTACTCAAGCAGATAGTTTAGCAAAAATATATAATGAAAATGACTTACCAGATTTATTGCTTGTGAATCCTCTTGTGCCAGAAATAACGGTTGAACAATTCTTGGAGAAAATTAAGTATTATTTTAAGGAAATACCAATCATAATTATAGCAAATCAGCGAAACTATGATGTTATTGTAAAATCCCTGCATTTCGGTGTTATTGATTACATCACGAAACCAACAAATGCCAGGGAGATTCAAATCATGTCACACCATATATCATCTCAAAGTTCCCTGGCTTTATTAATAAAAACTACTTCTGATCTATATTTGAATTTAGTTGATACTTATGAACAACAACAAAAATTCTCAATAATCTCAGGTAGCCAGGAAATGATGAAAGTAATCGAAATGATGTCCATCGCGGCAGTTCAAGATGACTCGAATGTAATTATTCTTGGTGAAATAGGTGTTGGTAAAGAAGCCGTCGCACGAGGAATTCATTCCCTAAGTAAAAGAAAGAATAGTGTTTTCTTGAAATTCAATTGTTCTTCTGTTTCTTCAATTCTTTTTGAAAGCGAATTGTACGGTCAATTACTCAATGCTTTCACTGGTATGGTGGAAAATAAGACAGGTGTTTTGGAAGCAGCAAATGGTGGTATTATCTACCTGGAAGAATTATCAGAGATGCCATTTTACATCCAGGAAAAATTAGTTCATACGATACAAACAGGAAAATTTAAAAGAATGCAATCAACTAAAACCATTTCATTGGATGTTCGATTTATTTCATCCTCACATAAAAAGATATTGAAGATGGTTGAAGATCATACTTTCTCATTAGAACTATTTGAGTTACTGAATGGGTATCAGATCGAGATTCTTCCACTTCGAGAAAGGAAAGATGATATCATTCTTCTTGCAAAACACTTCATCACTATGTATTCAGAAATTCTACAGCGAACTCAACCTGAATTATCACATGATGCATTGCTATCTTTATTGACCTATCCATTTCTCAAGAATGAAAGAGAATTGCAAAACATGATAAGCAAGGCAATGACTTTATGCGATAAGAATGTGGATATTTTGAGAAAGGAAGATTTTCCTGAGCTCTATGTTAAAGGACAACAGGCTGAACCAGACACGATATGGCTAGAGAGTTTTCAGCCTCTGGAAATATTGGAAGAAAAGGAAAAGCAATGGATAATCAATGCCTTGAAATTTTATCACAATAATAAAACTCATGTTGCTAAGGCTTTGAATATCACAAGACAGTCCCTGAATCGCAGGATAGAAAAATATAAAATTGATGATGAATCAAAATAGTTTGTAGATTCTCTCTATACAAGAATACTTATGAATCCCGGAATTGTATTTATGGAATCATAGCATTCATCATTCTCTAGGTGCTGGAAATTGCATTTATCTATTTATGCAAAACCAATTGTTTGCTGTATGGGTTATCGCCATAATTAATCTTGAAGAGATACATACCGGAAGCAACAGGTCAGTTATTCTCATCATCACCATTCCAAACTACTGAATTTTATGAATTAGGTATTGCTTCACCCATTTCATTATCATTGATTCCGGTTGTTCACACAAAATCGCTGATTAAGCGTATATAACTGAATATCCTGATAACATCACCCTGGGGGTCAATTTCATATGGATAATCTGCAGGTTCACTGCTTTTGAAATCACTGCGTTGTGCACCTGCTCCATATACATCCTTTAAATTGCAATTTTCGGTAAAGGAAACATGGTATGATTACTATACGATTACGGTACAAATACGGTTTTTTACCGTAATGCTACCGTATTGCTACCGTATTGCTACCGTATTGCTACCGTAATGCTCTTATGTTGATAACGTTAAGAAATCAAGCTCTAACTCAAAACAGAATATAAAGATAAATTTCTCGATGATTATAATTGTCAATTAAAATGCACATAATATCACTGGAATGTGCATATTTTTACTAAGTTAAGTAAATAAATTCAAATATTATCTTGACTATTTTTCAACTTTCAAATACTTTACAGTTGTGCATTTTATAATACATAACTGTATGCTATATATAAGAAATAACAAAATATATGGAGGTCATATGAAATCTTCAAATCAAGGCTACTACCGTTTCCCCACCATTTTTAATGATCAGATCGTTTTCGTTTCTGAGGATGATCTCTGGTTAACCACGACAAAAGGTGGTCAAGCCATAAGATTAACGGCAAATTTAGGAGAAATATCACACCCTCGTTTTTCACCTGATGGCAAGTATATTGCATTTACTGGCAGGGAAGAGGGTGTCAGTGAGATTTATGTCATGCCTGCGGAAGGAGGGATGGCAATACGTTTAACCTGGCAGGGGTCACCCTGTATGGTTTTAACCTGGCAGGGAAATGAAATTATCTATACTACAACCTTTAAACAGCCAATGGGTCGTGATCAGTTTCTGTACAAGATTCCTGTGACTGGAGGAGAACCAACTAAGCTTTCCTATGGTCCGGTGAGTCAGATTTCTTTCGGAAAAAAAGGAACGGTACTAGGGCGTTATTCAAATGATCTTGCACGGTGGAAACGATATCGTGGTGGTACTGCTGGAGATATCCTGATTGATGAGAATAATTCGGGTCAATTCCATAAATGGTTGGATCTGAAGAGCAATCTAACTAACCCTATGTGGATTGGTAACAGAATCTATTTTCTTTCTGATCATGAAGGAATTGGTAATCTCTATTCAGCAAAACCTGATGGGAAAGACATTCAAAAACATTCTTCACAAAAGAACTTTTATGCCAGGAATGCTTCCACAGATGGTAAAAGCATAATTTATCATGCAGGTGGTGACCTGTATTGCTATGATGTGGAGAAAGCCAAGGAAAAGAAAGTTGAGATTGTCTTAAATTCACCACGTATTCAGTTAAATCGTAAATTTGCAGATGTCAACAAACACTTGGAAGAATACACACTCTCCAGCGATGGCGGTTCAATTCTCTTAACTAGTAGAGGAAAACCTTTTACGATGGGCAATTGGGAAGGGAATATCCTTCAGGTTGGTAAGAAGCAAGGTATTCGTTATCGTCTGTCTCGTTTACTCAAAGATCAGAAGCATGTGGTCGTTTTATCTGATGAAGGGAATGTGGAACATGTGGAAATTCATAGCCTGAATAATTCTGATGACTATATTGTGTTCCCTGATCTCGATTTGGGGCGTGTTGTTTCGATGGAAATCACTAAAAACAAGCAACTCCTGGCTGCTGTCAATAACCGAAACGAACTTCTTCTCATTGATTTGGAAAAGAAAACGAAGCTGATCGTTGATCAGAACAAGTTCGGAATGATCTGGGGATATAGCTGGTCACCTGATGGCAGATACATTGCGTATTCCATATCTATCAATTCAAAACAATCACAAATCAATATCTATGATACGGAGACTAAAAAGATATATACAGTTACAAAACCTATTTTAATGGATTATAACCCTATCTTCGATCCCAAAGGCAGGTATCTGTATTTCATGTCAAATCGTACTTTCAATCCCATGATTGATTCCATTCAATTTGAACTCGCCTTTCCACAATCTGATAAGCCATATATGATCACTTTACAGAAAGATACTACATCACCATTTCTTCCAGCCCTGAAACCTTTTAAGGAAGTTCCTGAAAAACCTGCTGAACCTGCTAAAAAAGAAGGGAAAGCTACTACAAAGGTTAAAGTTGAAGTAATTAAACCTGTTATTATTGACTTTGAAGGTATTGAAGACAGAGTGCTGGGGATACCTGTTCCGGAAGGTTTATATGGTGACCTGAAGGCATCAGAGGATCGCTTATTTTGGACACAATATGCATTGAAAGCGATGGCTGATTTCGACTTTTCTGATAATCCTGAAACAGCCAACCTCATTGCATATAATTTCAAGACATTGGAAACAGAAGTATTTCTGAAAGATATTCTCAGTTATGACCTGAATGATGCATGCGATGTAATGGCTGTTCATTATCAGAAGGGGATACGTATCATCGATGCAGCCCATGATCCCAAACAGGAATTAGCCTGTGAAGATAAACCTGGTCGAAAGACTGGCTGGATCGATCTAAATCGTATCAAGCTAAGTATTGAACCTCTTAATGAATGGAAGCAGATGTATTCAGAAGCCTGGCGTCTTCAAAGAGAGTATTACTGGGTTGAAGATATGGCAGGAATCAACTGGAAGAAAGTGCATGATCGTTATTATCCTCTCATTGACCGTTTAGGTTCACGTACTGAATTCTCTGATCTTATCTGGGAAATGCAAGGGGAACTAGGCACCTCACATTGTTATGAATTTGGTGGTGATTATAAGCAGAAACCGAGATATGGTATCGGCTACCTTGGAGCAGATTTTAAATTTGATTCAAAGCACAAAGCGTATAAAATCACACATATTGTGAAAGGTGATTTTTGGCAAAACTCTACTCCATTCATGTTACCGGGAAATCATATTGAAGAAGGTATGCTGTTATTGGCGATTAATGGAGAAAAAGTTGATATAGACAACCCACCTGAGAAAATCCTGATTAACTTTGCCCAGCAGGAAGTGAGTCTTACTGTTGCCGATAAAACCGGCAAGAACCCTCGTGAAATTCGAGTTAAAACACTGAATAATGAAATGACGCCGCGTTATCGTGATTGGGTAGATGCCAATCGCAAATATGTTCATGAAAAAACAGGTGGAAAGATTGGTTATGTCCATATTCCAGATATGTGGGTACAGGGATTTTCAGAATTCCATCGCTATTTCCTCCAGGAAATTGATCGGGATGGACTTCTCGTTGATGTGCGATTCAATGGCGGTGGTTCTGTTTCACAATTACTTCTGGAAAAACTGGCACGTAAGAGAATTGGATTCGACTTAACTCGTTGGTTTGGTCATGAACCTTATCCATCAGATTCCATAGGTGGACCTATTATTGCGCTGACTAATGAACATGCAGGTTCCGATGGTGATATTTTCAGCCATGCCTTTAAGCTCATGAAATTAGGAAAACTTGTTGGAAAACGTACCTGGGGTGGTGTGATTGGGATATGGCCTCGTAATTGGTTGGTCGATGGAACAATTACGACTCAACCCGAGATGAGCTTCTGGTTCAAGGATGTGGGCTGGGGGGTTGAGAACTACGGAACTGACCCGGATATTTTTGTGGATATTCTTCCCCAGGATTATGCTGCAGGTAAAGATCCGCAATTAGATGTAACGATCAAGGAAATCATGAAGGATTTGAAAGCGAATCCTCCCATGAAACCTGATTTCAGTCATAAACCTTCACGTAAATTACCATAATTCGTGGAGTAAGATGCCGATCTTACTGAATCTGGTCGTGGAGTAAGATGCCGATCTTACTGAATCTGGTCGTGGAGTAAGATTCCGATCTTACTGAATCTGGTCGTGGAGTAAGATGCCGATCTTACTGAATAGAAATCAAAATTATTGTATGGGGTCTGCTGATGCAGACCCCATACTTTCGTACTTCGAACTTCGAAAGGTGGTTGCCATGTATCGCAAACCGGATAATCTCGGTCATTTATTACTTCGTTACTGGATAGTAATCCTTCTAGCTCTGGTAGTATTTGGATATTTCTCAGGTTTTCTTCCCCGGCAATTGAGTAAAATTGAAAAATCCTTGATCAGAAGCACACCTGCTGAATCTACAACAGATTCACTATATAAAGCCGAACAGGGGGCAGAAAGAAGAGAAATTCTTAAGGATTAAAAATCAAGTAAACTAATGAAGAAAACAGTATTCATTCTTGTCCTGGCTGTATTGGTTATCAGTCTTCTTATACGTTATACAAAAAAAGACTTGCCGATCGACATATTTAGATTTCCTCAAAATGATAGTATCCTGGTATCTCATGACTCAATTTCATCTCCTTTGGATAAACAAAAATCCGATATCTCACCTGATATTAATAATTATGATATTCCCTACAATGGTAATCAATTAGCTCAATATCTTCTCCCCTCACAACCCAAGCAGGATGAAATCATTACACATATTGGATATACGCTTGCTTATAATGAACAGAATGAAGAAGCTGACTGGGTTGCATATGAACTGACAAAGGCTGAAGTACAGGCTCAAAGAAAAAGAATAGATAGCTTCAAACCCGATCCTTATGTATCCACTGGTTCAGCTACACTTGCAGATTACAAGTCTTCGGGTTATGATAGGGGGCACCTGGCTCCTTTTGCTGATATGAAGTGGTCAGAACAAGCTATGAAGGAATCTTTCTATATGAGTAATATGACACCTCAAAAGCCAGAATTCAATCAAGGCATCTGGGAAGAACTGGAATCCTGTGTAAGAAATTGGGCTATATCAGATCAACAGGTTTATGTCGTCACTGGTCCAGTTTTTAATAATCCTCCTGCGGGAAGAAACTACATCGGAATGGACAAAGTAGCAATACCGGATGCTTTCTTTAAAATCATTCTTGATTTCAAACAACCTGGATTCAAAGTTATCTCCTTCCTTATTCCAAATGAAAGAAGCATGAATTCGTATTGGGATTATACTGTCTCAATAGATACCATCGAAAAGAAAACTGGACTCGATTTCTTTTCTAAACTTCCTGAATCCATCGAAATAGAAATTGAAAGAGAGAACAATGTAAGCGGTTGGCGCTAAAAGGAGTAAACATGTATGAAGACAATGACAATAAGACATGTAAATATAAAGTGATTATTGTTATCATCGTCCTGGTTGCATTCATCTTATTTATTACGCCGAGACTGCCAAGAATAGTTCGTGCCTTCACTTCTTCTGCTAAGCATCAGAAACAAGCAGGTCAAATGATAGATACTCTTTCAACAAGACCGCTACCACCAAGTGATTAAGGTTTGAAAACTATGAATCATGAAGTAATTATAATGAATATTAGGATTCTGCAGGATCGGTGACCTGCTCTAGAAAAGGATTAACATGAATCAAAAAGCTATCGTACTCGTCAGTGGTGGAATGGATAGTCTGGTGACAGTCTCAATTGCAGCTAATGAAAATCATGAATTATTCTTTCTTCATATGAATTATGGACAACTTACTGAAGATCGTGAACTGGAATCTTTTCAAGCATTGATAGATCATTATCGACCAAAGGATACTCTAATAGCTGACTTATCCTATTTGAAAGATATTGGTGGTTCTAGCCTGGTTGATTTGAACATGCAAATTTCAACTTCCGGTATTCATAATAATATTCCAAGTACTTATGTTCCATTTCGTAATGCTCATCTTCTCTGTGTTGCCGTTTCCTGGGCAGAGGTTGTGGGAGCTACACGTATCTATATCGGAGTTGTAGAAGAAGACAGTTCAGGTTATCCGGATTGCAGGGAAGATTTTATTCAAGCTTTTAATCATCTGATATCTTTTGGAACTAAACCTGAAACATTAATTAAAATTATTACTCCCGTTATCCATAAATCAAAAGCTGAAATCGTGAAACTGGGAAATGAACTCAATGCTCCTTTCCACCTAAGCTGGAGTTGCTATCGAAGTAATGATAAAGCATGTGGAGTGTGTGACAGTTGCAGATTGCGGATTAATGCTTTCAAAAAAACCGGAACACAGGACCCGATTGAGTATGCTATTCCCATTAATTGGGAAATTAATAATTAAATATGGCTTGACAATATTTAACAATATACTTACCCTAAAATGTAACTAAAAATAAGTGAATCTATTTAGTGACTATCAAGTCATCGATGAGTTGAATATAGTTGAATTAGGTTTTTGATTTTCTTTGGAAATAGATAGAATTGTATTTAACGAGTATTTTTTAGATGGAGGTTCTTATGAAAACACAGTTAATTTTCCTAATCCTGTTTTTTCTATTCATTACAGCAACATGTTGGAGTATTATTTTTACCGCAAGTGTTTTTAGTGCTAGTACGACATTGAATCAAATTACTTATTCAAATCGATCTTTATCAATAACACCTGAGAATCAATCAGTGCTTTATACCGCTGGAACCTTCGATATCACCGTTTCGTCAGATGGCAGTTGGTCTGTGAATGATGACGCTTCATGGATTACATATACACCCCATTCAGGATCGAATAATGGTACTGTGCAAGTTTCATATGAGCAGAATTCAACTCTTTCAACAAGAATAGGTACAATTACATTCAGTGGGAGTGGTGATGAACAAGCTTTGTGTATAGTGACACAATCGACATCACTACAAGCACCTACACTTCTTCTTCCTGCAAATAATGCACCAGGTCTTTCCACTGCTATAGCGAACTACCCCATTGTTTTTTCTTGGAATAGCGTTAGTGGAGCAACAAGTTACGATATTCAATTAGCAGATAATATTGATTTCACAAATCCTGTTTCAGCCAATATTACTGATGTAAGCTGTTATGCCAATAACCTGGATATGGATCCACATAGTCAGTATTATTGGCGTGTGAAGGCAAATTCAGCTACCGGTTCATCAGGCTGGTCTGGAACTAACTCATTCTGGACATGGGACAGATATGAGCCTAATGGAAGCCTGTCTACTTACTCTGATTTAAATCCGACGATTGGTGAGCCTTATCATCATACAATATCAGATGCAAGTATCGCATATGATTGTAATAATGAAACAATTGATTTAGATTTTTATGCTTTTGATGTACCCTTTGAAGTCACACACGCAACGATTACGTTAAGCGACCTGCCACAAAATCATGATCTATATTTATACTGCCAGGGAGATATGTATGGTTCACCAAATCATTTGTCTATGAATCCGGAAACTACAACAGAAGTAATCAATGCAGATATTGTCCAAAATGCGGGTTATATTGATGGAAAATATATCATCTGTGTTCAAAACGCTTATGGAACAACAAATCCAACCAACTCATTTTATACTTTGACTGTTGACCTAACTCCGGCTGAACCACAGCTTTCTATTACACCCTCGATCCAAAGCTTAGGTTCCTTTGCAGGAAGTTTTGTTATTCATGTTACTTCAAATATCGCCTGGACTGTTACTGAGGATGCAAGTTGGTTAACCTGCGTTCCATTAACAGGGACAGGTAATGGACAATTTTCCGTATCAAGTATACTAAATACTTCATCAACACCGCGAACTGCCGATATCACAATTACTGCTGGGACGTTGACTGCAATTTGCACCGTAACCCAGGATGGTGCAATTGCAAATGATGATGAAGTAGCAGGTGTTCAGTTGCTCAACCAAATTGATCTTTATCCCAATCCGTGTCGTGGAACGTTAAAAGGACTGCTTCACAATCCGGGATCTGATAAAGTAATCCTTCAATTATACAGCATAAAAGGTGAAAAAGTCAGTGAAGATACCAGGTCAGTAATCAAAGGACATGACTCAGTTTTTGATGTAGATCTTGATGCTTTACCTACCGGGATATACTTATTGGCAGCTAAGGTTGGAAATGCAAAGACCATAACGAGAAAAGTACTTTTAATTAAATAAGGGGGAGGATGTCAACAATAATGCAACGCCTCATTTTATGAGGTGGATAGTTTGGATTTATCCGATGCGATAACCCTGACTCATTAATATGCTATAGCTAATCACATTGGAACAAATGACTATATAATTAATAAGAAATCTAAATGTTCTGATTTCGAGGAATGCGTACGATAAACAAATTACGATCTTGGTCAGATTCAAACTCAATATTCGGAACAGCAGCTAAAGCCCGTCTTATTCCTGTACCGATACCTCTGAATGGAAGCTCATTTCCATTTGTTGCAAAATTAACCATTCGAGAGTTTCTAAAATTTGAGACACCGTTGCGGATATTCTCAATTGTAAGATTGTTAGGCAAAGCACCGGGACTTATTATTTCAATTCTATTTTCGAATATCATGATGCGCCATGGTGCTGAAATAAAATAATCTCTATGAAGTAACATATTGGCAATAAGTTCTTCCAGTGCAGAAATAGGTATTTCGAGATCACCTTCAGAATTAAAATTCTTTTCTCCCTGTATTCTTCTGAGATTACGAGTCAAAAAAGACATTGATTCTTGATGAAGTTCACGAATACAACCTGTAATATCTTGACTATCTCTATATTTATCTCCAGTAGCATCATTACCAATAAAAGAGACAGCCTTAACGATAAAAGCAGGACGATATCGTTGTGGATTTATTCCAAATATCATTAAACCAGCTAGACAAATTCTAGAATCTTGAGCAAGTCCCATGTTTTGAAATAGATTATCTAGAGTAATATTATCCTTTCCTAGTGCTTCTTCTAGAGAAGTACCATACTGCCTCTCAAAATAATTCTTAAAATGGTCGATATCTATATCTGTTAAACTTGTACCTTCAACAGGTATTTCATCAGCTTGAATGAGATGAGAGCTTTGAAACATTCTTTGTAATTCTTCCCGAGAAGTAACTCTTCTTTTATCAGACCCTGATTTAACCCATGTCGTTCCTTCGTTATCTGAGTAGGGTTTTGAAATTCCCTCAGATATTGAAACAACCATTACTAACTTATCACCAATTGTGATATTTTCAGTCTCTGGATTTATTGGTGGGCGTACATTATTCGTTGCAGTATTTGATATTAATTGATTCAACCTACGAATATCTATAGGTGCTAATCCAACAACTGAGCTGTTGTCATCTACACCGATTAATATTCTTCCACCTTTGCTATTTGAAAATGCTACCATTTCTCCAGCCAATGATTTTGCATTTGTGATATCCTGGCTTTGTTTGAATTGGGTTCTTGTATCTTCACCGCATGTTACTATTTCAATGAGTTCTATTGCTTCCATTGCTGGTAAATCTCCTTTCTGCGTGTGAAAGCTTCATGTCCACCTTCCATAATTGATACTATTGCTTTCTGAATAGTAGGATCATCAATACTTCCGACTTTTAGCACAGTGTTACTATCAACAAAAGAACATGCTCCGACTTGTTCAGTATCACCTAAAACCGGGAAATTCGCATTGTGTGTAGCAAAAATAAATTGAATATTCTGTTTTACAGCTCTAACTTGCTTGATAACATCTTCAAAAATCGTCTGATTATCTAAATCATCTTCAGGTTGATCAATCACAATAACATCGTTGTCGCTTTGGCTGAGTATGAAAAGTATTAATGCAGATGCTCTTTGACCTAGAGAATGTTCACTTAATTCCTTTCCATGGTACTTAATATGAAATGAGTTTGGTACCTGCCAAGTTAATAGAGTAGCTCTATTGTCGGTAAAATACTTACGGAATACATCTCCTGATTCCCCCAATTCGCTGCAAACCGAATCTAATGAATCGAAAATTGAAATGAAATCCGCATATTTTTCTGAAATATTTTTATGCGTGCTTTCTCTGAGATGGCTCCCTCTAAACTGGGTAATCATTTCGTTTTTAAAAATTTCTTTATCTCCTTTGAAAATTGGAATAATTTTTAAAGCTTTTTGACTATCATTAAGTTTCAGAATTTCGGCTTCGATCATTTTGTATTCTGTATGCCATAAATTTGATAGACTTCTAAGTTCCTTACGTAATTCATCTTGAATGTTATTCTTACGAACTCTGTTTTTTGCAATTTCTTCAAGAGCTAATTTTGCATTCTGTAATTCAGTATTCAGCTTCACAAAATCATCAGGTCGAATGCCTTTTTCTCCCGAACTTTGAAGTTGTTCATTTAAAGTCCTTTCAATGGAAGCGAATTCTTCTTTGAGAAGATCACGCCGTTGTTCTAAGTCTGATAACTTCTCATGAAGTTCTGTTGAACACTGGCGAGTGTCATTAAGGAATTTCATTATGGCATCAGGTACCTTACGTATTTTCTCCATAAGGGCGTTTATACTAAGCATTGTATCAGCATTTTCCTCTGATTCAAGTTTGGCTAATGAGGCAAGTTCAGATGATTGTTCATTTAAAAAAAGATCAAAAGAATTTATGAAAGTGTCGATAGCGGTTACAACTCTTTGAGAGTTCGTTACATCTGCATTGAATACAACCTGACGGTTAAGTTGTTTTTCGATCCCATATTTCTTAAATAGATCTAATTTAAATTCAGTGGTTCTTTTCTTATTTAAATATTCTTGTTCCAATTCATCCAAGCTCTGAAATTTGTCTAAACTATTCAATACATCAAGCACTTTCTGATGCTGCATTCGAATTTCTTTTCGCACATTATCGAGCTTTGTTCCCATGAGTCTGGAAACCAATTCCCGTTCAGATCCTTCACCTCTTTTAACTAGTTCTTTTTGCCCAAAAAATAATGGATCTTTAAGTGGAATACTTATGCCTGGTTGCAATACATCATTAAAATAGACATCTGAATTATGATTTAAAATACGTCTGATTTCATAAATATTACCTGAAGCATCTTCGATTTCAACAACTATCTTGCCGCCACTTTCGAGGGCGAAATCAACTAAATCTACCTTATATCTATAATCTTCGGTATTAGAAGGTAATGGTAATTTAAGTGCATAACGAAGACATTCTAACAATGCTGATTTGCCACTTCCTCTTATACCAATTAAACAATTCATTTCTTCAGAAAAATCAATGCGAGTTTTATCAAAAATCCCACCGTCGAAACTAATAGATCTAATCCAAGTGTGTTTTAGTTTCTGTATTTCACTTTTTAACAATCTTTCAGCTTTTGGTTTTAATGCGAATTGGATAGCTTCAAATGTGAAAGCTCCGATCTTGATATAAGATTTCTCACCTTTTCCAACCTGTTCAATTGATTTTGGATCAGAACCTTCAACTTCAGATGGGTACCACCCTTCTAGCCAAGCTATCACTTTTTCTTTGGTTTCACTAGGTTTTACTTTCTGGAATGCTGCTGTTCTACAACGGAATTCCTCTTTCTTGCCTAGCTCAGTAATTCGCCCGTCCTTAAGCTCATGCCATAATCCACTCGTATTTTCTACATGAGCGAAAATCATAAAATATTCTTTTTGAAATTTATCCAATTCTCTAATTGTATCAATAATATCATGGTTTGATCGAGAATTGCTGTTATCATAGTTTGTTTGACCTGCGAATGTAAGCTCAATAAAGCTATTGATGTGGTCTTTATTGGCTTGGTTATCTATCCAATCTTCTTGGAATACTATCAAAGTGTGAATTCCATTTGCTCCATCCTTAATAGATAACTCAACTCCCGGTAAAAGATAGATGTTTTCCTTTTTTGCTGCTTTCCTCAGGTTTTTAAATTCCTCTCTGTCGAATTTATTATGATTTGTAATAATGCCAACACGGATGTTGGCAGTTTTTAGCGCAGAGATGTAGTCTTTTATAAAATCATTATCGTCGCCTGCGTAAATGAATTCACGATCACGCTTTGTGTGCAGATGGAAATCAGCTCTAATCCATTTACTACCATGTTGAAAAAATGATAACTCATCCATTCTAATTAACCCCTTAGAATTAAACTCAATTATAAATATTTGGATTCATAAACTTAATGCCTGAAGATTCAAATCGTAGTTTTGCAACTAGATTTATTTCTCTGACTCTTACCATTTTACAAATTTCAACTTCATTCTAAGTTTGTCCAGAAATTCCTTATACAATGGACTACTATCATGTACTATCAGATATGAAAAAGCATTGTTGTGGATTATACTAATAAGCAATCAGATTGTAATTACATTCTATTAATTCACAACTTTGTTTTTCGATACAATTACAACATGTGCCTTGCTATACTCCGGATTTGACTATTTTTGTTCAAAAATAAATATATAATCTTGTACTTCCCATCTTCTTTATTATTTCACATTAGTAATAATTATTATGTTAACTGACATATGATTAAATATTAGAACTAATTGTCAAGTAATTAGAATCTTTGTTTTTGAGGAAGTATGACTGGTAGGAAACAGGAAGGCACACGAACGGCTCCTAAACCACCATGAAATTAATAGTTAAATACGAAGTAACCATGAACTAGCCAAAAACTAAAATACTTTAGGTACTGGTTAGATGATGGTTAGATGATCGTTAGATGGTGGTTAGATGATCATTTGAGAGCGGTTCAAGAGCGGTTTGGAAAATATATATGCTCTTTTTACCACAATGGAATGTTATTAATAACATTCACCCAGGACTTGCCTAATGTTTTATAAATAACCATTCACTAGGTAATATGAATCCCAGGGAAGTTTGGATAATGCCATCCTAACGGACTCGTGTCGCGCAGACTTCAGGCGGTTTTCTTTTATTAACGTTAACCCAGTAAGGACTTCCTGGGCTAACAGAGTGGCATCCTGCGGATTGAAGAGCAGGAAGCAGGATCGGAGTCCTACTCTACAACAAAGAAGAATAAACTCATCCGTCACTTCGTGCCACCTTCCCTTTGTCTAAAGGGAAGGACATCCATCTCTGCGACTTTTAGTTATTAGTTATTAGCTATTAGTTTTCTTCTTCTTCGGCTTTGGCAGCGGTGTTTCAGGCTCAGTGATACGAATCAGCTCACTCAGCCATTCTGCATCATCCCATTGATCTTCGGGGATGAGAAAATAATTCTTTGCTCCAGGGTAGGGTGGTGCTTCTTCCACATCTCCGATGAATTCTTTGCCTGATACTGTTGGTCTGATGTACAACTGGTCATCAGATATCAAGGCTACCATCTTACCTTCACAGAATAAACCATATTCTCCGAACATCTTCTTGGCAGTCACATATCCGAGTGGTTGGATTTGGCTTACGATAAAATCTGCGATTTCTTGTCTTGATGACATAATACCTCCTAATGATTTTGGCTTACATGAAAGCTAAAGTATCGAACGAGAGAATACACGGTTCATTGAGTGATTTCGACGAAGGAGAAATTGTATCGAAATGAAGCGATACTATACTCAAGGTTGTATAAATGTCGTCTCCTCGATACAAATAGATAAATCAGTTCACTCGGAGAACTCAGCTTTCATCCTCAGTAGCGAAAACCATTTTCATCGAAATGCTATCTTTATTTGAATCTTTATGTTCGTCAAGACTTAAAGAAAGATTTTAAAAAACCAAAAGAGTGTTTATAGTGAGATTAAACGGTCAATTTTTTTAATATAACCATCTGAAGCCAAGTTATGTATGTATAAGAGAAATTTGAAATGATAAAAAACTTATAGTATTTCAAGAAATTCAAATTATGCTAAAATAAAAATTGGCATTTGCAGATTTCATGATTAACTAATTGGTGCAGTGATAATAAAATTGTAGCTAGATGTGCAACGGGTATGTCTTTGAGTGAAGGGAGTACAGAAGAAAGCTGTACTATTTATATAAAAAACATGCAAAAGACATTAATTCTTATTCTTCTACTCGTCGTTAGCTTCAGCATCTGGGCTGCAGATGTGAAAACTTGTATTCCGGTCGTTAAAATTGTCAATGACCAAAATTCCCAAATCATCGTTAGTGATGGTGTAGGTGGCGCTATTGTTGCCTGGCAGGATTCACGTGCAACAGGGAACTTCAATATATGGGCTCAAAGATTCAATTCAATGGGTGTGATGCAATGGACTATCAACGGCAAAATCGTCTGCAGTTCTCTTTATGAACAAGGGCAACTGTCCATGGTTAGTGATGGAGTCGGTGGAGCAATTATTGCCTGGCAGGATATGCGTAATGGAAATTATGATATCTATGCCCAAAGGATAGACTCCAATGGTGATCCAGCTTGGTTACTCAATGGTATTGCTATTTGTACGGATCCTTCAACCCAATCACCCCCTAAAATGGCTTCTGATGGTGCTAGTGGTGCCTTCGTTGTTTGGTCTGATGACAGAAATGTTGATTATGACATTTATGCTGTGCATATTACTTCACCGGGCAGCTTACTCGGTCTTGCTGATGGATCTCCTCTCCAGATTGATGCAAATAACCAAATCAATCCAGAAGTCTGCCCTGATGGTGCCGGTGGAGCTATTGTTGCCTATGAGCAGTATTTTTATGATATTTATGCCGGTATAGACATCTATGCCCAACGATTTGACACAAGCTGTAATATCGTATGGTCAGGCGGTGGAGTACCTGCATGTATTGCCGCTTATAACCAGGTAAATCCAAAGTTAGTCAATGATGGACTTGGAAGCGCAATTATAGTATGGGAAGACTTCGTTAATGGGGCTCAATACAACCTTTATGTCCAAAGAGTCTTTAGTGATAATATCCAATGGACATCGAACGGGATATGCTTACGATATGCTGCCTATACTTCTTTGAATCCATCAATTGTTAGCGCTGGTACAAATTCTGCTATCATTGTTTGGTATGACAATATCACCACTGATTTTGATATCTATGCTCAAAAGGTAACAGGTTCAACTTCCGGTTCACTCGTCTGGAATACAGGTATTCCTGTAACTGTTTGTGATGTTGTTGGTGATCAATTATATCCGCAAGCAGTCTCAGACGGGTTTGACGGAGCTCATATCGTTTGGCAGGATGGACGGAATTTGTTAACAAATGGTTATGATATATACGGTAATCATCTGGATGCAACAGGTGGTTTTACTGGAGAAGGTCAGGCTAATGGCTTCGGAATCTGCACCTGGCAAGTTGGAGAAACTCCTATGAATCAGACTTATCCAATGCTTGTCAGCAATATCGATAGCAAAGCTCTTTATGCCTGGATGGACCGCAGGAACGAATTATTGACAGATCATGATCGGGATATCTATACTTTAGGTGTAGAAAATGTTGAGCTTCCTGTGGAATTGTCATCATTTGCTGCTACTGTTACTGCAGATATGTTCGTTAGCCTGCAGTGGATTACACAATCAGAAACTAACAACCTCGGTTTCAATGTTCTACGGTCAGATGATGGTATAATTGCTACTGCAAGAAAAGTTAACAGTAGATTAATCAATGGTACAAATACCAGTTCAACGCACACTTACGATTTTGTAGATAGTGAAGTAGATCCTGAAACCACATATTACTATTGGTTGGAGATGATTAATTTCGATGGCACAAACAGCTTCAGCAATTATGTGGTCGTAAATACACATGACAATACTCCAATTATACCAATCACAACAGTGCTCAGAAAAGCTTATCCAAATCCATTCAATGAACATACTTCCACTAACATTGCAATGGATGTTAAGACAGGTGAAACAGCTACTTTAATAATCTACAATGTACTTGGACAGACTGTAAAGACTTATGTCCGTCAAGCCGGTTCGTACAAGATCACCTGGAATGGTCGTAACGAAAAGGGTGCAGTTTGCGGTAGTGGAATATATTTCTACAAGCTCAACTCGCCTAGTATCAATACTACTAAGAAAATGGTGATTGTAAAGTAAAAATAAGTTAAGAATAACAAGCAACCGGTAAAACGGAATAGTGAGAGGCAGGAAGAAAATCCTGCCTCTTTTTAGTTTGCCCAGAATGTTTTCTGCGCCGATGGACTGGAAGAAGTCCTGACACCTAATCAGCGGGAAGTCAACTCGAGGTCAAGGGCGTTGCCGGCAACGGCAGGGTCTGAAGTAAGACGCAGAGGGAATATGGAACATAGCGCAAGTGAACTGATGTTGGTTTGTAGAGTGGGTAACCTTTCTAAAAGTGGGAAAGCCCGAAAGCTGGATAACTCTACAGATTATGACAGATGGCTTCATATTCAGGCAGGAAAACTTAACTGGGGAAGCCTGTTATTGTCTACTTAAGGTAGTAGCTTCGATCAAGTTGAAAGATAAGTGAGAAGCCAAGCGATAGCAGGTGGCAGATGATTCCGTAGTAGTGATTAACCTTTTGCCTATGAAAGCTGGTGACAGTCTGGAGGATAAAACAAAAGGGACAGCATTCACGGTAATGCTGAGGGCTGTATCTCAAAAGGATACAGTTCATGCGAAGGGATGAAGATAATCCAAAGGGATGATTTGAAATGTGGAAAGTAATCGATGAAAAGTGAGAAACGAAGGAAGAAGCTGAAATGCTTCGAGGCTCGGTTTGACAGTGGTGACGAACTTCCTTTCAACCCCGACCGCACGAGACTGATTAGTCAGGCAAAGCTCAAAAGCAGCAGTTCTGTCATATTGCTATATGCTAAAGAAGGCAGGACACCCTGATGAAGAGACATTCATCCTCGATGAACACCGCAAAACGAATCACAATGAGACAGGAAATGTCATGAGAAAATACTACAGTTTAATCGACAAAGTGTACTCACTGTCCAACCTGTATGCTTCCTTCACTTCGGTGAAACAGAATAAAGGTGCATCAGGCATTGATGGGCAGAGTCTAGAAAACTTTGACGAACAACTGGTAGTGAACATCAACCAACTTCACGATGAACTAATGGCAGGCACTTATGAGCCTTCACCGGTAAGACGTGTAGAGATACCCAAACCCAATGGCAAAATGAGACCGCTAGGCATTCCAACGGTAAGAGACAGAGTAGTGCAGCAGGCAATCCTGAATATCATACAACCGATATTTGAGCCTGACTTCCATCCGTCCAGTTATGGCTACAGACCGCATCGGTCTTGCCAACATGCCGTAGCGAAAGCTCAGCGTTTTCTTACAGCGTACAATTTGGGTTATGCTGTGGATATGGACTTATCCAAGTGTTTTGACACCTTAGACCACGAACTGATATTGAGCCGTCTGAACAGGAAAATCAGTGATGGTACATTGCTGAGATTAATCAGCCGTTTTCTCAAATCAGGAGTAATGGTCGATGGGGATTTCAAAGCTACTGAGATAGGCAGTCCGCAAGGTGGAGTAATCTCACCCTTATTGATGAATATCTATCTGGATGAGTTTGACCAGAGGATGAAACAGCGGAATATCAGGATAGTACGTTATGCTGATGACATCCTGATATTTGCTCCGACCAGGAAAAAGGCAGAGCAATATCAAAAGATAGCGACAGCGATACTTGAAGAACTTCGCTTGCAAGTCAATCTGGAAAAGACTCATATCAGCAGTGTCGAAACAGGAATCAGCTATCTGGGATTTTTCATCAAAGGAAGCCGTGTCTGCATCGACAAGGAGCGTTTGAAACGTTTCAAGGATAAGATACGTAAGCTTACTCCCCGCAACAGTGGCATCCCAATATCCATGACGATAGGAAGCCTGAATCCTGTACTAAGGGGATGGGGTAACTATTTCAAAGTTGCGAGTTGTAAAAGCATCTTTGCGAGCCTGATGGAATGGATACGAAGGAGGCTTCGAATGAAGAAGATGCGTGAATGGAAGAGCTGGAAAGCATTCCATAAAGCAATGCGCAGACAAGGCTTCAAGGGAGAATGCCCAAAACTATCTATGACCAGATGGCGTAACGCTCAGAGCTTCCACTTATGCTTTGCCTTGCCGAACAAGTGGTTTGAAGAAATGAAGTTGTTTGATTTGACATCACTTCAGACAAGTGTTTTATTTAATTACTACGAGTAATTACAAGGATTATCAGGAGCCGTGTACGAGACCCGTACGCACGGTTCTGTGAGAGGGATGATGCTGGAATTAATTAGCCAGCATCACCCTACTCGATTGGAACATTTTAATCCTGACAATGCTGTGTAGACTTTAGTCCATGTCCTTAAAGAAGCCAGTAACAGAGCACATAGTACCATCTGAAGATAGCAATCCAATTACTTATTGACACTTCAGATTATTAATAAACAACATAGCTCATCGTAAATCAGGAGTAATTATATGAATCGTTTTTTCATTCTGCTAGCCTTGATAATCCTATTCACAAATATGTATTCTTTTCCAATTAAAAATCATAGGATAGTCATGAAACTTGATCCCGCCAATCACATCCTGAAAGCTACGGATAGCATTGAATATATAGCTGTCCTGATAGAACCTGACACACTCTATCTACCCTCCAATTTAAATATTAAGTCGATTAAGACAAATGGTAAGAAAATCAAGTACGAAATTAAGGCTGATTCATCTGGATACAATTCAATCACGATCTTTCCTGAGAAGAATGCCTCTATTTACTCAATATCTTACGAAGGAGAGATATTTTTTGCCTTACAGGGAAGAAACCTTAACCAGGGACATGATTTCAGCAGAGGTATGATTTCGGACTCTCCAGGCGAAGGTATATTTCTCCCATCGGGTAGTTGGTATCCTATGCATGAAGATGAAGAATTAAGTTTTTATTCAGTGATTGCGACGTGTTTGAAGGAATTTTCCCTGATTACTTCCGGAAACGAAAGCAAACTAGCGAAAGGAAGTAACAATGTGTATTCCTGGAAGACTGAACTCCCAACGGATGGACTAACTCTGTGCGGGAACCGATTTATAGTACGGGAACGGCATATAGGAGAAAAGCGTCTGGCAGTCTATTTGTTACCCGAAGAGGCGAAATTGGCAGATACCTATCTGGATGCTATGGAGGATATTTATAATAAATACTATCCATTGCTGGGTACTTACCCTTTTTCCTCATTCAGTATGGTGGAAAACTTCTTTGCCAGCGGTTATGGGATGCCAAATTATACACTATTAGCTAAGGACATCGTAAAGATGCCCTTTATTATTACAGATCCTGGCTCTTTAGCCCATGAGTTTTGTCATAATTGGTGGGGAAATAGTGTCATGGTAAAACCTGGCACAGGTAACTGGTGTGAGGCACTCACGGCTTTCAGCTCGAATTACTATTGGAACGAATTGACTGGAGATCGGGAAAAACAGATAGATTATCGTAAGAATGCCATATTTTCGATAAATCAGTTAGCACCCGAGAAAAACTATCCACTCGCAGATTTCCGCTACCAGCGTAACGATGATGATGCAGTAATTGGTTACCAGAAAGGAAGCATGCTTTTTTATGAATTATATAATTTAACTGGGAAAGAAGCATTTTTTAATTCACTTCGTCAAGTGATTGGAAAATTCTTAGGTAAGTATGCAACCTGGAATGACTTTGAGGTAGCTCTAACAAAGAACTCACCTGATAATACCGAGAATATTCACAAGCTATGTGAAGAAACTCTGAATCGTCTTGATCTTCCACAGATCAAAATATCAAGTGTAACCCATTCTGCTCATAACTGGGTCATTAATTTAAAACAGGAAAATCCCGTCTTTGCAATGAGAGTCCCTGTTCATGTTGAAATGGATGATAATACAGAAAAACTGAATATTCCCATAAAGAACGTGTCTGCTTCCTATTCTTTCACACCGTGGGGAAAAATAAATAAAATAACGGTTGATCCTGAATATCAAATACTAAGAGCTATTTCTGATAATGAAATGCCATATAACCTGAATCGTGTTATGTCAGCTAACCCGCTGATCATTCTTCCTACAAAAGGAGAATCGCTGGATCGTTTGCAAATGCTCATAATGATGCTCAAACAAAGTGACTATCAATTTACATCTTTACCCGCAGATAGCGTAACTGAAGAAGATTTGAAGAATCGTAATCTCTTCATACTTGGTAAATATAATGACAATAGAATATTCAGCTCGCTTCCTCTATCAATACAGCACCTATACATCATCCATCCAGAATCCTTTGAAGCTAATGGAAAGCTATATAATAACCCTTTGGCTTCTTTGTTGATTTCTGATGTTAATTGTTACAATCATGAGAAGCTTATGACACTATATATCTGGAATGATGATTCTGCAGTTCCATCTTTCCGAAAGATGTTTCATTACCAGAATCAGAGTTGGCAAGTGTTTGACTTGTCAAAAGAAGCAAATAAACCGATAGATTCAGGGGATTTGTCCCCTTCAAGTAATAGTGATTTAGTATGGAAGGCTAAATAGAACTAAGAATTACAGAGTAGGGAATAGTGAGGTGGCTACTAGCCCATTCCTCCCTTTGGATAAAGGGAGGTGACCTTCAGGTCGGAGAGTTTGAAAAGCAATAAGAGACAACAGATTGTAGAATAAGTGAAGTAGAGAATCAAACTCTCCCTTAATCCCTCCCTTTATCCAAAGGGAGGGAGATGAACACTTCTTTATCCAAAGGGAGGGAGATGAGCACGTCTTCATCACATTATTAATTATAAGCTATTCATACACCTTATCATTAATTTGCAGCTTAGTCACATAAATGATCTCGCATGCTCCATTACCCCAATCATCACGGCGTAAGGAAGAATTCCAATGAAATGAACCCCTGGCAGGATGGTTGCCTGTAACCCAAACAAGATACCCTCCAACCAAGACTTTATCTCCTTTTTTTGCAAGAGGTAGAGCTCTTTTAATATTCGAATTGGAAGGGATCATATGATTATTTGACATATGACTGACTACATACTTCGGATTAACAGGTGAGTCAAGATCGTAGGTATAATTACAGAAGCGACCATATTGACTGAAATGCATATATTTCGCCATCTCAGGAACATCTCCCCAACAAATGGCATAATCGTAAGGTGCAATTCTGCTGACAGTATCTATGCTATATTCTTTTGTACTTTCAACCACCCCTGAGAGTTCATACTTTGCCTTAGCGCTTAAATCAAATGTGACACCGGTTTTCGTTATTGAGGGTAACTTCGTTGAATAATCCATGATCTGGATTGGATCAAAATTCGTTTGAATCAGGTCCAATGAACTATCATCGGCAATAGGAGCTAGCATCATATAGCTTGCATAGGCACATACACCTATAAACAGAATGATGCCAGCTACTAGAATATATCTATTTTCCAATAAGTTACCCCTAGTTACCTAAAGTAACATATTTCTGGCATTACCTAACATTCAATGATCTTAATGTTACTTCATCAAGACAATCTTCTTTGTATAATTGCCACCTTGGTATTGCATCCGGCAAAGAATTACTTGTGAAGCAACCGGTTCCTGGTTTTGATTCAATCCTTTCCAGGAAATGGAATGCATTCCTTCTTCCATATTAGCAGAAAGAAGTGATTTTATCAGTTGTCCCCTGATATTATAGAGATCTATCTTCACTTTTCCTTTTACAGGAATTGAGAACTGAATCGTAGTTTCTGGATTAAAAGGATTTGGATAGTTATTCAGCGATACTTGTTTCGTCATAATAACAGGTTCAGGAGCATTTTCCGTAATGAGGTTTGGACTATGAATTAAAGAATCCATCGCTGCATCAAGAAAAGGAAATTGAGTTGCATTAATAAATTGTGCTGATGTACCTAAGACAAACACCCTTCCCTGGGTTAAGATAGGTTTCGCTACAGCATATGGATGGGCTTCATCAAAAGCATCATACAAAATACCGTAATGTCCTGGATAATCTACGCTGAAGCTGGTCAAACTATAGGGAAATACAAGTGATGGTGCATATCCTGCTAAAGCGTTCGAGAAAGGATTATTGAAAAAAGCAAGTTCGCCGTGAAATACATCCTGATTAAAAACATCGATTTCGAAGAAGCCTGTTTCACGTGTGGAATTCTGCATGGAATAGCGTTCATCCACCATGCCATATTCCCGATAAAGGAAATTCTCCCTTCCATTCTGCTGTGAATATCTGGTAATATCATTATTCAATGGGCTAGCCTGTTCATAATCACTGGGTTGGATATTCGACACCATGACCCACATATTACGTTCTACTGCTGATGGTAACGGTGTGATATCAACGGGAATCAGCTTGTCATAGATATCATTGTCAAAACGATATAACCCGAAATACTGATCAGGGTGTTTTACAGCTCTCAACAATAGAACATCTACCCATGGAAGTTCAGAGGAAAAATGCCGTGCTTCCTGTTGAGTAAATCCGCTTTTTATGCATTGGTTAAATAACTCAGCCAGTAGAAAATCTCTTGCTTCGCAGGTTGAATATGTTTTCCATTGTTTGATTCTATCATTTACTCTAGGGAATACAACAGGGCTTGTGCCAATTTCATAATGGGTTGGATTAATGCTTTTAATCAGTATTAAATCCTGCAACGGAACATCAATTTGATTATAGAATTCAATACTTGAACCTGAGACATTGAAATGTAGGAAATTAAGCTTTTGGTTAAGTGCACCTTCATACACATGTTCGTTTTGTGAATTCGGCTTCAACTGTATTTGATTCCAGCCAAAGTCCTTTTCATCTCCCTCTGGTTTGGGTAAAGCCATGGTTCTTTTTCCTGGTAGGGAGACATTGACAGAAGCTGACAAATTCTCATTCGTATACATATGAATAAATGGTTTATCTACCATTATATTCATCAAATTAAAGATATTCATGAAAGAAAGTCCATTTGTGAACCCATTTGATATTGCACCGAGATCAGAAACTGAATAATCTGGAGTTTCTGTCAAAAATGCAAGATATGATGAGTCGCAAATACGAAGGATGGCATCGTAATTTTCGAGATTATAATGACCTGAATGTCCGGGACCTGAAAAAACAGTTGAACCGTAACCAACAAATATATGAGCATTGCTCGAAGTTTGAACTCTCACTTCCCAGCCACTTCCATAGGCTGCATCAATGTGTCCGGAACCATTGAAGAGAGTTTCAGTCAGTATGCTGTCGGGTCCTGTTATTGTACCCGTGATCCCATTCAATATCACACCGCTATCGTCGTGAACGATAACATAGAGCGTCTGTATTTCTTCAGGGATGGTAACTGAAGGCAGGTTAAACAAGAAAGTGTACTGTCCTGCAAGAATATCTTGGTCTTCAAGGATGGTCAAGTCCCGCAGGCTGTCAGGATTGACAATAGTAAGGATATCATTGGGAAAGACAGCTTGAAAATCGATAGCAACAGGTCCTTCAAAGGAAACAGCATAATTTGCTCCGTGAATACAATCAACCAGGATATGTTCTTGGGCAAATATGGGAAAGACGATTAAACAAAGGAATAAGAATAAGAAAGTAGGTTTCATTGTTTCTCCTCATGATTAATTTACAGTTTTCTATCTCCTTAGTTTTAATGCTGATTAAAATCAGATTACAAACTAAAGAATGATTATTACTAATATTCCAAATAACCATCAAATTCTGGCACATTTTCATTAAATGGCAAGAACTAGATATCGAAAATTACTTCACCAAGACCATCTTTCGTATATACTCGCGACCTTCATATCGCATTCTACAAAGAACAATCTGAGAAGCAACCTGTTCATGATTTTGATTTAAACCATTCCACTGAATTGAATGCAATCCTCTTTCCATATTTAAAAAAATTATTCGTTTTATGAGTTGTCCTTTAATATTATAAAGTTCAATTTCAACTTTTCCCTTTTCAGGTATAGAGAATTTGATTGTTGTTTCAGGATTAAAAGGATTTGGATAATTGAATATCTGCACTTTCTCTCGCATTGGGATCAAGGGCGAAGCGTTTTGAGTACCCAGGTTCGGACTATGAATCAACGAATTCATAGCTGCATTTACGAAGGGATAACCGCTATTTGATAAAAATTGCTCTGTATCTCCCAATACCATGAGCCTGCCATTATTCAAGAATCGTTTACCAAAAATGATTGGATGAAAAGGATCGTTTTCACAAGAAAAGATACCAGTTTGACTTGGATTATCGACAATGAATTTCAATGAACCATCAGTTTGTCCAACAACCGAAGTGAATTCTGCTAATTCGTTTCCCATAGGATTATCGTATGCAGCGAATGGAGGGAATCCATACACCGATTCAGCATCAATGTCGAATCCAAAGAATTCCATATTCCTTTGAGAACGGGACATTGAGTAATGTTCATCCACCATTCCATATTCCCGATAGATGAAATCCTCGCTGCCATTCACCTGTTTTTCATTATCTAAGAGAGAATTTAATGTTAGAGCTGGTTCTGATTGTCTTGGCTGAATATTAGAAAGCAAAACCCATAAGTTACGTTCTTTTGCAGATGGCGTGGGTTTGATATCCAAAGGAATCAACCGGTCAAATATGGCATTATCAAAATGATAGAAGCCAAAGTACTGATCAGAATGTAGCATAGCCCTCAGTATAAGGATATCTACCCATGGTAAGCCATATGAAAATTGATGAGCTTCTTTCTCGGTCAATCCAGCTTCCAGGCATTGCTTGTATAATTCCTCCTTGAGGAAGTCCTTTGCCTGGGTAGTTGTTAATGACTTCCATTCTTTGACTTGAGAGTCAATACCCGGTTTCAGATTATCCTTGATCCCTATCTTGAAATGTTGATGATCGATGTTCTTAACCAGTATCAGATCATATAGAGGTGTGTCTGTCTGATTTCGGAAATGGATATTTGTTCCTGTTAAGTTAAAATCAATGAAATTGAATCGTTGATTGGATGCACATTCCCAGAGATGCTCGTTCTCAGAGTTTGGTTTCAACTGTATGTTCTTCCAGCCAAAAGTCTTTTCATTCCCTTCCGGTTTTGGTAATGCAAATGATCTCTTTCCCGGTACAGTAACCTGGACAGATGCATTCATATCATCTTTAGTGTACATATGAATGAAGGGCTTTGCGGGAATAGCCGTTGCATAGTTGTATGCAAGCATCATGCTTAAGCCATTTTGAAATGCCTCAGTCAGAGCTTGTGTATCTGTCTCTGAATAATCAGGAGCATCTTCCAGAAACGCAAAATAGTAATTATTATAGAAACTAAGAATAGCATCGTAATTGGCAGGATCGTATAACCCCGTATGTGCTGAACTGGAAAATAACGTGTTTCCATAGCCTATACGGATATGTTGTGACTCACCCCATGTTTCAATCGCAAATTGAATTTGTACAACCCATCCGGCTCCGTATGCATTATCAGCATGACCATTACCAGCATACAGATTTTGTACTAAATCACCATTCGGATTGGTTATCGTACCTGAAACAAAACTGAAGAAGTCATGGTAATTATCAAGATTAACATACAAGGTTTGTATACAATCTGCAGGTGCACTTTCAGGCAGATCGATTGTGAAGGTCAAATTACCCTCCTGGACCAAATAGGTGGTATCAATCAGGTATGTCATTCCTGCCAAACTGTCGGGATTTGCGACCGTTATTATGTCGTTGGGGAAAATGGCTTGGAAATCAATATTTCGTGGACCGTCAGGTGAAGAGAAGTAGTTGGCTCCATGGACAGCGTCGATCAATATGTGGTCTTGGGCGAAACAGGATAATGCTAACACGAGCATCAAGAGAACGAGAAGGGGTGATTTCATAATATTACCTCCTATTAGTTCATTATTAATACTCCATATTCTAATTCATGAACTGAATCAGTCTTGACTTTTAATATTATCTTGTAAAGGTAAGCCCAATTCCAAGGAATCGGGCTGAATGAAATCGAGTTTTTGACTTTCAGGGTAATAATTGGCTGCTCGAGCCATGTATCCTCCCCAGATAGGACCGCAAACAACTCCTCCATAATCATAGCCGGAAGGAAGTTTTTGATATTTTCCATCGAAACCAACCCAGATGGCGGTACTTATTTTTCGATTGTAACCTATAAACCAGGCATCTGTGCTATTTTCTGTTGTCCCGGTTTTTCCTGCTGCAACACCTCGATAAATAGCTCTCACGGTATACCCGGTTCCACCATTTACGACATCTTTTAAGGCACTTGTTAACTCAAAAACAACATCCTGTGATAAAGCCAGATGATTTGAATATGTAGCTTGATAGAGGACTTTTCCGTTGTTGTCAATAATTTTTACAATTGAAGTTGGAGTATGATACAATCCTTGGTTTGCAAATACTGCATATGCGGAAGCCATTTCCAGGGGAGAGACTTCACTTGTTCCTAAAGCCAGGGATGGAAAGGCGCGAAGGGGAGACCTGATACCACAGCGATAAGCCAGGTCTACAACAGAATCAGGAGTTGTGAAACTCAGGATAGCATGAATTGCAGGTAAATTAAGTGAATGTTTGATCGCTGCTCTCATCGTCACTACTGATCCGGCATTATTATGATTTTTAAGATTCGTCGGAGTCCAAACTGTTTGACTGCCATCCTTAACGGAGATGGGAGTATTCTTGATCATTTCCCGAAGGTGGTGACCATTTTCCAAAACACTTGCATATACGAATGGCTTAAATGAAGAACCAGGCTGTCTTCTGATTTGGGTAGTATGATTAATTCCACGAGGAGAGGCTTGTGGATTTCCCCCAACCATTGCCACTATCTTGCCGGTATCGGTATCAATGCTGATTAGTCCAATCTGTGCTGTCTTCATGGCAGGTGGAAATTTTGACCAATTTGCATTTACCGTATATTCGGCTGCTTGTTGGAGTTGCGACTGAAGGGAACTGATAATGACCAATCCATCATTGAAACTCTTACCCAAGGATTTCAATTGTGAACCGGAAGTCTGTCTTAAGTATTCAATAAAACTTTGTCCGATGGGTTTTCGAATATGGAGATTTAAAGGCATCTTTTCATACTTCTCATAATCTGCATTTGATATTTTACCAATTTCAGCCAAATTATGAAGAATTACATTTCTGCGAGCTATTGCTTTTTTTGGATAAGCAGTAGGTTCATATGCAGAAGGAGCGTTGAGTAAACCAACAATCATACATGCTTCAGGAACAGTCAAGCGAGAAGGACGTTTACTGAAATACTCCTGGGAAGCTGCCCAAATACCGTAAGTGCCATGCCCGTAGTACATAGTATTCAAATAGAGTAAAAGGATTTCCTGCTTTGTGAGCATACTTTCAAGTCTCAT
Organism: Cloacimonadales bacterium (SeqCode); assembly: GCA_963662275.1. Lineage (GTDB taxonomy): Bacteria > Cloacimonadota > Cloacimonadia > Cloacimonadales > DAONDQ01 > DAONDQ01. The sequence continues at coordinate 2,362,431 of OY759316.1, read as the reverse complement.
GGCAATATCAATTTCTGCTAATTTGCGTTTAATCGTCTTTTCCCGAGTTAGATATAATGTACGTGCAAGCTGCATCGTAATGGTACTGCCACCTTCATGGGAACCTTTCAGATTATTAACGGTCGCTCTCATAAGTCCACGGATCGAAATCCCTTCATGCGTTAGAAAATCACGATCTTCTGTAGCAAGTAAAGCATCAACGACTGTGGGAGATATCTCAGAAAGGGATTTGCATTCAATGTGATTTGTTGTGCCGATATATCCGATATAATCGCCATCTTCAGCAAATACTGCAGTGGAATAAGTAATCTTAGCCTGTTTTAAGAGCTGTTCCACATCCTGAGCATCTGCATGTAAAATACACAGAAATAGGCTAAAGATACAGACAAGAGTAATTACAATACAATATTTCATATACCATCACACGCTTGAATCAATTTATATGTCATGATAAAGTCGATAGAAAAAATGTAAAGAAGATTGTACTTATTTGTTTAATGTCAAGACCAGATACGATGATTAATTCGAATTAACTTCCTCTGATGTATCATCAGGATTATCGACAAATTTATAGGAAAGAGTATTCTCGCCCTCTTCAGGACTTAGGGCGATAACACTTTCAGGGTTCTCACCTTCCCGATAAGATTTGGAGAAAATAAGACGTAATTCATATTTATTTTCCAGAAGTTCTTGCATATTTTCAATTGAATACAAGAAATCCTTCACTTCATTTTTGGGAATAGCACTCAATTCTGAATCGATAACCTTCAGATAATTACCATCCTGATCAAACATAGCTAAAAGAAAGTAACCGACAATAGGTACTTGTAGATTGTTTTTTACACTGACAAATACATCTGCAGGATGATCAAGATGAATCAGGTTATATAAAAAGGATTCATTCTTTGATACAGGTGCAACGGTTAGACTCGTTTGCATTTTAACAGTGTTTGCATCAATCCAGTTACCTGAATATGACCGTGCAGCACGAAAACCACCCCAATCCGCTAGTGTTTTGAATCTATATTGACTAATCCCCGGATCGTTGACGATATAGGATGCCGGATTGTTTTGAGGACCACTCTGAGCTATGACTAAAACCCAATGTCCTCTTCCGTAACCAACTTTTACGACAACTTTATTACCTTTTGTGATTTCATTGGAGAGATATTCCCAATCATTCCTATGGTTGTTTTGCCCTTCATACTGAATTCCTGCTATTGTATCATCGAAGTCAGAAAGAACTTCCCATCTCATATCTGCACCACGGAAACCATTATTACGCTGAAGCCAGGAGTTGAGAAGATCGGGGGTAACTGCCGGAGTTGATGCTTCGGCATTGACAAGCATACTTAAACAGGAAAGGACACAGCCGCTGCGCCCAATAGTATTATAGCGGGAATTACCGAGAGTATCATGTTTCCAGCGACTATCAGCCTGGGAATACCAGTTGAAGGTCTGGGCTGACAAAGAACTTAACGCAGCTATTAATAACAGTATTATATATATTTTCTTATTCATAACGAATTCTCCCAGTCAAGAACGCATAACTTGAAAGCAGCCCTGTATAGCAACAGCACACAATCAATTTCACGTTATTTAGTTTATTTACAGAGAGATGCAAACTCCATGCGATTAGTTATATGAAATTATTTAAAAACTCATAAGTACACACTTATTATATAATTGCATAAAATATGAAGGTTCTGATTTTGTCAAGAAAAAACAGGTTAAGCGATAAGACAAGTACAAAGATTGCATATACAAAGTGAATTCGCCATGATGTGCAGGCAATTCTGCAAAATTGCCTTAATCAATTTAGGCTTTCCCCCACAAGTTAAGAACGAGAAGGTGCTTGGTTATTTCACTATTGCATTGCAATTATGCAATAGTGAAGATAAAGCGAAGTATATTTCATTATGTCTTATTTGCCAAAAAAATACTGTATCTACATAGCCGCGTGCATGTTATATCTCTCCCAATGACGTTGGCCCATGTATTGCTTATATGGATAGTAATGAACAATACTAAGTAGAGATTAATTTTGACAAAAGGAGATGAAATGAACAAAAACAATCTGACAAGTGTCCTCTACAGAGGATGGATGAACAAAACGGCAGTTGTTTTACTGCTGTTACTAACAACCGGGTTGATTTTCGCAACTGTGCAAACCAATTGTGTATACTTCCCACGCCTATCTGGAAATTATATAAGCACACAAGTACCTCTTCAAGCAGGAGATTTTACAATGGAAGCATGGGTTTACCCTATGGAACCTTTGATCGGAGGAAATCCAGATCGTTTAGAAATATTTGGGGGCCACTTAGGAAGCATTGGGAATTCTGGTTATGATTTTGGCACTAACGTGAACAGGAATGTGATATTTCGTAACAGAACATCTACCGGTGTTACGGTTACTACAGGCAATGCTCCCTTGCCGCTCTTTCAATGGTCGCATGTAGCAGTAATCTGGGGAATCGGCGGGACTTCTCCCAATGGCATCTATATAAACGGAGTTTTTGATCAGTCCATAGATCTAATCCTGGATGATCCTCTCCCTGCTTTGGGGTTTAAATTAGGGGAGGATGCGCAAGTACTCAACTTGTATAAGGGAAGAATGGACGAATTCAGACATTGGAACTGCAAAAGAGAGCAGGCGGATATCGTTGCCAATATGAACCTTTCAATCACTTCACCTCAACCCAATCTACTTCAGTCATACCCTTTTACTGAAGGACAATATACCGTTACCAGAAATTACGCAGTTCCTATGAGTCCGGGACAATTTGCAATGCTTGGAAGCTCTGTCCAGTGGATAGGTTCTCCCACTCCTCCTACCGTTACTACACAAGCTGCAACGCTGGTAGGCGAAGATTCAGCCACCCTAAATGGCACGCTTTCCAGTGTAGGTAGCGACTATCCTGTCATTGGTTTTGTCTGGAACACAACCGGAAATCCGACCTATGCATACCCCATGGTTGATCCTTATCACTACTGGGGTCCGGTAAACACGACCGGTCCCTTCAGTTATAGTGTCACAGGCCTGACACCGGGGCAAACCTATTATGTCAGAGCCTGGGGGGCAAACGGTGGAGGATTTGGCTATGGTGGAGAGATTTCCTTTACTACCACTTCAGCCGGTTACAACATCAATATCAGCACAGGAAACATCGACGGAGTCCGTATCTATACTGGTACGACCAATTATGGAATTGACCCCATATTGCCGATAGTTCTGCCCGCCGGATACAACGGTACTTTCCAGGCTGAAAAGGAAAACTATGTTTTCAGTCTTGCTCCCGGCTCGAACAGCAACATCATCAACAATCTCAATTCCGATAGAAACATCACCTTCACCGGAACCTTCATCTACGCTGATCTTGCCGGATACATATATACTGCCGATCCCAATATCCCACTAGACGTTCAACCCGGTAGCCTGGAAACACTGACGGTGCCCTTGCCCCTCAATCCACTACCCAGCGCAAAGGTGATGGTCTTTACAGGTTCCCATGGCACAGACCTGAAGATTGACCTTCCAGCGGGTACCTGGTATGTGATAGCCTACTACGATGATCCCTCAGACGGAGGATTAGGCTGGCACAGAAGCAGCAGCTATCCACAAAATGGTGGATTTACGACGTTTGCAAACCTGCCATTTGGCACAAACAACGAGATCCCGGTAATAATATCTAGCGAGGACGCCACCTTACCGGTAGAGCTCTCAAGCTTCACTGCTGTCCTGACGGCTAATATGTATGTAAACCTGGTTTGGGTTACCGAATCTGAAACTCATGTTTTAGGATATAACGTTTATCGTTCTGAAGATGATATGGTTAACAATGCTTCACGCTTAAACACAGATATCATCACTGCCACCAATACTTCCGAGCAGCATGTTTATTCTATGAGCGATGCAGAAATTGAAACCAATCACACTTACTACTACTGGGTGGAAAATGTTGACTTTAACGGCGGAAATGTCCTGCATGGACCTCAGAGAGTAAAAATAACTGGTAACCCCACTCCTGTTCTACCGGATATCTCTACACTTAATGCTGTCTACCCCAATCCATTCCGTGACGGTCAGACAAACAATATCAGCGTTTCAGTGAAAGCTGGTGATTTCGGCAAAGTTACCATCTACAATGTCCGTGGTCAAATGGTGAAAACCTTCGATGTTGGCGAAGGTAATCATAGCCTGACTTGGGATGGAAAAGGCTGCGGAAGCGGAATTTACTTCGCCCAAATGAGCACTTCTGTTACAAACGTTACTAAGAAAATAATCAAGATCAAATAGTTCCAAAATTCCAATATGCTTAAGCCCCGCTGCATACAGTGGGGCTTTTTTGTCACATGGCTGGTGATATTCATTTGCAGGTTTGGGTGATTATGCAAGTAGGACGGAAGCTTTCCCCACTTGGGAAGGGGGGTAGGGGGGCAACTCTGTTACTTGCTTACTGTAATTCACCTTCCGAATCTGACGGTTGCTGAGCGAAGTCGAAGTATAGTGGGGGTCAACTCTATCAGTAAGAAGGAGAGAAAGATGATTTAGAGTTAAGGAATAAGCGAGATATTCACAAAGGGTACATCCTGTTCCAGTTTTTCTTGCCTGCCTGTCATATACCAATTTGCCCAAGCATCAAATTCCACTCCGCGATAGGCTTGAATGACTGCTGCATATAGTATCAATTCGCGTTGCTTCAGGAAGATAGGTATCTTGGCAAGCTCTTCTGCCGGCAGTGAGTTCTCAGAATTATAACCTTGCATGAAGTCCCGGTAAAACTCGTTGATGAACTCTTCTCTATTCCCGCCTTTGGGACAGTATTCAGTAAAATAGAACATGACGATGGCAATGTCTGCCGCAAAGAAAGCATATTGCGAATCATCAAAGTCATATATATATATATCTTCATTGTGTACAAAGAAATTACTGATGTGTACATCGAAGTGTACTAAGCCGAAGTTATCCCGATTCGTGTTCATAGCCATAACCTGCTGGGTGTTTTCTCGCATTTTATCCATAATTATCTTTTGATCTGGAGGCACTACACGATCAAATCCACTCACCAGTTCATCTTCAAACCATTGAATCCGTTGTGTAGTTTTGGATTGATAGTCCTTTGTTACACGGTGCATCCTGCCTAATTGTCGTCCGTAATTATATCGAAGCTGTTTAGTATCCAGTACTTTGGTGATATGGCAGCCGGGAACTTTATCGAAGGCGCAAACGACGAAGCTGTGCTCTCCCACTCCCACGATTTCCACCAGGTTGCCGTTATTTGATTTCAAAGGTAATGAACAATTCACTCTGTGATCGTGCAGATATTCTATCCAGTGCATTTCGGCATCGATCATATCTTTGGTGCGCCGGCTGGTATGGGATATTCTCAGTATATATGCTTTGCCGGATTGTTCAAACTCATAGATAAAGTTTTCGAATCCATCCAATCCCTTTAGTTCAGGTATGCTGGTGCTATAATAGGCTGCTGCTTCACTAAGCACTTTTTCATTGAAGTATTCTCTAATTCTGTTATCCATTTTGTCTCACTTTGGCTTATACCGAATCATTAATTATCATCCCAATCATTATATCCTGCGATCTTGTCAATTGATTATCATCTAATCCCTTCTATCTTTCATTTGAGACTGTTCAAAATTAACCTCCATTTTACGCAGCCTTATTGGTAGTGACAGAGAAAAAGTGGTCTAAGTGCGACCAATCCACATTTTCTTGACATATGCGGGAGATATTTAAACTTGCTAAAAGTGATTCCTGACGCATGATTGGTTGACCTTTATCGACCAGTTCTTTGAACCAAAGCGAAAACACAAGGTTGCGGGTGGTTTCTTCAGATTTTAGTCCAAATCTACCGGATGTCACCTTCTTGATTTTGCGGTTCCAGCGTTCAGAGACATTGGAAGTCAAACCTTTGCTGAGGTGTCTCCAATCACTAATGATATTGCTTTTGATGTATTCGGCGGCGGTTGGGGGAGTAATAGCTGTCAGGCTTGCGATACCCTTTTTCCTTCCGCCCGCCGTTTCTCTTCGGAAAGCTTTCATAATCCTCTTCTTAAAGAACTTGTCCCTGTCTTCAGGGAGATGACATTGACTGATTCTTTTGAAGAGATTTCGTATCTTATGGAACTTACAGAGTTGGTAATGGACTTTTGGAAACACTGTTTTTCTTGCAACTGCTAACGATTTACTGCCATCACTGACAATCAGGGTTGGATCTTTCCTGTAGAGCTGTCTGAAGGTTCTGAAACATGCTTCGAATGATTCTTTCTTTGTGTCAGGATACAACTCACAAAACAGAGGGATGTGAGTCACAAAATCAACAATACTGATGACATAGTACGGAATACCTTTGATCTTCACATATTTCTCATCAATGCTGATCTTTCCGCTCCACTTACCGATTGAGTTCAGAATCAGGCTCTGCAGGTCAGCGATTTCATGCCAGAGATTTGAGACTGTAGCTTTACAGGTGTTGAGCAGCAAAGCTATCGTCTCGAAGTTCATACCGCTTCCAACCAGGTAATGTACCAGCAGACACAGGTTCTTGCGTTCCAGACTATGGAACGGCTTTGCATCGGCGGTTCTATGGGATGTATTGCCTTTAGCAGTCTTCATTTGTTCCAGGAGTCTGTCACAGATAACAGGTGTATTCTGCTGACCGGCAAGCAGTTTCAGCAGATGTACAGCATCACCGCCTACTGTCTTTTTCAGAAGAAGCTTCTGAGCTTGCTTAACTACAGACAGAGAATTGACCTGAGAAGCATATTTGCAGAAAGTGGTATAGGACATTTTAAAATCATGATGGCTGATGAACTCCTGATACATGACATTTAAAGGTAAAAGCAGGTTATTGATAACAAAATTCTCGATCTGAGGAATACACTCCAGCAGGTCAACTTTCCGGCTTAAATATGCCAGGATATCATGACCATGCTGCTCAAACTCTTGCCAGAAATTATGTACATTCCTGCGGTCTGCGTAGTTAAACAGATCAGCTATTTGCTGAAGTGTAAGGAGGTTGTCTCCGCCTATTCCTACTAATAAGCGTAGAAACGCTATTAAGAACTTGTGGTTTGATGTTGTCTCAGGCAAAGTGAATGAAAATGGTACGTTAATACTTACATGGTATTGGTTACTTTCATGACTAACACTTACCGCTTCTTGAATTGGAGTGTTTTTTTGTCATAATATCCTCCCTTTTGTTACCAGGTAACAAATGCCATTGAAGCTATAGCAAAAAACTTGTAAAGAACTATTTTATATGATTTTAACTACACATTTAGTCAGAAACGGCTTCGAAACATTACTTATAATCGCGTGTTTTTCAATTTTAGTCAAAAAGCTTAACTTGTGATTTGGTGTCCTTAGCAGAGCTTATCTGTCAATTCTGGAAGGTATGTTAAATTATGACCGTTTCGACCACTTTTTTCAACTTGCTACTTTCTAACTTATTGAATATTATGAATAACTTCATGAACAGTCTCTTTCATTTGCCATCTTTCATGCTTCCGGAGATATACTAACAGACCATGAACAACTATCATTCTACTTTATTTATACCAAGTTCATACCAGTTTCAATCCTGTTTCAATCCTGTTTCATTCCTGTTTCGTCAAACTGGTTTGAGATTAGTATGTAATTGGTAAAGAATTGGATTTAGAGTGGTAGTATCTTTGGGGAATGAATTGTGATTGTGACCAGTAGCACAGTCAGTCTTGTCTGTTTTGTGAGAGTGTCGTCCCGACCTCTAAACATTCCCTTAGTGCCTGATAATCTCCACTAAGGCTTTAACTAATAAGCTCTGATAAATCTATGCTCCTGTCATTCCTGAGCAGGCGGGAATCTATACAATTGATTAAGGGTTGAGGTAAAAAAAAGAAGGATAATTGGAATGCCGAGACAATTTACAACTTCAGATCTTGATTTAGATAGTGATCAGGATCTCATTGTATCAGGAAGCACAACCTCAGGTAACATCAAAATTCTGAAAAACTTAGGAAATGGTACATTCAATATCGAAAGTGATTCGAAGTCCAACTGTATGCGGTGGCAGCATTGTTTACGCTGCTTTTCTGCAGAGCATTCACCCCCTGAAGTCGCCTCCACACAGCCTAAAGGAGTTGCCACAATTGATTTCCACACAGCCTAAAGGAGTTGCCACGAGAGAAAGTGGTGATTACTTCAGGAATCGTGGCAGCATTGTTTACGTTGCTTTTCTGCAGAGCATTCATCGCCTGAAGTCGCCTCCACACAGCCTAAAGGAGTTGCCACGAGAGAAAGTGGTGATTACTTCAGGAATCGTGGCAGCATCGTTAACGCTGCTTTTCTGCAGAGCATTCACCGCCTGAAGTCGCTTCCACACAGCTTACTATAGGAAGGTTAGAAAATTAAGGTAGAAAAACCTCCCTCGTTGATATACATAGATCAAATCAACAAAGGAGGTAACAATGATTACCACATCAAAATCTAACCCAAAGAGGTTTTTTGTCAACTCAGAAATGATGCTTGTTGGCATTGATATCAGCAAGCACAAACACAGTGTGTATTTTTGTGATTTTACAGGTGAACGGAAGCGTAAGCCATTTTTTATTACAAACAATCATGATGGTTTTCAGTATCTGCTAAAAGAAGCAGAACAGCAAAAGCGTTTGTGGAATCTGAACGAGATTGTATTTGGAATGGAACCAACAGGTTCATATGTAAAGCCACTCCAGTACTTCTTGGAAGAACGCTGCTATCAAATCCAAAGCATCAACCCATTACACACTAAAAGATGGAAGGATATTGAAGATAATCATCCATCCAAGAATGATTTGAAAGACAGTATTATCATTACCTCTCTGTTAAGAATGGGCAAGAGCATCCATCATCGGAGACCTGAAGGTGTTTTCGCGGAGTTGAACAACTATGCAGCTTATTATCACCAGTTAATCACAGATATTCGCAGGCAGAGGAACTATCTGGAAGCCTCTTATGCCTGTTACTTTCCTGAATTGAGTAACTTTTTCAAATTTAACAGTACGGGAGTAATGTATATCATGGAGTGTTTTCCTCTTCCTCAGGATATCGTAAATGCAGGATATGAGAATTTTCTGAAGATTATGAAAACAAAAAGCAAAGGGTGCATAGCTACAGAGAAGCTTCACAGTTTATATCAGGTATCTCTAACAAGTATTGGCATGAGTCAGGGAGCGGATAGTGCGAGAGTGGTCATAAATGCGATCTATGAGGATATCAGCTATAAACAATACCATCTCAAACAAATCAAAACAGCAATCATGACATGTGTAGATAAAATCAGTTATGGATCGTTATTGGTGACAATACCTGGTTTGAGTAAAGTATCAGTGGGGTTAATTCTGGCGGAGACTGGAGATATCAATCAATATGGTCGATATCAGGATTTAGTCAAACTTGCCGGATTGAGTTTAAAACACAATCAATCAGGAGAATACCATGGGCAATATCATATCTCTAAGGTAGGAAGAGTAAGGTTGCGAAGGATCTTGTATATGCTTACTCTGGAAATGATTATAAACAATCAATTAATCAATCAGATATATAATTATCAAGTAAAAAAGCGAGGTAATAACAAGGTCAAAACTATCGTTTCTTTGAGCAGTAAATTACTGGGAATCATGTACTCAATGGTTAAATATGAAAGGTCGTTTGATCCTGAACAGCGAAAGCTATATGCAGGTTATTTAACTGAAAATAATCAGTGAGCCAAGAAAAAAAAGTAGTCAAAAAATAATGGAGGTGTTTAGATTGGTTCACTCGCCGGATGATGTAGTCATTAGGCACTAAGGCTTGTTTACAAGACCTTCTACCATAGCTCATTATAGCACACCGGCGGGTATTATCTCAGATAGGATAAAGTAAGAATAGGATACCATCAGAAGGTAATCCAGTATATCAGCAAGATCGGGATGTAGAACCAAGAGAGCTTTGATAAGTAATATTCGATTTAATCATAGAATTCAGATCGAAAATCAGCGTCTCTGGAACCCTGCAATGACGCTTCGGTACCCTACGCGTCATTGCAGGGTTCCAGAAAGCCAAGTACTATGAATATATTATAATATATAACTATCTAACTATATCAGCCTAAAGGAGTTGCCACAATTGATTTCCACACAGCCTAAAGGAGTCGCCACGAGAGAAAGTGGTGATTACTTCAGGAATCGTGGCAGCATTGTTTACGTTGCTTTTCTGCAGAGCATTCACCGCCTGAAGTCGCTTCCACACAGCCTAAAGGAGTCGCCACGAGAGAAAGTGGTGATTACTTCAGGAATCGTGGCAGCATTGTTTACGCTGCTTTTCTGCAGAGCATTCACCACCTGAAGTCGCCTCTACAGCTTACTAAAGGAGTCGCCACGAGAGAAAGTGGTGATTACTTCAGGAATCGTGGCAGCATCGTTAACGCTGCTTTTCTGCAGAGCATTCACCGCCTGAAGTCGCCTTCACACAGCCTAAAGGAGTCGCCACGAGAGAAAGTGGTGATTACTTCAGGAATCGTGGCAGCATTGTTTACGCTGCTTTTCTGCAGAGCATTCACCACCTGAAGTCGCCTCTACAGCTTACTAAAGGAGTTGCCACAAATGCAGGTGGTGATTACTTCAGGAATCGTGGCAGCATTGTTTACGTTGCTTTTCTGCAGAGCATCCACCGCCTGAAGTCGCCTCTACACAGCCTAAAGGAGTTGCCACAATTGATTTACACACAGCCTAAAGGAGTTGCCACAAGTGCAGGTGGTGATTACTTCAGGAATCGTGGCAGCATTGTTTACGTTGCTTTTCTGCAGAGCATCCACCGCCTGAAGTCGCCTCTACACAGCCTAAAGGAGTTGCCACAATTGATTTACACACAGCCTAAAGGAGTTGCCACAAATGCAGGTGGTGATTACTTCAGGAATCGTGGCAGCATTGTTTACGTTGCTTTTCTGCAGAGTATCAACCGCCTAAAGTCGCCTCCATACAGCCTAAAGGAGTTGCCACAATTGATTTCCACACAGCCTAAAGGAGTTGCCACGAGAGAAAGTGGTGATTACTTCAGGAATCGTGGCAGCATTGTTTACGTTGCTTTTCTGCAGAGCATTCATCGCCTGAAGTCGCCTCCACACAGCCTAAAGGAGTCGCCACGAGAGAAAGTGGTGATTACTTCAGGAATCGTGGCAGCATTGTTTACGTTGCTTTTCTGCAGAGCATTCATCGCCTGAAGTCGCCTCCACACAGCCTAAAGGAGTCGCCACGAGAGAAAGTGGTGATTACTTCAGGAATCGTGGCAGCATTGTTTACGCTGCTTTTCTGCAGAGCATTCACCACCTGAAGTCGCCTCCACACAGCCTAAAGGAGTCGCCACGAGAGAAAGTGGTGATTACTTCAGGAATCGTGGCAGCATTGTTTACGTTGCTTTTCTGCAGAGCATCCACCGCCTGAAGTCGCCTCTACACAGCCTAAAGGAGTTGCCACAATTGATTTACACACAGCCTAAAGGAGTTGCCACGAGAGAAAGTGGTGATTACTTCAGGAATCGTGGCAGCATTGTTTACGTTGCTTTTCTGCAGAGCATCCACCGCCTGAAGTCGCTTCCACACAGCCTAAAGGAGTTGCCACAAGTGCAGGTGGTGATTACTTCAGGAATCGTGGCAGCATTGTTTACGCTGCTTTTCTGCAGAGCATTCATCGCCTGAAGTCGCCTCCACACAGCCTAAAGGAGTTGCCACAAATGCAGGTGGTGATTACTTCAGGAATCGTGGCAGCATTGTTTACGTTGCTTTTCTGCCTACCCCCAGAATGCAATCGCCTCTTTTACTGAATCATCATCCAAAAGGTTAATAAACTCCTGCGCAACCCATGTCCAGTCCCATTCGTTAGGCTTATTAACGAAACCAGCTTTCACAGGATTTAATGCTATATACCTGATTATATTATGTAATTCAGTTTCATTTCTTACATAATGATCATAGTATTCTCTTTGCCATAATGTCCCAGACCTTTTCAATTCCAGATTGATAAACCTTGAACTTCTTCCTTTTATCAGATTCATGATCTTTGAGATAGAATAATACTGTCCATTTTCATCTGTTAACGGTTTGATTAGGAAATGAACATGATTCGGCATCACTGTATAAGCAAATAAATCAAACAGCTTTTTGTCCTGGTAATGTAGTTCATCAATAATAAGCTTCGCGATATTAGGGTATTTTAGCATATTATCTTGATGCTGATATTTATCAAAGTAGTTATCCTTAAACGCAAAAAGTTTTTTATTGTACATTACGTTCCGTTCATTAAGATCCTTTATGTTGTATGTTGAGGAATTAATTTCTTCCTTTTTCTTCATGAGGAGTGAGTAGAATTCTTGTGATAATGGAATATCTAGTCGAAAAGTAATAAAAAAAGTACCATCTTTAGGTTGAATATGTGGCAAATCTCCACGATGATATTGTTTGTAGTTATTTTTGGTATTCATGCTACCTCCATATCCCGATACTTTTAAATATTTAAATGTATCAATGCTATGTCAATAAATTTGTTTTTCATCTGTGGTGATTACTTCAGGGAGACTGTTCAAAATTAACCTCCATTTTACGCAGCCTTATTGGTAGTGACAGAGAAAAAGTGGTCTAAGTGCGACCAATCCACATTTTCTTGACATATGCGGGAGATATTTAAACTTGCTAAAAGTGATTCCTGACGCATGATTGGTTGACCTTTATCGACCAGTTCTTTGAACCAAAGCGAAAACACAAGGTTGCGGGTGGTTTCTTCAGATTTTAGTCCAAATCTACCGGATGTCACCTTCTTGATTTTGCGGTTCCAGCGTTCAGAGACATTGGAAGTCAAACCTTTGCTGAGGTGTCTCCAATCACTAATGATATTGCTTTTGATGTATTCGGCGGCGGTTGGGGGAGTAATAGCTGTCAGGCTTGCGATACCCTTTTTCCTTCCGCCCGCCGTTTCTCTTCGGAAAGCTTTCATAATCCTCTTCTTAAAGAACTTGTCCCTGTCTTCAGGGAGATGACATTGACTGATTCTTTTGAAGAGATTTCGTATCTTATGGAACTTACAGAGTTGGTAATGGACTTTTGGAAACACTGTTTTTCTTGCAACTGCTAACGATTTACTGCCATCACTGACAATCAGGGTTGGATCTTTCCTGTAGAGCTGTCTGAAGGTTCTGAAACATGCTTCGAATGATTCTTTCTTTGTGTCAGGATACAACTCACAAAACAGAGGGATGTGAGTCACAAAATCAACAATACTGATGACATAGTACGGAATACCTTTGATCTTCACATATTTCTCATCAATGCTGATCTTTCCGCTCCACTTACCGATTGAGTTCAGAATCAGGCTCTGCAGGTCAGCGATTTCATGCCAGAGATTTGAGACTGTAGCTTTACAGGTGTTGAGCAGCAAAGCTATCGTCTCGAAGTTCATACCGCTTCCAACCAGGTAATGTACCAGCAGACACAGGTTCTTGCGTTCCAGACTATGGAACGGCTTTGCATCGGCGGTTCTATGGGATGTATTGCCTTTAGCAGTCTTCATTTGTTCCAGGAGTCTGTCACAGATAACAGGTGTATTCTGCTGACCGGCAAGCAGTTTCAGCAGATGTACAGCATCACCGCCTACTGTCTTTTTCAGAAGAAGCTTCTGAGCTTGCTTAACTACAGACAGAGAATTGACCTGAGAAGCATATTTGCAGAAAGTGGTATAGGACATTTTAAAATCATGATGGCTGATGAACTCCTGATACATGACATTTAAAGGTAAAAGCAGGTTATTGATAACAAAATTCTCGATCTGAGGAATACACTCCAGCAGGTCAACTTTCCGGCTTAAATATGCCAGGATATCATGACCATGCTGCTCAAACTCTTGCCAGAAATTATGTACATTCCTGCGGTCTGCGTAGTTAAACAGATCAGCTATTTGCTGAAGTGTAAGGAGGTTGTCTCCGCCTATTCCTACTAATAAGCGTAGAAACGCTATTAAGAACTTGTGGTTTGATGTTGTCTCAGGCAAAGTGAATGAAAATGGTACGTTAATACTTACATGGTATTGGTTACTTTCATGACTAACACTTACCGCTTCTTGAATTGGAGTGTTTTTTTGTCATAATATCCTCCCTTTTGTTACCAGGTAACAAATGCCATTGAAGCTATAGCAAAAAACTTGTAAAGAACTATTTTATATGATTTTAACTACACATTTAGTCAGAAACGGCTTCGAAACATTACTTATAATCGCGTGTTTTTCAATTTTAGTCAAAAAGCTTAACTTGTGATTTGGTGTCCTTAGCAGAGCTTATCTGTCAATTCTGGAAGGTATGTTAAATTATGACCGTTTCGACCACTTTTTTCAACTTGCTACTTTCTAACTTATTGAATATTATGAATAACTTCATGAACAGTCTCACTTCAGGAATCGTGGCAGCATTGTTTACGCTGCTTTTCTGCAGAGCATTCACCGCCTGAAGTCGCTTCCACACAGCCTAAAGGAGTTGCCACAAGTGCAGGTGGTGATTACTTCAGGAATCGTGGCAGTATTGTTTACGTTGCTTTTCTGCAGAGCATCCACCACAGGCTGTGGAATTTCATTCTTGTAGGATTAATAGGGGTTACATACTGAAGTATATGCTGCGTACTATTCAGCATGATCGGCGTCATGCTCTACACGGAACAGACCATAAGATCGGAATCTTATGCCACGAAGAAGTAGAGACGCGCATATTGCACGTCTCTACAAATTATTTAGCTTTACCCTGGTTGGCAACAGCTTCCTGCGCCTTGGCTATTTCATCGGGATCACCCAGGTAATAATGACGTAATGGTTTCAAGTCATCATCAAGTTCATACACCAAAGGAATACCGGTGGGTATATTGAGTTCAACAATTTCTTCATCAGGTATTTGATCCAGGAATTTGACCAATGCTCTCAAGCTATTGCCATGAGCAACAATGAGTACTCTCTGACCTGATTTGATTGCAGGAGCCAAGACTTCATTCCAATAGGGTATGACCCTGGCTACAGTGTCTTTCAAACATTCGGTGTTCGGTAATTCGTTTGGCGTAAGGCTATAATAACGCCTGTCATGTCCCGGATGGCGAGGATCTTCTTTTGTAAGTGCAGGAGGTTGTACATCATAACTGCGACGCCAAAGTTTGACTTGTTCTTCACCATATTTCATGGCAGTTTCTGATTTATTCAAACCTTGCAGTGTACCGTAGTGTTTTTCATTTAGTCGCCAATGACGAACCACAGGTAACCACATCAAGTCCATTTTTTCAAGCATAATCCATAAAGTGCGAATCGCTCTTTTCAAAACGGATGTATAGGCTATGTCAAAAGACAAGCCTGCATCAATAATAGCTTTTGCACCGGCAGTTGCTTCTACAATTCCCTTATCAGAAAGATCGATATCTGTCCAGCCGGTGAAGCGATTTTCCTTATTCCATAGACTTTCACCATGTCTAACAACAACTAATTTGTACATAAATATTCCTATCCTTTCTTTATATATTCCAGCTTTCCCTGTTGTTTTTCTTCAGCTCGAGCTAAGATGTAAAACACATCGGAAAGACGATTTACATAAACTAATATGGCTTCAGGAACTTGGGTAACCTGACCCAGGGAAATAATCTTCCTTTCAGCTCTGCGTGTGATTGTTCTACAGATATCGAGTTTTGCCGATGCTAGTGTATTTCCAAGTATTACGAATCCGGTTAATTGAAGATTTTCTTCATACCGATGAACGATATCTGTCAGCCGATCACATACTTCTAATGATATTGGCTCCGGATAGCTCATATTTGCAGTAGCCAATTCACCCATAATATGATAAAGATCATTCTGTATTTGTGCCAGGATTTTTCGAATATCTTCTATGGTAATCGAGTGTTTTGCTTCTCCAATATGGGCATCCAATTCATCTAATGTACCGTAAGCTTCAACCCTGGGATCATTCTTCCAGACTTCTTCACCTGACCAGAGGCTAGTGAGTCCGTGATCTCCCTTTTTCGTTGAAATACTCATGTACTTTCCTTATGACATAGCAACCAGGGATATCTCAATAGAAGCATTCTTAGGTAATGCAGCTACCTGAACAGTTTCTCTGGCAGGATAAGGCTCAGAGAAGAATTGGGCATAAATTTCATTGAGAGCTTCGAAGTTGCGCAAATCAGTGATAAATATACTGACTTTTACAACTTTCGCAAAGCTCATTCCTGCTTCAGATAAAATTTCTCTCAGACTGGAGAAACATAATCTGGCTTCTTCTGCGAAGTTTTTAGCTAATTCCGCAGTAAAGGGATCAATGCCAATTTGACCAGAAACAAAAAGTAAGCCATTGTGCATCATTGCCTGCGAGTATGGTCCAATTGCTTTCGGAGCGTTGATTGTGTGTACGGCTCTCATAGTAAATCTCCTTTTTTACATGAATGTTTTACGTATTACATTAAGCTGTGGTATTAAATCACTCAATTTGATATATTCCTGGTGTTCTTTCAGGAAATTCTTGAGAAGGACTTTTCCTTCCCTGATATCATTTCCATTAACAATAATCATCGTAGTACAATTCTGTCGAGAAGCCAGTTCACATTCTTTTTGAAAATCATTACAATTAACTCCGAGGACTGTGGAAAAATTATGGCTTCTGAGTTCTTCGCTAATCTGCATAATAATGGTGTCCAAACCTAAGGTCTGCATACATAAATATACTCGGAATTGAGTCTCAGGTTGAATAAAGAGATTCTTTTCTTCCAAGTACCGGAATACTAGATCTAATTCCAAAGCAAAACCAACCGATGGAAGCGGGTGACCAGTGACAAATAATGATAAATCATCATATCGACCACCTCCTCCAATGACACGGGGACCGGATGCGGTATCAATCAGGATATCGAAAACAGTTTGTCGATAATATCCGAAGCTGAGTTTTAGATCATGATTGATTTTATAATTGGTCATCAGATTTCCAAGCGTTTTCTGTAATTGATTGAATTGAGCAGAGCAGTCATCACAAAGAGAATTACCTAATTTCGGAAGATGGACAAGATTATCCCGACATTTTTTTGTTTTACAATCAGGAATATTGGAAGGATTTTGCAGCATTTTCTCTGAACATTCAGGACAGAAATCATCCTTATGTTCCATTAGATAAGCATTGCGTTTTTTAATATAACTTGGACGACATCGTTCACAACCATGACTGCCAATTTCGACCCATGAATTATTAAAACCGAATTTCTTGCATAGTTGCAAAGATAGTCGAATTGCTTCATCATCTGAGATAAGAGTTGAACTGCCAAGAATTTCAATTCCAAGCTGACTGAATTCTTCTATCTCACAACTTGCATTCTTCCGAAACATCGGACCAAGATAGTATAGCTTTTGTATTTCATTCTTTGCTTTGTCTGCTATTGTACTATTTAAAATCGAGATTGTACCTTCGGGACGTAAACATAAGTCTTGTTTAGGTTCATGCAAGCGTAGAAAACCGTATTCGTTATTATCGATGATATCATGATTTTGAAAATGAATGAGAGCGTGAGCTATAAGATGATAATTGGATACTAATGAAGGTCTGATTTCTTGAAAATTGAACAGCGACATTGTATCATGGATCGCCGATTCAATTTGTCGCCATTTCCAAGCAACATTAGTTTGAATTATCGAATGATTAGCAATTATCTCAGTCATGTAGTTTTCCTTTGTTTCCATTTCATAAAATACAAGGCAGACCAACCGCAAATGATTCCAAGAAAATCAGCACTAAAATCAAAAAGAGAATACTGTCTTCCTGGTATTAGTTTCTGATGTAATTCATCTAAATAAGCAAATGCAATAAGAATCAGTGTCAATATAAAAATTTTTTGTTCTGATCGATTACTGAAAAACAAGTATAAACTGAATAAACCTGAAAACACAAAATACTCAAAAAAATGGGCAACTTTATCCTCTGAGTATTGTTCAGGAACAGGAAGCTTGAGATTAGGGATTGATGAAACTATGAGGATCAATATACCCCAGATAATAAACATACACATATAGAATTTGCAGGGATTTGCTAGTTTCATAGATAGTCCTCAGGGTTTATAGGAAGTAATTTCCCAGTATACAGGGAATGGTTTTCTTTCATATTTGGCTCTCAAAGGTAAGTGACGATTGTCATCAGATATCCATAGATATAAAGTATTGTCTTCATTTACCAGTTGATTGGTCAACATATCGGAGTTTTCCTTGGGTTCTGCAGATATTTTATGAAATCGCATTTTGATACGGATTGCTGGGAATTTACCCATAGAAGTTTTTATGATCTCCTTATCTTCCCTTTCGTAAGATGCTTTCCAAATCAATTTATTTGCATCCAACCAAATATCATCTTTTACTTGCAGGTGGTTTGAGATATAAAGCAGAGCAGAAAAAAAATCACGGCTGCTAGGCATAATGGAATAACTAGTCGTCTTGTCCTTTAAACGGTCTATCATAATCGCGGTTTTATTCTCACGATTATAAGTGCAGATTCGATCTTCAAAGTACTTTTTCTGATCAACATGTTTTTCATAACTGACTGGTAAGAAATCATCTTCGTACCTGGTGATATAAGTGTTATGGATAAATGGAAAGATGGAAGTAGTAAAGTATGAATCAGCTTTTACACGTAACAAGCCGATTTCCTGGTTGAAATAATTAGTAATATTTATATCCACTACGCGTATACCAAGACAGGTGATCTTATACTGATAAATTTCTGCATTTAACTGTACTCCTAAGCAGAGTGCAAAGAATACAAAAAAGCTAGATAAAATCCTCAATTTATGATTCATCATGAACATTCAACAGTCGCATTTTCACATAATGAATACGCTGTCCTTTAATATTTGTAATCAGAAAAACGACTTTATTTTCAATGGTGATGGAGTCTCCACGCTTAGGTATCTTATTAAACTCAGCAAGTAAAAAATCAGCAATATTATCATATAGTGAAGTATCAATCCCCAAACCAAATTCATGATTCAAATCACCAATTCCATACATCCCATTCACAATATATTCATTTTCATTCAGTTTATGCAGCATAGGAGGTTCATCTTCATCATATTCATCTAGAATTTCCCCTACAAGCTCTTCCATAATATCTTCGAGACTAATCAAACCGGCAGTTCCACCGTATTCATCCACTACGATTGCAATTTGAAGCTTTTTACTTTTAAACTGGTTAAGGAGAACTTGAACCTTCATATTTTCGGTTACATAGTAAGGAGCACGCATTAAATCCTTCACCGTGTTTTTCTCAGGATATAAGATCAAGTCCTTTGCATAAATGATTCCGATGATATCATCAATATGATCACGATAAACAGGAATCCTTGAATAACCTGATTCCATGAGTATTACCCGGAGATCATCGAGACTACTTTCCTCTTCAACAGCTACGATATCCACTCGCGGAACAATGATTTCTCTTAATTCAGTAGTGGAAAGCCTGAAGATACTGGCAATTATCTTTTTTTCATTTTCATCCAACGGATGATTAGAGGATTTGGAGGTGATCAGGTTTTTGAAATCCTCTGAAGTAAAACTATTTTCAAATTGCGTTTCAATATTATCTTTCTTAGAGATAAGATTACTCAACCAAACAAGAATGATGATAACTGGATACAAAATGGTTTCCAGAAAAGTGATCATAAGGGATGCGAAGCCAGCAAAGGCGACCGGTTTTGAGAAAGATAGCATCTTGGGAGTAACTTCTCCAAAGAGAAGCAAAATCAGCGTAGTGATTACTATCTGCAATGTTACACATAACGGCACGTTATAGTGATAACCTTCCGCTATTTTAATGGCAATGATTGTGGCTGTTGTAGATGCTCCCACATTCACAAGAGTATTGCCGAAAAGAACAGTAATAAGTAATCTTCTAGGTTTTTTAAGTATTCTTAATATACGCCTATCTCGTTTTCTCTCAGAATTATTCAGCATAGATATCTGGATTTTATTTAAAGAAAAAAAAGCAGTTTCTGATGCAGAAAAGAAGGCACTACATAGAATTAGGATAACAAATGTGAGAACTAGCGTGGCTATATCCACGGGGTTTATTTCTCCTTTATGAATGACCGATATTCTGTTTCTTTGAGCAGCATTCGGTTTCGGTCTTCTTTCCGAATGTGATCATAACCTATTAAATGCAGGATACCATGAATGAAAAGGATGACTATTTCATTTTCCAATCGATGATTTCCTTTTTGTCGTGCAGCTTGTTGGATGTCAATAACAATATCTCCCAGGAAACTGGACTCGGGAACTTCTGATGGAAATGTGAGAATATCCGTTATCTCATTTAATCCGCGATATCTCCGGTTGAGTTCACTGATTTGAACATCATGAGTCATAAGCAATTGAATTTGGGCATCTGATTTGATATCTCCTAGTTCAATAGCGTGGGTGATGATATCCGCAATTCTTTTCCTTGGAATCCTACACTGACAGTCCTTCGAAACACTGAGATTCGTCATGAACTTTCTCTTTCCCGTTTCTCTTCAGGATATTCCAGACGTTTACGATATATACTCTCCAGTATGGGAAACATTTTCTTCTTTGCCAGATCAAGCTCTTGGAGAGTAATAGGAGCTTCATCCAACTGTCCGTCACGGATCAGGTGCAGGATAGTGAGATCAAGCATTTTTTGAATTGCATCAGTGGAAGGGTCATTCATAGATTTAGATGTCGCTTCGACGATATCGGCGATCATGACAAGAGCTGCTTCTTTACTACATGGTTTTGGTCCCGGATACTGATATTTCGAAAGATCGATATTCAAACCTTCCTTCTCTGCTTTATTCAGAAAATAACGAATCACACTTGTTCCATGATGTTGTTGAATGATATCTATCACGGCTTGCGGTATTTTATTCTTACGGGCAAGGGCTACACCTTCATTGACATGGGAACGAATCTTAGCAGCACTTTCCAGCGGGGGAAGATGGTCATGAATCTCGTCTGATCCAGCATTGTTTTCCGTAAAAATCTGCGGATTGGAAATTTTACCAATATCATGATAATAACTGCCAACTCTTGCTAGAAGCGGATTAGCACCAATTGCCTCGGCTGCGCTTTCAGACAGATTTCCCACGACTAAAGAATGATGATAAGTTCCCATGGCATTAGAAGCTAACTTCTTCAGAATAGGATGATTGAAATCAAGTAATTCCAAGAGAACTTGTTTTGATGCTATATTCAATCTTCTTTCCACCCAGGGAACAAGTACGATCAGACCCACTATCGAGAGGGTTGCTGATATAACACTATATAGGAAATGTCTTAAGATAACCATGAATGGGTCTGTTTTATATAATGAAAAAGCAAAATTCACAAGCAGCAGGGAAAATAAGAGATAAATTCCCACATTCAGATAATCCTGTTTATCCGTGATTCGTTTAAGTGACAAAACAGCACCCATAGTCGCAATTGTCAGGATTAAAGGATCAAATATCTGCCAGTTGAGAAATTGCGAGACAATCACAAAATTAATGAAATTATATAGTAATCCCAGGTTTGTATTGAAAATGATACAAATCATCAGGATTGAAAGAGAATAGGGCAGAAGAAGAAATTGAAAAGACCAGATCTGGGTCATAACGATTGTCATGATGGCATTGAATAGCACGCCACCCCAGATCAATACGATTTCACGTTTGGTAAAATCATGATGGGGAAAGTACAGGATCATAATCAGGTAAAAACCTAGCATGAGGAATAAGTTTAACAAGAAATTACCGAAGATTCTAATCGCCAGTTTTAAGCTGCTGATATTCTCTTTGATATTCTGATCAGCTTGCATGGATTGTATTTTTTGCAAATCATCTGAAGTTATCCGACTATTCTTTCGGATAATTTCCTCATTTTTCTGAACAGTACCAATGATTTTTTGTATCTGTGATTTCGCTTCTGTATATAGTTGGTCGGTTTTGTCTTTATTTTCTATAATATTGGGAATAATGAACACCTGGCTAAGTTCATGCAGTGTATTGCTATTGATATTGGGAATAGATATTACGGAGAATTTTGATCGGGCTTGACTAATGTTTAATAATTGGTGCTTGGGCATTTGAATTAGATTTGAACCTTCTGAAATGGAAACACTGTCATATGGTACATGATCGTAAATTCCGTTATTCATCAAACCGGTAACTTTTTCCGTTAACACTTTAAAGAAAGCTGTATGATTTGATCTTCCTAAGATATTGACCAATGCTTCATGCGAGAGAGAAATCCCATTCTGCCTCAATGATGAATTCACAGTGGCACTATCTGCCAGGTTATTGTTATTAGAGATGATTTCAATAAAAGCATTCACTTTCTTAAGAGCATTGAATTTAATGTCTTCAGATATGATGTATACGGGTGTGATGTGAAGGAATAATTCCTTTTCCTCAGCTTCCACCTGCGAAGGTGTTTTCACGATATTGAATGTAAAAGGTGCAATTATATCGTATTCAGCGATTTGACCTTCCTTGAGATTATATGCCGGGATACGAGGTATTAAAGGTTTATAACTGTACGATATGGCAGTTAATAAGACTGCTACTATTAACAGGATATATACATGTGATTTTTTCATATTTATTTACTATGTGATATTTCCTCGACTTTACTAATTTATATACAGCAATTGCTAAAACTCTTTTCTGTCAAGAAATACGATTTGAATCATAAGATTGCGATCAATGCCTGATGTCCTTTGTAGGGATAAACATATGGGTTTATCCCTACCTATCCGTAATACTGTACTGCAACAGATAGACTCGAGGGTCTATTTAATCAGAATCATTTTTCTCGTGCTGGTCTCATTACCAGTTTCCAACTTTACAAAATATACACCCGAACCCACAGCTTGTTTATTATTGTCTTTTCCATCCCACACGACCTTATGCAGACCCAATGGCATATTCTCATTGATCAATTGCGCTACTTTCTGCCCTCTGATATTATATACAGACAGGCTCACATGAGAGCTAATTGGAATATGAAAACTAATCGTCGTACTCGGATTGAACGGATTGGGGTAATTGTACATTGCAGCACCTGATTTAGCAGGTAAGTCATCTTCATTCCCTGTAGGAGAACCAAACTCATAGCAACCCATATCGACGCGGTTATTCCAGATACGGTAATTACCCGCTAAATCTGCAAGAGGAAGGAAAAGTCCTGTGGTATCCGGTGTGCCAGTGTCCACGCAGGGTGAATCTGCAGTAAGATAAAGATAGTTATCATCAAGCGGATTCGTACTGGCAAAGAGCGGGTCTAATGTAGTATTTCCCATACCCCAGGTATAATATTGGGGCAATGGTATTAAAGCAGCACCACCTCTAACATCACTGTAATCTATATGAAGATTTGTAGCGACTCCATATACTTGAGGATAACCCAACATGATTTCTCGTGTTGTTGGATTCTTGAATATACAATTCTTTACATTGATATATCCGTTCAAAACCGTAGCAGTTTCCAAAGAAGTGTTATTGGCAAAAGTACAGTTGATAATATTCATTTTGCCTGGATTCTCACCACTAAAAGTGAAAGCAGCACCACCTGCAACATGACCGTCAGTAAATAAGCAATTTTCTATATTCACATACGAAATCGATCCGGGTTCACTGATAATGCTAACAATACCAAATAGCGGTGAATTAGGTTCATTAACAAATGCCGTTTGACCACCGGAAAAATTACAATTTCTAATAAGTAAATGTCCATTAACCTCTGCTTGAATATCACAGCCTTCTGTCATACTCTGGCTGAGATCATCAGCGATATTATCCTTGAAATTGCAATTTTCAATCAAACCGGATGATCGGTTTAAATTAATTCCTGCAGATCCGTTCGCACGGTTATTTTGAAAATTTGAATTCGTGATGGTAACGTTATGACATGCGTTAATAAACAGTGATGAACCGTATGTATAAGGGTATAAGCTTTTTAAATGTTCAAACGTCAATCGATCTATCAAAATCTCTGCTAATGGATCCTCTGGTCTTAAGTATATTCCACTAGTTCCTTGGATGTCTGATCCATTTATTGAAAATCCTTGAAATTTGGCATGTTTTGTTATTCTACACATTATACCACTTGTTGGGAAGTTTGGATCATCTAGTATTATTTTTGTAGTGTTTTCACCACTTCCCATAAAATTAATATATGTTTTGAGTTGAATCGGATAAATTTGTCCTTCTGATTGCTTATATTCTCCTGGTGCTATAAATACCGTCTTAGGATTTAAACTATCAGAAGCTATTCTTTGAAATGCAATGGCAATCGTTTTTAACGGACTTGTTGGATTTTGACCATCATTGTCATCATTTCCGTTAAGAGATACATATAGATCATGATTTATTTCATTAATATAGGCATGGTTAGCTACGATAACAGGCTGAGGTGATGCCCAATCCCATCCTTGTTCATTACAGATAAAATATGATGTTTGATCAATTACTGAAATTGTGTCAGCATAAACTGTTGGAGGATTATCGAAATTGAAGAATAAAATATCTGAACCTTGACCAGCAAAATTTGTGTAAATACTAGACCGAATTATTGGATCAAAATTTACTATAGAACCATCAACTATATAAATTCCACCACCATAAACTGAAGCTATATTTCCGCTGATACTATTACCTCGTAAATTTAACGAACCAGAAGATATATATACTCCACCCCCAACTCCAGACTGATTATCAAAAATTCTATTGTTGATTAATTCAACTTTAGCACTATTATATATTTTTACTCCTCCTCCTTCAGTAAAATATTGAAATTGTACAATAACCGCATGACCTTTAGTGATCGTAAATCCTCTAATTATTGAAAATACTGATTCATTTTGTCCAGTCCCCGAAACTTTAATGCAGCTTTCGAGTCTCTGTCCATCAATGATGGTTTGACCTATATACAAAGGATTGCCTGTCGTCAGTTCCCTGGATCCTAAGATGATTCGTTTATTTAGGATTGTAATGTTTTCCAAATACCTTCCGGGATATACTAATACAGTGTCATTATCTACGGATGCGTTTATTGCGGATTGGATGGCAGTAAACTGGGCAGAGCCGTCCAGGTTTACGGTATGGGTAATAGCGCATAGGATTCCTGTTGAGAATGTAAGTATTATCAATAACATAGTCTTTGACATTTCGACTCCAATATTATCAGGCAGGGAGCTTTCGCTCCCCACCTGAATTATGACTAACACTCGGTAGTCGTATCCTTCAGGTTACTGTAAAATAGCACAAGCTAAAGACAGTGACTACCGACACGCTGAAGTGTGGGCTACTTTAATAACAGCATTTTCTTAGTGATTCTTTGTCCCTGTGATTCCAGACAACAGAAGTATATTCCGCTGGAACAGGCAAGTTTATTCTTATCCTTTCCATCCCAGGCAACCTGGTATTTACCTGATTTATCAGCATTATTCACATAACTCTTCACCAACTGACCACGTATATTGTAGATATTGATCTTCACTATGCCTTTCTGAGACAGGTCATAATTGATGACAGTTTGGGTTGAGAAAGGATTAGGTGAGTTTTGATACAAATGCAACGCTAATATCGCTGGTGGTGTTGCTCCTGAAGAACCTCCAATCTTTAGCCAGACTCCATCGAGATTCAGTATGGAAGTCTTTGGTGTTATCCATTTTGTATCTTCAGCTAAAATAGAATAAGAGCTGCAAGTCCTGAGAGGAGCTTTTGTTCCATACTCCATCACAAAAGTCAGGCTTGCTGCTTCTTCTTCCGTCAAGTCTGTGATATAGGCGCATAACTGAACATTTATACTGTCCACTACAACAGCCCCTTTACATTCTTCACCGAACATAATTCCTATTTCTTCCGGAAGGCTGTCTTGAAGGGCAGTTAAATCCAGGAACATGGGAATATAATCTTCTTTCTCTGTATAAGCGATTTTTACGGGTTTTGGAGGTGTAATAGGGGGCAGAGCATTATGGTCATGCCAGGTAAAACCCGTAATATCAGACGTGCATTTCAGGATTACCATATCACCATAATTCAACGTCACTTTCCTTGCCGGCATTTGCCAAATTCCATTTCTTTTAGCGATTGTCCAATATTGCGTTTTGATCATAGTAATATTGGATGCATAAGAACCAAGTGCTGTAACCGGGTTTTGGCTGTTTGGCAGCCAGTAACTGAGCCAGTTTTCACCATTATTAATGTATTGGTTAGAATTTAAATTAATTGTTGTATATGGCGCAATACGTGACCCACTAATTGGAAGATTTGTACTGGCGTCGCATTTAACTTTATATCCCATTGTACGTGAGAGTTGATAACTTGGGTTTGACCAAACTCCGTTGTTATTAAATATATTATTTGGACCTGGATATTGTATACTAGAAAATGCCTCATTAGCAGGATTAAATACATCATTGACTGTCTTTCCCTGGACATACAAAATATCCATCACAGGTAAGCCTCTCCAATTCCAGCCGGAATTGGATGTAGAGTAAGGAAGTGACCAATTTTCATATATATGCGCTATAATACTAGGTTTTGCGCCAATATCAAGGGGAGTATTATCGGTGTCTTTCACGATAGCAGTACTTGTCTGTTCGGGGTGCAAATCATGTACAGTCAGATTTGGATCCCCGCTGTCAATCAGGGGACTGCGAACAGCAGCATCCCATTTTGGCATACAGGGATTTAGAGAAGCAGTTGCGGGGTTCAGTTTTGGGTCAACACTGATCAGATGATTGGCAGCCCAAAACGGATTGTTAGTATAGATTCCTCCCAGGTTTGTAGTACAATGATAGATATCATTATATTTAAGATTAAAATCTGGACTAGTGAGATCAGAATATGAATCAATACCATAATCTTCCATATTTGCGATCACATTGTTCTTGATCTGAGTATTATCGAAGCATTCGTAAAGATAGATTCCTGATAAATTGTTTTGTGCGTTACCATTGGCATCATTTGCATACCAAATTGTATTACTCATGATTCTCAAGCAATTGGAAGTGTAAGGATCATTCCAGTCATATGGATTAAAAACACAAAGATTATAGCCAGAGGTATTCTCATCATTAGTATTATACATGATATTATCTTCAATGATAACATGCTTCACGGATGCTATCTGGATACAATTGATGCAGACAGTAGGACTATTTTGTGTATGAATCGCTGAAGTAATGAATGAATTACCTGTAATTTCAGCACTTAAGAGTGGTCTGGTACCGTCAGTCTCATGGTCGGACATTAAGTAACCAATTTTTACAATATGATCGTAATGATTGCCAGTAAAAATACAGTTTTGAATTACATTTTTTGGGTAAAGTGTTAAGTCCAATCCTGTAATCCCGCTATAACCTAGTGTACAAATTGCTCCTGCTGAAGGAGTAAGATCAGCATTTCCCAGGTTAAACGTAGAGTTCTTCACGATTGTTGGTGAACAAGTAAATATAGAATAATCACTTTGATGTAAAAAGAGACAATGATCGACTATGATGTTTTTCGGCAAACCTTCATATTCTGCAATCGCGCATACAGCATTTTCAAAGTGTATTTTTTCAAGAATAATTGTATTTCTATTCAAGCCGGAAATACTAACAAGATAATTTGCATTTAAGGCACCCTGTACAGTAGACATTGCATTATTTGACCCGGTTGTACCAACTATTTTGATTATCTGATTGGATACTTGAGGATTTATCGCAAATGCAGCATATGTTCCCAAAGAAACTGTGATTTGTGTGTTTTCTCGAATTGTAGTTTGCGCGTAATTAACAGCAGCTTGAATCGTTGTATAATCAGCACCGCTGGGAGCTACAGTCAAGAAATGTGTACAAACAGTATCTATGTCCATTTGGTAAGAAACTTGGGCTAACACTCTATCACCATTTGGTTGATAGCTGCTTGAAACATGATAGATTTTAGTTGCCAGTCCTTCACCTTCAATGCGTAATTCGTAGAGGCTATTTGAAATTTCATAATTTCTCTCATTAAAACAAAAATGACCACTAGAATCGATAGGGACAATTCCCCAATCCACATTAGCCACACCAGGCTGAAAAAGTCGGGCATACAAAGGGACTTGCCCAAGTGTCGGGCAAGTTATTGACCCTGATATATTTCCTATATGACGATCATCACGCCAATACATTTTTGTCCACATCCAGTTTTTTGTTCCTTCATTTAAATCACCATGATTCTCTGCTATAGCACAACTCTGAATCAGTATTTCATTAAAATCCGTTTGCCTGGTATAACCTGTAGGATTTGATGCATTATCATCATTAATGTCATTAATCTGATCATATGGTTCATAACGAAAGCCTAAGGAAGAATATAACGGAACAATGGTTGGGGCATATTCAAGCTTAATCTTTGCATCTGCCCAAAAATGAATGCCTCCTATAACATCTGTTATATGCATTACTTTATGGAATCCATCATCATATCCTAAGAAAATTGGCAAGCCTCCAAGTGTCGCTGATATAGGACCTGGTTTCGAACCAGGATAACCATCCACATCAGATTTGTTTATTTCACCATTTAGAGTATTCTGGAAGTGAGTTCCGAGCAAATCACCATATGCCACCCCATAAGTTTGGGTATCAAGAAAGTTATTATGCGTTGTATTAACTGATGTAATTCCATTTGCAATTCCATAGTTCAAAATATTATTTTGGGAATGGGGATAACCATTACCATTAAGAAGATGAGTTATTGGTTCTGATGGTAGTTTAGCGTTTTCCAGTAACCTATCTGGTTCGTTCAGCTTTCCATAAAATTTCAGATATTCACGGCTAGGTGTGAAATAATTGATCTTAGGATTTCCCCAACTGTATCCATTCTGATAATCATAATCAGCATATGGGTTTGAGCGAACTATCTGTTTCAGAACATCTTTTTTCAACATGTCTCTTACTAAGTCATGCAACTGAGATTTTGCGACTGTAAAATCTGAAAATAATGGGAATCGTATTGATTGTGAAGTCATTAGATTCAGATTGAGTTGAGCTCCTCTTTGCGGGGAATCATAAGAAATGAATGTTCGTGTATATGTTGGTAAACCTTGATCCTCCAATTCTGCTAAGGCATATCGACCAACCAAACCACCCAAGGAAAATCCAACTACATTAAAACCTTCAATGATTGAAGTGGGATAATATTCCGCATAATATCCTGCGATATCGCTTAGAGCTTGTTCAAAGATAGCAGCATTATCCTCAATCTGATTAGTTGAACATGAATAATTAAAGCTGAAATAATCGACTGCTGTTGTAGGATTACTACCATTTGGTATAAACGAATGACAATTATCAATAGGGAAATTATCATGTGCCATGATGTCTAAAGGTTCAAAGACAATACTACTATTAGCGGTATCTTCCGGGTCAAAAGTATCCCAGAAATTACATCCATTAATGAAAATTACTGGTGTGCGGCGAAAATAATTTATGCTGCTCATGTATAAAGAAATTATGTTTGGTGGCAGTAAATCTCTTCCAGTATTATCTGACAAAATCAGATCAGGATTACACGTAAGATAAATCTTGAAATAATAAGTAACTGGTTCATGCTCAGGGATTTTTTCCTCATTGGGAATATAAGCCACTTGTAAACTGATATAATGAAGCTCAGGTGTATTAGAAGATACTTCGCGATAAAAATGCGATAGAAAAACAACAGATAATGAATCCTGTAAATTAAAATAAAAGGAATCGCTCCAAGTATCTTGTTCGTTCCAACAAATTTTGAAAGAAGTGGCATCATATCCGTCGATATCTAAAGCATACTTAGGAACATCGAAATATACGCTTGCATTTGAATAACGAGAATTCGCATAAATATTGCCAGTACTATCAACTGCAGTAACGATTATGTGGTATTTGCTTAATATATCTTCTCTTTCTGAAACAGGTGTAAAATGAGATATGGCATAAGCAGAAAAACCTAAGGATACAATCAACATAAGGAAAAAGATTCTTTTCATTTGATCTCCTATTGTACAAATTTTGTTAGAAATACCAGGGTCATCATACAGATGTCCTATTATATTTGACATTCCAGTTTCCGGACACACGAAGATCTATTATACTAGTGATCAAAAATCAGGATTTTGGTGGACAGGTTAGATTTAGATATTTGGTGGATAATGAAATAAAGATAATCTATGAGCAGATGCTACTAACGCATTATCAAATCTCTGAATATCATTTTAAAGCAATTGTGTTACCGATTCCTTTTTTCGTTACCAACCAAGCTTCTTCAAATGTTTATTCATTGACGAGGAGCATGATTGATAAAATGTTGAATATGAGGTAATTTATGAAAATAGAAGCTGTTATTTTTGATTTGGATGGAACTCTCATTGACTCCATGGGAATATGGGAAGATGTGGATAAAGTCTTTCTAGGAAGGCGTAATATTGATGTTCCTGCTGATCTATTTGAAGATATGAGTACCGGGAACAATTTTCAAGGACTTGCCCAGCATTTCAAGGATCGCTTTCAACTGACAGATACAATCGAAGAAATCATGAAAGAATGGACGGAACAGGTTGTTGAATATTACTTACATCATATCCCTGTGAAAGATGGAGTAGCTGACTTACTTCAATACTTACAGGATAAATCCATCCCGATGGCAATTGGTACCAGCAATTCAATTTTCCTGACAGAAAGTGTCTTGGGTAGACATCAGTTATTACCATATTTTCAATATATTGTAACCGGTTCCGAAGTTGAACATGGAAAGCCGTTTCCGGATATTTATCTGAAAACAGCACAAATGCTGGGAATTGAACCTGGGAAGTGTCTTGTGATAGAAGATTCTCTCCAGGGAGTCCAGGCAGGAAAAGCAGCGGGTATGCAAGTAGTTGCTATCAAAGATGAATTCTCAAGGAAAGAATATGACCAGATATGTGAACAAGCGGATTATTATACAGATCATTTCCAAAAGATAAAATATCTAATACAAACAGAATTTGAGGTTTAATTTGAACACAGAATTACAGCAAAATCTCTATATCGTTATTGGAGCATTCGGTAGCGGAAAAAGCGAATACTCAATCAATCTTGCCTATGATTTCAAGCAGGTAGGTCTGGATGTCGTTCTTGTCGATTTGGATGTAGTTAACCCTTACTTTCGCAGTCGTGATGTGAAAGAGCAATTTGCTCAAATCGGCATAGAAGTCATCAGCCCTGAAGGTGTCTATGGTCATGCAGATGTACCAATGATTTCCCCTAAAATTAAAGGCGCAATTCAAAACACTAACAAGACAGTCATACTTGATGTTGGTGGCGATCCTGCGGGTTGCAGAGCGTTAGGCAGATTTGAGAAGGAGATTGTTAATCGGGGTTATCAGATGCGTTTGGTCATTAATACTCGAAGACCTTTCACAGCACAACCACCAGAGATTATCCAGATGCTAACCAATCTGGAATTCACATCCAAGCTGAAAGTAACGCAATTAGTATCGAATACAAATCTGATGGAATTTACTGATGAAATGATTGTCGTTGAAGGTATTGATGTTATTAGGGAAACTGCGAATTTGCTGAATCTTCCTTTTCAGGAATATTGTGTTCTTGATGAATATAATGATAAAATACAGGAGAATCTCAAGGGTTTGAAGAAAAGAGTATTGAAGCATTACCTGCTGAAGCCATGGGAGGTGGGCAGTAGGGAGTAGGGACTACCCCCTTTCCCCTAGTACTCATAACTCAGTTCAACTGTGGCACGCCAAATTAGCTTTCTCCATTGTTTTCCGGTTGGATTGATACTTATTTTAATAAACGAATCATTTCGAATATTGTAATTTGTACTGATTAATACATCCATTTCCTGGATATCACCAAAAGAGTACATAGGACGCAGTTTGACTTCAGTGTGTTTGAAGAATTTCTGTAACGTAATATCAAAGGCGAGATTACTGTTTTGAGTTGATATTACATAAATATTACCATTCTTATCTCCCGTTTCGTTATGCTCGTATCGAATCCCAGCAGAAATGGAGAAGAAATTCATATTAATCAGTCGGGATGGGAGCTTTTCCCAAGCTTGGAAATTATATCTCCTGACGATGGGATAATCATTGTATTCCGCTCTATAACTGGCGATAATCTGACGATAAAAACGATCTTTAATATCGAGCAAATGACTATAAGTAAAGTTATCATAGTCTGCCCTGATCTGATAATTCTGTTGTAAAAGTATGCAATCACCTACAATGAAATCCATGCCCGGCTGTAAGTAATAACTTGTTCTTAGGCTATTATTTCCGGATAATCCACTATCAATGTAAACTTCTTTCCAGGATGTTTGGGAGTATAGAGTTCTCCAGATAATTCTGTGTTTATAATTTGATTCGATGCCGTAAAGCCAAGATTCTTTTACTATATCATTATCAAGTCCATAGGAAGCTTTATATTCTGTTGAATTCAGTTCTACATCTCGGATTGCATAGAGTGAATCTGAATCACGAAAATTGTAGCTTACACCGCTTTGAATTCGCCGATTCTCAATGGTCCTGGAATTAGCTGTTAGTTGGAATTCTTTATTTTCATATTGGCTTTCAGTTGTTATAAAGCAATTAAAATTCGTCCAAAATGGCATTCTGAATGTTAATGATGCGAAATTTGACATATCTGAGTTGTTTTTCGTAGTCGCAAAATCCATTCGATTTTTCAAATATGAAACCTGGTTCATAAGATTCATCGAAATCTCATAAGGTAGATTCCGAGCATAATTGAAGTTTGCAGTATATGCTCTCCTGTCTTGTATATCCGTACGCTGATAGATGGATGTAGAATTTTCATGAGGTATCAAGGTAAAAATTTTATCTTCATTATCATTAAAGGAAAAATTGGATGTCCAGTTTTGCTTCTCTGTATTAAATAACCAGGAGCAGTTTCCTGCAATCCTTCGTCCCCATTGGTACTGCAATGCGGTTTGATCGTAACTTGCCTGTAGAGAAATATTATGGATTCCCATGTTTGTATTATAATTGATTTCATGCGAATTCTGTAATCCTTTACTGATGAATGTATGACTTATCCGAAATCTATCTTCTTCTCCCTCGTAATGATAAGTGAGATCATTATCGACTGTAAGGCTGTCCGCTATTTTCCAGAATACATCATAACCTGCTGTTCTTCTATGTATGCGTGTGACTCCCTGCTCATCCAGGGGAGCGCTGCGATTGTAGAGGTAATCATAACCCATGTGAAATTCCTGGTCAACATATCGGTTTGCTTTTGTAACTGACCATACTAAGTGATAGGTTTTATCCAGTTGCTGGAATTTATCATTCTTACCGAATTCCACACTTCCGCGTTGAGATATCATCCACATCGGAGCAGGGATAAAGTCATAAAAGAATCTCTGTTCCAGGGTACGATTAGCATTATATTCGTGGTAATAAGTTTCGAAACTGTTAAATGCACTTAGAAAGCTACAGAAGCTCAATAGCACGAAACAGTTGAATAAACTCTTGTTCATCAAGTGATTCACCACGACGTTGCAGATCAATAGGAGTTGTTTGGGTTAATTGTTGGAACTGTTCTTCTGTTACTAAGTATTTAACATTATTTCTAAGCATTTTACGTCGCTGTTGAAAAGCAATTTCGACAAGTTTCCAGAATTTATCTATCTCCGGTATTTCTGGTTTATTCAAACGTGGGGTCATGCATATAACGGCTGAGTCAACTTTTGGAGGTGGTGAAAATACAGTAGGAGGTACTTTAAAGAGCAATTCAATATGGAAGTAATACTGCATCTTCAAGGTCAATATACCATAATCCTTTGTGTTCGGATGTGCCACCATGCGTTGGGCAACTTCTTTTTGGATCATGATAACTACTTTATCGAAATGAGTATGATATTTGGCAATCCTGAACAATAGGGGAGAAGTGATTTGATAAGGAATATTGGCTACTACGCTAACAGGATGATTTGTAAACATCGTTTCCCAATTTGCTTTCAAAACATCCTTTGCAACAAGGTTTATACGATTACCAAATGTCCGTTCCAAGTATTCCTGCAAATTGTAATCGATTTCAAAAACTGTGAGATGGCATCCTGTTTGCAGTAGAGCTTCTGTTAAGATTCCTTTTCCTCCGCCGACTTCCCAAACATCATCTCCAGGTTTAACACCTGACTCTATAACAATCTTGTGGACGATATTCTGATCGGTCAGGAAATGCTGACCGAAAGCTCTCTTAGGTTTGAATGTAGATCTTTCATTTATCATACTTCACTTAAGGCAAGAACGAAGTATTTTGTCAATGTTAGAATTATGACAATCCGCGGAGATTAATAGTCTTCCGTTTAGGGAAAGAAAAAACCCCGCTGGCTAGCGGGGTTTATATTCGTTCCATACCTGTTCAATCTTTAGTCGAACAAGTCAGAATTTGTTATTTCTTTTTCTTGAAGGTCTTGATGTCTTTGTCTTTTAAGCCACGAATGCGGTAGTAATCAACCACAAGTGGACTAGCCACAAGAACGGAAGAATAAGTACCGGAGACAACACCGATGAGCATTGCCCAACCGAAGTCGCGAATGACTGACCCGCCAAAAAGAAGCAGGGAAACAATACACAAGAACACAGTTCCTGATGTTATGACTGTTCTGCTCAATGTACGGTTGATTGCATTATTAAAGACAATGTCAGTTGTATCCTTGCGATAAATCTTCATATCTTCACGAATACGATCATAGATAACGATTGTATCGTTGATGGAGAAACCGACAATGGTCAACAACGCTGCGATAATAGTGACACTAATCTCTTTGTCAAGCAGGGAGAAAATACCCACGGTGATGAGGATGTCGTGGACTAATGCCAAAACAGCAGCAATACCAAAGGTAAGTTCAAACCTGAACCAGATGTAGATGATCATTAATAGGAATGAGATTAGAACTGCCTTGATTGCCTGTACTTTTAATTCTGCACCGACTTTGGGTCCCACTTCTTCCTGTAGTCGAATCAAATCTTGTTCAGATTTATTCGTATATTCAGGGAAGTTCTTCTTCAAAATCTCAACAATCTGAACTTCTTTTGGATCACGTTTCTTGGCTTTGATCAGGAAGATTGACGCATTAGGATCACCAATTTTCTGGATTTCCGCATCCTGGACTCCCTTTTCTTTTAGAACTTTACGTATTTGATCGATATGTATCGGTTTCGTTCCCTGGTGTATAGGTGATAAATTTAGTTCAAGAGAAACACCACCGGTAAAATCGATGCTGAATCTTGGTCCACCTTTCACAGCTAAGGATACTAATCCGGCTATAATAACGATACTTGATAATAAGTATGCCCACTTACGGTTCTGGATGAACTTTACGTTTGTGTTTTCGAATAATTTCATGCTTCCCCCTAAACGCTCAATTTGGAAGGATTATTCTTAGTCACAAAGTTATCGAAGATCGCTTTCACAATCACGATAGCACAGAACATGGAACCAAGAATACCTATGGAAAGTGTAACAGCAAAGCCCCGAATCGGGCCTGTACCAAATTGATAGAGAACTGCTGCTGCGATCAAGGTCGTGAGATTAGAGTCCCAGATCGTGACCATCGCACGGCTAAAGCCTGATTCAACAGCACTTCTGACTGTTTTACCTGCTTTCAGCTCTTCACGAATTCTTTCAAAGATAAGCACATTCGCATCAACAGCCATACCAAATGTAAGAATAATACCTGCAATACCCGGTAACGTTAAGGTTGCCTGGAACATAGACATCATCGCCATGATGAAGAATATGTTGATCAATAAGGCAAAGTCGGCTAACAATCCGGAAAAACCGTAATATACAAGCATAAATAATACGATGAATAAAAATGCCATTCCTGTAGCCATTGCTCCAGCCTTTATACTGTCAGAACCAAGAGTGGAACCAACAGTTCTTTCTTCGGCAATACTGACAGGAGCTGGAAGATTACCGGCTTTCAATACGATAACAAGGTCGTTTGTTTCTTCAAGTGTAAAGTTACCTGTGATTTGCCCTTCACCACGAGAAATACGATCTTGAATCGTAGGAGCTACATAAACGATACCATCGAGTACAATTGCCAAGCGTTTCTTGATATTATCACCGGTTAGACGATCAAATTTCTTTGCGCCTTCACGGTTGAATTTAAAACTGATATAGGGTTTATTTGCTGTTTTAGGATCATAACCTGAACCTATCTTTGTTTGTGCATTTGACAGATATTTACCTGTCACTTCGGCATTGGAAAACAATACATATATTTCACGATCTGCTTTCGGATCGTTTTTGTCTTCTTTTCCTAGAGCAATTTGGAAACCGGAAGGTACTGCCTGGATAAACAAAGAATCTTTTAATAGAGCTTGTACAAGATCTACATCTTCATAAGAAACCGTTCCGTTTTCTTTTCCCGTGCCAGTTAGATTTGTGAAAATATGACCTGAATCAGCAGCGAGTAAAGAATCAATTTGAGCTTTATTGCTGTCAGCAGGAGCAGCAGTATTTTTCAGAATATCTGAAGCTGCATTACCTGATTTCTTGGGTTCCTTAGATTTTTCATCATATTTATTCAGATAACGATACCGATCAATATTGCTAGAGAGGAAAACATCCATAGCATTCATGACGTTTTTGATCTGGTCGCTTTCTGCAACCATTTTGAATTCCAACAATGCTGTTTTACCAATAAGATCTTTTGCCCTGTTAATTTCCTTCAAACCAGGCAATTGAACCATGATACGGCTTGTTCCAACACGTTGAATTGAAGGTTCTGCAACACCGAATTGATCGATACGGTTGCGGATCACTTCAATCGCAGATTTGACTGCGCCATCTTTTTCTTTTTCAGGTAATTTGGATGTGTCTACATCCAGGAGGATTTGCATTCCACCACGCAAGTCCAACCCTAATTTTAGCTTTTTGCTTCCCCAGAAGTCAGGCAAGTATTTAACAGAATCCGGTGAAACCATTTGCATGATATTCGGAATCATAAAAAATACGGTTGCCAAGATGAATATGAGGATAGCTATGCCACGGAATCTCGATTGTTTCATTCGCTTCTACTCCCTCTTTATTGTTCTATTTTATTGATATTTAATTTTTAAAAAGTATGGAAATATAGTAACTAATTCGATTGAATCTGTTGGATAGCTGTCTATAACCTAAGAACGTGGTTTTCTAAATGATCCACTCCGAACGGATTTGTATTTACAATCGCAAAACCAAGTCCCAATACATCCCTGTCAGCCGGGTAAAACTTTCTGCTATCAAATCGCGTCATAATTGTAGCGATCAGTGAACAGATGACTGCATAGAGCCAGTATGTCCTTTGCTGATGGGCAGTATACTTCATCCTGCTTCTGATAATCGAAGCGGAGTCCTGCAGTTGTAAATGATTATTAAGCTTCATTTTCCACCTTTAATATACGGCACGGCTGGGATTCTTTCTGAATTAAATCAAACTCTTAATATGCTCTCTTTGAGTCAAGAATTTTGTCCAACACTCTTGAAGCCTACCGCTTTATTCTCTGGTTGACCGGCAAATTTGATCTCACCATTCTGCTTTTCATACGCTTCAATATTTTGCTGTAAAAGCATCATTAGCTGTTTAGCATGGGTTGGAGTAGTTAATACACGACTGTAAATCTTGGCATTTGGAATACCTGGGACGACACGACCAAAATCAATAATGAATTCGGATGGAGAATGAGTTATGACGAATAAATTGGAATAAACACCTTCACCGACTTTCTCATCAATTTGGATATTTAGCTGCTGGGGTTGTTGAGGTTGATTAGACATATAAAACTCCTTTTCTAACAAATGGTAATTTGAAATAGCCCTATCCTATGTCAATGAAAAAAAGGAAGGAGGAGGGAATAGGGGATAGCGTACAGCGTACAGGGAACAGGGAACAGGGTACAGTGTACAGCAGGCAGGGAATAGGGAACAAGTGCTAGGTGTTAGGTTTTAGGTGCTAGGTGCTAGGTGTTAGCATTACCTGAAGTGGTTGCTACGTTAGTCCGTAGGACGCAACTCTGCTAGCCTTGGAAGTCCTTCCTGGGGAAATGTAGGGGTTTGCGGAAGTAAACCCTTCTTCAAAAACGTAAAAGTCAATATGCAAGCCTTAAAATACCAGAATGGGTTTACTTCCGCAAACCCTACACTTCAGTAAGTATCTGTAACGCTGAGCATATAATGACCTGAAGAACATTACCCACAAGCTGAAGCAGTGACCACCGACCAGTCGTGGTATCCTTCAGGTTACATGGTCGGTGGTTGTTTCCTTCAGGTAACGTGGCAGCATGGTTTACCTTGCTTTTCCGGAACGCTTTTTCCAAACGGCTATACAGTTTCAACTGGCAGACATATACTTGAAGAATGCGCTACGTTAGTCCGCAGGACGTAGCTCCCCTAAGAGCATTACGGTAGCAATACGGTAGCAATACGGTAGCATTACGGTAAAAAACCGTATTTGTACCGTAATGATATAGCAATCGTACCATATCGTTTTCAAGGTCTAAGAACGCTATGAAGCTGAATTTCCTATTTTCTTGGGAAGAGTCAGAAGAAGAAGGGACATCTAATAACAAAAGCTAAAAACTAAAAGTGACAGAGAAAGAGGCAGAAGAAGAAGGGACATCTAATAACTACAAGCTAAAAACTAAAAGTGACAGAGAAAGAGGCAGAGAATTACGAATTACAAATTGGGGAGAGAGCGGAATTGAAGATATAAGATTGGGAGAGTATACGGAACGCCGATTTCCGGTCATTGAGCATAGTCGAAATGTCTGTGGTTGTTGAATTGCTTTCAACGTCTGCTCGGATGATGAAGATTTGAAGAGAAGACCAGAACTAGCTCTCCCCTTCTCTGCTAATTCATAATTCGTAATTCTAGTATATTCTATACTCCAGGTTCAAAGAAGCATTAAAAGAAGATGGCTGGTAAACAAAGTCATCAATTCTCCGCATATGTTTAAATGCACCAGAGATATTGCCATTGAGATACAGTCTAGAGGTTATCAGGTAATTAGTATTGAGAGCTACACTTGTGTCGAATTGCTGAGTATAGTCGCGATACCAGAGGAATGACAAATAATCCCCGGATAATTGAGCACTTGATAAGTTCTTTATGAAGTAATGTGAATTCATCCCCAGGGAAATATGGCTACGACAGTCGGGATAGCAAGAGATTGTATAATATGCGTTTATATGAGTAAAAGGTTTCCAATTCACCCTCGTTGTTCCATCATAATCTTCTTTGTAAAAAGAATCATAAAATCCCTGTTCTAGACTTAATTTACTGCTCATTTGGAAGATATTATGAAATGGTCGTTCATATCTGAGTGCCAGTTCCATACCACCATCAAACTGGTAGAATCTCTCCATGCTCTCAGATGTATTTGAATCTTCGTACTCAAAAATATCTTTCCTTACATAATCAGTGATTGAAATGAATGGTTTGATTTCACATCGAGTCCCTGTAAGTCTTTCAGCCTTATCACCCTGTTGCCATAATTCCATGAGTGTGGCTGCTGCTTTTGTATCAGTACCAGCTCTGATATACTCTTTCGACTTCAGTTCATCCATGAGAATGGTCGCTTTTGTTACATAATTCCGGCGGGAATCGATTTCATGTAATGACCTGAGTTTATAGAGTGTTGTGGCGATCTCATCAATGTCTTCTGCAGTGTACTGTTTATTTAGGAAGCCATTCTTTTCCAGCTCTTTGAAGAAATACCAGGCAGTATACGCTTCCTGGCATTCATAAAGTCTTCCTACTCCGATTGCAGCAGCCAAACTGTTTTGAAGAGACCAGTATTTAACCAGAACGTTTTCACTGAAAGAATAAGCATCTTTCTCCTTGCTATCTGAATATTCGTATGAATTAGTAAATTCAAGACCTACAAAATGCTTATCGTTGTATTTTCTGTATTCTATTTGATTTGAAGAAGATAAACCTTTCTGCCATAGAATATCATAAGAATAAAAAATTGACTTTTGTCCATATTTACTATTCTTATAGTAAGAGGAAAGGTAATTACTGTTTTTTGATGCGGTCATTAAAGCGTTATCATCGGTAGAAACAAGTAATTCATGATTTGGTTTTACCAGCTTCAATAAACCTTTAAGGGAAAGTCCATTATCCTGGCCTGAGCCATAGCCATAGCCTTTTACATCTACATACTCAGTATTATTAGAAATATAGGGAGCCAGGGAATATTCCTGCAAATCCATAGGTCTAAAGTTACCAATATCATATCCAATGCTGGTTCCGCTTAGTGTTGAGAGAATTGTGCATGTGATGATTAGACTTAAAATGACCTTCATAAAACTACCTCCCTAGTGTTATCGTTTGAAATCAATATTCATGTTTTCATAATTGATTCGATTAATCTTCGTTGTAAAGATTAAATCAAATCTATACTCTTTAGTTAGAAAGTTAATATTCATTATAAAAACAATTAAAATGAATGGTAGTTACAAGTGTCAAGAAGAGATTGCAGAGAATTACGAATTACGAATTACGAATTGAGGGAGAAGAGGGCTGAGAATTACGAGTTACGAATTACGAATTGAGGAAGAGAGCAGAATTGAAGATTTAAAATTTAAAATTGAAATAGGAGATGGTAGTAGGGAATAACACCTAGCACCTAGCACCTAGCACCTAACACCTAGCACCTAGCACCTAACACCTAACACCTAACACCTAGCACCTAGCACCTAGCACCTAACACCAAACACCTAGCCCCTACCTGAGCTCCATACATATCTTTTCAGCTTCTCGAATGATAATGGAATCGACATTACTGAATAACCTTGGGATAGCAACACCGGGAAGAATTTCTGCGCCGAGGTTTGCAGCAGCTTCACTCATTAGTTTGAGGGAACTTGTTCCACCCATACTGATAAGAGGGGCTGTCATGGTGACAAAAGGCAGGAATTTCTTCCCTTTCATTGCGGGTAACCTGGTAATTGCTTTATAAATAACAGGGGATACAGAAAACGACCATACTGGACCACCTGCAATAATAACATCATAGTTTGAAATATCAGGTAGATTTTTGATCTCGAAGTTTATCGTATGGTTCACCGAACCAGAGATGACAGGTACATTTGTGCGGAGTTCGATTATATCTAAAGAATTACCCCTGGCTTGTAATTTGTCTGCAAGCAGTTTGGCAAACTGGAGCGTATTTCCTGTCTGTGAATGGACAATTATGCAGATATTCATGATATCTCCTTATGTAAAACAAAATACGAATAACTATAAAAATTACTAATCATAGATAAGATAATCAGAACCAGTTCGTAAACAAGAAATGGATGGAGAAGAAGCCAGAGAACAGCTTCATTTATTTTCGAAAGAAATTATTAACTCCTGGATGATCAGGATACTTTATAAGAGAGTCTATATAAACAATGTAAATAATTGTGGCACTATAATCAAAATAGGATTAAATTAATCACTTGACAGTTTGGACTTTTAATTACAAAAATAGTATAAAGATTTGAAAATGCAAAGGCGAAGTGCAAAAAAGGATTTGTATGATAAAAGGGATTTGGTTATTATTGATCTTATTTCCTATACTGTTATTTTCGCAAGATCATAACATGATTAATATGCCTATCATACATGGTAAACCCCAAGGTCTGAAAATAGAGGACTATTTGACTATTTCAGACTCTGTGGCACGAAAGAATCCTCAGAAAGCTACGATCTATATAAATATGGCAATTCATCTAGCACAGAATTCTGGTGATATAGGTACACAAGCTTTATGTTTAAATAGGTTATGTGCTTTGCAATTGAAAAGCGGTCATGTGACAGAAGCTCTTTCAGCGAATCAGAAAGCCCTGATGATTTTTCATCTGCGACCGGAATTAGCCGGTCATATTGAAGCACTTGAAGATCAAGCTCATATTTATGACCGCATGGTCAAGTCTTTGCAATACAGTAACCTGAAAATATATAAACGAGATAGCAATATCTTTGGTATTTTGCTTATACTAATTACTTTTATGTTTGTGTATTTGTATTTAATGAAATCTGTTACTACCAGAAAATTGATAAAAGCATACATGGAAATACATGTGATAAACGAAGAGCTGACAAATGCAAATCATATCTTAGATCTTGTTGCCCGTAAAGATCCTCTTACGAATCTCTCCAATCGGCGTGATATGGCAGAAAAGCTTGAATATGCGCAAATTACATATGAACGTAATCATATACAATTTTCGATTATGATGCTGGATATTGATTTCTTTAAGCAGATTAATGATTCGGATGGTCATGATGCCGGGGACTTTGTACTTGTTTATTTATCACAACTGATGGAAAAAACATTGAGAAAACAAGATATTGTATCCCGATGGGGTGGTGATGAGTTTCTTATTTTGCTGCCAGAGACGGATATGGAAAGTGCCAAGATCGTTTATAAGAAGATACTAGATAAAATTGAAATTATGCCATGTATATATCGAACGAAACAGATTTCTATCAGACTATCTGCAGGAGTAAGCAGTTATTCAGAGAATAGTGATATAGATTACTGCATCCAAAAAGCAGATCAAGCGCTTTATATGAGTAAAAATAATGGTAGAAATCAGATTTCAATAGCAACAGGAATTTAGTGTCTAAATTTCATTCACGAGCAATTATTGTATTTAAAGAGCGATTCAATATTGCCATTTTCAAAATACACAGACAAGGAAAGAGTTTGTTAGTTATGAAAAAAGAGAAAACTCCTTGACGATTAAAGGCGTTTTTAGAATATATCAAAGATGGTCGGTCGATCGTATTATCAAGAAGGAGATGGCAAATGGCACAGCATGAAGATTTTCATATCAGTTTTGAAAACCTGTTGAAACAGGGATTTGCAGTAGTTGATGTTCGTTATAAAGACTATGAAGTAACGAACGAACCATTAAAGTACATTATAGCACACATTGATTCAGATCGTGATGAATTTTATCCCAATATGATAAAAATTTATACAGGCTTAGAATTAAAACAAAG
Source organism: Cloacimonadales bacterium (SeqCode) (assembly GCA_963662275.1). Lineage (GTDB taxonomy): Bacteria > Cloacimonadota > Cloacimonadia > Cloacimonadales > DAONDQ01 > DAONDQ01. Next base: position 2,319,364 of record OY759316.1, on the reverse strand, counting down.
TGAAGTTTTCGATCTTTGGATTGAAGTATTGAAGCACAAGATCAGTATGAGTAAGATTCTTGATCGTGATATTGCTATTAGGGTCGCAGCACTTGATTATATTGAAACGCGATATTCAGTGAAATAATGAGTAATTATTCTCTCCTTCTCATCAAACCGAACGCAACTCAAAAGCATCATATCGGTGAAATCATCGCCATGGTTGAGCATCATGGATTTGAATTAGTGGAAGCTCGAATATTTACTATGGATTATGATTTAGCAGAAGAATTTTATGAAATGCATAAAGGCAAATCCTTCTTTTCCAACCTGATTAAATTTATGGTATCTGGACGTACGACAGCAGTCATTCTTCAGAAACAAGATGCGGTTGAAGATTTAAGATTACTGATTGGAGATACAGATCCTGCAAAACAGGAATGGGGAACGATTCGTAAATTGTATGCCGATAGTATTACAGAAAATGCAGTTCATGCATCCGATTCAGATGAAAGTGCCAAACGAGAGATTGGTATTCTATTTCCTTATTTTAAAATTTCCTGAATACGTATAAAAAATAAGATTAAAACAAATGCTCCCATAAACGGGAGCATTTGTTTTATTGTATTTGATAATTAGAATTTGAATTCCACAGATGTTCCAAAAGTCTTTAGAACTTCACCATCATTATTAATCTTACCATCGTTATTTACATCATTATATCGTTCTGAATAGGATCCAACTAAGTTCGTATTTGATGATAATCCATAAACCAATCTTCCTTCCAGGATCGCATTATTGCAACGAATTTGCTTAATTTTATCTACATTGACTTGAGAGTAATTAATGCTGGCTTCCTGTAATTTAGGTATGAATTTTGGATTGAGACGTAAGTTCCCCCATAGTGATTTTCCACCAGTTTTACTTTTGTTATACATGTCCTGGTAAGAGATCGTTAAAAGTACCATGTCACCAATGTGCGAAGTAATACTTGCGAACCAGCCAGTTGACGCTTTTGCATACTGGATCAGGTCTTTCTTCGTGCTGATGCCATAAAATTCTGAATCAGGCGGTACCAGGGTGTAATAGGTGGAAGCTCTTTGCTGATCATATAATTGATCAAAATAACCGGGAATATATTTATCCTGGAAATGCCTTAACTCAACATTCATATCAAAGATCATAAATTTGCTATAAAAACCTGGGAAAATAAATCCCATGTTGAAATCCTGGATTTGAGCTGCTTCTCCATAATGACTTAAATAGAATTTATCCCCCTGGATAATTGGCAATTCATAATCTACACCATATTCAGTTACTGATTCTTTTTTTGAACTTAGCAACTCATCATAATTTGGAAATGAACTATCCAATTGATCTTCTATCGTCTCTAAAATAGGATATTTACCCAGGACATAAGGTGATGCATCCAACTCTCCATCATTATCCGCATCAATGTCTGCATCATCATAAATTCCATCCCCATCAGTATCAAAAGAGACATCATCCAAAGCACCGTATTGGTTACGATCTGTGGCTGCACTGACTCCAACATCCAAATCTTTCAGCAACGGCATTCCGGTAGGGGTTAGAGGCTTCATATGAACACGACCGGCAAGGATTTCATTTCTTTGGACGTTCGATGTGAACACTTCAAATCCCAAACCTGACATGGGAGTATTTACACCAACCATAACACCGATCTGGCGTATCTGAGGAAACTGCAGCATATTTGAATAATGGTTCATGATTAAACCATGTGAAAGCGTATAATTAGGAAATCCGCCTACACGGGCATAAAATGGATCGCCTCTTTGCGCGAACCGTATCATGTAGATCTTTGTCAGGATATCTTTTGAGTCATCCCAGTCTTCCTTACGGATATTTCCTTCCTGATCGATAAGAAGGTCGAAATCAAGACCGATGCCGAATTTCCATATTGAGATTTCCGGAGAAAGATGGATATCTGAGTAAGTAATATTGTCAAATGTTACAGTACCTACAGCTCCTCCCATTGAAAATCCCTTAACTTCTTCGGTAGTGGTTTTGTCATTAGTTGATTGAGCAAACAGTGTGAAGGGTAGTAATATCAGGAATAGGAATATGAATTTCTTCATTACATCACCTCTCTATAATATTCATTCATGGCTTGAATTTATACCTTTCTATTTGAATCAGCAAGATTAATGTTTTTGTCAAGTATAATTCGCTTCGCCTTGTAATTCAGATAAAGTAGAGACGCCCAAGTTGGGCGTCTTCTTTCCGTTTGCCCTGTAATTCACAAGTAGAAGTAGAGACGCCCAAGTTGGGCGTCTCTATAGAATAGTATTTATTTTATTGATACAATATTTTGTATAACAAAGTATTTGAATTTTTTTCTTGACGTAATTTATATATATTTATAAGACTTGTATAGACAAAATAAATGGAGGATTGTATGAAAACAAAAGTATTATTCCTTGTTATTTTCACGTTTATCTTCTTACAGGTATTTGCTCAGCAAGCTAAGCTTTTACCTTCCTCGCCCGAGTATGCAGCATGGAAACAGAGCCTGGTCAGTAATCCAGACCCAGTTTCATCCGTACGTCCATCTCATGTAAAGATCCCCAGGAATAACCAAAATCTGCTTATTCCCTGGGATGCCTCATTTGAATTGGCAATGGGTCCCAATGATGACGAATACACTAGTGAGATTGCATGTCTTTTTCCGTTTAGCTTTTTCGGAGAAGTCTTCAATAGCTTTTATATCAACAACAATGGGAATGTCTCTTTCGGTACACCATTTTACACTTTTAGCTCGACGGGCTTCCCTATTGCTGACTTTAAAATGCTAGCACCTTTCTGGGCAGATGTGGATACACGGCAAAGCGGAGGTGGATATGTCTGGTACAAGAAAGAAGCTCACAGGGTTGTCGTTATATGGGATGCAGTGGGATATTTCAATTCTCAGACTGACAAACTCAATACTTTCGAACTGATTTTTTCAGATGGTACCGATCCAATATTAGGTGTAGGCTACTGGGCTGGTTTCAGTTATGATACTATGCAGTGGACTACCGGTAGTGCTTCAGGTGGGTCAGGTGGATTTTATGGTACTCCTGCCACTGTCGGCGTCAATAAAGGTGATGGGACAAATTTCTTCCAGATTGGCAGATTTGATCATCCAGGAACTGACTATGACGGACCTGGTGATAATGCAGATGGTATTAGTTTTCTGGACGGAAGACTGTATAAATTCGGTGGTACCGGTGGTGACAACACACCTCCAATTTTTCAAGACGTTCCTGTTGTTCCTGTAGTTGTACCTCCAAGCGGATCAGATAATTTTGTAGTCACTGTGTTATCCCCTGAAATTGGAGAAACTACAAATGTAATAGTCACAGATGATTTTACAAGCGGATTCAGTTATGAAATTTTACCAGGGAATCCAGCTTCAGTTACTTTCCATATCATTGCGAATGCCGGCAATGTAGGACTTCATCACGTTACAATTTCCGCAACTGATGATGGAGTTCCACCTCAAACATCGAATACAGATTTCTATATCACTGTCCAGGGTGATGAAGTTCTTCCTGTAGAACTTAGCAGTTTCACAGCAACTTTGACGGGAGAGAATTTTGTCAATGTTACCTGGATTACACAGAGCGAAACCAGCATGTTGGGTTACAATGTGTTCCGTAATGATGTCGGTATTTTTAGTACTGCTTCACAGTTGAATCAAGCGATAATTCCTGCGACGAATACTTCTGTATCCAACACATATCAGATCATTGATCCGGAAGTAGAAAATGGGCATACTTATTACTATTGGCTGCAAGGTGTAGAATTCAACAATACCAGTACTCTCTTTGGACCACTTACAGCAACTATGGATAACAATCCTGTTGTAAATGTACCTCAGATGACATCAATGAATGACAACTATCCTAATCCTTTCCGGATGAATGGTTCCACCAATATTGATGTCCAGGTCAAGCAAGGTACGACTGCTTCAATCAATATTTACAATGTTCTTGGACAATCTGTAAAAACCTTCATCGTTAATGAAGGTAATCATACGCTAACTTGGGATGGTAAGGACAACAAAGGTAATATCTGCGGAAGTGGAATATACTTCTATAATCTTAACTCTCCTACCATAAGCCAAACCAAGAAAATGATCATTCTCAAATAAAAAAGCAAATCTTATTTGCTGAACAAATATGCCCCCGGGAGTGATCCTGGGGGTTTTATTTCGTACTTATTACAGCTCCTAAATGGGTATATGCAAACGGATTATTCGAAATACTACGGAAGAGCATGCACCATAAATCTCATTTTCTTTTTATCATATAATGGATATTCTTGTTTACCTTGTAGTTTTTTTAGTTGACGCATTGTATATACTATATATTTGAATCAATGTTTTGAAAATTACATCAAGGGGTATATATCATGCAAGGAACGGTATTAGATTACTTTTTATCTCTAGTACAAATCAATAGCGAATCACTTCATGAACAAGAAATTGCGCTAAAGCTTATGGATGATTTACGTGGAATGGGTTTTAACCCGATCTTCGATCAGGCAAATAAGGAAACAGGTGGAAATTGTGGTAACCTGTATGCCTACATTCCCGGAATCATAGATAAACCATCAATGCTTTTATGTTCTCATATGGATACAGTTCTTCCGGGAAACAATGTGAAACCAATTATCCGTGATGGTGTCATTTATTCTGATGGTACTACGATCCTGGGATCTGATGATAAATCAGGGATTGCCGAGATCATGTTCGCCATTAAGGAATTGCAGGATTCCGGAGAACCTCATGCACCCATTGAATTACTTTTTACAATATCCGAGGAAATTGGTCTATTAGGCGCAAAATACCTTGATTTTGATCTTCTGAAATCTAAATTCGGTTATGCCTTGGATGCCCATCTTGTTGGAGAATTTATGGTGGGAGCTCCATCACAGAACAGCCTGGAGTTTCTTATCCATGGAAAGGAAGCCCATGCTGGTGTTGAACCAGAGAAAGGTATTAACGCCATACAAGTTGCTGCGGAAGCAATATCTTTGCTGCAATGGGGTCGGGTTGACTTTGAAACAACATGCAATATAGGCATCATGAATGGAGGTGCAGCGACTAATGTTGTACCAAATTTAGTTAAGATTCGTGGAGAAGTACGAAGTCATAGCATGAAGAAACTAACTGAACTAACAGAAACGATAGTTAAAGTATTTACAGATACTGTTGAGAAATTTGAAGTAAATGGTTTCCAGGCAACTGTAGATGCAATTGTTCATAATGAATATCATTCCTTCTTTTATGAGAATGATGATCCAATTGTTCATATGGCGATTCAGGCTGCTGAAAAAATTGGAGTACCGGTTCGGACACTAAAAGGTGGAGGCGGAAGTGATGCAAACATCTTTAATGGAAAAGGAATCTCTGTCATAGCTGTTGGGACAGGTATGGATAAAGTACATACTGTTGCTGAATGTATCCGTGTTTCAGAATTGGATAAAGGAACAAAATGGGTCAAGGAATTGATTAGAATCTATTCAAATAGTTAAGACTTGGAGAAAGAATGTTGCGTATCGCATTATCCGGTTATGGAAAGATGGGGCACATGATCGAAGATATCGCTAAAGATTTCGAGATTGAGATCGTTTCTAAGATTGACCCTAATGTTCAAGGACTTCCTTCAAAAATAACCAGGGAAAGTCTGAATGGAGCACAGGTTTGCATAGATTTCACACATCCCACTGCTGTTTTGGAGAATTGTCAGATGATTGCTTCGAATCATGTACATATCGTGATCGGAACAACTGGTTGGGAGCAGCATTATGAAGCAATTTCAGCCTTAACGGATCAGTACGGTATTGGAATTTTATACGGGTCTAACTTCTCAATAGGCATGAATGCTTTTTATCGGATTGTGGAACAAGCTGCCAAATTGATGTCAAAGCTGCCTGAATACGACATTTATGGATTAGAACTACATCATAACCAGAAAAAGGATAGTCCTTCCGGTACAGCGAAAGAACTTTCACAGATTATAATTAAAAATATGGCACAAAAAACAAGCGTACAATTTGAAATGGTAAATCGACAGATAGAACCTGAAGAGTTACATTTTGCCAGTATTCGTGCGGGAAGTATCCCTGGAACGCATACAATCGGTTTCGATTCAAATGCAGACACCATTGAATTGATTCATCGTGTTAGGAATCGCTCTGGACTTGCCTTAGGTGCCTTGAAAGGAGCGATGTGGATAGAGGATAAAAAAGGGATATACCGGTTTAGTGATGTTTTTGAGGATATTTTAAACAGATGAAGATGCCATTCTTTAAAATGCAAGCCCAGGGTAATGATTACCTGTATTTCGATTTTCGGGAAAAAGACTTGCCTTCACTTGATTATTCTGATTTATCCAGACATATATGTGACAGACATTATGGGGTAGGAGCTGATGGGATTGTCCTGATTCTATCCTCAGATGATGCAGATGCCCATATGAGAATTATCAATGCTGATGGTTCTGAGGCAGAAATGTGCGGTTCTGCTTTAAGATCTGTTTGTGGTTACCTGGGTGCAAGCGGAGTGGATACTACATATCAGATTGACACTGCATCCGGTATTAAAACAGGATTCACACTACTAGAAGATGGAAGAACCAAAGTCAGGGTGGATATGGGTATCCCAAAGATTTTGAAGGCTAATTTGTCTTTGGCTGGTTTTACAGGTGATTATGTGGACATGGGCAATCCTCATTTTATTATTTTTGTAGATAATCTGCCTGGAACACGCATCACAGAATATGCAGGCTCAATTCATCAAACAGGTTACTTTACTAATGGAATCAATGTTGAATTTGTTAGGATTGATAACCAATCTCGAGTAACAGTCCAGGTTATGGAGAGGGGAAGCGGTATCACCCTGGCTTGTGGAACTGGAGCATGTGCAGTTGCTTATGCCGGATTGATATCTAAACGATGTCATGCAAGACTGCAAATTGATTTACCCGGTGGGTTTGTAGAGACTGAATACGATGAAAAAAGCCAGCACATATATTTAACTGGAGAAGTGGTTCACGTATTTGATGGAACTTATGATTGGTGAATGTCTCACAAGCCTGAATAAACGTTGAAGAGGTTGTCATGGATACGATTGGATCTTATCTCAAGACACTTAGAGAAGAACAACACTTAACCTTAGAAGATTTGCATCATGAAACCAAAATGAGTATTCAAATGCTAGCTGATATTGAAGATGATCATCTTGAAAATATTGGTGTTTATGGTTATGCAAAGGCGATCGTTTATACTGTAATACGTACTCTTCATGCAGATCAGGAAAGAGCTTTAGCACTATTTGAAGCTTCTTATCCCAATGAAAAGACAGCTAAATTCAAACCCAGACCGCCAATCAAAGAAAATAAAATCCTTATTTCAACCAATTTCCTTTACCTGATAGGAGTTTTATTACTAATCTTAATACTCGGTTTCATTGTAATTAAAGCATATAGAACTTACAAACAAACACCTGGTTCGCAGAAGGCAATTTTTCATCGAACAAAAATAATGAGTGATAGTGTAAAAACCATATCTTCGAATCCTGTCATTGCAAAACCCGATACTGTTCGGATGAAACTTCTGCAGGTGAAAACAAAGGCAAAGAATTTACCGATGAATTCTGCTCTCACTAAAACAAAAGTAAAATCATCTTCCGCAGCAGACACTACCGATTATGTGAATGATCTTCTCTTTCATAACCAGGATAATCCTCTGAATATTCGAAATTAGATTTCATATGCGTAATATCAATCAGCTTGCATGGATTACTTTTAGAAGGTATTTATTCTCTCCCAGGAGGGAATGGTTAAGATTTGATTCGGTTTTCATGGTTCTTGGAATAATCATATCTGTTTGCACGTTAACAGCAGCAATTTCCTTATTTGATGGTTATACACAAGCTTTAAAAAGAGTCATGCTTGGGGCAAATTCTCATATCTACATTTATCCGAATTTTGCTGATGAACTAAATGCAACTGATATTCATTCCCTGGAATTTTTTCTTTCTCAACAGAAACAAATACAATCGTACGCAGCCATTGTTATGAAACCGGCAATGCTATCAGCCAAGGATAAAATCAAAGGTTGTGTTGTCCATGGTATCGACTGGAAAACACAAAATCCCACAACTGATTATCGGAAATATGTGTATCAGGGTACTAATCAATTGAAAAATGATACTGATATTGTACTTGGAGACAGGATTGCCACTGAAATGAATCTCGCCTTAGGAGATTCTGTCAAACTATTAAGACCTATGCTTCAAGCAGGTTTTGGTGTAGGGATGGTGCCCAAGTCAGAGACTTTCAGAGTAGTAGGTAAATATCGTTCGGGGATGTACGAATATGATAATTCCTATGTTTTCATGAATCAGGATCGTGTTGCTGAATTTTTTCAAATGGGTGATAATAAAAATATGATGGAAATTAGGCTTTCTGATAAATTCCTGAACGATGCAGAAAAGCTTTCTAGGTTATGGAGTCTCTCTTTTAAAGATAAATACCAAGTTCTCTCCTGGTCATATTTCTCGCAATCACTTTTTTCTTTGCTAACTATGGAGAAGTGGCTGATATTTATAATACTTACATTCCTTCTTCTCATCGCATCTTTTAATGTGATAAGTGCCTTATTAACGATGATCATTGAGAAAAGAAGGGAAATCGGTATCATCAAAGCAATAGGTGGCAGTGACCTACTTCTTAAGCAGATATTTTATGGGAGAGTTATTGTCATTGGTATCTGTGCAATCATTGCAGGAGAAGCTTTAGGCGTATTTTTAGCTTGGATTATCGCCAAACAGACGGTTTTTCACCTCAAGGCAGATGTGTATTTCCTTGACCAGCTATCTATACAGTTGACACTATTTAATCTTGGCTTCATTTTTCTTGTCGCATTTGTCACTATTTCTTTGGGTATCATGATACCCTTGCGAAGAATAAATCAGATGCGCATTATCGATATTTTACGTGAAGGATAGAATCAATGAATATATTACGAGCTTCACATATTAAAAAAAGCTACAGGGAAGGGAATAGCTCCCTGGAAGTTCTGAGTGATATTAGCCTCACAATTGAATCTGGCGATCTGATCAGCATTACCGGTCAATCAGGATGCGGTAAAAGTACTTTGCTTCATGTGCTTGGATTGTTAGATGATGCCAGTTCCGGTGAATTGTTGTATCGTGATATTCACTACACAACTCGAGATAAGAAGAGTGTTCAGTTCAGAAGTTTGCATATCGGTTTTATCTTTCAGTTTCATTATTTGCTGGAAGATCTGACGGCTGCGGAAAATATTGCTCTGCCTTTACTCATACAAGGGTTATCTTATCAGAAGAGTATTAAGGAAGCAAATGAATGGCTGAAACTTTTAGATATGTCTAATCGGGGAAATCACTATCCAAATGCATTGAGTGGGGGAGAACAGCAGCGTATCGCAATTGGCAGAGCGATGATACACAAGCCGGATATTGTTTATGCTGATGAGCCTACAGGCAATCTTGATCCAACTCATAGTGCTGAAGTGTTTGACTTGATGCTTAAGATGCAGAAAACACATGGTCAGACCTTTGTCATAGTTACTCATAATGAAGATATTGCAGGAAAAGCGGGTAGACACTTCAAACTGGAAAATGGTGTTTTAACCGTTCCTCCCCTGTTATAAAAAAGGAAGTTGATTGAAGCATCAGCGATGGTTTTTAATTCTCATTCTAATTCTCCTCTTGGTGAATCTTACCTACATGCTGGTAATGCGTTATGCCAATGTTGATGAATTAATTAGAGTAAAACTATCTTCATATTTAGCTAAGGAATTGAAAGTTGGCATATCTATAGGGAACCTGGATCTGACAGAAAACTTAGTTACGATCAGTAAAATCCATATTCATGATAATAAAAATAAATATGATGTTAAGATTCAGAAGATATATGTTCGTTACAACTTGCTAAAATTTATGTACTCAGGTTTTCAGATTACAAAAGCAATAGATCAAATATCTGTATATGAACCTGATATTCATTATATATATTCTCCTAATCCATTGAAAACAAAAGCTAAAACATCTATAGACTTAAACCGTTACTTCAATCGTCTAACTGTTTACAATGGAAGACTCATCATCAATGCAAGCGACAGCATTGATGAAAAAACACCAGCAAAATGGAGAATTAATGAGACCTTTAATAATATTCAGATTTCCATTATCAATAAACGTAAATCGAATATCTCAATTCATGCTTCTACTGCCAACAATGCTTCGTTGACTGGGAAGATGAGCCTGGTAAAAGGAAAGTTACAGGATGTCGATTTATCTATCACCAATTATCAGCCTCAACTCGTTGAATTGGATAAGATTAAACAGCTTAAGTTAAACATGAGTTTGTTATTATCCATGCATTCTAATCCACAGAGCAATATGTCTTCAAAAGAATTGCCAATCATTCAATTGAAAGCAGGTATTCATCAAGCATCTGCGGATATTGCAGGACATCACATTGATGTAAGAAACATGAGTGTCTTTGGGAGTAGTAATGCCCTTCAGATTCGTCCTACTCTGGCAACGATCGATCGATCGAAAGTACAGCTTGAAGGTATCATCAGAGAGCCGCTTTCAAAAAGCCCGACCTTAGTTTCGAATGTTAACCTGCAGAGACTCTTCCTTGCAGATTTGATTCCTTCTGTGCAAGGTGAATTAACAGGGAAGATAAGAATCAGTGGTTCGACATCAGACCCTAAGATAGAACTGGAAGGACATTCTAATACGATTGTTTACCAAAAACAGACTTTCAATTCTGTGGATATTACTGCTTTGTATGCAAAGAAAACACTTGATTTCCAACTGAAAGATGCGAATTGGCAGGATACTCAGCTACAAGGTCAGGGTAAATTTATTCCGGGTGATTCACTGAATTTCAACTTAGTATTGAGTGATATGAATCACTCTACGAAGCTCCTAAAAATCAATGGTAATCTGCATGGTACAGTGAATGTCCGAAATAGGAATACAGCAGTGAAACTGGTAATTGATGATATTACTTTAAGAAAAGACAAGTATCTATTAGAACACTTTCATGGAAATGGCTCTTTGAAGAATCAGGATGTCACTCTTGCCATTGCCACAGCTAATCAACAGATACAAGTGGAAGGTTCAATCAATCTGGATCGTTTCGATTATCAAGGTAAAGTAGCTATTACTCAACTTCCAATCACGCAATTCTTACCGGAGAAGTTTACAGCAGGTCAAGTACCGCTTCTAGATGGAATTATAATTGCCGAGGGTAATCGCTCAGAACTTAGCACAAATATTTCACTTCACGCTTTAGAAGATAGCAGGAAACTATATGATATTCAATTGAATACATCACTAGCTGTTAATCTGAAAAAGAAAACTGTTTTCATGGAACTTGAAGGATTGAAGGGTCAATACAACCAGGTACCTATCAATTTAACCCTAACTTCGACGGGTGATTATAACAGTCTTGAAACGAATGATCTTAAGTTAAATGACAGTATTGATGCAAAAGGTTGGATTCAATGGAAACCGGGTCTGAAATATGGACTTTCAATTCAAGGTGATAGCATTCAATTAAGTAATTATCTTACATATTTCGCGCCATTCGGGAAGAAATCACCATACAGTGGGTCTGTTACTTTGGATATGTCTTATAATTTACTCGGAGATAATAAGATAACTGGAACAATATCCTTGGATAGCGTGAATGTTAATCCCAATTTGTATGCCTTGAATACGAAACTGATACTATCCGGTACAACGGATAAGATTCAAATCGATTCCCTTATTGTTGGCAATATCAAATCCCTCATACTGACAGGAAATGGAAGCCTTGTTACTGATAATACTTTGGCACTGAATATTCATATGCAGCAATACAATATCAGTGATATCACACCTAAGGATGATTTTTCAGGATTAGTAAATGCTGATATTAGCTTGAACATGGATTTGCAGGGCAAAGCAAATCAGATTGCTCAAAAACCCTTATTACAAGTTAGTGTGCAAGCACGTAATTGTGTGTATGGCAGTTTAACAGCAGATTCTTTACTGGTAAAATTCACTCAATACCCGGATTATCTTGAGATAGACACTTTAAATGCCTATTCTTCACAAGCTACAACAATTCATGGGCAAGGAAGCATTGGTTATAATTTTTTTAACGGTAAGCAGATTACAGATAATAGGGTAGTTAACTTAACAGCCGATACGGATCTTATTAACCTGGTTGAATTATTATCGAACCGCTTCATTCAAGGGCATGGCAAAGGGAACATTACTCTAAGTATTGGTATGGAAGACGAGGGATTGAGCGTAAAACAAGGTTCTATCATGATTTCTAACGGTTCATTCAAAGTAAAGTCACAAAGTGAGTCCGTGAGTAAGGTTCAAATCAATGCCCTCATTAAGGATAATCGCCTGGAGCTCAAACGATGCAGATTCTATATGGGAAAAGGTTATCTGAATATCAGGAGCGAGATTAAGAATGACGAAAATGATTTCCATATTGCCATGCTTAATCTTGGTCAGTTTTATTTGAAAACTTCCAGCGAAGGTATACCTGTTACAGTTCCCGATTACAGCCAGCCAAATACAACCGTTGATGCGGTTATCAAAGGGCAGTATTCTGAGGAGGCAATAATAACGGGACCTTGGGATGACATGCATATAGAAGCAGAAGTAGAAATGTCAAACGGCTATGGTTTATATCCTTCTAATACAGCCAATTTGCTCCAATTGATTAATACCGCGAAAGAACCGAAATCAGTTGTCGTTGCTGATCCATTGCCATTTACCATGAATGTTATCTTGCGATTCAAGAATAATATGAGATACATTACCTATCCCACTAACTTTCTCATTACTTCCGACAGTTACTTTAGATTGGTTTATGATGGAACCATGTTCTCAGTGCCAGAGGCTTTATTTATGTCTGAACAGGGAACTCTCGATATGTTTGGAACAACATTCGAGGTCGATTATCTTGAAATGACAGTTACTGCCTTATCGACTAAATTGAAGGGTACATTTTATAAAAAAGCATCGGATGGCAGTTTAATCACACTAAATGTATCACAGTTAAGTGATAATGATACAAATTTCTTTCATAATTTGAAACTGACACTTATGAGTGATAGCCCTCTTGATAAAACCAATACACAAATTTTAGCAAAATTGAGATATAACAGACCTTTGGAAGATCTATCTCGTTCCCAACAACAGGCAATGCTGCAGGATGAAGCAATTCAGTTAGTCGGAGTCAATATTGGGTCTTCATTTATAGACCCCTATCTATCTCCCTATGAAAGTAAGATCCGCAAATTCCTGCATGTCGATTTTTTTAACATTTCTCCAGGATTTATCACCAATGTTGTGAATGAATATGTGATCAATAATGCTTCAAATCCAAACCTTCCTGTACAAAATTCATATCAGCCGGATCAGAGTAATTTCATGAATATTGGCTCGAACATCTTGTTGAATAATTTATCTGTTAATATGGGGAAATATGTCTTCCGCAGCATTTTTGTAGATTATACGGCATTATTACAGGAGACCACGAATCTTTCCAAAGCCACTAAACTTGTTGTTTATCATAATGCTACATTACGTGTATCTCTGCCCTGGTATCTGAAACTAGCTTATACTTTCCAGATTCGTCCTGGAGATGCGGTCTATTCACACGAAATATTCATACAGAGATCATTCCGTTTCTAAAGTGAATGGTTATTAATAATCATTTGCATTATAAATTCACTCTAATTCATCAGGAGGAAACATGGAAAAAGACCTGGCTATGCATTATGTTTGTACACTTGAGGAAGCAATGGAATTGATTCAAACTGAACAGGAATTTTTCGTATCCAATTGCGGATGCAGGGAAAGCAAAGGGGAATGTAAGCGCTCACGAATGGATGTTTGTTTGATGTTCAATGGTGGGGAAGACCCAAGTGGTTCAGATATGCATCAAGTATCATTTGAAGAAGTAATTCGAATCCTGGAAGAAGCTCGAACCAAGAAACTTGTAGCCCGACCATTTAGAAATAAGGATAGAACAAAAACAGATGGCATCTGTTTTTGCTGTGACGATTGCTGCGGATATTTCCTCGACCCGGATGAAGAGTGTGATAAAGGACAATTCATCGAAAAAACAGAGATGGATACCTGCGTGCATTGTGGGGCATGTGTACTAGCCTGCTATTTTGGTGCCCGAAAAATGGTAGATGCAAGACTACGTGTTAATCAAATGGATTGTTACGGATGTGGGATATGTAAAGTGATTTGCCCAGCCCACTGCATTGAAATGACAAAAAAGGGGATCTAACTGTAACTTGTGTGGCTATTTACATGAAAGCTGAGGATTTGGAGTTCAAACCCGACCGGATTTCCTTGCTGGACTCACGATATGCGATAGTTGTGGGTGCAACGCCTTTTTTCATAAGGTGGATAGGTCGTATCTTGTACGATGCAAGCAGATGTAACTCCATTATGTTATTGCATTAAGAAAGACAGGATTTGTTTTTGTATTTGGCATCATTTGAAAAATGACCTATCCACCTCACAAGATGAGGCGTTGCTGTGCCGTTGCACCTGTGGTGATTACTTTACATGGAAGCTAAGAGTTTGGAGTTCAAATGCCCTAAACAAATTATCGGACATCCAAATTAACTCAGCAATATCGGTAATTTTGTGTGATTCAAAAATTGGAGAGGTATCTCCTAAATATACTGGATTAAAAATGCTAAGTCCATCTTTTATGTTTTCAAACGCATGTAAATGATCACCTTTCATATGTTACCTCCTATTTTATTTAATAAATTAAGTACTTGATATGATATGGATTATCAACGAATATCACTACAGATAATCTAATGAATAATCCATTTCTGTAAGTATTGCTTTCTATGTTTCATAATTCGTATTATATTCAATAACAAGTCAATCTTTATTTATCAAATGTTTAAAATCATAATTCTTTAGCATTTGATAATATTACTTTCAAATCTTCTGTATATCTGACTCTCATTAAGACATTAGTTATTTTCCTTCTTTAAATCTAACATAATTTTAAATCATTTTCAAATGTTCCTCCGATTTTGCCAAAATAATCCTCCATATGGCAGAAGGTGACAGGTTTCAGGTGTCAGCTGACATGTTCAGAACAGAAAGAAGAGTTCTCCGAGTGATTGGATTTATCCAATTGTATCGAGGAGACGTCATATGTGAAAGCCAATTATAAGTCTCATGGAAGATACAAAATACATAAAAAGAAATAAAAACTAAAGAAAATCTACGGATAATCTAAAAAAGTCTAGATGATCCCTAGATAATGCCTAGATGAAGCCTAGATGAAACCCAGCTCAAAAAGAAAGTGCGAAGTGCGAAGTACGAAGTCCGAAATAGCACAACGAATAAGCTGTTTACTAATGATTTGATATTCTTGATTTTGAGGTAATGAGCAACAAAATTTGACAATATCAATTGCTACTTTCTTTGTACGGTCAATTAAATCTAACATAAAACCCTCCCTTAATGATGCAAAAGTAATTACATAAAAAAAAGTGTTAAATTCTATCTCGCTTCTTCCAATCTCGTACTCTTACTTCGAACTTCGAACTTCATTAGTGTGTTATTTAACTTCCATCATTCATCTGCATAAAGACTGTATTGAAATGGATGGGCATAAAGAAATGGAGATAATAATACAGAATTGAAGAGCATAGCCGTTTGAAAACAGCGTTCCGAGTGAAGTTGCAGACAACCACCCTTAATCCCCCCTCGGGTAGGGGGGTGCATTACAGTCCAAAGGACGTTACTCCGTTAGCCCAGGAAGTCCTTCCTGGGAAAAGTAGGGGTTCGCGTCAGCGGACACATTCTGGTTCGGAGTCCGGTAGCACAGATAGTCTTATCTGTT
The DNA here is from genome assembly GCA_963662275.1 of Cloacimonadales bacterium (SeqCode). Taxonomy (GTDB): domain Bacteria; phylum Cloacimonadota; class Cloacimonadia; order Cloacimonadales; family DAONDQ01; genus DAONDQ01. Next base: position 2,303,399 of record OY759316.1, on the reverse strand, counting down.
TTGTGAGAGTGTCGTCCCGACCTCGAACACTCTCAGATTATGGTCACTGCTTCAGCTTGAGGATAATGCTCTTTAGGTCATTGTCTGCCGTCCTGTGATCTACAGGAACGCCTGACCCCGTCAGGTGGCAAAACGAACCCCGTGCGTTTCTATCTCCAAGCCGAAGCAGGATCGGCATCCTGCTCTACAAAGAAGGCAACCTGAAGGATGCCACTACCAAAGAAAGACAGTAAGAACAGCGTCCTACTCTACAACCGCGTAAATGCGGAGCTACTAATCAGCAGGATCGGCATCGTGCTCTACAACCGCGTAAATGCGGAGCTACTATTCAGTAGGATCGGAATCCTACTCCACAAGGCAAACCATATGGGGATTTGATCCCATATATGATATAGGAGATGGACAACTCACTGTCAATTACTGTGCTATTTCATTAAAACAACTTTCTGTGTCTTGTTATACTTACCTGCATTCATCCGATAGAAATAGATACCGCTGCCGCAAGGGTTTCCTTTATCATTCGTACCATTCCAAACTATGGTATAATGACCAGCATCATGATTTGTATCGACAAGTGTTTTGATATGCTGACCATTTACGTTATAAATTTGAATAATAACATCACTGGCTGCCTTCAAATCATAGGCAATGATCGTCTGAGGATTGAAAGGATTCGGATAAGCATTACAGAGTTTTGTAACCAAGGGTATAATTGGAGGTGTATTTGGATCATCCTGTTCAAGTATTTGAACCATAACAGGACCTGCAAATCCGTTGAATCCGTTGAAATCTACGTTTTCCAGCCAATAGAAATAAGTTCTAAGTCCTTCAACATTATGATCAGCAAATTGATATGTTTGCTGAGTAGAAGTATTCGTTCCCTGGATGATACCAGAATTCACATACATACTATGTGATATATCGTCATCATTCGAACGAAGGATATTGAATCCCAGGTTATTAGTCTCAGATTCAGTTGTCCACTGCAAAGTCACCAACAATTGAGATGTAGCCGAAACAGCCGTAAATGATGAAAGTTCCACAGGCAACTCCTGGTCACTACTAAGTCCCAGGGTTACAATATGGGTACCTTTCTTTGCTGTGAATGCCACACCTGAAAAGGAAATGTCACTGAATTGTCCATTCGTGGTAACCGAAGGTACAGCATTCGACATCTTAATCCAATTACTGCCACTCAATTCATAAGGAGATAGCTTTGTTAAATCATAACCTAGACAATCATTACTGACCCTGACTCCGAAGACAATTGTCGAAGTAGAGGTCGTAGGGATACTCATATTCCACCAGCGGCTGATTTTGCTGGTAGTTGCATTGGGATGTCTTTGTCCGCTGTAATTGATGATTTGAACAGTACCCATAAGAGCAGAAGAAGTAATAGTCAATGCATCGCTTGTACCTTCAGGACCTTCAAATACTGTAGGAGTTCCGGAATTTACAGTGGAAGTGTTATCAGACAGGAAGCCATCCGGGTTGTTAATGACCAAATCACCATTATTTATTGTGAAGGAGGCTTCGTTCACACAAATGATGCTACCGGCATTGATGACAATGGAAGGTGCAGCATACCCCATAGTTATGAGGAAAACTGCAAAGAGAAAAGTTACAACAGTTTTCATGATATACTCCTGCATATCCTGAAGCTACTTGACCCGTTCAACGTTAAAATTGATGCATATTACTTTTTGTGTATTTGTACTGCCGTTAACCACTCTTGAACAAAGAGCTAAATAATCATTTGCATTCAGTTGATAAAAACCATTCACACTACCGGCATCATACTGACCATTGGTTACGGAAAGAGCCGTTGATAAAGCTTCCAAATCGTGTGTTCCGGTTATCCAACTGGTTGTTAACGGAATAGAACCTGAGTTTTGTCTAAAAACTTCAACCTCAATTGATGTATTCGCTGTGCCTTTAATGGAGACAGATCCACTGATATGATACAGACCGGTTGCATTGATTTTTAGATAGGCGGGCTTTGCATTCACGTAAGCAACTGTGACATCTCCACTTTCAATCAGTTCCCAGGGTGTTCCTCCACCCGTACCTAGCGTAACTGGTAACATTGTCTCATAGGCTGTATCAGCCCCAATTTCAACGGAAGGCTGTGTAGTGCCATAATTGCCATGGTTATAGGCAATCTGAGCAAAACTATAGGTAGATGAAGAAAAACCGTAGGGACTGCTTACGCCATTATTGAACGGTGTCCAGCTACCACCCGTATTCTTATATTCCATCGAGCCGCTGTTATCACGGAATCCATAGCCTGTCGATCCGTCTGTTGCTCCAACATTTACATATCCATTGTTGGAAATACCGACATTACCATTTACATCGAGTTTATGATTTGGGTCTGTTGTACCAACACCAACTTTACCGTCGCTCTTAGCACGTAATACAGTAGCTGGTGTGGGGGTTGTATTGTTTTTTACCGAAAATCCTGTAGTTCCATCATTTGTATTAAGATTGACATCCACGTCATCAGCCCAGTTTAGATTTGCATAGCAAATCAGGGCTAATAGAAAAATTAACCAACTTGTTTTCATATTTTTTATCTCCTTCCTTAAATTTGTATATAATATATAAATTGCCAGCAAGAAAGTCAAATTATAATTTGAAAAATCGATCCATATGAAAATAGTGTAAGTTATCTAGCTGTAAATAGTTGCATCTAACTTATTAATTCATATTCAGTAACTGAATCCGGGGTTATTTTACCAGTAATTAGGATGAAGTTATCTTTTTTTTTCAGCAATGAGGATTCAAGAGATAATTCACTTCTTGACATTTCTACTAATTTGTATTTTTAAACTAAATAGAAATAGGAGTTAATATGAAAGAATGGTTGTATTTGCTCAACGGACGTACAATTGGACCAGTTGCTGAAACTAAAATTGTGGATATGCTAATCAAACTGGAATTGGATTTCGATACCAATATCATGAATACCGAAGACGGATTGTGGAAAAAGATCCGGGATGTTAAACCGATCATGGATAAGTTTAATACTCCTGCAATAACCATGAATTGTACTGAATTTCCTGGTATTGATGCGCTAGACAAAGGAACTGTTGAAATACCCCATAATATCTATTTTTACATCCCTATCAAGCGTTTAGTACGAATGACAATCTTATCATTCGGTCTGTACCAGTTATATTGGTGGTACAAACAGTGGTCTTATTGGGCATACAAGCGTAAACAGGTACGTTCTTTTGATCGGGAAGCCGGTTGGTTTTTATTCCAATTAATGATCCTGGATAAGATCCAGATGGACGAAGAACTAAACAAAGTCGAGCGTGCGAAGTTTGATGGGAGAGTTCTATTTTGGGGATGGCTATTAGCCGGCGTTTTAATGAGCATTCCATTTATGTTTCTGAATATCAAGAGTAGTGCTGATCCTGGTATGTTTGCAGCTTCTTTTATCTTGAATACGCTTTTTCTTTTACCACCTCAGAAGTATATAAACAAGGTAAATGCAAAACTCGGGAATCAGTATGAATCTCCCGGATTCGGGCATTATCTATGTATTTTCTTTGGAATCCTGCTCTGGATACTTGAAATATACAATGTGGTGAAGTATTTTGTGACGTGAGATTAGGCTGGAGGGACACGACTGTTCAAGGAGGTAAGTCTTTGGATAATGGACGTAATACTTTTAAAACCCAGAACAGGGGAAATGCCTTTTCCAATCTGAATCAAAAAAATGTTCGTCTCGCAATCCTGTTTGGCTTTGCAGGTTTAGTTGGAATCTTACTACCTTACACTCTCAAGATTCACGGATTTAGCATCACTTTTCAGTGGAGTTTAATATTCCCCTTGGTTATTGCTTTAGTATATGGATGGCAATATGCTATCATTTCAATTGTTCTTGGGGGAATATGGCTTTTTCCCTTCATCAGTTTGCCTGGAGATGGATGGGCAAATCTTTACAATATGGTTCAGTACTGTGGATGGATTATCTGGCACGGATATTTTGCTGACCAAAATCGAGTTAAAGCCTCATGGAAGACCAATGTTTTTACCATACAAGTTCTCTATCTTCTGCTCTACATTCTTCCGCAGATTTATCTTTATCCTGTATTTTTCCATTTCAATCCTCCGTTTTGGTTCCCGCGAGCTTTGACCACAATAGCTAGTGATACTGTGTATGCTATTGCGCTTAAATCCGTTTTCTTGCAATTCTTCTATGTAAATATTGGTGATACACTTCTTCTCTTGCCATTCGTGAAAAGAATCCTCAATATACCTGTTAAAAAATCTTGCGTATATAATTGTCGGATCATCTTAATATCTATCATTATGGGATTTTTGATCTGTCAGTTTTTAACGCTTTTGAATCTGCTTTTTGTGCGTAATATCTATGATCACATCATTCGAAATATGTTCACTTCACAGTTAAGTTTTGAAAATATCGTGATTTTCCTCAGTTGTATCCTGATTGGCAATATATGCGCTAAATTTGTAGAAACAAGACTGGAATTAGAACAAGAGTATCGGGAAAGTGAAAAACGCTTCAGAATTGTATTTGATAATGCCTTGATTGGAATTGCCCTGGATGATTTGAAGAACCAGTTCACAACCAATAACCCTATGATCATTCACCATCTTGGTTTTACGGAAGAAGAATATAATGCTATGACTTTCCGGGATTTTACCCATCCTGACGATCTTCAGCAGGATCTTAACTTCAATGAGCAACTTCGCAATGGAAAATTGGATAACTACCAAATCGAAAAACGATTTATACATAAAAATGGCTACATCACCTGGGGAAAGCTTACAGTATCGACAGTCAAAGGAATTGATAACAAACCGGAATATATTCTTACTATGGTGGAAGATATAACAGAAGCTAAACTAGCTGCTCAGAAAATAGCGAACCTGAATACCGAACTGGAAAATCGGGTACTGGAAAGAACCTCTGAACTAGAATTATCAAATAAGGAATTAGAGAGTTTTGCTTATACAATCTCGCATGACCTGCGCACTCCCCTTCGCAACATCAATGGCTGGAGTAATATCTTAATTTCGGATTATGCCCTCTCATTAAATCATACTGCTAAAGGAATTTTAAATCATCTTTGTACAGAATCAATCCGCATGGCTGAGTTAATTGATGCTTTACTGGAAATCTCTCGCGTTGCCAGGGTTCATCTGAAGTATGAACACGTAAGCCTGAGTCAAATCGCAGAATCAATACTGGGAAATCTGATCATCCACGAACCGGAACGGAAAATAGAATATTCCATAGCGAAAGATCTCCAGGTTGAAGGTGATCCCGCACTTTTGCATAATGTGTTATCCAACCTTATGGATAATGCCTGGAAATTCACATCCCAGGAAGAAGTTAGTCAGATAGAATTTGGATCATTGATGGATCATCATCATCCAGTATATTTTATCAGGGACAATGGCGTGGGATTTGATATGCGCTATGTTGATAAACTTTTCAAATCATTCCAGCGTTTACACCAATTGAATGAATTCGCCGGTTCTGGAATCGGCTTAGCTTCTGTGGCGAAGATAATCCAACGACATAAAGGCAAGATATGGATTGAAAGTGAAGAAAATATTGGAACGACCATATTCTTCACTTTGAATGAACACACCGTCTCAAAGGCGATTGAGACAGTCAGTTGAGCATTCAGGGGAAGCAGCGATGATGAAGAAATGTAAAGAATGTGTTCATGGTGTATTCTCAGAAACCTCTGAATGTCTTACCTGTGAAAAACAAGATGTAAAACCATCTGGTTGTGGAATTTTCCTCATTATCATATTATCAATTTTCATCGTCTTTCTTATCTTGTTGGCATTGGAAATTACCAACGGCTACATGAAAATGGAAGGGAAGCAACTTTTTACTAGTGAATATCATCCTCGATTAGAAACCGATTTAGGATATGTCTGTTCTTGCCAGGAGGATAGTTACCCTATCAGGGCAAATAAACAGTTATTATCTTATAGAATTTATGTGAATTCAAGCTTGATATTCCCTGGATATATTCATTTGTAAGTGCCGTTGTTTTCAATGTCCAGCTTCTTATTGGATTATCTGCTTCATATACTTTGTAATTTGTAGCCCCCAAGACAGCATCCCAATGCAGCTCAAGGTTGTTTCCATTGAGTATTAAATATGTATTTGCAGGCTGATTTGTATCAATGAACGGGGGAAATACTATATGATCAATATAACCGCAATCACTTCCGCTGGCTGTATTTGTATCTTTGGAGTAACGCCATTTGAATTCATGCAATCCAACAGTAACCGGATATGATTTAATTGACCAATCAGTAATTCCTGACCAAGTACCAGTTACAATATTGTCGATATAAAATTGTAATAAATCCCATCCTGCTTCTGATGATGTTTTCTGGGCAAAAGTAATATTCCCCGCAGTTGTGATATTCAATGTAACAGCCATAGTACTCGTTTGACTATCCGAGATTCCACCGGTTTTAGCTGCGTAACTTCCAGAATATTTGTCAGAAGATTGAACAGACCAAGGTAAATCACCACTTTGCACCCAAGGATAAGCAGTAAAATCACCTGTCTCGAATCCTTCTTGTGCTGAGGCGAGAAGAAATACATTAACATCATTTGAGGTCGAATTACCAAGGTTATCGACTGCTGTTGCTCTTATCGTATGTGACCCGCCATCAACACCGTCTGTATTCCAATTCCAAATATATGGTGAAGTACTATCGAAGGCAATAGGTGTTAATGCTCCATCTAAGTAAAAATCTACCTGTAAGACACTTTTCGATGGATCTGTGGCATTAACTTCTATTGAGATGATATCTCCTTGATTAAAGATGGTTCCGGAAATGGGTGCTGTTATCTCACACATAGGAGCTCCAGGTACTGGATTGCCAATACTAAAGCTAATCGTTGAACCAGCGGTACCAATGTTTGATAATACAAGACCTCCTGGATTTCCATTAGTTAGGAAGGGTGTGGGATTCGTTGTAGAATTCAAAGCTGTTCTGCCGGAACCGGAACTAAAATAAGCTGAACTAATTGTCCCATTTGAAGTTGTTGTACCTCCAGGACGGTATAGATAGACTTCATCCGGTGGACCGGAGGCATTGCCTCCCATTTCGGAATTGATTCTATAAACTAATAAGCCTGAACCATGGATTGAATTTTCAAATGTTCCTGTTTTTCTTCGATATTCGACAATGTAATATTCGGTTGTTGAATTTGGTGAATTGATCCGATAGGCATTTCCGCTTGCTGAAGTTATAGGATTAAGAGAATAAGATTGAATGGCAGATTTTGTTGGAATAGAGGATATCCAATGACCGTACTTATACTTCATATAGGCACCCATATGTTGTGGAGGATTGCTGTGATTATCCATCAAATCCCATCCGCCAACGGGGGAAAGACCATCTCCTGAATAGTGATACAAATCAGGCGATCCTAAAGTATGGAAAAACTCATGGCAAATAACACCTACATTCTGAGAAGTGAGAAAAGCCTGTAATTGCAGATTAAACTCGAAAACCCTCTTTCCATTGATCATCACAGTCCTATCATAAATTGCCCACTGATGAGGCCATAATAAATTATTCCAGCCATCGGAAGTACCGCTGATCACGTAAACAACATTATCAACATTACCGTCTCCATCGGAATCTATCGCTAAATCAACAGGAATTATTGAGGCAATTCCGTTTGTTGCATTTTCCAAAAGAGTAAATTCACGTGCAGTACGCTCCGCACCGCTATCACCTCCCGAATATCCTGTGGGATTAGTCGTTGCATTATATGGCTGATAATAACCTCGAATATGAGAATCCTGCCATGAGACGATATTACCGCCTATTGCTGTAGGATAAAATGTTGTATTCACAGTTAGCTGATTATAGGAAGCTTCCAGGAAGTAATTCTTTTGTGAACTTGTATTTGTATTAAACCAACCATTATAGGTGGAAATGCTTTGACCAAAGTCAGACTCACCACTGAATCGAATAAAGATCACAATGTCGTTAATCGTTCCGCTGGTTGGAGCATCCATAATTTCAAGCTCTTGAAACATTGTGCTGCGCTTGATCTTGTATTCTTCCTGGGTGATATTAATATTGGGAATCATACCTCTTTGCGCTGGATTAACTCTGCCTGCAATCAAATTTCCTGCGACAATGGCAGTTCCTTTTCTTACAGCATACATATAATAACCGGTTACCGGAGACTGGATTATCGTGTAATTATTTGAATCATGCAGCCAATTGTGATACTCATCACCTGATGCAAAGCACTTCAATTCAGTTCCATCAGGTTGATTGACAGTTACCGCCATATTTGTCAGATAAGCTGCCCAAGCAGGTAATGACAAAAAAAGAATAAACAAAACTATAATAAATCTCGTAATTGTTTGCTGGTTTTTCATTAATCCTCCAGAAAATATACGACTAGGAGTTTTAAAAATTAATGCAATTAAGATATTTTTAATAACTACTTCAAATAAGTCAATCTATTGTTATTGATTTTTTTTTGCAATACAAATGAGACTGTTCAAAATTAACCTCCATTTTACGCAGCCTTATTGGTAGTGACAGAGAAAAAGTGGTCTAAGTGCGACCAATCCACATTTTCTTGACATATGCGGGAGATATTTAAACTTGCTAAAAGTGATTCCTGACGCATGATTGGTTGACCTTTATCGACCAGTTCTTTGAACCAAAGCGAAAACACAAGGTTGCGGGTGGTTTCTTCAGATTTTAGTCCAAATCTACCGGATGTCACCTTCTTGATTTTGCGGTTCCAGCGTTCAGAGACATTGGAAGTCAAACCTTTGCTGAGGTGTCTCCAATCACTAATGATATTGCTTTTGATGTATTCGGCGGCGGTTGGGGGAGTAATAGCTGTCAGGCTTGCGATACCCTTTTTCCTTCCGCCCGCCGTTTCTCTTCGGAAAGCTTTCATAATCCTCTTCTTAAAGAACTTGTCCCTGTCTTCAGGGAGATGACATTGACTGATTCTTTTGAAGAGATTTCGTATCTTATGGAACTTACAGAGTTGGTAATGGACTTTTGGAAACACTGTTTTTCTTGCAACTGCTAACGATTTACTGCCATCACTGACAATCAGGGTTGGATCTTTCCTGTAGAGCTGTCTGAAGGTTCTGAAACATGCTTCGAATGATTCTTTCTTTGTGTCAGGATACAACTCACAAAACAGAGGGATGTGAGTCACAAAATCAACAATACTGATGACATAGTACGGAATACCTTTGATCTTCACATATTTCTCATCAATGCTGATCTTTCCGCTCCACTTACCGATTGAGTTCAGAATCAGGCTCTGCAGGTCAGCGATTTCATGCCAGAGATTTGAGACTGTAGCTTTACAGGTGTTGAGCAGCAAAGCTATCGTCTCGAAGTTCATACCGCTTCCAACCAGGTAATGTACCAGCAGACACAGGTTCTTGCGTTCCAGACTATGGAACGGCTTTGCATCGGCGGTTCTATGGGATGTATTGCCTTTAGCAGTCTTCATTTGTTCCAGGAGTCTGTCACAGATAACAGGTGTATTCTGCTGACCGGCAAGCAGTTTCAGCAGATGTACAGCATCACCGCCTACTGTCTTTTTCAGAAGAAGCTTCTGAGCTTGCTTAACTACAGACAGAGAATTGACCTGAGAAGCATATTTGCAGAAAGTGGTATAGGACATTTTAAAATCATGATGGCTGATGAACTCCTGATACATGACATTTAAAGGTAAAAGCAGGTTATTGATAACAAAATTCTCGATCTGAGGAATACACTCCAGCAGGTCAACTTTCCGGCTTAAATATGCCAGGATATCATGACCATGCTGCTCAAACTCTTGCCAGAAATTATGTACATTCCTGCGGTCTGCGTAGTTAAACAGATCAGCTATTTGCTGAAGTGTAAGGAGGTTGTCTCCGCCTATTCCTACTAATAAGCGTAGAAACGCTATTAAGAACTTGTGGTTTGATGTTGTCTCAGGCAAAGTGAATGAAAATGGTACGTTAATACTTACATGGTATTGGTTACTTTCATGACTAACACTTACCGCTTCTTGAATTGGAGTGTTTTTTTGTCATAATATCCTCCCTTTTGTTACCAGGTAACAAATGCCATTGAAGCTATAGCAAAAAACTTGTAAAGAACTATTTTATATGATTTTAACTACACATTTAGTCAGAAACGGCTTCGAAACATTACTTATAATCGCGTGTTTTTCAATTTTAGTCAAAAAGCTTAACTTGTGATTTGGTGTCCTTAGCAGAGCTTATCTGTCAATTCTGGAAGGTATGTTAAATTATGACCGTTTCGACCACTTTTTTCAACTTGCTACTTTCTAACTTATTGAATATTATGAATAACTTCATGAACAGTCTCATACAAATAGCAATTCTGACCAGACACTTGTTAGTTATGTTGTTTGGTTAGTAACTATACAATTATGAAGCTTTTTTGTTGTGTTGATTACTTCAGGAATCGTGACAGCATGGTTTACCTGTCCTTTCACCGGAGCAGCCAACGAGACTGTTCATTGAGTGATTTCTCGGTCATTGAGCGAAGTCGAAATGCGAGAGATTGTATCGAAATGAACCGATGTGCCCCTTCATAATTGTGTAATGTCGTCTCCTTGATATTAATAGATGAATCAATTTACTCGGAGAATTCAGCTTTCATCCTATGGAGCGAAAACCCGCTTTCGTAAAACTCATATCATAAAGATAATCAATAATTTTTAATAACTTAATTCTTTTTAATATTACTTAAGTTTTAAAAAACAATGTAAGAATACTTTGCAGAATTTCAAATTGATATTTTTACGGGAGCAGTAACTTGATAATTATGCAGTATGATTGATTGAGACTGATAATTGAACGAGTTTAATAGGATTTCAAATCCTGCATTTCAGAGAGCAGTGAAGTCATAAAATAAAACTTATCGTGGAGAATCAAAACAAACCATTGACAGAAAAAACATACTTATGTGAATTCCAATTTATAAAAATCAAACTGAAAGGGGCATAAGATGTCTTTAATCGATCTATTTACCAAGGGCGGACCCTTGATGTATGTTCTTGTTTTGTTTTCTATCATGACAGTTGCCATCATCATTGAGAAACTGTTGGAATTAAACAAGGCAAGCAAGCTGGATAAAGACTTTGGTTCTGAACTAAATGCCATGATAAATATGGCAGAGATGAAGGAATATTTTTCCACGAATACGATCAAAAGTCCATTAGGACGTGTTATCCGTAAGGGATTTTACCTTCTTGATATGGGAATCGATGAATCTAAGGAAGGAATGGAAGCTTCTGCATCATTTGAAATTCACAATCTGGAGAGACATCTCGGGTTGTTATCAACTTTATCAGCAGTATCACCGCTCGTTGGTTTTCTTGGCACGGTTACGGGAATGGTAAAAGTGTTTCAAAAAATTCAGACCAACACTGCAGGAGTTGATATCAGCTTACTAGCAGGTGGTATTTGGGAAGCTTTGCTGACAACTGTAGGCGGTTTAATTGTTGGAATTATCGCTTTGATGTTCTACAATTCACTCGTTACAAAAACTGAGACAATGACAAAGCAGATGGAAGAAACAAGCAACGATTTTCTACAGAAAGCCAAAAGGGAAATGAAGAGGAGCACAGTATAAAATGAAGTTTGAAACCACAAAAAAACATATCAGCACTTCCATACTGATTTCCATGACGGATGTGGTTTTTCTCCTCCTCCTCTTCGTGCTGATAGCCTCAAGTTTTGTAACACAGAGCGGTATTCCCATCAAACTACCGGCATCCACAAACCAAGCTCAACAAAATCCGAAAACGATTTCTGTCACGCTTACCACCGACAACCAAGTATTTGTTGATAATCAGCCTGTCTCATGGGAACAACTCGGAAGTACCTTAATCCAGGTAAAAACTGCTGATGACTTGCAAGTTGTATATCTGCGTGCAGATGAAGTTACGGAATTGAAGAATGTTGTAAAAGTCATGGATATTATTAAACAAAGTGGCTACGAACGCATATATATAGCTACACAAAAGGTCAGGACTTCCATACAATGAATAATTCTTATTTTCGCAATGGAGTGATGTTTTCAATACTTATTCATGTCATTCTGTTCTCTTTATTCTTTTTGTTCCATATGAATTATTTGCCTGGAGCTGCCAGTAGTGAGATTGAAGTGATTTCCGTTGATATGAGTGGAACGGATATCCTATCCAATCCCACTGGTGCTGATACAAACGTACCTTTGGCATTACCGAAATTCGGAGATGATATCAATAAAGAAGAACAGCATGTATTTGCCCCGACTGATATCATGAATAATAATGTTCAGATGAAGATGAATGTGATGCGTACTGATGCGCCTATGGATTTAGGGAGATCACAGACTCGTGTCATTGATGGAAACCCGCGAGGCATAGCAGATACTGATTATAAAGGACCTGTTCCCAAAATGACCGCGAAATCACTTATAAAAACTTCGGACCAGAACCAGGGAAATGTTCGAGGGAACTCTCCATTTTATTTGGAAGGAGATCTTCAGGAAAGCAGTGTTGTGTATAAAAAAATACCTGAATATCCAAAAGGAATTGAAAAAAATGCAAAAGTCGTCCTTCAATTTTCTGTCTTTCCTAATGGCAGTGTTGATCAAAACTCAGTAATTGTAATAAAGAAAGCAGATCCTCGGATGGATGATTTGAGTGTAGAATCACTTCAGCAATGGAGATTCACTCAATATATTGGCAGGCAGATTCGAAAGGGAAGGATCACTTTTATATACCAGATCAAATAATATGAAACATATGATAGAAGAATTGATCCCTGATTTTTCATCCAGCCAGATTCCCTTGCTTATGGGAATACTGAATGTTACTCCGGATTCATTTTCTGATGGAAATAAGTTTATCCAGAGGGATTCGGCAGTTGAGCATGCATTCTCTCTTATCAGGGAGGGAGCTGATATTATCGATATAGGTGGTGAATCATCGCGACCAGGTGCCATACCCTTGCCTGTGCAAACGGAGCTGGAAAGAGTAATTCCTATAATCTCTGGTATCAGGAGACATTCACAAATTCCTATATCGCTTGATACCACAAAAGCTGAAGTCGCTGAAGCCGGTATCAGGGAAGGTGTTCGAATTATCAATGATATCAGTGCTCTGCGATTTGATCCTAAGATGATTGAAGTCCTTACTGGAAACAAGAATGTTGCGATAATCCTGATGCATATGCAGGGGATACCCCAAAGTATGCAGGAGAATCCTTTCTATGAGAATGTAGTAAGCGAATTACTGGATTTTTTTACTGAAAGGATTCAATTCTGTATCGATAATGGAATTCAGAGAAGTAGGATAATACTTGATCCTGGAATTGGATTTGGAAAGCGATTAGGGGATAATCTTCAAATTCTACGCAATATTGCGAAGTTCAGGATTTTTGATTTACCAATATTGATTGGAGCTTCAAGGAAAGGTTTCATCAACATGATCGATCCTTGTGAAGTTCATGATCGTTTGGGTGGTACATTGGCTGTAACAGCCCTTTCTTATCAGCATCATGTTGATATAATACGGGTTCATGACATCCAGCCCAACAGACAGTTTTTGTTAGTTCTCAACGCGATCAATAAAAGCTAGGAAGATTAATGGATTTTTTAATTCCAAAACTGAATGATATCATTGACATTATCTTAGTGTCTATCATTTTGTATGAAGTTTTTGTTATCACCAAACGGACAGGTGGTTACCAGATTCTTTTTGGATTGATCGTTGTCTTCTTGTTATATTATACAGCCGCCTTGTTTCACTTGGAGATGATGTCCGCTGTTTTACGTACTTTAAAAAATGTATGGGTGCTTGCGATCATCATACTATTTCAACCGGAATTGCGAAGTATGTTATCCAAAATTCACCTAAGTAAGAATTTTGGAGCAATTTTTAAAAAAAAGGAGACTTTCTTTTACGGACATTTAATGGATGCAATTTCATCAATGTCCTTTCGAAAGATGGGAGCTTTGATTGTAATTGAATTATCCTATCCCCTGGATCGATTCATCGATAAGGCAGAAGTCATTGATGCAGCCATTTCGGTTCGATTATTGCTTTCCATATTTACTTCCGGTTCAATTCTACATGATGGAGCTGTGATTATTAGGGGTGAGCGAATTTTAGCAGCTAAAGCAGTGCTTCCTCTTTCCAGTCGTGAAGAATATCTGAAAAGATACGGTATGCGTCATATGGCTGCTGTTGGTATTTCGGAAATTTCAGATGCTTTTGCGATTGTTGTTTCAGAGGAAACAGGGCATGTCTCAATTGCCCAACACGGAGTATTGATACCTAACGTACCATTTGAAGAATTAATGCAAAGGATTGCAGATGCCACAAACAAATAGACCTTTTCTTTTTGCGATCACAGGTGGAATCGCTACTGGTAAAACATTATTTACAGGGATGCTGAGAGATCTTGGATTATCTATCTTGGATACAGATCATATTGGTCATGATGTTTTAGATAACGAGGTTGTCAGAGATATTTTGGTGATACGATGGGGTGATCAAATCCTGGAGCTATCTAAAATTAACCGAGAAAAGATTGCCTCTATTGTGTTCAATGATCAGCAGGAATTGAAATTCTTAAACCAACTGGTACACCCAATGATTTTACGGGAAATGGAGCGAAATATCTCCTTATGTATGAATCCGATATTGGGATACGAAATTCCACTGCTTTTTGAAACTGGACTACAGAAGTGTTTTGACATCAATATCCTGGTTACATCTTCTAATGAAAATCGATTACAGAGACTGACTGAACATCGAATGGATAGGGTAGAGGCATTGAAAAGAATGAATGCCCAAATGTCGGAGACAAAAAAAGCTGAACTTGCTGATGTTGTTGTCTACAATGATGGAGATATGAATACTTTAGAGAACGAAGCAACAAGGGTCTTTGATCTAATTCAGCAATACAAGAAAATTGAAGTCTTTTCTTTTGAAGATTTTATCAAAGCTAATGTGTCTGCAATGAATTCATAAAATTTTAGAGTTGATTACACATATTTCTATTCTGCTAAAGAATATAGTACTTAAACTAGCTTATATCTTAATTTATTACATAATAATCCAACTATCATAATTTCCTGATGCTGATACTGCATTAGTTTTCAACTATTTATGTTGCAGTGAGATTGATATTGATTATATTTTCTCGTAATATTGATTTCTTGGGATTGGATTTTTTATGTGACTCATTGACAGTATGGAGGAGTAATGGTTAATGAGAATGAGAATCAAAAGAAGGACAATGATAAAACCGGACATATGAGAAAATGTGGGATGTCTATTAATTTCCAAGGTTTTATACTCAATATCATGGTTATATTCATTTTATTTGCTGTGTCTCTGAGATATGATTTCATATCCTATATGGATCAGATTCGAAGTGAACTTTCCAGCATTTACGATATAAAAACAAATCAGATTAATGAAATCCCTCCTGATGTTTCACAGATGTAAGGAGAAAACAATAGTGTTAAACAACAATCTTCAAATCCTTTATTTAGAGGATAATGAGAATGATGCAGAGCTTATCAGAAGATATCTACTGATGAGTATAGAGAAATGCATTGTCGATATCGCTCGAAATGAGAAGGAATTTATCCATCAAATTACTAATGTGCATTACGATATCATTCTGGCTGATTATTTCCTGCCATTCTATAATGCTTCTGAAGCTCTTGAACAAGTGAAGAGAATTTGCCCTGGTTGCCCATTCATTTGCGTCTCTGGTGCCATCGGGGAGGAGGCAGCGGTTGCTTTATTAAAACAGGGAGCTATGGATTATGTTATCAAAGATCATTTGAGTAGGTTGAAAAATGCTATCGAGTTAGCTATTAATCTATCCAAGGAACAAGAAAACCGAAAGAAAGCTGAAGCTCAGATTCGTAGAATGTTAGACGAGAAGGAGCTTATGCTAAGAGAAGTTCATCACAGGATCAAAAACAACATGAGCTTGATTATATCTATTGTCGAACTTCACAAGGATTTAGTGATTGATGAAACAAGCAAATCAATACTGAGAGACATGAGTTCAAGACTCTTCAACATGATGATGATTTATGATAAGTTGTATAAATCGGTGGATTTCACGAATATCTCATCCGTTGATTATTTTGGGGATTTAATCCACGAAATAACTCATACATTTAATGGAAATTCCAATATCTCATATCAAATTATTGATGAAGAACTTCATCTTGATGTAGACTCACTCATATATATAGGGCTGATTATCAATGAAATTTTATCAAATACATTTAAATATGCTTTCCCTGGCTATCGTCAAGGTACTATTCATATTTCAATTAGGAAGATTGCAGAAAATACTGGCGAACTTGTTATAGGTGATGATGGTGTAGGTAGAAAGACAGTTCACTCCGATTCTGATGATACAGGTTTTGGTACTTTTTTAATTAATTCTCTTGTAGAGCAAATCCAGGGGCATATGGAAATATCATCGCAAAATGGTACAGAATATCGCATTACATTTCCAGTTAGTAAAAAAAATATGTATCCTACTTTTATCTATCTGTCTTAAGAAATGTTACGAACAGTCTCATCACCTGATACATACCTTAATTACACAAACTCCTTGACATATAAACAGACTCATTTTCTATCGTCATGAAATTGAGAACGGATTGTTGAAAGCTGACGCGGATGTCAGTTTTTTTATATTCAAAAATCGTTAAACCACTGCTAAACAGTGGTTTCATTATTGATAGAGAGAGTAAATGCCAAAAGACATGAAGGAAAAACTAGAAGAAATTGCCAAGCAGGTATGTTCTGATGCGGGTGTTTCGATATATGATTTTGAAAATATCATGACCCAGAAAGGTGAAGTGATATCAGTTCAGATTACGAAAATTGGTGGTGTAACTTTAGAAGAATGTACAAGAGTTAATCGATCTATGGGACATATACTTGAAGAACTTGATCTGATTCCTAATAAGTATTTTCTGGAAGTTTCTTCACCAGGGCTGGAGCGTCCTTTGAAATTCAAAAAACATTATCTGAGTGCAATCAACGAAAAGGTACGGATTCAATATAACTTGGAGAATGAGAAATTAACAATAGAAGGTATACTCCTGGAAGTGAACCCCGATACTGTCAAATTGCAGGTTGGGGAAGAAACGCAGGAAATTGCCTTTTCAGCCATAAGAAAAGCCAGGACAGTTTTTGATTTTGGCGTTAAAAAGGAGAAACTATGAGCGCTTCCTTGCTTTCCTCATTAAATGAATTAGCAAATCTCAAACAGTTAGATAAAACTAAGATCAAAGATATTATCCAAACTAGTTTGTATCAGTCTATCGAAAAAAAACTGGAACCGGATAATGACCTGGTAATTATCGCTGATTTTGATAGTAATACGGTCGTGGCTAAATTCACCCGTATTGTTGTGGAAACTGACACAAAGTTGGGAGAAATCTCACTCCATGATGCACGGGATGAATATGGCAGACATATTGAAATAGGTGATGCGATTGTCGTGGAAATGCCCATTAGTGAATTTGAACCAAAAGTAATTAAAAACGCACGCAAAGCAATCCAAGAGAACTTTAAAAAACTGGAAGAAGACAGAATCCTTTTTGATTATGAAAAGCAGAAGAATACGATTGTCTCAGGACGAATCAAATCTAATGAATTCAATGGTTATAAAGTAGATATCGGTTACACAGAAGCACTTCTACCACCGGAAGAACAAGTTGAAGATGAGTATTATAAAAATGGTGATATCATTCGTGCCTATGTGATTAATATCAGGAAAAAAGATTCGGGAGTTACTGTGATTCTTTCTCGAACAAATCCTGAGTTCGTAAAAAAACTCTTTGAGTTAGAAGTGCCCGAAATCCTGAATCGTGAAATTGAAATCAAGAAAATCGTACGTGAACCGGGAATTCGTACTAAGGTCGAGGTCGTCTCTAATAATAAAGCCATTGATGTTTCAGGCAGTTGTTTCGGTGTGAAAGGATTTCGTCTGGAACATATACGCAAAGAGCTTCATGGTGAACAGATTGATATTGTTCCTTTTGATGAAAACGCCGACAATTTAATTGCCAGCGCTGTTGGTCCTGATCTTGTTGAAAGAGTCATTGTATCAGAACGTGGTAAATTTGCCAGGGTGATAGTGTCTGAAAAGAATAAGAACCTGGCGATAGGAAAAAAGGGACAGAATGTCAAACTCGCTGCAAAATTAACAGGTTATAAATTAGATATATTTACTTTAGAAGAGTATGAGGAAAAAATATCCGAAGAACAAAGAATTGTCAGTCATATTATGGAACTTGATGGTGTCACACCTAAAATTACTGAAATTCTGAAGCAACATGGATATACTTCTGTACAAGACATATATAATGCTTCCATAGAAGAATTAAAGAACCTGGAAGGGTTGGGACTGAAGACTGCCGAAAAACTGAAGGAAGCTGCAAAGGCATTTTAATGCCGAATCGTTCATCTCATGCAGACCATGTTCCTGAGCGCAGTTGCGTGATCTGTAAGAAAAAGATTGACCGTAGTTCCCTTCTAAAATTTGTCATATTGAAAGAGCAGGTTATCTTTGATTTACGACAAATGATGTCCGGTCGTGGATTTTATATTTGCTCAGAAATGGATAAAAGATGTCTGGAGCATCTCGATAAATGGTTGATAAAAAAAATAAAGAAAAGACTCAACAGGAAAGTAACTTAGAGGTGACTAAATTTAGTCCGAATGAGCAGGTATTGGAGAAATTTATCCAACTTCTGCATATGAGTCGGAAAGCAGGAAAACTAGTCATCGGAATAGATAATGTTGAAAGAGGAATCAATCAGCATAAATGCAAACTTATCATAGTAGCGGAGGATCTGGCAAAAAACTCGTACGAAAAAGTGGAAAGACTTTTGACCATAAAGTCGAAGCTGATAAAAGTTGGTAATAAAAAGCTATATGGTCAAGCATTTGATGCCATGGAAATCGGAATACTCGGTATTATCGATAAGAATTTTGCTGCCGGTATATTGAAGTTACTGGCTGAATAAGTAAATTTGGAGGCCTTTTGTCCATAAGAGTTCAGGATCTTTCGAAAGAATTAAAAATATCATCTGCTGCCTTACGGAAGCATTTACATGATCTTGGTATAGATGTAAAAAGTCATTTGAGCCAGATCGAAGATGAAACTGCGAACAGAATTCGCGGTATGTTTAATGAGCAGATAAATGCAGCTAAAAAATTAGATTTAGACAGAAAAGCGTTCCAGGAACATAAAAAAGAACCTGTACCGGAACCACCAAAACCTGCTATCGAGAAACTTGTTGAGAATCAGGTTCCAGAACCTAAAACAGTGATAAAGACTGAGGAAGTTGAAATCCATGTGAAAGAAACAAAGAAACCGGATGTCGTTCAACCTCAGCTAAGACCGAATGAAAATGTTGCTACAGAACAGCAAAAACGTGCACATGCCCAAGAAAAAGCTAGTATTGTAGACGGCAGAACTGTCCGCCCAACAGGCGATAAGCCAACTCAAGCTCCAAGGCAACCTGAAAGGCAATACCAGCAGAGTGGTCAGAGAACAGACGGGCAGCAACAGTATAATCGTCCTCCGCAACAAGGACAGGGAACAAACCAAGGTCCAAGACCGGGTGGAGACCGATACCAGCAACAGGGTCCAAGACCAGGTGGAGACCGCTATCAGCAACAGGGTCCAAGACCGGGTGGTGATCGATATCAGCAACAAGGTCCAAGACCAGGTGGAGATCGCCCCCAGCAACAGTATAATAGACCTGGTGATGCTCAACGTGGTGCTGGCTATGATCGTGATCGTAGACCTTCAGGTCCACCTTCCACTCGACCACCATATAGAGATAACGCATACCAGGGTCAATCAACTGGTGAAGCAGGTCAGAACAAATTTGGGGTGCGTACACCTTTCAAACCCAAACCGTCATTTTCTCCTACTTCAAAAACTGATAGTACAGAAGGCAAATCTGTACGAGTTGGTACAGAAGTGCCTGTCACACGGAAATTTGGAAAGAACAAAGCAGGAGTAGAAGAATTTGGAGATAAAAGTAAACACTTAAAAGCCAAAATAAATAGCACAAAAAAAGGGAAAAAGCCAACACATGCTTTACCAACTGAAATAGAAGAAGCTGAAATTGTAAAAAACATTCGTGCTACGATGGCGAAGTCTCACAAAAAGAAAAAATATGTTCGCGAACCTCAATCACAAATTGTTATGAGTGAAACTGGGGAGATAATCATTAGAGAATTCACTTCTGTAAGTGAATTAGCGAAAATTATGAATAAACAGCCTACCGAGATCATCGGAAAGCTTTTTCAAATGGGACAGCTAGCGAATATAAACCAGCGTCTTGATCGTGATACCCTGGAATTGATCTGCAATGAATTTGAATTTCATGCGCAATTTGAAGACGAATATGGGGTTGATCTGATTGAAAAGGAAACAGAAAAATACACGGATGCAGAAGACGTTACCCGTCCTCCTGTTGTAACAATTATGGGACACGTTGATCATGGTAAGACTTCCATCCTGGATTATATTCGAGACAGCAATGTCGTTGCCGGTGAATCCGGTGGCATTACCCAGCATATTGGTGCTTATCAGATCACCTATCACAAACATAAGATCACGTTCCTTGATACACCCGGTCATGAAGCTTTTACAGCAATGCGTGCCCGTGGTGCAAATGCAACTGATATTGCGATTATTGTCGTCGCTGCCAATGATGGTGTGATGCCTCAAACCAAGGAAGCCATTGATCATGCTAAAGCAGCGGGCGTATCCATGATTATAGCCATTAATAAGATTGATTTACCTGATGCTAATATCGATAAGACCATCGCTCAATTATTGGAAAATGGAGTCTATCTGGAACAATATGGTGGAGAAGTTCCCTGGGCAAAATGTTCTGCTGTTACCGGTAAAGGGATACCAGATTTACTCGAATTGATTCTTCTTACATCTGAAATGAAAGAACTGACAGCAAAGGAAGATGTTCCTGCTTCCGGTGTTGTGATCGAAGCAGAAAAAGATACTCATATGGGTGCCGTTGTTACCATTCTCCTCCAGGAAGGAACCTTAACAAAAGGAGATGTTGTTTGTTGCGGTGCAACCTATGGAAGAGTAAGAAAATTAGAGAATGAACGATTCCAGGAGATTAAAATACTTCACCCTTCTGATATAGCAAGAATCTATGGATTGAATGATGTGCCAAAAGCAGGTGATATCCTGAATCAGGTCGCAGATAGTAAAATTGCACGGCAGATCAGTTCGGAGCGTTTACAGATACGTTTAGAAAGAGAAAAATATCATAATAAGACAAGTCTCCAGAATCTATTCATCCGTATTAAAGAAAATCAGATGTCAGAACTGAAGATCATTGTAAAAGGTGATTTTGACGGTTCTGTTGAGGCTTTATGCGATTCATTCCAGAAGCTGTCTACTTCAGAAGTAGCTGTGAATATTATTCATAAATCTGTTGGAGGAATCATTGAAGCAGATGTAAACTTGGCAAATGCTTCCGATGCGATAATTATAGGTTTCCATGTCAGAGCAAATGCAATGGCTAAAAAGCTTGCTGAAGATGAAGGTGTGGAGATCAAAACATATCAGATTATCTACAATGCTATAGAAGATGTACGCTTGGCTATGGTTGGTTTACTAAAACCGACTTTCCAAGAGAAATTCTTAGGTTCTGCAATGGTCAAACAAGTATTCAGAATCAAAAAAGTCGGTACAATCGCTGGTTGCTTCGTTAAGGAAGGTATCATGCAGCGTAATTCTCAAATTCGGGTATATCGCAATGATGTGTTGATTCATGATGGTAAAATGTCTTCGTTGAAACATTATGCCAATGAAGCAAGCGAAGTGAAAGCAGGATCTGATTGTGGTATTTCCATTGAAGGCTTTACGGATCTTAAGGAAAATGACACAATTGAATCTTATATCATGGAAGAAATGGAAAAGAAACTATAAACACTTGACATAAGAAGAAACTGATTTTTATTAAATCAATAAGGTAAAAGGTAAAATGTCTGCAATCAGGATACAACGTTTGGAGAAAGAATTGATCAAGCTGATCAGTATTACTCTGAATACTAAAATGAGAGATCCAAGGTTACAGTGGATAACAATAACCGGGATTACTCTCAGTAAAGATTTGCATTATGCAAGAATCTTTATTTCGCACTATAATAACAAAGCATCGCATAAAAAAATTCTGGAGCTTCTAACAAAAGCTTCTGGATTCATTAAAAAAGAAATAGCAGGAGCAAAACTTATGAGAACCATCCCAGAAATCTCCTTTCTCTATGATGATACTGAAGACAAGGCAGCACACATGGACAAACTACTTGCCTCATTGAAAGACGATTATGACAATGATGACGATGTTGATGAAGATTATGATCTAGATGATTATCTAGATGATGATGAAGATTTCTTTGATGATGATTTCGAAGATTATGATGACCTTGACGAAGAAGAAGATGAGGATCTGAATTAAAGTGTCTTTTAATATCTCATGAGGAGTTTACGTTTTGTAAACTCCTCTTTTGTTAATTTGAAAGGATGTTATCATGATTGAATGGTGGAAACAATTACAAAAGAACCTTGCATCTGCCACAAGTATTGGCATTTTAACACATAAAGATCCTGATGGAGACGGTCTTGCAGCAGCTTTATGTCTGAAGAGATTTTTAGCGTGGAAGAAAATTGAAACTGATATTATTCTCGAAGAACAAGCCCCGCATATTTATGATTATCTAGATGCTATAACACTCACAAAAGTTTTTTCAGATGATCTTTCCTACGATTTCCTGATTGTATTAGACTGCCATGAAGTATCTCGGTTAGGTGTTTGTTCTGCCTTATTGAAAGATGCAAGGAATATATTTGTTGCGGATCATCATGAATTAAGAGAAACAATTCCAAATTCTATTAATTGGATAGATCCAAAGGCTGTCAGTGTTGGAATCATGCTTCATTATTGTTTATATGAAGAGATATTGAAATCACCCAGTGAAATTCAAAGATACTATGCTAAAGCAATATATACAACAATTTTAAACGATACAGATAATTTCGTTAACTCCAATACTGATGTCACCGCATATCAAACTTCTGCTGAATTGATGCAGTTTGGCTTAAAACCAGCAGAAATAGCTCAGGTATTTCTCTTTAATAAACCTCCATTAGAGATGCGATTTATTGGAGAAGTATTAGCAACTATCGAAATGCATCTAAATGGCACGATCCTTTTTATGGATTCATCATTGGATATGTTAACCAGGAATAATTTAGATCAGAGTGCTACAACAAAGCTTACTCGATGGGTTAAAGGAGTCGAAGGTGTTGAAGTTATTGTCTATTTCCGAGAAATTGAACAAAATTCATATCGTCTCAGTCTGCGCTCAAGTCATTTTCCCGTGAACACAATTGCGGAAATGTATGGTGGTGGTGGACACATACTGGCTGCCGGTTGTATGATAAATGGAACATTAACGGAAGTGAAACGGATCATTTTAGAACATCTGAAAGTATAAAAAAGATGCTTGATTATGGCTTTTTAAATATTAATAAACCAAAAGGAATAACATCCTTTGATGTGATCCATCAATTGCGAAAGATCACGGGGATTAGAAAAATTGGACATACCGGAACATTAGATCCATTTGCTACGGGTGTCCTACTTATCGGTGTAGGAAAAGCAACACGCTTCATCAGTCTGTTCACTGATGACATTAAATCATACACTGCCACTGCTCAATTGGGACTGAAAACAAATACTGGTGATTATACCGGTAGAATTACAATGGAAGCTCCTATTCCTATCATCACTTCCGCTTTATTAAGTGAAATGAAAGACAAAATTATGAGTTTGAGGGAACAGAAACCACCAAATTTCTCCGCCATCAAAATAAACGGTAAAAGAGCTTACGAATTAGCTCGTAAAGAACAGATTACTGATATTCCATCTAGACCTATAAGGGTATTTAATATTGATATAATTGACTTTAAATCTCCTTATCTAACTTATTCCTGTACAGTTAGTAAGGGAACATACATACGTAGCTTGTCAGAGACAATAGGGGAGATGCTGGGAACCATTGCTACCACAATAGATCTATCTCGCACCAGGGTGGGAGAAGTAGATGAATCTTCTTCAATCACATTAGATATGCTTGACAGTAATAATTGGCGACAATTCTTATTACCCATTGAAGTCATACTAAGAGATATGAAGCAAATTCTATTGAACGAAACGGAGGCAAGGTTGTTTGTAACAGGTATCGTGCAGGACAATAGGGAAGAAGTTGATGGCATGTATCTGGTATGTTTGGCAAATCAACTCCTTGGTTTGGGAGAAAATATTCAAGGTAATCTCCATCCAAGAAGAGTGATACAATGAAAATATTAAAAGATAAGCCTTATTGTTTTAAGAATCCGGTGATTACCATGGGTAACTTTGATGGCGTGCATCTCGGTCATCAAAAATTGCTAATGCTTCTCAAGAACAGAGCTGCTGAGATTCAAGGTGAAAGCATCGTCTTAACTTATTACCACCATCCTTTTGAAACACTGCATAAAAAACCATATCCATATCTCCTTACTGAAAAAGCTAAGAAAGAAAGAATCTTATTGGATCTAGGTATTGATCATGTTCTCTTTCTTCACTTTGATGATCGGATCTCCGACATGAGTGCCACCGATTTTTTAAAGAATATCCTGGTTCAATTACTTCATCCGGTTGAAATATTCATTGGATATGATTCTCATTTTGGCAGGAATCGATGTGGTGATTTCAAATTTCTGAAAATGAATGAAGAAAATTATAGTTATCTAACACAACATGTCCCACCAGTTAAATGCTCTGGACAGATTGTCAGCAGTACCTTAATTAGGAAATGCATTAGCGAAGGTCAAGTTGAAGCTGCAAAGCTGTATTTAAATAGGGAGTATTCCATTTCCGGTAAAGTCGTTCATGGAAAAGGAATTGGACATACAATCGGTTTTCCGACAATCAATCTATTACCCGACGATCCTCATAAACTAATCCCTCGACGTGGAATATATCTGACATATCTTATAGACGCTTTCTCACATAAATATTTTGGCTTGACCAATATTGGATACAGTCCTACATTGAAGATAGTGGAAAACCAAGAAATTGAAACTTATTTGCTTGATTTTGAAGGTGAGATTTATGACTCAAAGGTTGAAGTATTCTTTATTCAAAGAATACGAGACGAAATTCAATACCCAAGTAGGGAAGATTTACAGAAGGCGATTTCAAATGATGTTGAAACTGCCCAAAAGATAATACCTGAATATTTAAAAGGCATAATTTTATGAAAAGAATAATACTTCTCTGTCTTATAACCTTGACCGTGATAGTTCTTCAAGCAATCGATTTTGTAGAAGGACCACATACGAAAGTCCCTGACCCTAATTTACCTCGTTTATCCACAGCTTCCTGGCACCACAACATCGATGATCAACATTGGTATGGGACAAATATGTGGGCTGTCAGGTTCCAGTTCAGCAACATCATGAGTATTACTGATACCATCCTTTTCACTCCGACAATAGCTCATATTTATTTACCAAGTATAACCGATTCTGCCAGGGTTACTCTCTATTCTGACCAGGACGGTTTTCCTGATGAAGAACTGGCGAACGGCATTGTATATGATATGCAGGGATGGACTGATATCACTCTCAATCCAATAGATTTGATCCAGTATCCTATCACAAGATCCGTATTATGGTTAGTCGTTGGTATTCCTACAACAGCAAATGGACCTTATATAGCTGCAGAAAATACGGGAGGGCAGAATAGTTATTACTGGAATAATACTCCAGGTATTAATCCGTATTTTCAATCTATGTCAAGCCTGGGATATTCAAGTGAATTCTTATTCAGTTTGATCGGTACCTATTCTTATCCAAATCACTCACATGAAATGGAACTTCAGTCTTTTGAACTTGTGGGTAACCATGTTACAGGCTCCAATCTGATACCTCTTTTTACCATTAAAAATGCGTCCGATAGCACAATTGTAAATGCTAAACTCTTTCTTCAAAGAACAACCGCATTTACTGAAAATATTGTTATCGATTCAGTTCGTATTCCACTACTCCAACCACAGCAAACTTTAGTAGTTGATGAAAGTAATAGCAGTACTTATTTTGCTCATGTCGCCTTGTCCAGGAGTCCGAGTCAGTATTCATTTACTGCTACACTCGATAGCGGTTATGATGAAAGTATGGATTATCTTAGCAATAATTCAATTTCAGTTGATTTCGATACCTTTAATGCAGCACCAACTCGAACGCTTGAAGAGAATTTCTTTCACAATAATTTTGGAACATCTTTATTAATAAATGGAGCAGAAGCCCATTTTGGTGATTCTCGAGATGTCATTATTAATTATTATCCAAATGCCTCTGATAGCTTATTCAATGAAGATGCTAATCTCAGGTATCTTTATTATGATAGTATCGGCTATCCTGAGATTGCTGTTGATGGTATTTATCGAATTCATGGTTTTCAAGCCATTTCCGATAGTGTTAAAATTGAGAATGCTATCATTGATGCTAACAATGATAAGACTTTTCTTGTTGAAGAACGGATTGGTGAACCTTACTATGAAGGGGACAACATTGCCGTGGAATTAGAAATTTCTAATCCATTTTCGTATGTCTTCACTCCTTATTTAGCACGTTGCAGGTTGTCTCTGGCGATTGTAGAGACCATTCTGGATAATCATGATATCCCCGCTAATATATTCTTAGGATTTGTTGCAATTGATGATTCACTTCCGAGTATGCTTTCTTATGGAGTATCACATTCTAAGATTTATACATTCCGTTCTTCTGATGTCAATCTTCTCAGTACTCCAAATACATCGATCAGGAATTGTTCTTTGGTCTATTTTATTCAAAACAGGGATGACAATAGAGTATATCTTTGCGGTAAACGCTCTCTTGTGAATTTACCTATATCCAACGATGATGAGGAAGCTGCTAATATCGTTTCCCCTTCCATTTTCCCGAACCCATGTTTCATGAATAAATCTCTACGTATACGCATTCCGGCTAACCAAAAAATCAAAGAGTATCGAACTGAAATATACAATATTCGTGGGCAGTTAGTATATTCATTTCCAAAAGGTGAAAGAGAAAAGAGCGATTTAAGCTGGAATCTGAAAGATAAAAACGGTGCGAATGTTAGTAGTGGAATCTATTTTATTAAGATTGAAGGAACAAATGCTAATCAGCAGAAGCTTCATTATGCAAAGAAATTCGTCTTGGTGAATTAGTGAAGAAACGTATATTCAAACGTGATTTTCTTGATTTAACGGGAACAATCCATAATCACACGATCTATTCATTTGATTCAAATGAATCTGTTTTCTCTCTGATCCAGGCTGCCAGGAAAAGAAGACTTGATTATGTCTGTATTACCGATCATAATAATTTGAATGTGATCAATGATCCGGATTTCATCAGGGAAAAAAAAATTCTCCTGATTCCCGGTATGGAAATAA
Organism: Cloacimonadales bacterium (SeqCode); assembly: GCA_963662275.1. Taxonomy (GTDB): domain Bacteria; phylum Cloacimonadota; class Cloacimonadia; order Cloacimonadales; family DAONDQ01; genus DAONDQ01. The sequence goes on along the minus strand of OY759316.1, from coordinate 2,275,768 downwards.
ATGATGCTGTTGATGAACACCACTTACTCGTATTTAATAATCAAACAGCTCTTTCAAATGGCAGAGTTGAAGACTACTTGGCTTATTATAAAAAAGCCGGGGCAATCACTTTTGCAGCTCATCCTTTAGAAGACAGATGTGGTAATCGTTTTCCAAAATACCAGTGGAATAAATTGGAATTGGATAAATTCGATGGTCTGGAAATCTGGAATTTTATCTCATCTTGGCTGAAAACAATGAATTATTGGCGTAATGGAGCATTCCATCTGTTATTTCCGCAAATGTTTATCAGGAGACCATACAGGAAAGTTTTGAAATATTGGGATGACCTGAACTTGCAGGGAAAACGAAAGTCAGGTATTGGTGCAATTGATGCTCATGGAACGAGTATAAAGATTTTTGGAATGAAATGGAAAGTTTTAACTCATAATCTTTTATTTGCCTATATCAGAACCAATGTTTTAATTCCCATGAAACAAAATCCTGATCAGCAGGATGTTTTAATAGCGCTGAAGAATGGCAATTCTTACGTTGTGAACCAAAGACTTGGTGCCCCTTCAAATTTTTATACTGCTATTTGTGATGATCATGGTAATAGTGCTATCTGTGGTGAAGATATTAAATTTACTGATTCACTAGCGTTATATTATAATCTACCAAAAAACGGCAGGATTCACTTGATCCATAACGGAAAGACAGTAAGTAAACAATCGGGTATTCATGGGAAGTTTGAGATTACGAAACCAGGTTTCTACAGATTGGAAATACAACGATATTGCTTAGGCTGGATATATACAAACCCTATCTATGTTGTGGAGTAGGATTCCGATCCTACTGAAAAATTGACTATTAGAAATTAGTAAAAAACGAACGTGAAGGTTATTGATAACCATTACGTAATTGTCATAAATGTTTTAAATAGCATTTCACTATTAAATAAGGAAATAAAAATGGAAAGAATAGACGTCCGGAATCTCAAAGAATATGTTAACAGGGAAATCATCAGTTATTATCTCGTTTCCGAAAAGGAACTTCGCGAAGGGGCAAAAGACTTCTTCCTGCGTTTGAAGCTGACAGACAAAACTGGAAATGTTGCTGCCAATGTCTGGAATAATGCTAAATCTGAAAGCGAGAAGTTCCAGGAAGGTGATGTCATAAAAGTGAAAGCTCAGGTCATTCTATATAAAAATCAGGTGCAATTGACATTGCAGCAAGTGAGAATTGCTGAATCAGTTGAATTTGATCTTGCAGATATTCTTCCTGTATCCAAGAAGGATGTTAATGAACTGGCAGAAATACTTTTTAATTACATTGATAACGTTAGTGATTCATATATAAGAGCTCTGTTAAAGCACTTTTATGAAGATAAAGAATTCTTCAGGATATTTGCCACTTCGCCTGCTGCCAAGTCTTGGCATCATAATTTTATTACCGGATTACTGGAACATACAATTAGTGTCGCCAGGATATGTGAATTTACTTCTGCTATGTACCCTCTCAATAAGGATATCCTCATTGCCGGTGCACTTCTGCATGATATTGGTAAAGTCTATGAATACAACCAGAAAACGAACATTGATTTCACAGATGTAGGAAGATTGATTGGTCACTTGGCAATTGGTGATCAGATGATTTCAGAAGCTGCTGCAACGATCAACCAGTTTCCTCCTGTAACATTAATGAAGATTCGACATCTGATTCTTTCTCATCATGGTGAATATGAAAAGGCTTCTGTTCGATTGCCCCAAACTTTGGAAGCCGTAGTACTTCATTTTGCAGATAATCTAGATGCCCAGACCACTGGAGTTATGCAATTGATAGAAGGAGCTTCTCCTGATGCGGATTGGTCTGAATTTGACCGCATGAATGAAAGATATTATTTTTTAAGGTAATTTATGTTCAAAATAGCTATGATAGCGAGCGGCAGCAAAGGCAACTCGATGTTAATCTCTACCGATACAACCAGAATTATTCTTGATGCCGGTATCAGCACAATGCGCATTGTTAATTTTCTTCTCCAGAATAAAATGACTAAGGAACATATCACTGCTATACTGGTCAGCCATGAACATGCCGACCACACAAACGGTATTGGTTCCTTAGCCAGGAAAACCAGGAAACCTGTTTATATAACAAGACCTACTCATATCGAATGCAAACACCGTATCGGTGAAATACCAACAGTGCGCTACTTTAGCCCCGGTGATGAGTTTACAATAGGGGATATCCATGTACATGCTTTCTCCGCTTCACATGATTCAGTTGATGGATGCAATTTTACTTTCGTCCAGAAGAACAATACGATAGCCAAGCTTGCCGTTGCCACCGACCTGGGGTTTCCTTCCAAGGTGACGATCAATCGTCTCCAGGATGTCACTACGCTCGTCCTGGAGAGTAATCACGATGAGCTGATGCTAATGGAAGGACCATATCCCTGGAAACTCAAACAACGGGTAAAAAGTACTTTGGGTCATTTATCAAATGATCAGGCAATCGGTATTATTGTCCAAATCCTGCATCAAAACCTTCGCAACCTGATCTTAGCTCATCTAAGTGAAACGAACAATACACCTGAAATCGCAGAAACCAAAATGCGAGATTACCTTAAGCAAGTCAGACATGATCTGAATTTAATTGTTGCTTCCCAGGATACATCTACAAGCTTTATTGATGTATGATTCTCGCCATCTTCTTCAGAGTTCCGAGGTTGGACAACTATCTCACAATACTGTCAAATTCAAGGTTCATAGCCTAACAATATTCTGATTCTTCTTCTCTGATACAATCTTCATTCATGGTTGCTTGGAATTCCTGCAACACCCAAGTCCAACGCCAGTCTTTGGGTTGTTCAGCTAATCCGGCATTAAAAGGGTTTCTCACAATATATCGAACGATGTTATGCAATTCCTTTTCATCTCTCACATAATGATCATAGTATTCTTTTTGCCAGAATTTCCCTGATCGTCCCAACTCCAGGTTGATGAACCGAGCGCTTCTTCCCTTCACCTTTTGTATGATCTTTGCTATAGAATAATCATCTCCATCAGTATTCTTCAACGGTTTGAAGAGAATATGTACATGATTCGGCATGATCGTATATGCATATAGATCATACATTTCTGTATCAAAAGCTTTTAATTCATTCACAACAAGTTGCGCATAGGTTGCTTCTTGAAGTATATTATGCTTGCTTTGAAGTTTATCAAAGTAATTATCCGTATAGGCAAAAAGCTTTTTACTAAATATCAGATTACGTTCTGCAGGTGATTTGATATTCATTAAACTGTTAGTAAGTTCGTTTTTCTTTTTTTCCATGCTAAGATAGAAATCCGTTGTTAGTTCAATGTCGAGTCTAAAGGTTATAAAGAAAGCTCGATCTTGTGGTTGTAAATGGGGTAGATGTCCTTTGTGGTAGGTTTGATATGGTTCACTTGATTTCATAGTCCCTCCCTTTATTTCTAATTTATTTAATTATTCTGTTTACATTAATTGTGTCAAGATATTTGTGTAACTACGATTTCCGTAGCAACGAATTTATTCGTTGTACCGGTTTGATTCATCAAACCATAGCGTTTCAACGCTACTTCTGAAATAACTTACAATTCATAGAGATTGAAACCTCAACATTCGTAGCAACGAATTTATTCGTTGGCTGATTTGATTTATCAGATCAAGGGGTTTTAAACCCCTAAACGGCTAAAGCAGTTGCTCCAACGACTGAAGTTGTTGCTACCGGCTAAAGCAGTTGCTCCAACGACTGAAGTTGTTGCTACCGATTGAAGTTGTGACTTAAGCAGCGTGCATATTCGTTAGATTTGAATCCGACAATATTCCACCTATAAAATACCAATATCAATACAAATTCAATCCAACCTGAATCCTATTACATACAAATCTCAAAGCTGTTTCGCGAAACAGGATTGAAACTGGTATGAAACAGGATTGAAACTGGTATGAAACAGGAATAATCTTTGTGGTACGATACATACTACTGTCTTTCGTCAGTACCTGACTCTTTCAATTTACGAATTCAATTTTAGATATTGACAAGCTAAAAGATATTTTAATTAATTGAAAAAGAATAAAATATATCCCTGAATGTTTACGATATTGAATGAAATTAACAACAATAATAACTCAGGAGGTATCCATGCACAGGATAAGAAGTCTCTTATGCATTATCGTATTAATGGGAAGCTGTCTATCTTTAGCTGCAATGGGGATGATGGTTACTCCCATGTTTTCCATGGACACTGTGAATCCGCTAGTAACTGTAATTTCTCCTAACGGCGGGGAGATGTGGCTGATGAACACTTCCAAAAATATCACCTGGAGCGCAAGTGACAGCCATCTGATCAGCAATCCAATCACAGTTGATCTAAGTACTGACAATGGTGAAGCCTTCTCAATTTTAGCAGCAGACGAATCTAATGATGGTACTTACCCTTGGACAATACCTGTCCTGACTGCTTTGCATTCGATAGTCAAAGTAATTGCTGTGGATAGCTTTGGGAATGTCGGGTATGATGTCAGCGATGGTTCTTTCAGTTTACCCGGCACAACGATTTCCATTACATCGCTTTTCCCGATGGATACGATCAATCCAACGGCAGATTTGCTTACACCCAATGGCGGAGAAGCCTGGTATATAGGCGTATCAAATGATATTACCTGGTCTGCCAGTGATAACCACTTAATTAGTTTACCAATCAAACTGGAATACAAAAAGGTCAGTTCCGGTATTTGGACTACTATTCAACCCGATTTGGCTAATAATGGAACTTATAGCTGGCAGATGCCCACCATTACTTCTGTTCAGACTTTAGTCAGATTGACGGTGAGTGATGCCTTTGGCAATACTTCCAATGATATATCGCAGAATCCTTTCAGTATTAGTTATGTACCACCCAAACCACCACAGGTGAGAATACTAATTGTCCTTGACCGCGATGCAGAGATTTCATGGAGTCCTGTGACGGAGACTATCCTGGGTGGTCCAATTGTTCCCTCTGCCTATCTCATCTGGTATAATTCGACTGCAGATTCATCAAATACCGCTGCCTATTATTACTTAGGTGAAACAGAAACAGCGACCAGCTATACACACCATAATGTTGCTCGTCGTGCCAAGCATATGTTTTATCGGGTCACAGCAGTGGTGGATTATGATAGGAAATTGAGTGCAGTCCTGGCTGGAATGAATCGCAAAGAAGAGCCTATTAGCTGGCTGGAATTCAAACGCAGGTTGGCGGAATGATGGGCTGTGCACAGATAGATTTTGGAATTCAATTTCCCTATCAAAGCTATAAATTGCCACCTCCCTTTATACAAAGGGAGGAATTTTCCAGACTGGCACTTCATAGAAATGTATCCTGTCTGATTTCCCTCCCTTTGGATAAAGGGAGGGATTAAGGGAGAGTTTGATTTTCTGCTTTTCCCTGCTTTCAGTTAAATTAAAATATATAAGGAGAAAAAATGAAGAATACAATACTTTTATTGCTTTTACTTATTCTTTCAGTTGCAATATATGCCGCCGATCCGGTGGTAACCAATGCCACAGCCTCCCAGCGCACCGATGGCTCAAAAATTGTCGATATTTACTTTGATGTCTCATACGCAACCGCTGATAGCGTCTATATCACACTGAATTTGTCCAATGACGGTGGAAGTACTTATACTATAATTCCGAATAATGCCAATCTCAGCGGAGCTTCTGGTAAAATCCATATAGGTACGGGAAAACACATCATCTGGCAGGCAGGCAATGAAACGCAGAGTTTTGATGGCAGCCAGTTTGCCTTTATCGTCCAGGCATGGGATAGCATACCTATACCCGAGAACTTTATTTATATAGCAGGTGGAACATTCAATAATGGCGTATCTGATGTAACCGTGAGCAGTTTCTATTTGGATAAGTACGAGCTGACACAAGCTGCGTATCAGGCAGTGATGGGAAACAATCCAGCATCGGGATACGGTGTCGGCAGCAATTATCCGGTATACTATATATCCTGGTTCAATGCCATTGAATATTGTAACAAACGCAGTATAAATGAAGGTCAGACCCCTTGTTACAGTTATCTTACATATGGCACAAATCCAGCTTCCTGGCCTTCCAGTTGGAACTCCGATTATAATAACCATACTAATATTATATGTAACTGGACAGCGAATGGTTATCGTCTTCCGACAGAAGCTGAATGGGAGTTTGCTGCACGTGGTGGTATCTCAACACATGGTTTTACCTATAGCGGTAGTAATGACATTATTGAGGTGGCTTGGTATAGTGGTAACTCCAGCAGTACAACACACACTGTAGGCACCAAGACAGCCAATGAACTGGGTCTGTTTGATATGACCGGTAACGTCTGGGAGTGGAACTGGGACATTCCGGGTACATATCCGAGCGGAGCGCAAAATAACCCGCATGGGGCAGTCAGTGGGTCTTACCGAGTGTACCGCGGTGGTAGCTGGAACAGTGGTCCGAGCAATAGCACCGTTTCCGATCGGAGCTACATTTATGCGACGAGCAGCTATACGTATGTAGGCTTTCGTGTGTGTAGGATTTCCCTTGATTTTCAGAATGCAGGGGCGTAACATAGTTTGGTAAACTGTTGTATGAGACAATAGTATTGTCGGAATCTGAGTCGTGGCATACATTGGTAATGTGTTGTATTCGATAATGGTATTATCGGATGAAGATTCTATCGGAGATTACCAGCTAATATGAAAGCAGAAGGGAGTCGGGGATTACCAATCCACTCATACAACAAAGTACCACTTTATGTTACGACGTCCGTAACATAGTTTGATAAACTGTTGTATAAGACAATGGTATTGTCGGATTCTTCTTTATTCAGTTATTGCCAGTTAACAATGATGAAAGGAAATCGGGGATTACCAATTCACTCATACAACAAAGTACCACTTTATGTTACGACTGTGCGTGGCATACATTGGCAATGTGTTGTATTTGATAATGGTATTATCGGATGAAGATTCTATCAGGGATTACCAATCCCCTCATATAACAGAATACCACTCTATATTACGAGCCATAAAGTTACAAACTTCAGAATATAGCAGGAAAACACATCCGTTACAAATTGATCAATGCAAAAAGATTTTCAGGCAAGTCTCTACCAATTCCATAGCATCTCCTACTACATTGACCAATTCACCGGCAGCATCTATTTTCATTAAATTCAATTCAACTAAATAGTGCATTTAAAATCTAATTACCCCTTACCTGCGGAGGTTTTCTATGAGCCTGGAATCAGTTCTTCAAATTAGTATTGATAAAGCGATTATTGATCGAGAGCGAATTGCGAAATAGACATCCTAATAATACTTGTGTAAGCAAAGAGTCAGATAAATTTCATCATTCTATTCAATAAAATAGTGTTATTCTTCATAAAAATCATAATTCACTATACATTGCTAATCACTTTACATTATCAAGCTGCTTTTTAAAAATTTAAATACACATATATGATTTATAAAAAACTCTTGACAGTGTTTATGCTTTATAAATGTTTCTAAAAAAATGCAGGTGGTAGTATGAGTATAATTTTACAGGAAAATGATTACAAAGATCTGTATAAATACTCTCTGAGTATTGCCTATAAATTCATAGGTTATGAAGATTCAGCTTATGATATCGCCCAAAACGCCATGCTGCAATTAATTTCATCGAAGACAGAAGTAACCAGTCCTTACGCTTGGCTACGTACAGTTGTGAAACGTGAAGCTTTGCATCAATTGGAAGAGGCTAAAAGAAATAATGATATCACGATTAATAAATTTTCTAGTCCTCAACCTGCAAAAGTAGTTGATGATGATTCGGAAGCACTTCCCAAGGTAGATGATAAACTTGTGAGAAAAGCTCTATCAGTTGAAGATTTTAAAATATATCAAAAGTTTAAAAAACTTGATTTCAATATTCTAAAATATTCTGAAAAAGAAAAACTGAGTTATAATACAGCCTCATTTCAAAAGAAAAGAATAAAAAGGAATCTTCTCTCCTATGTACTTTGGAATGAAGGATGGAGGTATAGCACAAAAGTCCTTAATTTCGCGCAATTTAATAACATAACCAGATTTATCAGGACAATTGTGAAATCGGTTGAGGAAAAGACAATTACAAATCTGAATAACTATCTGAGAGGTATTAACCCAGAGGAAGTTCAAACAATTTTTAGCGATATTGCAGAATGTCGCGAATGGTCTATTGGATACCAGGAAGATAATTATCGTCTATCTCTTGTTTGTATTACATTTGATGCGCAAGTGAAAATGCCTATTTTCTTAATCAACTTCGATAAAAAGAACTATCTTCATGTTCTGCACATTTTCGAGGCGAGTCTTGTAATGATTGAGGCAGATAATACCGAGTTTACTTTAGATAGTTTCCTGGATAAAGGCAAATTAGAGCTTTCGAGGGAAGAGACTGAAGATCTTTTAAAGTACCGAAAATAAAGCAATTACATACAAGCTGTCCACCAACTTTTCATATAACCTCCACTATATAAATAGTGGAGGTTATATGAAAAAGATATTTGTATTTCTAAGTTTGAGCTATATGCTCACAACCGTATCGGTTATTTCCAAGCTATGGGCTGAAGAAAGTATTCCAATTTTTGAAGGCGATATCAAGAAGGTAGTAGCACGTACTATCTATGAAGGAAGTGATTATCTAGTCGTTGTCGTTGAAGGCAAAACGTACATCGTAAAACTCCAGAAATAAATAAATTATGGTGGATATTCGAAAGTACAGCCGTGTTTATTGCTCTCCGCGACGAGTAGTTTTCATATCCCCTGGATATCCACCATTTTTATTTAAAACTGAATTCATTTTCGTACAGACTAAAATGGAGAAAAATGAAATCAGGTTATTTACATACTAAAGACAATGTAATCTTACGATCCGATAAGAAAAGGACTATTATCTATTTTCGGGATCGACAGCATGAATATATGATAAAATCAGAAGATCATGTGATCCCTTTTACAGCTTTAAGTCCTGATTTAGCTACTGCTTTGTATCTTATGGATGGAACGAGAGATTATCGGACGATTGTTCAATTTGTTTCTGAATACTTTAAATTGAACAAAAGTGATTTTCATAATTTTGATGAACTCCTCTCTGGATGTCTTGAAGTTTATTATTCTTCGAGTCCATATCCCTTACCGATCAAGAATCGACAATATGATCTTTCAGAAATCCTGCCTGATTTAAATCGGATTAACGAATTCGATATGACCACGAATTATTTATTTTATCCAAATACTTTTTTGCTCATACCTAACATGAATTGTAAAGTGAATTGCTGTTATTGTTATGCTGATAAGAATTTTGTTTATGAACCGTTATCGATGGATCAATGGGAAAAAATTATATATGATGCAGCTACCATATATAGAGCAAAAGATATCTCCGTATCGGGGGGCGATATTTTTCAGTATCCGCACTGGAAGGATTTGGTAGCTATCCTTGCTTACTATCATTATTATCCTGAGTTACCAACGAAAACACCATTAAGTATTGCTGATCAACAATATTTGTTGGAACTGGGATTTAGAAGTTATCAGATTAGTTTAGATACTTTCGATTCAGATCATTTGGGAAAAATTCTACAGATTAATAATCCGGAAGAATATAAAAGGCAATTAATCACATCCATCGAAACTGCAGAAAAAGTTGGCTTAAAACTTTCGATTAATAGTATACAGACACGATTGAATTATCATGATATTTACGTTACCATGCAGCAACTAGCCGTATACAGCAACATTTATCGAATTGCCATAGATGCTGCTGAATTCTCCCTGTACAAAGAGGGGATGGAATCGATTATGCTGCATGAAGATGATATTCCAGAATACTTACACCAGCTTCATATTACAAAAAGTATCTTCCAGGATCAGGATATTTTCCTGAAATTTAACGAAGATCCGATATGGGTAGGAAAGAACTTTCAATTAAATGAAACAGAATATCTGAACAGAAAAAATTGTAATGGTGGCAGATCAGGTATTATTATCCTTCCAGATGGTAAAGTAACCTGTTGTGAAGAGCTATATTGGAATCCTAAATATATGATAGGTGATTTAAAAAAACAAACCTTACTTGAGGTTTTCGATTCACCGGAGAGATGGAATATCATCACTCCACAGCAAAGTGCGATGCCACTTGATAGTCCTTGCAGTTATTGTGATGAAGCTCTATTTATGAATTGTACACAGCAAAAAGGCAGATGCTGGAGAGAATCACTGAAAAAATTTAAGCGAGAAGATTTTCCAGATTATCGTTGTCCTTATTGGGATAACATTCATGAAAAGCAGCTAGAACCAAATCGTTCTTATACTCATATTTATAACAATATGAAACGCAGAATTTCAAACTAAAATATTTTATTGGGAGTTGTTATGGGAACAATCAGTGATATGCTTAATACTCTTGGTTATGGTGGATTTGTAAGTGACAGTTCAATCCTGATTTCAAAAACCAATGATAATGATGATCATATTTCCAAATCTGTGGGACAGACACAAGTCGTTTCACCAAAAGGATATTTGACAAATGGCAGTTGTGCCGGCTGCGAGTTATCAGCTAGATTCTTCTAATTATTAAATAATTCTACATTTCGATGTTTTTCATCTTGAGGATGAATTATATCAACGTATAAATCATAACCACAATTTATGATTAATATCATCCTTTCTCAATAATCATTGACAAGTTTACTGAGCTTTTTCTCTAAATAATTCTCATTGATGTATTTTGTGTAATTTTAACCAATTTCAATGTGATTTTATAAAAGAGGTTTGAATGATAGATGATAATAAAAAAAATATAAGAATCAAGGGGATTGAATTTGGAACTTCACCAGTTCAGATCATAGCTGGACCATGTACAATATCTGACTACCCTCGTTTGTTAGCTACTGCCAAAATATTGAAGCAAATGGGAATTGGTATTTTACGGGGAGGTGCATACAAATTACGCACTTCGCGTGATAGCTTTCGGGGGTTAGGTGATGAAGGAATTGAAATTCTTCATCGAGTAGGGCAGGAATTGAATATGGTCACAGTTTCCGAAATTATAGATTCTGATCATATTGATATCATGTCCGGTAAAATTGATATACTCCTGGTAGGTACAAGAAGCATGAACAATTATCCTCTCTTAGAAAAGCTGGGTAGAATCCATAATCCTATTATTCTGAAAAGAGGCATGGGCAGTACTATCCAGGAGTGGCTCCACGCTGCTGAATATATTTCTGAAAATGGAAATATGAACATTATTCTTTGTGAACGAGGTATTCGATCATTTGAACCTAAAACACGTTTTACTCTTGATTTGGCTGCCATACCAATTGCTCATAACCTGAGTCGATTTCCGGTAATTGTTGATCCATCTCATAGCAGCGGTGATCGTGAATTGATTAAATCGATGAGTTGGGGAGCTCTCGCAGCTGGTGCCGATGGATTAATCATTGAGACTGAGATTGATCCTGATCAGGCTGTTTGTGACGCATCGCAGACGATCAGTCCGGATATTCTTGAAGACATTATTAAACCTTTAGAGATTTTCAACAGTCTTTGGAATAGATCGTAATTTATAGTTATTAATTAATATCGCTTTGTAACAGATTTAATAAATTGTATTCTATTATCTTTTTTGTTTTAAAGAATACTTGCGAATCATTCTTACAGGATTATAGGACAATTTAGCTTGCTGTAAACCCTCGATACCCATATCACCTTCACGATTTACCCATTTGTATCCTGACCATCTATGGGCGAGATATTGCTGATTGATGATCTGGTATGATCCGATAATACGAGGATCAGCTTTCTCAATATGAATAACAGCCATATTATCAGTTAATGCTTCTCCAAAAGTGAATGCAATAATCTTTCCATCAATTCTGATAACACCACCATCACAATCAAGCTTCTGGAAATTCTCCAAACACTCAAAGATACCTTCTTTCTCATGTTCCAGCTCAATATAGTTTTCACAATCCTTAATCTCACACCACTCTTCTGCAGCAGTCACAACATCATCTATGATATCAGAAGTGATAGGGAGGTATTCAAATCCATGATCACGTTTGAAGCGATTAACCATATTTTTTTTATTATGAAATTTCCTTCCCTGTAAATTAATAAGTTCGGGAATTGAGTATATATAATCAGAACTAGTTGATTCTTCGTAAAAATCAAATTTACCAGGAAAGGAGTTCATGATTGTATCAGCCTGTTGCTTGGTTAATGGAGATAAAATAAGAGGAAAAGTCCTGGTATTCCATTCCTTCATTAATTCACTAATTACCAAACCGCATACGTTAGCAGTGGAACTACAACCCAAGGGAATGAACAGTAAGGGTTGTCTCATAATGTCGACATGCCTGATGCATAACATTCCTTCGATGATTTTATACTGGATATCATAACCAGCTCGCCAGAGAAAGAGATTTGTAAATGTTAATTCTGAAGCTTCACTGATACTATTTTTAAAATAACTATTGATTAGATCTTTGTCAGATAATTCCAGTTCTTTCCAATCCATTTAAATTCCATCCATGTATAGAAATATTTTTCTAAATTTCAATATAATAGTCAGTGCTGTGCTGTCTATCAATTTTTAATAATACATATCATAAGATGAAAAAATCATTGACCTTTGAGGCTACTAACCTGGAATAACCCAATAGATTATAATTAGGGGAGGCTATGAATTTTTACATTGAAACTTACGGTTGCCAAATGAATGTATCCGATAGTGAACTTGTTGCATCCATCTTAATCAGGGCTGGTTTCATTCAGGCAGAAACGATAGATGATGCGGATGTTATTTTATTTAATACCTGTTCTGTACGTCAACATGCAGAAGATCGTGTGATTGGACGGATTTCTAATGAACAATCACGTAAATCTTCCAAGCCAAATCTGAAGATTGGTGTGATTGGCTGCATGGCACAAAGATTAGGTGAGAAGCTGTTAGCAATGAAGACCGGTATAGATATAGTTGCCGGTGTTGATCAATATGAGCATCTTCCTGAATTAATACTTGGGGAACACCCCGGTCATGCGGTTCTTACTGAGCTTGATGAATTGGAAATTTATGAAAGTATCTATCCTATCAGGAAACAAGGTCTTTGTGGCTTTATTACGATTATGCGCGGATGCAACAACTTCTGCTCCTATTGTATCGTTCCTTATGTAAGAGGTAGAGAGCGATCCCGCCCCTTGGATGATATCTTGATGGAAGTAGATCAAGCTGCAAAGGCAGGTTTCAGAGATATCACTCTCTTAGGTCAGAATGTGAATTCATATAATTATCAAGGAATTGATTTCCCTCGATTAATGTCAGAGATTAATAACCTGGAATCAGTGTGGAGATTGAGATTTGTGACATCACATCCCAAGGATTTATCCGATTCGTTGATCCAAGTTATGGCTGATACAAAAAAGATATGCAATCACATACATCTCCCATTGCAAAGTGGAGATGATGTCATTTTAGAAAAGATGAATCGTAAATATACTTCCGCTCATTACTTAGGTCTAATCAGCAAATTACGAAAGGCAATCCCGAATATTGGGATTACGACAGATATTATTGCAGGTTTTCCAGGTGAAACAGAGGCTCAATTCCAGAACACATATCACATGATGGAAGAAATCGCCTTTGACTATGCGTTTACATTTAAATATTCTCCCAGGGAGGGGACAGCAGCAGCCAAATTTGACGATCATCTCCCGGAAGAAATAAGGTTAAATCGCTTACAGCAATTGATCAATCTGCAGCATAGCATTACTCTGACAAAATTTAAGCAACAGATAGGCAAAATAAAAGAAGTTTACGTTGAGAATTTCAGTAAAAAATCTGAGAAGGATATATCCGGCAAGACAGACGATTTCAAGATAACGGTTATCAGAGATGGAGATAAATCGATGATTGGAACTATCATTCCTGTTAAAATAGAAGACGCCACAGGTGGTACTCTTATCGGACGTCTTATCGAATAAGATTGACAATGTATGTATAATAGACTTACGTGGAATTAATTATTCTTGAAAGATAAGGATATATCAGATGGCAATTACAGAAAACTCCAAGATACGAGATTTTAGGATTGTTAAAAAAGTAAGTGAAGATTTATGGGGTGAAGTCTATTCCGCTGAGGATATCGTCTTACAGCGTAAAATCTTCATCCGTGTTTTAGCTTCCAGGTTTGAACATGATGACGATTTGATCAATCTGTTATTTGAAGAAGTGAATCGTCAGGCAGAGATATCAAATCCTAATATTCTTTCTCTCCAATCTTTCTTTCGTGAGAAGAATGAATATTATTTAGTGACAGACTATTCTGATGGAACAAACTTAAGAGAACTGATGGATAAAGAAAAAGTGTTCCAGGAACAGAAAGCTCTGATCATTGTAAGCCAGATACTGAATGCATTCATTGAAGCTCATAAATATGGCATTTATCATTTAGCTTTAAATCCAAGATATATCTACGTGAGTAGTACTGACTCGGTGAAAGTGGCTAACTTCGGGTTTGGCTCATTACTGGAAAAACGATTATCTGTTATCAATAAATCCAATGACAGTCTCCGCTATCGTTCCCCTGAACAAGTACTTTCAATTGATAATATTGATGGTCGTGCTGATCTCTTTTCTTTAGGAGTTATTTTATACGAAATGCTTACTGGGCAAAGTCCATATCATTCCAAAACGGATAGTGATTTTCTTCTCATGAAGGAGATCACCGAAGGAAATGTTACTGATCCAAGATTACTTCAACCCGAGATGTCTCAGCAAACACTCTCTGTATTGAATAGTTTACTGGTCAAAGATCGAGATAAGCGTATGGCAACTGCTGTAGAATGCCGGCAACAGTTGTTTTCATATTCCAATGGATTAGATTTATCAGTCCTCAGTATGCAATCTGCTACAGAATTGTTTGTGAAAGCAAAGGATGCATTCCAACAGCAAAAGCATGATGAAGCTGCCATGATATTTAAGCTCATCCTGGAAAAAGAACCGGAGAATGCACTTGCATACTATTATTTGGGAATGATCAGCTTGGAAAAGTCTCACTTCCCTGAAGCTCAGGAATTCCTCACAAAAGCCCTTGTATTGCAACCATGGAATGATAAGGTACTCTATTATCTTGGACTTCTGAATTATAAGCAGGAAAGATATCTTGCTGCTGAAGATTATTTCCAAAAAGCCATCAAAACCAATGCTGAGTTAAGTCGAATTTACTATGATGGTAATCCTTACCTGGAAAAAACAAAAGAACAACCGCATCAGAAACAGGCTTCTTCCTTCTCACCGCAAACTGTCCACAATAAGCAGGGAAATAGCTTTATGATCTGGTTCGTTATATTCATCATTGCTGCAATTGCCGGTTATGCTTTCTGGCATCATATTCGAGATAAAAATGACCTGTTCTTTTCCACAAATCAAACCATTCCTCAGGATGTGACTGATTCGTTGAAGCAAGAACAGAATCAGCAGACAGAACAGGAAACTTATACTCTTGACGATGCTATCGGTTATGTGAAGGAGCATTATCTTGATAATTATCCCAGCATGAAGATCGGTGACAGTATTAATAATATCCTGACGAATACTAATTGGATTGCTTCTTCTGAAAGTGCAAACACCTATTATGTGAAAGTAACAGGTAGCTTGCTTGATTCTGAAAATCATGAACTTGTGGAAATGACCTTCTTATTTGTCAGCCAGAAAGCGGATAAAATAATTACAGTTCAGTCATTATTGATTAACAAGATTGCCCAGGACTCTGACCAGTTAAACGGATTTCTAAAAAGAATGTATCCGTAATTTCGTAGGTGCTAGGCTCTAGGTTCTAGGTGTTAGATCAGAGCAGAAGTTGAAAGTAATTTGATAACCACTAAAATCAATTTGGTGTTTCTATATTCACAAATTGCGTTATTTTCTCTTCTCTGTGCTTAGCCCCTAGTATGCAAACACAATACCGCTTTGAGGGAATATCCATTCGTCTTGATTTGAATAGACTCTTATGTTATTATCATCAGCATCAATTTTTGGAAACTTGTTTTGTCCTGCAAAAATAGGGATAGCTTCGACCTCCAGGTAAGAAGGGAAGTTGAATCGCACACTCACACCTCGAGTCAGGTCATTGATAAAGATACTTAATTGATGAGAAAGACGAGAATAGTAGGTTTGAGTCTCAATAGAAAATACTACTTCCTGTCCAACAAGATTCTTAAGTGCTTCATGCGTACAATGAATTTCCAGGCATCCATCCTTTACTTGGTTTGTGACTATTAAATCAAGATCATTAACTTTAACGGATGTTACATTAAAACTATCCTTGTCTAAATTGAAATTCTCATCTATAAGCCATCTATATTCAATATCTTGTCTTCTAAAATACTTATCCAATGTTTTCGAATTATTAGCACAGGCAACAATAAAATAATCATTCTGAAGTACTTTTCGATATGAAAGCCTGGTATCAGTTAGGAAATAATCTGCTCGGGATACTTCCTGATTTTCTCTGAATGAAATCTCATGTTCAAATTGCTGACGATAATGAATATTCCTGTCACGATTGAAAAAGAACATTTTGAGAATATCATGAACGATAAGAGAAGACAGCTCCTTGCTTTGCAACCTTTGTGAAAGAGCAGATTCAATGATTGTCGATAACTTCTGGTCAGTGAAGTCATGAGATACAAATTCCCTGCGGAGTAGGGGAGAACTGGATACTAAACTGTCATTTTCATAGTAATAACGCTTAGCTCTTCTACCAATCTGGCATAACAATTCGTAAGGATTTCCCTGGTAGAGAGCGACAAGATTTTCTGCTCTCAGCTCTTCACATTCACCCCCGAGGAGAATAACTTCCTGTCCGACCTGGACATCATCTACGTGAGAGACATCAATAGCAATCATATCCATGCTGATCTTACCGATAACGGGACATAATTTATGATTTAGTAAAACACAGCCCTTATTCGAAAGCATATAATCATAACCATCTGCATAGCCAACAGGTAATATGGCAATTCTCATATCCTGATGCGCATAAAAAGTTCGATTATATCCAACACTATCTCCTTGGGACAATACCTTAAGCAAACTTATTTTCGTTTTAAAAATCATGACAGGCTTGAGATTAACTCTTGTTTGCTGAGAATAATTTGAATAGATACCATAGCTTAATAAACCGAATCTAACTAAATTTGTGGTAGTAGTATTGAAAGTTAGTACAGCAGCGCTGTTCGAGATATGGATATATTTAGGTCTTTGGGGAAGTTCATCCAGGCAAGATTCAAATAATTTAACCTGCTGTTTTGTAAAATTTTCATCATTTTCACTGGCAGCAAAATGAGAATAGATTCCATTGATATCCAAGCTTTTCAAATTAGATAAGACCTCGAATGCTCTCTGGATTTCAATACAAGGAAAGCCATTGCGGTGCATACCAGTGTCTAGTTTGATATGCACAGATGCAACCTTCCCTGTTTCCAGTGCTGCCAAATGCAAAGTATCTGCAAAAGAAAGATCAGAGATCGTACAAAGTAGATTATTATCAAGAATAATGGGAATTTCTGCAACCAATGAAGGAGAAAGGATCAAAATGGGTATAGAGATCCCCTTATACCTTAGTAATGCACCTTCTTCTGCATTTGCTACACCAAGGAAGGAAGCACCTTCACGAATGGCTATTTGAGCTATTTCAAATGCACCATGACCATACGCATCAGCTTTTACGATTTGCATAAAAGAAGTGTTATCAGGAAGAAAAGTCTTTAATTGCTTCAGATTATGGGCAAAATGACTAAGATTGATTTCTGTCCAACTTCGATCTTGCATAGTATTATCCATATTTAAAAGTACTTTGCCGCAATATCTGCAAGCACTGAGCGTTCACCTTTCTCCAGTGTAACATGCCCTATGATTTCTTCACCTTTCAGCTTCTCCACAGCAACACTTAAGCCATTACTTTCAGAATCAAGGTAAGGGATATCAATTTGATATGGGTCACCGGTCAGTACTATCTTTGTTCCTTCCCCAGCTCGTGTAATTATGGTCTTCATTTCATGAGGTGTTAAATTCTGAGTTTCATCAATAATCATAAACTGGTTGGGAAGACTACGTCCTCGGATATACGTGAGAGGTTCTAATTCTATGAATTCATAATCGAGATAGTCTTGAAGTGTCGCTTTCTTTTTACCGAAGAGACGACCGCTATCACTTGGGTCATTCTCACTATGCTGCATAATAAGTATATCCATATTATCATAGATAGGCTGCATCCAGGGATTGAACTTTTCTGATTTTGTACCCGGTAGATAACCCAAATCTTTTCCCATGGGAGAGATGGGGCGAGATATCACAAGCCTGGTATATTTGTTCTCCTCAATCACTTTATGAAGACCGGCTGCCATGGCGAGAAGAGTTTTCCCGGTTCCTGCAATACCTGAAAGAGAAACCATTTTTACGTTATCATCCAATAGAAGTTCTAATGCCATTGCCTGTTCCTGGTTGCGTGCCATGATACCAAACACGGATTGTCCTTTATAGAAGGAAAAAGGATGGAATGACTTTGATTTTAAATCGTAACGAGTAACGATAATCCTGCTTGGGTTTTCTTCAGCATCGAGTAATCGGATAAATTGATTTGGATAAAAATCCTTATATGTATTTTCCAAGAAGTTATTCTCTTCCATATGTTGAAGTGCTTCAGCAGAAACAACAAGATTATCGACACCTGTATAGAGTTCATCAAATTTCACAGCATCGTTTTCAAAGCTTTCTGCATTAATTCCCACACAATCTGCTTTAATACGGACATTTGTATCCATGGAGACCAGGATCACTTGTGCAGTTGGATAGGCTTCCTTGAAATAGAGAGCTGTTCCAATGATCAGGTTATCATTTTTATCACTGAAGAACAAGTTGTTTGAATCTTCAGTGAAACTATTCTTAACCGTAACCTGGATAATTCCACCCTGCTCATTCTCCACACCTTCCTGTAAACTACCCTGTTCACGTAATGCAT
The DNA here is from genome assembly GCA_963662275.1 of Cloacimonadales bacterium (SeqCode). Classification (GTDB taxonomy): domain Bacteria; phylum Cloacimonadota; class Cloacimonadia; order Cloacimonadales; family DAONDQ01; genus DAONDQ01. Next base: position 2,256,689 of record OY759316.1, on the reverse strand, counting down.
CGAGATAACGACCTACTTGTCGGGCATTCCTACCTTTTTCATCAACGCCCTTCTTAAACTGATCAATTTCTTCAATGACAACGATTGGTACAACAACTCGATGTGTTCCAAATGAAAATAGGGCATTGGGATTGTGAATTAATACGTTTGTATCTAATACATAAATCTTATCCACATACGCTCCTTAATACTAAAATGTAGAGCAGGACAACGATCCTGCTTTTAATAATCTATTCCTATGATAATGAATTGGATATGATGTCAATATTTCAATTTATTTATCGATTCGTACACTGGCATTACGGATTATTATCATCAATAATTAACATATTGGGCAGGTTTTTATCCATTTCATAGTAGTGTGTCCAAATACCTTCTGTAAATCTCTCTTGACCGAAAATTAATGAGTAATGGAATGTGTTATGCATTAGAACTTTACAAAAATAGAAATGGGAGTATCGATGAAGGCTTATTTTGAAAATGATCTTTATATAATTCCTTTTGATAAGGTGATGTATGTTCAGAAATTTGTGAAACCTTATTCATACATAGATCTTAAATTCTCTTTGGCTGTTACCATGAATCATAACGATTATATAGAAAAAATCAGCTTACGTGATATCGATGCTGCCAGGTTTATGGAAGAATTTAAGCTTCATTACACAGAAGATACAGAAGAAACCACCTGCTTATAAATGAAAGCTGATGTATGTACCAGGATACTCGTAATAAAATACAATTCTTCTTTTTAGGCATTCAGCTTCTCTTATTTGTCCTATTGATGGCAGGGACATTCGAGATTGCCCATAAGTTTTGTCCTTATGCAAACGTGTGTTTCGGCACTATCGGACTTCATAAGATTCTACCTTATCTCATGTATCCCATGACCATGATTATTGGATTCCTGATCGCCTTATCCGCAATATTCTGGGGAAGATGGTTCTGTTCACATGTATGTGTCTTTGGTACAATCCAGGAATTGCTTTTTATGACCCGTCATCAGAAATACCGTCTGACAAAACGAGTTCCTCATTTTATTGATAAAAAGATCATGTGGATAAAATATCTAGTCTTTTTAATAACCCTGGCAGGTGGATTATTCGGTTTTTCTTATCTGTACATGAAGTTCTGTCCCGTCATGGTTGTTTCCTATCCGATTCAAATGACTCTCGCAGGCGTTGTTACGCTGGCAATTCTCTTTCTTGGCACATTGCTTACGGAAAGGATTTGGTGTCGTTATTTATGCCCGTATGGTGCTTTGATGAATATTCTTCAATATGTATTTGGTTTCATAGGTTTTAAAAGAAAAATGGTCTTAAGAAACATGGAAGTTTGTATTGATTGCGGAGCTTGTAATCGGATGTGTCCCATGAATATTGAGATCAAGGATGTGGAACTGGTTAAGAATCCTAATTGTATTCACTGCCAGATTTGTATTGATAGATGTCCAAAAAAAGATGCATTAGCTGAATGTAATGTATGTCCCTACCGGAAAATGCAGTGAAGAAATCAATACTTGCAGTATTACTCACTTTTATGATCATCATTAGTTACAGCCAGATGATCAAATACCGTGTTGATCAAAAGAAATGCATTACCTGCGGATATTGCTGCGAAACGAAAGTATGCCCTGTAAATGCGATCCACATTCATTTTGGTAAGGCAGTAATCGATCGGGAAACTTGTATTGGATGTAAGTTATGCCAGGTAGGTAACCAGTTAAATTACAAGGGTTGTCCGGTCGGAGCATTTGGACCTGAAAGCACATCATCACCTGTTATACACAAAGCACCCGTTCAAGATACATCTCCCGATGTTACGAAAACTTCAGCAAATATAAAGGTTGTGATCAATCAAGGGGTGAAAGTTAATTCTGATTCAAACAGCACAATAAAACCGATGTCTATAACCGGGATTGCTCCAGCAAAAAAGCAAGTGAAGAACACCGCACCTATAAAACAAAACGCAATTGAACAACCACAAGATTTCGATTATAAAGTTGATCCTTCAATTTGTATTGGGTGTCAGTTATGTGTATCACATTGCCCCGTGGGAGCAATTCAATTCATCGACAACAAGGCTTTGATTGACCTTAGTAAATGTATCCATTGCGGAATTTGCCGTAACGGGAATAATGATGATTTTGCCGGTTGCCCTGTTAAGGCAATATCGAAAAAGGCTAGAGTTAATAGGGAGTAGGGAGCACCTTCTGTAGACACGCATGCCGGAGTTCAAAATTCCTACGAAAACAACCATACTACTGCCAATTTATAGGAATTGCGGACTTTGGCATTAGCGAAAATAAACGAATTTAAAGTGATAATAATCAATTGTTCAGGTAATTGGAATACTGAACTTCCCAGAAAATGATTTTCGCTACCGAGAATGAAAGGTCGATTTTGAAGTCCGAATGCCCTTTTAGTTAAGTATTCAATGATAATTTGTTTAGGGCATTTGAACTCCAAACTCTTAGCTTTCATGAAAAGTCCGTATTGCTAATATTTAATCGATTATCAACAAGTCACGGTGGCGATTTGGACTCCAGTATTCCTTAGCTACTTTTTTCCACAGAGTCTAATTCTTAATTCCCTCAGGATCCACTCACCAATCTCTCACATGCTAAGAGATTTTTCAAGCAGTTTTCAGTGAATTCCATCTGCTTTCTCAGCTTTCTTTTCTTCCATTCAATCACAATTGATCTATCGTGAAAAGTCTGTTTTCTTTTCAGTTCTACCGGTTTTTAATTTGGGGTTTTTAATTGATAGGAACGGACTTCTTCTTTTTCTAACTTATTTTGTATTGAGGTGTTGATCAATCCTCTCATTTTCGTCATTTTTATTGCAGAATAAATAATCCAGATCAATAGCAAAGACGCACAAACCGTCATTGTTTTCGGGGCTGTGAATCGGCTTGCTGCTGATCCGACAAGAAAACTGCCGAAAGGTGATACTCCCATCAAAGACATCATATACAGGCTCATCACCCTTCCACGCTTATCATCATCAACAAGTGTTTGAATGAGCGAATTGCTGACAGCCATCTGCATCATCATACCGATACCTATAAAAAACATGAGGATAAAGCTTAAAGCAAATATATGTGATTGTGAAAAGATCAGTAAAGTTATGCCAACTACACAACCACCTACTAGCATTTTTGTTACTAATCCTTTTAATGTCTTGCGTGATGCAAGATATAGGGCACCAATCAACGCACCTACACCTGCCATGGACATTAGTAATCCCATGGTCTTGGAATTACCATGGAGAATATCTTTAGCAAATATAGGTAATAAGGTTGTATAAGACATGGCTAATAAAGTAAATACCGCAATGTTTAGTATTAAATGTTTAAGAATAGGATGCTTGAAAGTGTACTTCCAACCTTCCCTGATGTGGGTAATGAATTTACGCTTGCTTACTTGAATTACTTTAGGAGTTATCTTCATTAATAGCAATGATATAATAACAGCTATATAACTAATCGCATTAATAGCAAAACAATAACCTTCGCTTAATTTGATGATCAGAATTCCCGCAACAGAAGGTCCAATTAAGCGAGCGATATTGAACATAGCTGAATTCAAAGCGATAACATTCGTGATGTACTTTTTATTTTCTACCATATCTACAACAAAGGATTGCCGCACAGGTCCATCAAATGAATCAATCATTCCCTGGAAAACTGCCAAAGTAAGCAGCATCCATATCTTATACGTATTAGTCAGGACAAGTATTGATAGAATACTCGCTTGGATTGTAAATGCGATTTGAGTGAAAATGAGTATCGTTCTTCTATTGTACCTATCTGCGATGACACCTGCAAAAGGATTAAGGAAAAGAATTGGTATTTGGGAGAGGAAGCCCATCAAACCTAATAGGAATGCAGAACCGGTGATACGATAGATAAACCATCCCATCGTGGTCCTTTGCATCCAAGTACCAATAAGAGAAACACCCTGCCCTGCAAAAAACAAGCGGTAATTCCTGTTTTCGAGTGCCCTGAAGGTATCGCGAACGCGATTCTTGAATTTAGAGGATGTAACGCGAGAGATCTTCATTCTGGATAATTTTGTTCAGCTTTTCTTTCACCATCTTCGGTGTGACTATCACATGCTTAAATGTTTTATCAGGCATGTCGAATAAGTATTCTTCCAACAGATGGTTCATTATGGTATGAAGTCTCCTAGCTCCAATATCCTCCATTTTTTCGTTTGCCAGAGTGGCATATTCCGCTAAAAGAGATATGGCTTTTTTCTCGAAAGACAGTTTCACTCCTTCGGAAGCAAAGATAGCTATGTATTGCTTTGTTAGTGCATTCTCCGGTTCAATGAGTATTCTTTCAAAATCTTCTTTTGTAAGAGATGATAATTCTTCCCGGATGGGAAAACGACCTTGCAATTCAGGTATTAAATCGGAAGGTTTGGCTACATGGAATGCACCTGCTGCAATAAACAGTATGTGAGCTGTGTCGACGATACCATATTTGGTTGGAACGTTCGATCCTTCCACAATAGGAAGAAGGTCACGTTGTACTCCTGATCTGGATACATCAACATTGGATGATTTATCTGTTGAAGCAATCTTGTCAATTTCATCAATGAAAATAATACCATTGTTTTCCACTAGTTCTTTCGCAATTTCAATTACTTTATCTTTATTAACCATGTTATTTGCTTCAGCTTCCGCAAGAAGTTCGATGGCTTCAGGAACCTTCATCTTTTTCGTCTTTTCTTTCGAACCACCCTTAAAAGGAAGGATGTTATTCATCATTTCATTGATATTGAAATCCATGAGTTCCATACCCATATTGGAAAATATCTCGACATGCGGGGTTTCATGGAGGTCTTCTATCTTGATATCAACATCCCTGTCATTTAATTTTCCCAATTCAAGCATATTAGCCATCTTGACTCTGGTACGCCTGTGACGTTCTGCTAGTGTTTCAGATTCATCCTTTCCATTAGGCTGTTTCTTAGGCAAGGGAACCAGGATATCCAGGACTCTGTCTTTTGCGTGTTGAAGAGCAAGTTCCTGGACATCTGACATCATCTCGGTTCTTACCTGGTTGACTGCTATATCCATAAGCTCACGCACCATGGATTCGACATCACGACCGACATAACCTACTTCCGTAAATTTTGAAGCTTCCACTTTAATGAAAGGTGCGTTTGCTAAACGGGATAAACGCCTGGCTATTTCAGTCTTACCTACTCCTGTTGGACCGATGAGAATAATATTGTTCGGTATAATTTCCTGCTGCATATCACCAACGATCTGCTGTCTTCTCCATCGGTTTCTTAATGCGATGGCAACCGAACGTTTAGCACGATCCTGCCCAATAATGTATTTATCCAGTTCGGAAACGATCCTGGCTGGTGTAAGCTGGTCATGGTGTATCATGATTATAATTCCTCAACGTGTATTTGGTGATTTGTATAGATACAGATATCTGCGGCTATATGAAGAGATTCAGTGACAATATCAGCAGGACTCATCTTTGTCTTATTTGTCATAGCACGTGCGGCTGCAAGTGCGTAGCTGCCTCCAGAACCAATGGCAGCAATATTGTCATCCGTTTCCAAAACATCACCGCTTCCGGAAATGATTAGCAGTGCATCTTTATCTCCCACAATGATCATTGCTTCTAAATGCCTTAAAACTCTATCTGAACGCCAATCTTTTGCTAATTCGACTGCTGCCTTACGCAAGTTACCTTTATATGCTTTTAGCTTTTCTTCGAATTTTTCGAACAGTGTGAATGCATCAGCAGTAGCACCTGCAAAACCGGCAATGATCTTTCCATCATATAATTTGCGAATCTTCTGTGCATTAGCCTTTATCACGGTGTTTCCCAAGGTAACCTGACCATCTCCACCGATAGCTAATTTACCATTATTGAGAATACCAATAATGGTCGTTCCCATCCACTTTTCCATTTCATCCTACCTATGATTCATAAAATATGGCTGCCTGATAGCAGCCATGAGGGTTAATACAGTTATGATAAGTACTAGCTAATAGGCTCTTTATTATCATTTGGTTGTTCTGGTAATAATCCGGGATTATCTTCATCCGTTTCAGGTTGTGTGTTAGTTGGCAAATCATCAGGTAAATCAGATTCCATACCAAAACGTAATTCTTTAGCTTTATCATACTTCTTCGTCACCATCTGACGAGTAGCATCATCTATGGATTCAAGAATCAGGCTGAATATTTCATCAGCATTCAAAGTCTCTTTATCAAGGAGTTCCAAAGACATCTTTTCAAGGATATTACGATGAGCTTTGAGGATTTCAATCGAAGCATCATGGGACTTATTGATAAGACTGCGGATTTCTGTATCAACTAGCTGAGCAGTCTCTTCACTATAAAAATCACGCTGGGCAATTTCTTTCCCCAAGAAGATTTCACCTTGTTCTCTACCAATGGTCATAGGTCCTATCTTTTCACTCATACCCCAACTGCAGACCATTTTCTTGGCAATATCCGTTGCTCTTTCAATATCATTGCCGGCACCGGTAGTTAATTCACCAAAGATTATTTCTTCTGCTGCCCTACCGCCCATCATTGTCACAAGCATCTGGTCAAGATAGGACTTCGCATAATTGGATTTATCGGTTAATAGATAGTGTGTTGCTCCACCAGTAAAACCACGTGGAATGATTGTCACTTTATGCACTGGTTCAGTCTTATCCTGGAATATGGAACATAATACATGACCAACTTCATGATATGCTGTGAGACGTTTCTCATCTTCTTCAATGACGCGGCTTTTCCTTTCTTTTCCCAAAGTTACTTTATCTTTCGCTTCCTCAAAATCATCCATTTCAAGCGCTTTCTTGTTTTTACCGGCTGCAATCAAAGCTGCTTCATTCACCAGGTTAGCAAGATCAGCACCACTGAATCCGGGAGTACCACGAGCAATAATCTGTAAATTCACATTCTCCGATAATGGAATACGGGAAGAATGTACCTTTAATATCTCAAAACGCCCCTTAATATCTGGAAGATCAACCATGACCTGACGATCAAAACGACCAGGACGCAGTAAAGCCGGATCAAGGATATCAGGTCTATTGGTTGCTGCAATGATAATGACTGAATCGTTAATTTCGAATCCATCCATTTCAACAAGCAACTGATTCAAAGTCTGTTCTCTTTCATCATGACCGCCCCCAAGACCGGTACCGCGGTGCCTGCCAACGGCATCTATTTCATCTATAAAGGCAATACATGGCGCACTTTTCTTTGCCTGTTCAAAAAGATCACGCACGCGCGCTGCACCCACACCTACAAACATTTCAACGAAATCGGAACCACTGATACTATAGAAGGGGACTTTTGCTTCACCAGCTACAGCCTTAGCCAACAGGGTCTTACCTGTTCCAGGACGACCAACAAGTAACACGCCGCGAGGAATCCTACCACCGAGTCGCTGGAATTTGCGAGGGTCTTTCAGAAATTGGACAATTTCCTCCAATTCCTCTTTTGCTTCATCCACACCGGCTACATCCTTGAAAGTGATTTGGGATTTTCCGGCTTCATAGAGACGTGCCCTACTTTTACCAAAACTGAAAGCTTTGTTACCTCCGCTGTTCATACCTCGCATCATGAATATCCAGAAGCCTATCAGAAGAATAAATGGCAACCAGCCTATCAAAATCGCCATCCATTGCGATGGCTTGGTTGATTTGACATCTATATTCAGGGCAACTAATTGTTTCACCAGTTCCGGATCTTCAGTCGCCAGATAGGTATGAAATTGTTTATTCGTCGTATCCTGGAAATTCACATCTTTATTATTGAATTGAACTTTCGTTATTTTTTTTAATTCCACCATTCGATAAAACTGAGTATAACTTGTCTCAATGATCTTGGGTTTGCTTAATCCGGCATATTCATAAATAATGACCATTAGCAGGATCATGACAAGCCAGAAAGTGATAGATTGCGATCTTTTGGGAGACCGTGGTTTCGAAGATGGGGGAGTAGGTTTTTTCTCCGAATTCGGATTTTGATCGTTCATGTATATATCTCCTCTTTGAGGATTCCAATGTAGGGCAGGTTACGGTAGTTCTCATCATAATCCAATCCATATCCGACTACGAATTCATTACCAATTTCAAAGCCACAATAATCTATTGCGACAGGTACTTTATGAGCCTTCGGCTTATCCAGGAAAACACAGACTTTTACAGATGAAGGTTCATGCTTGGCAAGATATTCTTTGATATATTGCAGTGACAAACCGGAATCAACGATATCTTCCACAATGATGACATCCCGTTCAAACAGGTCGATGTCAATATCCTTTTTGATCTTGACCACTCCGGAAGAAACGTGGCTGTTACCATAGCTGGAAACTGCCATACTATCAATTTCAATGGGAATGGTTACGCATCTGATCAGATCAGAAAGAAATACCAGGCTGCCTTTCAGGATACAGACAAATACCGGTATTTTACCGTGATAGTCTTTAGAAATCTGTTCACCCAATGTCCGAATACGAGTTTCTATCATCCGTTCATCATAAAGAACAGCAGATATATCTTTGTTCATTTGTGTCATATAGTCCTCATAAAAGAATATAATAGTTTTTAGCGAAGAAGAAAGACATCTTTCGCAGTAGGTTCAGCTTCTTCCTTCGATATCCGTTCCGCAGAACGCTGTTTTACTTCACTCATCTTTTCGATATGGATCATAAGAATATTCCTGGTATTCTGTTGTACTGCTACTCTTTGATCTATTCTCATTCCACTGATCCACAGGATTTTCTCCTGATCTACAAAGACTGGAATCTTATCTCTCTCAGTTTTAGCAATCTTTTCGTCAATGAAAAAATCCTTAAGCTTCTTATTACCCTTCAATCCAAGCGGTTGGAATGTATCTCCATTTCTCCGGTAACGAATACAAAGAGGGAAGGTGATATGGTCTGCATCAAGATAGACAGTGCTTTTATCTTCAAAAGGATAGCGTTTTGAAGGTAATCCTTTCAAACGTTTCAAATCGATACGGTAATTTCCAAAAACAAAGCGATTTCGTAAATTAGATAACTCTCGCTCCTGTTCTTCTGGTAAGATATTAGGGTCTTTGATTGTAAAGATCAATTCTCCATACTCTCGAATCACAAAGATATGGTTAGGAAGAACTGTATATTTACAGCCTTTTGAATGGTAGAGAGCTTCTATATCCTCCCAATAAGGACGGAAGAAATTCTGCTCAGTTCCTGAAAAATGATAATATAGCTCTCGACATAGGTAGAAGCGCAATGTTGGATTTAATAATACTAGAGGAGCTAGTTCAATGCAAATGGTATCCTGGTTCTGTGCCACTATGAGTTGTTTTAATTTGATCCGTACAGTGTCCCTGATGAAAGTATCCGTGGAAGCAAAAACAGATGCCAAATCAGATAGATGTTCAATAATTGCCGGATTCATGTTATTTTCTATCCAGGGAAGCAATTCCAATCGGACTTTGTTTCTTTTGTAATGAGTATCTTGATTACTGCTATCCTCACACCAGCTAATTCCTTCTGCATTGAGAAAATCGCATATCTCCTTTCGGGAAAAAGGAAGAAGCGGATGTATAGTATTTCCTGACTTTGGCAGGATGGCATGCAAACCAGTCAAGCCGGCACCACGAATCATATTCATAAGGAATGTCTCTGCCTGGTCTTTCTGCTGATGTCCAAGCGCAATCACATCCATGTTATATGTTTGTATCAAACCTTGGAAATAATCACGTCTAATCTTACGTGCCTGGTTTTCAAGGTCTACAGTAGTACTAAGTTGGGCATCTTTCATGACAATGGACAAATTATGCTTGAAACAGAAATCTTTCACATGCTTAGCATCTCGATCAGAATCAGCACCCCGTAAATGATAATTTACATGGGCTACCAAGAGAGAAAGCTGATATTTTTGACGCAGTAGATTCAGACACTGCAATAAAGCCATGGAATCTGCTCCACCTGAGACACCGATAATGATCTTCATACCATTGAGGATGATATGATTTTCTTCAGAAAAAGATTCAAATCGTAGCAGAAAAGAACGGCTTGCACGTTTTAACTTTTCATTTCCAGCCATATCAGCACCCCTACTGAAATATTTCATATGAATCATATAAAACAAAGGCTACAATATTAAGTCAAGGAATTTCATATTTGTAAAAGAATGTAGTATAATAATGTAGCCGTTTTATTAGATATAAAGAGGATATCATGATAATCAGGATATCGTTTGTTATATAAGAAGATACGAGTTTATTTAAGATCGTCTCACAATCATATATAAGAGAAACTTATTTCTTAATAGGATTAGTACTTGACTGAAATTTTATATTTAATCATCAATACCAGATCACATTTCTGAAGGTAGCTTATGCAAGACAGAACATTAGCAGAAAGTATCATCGAGATAATCCGTTCCATTCCAAAGGGAAAGGTATCAACTTATGGACAGATCGCAGCTCTCGCAGGCAGTCCATTGGCTGCACGTGTCGTAGTATGGGTATTGAATTCCTCTAGTGACAAGGAAAAGCTGCCCTGGCATCGTGTTATCAATAGCAAAGGGAAGATTTCATTACCCCTCGGTTGTGGATATGAATTGCAGAAAAGCCTCCTGGAAAAAGAAGGTATCGTTTTTGATGAGAGAGATAAAATCGATTTTAAGAAGTATTTGATGTAGCACTGGCTTTAGGCGGTTAACTAGTTAAGGGTACAGGGTACTTACAGCATATAGAAAAAGGGAATAGATAAATGCTATTAGAACATAATGACACAACCCGTAAGATCATCCATGTGGATATGGATGCTTTCTTTGCTGCTGTGGAGATTCGGGATCATCCTGAATTGAAGGGTAAGCCTGTCATTGTTGGGGGAAACCCAAATAGTAGGGGAGTGGTGTCCACATGTTCGTATGAAGCCAGGAAGTTTGGAGTTCATTCAGCAATGGCAAGTTCATTGGCTCGAAGATTATGTCCTGAAGGTATCTTTGTACATTCTAATTTTGGAGCATATCGGGAAGCATCGCGTATTATCAGGGAAGTCTTTCATGAATATACCGATCTTGTGGAAACCATGTCCTTAGATGAAGCCTATATGGATGTAACCCAGAATACAATGAATAATCCTGTAGCTACGAACATTGCACGCGAAATCAAACAGAAAATACTGGAAAGAACGCAATTGACCTGCTCTGCGGGAGTATCTTATAATATGTTCCTAGCCAAGATAGCTTCTGAATTAGAAAAGCCCGATGGTCTTGTTGTGATTCGTCCTGAGAATGCGGAAGCAGTACTTGAAAAGTTGGAAATCGGAAAGTTCTACGGTATCGGGAAAGTCACTGAAAAGAAGATGATTGAACTGGGAATAAAGAACGGAGCTGATTTGAAATCATGGGATATAAAGGATTTGCTTCGTACATTTGGCAAAACCGGATACTATTATTACTGTATTGTCAGGGGAATTGATAACAGACCTGTAACACCGGAAAGACTGAGCAAATCCATTGGACATGAGACTACTTTTGATCGTGATTTGGATAATTTCCCTGAAATGATAACAGTCTTGGAGGAATTATCACAGGAAGTGGAAAAACGCATGAAAAAAGAAGGGGCAAAAGCTAAAACAACAACGCTGAAATTGAAGTATGAAGATTTTCAATCAATAACTCGATGCAAAACAGGACTAATTGCTATTGATGATGCGAAAAGCATCTTCAGGCAAGTTCGGGATTTGTTGATTCAAGTTAATCCTACCCAGAAAGTAAGATTACTCGGAATTTCCATGTCTAATCTTGTGTTTGAGGATTCGGAAGAAAATGAACAACTGGTGATGGATTTTTATATTGATAAAGAGTAATTATGTTGGACTTTAACTCCCCGCTCTATATTGCCTAACTCCCAGCTCTGGAAAGCTTTAACTCCCCGCTCTATATTGCCTAACTCCCCGCTCTATATTGCTTTAACTCCCCGCTCTTTTGTAAAGAGAGGGGTTGGGGGAGAGTTAGTTCTTCTCTGAACCAGCTCCTACCTTATTATACCAGAACTTCCTGCATCAAATGAGAGTTAGTTTCCTATTTCATTATCAGATCAGGTTCATTCAAAAATAGGTAAATGCGTTCCATAACTTCGTCGATATTTATCAGAACATCCCCATTATTGAATCTTAGAACTCTAATACCAAGACTTCTAAAATATTCTGAACGTTTTAAATCATATTCAAGATTAGATTCTTCAAAATGCTGACTACCATCTACCTCAATCACCAACTTCATTTACGGACAATAGAAATCAGCGATATAATTACCAATACTAGACTGTCTGAAGAATTTAAGTTCCATAAAACTCTTATTTCGCAAACGTGACCATAGTTTCTTTTCAGCTTCAGTTTGCTTTTTTCTAAGATCAGATCTCTTTCGTTTTGTAGAAATATGATTGATGACTTTCATAATGCCCTCACAACTTTGGATATTCTAACTCTCCCCTAATCCCTCTCTTTACAAAAGAGCGGGGAATCAGAGGGAACAGGTCTTCTCCTTACAAAAGAGCGGGGAATCAAAAGTGTTCCTGTCTTCTCTTTACAAAAGATCGAAGAATCAGAAGTGTTCCGCTCTTCTCTGCCATTTCTTAATTCTTAATTTCTTCAATCTTCGCTCTGCCCCTATAAGCTACAAGCTATCAGCTATAAGCTTCTTCTCTGCCAATTCTTAATTCTTAATTCTTAATTTTTAATTCTCTTTCCTGCTTCTTACTGCTCAATAACTCTTTGACTGCCCTCTCACTATTATGCGATTTCACATAATAGAACTGATGTGCAGCAGTGGATAGCGAAGTTGTCCAGGTCATTCTGCTTCGACTCAGATTCACAGTTCCCTGGTTCGTAATATCTGCAAAGCCTGAAACCGAGTTATCTGATGCATAGACTTTATAGCCCGTTACCTGTGTGACTGAATCCCAGCTTATCTCTAAAACACCATCCCGTATAGTGATTTCTGCATTCTTAGGTGTATCCGGTCTGACTACAAGCTGGAAACCAATGGACTGTGGTAATCCCCATCGATCTAAGCTATCTTTCGCTCGCAAATACAAGGTATGATTGCCCAAATCAAGGTCACTGACAGGCAAAGTCGCATTCACGGTCACATCTGAAGAAGGACTCACGGCAATTGGCGAACCTTGTCCAATACCCGGATCAGTATCATAAAAATACTCCATTTCAGTGATTGTCGGCAAAGACTCAAAGGGAGAAGTCTGCTGGACAATGAACGGCTTGCATTGAGGAAGTCCCCATCTGCCATTTGCATCTTTTGCTCTCACATACATTCGATGTAAACCTTCAGATAGATTATTTAAAGTTACATTTGTAGTAGCAGTAACATCATTAGAAGGAGAGATTGGCACGCTTGTTCCACTACCCGGATTGACACTTGTATCGATGAAATACTCCATCTGTGTGATATTAGGTAAGGGCTGCTGAGGAGAAGTCTGCTGAACGATGAATGGTTTGCATTGAGGAAGACCCCATCTGCCATTAGCGTCTTTAGCTCGAACATACATCCGATGTAAACCTTCAGTCAGGTTATTCAAAGCCACATTTGTAGTAGCAGTTACGTCGCTTGAAGATGAGATAGGCACACTTGTACCACTACCGGGACTGACATTGGTATCGATGAAATACTCCATCTGGGTGATATTCGGAAGAGGCTGCTGCGGAGAAGTCTGCTGAACGATGAAAGGTTTGCATTGAGGAAGTCCCCATTTGCCATTTGAATCCAAAGCCCTTATGTATAGCCTATGAAGTCCCTCTGATAAGTTACCAATGTTAATGGAAACATCAGCAGTAATATCCGGAGCAGGAATTAAAAATATGGGTTCTCCGTTATTGATTCCAGGATCAGTATCGATGAAATACTCCATCCAGACAATTTCATTATCATTCCCACTTGGTAAGCCGTTAACAATAATATAGTTCATTTTCATCTCATAATCAGCATGAATTCCGTCATTTCCCGGAGCACCACTACCATCAGTTACTCTTAAAATCACATTGTATGTCCCGGGAGTGTCGTATACCCATACCGGATTTTGCTCTGTGGATTCGACTTCACCATCCCCGTTGAAATCCCATTGCCATGTTGTTATCGTTGTGTTTTGGGTGGTAGAATCATCATAAAAATGGAAATTAGTCTCAGTATTTCCGGCAAGAGGTGTAGCGTGATATCGAGCTGTCATTGAAATCTGAGAAGAAGTTATATAAAAATCATAGGCATCATCTGTTGAAGCATTATTACCAGAAATACCACCGTATGCATCTCCAACAAGCTTAATATAGATCGTTCCTGGTAAAGCAGTAAATGTAATGATATTCTGACCATCTGCCAAAATAACGGGTTCGTGAATTACAACGAAATTAGAATCAGTAAAATAAGCATGGTGTAATCCAGTTTGGTTCGTCCACAATTCGCAAGTAATTAAACTGGGTATGGATACTTCCATCTTATAGAAATCAATATCCATCGTAGACATATCTTGTTGATATGTAATAAATCCGCTATACCACTTATTAGGTTCCACTAAATATGCAAAACTACCTGTATCTGGCTCATCCAAAGCTCTGATTGCTACTTCAGGATGGCTTAACACAGATTCATGATCTATTCCAGGGAGACTTGTATGTAAGTAATGTGTGAAAAGAGTATCTGCTAAGCCTACTGGAGAGGGTATAAAATCATTTGAATATAAATATTGCCTCTCTAAAAACACAACTCCATCACCGGGAGAATACGAATTATTCCAATAGGAGTTGTCACCATCACCACAATCAGAAGTTACCCAGGTATAAGGTATATTATCAGGTAATTTAATTGCCGGGTTTGCCACAGTTCCAGAATTCAGCCCTGTAATATAATCAGTTTCATTTCCATTACAATTCGTATCAAAGTTATGATAAAGCAATGCTGGAATTGACTCCATACCACCAAATAAATATACTCCATTAAGCTCTACTCCGAGAGAATTGTGACTTACTCTTAAATCTCTTACAGCTTCACTATACTCATCAGGTAATGCTTCCCAAGGAAATTCTCTTGTTTTGACCAGTGGTTCAAAAATACTTGAATTAGAGCCTAAATGTGGTGTGTCAATTGTAATAACCCTTGCTACCTTATGTCCATTCTCTTCGTCATTTTTATCTACCCACCATGTATGAAGTGAATTGGGCATTCCTGTATCTGTTCTTTGGAGATATTCTCTAATTGCTAAACCTCCCAAGGAATGACCGACTAAAATTACTTTGTCTTTACCTGTGTAATCCAGCACTTTCTGGATCATTTTTCCTAAGGCACAACCTTGTTTATAAATAGCAGCCTGATTACTTAAGTCACATACTTCACCCAAGGTTCCCTTTATTCTTTTACTATCGAAGTTAACTGCAAAAATCTGTGAATCGCCATGCCAACTCATATCATAATCATTAACTGACTCAGCATACATTCTTTTTCCGGGATAGATTGCATATACATCGTTGTGTTTCTGTAAAATAAATGGTGTATCTTTCACATCATCTGCTAATAAGGAATTGCCATTATCATTATCAGCATTCAGTATCACGTCATATATTTTGATATCATCTGGTGAATTCCCATTTTTTGTATTAAGTATTCTCATTGTACTAAGGAAACATTTATCACTATCCTTTAGCCCATGCACAAAAATTATCGGATAAGGAGAATTACCAGCGGTGCACAACGAGATTAGAAAAACAAAGAATGATACAATTAGATATTTTTTCATCACCTCCTCCTAATCCCTGTTCGTCTTGGCTTTGATTTGAATTGGAATACTTTCATTGGGTGTGCAACCCCAGGTCCATTGATCTCATAGATAGAAGGATATCCCGGAATTCCTCCATCTACAAAGGGTGTTGGTCCGCCATATGCACCGCAGTCGTTTCTGCTTACATCAAGATCATTGAAAGCTATATTCGGATTGCCTGCATCTATTGCAGCAGATCCTGGAAGAGTGTAATAATCAGAAGAGATGCAATATATGGCAGAATTACCAGTCACATTATATGTAAAATTTGGACTTGAAACCAAGTTTGCAGTAACGATATTGTTCATTAAAGTAGCGTTAGTATAATCACCCCGATCATCCCATGTAAATGATCCCATTCCCTCATAAGCATAAAGAATTGTATTATTAATAAATACATAATTACTACTAAGATAAACTCCATAATTTTGATTATATTCGTTCCAAATAAACGCACCGGCGTAAATAACCATGCAATTGTACATCTGTAATGAAACGGAAGAATTGTAGCCATTGTTACAGTATAACCTTAATGGGGGACAATAAACACTATAAATAAGATTATTAATCAATAATGTATTATACGCTGTTGTATTGTTCGATCCTATAACTACAAAGCTTAAATTACAATTTTTAACTGTAATGTTATCCTGCTGTATCAATAGATAAAATACTCCTCCAAATCCAATTAGACGTGAACCAGCAGATCCTGTTGAAAATGTAAATAAATCTAATATATTTGTTCTTTTGATTGTGTATGTATCTTGTCCTTCTGGATTCCAGCCAACTCCGATAATCTCAATTCTTTTTGTTATAGTTATACCCGAATAAGCTCCATTTGATGGCATAACCTGAATAATATCCCCGTTACTTGCTGCATCATGAGCAGCTTGCAAAGTTGTATACTGGCTTGTGGATGGTATATTATTGTCAACAATCAGCGTTGCACACCAAAGAGAATATGATGATACAAAAAAAAGAATTAATAATAGTGCTTTCATTATTCCTCCTATTCCCGATTAGTCTTAGCTTTGATCTGCAGTTCCCAGTTTTCATCATGTCCTACAACCTGCGGACCGGAGATTTGGTAGATTGCAGGTAATCCTGTTATCCCACCATCCACAAAAGGGGTTGGACCGCCATAAGCTCCGCAATCGTTTCTGCTTCCATCCAGATCATTGAACATTGGGTCTGGATTGCCAGCATCGATGGCTGGGGAGCCTAGTATTAAATGAAAATCAGATGAATTGGGAAAAATACCTATAAATACATTATAGGTGTCTGGCATAAATTGTTGAAATGCTCCATTATAGTACTCTTGATTTAGATTTCCATAAGCAGTATTTATAACCAGCGGAGTACTACTATAATTTGTGGATAGTGCTTGTGCCCATGAATTACCGATAAGAGTATTATTTATGATTGAAATATTAGATGATAATACATCAAATATTGTGGAACTTCCATACCCAGTTTGAAAACAATTTTGTATTATATTATTACAAAAAATAATATTTACATTGTTACCCCAGGTTATTGATGTTCTTGAACTGTTAGAAATTCTATTTTGCTTAATGACAATATTATAGCAATTTTCACTGATTGATAAATCACTTATATAACACTTTGAAACAATAATGTTGTTTAATGTGTTATATGTCGATATACTAAATCTACCGCCCAATCCTTCAACATCTAC
The DNA here is from genome assembly GCA_963662275.1 of Cloacimonadales bacterium (SeqCode). GTDB lineage: Bacteria > Cloacimonadota > Cloacimonadia > Cloacimonadales > DAONDQ01 > DAONDQ01. Next base: position 2,239,172 of record OY759316.1, on the reverse strand, counting down.
ATTATTAGATGCAATAGTTAGAGTTCCATTCAAATCTGTACCTCTAATAAAGAAATTTGAAGATGGTTGCCATCCACATCCAACAATTTTTATCGACTTTGTAATAGAAATCGCATTATATGGAGTTCCTGATGGCATTAATTGTATGGTGTCGCCATTATTTGCAATATCATGTGCTGCCTGTAAAGTAGAATATTGACCGATGGATGGTATTTTGTTATCCACTGTAATGATCCTGCTATAGGCAAAAGAGAATAGACAAAGGAATACAATAAGGAGTAGAGTATAACGCATGAATCCTCCACAAAGATAATGTGATTGTGAATATTACAATTTATGGATAAGGTATATATTGAAGTCAAGGGAAATATTAGCTTATAGCTGATAGCTTGTAGCTTATAGGAAAGTCAGGTACGGATTTGGACTTCCTTTGAGCTATTGTCACCGGATTAAAATCCAGTGTTAATATGTTTCTTCCCTATGGGAATGGTACAGCATTTCAGGATAAATCACCAGATTAAAATCCAGTGTTAATATGTTTCTTCCCTACGGGAATGGTACAGCATTTCAGGATAAATCACCAGATTGAAATCCAGTGTTAGTATCTTTCTTCCCGATGGGAATGAAGAATGTAAGATGGAAGATGGAAGATGGAAGTATTAAAATTTACGGTTAAAAGTTACAGGAAAACACTGATACTGCACATATATGGCTCCTAAACGACCAAGAAAAGTTATACTATATTCTACCTAACCAAGAACTAACCAGGAACTAAAATACTTTAGATGGTGGTTAGATGGTGGTTAGGTGGTGGTTAGGTGGTTGTTAGATGGTAGTTAGGTGGTGATAGAGGAGGGGTTCATGTGCCTTTCTTTTACTCAGCATGAGCAGAAAGCAGCACTATAATTGCAGTTACTTGTGAACAATGCACTTTTGCCCCCCTATACTTCGACTTCGCTCAGTAACCACCCCCCTTCTCAAGGGGGGCTACAACCTACAACCTACAACCTACAACCTACAACCTCTATTTCACCATCACTATCTTCCGATTTATCATCTTATTCCCAGCAACCAGTCTGCAGAAATAGACACCTGATGTAACTGATCTTCCTTGCGAGTCAGTGCCATTCCACAGCCATTCATGATGACCTGCCTGTAAAAGATTTAATTCATGAGATACTATCTTCTGACCGCGTACATTGAATATCTCTATATTACATGTACTTGCTTCAGGTATTTCAAATGCGATGGTAGTTGAAGGATTGAAAGGATTCGGGAAGTTCGTTAATGTCATCTTTGTGGGAACAACTACCTGGTCGGAGTTCGCAACAGTGCCATCCTCCCTGAGTCCTAAGAAATGATTGGCAGCCACATTCAGTTTTTGAGTTATAGTTCCTGAAGGCCAGTAAATGAAAAGAGTATCAATAATCCCAACACTACCCAACCCGAAATGCAATGTAAGTGGATTTTGTGAAGCATAACCTGTTTGACCCAAAACATCCTGTCTCTGATGAATACGTTGACCATTTTCCAGGTAAGAAATGACAACTCTCGCGCCAATAGCAGAATGGTTAGAAGTAATTCCTTCCAAATGTAATTCGAACCAATGGTTTGATATACTGGAATTGCGATACAGTATTGGGCTGTTATGCATACCGATAAAATCCAGGCTGCCATCTCTATCAAAATCAATAGCAGCTATTCCATTGGCATTATGATTGGTTTGAGATAGGGTTTCCCGATTATAGAACCGGAATTGACCATTTCCTTCATTGCGATAAATTTGGATAGGTCCACTATTATTAGCAATAATCAAATCCAACCAGCCATCATTATCGAAATCCAACCAGCTTGAACCTCTTGGAAGTAAGGTCTGATCTCCGAAACTTATATTGGTTAAAGGAGTAAACACGAAATTGCCATCATTACGATAGAGTCTATTTGGACAGTTCGAATTAGTGACAAACAAATCCAGGTCACCATCACGATCAAAATCACCTGCTGATGCACTATAAGTACTACTATTGAGTGTAACAAGTTCACCTGAGATGATTTGCTCAAATGAGCTGTTTCCATGATTTTTATAAAGAAAATCCAAACCAGTATTTGCGATAAAACAATCCTGGTAGCCATCGTTGTTAAAATCTGCCCATATTGCTGAATTCGCATTACTGCCAGTGGATTCGAATGGAGTGCCTGTCATCTCTTCGTAAGCAACCTCAAGCGTTGACACATTCTTCCATAATCTATGCCTTGAACTATTCCCGAGAGCGACAAACAGGTCTAGAAGACCGTCGTTATTGAAGTCCACAAAGGAAGGTGACATTGAATTCTCCAGGTATGGAAAGATATTCTCGGAGATTGGATCAGTGATCCATGTGAATCCGGGTACTCCCAAGAAGTACTGATCTGCCTGTGTCCCTCGATCAGCAGCATAGCCATCGATTATACCATCATTATTTGCATCACCCCAGGTAGAGGAGATTGTATTGTTATTGTACGATGTGATTCCAAGATTAGATGCTTGGGTGAAATCACCGACACGATTGTTCAAAAGTGTATGGTTAAATTGATTGGCTGCACATGAGAAATACAAGTCAGGATAACCGTCATTATTCAAATCAGGACAGGCAACTCCCATGAAATTCGCACCCTGAGAAATAGATGTTGAGGTACTAGCCTGGAAATAATTGGTATAAATCATTTCTTCCTGGAGTACTGTGGTTGTCATTGAAGTATTTGCTACGATTAGTCGAACAGTGTGATATCCGGGTGTTGAATATGTCCATGTAGGATTAGGATCGGTTGAATCAAGGGTTGGCGTGCCATGATAATCAAAACACCACTGGTAGGAATTAACTGGGCTTGGATAAGACTGGACGATACTATGAAACTGTACCTCAGTCCCGACATTAATATTAACATTATCTGCAGATATTGATGCATTCAATAGATTGCCGGATTCAGTGATGGTTAGATACTGATTTACCGGTACGTTTACCATAATCTGGTCGATGCCATTAGGCCAGGTGACAATGATCGAATCAGCAATAGTAGCCTGTGCTAAACCAAAGTGTTGTTCAAAGGTATTCATTGTCTCGTGCCCTGTTTGACTGGATACGGTTCGTTTCTGCCATACAGGTGTACCATTGATGTTGGCTTTGACCCGAATGATTGTTCCTATGGCTTGAGAATTAGAGATTACACCAGTACATTTGATTGTCAGGTAATTACCTGTAGTACCGGTATTCTTGTATAACATGTTATTACTGGTGCATTCATTCGTGATAAAGGCATCCAGCTTTCCATCACGATTATAATCTGCTACAGCAACCGTACTGGACATATCTCCATCCTGCACGACCAGGTCATTTGTATCACGTGTGAATGAACCATTTCCATTATTATAAAACAGGAGATTTGGTTCACCGAAACTGACGATGATTAAATCAAGATCACCGTCATTATCGAGATCAGCCCAGGAACTGCCTCTTCCATTTCCTGTAGAAGTGGCGATAGCACCTGTCGTGATTCGAGTGAATGAGCCATTGCCATTATTATGAAGTAAAACGTTTGTCTGTCCATCGTATCGTGTTATGACGGCATCATCAAACCCGTCATTATCATAATCTCCCCAGCTTGCACCACGTGAATAGATATAGTTAGTATTGAAAGCTGCATCGGCATGGACGACGAATTGTCCACCGCCCGTATTTCTAAATAGTTGATGAATACCTGAAGAACTGTCAAAAACATGCAAGTCTAGTAATCCATCATTATTTGCATCACCCCAGGTTGCTGTACTGGCATCGCCTGTATTGAAATAGATAGGACCTGTAGTGACACGTGTATAAACGCCATTATCATTATGGAAGAGATAATTAGGACCATAGAAGAGATCAAGCCAGCCATCATTATCATAATCTCCAAAACAGGCACCACGGCAATTTGTATCATCTGCACCCACTGGTGTATTATGTACAAGAGAATAATTACCGGTACCTCCATTATGGAATAACAGGTTCTTATCCCTTAAAGTAGCCATTAGGACATCAACAAAGCCATCATTATCAAAATCACCACAGGTCAGACCTTCAGTCGTTCTGTTATCATTGGCGAGAGAACCGTCCATAATCCTCGTGAAAACATCATTCCCTTCATTACGGTAGAGAAAGTTTGGCTCAGAATAATTAGCGACAACCAGATCGAGATCACTATCATTATCAATATCTATCCAGGCTGAGCCTTCTGAACAACCGCCATCATTACTGATCGTAAGATTGTTCATTCTTTGGAATCGGGTAGATACAATGGCATCTGCAAAGACGATATTTGAAGCAACAGATTCACCATTTAGGTAATAAGCAGTGACAAATATTGCTTTCCTGGCAGAAGGTATTGTATTAGGTAATGAATACTGTGTATCACCTGTAGTCTGTCCAACAAACAAGCCATCTACATAGACCTTATATCCCAGGCATTGCAAATCTGGTGTACCTGTCCATTGTAAAAGAATATTGTCACCGGAAATAGATTGCTGCAAGTTAGTTGGATATGAATAAGAAGGATTTTCAATACCAACGATGGCATCCTGTCCAAATGAGAATTGATTACCACCGGCAGTCAGGGCTGTTACCTGGTAATAACCATCATTTGCTCCACCCCAACCTAAATTGAAATGAAAGAACTCTGTTCCCTGGTATCCGTCACAGACAAATGCATGATAGGCATTACCATAGGGAAGAGGTCTGCCTCTATCCAACTCGAAACGCAGAAGGTTCTTCCAGGCTTGGAGACCCATGCCTGCGCGGGTAGCAAGTTGTATGGAATTGGGATAAAGAAAATAATTGGTGAATGCATTTGTTGAATACCATGATGCTGAACCATCAGTGCCATAATCCATATTGATGGATACTCCCACTTGATACAGGAATTGACTGGTTGCACTTATCTGGGCAGCGGTGGCTCCATTCAGGTTAGTTGGCATATTCGACCAATTATAAATAGTTGAACCATAATCCGCAGTCAGTAATTGATCATGCCAAGTGTAGCTATGAGTTCCGGCCCCTTGTGGGGGATAGGCATGGTATCGAATGACTTGTGCCATAGCAACAGCGGTACAGCCGACAGGACAATGAGCGTTATTGATGGTTGGGCATAAGTTATTGTAAAGAGGGCTTTGATTCCACCTGGTCGTTACTAGTGGAGCAACATCCCGATCATCACGGAAGGAACTCAACTGGCCAGCTAATAGATCACGCCATTGATTATTAATGACTGGGTCTGGAGTATTTCGATTTACTGATTCAATCACACTGTGTTTCATACTATCAAAGAATTGTTTCCTTGCTTCATCAGTATAATTATTATCCCATGGAGAATCGAAGGAATAACCGATAACAGGATTATAAGAATCTACAGCGGAAACAAGAATAAATCCGTCTTTATTATCTATGCTGGATTTCACTTTGAAAACGTAAAAGCAAAGCTGTCCATCGAGTGATTGTTCCAAAACATCATGGATATAATATCCGTTATGGTTGCCTTTCGTTTTGTAATTCATCCACTGATTAGCCGCAAGAGTAGACTTTTCAGGCGATATTGGAGCAGAAAGCAGAAACGATGCAGTTAAAAGAATAATAATTAGGGAAATCCAATGTTTTGTCATCTTAGCCTCCATTCATTTGGATAGCTATTATTGGACTGAAAACAAAGTCAAGAAAAAGATGGAAGAAGCAAGCTAGAACTTAAACCCAAAATTCGCCCCAGGTTCAAATTTGTATTTTGGTTTTCCACTTTCTATCGCTGCAAATGAGTCAGGGAAATTGGTGTTCACAGGCCAATATTTTATGGCAATAGCAGGTTCTACGAACAGGCGTTTTATACAGAATTCAAAACGGTAACCTGCGATACCTTGAAGATATAATTGAAAACCTTTCTGTATTTTTTTGTCTCCTTCACTATAGAATTGCTGAAGGAAAGGGGTCGCTTCAACTGTCGTATAGGCGTTCTTCCAATGGAATCTCTGATAACCCACACCCACACCATAAGCTCTGATCTTACCCGGATAAAATTCATCGGAATCGTTATATGTCCCTAGGGGTTCGTAATATGTCCAAGTGATAGCTTCGACTACTATGTTATCTTTGGCAGTGAGCTTGTATCCATAGTTCAATTGAAGAAAATTCACAGGCTTTCCCGAATCTAAATTACCCATGAGGAATAGCGTGCTTCCTATTGAATTACGATGATTGAGACCTTGCTCCTCTTTTTGAACTGATGTAGAATTTGTTTTAGTCATATCCTGACTAAATGCCAATGAGATAGACAAGGTAATAATTAATGTTAATATAGTACTTTTTAATTTCATTTTTTTCTCCAAAACCTATATTTTTACTGACTGTAACTATCAAAATCAATTGAATCCCAATAATTCCAATCCTGATTTCCCGTCAAAAGCTATTTCATATATGAATAATCGTAAATTGCTATGATGGACGGAATGCAATGTGGAATAAGATTCCGATCTTATTGAATTATGTTGTGGAATAAGAATTCGATAATTTACATAAGTTGGTTAGAAATATCTGTTGACATGAACAATATAAAAATTAGATACTTATAAAGTGAAGTTACTTATCTCAAATATTCATGTAAAAAAATACATCTTTGGAGGCATAGTGAAGATCTATTTGATTCTATTTGTATTTATTGCTTTTTCTTTATCTCTTTATAGTGCTGATTTGATACAAGAGAACTTTTCATCTTATCCAGCCATCCCGGCAGGTTGGACTATCACTGGTACTCAAACCTCAGCCTGGCATATTGCAGGTACAACGCATACAGGGGGGACTCTTGGTGAAGCATATTTAGGTTTTTCACCTTCATCAACAGGGACAACGCGATTGATATCTCCTGTTTTCGATTCAAGAAAAGTACATGACATGACGCTAACATTCAAGCATTTACTAGATGACTATTCAACAACAAATACCTACACTATCGGTGTTCAGATTTCTACAAACCTCACATCCTGGACAACACTGTGGTCGGTTACAGGTAGTTCCAGTATTCCTGCCTCCATAGAAACCGTTAGCATACCTTATACCAATGGTATATCAGAACATACATACATCGCTTTCTTTTTTACCGGTAATAACAATGATTTGAACTATTGGTATTTAGATGATGTCCTCTTAACCTATGCAAATACACTTGGCTATGGAATATGGCCTCCAGATATCTATTATCCTGTTGGGACTATTGTTGTACCACATGGTTACACGATGACTATCGACCCGGGGAGTTGTTTTTACTTTGGTGATACAACTAATCTCCTGGTTCTTGGAAGATTGATTGTCAATGGAACAGAAACCCAGCATGTGAATTTCCTAAGTGTGAATATGTCAAGTTACTGGGGTGGCATAAACTTTATCTATTCAGATGCAACTGATTCATCTATCGTAAACTATGCAAATATAGGTAAGAGCAAATCAAGTGGCATATATGCAGATCATTTCTCAAAACTGAGGGTCAGTAACAGCACCTTTAATACAAATATTGATTCTGGGGTTGACGGAGGCTGTATGCATCTCGTAAATAGCGATATTGTTGTAAATAATTGTACTTTCGATATTAATACTTCTGATTTTCATGGAGGAGCGATATACAGTTATGCAAGTAATTTCATATTTAACAGATGCAATTTCAAATACAATCAAAGCTCAACTTCAAGTACAATTGATGTTACTCTTGGCAATATAACAATGAATGATTGTAATTTAACAAATAACACTACGCTTGAAGCTGCTCTGTGCCTGACCAATGTACCGAGTGCAACATTGAATAGGTGCTTAATCGCCAACAACAGCAACAATGGAGTTAACCTCATCGGGAGTAATCTGTACATCAATCACTGTGATATAGTCAACAATGTGGCTACTGCGGTCGTAATGGATATTGTCTCTGCTTGCAATATCAATAGTTCCATCATCTATGCTAATGGCGCGACTCAAATCATTAATAACCACGCTAACACATCTATCTTTATCAGTTATTCCTGTTTACAAGGCGGTACAAGCGGAGTGGGTGGAGCTGGTATAAGTTCATCTTACTTCCTTTCAAATTTATCAGCAAATCCACTTTTTGTTTCTCCAACAGCAGGACTAAATACTTCTTATAATGCACTAATTGCAGATTGGAGATTGCAAAACGCTTCTCCCTGCATAAATACTGGCAGTCCGGTTACTCTTGATTTGGATGGAAGCATAAGTGATATGGGTATTTATGCTAGACAGTGCAGTCCTATGATCTCTTTTTTAGCAGATGTCACTCCAGACCAGGGGCATCAATTAGATTTACGGTGGAAAAGATCTGATATCGATGTTTCCTTCATTCCCAATATATTCTATTCTGTCTGGAGAGAAGGAGCCAGTAAAGCAAGCACTGGAACTCGAGTTGCAAATATGAGTACATTCAAACCATCAAAAAATATATCAGATTACTACTATACAAATGGACGAAGTGTATGGTATTATTTAGGACAAGTTCCTGCCGTGACATTTACTGATTATGGTTTAATCATTCCTACTGCACAGGATTCTTCCACAACGGGTACGCATGGAATTACTGTCATGGTGATTTTTCATTATACAACAGGTATATTCCAGTCAATAACGAGATATGGCTACAGTGTGGATAATATTCCTCCAGATGCAGCCAGGGGTATTGCGCTTGAATCTTATAGTCCTTCACAGCTTAAATTGAAATGGAATCCTATCGCTACTGGTACCTGGGCAGGGAATTCATATCCTGAAGTCAATTTAATCACATATCGGGTCTATGGTAGTATAAATCCGAACTTCATACCTTCACCTTCAAACTATATCATGGCGACAACGACCCCGGAAGCTGTTTTAACAAGAAGAGCAGAATCCAGGTTCTTTTATAGGATTATCGCTGCAGATAGCCAGTGAGGTTAGTGAAGGAGGTTTTAGACTCGTGTCTCAGATAGTCTTGTCTGTTTTGTGAGAGGTCGTACCGACCTCGAAACATATGAATACAATTTATCCTGCTATGCAGTCCGCAGGACGTCACTCTGCTAGCCCAGTAAGTCCTTCCTGGGTTACGTGACTAGTATTTAAGAATACAGTAATGTTTTCTTTAGGAAACGTAGAGATTACTTCAGGAATCTTCACAGCAAACAACTCCTGAAGTAATTACCACCAAACTTAAGGGTGAGCTACCGTATATTTCTCGCTTTCTGGTTGTTATCGAAATTCTTAAGGCTTCTTTAACTTTCAGCTCACATGCAAAAAAACTATTGACAAGAAAACATCGAATACGTAAAAATTAATATCAAATGATAGTAATTAGTATTAGAATAGCACGATGATTCTTGGAGGAACTGATGAAACTGACACTGTTGACTGATTTCCGAGACATATTACTAACTTGTATAATTCTGTTAAGCATGTCCAGTCTCTTTGCCCAATTTGGTGGAGGGAATGGAACTGCAAATGATCCCTATCTGATAGCAACTCCAACTCATCTGGATAATATAAGAATGCATCCAAATTCATGTTATAGACAAATTGCAAATATAGATATGGATTTAGCACCCTACAACCAGGGTACCGGATTCAACCCGATAGCATATGACAATGGATTTGTTCATTATTTTACAGGAGCATATGATGGTAGTGAATATAGTATTTCCAATTTATTTATCAATTTGGAAAACTATGATGATTATCCGACTGGTCTTTTTGGAGTGACTGATGGTGCAAGCTTGAATAATATTCATTTACAAAACGTTAATATGGTTGGAGCAAGTGATGTAGGTGGTCTTGTTGGTATTTGCATAACTACTTCAATCATAGGATGTTCCGTAACTGGAACTCTATACGCAAGTGATCAGCTAATTCATATTGCAGGCTGCCGTGCTGGGGGATTGGTTGGTCGAACTACGTCTGGAAGCCAACTCCATAATTGTTATTCAATAGGAACTGTTAGTGGAGCATCAGGAATTGGAGGATTGGTTGGATCTAACGAAAATACAAATATAACTGATTGTTATTCACTTGCAATCGTACATTGTTATATGGATGGTGGGGGTGGATTAGTTGGATCTAATAATGATTCCGATATTAGTCAGTGTTATGCAACGGGCAATATTGAAGGAGGAGCTTTAGAGATGGGGGGACTAATTGGTAGAAGTTATGGTACTTCTTTGATCAGTAATTGTTATTCGAAAGGAAGTGTTGAAAGTGATTGGGGTGGTGGTTTGATAGGAGAGGTAAATTCAGGGAACATTATCAATTGCTATTCTGTTGGACAACTGATATCTTTTTATGATTGGGCAGGTGGCTTGATCTATAATAGTGGACAGACTAGCGTCGATGCAAGTTACTGGAATATGATAACTTCAGGAAGTGAAATTTCTTCTGGGGGAGAGGGGAGAACTACAGACGAAATGTCTTTCCCATATGCTGAAAATACCTATGTTGGTTGGGATTTTACTTCGATATGGTCTTCAGATATTGAATGTAATATAAATGAAGGTTATCCATATTTTATCGATTTAATCGCTCCAAATATAGTTTCTAACCCTACTTTTTCTTATACCGCTGGATATTACGATTCATCTTTTCAACTAACTATTAACTGTGAAACTCCAAATGCAGAAATCCATTATACAAATGATGGTACAAATCCAGATATGGATTCACCAATTTATATGGATCCAATTCAGATTGAGAATTCAGTTACTATTAAAGCCAGAGCTTTTCAAGATGATTGGCTGCCTAGTATGACTGTATCTGTTTCCTATGGATTGAATTATTTTGATGGAGGTGTTGGTACACTAGAGAGTCCATATCTGATTGCAACAGCAGATCAGCTAAATCATATACGGGAAGTAAATGATAAACACTATCGGCAAACAGCTAGTATTAATCTGGACGTAATTCCATATAATACCGGCTATGGTTGGTTGCCTATAGATAATTTCACCGGTTCATATGATGGGAATGGATATTTTATTTCTAATTTATATATTAATCCTGACTTGAATAACACTAATATAAACTGTAGTTTAGGGTTATTCAACTTGGTTGCTATGGCAGAACTCAACAATGTTATATTAACGAATGTGAATGTAAATGGTGTCAATTGGGTAGGTGGGTTGGCAGGTGAAATTTGGTATTCGAGAGTAAATAATTGCAGTTCAACTGGCAGCGTAAATGGTTTTACCTGTGTTGGCGGATTAATTGGATTGATTAATAACCAGACAACAATCACTAATTGTAATTCTTTAGCGAATATTACAGGTCATAATGAATCTGGGGGGTTGGGTGGTGAAATAAGGGATAACTGTAGTCTTCATGATTGTTATTCTATCGGATCACTTGGTACTACTCCTGGCTTTCCTTCTAGCTCAGCTACAGGAGGATTAGTTGGCTATGATTATGATTATATAAATACATTTACTAACTGTTACTGGAATATTGAAACCTCGGGTATCAATGTATCAGCAGGTGGCGAAGGCAGAACAACAGATGAAATGACCTTTCCCTATTCAGAGAATACGTATGTTGGTTGGGATTTTGATACAACCTGGCATGCTGACCTTACTGGAATTTGTAACGGTTATCCTTATTTGAATTTAAATGCAGTATCCAGTCAAGACCCAATTACAGCATCGAATATTAGTCTTCAGAACTATCCCAATCCATTCAATCCAACGACAACTATCAGTTTTACATTAAAAACAACCAATAGAGCAAATCTCTGCATTTATAACATCAAGGGGCAATTGGTGAAGACACTGATAAATGATGAACTATCCAGAGGTTCGCATAGCTGTACTTGGGATGGAACAGATATTCATAAGAATAAGGTCGGCAGCGGTCTGTACTTCAGCAGGCTAGTAAGCGACGGAAGAGTTCAAACTAGGAAGATGATGCTGGTAAAATAGCTGAAAGACATTGGGAATGCGAGGATCCATCAGCTCTGCCAATTTTTTTATTCTTTGTCTTGAAGGGAGTTATTATGGTTACTATTCATCACTTTGAAAAAGAGATACCCGGTGATCTATATCAGAAATACCAGCAGATCGTAGCTGAAATCATCATGAGCTTTGAGGAATACCCTGATTTCGAAGACTTCGGGTTCCGAAGGCTTGAAGAAATTGAGGCTGTTTTCGACAATATAAAGAAATGTTTTGATGATCTGCATGATCTTATCAGTAAAGCGGAAACATTAGCAGATAATGATGATACGATTCAGGCTTGGGCAATCACACGCTGCATAACCGAGCAGATACTTCAAGATGAATGCAGCACAAGTAGCGAATACTACGGTTTTGATGATTTGATGGAAGCTTTAGTGAATACTGTGCAGCATATACATTTTATTGCGGATACCAGTTTGCAAGATGAGATATTCGATACCTTTAACCGGTTGTATCATGAAGAACACCTATTTAATGAATCGAATGGCAATTACATCCTGGATATTATGGATAAAACCGTCACTGATCAAACGAAGGATACCCAATTTCTTGCTCTTATTGATGATCTGATTCAAAAAAATATGCATGCAAAAAAACTCTTAATCGTTGAGAAACTGCTGAAAAGGAAGTATTACTATTTCAAGAATAGGGAGCAGTTTGATGAAGCTGATGACATTATTAAGTCAAATCCTAATCTGAATACGTTCAGGCATCTACTGGTGGAAAAGCTTATTGCAGAGGGCATCCTCTCAGAAGCTAAAGCCATTTGCTGTGAAGCAATGATGCATAGCAGTAATATGGGGTATAGCCATATCGGCACCACTTACCTGGGACATCTCCAGAATATTGCTAAAATCGAAAACAACCTGGAAGATCAGCAGAAATACGCTGAAGAAGAATATAAGTCCCATAATTGCAGAAAAGAAAGCTATGTAAAACTGAAAGCCCTCTTCCCGCCTGAACCGTGGAAGGATAAAGTTGAAGAATTAATCAATTACCACCTTGAAACACTAAAACGTAATTTCCTTCATGTACGTTATCTTGCTGATATTTATGCGGCTGAAGGATTCATAGATCGTTTACTCAAGATAATACTGAATGGCACTTTACCACTTAATGATATAGATCCATACGCCCGTTTTGTCTGGAAACAATATCCTACCGAAATGCTCTCTTACTATGAAAGCAATATCCATAGACTTGCAGAATTCACAACGAACTATGAAAAGATAGCCAAATACCTGAGAAGAATGCTCAAGATACAGGGCGGTCTGGAACCTACGAAAGCTTTGATTCATCACCTGTTAATTACGTATAAAAACCGCCATGCGCTGAAGAGAACTCTCAAAGATGCTTTTTCGGATCTTGCTGTTTTGTAACGCCTTATTCATAAGGTGTACCACAATATTTATATTGTATCTGATCTGGAGAAAAACTGAATAAATTCAGCGGAACACCTTATGAATAAGGCGTTACAGTTTGCTCTGCGCTGTTACCTGTCCGCTGTTAGCTGTAACCTTCTGCATGTAGCACCTACTTCAGGAGGTAATTCCCAAACAGAAATAGATACCGCCTAAAGTCAGCGCTACGAAGAAGCATCCTAAAGTATGCTCTTCATTTCGTAAATCACCAACAATCTTTGGATTGAATAATATTCTAAATGAGAGCCACTTGTACGGAGTTTTAGAGCCACGTCTTCGCTAAAATAGAGCCACCTTGCTATTTTGAAAGAAAAAACCAACATGAATTAATGCACTGTATCAGTGTAAATCAATTCATGGAGGTCAATGCAATGACCAATTACCGAGAGATCCTTCGCTTACACAGCCAGGGAATAAGCAGACGAGGCATAGCGGCGAGTTTATCCTGTTCCCGCAATAACGTGTCGATGATCATTCAAAGGGCAACAGACCAGAGCCTTGAATGGCCGCTTCCTGATACATTAACAAATGAGATGATCGAAGAGCAGCTCTTTCCGGCTTACTTATCGTCAAACCCGCAGAAGATGCCTGATTATGAACACATACACAAGGAACTTGCCAAGAGTGGTGTAACACTGTCGCTACTCTGGCATGAATACTCTGAGGGATGCAGGAATAATCAGGCTATTCCCTACAAGTATACGCAATTTTGCAAACATTACCATGATTACTCACAAAAGACAAAAGCAACCATGCGAATAAAACACAAACCAGGAGAAAAGCTGGAAGTGGACTGGGCTGGACAGACTGCCGCCATCAAAAACAACATTACCGGTGAACCGATCAAAGCCTATGTTTTTGTAGCAACCCTCCCGTACAGTGGTTATTCCTATGTGGAAGCCTTTCTTTCCATGAATATGGAAAGCTGGATTCAGGCTCATATAAATAGCTTCAAGTACTTTAATGGAGTTACTAAAATACTTGTTCCTGATAATCTTAAGACGGGAGTTGACCATGTGTCGTGGTATACTCCCGTTATCAACAGAACCTATGGAGAAATGTCTGCTTATTACGATACTGCGGTAATACCTGCCAGAGTTAGAAGACCAAAGGATAAGCCCAGTGCAGAAGGCACAGTTGGAGTCATCTCAACCTGGATCATTGCTGCCTTGCGAAACCAGACATTCTTTTCGCTTCATGAACTCAATATGTCAATCAGGGAAAAACTGGGAGAGTTCAATACCAAGCCCTTTCAAAAGAAAGAAGGAAGCAGAGAAAGTGTCTTTCAGGCAGAAGAACAGCCCATGCTTATTCCATTGTCATTGTCGCCATATGAGCTTGCTGCCTGGTCAAAGGCAACAGTACAGTTCAATTATCATATAAGCGTGGATAAGATGTACTATTCGGTTCCTTATGAATACATAAAATACTATGTGGATGTACGCATCACAAGCAGAGTTGTCGAGGTTTTCTATAACTCCAACAGAATCGCTTCCCATGTCAGGAAATTTGGTCATCCCGGTCAGTATCAGACACTCCCTGAACATATGCCTGAACAGCATCAGAAATATCAGGAATGGAATGCAGAGAGGTTTATCTCCTGGGCAAAGGAAATAGGGGAACATACGATGATCGTAATTAAGTCTATTCTGGCATCCTATCGTGTTGAACAGCAGGGATACCGTTCCTGTATGGCACTTCTGAAATCAGCTGACAGGTATTCTGTGCAGAGGCTCGAAAGTGCATGTCAAAGGGCATTATCTTATACACCCAATCCCGGTTATAAAAATATCCAAACCATACTCAAGACGGGTTTTGATAAGATCAATAATGCGGCAGAGACTGCAAAGAATGATCCTGCTTCTGATTTTGGTATTACCAGAGGTGCAGACTACTACGGGAGGAAAAATAAATGATCAGCCAATCAACAGTCAATAAGCTTCACGAGATGCATTTGAGTGCTATGGCTGATACTTTCTGCCAGCAATTACATGATGGTGCATTTAAGGATTTGCTTTTCGAAGAACGCTTCAGTCTGCTCGTAGATGCTGAATGGGCCAGACGCAAAAATAACAGACTGCAGAGGCTAATTAAGAAGGCAAACTTGAAGTTCAGCCAGGCAAGTATTGAAGACGTAGAATATCATGATGACAGAAAGCTGGATCGATCTGAGATTATCCGTTTATCAACCTGCAGTTACATCAGCGAAAATCGGAATATAATCATTATGGGAGCATCAGGAAACGGGAAATCCTGGCTGGGTTGTGCTTTCGGGATAGCAGCCTGCCGGAACTATTATCCTGTCAGATATATACGACTTCCCGAATTGCTGGATGACCTGGCAGTTGCCAGAGGTGAAGGTATTTTTAAGAAAGTCATAAAACAATACAAGCAGATCAAACTGCTGATACTTGATGAATGGCTGCTGACACCACTCAGAGAACAAGAGGCAAGAGATCTTTTGGAGATTATCGAAGCGAGGCATCAGCACTCATCAACGATCTTCTGTTCTCAGTTCAGAACCGGAGGATGGCATGAGAAGATTGGTCAGGAAACCCTTGCCGATGCCATCCTTGACCGGATTATACACGATTCCTATCCTATTTTTATCGATGGTAAAGTGTCAATGAGAGAACGCAATGGCATTAAGAAAGAATAACGATAGTTAATACTTGGGATGGTACTACAACTTTCCCGGCGACGGCTGCCGCTTCGCTCGGCCTACGGCCTCACTTCACGGCAGCCGTCGCAAAAAGATTAGTTATAGCTTATTTTTTTGTATATTACCTGTATTAATTATTGAAAATAGAAGAGTGGCTCTCATCTCCGAATTAGGTGGCTCTATTTTTCCGAAGACGTGGCTCTGTTGGAGCGTACACTATGCTCTCTCACTCCGAAATATCCATTGGATAACTTCCTCAACTGAAATCCCTTTCATTCCTAAGCTTTTTAAATCTATAGTATCTGCTCCAAAAGTGATTCCAAAGCCATTTCAACTCTTTCATCTTCATTATCTTTCAAACTTAAATACAGGGAGAGATTATCAACACGTTCCCCTTGTGACAGCAACCGTGGAGAATAACTCCAAATCTCAATTTCAATTGCATCCTGAGCAGGATATTCGAGTTCAACTACGTTATTTCTTATCTGGAGTAATTTATATTCTTCTCTGCTCATCGCATAAGTTCGATATTGAGATTCACTGATCATCGTTTCCAGAGATAACGCAGTGAAACCGGAAATAGGCATGGATTCTTTTGGATTAAGCTCATTTATGTAAATCCTCTTTGCAATAGGATTACGTAAAAGGCTGTACACTGTATCCCAAAGCTCTTTGCCTGTATGATTAAAATGTAAAATACGTTCCTTCCCAAGCATCTCAATTTTGGCTATCTCATTTGCTTCCAACTCATCAAAAGCCCTGCCTATGGTCATTTTGGTATAAGGCAGTTTATTTGAGAGTTGTGATGTCGTTTTGGGTGTATAATCATGATTTAGCAAGGCATCTAATACGATAACCTGGGTTGAAGGGCTTAGCTTTCCTGTTGCCTGTTTTCTATATTTGTAATATTCTCTTAAATCAATACCAATATCAGGTAAGAACATCTGATTACCTGGGATAATAAATGGAATTTTATACTCTATCAGACGCTTCCGATTGAATGAGCTTATCCTGGAACAGCAAAAGATAGTCTCCCGACCTGTTTTTTCCTTAACAACTCCAATATGCTTATTGATCTGGGCAGGAGTTATCTCATTCTCATCATTAGCTAACATCAAATTGTAATCATGATTATAGATTTGAATGCTATAAAAGTGATAATTGTTCTGAAGATAAAAAGGGAGTCTGCTAGCGATATCGACTTTATTCACTCTTACTTTTATTCCCAATATATCGTAAACATAGTCTTCCAAAATATTCAGATTCTGCATACAACCTCACTTTAGTAACATCATATTTGCATGATAACATATACTGTGTTATCGTGTAGTATATGTGTTAATAATATATGATAACAATATATTACATAATGTATCTATGGTCAATATAATTTGTTCTACTTGTAGAGTAAGACGCCGATCTTGCTATTTTGTAACACCTTATGAATAAGGCGTTACAGTTTGTTCTGCTCTGCGCTGTTAGCTGTCCGCAGTAACCTGTGGTGCAATGTTGGGGTTCATGGCAGTAACCCCGTCTGTTTAGAGAGAAAGTCACCTCGACCTCGAATAAAGTAAGTGCTATCTATCGATTTCATAATCTCCCATTTTTACACTCTCGGTTTCAAGTAATAATGATGGCGGAAAATTATAATATCCACGCAAGGTTCCATTATTGGTCGAAACGTAATCTAATTCAAAAACTCTTTTACTGATAAGATTTTGAAAACTCCTTACAGGGTCTTTAATAGCACAAATTGTACCCGGCTTAAGTCCTATTTTATTTAATTGACTGAGTGATGCTAAACTTGCTTCTCGAAGATCTAAGTCCTTTTTAACTTTATGCAATGATACTTCAGCATCTCCGGGTAAATGAACGACAATATAACCTTTTGAAGAAGATAAAAGAATAGATTTTAACTCATTCTTTAGAGGTATTCCCTTAGCAGTTGCAGCCTCAATGCAGGTAATCACATTTGAATTTAGGTAATAAGTTTTCAAATTTTGAACTTGTTTGCTAAAAGCGATTTCGACAAATGGTGAAACTTTAATATCTTTTTCGGTTATCACAGATGCTACAGACCATGCACGTTCGAACGCTCTTAGTAAATCATAACGTTCTTCTGAATCTAATATTATTTTGCCACGGCGTATTATATTAGGGTTTCCAATTACTTGTTCCGCAGTATAAGCTCTTAAGTCATTAGTTTTCCTATTTAAAAAAAGCACCATATCTTCTAAAGAAGGATTTTCTAATAAAATAGATGGTTTAGCTCTTCGAATTTCTATTCCTGCTTCTATCTGCTTATGAATTACAGGAAAGAATGCTCGCCATTTCTGATCAGGAATGATGAACATTCTTCGAATAGAAACCCCTTTTTTTGATGCTTCGATGTTTTTATCTACGTATAATTGCTGTTCTTGGTCATGAGACCAAAATGATGAGGATAAAGTTGCAATTGCCGAAATTTCATAATCCGCTGAGACATTTTCTAATTCGTCAAAAAGCTCTTCAAAATATCTTCCAGGTGACAAGATAATATGTCCATGTGCAGCTAGTTTTAAATCTAAGACAAATTTATGAAGAATATAACGTTCAACTTGTTTTAGCCAGCTTGGATGTATGGAATTGAAATAACTTTGAATTTTATTTAGAACCATATTTATTCCAGGATATTCTGCATCGAGTTCTTTTTTGACACATTCAATCCATTGAGCTAATTTCTTAGTGTTTTCATTTGGATTGTTTGTATCATATGTAATTGTAGTAATTCCTTTTAGATCAGTCGGTAACGTAGCCATATTATCACCAATTTTCACATGAAGTATTCCTGTTCGATGCATGCCAAAACAAGAAAGGAATATACCTAACTCAAGTAAAACATTATCTCTAGGGGAAAGGTGTTTATCTTCGTGGCGTTGAGTCATATCATCTGGAGAAGCGATAAGTAATGCTGCATCTACAGATGTACCAAGTTTCAGTAATTCTAATAGTGTAACATCACCAGGTTTGAAAACATCTCTCCAACCAACAACTGTAGCACCTATTTTTTCCAGAATAGCTCGTACCTGAAAATCGACTTCTTCAGCATCTGTAGAGGATCCAACGAAAACTCTTGGTGATGAAATCATGTAAACTCCTTGTTGAAATTTGTACGCAATATTATTAATAGATATTTATATTTTGCAAAGCAATATTTAATTATCTAAAATCTCTTTGAATATGCATCAAGTAGGAATAAGGATTATTACGTAGCAACTCTTCTTTTTCATGGTTGTAACGAATTGACGAATAGACCAGAGAAATTCCAGCACCGGCTAGTATTGCCTGCGGAGTTGAAAACCCACTATTCATCAATAATAAAGATGAACCGACAGAAAAGAATGCAGTGTTGAACAGACTTGTAGCAGTATGTTTGATATTCATTCCATCAAGAGCTCTTTCCAGATTCCTTAGATTCAATTTCACATGGTTATTGTATAGTTCGTCTATCAAATGCATCATTGCATTGTATTCTACATCACTATTGATAGATTTTGTTAACTCATTTATGCTATTTCTAAAAGCAATTAACTCATCAGAATATCTCACTTTAAATTTCATCAAATTTTTAATTGAAACATCCTCGCGTATTTTTGGAGTTGAGATAGACATATTTGCTAAAATACCAGTCGCTAAAGTTCGGTAATCAATATTAACATTTTCCTCACTAAATGAATATTGAAAATAAACTTGTGCGTCGAACTTTGCGATTTGATAAAGATTACGAGCAGTTGTTTTTGATGTTAGAGAACCATAGCCTTCCTTCTCTGAGATTGCATTTGCTAGAAATGTCATGTATGAATCTGAAATAAATGATGGAAGATGTAACCATTCAGAATTATCATTATTACTGTTGAACATTTTCCTTAATCTTTGTCTTAATTCATAATTCATTTTATTGTGATGAATCGGGAAATCATATGACATCTCTGTTAATAATCGTTTACCCATTACATCAAATTGAACCATATTAAGTTTATCCAAATGGATCACTGGATTTGTATCGATGCTATTTAGCATCATAGATGCTACTTCATTACTAAAAAAATTTTGAATAAATTCCCATGATGCACTATTTACAATTTCCATATCACTATTTACCAGATATGGTTCCAAAAACCCCTCGTTCATTAAGATTTGAGCAGTTACTAATTGATACGGTTTTGTTAGGAATTCAGGGTTTATAGTTCGTATGCTATCCCAAAATAGATAGGATGTTTTCAGCCATGATTCACCTTCTTGGGAAATGTCTATCCAGGGATAATATAGTGCAGTGTTTGGCATGCTGACCTCCTATTGATATTTTAATAACTGTTTTCAAAGTAATTTGAAGGTGTTTTGTTAACAACTTCGCCTCAGGTATTTGAATGAGGAATTAATCGATTGTCCTTATTAATTGTAAATAGAGCACCGGAAAAACATTCAGATAATTTATATTTGACGACGTCTTCTCCTTTGATTATCATCGTCTCATTATGTTTCAGAATGTTGATATCAAATTTTATTCCGTTAATCTTCATAAATGGAAATGCATCATTATTTGTACGTATATATGATTCTGGAACAAAATCATGTTCTATTTCCATATGATCCGATTTAGAATCTTCACAAATTTTAATATATTTATTTTCAATAGAATCTAAAGTTTCATTGGTTTGTTGAAATTGTTTATCAAAAATGTAAATGTCGCGTTTCATACCCGCCATAGATAATTCAACAGGTTCAATGCCTAACTCATCGAACTTATTCCTAGCCCATTCATTATCAAAACTGAATTCCAATTTAACATCTGGAGTAGAACAATGGATTTCAAAGTGAATATCTTTAATACGATTTTCCCAATCTTCTTTTGTCGGAGGTCTAAGTTCCCATAGTGGATTACCGTGAAACTTAGCATATTCAATAGCTCCAGATTGATATCCAGTCTTAGTAACATAAATTCCGTTTGGTTGACCAGGAATATCTTGCAGAACACAATGAAAAGCCATAACATCTCCTTTTGAGACGTTTGATTTCCAATCTTTTGATTGAAATAAGATGAGTTTCGGAGAGGGGTCATGACCTAATTGATATTCCCAATATACGTCGATTTCATGTTTTTGTCCTGATTTCCCTTTTACTTTTACATTCCTATCTAAACGTAAAGTAACATAGTTTTTCATATCTAAAATACTTTTAAAGATTTCTTCAGTAAGTTCTTCGTATTCTCGCCCAGTATTTTTCATTCTATCCCCTTAATTTTTTTTATAGTAGTGTATTCAAATCTTTGAAAATTGATTCAAATCTACTTAGACTCTCCTCAGATAATGCTCCCTGTAATTTACCAAGGTTTTCATTAAAATACCTAGAAGGGCGGTAGTGATTATATGTGATGTTGTTTTTCAGTGGATTTGATTTAAAATAATCTTCCAGTTGAAGAATGATACGCGGAATTTTAGTATTAAGAAATTTTGTTGTTATCGGTTTTGCCAAATCCTGTTTGTATTCTGAATTTACTAAGTTGATATAAAATTCATTATCAAAAATATCTTCAATATCTGCATCTTTTCCACTAAGATAATCAGAAAATGTTTTCACATTAGTCTGTTTAATCAGTTTCTTTTTATACAATCCTTCAATCAGTTGCTTATCTTTTGATTGAAAATCGATTAATACGGCAATTTTCATATTTTTTTGAGAACCAAATAATGAAATAAATGCAGGCACTTTGTCAATACCACCGACTGGGGTAATTACCCATCGCGGATCTATAAATACTCTTCCATTTTTCTCGAGTATTGAAGAAATTGCAGTTAAATATAGTAAATCAGAAGGCTCTTCGACAATCAAGCAATATGGACCAATAAATAAAGATTGAGTAATTTCATATCCCAATGCACTTTGAAGAGGGAACAAGCTATCTTTCCCCGTTTCAAGAATGTCCTGCGTCACCTTTGTTCCAATAATCTCATCAATATCAAGACCCTTGTCTTCAACAATATTGATCCTCTCAATGTGTTTCATATCTATCATAAATGGGGAATGTGTAGTATAAATTACTTGGTGGTAAGGGCTTAATTCTTTTTCAATATAATTTAAAAGATCATATTGTGCTTTGGCATGTAAGGTTAGACCAGGTTCATCTAATAGGAGAATTATATTATTCTTATATTTTGATTTTTGAAGTGAGAACCAAGCGATAAAAGAAAAGAACCAAATAAAACCTCTCGATCTCTCTCCAATCATTGTTGTCACTTGATGTAGATTGTCTCTTATAGCAGTTATAATATTGCCACCTGATCGAAATTCTTCTTGATCTTGAGTTTTACCCTCACGATAATCAAGTTGCAGATTTATGTTGCTACTTTGAGACCAATATTTCATAAAAGATCTTTGAATGGTATTTGATGCCCCTTCAAGCTTATTAAGTAATTCCCTTGTTTCTTTAATTTGATCAAAAGAATCAAGACTCAACCTAGCAAGTTCTATTAACCCTAACATTGGTTTATCACTATCTTTGATTTGATTATTACTAACTCTTGATTTAAGTTTCGGAATATTGACCATTCCAGACATTTGGTAAAATTCATCAAAATATAGAAATTTAGGCACTATCGGTGCAACATATTTTGTATAAATTTCATGAGAAGGATGTTGCTTTTGAATGTTTGTAATAAATTCTACAAGAGTCGCACATTGCGTCACTCCTTTAAATGGTTCGGTGTTTATTGTAGCAAAATCCTTAATAGTATTGCAATTAATGATAGTTTTAATTAGATCTTTATTTAGTTCATCTTCAGAATAATTGACCTTGCTAAATTGCCATTCTATATATAAATCTTGTGAAACGGATAAGGTAAAATAGTCAATATTATCATAGCCTTTAAATAAAGTTATTTTTTTTTCAGGAAGCATTGCTGGATCAATTCCCATTTCTATAAAGTCAGAATCTTCGATAATGAACTCAGCACTGATAACTGTAGAAGGAAATCTTTCACCTTCTGAAACTTCCATCTCATAGTTAGAAACATTTGCACGAGGGTAATCATTAGTTACATTAAAGTCCGTATTGACCTGATCAATCGGATTCAACCTATACAATGCTTGTAATAAGGCAGTCTTTCCAGCTTCATTTTTTCCGACCAAACATCCGATATCATTGATTAGTATTTCATTTGAATCGATAATAGACTTGAATTCAGTTACTCGAAATGATTTTAATTTCATCGTATCCTCCTTTGATCCCTTGATATTTTGTAAGTTTCAATATTCTGAGTATCTTTGTTAATTTTCCCTATGCTCAGTGTAACTTCATTAATACAAGGACGTTCACAAAATATTGATTACTCATAAACAGATATCTCAAAACTTGTCAATATTAATTAATAGCAAATGAGATTTAGGTCTGCTAATTAAGGAATGCTCATTTAATAGCAGTTCAAAATTAATATTGCAGAAGATATATCAAAGAATATTATCACAACCTTGAAATAGTGAAAAATAAGAAATTACTGAATAGTCATTTCTTGTACGGTTCCACAACGTGATTCCCATCAAAATGTATCATATGCTCTGGTTCTTCAGAAAACCAGACATTTGTTCCCCATGCTATATCAGTTTGAGAATCTGTCATTTCCTTTTTATTATGAAATGCATTTACGAAAACCTGTTCAATAGGAGAGTCTTTGAACATTCTTATCAATTCTTTACAACGATTATTGCCCATGACTCTGTGTCCGGTTACTAAATCAATTAATACTAACCAGTTGGAATCAGATTTATATAAAATAATATCAGGTAATGCTTGTGGATTATCAGTTGGAATACATAACTTAGTTTGAAGATCTTTATCGAGGTCAGGAGAATCAATTGATAGAGTGGAATAAACCAAAACCGCATCCGGCATAAACTTTGGAACGAAATGACTGATTACAGCTTTACACAAAGCTTCGTGCTGCTGGCTATGTGATTCCGAATCTTTCACATCCAATTTGTTTTCCATTATGAGTTCTCAATACCTGTAACAACCCATTTTGGGAAAGCTCTATTCCACATTTTAAAATTAAGAACCTTGCAACTTTTTACAATATCCTTCTTCCATCTTGGATTGGGTTTACCAACTGGGATTTCTTTGTTTAATAGTCCGGCAATGTGACCATTTAATGCGTTGTCGAGAGTTAAAAGACAGATGTAATGGATTGGCTTATCGGTTTCTTTTTCTGCATAACGATATAGAAAAGAATCTCTGTATTTTAAAACCAATTCTCTTTTTAAGTCTTGGAGTTTATTGAATCGAGTAGTCCTTTCTGCTATATCTGAGGTATTGTAAAAATCATACAAATCTTGTTTATGTTGTTTAAGTTCGATAAAAACAGAATAGTCTTTAAAAACAGCTACAATGTCAACAGCTTTCATGAAACCACAGTGAAAGGTTTGTTTTGTTTTATCCATTTCATCAAACTTGAAGACATCTATAGCATCGGGAAAGTTGAAATTCAAACCATCACATTCAACTGTGTTCATTTTCCTGCATTCCCCATATCTTTTGTGATTTCCTCATCAATGATATCGCCAAAGACTTCATCGATGGCATTCGGAGAGATTAAATCATAATTATCTGTAGTGTGAATCTTAATCTCATTGTCTTCCCGAAATAACGAATGGTATAATATCTTATCCTCTTTTTGAGAAAGCAGGTTAAACCATTTCAGGACAACGTAATTATGCGTCGAAATGAAGATTTGCATGCCCATTTGCTGTAGTTTTATCAGAATCTCAATGACAGTTTTAATTAGCTTTGGATTAAGATTGGTTTCAGGCTCATCCCAAAATAATACAGAACCGCTTGCTAGAGTACCATTCTGGATAAGAATAGATAACAATCCAAGTTTTCTGAACCCTTCAGCCAATAGAGTGAATTCAAGATTTCCCTGCTTGTTTTTCAAAAAGAACTCTTCACCTTTCGTTAGTACATTGCCGTCAATAGCCTTTTGAAGAATTTTAGTTAGCTGCTTTTTTGTTTGATCTGCAGTACCTCTTGTTACAGGACGCAATGCTCTACTGATTATATCCGGATAAATCTCTTCAAAAGCGAGCTTTTTATTCTCATATTCAGATTTGAAACCTGGAGCATTGGATAACATTTCTTTAACAGGTATATAAACTGATTCAACCGGATTGCTTAGCCATAACTTATCAGTACCATTTTTCTTTGCTGAATCAGAGTTCTTCATCATATTTGTTATTTCTAATTTGATTTTTAACTGATTTCCATTGCCTTCACGATATACTTCTATTGACCCTTTTTTTCTGCCAATCTTTCGATGAACCAATCTCCCAATATGGCTTTCAGATGGTAAAAATACTCTGTTTATCTTATCTGCGAAACTCTGGGTTATCGCTGAAGTAGTGATATCAGCAGAGGCATACAGGGCTTTCAGGATGTGAGTTTTCCCTGTTCCATTCTCTCCAATAAAGACATTAATGCCTGGAGAAAATGGGATTTCAAGTTTTGTAAAAACCGTAAATTCATTAAAAACAATTTTAGAAAACATTGGCTCTCCTCTCATGATACTGATATCTATCTTTCGAATTTATTCATTGCAATCACACTTTTTCCTGTCAACAGAAATTGCAACTGGTGCGAGGTTAAGCTGGAAGATTGAAGATTGGCAGAGTAGAGAAGATGGAGTCCTGGATTCTCATCTGAGAAAGAATGATGGTAACAGTTATAATCGAGTCAAAAATGACGGTAACAATCAAGTCAGGTACTGACGTTAGATATTAACGCTCGGATTTCAATCCGGCGATATGTGACTAAAGGCGACAACTAAATCAGTCCTCTAGGGACGAAAGATTACTGGACAGTAGTGTTTGTAGGCTAGTAATCTATCGTCCCGCTGGGACTTTGGCTGATCTTCGTGCTATACACCTGATTGAAATCAGGTGTTATTAGTTTGCCCAGAATGTTTTCTGCGCCGATGGACTGGAAGAAGTCCTGACACCTAATCAGCGGGAAGTCAACTCGAGGTCAAGGGCGTTGCCGGCAACGGCAGGGTCTGAAGTAAGACGCAGAGGGAATATGGAACACAGCGCAAGTGAACTGATGTTGGTTTGTAGAGTGGGTAACCTTTCTAAAAGTGGGAAAGCCCGAAAGCTGGATAACTCTACAGATTATGACAGATGGCTTCATATTCAGGCAGGAAAACTTAACTGGGGAAGCCTGTTATTGTCTACTTAAGGTAGTAGCTTCGATCAAGTTGAAAGACAAGTGAGAAGCCAAGCGGTAGCAGGTGGCAGATGATTCCGTAGTAGTGATTAACCTTTTGCCTATGAAAGCTGGTGACAGTCTGGAGGATAAAACAAAAGGGACAGCATTCACGGTAATGCTGAGTTCTGTATCTCAAAAGGATGCAGTTCATGCGAAGGGATGAAGATAATCCGAAGGCATGATTTGAAATGTGGAAAGTAATCGATGAAAAGTGAGAAACGAAGGAAGGAGCTGAAATGCTTCGAGGCTCGGTTTGACAGTGGTGACGAACTTCCTTTCAACCCCGACCGCACGAGACTGATTAATCAGGCAAAGCACAAAATTAGCAGTTCTGCCATATTGCTATATGCTAAAGAAGGCAGGACGACCTGATGAAGAGACAATCATCATCGATGAACACCTCAAGACGAATCACAATGAGACAGGAAATGTCATGAGAAAATACTACAGCTTAATCGACAAGGTGTACTCCCTGCCCAACCTGTATGCTTCCTTCACTTCGGTAAAACGAAATAAAGGTGCATCAGGCATTGATGGGCAGAGTATAGCAAACTTTGACGAACAACTGGCAGTGAACATCAACCAACTTCACGACGAACTAATGGCAGGTACTTACGAGCCATCACCTGTAAGGCGGGTAGAGATACCCAAACCCAATGGCAAAATGAGACCGCTTGGCATTCCAACGGTAAGAGACAGAGTAGTGCAGCAGGCAATCCTGAATATCATACAACCGATATTTGAGCCTGACTTCCATCCGTCCAGTTATGGTTACAGACCGCATCGGTCTTGCCAGCATGCCGTAGCAAAAGCCCAGCGTTTTCTTACAGCTTACAATTTGGGTTATGCCGTGGATATGGACTTATCCAAATGTTTTGACACCTTAGACCACGAACGGATATTGAGCCGTCTGAACAGGAAAATCAGTGATGGTACATTGCTGAGATTAATCAGCCGTTTTCTCAAATCAGGAGTAATGGTCGATGGGGATTTCAAAGCTACTGAGATAGGCAGTCCGCAAGGTGGAGTAATCTCACCCTTATTGATGAATATCTATCTGGATGAGTTCGACCAGAAGATGAAACAGCGGAATATCAGGATAGTACGTTATGCTGATGACATCCTGATATTTGCTCCGACCAGGAAAAAGGCAGAGCAATATCAAAAGATAGCGACAGCGATACTTGAAGAACTTCGCCTGCAAGTCAATCTGGAAAAGACTCATATCAGCAGTATCAGCAGCGGGGTCAGTTATCTTGGATTTAACATCAAAGGTAAGCGTGTCTGTATCGACAGGGAACGTTTGAAACGCTTCAAGGATAAGATACGAAAACTTACTCCCCGCAACAGTGGCATACCCATAGCCATGATAATAGAAAACCTGAATCCTATACTAAGAGGATGGGGTAACTATTTCAGGGCTGCAAGCTGTAAGAGCATCTTTGAGAGCCTGATGGAATGGATACGAAGGAGGCTTCGGATGAAGAAGATGCGTGAATGGAAAAGCTGGAAAGCGTTCCATAAAGCATTACGGAGATAAGGCTTCAAAGGAGAATGTCCAAAACTATCCATGACCAGATGGCGTAACTCCCTGAGCTTCCACCTAAACTTTGCCTTGCCGAACAAGTGGTTTGAAGGACTGAAGTTGTTTGATCTGACATCGCTTCAGACAAGTGTTTTATTTAATTACTGCGAGTAATTACAAAGATTATCAGGAGCCGTGTACGAGACCCGTACGCACGGTTCTGTGAGAGGGATGATGCTGGGATTAATTATCCAGCATCACCCTACTCGATTCTTTCATCCCGATGGGATTTAGAAAGGGGACAAGGCATATAACCTGATTGAAATCAGGTGTTAATATCTTTCATCCTTACAGGATTTGGAGAAAATTGCAAAAAGCAAGATTGGAAAAGAAGTTCAGTACGGACGACAGGTACAACTAATGCGCACTACGGTACCTATACGGTAGCATTACGGTAGCATTACGGTTTTTTACCGTAATGCTACCGTAATGGTATGGCAATGGGAAAGTAGTTCATTTTAGATTTAAGATTGGGGGAGTTCAAAGAATTAAGAATGAAGAATTAGACTCTGCGGAAAGAAGTAAGTTTGTAACGAAAAGTATTACCTCCTAATATACACAGAAAGACTTCTCACATTGTTACATTGGTATATTTATCTTTAAATACTTGAGGCAATGTCTGAAAATATGACCTATTTTAGTGAACTCTTCCTGGATCTGGCAGCTCTTTAGCACATAAGCATAATGATCACTCGGAAACCGCTTGCTTTGCAGAAGCCATGTGACATTTAGGGATGATCAGTCATCAAGCATATTTGGTATAATATTTGCAATTTACTTTCTGGTCCAGGTATTTCAACTGAATCGAGTTATGCAGATTGTAGACGTAGCCTCGATTTTGAGAAAGGATTTTAGTTATTGTCTTTATTGATTATATCGAATAGATATAGTTTTCATATCATAGAGATATATTATCCAATAGGAAGTAATGGAGGTCGCATGAGTTTATCAAATCTAATCACTTTATCAATTATGTCATTCAGCGCATTGGCATTAGCAGCAATAGATACCACAAGTGCGAAAGTAGTGAAAGGACCCGGGCATTATCAAGTTTTAAGTGGAGTTAAAAGTGAAATTCATATTCCTTTCATAATGCATTATGGAAAGCCGTTAATGAAGCTTAAGATTAACGGAAAAGATGCCCTGCTGATGATTGACAATGGAACACTGTGGAATGAAATTTGGCTGATGGGTTCGCCTTTGGTTGATTCTCTTGATTTAGCACTTAAGGAACAAGCTGAAATTGGCGGGACAGGCAAAGACGATCCGACTCAGGCATATAATGCTGATGGATTGACTCTTCAGTTTGACGATATAGTATTTTATGATCAAAGTGCGCTTATATCTCTAAAGTCGGCAGGTTTTTGCACAATGTTTCCAGGGACAGACGGACAGTTATGTAATACATTTTTTGGGCATTTCATCGTTGAATTTGATTTTCATAAATCAGAAATAATTTTGCATAGCCCTGACAAGTTCAAGTATAATGGAAAAGGTAGCGTTTTAGATATGAAACTGGAAGAAAATGGTGCTTATTCTGTTCCGATGTCTTTTGCACTGGAGGATGGATCTCACTATAACGGTAATGTTGATATTGATTTAGGAGGCATATATTCACTTAATATAGCCACTAACAATAATCAAAATATACAAACCCCTATCGGAGCACAACCTTTAAAAAGTTATGGAGTCCAAGGTGAATGTTCTGACTATAAATGCAAAATTAAAGAAATGTCTATTGGGAAATATGTTTTCAATAATCCCGAGGTTGTTTTCAGCAATGGTAAAACAGCCCGTGTTCATCAGGATAATCTGGGAGTAATTGGTTTGCCTCTGTTTATGAAATTCAATACAGTTTTTGATTATTTCCATAACAAACTATATCTGATACCCAACAAAGCAATCAAAATTGAATTATAAAATCAGAACAGGTGATACGCATTGAAGAATTGAGAAGAGAGTGATCATCGCCTCAAAGGGTAAAAGTGAGATTGCCCCTGATGGAATTGCTGCAATACGGGTTTGCGGTAGTAAACCCGTCTTTCGAACTTTCCAGAAAAGGGGTTTTCACTACTGATGTTGAAAGGTCGCATCTGAACTTCCCTGCTTTATCCATATAAAACTGAAAAGACTCCCTGCATAGGATATGGATATAGGTTAGAGCAGTGCAGAAAAGATGGATCCCCGATCAGGTCGAGGATGCAATGTGTAGAAGTAGATAGATACTAGAGGTTAGAGACTTGTGCATAACAGAAATTTATTGACCTCTTTCTAATATTGTTATTTATATTCTCTGAAACCGAACACCTAGTACCTGGCACCTAAAACCTTCTTTCAATGAGGTATTCATGAGTAATTTATGCAAGAATTGTAACTCCGAAACGACTGATCAATATTGTGCTCATTGCGGACAGTGCACTTCCATAAAGAGGATTGATTGGGCTTTTTGTACGCAGGAATTTATCTTCAATAACTTTACTTTCCATAAAGGGATGCTTTTCACTATAAAATCCCTGCTTTTGAATCCCAAGAAAATGGTGGAAAACTACCTGGCAGGGAAAAGAGTCGGCTATACCGGAGCGGTGCAGTTTTTTCTATTCATCCTTATTTTTAAGGGCATCATTTCCCTTCTCGTTGGAGATGTCGGAACAGATGAACCCGGGACAATAATGATCAATGGAGCTAGTTCCCCTATTAACATCGAGCAGTACACACGTCCCATAATCTTTATCTTTACCACTGTTTCCGCCCTTGGAAATTACCTAGTATTTAGAAGCAGAAAATTCAATCTTGCTGAGCATTTCTTCCTCAATTTCTATATCATTGGGATGTCATTTTTCATTTCAGCGGTATTCAATTTGGTTACATTTTACAAATTCCCGGATTTGAAATTACCGGTTATGTTTTTAATTATCATTTCCTATTATATCCGGTCATTCTATGATAAGAAAATCCGGTTTGTCGATATTCTGAAAGGGATTTGGTGCATGACACTGAACCTGATCTTTGCAGTAATTCTACTGATTATCGGGGCACTTATCTATGCATATCAACATGATTTGCTAAAAAATGTGGTGCAGATAAAATAATATGTCGAAAAGCGGTGTCTTTATTTCTTAAAGAATTGGCAGAGGAACGCCTCATCCCGTGAGGTGGCAAAATGCACCCAGTGCGTATATTCTGCAGAGTGTATATTTGAAGAAGAGGGTGTGTTTATCTTAGCTCTCAGACCGGGCTTACGCCCAAGTGTTATGGTCAGAATATTCCTACGGAATAGAAAGAAGACTACCTGGATCGGGGATTACCAATCCCCTCATACAACAGAATACCATTCTATGTTACTGCACAGTCTGCATCATCTGCAGGAAGGGTATCTCGATCAAGAAATAGTCGGACAGCTTATCGAAGCTCATATCATAGGCGATGCCGTATTTCAATATCGCAGGTACGAACAGAAAATTCGTTTCCGTACGGAACTCAAAACCATTCGCATTATAGGTTCTTTTTGTTGTATTTGAATAGAGCACATTATGCAGTTCTGTATGGTCAAACCATAACGAAAATTCAACAAAGTGAACTGACAGCATATCATTAACAGCATTTAGCTTCATATCATCCATGAGTTTGAGATTAACTTCATTTTGAACATTTAGTATTTTCTTGCACAAATAATTCTCTTCATACCCTCGCATGAAGTATCTCTTGAACGCAGGTTTATTGTTGCTTTGCACAATATCATACTTGTTTACACCCGGGAGGAATTGTTGTAACTGGTCTCCATTGACTAGCTCGTAATTTGTCTGATTCTTAAGAGTCATGCTGCGGATGATTTCACTATTCATAGAGAATAGCCAAGGCGCATAGGCAAATCCGGCTGAGAAAGCATGCTGATTAAAGTCAGTATTCATACCTATTGCTTTGGATGCCATTTGCAGGACATAGTCGGCATTCCAAGCTCGCACCGGATGCAAAGCTGCGTTTTTCCAGGGCAGGTTATAGCCATATCCTGTCATAGCTCCAAACGAAGCATAGCCTTTGTTGTCGAAAATAGGATTATCATTAGCGTTCTTTACATCGGAATAACTTATATCCATGTTAAGCTTGAAAGTATAGAAAGGACGTGTGAAGTTGAAGGGGAAGCTGATCTTACCGGTTACCTGGTCTACATTCTGGTAATAAACCTTATCTTTGCCTAAGCCAGAGAACCACTGGTCTCGCATATATGTCAAATCCAAAGTCGGTGAAAGTGTCTTGTTTTCATACATGACAAATCCCCAGGCACGGTCATTCCTATCGTATGGTACTACCGCAAATCCACCTAAAATGTGTTTGCCCAATGCCTCAGATAATATGAAGCCACCCGTAGCAAAACTGTATGTTGGCAAAGCAAAGCCCATTCTCCATTTTATGTTTCGCCATGAGACATACCTCTCAGCCTTTGAAATCGAAATATTACCGGGAGACTGTTCATGAAGTTATTCATAATATTCAATAAGTTAGAAAGTAGCAAGTTGAAAAAAGTGGTCGAAACGGTCATAATTTAACATACCTTCCAGAATTGACAGATAAGCTCTGCTAAGGACACCAAATCACAAGTTAAGCTTTTTGACTAAAATTGAAAAACACGCGATTATAAGTAATGTTTCGAAGCCGTTTCTGACTAAATGTGTAGTTAAAATCATATAAAATAGTTCTTTACAAGTTTTTTGCTATAGCTTCAATGGCATTTGTTACCTGGTAACAAAAGGGAGGATATTATGACAAAAAAACACTCCAATTCAAGAAGCGGTAAGTGTTAGTCATGAAAGTAACCAATACCATGTAAGTATTAACGTACCATTTTCATTCACTTTGCCTGAGACAACATCAAACCACAAGTTCTTAATAGCGTTTCTACGCTTATTAGTAGGAATAGGCGGAGACAACCTCCTTACACTTCAGCAAATAGCTGATCTGTTTAACTACGCAGACCGCAGGAATGTACATAATTTCTGGCAAGAGTTTGAGCAGCATGGTCATGATATCCTGGCATATTTAAGCCGGAAAGTTGACCTGCTGGAGTGTATTCCTCAGATCGAGAATTTTGTTATCAATAACCTGCTTTTACCTTTAAATGTCATGTATCAGGAGTTCATCAGCCATCATGATTTTAAAATGTCCTATACCACTTTCTGCAAATATGCTTCTCAGGTCAATTCTCTGTCTGTAGTTAAGCAAGCTCAGAAGCTTCTTCTGAAAAAGACAGTAGGCGGTGATGCTGTACATCTGCTGAAACTGCTTGCCGGTCAGCAGAATACACCTGTTATCTGTGACAGACTCCTGGAACAAATGAAGACTGCTAAAGGCAATACATCCCATAGAACCGCCGATGCAAAGCCGTTCCATAGTCTGGAACGCAAGAACCTGTGTCTGCTGGTACATTACCTGGTTGGAAGCGGTATGAACTTCGAGACGATAGCTTTGCTGCTCAACACCTGTAAAGCTACAGTCTCAAATCTCTGGCATGAAATCGCTGACCTGCAGAGCCTGATTCTGAACTCAATCGGTAAGTGGAGCGGAAAGATCAGCATTGATGAGAAATATGTGAAGATCAAAGGTATTCCGTACTATGTCATCAGTATTGTTGATTTTGTGACTCACATCCCTCTGTTTTGTGAGTTGTATCCTGACACAAAGAAAGAATCATTCGAAGCATGTTTCAGAACCTTCAGACAGCTCTACAGGAAAGATCCAACCCTGATTGTCAGTGATGGCAGTAAATCGTTAGCAGTTGCAAGAAAAACAGTGTTTCCAAAAGTCCATTACCAACTCTGTAAGTTCCATAAGATACGAAATCTCTTCAAAAGAATCAGTCAATGTCATCTCCCTGAAGACAGGGACAAGTTCTTTAAGAAGAGGATTATGAAAGCTTTCCGAAGAGAAACGGCGGGCGGAAGGAAAAAGGGTATCGCAAGCCTGACAGCTATTACTCCCCCAACCGCCGCCGAATACATCAAAAGCAATATCATTAGTGATTGGAGACACCTCAGCAAAGGTTTGACTTCCAATGTCTCTGAACGCTGGAACCGCAAAATCAAGAAGGTGACATCCGGTAGATTTGGACTAAAATCTGAAGAAACCACCCGCAACCTTGTGTTTTCGCTTTGGTTCAAAGAACTGGTCGATAAAGGTCAACCAATCATGCGTCAGGAATCACTTTTAGCAAGTTTAAATATCTCCCGCATATGTCAAGAAAATGTGGATTGGTCGCACTTAGACCACTTTTTCTCTGTCACTACCAATAAGGCTGCGTAAAATGGAGGTTAATTTTGAACAGTCTCATTACCGGTGGAATCAGGAATACTAAACAATGGCTTGACTTTTACCCATTTATTATAGTAGTTTTCTGTGAAAGACCTGGCAGGAAGCTTACTACTCTGTGGTACGAATGAGCCGGGTATCTTTGCCCCTTTATTGTATTCTGCCATGACATACAGGGTATCACCGATCATTTTGATGGGAATAGAATTGTAAGCCTGATCAATATAAGTCACAGTGGAATGCTCGGGAATGTTGTATTTTACAATTTCCAGGCAGAAGTTCACAGGGTTTTCAACAGTGTAAAGCAATTCATCATTATTATTCCATTTCATGGACTGAGCCATACCTGTTAAGGATAACGTTTCCTGTACAGTCAGAGTTCTCACATCCAGGATCGTGATATTAAACTGTTTTGAACCATCAAAAACTGTGTATGCCAGTTTGCTGCCATCGGGGGAGAGGGACATGTTCCCAATTTGCTCATCAAAGCTGATGGAATGTACTTTCGTCGAAGTGTTACCTGGTGTGATGTACCAGATATTGTTGCCGTCTTTTCCCAATTTCTGATAATAGATTCCACCTGTACTGTCTATTTCCGGGTAGTTCCCTTCTCCAAAGTGTTTTAATTTATGCTTTTGAACATCATAGCGATATAGCCGGGGAGCCAGCCGTCCATTCTTATGCCTCGTGTAGGATGCCCAAGCTGCCCATCTGCCATTATCACTGAGAGATATCTTCGTGAAGTTGCCATTTTTCAAGATATTTCGTGTATTCTTCAGTTTGAGTTTACCATGCTTAAGACTATCGGATACAACATCTGCAAGCATCAAATCCAGGTAGTTCTGATTAACGGTTTTTTTAGCAGTATAAAGCAATGCATTGCGTTTCCAATCCATTCCGGTAAATTGGTAATAGTCTGTTTTTAGAGGAGTAAAATCGTTGATATTACCCGCTGAAGATGTATCGGCAATGATGGACTTTTGTTCATAGACTTGTCCATAATAATAAGTGTAGATGTAACGTCGCCATTCTTCTTCAAACGTACTAAAATCCTTCTTATAAACTTTCGAGAAGGCTGATTTAAAACTATAGAACGGGGATTTATTACGATATTGCAGCAGTTTAATGAGAGAATCTTCTCCATACATCGCTGCCAGGTAGCGGACTTTGGAAAAGCCTTCGGCGTAAAACAAATTACCCTCAAATTGAGGAGAAGGAATACCGTTTTTCGCAGAAAGGATAGATGCTTTCAATGTTTTATCCCCGCGGTTGTATCCCCATGGTTCACCACTGAAATACTGGGCATAGCCTTCATTCATGGGATGAGGGAAGCTAGGATATATGAGCACCAGCTTTGTGAGCCACTTTTCGATGGAATTCGCTACAAACCAGTGTGATAACTCATGGGAAATGACCTTTCTCAGCCATTTATCATTACCGGTAAACATCGTAGTGTAGTCATTCTGATTGACCCAGATAAAGATGTATTGAGATAAAGCTGCGGCTCCGTTGGCGATATTATCCTGGTCAGATATGTAGATGATACAGGTTCTGGAAGGGGTCATTTGATAGGTCTTCACTAAAGTATTAAAGGTATTCTGAGCAATCTCAGCAGCCTGGTGCGCCTGTGGTTCTAGCGGATCATGATAGATAATCTGGCAATTCAGAGTTTTAATGCTCTTCCAGTTTAACTCAGGGTGGTTTCTTTGGTTAAAACTGTTGAAGGCACCTAATCCCATCAGTTGGCTGATTGTAAGTAATAAAATGATAATCAATACATATGGTTTCATCTGCTCCCCTTACTGAGTCCATTTCAATATTAACATTTTCACTAATAAGATTAAAGTTTCTTAAGTCAAGGAAAGAGTTGCAGAAATTATGAATAAGTAGAGAGAGACTGTTCAAAATTAACCTCCATTTTACGCAGCCTTATTGGTAGTGACAGAGAAAAAGTGGTCTAAGTGCGACCAATCCACATTTTCTTGACATATGCGGGAGATATTTAAACTTGCTAAAAGTGATTCCTGACGCATGATTGGTTGACCTTTATCGACCAGTTCTTTGAACCAAAGCGAAAACACAAGGTTGCGGGTGGTTTCTTCAGATTTTAGTCCAAATCTACCGGATGTCACCTTCTTGATTTTGCGGTTCCAGCGTTCAGAGACATTGGAAGTCAAACCTTTGCTGAGGTGTCTCCAATCACTAATGATATTGCTTTTGATGTATTCGGCGGCGGTTGGGGGAGTAATAGCTGTCAGGCTTGCGATACCCTTTTTCCTTCCGCCCGCCGTTTCTCTTCGGAAAGCTTTCATAATCCTCTTCTTAAAGAACTTGTCCCTGTCTTCAGGGAGATGACATTGACTGATTCTTTTGAAGAGATTTCGTATCTTATGGAACTTACAGAGTTGGTAATGGACTTTTGGAAACACTGTTTTTCTTGCAACTGCTAACGATTTACTGCCATCACTGACAATCAGGGTTGGATCTTTCCTGTAGAGCTGTCTGAAGGTTCTGAAACATGCTTCGAATGATTCTTTCTTTGTGTCAGGATACAACTCACAAAACAGAGGGATGTGAGTCACAAAATCAACAATACTGATGACATAGTACGGAATACCTTTGATCTTCACATATTTCTCATCAATGCTGATCTTTCCGCTCCACTTACCGATTGAGTTCAGAATCAGGCTCTGCAGGTCAGCGATTTCATGCCAGAGATTTGAGACTGTAGCTTTACAGGTGTTGAGCAGCAAAGCTATCGTCTCGAAGTTCATACCGCTTCCAACCAGGTAATGTACCAGCAGACACAGGTTCTTGCGTTCCAGACTATGGAACGGCTTTGCATCGGCGGTTCTATGGGATGTATTGCCTTTAGCAGTCTTCATTTGTTCCAGGAGTCTGTCACAGATAACAGGTGTATTCTGCTGACCGGCAAGCAGTTTCAGCAGATGTACAGCATCACCGCCTACTGTCTTTTTCAGAAGAAGCTTCTGAGCTTGCTTAACTACAGACAGAGAATTGACCTGAGAAGCATATTTGCAGAAAGTGGTATAGGACATTTTAAAATCATGATGGCTGATGAACTCCTGATACATGACATTTAAAGGTAAAAGCAGGTTATTGATAACAAAATTCTCGATCTGAGGAATACACTCCAGCAGGTCAACTTTCCGGCTTAAATATGCCAGGATATCATGACCATGCTGCTCAAACTCTTGCCAGAAATTATGTACATTCCTGCGGTCTGCGTAGTTAAACAGATCAGCTATTTGCTGAAGTGTAAGGAGGTTGTCTCCGCCTATTCCTACTAATAAGCGTAGAAACGCTATTAAGAACTTGTGGTTTGATGTTGTCTCAGGCAAAGTGAATGAAAATGGTACGTTAATACTTACATGGTATTGGTTACTTTCATGACTAACACTTACCGCTTCTTGAATTGGAGTGTTTTTTTGTCATAATATCCTCCCTTTTGTTACCAGGTAACAAATGCCATTGAAGCTATAGCAAAAAACTTGTAAAGAACTATTTTATATGATTTTAACTACACATTTAGTCAGAAACGGCTTCGAAACATTACTTATAATCGCGTGTTTTTCAATTTTAGTCAAAAAGCTTAACTTGTGATTTGGTGTCCTTAGCAGAGCTTATCTGTCAATTCTGGAAGGTATGTTAAATTATGACCGTTTCGACCACTTTTTTCAACTTGCTACTTTCTAACTTATTGAATATTATGAATAACTTCATGAACAGTCTCAGTAGAGACGCCCAACCTGGGCGTCTCATGATATATATGATTGGTTGAACAGAATTAGACGCCCAGGTTGGGCGTCTCTACTTATTTGTGATTGGTTGAACAGAATTAGACGCCCAGGTTGGTCGTCTCTACTTATTTGTGATTGGTTGAACAGAATTAGACGCCCAGGTCGGTCGTCTCTACTTATTTATGATTGGTTGAACATAATAAGACGCCCAGGTTGGTCGTCTCTACGGTTAAGCAATTGGTTTTATTTCGCAAACGGCATAAATGTTCGAAATATAGCTATCTCCATTCTTCATGAAAATATCCAAAGGCGTAATCTGCACTCCGGTCAAGCGAGATTTCTCTAGAACACCATTTTCCATTGTATAAAACTCTTTGACAGCATGAACCACGTAATGTTCATCATCATGTTTCCCGAGGTATAACATCACATGTCCGGTAATAAAGATAAGACATCCAGGCTTCAGATTATTAAGATCTTCATTTGTTTTTACGTGGAATTCGACGCTACTGAGGCTGTTTGCTTGTTGATTGGCATTGCGGGCTAATTGAATACCATGGCATCGAAAGATATCCGTGATAAATGAAGAACAGTCACGATATCCCTTTTTTCCACCCCAATCATACTGTTGTCCCACACACATCATTGCCAGATAAGTGATATTTGCCAGGGAGCATTCCAATGGTTTCGTTCGCAGCCATTTCTGGTTCAAATCACATCTGATAACCATCCAGCTTAATTTGTTCTCGAGTAAAAAACGTGGAATTCTTGACCCCATAGGCATTTGAATCTCGCGGTAGGTTGAGACAGCAGTTTTAAGCTGTAAGGTAACAAAATCCTGCGTCACATACCAAAATCCAAAGTCCTTAATGCACTGAACAAAATCATTATACCCCAGTGAATCCACAGAAGAAACCTGCACCCATCCACGATAGTTATAGGTTTGTATGAAATACCATTTGGAATCTGAACTTGTATGTAAAATTACAACTGGTTCAAGGGGATAAATCGCACTTTCCTGGAAACGATCCACTTCAGGGTCTAAATCATCATTCATTGCGATGACGTTTGTAGGGAAAGAGCGAAGATTACATCTTTCAATGGCAAGCCCATACTTCCTAGCACCTGAAGTACCAGGCTGAGGGATATTGATGAGCTTTTGCATATTACTGACAAACTGCTCCGTAAAGAGCTTTCCCCCAGTATCATAATAATTCAGTATTTTACTTGTATCGCATTCTTCTATTGCAGTCCTGATATCACTCCTGTCCTTTGCCGGACTTAAAGAAACCAAATCACAGAAAACAGGATCATGTTTAAAGTTTACTTTATTCCATTCTGCGGTTTGTTCAGCAGTTAGAAGTATGTCCTGTAGATTCGGGTCTAGTAACCAGTAATCAAAAGATGGGATCATTTTTTTCATTAGAAAGTACCTGTTCCCCCGATACAAAAATTGAACTGTTGATAAGGTATCTCGGCGAATTGGATATAATGCTTATCCAGTAGATTAAATATTTTCACATTGATACTCACATTCCTACGAATTTGAAAATCTTGTTTTAGATTGATAAGAAAAGAATCAGGCAGCATTTTACCAAAATGATCTTTTCTTATCGTTTCATAATTGACATCACATTCTGTAGTACCCCATAAAGACTGATATGTGAAGATGGCTTTATTTTTCCAAATACCTGCATAGGGGAGCCAGTTAATATCGAGACTATTACATTTATACTGATTGTATGTCAATGAATTTTGTAAGATAAATTTATCAATTCCATATCCGATAATGAAATTTGTACTTTGTTGAAAGCAATCATCTAATTTCCGATCGTAAAGAGTATATGGAATATTTACATAAATTGGCAGATCCTGGCGGTATTGAACCTTTTGGGAAAGAGCTACATGGAATATTGAATGCATTTCAAAGCCAACGGTTGTATTGAGCATAGCTTTTTCCTGGATATAACTTCTTCTCAGTGAATTAATATGCTGCCAGGGATTGATCCGAAAAGCACTAATGATATCCTCATTCCTGAGATATGGATCGTTGCTGATGTATACATCAAATAGGCTCTTAATTGGGTACATATAAAGCAGATCCAAGCTTGGGTATAGATGCAATTTATCAACTCCCAACCAAAGACCAAGACGTTGAAATTGCACTATTCTATCAGAATAAGCACCTAAAACGCCTTGGGGATGCTGATTCAAATTCTCATAACGAATATTAAGCAAGTCATTCGTAGTAACAGGAATAAGCGTCTTCATAAACAGGTTATAATCTTGGATGCGAGTTAATTTGTGAGCATCTTCCTGTCCATTGACGTAGGTAATGGACACATCTGTTTCTTTCATAAATTTGGGAAACATAGCATCCAGTCTTTGTTTAAAACCAAGAGAAGCTCCTGTTATTTCTGTTTGACTGTCTGAAAGAGGTGTGTCTATAAAAATGGATTGTACAGCGACTTGTGAATTTACAGAATTAAATTCCGGTAACCATTGAAACCGGGCATAAGTCTGATTCCAAAAAGCAGTCAAATGATATTGAAATCCATCAGCAGCAAAATTAAGCAGCGGATTGGATAATGAATGATACATTCCATCAAAATATATCTGTTTTTTGTTTCCCCCCATACCGTTCAAGTAACCGCATTGTTCATGTTTATGCTGTTTTGGATCGCGTAATTCAAAAGGCAATAATTCCGGTGCATATTGAAAAGATTTGGTTGTATCAGTTTGTGTGTAATGGGAGAGATTAACATCATATACAGGTAAATCAGCTTTCAACGTATGTTCGCCAGTGATGATAACATCCGGCAAATTGATTTGAGGTTCAACACAAATAAGGCTGGAGATCATCATTCCCAAAGCACTTATAATCAAGAGCGATCTCATCTTTCACCTCCCTCAGGAGAAAGAGTTTCTTCAATAAGAGACACTTGGGAAGCATTAAGATCGGCTTTGATTGAATAATAGATCAATTTGGCAGAATCAAGATCTTTGGTTCGGATGTAGGAGATGCATAGCATATATTGAGATTCTAAGACAAGGTCACTCATTTCAGGATATAGATATTTTATTCTTGCAAGTTCTGGAATGGCATCTTGGAATCTATCATTTAAGAAAGTAAACTTCGCTTCCAGGAAATCAGCTTTTCCGCGAATTTGCCTGTCCTTAGTCTTTACCAGTTGCTTCAGCTTTGTATTTACTTCGTCATATTGTTTATGCTTGATAGCCCAATCGCACCAGAGCAGATCCGCTTCTTCAGACCCAGTAACCGGATTTGTTTTCATGAAGGAAGTATAAGTTTTACGGAAATCCGGATCGTTCATTTGGACTTGGAGAGTTAATAGAGGAATCCATATCATAGAATCCCTGGTTTTTTCAGATGAAATCTTCATTTTAGTTAGAGCAGCTAAACTATCACCACGCATCAGATCAACATTTGCCCAAGCAAGATATGCTTCCGCTCCCAATGTTTCCCGATCCATATCCTGGTATACGCTATCCGCAGCACTGAATCTCTTCAGTTTAGCCAGGGCTTCAGCTTTGACCATTTTGATTTGTATATCCGTTGTACCGGATTGAATCAGTTCATCTGCCATTTTAACAGTTTTATTCCATTCCTGCATGTGTTTGACATAATCTAAGTGGATTCTTTGAATTTTAAGTTTCAGATCAGCATCTTTAAGATTTATTTCTAAATTCTTCAGTGCATCTGTATAATCCTGGTCTTTGGCTAATTGTAAACTCCAAGCCAGGGACTTCAGGACATTCTCATAAAAACGACCCTTCTCAAAACGTTGGATAATATCCAGATAATCTACCGTTGCCTGTGTGAAATTTCCCAGGTTGTAATGTGAATCAGCAATCCCGAGTTGAGCTTTATCACGGTTCACTGAATTCGGATAATCAGTGATATAGAGATTGTATAAGTGGATTGCCTGCATATAATCCTGTGCGCTGTAGGCAGAACTTGCAGCTAATAGCAGAAACTTATCCGGAGTAGATGCTTCCTGGCTCAATTGCTTATAGATGGCAGTTGCTTCAGGATATTGCTTCAGCAAATAATAGACTAAAGCTTCCTGGCTAATGACTTGTTCCCATTCCGCCTTGTTTCGATAATTCTTTTCTGCTATCTTATAGGAATCCAGGGCACTTTTATATTCTTTCGTATTAAAATATACATTCCCTTGGATTAGGTATTTATCAAACAAAAACTCCTTCTTTTCTGGTAGTTTTTGTAAATCAGTAAGGGTATTTGTATAGTCTTCAACAAAATAATCACATTGACTGATCCTCAGCCAAAGATAGGAATTATCCAGTTTCCCTTTTAGTGATTGAGTATAGAATTGTTTGGCAATGATATAATTAGATTTATAATAGTTAATCTCACCCATGTAGAAGTTACTGATTGCCCACTTGTCTGAATTACGGTATTTATCAAGAATTCTCTGGAAATATGCCTTTGCCGTTTCGTTATCTTTTTTGTCATAGTAGATAAAGCCCAGCTTACATAAGACTTCATCGGTGAATTGACCTTCGGGTATTAGTTTCAGGTAATCCAGGAAAGATAACTCAGCAGCAATTTTGTCATCAGTCAGGTAATAGATATCCCCAATGAGATAATAAGCTTTATCTTCCGTAGTCGAATCTATATGATTTGAAATTGCTTGTGTTAAGTGTGTGGAAGCAAGAGTGTATTTTTTTTGCCGATAGAAGTTATAGCCTAATTGAAAGTTGTATGCTCCAATCAG
Organism: Cloacimonadales bacterium (SeqCode); assembly: GCA_963662275.1. Lineage (GTDB taxonomy): Bacteria > Cloacimonadota > Cloacimonadia > Cloacimonadales > DAONDQ01 > DAONDQ01. The sequence goes on along the minus strand of OY759316.1, from coordinate 2,196,382 downwards.
AGGATCATTAGGATGATCCTTTATATACAATTTCAGGTTAAAATCCGAATCTTCAGGATCTGTCTCAAAAACAATGATCTGGTTTTGAAGGAAACTACTGGAACGAATGAGAGTATTCCTGGCATGATCGGAAAGATCAACAAATATCTTTTTTGCTTTGTTATCATCTTTCTGCTGGTAGTAGTTCATCGCTTTATAGAATCTTGCTTCTTCGCTTTCAGGCTGGATAAGGTTTAAGTATTCCAGGGATTTCGGGTAATTATGAAGCATATAGAAAGATTTACCTAACACAAGCTGATATTCCATGAAGTAGATTGATTTTTCCGGTATTGAATATTGAAGATAAGTTCGAATGGAATCATATTGTCCAAGAGAATAAAGTGCCTGGAGTTGATTGATATATGCCTGGTTTGTAAACTCATCCTGCGGGTATTCATCCTTCAGAAGCCTTAAATACTTCTCAGAATCGTTTATCTGAAGTTTTAAGGCATAGGCTTGGACAAGCCCTGTGTAGATTATATTATGCTCAGGTCTGTTTTCAATGGAACGAAGTGATTGAATAGCATCATCATACTTCTGGGATTTGATACTCAGCCTGGCTGACCAGTAAATTGCCTGCCAGGATTCATCTGATTTTAGATAACGTTGTTTATATTGCAATACCAGATTACTGCTCAATGAATAATCACCCAGGTAGTATTTCACCTGGATTTTACCTAATAAGAGATCAGCTTGCATGTCTTCATCTATTTTCGTTGTATCAATGGATTCAAAGAGGCTGTCAGCAAAATTGTATTCCTGTTTATGGAGGGCAATATTACCTTCAATTATCTGTAATGCGGGAAGAAGCTCATCATTCGGATATGTTTGCCTGAATCGTTGTATTTCCTGCAATGCCAGGTTATAGTTATTATCCTGGTAAAGACCTTTAATTACACTGATGTCGTCGTTTGTATCTGCGACTAATGAGATTGCTGCAAAGCTGAATAAAAGCAGCAGGAGCAAAGTATTCCAATTTCCCTGTTTCATCAATTCCTCTTTTTTTCTTTAAATTAATTCCCATTCAGGTTTTTTAGTTGTTGTAATGGGTATTTCAGTACTTTTAAAGGGTAAGACTATATATACCGTTGTACCTTCATTTTCTTTGCTTTTTATCCAGATCTTTCCCTGGTGTAATTCTACAATCCTGGCTGATGTTGACAATCCCAGTCCCAGTCCGCTACTTCTGTATTCAACAACGCCTGAACGATGTGACAATACTTCATTTAACTCGTAGAATTTCTTGAATACATTGTTAATTTCCTTTTCCGGAATACCAATACCATTATCCTGGACATAGATCACAAGGGATTCCTTTTCATTCAGTTTTTCCTGTGGAAAAGCTGAACGCCTGGCACCAATGACTACATTACCGAAATCAGGTGTAAATCGGATGGCATTCAGTACAATGTTATAGATCATGAGATGTACAGCTTCCCAGTTGATATCAACGAGGGGTAGCTTATCCTCAATTTCTATTTTTAACTGCATCCTGCGATTTTTGGAAAGTATGTCTATTTCATGGCTCAACATATCAATGACTTCACTGATCTGTGTGGGAACCTTTGGCAGTTGCGTTATGATGTTGTACTTATTCATTGTGATAATATCACTTGTTGTCACTATCAGCTTGCGAACACTACCTTCAACCTTGCTGAGCAGGTCAAGACGATCATTTTCATCTGAAAACAGATTGCGTTTCAGGCGGGAAACATAACCTTGGAGAGTAGATAATGGCGTATTCAATTCATGTGATACAATAGCGATGAAATCATTTTTCAGAACATCGAGTGTATGCAATTCCTTATTCTTTCTAATCAGGCTATCATACTGTAAGGCGTTGGTGATTGCGATTGAAACTTGCACCATCATCAGACTCATCAGATCGGCACGGATGACCATTTGCTTGCGATTATCAAGATAATTATCAAAATACAGGAAACCGTAAATTTCTTCGTTCACCAGGATTGGAGTACAGTATAGAGAATGAAGAATATAATCCTGGACGCTGATTGCTTCACGGAAACGGCTATCTTCCTGGGCATTCATCGAGAGAACAGGGTGGAGGCTTTTTTGTACTTCGCTAAGAACTGTTTTACTAACCATTGCATAATTTGTCACAAATTTCTTATCTTCATCTAAACCAATCACATACAAATAGTTCCCGACAATGTCCCGCTTGATTAGAAAACCTCGTGTACTGCCTACAAAATCCATACAGTCAGATACAATTTCATGTTCCAATTTCTGAATATCGAGAATACCAAGTAAGTGTCTCGATATTTCCATCATTTTATTCATCAGGTTCATTCGCTGACTCATATCTGCATATTCCTGGATACGGATAAGTATAGTATTTAAGTGCATTCTTATGGTTCGAATCATATTCAGTTCATAGCGATTGAAGTCTAATTCACCATTATCAGCCAGTATCATGCATCCTACTTTTGCTGTTTTAATGCGCAAAGGAACAAATATCAGGTGTTTATCATTAATTATCCGATGTATCATAACATCAGAATCAAGGGCACGGCTAATATAATTGCGGTGTTCTACAGAAAGCAAATTGTCTTTTTCACAGTTGAATTCCAGGAAAACTGAGAAATCTGAAAACTTCTCCTGTTTCAGTAATATCTTGTACTGATAAGGAGAAATCATCTTTTGGATACTTTTATCAATAAAGAACTTGATTCTATCCGTGTTTTGCAATCTTAAGAGACTATATAGCAGGTCATCCCATTTTTCCTTAGCTTGCTTTGTTCTTGAAACAATCGTGTATTTCTTATACTGATCAACCTTTGTGATATTTCCATAATGAAGATTAAGATAGCTATCACGATCTTCCGTAGGAATTCCATTTGTAGCTGTTTGCATTTGAGCTTGAAGCTGATTGAAATAATTGGAGGATATAGTATCATCTTTCATTTCATGATAGATTTGCGTGAGCAAGCCAAGTGTTTCAACTTCAAGGAGGAAATATCTCTTTTCTTTGATGATAGTCCAAATATGGAGAAGATCACGTAAAATCTTACGTAACGGAATATCTTCCAAAAGAAGATTGATCTTTACATCCAGGATAGCCAGGTTGGATTGCCAATATTGATATTTATAGCGTTTGGCTATCTTTTGGGCTTTCAGCCAAGTATCTCGAGCTTTCTCAGTATCGTTGGTGGCAATCAATGATTCTATCAAACGGTTAAGCAAGATACAACGGGCATAATCATTTTTTACTTTCAACGCATATTCCATGGCAAGATTGATATTCTGAATTGCTCCATCATGATCATTTTGAAGCACAGAGACTAAACTCTGGATATTATAAAAGAATTCTTCCTCATGATTACTGCCGAACTTAATATGGGCATTTTTATTGATCAATACTTGAATCTTCCTAACCTGACCCACTTCAAAAAGATAATAGAAATACGTTTTAACAAGTGGATTCAATATCCTGATTTTACCTTGAGCAAGATCAGGTTCCTGCTTCATGATAAAACTCCAGTAATTATCAAAATCATTGATCTTGCTTTTTGCCAATGCCAGATTGCTATGGATGGGATCCCAAAATGGCTTGTCTTCCAATGTCTTACTGATCTGCATTGACTGTTGAAGATAGCTCTCTGCTAGATGAAAATCACCAAGTTTGATATAGGTTTCACCCAAATTGACCAAAGACTGAGCTTCAATACGTTTCATACCGAGGCGATCAGCAATTTCCTGTGCAGTATGGAAATTCTTCAGGCAAGATTGAGTATCACCCTGGATCAATGCTAAATCACCAATATTATTCAGGATAAGTCCCATTCGACTCTGACAGTTGATTTTCTCCCAGATTTTCAAAGCAGCCTGATAATGCTCACACGCTTCTGATATTGCCTTAGAATTGGAATAATAAAATCCCAAACTATTGTGCAATGAACCCAATCGAAATAATGACCTGACATTCTGGATGGAAGAAGTAGTGGATAAGAAATTCTCAAGTAACTGGATTGCATTTTCCTTGAAACCTTTTTTATATTGAAATAATGCAAGTCGTTCGATATAGAAAATGTTCAAATCCTCTGTCATTTTTTTATCTTTCAGAGCATCTAGAGTAAGTCCATAATTTTCATCATCACCAATTCGACCATATAAGAGAGTGAGATATAATAGAACTTTCACTTTCTGTATACCTGTTATACTGAGCTTTAAAGCTTTCTGGAAATTGTCCAGGGCACTTTTATGATTTTCAGTTTGCAATAACAGTGTTCCCATGGTAAAGTACTTCTCATAGATATCAGGTAATTTATGTATTGAACGCAATAATTTAATTGCTTGTGTGACATTGCCAGTAAGTTCAGCTTTTTCCTGGAGAATCACCAAGTCTCTGATGATTTCTGATAATGGTAATTTAATTTTCTTAGAGAAATCAAGTTCAATGATTTTGCAAATTTCATCAAATGCTTTGTCCTGAAGAGAATCACGATCTAATAACTCGATTAATCTTAACGAAAGATGGCGAATAGAATCATAATCTTCAGCCCAATATGCATTTTCAATTACCCCTTTGCAAACAATAACATTATTGATTTGCTTTCCATGGAAAAATCTCAAAACCTGTCTGGAAACATGTATCTTATCTTCTTCTAATCCTTCAGATATCAATCTTTCACGAGTATCCAGGTAACTGAAGAAAATATGATCTCCCTTCTTGATAAGAATTTCATTATTGATTCCATCTGCTAATAAAGAGAAGAGATCCTGGTCAGAAATACCGAGAACAAAGCGAATAAGATCCTTCGTGAGGGGTGGACATACAATAGCCAGTTTCATCAAATATTTATATGTTGCTTCCGTTAAGTGTGACATACGGGAATAGATAGATTGTAACAAGCGTTGCGGTAATTTATAATCAGCAAAGTCATACTCAAAATGAAAGCTGTTATCACTCCAAATCAGCTTTTTCTGAGTCATATCGATTAATATATCCTTGATAAAATCGGGATTACCGGCAGATCTTTCTTCCAGTTTATGAAGGAATAAATCTGGTGGTTGCTGTTTGAGGAGTCGAGTTGTATATTGTTTTAGCTCTTCAAAAGTTATGGGCTGAATTTTTAGTATTACCGTATGTTTTAGTAGGTTCACTTTTGAGAAATCATTGAAGCTGAGAACGATGAATATTCTTTTTTTACTGATATCATTCGCGCAATAATTCAGGAAATCCATTGTCTGTTTCGTCAGAATATTTGCAGATCGAATAATAAATACAAGTGGTCTTTCATCTGAAAGATGGATCATATAATTCTTCACTGATTCAAAATCAAGTAAAGCTTCAGCGGATGATACATCAAGTATCTTTGCCGTATCTTCTGAATCAAAGATATACTTTTGGAATTTCTGGGAAATACGCGAAAGATCATAACTGAATCGTGAATCATCGGCAAACATCGATTGATGGAATTCCTTGATCAAGGCATAGAATGGATCATGATGCTGTCGTGTACAAGTATAATCAAAGACAAAATGATCGCCATTCAGCAAATGGTAATGCATCAGGGAGAGAATGTTATCTTTTCCTTGTCCGTCTCCTCCGATTAATGACAGCATCAAACCATTACGCTCATTGATATTGGGAAGATACTCAAGAAGTTGGTGGGAATAATCTTCACGGACAATATAGCTATTGAATTTTAGATAATTGACAACAGACCACTGGATAGAAAAAGGATATTGTTTCAATTGAGTTCTGTTGATGTAAGTGATGATTTCTCCAACATTATTGAATCGATCTTCAGCGTTCTTTTCCAGCAGTTTTAAAATAAACTTTTCCAGCGTTTGTGGTACATTCGGATTGATCTCACGAGGAAATTTAGGGAAAAAATGCTGCTGATTTCCTGCTATCAGGGCTGATATCTGCTCCAGTGAAAAAGGAAATGAACCGGTTGTTAATCGATATAACGTCACTCCTAAAGAATAGAAATCACTTGCCGGTACAGCTCCATGTCCGAGGAAAACTTCCGGTGCGATATAGGGGAGAGATCCTGTTACCTTCTGATGATCCTTCTGCATATCAATCTTATAAAAGCCATAATCCAGAACTTTCACTTCAGGTTGTGAATCAACAATCTGGTACAAAACATTATCAGGTTTCAGATCTTTATGGATGATATCCTGGGTGTGCAATGCATGCAGCGCATAGCAGATTTGGACTATGATATCATATAGTAGTTCAATATTTGATGTCTTGAATTTATAGGCACTAAGAGATTGACCTTTATAGAAATCACTGATATAATAAATATTCTTTCCCACATTACCAAAATCATTTACACGAATTAGATTAGGGTGTTCTATTTGGGTAATATGATGCATATCCTCGGGAGTAAATTTCTCATACAGTTCATTGGCGTCCAATTGCTGAAAGAATTTTAAAGCATATATATTACCCGTGCGGATATCCTGAACTTTATAAACAGTTGCCCATAATCCGGTACCTAAACTCTCAAGTACCTGGTATCGAGAATCTATTATCATTGGAATTCCTCCACTTATGTGATTAACCTTCTTAATAAGTGAAAAGGTAATGTCAAGAATTAAGATGGGGGAGATGCATACAATTCACATCTAACAGCTTACAGATTACAGAAAGGGAAGATTGGATATAGGTTTTCTGTTTTCTATTCATTGTGAAAGAACTGAGTTGAAAGAGTGATATAATGTATTTCGATATAAACAAAGGTAAGCATTCTGCACACCTATGCATTTGCTTATATCTAACTAACTATAATAAATAAACATATAACTTGACAGTTGATATGAGTATCGATTATTTGGAGTCATTGAATTCAATAATATAGGAGGTTTTTATGTACAAATTCAATCCGAACTTCTTTACCGACATTCGCATTGAAGAAACAACAATAACTTTTTATTCGTTCCTGCAGGGTGAAATCGAAAATGTGATCAATAGAAAGAAAAAAGGAGCCTTCCTGCGTGTGTTTGATGGGAACAAATGGTACTATAGCTCAACCACGGAAATCGATAAGATCCAGGATGAATTAGAGATTCTTTATTCAAACGGTACCCCTAACCCGATGATCAATGAACATCCTATCGTTAAAAGAATGCCTAATGATCATTCAACGTGCCTTCGATTTAAAGACTGTAAAGCAACTGATGTCCCTATGGAAGATAAACTAGCATTAATCAGGTCATTCTTTCCAATCTTTGCTGCTAATACCAAGTTAAGTATGTGGCAGGCAATCTATTCGGAAAAGTATCTTGTGAAAAATATCTTCAATTCAAATGGTGCTGATATTACAACCGATTGGCAACTTTGTGGTATGCAATACTCTATCACTATGCTGGATGGAGATAAAATCTTTCATAATAGTCATGAAACTGCCGTCGACAGGTTCTCTGATCTTCAAATGAGAGATAGCGAACTTATAGATATGCTCAAACAAAGTGATGAATTCCTATCGAATTCCAAACCAATCAAACCCGGAAAGTATATGACCATTCTCTCACCAATGGTAGCTGGTGTTTTTGCACACGAAAGTTTTGGTCATAAGAGTGAAGCTGATTTTATGCTGGGTGATGAGAACATGAAGAAGGAATGGGAGATTGGAAAGAAGGTTGGGACTGATATTCTCACTATTGTTGATGATGGTAATATCCCAGGTAGTGGCTATATTGGTTTTGATGATGAAGGATTTCCTCCTCAAAGGACATACCTGGTAAAAAATGGTATCCTGGCTGGTAGATTACACAGTATAGAAACAGCAGTGTCCCTTGATGAAGAACCTACAGGAAATGCAAGGGCTCTTAATTTTGAATTTGAACCTATTGTCAGGATGACTTCTACCTTCATTGAACCAGGTAAACTGACTAAAGACGAACTATTTGCTCAAGTCAGGGAAGGCATCTTCATCGAAAAAATCAAGCATGGCTCTGGTATGTCCACTTTCACTCTTGCACCATCTGTAGCCTATTTCATCAAAGACGGTAAAATCGCCTATCCTATTGATATCTCAGTAGTAACAGGCAGTGTCTTTGAGACTTTGGGAAGAATAGAAGCCCTTTCAGATAAGCAAGTGATCTTTTCGAATGTCTTGGGTGGCTGTGGAAAAGAGGAACAGCATCCGCTACCTGTTAGTTTTGGCGGACCTTATGTACTTATTTCGGAACTAAACGTCCAATAGGAGGAGAAGATGAAAGAAATCTACACACAGTTAGATAAAGAATCTTCAATAGTAGTTGTCAATAGTGAAGTACATGCGCTTAGGAAAAAAACAAAAACTTCTACAGGGATTCGTATATTTGAGAATGAATGTATCGGTATTGCTGGGGCACAGGGTTCTTATGATGAGCAAGAACTGATTCGCAAAGCAAAAGATATGCTTTCTATGAAGATCCCCTATCCGTATGCGCTTTCTTCAAACCGGAAAGAGAGTGTCAGCAGTAAACTTACTTTACCAGGAGGATTTGATCTTCAAAAAGAAGTAGCAGCAATATTAGCTGAATTAACCTCAGCATACCCGGAATTTTCCTTATCTAACAAAGCATCGGTGAATTCGACTTCAATCTCACTTCAAAATGAACTTGGACTGGATTTGTCATATCACGATGAGTATATTTTATTCGCCTTTATGTTCAAGCATAAATCATCAGCAAATATTATGGATGGCTATTTTGCTTATTACGGACGTGAATATGACCGTGAGTTATTTATCAGTAATTATAAGAACGTACTAAAAGCCTTCCTCACTGAGGTTGATTTGCCGGAACAAGAGGACTATCCAATAATATTCCTGGGGCAGGATAGTTGTACTTCCAAGCTCAACAGCGATCTGAATGGTATGATCATCGGCACTGGAAGTTCTCTATTAGCACCTAAAATCGGACAGGATGTATTCAGTAAGGATTTTACACTTTGGCAAACAAACCACTCGGATGATACAATAACCGCATTCTTTGATATGGAAGGAATTGTAAACGATGGTTATCGTTTAAAACTGATCGAAAACGGTAAACTCCTGCATGGTTATACGGATAAGGAAACCGCAAGGAAATACAACATGCCTCTTACTGGTGCTGCATCTGGATCATATGACTCTATTCCAAAAGTAGGCAGTGCTGAACTGATGATTCAACCGTCGAACAAAACACTCGTCGAATTGCTGAATGGTAAACTCGGCATTGTGGTTTACATTGCTAGTGGTGGGGATTTTACTTTCAAAGGCGACTTTGGAACACCTGTTCAACTTGCTTTTCTTAGTGATGGAGTAAATTTGCTGGGTAAATTACCTGAACTGAACATAAAATCCAATCTTTTTGATATGTTCGGTAAAGATTTCATTGGTGTCAGCAAGGATAAATGCTATCCTCTGGGGCTGGAACATTATCATGTGATGAATATGGGAGTATCGAAGATATACTAGGGGCAGAAGGTGTTAGGTGTTAGGTGCTAGGTGCTAGGTAACAGGTAACAGGTAACAGGTGACAGGCAGATGAAGACTGATCTGATCTCCCTCCCTTTTGCAAAGGTTAGGTTAGGCGGAGTCGAAGTATAGCCGGGAGAGCTAGCACCTAGCACCTAGCACCTAACACCTAACACCTTCTCCAATTGAACTACCGTTCCACTGCTATATCATTACGGTACAAATACGGTTTTTTACCGTAATGCTACCGTATTGCTACCGTATTGGTACCGTAATGCCTTTTAGGGATTTGCCTTTTTTTATATAGCATCTGATCTGAAAGAACTGAATGAATTCAGCGGTGCACGTTATGAATAACGCGTTACAAACCATGTTGAAACTTTTCATTCCCATCGGGAAGAAACATATTAACACCGGATTTCAATCCGGTGACGAGCGACCACAAGAGATGAAAGTCCCATCGGGACGACAGATTAATTGACCAGTACGGTTATAGATTAAGAATTGATTAGGTATATACTCAGAATTTGAAGTTGACAGATAATTCGCCTGAATACCGAATAGAATTATGCATTCAATAATTTATAATAATTCGTTATGATTAAAGAGGGTAATTAACATATGATAGATAAACACAATTTCAAGAGATTACTAACTAAGCTTGGTTTTGAAGAAAACGGTGATGTTGTATCCAGATATTACCCGGAAATTGATGCATTGTTGTGTGTTGACTTCACGAAAGAAAGGCTCATTTATCCGACTAACCAAGGATTTACAATTAGTGGTGAATTTACTTCTGGTTTTACCCAAAATGAAAATTTCGTTGTTTTTGAATGTGTGCACCGTCTCCTTGAAAAGGGATACAAACCTCAGCATATAGAATTAGAACCTAAATGGACAGTCGGTCATGGCGCAAGTGGCGGTCGTGCCGATATTATGGTCAAAGACTATTACGATAAATCTCTTTTGCTAATCGAATGTAAGACAGCCGGAAGAGAATTCGATTACGAGTGGAAACAGACATTGATCAATGGTGGTCAAATCCTCTCTTATGCTAAACAGGCGGAAAGTACACAATTCATTGCGCTTTATACTTCTGACTTTGTGGATGATGAAGTAAAAACAGACTATTATATAATCTCTCTCAAAGACAATGAAAAGCTCTTGGAAGAGCTTTCTGATAAAGAACCACTGTCCTATGAAAAAGCGAAACAACTCGACAAAGAAGATATTTACAAAGCTTGGAAAGAGACTTATGCCCTGGATTATGCAACAAAAGGAATATTTGAAAATGATATTCCAGCTTATGAAATTGGTAATACCAAGTATTCATTGACAGATTTAAATTCAGTTAGCAGCAAAGATATACAGGGCAAGTATCATCAGTTTGCGACTATCCTTAGACAGCACAACGTTTCGGGACTTGTTTTCAGTTTACCACAGAAAACAATAGAACAATTGGAGCTTGATGTTCAATATGGCATAAATGAAGGAATGAATACAAAGAGCACAGGCTTCAAGATTTTCAGGATGAATGAAATCAAACAAGGATACATGTATGACAATGGGGATATGAAGCATGTAGATATGCTGCATGAAGAGTTTTCGAAGTATAAATTAGAGAAAGGCGATGTGCTTTTCAATAGAACAAATTCCATTGAACATGTAGGTAAAACAGGGATATTCAACTTAGATGGTGATTATTGTTTTGCCTCTTATCTGATTAGAATCAAAAATGACAGAACAAAGGCTTTACCTGAGTATGTTAATCTCCTTATGAATTCAGAGCAATTCCAATCATACGCAAAATCAAGGGCTTCCAAAGCAATCCATCAGGCAAATATCAATGCCACGATCATGAAAAGCATTCCGATTCCTATTCCCGATAGTTTTGAAGAACAGGAGAAGTATGTCGTTCAGTTTCTGGAAATTGAGAATAAAATCAATAAAGCACAAGAAATTATTGATGGCATAGCGAAAAGGAAAGAAGACGTTATTCAAATGTACTTATAAACTGGGCATGGAGATATCATGAAAGATGGAGTACATGTAATTCCAAATCCTCGGGGTGGATGGAGTATATTACTGGATATTGCATCTCAAGAAAGTATCACGGCTTGTTAAGCCGTTAAACAAGGGGATGTTATCCCCGAATGAAACTGGAAGAAAGATCCAAGTAAGAGAAAAGAGCAGAAGAGCCAGGGTTAACAACACTTCCTTATAACGGCTTAACAAACCGTGATACAATTCCAGATATCTCTTGCATGACTTTAAATATACACATTTATTGTTTGCAAAACTGAATAAAGAACATATTTAGAGTGTTGAATGGATAATTTAGGAACTCAAGATTTTGGTTCTGCATTTGAACGATTATTCGTTTCCCTGTAAGCAGTTTCTACAGGTATTCTATTAGTTTATTTAGCAATCTTAGGTTTATTGGTTCTGAATATCTTCCATTGCAAAAGTGTATAGGTTTTAGGTTTTAGTCTGATGCAGATATTCTTGCAATACATGATAAAACTCGAGGATTGCCATTTCTGGGAGTTCTGTGTAAGTACCGATGGTAATCATGTATTTTAACGTGTTATCAACTATTACACATTATAAGTTTTAAACAAAAACCTTCCAAGTCAGATCGCCAATGCTGATATTATTAACTAGTAGTAAGCCAAGCATTTATAATAATCCTGTCCACCAAGCTTCATTTATTAAGCACTTTAATAATAGGGACGTTGTTCTTGTATATGAACAACATAAATCATCAACAAACTGCTTTTCGGAGGAAAAGATGAACAAACACACGTTATTCTTCATGCTGCTCTTTTTTTGTATAAAATAGCTTTTGGCAACCAAGCCCCATCACAACCTGTAGCTTCCCGAGTAGTTCTGAAACAAAATTATCCGAATCCTTTTAATCCTTCTACCCAAATTCAATTTAGCTTACCCTCAAAGATGCATGCAAAGCTTGACATCTACAACATCAAAGGGCAGTGTGTAAAGTGTCTGGAAAATAATGTTCTCGATGCGGGACTTCACAGCTATTCCTGGAATGGTACTGACAATACTGGAAATAAATGTTCTTCAGGAATTTATTTCTCCCGTCTCGATACAAAAAAAGGTTCAGTTACTAACAAGATGGTATTGCTCAAATAAGTGGTAAAGGGCAGGTCAAAAGACCTGCCCTGCATTAGCATAAAATGGAGATGTCATGAAATCTGTTGCAGCGATCATTATCCTGGTTCTTTGGTTTTCTATCCTGACTAGTACTACTCGTACCGTAAAACTGGATGGAACAGGAGATTATTCAGCAATCCAGTCCGCTATTGATTGTTGCAGCAACGGGGATACGATTATTGTCTATCCAGGCAGATATCTGGAAAACCTGAATCTGAACCATAAGCAGCAAATTACTTTGGCTAGCCTGGAATTTACGACCGGAAATGCAGCATATATTGGTCAGACAATTATTGACGGACATGAGGTTGAGAGTTGTATAAAGATAGAATATGGTGAACAGAATATTTTAATCCAGGGATTTTCAATCACAAATGGAGCCGCCCAAATGCTCTCAATTCCAACATGCAGTTTTGGAGGTGGGGTATTGATACAAAATCAAAGTCGAGTTAGCGTAGTAAATTGTGCCATTTTTAATAATACAGCAACGGCAGGTGGAGGAATAGAAGATGATAATGCATTCTTGAATTTGTCAAACGTCTCAATTAGAGACAACAGAAGTGAAGTCGGTGGAGGTATCTTTTGTTACAGGTCACGGATAGTTTTTGATTCCACCAACCTATGCTCTGTCTATAATAATTCATCTGGAACTGGAATGGATATTTGGCTGTCTGACTTGAACAATCATACGGATATTGTATTGGATACTGTTACGGTAAATCCACCAAACAGATTTTATATTGGTTGTCAAAATCAGATTTTTGAAAATACAACTGCAACTATTACCGCCTCATATGGAATAAGGCAAGAAGTCAATCATGACATATATGTTTCCCCTGATGGTAACGATCAGAATTCAGGATTAACCTCTGCTGAGCCATTTAGAACTATCTCCTGGGCAATGCAGGTAGTAGCTTCGGACAGTTTAAATCCTAAAAAAGTTGTTTTAGCGCCAGGTATCTATTCTGATAATTTAAATCAGCAAATCTATCCAATTCCCATAAAAAGTAATGTTTCACTTATTGGGGAGAGTGAAGAGAATACGATCATTAAAAATGGAATTTATAGTCATACATTTGCAGGTTCTTTTGTAAAAAAATCTAATATTTCTAATGTTACATTAAAAACAAACATGCAACTCATACCAGGATATATTAGTTTGTTATTATCAAACAATATTACAATTAATAATCTTGTAGCTGATTCATGTAGCACAAATAGCCACTCATTTTTTTATGGTGAGTCTTTAAATGATTTGAAATTTGAAAATGTGCAAGTTAAAAGTGCATATGGATTTGGAATCAATTGTATGTATATCGGAGAAGCAAATTTAACGATTAGGAATAGCTCCTTTGATCACATCATAAGTAATTATGACGATTCAGGTGCTCAAGGTGTATTTGTTTTTTCTGTTATTGATTCTGTAATTATCGAAAATACAATGTTCACTAATTGTGAATCTCATAATCAAGGTTCTAGTATTTTTAATGTGGTTGGCTTTAATGACAATTTATCTAATTTTCATCCACAAGTAAAAATCAAGAATTGCCTATTTGCAAATAACCTTTCCGATTATAATCCGACTATTTCTTCCATGACTTATGCGGATATGGATATGCAAATTGATAATTGTACATTTGTGAACAATGTAGCTAATAATTTAATGCCGACCATTGTTTTAGAAAATAATACAACGATTAAAAACTCTATCTTTGATAATACAACTTATCATGAAATCTCATTTGTTGATAATCATGGGAATGGCGAGAATTATCTATATGGTCTTGATCACAATGACATAGTCGGTGGGCTATCGGCAACTCATGAATACTACGGTACCGGACATGTTACCTGGCATGAAAGTAATATCGATGTCAATCCTTATATTATTGGGGGTGATATGAGCAACCCTCTGAATTATCGGTTAAATTTCAATTCACCATGTATCAATGCAGGAACACCGGATACAACCGGACTTTTTCTTCCGTCCTATGATTTAAATGGTGCACCAAGAATATTTGGTGGTCGCATTGATATGGGCTGCTATGAATGGGATGGAACTGCAAGAAATGATCCGATCGTTCCACCAATTGAAAGACCTGCAGTTGCTATTTATCCTAATCCGTTTAATGCTGTAGTACAGATTGATTATGCAATTTCGAAAGCAGAGAACGTTGAAATATGCATCTATAACATTCGTGGGCAACATGTAAAAACTCTCTTCTCAGGAAAAGTAAAATCTGGTTTGAATTCATATCAGTGGAACGGAACTGATGAAACAGAATGTAAAATAGCTGCTGGTGTTTATTTGTGTCGTATTCACTCTTCCGGGATGGAAATGACAAAGAAGGTTATATTTATAAAATAAAGTGAGAAATAACCAAAATTACGCTGTATTTTTTAAAATTCTAGACATTTCATTCCCTGGTAACGAAAACTGGTTATAGGGAAGTCTGAACTTCGGGCTTCTATAAACCGGTTTTTCCTTCTTATTGAATTTATTTTTTTAAGGAGTGATAAACTTATTCATCATCGTCATCATCTTCATCAAAATCATCATCAAAGTCCAGATAATCATAAAGATCGTAGATAACAGCAGCGACATGTTCGCAAATATCTCCGTGAAGCTTGTGACAAGAGCAGTTCCAGGAGGAGATATTCTCTCCTGCTAAAATAATACTAACTTGAAATTTGCTTGAACCATTAACAACAGTATTCCAGTTACCGGGACTTGATTCGGTTAACTTCTGAACACGATTTGCATCACAGTAATCCATTCCTTTTTCTAAAATGTTCTCAGGAATTTCTTCTTCAAAATTTTTAAAGGTGAGCATAAAACCTCTTTTTTTAATTCATCACTTACAGTCTGAACAGCAGATCCAAGTAAGTAGGGAAGGGCCATTTATCCAAGCTGAGAGTGTTTTCTAATAAATCGCAGATATCTCTAACTTTGAGCATGTGAGGCATTAATTCTTCTGCACAATAGAAAGCGCTTCTTTCCTCATTTTCCTGGGTATGAATATGATTGATCTTTGATTCTAACTCATCTGAAGTTAAAATTAACAGCTTGATATTGATGGATAGACTGCTAAGATAATCCATCTGCTTCGTACAGGATTGAACTAAAGTATCATCAGAAGATTGCAGTGCGCTAACCTGGTTCAGAGAATAAGCAATTTCTCCCTGGTAACTAATGGCTGAAGGTAATATCTGAGTCTTTACCATGCGAAGTAAAGTTTTGCTTTCGATTTCGATCTGCTTGATGTATTGCTCTAATCTGATGGAATACCTTGCTTCTACTTCAGTTTTGGATAAAATCTTATACTGATTCATTAAATTCATATTCTTCTTGCTAATGAGAGATTTGAGAGCCATAGGTGTATGTGATAAATTTGGCAGTCCTCGCTTTTCAGCTTCATTTACCCAATCCTGGCTGTAATTATCGCCTTCAAACCTGATCATCTTTGCTTCGGTTATCTCTTTTTTGAGCATGATCATGATCGCATCGTTGAGTTTGATACTTTCTTTTACTCTTTGAGAAAGAAAGTCAGCCATTTCATCCAGGGAAGCAGCAACAGCAGTATTCAGTACGGCATTGGGAAAAGATATTGGCATGGAAGATGGTACTGCTCTGAACTCGAACTTATTGCCTGTGAAGGCAAATGGGGAAGTCCTGTTTCTATCAGTATTGTCCTTAGAAATAACAGGTAATCGTGATAAACCAACATTCAGAAATTGTTTTTCAAATTCGTCAAAGGCAATTCCCTGTTCAATTGTGTCCATGACTCGAGTTAATTGATCTCCCAGGAAGACAGAGATAATGGCAGGAGGTGCTTCATTGGCTCCCAGGCGATGATCATTACCGGCGTTGCTGATAGCCGCACGTAATAGATCACCGTATTGATATACAGCTTTAACAGTTGCTACTAAAAAAATTAAAAACTGTAGATTGCTGGAAGGATTATCTCCCGGTTCCAGCAAGTTCTTGCCTTCTGAATCCACCATAGACCAATTATTATGTTTTCCAGAGCCATTGATCCCGGCAAAAGGCTTCTCGTGAAGCAATAATGCTAAGTTCTTACGTAATGCAACATTCCTCATAGTCTCCATAATTAATAAATTATGATCTGCAGCAATATTCACTTCTTCATGAATAGGAGCAATCTCATACTGGTGAGGGGCTACTTCATTATGCCTGGTTTTGGCTGGAATACCTAGTAAGTATAACTCATGCTCAACTTCTTG
The DNA here is from genome assembly GCA_963662275.1 of Cloacimonadales bacterium (SeqCode). Taxonomy (GTDB): domain Bacteria; phylum Cloacimonadota; class Cloacimonadia; order Cloacimonadales; family DAONDQ01; genus DAONDQ01. The sequence continues at coordinate 2,179,499 of OY759316.1, read as the reverse complement.
CATAAAATCCAGGACACGGGAAGGAATTGAACCAAAATAATGATCTTCCAATTGTTGTCCCTTGGGAGGTTGAGCACCCACAAGACTTCTACCCGTAATCAGTAAATCTAAACGCTGATCCAAATAATTCTTATCAACAAGAAAATATTCCTGTTCAGCACCAACGTGAGTTATCACTTTGTAGATATTCTCCCTACCTAAGAGATTGAGCATTTTTACCGCAGCTTTATTAAGTGCTTCAGATGATCTTAGTAAAGGTGTTTTCTCATCAAGGGCTTCTCCATTATAAGTTAAGAAAATAGTCGGAATACATAATGTATAGCTGTGCGGTCCTTCTATCAGGAAAGCCGGGCTTGTTGGATCCCAGGCAGTATAACCTCTTGCTTCAAATGTAGTACGCATACCGCCTGAAGGAAAACTGGAAGCATCCGGTTCGCTTTGAATCAATTGCTCTCCCGAAAATCTCTCTATTGTAATACCATCTTTGATAAAGGAAAGGAAGGCATCATGTTTTTCAGCAGTTGTCCCAGTCATTGGCTGGAACCAGTGGCAGTAGTGGGTAGCACCTTTTTCCAATGCCCATTCTTTCATTGCATGTGCAACCACGTTGGCAATTCTGATATCTAAACTCTCACCTTTTTCAATTGTTTTTTTCAAGGAATTGTAAGCTTCTTCAGGCAGTTTTTCCTTCATGACTTCCCTGTTGAATGTATGATTCCCGAAAAGTTCAGAATTCTTTATGTTCAATTTCATATAACCTCACTATTGTTCTTGATCCGTTCGTTAAATAAGAAACATTGAAAGTGCAAGCATATGTCAAGTAACTAATTTTGAAATACGTTTTTTTTCAGAATAAGTCTATCAAAATTTGGAGTGTAATTATGTTGAAAGAGGATAATCCTTGACAAGGAACTTACTGTGAATTTGACAATAATTATCGAATAATAGTAGGAGTTTTGATGCCGGGTTTCGCAGGTTATCTTGTTTTGGACAATCAATCTAAAGTGACAAATCCTATACCAGAACTACCTTCTCTATTGGAACTTGAAAGAATTGATCTTCAAACCGAGAATTGCAGATTTTGTCTTTCATTTCATAGCAAGTTCAAGAATGAACAAGTATTAATATCCAATCCTTCCTATACTTTGGGATTTCATGGGAACCTGCTAAATTTGAAACATTTATCTAATGAGTATGGTGTTAGTGATCTATGTGATTTGTTATGGTCTATGTATCAGAAATTAGGTATTGGTTTCATCAGACAATTAAAAGGTTACTTCTCCGGGATTTTATATGATAAAAAAGAACTGACTTGGTTTGTCTTTACAGATCGATACTCTTCCAAACCTATCTATTATTCTCAAGTGGAACACAGGCTTCTGATATCATCACATATGAAAGTTGTTGCCGAACAGATTCAGGAAATGAAAAAATCACTGTCAGTATCTGAATTAGGTGCTTATTGTCTGATGACATATGGTTACATGCTGGAAGACGTAACGCTATTCAATGAAATCAAGAAATTACGGGGTTTACTGATCATAAAGAACGGAATAGTGCAGTATGAATCTTTATATTCCCTTGATAATACAAAAATGACTACTCAAAGTTACGAAGCAATATTAGGTGAAGTAAATGAACGCTTTCAGGAAGCAATTACGTTGGAATATGAAAAGGATCGGGAGCTCCATAAACGACACCTTGTAACATTAAGCGGAGGCTTGGATTGCCGTGTAAATGTTTTCTCAGCTTTATCCCTGGGTTACCAGGATATGACAGGTATAACATTTTCCCAATCCGGCTACTTGGATCATCTCATTGCCCAGAAGATAGCTAGTGACCAGGGAATCGAATTTTTATTCTACAGTCTTGATAATGGTCTTTATCTGAAAGACATTCATTCCAACCTGGTTAGTAATGATGGTTTGATTTATTATGCAGGGGCTGCACATCAGCTTCGTGCCTGTCAAATAATTAATTGGGATGAATTTGCAATTACTCATACAGGGCAAGTGGGGGAGATATTGAAGGGTGCTTATCTATCCGGGAATCATCACAAATATACTCATGCTGGGATAGGAGCTTTCTCGAATAGGAATATAACCAGGATATCTGATCAAATTTCTCGAATACATCATCGATATCCTAATGATGAGATGTTCACAATACATGAACGTGCTTTTAATGGAATCATAAATGGTCTATATGCAATTAGCCAGTTTGGAGAATTTGCGTCTCCATTTATGGATAATGATTTTCTGGATTATACACTGACTATTCCACCTGAATACAGATTTAAGGGAAAACTGTATCAGGATTGGATGATCAAGTACCTGCCTGCATCTACGAATTATGTATGGGAACATACGCACTGCAAAATCAACATACCTCGATGGTTGTATTACTCAAACCGGGCAATCATAAAAATAAGTTCAAAACTGAAACCGGAAATTCATCAGCGTTCCATGAATCCTTTTAAATATTGGTATCAGACCAATAGTTCATTGAGCAAGATGTTCAAATCCACCTATAATGAAAATATCTCATTATTGGAAAGTATGACTGATTTAGCTAGAGATACGGCGGAACAATTCAGGAAAGGGAGTTTTGTAGAAAAGGCACAGGTCATTACATTGTTAAAAGCGATAAAATATCATACAACAAGTAACTAAACCTAATATTTGACTTGACGTGAGTTTCTTAGTAAATTACTTGCGTATAAACGATAAAAATTCTCATTAATAAAGAAAAACACAAGGAAATGATTTGATGGATACTAATGTGAATCCCAAGAACGAAAGGGAAATTGGAATCTTAGATTTGATATATGCGATAGTGCAAAAAAAGAGATTTGTCATAATCTTTACAATGATTTTTGCTATTGGAGCTATCATATATACTTTAGTAACACCAAAAAAGTGGATTTCCACAGCGACTATCCAACCAATAACTGAAAATTCGAGCAGTATGAGTATAAATTCAGGTATTTTAGATATGTTAGGTGGGGGAGGGATACTACCTAATGCAAAAGAAGACCTGAGTATGCAGTTTGTCACAATCATGGAGAGTCGGACTTTTAGAGAAGATGTGATACGGAAATTTGATTTAATCCATTATTTGAAGATAACCAAACCGGATTCACTAATCGCTATGGAATTAGCATTGATTTCGTTAAAAACAGAGATGGTTTCAATTAGTGTTGATCCTCAACTTAGTATTATTACTATTTCGATAGAGACATTAGATAAACAGTTATCTCAACGAATGGCACAATACTACATACAAAAATTGGACAATTATAATAAATTCGATAAACTTTCAAAAAGCCGTATGAAACGTCAGTTCCTCGAAAAAAATACCCTGGATATTCGGACTAAAATTGATTCTCTAGGGATGGCAATACGAGATTTTCAGTCGAAGTACCACGCTATTGATCCAGACCAACAAACACAGTCTATTATCGGTTTATATTCCGAAGCTGTTACTACTCTCATGCAAACAAATTTTGAATACGAGATAGCTAAACTTTCATTTAGTATGGACTCACCCCAGATGGTAGCTTTACAAAAAAAGAAGGAATTAGTCACGGAAAGAGTAAAGGATTTGGAAAGTAAGCATTCGGAATTGAATCCTAAATATTTACTTCAAATCGATGCTATTCCTGATTTAACATTACGTTTTGCTCAATTAAAAATGAATCTGGAGATCCAAAAAAAGATATTTGAGTATCTTTATCCTCAATATGAAGCAGCTAAAATCGAAGAATTGAGAGATATGCCTTCAATGGAAATTATCGATTCACCCAATCTAGCCGGATTAAAATCGAAACCAAAACGTGCTTTGACGGTGATCTTAGTTACCCTGGCTGCATTTATCCTGGCATGTGTATTATCCATCATCCTAGTGTTTTCCTCTGAAAGTCAGAAGTCGTTGTTTCGAAGTATCATCACTGAATTATCCTTCAAGCATAAAAATTAACCATAATGTTGTTTGCTTCTTCTAACGTTGAAAATCAGAAGCAACTCGCAGGAATTAGCTGGCAATCTTACCTGGCTATCTTATGTTTCATCTATGCCTTGTTAGAGTTTATTCCAGTATTTTCAAGTCTGAATATCTATGCATTTACTTTACTTGCAGGCAGTTGCATTATCATTCACTTTGTCTGGAAGCGAAATTTAATCTTAGACATACGCACATCTGAAGCTTATCTCTTTCTTTGTATTTGGTTAGCATATAGCTTTTTGAGTATTCTTTGGGCTGATAACTCAAAGCATGTCCTGGATTATTCTTTTCTGATCATCCGCTATGTACCAATATTTATCATCTTTACTCAATTCTTTTTTGTTCGAAAATACCAAAAATTACTAATTATTTTTTACCAAATCGTCGTTATGGTCTATTTAGGAATAGCCATATGGGAACTGAGCAGCGGACAACACCTACCCTCGTCCAAATGGTTTGGTACTTTTTTTCCCTATCCGACAGGTCCATTTTATGGGGAAAACATGCTTGCTGCCTTCTGGTTGCTTTTACTTCCATATCTGACGGTCCCTACTTGTATAAATAAAGGCTGGTTTCTCAGTACTCTGACGATTCTTATAATTTTAGCAATCTATATCATTATTATACTACAAGGTGCCAGGATAGCAATGATAGCAATAGCGCTGGGAGGAATTATCTACCTGGTACGTTGGGCATCCAGAGCACTTAAGATAGGTTTTATTGCTTTGCTGATCATAATTCCACTATATTTTGCACATAATTATCCCGTGATTTGGAATGCCTTAGGAAAATATGCTGAAGAACAGATAACAAGTATTCATACTGAATCACAATCTGCATCAATGAGTTCGATTAAAATCAGAGTTCAGTTGATTAAAGAAGGCATTGATATGTTTGTTCAATATGGGTTAGTTGGTGTTGGTAGTGGAAACTTTGAAGATATCATGAGGCATGGTAGAATGCAGCGAGCAGGTGGTATGACCAATCCACATAATTACTCACTTGAAATCCTGGGTGATTTTGGAATTATGATATTCCTGGGGTTTCTTTTTTTGTATCTCTATTGGTTATATTGTTTATGGCATTTAATCAAGAAAGGGGAGGAGGACATGCGTCCGATTTATCGTGCCCATTTCTTCTCTCTATTGATGTTTATACCTGCTTCTGCTCTTCCCAGTTCTATCAGGTTCTATTATTTAGTCTGGATCTATTTTGCCGGAGTTCATGCAACTTGTATTACCGGAATGGCAAAACTGAATACTAGTACGATAAAAACTGATAACCAAGAATTAACTGATTTTTGAAGTTTGCGATCATAATTGAATATAATTATTATCCGAAGGAGATATAATGTCTATAAAAACGTTCGCTCTTATGTTTTTCCTGTTTCTGGTCATGAGTTTCATTGCAGGATGTGCTGCCGGACCTAATAACATGACTAATATTCCTGGTTCCAATGGGCAGGTTGCAGGTTTTCTGTTAGGTCTGTGGCATGGTATAATCTCACCAATAACCTTTTTTCTCTCACTTTTTATGAAGAATATTCAGTTCTATGAAGTTCATAATAATGGTGGCTGGTATAACTTTGGATTTGTGTTAGGGGCAGGTATTATTTTTGGGGGAAGCCATAGTGCCAGGAAATGCCGCAGAGGTTGTGATCGATAACTTTCTTTAAAAAACTTAACCAGGAAAAAGCAAACTCGGGGAACTCATTGCTTTCATGTAAGATGGGGAGTCACTGTAATAGTGACTCCCCATGTACTTTGAGGAACTACTTTATTTTCAGGAATCGTGAAGTTAGATTGTTCTTTCCTTGTTCCATTTTCAGGAAATAAATACCTGAACTGACATTACTGCCATCCTTATCCTTTCCATTCCAAATCATCGATGTATTAGGCGTTGTATCGAAAGTGCTGACTAATTGTCCTTTCAGGTTAAATATCTGATATTTAACCATTTGGTTTGATTTTGATTGGTTCGAAATGTTCAGTTCCTTTGAGAACGGATTAGGATAAATATGCAATTGAATCTCCTTTGAAGCAGGGACAGTTACATCTTCATTCTGTGTTCCCTGCATCCAGGAATATGTATATCGATCTGAAAATTGCCAATTTGTTGTATCAGAATCACAATAGCTATATACGTCAGTAGATAGATTTCCATTGTTATCATACGTATATTCATCTCGATCGTTATAATCCCAAACATTGAGAACGGAATTCCATGACAGCCAATGGGTTTGAATCATCTGATTCTGATTATTGTATGTATTGACTTGTTTCCCGGATAAGACCCAGTCACTTCCATTCCATATTGAATCGAGTACTTCATCATATATGGAAGGCATGAAGTACATATTATTATACCATTCTTTTGTGTAGGTAGTAGCAAAATAGTCGACTAAAGTACTTCCTGTTGATGTATCATTTGGGTTGTAAGAGTATACCTTCTTCGTATCGTTGATCCAATTTAGGGAATCGGCTGATGTTTGTCCAATATCCTCCAGGATTCTTCCATCGGAATCGAATGTATATATATCTTTATTAAAAGCAGGATTGGAATCATAACTCCAATAATAGTATGTGAATTCTGTACCATTTGAATATTCCCAATAATTCCTGAAACTATCTACGTATCCGGCGAATGTATTATCTTGCCCGATTTCTGAAACAAGACGATGCTGATTATCATAAGTGAACAGGATTCTCGCTCCTGTATCAGCTTCTCCGATCCATTCAATGAGAAACTCCGTCATATATTGAAATGTTGGATCATACGAGATTCGAAAAATACCATGTGCATACCACTCGCCCCATTCATTAGTAAGGTAATCAATAGTTGAATCGACTTGGGTTGGATAAATTGAATTATAAGAATGAATCATTTTTTCTTCGAAATACCAGGAAGTATCAAAGGACTCATATGTCCATTGTGAAGGCAACCAGGAACGGTTTGAATCTCTACTTTGAACGACTGGGAATCCCTTGTGTCGATGATTCCATTGATGAATTTGCGATACTGAATGACCCAATAACAAGCTTGAAGTGATGATGAAAACGATTAAGAACATTGTCTTCTTCATAAGACCTCCTTATATAGAGCCAATTTAATAATATCATATCAGTTAATGTCAAGTGAAATATAGCCAGTAAAATATAAATAGATATTATGTTTTACTACACTAGTATGCGAAGAGATGATTATGTGAATGATAAGATTCCTGCATACGTCTTCTTTGTGTTTGATGTCCACTAAATTATACTAATTTAACACCCACTTACATCACTAATAAATTTCGCATAGATAATAGCTATACAAAAGCAAGTCCAAACCAAAGCCAAACCTGTTTCAAACCAAGCTCATGAGCTTGGTATGAAACAGGATTGAAACTGGTATGAACTTGGTATCATATATGTGGACTTGAGGGAAGATTCCGATTCTTTTTGTGTTATTCTACATTTACTAAAAAAAATCTTGACTGCTAAACATAAGCATGTATATATTGCACATGTGTGTAATATAACGTGCTAACTTATTATGGAGGAACCGATATGGATTATTCTCTCTTAGCCATGGATACTGCGGTCAAGCTTGGTGCTGAATATGCAGATATCCGTATTCAACGAAGCCATACTGAAGTCATTTTCATTCGAAATCTAAGCGTTAAAGCGCTTAATGAAGGTGAATTATATGGGTATGGAATTCGTGTCTTCAAAAATGGAGCTTGGGGTTTTGCCCACAACAACGTTTTTACTCCTGAAGCAGTTCAAGATACAGTGAAAAGAGCTGTGTTGATTGCCAAGAATTCAGCTTCAATCAACAAGAATCTAAAGCTGACTCTTGCTTCTGAACGAAGTTACCAGGATTCTTTTGAGTCTCCTGTTAAAATCAATCCTTTCATGATTCCGATCAAAGAGAAAGTCGATAACCTGCTGGAAGTGAATCGGACTTTATTGAACTATGAGCCGATCAAGGTTGTAAGAAGCTATGTTGTTACGGAATCCAACGATAAGATTTTTGCTTCTACACTAGGAACTCATTTAATCATTAAGAACACACATATCACACCATATATAGCTGCAACTGCGGTAGCTGAAGATGATTCCCAAACTCGTTCGTTCAATCCAGGTGGAAGGAATGCCGGTTGGGAATATATGGAAGAATTAGGTTTACTGGAAAATGCACCGCGGATTGCTGAAGAAGCAATAATGAAGGTTCATGCGGGTGATTTAGGGGAAGAGAAAAGGCGCGATCTTATCCTTGATCCTGCTAATCTAGCTCTTACTATGCATGAGTCTGTTGGTCATCCGACTGAATTAGATCGTGTTCTAGGATGGGAAGCTGATTATGCAGGTATATCCTTTGCAACACCTGAAAAGCTTGGGAAGTTTCAATATGGCTCTCCTATAGTCAATTTTTTGGGTGATAATCTTTTACCGAATGGTTTGGCTTCTCTCGGTTACGATGATGATGGAGTACCAAGCCAGAAATGGTATATAGTTAAAGACGGTATTCTTAATGAATATGGCAGCACTCGTGATACAATTCCCTTTATTGGAGGCAAACTCAGCCGCGGATGCAGTCGGGCTACTTATTATTATGATTTTCCAATCAATCGTATTCCAAATCTGTATTTAGAGGCAGGGAAGAAAGAACTCACTCCAGCCCAATTGATTGAGGATACAGAGGATGGTGTTTTAATAGAAGGACAGGGATCTTTTTCTATAGATCAACATCGTGTTAATTTCCAATTTGGCGGAGATTTATTCTGGGAAATTAAAAATGGCAAGAAGACCAGAATGTTGAAGAAAGTTCTATATAAATCCAACAATCCTGAATTTTGGAATAGCTGTGATGCAATTTGTGACCAGCGTTTTTGGAAAGCATGGGGAGTCAACAACTGTGGGAAAGGTCAACCTTCTCAAACAGGTCGTATGACCCATGGAGCTTCGCCTGCAAGATTCAGGAAGATTCGTGTGGGAGGTTCACAATGATAAGCAAGAGCAGAATTGATTCTATCATCAAATTCATCAAAAAGAATTGCGATGCTGATGATTACATAATACGTATTAGCTTTTATGATAGCCTTGAAACAAGATTTGCCCAAAACAGAATAACACAGCATATTTCTGGTAAAAACTCAGATATTCTACTTCAATTGGCATATGGTCCTCAATGGGGATCAGCTCGAACGAACCAGACAGATCAGCAGAGTATTCTTCAGCTTATTCAAAAAGCAAAAACAGTTGCCTCAGTAAGTGAAGTAGATCCTGAGTTTATGCCATCTGTACCTGCTGCAGAGTACGAGGAACACCAGAATTATTTTACAACCACGGAAAACTTGAAAGTACAGGATCATGTGGAACTTGTTCGCATGTGTATTGAAAATGCCATAGGGAAAGATGCAGTCGTTTCAGGAATGACAGAACATCATTTGAGTGAAAGATTCTTAGTCACTAAGAATGGATTCTACGGAAAAGATAGTGAGTCTAAGTTTGAACACTCCATGACCATGAAGAAGGATGACAGAGAAACTAAAGTCTCACATTCTGTACTTGATTATCATGATTTTGATCTGAAGTCTCAAATCGATCAACTAAATGAACAATTTGATAGTTTAACAGCTCCTGCTTCCTTAGAACCAGGAAAATACAACGTCATATTAAGACCAAATGCAGTCGTTGAATTTTTCTTATTCATGCTCTATGGCTTTGATCGTCGTGAAGCAGATGACGGTCTCACACCATTCACAGATAAGATAGGGAAGGAAATGTTCGGAAAGATGTTTTCTCTAACTTCAGATACACAGATAAAAGGTCTAAATACTCCTGGATTTTCAAATGAAGGTATACCGTCGAAAAATACTTCTTGGATAAAAAATGGAGTATTGGAAAATATGCCTGTATCACGTTATTATGCGAAACTAAAAAAACTGAAACACATACCTGACTTTATTAATGTACATATTCATGGCGGAAATGCAACTGAACAAGAAATGATGAAAATAGCCGGCATGGGTTTAATCATTAATCGATTTTGGTATATTCGTGATATTGATCGAAAACGAGGGGAGCTAACCGGAATGACAAGAGATGGAGTTCTCTATTTCGAAAATGGTAAGGTCGTAAAAGCAGTTAATAATTTCCGTTTTAACGAAATTCCACATGAGGCTACACGTAGAATAATGGCTCTTGGAGAGAGTATTCTTCAAGATACTGAAACAATGATTCCTACGATATTGATCAAAGATTTCAACTTTGTAGATAAAACTTCCTTCTAAAATCCTACCCTAAACAGAAAATCCCTGCTCTTTCGAGCAGGGATTTTTATTATTATGAGGAGATGGTTATTTCAGTAGTATGGCTTTTGTTACTCCAGTGAAACGAGGTGACTTTAGTCTGAAGAAATATACTCCTGAAGCTACGGGTTTGTTATACTCATTCTTCCCATTCCACTTGAAGTTGTAATTACCGGGAGAAAGACGTTCATTTACCAGCGTTCTAACTCTTTGTCCTTTGATGTTATATATTGTCAAGTTCACGGGTCCATTCTCTGCTAAATCGAAGCTGATGTTGGTATCAGGATTGAATGGATTTGGATAGTTTCTGTTCAACTTCGTCGTCAAAGGAATGATAGAATAATCATCGTTATCTGTAATCAAGGCATTGAATGAAAGAGTATCAGATGGATTACTTTCTCCTTCAGCATAAACAACTTTCACATAATAGGCATAATCTCCCGCCACATGCAATGAATCCGTAAAGGAAGTATCTACTGTTTCGGTTATTTTGCGGAAGATATCAGTTTCTATCTGCTGATATACATCATAACGTAAAAGATGATTAGAACTAAATGGTGGACGAACCCAAGAGAAATAAGCTATCTGTGAGTTCACCGAATAGAATATATAGGTTATTGGTCTTAGATAATTGAATGTAAAATCAATTGTATGTTCAACGGAATCCTCAGCGAATGTAATTGATTCTGGAGAGGAATCTTGGCAAGATGCCATCTTAGCTGATACTTGATAGGTGCCATTTGGAAGCAATAATTCAAAATGTCCAACAGCATTTGGATGCGTGAGATAATTACCGGCAGATATTAAAGCCAGGTCAGGATTATGAACATCAGATGGAAGAATCACGTTACCGTCAAAAATCCCAGCAGACTGCATAAAACCGCTGATTTCAACATCATCAACGAACCATCCGGTATTTTGCTGCATATTATCAGATTGAAAATTCCATTTTATGCGTATCGATTGACCAGCAAACTGACTCAGATTAAAATGGGCTTGCGTCCATGTCGATAAGGTTCCAGTATATCCAGGTCGGTTCCCCAAAATGGAAATACTCTGGTTTGGATATCCACCTATGGGAGTAATTAACGTATAATTCTGTCCGTTATTGATTGATATCCAGACATTACCGCCATCATAACCTGATTCAAATCCATATCTTTGCCAGAAATCTAAAGAAGCATTTGCTCCAACCGTAACAGGAGTTGAAACTAATTCATAATGTGCATTATTGGGATAATTTGCATTTAGAGACGTACCCCACATCCTTGCACCGGAATGTCCTAACGTTATTGTAGACGTTCCACAAGTCCAACCACCAGCAGCAAAATCTCCATTATTAAGTTCGAAATTATTCGATAATCCAGACAAACCAATTGCCAAGGATATCTGCCCCGTAACCGTATCCATATTTTGAGCAGTAATAGAATAATCAAAAGCTACATAATCGTTTACAGTTGCATCTGAACTGATTTGGAGAGAGAAATTCTTCTGGAGAGTTCCATTCACGGGAATATCTCCATAGGTATAGGTAGTTTCACTTTGAATTATGACATCACTTGTTGTCGTTAAATGTACAATTGCATCATGAGCAATAACAGACCCAGGATTCTGAACATTCACAGCTATTTTGATATGTTCTCCTGGATCAGCAACTCCATTACCATTACCCGCATGATCATTGATGAAATTGCTGATAATTGTAAGTTTTGGTTTCACCACAGAAATCGAAGTCTGTCTTTGCCAATTAAATCCTAAGGCATTGATATCGACGTTGAAGATGATTACATGTCCATCTGGGCAGGAAGGTAAAACCCGGATACGATAATATGTTTTATTTAGTGCCGTATGTTCACCTTCTATCGGGTCATAATTAGCAGTAGCGGTAAGAATCTCAACATATGGGTCAGCAGATGAAATTGTCGCACTTACATTCGTTGCTGTTGTTTCTCCTAAATTATTGATTCGTAAACTGAGGTCGGCAATTTCGTTTGGTTCCAGAATCTGACTGCTGTTCGTATTATGAAGTACGATTTCCGATAATAATAAATGAGGTTCCTGGTGGATAATAGGTGTGCCGGTAATAAATAACGCCTTATTGTTTCCTAAGGATGAAGCAGCAGTCGGATACTGGTTATTGAAAGTATATTCCAATCCACGTGTTCCTGTGTGATCCTTAATTCCAATCGTGCAATAATTACCATGTGTTGGAGAATAGCCACCGAAAGAGCCTGCATCAACATTATTAAATGTCTTATACTGTAATTTGATTTGTCCATCTCCAAGAGAAGTTGGGTTAAAATCCTGGTTGTAGAGAATCGCTTGGAATGTTTCTTCAGAAGTACGGTTATAACCATTCATTGTATGATACCATTCAATGACGAAACAGTGTTCTACAGCATTGTAATAAGTATATACACCACCACCACTAATTAAACATAAGTCATCCCAAAATGCTGCTATCATAGGATTTGGTCCAAGTGCTCCAGGGATATGCCAGTTACGGAAATCACCATTTTGGGTACTACCAAAGGCAATAAATCCGTTGGAACATACACTGATTTGAGTATATTGCTGTCCATAGAAAGAAAAAGCAAAAGGTAATGTTACTGAAGCAAGTGAGACTGCTGTTGTCGTATCACCTTCATCACCCGAAGCACCTGTATCGTTTAAAGTCAGAAGAGTTCCACTTCCTCCTTCTTCAGGTGAAATGCCGATCCATTGGTAAGTTGGAACATCCGGATATCCAACATCAGTTACATCATAAATGTAATATCCATAAGTATCAGGTCCTAATGGATCATGTGATGCAACTGTTCCAACAGTTAATTGGAAGGATTCTATTTCTTGATATCCATTTTCATTGTATAGCGTTAATTCAAAAGGTATCATCATGCCTGGAACTAATTGTAATTTACCAGTTATACCAAAAGGATTTGAACTGCAATTGACAGTTGTGTTGACAGCTACGGTTCCAAAATATGCAAGTGTGTCTGTAACTTCAACCAAAGAGCTTAAGCTTCTTAAGGATGCGTAAATATTATCTGCAGCAATAAGCCCATTATTATTGAGAGTAATATTCAAAAGAGCATTTTCTCCAGGATCAAGGATTTGATTTGATTCATCCTCAACTTGAATAGAAACAAAATCTAAATCAGCATTACGAATTGTCATTAAGAAAAATACATCATATGTATCACCAGCATTATTCTGGATGACAGCTTTCATACGGGCTTGGTAAAAATTCGGACAATTATTTGCGATATGAACTACAAATGGAGTTGCGCCAGTTCCGACAGTATCACTTATGATCATCCCATAGAAAGTTGAATCCTGGATGATTGAAATATAGGGATCAGAACAAGATAAAATGCCAAACATATTGTCTTGATTCGAACTAAAAGTATTTTTCACATTAACATTGAGTTCAACTGTTTCATTACCTTCAGGAACAGAATCTCCATTTCCGATAGAGTTTCCATTGTTATCATCATCAATTACGATATTCCGAAAAATGAAAGATCCTGAAGTAGTAGCATTAACTGTAATAATTTTTGGCAGGAAGTCTTGTTTACTGGCTGTCACCGTGAGATTACCTGTCCAATCGGCGGGTAAGGTCGCTGAAACGTGTCCAGAAGCATCTGAAACACCACGAAACAACACACTTGCACCTTGTGTAACGGTTACATGTGCATTTTCTACAGGTACAGGAGCATTTCCGTTAACAGTAATATCAAGCAGATTTGTTCCAACGGCAATAGAAGAAAGGGTATTGATTTGTAATAAACCAGGTATTCCTTTAAAAACTTCAACGGTAGGATCACCCATAAGATTACATATATGGGTAAATGCATGTGTTAATTCTACGGTTTCGGCACGATAAATTTTATCTAAATAAATTTTACCATAAAGCATAGCTTGGGACATCGTATGCATATTGTAGGTGAATAAACCTTCATAGATGCTGCCAGAAAGACAATTATTGAGCATCGTATGTGTGCCGGAAGTTGCCATACCGATTGCCGTTAAGGCTCCGCCGGGACTGGAAACAGTTCCGAATAGGGTGAAAGCTTCTGTAGTACTCGCGTAGGAACCAGCATATGAACCTGTTCCGCATGTGATGATGACAGCATGAGGTGTTTTACCACCATTAACTAGAGATGTTCCAGGTGACCAGGAACTCATTCCCAGCCAACCACGGTAATTCATGAACCCGACTCCCATATTAAGAGCTGAATTCATGGAAGTTGCAAAACTGCCACCATAAACTTCGGAATAAGTATAATCATGATTGTAAGCGAAGGTGATATCCTTGATATACTTGTTCGTATAAATTGTGGAGATTCCAGAGTTGCCAGTATCACCGACAAGCAGCATTCTATTCAGAAATGCTGCTGATGTTGCTATATTCATATCTCTTTCATAAGCAAATCCCTTTGCCACAAGGTTCAGGAAGTCAGTTGTTGTGGAAATTGACATGCGCCCGATAAAAACATCTCCGAGTAAATCATTTCCTGCTAGATGTGTATATGGATAGTCTCCTTCACCGGTATATCTTGAACCCCAAGAAAAATCCCAAGCTGGAATTGTAAAAGTACCATTTGCATCACCAATCAGAATGATATAATCAGGTCTTGTCTCAGCATTATTATATGTATTTTGGATATATGTTTTGATTGTTGTATTTTGAGATCCGGTCTGAAGTGTACTTGCAAGTTGAACAACATAACCTTTCTGCTGCTTCCAATTTACAAATTCTGTCAGTTTATTCAAAAAGATATTATCATTTGAATTTGCATAAATTATCAAAATACGTTCTGGTTTATAGGAAAGACTCACATCTCTGACATCATCATAATTGAGAAGAAGAGCTTTATACATAGACTCAAAACTCGTTGAATAGGCTGTAGGAGCATCCATTTCATTCATACCGGGAGTATTGTTGAAAGTGACACGAATGACAATTTTATCATTCGCTAGCATTTGCTTGGTTGCAGCATTGTATTCAAATGGATGAACCGAAAAATTCATCACCCTGAAATCACGTAAAATGGCAGGATCATCTGATGTGGTAATTTGTTCAGGATACTTACCGCCATTTTCGTAATAACTTCTGTTAATTTGAAATTCAGGGACATTGGATTGATCATCAACTTTTGATTGTACGGGGTAAGGATTTATACCTGTGAGTGTATTTTTATGAGAGGAAATGAGTTGCAACTTTGCACTTCCATGATATGGAATTGCGAGCATACCGCTAAATACTGGTAATTCAGGCATTCCTTCCTTGGACAGATAATCAGCATTTTCTATCTGAATTCGCTGGAAACTTTGGTTTGAACTTGTTTCAGTAACGATCTTATACGCTGGTAGTGTAAACTCGATATCCATATGATCTGAAGTTTGATTAGTAATACGAAAAGGTGAATTAACATTTTGTACATTCAAGGCATGTAAACTTACGATCATCAGTAATAACACAATAAAACTCATTCTTTTCATCTGAAACCCCTTTTACGTTTTGATGTTGATTTATCTATTGAATTAATTAAGCAATTAGTATTCTAAAAAATAATAAATTTGCTGAAATCATAAAATAGATTCTTTTTTATTAGAGAAATACCATCTGTGGATTTAGAAACTTGAATAAATGAAGAATAAAAAAATCCCTGCAATTGCAGGGATTTTATATGGGGTTTTTCGAGAGGGTTGGGGTTATTTAAGTAAAATAGCTTTTTTTACATCCGTATAACCTGGCGTTACGATTCTGTAGAAATATACTCCAGAAGAAACAGGTTTGTTTTGATCATTCTTTCCATTCCAAATAAGATCATGATAACCTGTATTGTATTTTCCATCCGCAAGAGTTTTAACCAATTGTCCTCGAATATTGAAAATCTTCAGAGAAACATTAGCTGCGTTATTTAAGGAGAAAGCTATATGAGTATCAGGGTTAAATGGATTGGGATAATTATTGAATAACTTCGTCACCGGAACCGATACAATGTGATCATTGGTTCCGACATCTTGTGCATTGATCTGGATGAGATTACTCGGAGCACTTTCTCCTTCAGCATAATGCACCGTTACATAATACAAATATTGACCATTCATTGTTAAAGAGTCTGCAAATGTGCTGTCTGGTGTTTCGGCAAAGGTATGGAAAATATCTGCATTACGTTGGCGATGTAAGCTGTAATACTGTATTGTATTAGTTGTTTCAGGTGTATTCCAGTTTAAGTGAACCAAATTATTAACGATATTTCCAGTTATTGTTGGTCCCACCAGGTAATTCAGATTGAAATTCAAATCATACATCTGATTTGTTGGGGACAACGTCACATTTTGTGTTGGAATTGTCTGACAGAAAGGCATGTAAATGGATACTGGATAGGTATTATTACGTAAGTACATTGCATACTGTCCATTTGGATTTGGATGCACATCAAAAGCTCCGGCACTTACTATGGCATCGGTTATTGATGTAATGGAAGGTGGAAATTCGATCTGACCTGCAATCATACTGGTGCTTGTAATAAAACCAGTGATCTGAACATCATCAATGAACCAGCCAACACTCTCGAGGGATATGTCTGAACCCATTGTCCATTTGACAATAATTTGTTGGTTTGAGTATGAAGAAAGGGGGATAGTCACTTGAGTCCATGTACTCAATTCACCTGAAAATCCCGGTTCACTTAATGCACTGACAGAAGTGATAGTGTATCCGCCTGTTGGAGTTACCAAGCTGAATGATTGCCCGTTATTCGTCGAAACCTTGACGTTGCCACCATCATAATTCAGTTCAAATCCAAAATGATGCCAGAAAGTTAATGAGGCATTTTCACCGATATTAATAGGTGTTGAAGTTAATTCATAATGTGCCATATCAGGATAATTACTACCACTCAAACCAGTTGCCCAAAGATGAGTTCCAGAATGTGCATTGAGGGGAGTTGGTATACCCCAAGTCCAACCAGCGGATGAAATAAAACCGCCATTATTTGCTTCAAAGTCCAGGGATAAACCGGTTGTACTAACTCCTACTGTAAAGTTACCGGTCACAGGTAATGCATTTTGCGCATTAATAACATAATTGAAAGTAAGATAGGTATTTGGAACCAGATTTTCTGGCAGATATACATCGAATGCTTTCTGAATAGTTTTTTGAACGGGTATCGTAAAATCATTGAACGTTGAGTCCGCAATAACGATTTGACTGTTGGTACATGTTAAGCTAACATTCACATTATTTGCATCAACCAAACTTGGGTTTGATATATTCAGAATCAGTTTCAAATTCTCATTTGGATCAGCTTTACCATTTCCATTACCGCCGTTCAGGAGATCATTAATATAAGTTTCAAGAAAAACCAATTGCGGTTTCGATACTCTCACATTTGTATATCTTTGCCAATTGTTTCCATTCGCTGTGATATCTACTGTAAAAGTAATGATATGATCATTAGGACAGGTTGAGGCAACCTGGAATTCAAAATATGTTCTATTGATTCCCATCGTTTCACCTGCAATTGGATCATAACTTGAATTAGCATTAATCATTGTAACATATGGGTCTGTTGTTGAAAGCGTGGCATTGATATTTGATGCGGTACTTTCACCCATATTGGTTAATCTCAATCCTAGCTCAATCGTTTCTCCCGGTTCCACTACCTGATTGTGATCCACATCATGAATCACCATTTCATTTAATAATAAATGAGGTTCCTGGTGAAAAATTGGAGGTCCGGTAATGAGAAGCGCACTTAAATTGTTGAGTGTTTTTGCTGCTGTAGGATATTGGTTATTGAATGTATACTCCAAACCGCGTTTACCGGTAAAATCCTTGATACCAACTGTGGCATAGTTACCAAATGTTGGAGGATAATCTGATGAGCCGACATCTATGTTATTCACTACTTTGTATTGTAATTTGATTTGTCCGTCACCAAGTGATGTTGGATAAAATGATTGATCATAAAGTATGATCTGGAACGTCTCTTCTACTCCAAGCTCATTGCAGCCATTTACAGCGTGGTACCATTCTATCACGAAGTAATGCTGGGATGCATCGTAATATGTATAAACGCCACCACTAGAAGGTATTTGAAGATCATCCCAAAAAGCTGCTATCATCGGGTTTGGTCCCAAAGCACCTGGTAAACGGTAATTTCTGAATTCACCATCACTAGAAGTTCCCATACCAATAAATCCATTGGAACAAACTGTAATATTTGGATACAATTGCCCATAAAAACTGAATGAGAAGGGCAGATTTACACCAATCGTTGTAATTGCTCCCGTTGCATCACCTTCAGAACCGCTTGATCCCTGTCCTGTATCATTTAATGCCAGTAATGTTCCACTTCCACCTTCTGAAGGAGCGATTCCGATCCAGTTATATTGCGGACAATCAGGATATGAAGTATCGCCCATATCATAGATCAAGTAGCCATACTCATCCGGTCCCAGTGGATCATTTAGAGTTACATGTCCAATCGGTACATTGAAATTAGCTCGCTGCGTATATCCTTCAGCATTGGATAGTCTTAATTCAAAGGGTATGATCATTCCTGGGACAAGTTGGAGTCTTGCAGAAATATTGAAAGAATTGAGGTTGCAGGTCACATTATCTCCTGCAGGAATATCACCGTAATATGCAAGAGAATCATTCACCGTCACCAATGAATTTAATGAATGTAGAACTGCACTGATTCCCGTAAGAGATACTGAACCAGAATTATGCAGCATGGGAAGCAGACTGACTGTTTCGCCTGGATCTAATATTCCATTGGCTTCATCGGCTATCGTGATAGTTTGAGATTGCAAGTTTCCATTTCGAAACACGACTGGAAAAACCACTGTATAATTGTGTTGCTGACTATCCAGCAAGGCAATTTCAAACCTGGCTTGATGTAAATCGGGCATTGTCTGTAGTATGTGAAAAGTAAATGGAACCTCGTTGACATTTGAAGAACCAGCTTGAATTTGCCCAAAAGGAGATGTTGATGAGCTAATAGTTACATAAGGATCATTTGAAGTCAATATTCCAGCAACTGTGACGTTTAAATCATCCATTGAGTTCTTTACATGAACTAGCAGATCGATAGTTTCTCCCGCTTCTGCTATACCATTTCCATTTCCGGATGAAGAACCTGTATTGTTATCGGTTATTGCTGCGCTATCAAAAGCAAGTGAACCAGTCGCATTTAAAGCTATATTATGTATGTCAGGTGCAAAATTATCTTTGCTGGTTGTTAGAATTATAGTTCCTGTGAGGGTTTGAGGTAATTGAAATGAGAATTTACCTTGTGCATCAGTATATCCTGCCAGAGCTAGATTCGTTGTTTGATATAAAGTTACACAGGCATTCTGTACGGGTATACCATCAATATTTGATACCGTAACATCCAGGTAATTGGTCCCAACCGGAATAGAGGTTGGATATGTGACATTGAAAGTATCAGGAATTTTTGTATAAACTTCAACCGTTGGATCTCCCATCAGATTACACCAATGAGCAAAAGTATTACATAAAACCGTATTCGATACACCAAAGACCTTGCTTAAATACAATTTACCATTTAAGATAGCTTCACCCATAGTATGCATATCATAAGAATAAATACCATCAAAAATACCACCCGCAAGAGTATTATTCAGCATTGTATGCGTACTGGAAGTACACATTCCTGTTGCGGTAATAGCACCTTTAAGTGAACTTGCTGTACCTAAGCGGATAAAATCTTCTGTTGTTGCTGTATCATAACTTGAGCCAAAGTTACCCGTTGCACAAGTAATTATGATAGCATGTGTAAGCTTATTGCCATTGACTAAATTAGCCGTACTCGGATCCCAAGTACTCATATTGATATATCCACGGTAATTGAAGAGAGCTGAACCTTGGTTAAGTGCACTTGTCATTAACGAAGAAAAATTCCCTTCGTACAATTCCGAATATGTATAACTAGGATTATGAGCGAAAGAAATTTCCTTGATATATTTATTTGTATAAATTGTAGATATTCCGGAATGGGTAGTATCACCCACGAGCAGCAAATGATTATACCAGGCAGTATTCGTTAAAGTGGGTGTCTTCTCATAGGCATATATTTTTGCTAAGATTGTCTGGAAATCACCTATATTAGAAATCGAAATTCTACCAATGAATGCGTCACCTAGATAATCTCCTGTTCCGCCTGAAAGATGCGTATAAGGATAGTCTCCTTCGGCATTGTTACCGGAAAAACTCTCATTCCAGGTAGCAATAGAATAGGTACCGCTAACATCACCAATAAGTATGATAAAATCAGGTTTATTTTCCCAAGTATTATATGCATTTTGGATATATGTTTTTATGGAAGTATTCGTCGTTCCTGTTTGAGTTGTACTGGCAAGATGTATCTCAAAGCCTTTTTGAGCTTTCCAGGCAGCGAAGTTGTTCAATGCCGTCATGTAATTTGTATCATTTGAATTTGGATAAATGATTAAAACAGTCCGAGGTTGCAGGGGAGTTGTTGTATCTCTCATATTTTCATAATTCAGGATCATCGATTGATATATATTTTCAAAACTTCTTGAATATTGGATTGGAGGTGTCATTTCATTTTCACCTTGACCGGGTAAAAAATGAATTCGCATTGTCATTGTTTCCTGAACCTGGACGTCACGGTTCTTGGCATTATAGGAAAACGGACTGACCATTAAGGAGACAACTCGAAAATCTCTAATTACCTGTGGATTACTTATATTGATAGTTTTTGTAGGATACTGAGAACCGGTTTGATAATATTCAGTATCTTTCAGAAACGTTTTGGGTGATTGCTGAGTCTCTAATTGATACTGACAAGGATAAGGTACCTGGTTGGAAATGAATGTGCTTTTTTGGGAAAGCACTTCTAATCTAACATTTCCTTTGTATGGTACAGCAATCATCGTAGAGAAAATTGGAAATTCCGGCATCCCAGGTTCAATAGAAGTTGTACCGGATTCAATAGAATAATGTTGATAAGTGATATTTTCAATTACTTCATTCTCTACTTTATATTGAGGAAGAGTAAACTCAACATCTACGTAATCAGAATGTTGACTGAGAACTTTAAACGAATGGACAGTAACTTGAGCTGGAGTTGTAGTAACAGCTAAAATTAACGAAAACAAGGATAGCGTAAAAAACGCTAAGCAGATTTTTTTCATAAAAACACCTCTTTGTATTTTAGGGTAAACGATAAACTAAAATTCCTTGGTCACGTGTTGCGACAATGGCATCAGAACCATCTATTACAACATCATTCACATAACCAATGGAAACATTGTTTTCAAGTAAACGTATTTTATGAGGATTCAATATATCGAATAGATAATACCCACCACCTCCGGAACCGACAAGAGCGTAATGGTCATTTACGGAAATGGAACTGGCATATCCTGTTGTATCAAAAGAATAAACCTTTATAGGATTGTTAATGTTAGTAATATCAATAACCTGTAAACCTTCCTGGCGGCAGGCAACATATGCATAATTACCTTGAATGGCAATCTTATTTGCTTCACCTGGTAAATCGAATTCACTAACAATTGCTCCGCTCGTACGATCTAAAATCATTAGACCGCGCTGCTTGGCTGCCAAATAAATATATTGATTCGTAAGCGCAAATCCTCCCAAAAAGGTTGGAAGAGCTATATTCTGAGTGAATCCGTACCATGCATCTAATTCCCTAGAATAACCACCCCACTGAAATTCTTTACCATTTACAATTGTACCTTCAATGGAGTAAAGGCTAGTTGTATCGGTGATTGCTGCGAACTTCATATCCGTAATACCACCTGTACCACCAATTGCAGTATCAATTATCGTCAGAGTATCTGGATGTTCTAAAGTATTGATAATCTGAATCTCATCCGCCTGGTCGACTTCGTTTACAAACAGTAGATGTTCATTGTCCACGGCAGATATATTTTTTATTCTATAGAGATCACGTATTGTACCATCTCTCCCGATAACTTGCGTATACCAGGTTCGCTGAAAATTACTGCGATTGATGATAGAAACACCTGCAAGATCCTCAGCAACATAGATTTTTGTAGGAGAAACATCGATGTTAAGTGGATTCCCCACGGTTGGTATTGATCCCATTAATTCCATAACAGATGTATCAGCCGGATTGTTCGCTTTTGCGCACCCGGCAAGAATAATTAGCATAACTCCAAGAATGACGATCAGAAAACGCATTCATTCCTCCAGAATATTTTATACTCTCTGCTTATATGCAATAATTATTCCGCTGTCCTTTAATTCTCATACTAATTTTGTAACCTCGAAACCTGTATAACAGACAGTCTTGTCTGTTCTGTGAGAAATCGTCCCGATATCGAAACTTCTGCGAACAACAGACAGTCTTGTCTGTTCTTAACTCGCTACTAAACTTCAGTCTCATATTCTTCAATAACCTATAGTTTTTGAATTGACAAAATACTGCTTATAAAAATACAATAAATACATGAAAGGAAGGTTACAAATGATTAAACTTGATGTAGGCAATATCAAATATAAGAAAGTTATCTCACTACTCCTAATTATGATGATTAGTATAGTTACTCTTTCAGCACTTACCCTAATCGATGAAAACATTCAGAACTGGACAGCTCAAACAGCCTACGGCAATTATACACAGGCTATTCCGGCAGGAACAGTCACCTTGACTTCATGTATCGTCACTCCGAATGCCATGGCAACAGGCACCTGCTCCATGGGTAAAATCCAGGTACAAGCTACAAATGGCTGTGCCCAATTTCCTGAGCTGCCATCTATTGGTCAGGTTGAATTCCATCTTGTAGCTGGTTCAACGGGAAGATCTATCAAACTGCAAAAACTTAATGGAGCAAACTGGGATGATATCACTACTTTCACTGGTATAACATCGGCAGGTTCCACTTACTCCTATAATGTAAATATTCAGACTCCAACGACAATCAGGCTTGCAAGAGCCAGTCATGTATTGTATGTACATGATATCATAATCACTGATTACCAAAGTAGCGTAATGCCGATGGTAACAACTTCTACGGTTACTAGTATCATATATAATGCTGCAACAGGTGGAGGCGATATTGGTTATTCCGGTACTTCTGCCATCATTACAAAAGGGGTTTGCTGGAATTCATCTCCGTTTCCGAATTTAACGAACAATTTTACCAGCGACGGTACTGGCATTGGTGTTTTTACAAGCAATATTACAGGCTTGCAGCCAGAAACGGACTATTATGTTCGGGCTTATGCAACCAATAGCTCAGGAACAAGTTATGGAGAAGATGTTGTGTTTCATTCAGGAAATATTGTTGTACCTACAATTCAGTCCACGAATCTTGTCTTTTATCCGGGCAGTTATTCCATCCAGGCAACCTGGATTCCTGGTAACGGAGCCAAAAGAATTGTAAAGATCAATACTGTGAATAATTTCACTCTTCCTGTGAATGGAACTGATTATCCTGCAAATACAGCCTATTCGGGAAGTGGGGAACAGGTCATTTATAATGGAGCCACCCAGGTCGTTGAAAGTCAGGAGATTAACGCTGTTACAGCTACCAATCTTACTCCTGCTACGAACTACTGGTTCAGGATATTTGAATGTAATGGAGACAATGCTGCCTCATTATATAATACTGTAGCAGCACAGGGGAATCCGGCAAATAGTACAACTCTCAATGCAGTGGTTACGGGTTATTACGATGATATTACTGGCACTGGTGCAGCTTTGAAATCCAATCTCAGTAATTTAATTCGAACAACTCACCTAACCCATTTTTCATATGATGCTCTTTGGACACAGATTCAATATACAGATGAAGACAGTACAAATACAAACAACATCATTGAGCAATATACAGGCTGGTCTGTTCCCAAAAGCTATTATGGTGTGGGAACTAATGTATGGACTCGTGAACATACATGGTCTAAAAGCCATGGTGACTTCGGTGATGTTGCTCCAGCAGGAACAGATTTGCATCATCTACGTCCTGCCGATGCCTTTGTGAATGGTTCCAAAGGTAACAAAGACTTTGATGATGGTGGAACTCCAGTCATCAGTGATGCTCCTTATGGCACATATTCCGGAGTTACGGGCTGCTACACCGATGCTGATTCCTATGAACCCAGGTCTGTGGAAAAGGGAGATATTGCCCGTATGCTTCTTTATATGGCTGTACGTTATGAGGGAACAGATACATCTTATAATTTGGAAATGGCTGATACTACTCCTGCATCCACCAATAGTTCACCCTATTACGGCAAGCTGTCCACTCTTCTGCAATGGCATGTCCAAGACCCTCCCGACTCCTGGGAGCTGCGCAGGAATAACCGTATCCAGGAACGGCAGGGAAACCGTAATCCTTTCATTGACCACCCCGAATTTGTGAATATGATTTGGGCTCCGACTACAACGAATGCCACGAATATTAATCCCGCCGGTTTTACTGCTAACTGGACTTCTGCGGTGAATGCCGGTTCTTATGTTTTAGATGTGGCAACAGATAGTCTATTCACTCATTATGTGACCGGTTACCAGAATCTAAACGTCAATAATGTAACAAGTTATGTTGTGGGCAATCTGCCTGCGCAGCAAAAATATTACTATAGACTGCGTTCTTTTTTCACCGTTGGCTATAGCATGTCTTCCAATGTTACATCTGTCAGTAGTTTTACGGGTATTCATGATAACTATCTTCCGTCCATCCAGGCAACGATCAATCATATCTATCCCAATCCTTTCCATGGGATTGCTACCTTTGAATTAAACCTGGCAAAGACTGAAAACATCACAGTAAGTGTCTATAACATCAAAGGACAATGCGTAACTACTCTCTTTAGCGGAACCAAAACTTCTGGGCAGCAGACTTTAACCTGGAATAGCAAAGACTCCAGCGGTAATATCTGTAGTCCCGGCATCTATTTCCTGCGTTTGGAATCCAGCAAAAACATCTCCAATAAGAAGCTAATTCTCTATTGAAGAATTGCAGATGATAGCCCATAGCGTGAGCTATGGGTGAGCGAATCCCCGATTATATTAAACCCCGCCGTGGTAACATATTTCCGCGAACACCAATATTCCTTACCGAGTTCGAAACGCACGGGGTGCGTTGTGCCACCTCACGGGGTGAGGCGTTCCGATCATTTTCTGTAATTCCCTTGACTCCCAATTCTTAATTTTTAATTTTTAATTCAACAGGGAGTTCTTATGCTAACTTTTCAAAACTTTGAAGTAGAAATTGCAGATTCGATTTTAGATCGTGGAAATGATTACTATCGTGAAAAGCGTGTCAACATGCTGACTGAATCAAAACCCGGCTTATGGAAAGCTGTTGTACATGGTACAAATAAATACAAAGTACAAGTCTCCCTGAACGGAGAAAACATCACGGATTGGCACTGTAATTGCCCATATGATATGGGAGATATTTGCAAGCATGTGGTGGCTGTAATATACAAATTGTATGATCATCTGGAAATTATTGATCAGGATGATGACTTTACTGAAGAAGAGACTGAATTTCTTGTTAAGGAAATTAGCAAAGCCAAAGCTCTAAAGCCTAAAAAAGATGCCAAGGATAAGCAAACCGCACTGATTCTAGCGAGTCTCACAATGCCTGAATTAATTAAGTTTTGTGAAGATATCTTTAAGGATGTTGATGAAGCTCATACTTACTTTACACATTACTTTTCAGACAAAATACCTGGTGATCCTTTTAAAAAATACAAGAAGATAGTTTCTGAAATTATCAATAAATTTGCTGATTATTCAGATTACGAAGAATATGATTACGAAGACTACGACGACTTCGATTCCTTCGAAAATAACTCTGAATGCTATGATGAATTATCTGATCTCATCAAAAAAGCCATTGCATTAACAGAAAAAGAGGACACAATGCAGGCTTGGGCTATTTGTCAGAACATAACGGAACAGATACTAAAGGCTAAGAGAATCACAGAAAATTCTGAAGATTATCTTGCCGGATTAATGAATGAAATAGTAAACACAGTTGCCTTTATCCATAGTAATGCTGATTCGAAATTTCAAAACGAAATGTTCGATTATATTATGAAAGAATATCATAAACCGTATTTATACAATACCGATAATGCCGATTATTATCTTGATATCATGGCTGATATGATTCACTCTCAAGAGCAGGAAAAGCTGTTTCTTTCTCTTTTGGATAATCAGATAAAGGAAAACAGCAGTTCTAAGAACAGGCAGCATATGGTTGAGAATCTGATGCTAAAGAAGTATTATTACTTTCAAAATAGTAAACGTATTGAAGAAGCGAATGCCATTATCATGTCCAATCTCCAATTCGAATCTTTCAGACAGATGCTTATCGAAAAATGTATAACGGAAGGTAACTTCGAGAAAGCAAAGATTCTGTGCAGAGAAGCTATAATGAATGGCAAGAACAAGGAATTCAGGCATATCGGTTCAACCTATCTGGGGCATCTTCATAATATTGCTGAATTGGAAAACAACATACCGGATCAACAGAAATATGCCGAAGAATTATATTGGGATAAGGCTTGTAAGCATGATTACTATATCAAAATGAAAGCTCTCTATCCAGCTGATCTTTGGAAAGATAAGGCAGAAGAGTTCATCGATTATCACCTCAACAAATCAAAAGATGATGTGATATACAGAGCTTCATTTCTTGCAGATATTTTCATTACAGAAGGCTACATCGACCGTTTATTAAGTATGATTCAACATAGTAAATTATCTTTGCAATTTATTGATGAATATGCCAAACATCTTACGAAGAGATACCCGGCTGAAATGCTTACGATCTATGCAGACAAAATGGTTGAGCAGGGCAAAATTACCGACCGTTATTCCTATGAAATGATTGCCCGTTATTTAAAGAAAATGCTGAAAATACAAGGCGGAAAAGAGGTTGTTCAATCCACATTAAAATACTTGTTAACCACCCATTCCAACCGACCTGCAATGAAAGAGATATTCAAACGCTCTTTCCCTGATCTTCTGTAAAGCAAGACACCGTTCTTGCTGAACCTTCGTAGAGTAGGACGCCGATCCTGCTGAACTTATGTGGAGTAGGATGCCGATCCTACTGAACTTATGTGGAGTAGGATGCCGATCCTACTGAACTTATGTGGAGTAGGATGCCGATCCTACTGACCTTGTACCCTGTACGCTTACTAAAAGGAGTTCTTATGCTAACACTCAAAAACTTTGAAGCCGAGTTACCAGTAGATATCTTGGATAAAGGCATGTATTACTGTAATGCGAATCGTGTTCAGAAGCTCACAATCACAGGACCAGGGAAGTGGACTGCCGTTATCAGTGGAAAAACTAAGTATAACGTCAGCATAACCCTATCCGGTGAAAAGATCAAATCCTGGAAATGCTCTTGTCCGGATAATAGGGGAGATGTATGCGAGCATGTGGTTGCTGTACTTTATCAGTTATATAACTATTTGGACATTGAAGATGTTAATTCTGATTTTACGGAAGAAGAAGTTAAATCTATTCAAAAGAAATTGAAAAAAGCAAATACGTCCAAATCGATAAAATAGAAAGGAACGTATATGAGCAGCAATAATCTCTATGCTTTCAAAAAAGTAGTGGATTGGTCTTTACTGACTGACGGTATCACATTAACTAACGCTTTTCGTGAAATGATCTATGAGTTACTGCCAAGCACCAGGGAGAAAGGTTCTAGTCAAAAAGTTCATATTGTTCTTGATCATACAAAATATGAAGTTAACCTCAACAATGTCGGGTTCAGTGAGACAGATTATCCTGATCATAAGGACATCCTGCAATTCCGTTATTCAAGGAAAAGCAAGATGGCTTTCGAATTCCAGAATGTATTCAAAAGTTCTTACGCTTATATCCTGCAAAATAGAACAAAAGGTAAATACCTGGTACTCCCCGAAAACTTGAAAGAATATGTAGTCTTCTATTTCACCAGCCAACCCGATACCTTCATTGCAGAATGCATTTTCGCTTCTGATATTGCGGAAGAACAAAACAGCATCCAACAGTATAATGAAACGCAAGTCGAAGAATACCTGAACTACTATATGGCGGATCAAAACAGTGGAATTATCAATAAACTGGGCAATTGAATAATATTCTAAATGAGAGCCACTTGTACGGAGTTTTAGAGCCACGTCTTCGCTAAAATAGAGCCACCTTGCTATTTTGAAAGAAAAAACCAACATGAATTAATGCACTGTATCAGTGTAAATCAATTCATGGAGGTCAATGCAATGACCAATTACCGAGAGATCCTTCGCTTACACAGCCAGGGAATAAGCAGACGAGGCATAGCGGCGAGTTTATCCTGTTCCCGCAATAACGTGTCGATGATCATTCAAAGGGCAACAGACCAGAGCCTTGAATGGCCGCTTCCTGATACATTAACAAATGAGATGATCGAAGAGCAGCTCTTTCCGGCTTACTTATCGTCAAACCCGCAGAAGATGCCTGATTATGAACACATACACAAGGAACTTGCCAAGAGTGGTGTAACACTGTCGCTACTCTGGCATGAATACTCTGAGGGATGCAGGAATAATCAGGCTATTCCCTACAAGTATACGCAATTTTGCAAACATTACCATGATTACTCACAAAAGACAAAAGCAACCATGCGAATAAAACACAAACCAGGAGAAAAGCTGGAAGTGGACTGGGCTGGACAGACTGCCGCCATCAAAAACAACATTACCGGTGAACCGATCAAAGCCTATGTTTTTGTAGCAACCCTCCCGTACAGTGGTTATTCCTATGTGGAAGCCTTTCTTTCCATGAATATGGAAAGCTGGATTCAGGCTCATATAAATAGCTTCAAGTACTTTAATGGAGTTACTAAAATACTTGTTCCTGATAATCTTAAGACGGGAGTTGACCATGTGTCGTGGTATACTCCCGTTATCAACAGAACCTATGGAGAAATGTCTGCTTATTACGATACTGCGGTAATACCTGCCAGAGTTAGAAGACCAAAGGATAAGCCCAGTGCAGAAGGCACAGTTGGAGTCATCTCAACCTGGATCATTGCTGCCTTGCGAAACCAGACATTCTTTTCGCTTCATGAACTCAATATGTCAATCAGGGAAAAACTGGGAGAGTTCAATACCAAGCCCTTTCAAAAGAAAGAAGGAAGCAGAGAAAGTGTCTTTCAGGCAGAAGAACAGCCCATGCTTATTCCATTGTCATTGTCGCCATATGAGCTTGCTGCCTGGTCAAAGGCAACAGTACAGTTCAATTATCATATAAGCGTGGATAAGATGTACTATTCGGTTCCTTATGAATACATAAAATACTATGTGGATGTACGCATCACAAGCAGAGTTGTCGAGGTTTTCTATAACTCCAACAGAATCGCTTCCCATGTCAGGAAATTTGGTCATCCCGGTCAGTATCAGACACTCCCTGAACATATGCCTGAACAGCATCAGAAATATCAGGAATGGAATGCAGAGAGGTTTATCTCCTGGGCAAAGGAAATAGGGGAACATACGATGATCGTAATTAAGTCTATTCTGGCATCCTATCGTGTTGAACAGCAGGGATACCGTTCCTGTATGGCACTTCTGAAATCAGCTGACAGGTATTCTGTGCAGAGGCTCGAAAGTGCATGTCAAAGGGCATTATCTTATACACCCAATCCCGGTTATAAAAATATCCAAACCATACTCAAGACGGGTTTTGATAAGATCAATAATGCGGCAGAGACTGCAAAGAATGATCCTGCTTCTGATTTTGGTATTACCAGAGGTGCAGACTACTACGGGAGGAAAAATAAATGATCAGCCAATCAACAGTCAATAAGCTTCACGAGATGCATTTGAGTGCTATGGCTGATACTTTCTGCCAGCAATTACATGATGGTGCATTTAAGGATTTGCTTTTCGAAGAACGCTTCAGTCTGCTCGTAGATGCTGAATGGGCCAGACGCAAAAATAACAGACTGCAGAGGCTAATTAAGAAGGCAAACTTGAAGTTCAGCCAGGCAAGTATTGAAGACGTAGAATATCATGATGACAGAAAGCTGGATCGATCTGAGATTATCCGTTTATCAACCTGCAGTTACATCAGCGAAAATCGGAATATAATCATTATGGGAGCATCAGGAAACGGGAAATCCTGGCTGGGTTGTGCTTTCGGGATAGCAGCCTGCCGGAACTATTATCCTGTCAGATATATACGACTTCCCGAATTGCTGGATGACCTGGCAGTTGCCAGAGGTGAAGGTATTTTTAAGAAAGTCATAAAACAATACAAGCAGATCAAACTGCTGATACTTGATGAATGGCTGCTGACACCACTCAGAGAACAAGAGGCAAGAGATCTTTTGGAGATTATCGAAGCGAGGCATCAGCACTCATCAACGATCTTCTGTTCTCAGTTCAGAACCGGAGGATGGCATGAGAAGATTGGTCAGGAAACCCTTGCCGATGCCATCCTTGACCGGATTATACACGATTCCTATCCTATTTTTATCGATGGTAAAGTGTCAATGAGAGAACGCAATGGCATTAAGAAAGAATAACGATAGTTAATACTTGGGATGGTACTACAACTTTCCCGGCGACGGCTGCCGCTTCGCTCGGCCTACGGCCTCACTTCACGGCAGCCGTCGCAAAAAGATTAGTTATAGCTTATTTTTTTGTATATTACCTGTATTAATTATTGAAAATAGAAGAGTGGCTCTCATCTCCGAATTAGGTGGCTCTATTTTTCCGAAGACGTGGCTCTGTTGGAGCGTACACTATGCTCTCTCACTCCGAAATATCCAGCAATATCAAAATCAGGAAATACAATCGCTCCATCGGAGATACGCTCAAGGAAATCTATAATAACAAATGCCAGATCTGCGGTCATGATTTTACTGACAGATACTGGACACCCCTTTCCGAAATTCATCATATCGATTATTATACCCGTTCTTTGAATAATGATTCAGATAACCTGCTTGTCATTTGTCCAAATCATCACAGGATTATCCATAAGATCAATCCCATATTCCGAAAAGAGTCTATGAGCTATCTCTATCCGAATGGATTGGTGGAAGATGTGATGGGATAAAAGTTTTCATTCATAATTAGATAAGAATTAATTTCAATAATGAGTCTAATCTATATTACGTCTAATGAACCAGTTATCAACAAATTTATCCCATTTTTTATTGCAAAATACGTTTAAATAGGGGTTTTGAATAATAAAAGGTTGATAATCAAATTCATCAATTCGATTTCTATCAACTAAGTATAAGTAATAATTAGTTAAGTATTTTTTTGCTGTTTCTATTTCATTTCTTGAAATGTAAAACGTGCATTCATCACTATAAGATTTAACTTCTATGTATCTGTCTGGAATGCATGAGTTAAGGTTATTAAAGGAAACAATATCATAACCAGCGCATACATCAACTTCTGAGATTATTTTTACTAACTGAATATTGGGATGATTGGCAAGTCGTTGTAGCTCATAATTCAATACTAAATGTTCAGCTGCTTCTCCATGCAAATTATTCAGATCAATCTTCTTTTTCAAATCATCTAGCGATAGTTTGAGTTTATGCTGGTGTTTGTTAATCAAAAAGGGTATTAAATCTTTTTCGATTAACTTCCTGTATTTATCAGAAATATACAATTGGCTCTGCTTTCTACTAAAGAAACCAACTTGAATAAGGATATTTAGTAAGCTCCTAAATCTATTAGGAATCAAATTATCATGTAAAAAATAGCTATTGCTAACAATATCCAGTTTTAAAGTCCTTACATTAAAAATGGACTCCAATTCATGATCCTTTTTCAAATACTTCATAATCAAATTACAAAAATCAATATCTTTGAAATACGCTAGGGATTCAAATTTAGAGTATTTCTTATCAAAATTGGAATTTCTTCTTACATATTTTCCATCAATCAGATCAATAAGATTTAACCAAATTAAAAACACAATTATTGAGTTAAATGTACTAACCATCGTATATCTACTATTTAAACAATATTTCCTAATTGACTCTAACTTCTGTACTTTGCTTGATATAGCATTGAAAAGAAAAAAATCTAAATCCTCAAGCTGAATCAAATCAGTGGTTTTCAGATACTCTGTTAACATAGTCTTTTATTACAAGTTTAAAATCAGAGTTAATGTCAATATCATAATTCATATTTTCAGTAAATAGGGGTATTTCTTGGGATTCAAGTATTTGCAACATTCTTTCTTCTTTTACCAATAGACTTTTATGAATAGTCTCTTCTACTGTATCCTGAGAAATTAAATAATAATAGTTCGTTGAAACTCCTTCCGGTAACCCAACTCTGTGAATCCTGTCCTTAGATTGTATAAAATAAGCTGCGTTAAAATTTCTTTCAAAATAAATAGCATTGTGACAAGCTTTATGGATTGATATAGATTCTGCAACTGCCATTGGGTTAGCAATAATGACTTTCAAATCAATCTTTGTATTATTAAAGTCTCTTATTATACATTCACGTGTTCTTATCTCATCTTGGGAAGTATCTACCTCAACTGGGGTTTCACCGATAAGTAATTCTGAATTGATACCGTTGTTATTAAGGAATTTCTGTAGTTCCTTTATGCTTTGGATATACAGACCCCAAATAACTACTTTTTGATTTTGTTTAATAATATCTTGGACCATACTTAATATAATCCAGTATTTTGTAGGATATTCATTTGTTTTTAAATAGTCATCTATCTTTCTAAGTATATCATTATCAAGAGATTCATCTGAAGTTATTTTTTCTCCATCAAGATAATAATCTGTTATAGAATACTTCAATAAAACTGGGTTAGATGCGGCTTGCATTAACCTAACTAGTCGAGCTTTGAAAAATGATTTTGAAACATCAATATCTGGATGATCATCAACATAACCAAATAAATATCGATTTTCAATCAAGTTATATATTTCTTTTTGGGCAGGATTCATTTCAATAAAATCTGGTTTGTGATTTATAAATGAGGGGAGATGCAAATCAGATTTCCTAATCCTAATAAAAAAGGGAGAAATGCTTGAAATTAGATCATTGACTCGATAATCAAACCGATTTTGGGTCATATCTTTTAGTTGTCTTGGACTATAATTGATAATTTTACTTTGTGGCCAAATAAACTTGTATAAATTATATAAATCTTCGTATCCATTTGGTGCTGGAGTTCCTGTAAGTACAACCCTAGATTTACAATATTTTGCTAAACTTAGAACAGTTTGCGCCCATAAACCTTCTTCAGTATTTTTTATTCGATGAGCTTCATCTAGGACCATCATTACTTTGTTTGAAGGTTTAGATAAATAGGTAATTATGTTATCGTAATCAGAGCATAGCCCAGGATAAGATATTAACAACATTTCTGGTGTATTTTGCGAATTATCCACCGAAAGCAGTGTGGCATCTCTTTCAGATTTTGATATACCACCTGATAATCTTCTTGAGTATGGCTTTCTCCCAAAACAATTCTCATATTCATCTTCCCATGGTCCGAATGAGCTTAGTGGACCAACAACAAATAACTTATTAACATATTTTGAATTTTCTTCAGATAGACCTGAAAGATATGAAAAAGCACCGAAAACAATAGATGTTTTACCAGACCCCGGTACTGAAAAATTACATGAATTCTGAGAAAAAGCCAGATGATAAGAAGATAGCAATTGTAGGTCATATAAAGTTCTGAAAGTGAGTTTTCTTTTTAAAGCACTTGTGAAGTAATCCAAATCTTGTGCATCAACGATATTATTCCTAATTTTAAAAGCAGATTCACTAAAACGCAAGAAATTCTCTTTTTCAGCATAATACTGCTGGTTGATTTCTCGAATTTCATCTGAGCTTGAAAGCTCGATACCGTACTTACGTAGAATTTTCGTAACCTGATCCAGTAATTGATACTTATTCTCTTCAGTATATTTAACATATATCAAATCTTCAACAAAATTAGCTTTTAAAATTTTCATGAAATAATCAAAAGCTCGATAATTAGAGTTGATGAAACCGTCAGTATCTCGAATGACGAAACTGTTTGAAGTAACTTGATCATCTATTTGAGGATAAGTCATACGACCTCTCCTTTCCATTTTTCGCATTTTTTCTTGAATATCCACATTATTTTATTGATTTGTGAGACTATCTCATGAACATTTTTCCTTGCAGCAAAGCCTTCCTTTTCAGGATCTATATTTTCCAATATTGTAAGTGCACGTTGCAATAACTCCTCTGGCTGATTCTGTAAGTTTTTATTTTCTAATGAATATTTACCTTCACCCAAGTTCCTTTTAAGAAAACTACCCGTTTCCTTTGCCCATTGTTCATTCCTTCCCTTAATAATTTGTTCTAGAGATTGAGTTGGGTTTGCTTCTCTTAATGAATCAATTGAATATTCACCATCAGTATATTTCTGACGAATGGGATCAATCTCTCTAAAATGGTCTGTACTGAATTTGTCCCATACTTTTCCATTACAGAAAATTCCTGTCTTTTTATTTGGTTGCCCAATAAAACGATAATCTTTAGAACCTCCCAGGATTGTATCTTCATCATCATTTCTTGATTTGGACTTGTTATAAATAAAAGTGATATAATCAAAATATATCAGTTTTAAGTCATTAACATCTGAATCATCATACTCCCAATCTGATTTTGCTGTTACACTCTTACTATAAGCTTTGAAATATTTGCAAATATCAACAAAAGCACCTTCAGTTTTATCCAGAGCAGTGTAGATACCAGCACACCCAAGTGATTCTAAATAATCTTCCATCAGAGACATAATTCCGAGATACTCTTTAATTTGTGATTCCGACTCACCCATCATATCGGCAATTTCTTTTGGTTTGAAGAAATTTATTAAATCTTTGCATTTCAGATATTTTTCAATCGCATTGTAATCTACTTTTGCATCTTCTCCCATCTGATAAGTAGTTTCAAGCTTCATTATTTCTTGTGGTTCGCTATTCAATTCATCAGGCAATATAATTGCTTTAAAAAACTTAACCCCTAACTTCTTTAATAGAAACGCTCTTCTGTTTCCATCGATTATTACCCCGTCTAGTGTAACAATTCCTGGTTCAAGTTGTTGTTTATCTTTCAAATCCTTGAGAGTCTTTTCATTGCTAGTTGAGTTAGATTCCCAAAGAAATTTCTCTATAAACTGCATATCTTCAGTACTTTCTGGGTTGAGCTGATTTCCTCTTTGACGCTCAAAAGATTTAACTAAACTTGCAATTCTACCATTGTATGGATTATATACTAGATAATCTATGTTAATTTCATATACCTTCATCGTTTTCGTACTTGCTTTATACGAAATATCTTTAGCAGAATATGGTGTTCCTTCAAGCAACAATTTTTTCAAATATTCTTCCCGATGCTTTTGTTCCATGTTTCCTCCTAATTATTGGCTATAGTAGTAATATGGCTTACCGCGTATAAGGCAAACAATTGTCTAACTGTGAAGTATTCAAGTCTATCAATATAAGGAAAATTAAGGGTCGATATTTTGTTATTATCGATTTTAAACTCTGCAATTTTCTCACCAAGAAGAGCAATTAAAGTTGACGGTTCTAAATACTCATTAAAGTTCATTTTTTCTTCATACATTTTTTGTAGCGTTTCAGACTTAGCAATTTTATTTCCAATATGTTGATAATAAGTTGTTAAAAATTCCTCACCCTTTTCAAGTATCATAATTCTATCTTCTATGGTAAAACAATAGCCATTTGGAATTTCTATCGTAATAAAATCTATTCCTGTTCCCTTCTGGATTGAACAATACCATCCGTTTCTCTTTGGTTCTGATTCCTTAATCTGATAATTTGATAAACTTACAGTTATGTTATTTTCTTTCAATGGATGTCTTCTAAACCTTGAACCTGGTTTCCTTTGAGGGGGATTATTAAATAATTTAAGTGTATCCACATTAAGATTCGTAGGATTTGGAACTACAATATTCGTGAAAATAGGTATTTCCAAGATTGGCAATTCAAGGATTTCTAATAGATTTTTGGCAAGGTGTGAACTTAATGGAGGGCATACGGCATTTCCAACCAATCTGGCTTTAGTATGTTCAGATCCAATGAACTGATAAGTTATCGGGAATCCCATTAAACAACCAGTTTCTCTTATTGTGGGTTTTCTATATTCCCCATTTCCTTTTCGATAGATTTCTGATCGATAAATTAAAGCTTCTCTTGAAGCTGCAATATTTGTGGCTGTTACTGTCCTACTTGGTTTAGTCTCATTCTCAGGAAAAGACATTTTACCCATATATGGATGATTTTGTTTTAAAAATAAAGAATCTTTCCATTCTGATTCATAAATGCCAGTATCGTAAAAATGATCTGAAAGAAGTTCTGAAGATATTTCTAAATTGGGATAGTTCGGATCAACAACCAATCTATTTTGATTGTGACAAGTTGGGCATGGTAAATGATTTTTTATAAGAGAAAGAGTAATAAAGTCCTTTTCAAAAATTGATTCTTGCCCATGAGTATATGAAGGTAAGGGCAACTTTTTAAGATTTACAATCTCACCAGTGATTAGTCTTTTTCTATGCTGTGGTGTTCCATAATTTGCAGCATCAACTACAAATTTGCTATCAGTAATATCTATTGCAATTGATTCAGCATCTATTCCATTTGTTTCTGCCCAATCAGACAAGCCAAGATCAACGAATGAATATTTATCCTTCAAGTGCTTTTGAGAATTAGGCACATTTTCCATATACCAAGCTTTGAGAATGGAATCTTTCATATATTTTTTTATTGCTACAATTCTTAAAAATACTTCTACAAGCTTAACACCAAGAGCTTTATCAGCTTTACCAGATTTATTCGAATTCGAGAAAGAGACACAAGGAGGACTACCAAGAATAACATCGGAGTTTTCAATTTGTTCAATTTCTTCAATTGATTTTTCAAAATCAAGAACATTTTTAACGGAACAATTTAATTCAAAATTAAAATTATAAGTATCGATTGCTGGCTTCCAATTATCGATGCCGCGAATAATTTTAAATCCATTTTGTCTGAAGCCTTCAGAAAAGCCACCAGCACCACAAAAGAAATCAATGACAGTTAATGATTCATCCAATTGATAACTCCACATTTAATCTGATTAAATCGACACATAAATTTATATCGGACTGAATTTGACATTCCCAAATTACTATTGCTTTCCAACCTATAATTTCGAGCTCTTCAATTTTTCTAATATCACGTAATTTATTTCTATTTAATTTATCAATCCAAAATTGTCTATTATTTTTTGGGTAATCATGCTGACATTCAGGACAATGATGCCAAAAGCATCCATTAACAAATATAGCTATTCTTTTCCCAACAAAACAGATATCAGGATTTCCAGGAACTTTTTTATAATGAATTCGATATCCTTTTATCCCATTAGACCAGAGAGCATGTCGTAATTTCAATTCAGGTTTTGTATTTTTTGCTTTATTGGCACTCATCACCTTTGATGTATTTTCATTCTTGGGCCATGGCGACCTTTTGTCTCTTACATAATCAGACATTCAAACCCCTTCTTTATCATCAAATGAATGTGTAATAATATGTCAAGATTCATATTAGAAATTGATTTTCCTTTGTAATCAATCTCTTTATTTCTCATTTTCAGTTCATCTTCATTCAGACAAATGCCCTATCAATTTCAAGAAAAAATAGAACTTCCTTTCTTTCTCCTAAAAAGCATTGACTATTTTCTTAAATCGGATTCTCTGTTATTTTATACAATATGAAGATACAAAACGCATAGAAGGAGGTAGGGATGAACGAAGATTTCAATTGTTACATAGACATCCCTGGTACAGATACCAGACCTTCTGATATCGATATTGTGGATTTGATTGAAGAAAATAAGTGTACTTTTTCAGATTTTACTGAGATATATGGCTACCTGCAATTCATTGGCGGTAAGAATGAAGCAAAAGCACATATTCTGAATCTCAGTGGAAAGATGGTGACTTGTGATATTGCAGATATGGAAACAGCACATAAACTAGCACCATCATTATATTATGATCTCTTGAGACTGAACGGAAAAGCAAAATATGTTATCAAAGACGGTAATCCAATCCTGCGGGGATTCGAAATACATTCGTTCTTCACCATCGAGAAACCGAGTATTTCCAAAACAGTAGATGTTTTATCCGAATTCTTAAAAGAAAAATACGATAAAGTGGAAGATCCTGTCGCTTATTTCACGCATTGCAGAAGCTTACAGCGTACAGCGGACAGCTTACAGTCCAGAGCAAACAATCCAGGAAGAAGCTTATAGCTGATTGCTTGTAGCTTATTGTTCAGAACAGAGCAGACAGCAAGAACGGCGTCTTGCATTACAATCAAAGTACACATATGAGCATTACGGTACCAATACGGTAGCAATACGGTATCATTACGGTAAAAAAACCGTATTAGTACCGTAATCGTATAGAAATGAAACAGTAGTTCAATTAAGAATTAAAAATTAAAATGAAGAATGAAGAATTGGAATAAGAAAGAAAAATCAATAAAAATCGAATTATTTTCAAATGCTCCCTCGATTTAGGCAAAATGCTCCCCCCTATATATATATGAGAGGTGTTTTTGCAGAAGGTTCTAGGTTTTAGGTGTTAGGTGCTAGTTCAGAGCAGTGCAAGAACAGAACGAGCTCTCCCATCTCGAAGTGCGAAGTCCGAAGTGCGAAGTTCGAACGAGAAGAAATGGGAGGGAGAAGAAAAGAAAAATAGGAGATAAAATGAAACCATACTTCAAACACATGATCCACGGATTTACGGGTAAGCCACGAGCCAGGACATCATTCACATTCAAGAACCATCCCGGTCAGAAACCGTTCAAATCAGCACAAAAGCAGATATACACCCTCGAACCAAGTCAATACTACAAGTATAACCTGAAAGACTACTGTCTATCCTACAACAATCTTCCTCAAAACGCAGGATTCCCGATCTTCACCTGGTGCCACGTCTATAATAAGCTGATGTGGGCAATGCAGACTGCCATGCCGGATAAAGTTAACCTTTCCACCATCACCAGGGAACAGATATTTGAGCAGAACCTTCCCTGCATCTCGCTGAAAGCTGCCATTGATGCGGAGCTGCTGCCCAAAGTTACGGGATACGAGAGATGGAAGGAGGTCATATAAATTAAGAATTAAAAATTAAGAATTGGCAGAGGGGAGATTTAAGATTGAAGAATGGGAAGAAGAAAGAAACCACGAAAAACACGAACAACACGAAAAGCAGAGAAGATATTATTTGTATCATTTATCTGGCTATTTATGAAAGATTAAGTGAAAACAATGAGTCTGATGTTAGCTAATAGTTCAAAGACTTAAGATCTTCTTTTTTGTGTGTTTAGTGTGTTTAGTGGTTAAAAAAATGGAGGAGAGAGCAGAATTGAAGATTTTTCAGAGAAGAGATTGAAGAATTGATAAGGGAAGATTCCTTCACATATCGGAGATATGAAATCCGATAGCCAGTGGTGGAACCTCTGGGAGAATGGAAGTGCGAGGTCTGAAATGCCACGTAGGGGTCCACGGAAGTAGACCCGTCTTCTCTGAGAGGTTGAAACCTCTAAACGGCTGAAGCAGTTGATCCAACGAATAAATTCGTTGCTACGATGCTTCTCTGTTCCGCCAGTTCTTGATTTTTAATTCTTAATTCTTAATTCTTTGAGCGAAGCTAGTCTTTAATAAATCCTGTACCCCAGGTTCAGAGAAGCATTTAAAGTGGTTTTCTGGCAGTGTAATTATTCAACTTCCTTTGCGGGTATGTTTTTGTAAGTTGTATTTTACAATTCTGCGATAGAGGGTGGCTTCGGACATATTAAGTAAGATTGCAGCTTCTTTTTGTTTTCCTTTGGCTTTGATGAGAGCTTTCAAGATCATATCTTCTTCATCTGATTGTTGAAGATGACTTTTCTCCTCAATACCAAAGTTGAAAGGATTTATACTGCTTACAAGCTTGTCATCCCAGTGCAGGTTTTTGCTCAAAATGAACATGCGTTCGATGATATTTTTCAGTTCCCGAACGTTTCCAGGAAAGGAATATTGCAGCATCATATCGATGAAAGAGCGATCAAGAAAGGGTTTTGGCTTCTTAAGCTCATAAGAATAGTTTTCCACATAATACTGGATAATAGGTTCAATATCTTCCCGTCTTTCACGTAACGGTGGTATAATGATTTCAATCGTATTCAGCCTATGAAATAGATCGAGACGAAATTTCTGTTCAAACATCTTTTCCCGCAGATCCTGATTTGTAGCACATATAATGCGACAATCAAAGGTGGTTTCTTTGCTGCTGCCCACCGAAGACACCTTGCGGGTTTCAATGACTCTTAATAATTTGCTTTGCAGTTCATAGGGCATTTCAGCTATTTCATCCAGGAATATGGAACCTTTATCTGCCTGTAGGAAATATCCCTTCGTTTGCGTATCTGCCCCTGTAAATGCTCCCTTGGTGTGTCCGAAGAGTTCACTCTCGAGGAGAGTCGCAGATAAAGCACCAATATTTACAGGGATAAATGGATTGTTCCTGCGAATACTGTTTTTGTGTATGATTTGAGCTATCACTTCTTTTCCGGTACCGGATTCTCCCATAATCAGGACATTGGTATTATTATGCTGAGCTGCCAATAATGCAGCATTCAGTACCTTTTGATGCGCTTTACTCCGACCGATAAAACCGTGTGAATGATCAATCTTGTGCTGGAGAGGTGAAGCGGATGATATGGAATCAAAGTTAAGATCTGCCAAGCTAAGATTGCCAGAATCATCAACTGTCTGTTTATTTAGAATCTGGCTGATGTATTCGTCAGTAATTTCATCAACTTTTCGACAAATCTCATAGCTTTTTTTATAATCATTTAGCTTTGAATATAGGTATGCCAGGGAACGGCTTGCCCTCAGAAGATGAGTATATTGTTTCCCCTTTTTGTAATATTTGATGGAATTATTCAAAATGGTTTTAGCGGCTTTGTATTCACCCAAACCAATCATAATATTCGTCTTGCTCTCTTCCATCTGGATTTTGTCATTTTCAAAACCATTCTCAGTTGCTATTTCAATGGCTTTATCAATATATTTTATCGATTCTTCAGGATTATTCAAGTACCAATAACACATCGAATAATTATTATACAGATCAATCAAAAACATAGGAGACATAAAATTACATTCAGTCACTTTTGCATAACACTTATCGTAGTATTCAATTGATTCCGAATATCTTTTTTGCTGATTCATCAGGTTTCCCAGATTGAACAGCATATGTGCTATCTGCTGAATTTGAGAAAGATCCTGGGCTACTCGTAGTCCATTTAAAAGAATTTCTTCTGCTTTTCGGTAATCTTCAATTCTAATATATCCAGAAGCAAGATTATTAATGATCGTAAGTTGATAAGTAGGTATCTCCAGTACTTGGGCATAAGCTAAAGCCTGACGAAGAAACCTGATGGTTTTATCTAATTTATTCAGGTCGAGATACAATTTTGCTACATTCATTAAAGCATTCATTGAAGTAAAAGAGGGCGGTGTGCGTTTAACAAGATCAACGATTCGTTTCTCCTCCTCTAATGCTGAACTAAATTGTGTTCGAGTCCTAAGATAAATGAGATAGTTTGAACTGGCATAAATCAGAAGTTCAAAATCACCGGATTGGATGGCAAATTCTATTGCCAACTCCAAACAAGGTCTTATCGATAATTCGATGCCCATGTGCAGATAACATAAACCTTGCATGACATTGCATTTTACTAAAATAAAATAGTCTCTTTCAGGGATAGCCAAGCTTAAACACTCAATCGCAATTTGTTCCGCTTCTTGGAAATGTCGCATGGTTACATGCGATTTTGCCTCGAAATACTTAAGCTGATTCATAGCATGGGGTGAAAGACCATTGAGAGGATAGACTTTAATTCGCTGAATTACATCAAGGGGATTGAGTTCAGACTGCAAATCCAATTCTTGAATTATTTCTTTGGAAAGCTCACTTGTCATTCTTACTCCCATATTAACTAGATAACCAGATTTCTATTTGAATCATCACGAAAACATTTAATACTAATATTAATTAACTAATTGGATTATTGTCAAGACAATTCAGTTTACCTACTTCTCATTTCAGCTTCACGACTTTCCGTACACTGGTTTCCGTCCCCTGCATTGCTTTCACAAAATAAATACCGGAACTGAACTTCATTCCATCCATCATGATCTGAGTATTAGGCATGGCATTTGTTTGATATACTGATTGTCCTTTGATATTGAACACTTCGATCTGTAC
The DNA here is from genome assembly GCA_963662275.1 of Cloacimonadales bacterium (SeqCode). Lineage (GTDB taxonomy): Bacteria > Cloacimonadota > Cloacimonadia > Cloacimonadales > DAONDQ01 > DAONDQ01. The sequence goes on along the minus strand of OY759316.1, from coordinate 2,136,845 downwards.
AGGTTGATTAGATTTTGCATTTACCTTCATATCCAAATTAGAATGGAAGGGATTGGGATAGGATAAAAGGGATAATCCATTAATCGCTGGAGTAGTGTGGTCATCATTGGCTGTTGTATATTCCCAGGTATTGGTATCCCTACTAGAGTAATCCCAGTTCATCGTGTTCCAACGCTGGTATATTTCATGAATTAGATTTCCGTTATTATCATAATCATAAGTAAATTTCGATTCATTATTCCATGAAAAATTAATCCATTTCTGATAAAGCTCGCTAACCAGCTTATTTGAGATATCATAATCATAAGTAGCTTTCGATTCATTATCCATAATATCATTAATCCACGATTTTGTCAGTTCTTCACTCCACATACCCAAATCCATAGGGCTATCGGTAATTATCACATATCCCAGTTGAGCATAACTAGTCATGAAAGAGGTTCCCGTCGATGTATCCAAAGGATGAAATGTTCTAAATACTTGCTTATAATCTGTCCAATTCGTTGAATCGGAAGAAGTCTGCCAAGTTTCCTGTATGATTCGTCCTTGCAGATCAGTATTAAAAATCTTCTGATCATAGGGAGTTGGAACTCCATCATACCAAGTTACAAGAGCAGATACATTGTTATTTACGTACACAAAGTGCATTCTCTGTCCAACAATCCAGTTTCCTGTTAGAGTATCCTTATGCTGGAAAGCCCAATTTAAGAGATAATGGTTGTCATTGTATTCTAAGAGTATCCGCTGACCAGGTACTCTAATATCAGTACCATAAAATGAATACCAAATGATTTCGGAGATATTTTCAGAAACAGGGTCATATGTAGCAACAATGGTATTTCTTAAGATCCATGTCGTAGAAACCTGGTCATATTGGAAGATTTCTACACTATCAATGAAACTTGGCTGCTCAGGATGATAATAATATAATCTTTTTATATTATCAACCCAGAGACTATCCGAGTAGGAAGACTGGATTTTTTGAATTAAATACCAACCACGTTCCGGATTGTTCATCACTGGACCATTTCCAGGTCGTGTATCGACAGGATTAAAAAAAATATCTGCTGCCCTAGCTGATATATTTATTAAAAGAAAGATAAGAACGATTAAATAACGTCGCATAGTGAATACCTCCTTTTGATAGAGACATTGTGTGATGAATATTCATTGAATGTCAAGCATTTCTCATAAATTATATTAATAAAAAAAGGACGGCTTTCAAGTCGTCCCTTTTTTCATTGGTTATTGCTTTTCTATTTTAGCTTCAATATTTTATGAGTTATGGTTTGATTTCCCTGCTTTGCCTTCACGAAATAGATACCGGAACTGAATTCTTTTCCATTGATGGAAATCTCGGTGTTAGGCATTGTTTTGGTTTGATAAACTGATTGTCCTTTGATGTTGAACACTTCGATCTGTACTGGTTGATTAGATTTTGCATTTACCTTCATGTCCAAATTTGATTGGAAAGGATTGGGAGAAGCAACCATCGATAAGTTGCCAGGTGCTACTACAATTGGATCATCATTGGCAGTTGAATTATTCCAAAAGTATGTCATACGTGATTTATTTACCCAATTTGGATCTGTCCATTCCTGGTTGACATACTGATCCATATTGTTGTTAGCATCATACGTATAGATATTGTTTTCTAAATTGACCCAAGCAGAAGTTCCATCCCACTCTTGATTAAGTACTTGTATCAATTTGTTCGAAGCGTTATACGTATAGGTTGCACTGCTACTATTAATCCAGGCATCGCCCAACCATGTCTGGATAATTTCCGTGCTAACCATACCGAACATCATTGAACCTCCAGTCATCGCATCTAATCCCCACATATGTGCTACATTATTGAGGAATATAGCACTTGTCGTAATATCGTTTTGATGATAGGTTCTGTCAGTTTGTTCAGAATTAACCCAGTTGGATGAATCGGCAGAAGTCATCATAAATTCCTGGATGATTCTCCCTCGAAAATCAAAAGCAAAAGTTGTTTTCTCGAGGTGTTGCGGAGCATGTAAATCTTCTGCATACCAAGTGATTGAGGAAGAGACATTGTTGTTTGCATAAGTCAAGTGCAACCTGGAAACATCAGCTAAAGTTCTTGTAAAAGAGTCCAAAAACTGAATAGTAACATCTTTCAAATAATTGTTTTCATTGTAATCTATGTATTCACGCATAAAAAGCATTCGAATCGGTGGATTGAGATTGATCATATACACATCTCCCTCAATCACATATTCATAGGTGGCATCGTATGTAAATATCGTTGCAGATTGAATATTCCACGTCATAGTTTGTTCTTCATAGCTGTATGTAACAATACTATCAATTGCAGTTGGATGAACGGAATTGTAATAATAGACGTTTTTAGCACTATTTGCCCAAAGATTATCTTGATACATTTCTTCCAGATTGTAGTTTAATCTCCATGATCTTTCATGATTATTCAGAATTTGTGTGCTCCCAAAGTGACTACCGAAAAGGTTGGGTATGACGGTTGCGAAAGCTAACAAGGGGATAAGTAAAATGATAAGAACTATTGCGTAACGTTGCATTTTGAACCTCCTAATTAACATCATTGTTTTGTTTTCGATACATCCATAGCATTTTTTGGATTATCGCCTATCTAGTTTTCAGATAACATAATTAATAAGAGCATAATACATAATTCCGAATACATTCCTGCTCCTAAGATGCACTCATGTGTATAATTGAAGTATCTGTACATACAGTCAAGTTTTTTTTAACAAATATAGTAAAGAGTGTTGTTTTTTAATAGATTATTCATTAAAAATGAAGGTTTTTGTAACAAGATTTATATTTCCAAAGTATAATAAGCCTTGGAATTTTAATAGTACATATATTTGATACTCATGATATTAGGGAAATATCTTTCTTATTATCTATTGTAATGTTTCATTGTATTTCTAGTAATCGGTACTGCAATTACTCTATAAAATAAACGGTCAGACCAATTTACTCCATTTGTATGAATGTATGTAGTAGCAGATGTTGTAGCCAAATAATGATATGAAGCTATTGGTGTATAAGGAGCATCGGCATATAGAATTTTATACGCATAATCCGGTAAATTGGTAGCACTCCAACTTAACTGGATATCATTTCCGGCTTTCGAGATCATCAGGTTTGTTGGTGGATTGGGAATTGGATTCAACGCCCATGTAAAGTATTCATTGAAATTGATGTTGCCATCTCCATTACCAAGAGGAACTTGCCTGATCAATGTTCCGGTATCCGAAGTACCATATTCTCCAACTGCGAGGTATAGCGTATCAACAGAGCCACATTCGGTAAGTACATTAAATTTGCCTTCCAGGACTGTTCCACGGGCTAGCGTTGCTGAGCCATTTTGATCAGTCCAAGTGTTATAACCATTGGTGCCTTCATTGGCAGTAAACAGCTCCCATTGATTGACTTGTCCGGCTTTCGCCCAGGGTGAAGCAACCATCGTTGTTTTACTCTTACAGATAAACATAAAGACATCAGTTGTGCTGGCAGCCGGAGTTGTTGCCACATACAAGATATTGCCCTGTTTAGCCGTATACAGCTTCAGCGTTCCGCTTTGTCCTACTAGTTGTGCTGAAGCATCGAGCGTGCCATCTATAACATAACCTGTTACCGCACCTGTGACTGTGATATGCCAATCAGCACCGCTATTGTTATCCCAATGATTCAATCCATCAGTGAACACAAAATCAACCTGTGTGGCATCTGTAGGCACGGTAAATGTGTATTTCCAGCAGTTCTCAGCGGGGAAGAGGGTCATGTTGTAATCAGTGACACCCTGCCAGGTATTCTGACCCAGGTGAATCTTCAATTGAGCAGCACTATACAGAGTTCCTGCATTTCCATAGGTAACGGTCATGGATTGTCCGGCAACCGGATTCGTTGGTGTATAAGTAACAGAAGTGGTTGGTGTTGTTCCTCCACCTGTTCCCACATATACATGCTGGATTGGGGATTTGCGAATATTTCCATGTGTATCTGTTGCTTCAACGTAGTAATCGACTAAGACATCCGTCAATCCAGTAATCTGAGCATAATATTCATTCGCAATATAGGTTGGCAATATGAAGAAATTGATCTCTGAATTATTAGTCACATTGCCTGTGGGGAAGACCCTTTCAGTCATTGGCAGTGATGTCCATCCACCTACACCAGCTCCGCCTGCATATGTATCATTGGCATTATCTGACTCCGGATTGGAACCATCTGAGTCAGTACGATATTTCAAAGTAATGGTTTGCAGTCCTGAGGCATCATAGGCAAACGTCCAAACATGAAAGTCAGATGAATTCTGGTGTTCCTGGTATCCATAGATAGGACCGAAACCTTTCCCTCCCGGGTTATAAGGAAAGCGTTGTGGGATAAAGACAGTTGGTGGAGTATTATCCACACCTGGATGAGCATTGATAACATAATTCGCATATTCTGTAGCATTATTGGCAGCAAGAGTAGGTTTCACTTCCATATCTATGGCAGTCCCATAGTACATATAACCGCTGTTGAATGCCGGAAGGAAATAATGCCAGGCACGTTCTGCATTATTGGCAGCAGCATCGGGGCTTACTATCTTTGCTATATTCAAAGTACCTGTCAATTGTTCAGCCATATCCACACGATTTTGAGCAGCGGTTAGAACAGCCCAGTTTCTTGCATCTTCCGTCCAGCCGGTCGGGTCAAATACTTTGGATGCATTGTACATAGGCCATATCCAGTTGATGAATTGCGGATGCCCCCAGTCATTGGCAGCATTGACCCATGCACCGTCTTCCACATGAACAATATCAGTATCGGGTGTAGGATGATTCAAAATGAATTGTTCCACTGTCGAAGGTGTATAGCCCTGGGCAGCAGCAGCATTGGCAAAGCCTGGAACAGATTCCCCATAATAACTGTATCCACCACCCCAGGCGTTATCTCCGTCGTGAGCCATGAGAACGATGGAAGGTTGTGCCGGATTGTCATATGGTGCAATTTTAGTATCGATGTCTCCTGTACCCATAGAAGAATATCCGTTCTGATAACTGAGCAGATCGTCCATAGGTACAACAGATATTTTATATTCCTGTCCATTATCAGGATCTACGTATTTAGCTTTATGTACCTGGTAGCAATAAGGAGCTGCGAATGTACCACCTCTTCCATCGATCTGTCCATTCCACCAGTGTGTTCCGTTGGTAGCCACTTTATCTGCTTTATTTGGTGGATCGATGTTACAGCCTGAAGTGCCATAATTAACAGGATAGTCGTTGAGTGTTCGTGCCAGGTGGCTATTGGCAATCACAGACCATTGTATTCCTTCCTGGACAAGTACTTTAATAATACGTTCTGAAAAAGCACATTCAGCAGGCCAATAGCCTTTTGAGTAAACAGGTGTAGAACCGAATAATTGGGTATATAAGTATTTATGAGCTTCAATCTGTTTCTTCAGACAACTTTCGTCCACGAGAGGGGAGAGGGCATGATCCATAGTAAAGGCAAGAACATCCATACGCGGCTTTCCACCGGTTGTAGTCCAGCCTCGTGCTTGTGCATAGCTATTGTTCCAACCGCTATAATAGCCCCATTGTCCTGCCGTTGCGAGATCATTGATATTCTCCATCAAACACCCGGATATACTGACCTGAGCTCCAGCTTCGGGCAGGGAGCCTATAGAACTGATAGCATCCCGCATTCTGTATTGATATGCTGCCACACGGTCTGCATTCCCAAAGATATCGGGCAGGTTATTCAACGGATGTGCCTGACCATCGGAATAGATATTACCGCCGTGGTTCTTTTTATAATCTGATTCCCATACCTTCTGATACTGATATGTATTCCAGGTACTCTTGTCAGCCCAATAAATAGGCTGGTCTAAATGCCAGAGATAGGATGTATGTACATTTGCCGAGATACTGATTAAAAAACACGATAATATAATAATGAATCCCATTCTTTTCATAATATTCTCCAGAAGTTAATGTATTCATGAAATACAACGCATAAAACTGGATGAATTGTAAAGAAATATGTGTACCTACTCATCCCTGGAGTCCAAAACGCCTTCGAGATTGAAGTTTTTTTGATGCTTAAAGGCGTTGCGGACTTTACATGAAAGCTAAGTATCTGGAGTTCAATTTCCCAAGCAAAACTATCAATTACCACCAGGCTAAAAGGGAAAATGGACTTTACATGAAAGCTAAGAGTTTGGAGTTCAAATGCCCTAAACAAGTTATCATTGAATACCTGACTAAAAGGGCAAGTGGACTTCATGATACGACCTTTCATCCTCGGTAGCGAAAATCCTTTTCTGGGAAGTTCATAATTCCAGAGCACGATGCCGGGATTGACTAGCGTGTCTAACCTCTTCTTCTATATTCATTCATTAATTACCTTCATGAAAAAGCATCTACGATATCAAACTCCGGTAGTATGGTACAATAAAAGCACCTATGTTGCCCATAGATTATACCTATTCCAAAGCAACATGAATCTAACTTCATACTTAATTCATACCTATTTCTCGAAACAGGAATGAGATTGGTATGAAACAGGATTGAAACAGGATTGAAACAGGTATGAAATTGGATTGAAATTGGTATAATCTTTGAAGATCGTATGGGGATTTACAGAAAACGGAGTACTACTCGACAACCGCGTAAATGCGGAGTTACAAATCAGCTGGAACGGAGTACTACTCGACAACCGCGTAAATGCGGAGTTACAAATCAGCTGGAACGGAGTACTACTCGACAACCGCGTTAATGCGGAGTTATAATTCAGCAGGAACGGTATCATGCTCTACATGATAGTCACTTCTTATCTTTAGAAAATCTCAGTTTCTGTTCTTTTGTCATTTTCTCTGTTGCGTATTGAAAGATCAGTCGGGCAGATATATTCTTGTATTTCAATAAAAGTTCTTCTACTTCAGTGGGATGTTTTTTCCATAATTCACGAAGGAACCAGCCTAGTCCCTGGTGTACAACTCGTTCCTGGTCAAGCATCATTGGCTCAACAAATTCAAGCAGTAAACTCGGTTCAACAGTTTTGATCAAGGCAAGTAATGATACAGGAACAGCTCTCCTCGTCCAACGGCTGGGGGAGACCCGCCAGTCTTTCATATCAATGTATGTGGCAATATTCTCATGGAAGAAAACCGGTGTAATGAGAGAACATAGAACATCGCTGTGACCCCAGTTATTGACTCCATTATCAAACCACTTTTTAACTCCAATAAGAGTTGATTTGTTAAACTCAGACTTTCTTTCTTTCAGTTAAAAAACTGCCATACTGCCTATTTCGTATTTTCCATCAGCAAAAAGGATGTCACCTAATTCCAGGATTTCATCAACTGTAATTGATGGATATTGCTCAAGTACAGTCCGGATGTAGGAAACCAACTGCCCTTCTCCTAACCCATAAGCATTATATCCTTCCTTAAAGTAGCGGGAGTACTTCTTTACGATTTCAGGGTTTGCCCATAACTCAAACTGATTTTTAGCATCCTGATAGATAGAATCATATTTCATATACACCTCCAGTTAGAAATTTTTTAAAGAATCTTGCGAATATTGAATAACATATAGAATATAGGTTTATCTGTTTCTTTTCAACAAAGACAAATCATCAACATACAGATGTGTCTTTGACAAAATGAGGTTTAATTCCTCTCGAGAGAAGATGAAACTCTTTGCCGATTTGGGAAAAAGAAAAGTATGCGAGAAGATTAAGAATAATGAGATTCCGATTATCATTCAACTAAATCCTTATTTTCCTTCCACAAGTTCTCGCCAGAAATCAAAACGCAGCCAATGATCTATCCAGTTAGCATTCTCCGTTTTTCCTTGATAAAAAGATTCCACGTGGTTTCGCAGATTCATCCAGTCATATCTTTCATATTGCCTGACAGTATTGGAATTCAATTGATCTAATACAGGTTCTCTTAGATGATTCCAGAGCCTCATATTCGAATGTTGTGGTTGAACGGGAAACAATTTATGATGTATTTTTGCGTATGTGGCAAAATACAGTGTGTTTGTCCGACAGGGAAGCTGCAAACCATAAGCAACACGTGGTATATGTATGAGTTTTTCCTTATTCTTTCGAATAAAGTAATAGCATAAACGATTATCTATTTTTTGTTCAGTTGGTATTTGAAGAATATTTTTCATAAAGATATGTGACATTGTAGGCATATAATCCTGGAGAATATTATCAACCCAGATTTGATGACTGCTGTATTTAAATGGCAGATGCGAATCTATGAAGAATTGATTCAGCCAATTATAGAAACCCAAAGTATTGGGACTTTCAATCCTTGACATCAGTTCTATTGTTCGTGTATGAATTTTTGATGTCATCTGCTCCCTGGCTTCATTACTGAAGAAGAAAGCGTCATTTCGCATCAGATCAGGAACTATATTATCCCAATTCCCTGTTATGATGTCATTTCTATGCTTAAAACCTGTTTTCCGGGATACCTGGTACTTCAGTAACCATCCTGAGCCACCGTCGATAATACCATCATAATACTTAGCCATATCGAACATAAACTGATACCGATTGGTTATGGAGGGAAACATATCCATTCTCATAGAAAGAACATTTTCCTTCATATAATTCCATAGTTCTGACACAGGTGCAAGATCAGGTTCTATAATTTTATGTTTGATGTGAAATTCATTGCTAATTCGCTTGGCTATTTTCAGATCAGATTCCCCTGCAGAGCCGATAGTATATGCATCCCATAGGGAACGATAGTGCTTGGCTTCAGGAAGCAACAAGTAACTGAGGACAGTTCGTGAATCAAGTCCACCAGATAGAGCCATTGATAATCTTCTATTTTCCTTGAATGGCAGCAAGACACGTTTCATCATATCTGAATTTAATTCATCACGAGTATGGATGCTGGGTTTAATTTCGCTACAAGGCATCTGCTGTATAATGCAGCTTATCGCAGTTATTTCTGCCTTCATACCTCTATAAACACGTCTGATGCCATTAATAATCATATCCTCACCAAGAGTAGCACCAACGATGATGTGCGTGGACAATGCTTCGAGGTTGAAAGAACTGGCATCAATCATCCGTGATGCCCAATCCAGTCGTGTTGTGATAACATAACCCCACACGGTATTCACGATCAGGAAATCACGTAAACCGATAGGGTCAGTCCAGCATTCAAAATGATTACCATGCCATCGCAATAAGGCATAATGACCTTCCAATCTACATATATCATCATCTTCCCATGAAAAGTGATCCCAATCATTCTTGGTCAGGAAATGATATCCGTTTTCAATTGCCCATAAAGGACTACCTAGTATGATATAACCTGAATTATCCTCATGATAATTCAAATGACAGCATGTAGTTAGATCAGGTCCTGCTGACGCGATGTATATATATGCTGATTCTTGGAGGTACTGAGGGTAATGATGTATTACTTTGAATTTATTTTTAATTTCCCTGGTAATTGGATTATGACTGATTGCGGCAAAGACCCAGCTCATATAAACTCCCAATATAGTAATTCATGATGATTCATGAGAATATGAGCATTGAATATTCGTGTTATAGTGTCAAATGATTTGTTATAGTGAATGGTTATTTACAGCATTTTACGACAAAAGAAAAAGGCGTCTGAACAAGACGCCTTTTTCTGACAGCTATGTTTATTTCATGAGTACCATTTTATTTGTTTGGTGGTATTTTCCGGCATCTAAACGGTAATAATACACACCACTACTAACACTATTACCCTGGGTATCTGTCCCATCCCAATTCCAACGATATACACCAGATGTAAGAGAACCGTTGAAGATGTGTTTGATCAATTCCCCTCTTACATTGAATATACTCAAATCCGTTTTAGCACCTGTTTCCAATTGAAAACTAAGCGTTGTATTCGGATTAAACGGATTGGGATAAGCAGCGAACAACTGCGTAGTTTTTGAGATATTTGGAGTTGGAGTAATAGGATCGTTAATATTGAAGTATAATGTTACAGGCCCGAAGAGCTTATTCGTTCCATCTAAATTTACAGATTCCAACCAGTAGAAATATGTCATATCAGTGGTCAGTTCGTTATCCTGGATAGAATAGGATTGTGTCTGTGCAGTGTTAGTTGCACCAATGATATGATTATTGAGAACATTAGCAGTATTCAGGTCTGCTGATGAATTACGTAAGACATTGTATCCGAGCAATTCAGTTTCTGATTGAGTAACCCATTGAATTGATACAGTAGTTTCATCATAATTAATAGCTGTAAAGGAAGATAGTTCAACAGGGAGTTCAATATCCCCTAATTGAATTCCCATTGTTTGCGGATCAGTAGTCGGGTTTGTAAAAGTGGCATAAGAAGCATCTACCCAGTTATGGTTTTCATCATTCAAACCCCAATACCAAGTGTTGCTTCCGGCATCTGTCACTAAGTCCTGAACTGCTGTAAATATATGGTCTCCAGCAGCTACATCACCATTCAATCCATCATCTGTTAGAGCAATATGTTCCATGCCACCTCCCCATGATACATCATAATAACCATCTCCGTTCCAAGAACCTTTGAGATAGAAAGCGGTGTGAGTATGATATGCTCGATCATCAACAGTAAATTTGATGGAGGCTGAAGGTGGAGCACCTGCACTTGTAGATACAACGTTTGTATCGAAATTATAAGAAATTATTGTCGATATGATACCATCAGATACAAAGGGAATGTTATTTGAAGTTGTACTCTGATCCCAATTACCATTTAATGTAACCTTGAATTCGTATGTTCCAGCAGGAACGATACCTTCCCATTGATAGAACTGTAAAGGTGAGGGCTGAATTGTCATTAAACCAATAGGATCTGAAGGAGTCCAGTCAGTTCCACCTAACTCAGAGATAAAATTACCTGCGATTATAGGAGCAGTGTGCATGACTAAATGGGCAGTCCTATTACATAAAAAAGTACATGAAGTCGTAGAAGCTATAGTAAAGCCCTGATTATTTCCCGGGTAATTTGGATCCTGCCACACAGTGCCATCTACGATTTTATAAGCATAGGTTCCAGCAGGCAGGCTAAGCGTTATTGAATAAATTGTACCGCCGACTGAAGTCATTTCCAAAGCGGCATTTCCTGGATCCCAATCTGTATATCCAGCCTGTGCAAAAGAACCTACCACTCTTGGGGTCGCAATGGCATTACAGATCATCAATAGCATTGCAAAAACTAAAATTAAACGTAACGTTTTCATAGAAATCTCCTCTTAATTACCTAGATTTATTTATACATCATTTACTGCTATTTCTTCAAGCAATTTCAAATATAGAAGTTTATTTTTCTATTTCACATGCAAGTCAATCTTCTTCATTGATTCCTGCGATTATAAGTTATATAAAATTAAAGAAATCAAACGGGTCTGCCATATCAGCAGACCCGTTCTCTAAATATTCATTATGGTCGTGCTTCTACACAGTAGAATTCACTACCAAATAAGGCATGCCCTGAAAGGGTAATTTCAGCGTCTGTAACATCGCTAAAATTTTGATAACTAGGGTTACTAGGATCATTAAAGTAGTAAACGCGATAAGATGATGCTCCTGTAACTGCACCCCAAGTGATATGAATGTCTTCTCCGGAAAGGCTTATCAGTAAACTGTCAGGAGAAGGTAAGCTTCCACCACCGATGATTACGCGATAAAATGCTCCGCTATTATCATCAGTGAAAATTGGACCATTGTAATCAGTAGCGGTTACATAGAATTCTATTGTATCTCCATCACTGACTTCAATACCATTATCTAAAGTGGTTTGCCAATAAGAATCACTTCCGTATGTGTTATTATAGGTGAAGGTCTTATAAAGAAAATCCACCCACGGCAGAATACGGTAACGCAGCGTAGCAGAGTATTGTGAATTTGCAGCAATATCAACTGGAGTCATCCTGACTTCAAATTTTAAGCTATCACCAGCAGGAAGTATATCATCGTTGTTAAAATTCGTGAATGACGATGAAGCCTTTTGAAGAAATGCAATTCCAGATAATTCAGTGGGAATGGAATTGTTAAAATAAACTACGGGAAGAATCATAGAGGATAAGGAATCATTTAGAGTAAATGTCCTGTTATCTATATATTCCCAAACAGTATCATTCACAAATTTATACTCCTGGCTCTTGAGCGAATAGGCAGGGAACCTATGAGTGACAGAATAGATTGCTAAACTATCGAGTGCCATTGGTGTAGCCGTTCCGCTCCAGGAATTGAAGGCACCAGCGGCATAGACATCCGCTGATACTGTTTGTAAAGCCATATTTACTTGGAAGGTTACATCGATATAATGGGTTGTTAGGCCTGTAGGTTCAGTATTATTCCAATAGACGACAGGGATGATATTATCAACGCCAGCAATAGTAAAAGAACGATCTGGAGAAACACTTTCCCAGATATCACCACTTAGATGATTGTTCCAATATTTGTAACTAAATGATGAACCGGTACCATAAGGTACTGAAAGGGAAAGAGTATATATCCCATCGGTATCTGTGTCTGATAAGCTTGTAGTTCCCCAGCCATTGAAACTACCACGAACTGCCACATTGTCAGTTGCTGGAACGAATCCACCACTAATAATCAGGACATTCATATTAACTTGGAAAGTCACATTTGAATAATACAATCCGACAAATGATGTACTATCATTCGTTGCATTAATAGGGTTACCTGCAATATCAACGATTTCGGGATGGGCGATCACTGAGTAAGTCGTCCCACCAGAAAGCTTTAAAACTGTATGGAAAGTGAATACTGTTGAACTGACTACATCAATCGAAGATATTGTCATACCTCCACCGAAAGTATAATTACTTGTATCAGTGGCGTTCTCTTCTTTCATAGGTTCATTAAAGGTCAAATTGAAAGATGAATCCGTGAGCTGAGTAGCATTGACAACCTGTGGAGGAATTGCATCTGCTAGGAGTGTTGTTAAAATGTAGGGAAATTGCGTTGTAAATGTACTGGTTCCACCATCACCCCAATCAGCAGGGAAAGATGTATCCGCTGGTAAACATACTGTTCCGCGTGGTTTATCATAAGCAGGTCGCGCCCAAACAGAGATATTGATTACTTCAGAGATTTCAATATTACCTAATACGCTACGTGGAATTGCTATTTCTGTGAATGCTCCACCACCGCCTTTGATATTTGTTCCAGGAAATTCAGATCCCGACCAGGCAGACCCAGTCCAAGTTTGAAGTCCTGTCCATCCGACAAGTTCACTTGTTGTGCTCCACTGACTGATAATATCGAACTCTGGTTTATAGGGCTGACCATAAGACATTTGACTACCCCATGCATCACTTGAACCACCTGTAACCGTATTTCTCAAATCAATAGCAACATGAAAATGTACAGGTTTTCCATCACTCCAGGGATCATTATCTGTGGGAATTCCGATATAGACGTAATTTGCGTCATCTGTGACATAACAACCACCATCCAAATTGAATTCGATAGGCTGTTTTAATGTTGTTGTGCTATGTGTGGGAGTTGTACCCCAGCCGGTATCTTTGACACCGTCAATGGTAGGAGTAAAAGCAAACAGAACCATACTTAGCATCATAAGAGTACTAAAGAATAGAATTTTTTTCATATTATACCTCCATGAATATTGGTTTTTGTTTCAATAAAGCAATCGACTATAATCTAAAGAACTTCATAAAATGTCAAATCTTTTATTTTGAAATTAATGAATACTCACAATTCTTTCCTAAGAGGCTTGATAATAACGGAAATTAGCAGTTTCCAAGAGCCTGTGTTGAAAGGAAACAAAAGCAAATATAGTTGGCTTAACATGCTATGTTTAGAGTTTCAGATTGCAGGATATTTTTTATTGATCAGAAAGATCAGATGAACATGAAAACTAAGCTACTCGTTGCATGGGGAACAGGACAATTGTAATTTAATCTAAATGATATTCGGAGTTTTCTCAATAGATAGCTGATGTTTTACAATTTAATAAAACTTCCCAGAAAACGGATTTCCCGGGAAGTTCAAGATTTATTGCCCTTTACTCAGCAAAGTCTCTTTCTTTAAAAGAAACCTTTCTTAGTTTGAGCGAGTAATGGTTGCAGTGCTGCAATTCGAGAATTAATATCAGCGATGACTGCCTGGTCATCTGTTCTTGTTTTAGCAGCATTCAACTGATCTTCAGACAATTTGAAAAATCTGTATGCATCGATCTTAGCAGTATCACGCTGTTTTATTAATGCATCTGCCTTCTTACCAATCGCTTTGGCAGCAGCGGTTTCAAAATCTACAAACTGATTATATTTATCCGAACCGCGTTTTTGATTCACCTGGGCAAGAATAAGATATGCCGGATATTTGGATGGATCATTCTGGATTGATAACGTAGCATTATTATCAGCTTCATTCATATTGTTAGTTGCAAAATACACATCTGCATAGCGTAAATAAAGAAGTGCACTTTCAGGTGCAAAAATCTTCAATTGATTTAAAGTGTTTAAGGCTTTTTTATTATAGGAAGCTTCTAAATCAGTATTTTTCTTCTCAGCAGCATCACCGGCAGCAGCACGATAAATACCTTCCAAATTGAAGAATGCAGTGGCATTTGTTGGATTTGCAGCGACAACTTGTTCGAATTTCTGTATCGCTTCATCGATCTTGCCGGTAATCTGGTATGCGAAAGCTAGTTTCTTAGCCAGTACAGTATCATCAGGATAAGAAGTAGTGGCTTTTTCCAGATAAGGAATAGCATCTTCATAGTTCTTTTGATCATAATAAATTAAACCGTAACGATAGATGGCTTTGCTATATGTCGGATTGATTTCCAATGACTTATCAAGAGAGAAGATGGCAGACTTGTTATCACCACTTTCAGCTTGCATATTTGCTAAAGCTAACCACATCTCAGCATCATCTGATGCCTGGGCAATTTTCTTAAGTACCGGAATTGCCAAGTCAGTTTTATTTTGGTCTTTATATGTCGTGAACAAGCTATTCAGAATTTTTACGTTTGCCGGATCGATTACTAAACCTTGCGTCAGATAGGATTCTGATTTTGGGTAATCTTTTTTCTCATAATAGATGCTGCCGAGATACAGAAAAGCCGTAATATTCTTCGGATCTGCTTTCAGTACATTCAAGAATCCTTCTTCAGCAGTATCGATATTTTCCTGGTCAAATTGTTGGGTGGCAAGAGTTACCATCTTAGCAATTTCATTCGTTACAAAGGCATCGATTTTAGGGATAAATTGCTTTTGCATAGCATCCCAACGCTCAAATTTATTCTTTGTCACATTGAAGGAAATGGGATTAACCTCACCTGTGATTTCGCTGTAAATCTTGGTTTGAACTTGAAAATTTCTGGCATCAACAGTAGACACAGTACCTGTAATGACAATATCAACACCTAGCGTTTTTCCGGCAGCTAAGATATCTTCAGGATCAATTTCATCGATCTTCTTGCCGTTTAATGCCCCAAGAGTTTCTTTGGATTGCTTGATTCCAATAACTTCGAATTGTTTATTATTGGAAAATATTAGTTCTATATCCCGAATATTTAGCATTTTTACGATATAATCGCTACTGCGATCCATTTTTTCAAAAGGCATAATTGCAACTTTTGTCGTTGCCATCAGCGTTGAAAAAAATACAAATAAGACAACACTCGCTAAAAAGAACTTTCTCATCATTCCTCCAGTTTTTTATCTTTTGATCTATACTTACTATTCATAACCGCTATTTCCATGTAAAACCACAAATATTGGGTGGAAATTCATTGTCAACGAGATATAATTGTTTAGGATAAAAAAACGTCAATTTATTCCTTGCGCTAACTTAAAAATCAGGTGAATTTCGTTAATCTGCTGAATGAATATTGATGCTCCCACTAAAAAATGGCTGCCTTAAACCGGAATCCATTTCCAGAATGATAGCTCCTTCCCGATTTAATCCCCGGCAAAATCCACTATAGCTGCCAAAGTCTGTCATTATTTCAATCTGTTTGTCACGCAAGAAAGAAAACCGATTATGGTATTTCACGCTATCGTTAATACCATTCTCCAGATATCCGGGTAAATTTCTGGCTAATGTCTCAAATACTTTAGTTAGAATCTGTACATTATCCACCTCTTTCCCAGTAAAGATGGAAAGAGAGGTAGAAATTACTGCTATTTCGCTTGGAATGTTTTGCACATTGCTATCAATGCCAATACCAACTAATGTATAATTCAAAGCAGGGAACTGCTCCGTCAGTATACCGGCGATCTTCAAACCGCTCAGCATAACATCATTAGGCCATTTCAGTAAAAGATCATCAGCTATTTCAGGGAATACTTCCACTAATGCCTGGTGGATGCAATTCCCGATTAGAATTGTCAGAGTACTTTGTTCCGGTAGATCATAAAAAGCAGTAGTCAGCCAGATTCCACCTCCAGGAGAAAACCAGGTAGCCCCTTTTCTACCTCGTCCATTTGTCTGAACATCCGCAACTACTAGGAAATGACCGTGTACACTTCTATCTTGAATCAGTTTTAAAGCTTGATTTGAAGTACTTGCAAGTTTCGGATACCAGAAATAATCATCGAAAAGTGGATGAGAGAAATCTTTCATTATTTGCTTAACTCCTAAATGATAATCATGGCATCACCATAACTGAAAAAGCGATACTTTTCCCGAACAGCGATCTGATATGCGTTCATAATATGTTCGTAACCGGCTAATGCGGACACAAGCATCATCAGCGTTGATTCCGGCATATGAAAATTGGTGATTAATCCATCAATGAGTTGAAATGATTTACCAGGATACATAAAGAGATCTGTCCAATGCTCTCCGGATTGCAATACTCCGTCTTTGGTAAAACTTTCAAGCGTCCTGGCACTGGTGGTTCCAACTGCGATAAGCCGATGCTTTTCCCGTTTTGCTTGATTTATTATTGCTGCAGTTTCCGGTAGTATCTGACAGTATTCCTTATGCATCTTATGTTCGAGTATATTCTCTGTTTTGACGGGGCGAAATGTACCCAAACCTACATGAAGAATTACTTCCTGGATAATAACTCCCTTCTCTGTTAACAGATCAAGAATTTCCTGTGTAAAATGTAAGCCTGCAGTTGGAGCGGCAACGGAACCTTTTTCCTTGGCATAGACTGTCTGGTAATGCTCTTTATCGAAAGCATCAGGTATATGATGGATATAGGGGGGTAGCGGAACCTGACCAGCATGTTCCAATACCTGCCAGAAATCTCCTTCCCAACTGAATTCAATGATACGTGTCTGTTCTTCTTCATAACCTACAATTGTACCGGTTAGTCCATCTGTGAATACTAATTCCGTTCCAATGTGACAACGTCTTCCAGGTCTTACCAGGGCTTTCCAGGTATTATCTTTGATTTGATGAAGAAGAAAAACTTCTGCTTTACCGCCATTGGGTTTATGACCGATAAGTCTTGCCGGGATAACTTTAGTACAATTCAATACCAAAACATCGCCTGGTTGAAAGAATTGGATGATCTGTGTAAATGATTTGTGATTAACTTCACCAGTTTTTCTATCTAAATACATCAATCGTGATTCAGATCTGCTTGTAAGAGGATACTGGGCTATCAATTCAGGAGGAAGATCGTAATAATAGCTACTTTTGTTTGTAAGGGACATTCACTGCTTCGCTTAATTTTGCTTTGAATTTGCCTACGGATATCTTGCTTTCCATTTGAACAGGAATTTTATAGGCATCATTTGTTACCCAAATGTAAATTTGACCTGTCTGTTTGAAGATTGCTTCCCCAGCAAGTTTTGGCTCGATGACTAGACACTCAATCTGACCAAAGATCGTATTGATTTTTTCAATACGATGTACGACTACGCAGGTTGTATAGTTCTTACCTTCCGTACAGCATTTGATATAGAAATCCTTACCAACTTGCAGATCCTGCATGCGGGTTAGATAAAAAGCAGCGAAGATATCCTGTGTTTTTGGGAAAATAGAGATCTCCTTATCTTTGAAAAGATTTTCCTTAAACTGCCATCTCCTGTAAACAGCGGTATTCTTAGCAGGATTATAGTTTATGATACGATACTGCCTATATTTACCTTCATTTAAATTCTTGGTGAATTGCAGCGATACCTGGTCTTCCTTATCCCAAATGGATTCTATAGAATCTCGAACTTTGAAGAAGTTATCAAAGAATGGATATGTCCTGGCAGTTGAAGTTATCTGATAAGCAGGTGTCTTCCGCATGTAAAGCATATCATTGACTTCTATGGTAGCTTCGGCTGCTTTAATGCTGCCAAAACTGACAACAAAGGTTAGTTTTTCACCTGACATAAAAGCATATCCTGATGTTGCAAACAAAGCAAAGCAAAGTATGAATAATAGTACTAAAGATCTCATCATTACGATTTTCCTCCGGTCAGGAATATTTCATCCCCTGTTAAGTATGAATTATATTCCGAAACTAAGAACTTACACAAGTGATAAATATCCGAGATATTCACATACCGATTTAATGGAATCTTTGAGAGCTGCTTCTGGAAGTAATCTCTTCTGAATTCTCGATATTCTAAGTCGAATTGCCTATCATCTGTCAGTACTGGTCCAGGAGATAATGTATTGACCAGGACTCCTGAATCAGCAAGTTCCAAAGCCAGGCTTTTACTTAAATTCGCAATCGCTGATTTGGAAGCACTATATGCCGTACCGTATGCCAATCCGCTGCGACTGACATCCGATCCGAATAAAACAATTCTTCCCTCATGTTGTTCTACCATATAGGGAAGAACCGCTTTTAAAATATGGTACGCTGAAACAACATTCGTCTGCAGAACATCAGTCCATTTCAAGGATTCAGATTCCACCAGCGATAATGAATCGTTACTCCTGACCGTTGCAGTATGGATTAACGCATAAGGTTTCAACTCTGATTCTATGATGAGTTGCTGAACGGCAGCATTTGTTTCTTCCCAATTTGAAAGGTCACAGGCAGTAATGAATACTTTATTTACATGCTTTTTTAAATGCTGAATCTTTTCCTGGTTTTTATGCACAAGCAGTAGAACAGAAAAACCATCTTCCAGGAAGCTTTCTGCAAGCTTTGAACCAATATTGCTATTTGCTCCAGTGATCAAAACTACATGCTTATTCATGGATGATCTGGTCCAATATGTTATGGGCTATTTGAAACTTACTGCCATTAAATGTTTTGTTCGTCTTGGAGGATAAAATGATAACCTCCGTGTCCTCTTTCCCGCTAACATTTAAGTAGTTAGCTACAATCATATCAAGATGCTTCTTAACTAATTTCTCACGGGCATACTTTTCCAGATCTTTAGTTTCTGCTGCAAAACCGACTAGTTTCAGATGCTTTTTCCGTATTTTCCCTAAATCTTCTAAAATGTCTTTTGTCCTCACAAGCGAAATATTCAACTCACCAGTTTTCTTGATCTTTTGCGATTCAGGTTTTAGAATGGTGTAATCAGCAACCGCTGCTGCCATGATAATGATATCCTGGAAATCAGCTTGTGAATGAACAGCTTTATACATTTCGTCTGCTGACATGGCGCAAATTGGTTCCAGGTAGTAGGGTATTTTTTCTGAGATGGAACTATGAATAAATGTCACCTCAGCCCCACGTAACCAGGCTGCACGTGCCAATGCCAGACCCATTTTACCGGATGACATATTTGTAATGGCACGCATGGGATCTATATTTTCCACAGAACCACCGGCAGTGATGAGAATCTTCTTATGCAGAAGATCTTTGCTGTGTTCCATATAGGTATCTATTGCATACATGATTTCCTTAGTATCAGGAAAACGTCCTTTCCCTTCATATCCGCAGGCAAGACTGCCCTTATCAGGTTCAAGACAGAAAATACCGCGCTTTGCCAGGCTTTGAATATTGTCCTGGGTAATAGGATTTGCAAACATATGTATATTCATAGCTGGTATAAATAATAGGGGAGAGGTCACTGCCAGTATTGTGGAAGATAGAAGATCGTCTGCTATACCATGTGCAGCCTTGGCAATGATATTTGCTGTCGCAGGAGCAATCACAACGATATCTGCCCAATCTGCGCATGTGATATGAGCTATAGGTTCTGCTACATCCCATTGATTCCAGTAAACAGGTTGGTGCGTGATGGCAGCAAAATTGATAGGAGTCACAAATTCACTGGCATGATCAGTCATGATCGTTCTGACAATGGCACCGGCTTTCGTGAGATGACTTGCCAGGTCGATTGCTTTATAAGCAGCAATTCCACCTGTGACACCGAGAAGTACTTTCTTATCTTTCAACATAATTCGCTCTTTTTTGATGTTAAGACTGTATGTACTTATATTATAATTTATTCCAGTTAAATCCTAATGTATTTTATGTTTCTTTTTGTAAATAAAAAACTGTAGAGCGTGATTCCTATTGTAGCGCTGTCTTCAGACGGTTCCTTGTAAAGATAATGCCGATCATACATAAAATAAAAAAAACCTGATCTATTCATCACAAACAGGATCAGGTTTAAAAACTTTAGGCAATATGATTAGCGTGCAGAGATCTTATTACATACCTTGCAAACTTTTATGGTCTTGTCTTCTTGCTTTATATCAAACAGTAATTTGATTCCCGTACGATGGCATATGGGGCATACACCTCTGCCGTGTGCGGGTAACATGACAATGCCTTTTCCACGATGATTCTTTCCCATTTATAACTCCTTGCATAATTTCTTAATGTGATTAAATTCAAACCTTTGGAATCCTCCTGATTGGTCAAGGAAAATTATATTGAACGCTGTTTTCAAACGGCTATGCATTTTCCTCTAGACTAAGAATATTATTTATAAATGTTTTAACTAGCAAGAAAGTACAAAAGTTATGTTAAACCAAAACTGATAGCTAGTTTCTATTGTCTCTGCTAATGGTTTGAGATGTACCAATCATTTCATCAATAGGTGCATAAAAGAGAGAACATCAGAATTTCCTTAAAAATTAATTAATCTCCAATACTTCAAATGCTTTAGGTGTTAATTTATGGGACTTTGAATTCTTTGGTATTGAAAACTCAGTTGAACTTATTAGTTCTTTGACTGCTTCATTAGTTTCATTATCTATCACAATCAAATTATCTGTTCGAATAGAAATCAATGACAAATTGCTTGCTATCATCATAGGCATACCTAGTACCGTTTGCTCTTTGTGTTGATAAGGACCAATTATAACTTCTGCCAAGTCACCTGTAGAAATACTGATACGCTGATATATGGCTTTGGCAGGTACACCGCTATCAACCCACCTATTCTTCATTTCTATGAATTTTGTTTGCAAATCACATGCAGTTTTTATTGCATTGAATTCGAAATTATTCAATGGTTTTGGTACATTGAAAAGCAAAATGAAACCATCCCCTGTGAATTTATCAATTGTTGCTCCATATTTAGTTCCCTCTTCTCCGAGAACATCCATATATTCATTCAACAGATCGACAGCTAAAGGTACAGGATATAATTCTAATAGAGAAGAAGAGTTAGATAAATCAATAATTAAAACAGTTCCTTTTGCTAATCCCTTTTCAGAAGCAATACCCAAAATTTCAAAATTTTCAGGTTTTTCTATAAAGCTATTAACTTCATTAGAAAGAGATTTAAGCAAATTATTAGCTCTTCGCAAATCATCTTCATTAAAGGAACCTGACATCTTATTTAAAAATTCAATCACTCCAATAGTTTTTCCTTCGATCTTTAGAGGTAATGCAAGTATATTTTCTGTTTTGAAATCTACGCGTTTATCAATAGAAGGATTAAATATTTTATCTACATTTGTATCAACTGAAGTATATGCTCTTCCAGTTTTAAAAACTGTTGCAGCAATTCCTTTATCAGATTCTCCACAAGGAATTCTCTGTTTGATTAAACTGAAAGCATTAGGAGAATCAACTGCTAAAAAAATTAGTTCCTCTCTTACAGATCTAGGGTTTTTTACCAAAATAGAAGCTGCTGTTGCAGAAAGAAAAGATTTTGCTATTGAAAGGGTCTTGTCTAATTCAAGTTTTAATAAAAGAATTGGAGTTCCTACTTTCTTTGCTTCTGATAATAAATCATTTGATACTGATAATCGTGAATTTATTTCTGCTATTTTGAGCTGCAATTTGTCATTATCATCTTTTAGCTTACTTTCCGTAATTTTAGCTTGAATTTTTGCGAAAAAAAGTGTTACTAATACAATCGCTGTAATAATTGAAATAATAGCTCCTGCTAATCCAAAAAAATCAATCATTGCTCTAGTAATCATATCTGTTAACTCCATAATTATCTTCTTCAAAATATCATGAATTAGTATAGCGATAAAATTTACTGATGAATTTTAATAATAATTATTAATCATTATAGTCAAGATTTTGTTTAGTATTATGATTTCACCATAAGTCACAAATTAGAAGGAGAAGTTTCTTTTACAAAATTTAAGCTGGGTTACCGATGAATATTCCGGAAGTGAGTATGCTGGAACATTAAATAAATAGCTAGTGCTATTTATCTACTCTGCAATTCTTAATTCTTCCTATTTCCATTAGTCTCTAGCCTTTTCTTTCCCATAGCCATCCTGCACCAATGCCCGTGTATTTTCCGTACCGTGAGAAGAAATAAAGAGATAACAACTGGTGGCTAGCAGTTTTTCCCAGCTCTTGATAATCCCAGGAACATCTTCTCCATAGGGAGGAAAAATCTTATTCGGTAGAATGCCAAACATGGCATCACCGACCAAAGCGATCTCATTATCAATAATCAGGCTCATGGAACCTTTCGTATGACCGGGAGTATGAATTATCCTCGCAGTAAATCCGTAATCAGATAGATCCAGCTCATCTTTAACCAATACATCAGCCTGACAGGGTTCATAGACAAATTTCTTCTTCAGGAAGGGAGCAATGAAAGTAGTAATGAATTTCGTAAAGAGCACTGTCCCGGGTGGAATTGGTGTATAGCCGGCTCCCAGTAAAGCAGCTTCTTTCTCATGCACGATTACTTTTGCTCCATAATTTCTCTGGATAAACGCAGCATTCTCTGTATGGTCAAAATGGGTATGGGTCAGGATAAGGAACTCTAAATGATCAATGCCAAGTGCTTTCAATCCCTGCACCAGGAGTTCACGTTCAGGCTTCCTGCTGGAATCGACTAATAAATGTTTATCTCCACAGGATACCAAAAACACATTACACCTTTTGTTCAATAGCTGTGTTATTACCGTACCTTGTCTCGTTGTCCAGGATGTTGCCATTGTTACCTCGTGAATTCATCTTTATACATCATTAGAGAATGTCAATCTATGTAGCGCCTGCTTGTAGCGCCTACTTTAGGAGGTAGTATTGAATCATCTAATTCAGCCAGTCAGTTTTTCAGTAGGATTGGAATCCTACTCCACTTGATAGATTAGCTGGTAATCCCTAAACCACATGTACTCCTCCTATACGAGCTATTGTTCCATTGCTTTACCATTACGGTACAAATACGGTTTTTTACCGTAATGCTACCGTATTGCTACCGTATTGGTACCGTAGTGCTCATATGCCAATGTTATGTCAGAAATTTACTGTAATTATTGGGTGTAATAAGATCAATTTCAGCCTGCGGATAGACTTTTTGGAAAGCTGAAATCCTAATTTTAGCTTTTGGATTCCATTTAAACTCGTATGCATTGATTTTATTCTCATAGATTTCGATATAGTCAATTTCACTTTGGTTTGTATTACGCCAGAAATAGCTGTTGCGAGATAGGAGATTGTTCGATAAGTGTTTCCTTCTTTCAGAGACGCAGTAATTTTCCCAGAGTTTGCCTATATCATCACGTAATTCAAGGGATCTGAAATCGTTAAGTAGTGCATTTCGAATACCATTATCAAAAAAGTATATCTTGCGACTTCGTTTGATCTCATTTCTCAAATTACTGCTATAATTAGGTAGTCTGAATATGATATATGCATTCTCTAAAAGCTGGATGTACCTTTGAACAGTATTATGGTCAGAACCGGTAAGCTGTGCCAGTTCTGTATATGAGACTTCGTTACCTATTTGCAAGGCAAGTGCCCTAATCAACTTATCTAATAGTTCAGGCTTTCTTAAGTCTTGGAATGTAAAAATATCTTTGAATAAATAACTGCCAGCCAAGCTAGTTAATAATCTTTCCTCTGTCCCGTGACTTGTTAAGATTTCCGGATACATTCCATATACTAATCTATGGTCTAAGAATTTCTGTTCTTCCCAAAGGCTGGTGTAATCAGCCATTTCAGCAAAGGAGATGGGAAAGAGATTATATTCAAATTTTCTTCCTGTAAGAGGTTCTTTGATTGAATTTGACAATTCAAAAGAGGATGAACCTGAAGCTATGATCTGGACATCAGGTAAATTATCGACCATAAGTTTAATCGATATTCCAATATTGCTTATCCTTTGCGCTTCATCAATGATGAGAAGTTTCGAATTACCTAGGTTTGCTTTGAGTGCTGTTGTGGATTGGCTTTCGAAAAACAGGAGGTCCCTGGCATCGTCACAATTGAGGTAGGTGGTTGTCGTATTGAACTCTGTCACTAATTGCTTTAATAGAGTGGTCTTTCCACTCTGACGAGGTCCATGGATAATAATCGCCTTATGCTTAAAAGACATATTGATAATGTCACTAAGAATGTATCTTTTTATCATGATTACTCCTGAACCGATAAAAGCGGTTTAACAAAAGCTGGCAAGGAATATCTGCCGATTACAAGAATATAAACTTGTAATAAATGGCATATTACGTGAATATAATCACGTAAACGGCATTTAGTGATTTCACAATCGAACCATAATTTTGTGAATTGTTATGTTGTTGGGTTTGAAACCATTCAACTCTGACAAAAAGACCCTCAAGTTGCAAACTTAAGGATATAACATAATAAGCATTTCCCATCATAGGCATGATTGGATATGCTGTTGAACAAGCTCAAGTAGCAGGGTGATTTTGAATATGTATTTGGAAATTGCTTTTTGAAGATTTCTTGGGTTGAATTGGATTTTTACAATTTTAGCAGAGTCTTTTACCAATGGAAGAGATGATTTTCTTTTCAGAAGTTATCAAATCACTTTGAGATCAGACTTTTTGTGTATGGGCTGATATTGTTTTCAAGTATTTTAGCAAATTGCCTGTAATATTTCGGTTGTTTCTATAATTTAGGCAAGACAATCCCGTCGGTAAAATTAACTTACAGTTTACCGCCATCAAAGCAATTTGCCAAAAACAACAGCGACCAAGGCGGTGATCTTGGTTTTCCGGTAATTGAAGCATGCTGTGTCATCTTTGATTTGCAATTAGGGCAGAGGTCTTTTTCAAATTTGGGAATTACAAAAGTTTTAGCTGTCTGATTCTTGTCATTAGAATCGGACTTTGCTGGGAAAAAGCTGTTGACCATCTCCCAGACAGATTTTGCCGCCGGACTGAGAAATCCGTAGTATCTGATTTTCTGAAATCCCTGCGGCAGAACATGCATCAGGAACTTATTGATAAACTCCACGGAGTCGACGCTTTTAAAGGCGAATTTAGCTGAACCTGCCGGCTTGTATTTAAAGGTTACCAGCCCGTCCTTTTCCCAAAGGATGCGATTGTTGGTGATGGCGGTCCGATACACATAATTGGCCAAATAAGTCAGAGCCTCCCGACCTTTTCCGACGGGTCGGGAGTCTGTGACAAACTCTTTTTGCTGCCAGACTAGCGGGGATATCCGACCAAACAGATGCTGATTTTCCAGTCGAAGCAAATCACGGAATTTTGCCCGGTAAATCACCGAAAGAGCTTTGACCGGAATCAGGAACTTATTGCCTGCTTTTTGCCATTCCTTTCGTTCTTTATTCCAAGCTCCGCCGGGGACTATATAATGAATATGAGGATGATATTCAAGCTGCCTTGTCCAGGTATGAAGTACCCCGGTAAAGCCTGAAACGCCACCGGCATATTTGGGATCTGAAAGCAATGTCTTTAAGGCTTCAGATGATGCTTTGAACTGAAGATCATAAAGCAGTTTCTGATTTGACAGGCATGTTTTGTGCAGTTCCCGGGGTATGGTGAAAGTTACCATGAAGTACTTAACCGGCAGCAGTTTGGCAAGCTGCTTTTCCAGCCATTTCGCTGAATCATTACGGCCACACTTCGGGCAGTGACGGTTTTTGCAGGAATGATAGGAATAATGCAGTTCCGCACATTCCTGGCATAAATAGACTTCTCCGCCCAGTTCAGGTGTCCGGCAAAGGAGAATATCTCTGATCGCTCTTAAATGGCTTTCCGGTGACTGGTTTCCATATTTTTCCAGATACTCGGACAGGTTGTTTTTGAGAATCCTGCTAAAATCCATTTACATCTTATTCATCAGTTCATTGATGATTTTACATGACTGCTCTCGGGAAACGTTAGTCAAATGCACGTATACCATGGTCGCTCTAAGACTTTCGTGCCCGAGCAAGTCTTTGATGATGATGATACTGACACCTGCTTCCAATAAATGTGTGGCATAAGAATGTCTGAGTGTATGACAGGTTACATGCTTAGGGATGCGTGTCTCCTTTAAGGCTGACTTCAGAGCTGACCGAAGAGTTTGGACAGAAATCTGGTTCGAGGTTGTCATTCTGTTAATATCAGCCTGTCTGGTGCTTCTGCTCGGGAATAAAAGCTGTCTGTTCTGATGGGTTTTCCAATATTCCCGGAGTTCCTGATACAATTTTTCAGGCAGAGGTATTGACCTGTCTTTGTTGCCTTTGGATTGCCTTACCGTGATGGTCATCAATTCCCGGTTGATATCGGCTATTTTAATCTTGACTGCTTCCGAAATCCTTAATCCGCATTGATAGGTAAGAGTCAGTAAGAGTCGATAATCATAAGTATGAATGCGGGAGATAAGCATTCTAACTTCGTCTGTGGTCAGAATCACAGGAAGTTTGTGCTCAATCTTTGCCTTAAAAAAGGTAAAATCCTCTTGCCTGAAACCAACAACATGGATGAAAAAAAATCTGATGCCATAATAGGCTGATTTTAAACTCTGAGGACTATAATTCTTGACGTTATGCAGGTAGACAAAATATGTTCTTACCTGTTCAATAGATAGTGTGCCGGGGTCTTGACCATAATATGATGCTAAAGAAGTGACTTGTCTGATGTAATTGTATTTTGTCTCTCGGGACACGCCTCGAAGATCAAGGCACTCTAAAAAGCGAACTTCGTATGATTCCATACTTACCTCCAGTTAATTTTGGGGGTAAGTATGCTTTTAGTGAGGGTTCAGTATATCAATAGTTTAAATGCATGAAACACGAGTTTACTGCGAACGGTACTGCTGCTTGCAGCTTCGTTCAACAAGATACAATCTTATGTCACAGAACCAGACACGATGCTATATAAATATAGCGGTACACCTTATGAATAACGCGTTACAAACCGTGTTGCAATCTCGGAACGCTGTTTTGAAACGGCTATGCATTTTTAAATGGAAATCGATAAGACATAGTTCCACAAATAACTGCAGAACTAAGCCATAGGAAATGAACATGCAGTCTAAAGTAATATGAAAAAGAAGACGTTGCAAACAATGCAACAACCACCGAAAGCAATTCGGCGTTCCCTTAGTTATGCTCTTCCAATCTTTTCAATCTTCAATCTTAAATCTTAAATCTTAAATTCTGCACATCTCTTTCTGATAATTCTTAACTTTTTAATTTCTCATTGAGCGAAGTCGAATTGTTAATTCTTAATTCACTGACTTTTTCCTTGCCAAAGAAAATTACATTCAATAAATAAGGTTGAGAGGTTTATCATGATTAAAGTAATTGAAGATATTAAAAAGAAGTTAGAAAACCACTCCTACACCAAAGAAGAACATGTCCGTTTGGGAATCGTTGCCCGTATCTGCCAGGAATTGGGTTGGGATATCTGGAATCCGGAAGAGTTTTATACCGAATATCCGATTAAGCTGAAAACCAAAGAAGGGAGTGTGGATGTCGTTCTGTTTCATAGTCTGATGAAAGAGAAAACACCGGTGTATTCTTTGAAGTGAAAGCTGTTGGTAAAATGAGAGGCAACATCGAAAGTTCTGAAGATCAATTACAGGATTATAATTTCTTTAATACAGCCTCCATCACCATACTAACAGATGGAAAGATCTGGCGGTTCTATCTATCATCTGCTACCGGTACATTTGCTCAGAAGCTTTTCTGCACCTTTGATTTGATTGAAGATAATATAGATTACATCGTTTCTATTCTTACTGAGGTGCTTTCAAAGAATCGGTTTGTCAAAGATGCTGTGAATACCGCTGAGAAGATGCTCAATGATCTCAAACTCAGTAAGGAAATTGAAATAGCCAAACATGATGCCAAAGATAAAACCAGTGAGTTTCCTGAACTGAATAACTATCAGCTTGTGCAATTCATTCTGAAAGAACGTGGGCATGAGATTTCATTAGAAGAGATAAAGAGATTGTGGGAGAAGAAACTCGTACCTATTGAACCAGTAATTGTGATTGATACTCCCAATCCTAAACCCGTTAAGAAAACTACGTCAATACTCAAACCATCATTATATCGCGGTAATATGCCAAAAAGAGTCTTTGTAATTGATACCTGGTATAATGTAAATACTTGGAGAGATGTGAAGATTGTCACGTATAACCATTTGATCAAGATCAAAGCCAATTTGGCTATTGAAGGAGTTTACAGGGTTTCGAAGGATAGAGATGAATTCCATGAAGCAATTAAACTAGACAATAGTTGGTTCACTGAAGGCAATCGCTCTGCTGATGCGATTGTTGGACATTGTAAGAATATGATGAAGTTTGCTGGATATGAAGGTGATAAAGAGCTGAAGATAGAGACAGATGTAGAATTGTAGTAAGAAGGATATATTATTATGGGATTTTCATGCTTTTTTGGTCATAAATGGAATGGAAACAAATGTACAAAGTGCGGTAAAAAGCGAGAAAAGAATAAACCGCATCCTACTGCACCAAAAATAATTAGCAATGAAGATTTAGATCAATCGCAAAAGTTGAATGAGAATATGGTTTTTGTTGAAGGCAGGTCTTTCACTATGGGCGATACTACCGGTGGGGGACCATACAGTGAAAAGCCTACTCATCAGGTTACTCTCTCTTCTTTTTATGTCAGCAAATACCAAGTAACTCAAAAGCAGTGGCATGAAGTGATGGACAATAACCCATCCTATTTCAAAGGTGATAACCTTCCAGTAGAGACCGTATCTTGGCATGACTGTGTGGAATTTTGCAACAAGCTGAGTCAAATAGAAGGGTTGACACCCTGTTATAGCGGATGCGGTGAAAACATCGCCTGTGATTGGAGCGCAAATGGTTTTAGACTTCCTACTGAAGCAGAATGGGAATTTGCTGCCAAAGGTGGTAACAAGAGCAAAGGGTATACATATGCTGGAAGCAATGATCTGGGCAGTGTTGCGTGGTTTGCTGACAATTCCTCAAGCACAACTCACCAGGTTGGTCAGAAGCAGGCGAATGAACTTGGATTATATGATATGAGTGGAAATGTCTGGGAATGGTGTTGGGACTGGTATAGTTTAAACTGTGACAGAAAGAGAACTGTTTCCGATCCGAAGGGTGCAGATGCTGGCTTGTGTCGACTGTTGCGGGGTGGTTCGTGGTACACCGTCGCCCTCAGTTGCCGTGTTTCCTACTGCGACTCCGGTAGTCCCGACTATGGGGGCACTATCTTCGGGTTCCGTTTGTTTAGGTCTAAATGATTTGGGGTTTGGCTTTTGATTTTTGCTTTTTTTAAGCTTTCTGTGGAAGCTATAAGCACGCTATAAAATCTATACATAATATAAAATAACTCAATAAACAAACAAGCTGACAAAGTGGTTCCCAAGAGTTTACTTCTAAGATTCACTTTAACGATGTGAGTAAGTAAATCCTAAGGAAACCTTGGTATAGCCATAAGCATATTGTAAATATGCAGGTCTTGTGGGCTGCTCATTATTTTGGAATCTTGTACAACATCGGAGATGTAAAATCCGATAGCCTGTGGCGTAAGCCTCAGGTATGATAAATCACGAGTTTTTTAACCACCAAACCCCTCATACCAATTTAACACGCAAAATTGGTAAGAGGGGTTTGGTGTAATTGATATTATTGTCTCATTTCCCATCGATCCCAGAGGCTTACGCCACTGGCTATTGGATTTCATCTCTATGAGATTGAGAATGAAAGCCTGGTTTATCAGGTCTTAGGGGCTGCTCTTTTTAATCAATAGATGCCAGTCGGATGTAGAGAAGAACATAGCGGAGCAGAGAAGAACTAGCTCTCCCGGCTAAAGCCACCCTCCCTTTGCAAATGGGAGGGAAAGACATTTTATCAATTTATTGACTTCAAATAATTACTTTCATAATTTGTTGTGCATAAAGAAATTTTAGCTTAGAGGTATTGTATGGATAGTGCATCACCTGGTTTTGGTTCGTCCTTTGAACGTATTTTCGTTTCATTGTTAGCAATTGTAACGGGTATTTTACTGGCATATTTGGCAATCTTAGGTCCCTTGTATATGAATATCATACAATACAAAACACACATCACGGTAAATAATCAATTGATCGGGCAGGATATCATCAACCTGGTCGTGATGTGTCCAATATTGATCATAGGCGGTATCTGCCTGCTCCTGAGAAAACAGATCGCCAAGTATCTGCTGGCAGCATCACCATTATTTCTATTCTACTATGCGTTATCCTATAGCATCGGCTGGGAGTGGAGTTCTGCAGTCTATACCGGGAATAGTGAGAAATTTGCATTTCATTTCATCTATATCATCATTGCGGGTTTGATCTTACTACTCTATTCGCTCTCATTGTTTCCCGGGAAAGTTTCCAGCCATTTCAAAAAGGCTGGTTTGATCGTATATTCAGTCTTGTTTCCTCTTTTCCTAATGATCTTTGCTTCCATGTGGATCAAAGGAATTATAGAAGTGATGCAGACTGGTACTTCAAATGGTTATGCGGAAGCTCCAACAGCTTTCTGGCTTGTCCGCGCGGTTGATCTTGGCTTCTGTATTCCCCTGGGATTCATCAGTGTGTATCTGCTTTGGACACGGAGAGAGACATCCTTTCCCATACAAAACCTGCTGTATGGTTTCTTTCTGACTCAGATCCTTGCCGTGAATGCCATGGGCTGGGTGATGTTCTTCAAGCATGATCCGACATTTCAGTTCCCTCAGCTTATCGTCTTTGGGATACTGGCAGTGATACTGTTTGTGGGGTATGGGTTTATCATGAGAGGATACAAGGGAATTAAGAATTAAGAATTAGGGAAGAGAATTAAAAGTTAAAAATTAAAAAATGGCAGAGGCATAACATATCGGATGTATGAAATCCGATAGCCAGAGGAGGAACCTCTGGGATAATGGGAAATGGGAAATGAAATATGGGCAGAGAAGAAGTTGCCCCCCCTTAATCCCCCCTCAGGTAGGGGGGTAATTATATTGACAATCAAAGTTACTTCTTCAATTTTACGTTGCAGAAGGGGCTAAGTCAGACTTAGCAGATGGGAATAGTAAATTGGGAATAGGGAATAGCTCAGAGCAGAAAAGAGCAGAGCAGAACAGAACTAGCTCTCCCTTAATCCCTCCCTTTACAAATGGGAGGGAGACCAGAGCAGAACTTATTGGAGAAATGAATGAATAAAATTAAAGTACTGGCAGAAGAAGTTGCGAACAGGATCGCTGCCGGTGAAGTTATAGAACGTCCGGCTTCAGTAGTGAAGGAACTGGTTGAGAATTCTATTGATGCCGGTGCAGATTCCATTTCCATTACTGTTGAGAATGGTGGTAAAGACCTGATCCAGGTCATTGATAACGGTTCCGGGATGAGTCCCGATGATGCGTTGACTGCTTTTGAACGCCATGGCACTTCCAAGATTCGTACAGTGGATGACATCATAGCCATTTCCACTCTCGGTTTTCGGGGTGAAGCATTGCCTTCCATTGCTTCTGTCAGTAAGCTGACTCTCATTACCCGGGAAGCTGACTCAGAGCTTGCCTCTCAAGTAGATTTCTGGGATGGACAGCTCAATAATGTCTCAAAAACTGCAGCTAATGTTGGCACTACCATACAGGTTCGTAAGATATTCAGCCAAGTACCGGCGCGTCGAAAGTTCCTTAAAACTGACCAGGTTGAACTCAAGCATATCATGAACTACCTACATTATCAGGCGATATTATTCCCAAATATTGCTTTTCGTTTTGTCGTAGATGGCAAGGAACGGCTTCATTATCCGCAAACAGATTCACGTGATGCACGCATGCAGGCTGTCTTCGGTACACCTTTCCTGGATGCGGATTGGATCAGAATAAATCATCAGCAATCAGCGATTCAAATGGAAGGCTATATCGGTGGACTGGAAGAAGAGAAAAGCAGTTATGCCGACTATCGCTATCTGTTCATTAACGGACGCTATATCACTGATAAAATCGTTCAGCATAGTATTCGTTCAGCGTATGAACCATTCCTGAAAAAGAACCGCTCTTACAACCAGGGGAACCTGCCTCCGTATATTTTGTTTTTGAATATTAATCCCGAATTGATAGATATTAATGTGCATCCTGCAAAATCAGAAGTCAGGTTCAGAGATACACAGCTTGTGTTTGGATTTGTGACGAATACGATCACAAATGCTTTGCTGGATTATGAAGAGAAACGATTCAATCGAAGTGCGAGCGGAGAAGAGAAGAATTCAGAAAATGTTATAAATAACATTCCACTGCGTAGTGAAAACGATTCCGATGTTCGAACTTCGAACTTCGGACTTCGAAATTCAAACGGGAATAGTGAACCAAGATTTACAAGCTACCGGAAACCTTTCGGAGAGCTTTATCAGCAGCCGGATTTATTTACCCAGCGTCCAGTGTTAAAAGGTGGGGAAGAGGCGCATAAAGTTGTTCCTGACCAGCAGGATATTTCATTCTTTTTACCGTCGGAAGAAGATTTAGTGAATCCGTGGCAACTGCATCAGTCCTATATATTTATCCAGGTGGAAGATGGTTTAATGATTATTGACCAACATGCTGCCCATGAAAGAATAATCTACGAAAAGATCATACATCGTCTGCACGGTTTGGCAGCAGAAACTCAAAAACTATTATTTCCCATCGTTGTGGATATTCCTCCTTACATTAGTTCATTGGTAATGGAGCAGATAGAACAAAATCTTGAAGCATTTTATAAAGTAGGTTTCTCCATTAAATCATTTAGCGGTAACTCGGTTGTGATTGAGGAAATCCCCATAGAAATTGAAGATTGGGAAGGGGGAGAGCTGTTTATTGAGATCTTAAAGCAGTTTGAATCAGAATATGAAACCACGGAGGATTTCCGTGACAGTATTTCTAAATCCGTTGCCTGCAAGGCTGCAATTAAAGCCGGTAAGAAGCTGAGTCGTAAGGAAATGCTTGTACTCATCAATGACCTCTTTGCTTGCCAAGTTCCATATTTTTGTCCACATGGCAGACCATTGATGATACGAATGTCTTTGAATGAGTTGGAAAAGCGTTTTAAAAGACTAATATGATTCCAATTATTACAATAGAAGGTCCTACAGGTTCAGGAAAAAGCGCCATTGCCATGCAGCTTGCCTTGGAATTAGGCACTGAATTGATCTCTGCCGATTCACGCCAAGTGTACCAGAAACTGGATATCGGTACGGCAAAACCTTCAAAAGAAGAACAGGAAATGGTACATCATCATCTCATTGATATCATTGATATTAAAGAAACATACACAGCAGGGGATTTCAAAAACCAGGCTGGAAAGATTTGTGCTGTATTGTGGTCACAAAAGAAAATACCAATTATTGCTGGTGGAACAGGTCTCTATATTCGTTCCCTATTACATGGACTATTCACAATACCACAAGTTCCAATTGAAGTGAAACAGGAGTTTCGTGAACTCCAGGAAAAGAATGGCTTGGAGTTTCTTCATCAGTATCTTTCAAAGATAGATCCTATTGCTGCCAGTAAGATAAGTGTAAATGATCAACAGCGTATCCTTCGTGCTTTGGAGGTATGGAAATTCACAGGTACTCCCATTACAGAACACTGGAAACACCAAGAGCATACTTCACCATTCAGGGCGTTAAGAATATTCATTTCTCCTAATCGTTCTGAATTGTACCAGAGAATCGAGAAAAGACTTGACACTATGATTGAGAAAGGGATTTTACGAGAAATAGAAGACCTGCTGCATAATGGTTATGATTGGCGAGATCCTGGGATGAATGCAGTTGGTTACAGAGAGTTTATACCTTATTTCACTAAATTGGATTCGTGGCAGAATTGTTTAATCAAAGCGAAACAGCATACTCGTAATTATGCTAAACGCCAATGGACTTGGTATAATAAATGCAATTTCGATTTGACAATTTCGCCTGATGCGATTACCTTATCAAAATTAATAGATGTGGTGGGGCATTTCTGTGTGGACTTATAGGATCAACAAATACAAATTGAGAATTGAGGTTTAGCATGGATGTTGTCGCCAAAGTCTATGGACATGAGATACGCAGAAGTGAATTTATGCGTGAATTAGACCAATTAAGTAAAATCGTTGATAATTTCATGATCTGCACCTTACAGAAAAAAGCACTCAAAGTTGTTATTGATCGCTATCTCCTTCTTCATGAAGCTGCCGATGAAAATATTGTCATAACACCTGAGGAATATGATTCTGAGCTGTTTGATTTCATCAACGAATTCGACACTGAAGATGATTTTGATGCGATGTTGTTAAAAAATCGCTTCCTGGAAAAAGATCTGAGAGAAATTGTTAGGAATAAAATTCTCCTGCGAAAGCATATTCAGAAATTTCAACAAATACCTGTAGAAATTCCTGAATCCAAACTGAAGCAGTTTTACCTGGATAACCAAGAACTGTTCATGACCCAGGAAGAAGTGGATTGTAAACATATTCTCATCGAGGGAGTATCGGAAGAATCCCGTGAGAAAGCTGAAATGATACGAAAAAACATACATACTCTAGACGATTTTATTAAAGCTTCCAAGGAATATTCCGATTGCCCAAGTTCTAAGAAATGTGGTGACCTGGGATTCTTCTATCGTGATAAACTAATGAAGGAAATGGATGATGTGGCTTTTAGCTTGAAATTGAACGAAATCAGCAATCCCTTTCCTTCTCCAATGGGATATCATATCCTGATGTTAATCGGAAGGCATGAGTCAAAGCTGCTTCCCTTTGATGACATCAGGGAGATATTACAAACTCGACTTGAACACATTGAATCTGAATTGAATCTTGTGAAGCATTTCCAGGAATTGAGAGATGCCAGCAAAGAGCATATCCAGTTGTTTGAGGACAATCTACTAGCTCCATTTAACTGCTTATTTACATGAACGGAAATTCATTTGGTAAATTCTTTGGTATAACCACTTTCGGTGAGAGTCATGGACCTGCTGTTGGTGTAGTTATTGAAGATGTTGTACCGGGTATGGATTTTCCTTTGCAGGAAATTCAAGCTCTTCTTGATAAACGTAGACCAAATCAATCCATCTCATCATCAGCTAGGAAGGAAGAAGATAAGATACATATCTTATCCGGTGTTTTTGAAGGTAAGACCACCGGTATGCCGATCTGTCTTGTTGTTTACAACACTGATGCCCGTAGTGAAGATTATACCATCCTAAAAGAGCTATTCCGTCCCGGTCACGCTGATTATACATATTTTCAAAAGTACAAGATTTTTGATTATCGTGGTGGTGGCAGAGCAAGCGGTCGTGAGACTGTAGCACGTGTTACTGCATCAGGATTGGTTTCTGATATATTGGGTAATATTCAAATCTCATCCAAAATGATTCAAATAGGGCATTTTATGGCTACATCAAACGCTATCTACGAAGACAACCCATTCTATTGGGCTGATTCTAATTCACTTCATGAAGTTGAGAACTACTTGCAGCAATTACTTGCGAAAGGCAATTCAGTCGGGGCAGTTGTTGAAGTGAGAATTGATAACCTGGTATGCGGATTGGGTGATCCTGTATTTGAGAAACTTGATGCTAATCTGGCAAAAGCGATTCTATCCATTGGAGGAGTGAAAGGTATTGAATTCGGTGATGGATTTGCTCTTTGCTCTATGACAGGTAATCAAAGCAACGATATGATGAATGAGAATGGTTTTAGCAGTAATCACATGGGTGGAATCCTCGGTGGCATTTCTACAGGTCAGCAAATCACATTGCGTTATGCGGTAAAACCTACTCCATCTATTCATATGCCTCAAGAAACGGTCAATCATCTGGGTAAATCTTCAAAGATCAGCATGGAAGGCAGATTTGATGTCTGTATCGCTCCACGTGTTATCCCTGTGGCAGAAGCGATGATCAAACTCGTTTTAGCTGATGCACTAGCGTTCCAAAAGCTTATCAAACAGGAAAAACAATCCTTATCGGATTACAGAGAAGCTATCGATAAAATCGATGAAGATATCCTGTTAGCTTTGTTTCGACGTTTTGAGATTGTAAAGAAAATTAGAGAATATAAATTACACAGTAATGTTCCTCTTGAAGATAAAGATCGGGAAAGAGACCTCTTAGGCAGGCTTCATAAAATTGGTGAAGAGTGGGGGATAGGGGCTGGAAAAATAGACGCAATCTGGTTCCAGATTATAAACATGGGAAAGAAAGAATGATCATACTGTCTATTCCCTATTCATTAAAAGATGATCCAATAGTTCAATCAATTAATAAAGATACAGATTTTATCGAATACCGTCTTGATTATGGAACACATTTAGGTGACTTTGATGTCTCTTCATTGACTCCGAAAACAATTGTAACCATTAGAGATTCAACTGAAGGTGGTATTCATAGCTTTACACGAATGGAAAAGCTTCAACTATACAAGAATGTACTCCGATACTCAGAAGCGCTTGTAGATGATGAAATCTTCCATTATTTGAAAGAAGATCATTCACTGAATCCCGAGAGATTAATTCTTTCCTGGCATGCGAAAAATAATGAGAATGCATATCAAGTATTACATGAGATCGTTGAGCTATCTAACAGACTTCCAGCACATTACTTGAAATTGGCTATTGAGGTAAATACTTATTCTCAGTTGACTATTTTGCATACGGAATTAAGTCTATCCAATAAACCTGTATTATTCGCAGGACTGGGAAAACTAGGTAAGCTGGCAAGAATGTTATACACACATCTTGGTTCGGTGGGCACTTATATTGGCATTCAAGGTCAAGAAACAGCTTTAGGTCAATTAACTTATGAAGAAAGCCAAATCTTTGGATTGAGATCCATCAATGCAGCTTATCATATAGGTGGTATTATTGGTGGAGAACAGGTCTGGAATTCTAAAGGACTAACTTACTATAGTCAAGTTTTTCGACAAAAGAGTTATCCTGCAGCATATCTGCCATTCCAAGTTACTGATTGGGATGATTTCTGGAAATGGTTTACAGCTTCATCCAAATTTATATCCTTTTATGGCTTCTCAATTACAATGCCATGGAAGAAAAGCATAACCGAGTCAATTAATTCTGAAACCAAAATTGCCAATTGTTTCTTACCAGGGAAAAATGAAGCAAATTATGAATATCGAGCAATTAATAACGATGAAATAGCATTCAGACGTTCATTGTTGTTCCTAAACTTCATCAAAGGTGCATCAGTATTGATCTTTGGCACAGGCGCAATGGCTGAAATGGCTCTTTCCATCATGTCAGGTTACCCGAATATATGTATCTATGGCAGGAATGAAAAGCGGCAAAAAGAACTCTCAGACGTATATCATGTATCCCAGGTATCTAAAAACGCTTTAAATGATGGAAAATGGAGTTTGCTAATAAATTGTACCCCTTTAGGCATGAAAGGTGTTCCTGATAACACGCTTTTACAAAATCTTCATTTTGACAATGTGATCGATCTTCCATACTCAAAAACCGAAACACCGCTTGTCAGATTCTGCAGAAAGAAGAACATCCCCGTTATTTCAGGTGACGTGTTCTGGAAATGGCAATCTGAAAAACAGGAAGAATTATTCTTGCAAGAAATTGAGAGTCTAAGATAATTTGCTCTGTAGCCTAACAAATGAGTTTGTCCTGTGATTTCGTTTCTTTTAATAAACGCTGCAATCCCTCTCTTCAAAGACCTTTGCGATACACGATATAATCATCATTATGTAAACTAGCATGAATCAGTCTAACTTTATGCAGTTAAGATGCTTACCTGGTTCTTCCCTACTACCACCTATCGTTTTTCTCTTCCCACAATTTTTATTTGAGCACACTCTGTAAATTGTATTTTGGTTAGTTCGTGAATTGAAAAACAAAGTCTTTTGGTTTTTGTGTGGAAAGAATTAACTTGTCAGTATAGCAAGGTAAAATAAAATCAATCATACCTCTTTTCAAATTGAATTAGACAAAGGAGATCATCCTAATGAAGAGTATGACGGGATATGGAAAATCAAGTATAATTATCCAAGAAATGGATTTGGATATAGAATTAAAATCTGTTAACTCTAGATTCTTCGATTTAAAGCTATATTTACCCCGCGAACTCAATTTTATGGAAATCACTACCAGGAATACACTTCGAGAGACGATAAAAAGAGGTTTTATAGACGTGCGTGTTAATCTGCGTGACAGGAGAATACCTCAGATTGAAATGGATGAGAACAAGCTTAAAACCTATTGGGATCTATTCCAGAAGGTTAAAGTAATGTTGAAAACTGAACAGGAAATATCCATTGACAAAGTTCTGGATGAGCCTGGTGTACTAATCATCAACACAGAATCACTAGATAACCAGGAATTCAAGACAGGTTATATCAAATGCCTTAATGAAGCTATTCAGAAGCAGGAAGAGATGGCATTGTCAGAAGGAAGAGGTATGTGTGCTGTTTTATCAGATTCACTGGAAAAGATTCAGGTTTCTTCAAAAAATGTTAATCTTGCATTTGAAGCATACAAATCCACATTATATGAAAAGTACAAAACACGTATCCAGGAATTACTGAAAGAGCACTTGACGGAAGAGAATGAGAAGAGGTTGCTCATGGAAACAGCAATCTACATAGATAAAGCAGACATTCATGAAGAGTTGATGCGCTTGGAAGACCACATTAAGAGATTCCAGGCAATTCTTAATAGTAATAATTCAGAGGAAACCGGTAAGACGTTGAATTTTATCATACAGGAAATGCATCGAGAAGGGAATACACTTGGTTCGAAGTACAGCACACCGGATTCATTCCAGGATGTTCTCATCATAAAGGAAGAAATCGAGAAGATTAGGGAGATGGTTCAGAATGTTGAGTAAGCCCATATTAGAATGGCACTCTCACCCGTTTTTAGAAAAACCTGTCACCTCTTCCCTATTGGTCTTGTTCCTTCTCTTACTGAATATTATATTATGGCGAACAGCGATTGTAAGATGGAATACACCATTCTTTTATTACTTTGGTATGGGGCTGGTTATTGGTAATCTGATGCCATATTTTATCGTGACACGTTATCTGTTCTTTGAAGACCATTTCATTGTATTTTACTGGTTCATCAGGATTCAACGAAAATACTCTGATTTCGGATGTTTTTATGCCGATAAGAATGGTATCATGTTAAGCACATTCAAGATACCTCGTCGTCTTGATCCCTTTCGTGGTCAGTCTTTAAGATTTTCTAAGACACGAGCGGAATTACCCGAATTAACAGAACTACTACAAGAAAAAATAGGAAAAAAGTACTAATTATGGACAACAAGATTTACAAATACCAAATACTAGAGTTTATGAACACAAAACCTGAATATGGTTTTACTTATGAGCAGCTTGCTGAAAACGTCAGGCTTCCAAGACACCAGGGAAAGATATTGAAGTTAACCTTACAGGATATGATAAAAGATGGTTCTATTCACTTAAAGAATCGTGAATATAGATTATCGGATGGAAAACCTGTTGAAGAGCAATCAACACAAAAAGAATTGTTCGTTGAAGGCAGATTTGACGCCACTTCCTTAGCAAAGAACCTATCCTATGCTTTTGTGATCACCGAGAATGGTGATTATTTTGTCTCCTCTGAAGATACACTCAATGCTTTTCATGACGATATCGTACGTGTTGAAATCAAGTATGGCAGGCAGAACAAACAGTACGGAATCATTAGAGATGTCCTCAAAAGGGCTCGTGATCAATTCGTTGGTAATATCACTGAATACCAAGGCAAGATCATTTTCGTGAATGATAATCGAAGGATATCTACCTATTTCGAGATTTCAGACCAGGGAACAGCAAGAGTAGGAGATAAAGTTATCATAGCTATCACGAATTGGGGCAGCAGAGCTTCAAATAAGGTTCCCGCAGGTAAAGTAATTGAAGTCCTGGGAACTGCCGGTAATCCGGATATCGAGATGTTGGGAATCATGAAACAGTACGACCTTCCCTTAGAATTTCCAGTGGAAGTGATCAATGCTGCCAATGCATTACCGGTTGAGATTACAGCGGAAGAGATTGCCAAACGCCACGATTTCCGTAATTTATTGACTTTCACAATTGATCCCATCTCTGCAAAAGATTACGACGACGCTATTTCTCTGGAGATAACTGATCAGGGCTATAAACTCTATGTGCATATTGCAGATGTGGCGCATTATGTTAAAACCGGCTCTCCCCTATTCACGGAAGTCTTAAATCGTGGGAACAGCTACTATTTTCCTAAGAAAGTCATCCCCATGCTTCCTGAACAGGTTTCTAACAAACTGTGCAGCCTGCGTCCCGATGAAGAGAAATATACCATGACAGTCATTGCGGAAATGGATAAGCAAGGTCGTATTTACAAACATGAAATCTGTGAGAGCGTCATTAAATCTGATTCTCGTCTGAATTATGAAGAAGTGGATAAACTCTTTGCCGGACAGGAGAATAGCATTCCTCAACCAGTACAAGATATTCTTCATGAAATGCGTATCCTATCAAAGGTTTTATCAGAAAAGAGAAGAAAACAGGGTTACTTGTTCTTCGATCTTCCTGAAACAGAATACATCTATGATGATGAAGGTCTGATTCGTAGACTGGATCTATCTTATGAAACAGAGTCCCATACGCTGATAGAGAACTTTATGCTGATCGCCAATGAATATGTAGCCTGGCAATTGAGTGAGAAATCTAAAACCACAATGTATCGTGTTCATGAATTTCCTGATTCTGAAAAGATCGATAAACTGGAAGCTTTATCAGAATATTATGGACTGACCTTTGAACGTCAAGAAACGATGAATAAAACCTTGCAGGAATTCCTGCTGTCCCTGCCTAGCGAAGATTATCATAAAGTATTTGATAAGATAGTTTTACGCAGTATGAAAAAAGCGAAATACTCTACCAGTCATCTCCCCCACTTCGGACTGGCAATGGAAACATACACCCACTTTACATCTCCGATTAGACGTTTATGCGATCTTGTCATTCATCATTTGTTAAAGACAGTCATATTGCATACAGAACGTGTTGATTTCACGACAAAGGAAATGGAGACGATGGCGACTATCGCTTCTGATAAGGAACTGATTGCAGATCAGTCTGAACGTGATGTGGAGAGATTCATGATCACTGAATATATGAAGAAGAACGTGGGAGAGGAATACACAGGCATCGTTACAGGCTTGAACAATACGAATATCTTCATCCAGTTGGATCAGCTTCCTATTCATGGTATCTTGCCTACAGCAACCTTGAAAGGTGATAGTTTTGATGTAGATGACCAATTCCTGCGCATTTTAGGCGACTCTACCGGTGTTTTCCTGCAATTAGTTGATCGGGTTAAGGTGCAGGTCAGCCAAGTCACAGATGATGTCTATTTTGCTTTGAAAGAAGTAATGACAGAGCATGATTCGGAACATACAGGCAGAAATGTGAACGATGAGAACTTCCGCTCCAAGGATAAGTTCAAAGCCAGGAGCAAGCATAAGAATTTTAAGTCAGGAAATAGAGGAAATAAGCAAAGAAAAAGGTAATTAGTAGAGCAGGAACTGAGTTATGCTTTACTTGCAGCTTGTACAAAGGCAGCAAAGATAGGTTGTGGATTCGTAGGTCTGGATTTGAATTCAGGATGAAACTGAACTCCAATAAAGAATGGATGATTTGGCAACTCAATCATCTCTACCAGTAAACCATCAGGTGAAATTCCACAGATCACCATTCCCTTCTTCGTCAAGGCATCTCTGTATAGGTTATTCACTTCATAGCGATGGCGATGTCTTTCACTAATTTCCGGATTGCCATAGATTCTTTCAGCCAAAGTGCCTTTCACCATTTTACATGGATAAGCACCAAGTCGCATTGTCCCACCCATTTTTTCAATATACTGTTGATCTTCCATTAGAGCTATCACAGGATGTTTTGTCTCAGTATCGAATTCCGTGCTATTTGCACCTGCTAAATTACAGATGTTACGGGCAAATTCAATGGCAGCAACCTGCATACCCAGGCAGATTCCAAAAAATGGAATGCCATTCTCCCTGGCATATTGAACAATTGCGATTTTGCCTTCAATACCACGAATACCAAATCCACCGGGAATAAGTACTCCATCCACATTCATTAATTCCTTAGCAATATTGGCAGACGAAATAGTATCTTCCGAATCAACCCACTTGATTTTGAGTTTCAGACTGTGAAATGCTGCTGCATGAATCAGGGACTCTTCCACGCTTTTATAAGCATCCTGGTGTTTAACGTATTTTCCGCATATAGCAATAGTAATATCTTTCTTCGCATGTGATTGATTATAGTTGAACTGCAGCCAATCCTTAAGAAGAGGTTTGCTTTTTTTAATATGGAAATGCTTGCAGATGATACCTGGCACGCCCTGTTTAAGAAACATATTAGGTACTTCATAAACGGATTTAACATCAATTGCATTAAATACATGGTCTCTAGGTACGTTTGTGAAAAGAGCAATTTTATTATAAATTTCCTCATCAAAAGCCTTTTCAGAACGGCAAAGCAAAATATCAGGCTGAATACCGATTTCACGTAATTTATAAGCGCTATGCTGGGAAGGTTTCGTCTTCAATTCTCCGGCAGCTTTAATATAAGGGACATATGTCAAAAGAATGAACAGGGAGTTTTTGATTCCTGCTTCCAAACGAAATTGACGGACAGCTTCCAAGAATGGAAGACTCTCAATATCACCAACCGTTCCACCTATTTCAGTAAGGATAATATCAAATTGTCCATCGTATTTCTTGATTCTCTCCTTGATCTCATTTGTCACATGCGGTATCACCTGAACAGTCTTGCCAAGATAATCACCTCGACGTTCCTTCATCAGTACAGTTTCGTAAACTTGTCCGGCTGATGAACTGGAATATTTATCCAGCGACTGGTCCAGGAATCTTTCGTAATGTCCTAAATCAAGGTCCGTCTCTGCCCCATCGTCAGTTACAAATACTTCACCATGCTGAAATGGACTCATTGTTCCCGGATCGACATTTAAATACGGATCTAACTTCTGCATTCCTACGGTATAACCCATTCTTTTCAGCAACATGCCTATGGAAGCAGATGCAATCCCCTTCCCGAGAGAAGAAAGAACACCACCCATAACAAAGATGTATTTAGCCATTTATCAATCCTTTGTGTTATTTATGAAGGGTACAGCGTACAGCATACAGCGTACAGGATACAGCGTACAGGGTACAGCGTACAGCATACAGGGTTAAGGTTCAGAGCAGAACTAACTCTCCCACAACCCCTCCCTTACAAAAGGGAGGGAGATCTGACTGTTCATCCCTCTGCAATGAGCCTATCTCCTTCTGTTAATTCATCTCTATACAATTTTTCCATGGTTTAAAAACAGTGCTACTATCACTCAACGAACCCTACTCCCTACTCCCTATTCCCTAATCTGAACCTGTCACCTTCTGCTCAATATACCAGCTTTCACCCAATCTAACTTTTTGCAGAGAATTAGGTTCATTTGCCAATATCCGTTTTGCTATGCTGAGGAATTGAGCCTCATTATCACTTACGAAAAAAGTGTCTTTTCCAATATCATCAGTTCTTGGTTCAGGCAAATCATGGAGAAGGTGAGGAATAATGGCATCTGCGCTATCAACAAGAATAATGTTTGTCCCAACTACATCCTGTATGACTCTCTTCAATATCGGATAATGCGTACAACCCAGGACTAGTGTGTCAATCCCTTCTGTTAGCAGAGTTTTTAAATACTCCTGAGCAATCTGTTTCGTTACTATGTGGTCTTCCCATCCTTCTTCAGCAAGAGGAACAAATAACGGACATGCCTGTGAAAAGACCTTGGCTTCAGGCATCAG
Organism: Cloacimonadales bacterium (SeqCode); assembly: GCA_963662275.1. Classification (GTDB taxonomy): domain Bacteria; phylum Cloacimonadota; class Cloacimonadia; order Cloacimonadales; family DAONDQ01; genus DAONDQ01. The sequence goes on along the minus strand of OY759316.1, from coordinate 2,092,452 downwards.
GCTAAGAATTGCCTGGGTATAAGCCTGGCTTCGAATCGTACCATAGGTACCAATCACACCGATCCTGTGATTACGTGTTGCAGCTACGGCTGCTTCAGCACCGGGAAGTATGACACCGATGACAGGGATATCTGTAATCTCTTTCAGAGTTTCAATTGCGACCGCAGAGGATGTATTACACGCAACTACGATGATTTTTACGTGCTGTTGCAATAGAAAACGTGTATTTTGAATAGAATAGTCGATCACTGTTCTCTTTGATTTTGGACCATACGGTACTCTGGCAGTATCACCGAAATAGACCAGATCTTCATGTGGAAAAGCGTTTCTTATAGCGTGATAGACAGTCAACCCGCCTACACCTGAATCAAAAATGCCAATAGATTGTTGCGTCAACATGGAACCTCACTTTGGGGTCATTATATACTGACGTAATACCAAAAGCGTGTATCGAAAGAAACTGTCAAGAAGCAGTACAGACGTTTTTTTTCTTGACGGGAAACCAGACAGAAATAGCTTAACAACTTCTTGCCGAAGTGGTGAAATTGGTAGACACGCTAGATTCAGGTTCTAGTGAGCAATATGCTCATCGGGGTTCGAGTCCCCGCTCCGGCACCATAAATTAAGCCGTTCATAAGAACGGCTTTTTTCTTTTAAGTGGTGATTTCTTTCCATAAAAAATGGTAAAATTGAAACACAATATAATGCAATACTGCGCCCGAAAAAATCACTACTGAATGACCACCTATATTCAATAAAGATGTTTGAAAATAGCTGGATAAGTATAAATAGAATTATGGCGGAGAGTCAGGGATTCGAACCCTGGGTCCCCGTAAGAGGACAACGGTTTTCGAGACCGTCCCATTCAACCGCTCTGGCAACTCTCCGCTTAGCGTTTGGTTTGAAAAAAATCTATCATGATCTCACGACATTCAGTTTCCAGAACACCTGATCTAATTTCTGGACGATGATTAAAGTTTTTGTTTCTGGGAATATGATAAATTGATCCCACAGCACCAGCTTTTTCATCATAACATCCAAAAACAATCCTGCCAATACGGCTCCAAATCAACATCCCGGCACACATACTGCATGGTTCCACAGTGACATACAAAGTGTAATCGTACAAGTACTTTTCACCTTTCTCTTGCATCGCATCCAGCAAAATGTGCTCTGCATGAGCTAATGGATTCTGCAATTGCCTAGTACGATTATGTTCCGAAGCAACAACTTCATCATTCTTCACCAGGATAGCACCAACCGGTATTTCATCCTCAGCAACCGCTATCGATGCCTGTTCAAGGGCAATCCGCATATAGTGTTCATCTTTGTCAAACATAAAAACCCTTCTTAAGTCATTTAAAAGAATTCATACAATTCCTTTCAGATATTTGATAGAAATTATTCAGCCTTTCGAGTCAACATCTTTTATCATGACTATCCTATTTCTTTTCCAAATCCTGTCCTCATTCCCACTATTCAAAGCAGCGCCCTAGATCGCATTACGGTAAAAAACCGTATTTGTACCGTAATAGTATAGTAATCCAACCATATTACGTTTATTGTAAATAACAAGGATGTTTGAAGTTTCAAATGGAATTACTACTGATATGATCACGTGGTGTTAAACTTCAATGAAAATAGGTTTTAGCTTCCGAGGATGAAAGATCGGTTTGAAGTCCGAATGCCCTTTTAGTTAGGAATTCAATGATAATTTGTTTAGGGCATTTGAACTCCAAACTCTTAGGTTTTCGCTTCCGAGGATGAAAGTTGAGTTCTCCGAGAGAACAGATTTATCTATTTTTATCGAGGAGACGACATTGCACAACCTTATAGGATCACATTGGTTCATTTCGATACAATTTCTCCTTCGTCGAAATCACTCAATGAACCGAATATTTCAGTTGTTTCGAGGTTTGACAACCTTTACTAAAACTGACAATGCTGTCTGAGCTACAACCTTCCAATTCCGTAATAAGTAAAGCCCAAATCTCTTAACTGGTGAGGTTCATATTGATTTCTTCCATCGAATATCACAGGTTGTTTGAGTAAACTTTTGATTTTATTGAAATCAGGATAACGGAATTGGTGCCATTCAGTGATTAACAGCATCGCATCTGCTCCATCAAGAATCTGGTACTGATCTTTGCCAAAAGTAATGCCTTGTAATCCAGATAGCTTCTTTTTTGCTTCTTCCATAGCTACTGGATCATACGCAATAATTGTCGCCCCAGCCTCTAATAATCCTTTGATGATAACCAATGATGAAGCTTCTCGCATGTCATCTGTCTGGGGTTTGAAAGATAAGCCCCAAATTGCAAATGTAAGGCTTGAAAGATCATCACTAAAATGAGTTTTGACTTTATGGATTAGAATCGATTTCTGTTTTTCATTTACTTTTTCAACAGCGTACATGAGGGTAGCTGGAAGATCATGTTTTTTTGACATTTGTATCAATGCCTTGACATCTTTTGGAAAGCAGCTACCTCCATAACCAACACCAGGATATATGAATTTATAACCAATACGAGTGTCAGAGCCAATCCCAATACGAACTTCATTCACATCTGCTCCGGTTTTTTCACAGAGAAGAGCTACTTCATTCATGAAAGATATCTTGGTTGCCAACATAGAATTTGCTGCGTATTTGGTCAGTTCCGCTGATCGAATTGACATGAGGATCACCCTGTTATTTGTCAGGTTGAAAGGTGCATAAAGTAGTTTCATGATTTCTGCAACATTCTGATTATCCACCCCAATGATAATACGATCAGGCTTCATAAAATCATCAATAGCATCCCCTTCTTTCAAGAATTCGGGATTGGAAACTACATCGAAAGCCATATTCAGATTCCGCGTTGTCAGTTCTTTTTTAATGGTTTCCTTGACTTTATCAGCAGTCCCCACCGGTACTGTAGATTTATCTACAATTACCTTATAATCATCCATATAGGAAGCAATGTCGTGTGCAACCTGGAGAACATATTTCAAATCAGCAGAACCATCTTCATCAGGAGGAGTTCCAACAGCAATAAAAAGCATCAGTGATTGTTGAACTGCAGCCTCTAAATCCATGCTAAACGACAATCTTCCTTCTTCCGCATTGCGTTTTACCATTTCTTCAAGACCAGGTTCATAAATCGGTATCTGACCATTCTTCAGCTTTTGAATCTTCAGAGGATCATTATCGATGCAAATCACATTATTACCCATTTCTGCAAAACATGTACCCGTGACAAGTCCTACATAGCCTGTACCTATTATTGCCAGGTTCATGATCTCTCCTCATCAAATCGAGTAGTAAAATACTCAATTGTTTCCAGCAATCCATCCTTTAAGGATAAGGTTGGTTTCCAACCCAGGATATGCTTGGCTTTTTCATTATTCAAACAATTATAACGAATATCACCCGGACGAGGTGGCTGGCGTAAAGGTTTAACTTCCAGATGCATGAGATCAGCAATTGTATTCAATAATTGAGAGGTGGTCGTCATGATTTGGGTACCAATATTCAATATCTCACCATCACCACCATTCAGTGCTAATAGATTTGCCTGCACAATGTCTTTCACATTAGCATAGTCTCGCGACATTCCTTCAGGTTCACCTTCATAGTAGAAGATGGTTGTCTGTTCCCTGCGAAGTAATTGATTGATGAATTTTGAGATTACACCAGCTTCACTGCTGGGTATTTGCCTCGGTCCATAGACATTCGCATATCTGAGAACAGTATATTGAATATTGTATGTTTTTTTGTAAAAAGCCAGGTAATTCTCCCCAATCAATTTATGAATGGCATATGGGGATTGAGGATTGGGAGTACATGTCTCAGGAGTAGGTATTTCTGCAGCTTCACCATAAATTGCACCACCACTGGAAGCAAATATCACTTTCTGCACATGATATTTTCGACAGCATTCCAATAAATTCAGCATTCCCATGATATTTGTCGTGGCATCAATGAGCGGGTTTTCCACTGAATATGGAACAGAGATTTGGGCAGCATGGTGATTCACGATTTGTGGTTTTTCATTGGAGAAAATGGTATCCAAATCACCTGAATTAATATCACACTGATAAAACTGAGCATTGGGATTGACCTGGTGTTTGTCTCCTGTGCTTAGATTATCGACAACTACAACATCATGTCCTTCACTAATGTATTGATCGACAATGTGTGAGCCAATGAATCCTGCACCACCGGTTACAAGTATTTTCATATTAAGTCCTTTGAGATGATAAAAAAAAGAACCGGTACGGATACCCGAAACCGGTTCATTACATATATTTTAGAGTACTTCGAGATTATCTCCAGATAAACCCTTGAAAGCATTTCTTGTATCAAGGATCAAACGACCGCTATGTAAAAGAGACTTGTAGTCATAACAAGAATGATCTGTAACCAAAAGCAATAGATCATATTTATCAAGATTTCCAAGGGCAACTGTTTTATACATCTTACCATTCTTTTCATTATGGAATTCTTCCACATAAGGATCATTGATCTCAAAGTCTGACATTCTTTTTTCCAACTCTATAACAACATCTTCGACTGGTGACTCACGCATATCGCGAATATCCTTTTTGTAAGCTGCACCGAGGATCAATATCTTCGCACGCGACATGGCTATTCCCTTGCGATTAAGCATCTTCATGGCACGATTAACCACATGTTCGGGCATTGCTACGTTGATTTCGCCCGCTAGTTCTATGAGTCTTGTGTGAAAATTGAATTCCCTGGCTTTCCAAGTCAAATAGAATGGATCGATGGGAATACAATGTCCCCCAACACCAGGACCAGGATAAAAAGCCATGAAACCGTAAGGTTTTGTTTTGGCAGCATCAATCACTTCCCAAATACTGATTCCCATTCTATGACAGAGCACAGCCATTTCATTAGCAAGGGCAATATTGATATTCCTGAATGTATTTTCATAGATTTTCTCCATTTCAGCTACTTCAGGGGAAGACACTGCCAGAACAGATGCATCCAGGATAGATTCGTAGAATTTCTTTGAAACTTTACTGCAATTCGGGGTAATTCCGCCAACGACCTTGGGTGTATTATTGGTCTTATATGTGTCATTACCCGGATCAACACGTTCGGGTGAAAAAGCCAAATAGATATCATCACCAACGACGAAGCCAGCTTTAACTAATTCAGGTAAGATGATCTCGCGTGTGGTTCCGGGGTAAGTTGTACTTTCTAGAACGATCAGGGTTTCCTTCGCCAGATGGGGTGTCATGGAACGAGTGACGGCATCAATAAACGTAGTATCGGGCTGATGATACTTATCAAGAGGTGTTGGAACAGCGATGAGAATGATTTCAACTGTATTGATCAGAGTATAGTCGTGAGTTGCAGATAATCGACCAGCATCAACCATCTCCTTAAGCTCTTCGTCTTTGACATCACCAATGTAATTTTCACCGGCATTCACATGTTTGACAGCATATTCACTGACATCGAATCCAAGCACTTGAAAGCCTTTTTTCGCGGCTGTAACTGCCATGGGGAGACCTACATAACCTAATCCAATAACACCAACTTTTGCAGTTTTGTTATCAATTTTGCTGAGAAGCTTCATAAACAGATTCCTCCACTATGATTTAGTATCGATATGTATCCGGTTTGAATGGACCATTCTGCGATACATTAATATATTCCGATTGTTTTTTAGTTAGTTTTGTGATTTTTGCACCTAGTTTAGGTAGGTGCAAACGTGCTACTTCTTCATCGAGAGATTTGGGAAGAACATGAACGCCGAGTGCATATTCTTTCTGCCAAAGTTCCATCTGAGCCAATACCTGGTTTGTGAAGGAACAGCTCATGACAAATGATGGATGTCCTGTTGCATTTCCTAAATTGACCAATCTTCCTTCTGATAACAGAATAATAGAATGACCATCCGGGAAAAAGAACTGATCCACTTGCGGTTTGATGTTTAATCGTCTGATTCCAGGTGATTCCATAAGAGCATCCACTTCTATCTCATTATCAAAATGTCCGATGTTGCAGACAATTGCCTGGTTCTTCATCTTCTTCATATCAGCAAGGGTAATGACATCACAATTACCAGTTGCAGTAACGAAGATATCTGCTTCTGCAAGCACATCCTCAAGAACATTAACTTCATATCCTTCCATCGCTGCCTGTAAGGCACAGATGGGGTCTATTTCAGTAACAATAACTCTTGCACCAAGCCCTGACATAGACTGAACACAGCCTTTGCCAACTTCCCCATAACCACAAACGACAACCACTTTTCCTGCTACCATGATATCTGTTCCACGCTTGATACCATCAGCTAAGGACTCACGGCAGCCGTAGAGATTATCGAACTTGGATTTAGTCACAGAATCGTTGACATTGATTGCCGGAACAAGCAATTCCTTTCTTTCATGCATCTGGTATAAACGATGAACACCTGTGGTTGTTTCTTCACTGACGCCACGAAGCTTCTTCACCATTTTATGCCATTTCTGCGGTTCCTTTTCCAGGTCTTCGATAATGATACTCTGAACAATTGCCAATTCCTTATTATCTGTAGTTATCTCAGGTAACTTATGCGAAGAGGCAAACAGCTCTTCCAATCTATAACCTTCATGAACCAGGAGAGTTGCATCTCCCCCATCATCAACGATCATATCAGGACCTTCGGCATTGTTCCAGGTCATTGCCATCTTTGTACACCACCAATATTCCTCAAGCGTTTCACCTTTCCAGGCAAATACCGGGACATCCATAGCAGCGATAGCAGCAGCAGCATGGTCTTGTGTGGAGAATATATTACAACTAGCCCAGCGTACAAAAGCACCAAGATTAACGAGAGTTTCTATCAGTACAGCAGTTTGGATCGTCATATGCAGGCTTCCTGTGATATGTGAACCTTTCAGCGGTTTGGTTGTGCCATATTTTTTTACAAGAGCCATAAGCCCTGGCATTTCATGTTTTGCAATTTCGATTTCCTTGCGACCATAGTCAGCAAGATTAATATCAGCTACCTTATATTTCATGACCTCTCCTAAATTATCTGCGTCCTCTGTCATTTCCACCACGATTAAAGGGACGACGATCATCAGAACGTCCATAACCACCGCGATCTCTGTCACCACGAGGTCTATCTTCACCTTCAGGACGAGGTGTACGTGCCTGTAATTTACTTGGATCCGGTTCTGGATTACCTGGTACATCTTTCATCGCTAAGGATATCTTACCTCGTTCTGATCCGATGAATCGTACTTTAACGATATCACCAAGATGAACCATATCTTCAGGAGATGCAAGACGGGCTGTATGCATTTGGGAAATGTGAACTAATCCTTCCTTGTTTCCCATAATCTTAACAAATGCCCCGAAAGGTTCAATACGGGAAACAACACCTTCATATATCTGACCCATTTCCAGATCTGTGATGATATTCATGATCATTCCTCTCGCCAGGTCAAGTGATGCCTGGTCAGAGGAGAGCAATGTAACAGTACCTGAATCATCAATATTAATGGCAACTTTGGTTGCTTCGATAATTGATTTGATCATTTTGCCTGATGGTCCTATAATCTCCCCGATTCTGTCCGTTGGAACCTTAAAGGATTCAACTTTAGGAGCATAGGAAGATAGTTCCTGCTTCACTTCAGGAATAGTTTCATTCATAATATCGAGGATGTGATTGCGGGCGACTAATGCTTTTGCCAGGGCAATGGACATGATTTCCTTAGTAATGCCTTGGATCTTGATATCCATTTGAATGGCACTGATCCCTTTACGTGTACCTGTCACCTTAAAATCCATATCCCCTAGATGATCTTCCAATCCCATGATATCTGTCAGCACAACAAATTTATCACCTTCCATGATCAGACCATTCGCAATACCGGCTACTGGAGCTTTAATTGGAACACCTGCAGCCATTAGGGCTAATGAGCCTGCACAGACGGAAGCCATTGAGGATGAACCGTTTGATTCCATGATATCCGATACTAATCGCATGGAATACGGAAAGTCATCCATACTGGGGATAACAACTTGAAGTCCCCGTTCAGCAAGGTTACCATGTCCCAGTTCACGACGTCCTGGAGCACCCATTCTTCCAACTTCACCGACGCTATAAGGTGGGAAGTTGTATTGAAGATAAAAGTTCTTTTTATATTCTTCAGCTAGACCATCAATAATCTGAGCATCAGAACCACCACCGAGAGTGACTGTTCCAAGCGCTTGTGTTTCGCCTCTGGTGAAAAGAGCGGAACCATGTACGCGTGGAAGAATATCTATTTCACATGTGATGTCACGAATCTCATCCATTGTTCTGCCATCAACGCGATGGTTGTTGAAGAGAATTGCATGGCGTACGCATTTGCGTATCAATTCTTCATAACCATTCATATAATGGTGTTTAGTTTCAGTATATCCTTCTGTACCTAATTCTTCCGTGTATTTACCGATGAATTGTTCTTTCAGTTGTTCGAAAGCATCATTACGGGCTTGCTTTCCAAGTATATTTGAAGCTTCAATTACTTTTTGTTCAAAGTCTTTTTCGATCTTCATCCTAATATCATCTGGAATAACATCGAGCTTGATCTCGATTTTAGGTTTTCCAGCTTCTGCAAGAAATTCTTCCTGGAGAGCACATACCTTCCTGATTTCTTCATGACCAAGATAGACTGCTTCAAGCATCTGCTCTTCTGATAATTCTGAAGCAGCACCTTCAATCATCACAATGGAATCTTTTGAACCACCAACAGAAAGATTAAGTAAGGAATTTCCCATATCTAAAAGAGAAGGATTCACAATCATTTTATCATCAATAAAACCGACCGTGGCACCAGCAATTGGTCCGTTAAAAGGAATATCCGAAATCGATAGAGCCGCTGAAGCTCCTATCATACCTAGATAAGCAGGATCATTCACTTCATCATAGGATAGAATGGTAACGACAACATGAACCGGATTACGAAAGCCTTCCGGGAACAAAGGACGGATCGTACGGTCAATGAGACGTGCATTGAGAGTTGCATCAGTAGTTGGTTTGGCTTCTCTCTTGAAAAATCCGCCGGGTACTTTACCTGAGGCATACATCTTCTCCATATAATCAACGGTTAATGGAAAGAAGTCAGTATCCTGGTTGGGTAAATCACCGATAACGGCAGTAACAAGAACGATTGTTTCACCATAAGTAACAAGTACTGAACCGTTTGCCTGCTTGGCTATCTTACCGGTTTCGAGAGTTAGTGTGCGACCGCAAAACTCCATGGATTTACGGATAATGTGAAAATTGTGCATGTGTATCTCCTTGTATCGCAAAGGAGACAGAAGCAATAGGCAAATTCCATGATATATGAAATTAGCGTATTGCTCGATGTTCCCTTGCCTGTTTCGTGGATTAAATAAAAAGGGGGGATATAAATCCCCCCGAGCTATACTATCGTCTCAGCCCAAGAGAGCTGATAATTGTACGGTATCTGGTGATGTCATTCTTCATGAGATAGTTCAGTAATCTTCTTCTCTGTCCGATCAATTTCAATAAACCACGACGGGTTGAAAAATCCTTAGGATGTACTTTCAGATGTTCCGTGATTTCCTTGATACGTGTTGACAATAAAGCGATTTGAACTTCTGGAGATCCAGTATCTGTCTCATGGAGTTTAAACTCTGCCATGATAGCCGTCTTGGCCTCTTTTTGCAATGCCATTGATAGCCTCCTTCAGTAATTCAATACACCTTTAAAATTGGAGGTTATGTTGTAAAGCATTTTTTATCTATTGACGATGCTATCATTTGCCTCTATTTTAAGATGATATCTCTTAAGACATCCAGGTTATCTCGAGCTGAAGGTACCATTTTATGCAATTCATCCAATTGCGTGCACGGATAATCAGTGCATTCAGCACACGTTTCATAGTTTCTAGAAATAGCACATAAACGCATATTACACTCTTTGCAATGTGCAAAGACCCGATTAGAACCCATATTGCAGCCATCACAATTGATATCTTCAGTTTTAAGACTTGCCCCATAAGCCTTGGACCATTCTACAGCAACTTCGTCTCTTTTCTTGTCATCATCCTGCAATGTTGCCTGATAACAACTGCATTCACTGCATTTTAAACCGCAAACCGAAATGATGTCTTTCATTTTGATACCCCTTCAGTATTATTTGATTAATGCTATAAATTCGGTCAAATTATTGTCAATGCTTTTTCACATCATATCTGTTTATTCTGTAGTTTGTAAAAAACAATAATTGACATTATTGATATAGGTTTTATTCTTAAGCTGAATGAGGTGAATTATGAATTGGAAATCTCAATTTCCCGATACGAAAGCAATTATTGGCATGATCCACGTTCCTGCTCTACCAGGAACGCCTCAGTCCAAATTTTCGATGAATGAAATATTAGACATCGTATTACAAGAAGCTAAATTATATGAAGATATGCTGTTAGATTGCATTATGATCGAAAATATGCATGATGTCCCATATCTGAATAAAAGCGTAGGACCGGAAGTCATCGCTTATATGAGCGTCATTGGTTATAGAATCAAACAAGAGATAAGCATTCCATGCGGTATGCAGATACTTGCAGCGGCTAACAATGAAGCATTGGCCGCTTCACTGGCTGCTGGTTTCAACTTTATTCGTGTGGAAGGCTTTGTTTTTGGTCATGTAGCTGATGAAGGTTATATTGACTCTTGTGCTGGAGAACTGCTTAGATATCGTAGGCAAATCGGAGCAGAACATATTTCGATTTTTACAGATATCAAAAAGAAGCATTCTGCTCATGCTATCACATCTGATGTTTCGATCGAAGAAACTGCTAAGGCTGCAGAATTCTTTCTCAGTGATGGTGTTATCATTACTGGCAACGCAACCGGGAAGGAAGCGAATATTTCAGATGTCAAGAATGTTCGCAATGTTACGACCCTTCCAATTCTAATTGGGTCAGGGATTACTGCTGAGAATCTGGATCAGTATTGGGATTATGCAGATGGATTTATCATTGGTTCCTATTTTAAAGAAGATGGAATCTGGTGGAAACCAGTATCCAATGACAGAGTTAATAAAGTAATGAGAAGAGTAAAATATCTATCAAATAATACTCACCCTTCACCAGTTAAGTAGCACTCCTTTTCACCAAGATCTGTGTTAAGGAATTGGAACATATTCCGGCATGATCACAGCTTCCAAAGCATACTTTTGTTTCTTTATACCAACGATCATCACTTCTTTGACTGGAATATGTGAGCCATTCAAGTAATTCAATCTACCAGTAATTCCAGTAAAATCAGAAGTCTTCTCAATAGCTTGAAGTAAATATTTAGGGTTTATCTTCTTCGCTCTTCTTGCAGCATCGGCAAATAACATCGCTGCATCATACGCTAAAGCAGCAAAAGAGTTTTCCGGATCTACTCCAAACTCCTTATGATAGGCAATGTAAAATTCCTTCATCTTAACGTTGCTGCCATTTTGACTCATCCATGCATGTGTTGAATAATAGATATTATCTGCATAATCATTTGTATATTTAAGTAAAAGAGGTGTATCATAACCATCACCCCCAATAATTGGTTGTGTGATTCCTGCTTTTCGGATCAACCTGATCCAATGACCCACATCTGGTGGACCTGCAGCAAGATAAATAACTTCGTAATTCGCTTTCTCCCGTTTTAAGGATTGAATGATGGTAATTGAATCAGATGCATTTCCCCGATAACATAAATCACCAATCACAGATCCACCTAGAACTAACCAACTATTCTTGAAGTACTGCGCTAAATAACGGGTATATTCCATATTCTGATTAGTAATTAGAAAAACATGCTTACTGTTAAGTCTGGTTTTAGCAAATTCTGCTCCTGCAGCAGCCTGTACATTATCACCAAAACAACCAAGAAAGAGATTTTTGGGAATATTTTTGACCAGGATGGGAGCAGTGGATCCGGAAGTTATATAAGGAATATTCGATTTTACAATTAACTTATCTGCATAAAGAACTTGATCAGAATCACTAAATCCAATGATTGTTACTACTTTCCGATCAATCAGGTATTGTGTGGCAGCCTTTATTGAATCAGGATTTGTATATCCATCTTTGAGTAACAATTGGATTTGCCGTCCATTTATTCCTCCTTCCCGATTGATTTCGTCAATCGCTAGTTTCAAGCCATTTGATGAAGGTATATCGAGAGAAGATAAGCTGCCATGTAGATTATAAATGGCACCAAGTAATATCGGCTTTTTAGGAAAAAGAGAACAGGACGTAAGTATAATGGTTAAGGACACAATGAGACATCTCAATCCAGTTTTGAATTTCATAATATGACCTCCATCATACTTGAATAAGTACAATCTGGAAATTATGCACTTTCTTGATCACTATATTTATCAATCATGTTTACAACTAGATCTATCGCGGTGTTGATACAATCTGGACACATAAGTCCCATTATTCCACTTTCCCGAGCTTTTTGTCGGTTTCCAGGAACACTTACATCTATGCCAAGTAAATCCTTGCAATCAGTAGTTTGGTATTTTTTTTTGAAATCATCCAGAAATTGAAGTGTAATTTCATTCATTCTATCTATGGTTTTTTGGTCTTCTGGATTTTCATATCCAAAAATGAGACCTAAGGACATAATTGCTCCTGATACAGCACCACAAGTTTTTGCCATTTTCAAACCTCCCCCGAAACCGGATGCTATCCTAAGTGAGACAGATTCAGGTACTCCGTTTTCCTGGCTAAATTGTCGAAACACTGATTGAGCGCAATTGAAGCCATTTTCCAAATCACAAATAGCTCTTAGTTTCTTTTGCTCAAAACTTATCATATAAACTCCCTTTGGATTGTCTGAAGAGCAAAAAAACGAAAGAAATTGTATGTATTTCTATTAATAAAAAACATCATCTCTTCACTCTCAGTATCCTTACAATTCATTACACAATCCATACATATTAATTGAAGCAAGATTGCAAACAAGAAGTTTCTTCTTTAATAGCACACGTCAATGAATTTTATTTATTCTTCCTAAAATCTTGAAAAAGAACTGTTTAATGATTGATTTGACATTATTATTTGACATTGGTTCAAACATTGCATATGTTTTAGTATGTTATTGAATTTCCTGAAACTAGGAAAAAAGGAGGCATGATGAAACGGTTTATTTTAGTCGCATCTCTGCTTACTACATTACTGGCTCTCCATGCAGCGGGAGTTATTATCAACAGTAGTTCAACTACGTTTCAAACAACTAAATTAATCAATTGCGCTTATGATGTACAAATTGAAAATCAGATTTCAGTTGTGACTGTACAAGAAACATTTAAGAATGTAACATCAACTAATGTAGCTCCAAGGTACTACTACCCTTTACCTGAAGGATGTAGTGCAACTCAATTAAGATGGTTTTCAAATGGATTTTGGTGGCAAGCTAGTATATCACCAAACCCGAGTAGTCCTCCTGGAGGACCTTCAACATTTCCTACAAATTTTACCAGTTATATTGGTTCATTTCCCATCGTTTTTGACTTCACAACTGTTATATTTCCCCAAGATACTCTTGCTGTTGAATTAACCTATGTTCAATTATTGCCATACATTGATGGCAATGTGGAATTAGGTCTAAAAAACAACTACTCCCTGATTTCCACCTTGCCATTAATGACTCAAACATTGGATGTGGAATTGAATTCGACTCGAAACATTACTTCCTTCCAGTCCATCAACCAGGAACCCAATATAATCGAACATACTGCAAATCAGGGTATTTGCCATTATTCCATTGCCAATACTGCAGCAAATTCTGATTACTTGCTCAGATATTCACTGGATTCATCAGAACTCGGTTTATGGTCAATGAGTACTTTGCGTGATTCTGTTCCGGATGTTTGGAGTAATGGATTCTTTACATTCATTGCAGAACCTGATCCTTCCAATTCAACACAGATCATTAATAAAGTGTTTACGCTTGTCATTGATCGCTCCGGAAGTATGAGTGGTACAAAAATAACGCAAGCGAAAAATGCTGCCACATATATCGTCAATCACCTCAATGAAGGTGATCGATTCAATATCGTTATCTTTAATGAATCAAATTCTTCCATCTGGACTGAACATCAAGAATATAACGCAACAAATGCGCAAACAGCTCTTACTTTTATTAATAATATTACTGCTTCGGGTATGACTAATATCGGGGCAGCATTCAATTTAACAGTGCCACAATTCAGTAATACTGGTGATGATACTGCCAATATCATCATTTTCTTAACAGATGGCTGTCCCACTGCAGGAATACAAGATACGCAGCTACTACGCACATATATTGATAATTTGATGACGAATAGCACATCAACAATCTTCCTGTATAATTTCGGTATTGGTATTAATGATGTCAATACTCAATTGTTATCCCAGACTGCTACGGACAATCATGGTCTTGTCCAATTTTTAGGGCAGAACGATGTGTATACAACAATCACAGCTTTCTACAATATTATCAGAAATCCAGTATTGCTTGATCCAATCATTACTGTATCTCCACCAGATGCGGTAGAGCAAATGTTTCCAAATCCATTGCCTAATCTTTATCTGGGCAGACAGATGATCGTTAGCGGTCGTTATGCGGTTCCACAGACGGTACATTTCACATTCAGCGGTAATGCTTTCAATCAAGTTGTCACTTATGAATATGATATGCAGCTTGCAGAAACAAATGATCCTAATAAGTCATTCCTTACAAAGATCTGGGCAAAGCAGAAAATTGATGATCTTTTAATTCAATATTACGGTATGGACTCCACTTCAACAACGGCACATGAATTGAAACAGACAATCGTTGATTTGAGTATGACTTGGGGTGTGATCACTCCCTTCACTAGTTTCCATAGTGGTACAATAATAACCACCGAAGATCCAACTGCCCTTCCCGTTCTGCCTTATTCTGTAAAATTACTTGGTAATTTCCCGAATCCATTTAACCCGACAACGATCATACGGTTTGAAATTACTAAGGATGATCATCTCCCAGCTTATGTCAGAATCTACAATATTCGAGGTCAACTCATTAAAATTCTCGGATTAAAAACACATGGTAAAGGCTTGTATCAAATCATGTGGGATGGTACTGATCAAATGAATCAATCTGTCTCCAGTGGTGTGTATTTCTATACACTCCAATGGGGTAATGAAATCCTGGCTGGTAAGATGGTCATGGTGAAATAGGCAGAAGAGGCTAGTTAAAAGCAAGAAATTCACAAGTAAATCCTATGAAATTCAAATAGCCCAGGAATTTATCCTGGGCTATTCTTTTCAACAATGGAACGCTGTTTTCAAACTGCTATGCTCTGCAATTCTTTATAACAATCTCCATTTCTTTATGCCCATCCATTTCAACAAAGTCTTTATGCAGATGAATGATGAAAGATAAATAACTCACTAAATGCTGATCTTTGGCTTTTATCATTTTCAAGACATACTGCAATGCTTTCTTAACAGAATAGAACATTTAGGTTTCATTTTCTTTTCCTCTTTTTCATTATTTCCGGAGGTTTCCTCTGCTCTTTCTACAACCTACCACCTACACCCTACAACATTATGCAATTTACTTGTCTCTAATTTTTAGTATCTTCTGCTGAAATGCACAACGTAAAACAAGCTGCCCGATTCATGTAGGCAATCACAAACCACTTGTTGCATAAGATTGCATCTTGTTACATCCTGAAGTTTGTAACTTTAGGAGTCTGCTTCAGGAGTTGTAGGTATGCAATCTCAACAACATAAAAGCTTACAAAGCTATGATACAATTGTAAATATCAAAAATTATAGAGAGTAACTAAAGCTTCTCTCACTTTCTTTGCATTGCAGATATTGATTCCATTCAGAGAATATTGATCCTCATTTGCATAGAAAATCAACCCAGGAGAAAAACCTGTACTACGTTTTGAGAGCTTCTTCAGATTGTCCATCCAAGACATGTTGAAGGTCATACCGGACTTTATTTCAATCGGAATCAGCTTTGTATTATATTCAATTATCAGATCGATTTCAATCCCACTGGTTTCCCGCAGATATGACAGATTTGCACTCATACCATTGTTATTCAGATGTTTGATTACTTCTCCAATGAAGTAAGTTTCAAAGATATTTCCCCGTAGCGGATGATTCCTCAATGTCTCAGCATCCTGAATACCCAATAAATGACATGCTAATCCAGTATCAAAGAAGTACATTTTAGGTGTTTTGGTCAGTCGTTTCGTCCAGTTTTTATGATAAGGCTGAATAAATGTGATAATATAACTCGTCTCCAGCAGGGAAAGCCAATGGTTCAATGTCTTGATATCTATACCTGCATCTGTGGCAAGTTTTGATTTATTTAGTTCGCAACCTGTCCTACCGGCACATAAACTGAGGAATTGCCTGAATTGGTTGAGGTTTTTTACTAAGGAAAGGTTACGAATATCTCTTTCAAGGTATGTACCGATGTAGGAGCTGTAAAACATGGATTGATTGATTTCCTGATTTAACAAAGCTGGATACCAACCACGCTGAATAGCGGTAAAGATGTCTGGATTTTCATTGATATACATTTCTTGCCAGGACAAGGGTAATAACTTGAGTAAAGCAGTTCTACCCGCTAAGGATTGAGATATATTGTGCATAAATTCAAATTGATTGCTACCGGTCAAAATATACTGTCCCGGTATTTGGTTTTCGTCACATAAGACCTTTATGTAATTACATACTTCAGGTATATTTTGGAACTCATCGATGATAAACTTGCTATGCATAGGCGATAAAAAGCTTCCAGGATCACCATTAAACCGCTGAATTAATGATGGATTATCCATATCATGATACTTATAATCCCGAAAAACCATCTTTGCTAAAGTGGTCTTTCCAGATTGTCTTGGACCAGTTATCGTTACAACCTTGAATGTCTTGGCTGTTTGGATCAAAGTGTCTTGAATAATACGTTTTATCATCTGATCACCTCATTATGTGCAGATATGGGAGTCAACTCCCATAATGGAACAATAGCGAAGTAACTGCTTTTCTGTCAATATGTTATTTCATGTATAGGTTTTCTATGCTCTGCAGCAACATTGCTTGATAATAATATCCATTTCTTTATGCCCATCCATTTCAACAAAGTCTTTATGCAGATGAATGATGAAAGATAAATAACTCACTAAATGCTGATCTTTGTATTTTATCTTTTTCATGACATATTGTAACGCTTTCTTCACAGAATTAAACATTTGGATTTCATTTTCTTTACCTCTTTTGCTTTATTTCCGGAGGTTTCCTCTGCTTTCTGCTCTTCAACTTTTAGTTTTTAGCTATTATTTTTTAGTTCTGCAAAAAAACACCTCTCATATATATATAGGAGGGAGCATTTCTATTTATTTTTAAAATTCGAAAAATAAATCTTGAATTTCCCTCCCATTTGTAAAGGGAGGGATTAAGGGAGAGCTAGTTCTGATCTGCTCTGCATCTGCTTTTCTCTACTCTGACAATTCTTAATTTTTAACATTTATTTTTAATTGATTTATCCTAGTCTCTAATCTCTTGTTTCTGAAATGTATTCATAGATTAATTTTACTGATTTATTCCTGAATTAAAACCAATTATCAAATTTTGAAACATCGATTCCATAAAAAGATCTAATAGGATCAATTCGTTTAGTTTGTTTTAATTGTCCTATTAATAATGTTTTAATATCGCGTGAGGAATAACCAGAACGGGATAGTGTATAGTTGAAATAATCTTTCATCCATAGAATTTTCGAAAGTGCTTCGGGAGATTTTTTATTTCTTACCATTTCTTCAATTATAAAATCTCTATACAATTGCATATAACGCATACCTAGATCTTGGCTTTGTAATCCGCCAGCGCCTGACGACTGAAAGAAAAAATCAATAAAATAACAATTATGATTATATTTTGACACAAGAGAATACAGATTCTCATCAGATTCAGGTGGTTCATTTGAATATTCTTGCATTTTATCTAATATTCTCTCATTAAGTACGATTATAGGATACTTTGCTCTGGAACTTTCGCATATATAAGCATCATTAAGTGCTTCTCCAAAGATATGTTCATCATTAAAACAAATAGAACCAATACTCATCCCACCTCTAATTAATATGTGTCTCTTAAACAATTCACTCTGAGTTAGTGCTAGATTACTCAGTTCCAAATAGCAAATTGTTGCTTGTTCTGCTAATGACTCATCTGGTCCAAATCTGATAATTCTGACAATCATATCAGAAAAATGTCTGATAATTGTGCCGTACTCTAAAATTCCATGATGAAAACCAATATATTGATTTGCTTGATAATTGAAAACTTCAAGAAGTGATATAACTTTATTTGGATCATCTTTAAACCTATTTTTAACAATATCTTTGAACCCAAGAATATCAATATAGGTGACAATACAATTTTCATAAATTAAGGTGTTTCCCTTTGGAGTTGATTTTGCCATAACTATAAGCCTGTTACCGTCTTATTCTTTATATGATATTCTATGTTATTCTTCTCACAGAATTCAATCACTTTAGCTGCCAGTTCATTATAGAACTGTTTATAGTCTGGATATTTGGTTATCAATTTGTTATAGTGCATTCTTCCAAATATGATCTTATCAACGAAAGATATTGATTTTAGTATCTCATCAAAGTCCTGTTTTATGATATTAGGTGTTGGATAAGGTTCAATACTAACCCAGGTATTCAGACCATGATCATGGAGTTTCTTTAAGCTATCAATCCTTTCCTGGTAAGGTGCAGCAAATGGTTCAATTTTCATTCTAAAATCTTCATCCAATGAGATTAGTGTTATGCCATATTTATTCATATTTCCTAAAGATTTGATTGAATCAGAATAAATCCCTTTTGTGAGAGTTGTACATGGTATCTCATTGCGATTCAGCTCCTGAATTAATTCTACGCTAACTTTTGAAATATTATCATATCCATACATGAAAGGATCAGTCGTAAAGCAAAAATGTACTGATTGAATCTTCGATTTTAATTTAGGAATTTCTTTTTTTAATAATTCAAGGGCATTTTCCACAAGCTTAGGTTCTATCCATTCTTCATATGTTTTAATTCTACCATATCTTTTTGCGTTAAGGAACGCATAACAAGGATATAAGCAACCATGCGAACAACCAAACACGTGATTAATAGTGTAATCTCCGTATTCAACTTCAGTTTTGTAAAGAAGTGAATTTCTCTTAATTTTTACCATTTACTCCTCTCACTCGGATTTTAGTAATCCCTTTTTTGTAATTTGGATATGTAATTCCGTATGCATTATTCCGTCCAATAAACTCGACTTGAATTAAATTATCATTCCTTAATAGATCAAGACAGAGAGTAGCATGTCGACAAACAGAATCATTTTTAACTGTAAATTCATAAATATCGATATTTGTTCGATAACTCAGTGACGATCTTATAAAGCCAAGAAGATCAAGTTTGAATTTATCTAAATAGTCATCATGAACATGATCTTCAAACAATCTTAATTGCTCCGGATTTCTTGTCGAAATTTGACCAGTTGTGCTGTCAAGTTTCCATTTAGCCTCATTCATGACTTCCAATCCTCTTATGTGATTAGTAACATAAAATAAGCAAAAATACCTATTCAAACCGCGATCCAAAATAAAAGAAGAACTTAAGAATTTTTGATTAAATGTAAGTGCTTGCTTAATATGATCCTGTAAAATTTGGACATAATTTGCATCAGACAAATATGTTTGATAATCAGGGCAGAAATCTTCAAGAAATTTAGTTATGGCTTGACTTCCATCCGAATCATCAATAGCTAACTTTGAAAACCTTTTGATATAATCAATGGGGATAAACTGAAACAACTCCACGTTTCCATTGCTCAAAAATCCTAAAATATCTTCCTTTCTTATGCTCTTATAACCATATGGATCATTAAAAATCAAGATCTTGGTCTCATATTTATTGGTATTCATAATTAAATTCGCAATATGTTGTATGAGGTCATTATAATCATAATTTGAAAAGTGAATTGAAACGTGGTCATCGTGTCGTTCATTCTCACTGATATATTTACGTATTGAATCGGTATAATTTGGCTTCAAATCATTAAAGTATAAATCCAATTGCTTATCAGAAATTATTTTGTTTCTCACTTCCAATGCAATCTCATATGCTTTTACTGGACTGCCAGGTCTTCCGTTTTTATAGATTCCTCTTCCACAATATGTATCGACAATAATAATTCTTTTTTTTTTGGAAAATTGTGAAGAATAGACAAGTAAGCGACAAGATATTTTGAATACAACTCTACTTATGCTTCAGAATGTGCTAACATTGTTTCCTGCGAATCAAATTCTTTTACCATTGCTTCTCCTAAACCTTCCTTATCATTATAAAGCAATACGGTGATTTTGTTTAGCTTGTACTAAATAAAAGAGCCTACCAACCCATCCAGTTTCTCTTGTATCTCAATCGTTTCATTAAGAACAGCACACACTTTCAGGAAATGAGATACATCGGCACCGGTCAGCGTATATTTATGCTTTTTCCGTTCTTTCAGCCATTTTTCTAAAACCTGGTTCCCTCCAATCTGATAATTCCAGATAGCATGAGGAATTCGATCAAAGTAAGTTGTATCATTAATCCAAACCTTGCCATCCTTATCATCATTGGAGATATACTTGACTTTAGATACAAACAAATCCGCATGAGCTACTGGAAAACAAGGATTGGGACTCATTGATTTCGGTTCTGCTTTCAATAAATGCAAATCAATTAATCTCTGACCCTGTTCCGAAATTTCAATAAATAAATCATATTCAACGCAGAAAGGAATTCGGGGAAAACCTGATTGCAAAGCTTCATGGTATTTAGATCTATACTTATTGGAGTAAAGAATACTATAGATATAAGCAAACAGTATTTCCGGTTCAATTTCCAATCCATACATTTCAGCTAAAGCTTTCATGAAGGAATCTGAAAAATTATGATTCCGTTGATCATCATCATATACGAATAATGGTGCAATATATGTCTGTCTCACAAAGCAGTTTTTATCGACTAAATGAGAAGTAACATGAATTAAATCCCATTCACTACCTTCACCAGAACGTCTGAATACTAGAGCTAAATTATCTTTTAAAAGATGTTTCATAATTGGATAACGGTGGCGTGAAATCTTATGTAAATCATACTCAATATATCTGATATCAAAAGGCTTATAATAATAGCATTGTTCAAATTCCGATTTACTTGGTTTTAAAGAAATCAAATTAGCATCATCATTTGTCATAACACCACTAATATATTCTTTAAAAATATCCGCTAAAGACCAGGAAGAGCTATATTGTTTATCCACAATTTCTTTTGGAACAAACCAATATTCAGGTATCGATGGTTCAACTAAAATGCCTTTATCATTTAATGCAGTTGATTCATACAAGTGGGTATATTTTGATAATCTCGTACCAAATAATTCATCATAATATAGACCTTTCTCTGATAGATCAGGTGACTTAATCAAGAAAATGATGCTAACTCCCTGCTTGATATCAAATACGTTTTCGTCTTTGATATCTACAGGACAATTTTCTCCTGTATTTGTATTCCCATGTAAATTAAGAACATAGATTTTATCAAATGATTTAAGCAGTTCTTCTCTCATTCCTCTGTGAATCTGACCATCAAGATAGGAGTTATTAGTAATAATGCCGATTACTCCTTTCTTTACTTTGTCCATTTTCCACTGAGCAAACCTGATAAACTTTATATAATCATCTGAAAGAGGCTGTAGATTCTTCTCATCTTTGACGGCAGTTTTGTAAGACTTCATCAAATAGTTATGAACTTTGTATTATTAGTACTAGCTATTGAATAAGGAGGATTACCCATAATGACAATGATTTCTTCTTCATTTTTCGCTTGGTCAGCGAGTTTTCCTTCATTATCAATATGTGAAAAGAATTCAGTGAAATGGGGTTCTTCATTTTCCAGCGTATTTGTTAAATAGATTTGTGCTCTTTCATTTTCATTCAGAGCATAATTTGAATATTCACTTTGCAGGAATTCATGAATTCTGAAATGACAAAGGATATAGGGAACGATAAGAAACTCGAAGCCATATACCTTTTTTAGAAGATAATCAGAAACAATGCTGTTCATTAATCCCATGTTGTTTTCTTTTATTACCCTCTTCATAACTAATTCCATCCAGGCTAAGATGAAAGTCCCTGTTCCTGTTGCAAAATCCAAGACCTTCAAATTTGTATTCAGCACCCCTTTCGGTATGTCCAATTCTTGGATAAGAATCTCATCAATGCTACGGATAATATAAGAGACAACTGCTTCTGGAGTATAAAAAACACCTCGTTCTATTTTCAGCTTCTTATCATAAAGGGTCAGGAATTCCTCATAAAAATATAGGAAAGGATCTTTGCGATTATCTTCACGTTTCTCTATTAATGATAATTTCTTATATGATATGGATTCTTTAATGAACTTAACATCCATGTGATTCAGCAATTCCAGCATTTCATCTAATACCCAAACAATATGATCTGGCCATTCATCAAAATGAGTATTAGGGAAGAAGTCTCTTAATAGTGGAATGTATTCAGGTATGTTTGATAGGATGTTATCACGGGTCAGATCCTTATCTCGTGCAAAACGAAGGAACAATAATCCAAATCCGATGATCTGAGCATAGATATCTGCAAATTGAGCTTCTGTTAAGGAATTGAAAAGAGCCTTTTTAAAAACTGAATAGAAACTAATATAGAGCTTCTTTTCTTTTGCTAATACTAATTCAGGCTGAATAAGCTCACGTAGTAAATGAGTTCTTTTTGCTAATTCAACAGACAGTTGTTTGACATTCCTGATTCTTGGAGGAATGGTTTTTAAGAAATCTACAAGTATTGCTGAAAGGTCAGCAGTATCTTTAATTTGGATTGTATGTTGCTTGAGATCGAATTCTGATGCTAGTGAGAAGTTTCGAACTGGTACACTATTTCGGATTAAAACAAACTCTAGATAATTAGTAAGTA
Source organism: Cloacimonadales bacterium (SeqCode) (assembly GCA_963662275.1). Lineage (GTDB taxonomy): Bacteria > Cloacimonadota > Cloacimonadia > Cloacimonadales > DAONDQ01 > DAONDQ01. The sequence goes on along the minus strand of OY759316.1, from coordinate 2,069,390 downwards.
CAAGATTAGGAGTAATATCTATATATCTCTTTAATTGCTCAGACTGAAGTGTTTCAGATAAATTAGTGCCTATGGTCTTACATTCAACATAACCAACAGTGGAATTATCTGTATTGATGATTCTGAAATCAGGGGCACCAAAGTCAGAATGCTGAGGTTCATGCAAAACTTCCACATTTTTGATATTCTGTTCTTTAATAAATGTATTCAATAGATTTTGGAGCGGTGTACGATACGAATGTTCAGTTGCACCACCAGTTTGATAAATCCTTTTCACTTCTGAGAGGTAAGTTTGCCACATATCCTGCCATTCCTTTTCATTCCTAATCTAATCATCTATAATTTGTAAATTACATTTATCATGGCAAGGAATATTTTAAGAAGTTGGGTTGTTGCATAAGTTTGTAACTTGTTTTCCCCGATGGTTTATAACCTCGGGGTCTCTTGAAGAGTTGTAGGGTTTCAAACCCAACCCCACAACAACTTTCAAAGTTATGATACAGAGTAGGGGTTTGCGGTAGTAAACCCATCACATATTCACATGCACAAGGGTTTACTACCGCAAACCCCTACTTTTCATATTTCATTTGTCAGCTTCATTGCCGCATTTCGAACTTCCCTGAAAAGGATTTTCGCTACCGAGAATGAAAATGTCGATTTTGAAGTCCGAATTTCCTACTACTTGAGAAGTCGTAATAGATTCGATGGAAATTTGAACTCCAAACTCTTAGCTTTCATGTAAAGTCCAACAGATTGTAGAGTATGATGTAGATCCTGCTGATGAGTAGCTCCGCATTTACGCGGTTGTAGAACAGAACGCCGATCCTGCCAGAAGTTTTCGAGGTCGGGACGACACTCTCACAAAACAGATAAGACTATCTGCTACCCCGCCCCCCCTTCCCAATGGGGGATGAAGAGCAGATTCAGTAAGATCGGCATCTTACTCCACAACACTGTAATTTCGTACTTCGAACTTCGTACTTCGCACTTTCTTTTTGAGCTGGGGTTCATCTAGGGATCATCTAGGCATCATCTAGGGATCATCTAGACTTTTTTAGATTTTCCTCAGGTTTTCTTTAGTTTTTGTTTTTTTTCTGTTTTCTTTGTCTTCCATGAGACTTATAGGAATTTTTCCTGGGCTATTCTTTATTGGTTGATTTTGATTTACAGTTGCAATTCTGTTTTATTAGAATATATAGGTAATAGATCTCATCATCTGGTAAGCCTGCTCCGAAAGAATACATCCCATTTGTACTTTTTATTATTATACCTTTAGAATAAGAGTACTTTCCCAACCACGTAATCCATGGCGATAATCCTTTCGCAGGAGATGACACTCCTCCCCTATTCATATTATTACTGTGGTCAGATGATTGGATATTCCTCAAGGTAAGAGATTGAATAGATTCCCTCGTTCCATAATCCAAACCAATAATCTGATCTGGAGTAAGATTCACTGGTTTTTTATGTATTAGCCCAAGCTGCTCTATACAGATGCCTTGTGTATCAGCAGTTACTATCATCGTGAAACTTTTTGATAGTATGTATGACTTAATGAGATTGAGAAAGGGAAATAGAAAAAAGAAGATACAAACGAATCCGATGAAAAAATATTGAACATAATGAGGTGTGTGAGTACTCTCAAAAAAGGACAGAATAGGATAGCCAAAAAAGATAAAGAAACCTATGGGAATGAGCAATCCAATTAAACTGAATGATGAAAATGCTGGACCGGGTATCCTGATTTTTACATAATTCTCTCCTTTTTGAACGTCACACTTCATAGTAAATGGCTGGGAAGGAATATCACTTTCAATGTCAGTTAATATTGTATCTTGATCTATGCTTGTTTCTTCTGTTTTGACTGTAATTGGATGATCAGTAGTTAAGTCTTTCAAAGGCAGATTAATGAAATTAGAAAGTAACGTAGCCTGTTCAAAGGATGTTCCATAATTTCCTGTACTAAAAATGGCAAGCTCATTGTTGCCACTAACATCTTTCAGAGAAACTGGATAGCTATCTGCTGTATCTGAATCACCTGCTATAAATTTTAGTGTAATTTCTTCATAGTCATCCAGGTTATATTCCTGCCCCCGCATTGGTTTGAGAAGTCCCCAAGCGACCCAGATTCGCCGTCTTGTCATATCCAAAGTAATCCAGTTGCGACCAAAAACCATACCACTTCCCACACTAGTGAAAGCCAGTCCCATGAATACAAACACGAGCCAAGACCACCAGGGAACTTCATTAGCATTAGAAACAGGTATAATCTTTAAACCAATTAAAAGGATGAATAAACCGGCAATAAAGAACGGAACGCCAAAGCAGCCGATACAGCCACCACCTTTTTTCATTTCCAACCTGTCTGGGGCTGTTTGCTTAAACTGGGGAGTAAAAGTGTTTTTCATCTGAATCACCATATTCTCGTTTTTTCTCCAAATTTCGATTCTCTAATAGCATATTCGGATAGATCGTTAACGCTGCAGTCTCACCCGCTTTGAAATCAAATCCGAACTTAATTGCTGAATTGCATTTGTAACTTAATGCAAACGGTGTAGATATGAAGATTTTGCAACGCTAATCCCGTGTAGATATCATTTGAAAAATAGGTGGAACTGCAATAATGAAATTCCAATAATGAAATATCTAGGTTTATCAGATTACTGTTTGATGCCATGAGACTTAATTTTCCTGCTGAGAGTACTCTCTGGCATAGCTAGCAATTTGGCAGTTTCCTTCTGTACCCATCCGGTCTTCTCCAGTGCCTCGATTATAATCTGATATTCTGCCTGCTTCAGATTGTGCGAAATGTTTAAATCAGTGAATTCTACTTTGGTTTTATCTTTAATCAAACCATCCAATTGATCAGCTTTCCACACTGGTGCGGGTTTAAGAATATAAATACGTTCCACAATATTCATCAATTCTCTGATATTTCCCGGAAAGCTGTATTCTCTTAACCGCTGATAAAAACCTTCGCTAATTATTGGGACAGGAATACGTAATTCTTTGGAGAAACGCTTAACAAAGTGCTCTATAAGCACTTCCAAGTCAGATATTCTTTCCCTCAATGGAATAAGATGTATTTCTATCTTGTTCAGCCTGTGATACAAATCCAATCTAAATTTATTATTTCGGATTAAGCTCCCCATTTCGCAGTTTGAAGTACTGATGATCCGGCAGTTCACAAGGATATCTTTATCGCTGCCAACGGGCTGGATGGTATGTGTCTCGATTGCTCGAAGCAACTTTACCTGGCATTCCACCGGCATCTCTGATATCTCGTCCAAAAATAGGGTTCCTTTATCCGCCAGTAAAAATTTTCCTTTTCTGTCTTCCATTGCCCCTGTATAGGCACCTTTTTTATGACCGAATAACTCACTCTCAATCAAATTAGGCGATATTGCCGAAGCGTTTATTGCCACTAGTGGTTTTCCTGTCTTGCTTTCATTATGAATTATCTGAGCTATTACTTCCTTGCCTGTACCTGATTCACCAGTGATAAAAACATTCGCAAATGAGTACTTTGCCGCCATAAAAGCATCTTTAAGTGCTTTTTTCAAAGAAGGATGTTCACCGATCAGATCTGTATTCAGGCTCAGGTTATGAAATTCAAAATTCTCTGCACATTGACTTTTCATCAGCAAATATTCGCTTCGCAATTTATCGATCCGCAACTGATACTGCGATGTATGCTTGTTGACATTTTCATAAAAATACTTTTGGTTGGTTCTATCCAACAGCTCCATAATTTCAAAAGCATCTTTGTAGCTTTCCATTGCCTCTAGCAACCTTGCCTTACAACGATAGGCAACTGCTAGATACAACTGGTTCTTTTCCTCGGTAAAATAATTTATAGCAGTGTCAAGTAGTTGCTCAGCTTCTGCAAAAGCTTCCTTTTCGATCAGGATATTGGCAAGATTAACGTTCAGGATATTTTCCCTTAGTTTGTTGTTAGAAATCACACTGCTATTTAACGAAGATCTGAGTATATCAATAGCTTCATCAAGTCTGTCCATTCTGCCTAAAGCATTTGCCAGATTGTCTTGTACTTTGTTTGCATTTACAGAATTTTCCATCCCGCAGTCTTTGACAATCTGCATGCATTCCTGGTATATACTTATCCCCTCCTCAATCTTACCGTTGGCTACATAGTTCAAACCCATGTTCAACATTAATGCTACTAATTGCTGTTTGTATCCCTTCTCTTTTGCTATGGTGATGCCCTGTAAAAGATACTTTTCTGATTTTACAAATTCTTGTAACATCATCTGGATAACACCCAAGTAGTTGTAAATTTGTGTATATAAAAATGGGTTTTGTTCTTTAGGAACCATATCAACTAGCAGCATCAATTCACGGGAAGCATGTTCAGGCATGTTAGTGACTAAATATAGCGGACTATAGGCAAGATAAACTTCCAGTTTCAAATCCAGGATATTGGCTTCTATTGCATCCTGCATGGCTTCCTGCAACAATTCTTCTTTCATCTCAAGAGTTTTATCCGTTCCCGCTATCAGTGTGTTTAGTATTTTCAATTCGCACTGAAGAGCTTTGCTATTGCTTTGTTTTACATATTGCTCAGCTAGATTGTAATATTCTGTATATAGTCTGGAATCCCAGCCCATAAGAAATTGTATATTGTATAAGGTAATATAGTATTTACCTAAACAAAAATAATCTCGTTTTTTTTCTAATTCAGGCTTCATGCTATGTAGCAGTTCTAAAGCGGGTTTGATTTTTCCTAAAACCAGCATGGCTTTAGCTAGAAAAAACTGTTGCATATAGAATGCATGTGATTGAGTGTTTTTAATTGCCGAATTTACTGTATTAATGAATTGTTGTGGTTCGTTAACAGAATTGTGCTGCATCTCATAAAGCATTTTCTCATTATGTTTTGAATCCATCATTTATCCTTTTTTAGCAACTAACCTATTCATGAAAATCTAATTGTGAAAGTACCCTACTATAAAATCCGGAGTATCTGAATGTATTCAATTACAGTTAAAAAAGTGTCATATATAAGTGTAATTTTGGTCAAGTTTTTTTTCATATAAATGCTTTGGTAAGTGCTTAGTAAAAAAACAATATTTTTTTATTGACTGCTCAATTCAAATCTTGATCTTTTCTTAACTTCAAAATCAAGATTAAATTTTTGCTAGGATTAATATCCTATTTTTCCAAGAAATGAAAATAGGAGGAATAATGAAAGAGCTAATCATCAGCAATTTATCCAAAACTTACAGCAACGGTGTTCAAGCACTGAAATCAATTAACTTATCCATCTGCGAAGGAATGTTTGGTTTACTCGGACCAAATGGTGCTGGAAAATCGACTTTGATGAGAACTATTGCAACTCTCCAGGAAGCTGATAGTGGCAATATTACTTTCGATGGTATTGATATAAAAAAAGACAAAACTTCCATTCGCAAAAGATTAGGTTTTCTTCCACAGAACTTCGATTTTCTACCTAACGTTTCAGCATCTGATATGCTCAGTCACTTTGCAAGGCTAAAAGGTATTTCCAATGTTAAAGAAAGAAAGCAAATCGTAGATCACTACCTGCAAGAAGTGAATCTCTTTGACTGTCGGAAAAAGCAATTGGGGGGATTTTCGGGTGGTATGAAACAACGCTTTGGGATAGCACAAGCTTTATTGGGGGAACCGGATTTACTCATTGTTGATGAGCCAACTGCGGGGCTTGATCCAAAAGAAAGGAATCACTTTTATAATATTCTCTCCGAACTGGGAGAGCACCGAGTCGTTATTCTTTCCACCCATATTGTTGACGATGTAAGTGAATTATGTTCAGAATTTGCCATTATTCATAAAGGGACAGTTGTCATTGAAGCGAATCCATTGGATTCAATCCATGCATTACAAGGGCAGCTATGGAAAAAGCTTGTGAACAAGACTAATATACAGGAATATCAGGATAAATTCAAGGTTATTAATTCCAGACTGCACTCCGGACAAGTGCAAATCACAGTGCAAAGCCCTGAATTACCGGATCCAACATTCAACCCCAAAGACCCTGATTTATCTGATGTTTACTTCAGCACTATCCCTGCTGGCGAAATCATTTAAATAGGGGGATCTGATGTTTTGGGAAATGCTGTCTTTTGAGTTAAAATACCGTCTGCATAAGTTGTCAACCTATGTGTATATGGCTATATTCTTCCTATTTTCAATATTGATCGTAGTCATTTCAGCAGGTGCATTCACAGGGATGAAAGTCAATATTGAAGGGAGTGAGAAACTTCTATTAAACTCACCTTTCTTTATCCAGAATGTGATACTCGGCTTTCAGATGATCGCTATTTTTATCTGTGCTGCTTTTGCCGGTAATGCAATCAGTAGAGATTATGAAAATAACATGATTCAGATTATCTACACTAAACCATTCAGCAAATTCAGCTATCTTGTTGGACGTTTTATTGGAAATACTGCTGTACTTACGTTGATATTACTTTCCGTAGGTCTCGGCATTTTTGTTTCTTCCCTATTACCCTGGCTGGATAAGAGTTATTTTGGATCTAATTCTTTTGCAGCCTATGCTTGGCCCTATCTGATTCTTGTGATTCCAAACATGATATTTTCATGCGGGATATTTTTCGCTGTTGCGACTTTGACCAAGAAGCAAGTCTCAGTGTACATCAGTGCAATAGTGCTTCTTGTGATATATATCGTACTTGGTTCTCTGTCTGAACAAATAAGTATCAAAAAATTGATTGCGGTTTTAGACCCTTCAGCAATGTACACGACTTCATTTATCACAAATTTAATGACAATGGCTGAAATGAATACTAAGCTATTGCCTTTAACACCAGTATTAATTCTTAATCGTTTGCTATGGCTCGGAGTAGGATTTGTACTATTTTGGGCATCCTATCTAAAAACCAGTTTTGCATATCCTGAATCTCATGAAAAAACAGCAAAGCAAAAAACTGAATCGGCACCATATATTCCTTATACAGGTGATATTGCCAAAGTGAGAAAGGATTTCTCTTTTAAACAATCCTTTCAGCAGTTCTATTATCTAACCGTCATGGAATTAAAGAACATCACATCCCGGTTTTACTTCTGGCTCTTATTAGCGATGGGGCTTGTTGTAGTTGGTTTTACTGTATATTCAAACGGGCAAATTTATGAAACAAATACTTTGCCTGTCACATACCAAGTACTGGACGGCATAGTTGTGGGGATAGCGACTCTGCTTTTTGTAATTATTACTCTGTTTACCGGTGAATTATTATGGAAGAGCCGAACTTTCCAGATGGACTTGATCATGGATAGTACACCAGCGAAAAGCTGGGTGTTCTTATTTTCCAAATTCTTTGCTCTTTTAAGTATCGAAATGCTGATTATCATCTGCGCAATGCTTGTGGGAATCGGATATCAGTTATTCAATGGGTTCACTAATATCAAACCAGATGTATATTTAGTTACATTCGTATACCAGTTTATGTCGTACCTGCGCTTCACAGCCATCGCTTTTTCCATTCATATCCTGGTAAATAACAAATATGTTTCACACTTTGTATTCCTCGGCTATGTTATGTTATACAATTCTGTCTTGTATATTGGTTTGGAACATCCCCTTTTCAATTATGGTTACGGTATTCCCAGGCGTTATTCAGATATGTCTGGATGGAACGGTACTTTCATGGAGAGCTTCATCAGTACACTCCTTTGGACTGCTGCTGTCGGACTGGGGTTCACGCTTGCTGCGCTTTTTTATGTGAGAGGCAGAAATAACAATTTGAAAGAAAGAATTGCGTTAGCCCGTCAAAGATGGAAATTCAATGTAAGAACCGTTGTTATTGGGTTTGCTGTAGTGTATTTGGTTACAGCATCTACTGTCTTCATTAATGTAAGTATCATAAATACTTTCCATCTTAGTAAAACTTGGACGAAACTCCGTTCAGATGTGGAAAAAAAGTATAAGAAATGGGATGGAATTCCATGTCCCAGGATCACCGATGTAAGTCTGAAAATCGACTTTTATCCTGAGAAACGTTTAGGTGTTTTCAGCGGTAGGTTATTACTGAAGAATAAAGATACGGTTCCAATTGATTCCATGTTTGTTACCTATAACGAAGATATGGATTTGAAGAAGCTTGCTTTTAGCAGAGATGTCGTCACAAGAAGCGTAGATGAGGATAATGGAATTAGGACGTACCACTTTAAGCAACCGCTGATGCCTGGTCAAAGCTTTGCGGTAGAATTCAAAACAATATCCAAACCAAAGGGTTATGGCAGTTCTACGGTAGAGAAGAATGGGACATTTACCAACAACATGAATTTTGTACCTGGATTTGTCTATGATGCAGGTGGCGAATTAACAAGTCCTGATAAACGAAAAAAAATGGGCTTACCTCCAAAAGAAAAAATGGCGAAAGTTGATGATCTCAAAGCTAGGATGAATACTTTCTTGTCCAAAGATTCAGACTGGATTAATTTCGATGTTGTCATGAGCACTTCCCCTTCTCAAACAGCAATTTCTCCCGGTTACCTAGTAAAAGAATGGTCTAAAAACGGGAGACGGTATTTTCAATACAAAATGGATAAACCAATCTTGAATTTTGTTGCATTCCTTTCTGCTGAACTAGAAGTTAAAAAGTCAACATGGCAAAGTAAGATCGATCCCAACCAAAAAGTGAGCCTGGAGATATACTACGATAAAGAACATCCATACAACCTGGATCGTATGATGGAAGGAATGAAAAACGCTCTCACCTACTATTCTGAGAACTTCGGAAGTTACCCCCATCGTGTGCTGCGTATTGTAGAATTTCCACGTTGGGCAACTTATGCTCAGTCCTTCCCCACGACAATTCCTTTTTCCGAATCCATCGGGTTTATTGCCAATGTGAAGGCAAGCAAAGGCGATGTTGATTATCCTTATAACGTCACCGCCCATGAAACAGCTCACCAATGGTGGGCACATCAGGTTGTAGCCGGTGCTGTGCAGGGGGCACAGATGCTGAGCGAAACTTTCGCAGAATACTCTGCATTGAAAGTGTCACAGATGAAGTATAATAAGGACAACATTGCCAAACTTCTAAAAAATGACTTGAATACATATATTACAAGCAGACACAATGAAAGCCGATCTGAAAAGCCTCTGTACCTGGTTGAAGACCAACAGTATATCTATTATGCAAAATCCCCTATCATCATGTCAGCTATGGCGGACAGAATAGGTGATCGGAATATGAATAAAGCTCTTTCAGAATTTCTGAATGCCACAAAATATACTTCCAGACCCTATCCTAACACATTGGAATTCCTTTCCTACCTGGATAAGGAAACACCTGATTCCTTGAAATATCTGATTGATGATTGGTTTAAGAAAGTAACACTCTATGACAACAAAGTGACTCATATGAAATATACTAAGCCTGATAAAAAAGACAAAACCTACAAAGTTGATTTTGATGTGGAAACGGCTAAGATGTATGATAACGGAGAAGGAGTATATTCAAAAACTAAAATGAATGATCCTGTTGATGTCATGGTGTATGCAAAGAATGAAAAGGGCAAAAAGAATGAAGCTATTCCATTATTTCAAGAGGTAGTTCGTATTGAATCAGGAAAAAAACACTTCACAGTCGTTACAACTAAGAAACCTGATAGAATAGTCGTTGATCCCTATATCAAACTTGTTGATAAGAATCAATTTGATAATAGCGTGCAGGTGAATTAAGAGAGATTATTAGAGCATTAAGTGGTTATAGCTACCTTTTGAGGTGGTTGATGAAGAAAAAGAAGTTCCGTGAATGATTTCGAAAAAGGAGAAATTGTATAGATTGAAGAGCAGGGCGGCAGTCCTGCTCTTCGATCAATACTTCAAAGCGAATTGTAGTTGTGGAGTCATGTCAGGCATAACTGTAAAGCCAACTTGGATATTTGACTTATGCGCTGTCGTACGGGCAACATCGATCAAATTGATGAGATGATTAGCGATAATCATTCCTGTAATCACTTTCGCTGTATCTTTTAAATCAAGAGATTCTTTCCTGACTTTTCGATAGTCCTGACGCTTGTCATTTGAATCCCAATTCCACCCTCTTGCATCCGGAATCATATTCTGGTCAAAGTAAGTCGCTTGTGATGGCTCATCACCTGGAAAGAGAGCTAGTGCCTGTTCGTGCACATTTGTATTATATCCATTTACATCAAAACCGTTAGTAGTGTATTTTCCAATTGTGATTAAATAGGCATCCGAATATGAACCAGGATTAATATGAGCAGAACAGAGAGCAATATCATAAGCTTTGTTCAATTTTACATCAGATTCCGTATTAAAATAATACAAACCAGAAATTAGCAGTATTTCATTCGTCAGGAAAACGTAACCGCGTTGCTTCTGGATTGAGAGCTGTCCCCAACCTGGCACAATAGCTGATTTCAGTATCGTAATTGCTCTTGAAGAGTTTTGTGCATTTAACGATAGCATCATTAAAAGAAATAGGAAGCATAGTAAGAGTTTTTTTGGTTTAGAAATGAAGTGTATAAACAAGATTCACTCCTTTATTAGGAAAATCCGGTTGAACCTCTATGTAACCATACTTATTATGGATATGGTTCCACTTTTTGGCAACCAATGCAGCATCAACAATACTGATAATCCTATTAAGGATAGTTGCACTGACTGCAAAATTCTTATAGATAACTAATTCCTGACGCGTTTTTCTAAGATTATAATACTTATGATATGAATTCTGGTTACTCCATTCCCAGGATTCATTCCCAGTAAAAGTATAATCCGTGATAAAATTCTGATACTCATTAGGATCGTTAAGTAGTCGAGCATAATATTCACGATCAGTAGAAGAAACTGAAGGATCATTAAGAAGTTGAAGAAGATTATTCCTGATGTTTAATTCAACTTCATTATTATACTCTGCACTACTGGAGTAATCTTCCATAAGCTTATATATATTCCCACTGCTATTCAATGGCATACCGGCTTTTTTAAAAGCGAATTCCATATAATTACTTTTAGACCATTTCATTTCCTGTTCTAAACGCGCATATGTAACCCAGATCGCAGCTTCTGTAGAAAGAAACACTGCTGCTTTTGAGGTATTCCCGCTATAAAGTTCTCCCATTCCTGGAACAAGGGCAGAAAACAACATAGCTTTCCTGGGAGATTTCAAATCTTCACAGAAAAGAATCCCGGTTATTGATATCAGTACTACCAGGATTATGAATCTCTTCATTAAAACTCCTTACAAAATGTCAGCATGGGAGTGAAATGAGAATTATACAAGGTAGTCCGATAATTAAAGTGCATTTCGTTTTGTGAAAGATAATTACGATTAAACTTATGTGTTACTCTTATAGCATCCAATGAACTAACAAGATGGTTCATAACAATGGCAAAATTAATATCTGTAGCCTTATCAAATTTGACTTCAGCATCTTTACGCATATTGATATATTTTGCCCGTAAAGCTGAATATGGTTCGTCATAGGATTGACCGGGGATAATATTTTCAGGATTTGTGGGATAATTACCCAACCAGATTGTATGATTGCTATTCCAAGCCCAATTAGGGGCATTTGGCACCGGTACAAAACTTGCATTCTGCCAATCTATTGTACCTTGACCATTATAGGCATATACTTGATACCAGTCAGCCCATCCGAAGATATATTTATTGTATTTACCTATATCTTCATAGAAGTGCTGATTAAACTCCATATTTTGGGGATTCCATTTAAAATAGATATTATCATAGATGTCATCCGTATAGATTCCTGCAAGATTCTGCTGTAGACCTTGAATCAATACACTACTGCTGTTCAAATATCCAAATTGAAATATAGTATTATAACGAGGACCTGTATAGATCACAACGTCATCGTTATTTTTGATAGTGATTGTTTCACCAGTAGCATACTTCTGATACTTATGTTCAAGGTCATGACCTTTATTGGTATAATCAATATAACCATAAATCAGACCCGCTTCGATAATAGGAAAAATGTAGGTTGTTATCGATTTTTTATCGGCATAATATTGACCTGCTCCAGGTAATATCGCAGACATCAGCATCGCTAATTTGGCATTTTTACGTTGATAATTCACTTTGATAATATCGTTTTTCAATGTGTCAGGATCATCAAAAATATTTTGTGCGCATAGAGTCCAAACAAACATCGTACATAACATGATTAAGAATAGTCGTCTGTTCATAATTTCACCCTCTTACTTTTCGATTGCGATCTTGAATCTAACGATTTTTTGATTACTTTCAACTGTACAGAGATATACTCCTGAACTCCAATCTTTAAAATTCAGAAGAAGTTCAGCAGTAGTTGAGTTATTCTTATCGACTTTAAGTTCCTTCATCAATTTTCCCTGGATATCATATACATGAACTTTCGTTGAGAATTGAAGATGATCTATATGTAAACGAGCATTTCCATGGGATATTGGATTCGGATAAATATATGCGTTAAAAGATAGAGAATCTTGAACCGGAATATCTACACCTTGATAAAACCCTAGTGTCCCATTCCGATAACCATTCCAGATAATGGGATTAGATGTAATCGAATTCATATAAGCAGCATTGATATTTCCTATGCTATCGGAATAATACAGATAGAGGCGCTCTGAGATGTTTTCGTAATGTAAGTAGTCCGGTAATGAATCAGTATTCCAGAAATAGCTGTATTTGTCGTCATAAACACCATCTTCACTAATCGTGAAATAACCGCCTCTGTTGTCCGGAATCATCGCAAAATTGGTATTCCCAAAAGTCACTAGTTTTGGATACTCGAAAGAAGTGAAGTCAGCATGATCAAATCTCACCGGAAAGCCTGGTATGATACCACCATTTAGATTCAACGCTATGATCATATTATCCGCAGCCAGTAAGAGACAAACTTCGTTATCTTTGAATTTACCTAACGCTAATTGAGTTGCTGGTACGGATGTATAATCCTTCACTCTAAGAATCAGATGCAGATCATCATTCTGCAATCGATACAAATCCCCATAATCATTAAGAAGAAATACGATATTTGATTGATGATATTCTAGATCCTTGTACCCTATTAGCTGATACTTTGTGAAAGCACCTGGTAAATCAAATTGTTTAGAGACTGACCAACCTAATTCAGTATTCAAATCTAAAATGTCGAGTTCGTTATTTGATAAAGCGTACACCCTCGTACTATCTGCAATTAGCTTTGCACCAGGAATGGAAAAACTTGTGCCGAATAAACTTGTTTTACCCATGGGGTTCTGCGCTGTGTAAAGCTTCTCATTCCCAGGTATAAAATAGGTATTATTTACATATAGTGGTTCATCTGTGATCAATGAATCTGGAATTACTAATTCGCTATATGCCAAGCCTTCAAAAATACTGACCTTGTTTCCATTGACAAGAGAGTAATCCCCAATTCGATTGTGATTCAAATCAGTTGCAATGATAGGATGATTAATCGTTCCAGGAGAAAAATCGAAGGAACCATATAGGGCACTCCACTGATCTATGTTTTGTGAAGCCTCATATTCGTGTGTAAGATAACTAATATTATTTTGAGAAATAACGGGCATATCAGTGTTGTAAAAGTCGCCTGCAACGATAGGTCCAAGAGCAGCCAGGTTAGGAGAATTACCTATTGTACTTAACTCACTCCAGGCATTTGAAGCAATTTCAATTTGCATGAGATTGTGCGGGTTACTATAAAAATTGATAGTATATGGAGCGGGTGTATTTTCATTTGTCATCAGTGCTGGTTGTGTATCCGAAGATAGTTTTTCACGCCATATCAAATCTGACCATTTTTCAAAATAACCATCACTATCCAAAACAGGTCTGTTTTTAAAGAAATATTCATAGGAAGTTCCTGTCCAAAAATAAGAATACTGATTACCAATATCCGGTAGATTGTCAGCTTCAATGATACGAATACCGCGTTTGCTATGAATTGCATTTACACTATTATTATCATAATTTGAAGTGAATTCACCTTGATTAGTAACTCCCTGTTGATAGATAATTTTATCATCGATATGCCATGCCAAAATTCCACCCCCAATCGCAGGTCGATCTGAGGAAGAACCTTGCCATGATGGCAACAGGTAATCATACTCGTAACTGGGTGTATATAAATTATCGGCATAAGGTGATGGTGCTAATATAACTCTCTTATTATTTGACTGATGATTAGTGGGATCATTGGGGTCAATTCCTATTAGAGAGGTACCACCATCTCCATCAGGATCGACTGATCTGTTTTCAAGAAGGATGTATTCCGTACTTGATAATGGGATTTTGACAAAATATGGTTTTGGATTTGTACTCGTATATCTGGATTCCGCAGCTTTTATCTGAAAACGCTTGCCATAGCCTATATCCGAGGAATCTTCCAGTATATGTCGTGCTCGAAAATCCTGTTCAAACATTTTTACTCTAGACCAAGCACCGGGTAAAGCAGGTAAACCTCCATCAACAAGATAAAGAGTATTACCCTCTACTTGTGCTATCATTTGAGTTCCACCACCGCTATCCATGATATCAAAAAGTCCTACTTCAGGCTGAGAAGTCCTGACGTTGTACAAATCCACAAGCCCCATTGAATGACCGAATTCATGAGCAAACACGCCATTTAATGCTCCATATCCTGAAACATAATTGATTGAATCAGATACAGATAATTGCAGATCCTGGGTGATTGTTTCAGGAACATTACAGGCATGAGAAATGGTAAACGTACTATCAACGATCGCTTCCTTTCCAGGCGCAACATGGATAAAAAAGGATGGCATATCAGAAGGAGTATCTCCAAAGATATCATGCTGCCAGTCAGAACCGGCATGAACGATCATGTAATGGTCATAGGAAGAAAAATCAATTTCAGGACTCAGTGAGTCAGCTATTTCAAAAGATTCTTTGAAGTATTCTTCCATACGTGAAAGAAAGACATCTGAACTAGCATTAGGAGGATTAAAATAACCCATTGTATGATGTAAAGTATAGGCAGAAGCATTTTTCGGATATACATCATAAGAAAGATTATAGCTACCCAAACTTGCGGCTAGATAATAAAGTCTCAGGGCATATAGATTTGCTTCAAAATATGTCTGATCATGTGGAGGTGCGCCAATTGTGATATGATAGGAAGAATCAGCTTGTAAAACGAATTTCCCGTTTCCCGTTGTAAATGGATCATCAGGATTTTCTGAGGCAAAATCAACAAGTATAACGAGTAACCGCTCGTTTGCTGCTCTGCCATGTTTTACAATGGGAGCTTTACCACTCAGTAATAACTGCTCACCAGGATGATGTTTAGGGATAGGCTGCTTAAAATCAATCTTACTTATCTGTAAGTTATTAGCAGAAATTGTACTCGTGGTCATGCAAATGAACATGACCACGAGAATCATGTAACTTATTTTCATTAGAACTCGAGATTAAAAGTCTAAACCTATTGAGAAAGTCTTGTTATAATCTACTAATTTTCCGGTTTCTACCATGGCGAAATCGAAGAATAACTTATATTTGTTCGTGAATGTATATTGGAAACCAACTCCAAAACAAGGTCCGATAACTTCGCCGGCTTTGTCATATATGTAACCGCCTCTAACAGAGAAAAGATTCATATAAGAGTATTCACCGCCCAAATTAATAATGGTTGATTCTATTTCCTGTTTGGATGTATCATCACCCCAGGCAGTGATTAATCTTTGCAGAACACCATCGCTGTTAGCTAATAGTTTGTTCACATCAGCAGTAGCTGTAAGCGAGTTCATAGGGGAATCAAAAACACGATATGCTAATCCCATTCTCCAATTCATAGGTAATGGATCTGCCTGTGCCTGGTTAACGTATGTAATATTGGGTCCTATATTTTGTAAATTCCATCCCAAGTCAAGACGTGGAATTAGAACATCTTTTGCTTTTAAGGCAACATCAAAGGCATAAGAACTCCCGCTGCCTTTCACCCCTTGCCCTGTTTGTCCTTGTTCATCAGGAGAAAGTTTACTATAGATGAATTTAAAATTCAGTCCACCACCAAGTTTTTCCATCAGTTTGAATCCATAGGATCCTGTAGCTGCAAACTCATAACTTTGGAAAGTACCTTGATCAGTACCACTCTCATCGGTTTTATCCTGTTTTCCATAGTTCATGTAAATGACGTTAAAACCAACCGTTCCTACACCTTCAAAATATTGATCCCACCCAAGATATTCATAATAAATATCGTTGATTCCGGAACCTTGCAGCCAATTGGAGTGCATACCGGCAACTTGAGTTTTTTGATTAAAGGCAAGTGCCGCTGGATTCCACCAACCGGCAAAAGCATCATTTGATTTGGCGACATATGCATTACCCATTCCACCGGCATTTGAACCTGGCTCGATTAAAAGCCACAGTACAGCCGCTTCAGATATTGCACTTAATGAGACTGGAATTATAAACGCTAAAACTAGCGTCAGTAAAATTCCTTTGTATATCATATGGCGAGATGTCATCGTTCCTCCACTTTGTTGTTCCGAAAATATATAGATAAAGTCCGATCATTATCAATTCTTTCTTTCAATAAATACCTACAATACTCGATGTAAAAGACATCGTCAAATTTGATAAAACATGCGCAATAACAAAAAGAACTTTAATCGTCCCCCTATTTATATGTGGTGCCGAAGGCCGGACTCGAACCGGCATGGACAAAAGCCCGGTGGATTTTGAGTCCACTGCGTCTACCAATTTCACCACTTCGGCATGTGTGACTTGTTTATTTCTTGTCATACTCTGTGTCAAGAACTTTTTAGCCCACTGTGCCGATTTTATCATACTTTGTAATATTTATTCGTACTTCTGATACAATATGCAATTTCTCATCCAAAGAACAGATAATGTGAGATATGTATTTAAAGTTAATTAGACTTAAAAATAAGTGTGCTATAATAGTTGTATATATGAAGCTTCTTTGACCAAAATAAGAGGGGGACGATTCGCTGAATTGTCCCCCATTGAATAACGTTATATCCGTGAGTTCATCCCGATTTCCATACCTTTTTTTATAGCATGGAGGTTTTTATCAAGAAGGTCAGGATTTTTAGATTTCATAAAGGAATTCAGATCCTCTTCCAATATTTCATAAGTAATCACACCGGTAGCTCCAATGATCAAACCAATAGCAATCATATTCAAGACTTTCATATCCCCGATTTCCTGGGCAAGAGCAGACATCGATACATTGATGAATCGAATATCATCTCGTTTGATACCGTGAGGACACATATCTTCATTAGCGATGATAAGTCCCTTTTCTTTGACACTCGGTCCAAATTTATCCAATGAAGGTTGATTTAAAGCAACAAGTATATCCGGGAAAGAAATGATCGGTGAAGCAATCGGAACATCAGAAATAACTGTAGATACATTTGCTGTACCACCACGCATCTCAGGACCATAGGAAGGAAGCCAGGAAACATTGCGTCCTTCTTTCATCCCTGCCTGGGCTAGGAATTTACCAATGGTCAGAGCACCCTGTCCCCCAAATCCGGCACAAATAATTTCTGTCTTCATTTTACTTCCTCCGTATTTCCCTTATCTACTAAACAGCCAATTTTGAAGTACGGAAGCATATTTTCTTTTGCCCATTCTCTTGATTTGATAGGATCAATACCCCAATTGGTTGGGCAAGTTGATATGAATTCGACAAAAGTAAATCCACGTTCTTCCTTGTTGTATCTAATCGCTTTAGCTACAGCTTTCTTAGCTTTAATGATATCACCAGGGGATAACAAGGATACTCTTTCGATATAATATGGAGCCACAAGGGATGACAATAATTCAGCAGCACGAATAGGATAACCAACATCTTCCACATTCCTGCCATAAGGTGAAGTGGTTGTTTTCATATTTGGTAATGTAGTCGGTGCCATTTGACCGCCCGTCATACCATAGATCGCATTGTTAACGAAGAAAACACTGATATGTTCGCCACGATTAGCAGCATGTACAATTTCAGCAGTACCAATTGCAGCCAAATCGCCGTCACCCTGGTAAGTAAAAACATGCATATCCGGTCTGGCTCTCTTCATTCCAGTGGCAACTGCCGGAGCACGACCATGAGCAGCTTGCGCCATATCAAAATCGAAGAATTTATAAGCAAATACAGAACATCCTACGGGTGCAACACCCATCATAACATTCCGCAAGCCCATTTCATCTATAGCTTCTGCAATCAGTCTATGGGCAACACCATGCAGGCAGCCCGGGCAATATGTGAATTGAACGTCTCTTAGTGATTCAGGTCTTTTTGCAATAACTTCCATCATGTCCTCCTACAAACTTTCTTCGATCTTACGTTTGATTTCATCCGGTGTGAAGACGATACCGCCTACCTTTCCATAAAAATCAACAGGGACTTTGCCTTCAACGGCGATTTTGACGTCATCCAGCATTTGACCGAGGTTTAGTTCGAAGACGAGGACTTTTTTTACTTTACTTCCAATCGCTTGTTTCACAGCTTCATAAGGATAAGGCCAACAAGTGATGGGACGAATCAGTCCAATGCTCTTACCTTCATCTTTTAGATCATTCACAGCAGATTTCACAATACGTGAGGCAGTCCCGAAAGCAACGCAAAGAATTTCATTATCATCTGATACATTGTATGCTTCATGGCGTGTTTCATGTTTAGTGATATAATCATACTTTTGACCTAATTCAATGACGTGCTTTTCCAACACTTTGGGATCGATT
The DNA here is from genome assembly GCA_963662275.1 of Cloacimonadales bacterium (SeqCode). GTDB lineage: Bacteria > Cloacimonadota > Cloacimonadia > Cloacimonadales > DAONDQ01 > DAONDQ01. The sequence continues at coordinate 2,050,647 of OY759316.1, read as the reverse complement.
TCCAACGAATTGATCTCATGATGATGTCGTTTTGGACCATCTTCATTTGTTGTTATACACCAGGATTCGTGCTTATGTTCGATATCACGTAGTTCTTCAGCAGGTTTATTCTCTTTAAATTCGACAGGTTCCATCATCTGACCCAACATACCATCGGCAAGAATCATGACGGGATTGCGGTATTTGTCAGCCAGGTCAAAAGCTTCTCCAGCCATATCAGCGAATTCCTGCACTGAACTGGGTGCCAGGACAATAAGACGATAATCACCATGTCCCCCACCTTTCGTGGCTTGGAAGTAATCAGCTTGGGCAGGTTGAATATCACCAAGACCCGGACCGCCACGCTGTACATTTACGACTACAGCAGGAAGCATGGAACCGGCAATATAAGATAAGCCTTCCATTTTGAGAGAGATTCCAGGTGATGAGGAAGAAGTCATGACCCGTCTACCGCAACCGGCAGCGCCGTATACCATATTGATGGCAGCGACTTCGCTTTCAGCTTGAAGGAATGTTCCATTCACGAGTGGCATTTTTTTTGCCATATACTCAATTAGTTCACTTTGAGGAGTGATGGGATATGCAAAATATAAACGACAACCGGCACGGATGGCGGCTTCTGCTACTGCTTCATTTCCTTTCATTAATACTTTTGCCATAATCCCTCCTACTTTTCCACGGTAATTGCCACATCAGGGCAAGTCATGTAACACATCTTGCAGGCGATGCAGGCATCCTGGTTAAAACATTCAGCGTAATGATAGCCTTTGCTATTGATCTCTTCCGAAAAACGTATGATCTTCTTCGGACATGCTTCAATACAAAGACCGCACCCTTTACAATAATTAGGGTCAACAGTCATTCTAGGCATAGGTTTCCCCCTTTACATAATAATACATTATTTTATTAATTCGCAAAGTATGGAAATTATGTCAACTGAATTGTTGGAAGTATGAATAAAATTGAGCTATTTTCGAACTCACTCACAAAATATTTAGTTTATCAATCCTAGATGCTATTTGTGACATATGATTCCATAATCATCCTGTTAAATACCTGCTTCATATAACCATGATTAATAGATTGTCATTATGTTTATTCAGTGTTTGTAATAGTTTTTTTCTTCTCGCATCCATTAATATTATAGATTTCAAGCTTTTTCTTACAGTGATAGATAAAACTATCAATATTCCATGCAGAAGTGCCAATTGGTAGAGGATCAGAAATCTCTTTATCATTCACAATAAATGTATTAACTTCACCAATAAATATCACTTTCAAATCTGGTCTAAGCGACTCAGCTTTTTCAATAGCTTTTTGAAGATAGCAAATCAAACTATCTTGATTTTTTAGCTTTTCGAAAACGTATGCTTCAGCTAAGTATCCTGTTGGATAATCCGGTAATGAATTTATTGCATATTGAAAGTAACTCAATGAATTAGTTATTTCGCCTCGATTGAATCTATTTACGCCTTGAGTTAGCGAGCTAGCCATATCCATGACAGAACTTTCTGGGATATTTACAAGTCTGGCATAATCAATAAAACATTTTCTTTCATCAGGAGTAACCATCGATAAGAAAGTTAATTGATCGACTCTCTTTTTTTCTTTCAACTGTTCACCACGATTAAATAAAGAAAATCCGATACTAAATAATGATAATAAAATCCCTAAAAAAGCAAGTAGAATATCTAATCTAAAAGAAATTCTTGTTGAACGAAGCTGCAAGCAGCAGTACCGTTCGCAGTAAACTCGTGTTTCATGCATTTAAACTATTGATATACTGAACCCTCACTAAAAGCATACTTACCCCCAAAATTAACTGGAGGTAAGTATGGAATCATACGAAGTTCGCTTTTTAGAGTGCCTTGATCTTCGAGGCGTGTCCCGAGAGACAAAATACAATTACATCAGACAAGTCACTTCTTTAGCATCATATTATGGTCAAGACCCCGGCACACTATCTATTGAACAGGTAAGAACATATTTTGTCTACCTGCATAACGTCAAGAATTATAGTCCTCAGAGTTTAAAATCAGCCTATTATGGCATCAGATTTTTTTTCATCCATGTTGTTGGTTTCAGGCAAGAGGATTTTACCTTTTTTAAGGCAAAGATTGAGCACAAACTTCCTGTGATTCTGACCACAGACGAAGTTAGAATGCTTATCTCCCGCATTCATACTTATGATTATCGACTCTTACTGACTCTTACCTATCAATGCGGATTAAGGATTTCGGAAGCAGTCAAGATTAAAATAGCCGATATCAACCGGGAATTGATGACCATCACGGTAAGGCAATCCAAAGGCAACAAAGACAGGTCAATACCTCTGCCTGAAAAATTGTATCAGGAACTCCGGGAATATTGGAAAACCCATCAGAACAGACAGCTTTTATTCCCGAGCAGAAGCACCAGACAGGCTGATATTAACAGAATGACAACCTCGAACCAGATTTCTGTCCAAACTCTTCGGTCAGCTCTGAAGTCAGCCTTAAAGGAGACACGCATCCCTAAGCATGTAACCTGTCATACACTCAGACATTCTTATGCCACACATTTATTGGAAGCAGGTGTCAGTATCATCATCATCAAAGACTTGCTCGGGCACGAAAGTCTTAGAGCGACCATGGTATACGTGCATTTGACTAACGTTTCCCGAGAGCAGTCATGTAAAATCATCAATGAACTGATGAATAAGATGTAAATGGATTTTAGCAGGATTCTCAAAAACAACCTGTCCGAGTATCTGGAAAAATATGGAAACCAGTCACCGGAAAGCCATTTAAGAGCGATCAGAGATATTCTCCTTTGCCGGACACCTGAACTGGGCGGAGAAGTCTATTTATGCCAGGAATGTGCGGAACTGCATTATTCCTATCATTCCTGCAAAAACCGTCACTGCCCGAAGTGTGGCCGTAATGATTCAGCGAAATGGCTGGAAAAGCAGCTTGCCAAACTGCTGCCGGTTAAGTACTTCATGGTAACTTTCACCATACCCCGGGAACTGCACAAAACATGCCTGTCAAATCAGAAACTGCTTTATGATCTTCAGTTCAAAGCATCATCTGAAGCCTTAAAGACATTGCTTTCAGATCCCAAATATGCCGGTGGCGTTTCAGGCTTTACCGGGGTACTTCATACCTGGACAAGGCAGCTTGAATATCATCCTCATATTCATTATATAGTCCCCGGCGGAGCTTGGAATAAAGAACGAAAGGAATGGCAAAAAGCAGGCAATAAGTTCCTGATTCCGGTCAAAGCTCTTTCGGTGATTTACCGGGCAAAATTCCGTGATTTGCTTCGACTGGAAAATCAGCATCTGTTTGGTCGGATATCCCCGCTAGTCTGGCAGCAAAAAGAGTTTGTCACAGACTCCCGACCCGTCGGAAAAGGTCGGGAGGCTCTGACTTATTTGGCCAATTATGTGTATCGGACCGCCATCACCAACAATCGCATCCTTTGGGAAAAGGACGGGCTGGTAACCTTTAAATACAAGCCGGCAGGTTCAGCTAAATTCGCCTTTAAAAGCGTCGACTCCGTGGAGTTTATCAATAAGTTCCTGATGCATGTTCTGCCGCAGGGATTTCAGAAAATCAGATACTACGGATTTCTCAGTCCGGCGGCAAAATCTGTCTGGGAGATGGTCAACAGCTTTTTCCCAGCAAAGTCCGATTCTAATGACAAGAATCAGACAGCTAAAACTTTTGTAATTCCCAAATTTGAAAAAGACCTCTGCCCTAATTGCAAATCAAAGATGACACAGCATGCTTCAATTACCGGAAAACCAAGATCACCGCCTTGGTCGCTGTTGTTTTTGGCAAATTGCTTTGATGGCGGTAAACTGTAAGTTAATTTTACCGACGGGATTGTCTTGCCTAAATTATAGAAACAACCGAAATATTACAGGCAATTTGCTAAAATACTTGAAAACAATATCAGCCCATACACAAAAAGTCTGATCTCAAAGTGATTTGATAACTTCTGAAAAGAAAATCATCTCTTCCATTGGTAAAAGACTCTGCTAAAATTGTAAAAATCCAATTCAACCCAAGAAATCTTCAAAAAGCAATTTCCAAATACATATTCAAAATCACCCTGCTACTTGAGCTTGTTCAACAGCATATCCAATCATGCCTATGATGGGAAATGCTTATTTGAATAATATTCTAAATGAGAGCCACTTGTACGGAGTTTTAGAGCCACGTCTTCGCTAAAATAGAGCCACCTTGCTATTTTGAAAGAAAAAACCAACATGAATTAATGCACTGTATCAGTGTAAATCAATTCATGGAGGTCAATGCAATGACCAATTACCGAGAGATCCTTCGCTTACACAGCCAGGGAATAAGCAGACGAGGCATAGCGGCGAGTTTATCCTGTTCCCGCAATAACGTGTCGATGATCATTCAAAGGGCAACAGACCAGAGCCTTGAATGGCCGCTTCCTGATACATTAACAAATGAGATGATCGAAGAGCAGCTCTTTCCGGCTTACTTATCGTCAAACCCGCAGAAGATGCCTGATTATGAACACATACACAAGGAACTTGCCAAGAGTGGTGTAACACTGTCGCTACTCTGGCATGAATACTCTGAGGGATGCAGGAATAATCAGGCTATTCCCTACAAGTATACGCAATTTTGCAAACATTACCATGATTACTCACAAAAGACAAAAGCAACCATGCGAATAAAACACAAACCAGGAGAAAAGCTGGAAGTGGACTGGGCTGGACAGACTGCCGCCATCAAAAACAACATTACCGGTGAACCGATCAAAGCCTATGTTTTTGTAGCAACCCTCCCGTACAGTGGTTATTCCTATGTGGAAGCCTTTCTTTCCATGAATATGGAAAGCTGGATTCAGGCTCATATAAATAGCTTCAAGTACTTTAATGGAGTTACTAAAATACTTGTTCCTGATAATCTTAAGACGGGAGTTGACCATGTGTCGTGGTATACTCCCGTTATCAACAGAACCTATGGAGAAATGTCTGCTTATTACGATACTGCGGTAATACCTGCCAGAGTTAGAAGACCAAAGGATAAGCCCAGTGCAGAAGGCACAGTTGGAGTCATCTCAACCTGGATCATTGCTGCCTTGCGAAACCAGACATTCTTTTCGCTTCATGAACTCAATATGTCAATCAGGGAAAAACTGGGAGAGTTCAATACCAAGCCCTTTCAAAAGAAAGAAGGAAGCAGAGAAAGTGTCTTTCAGGCAGAAGAACAGCCCATGCTTATTCCATTGTCATTGTCGCCATATGAGCTTGCTGCCTGGTCAAAGGCAACAGTACAGTTCAATTATCATATAAGCGTGGATAAGATGTACTATTCGGTTCCTTATGAATACATAAAATACTATGTGGATGTACGCATCACAAGCAGAGTTGTCGAGGTTTTCTATAACTCCAACAGAATCGCTTCCCATGTCAGGAAATTTGGTCATCCCGGTCAGTATCAGACACTCCCTGAACATATGCCTGAACAGCATCAGAAATATCAGGAATGGAATGCAGAGAGGTTTATCTCCTGGGCAAAGGAAATAGGGGAACATACGATGATCGTAATTAAGTCTATTCTGGCATCCTATCGTGTTGAACAGCAGGGATACCGTTCCTGTATGGCACTTCTGAAATCAGCTGACAGGTATTCTGTGCAGAGGCTCGAAAGTGCATGTCAAAGGGCATTATCTTATACACCCAATCCCGGTTATAAAAATATCCAAACCATACTCAAGACGGGTTTTGATAAGATCAATAATGCGGCAGAGACTGCAAAGAATGATCCTGCTTCTGATTTTGGTATTACCAGAGGTGCAGACTACTACGGGAGGAAAAATAAATGATCAGCCAATCAACAGTCAATAAGCTTCACGAGATGCATTTGAGTGCTATGGCTGATACTTTCTGCCAGCAATTACATGATGGTGCATTTAAGGATTTGCTTTTCGAAGAACGCTTCAGTCTGCTCGTAGATGCTGAATGGGCCAGACGCAAAAATAACAGACTGCAGAGGCTAATTAAGAAGGCAAACTTGAAGTTCAGCCAGGCAAGTATTGAAGACGTAGAATATCATGATGACAGAAAGCTGGATCGATCTGAGATTATCCGTTTATCAACCTGCAGTTACATCAGCGAAAATCGGAATATAATCATTATGGGAGCATCAGGAAACGGGAAATCCTGGCTGGGTTGTGCTTTCGGGATAGCAGCCTGCCGGAACTATTATCCTGTCAGATATATACGACTTCCCGAATTGCTGGATGACCTGGCAGTTGCCAGAGGTGAAGGTATTTTTAAGAAAGTCATAAAACAATACAAGCAGATCAAACTGCTGATACTTGATGAATGGCTGCTGACACCACTCAGAGAACAAGAGGCAAGAGATCTTTTGGAGATTATCGAAGCGAGGCATCAGCACTCATCAACGATCTTCTGTTCTCAGTTCAGAACCGGAGGATGGCATGAGAAGATTGGTCAGGAAACCCTTGCCGATGCCATCCTTGACCGGATTATACACGATTCCTATCCTATTTTTATCGATGGTAAAGTGTCAATGAGAGAACGCAATGGCATTAAGAAAGAATAACGATAGTTAATACTTGGGATGGTACTACAACTTTCCCGGCGACGGCTGCCGCTTCGCTCGGCCTACGGCCTCACTTCACGGCAGCCGTCGCAAAAAGATTAGTTATAGCTTATTTTTTTGTATATTACCTGTATTAATTATTGAAAATAGAAGAGTGGCTCTATTTTTCCGAAGACGTGGCTCTGTTGGAGCGTACACTATGCTCTCTCACTCCGAAATATCCATATTATGTTAAGTATACTCTTTGATCACTTTTTTGTTGTTCTTGAATAACACTTCCACCCATATTAACCTCCTATAATTTAACTAAGAATCAATTTTGAATCAAAAAATCAACTTCAATTTCACCTTTATTATTTCATTAAAAGACCTCTGAGCATGTCTTTTACGTTTTGATTTGTAAAATTCTTAACTAGCACTGATCTACTTTTTTCTTTCAAATTCTGATAAAATGGGAATTCTACATCTTGGATATATTGAGTATTCCCTAATCTGATTTTTTCTGCGCAAATACTTTCGAATTTAGACGAAAATTTACGAATTACCTTATTTGGAGTATTTACATTTAACTCAATAAAAATTTCATGATCCATCAAATTCACCGCAGAATCAAACACACTGGAAAACGCTTTTGCTTGTTTCAAACTGGAAAAAGATCTCCAGTTCCTTAGAGGATTATATACTAATTCAAATTTTCTTTTAATTGCTAAATCTACCGATTTGAGAAAGTTCTGAATACTAGTTTGAAAATCAACCCATTCAGAAGAATTGATGTCCGTAGTTTGAATAGATTTAGTAAATTCTTCTAATTTACGACCTGCCTTCCTTAAAAATAAGAGTGAATCAGGAATATTCATATTATTCGACAATGATATCTGATAAATATTTAATAGATCAATGTATTCTTGTATATTAGCAGTGTATTGGATATTATCCTTATTATCGTTATTTTTTTCTGAATACTTGTACGCGTAAAACGCATCATAATCTCCCCCATGGTTATTAATAAAAGTTCGTAGTTCAAGTTGACCGCCATTTAAATCGTAAATATTCCACATTAAATCTTTCAACACTGTCTGTGATGATGCCCAATTGGGATTAAGAATATAGGATTTATTTATGTATTCTTTTGCTTTTAAGATTTTCTCTCCGGGTGATACACTCATCATATGCAGAAAAGTGTAAAAATCAGCTGCTTTAAAACAAGCTTCGTTTTGCTTCGAATAAGCAAAATCAGCCACCTCAGTGATATATTCTAGAGCACTCTCCCAATTAGAAGCTCTATTTTCAGAATCGTTTTCACCTTGTTTTTTATGAGATTCATAGTTTTGGACAAATGTATAGCCAAAACACTCTTGATAATCAGGATCATTGGGAGAAAATTCAACAGCCCTTTTTATAAATTCACATGCTCTCTCGAAATCATGAATATCATTTACGTATTCATACATATATGCATTATAACAAATTAAAGCCTTTGATCCGGGTAATTTTGCCTTCTTTATTGCGTTCTCGAAATATCTATTGAGGGATATTTCTAATAACTGTTTATCCTTTACTTGTAGTGCCGCATTCGCGGTTTCTAAACCGTAATAGAAAAGAACACCACAATCGAAATTCTGATTATCAAATTCAAGCCTGGATTTGGTTTTTTCCCAAGTAATTTTCTTTTGAGCATCAGACATTTCAGCCAAACGATCACAACAGTTTAATAACATCGGTAAATATCTGGATGGTGATGCATCAACTAATGCTGATTGTATTGAATAATCAAAGAAGATTTGATAGTAATTACTATCTGGCATATCTGAGTAATACTTATCTTTCCATTCATTATATGTTTCATGATCTTGGATAGAATTCCACAATCGGACAATGTAAGGGAAATTATCATCAGGTCTGGCATTCAAATTGTTAATCCTATATTCACAAGCATATTTATAGAAGTACAGATCTGGTTTTGTAGTATATTCGATAGCTCTATTAAAATATGTTAGTGCGTATCCGTATAGCTGAAGCTGCTGTTGACGATCATCATCAAAATTATCTGCACCAACAAAGAAATTTGACCCTACTGATTTCAATGTGCTAATTAAACTAGTATATGGTACGAACAGTAATAAACTATCGCAGGTTACTTTTGCCCCTGAATAATCTTCAACTTGAAAACGATGAGCAGCAAGCACCCTACATTTTTTGGCTAATTTTGGATTCGGTTGTAAATACTGAGCCATTAAGCTTGTATAAAACAAAATGCAAATCAATACAAACATGTTTCTAGTCATTTTTGCCCTGCCTTCATTAGCAACTATTTGCTTTTCTGATATTTTTTTTCTAAATTTTTACAGGTAGCTTTCAAATAATCAAGCAAGTAAGGAATTCTATTTTGTGAAAATTCATTTTTTAAGAACGATATTTTTGGGGGATAAGTCTTAATATCTATCACGACATGGATACTTGGTTGGCCTTCCGGATCAGAAATAACGACAACTTGTTCATCTTTTTCGTATCGTTCAATCATTGGATACAATTTCAATAATTTATCATATATTTGTCTCATGTTCATTGGGGGAATTGGATCATACGTTTTGCTTCCATATTTCCTAATTACATCATTAATTTCGATAGTCTCAGAATTTTGTATATTTACAGATGATTTACTAGATAAATCATTTGCTTTAGTTTCATTATTCCTATTATTTGATTTTTTATAGTTATCACTGGGACTAAAAATTAGGCCTTTGTTCAATTTCCTTGATGATTTAGGAATTGCATTTTCTAGAATATCAAATGATTCATTTTGTGATTTAGTTGTGACAATCAAATCTGTGTTTGATGAAGTAAACATTGATCTTTGGGGTGTCTCGGTGTTGGTTCGATTCCTGATTTTAGGTGATGCAATTTGAGGTATTTCATAAGATTCTTCATTGTTTGAAGAATTCTTAAGATCTGAATCTTCAAATGAGTTAATGTTTTCTAACTTCTTTATCGTTCTGTTTGGCTTTTTATTGTTCTTTTGTGTTAGAGATTTATCTGTATTGTTTTTAAAAACATTATTAGTCATCTGTTCATTATGAAAGCTAGCTAATTTATAGTCTTGGGTTTCATTTTTAACCGCATAACCTACTAATCTTTTTATATATTTATCACTCATATTATTCAGATTACTGGGTAACTTGGTATTGTATATTGCAAAGAGTAAAACAACATACCCCATTAGGCCAATTAATAATAGAGTCTTGAAATTGAAAAACATAATAAATGACATTAGGGTTCCAACTTCTTAGTCGCCAAATAAATCTGATTGAATCCATTTTCTGCGCATAGAGCAAGGACATTTTTAATTACGTAGGAAGGTATTTTTTTGTCTGCAGCTATTGTGATTTCTACTGAGAACTTTAATTTTGATTTTTGAACTTCAGCCTTCATATTCTCTATTTTCTTACGCATCAAATCAAAATCATGAGCTGTTAGCTGACTAGTATTTGCTTTCTCGATTACTGACTCATTATTAACGGAAATCCCGTTGACTCCAATTACAATTAAGTATGTTTTATGCACGTTCTCTAGAGAGTGTGAGTAAGGTAATTCAAATTCCTTGATCATATTCAACATATTGTCACTATCTGATGAGATATTTTTTATTAGAAAAACGAGCAGAATCGTAAAAACATCAAGCATCGATGTGATTTGTATTGTTTTACGATTTGGCTTTTTTAGATATGTTTTTCTTTTCATTTGTAAACACTTATTTTATAAAATCCCCTATCTCTAAGGGCATCTATTATTTGAATCATGTCAGCATAAGGGATCTGATCAGCAATATCAATAAAGACAATTGTGGATGTTTTGATATTATTGGGTATTGATAGCTTTAGATAGTCATAGATAGCGCTCGCTTCTAATTTAGTATTTTTTAATACAAGATCGTTTTGAACCAGTGTCAAGGTATGATCTTCTTGCAGTTTCACCGTTATAATATCATCTTTCATCACAGCTTTCTGTTCCCTAGAAACAACACCTAAAGTGGGAAGAGAAATATTGATTGACCCAACATGAACAAAACTTACTGACAATAGCAATAATGGAACTATTGTAAGAAAAAGTCCCATAATTGGTATGAGCAGTAACTCTCTCTGATCTCTTGATTTTGAATATTTTGACATTTTTACAAACTTTTTTCCAATTTGTGTATTCTCTTATCAATTTTCCAACAAAAAAGTTGAAATATTGCCAGACAAGGCAATGCAATGACTAATCCAAAAGCCGTCGTATTCATAGCATTTGAAATTCCTATCGATAGCAATATCCCTTTTTGGGAAGGATCAGCAGCAGATGTTGAAGCAAATGCTGTGATTAATCCAAAAACAGTTCCTAACAAGCCTGTTAATGTTGATAGATTTGCTAATTGATATAACCAATCTACTCTATCGTTCAACCTTTCATATTCATCACGGATATAGTTTTCCATCCTTCTCTCTTCTTCCATAAGTATATAATAACTACTTATTGTTTGATAGGTTAAAAGATCCGGATCAACTTTATCCTGGAGTTTAGTTTTATGAACTATTTCGTTATTTAAATCATCTATTGCCAATGATTCTTTTAATTGGTTTTCAGTTGTAAGTGAGTTAATTTCCTTCGGATGCTTTGGAATGTTTTCATAATTAGTATATATCGATTTGGTCAGTTGCTCTTTCATTTCCTTATAGCTGATACTTTTTTGACTCTCTTCAAGAATACTATTTCCTAAATTATCAAGTTGAATTTTCGACATTTTCTTTGTTTTCGATAACCAAATCACGTAATACCTTTCAATAAAAAGAACAATAGCCGTTATGCCCCAGAAGGTTATAATATTCATAAAAAAACCTCCTTCGGTATAGAACTTAACAAAATGTAACCATATGCTCATTTAATCCTCCGTTTTATTGTATTGATGCAAAATTTATCACTAATACCGTATTTTCTTTAATTTGAAGAAGAAAGAGGTAAGGTAATTGAAACAATATTATGCAAACTCAAAAAAACAGTTTGAGTGTTGATTCCATCATCAAAAATATATTTACCATCTGGAAAACAATAGTATCCTGAAATAAAGCCAACTTGAATTTCTTGATTAAACCGATCTCTTTCAAATATAAATATTTTCTGTTTTTTTTCGATATTATCGTTAATATCATTACTTACAAGTGAGTCTTTTAGACATTGATAAGTTATCTTTATTATAGATTTTAGCTTTTGGGGATTTTGCACATTCAAAGTAGGCTTTAAATAATCGATACCGAGTGCATTAATTTTTAATGAATCAAGCACTTGCTTTTTCAAGAGAGGTTTCATTTCCCAAATATATGATAAAGTATCCTGTTGAATTAGTGGATTTAATGTCTTCAGGTCATCTTTTACTTTTTCAAGTATCTTGTAAGCACCATAGTTTTTTAGTAATTGGAGATAGAGCTGTGAGAAATGAATATACTTATCTGTTTCTAGATTATTTAGTTTTCTTTTAGAATTTCTAAGAGCTTTCATCCTGGACATAAGGTCATTACAATTATGAATAGTGTTTGTTCTTATTTCATAATCAGAGGTCGAAAAATACACTGATGTATTTTCTAATAAATCCTCATAATAGCGATTGAATCCTCTATCAACATAAGTAACATCCTGAGAATATAGTTGAAGGACAGATAAAAATAATACTAAAAAAACTACAAACTTCACACGAATACCTCTCACAACAATTTATTTTTTTACTATATTTATCCCCGGCAATTTCAGAAAAGCTTACAATATATTTCGTGTCAAGTAAAATTGTGTATAAATCCTAATTTATCAATATATATTAGTTACATTGTTTTTTTTATTAATTTGACTGCGTTCTTGAAAGGTACTCAAAAGTTGATTATTAATGGTTTTAGTTGAAATATCAGATAAAGTAATTTCTATATTTTAATATGATGCTTCTAAGGTGTGACATAAGAGCAGATTACTCATTAGATTCCAATCTGTAACGCGTTATTCATAACCTACTAATTGTAACGCGTTATTCATAACGTGTACTGCAATATTGATATTGCGATCGTAGTAGCTGAATAAATTCAGCGGAACACGTTATGAATAACGCGGTACAACTGGCGGTTCAACTGGGGGTACAACAGAAAGTACAAACTGCGTTCCAAAGCAAAACGGCAGGTTCATCACCTGCCGTTTCATCTATAATGGTTTAGCCTTCAAGTTTATTCAGGTATAGGGCAATACGGGATTTGCGGCGTGATGCGGTTCTGGCATGAATCACACCTTTCTTGGCAGCTTTATCTAATTGAGAAAAAACTTCACTGAGCATGACTTTCTTTTCTTCGATAGGCATCTCAGAATGAATTTTCTTTGCTAAGGTTTTGATGGTCTTCTTGACGTAGTTGTTACGAGCTTCACGTTTTGCGTTCTGTTTTAGTCTCTTGCGAGGTGATTTGTGTTGTGGCATTCGGTGGTTCCTCCATTTAACTTATAATATTATGTGTAAAAGAAAGTTAGAGCGTTTTTATGTCAATTTCTTTTTTCGAGAAGGATGCCGATCATACTATTTTCGTAGCTCCGCATTTATGCGGTTGGTCTTCGTAGCTCCGCCTTGACGCGGTTGGTCTTTGTGGCTCCGCATTTACGCGGTTGAAGAACAGGATACCGATCATACTTCAGCTTGGAGATAGAAACGCACGGGGTGCGTTTTGCCACCTGACGGGGTCAGGCGTTCCGGTAGCTCACAGGACGGCAGACAATGACCTAAAGATCATTACACACAAGCTGAAGCAGTGACTACAAAGAAAAAACCTCCTAAAGTAAGCGCTACAGTCTTGTTCCGTCCTACAGGACTCTTAACCAGAATGTGTCTGCTGACGCGAACCCCTACTTTTCCCAGTAGGGACTTCCTTGGCTAACAGAATAACGTCCTTCGGACTTAAACCCTAAACTATTTCGAAAATCAATACCAAAAAATAATCTACAATTCAATATCCAGATCTCCGCCAAACAACCGATATCATGCCCCAAAGTTTATACTTGATATATAGCAAGTTCAAACAAATATTAATCCTATCTCATACCAGTTTCTCGAAACAGGAATGAAACAGGAATGAAACTGGTATGAAACAGGTATGAACTTGGTATCAATTAAGTGGAATGATAGTAGTTTATTTGGAAGCATAGCCGTTTGAAAACAGCGTTCCATGTCTCGACTGCAAATGATCCCATATATAGTTAGAAATATCATCATATTCAATTTGTATTTAATTATTAATTTATTCCCATCTTTTTCTTGACATATAATTATAATGATTACTATTAAGGCATACACGTTTTAGGAACAACCCACGGAGGAAAAAAATGAAACGAGTCATTTTCTTGGGAACGCTGCTCACGCTCACTTCTATCTTATTCTCACTGCAAACGCTTTATGTCAACATCACATCTTCAACCGGCGGAGCAGGTACGCTTGCCTCTCCATTCCAGCAAATTTATACGGCAATTTCGTGTATGAATCCTAACGAGGCTGTCAGGATCATTGTTTATCCCGGTGACTATGGACCGATTGTCATTTCAGGAAGGACGTCTAACCTGACGATTGAGAGCCGTTACTGTGAAGCGAATAATTCCAATTTTATCGGCTCCACCATGATCCACGGAAACACGGGAGCTCAATTAACGGATTCCGCCTGTGAGATCATTAATTGCGTCACTCCGGGTGTAAGCATTTATCTGAAGGGTTTCACACTGAAAAATGGCGGTGGTACATTAATTTCGGCAAATGGGCATAATGAGCGCAGAGGCGGCGGAGTATTCTGTAAAAATGCCATAAATGTAAATATTGATCATTGCGATATCAGGAATAATACTGCTCTTCATGGCGGAGGCATTGCCCTCATGCGGGGAAGCAGCAGCATTACAAATTGTAAAATATACAGCAATTCAGTTGCAGATGACGGAGGGTATGACAGTTCCGGAGGGGGCTTGTATATTGAAGAAGGTACGCATACAGTCCAGTCGTGCGGGATTTATACAAATTCTGCTCCAACGGGATATGCCGGAGCATTTGAAGTAAATCATGCTGCAGAAAATCAGTCAAATGCCTACAATGTCCTATTCGGCAGTTGCCAGGTATACGATAACTTCTCACATTCCTGTGCCATCTATGCAGCGGATGCATTCAACTTTTTGGGTCCGGACAAGGTGAGATTTATCATGGATTATTGCACAGTTGCTCATAATCACATATCATCTACCAATGCTGTCGGCGTTTATTTTGAGAGAGCTTCCGGCAATCTGGGCGGTCAGGCAGTTTTAAGCAATTGCATTATTTATCATAACCAGGATGCGATGCATAATGACCTGCCAATACAACTGGCAACTAATGGCGCGTTTGGTTCCAGCAATGAATATCCCCAGACAATTACCTATTGCGATATTGGTAATACCGTATATCCGACGGTTAATACAGGCACTATTAATCTTGATCCCGGGTTTAAGAACCTGGAGTCTGATGACTTCTCGCTAGCCTGGGAATCAAACTGTAAAAGCCCGTGTATTGATGCCGGTGATCCTGAACTTCCTGATGCTGATAATACCCGTAGTGATATGGGAGCATTACCTGTTTCCCAGGAAACACGCAACTACAAGTTCTACGGTACTGATTCCAGCCATCATGGCTGTACCTGGCTCTGTTATCCCGTCCTGGATGTCTATGACACGAATCCTCAGATTGGGAATGTCATGGAACATCTTGCGGGCACAGGTGTTCTACAGCATGAAGAATGGAGTATCATGGGAAACCCGTATAATTATATTCGGGAAGGTTCTCTCTGGACAAATCAGTCACATGTTCTCACTTCACCTCAAGGCTACAAAGCTCTGATTACTACTCCCGCAGATTATTCTGAGCTTTCGATCACAGCACCGAGATGTTCACCGGATACACCGCTTCACCTGTATGGCAACCGCATTGAAAACTGGGTTGGATATTTTCTACCGGAATCCCAGTCTCCGGAAAAAGCCCTGGCTTCCATCTGGGCAAATGTGTATTCGATTCAAACCCAAACCTGGTTTATGGCAAGAACTAAAGACGGCTGGATGATTTCCAGCGGAAAAAGACAGTTCAATTATGGTGATATGGCGATCATCAAATGCTACAATGAAGTTCCGAGTTTTATCTGGAATCGGATTAGACCAATACCTCATGTAGTCAGGGAAATACCGGAATACTTCACCTTCAATGAGAAAGCGGATTACCTGCCGGTATTTATCGCTCTCGGAGCAGAAACCGGCTTGAAAGAGGTCGCTGTCTATGCGGACGGTGTCTGCAAAGGAGCTTCGGTTGTTGATGATACGCTGATGGAAATCAATGCTTATGTCCTTGATCTTCCGGAAGACACGGAACTGGAAATTGTCAAATACTATGAATCGAAAGCCGGACTGCAGCACATTTCCACAGCCTACGTCTATGATCCTCAAACCAGGGTCATTACACAGTCGCCTCTGAAGCTTCATAAGGGTGATGATTACCTCTATGCCGGCACCAGGCTATCGTTCATGACACCTGCTGCAGAAGTACCGATACGAATGACCTGTTATCCCAATCCTTTCAATCCCAGCACTGTCATTGAATACAATACTGTTAAAGCCGGTTCGTCTTCTCTGCAGATTTATAATGTGAAGGGACAACTGGTAAAAACTCTGTGGGATGGCTGGCAAATAGAAGGTTCTCACAAAATAAAATGGGACGGTAACAATGAAAATGGTGAAGCAGTGAGCAGCGGTATATATTTTGCCCGCTTGCAGACTGCTGAACACCAGGTCATGAAAAAGCTGATGCTGCTGAAATAGGTTGCAGAAGGTGTTAGGTGTTAGGTGCTAGGTGCTAGGTGCTAGGTGCTAGGTGCTAGGTGCTAGGTGCTAGGTGCTAGGTGCTAGGTGCTAGGTGCTAGGTGTTAGGTGTTAGGTGCCAGGTGCCAGGTGCTAGGTGTTAGGTGCCAGGTGCCAGGTGCTAGGTGTTAGGTGCCAGGTGCCAGGTGCTAGGTGTTAGGTGCTAGGTGCTAGGTGTTAGGTGCTAGGTACTAGGTGCCAGGTGTTAGGTGCTAGGTGTTAGGTGCTAGGTGCTAGGTACTAGGTGCCAGGTGTCAGGGCAGAAGATCAGAATAACAGCACTGTCATCCTTGTGAAGGCGATGGTTCATCTCTAACACCTGATAAAAGTTACTTAATATCCTAAAACGTGTATCAAAATAAACAGAAGTAAAGAGACAAAACATGATTCAGGCAGAGAGCTGGTCTCTCTGCCTGATAATCCTGGAGAAAAGATGTTAAAATTCATGCTGCTGATCATTGTTACGCTCTCAATAGTATCACTAAGTGCCATTACGATCACTGTCAGACAGGATGGGCTGGGGAATTACCTAACCATCCAGGCAGCCATCAATGCCTCTAATAATGGTGACTTGGTACTTGTACATCCGGGCAGGTATTTGGAGAACATTGATTTTAACGGTAAAAACATTACAGTTGCCAGTTTGAAGTTCACGACAAATGATCCTGTCTATATCGGGACGACGATTATTGACGGTCAACGGATGGGTAGTTGTGTACGTGTGATGGGCGGAGAAACTTCCGCCAGGATAATCGGCTTCTCTATTACCAACGGGGCAGGATTTTATTACTACTACTGTATCCAAGGAGGGGGCATACTAGTAGGAGAATATAGTTCGTTATCCATAGAAAGCTGTCGCATTTTTGCGAATGAAACAGAATCTGGAGGGGGATTATACGCCAGACGAGCAAATGTTGTTCTAAAAGATACCGTATTAGTTGATAATCTCGCTACAATTGGTGGTGGCGGTATTTGCCTGGAAGGCTCTGAAGTGAGTTTTTCGATGAATGCAAATGAGCGCTGCAGTATCTATAACAATTATTCGGGGGAGGGAACTGACTTCTTGTGTATTGATGTTCCTCTCACAGTTCCAGTCATAGTGGATACATTTACTGTAATTAATCCGGATCGGTATTATGCAAATACAGTCGTTAACTTCATCGAAGATATGTATCACTTTTCCTTTGATATTCAGCATGCCTTTCTGGCACAGGTTAATCATGATCTATATGTTGCTGCGAATGGAAATAATCACAACGATGGTCTTTCTTCAGCATCACCATTGAAAACTATAGCGTGGGCATTGCATAACATTGCCAGCGATAGCCTCAATCCTAAAACGGTACATATTTCGCCTGGAGTGTATTCAACTTCTGAGAATCAGCAGAAATTTCCATTGAGTGGAAAGTCATTTGTTAACATTGAAGGAGCATCTCAAGAGAGTGTAATCATCGATGGTGATGAGCGATATCAATTGTTGATGATTCCAGATCAATGCAGAAAATTTAATACAAAGAAAATGTCATTCAGAAATTGCTTTTCAGAATCTCATAAGAGTGCTATATTTGGAGCATATTCAACAGATATCAGCTTTGAAGATTTAACTGTTTCTGACTGTCATACAGAAAGTTATACTGCCATGATGTTTATCTATATCGGTGAATATCATTTTAAGAATGTCCAAGTAGTCAATAATTCAAGTACCGATGGAATAGCGGGTGTTTATATGAGCGGAGTTGACAAGGCAACCTTTGATAACTGCACTTTCAGAGATAATCATTCAGACTATATAGATTATGAGCAAGCTGGGGCACTTAGAACAGATGCATCAGACAATGTACTGATTCGCTATTGCATTTTTCAAAACAACACTGATCACATCCCTTATGGTGGTGCAGCTATTGTCACGACGAGTTTAGACTATGCAGTACCTACTTATCGTATTGAAAACTGTTTATTTACTCATAACCAAAGTACTTTCTCGAATAATTTGTATAAAGGGAGACCTATTGGATTCTCCGGATTTGGGATATTCAATATAATAAATTGTACATTTGCTGATAACGAAAGTCCAAGTGCAGCAGTACAGATATGTGCAGACTCGGTAAACTTCTGGAACTGCATATTTGCGAATGATACATCCCACCAGGTATATTTGCTTCATCCATTTGAGCCTAATCCGCCGGTTAATCACGTGGCTTTTAATCACTGTAATGTACAAGATGGAATTGATGGAGTTTTCAATGAAGACTGGTGGGGAACTATTTATTGGCAGGAAGGGAATATTAATGAATTGCCTTTATTCAATTCAGGTAACACTGAAAAGCCATATGAACTAGCCTCCGGTTCTCCCTGTATTGATGCAGGGACAAATGATGTGCCGGGTGGGTTGTATCCCTATGATCTGAACGGCGCTCCCCGTATTCATGGGAATGGTGTTGATATGGGCTGTTATGAATACGGTTCTGTAGATGTTCATGATGATACTACACCCATTGCGGATGTATCCAATATCAGGATTTATCCTAATCCTTTCCGGGAAAACACAAAGATTGAATTTGATTTACCCGCACCTGATGAAATAGTAATCAATATCTTCAATATTCGCGGTCAGCAGGTCAAAACACTCGCAGCGGGTAAGATGGGTTCGGGAACGATTCAGCTAACCTGGAATGGTTTGGATGATAACGGCAAATCAACAGCATCGGGTGTCTATTTCTGCAAAGTGGATAAACCGGGGCATAGCTATGCTAAGAAGATGATAAAGGTGAAATAGAAGAAGCAGAAATTCTGATTAAGAATTACGAATTACGAATTAGAATTACGAATTGCAGAATAGAAGATATCACTTCTGAACTTCCTTGAAAACAGGTTTTCGCTGCCGAGGATGAAAGGTCGATTTGAGTGTAATGTCGTCTCCTCGATACTAATAGATGCATTTCGACTTCGCTCAATGACCATCTATTCACTCGGAGAACTCTGCTCTGATCATTGGTAACGAAAATCTTTTTTTCCGAGTAGCTTAGAGTATCCTAAAGAATAATTCGGAGACAGTAAGATCGGATTCTTACTCCACGACAGACAGTAAGATCGGAATCTTACTCCACAACAAACAGTAAGATCGGAATCTTACTCCACAACAGGCAGCATGATCGGAATCTTACTCCGCAACAGACAGCATGATCGGCGTCATGCTCTACAGTTTATCAAGAATTTCAGAAAGCTTCTTAGCTTGAACAGGAGCGGATAATTCAGAAATATCCTCAGTATTACGTAAATCTTCGCCGGTATTCCATTTATTATATTGTGAATCTAAAGTATTCAGTACCCCATTTTCATCTGTATAATCATATACTGTTCCAGCCTTGAATTTAGTGATGATTGAGGCAGCTTCACCATGAAGTGGTCCCAGGCAGAGAATTGGAGTCCTGGAACCGATATATTCAAAAAGCTTGTTGGTTAACATCCCTTCATTCCCTTCATACTCATTAATAATAAGCAGCAATAGCTCCGCATCAACAGTTTCCTTTAAAGCTTCCTGGTGCGGCATAAAAGCCATATTTCTGATATTGATACCATAGGCTTGAATATCCTTGGGAATTTCCTGGAAAGTACCAAGAAAACTGAATTCTATGTGAATTTTAGGATTATTAACGAGCCACTTCAGAAGTATTTTCAATATTTGATGGATATCTTGTCCATCAGTCAGATTCCCCATATATTTAATACGAAATACAAGACTTCTTTCATATTTCATATCCAGGAAATCTGAAGGATCAAATCCATTCCAGAACACTTGCTTATTTCCGTGCGACAAACTATCAGAGATGTATTGTGAAATGACCAAATTCAAATCAGCTCTTGCAACAGCCTTTCTTTCTGCCCTCAGATTCAATCTCTTAATCAATCGATTCTGAGAAACGAATTTCAAATAAATAATCTTTGTCCAGGGATCTCGGAAATCAGCTATCCATTTTACATGATATGCTTTTTTCAGTTTCATTCCAACCAGATGAGTGGATTGTGGTGGACCGGTAGTGATTACACAGGAATATTTATCAGTAAGAAGCTCTTTCAAAGCTGCTTTCAGGCAAGAATGATTCCAAATGACACGAGCATCAGGAAAAATGAGATTCAAACGAATCCAGAAAAGAGATTTCTTCCAAATACCGTCATTCTTATCTGTTTGTAAACTTCCATAGGGCAATCCAGCCTGGTCTCCAGACATAGATCTGAACATATGTCCAAAAGAAAGCGTCTTTGTATGAATGACTTTTACTCTTTTAGGTACATGATCCAAAAGAGATTCATCACGTACGGGATAATCACCATCATCCGTTGTAATTACCGTAGGTTGCCAGCCATATTCGGGCAGATACTTCAGAAGTCTGAGCCATCTCTGGACACCTGCTCCACCACATGGAGGGAAATAGTAGGAAAGGAGGATAAATTTTTTCATAGTAATTCCTCAATAGATTTAACAAGTGATTCCCAAGAATATGTTCTTTGCTGCTCTGCGATATATTTCACAAATCGAGGTCGGCAGTTATTTTCATAAAAACGAAGAATAGCCTCTGCAAGTTGTTCCGGATTCTCGGGGTCAACTAAAAAGCCGTTTTTATCTTCTTCGATAACTTCTGTCAAACCACCCACTCTTGTAGCAATCACGGGCATGTGAAAAGCAAAAGCAAGCTGGGTAATTCCGCTCTGGGTAGCTGTGCGATATGGTAAAACGCAAACATCAGCATTGGTAAAATAGTTCTGTACCTCTTCATTGGGAACATATACAGCGTGGAATTCGACATTTCTCTCAATATGCAGAGTTGTTATCATATTTTTATATTTATTATCATTACCATATACTTCACCTACAATAATCAGCATAATTTTAGGCATCTTACTGATAACCAATGGCATGGCATTTAACAAAGTATCAAGTCCTTTATAATGCTTAATAAATCCAAAAAATAGGATTTGTTGAGCTTCATTTGCTGGTTTTTCTGGAGAAAGAGTTTTCTTTTGCTTATAAAAATCATAGGTAGGATGATAGGATTGTATGATTCTATTCTCTGCTACTTTGGGCATGATTCGCTTCAAACTTTGATAAACAGAATTTGACATAGTCATGTAGTAATCTGCCGGACTAAGCGCATATCTTGTTAAAGAATTTGAAAATAACCATCTTTCATGAAAATCTATATTATCTATGTTATAAAGGATCCGAATCTTAGTTTGCTGCTTCAGTTTTCTTAGAATGAAACCAAATGCCGGTGCAAAGAATGGGATCCAATACTTCAGAATTAACACATCAGGCTTATATTTTTTTATTGCTATGACCGTTTTCATAAAAGTTAGTGGATTATAAGGTGTTAAAACAGGTTGGATAGGTAATTGTAAGATTGTCTCACTATGATCTTGCTGATCTTTTCCAGGGAAAAGCCATTCCGGATACTGGTGAATAAAAGAGAAAATCATAACTTCGTGTCCGGCTTTAATAAAATTATCTGCCCAACTTGCCATAAATTGAGCTATACCACCACGATGTGGATATGCTGGACCTAAGAAAGCTATTCTCATATTTCAACCTCTCTTTATAAAGACAGCATGATCGGAATCTTACTCCACAAGACATAACCGCCTGAAGTCGGTGCTACGATTCAGTAAGATCGGAATCTTACTCCACAAGACATAACCGCCTGAAGTCGGTGCTACGATTCAGTAAGATCGGAATCTTACTCCACAAGACATAACCGCCTGAAGTCGGTGCTACGATTCAGTAAGATCGGAATCTTACTCCACAAGACATAACCGCCTGAAGTCGGTGCTACGATTCAGTAAGATCGGAATCTTACTCCACAAGACATAACCGCCTGAAGTCGGCGCTACGATTCAGTAAGATCGGAAACTTACTCCACAAGATTTAACCGCCTGAAGTCGGTGCTACGATTCAGTAAGATCGGAATCTTACTCCACAAGACTTAACCGCTTGAAGTCGGAGCTATGATTCAGTAAGATCGGAATCTTACTCCACGACATAATAACCGTGCATGATTCTGATTAAATCCAGGATACGTCTGTATTGAAGCGACTGATTTAATATCAGGGCATCTCCAAGAAGGATAAATTGTTCACGTGCCCTAGAGATGGCAACATTTAATTTTCTATCAACCATTTGATCTGGAGAAATTGACTGAATAATTTGTAATTGTCCAGGGGCAGATAATGCCGTTGAAAAAATAATGATATCACGTTCTGATCCCTGGAATCTCTCAACTGTATCCACCGTCACATCACGTATCAGATTCGGTTCGCTGATATGTGAGACAATTTCATTAATCTGGGCACGCCAGGTTGTTATTACACCGACTTTCTGCTGATCAAAAGAATCCCCGTATTGTTTATAAATAGCTTGCAGCAGTAAATCAACTATCCTGGCTTCATTTGCAGAACGTTTGAATTCTGTATTGGGTGATACTTCAAGAAAAATAACCCGGCTACTGGCAAGAATTTCATCAATCCTTTCCCCGGTAGCTGCTATTTTATTCCATTCGAGAGACTGTCTCGCGGAATTAGCTTTCAATCTGTTATGATAGAAAGGATTCACTAGATTTTCGATATCCGAATGCATCCGATAATGGTTTGTCAGCATATCGAAAGCATGATTCCAATGCTGCTCCACACATCTTCGGTATAATCTTTCAAATAAAGATTGGTGCAGACTATGAAATGCCAAATCGGAAAATAAAGGATCAGCAGAAAACAATTCATCTGCGTTTTGAGAAACAACAGCGGGTAATTGATTTTGGTCACCAATCAGGATAAAACGGTTGAAATGGATGAGAATTCCAGCCAAATGCGGTTCCAGGAGTTGTGAAGCTTCATCAACGAAGAGAGTATCAAAGTTCTTGATTCTCAACAATTCCTGGTATTGACTTAACAAAGAGGATACGGTTGAAACAAACACACGAGTCGAAGAGATTAGTTCTTCAATCTCTTTGAATGTCATTTCCTGTATCATTTGGGGAAGATAATGATACTTCGTATTCATCCCATTGCCAAGACGGATGAAATCAATATCATACTGCTCCAATCGGTCACAGATTTCATCAACTGCCCGATTGGTAAACGCCAGTATCATCATATGTTCATGAGTTTGAACCAGAATCCTCGAAACCAATGAAGTCAGGATGCGGGATGTCTTCCCAGTTCCGGGAGGTCCTTGCACCAGGAAGTAATCCTGTGCAGCAAGTGCTTTCAGAATGATGGTTTCCGATTCATCATCACGGTCTGGTAGTTGAATAGATAATGATTTAGGAGGAGTAATACCTAGAATTAATTCTCTTTTTGTCTTGTCTCCCCGCATAAAATTGAACATACCCCGAATCATATTTATCGTACCGCTTTCCATAAAATCATGCTCGATGACCCATTGCCGATACTGATCCAGAAGATGCTGTAAACTGCCAGGATTCTTCATTTGCAGTACTAATTGAGTATGACTCAGTTCTACAATGAATCCTTTCCGTATTTGATCCTTCAGAAGGATTCTCTCATCTGCACAGCCTGGATAAAGAATAACAATATCACCTTTCCGAAAATTCGTAACATTCTTATCTTGATTGACCTGGAAGATGATCTGATTATCAATAATTGAAGAAAATGAAAGTCCTTCCATGATAGTAAAATCTTCTTTCTTTTCATTTTTCGACAACTTCCAGAGTGCACTAAAACCATAATTTCTTTTATTCAGTTGGGATGAGACACCCACTTTCGTATGCCATAATTCCCTAAAGAGAAATTGGACGAACTTATCAATATAAATGGATTCGATGGAAGATAGCTGTTTTACCAGGTATTGAAACTCAACCAGGTCATCTTTTTTAAAAATAGGGAATTCACCGAAATTCTCAACATTCATATTCAATAGTGAATCTTTTTCGAAGGCGATCGCATGAATCTTGGAAATGATAGCATTACGAACTGAAATAACCTGTTTTTCCCATACATTGGATGTTGGAACTTCCCGAAGAGGATGATTCGGGGCACGAGAATACAAAATGTAGTTATTTCCTTTACGGCTATTTCCATAAACTGAACGCAAAATCAGATGATAGCATACTACCTGCATCCTGTGATTTGTCCAAACATCCCTATCCCTGGCTTTACTGCTCTTCAGTTCGATGATATCCCTATTATTATCCCCCTTGAGAAGAGAGGCAGGGTGATCTTCTTCATCTTCCATTTTCGTACTTCCCCCCTTGAGAAGAGAGGCAGGGTGATCTTCTTCATCTGCACTTCGAACTTCCAAAAGTACATCCAATCTTCCCTGTAAACCATAATCAATTGAAATAAATGAAGGTTCCAGCGTTTTCTGCTTATCCTTCCACAATGCAGCTATGTTCCGAATCACCGGCAGATGTTCCAGAGTAACCTGCCTGCGTAGTCTATTCAGTTCTTCCGAACCAATATAAAGAGCCGTGAAGATATTGGAAATGAGAGCTTGTTTGAAAACTGTTTGGAAATCAGGACATTCTTCTTCGAGATACGCATCTAATAGTTGATTTACCAAGATCCCGGAAATCATTGATGGGCTTGAAGGACTAGGTAGGCAACGCTGCAAAAAATACAACATCAGATTATACGTTCGATCCATGAAACATTCAGCAATCGCAGATGCATCAATCAAATAGTCCGGTTCGAGAACAATCATGGTATCCGGGTGCTGGACAAATAGAGTTCTATCATTCGTGCTTATTGTTGAATTGATGAAATTGACTAGTGCACCTTCCCAGGCAAGAGAAACGAAATCTAAATCATTTCCAGGCTGTCTTTCTGCAAAACAGGCTTCAACTACAAATGATTCATTTTTCCTTAGGTCAATACAATGAAGAGTATAAGTGATAACCTGGGATTCATTCTCTTTTTTATCAATACGTAGTAATTGAGCATAGATAATAGCGATTGAATCAGAAGCCCTTTCCTCCGAGTTTTGTTGCATTACTTAGTTTTTTTAGATGATGGTTTTGATTTTGGCAATGGAGCTTGTTTCTTTTTCTTCAGATATTGCGTTTGAATCCAATTCCAATTAAGGATCAAATGCAGAACTATGAGGATAATTAATATCTTACCGGCAAGCATATGAATTTTGACAAGCATCTCACCATCGTTAAAAAGCTGCACATGGAAATATATATCCAGTATTATGCTTATAGCTGCTGTCAGAAAACCAAGTACAACAAAAATATTCAGGATACGAAGCCATTTGAGTTTTTTCATGTAATCTCCTTAATCTTCAGAAGAATTCTCTGATTCTTCCCCTGTCATTGTGAACATAGCATCAACAAATTCCCGAACATCAAAATCCCGCAGATCATCAATACTTTCGCCTATTCCAATCAATTTAACAGGTATAGAAAGCTCATGCTTAATACTGAGAACAATACCGCCTTTCGCTGTACCATCCAATTTGGCGAGAACTAATCCGGTTAAGGGAATGAGTTTATTAAAGGTTGTTGCCTGGGATATAGCATTCTGACCGGTAGTAGCATCCACAACAAGTAAAGTTTCATGAGGAGCTTCCGGAAGCAATTTCTGAATGGTTCTGTAGATTTTTTCAAGTTCATTCATGAGGTTGAATTTATTATGCTGTCTTCCGGCAGTATCAATTAATACGACATCTATTTTCTTGCTGATCGCTGAACTGATCCCATCATAAATAATCGCTGATGGATCGCCACCTGATTGGCTTTTAATAATGACAACTCCTGCTCTTTGTGCCCAAATCTCTAATTGTTCAATGGCAGCAGCTCGGAATGTATCACCGGCAATAATCATGACAGACTTTCCTTCCTTACGGAAGCGATTTGCTAATTTACCAATGGTAGTGGTCTTCCCCACACCATTCACACCGATAAATAGGATAATAAAAGGTTTTTTAGTTTCCATATCAAAGACATGTACATTTTCTTCGTAATCATGAATCATGATATCGGACATGATCTTTTGCAGAGCTTCCTGGACGATATCTACTTCAGTTATCTTACGAACCCTGACTTCATCACGCAGTTTCTCTATAATATCCATACTCATTTGGATACCAACATCTGAACGAATCAGAATCTCTTCCAACTCCTCCATCAACTCTTCATCTACTTTTCCACGAAGCTTGATGGCTTCTGCAATTTTACCAACAAAACTGTTCTTCGTTTTAGCTAATTTCTCTCGTAAATTCCGTACAAAGGATAGCATGCATTAGCTCCTATATTTCTATTTATATATTACTTTCTTAGATTGAAGTTGATATTCGGGATATGAGAAGTGCGTCAATCAATTTTTGTAGAGACGCCCGTGTAGGGCGTCTCTACGTTCCATTTCTTGACAATTAATGATAATCACATATTATTTCCTTAGAGGTATCTATATGAATCATACGCTTAAAGTTTTGGTGGTTGATGCAGCTACAGGTTTTTATAAAATGAAACGTTATCCTCTTGGAGCATTCTATGGACCGGTAGATTTGGGACTTCACCTGGCAGGAAAGTATAATTCCCTGAATATTGGAACCGGATTACTTGCCGGTTCTATCTTCCCCGGTTCTAATAGGTTGATCTTTACTGGTATGTCACCAGCTTGGGGTGGATTCTATATTTCATCTATGGGGGGAGCCGGATTAGTCTTTGATAATCTTGGCATCAATATACTCTCCATTATTGGCAAAGCACCGACTCCATCTATCCTGATACTGAATCGCCAAGGTGGAGAAGAAATTGAATTGGAAATCCAACCTTTTAATGTTGAAGATTCTTGGTACAAAGATGGAGTTTACACTTTAATAAATGATACATTTGAAAGATATAAAGGGAAGTATGAGCATGATCCTCGTGTCTTGGCAGTTGGACCTGCAGCTAAATATACCGATATTGGAGCTATTGTCTCATTACCTATTACGAATGGAAAACAATCCTACATCGATACATGGGCAGGGCGTGGCGGATTCGGTTCAAAGCTCCTGCAGCAACATGGTATATGTTCTATCATCTACGGTGGAACGCATATCGATGAAGATTTTAGGGATTGTAAAGTCGCTGATGAATGGTTCCAGGCACGTTATGAAAGAAAGCTGCTTGCGAAGGATTTCGAAGCAACAAAGAAATATCGCTTTGATCCTGATTTCGAAACAGGCGGTACTTTCGGTGTGAACTATGCCACTAATGCAGGAACATTATTGGCTTTTAATTATAAAAGTATCTACTGGACTGAAGAGGAACGAAAAGCATTCCATGAAAAGCATATCAAGAATCACTACCTGAAGCAATTTAATGAAGAAACCATAGCTACAAAGCAATTTGCAACCTGTGGAGAACCATGCGTCGCCGTGTGTAAAAAAAGCAATGGAATCTATAAAAAGGATTATGAACCGTATCAAACAATGGGACCTTTGGCAGGGATTTTCGACCAAAGGGCTGCAGAACTCCTCAACCATAAAGCTGACACTCTTGGTTTCGATGCGATCTCTGTTGGAGGCATGATCAGTTGGCTCTTTGAGTGTTTAGATGAAGGCAGTTTAACACCGGATGAATTGGGTCTGGAAAACAAGCCAAACTGGAATATAAGCAATTTTGATACAGTCACAGATTCACTTCATAATGCTGAACTCGGTTGTCGAATACTGGAAAATATGCTGGGAGAAAACAGAGCTATCGATGTTATTGAAGGGGCACGCAGTTTTGCACGTCGCCTGGCAAGAAGAAAGAAACTTCCATTAATGAAAAGCTTTATAATAAATTCCTTCGCCCGTCGCGGGTGGATGGTTCCCAATCAATATTGGGTACCTGGCGTCCTCTCCCCTATGCCGACAATGGGGCGTTACTATATGCATTATGCACCTCAGTATTTTCCACCAAGACTTTTAGGTAAAATGAATGTTGATCGCATGAAGACAGAACTCATGCTGGATAATCTTGGTGTTTGCCGTTTTCATCGGGCTTGGGCTGAAGAAATGTTACCTGAGATTATCGAATCTGTTTATGGGAAGGAATATGACATTGTACTCAATAGTCACATTACATCACGCAGGATCAATTGCCGTAACACTTCGGTCTTTTGGGTAGCAGAAAGAAATATGGATTTTGTTCTCGAGTATCTCAAACGCCAGAAAGAGGTATTGGGAGTAAAAGACGAAAGTCTTGACTATTGGCTGCAGCGTTTTGCTGAAAATAAAAAGGAAGCAGCCCTGGATTACTGGTATGAAATCAGAAAAGGAATTGATGAGAATCTGAAAGAAATATAGAAAACAGATTTATCAACCACGAAACACACGAAATACACGAAAGCAGAGCAGATATTATATTCTTTGAAACTGAAAATGGCATCACTCAGTGATACGAAATTATATATAATGTTAATTTGTTGCAAAGCCTTAATAAAATCTTCTTTCGTGTATTTCAAGTGTTTCGTGGTTAGAATTCGCTCTCAGTAATACCAAATTGTAGTCCAAAATAAAAACTCCTTGCCTGAAAATAAATATTTACGATTGTGTTCTTTGGGTTAATTTGAATATTCCTAATACAAGGAGTTAAGACATGAAACAAGAGCAACTGATAGCATACAGCCTGATTTTATTTATCCTGATACCACTTGTGATAACGACACTTGGTGGTATGATGATTTTATCCGGTTCAGCAAATTTCTTCCCGTATGCTAAATTTTTAATTGGACTTACCGTATCTTTAGGATTACTTCTTTTCATTTTAAAGAACTTCAAGATGCTTTATGGATGGGGATATATCCTAATAGTATCTATTTTTCAAACGTTCACTCTCAGGCATAGCTTTCTCTTCAGTGATGTGAGCTTTTTATTGAATCTATTACTTGTAATTGTCTTTCTTGCTGGAATTTCTCTTTGTATCCGTTACATATTTCTAAATAAAGATTTCAGATCTATTCGTACACTGACCTTCTCACTTTCAGGTGCAGTTGTTTTTACCGTCATGTTTTCACTGCTTCTCATTTTTACAGATCATCATATCACTAAAAATATGTTCTATAGTGATTTTGGGATGGGATTCATGCTGTTTGCCGTAATTGGTATTGGGTTTCTCTTAACGGATATAGTAGTTAATGCCATTGCCAGCCGTTATCATTTGAAACCTGACCTATTAACTGTTGATCCTATCGATGAAGATGCTGATGATGATGACGATGATGCAGAAGTGAAAAATGAAAATCATGATAATAATATCATAAGCAAGGATGATGATGAGAAAGATCCCAGTTGATTATCAGCAGAAATGTGACTTTTTTATGCTCTCTTCAGTAGTTACCGAACCGCTTGACTGGCAGCAAATATTTGGTAATGACCATCCAGTTCACATGGAAATTGGCTCTGGTAAAGGTGAATTTCTGTCGCAAGCAGCTTATAGAAATCCAGGGATAAACTTCGTAGGTATTGAATTAAAACATAAAAGAGTCGTCTCAATCCTGAGAAAACTGGATTTTGAAAAACATCCAAATGTTAGACTGATTGAATTGTTTGTCGATGTGTGCATCAAGGAAAAGATCAGGGAGAAGTCTGTGGAACGAATCTATATTCAACATCCTGATCCCTGGCCTAAGAGAAAACATATCAAGAATAGGTTAATCCAGCAGGATTTAATTGACTGCCTTTCTTACATGCTTTCCAGAGATGGAGTAGTAGAATTATCTACGGATCACCAGGGGTATCAGCAATGGATTATTTCTCAGTTCTCAAAACGAAATGATTTTGTTCCCAACTATCCTGGGCACATTTCGAAGATAGCTGATGAAGACCATATAGAAACATATTTTGAAATGGAAAAGCGTAGGGAAGGCTTTGAACCATGCTTCTTTCAATACAGGAAAGCGAGGTAAACATGTATGATTTTTCAGAAATACAGAATAAAGTAAAATCGATGTATGAAAGCACGATGTCCAAATACGCCTGCCAAGATGATTCAGCCTGGCGTTTGAATGTCGAAGTCGATGATGATATCAGGGCACCTTTTGCCCTTGATCGAGATAGAATTCTCTACAGCGGTGCTTATCGCCGGTATCATGGAAAGACACAGGTCTTTTCTTTTAGTAACCTGATCGATGAGGAAATGACCAACCGTAATCTGCATACAACCTACGTTTCTCAGATTGCCAGGACAATTGGAAAATTCCTGGGTTTAAACCTGGAATTGATCGAAGCAATTTCATTAGGACATGATCTCGGTCATGCTCCTTTCGGACATGATGGTGAAATAGCCTTAAGCAGTGTATGCCGTAATTATAGTATTGGTGAATTTCATCATAATATTGAAAGTTTGCACATCGTTGATCATATCTCCAGGAAAGGAAGAGGTTTGAATCTGACTTTCCAGGTTCGAGATGGTATTATTTCACATGATGGTGAAGTTCATAACCAGGTTTTAGTTCCTAATCGTGCAAAAAAAGAAGAGGATATTCAAACCTATATAGAAAATATCAAAAATGGAACTCCTACAAATTGGATGCCGGCAACACTTGAAGGCTGCGTTGTTAGAATCACTGATACAATCGCATATATTGGACAGGATATAGAAGATGCAATACGTTTGAAAATACTGAAACGAGAAGAATTACCCGATGATTGCGTAGCATTTCTAGGAAATACGAATAGTCTTATTATTGATGCGTTAGTAAAAAATGTCATTCAGAATAGTTTCGAGAAGGATCAAGTTGCTTTTGATGAACAGACATCCTATTATCTCGCCAAGCTTAAGAAATTCAATTATCAACATATTTATACTGATGCGAATGTGAAGCATTCAAATGGTGTGATCTTCCGAACAATGGGTCTTCTTTTTGATAAATACATGGCTGATATCGAGGCAAAAAACCAGAAGTCAAAGATCTATATGCATTTTCTGAATCAGAAGAATGAACAATATCTTTCTTCTTTTTCTGATGCTGAGAAAGTGCGTGATTTTATCGCTACAATGACAGATTTCTATTACAATGAAGAAATCAAAGATTTTCTTGTTCCCTGGAAACACTGAACATCAGGGTACAGGGTACAGGGTACAGGGTACAGGGTACAGGGTACAGGGTACAGGGTACAGGGTACAGGGTACAGGGTACAGGGTACAGGGTACAGGGTACAGGGTACAGGGTACAGGGTACAGGGTACAGGGTACAGGGTACAGGGCACAGGTGTACTAACACCTAACACCTAACACCTAACACCTAACACCTAACACCTAACACCTAACACCTAACACCTTCAGCAAATCATAGGAGATAAGATGGAATTATTTGATTATAAACGTGAAACGGAACAAATTATTGAAAGGATATTTACGATACGGAGGTTACTTTGACATTTCCTCTGTGAAGGAAAAAATCCTGATTTTAGAAAAGGAACTGCACAAACCAGATTTTTGGAATGACCAAAATCAAGCTAAAAAGACAACAAAAGAGTTAGCTGTATTACAAATCGAAATGCAAAATGAAAAAGCTCTTCAAGATATTCAAGAAGAAATAGAAACATATATCCTTCTCCTTGATGAAGACTTCAATGAATCTCTTTTCGCTGAAGCTGTAGATAAATTGAATGAAATACGACAGACAGTTGATAAGATAGAAGTTGAATTTCTCCTGAATGGAAAATTCGATCATAATAATGCCATTTTGACTATTCATGGCGGTGCCGGAGGAACGGAAGCACAGGACTGGGCAGAGATGCTGCTTCGAATGTATAACAGATGGGCAGAAAAGAATAAATACAAATTTACCATCGTGGATATCCTAGCCGGTGAAGAAGCAGGAATTAAAAGCGCAACCATTGAAGTGAATGGTGATTTTGCTTATGGTCTTCTTAAATCAGAAATAGGAATCCATCGCCTGGTCAGAATTTCTCCCTTTAATGCCCAGGGAAAACGTCAAACTTCCTTTGCCTCGGTATTCGTTATACCTGAGATGGACGATGATATCGATATCGATATTGATGCAAAAGATCTGAAAATAGATACTTATCGCTCCAGTGGTGCAGGTGGTCAGCACGTTAATACAACAGATTCAGCAGTTCGAATCACTCATCTCCCAACTAACCTGGTAGCGAACTGTCAAAACGAACGATCTCAAGTACAAAACAGAGAAAAGGCAATGCAAATTCTAAAATCTAAGCTCTTCCAATATTACGAGGAAAAACGTGATAAAGAACGCCAGGCATTAGAAAATACTAAAACTGAGATTGGCTGGGGAAACCAGATTCGTTCCTATGTATTCCAACCCTACCAGATGGTGAAAGATCATCGTACGAATTTCGAGAATGGAAATACTTCCTCTGTTATGGACGGAGAGCTGGATGGCTTCATGAACGCCTATTTAAAATGGTCTGCTGCTGAGAAAGTGAAAGTTTAGGAGTAACATTTGGAATACAAGGATCTGATTCTAAAACTCGATAAAGCTCATCTCCCCCATCATGTAGCTATTATTATGGATGGAAATGGAAGATGGGCAAAGAAACATCGTCGAAACCGACTGTATGGGCATCACAAAGGTGCCAGGACATTGCGCAAGGTTGTGGAAGCGGCGGTGGAAATTGGTCTTGAATATATGACCGTATATGCATTTTCCACAGAAAATTGGAATCGTCCGAAAGATGAGGTAAATGGACTGTTAAAATTGCTGCGTGATACTTTAATTAGAGAAATAGATGACTTGGATAAGAATAATGTCATTGTGCGCTTCATTGGTTGTCGATCTCAACTTGACAGTGACTTCTGGGCAAAGTTGGATGACACATGCAGACCTACCTGGAACAATACGGGATTAAATCTGAATGTAGCTTTCAATTATGGTGGCAGACAGGAAATCCTGGATGTAGTTAATTTGATTTTAGATGATGTTCATTCAGGAAAAAAGATAGAAAGTCCAATCACCGAAAAGACGATCAATTCCTATCTCTACACAGCAACAATACCTGATCCGGATTTTGTAATTCGTACAAGCGGTGAGCAGCGCTTATCCAATTTTCTTATCTGGCAGACAGCTTATAGCGAGTTTTATGTAACAGAAACATTATGGCCTGATTTTGGGAAGCTTGAATTTTTAGAAGCTCTTCTGGAATTCCAGAAACGTAATCGCAGATATGGAGCACTTTGATGGAATTATTGAAAAGAACTGCAGTTGCCCTTATTTTTGCCCCTGTTTTACTCCTGATCTTTTATTTTGGAGAAATACCCCTCTTAGTATTCTTAACCTGTCTATCAATTCTTGGTATGTGGGAAATGCGGAACATGATGCTGCTGAAGAATATTAAACTTTCTCGCCTACTTATTCCTCTAAATGCTGTCTTTCTTCTGATTGCAGCACTTATGCAAGGTATTGAGCTATATTTTGCGCTTATTTTGCTATTTCTCTTCATCTTCTTCAGAGACCTCTTCTTCAATAGACTGGACGGCAGTATTGTCCGCGGTTCAGTCAGTACATTTGCTGTTTTATATACAGCCTTATTACCGGCTGCAATTTACCGTATCAGTTTGCTGGATCACGGTCCAAAACTTTTGATACTCATTCTTGTAGCCTGCTGGATCACAGATACATTTGCCTATTTCGTTGGTATGTGTTTTGGAAAGCATCGTAATATTTTTACCGCCAGTCCTAAAAAATCATTGGAAGGATTCTTTGGAGGATTCCTCATTACATTGGTTGCCCTCTTAGTTTTTCATTATTTTAAACCTGGCTTTTTTACTATAGAACAAATCATATCCGCTGGATTAGCTGCAGGAATCTTCGGTCAGTTGGGTGATCTCTTTGAATCCATGCTGAAACGAGATGTAGGAATTAAAGATAGTTCAAATCTGATTCCGGGACATGGAGGTATCCTGGATCGTTTTGATAGCGTATTAGTGGCTGTCCCCATATATTATTTTTTGTTGACATTAATAAATCACTTTTATAAATGACAATAGATTAAGCTCACCTTGGAGGTAAGAATGAAAATTAGAACGTTATTACTTAGCATTTTGTTAATGAGTATGGCAACCCTTGTTATGGCTCAAGCAACTGATTTATTTATATCCGAATATCTCGAAGGTTCAAGCAATAATAAAGCTATCGAGATTTTCAATGGTACTGGTGCACCTGTCAACTTAAGTCAATACTCAGTCAGGCTCGCTCCTAATGGTGGTTCATGGAGTACCACGTTAACCTCTACACGTACTCTTGCAAACAATGATGTATTTATTATCGCAAATGCCGGTGCAAATGCTTCGATTTTAGCAGTTGCAGACACAACCAGCACTGTCACATATTATAATGGTAATGATGCTGTGGGTCTTTTTAAGAATGGACAGTTGATTGATACAGTCGGTCTGCAGGGAACTGATCCTGGAGCAGCCGGATGGGATGTCGCTGGTACTACTGGCGCTATGTTAAATCACACAATCGTTAGAAAACCTGAAGTCTTTACTCCTACTACCAGTTGGACTGCTTCCGCCGGTACAGATGCAGGGAATTCTCAATGGATAGTTTATGAGCAGGATACTGTTACTTATCTTGGTTCTCATGAATTTACAGGTGGAACAACTGATCCGTTGATCATGGTTACCTCTCCAATGGGTGGCGAACAATGGAATGTAGGAACTTCTCATCAGATTACTTGGACTCATGCTAATTTTACAGGAAATGTAAAAATTGAGTTATTAAATGGCACTACACCTACTACATTAGTTGAATCTACAGAAGATACTGGCTTATGGGCTTGGGCAATTCCATCCGAAATTGCTACAGGTACCAACTATAAAATCCGTATTTCAGGTCCAGGCGGTACACCTACGGATCTTTCTGATAATCCATTCTCCATAATCCCTGCTGTTGCTGTCATTGATGTCCCTGATATCGCAACCTTAAGAACACAGGCAACCGATGGTACTACTGTGTATCGTTTGACAGGTGAAGCTTGGATCACACTTGCACGCACATCCAGAAGCCAAAAGTACATCCAGGATAACACTGCCGGTATTCTTATTGATGACCCTTCCGGCATAATTACAACTCCTTACGTTCGTAATGACGGTATGACTAACCTAAAAGGTACTTTGGTACTATATCATACTCAGTTCGAATTTATTCCTGTCCAGGATCCGGGTCAGCCTACCTCACATAACCATATTGTGCAACCAATACCAGTTACACTAACTGAATTATCAACCAATTTTCCTGCTTACAGCCAACAATTGGTTTACATTTCGAATGTAAGCTTCGTTGAAAGCGGTGTTTTCGCAACTCTCATTAATTATAATATCACAGACCCAAGTTCTGGAACAATGATCTTCAGAGCAAACTTCTCTGAAGCAGATTATATCGGTGCAGCTATTCCGACTACACCCAAAAATATAGCAGCTATCGCAATACCATATGATGCCGCTATGCAGATATCAGCTCGTAATCTTGCTGATTTCGATTATGTTATTGCTAATGAAGATCCAATTGCTCAGGTTTCAACACCTGTCCTTTATAATAACGTTCCTAATCCTTTCATGGGTTCTACTTCAATTCGTTTTGATGCAAAATCAAACAAT
Source organism: Cloacimonadales bacterium (SeqCode) (assembly GCA_963662275.1). Classification (GTDB taxonomy): domain Bacteria; phylum Cloacimonadota; class Cloacimonadia; order Cloacimonadales; family DAONDQ01; genus DAONDQ01. The sequence goes on along the minus strand of OY759316.1, from coordinate 2,014,577 downwards.
CCTGTTTCTATAGAAGTTTTCAATGTGAAAGGACAGAAAGTTGCTTCAGTTGTGAATAACGAACGTTCAAATGGCTTACAGAGCATCAATTGGAATGGGACTGACAATAATGGCAACAAGCTTCCTTCAGGCGTCTATCTTTATAAGATGCAATCAGGCAGCTATAGTAGCACTAAGAAAATGATTCTTATGAAGTAAGAATTCATACATTTAAAAAAACGGCAGGTTATCCTGCCGTTTTTTTTTTTACTTTTATTGATAATTATAAATTGACATTAATAAATAGTATTTTTTACTTCTATCACTTAGTAATAAACTAATATTGGAGGTAAGATGAACATGAGAACTTTTCTACTTTGCGTTTTGTTGTACACTATGTCTACTCTTATCCTGGCTCAAGCCACCGATTTATTCATATCAGAATATGTCGAAGGAACGTCAAATCAGAAAGCCATTGAAATCTTTAATGGAACCGGCGCTCCAGTTGACTTATCGCAGTATTCGCTAATGAAACAAACCAATGGTACCGGTGCTTTCGGAACTGAACTTGTATTTTCAGGTACTTTGGCTAATAATGATTGTTTTGTTATTTGCTTTAGTTCAACCGGAACCACTCTTGTCGGTCAGCCTTATGTTGATTTAGCAACAACAAGCTTTGTCTGTGCTTTCAATGGTAACGACGCCGTTGCTCTCTGCAAAAATGGTGCTTTACTTGATGTTGTAGGTATAATTGATCAAATCACACCTAACTGGGGTTTCGATATCACTTTTGTTCGTAATGCAGAAGTATTTATGCCAACTGTTGTTTGGGTTACCACTGAATGGACTACCTATCCTGTGAACACATTCTCGTTTCTAGGAAATCATACATTTACTGGTGGAACTACTGACCCCGTGATTTCGGTTTCTATTCCGAATGGTGGTGAATCCTGGAATTTAGGGACGAGTCATCAGATAAACTGGGCTCATTCTAATTTTACCGGTGATGTGAAAATTGAATTAATGAATGGTACAATACCCACCACATTAGTTGAATCTGCTCCGAATACAGGTTCTTGGATTTGGAGTATAGCCTCTGATCTGACACTGGGTTCTAACTATAAAATACGCATTTCTGGTCCAAATGGTACACCGTCGGATATGTCCGATAGTCCATTCTCCCTGATTGCAGCTATCCAGACTATCGATGTCCCAAACTTGGCAGCACTCAGAACACACGCTGCTGATAACTTAACTATCTATCGTCTTACTGGAGAAGCGTGGGTTACATTTACCCGTACGACAAGAAGCCAAAAATATATCCAGGATAATACCGCAGGTATACTGATTGATGATCCAAACGGTATTATTTCAACAACTTATTTACGCGGTGATGGACTGACAAACCTTAAGGGTACTCTAGTGACTTATAACGCTCAATATGAATTTGTTCCAATCCTGGATCCTGGTCCCCCAACTTCGCAAAATCATGTAGTACAACCACAAACTATCACTCTTGCGGAATTAACTGCAAATTTTGAAAATTATAACCAGGAATTGATCCGAATCAACAACGTCACCTTCCTACCTGATGTAACAGGGGGGATTTTCGCTAGTGCCTCAAGTTACAATATTACTGATCCAAGTTCAGGCACTATAATATTCAGAACAAACTTCTCTGAAGCAGATTACATAGGTGCTGCAATACCTACTTCACCCAAAAATATTGTTGCTATTGCAATACCATATAATGCAACTCTCCAAATATCGTCTCGTGACTTAGCTGATATTGGACCTGTTGATAACGAAGGTCATGCCACAGACTTATTTATCTCAGAATATGTTGAAGGAACTGGAAATCAGAAAGCCATTGAAATTTTCAATGGAACCGGTGCTCCCGTTGATTTATCTCAATACTCGCTGAAGAAACAAACAAATGGAGTCGGTGAGTTTGGAGAAGAACTAGTTTTATCCGGTATTCTGGATAACAATGATTGTTATGTAATTGTGCTTAGTGGTCCTCTTGAAGGTCAGCCTTATGTCGATTTAGTGACAACTATCTGGGCTTTGACATTCAATGGAAACGATTGTGTAGCTTTATGTAAGAATGGAAATCTTCTGGATGTTGTCGGTATCATAGATCAACCCTCACCATTCTGGGGTACGGATATGACGCTTGTCCGCAATGCTGATGTATTTATGCCTAGAATCATTTGGGATCCTGCTGAATGGACAACCTACCCTGTGAATACTTTTACAAACTTAGGGCTTCATTTTTTTACTGGTGGAACAACGGAACCATTGGTTAGTGTTATTTCTCCAAATGGAGCAGAGCAGTGGAATGTAGGAAGTAATCATCAGATAATTTGGGCACATGCCAATTTTACAAGTAACGTAAAAATTGAACTGATGAATGATACAACAACCATAACATTAATTGAATCAACGGAAAATACAGGTTCATGGACATGGAATGTTTCAAACAATCTTCCATTGGGATCTAATTACTTAATCCGTGTCTCCGGTCCGAATGGTACACCTGCGGATATGTCAGATACCACATTCTCCCTGCTTCCCGCTGTCACGATGATTGATGTCCCAAACATAGCAGATCTGAGAACTCAGCCTGCTGATAACCTGACAATTTATCGTCTTACAGGTGAAGCTTGGGTCACATATGCCCGTACAGCGAGAAATCAAAAGTATATCCAAGATAATACGGGCGGGATTTTGATAGATGATCCAAATGCTATAATTACAACACCATACACTCGTGGTGATGGCATGACAAATCTGAAGGGTACACTCATGATTTATCATGCTCAATATGAGTTCATTCCTGTCGAGGATCCTGGTCTAATTACATCCCATAACTTTATCGCACCTCAAGAAGTGACACTTGCTGAACTGACAGCAAATTTCAATAATTATAGTCAGGAATTGATTGTTCTTTCCAGCGCAAGTTTCCTTGCTGATACAACTGGAGGTATTTTTCTAGCATCCAGGAGTTATGATATCACTGATAACAACGGTGGTTCATTCATTTTTAGAACTTCCTTCCCTGAATCTGATTATATCGGCACGCAAATACCAACTGTACCTAAAAGAATTACAGCGATTGCTATTCCTTATGATACAATGCTCCAAATATCTGCACGTGACTTAGCTGATTTCGGACAGGTTGATAATCCGGGACATGCCACCGATTTATTCATATCTGAATATGTAGAAGGAACTTCTAATCAGAAAGCCATTGAAATCTTCAATGGAACCGGTGCTCCGGTTGATTTATCTCAATATTCGCTGAAGAAACAAACGAATGGTGCAGGTATGTTTGGTGAGGAACTTGCTCTATCAGGGATTTTGAGTGATAATGATTGTTATGTTGTTGTATTTAGCGGTACATCCGGTACTTCTCTTGAAGGTCAGCCTTATGTCGATTTAGTAACAACGACCTTTGTCCTGGCTTTCAATGGTAATGATTGCGTTGCCTTATGTAAGAATGGTGCGCTTCTTGATGTGGTAGGTGTTGTAGATCAACCCACGCTTTTCTGGGGTACAGACAAGACTCTTATTCGCAATGCAACCGTTTATATACCCAGGCTTGTATGGGATGTCAATGAATGGTCAGAATATTCAGTAAACACTTTTACAAATTTAGGGTTACACACTTTTATTGGTGGAACAACAGATCCTATTATTGTAATTTCTTCACCCAATGGCGGAGAACAGTGGCATTTAGGAACTAATCACCCGATAACGTGGACACATGCCAATTTTACTGGAAATGTGAAAATCGAATTGATTAGTGATACTAATGCTATTACCTTAGTTGAATCCGTAGAAAACACTGGTTCATGGATGTGGAATATTGCAGCGAATCTCATACTGGGTTCTGATTATACAATTCGCATATCCGGACCTAATAGCATTGCTGTTGACTTATCAGATAGTACATTCTCTTTAATTCCAGTAATACCAATAATTGAAGTAGCAGATTTGGCAACCCTAAGAGCACAGGTCGCTGATAATACTACCATCTATCGTCTTACCGGAGAAGCTTGGATTACATACTTACGTGCAGCAAGAAATCAGAAATATATCCAGGATAATACAGGTGGGATTTTAATTGACGACCCATTAGGTATCATAACCACACCTTATTCAAGTGGTGATGGCATCACGAACCTCCAGGGTAAGCTAATGCTATATCATGCCCAATTCGAATTCATACCAGTCCTTGATCCGGGTCAGCCTTCATCTCATGGGCATGTCATTGAACCACAAACAGTGACAATCGCAGAACTGAACACTAACTTCAATAATTATAGCCAGGAACTGATCCGTATTGCAAATGCAAGTTTCCTCCCTGATACTACAGGGGGTATATTCCTGAACGGCAGGAGTTATTCTATCACTGACAATAGTGGCGGGACGATCATATTCAGAACCAACTTTGTTGAGTCTGATTACATAGGTACATTGATTCCAACAACACAAACCAGTATTGTTGCTATAGCTCTCCCCTACGACACTGTTAACCAGATAGCTGCTCGTTACCTGGCTGATTTTCAATCGACTAACCCAATTGATGTTGCTGATTTAGCAACCCTGAGAACCCAATTTGCAGATAATATGACAGTATATCGTCTAACTGGAGAAGCCTGGATTACATACTTACGTACTGCTAGAAATCAGAAATATATCCAGGATAACACAGCGGGTATTATGATTGATGATCCAAACGGTCATATCACAACTCAATACCTTCGTGGAGATGGATTGACTAATATTACAGGCAAATTGATGATTTATCATGCTCAATTTGAATTCGTACCTGTCCAGGATCCGGGGCAACCCACATCTCAAGGGCATTTCATTGAACCACAAACAGTAACAATCGCAGAACTGAACACAAACTTCAATAATTACAGCCAGGAACTGATCCGTATTGCAAATGCAAGTTTCCTCCCTGATACGACAGGGGGTCTTTTCGTGTATGGCAGAAATTATACGGTTACTGATGAAAGTGGAGCCAGCATCATTTTCAGGACTAGTTTCCAGGAATCAGATTATATCGGAACGACAATTCCAGCAATCCCTGGTCCAATCACAGCCATCGCATTTCCGTATGATACGGTTTTTGAGATTACAGCCCGTGATTTGGTTGATTTCCCGGTTGACAATGATGATCAGATTGCCCAGGTTTCAGTACCTGTTCTCTTTGGAAATGTGCCAAATCCTTTCACTGGTTCAACAGCAATTCGTTTTGCTGCAAAATCCAGCAAACCTGTTACCATTGAAGTATATAATATCAGGGGTCAGAAAGTGGCGACAATTGTTAATAACGAAAGATTCTCCGGTACCCAAAGTATCAGTTGGAATGGAAAAGATGATAATGGGAATACGTTGCCGTCCGGTATATATCTGTATAAGATGCAATCAGGCAGCTATCATAGCACAAGGAAAATGATCGTTTTGAAATAGAAGAAGTTGAGTAGGACGTCGTTCATTCTTATAGTAGCTCCGCATTTACGCGGTTGAAGAATTGGACGACGTTCATTCTTATGAGTAGCTCCGCATTTACTCGGTTGAAGAGTAGGACGACGTTCATTCTTATGAGTAGCTCCGCATTTACGCGGTTGTAGAGTAGGATGCCGATCATTCTTATAGTAGCTCCGCATTTACGCGGTAGTAAAGTAAGTCTACATTTAACCAAATTCCCAGAGGGAAGAAAGATATTAACACTGGATTTTAATCCGGTGAAATGAACCCAGACATGCTTCCCTCTGAATCTCGGAGAGATGACGTATCATACACAGTATCGTGAGAAACTGGAAAGGACACCTAATAATTGAATTTTTCAATTGACAACAAACATTTAAATTTCCTTTAGATATTCTGTAAATATTAAGTGTAACTTCATCTTGGTAGTATCACCAAACATAATAACATCTATATTGATGTAGAGGAAAGGTGTTCTGATGAAAGTAACGATCTTAACCATGAAATTTACGGATATTCAATTGCAGCCACAGGATATACCGAAGCTGCGCGGCTGGTTCTCACATCAATTTCCAGAGCATACTCAACTCCATAACCACTTACCCGATAACACGTTTTCCTATAAATATCCGGTCATACAATATCGCATGATTGATAACCATCCAGCTCTCATGGCGATGAATGAAGGCATTCACATACTCAAGGACATCTTCTTTCGCACAAATGAAATAAGAATCAACCAGACGATATATCCTGCCCATGATAGGGAAGTATTTTTAGGCGAATATGACTTTGGTGCTACATCAACATATCAGAAGTATTCTTTCCTGTCCCCCTGGATGGCTCTGAAGGAAGAAAATCACAAAACCTATATATCATTAGATACAATTGAACGTCAGAAGTTCCTGCGTCACATACTGAGAGAGAATCTGAAAACCATCTCTAAAGGCTTTGTCTATCAGATACCTGATATTGAGCAAATAAAGGTGGATGGCTTCTTTGAAGAAACGCAGATGAATTTCAAAAATCAGAAAATGCTCGGTTTTAAAGGGAAATTTGTCATGAACTTCGACCTGCCTGACTTTGTTGGTCTGGGAAAACAAAGCGCTAGAGGGTTCGGTGTTGTGATGAAGGAGTCGTAGAGCAGGACTCCGTTCCTGCTGTCTGCGTGGAGTAAGATGCCGATCTTACTGTTTTGTGTCGTAGAGCAGGACGCCGTTCCTGCTGTCTGAGTGGAGTAAGATGCCGAGCTTACTGTCTGTTCTGCTTGTTAAGAGTTGTTGTGATGAAGGAGAAAGAATGATACAGAAATTAATCAATCTTGAGCCATTTATACCAAATGATTCAGTAGAATATGATTCTTATGGATTGGAATTAGAAGATCGAAAAGAAAAGGTGATTGTCTTAAATTTCCAAATAGAGAAAGATAATATACAATTTACTGGTTCTGATCTATATGATTATAAAAAAGAAGATAATCAAACTAAGTGGTTTTTTAAAAGATCACAAGCAAACAGCGTATCTGATTTCCCAACTATCTTTGTATCAGATAGAGACTTCCTTCTTGATGATTCTGATGATCAGTTGATAACTACTAAAGCAATAGGTAAATGGTTTCGTATATGGAAAAACTGTCTCAGCATTGATCCGATATTAGAGCCTATTTCAACTATATCCAGAGTGATATTGGCTTTATAGCTAAATCGGTTGATGAACACCTTTCAAAAACGAAAGACCTGTTTATTCTTACAATACGTATCAACAATGAATCAATAGGAGAATCAGGTGATTTCGATAAAATCCGAAAACAAGCAATAACAGATAGAAACAAAGATTATTACACATTGGGAGATAAAGTCTATATCGGAGATAATAAAACCTGTAGTCTGTGCCATAGAGATTCTGTTCAAGTTTGGGGGTTTGTAAGCACATATAATTTTTATACAGCTAAAACAGAACTAGCTCCATTAGCATCCGGTTTTAATCGCAAAGAAGCTTGGAAGAACTATCCTGTCTGTGAGAATTGTGCATTAAAGCTGGAAAGAGCAAAGCAGTTCAATGATCGCTATCTTCATTATAAATTCTGTGGTCTTGATTATTACCTTATACCAGAGTTTCTCAAAGTATCGGAAGCTAACAATCAAATTCTGGAGCTTTTCACTGATAACGGAAAATCAATTGGACAGATGAACATGACTCGTAAACACATTGTAAATGTATCATCTATTGAAGATGAAGTTTTTGATCTTTTGTCAGATTTGAATAACAGAGCAAATTATTCAATATTCTTTTTCGATGCAGAGAATGCTAAGTTCTCTATTCTTGAATCGATTGAAGGTCTTTTCCCAACTCACTTCAAAGCACTTTTTAATGCAAAAGATCGAGCTGAAAAACATTCTGTTTTCAAGAATATTAAAGGCATTAACGAAAAAGGAGTAGCTGGAACTCTTGAATTTACCTACTCAATTGTAAAAGATTTCTTTCCGATTAAAAGCAGAATTGAAGGTGATTACACTGAGGCTTTTCTTAAGATAGTTCAAAGTACGTTTCAGCAAAAGCAATATGATTATGATTATCTGTCACATAGAATCATGTCATTGATCGTTTCCAGATTTGCTAAAGGAGAATTCATCGACCATCTTGTGCTAAAAGCATTTCAAATCATTCTCTTTATGCAAGAATTAAAATGTATAGATTTCCCAACAAACAAAGATCAGGAGGTTAGTTTGGATACTAAATATAATGACTTCTTCCAGGAACATGCGTCATACTTTAATTCAAATGCTAAGAAATCTGTATTCTTAACAGGAGTGTTGAACGAAGCTGCAAGCAGCAGTACCGTTCGCAGTAAACTCGTGTTTCATGCATTTAAACTATTGATATACTGAACCCTCACTAAAAGCATACTTACCCCCAAAATTAACTGGAGGTAAGTATGGAATCATACGAAGTTCGCTTTTTAGAGTGCCTTGATCTTCGAGGCGTGTCCCGAGAGACAAAATACAATTACATCAGACAAGTCACTTCTTTAGCATCATATTATGGTCAAGACCCCGGCACACTATCTATTGAACAGGTAAGAACATATTTTGTCTACCTGCATAACGTCAAGAATTATAGTCCTCAGAGTTTAAAATCAGCCTATTATGGCATCAGATTTTTTTTCATCCATGTTGTTGGTTTCAGGCAAGAGGATTTTACCTTTTTTAAGGCAAAGATTGAGCACAAACTTCCTGTGATTCTGACCACAGACGAAGTTAGAATGCTTATCTCCCGCATTCATACTTATGATTATCGACTCTTACTGACTCTTACCTATCAATGCGGATTAAGGATTTCGGAAGCAGTCAAGATTAAAATAGCCGATATCAACCGGGAATTGATGACCATCACGGTAAGGCAATCCAAAGGCAACAAAGACAGGTCAATACCTCTGCCTGAAAAATTGTATCAGGAACTCCGGGAATATTGGAAAACCCATCAGAACAGACAGCTTTTATTCCCGAGCAGAAGCACCAGACAGGCTGATATTAACAGAATGACAACCTCGAACCAGATTTCTGTCCAAACTCTTCGGTCAGCTCTGAAGTCAGCCTTAAAGGAGACACGCATCCCTAAGCATGTAACCTGTCATACACTCAGACATTCTTATGCCACACATTTATTGGAAGCAGGTGTCAGTATCATCATCATCAAAGACTTGCTCGGGCACGAAAGTCTTAGAGCGACCATGGTATACGTGCATTTGACTAACGTTTCCCGAGAGCAGTCATGTAAAATCATCAATGAACTGATGAATAAGATGTAAATGGATTTTAGCAGGATTCTCAAAAACAACCTGTCCGAGTATCTGGAAAAATATGGAAACCAGTCACCGGAAAGCCATTTAAGAGCGATCAGAGATATTCTCCTTTGCCGGACACCTGAACTGGGCGGAGAAGTCTATTTATGCCAGGAATGTGCGGAACTGCATTATTCCTATCATTCCTGCAAAAACCGTCACTGCCCGAAGTGTGGCCGTAATGATTCAGCGAAATGGCTGGAAAAGCAGCTTGCCAAACTGCTGCCGGTTAAGTACTTCATGGTAACTTTCACCATACCCCGGGAACTGCACAAAACATGCCTGTCAAATCAGAAACTGCTTTATGATCTTCAGTTCAAAGCATCATCTGAAGCCTTAAAGACATTGCTTTCAGATCCCAAATATGCCGGTGGCGTTTCAGGCTTTACCGGGGTACTTCATACCTGGACAAGGCAGCTTGAATATCATCCTCATATTCATTATATAGTCCCCGGCGGAGCTTGGAATAAAGAACGAAAGGAATGGCAAAAAGCAGGCAATAAGTTCCTGATTCCGGTCAAAGCTCTTTCGGTGATTTACCGGGCAAAATTCCGTGATTTGCTTCGACTGGAAAATCAGCATCTGTTTGGTCGGATATCCCCGCTAGTCTGGCAGCAAAAAGAGTTTGTCACAGACTCCCGACCCGTCGGAAAAGGTCGGGAGGCTCTGACTTATTTGGCCAATTATGTGTATCGGACCGCCATCACCAACAATCGCATCCTTTGGGAAAAGGACGGGCTGGTAACCTTTAAATACAAGCCGGCAGGTTCAGCTAAATTCGCCTTTAAAAGCGTCGACTCCGTGGAGTTTATCAATAAGTTCCTGATGCATGTTCTGCCGCAGGGATTTCAGAAAATCAGATACTACGGATTTCTCAGTCCGGCGGCAAAATCTGTCTGGGAGATGGTCAACAGCTTTTTCCCAGCAAAGTCCGATTCTAATGACAAGAATCAGACAGCTAAAACTTTTGTAATTCCCAAATTTGAAAAAGACCTCTGCCCTAATTGCAAATCAAAGATGACACAGCATGCTTCAATTACCGGAAAACCAAGATCACCGCCTTGGTCGCTGTTGTTTTTGGCAAATTGCTTTGATGGCGGTAAACTGTAAGTTAATTTTACCGACGGGATTGTCTTGCCTAAATTATAGAAACAACCGAAATATTACAGGCAATTTGCTAAAATACTTGAAAACAATATCAGCCCATACACAAAAAGTCTGATCTCAAAGTGATTTGATAACTTCTGAAAAGAAAATCATCTCTTCCATTGGAAAAGACTCTGCTAAAATTGTAAAAATCCAATTCAACCCAAGAAATCTTCAAAAAGCAATTTCCAAATACATATTCAAAATCACCCTGCTACTTGAGCTTGTTCAACAGCATATCCAATCATGTCTATGATGGGAAATGCTTATTATGTTATGCCAACACCTGATGGATATCACAAAGCAACAAACAGATTCTACTCCATTTCGTTCAAAGCTGAACAATATGAAGTTAAATCCGCAAATGGTACAAAGGCTTTATACTGAAATAGTAGAAAAATTGAATCAGTATGATAAGAATTACTATCGAGATTTGGAAAGCAATATCGCGTCATTGTTTATTGAGTCTGATTTCAGTAAGATGCCTAATGATGATATTAGCTTTAATTTTACTCTCGGTATGACACTTAATAAACAATTCAAAGAAAAAAAGGAGAATGAAGATGTCTCTCAATCGCAGTGAAATCCTCTTTCTGTATGATGTCACTAATGCCAATCCCAATGGTGATCCTGCTGATGGAAATATGCCACGAATTGATAACGAAACGGGTATTAATATTGTAACCGATGTTCGTCTGAAAAGAACTATACGTGATTATTTGTTCAATTTTGAAGGACACAATACAAAAGAGAAAGACATTTTTGTCCGAGAAATGGAAGCTTTGCCTGATCCTGCTAAGAAGGCAAAAGAAAATGGGAAACTTGGTATTATGGATGGAAAGCAAAGAACCGGTTGCTTTAGTAATGATGCAGATAATGTTTTAAATTCCTGTATAGATATACGTTTATTTGGAGGTGTACTCCCAATAGAAAAGGACTCTCTAACATTTACTGGTCCAGTGCAATTCAAAATGGGTCATTCACTTCATAAAGTAAAGCCAATGTTTATTAAGGGTACTGGAGCTTTTGCATCACAGGCTGGAAAAGAAAATAAGACATTCCGTGAAGAGCATATCCTTCCTTATTCTCTCATTGCTTTTTATGGTGTTGTTAATGAGAATGCTGCAGAGAAAACTAAATTGACTGAAGCTGATGTAAAGTTGCTGTACAAGAGTATGTGGTATGGAACCAAGAATTTGATCACACGTTCTAAAATGGAACATCAGCCAAGATTGCTTTTGGTAGTTACCTACAAAGATCCATCATTCTTTATTGGTGAATTGGATAAATATGTGTCTTTGGATAAAACAATCTCTGATGAGCAATTGAGAGATATCGGAGAAGTAATACTTAATTTATCTGAATTAGGAAAAGTGCTTATCAAAAACCAGGATCATATACAAGATGTTCGTATCATTGCTGATTCCAGATTAAAATACATTGGTTTGGATTCTGTAAAAAATCTGAATAAGGAATGGATACTATAATTATTAAACATTGAGGCTAAGATGAAGGTACTCGAATTTGATATATGGGCAGATTATGCCCAGTTTAGGAAATTCTATACCAATATGTCACCACTTACCTATCAGATACCTCCCAGGACAGTTATTGCCGGAATCATAGGAGGTATCATCGGCATTGATAAAGCAGAGAACCCTGAGAAATTCTCTCCCGAAATTTCATATATTGGCATTCAGATATTACAGCAAAGCAGGAATGTGAAGATACCCGTCAATAATCTAAAAACAAGTGGAGGTATGTCTCAGTTCTCACGTTTTAAAGAGCATAAACCTACCCATGTGGAATATCTGAAATGTCCAAAATATCGAATTTATTTTTCACATAATGATGATGGCATATATCAGAAGCTTTTATCTCATTTGAAAGAACATAAAAGCCAATATACGATATGCCTCGGAATCAGTAACTGTCTTGCTAATTTTTCCTACATAAAAGAAATTGAATATTCATCGGTTTCAGAGAATAAGGAATGGCATTTTATCAAAACAGCAATCAAAGATAATGACGTGATTGATATTGATTTTGGGAGTAATATTCAAATATTCAGGACATTACTACCCAGAGCAATGAAAAATGACAGGGAAACCTTCCAATATGAGCAATACATCTTTGAAAGCTCAGGAAAGAAGATGAAAGTAATTCCAAAAGAATATTGGATTGCAGAAGATGGAACAGATAAAATCTGCTGGTTATAAGTTGCTTTCTCATCCTGAAGTGTTACTTTGTGATCACTTAATAACAGTTCAACAAACTGGATTGAACATATTTGATCAGAATGGATTATTCCCTGAATATCGTCCAATCTTGGAAGCAGCACTGTTACTGCATGATTTCGGAAAAGCCTCTATCTTCTTTCAAAGATACATACGTGAGCCGGATAAGCATAATACAGAATTAAAAAACCATGCTGAACTGAGTGCCTTATTGGTTTTCCATTATCTACGGGATATTTTGAAAGTAAGTGATATTCAAGCATATTATGGATATATCATCGTCAAATCCCATCATAAGGATTTAATTGATTTCAATGAAATTGGTGTTCGATATTTAGAAATGCATCAGCTAAGTGAAATTAACCAAAACATTGATTACATTTCACTTGAACCTATTTTCAGATTATTGATTTCACCTGAATACTTTACAGCCGCTAATCTGGAAGAGAAGCTTCAATTCAAGGATAGCAGTTTTTCAGGAATTTCTTTGATTAAATGGAAGCAGATGATTCAACCGAATGACTTTCAAGTATTAAATTATCTTTTCTCAATCCTGATTTATGCAGATAAGAATTCTGCTATTTATATGAGAACGGATGATGATCATGTGGAGATTCAATGGAACAAAGAATTCATACCGGAATTCAAAAAGAGTCTGACTCAATCTGCAAGAATCAATGAACTCCGTGAAAGAGTATATTTGGATGTTATCAACTCTGTGACTAAGAGCGGTTCAAGGATTCTCTCCATCAATTTACCAACTGGTAGCGGTAAGACCCTTACAGCTTTGCAAGCGGCTATGATTTTACGTGACAGGTATAAACAAAAGAAGAGAATTATCTATGCTTTGCCATTTACTTCCATTATTGATCAGAATGCTGATGTTATGAAGAAGATACTGGAAGAAAATAATATTGATCAGAACCTTGGGAATCTCCTCATACATCATCATAATAGCTTGAGAGATATGATTGATGAAGATGATGCAGGTAACGATATGCTATTTCCTATTGAAACCTGGCAAAGTGAAATGATCATTACTACTTTTTACCAGTTGCTATATTGTATCTTTACCAATCAGAACTCCATGCTGAAACGAATGTTTACTTTGGCTCATTCCATAATAATCCTGGATGAAGTTCAGACAATTGATTTCAAATATTGGGCTTTGATAAATACACAATTCACTAAAATGGCTGAGATGCTTGATATTCATTTCATTCTCTGTACTGCAACCATGCCGTTGATTTTTTCAGAGGAAAAGAATGAAATTACAGAGTTGGCAACTCATAAAAAAGAGTATTTCCATGAGATGAATCGGATTTCCTTAATTAGGAAGAATCCATCAAGCATAGATAGTTTCATTAAATTCCTGGTTGATCAGATTAAAGCTGAACCTGATAAAAGCAGGCTTATCATCCTAAATACAATTAAATCATCACTACATGTCTATCATGCAATTAATGAACAAATTCCTCAAGCTGATTTGGTCTATTTATCGACGAATATCATTCCAAAACACAGACTGGAAAGAATCAGGGAAATAAAAGAATCAAACAAAGGTAAGATCGTTGTTTCAACTCAGCTTGTGGAAGCTGGTGTTGATATTGATTTAGATATCGTCTATCGTGATATGGCTCCTTTGGATGCGATCTTTCAAGCTGCCGGCAGATGTAAAAGAAACGAAATGTCGAGCAATGGTATCGTTGAATTGTGGGAATTGCACGATGATAAGAACAAATACTATTGGAGTTATATCTATGATACAGTCTTAATTGATTGTACAAAGAAGATTGTTCCCATTGAAGAAGTAATTCGGGAATCCTCTTTTTATGAGCTATCACATCAATACTATTCTACTTTGATGGAAAGAAAGAATAATCAGGATTCAAAGGAATTAATTAAGTTTATCGAGAAACTGCAATATCATCAGGCTTTTCATTTAGGCACTGGTAAAAACCAATATGCGTTTGAACTGATTAAAGAATTGCCCAAGGTGCCAGTGTTTATTGAATTTGATGATGAAGCATCCAGTATTCTTCAAAGATATTATGATCTGAAGAGAAATGATATTCTCGATAGGTTTGAAAAGAAGAGAAAACTGAAACTGATTTGGTCAGAAATGAGCCAGTATATTGTTCTTGTTCATACAAAATCAGGTAAGCAAGATTCAGAATCGGATTTACAGATTATAGATCAATATACTCTCTCACCACAATATGATAAAGATACCGGTTATTATACTGAACCCAAATATGAGGATTGCTGTTTTTAATGGAACTCTACATCACCACCTACGGAACAATGCTGCATAAGACAGCAGACATGTTTGAAATACAGAATGGGAATGATAAGAAGAAGATATCACCGGAAAAGGTCAGTTCCATCATTATCTGCAACGGCGTCATGATTACTTCGGATGTGATCAAGCTGGCGATGGATCATAACATTGATATTCTGTTCCTTGATGAATTTGGTAATCCCTATGGCAGGGTGTGGTTTCCTAAATTAGGTAGTACAACTTTCATTAGACGTAAGCTTCTGGAAATCAGTGTTACTGATGCTGGGGCAGAGTTTGTTAAGAAATGGGTTTCTTCAAAAGTAAGGAATCAGGCTTCCTTAATAGCAAAACTCGTTTCCAAGCGAAGTGAAGTGGATTTGGAGAAAGAAATTACCAGTATCCGGGATTTCGGAAATAAGATTGGCGAATTGAAAGGATGTCCTGAATTGATTGGACCGACCTTAATGGGATATGAAGGAAATGCCGGAAAGACATACTTCAAATGCTTATCTCAATTAATACCTGATAAGTATCAGTTTGAGGGGAGGAGTTCCCGCCCTGCAAAAGATGCGTTTAACGCTTTCCTGAATTACGGGTATGGCATCTTGTATGGGAAAGTGGAGAAAGCTCTTATCATAGCAGGATTAGACCCTTATATCGGATTCCTGCATACGGACAACTACAACAAAGTCTCTCTCGTCTATGATTTCATCGAACCATTTCGGATAATTATTGAAGAACCTGTATTCTATTTGTTTTCACGTCATAAAGTAACAGATGAGAACATCGAAACAATCAATAACGGAGTTACACTGAATGACAGTGGCAAGAAACTATTAGTACCAGCATTGATGGAGTACTTTGATGAGATCATTCGTGTGGGTAATAAGAATATGAAAAGAATTCAATCCGTCCAGGCTAGCGCTCATGCCTTCGCGAATACGCTCATTGGAAAAAGGGAAGACTTAGAGAATTAAAAATTAAGAATTAAAAATGAAAAATTGCAGAGAAGAAGGTTCATTGAGTGATTTCGACGAAGGAGAAATCGTATCGAAATGTACCGGAGATAGCCATGAGAATATAAGATGGAAGATTTAAAAGAAGGATAGGGTATGCTGACTTGGGTAATCTACGATATTGTTAAAAACCGTAGTCGCGGTAAGATATCCAAAGCTTGTGAAAAAGCTGGTATTTATCGTGTCCAAAAGTCAGTATTTCTCGGGGATTTGAATAAAGCTCAGATCAAAGAACTAACTGTCATTATCACTGATTTGATTGATTTAGATAAAGATTCAGTATACATCTTTCCCATGAGTCGTGATGAGTTTGCTGAAAGTCTTCTCTTAGGTCAGGCTTTCGATAGGAACCTTGTTTCAGATGAATTAAAGGCTCTTTTATTATGAATAATGTTATCAATGTAGGGATAAACCCATGTGTTTATCCTCTCAGAATGAAGGTTTACAATGTCTGAACTTTTCACCTTCATCACCCCCTCTGATGTGATAGAATACCTTTTCTGTCCGAGGTTCACCTACTACCTGAACGTCTTGAAAATTGACCAACATGAACAAAGAAGAACCCTTGTTCAAAAAGGACGGACTCTGCATGAAAGAAAACTGGTGACCAATAAAGATTACCTTCGTCAGAAAATTGGAAGTATCGGAAAAGAACTGAATGTCTATATGAGTTCTGAGAAATTGAAAATGGTTGGTATAGCTGATGAAGTGCTTTTCCTTGCTGATGGAAATGCTGCGATATTGGATTATAAATATGCAGAATGGAAAGACAAGATATTCTCCACATTCAGAATCCAACAGACTATGTATGCCCTGCTTGCAGAAGAGATGTTCAGTAAAAAAGTGGAAAAAGCCTATATCGTCTATATTCGCAGTAATAATCATCTGGAAGAATTAAAGATCACAGATAAACTTAAGAAACAGACGTTGAAGATAGTAGATGATGTCTTTCGGATCATTAACTATGCCTGGTATCCGGGTGCTTCCACAAGTAAAGTCCGCTGCCAGGATTGCTGTTATCGCAATCTATGCGATAAGTAATGTAAAGCAAGACGCCGTTCTTGCTATCTGCGTAGAGTAGGACGCCGTTCTTGCTATCTGCGTAGAGTAGGACGCCGTTCCTGCTATCTGCATAGAGTAGGACGCCGTTCCTGCTATATCGTGGTCTAAGATTCCAATCTTAGGGAATTCGAGTTTATTTTCCGAGAGATATTTATTGACTTTATTTGAAATGATTTGTTATTTGACTGGTATATAGAGTGTTAAAATATGTCCGATACAAAGAAAATAAGGAGTTTTTATGCTATTTTTGGTTATTTACTCGTGTTATCCTCTTCTGAGTTTTGAAGACAATTGCTTGTCTTACTTGTGTTTGAGCATCCAGACGAGTCTATAACCACTATCCATCATAACAAGGATTGAAACCTTCCTGATATATAACCATTATCGGATTTATTCCTGTCTATAACCACTATCCATCATAACAAGGATTGAAACTGACCTCTTATATAGCCAATGTCATTCCAATCGTAAGTCTATAACCACTATCCATCATAACAAGGATTGAAACATGTTTGTAACGATGATTGTAGTTGGTGTGGAATGAAGTCTATAACCACTATCCATCATAACAAGGATTGAAACTAATCACAGGATCATTTGCCGTCTATGTATTAGCGTGTCTATAACCACTATCCATCATAACAAGGATTGAAACATGTCAATACCCTGCTCGAACATGCAACTGATTTCGTCTATAACCACTATCCATCATAACAAGGATTGAAACCGGTATTCTGCATCAAACTCCCTCAGAGAATGAAGCGTCTATAACCACTATCCATCATAACAAGGATTGAAACTTCTTTCAATTATGGTAACTCCAGAACCACAACTGAAGTCTATAACCACTATCCATCATAACAAGGATTGAAACATTGTAATGTCAGTGTCAGTGTCCATAACATCTCCGTCTATAACCACTATCCATCATAACAAGGATTGAAACCAGATTTTGCAATTCAGTTGACAACTTACTTTTAAGGTCTATAACCACTATCCATCATAACAAGGATTGAAACTTCACTAGTTCTGGTAGTGTTACTTTGAATACATTTGTCTATAACCACTATCCATCATAACAAGGATTGAAACACAGTTTCAAGAATTGCCAATAAAGAAGTTAATTCCGTCTATAACCACTATCCATCATAACAAGGATTGAAACATTCTATCAAATCTTCATAAGTAAAAATATGTATTGTCTATAACCACTATCCATCATAACAAGGATTGAAACATGTCAATTCTTGAAACTGCCAAACAAAGCAAGGAGTCTATAACCACTATCCATCATAACAAGGATTGAAACATATTTGAACCAGCTACTAATAGAAGTGACAAGGAATGTCTATAACCACTATCCATCATAACAAGGATTGAAACTTAGAAAACGTGGCAAGTATGAAGAAAATGGATAAGGGTCTATAACCACTATCCATCATAACAAGGATTGAAACTTGTTAAAAATATTCATACATACGAAATTCCTGTGAAGTCTATAACCACTATCCATCATAACAAGGATTGAAACATTTTCTACATTGCTAAGCATTCAGTGGTCACATTTGTCTATAACCACTATCCATCATAACAAGGATTGAAACTCATTTCTAACTTCTTGACTATCAATAACTTAGCGTCTATAACCACTATCCATCATAACAAGGATTGAAACGTAGAGTACCTAAACTTGTTAAAAGTAGAGGACACGGTCTATAACCACTATCCATCATAACAAGTTGAATAATATTATGAATTTGAGCCATGAGTATTCCCAAGTTGAGCCAGTGCTCCACTATAATTGAGCCAGGGAATATTCTACTTTGAGCCACCTTGCATAAATCAGAGTGTGATTAACCATGTGGCAATGCGCTGAAGAGCGCAAATAACACAATGGAGGTCACAAAATGACCAATTATCGAGAAATCTTGCGTTTACAGGCGCAAGGAATTAGTGAAAGGAATATTGCTCAAAGCCTGCCGTGCTCCCGCAATACCGTATCCAAGGTGCTGAGGGCAGCAGCCCAACAAGCTGTTTTCTGGCCAATTTCTGATACAATTAGTGACAGGGAATTGGGGAAGATGCTATTTCCCATTGTAAATATCGAAGGTTGTCGCAGGATGCCTGATTTTGAGCATATTCACAAGGAATTGGGTAAAAGCGGTGTAACCTTGTCGTTGTTATGGCATGAATATTCGGAGTTATGCCGTCAGAATCAGACGATACCCTATCAATACAGTCGATTCTGCGAGCTTTACACGGAATATGCTCATCAAACCAAGGCAACCATGCGCATTCATCACAAGCCGGGTGAGAAGCTTGAGGTTGATTGGGCAGGTCAATCTGCGTATTTGACAAACAATCTTACCGGGGCACAGCTTAAAGTTCCAGTCTTTGTCGCTGTTTTGCCCTATAGTGGCTATGCTTATGTTGAAGCACTTCCCAATATGAGTCTGTGTAACTGGATTCAGGCTCATGTAAACTGTTTTCAATATATGAGCGGAGTGGCAAAAATACTGGTACCTGACAACCTCAAGACTGGTGTGGAGCGGGTATCCAGTGGAGGCAGTGTAATCAACAGGACATATAATGAACTGGCTAATTACTACAATACAGTGGTCATCCCTGCCAGGGTCAGGCATCCCAAGGATAAGGCAAGTGCTGAAGGGACAGTAGGTATTATCTCGACCTGGATTCTGGCTGCTCTTCGCAACAGGAGTTTCTTCTCGCTTAGAGAACTCAATAAGGCAATCAGGGAAAAGTTGGCTGAATTTAACAGTAAGCCTTTCAGCCTTTCCAGGTCAAAGATGGCTCCCGTGAAAGCGTATTTTGGCAAGAAGAACGAGAGCAGCTGCTTCCCTTGCCGGAGGCGGCTTATGAACTGGCTACATGGGCTACAGCAACGGTTGGTTACAACTATCACATTATGGTTGATAAGAAGTATTATTCAGTGCCTTATGAATATATCCACCACAAAGTGGATATTCGCCTAACCGCCAGGGTGGTGGAGGTCTTTTACAATTCAGTCAGAATAGCCTCCCACAGGGGCTTGGAGGGAAACTCTGAGCGATATCAGACCAATGCCGAGCATATGCCCAGGGATCATCAGGAATACCGTAAATGGGATGCAGAAAGTTTTGTTGACTGGGCTTGTACTATTGGAACAAGCACTGAGTTGGTAATCAAGTCAATCCTGGGATCATGCCGGGTTGAACAGCAAGGTTATCGCACTTGCATGGCTGTGCTAAGCGCTTCAAAAAAGTATGGTTGTCAAAATTTGGAAAGTGCCTGTCAACGAGCATTAAGCTACACGCCAAATCCGAGTTACAGGATCATCAAGACTATTCTAAACTCAAATGAACAGAAGAGAAGCACCGATAATGATGCTGAAGCGGTGCAAAGCTCAGAGTATGCCATCAGCCGGGAATCAGGTTACTACGGGAGAAACGAAAATGACTAATAATACTACTATCATTAAACTTCGAGAGATGCTGTTAAATGGCATGGCAGATGCCTACCGAAATCAGGTTAACGATAAATCACTGGAAAACTACAGCTTTGACGAGCGCTTTGGCATGCTGGTTGATATAGAATGGGATAAGCGCAAGAATAATAGGCTTAAACGTCTGATTCACGGTGCCGGCTTCAAGTTCAGTAATGCGAGTATAGCAGATATTGACTACCATGAAGACAGGAAACTTGATCGTAGTGCAATCGTTGAATTGGCGTCATGTTCTTTTATTGGAGAGAATGAGAATATCATCATCACCGGAGCATCGGGAAGCGGTAAAACATGGCTGGCTTGCGCATTTGGCATAGCTGCCTGCAAGAAATACTTCACTGTAAAATACGTCCGCCTGCCTGAACTGTTGGATGACCTCGCTGTTAGTCGTTGTGAAGGCGGGCATCAAAGAGTCATAGACAGATATGCCAATGCTAAACTGCTGATACTTGATGAATGGCTGTTAACCAGGATAAACGAACAGGAAGCTAAAGATCTCTTTGAAATAGTCGAGATGAGGTATTCCAAAGCATCTACGGTCTTGTGCTCTCAGTTCAAAACCGGAGGATGGCACGAGAAGATTGGACAACCCACTCTCGCTGATGCCATCCTTGACCGGCTTGTTCATAACTCTCACCATATATTTATCGATGGGAAGATGTCAATGAGAGAACGCAAGGGAATAAAACAAATCAATAGAAAATAGCCTATTGCCCATTAGGCGCAACGTTCCGGCTGCTGCTTCGCTCGGACTACGTCCTCTCTCCGCAGCAGCCGGAACAGAATCTTGCCAAACACTGCAGATATTATGTTATATGGCGATCAGATACGTAGTGTGGCTCAAAAAGACAATATAGTATGGCTCAATTATAGTGGAGCACTGGCTCAACTTAATCGGACAAGGTGGCTTTTCTGAGCGGAATATGCAACAAGGATTGAAACAAGGATATGACTATTTTATGGATGCAGATACTTACCGTCTATAACCACTATCCATCATAACAAGGATTGAAACTCACCAGAAGCGGACAGCGGACAGGGTACAGCGGACAGGTCTATAACCACTATCCATCATAACAAGGATTGAAACAAGTGAAATGCGATGAATTGGCAGACTGGCAGAAGGCTTAACGCTTCGCTTAATTAAGAATTAAGAGTGAAGAATTAAGAATTGGCAGTGCAGAAGCTTATAGCTGATAGCTGACAGGGCATTGCAGAAGATGATAGAGACTAGAGCAGAACAAAACAAAAAGCCTTGACCTAATTAACTTTGGAATATTCATTGCACAATTATATTATATTAAATTATGTTAATAGGTGGACGTTAGGGAGGTATTATGGACGATAGGAAGATAATCAATGTGCTTACGTACATTTCGAGTAAAATACCTCGAGTAACCAAATTGAAAGTGTTGAAACTGATCTATTTTGCAGACAAATTTCACTTATTAAAATATGGCAGATCTATCACTGGTGTAAAATACTATAAATGGAGTTATGGTCCTGTAGCGAAAGATATTCTGAATTTTATTGATTATTCTTCTGAGATGCTATCAGAACACACAAAAAACTATTTATCACAGCATCTTGAATTTGCTCCAAATAAATTAAGGACTTTAAGTTGTATCGAACCAATTGATGAGGATGAATTTTCTGAATCAGAACTGGATTGCTTAAACCAGGTTTTGGAGCAATACGGCAGCGTACCTGCGAATCAGTTAGTTGATTACACACATAAAGAATATGCCTGGATTCATACTCCAATTAGTGCAGAAATTACCATAGATAAAATTGCCCATGAGTTAAGTGCGGAACAACGAGAAGAGCTTATAGAAATTAATAGAGAAATGGAACGAACCGATAAAGAAATAAACCTTATATTTCATTGATGAATACTTCCACACCAACTATTGAAGAACAGCTTACTCAATTATTCATAGCTGGAACTGTTATTAGGATGTTGGATGTTGAATATACAGATGGTGGAACACCTACAGACAAAAGGCTAATCGTAATCTGTAATGATGACAATGAAGAATCGTTATTCCTGTTTACTACTTCTAACATTGAACGAGAATATAAATTCTATGATCTTCCTGGTATCTTCATTGAAGCTAATACAGAAAGTAGTTTTTCTAAGGACACAATGATTCAATTATATCGGATTTATAAAGTAACTAAAAGCGATTTACAGAAGAAATTAATAGATGGTAAAATCCAATTCCTACAACCAATTTCTCAACATAGACTGGACTTGATCTATGATGAACTTCCTAATTGTCCGATGCTAGTGCGAAAAGATATGAGAAGAATTTTGCAATACCGGAGCAGAAGCTAACAGCGAACAGGAAACAGTTCACAAAATAGACCCCCCTACCCCCCTTCTCAATGGGGGATGAAGAACAGACGGATTTACTTCCGCGAATCTCGACTCTTTCATCTGTAATTTTTAATTTTTCACTTTTACTTTTTAATTCTCATATTTTCCACTGAAAATATGAGCTGGGTTTCATCTAGGGATCATCTAGGGATCATCTAGACTTTTTTAGATTTTCCTTAGATTTTCTTTAGTTTTTATTTCTTTTATGTATTTTTTATCTTCCATGAGACTTATTTGGAAGTACGAAGTGCGAAGTTCGAAGTTGCTTTCTGAGGCATTTTCTTCTGTGTTCTGAACCTGTCGGCTGTTACCTGTTAGCTGTCACCTTCTGCCATATAGGAGGGAGTATTTCAAATAAATTTGAAATTATTTAAGATTTAAAATTGAAGATTTGGCAGAGGTTGCAGAATTTAAGATGGAAAATGGAAGATTGAAGATTGGCATTGCAGAAACAGATAGTTGAAGCTACTCTGTATTGAACTTCCTAGATAATGATTTTCGCTACCGAGGATGAAAGGTCGATTATGAAGTCCACTTGCCCTTTTAGTCAGGTATTCATTGATGATTTGTTTAGGGCAATTGAACTCCAAAACCTCAGAATCAAACTCTCCGACACTAAAGTGCCACCTCCCTTTATCCAAAGGGAGGAATGGTACAAGTCAGCACCCGGTCTGATTTCCCTCCCTTTGGATAAAGGGAGGGGTAGGGGAGAGTTTGATTCTCTGCTTTCTGGAAGTTTGGAGTTCATTCATCCTTCGTATCTATCTATTGGGATTAGCTAAAAGGATGAGTGGACTTCATACTTCTTATTATCAGATTCAGAAAGTCCGAATTTCCTTTTACTTGAGAAGTCGTAGTAGATTCGATGGAAATTTGAACTCCAAATCCTCAGCTTTCGTATAAACTTACCGTCCTGCTTGTAAATTATTGAAGTATAATGAATTTCTTATTCAGCGTTTTATCTCCATTTTGATAACGAATCATATACATACCGCTGGCTGCAATTTTTCCTTCTCGATCTCTCCCATTCCATTCAGTTGAAAGGCTGTTTTGATTGCTAGATTTCTGAAGGGTAATCTTAGAAATCAACTGACCTTTGATGTTATATATGAGAGCCTGGGAGTTAACCTGAATATTATTAATGTTCTTTACTTGAATATTCATACTTCCGGTTTTAGCTACATATGGGTTTGGATAACATGCAATTGAAGAAGTCGCAGGTGGCATAATGTGCTCTTCAACTCCATCTCCTGAAAGAATTGAAAAATGGTAACTTAATACAGAATCAGAGGGATTCGAAATCACAAGAATATAATAACCTAACCAGAAGGTATTAACCCACTCAAAATTGTTACCTACAGAACTTGAGAACACTAAATATGGGAGATTATCACCGTTTGTAATGGGAACATAGCTAAATTGGAAGGGGTGATTACCTCCAAAGTCACCAATGTGATACCAGCCATTCTCATCATTTTTGATATAGTCTGCTGCCCAGGGTTGTACGGTACCAGTTTGATCTACCACATTAACGAATTCATCCGTAAAGTGATATGTGGTTGTAAATTGTGGAATATCCAATTGAAAATATGTGAATAAATCTGAATCATTTGTTTGATGGTCTATGTAATTGGCAATAGTCCAATCTCTGAAGATATCCTGAAATGTAACTCCTGGGAAATGAGATGCAATTTGGTTATTTATGCTTTCCCGACCGTGAGTTGGGTCTGAGATAATATCCCTAATTAAGCCGTTTGTATCATAGTGTTCGGAAAGATATGTGAAAAATAGCATTACTTTTACATAATCAGCATATTCTCTATCCCATAAAGTAAGGGAATTATCAGGATTTCCGTTGAAATCTGTGATTGGATCTGGAATTCCGTACTTAACCATAGCAAGTTCCGCTAAACCTTCATCAATCCATGTCTCTTCATTTGGATCAAGTCCCCACTCAATCATATGGGTCAATTCATGTGCCAGCACGGATAATCGAACCGGAGCTACTGGATTTAATGGTGAACAGGTCATATAGATCATCTCACATTCATTGCTATGCCCTGATTGTTCCATCAATTGGGCTTCCGCTTCTGTAACTTGATTATACGCACTGAAATATCCATCGAATTGAGAACCTTGGAAGGAACCCAAAGCAGAATAAAAAACAATTATTTTCGGGTCATTATCCAATTCATCGGGTATGGGACCGAATTCATTAACATCCATCTCAATAGCACCCATATTCGGATCGTTGACAGTTCTTTCTTCCAGACGTACCATAATCGAATCGACATTCGCCTGGGTCATATGAACATTCCACTCACTATTAGCGACAAATAAATAGGAATGAGCTCCTACTGCACGGCATGTTGCAGGGACTTGTATCCAGGGTGGAGGCATAACAGCCAGATTCCACCGCCAAAAGTTGCGAGTATCCCCCACAACATATGAACGATTTGGTTGCTCCATTCTGATCTTTTGGTGCGATGGGGAGTTATGGAAAGCGCCTGCTTGTCGGGCTACCTGTTTCTGAATATCTGCCAACTCAGGTGGTAAGGCGTTTAATAATTGAAATAACACTATAAACATAAAGATAATAAGAAGCTTTTTCATAAATTTCTCCCTTATTTAAGCTGCACAATTTTTCTTGTGAATTTATGCGAGCCTGAATCCATACGCATAAAATATACTCCTGAAGCTGTCTGTCTATTAAAATTATCTTTCCCATTCCATACAATTTCATGCACTCCACGTTCAAATTGTCCATCGACCAGAGTTTTTACTAATTGACCTCTGATATTGTAGATCGAAATCTTCACCTGATATGGAATATAGAGCTGAAAACGTATCGTTGTTGAAGGATTGAAGGGATTCGGGTAGTTCTTATATAAAACAGCAGGTGATGCTTCAGAAATCGATGAATCGTCGTTTGAGACAGGTGCAGGAATGTACTCCTTTTCAAGATAAGTGAACTGAATATTGGATATATTGTCACTACAGCGAATCTGAGCATAATAATAATCATTCGGATTTGTAATCTCAACCGGCAATTGCACTTGTGCCCAATCATCCCAAATGATAAGCCCAACATCATCAAAGTAAGTATTTGAATTACCATTGCTGGGACCCGTACTTTTCAACCTGAGAGAATAGAAGTTTGCTCCATCAGGAATTGTGAAATCGAATGAATAATAAGTCCAGTCAGTAGTGCCATTAATACTTGATGCCATAGATACGGTAGATAAAGGTGAGCCATCATTACGATTTGTATAGAAACGCATTTCAAAACCGGCATTATTTGAATTATCAGATTTAACCCATCCATGCATCGTATAGATACTAGTCCTGTTATAGATTTTCATACGATGTAGAAGATCTGTTGGTATTTGAACAGCTCCCTGGCTTCGTGATTGACATATTGATCTTGCACCCGACACATAAAATTCGGTATTGAATGTCTCACTGGTTGTATTTAACTCCCATAAATTTCCACCCTCATCCTCACAATTGAGACTCCACAATTGTTCTTTCCCTAGCCTGTAACTCCAATCTGATGGAGGTTGTATATTCTGAATTCCGGCAATAGAACCTTGTCTGACCAAATCTATTGGCTTTGATGCATAGTAAGCATTCTCTTGCGTCAATGCTACATTCAGAGTCTGGTCAACTTCGTGAGTAAAAAATTGGAGACTGTCTGTATGAACAACTGCATTTATGTTTTGTCGATCTATTTCCAGGTAAGTATTCATCTCTCTTGATCGGAAAGCTAAATAGTCAAGGATATGTGTTCCTAAAAGTCCGGTTGCTCGTTTTGGGATCATGTTATCCAGATAAATCGGTACGATGTTATATTCATAAAAGCCGTTTTGATTAACTTTTGTATTCAGAACAACCGAGGGGAAGGTTTCAGGATATGTAAGATCAAAAACGAAATTCCCTAAAGAATGAGCTATCAGCTTTCCATGGTACATTTCAAAGCCTTGAATGATATGAGGATGATGATTGATCACAATATCAGCTCCGTGATCAATGGCGAAGTGCCTCATCTCAACATCCCACATATGTGGAAGATCAATCCTGGGAGCAGCATCCTCATCTTCATCATCAGTATATTCAGTTGTCAATGCAAAGGGGTTTACAAATTTATCATAATCTGCTGTAGGCACAAGTGAGTATTCACTACCGGAATGCATTTCAACTACATTTAAATCAGAGATTCCTTCTACAGCCTGAATCTGTTTCATCAGATAATAAGGTGTCATCATGGCGAACCCGGGTTTGTTATATCCAGCTTCCAAACTTGGCTGATAGCCATTATACTGTCCTGTACGATCTGTGCAAGCCAGGAAAGCTACATTAATTCCTTTTTTGGAAATAAATGCAGGTCTATAGGCATCATATGAATTTGCTCCGGCTCCAGAATAAGTAATGCCTAAATCATCTAAAACTGACATATCCTGATTCAAGGCTGTCAGACCATAATCCATAACATGGTTATTCGCCAAGGTACCGACATCGATTCCGGCATATACCAAACCGGCAGCATTTGCAGGTGCACTATGTAGATTCGTTGGTTTCGGATGAGGTGTTCCTGTGTTGCTGTAAAGACATTCCAGGTTTGCTACCGAAATATCTGCTGCATTTCCAAAAACCGGTAATGTTGAATCGAAAATTCCAGGAAAACCTACATTGGGGATAATCTGTGTTTCCAAGGCATCTGCTAGCATGATATCACCCACAAAATTGATTGTAAGCGGATAGGATGAACTTCCATTATCAACATTTATCTGGCAGGTTGCATACCCCCATTTATTGGTTGAATCCCGAACTGCGAGACGAACCGTATAAGGGTGATTATCCATTACTTCATAAGAATGATAAGGATTTGGTTCTGTACTGGTTGAATCATCACCAAAATCCCAATAATATGAAAAAATACTACTATCTGTATCGATGATTTGGCTAAAGAATTCCACTCCAATAGTTCTCTCGTTTACAGTATTCTTCATAAAAGCACCTATGGAATAACTGATCTGAACTAGCGGTGGTTTTGGTAAGTCAGAAGTGATATCCACGATATGGTCAAAAAATATAGTTGAAGTTGATGAGCCACTTTCCTGGTTCATGAAGATTAGGGAAGTAATCTGCGGTAAATAATCAAAACGTGCTAACCAATCATCTCCAATGGGAAGCTGATAGATTTGCCATTGGTCAGATGCGAAAGCCCCCTGGTAGGTTGCTGCCCATATTGCCGGATCCTGTACTGCACTACCCCTAAAAGAGTAGTATAAGACATGTATTGAATCTGCTATACCAAATCCTTGTACCAAAGCATTTCCGGTTGAATAAGCAGAAACCTGGAACACAGTACTTGTATCGACAATGACTGGAAGAATTATCTTCTGCTTACAGGTATTGCCAAATAACTTAAGCGAATGAGCAGAACCTGGATATGTGTTCGAACTATCGATACTCCAATTTTCGGGTTCAGTGTCAAATGTAGACCATGATGTGAGATCTATATTCAGAGAATCGAAATCTTCAATCACTGCCTCTCGGGATGGAAAATACTGTGGTAATTCAACATATGGTTGAGCAGAGAGTAATGAAATCGATAGATTGAAGAGGAAACACAAACACATAAAAAACAATCTGGAATTTTTTATCATATTATAACTCCTCATTGAACTGCATGAATTATTGAAAATCGAAATCAAATATTACATATTTCATTCCAAATATTTGTTTTATTTCGTTAGCGCATATCCTTCCAAGCTGATGGATATCAATCATTATTATGATTATTATTCATCATATCAAGCATCTGGTCAACTTTCTGATTGAAATCCTCTTGTGGTATGTCTGTCATGCCGTTAATCAGTTTAATAAAATGCGCTTTATTTGGAGTAATAAATTTGAACATGTCATGCTGTGGAAATACTAATCGAATCAGCATCATACAATCACGAACTTGAGAAACATCAACCTCTTCCCCACGTGCAGATAACATTGTAAACAGTATACCCAAACGCCATGTCATCATCTTAGCACAAATCGCATTGAAGTAAATACCAATGAGAGGAATATTCCCTAAGAATTTATCCAGGGCAATATCGACAAAAATCTCAGATAGTGTTCCTCTAATGATTGAACCGGCAACTTCTGAATCAACCTCGTTGCGTGCATATAGCTCACGTATTCTTTCCCAGAGAGGGACATAGATAATTGGTATAACCGCGATATCAGTCCCTA
The DNA here is from genome assembly GCA_963662275.1 of Cloacimonadales bacterium (SeqCode). Lineage (GTDB taxonomy): Bacteria > Cloacimonadota > Cloacimonadia > Cloacimonadales > DAONDQ01 > DAONDQ01. The sequence goes on along the minus strand of OY759316.1, from coordinate 1,985,376 downwards.
TGGTCCAAGGCCATCCAAAGATACCACTCAATGATTGCGCAACGGTGTTGTCTTCTGCTTTTTTTTGAATCAGTCGATACGCATTCTGTGCAAATTCTGTGTAGTCTTCCATTATACCTCCTAAGAATGTAGCAATCACAGCAGGTATTAGATATTATAAGTTGGCAATAAATAAAATTACTGACTTGATAATAAAACAAAAAACGTACAGGTTTAATTCAGTTTTGCTTTCCTTTCACGATCACGACGGTGATATATGAGATGAAGTTCAAAGCCAACGTATGCAAAAAAAAGTCCTAGAATTCCCAAGTATCCTATCTTTGGATACAAGAGTATGAGTGCTATAATGAAGCAAACCCATTCAATGGCAGCTAATAAATACTGATGCAAAAGTTCTCCCTCGTCAAGCAGGAAACAGAGCCTGCTAAACTATTTATTTTCAAATGTGTTGTAATAGGCAATCATGTCAATACGATTTACTCTAAACTTCATTTTCTGCATTGATACTGATATTGAAAATGATAGCGTTTAGTAATGAAAAAACAACTGCAATTATAAATCATTCAAATTTACATGGTGGTATAACATAATCTTAAACGGTAGAGACGCCCAAGTTGGGCGTCTCTACTTCCATAATGAAAAATCTTATTGACAGTTTTATTTCACTTCATTTCTTTAACCATATGGTTAATACATTTAGTTAAACTGAGAGGTAAATATGGCAAATACTACTGATACTGAAGAACGTATCCTGATTGCAGCAACAGAAGTCTTTATCCAGAAAGGAAAAGATGGTGCCAGGATGCAGGACATTGCTGACCAGGCGAAAATCAATAAGGCACTGTTACATTACTATTTTCGTTCAAAGGATCAACTCTACTACATCGTCTTTGAAAAGATATTTACTGGAATACTACGCTCGTTTAGTTCTTCTGTGCCTTTGGACAAGGATTTCAAATTGGCCTTAAAGACATTTATGGATATGTATATTGAAGCCATATCGAAACACAGGTTCATCTTTCGTTTCTTCCTTTGGGAGATACAAGAGGGTGGAGAAAGGATTGGTGAGATCATTCCAAGGGTATTTGCCAATCTTGGCTTCGGGGAAAACCCTTTCATAGCAGCCATACAAAATGCCATTGATACAAAACAAATCAGGAAGATCGATCCGTATCATCTTTTCGTAAGTATCGTTGCGATGAGTGCCTTCCCTTTTGTTGCAAAACCAATTATTGAAAAGATCATTCCTGAATTGCAGATACTTATGGAAGAGTATGCCGAGCAAAGAAAAAAGGCAGTATTCGATCTGATTTGGAACGGAATCAATCTTGAGAATGAATGATTTAAGGAGCAATACATGATAAAATCCATTACCATTTCTCTGATGATGTTATTGGTTTTACCCGGCTTGTTCGCTGCTGAAGCCATTGCCATCTCGATGGAAGAAGCGATGTATAAAGCAGCAACGCAAAACCTGACCATCCAGCAAATGAACCAGAAACTTGAAAGCATGGAACTAGAAAAAGAAATCAAGAATGCTTCTTACTATCCAACAATATTAGCAAATGGTTCTTATTCGTATAATTCGAAGGAAGCCGGACTTCAATTTACTCCCTTACCAGCATTAGTGATGCAATCCAAGGAACGTTATGATGCGAATGTCAGTATTCAACAAGTGCTGTTTGCAGGTTTCAGGGTAAGAGAATCTTACCAAATGAGCCAGAACCAGTACTTAGCGCAGAAGAACCAGATGGAAAGCACACGCAATCAGCTTCGTCTGGGTGTCGGGTCTCTTTATCTACAAATCCAGGCGACAAGACTCTCCCGTGACATTTTGCAGCAAAGCCGTGAAAGGGCATTGAACCAGCTTATGTTTGAGAAGCAATTGCTTATTGCGAAACAAGCAGTTCCTTTCGATACTTTGGAAGTATCTAACAGAATATTTTCCATTGATACTCAGATAAGACGTTCCCAGCAATCAGAGGACATTCTTCTTCTCAAATTCAATAATTTCATCAATGATGATACCCATACTTATGCCCCAACAACTCTTGAACTCTCGAGGAGACCAATGGCATGGGGCTCAATGTCAATCTTCATGGAATTAGCAAGAAACAAGAATATTGAGATCAAGCAGATTTCAATTCAGAAAAAACTGCAAGATAACCTGATCAAAATTCAAAAAGCAGCATTGTATCCTCAACTAGTTGGCTCATTTACATATCATGAAGCAAAACCAGGGACTAATTCATTTAGCACGGAATGGATGAATTACTATAACGTTGGTGTGGGATTTCAATGGGAAGTGTGGAACTGGAAAGCAAATTATCGTAAAGTCGAACAACAGCACATTGAAAGAACAAGATTGGATTTACAAGAGAAGCAGGCTCTGCAGAATCTTGAGCAACAGGTTACTGAAACTTATAAGAATATGGAATTGTCTTTTGATCAAATCAACCTGCAGAATAGACTTGTAGAACAGGAAGCAGAAAGATACAAAATGCTTCAAGACCGTTTCAGGGAAAACCAAGTGACCGCACTCGACCTGAGCACTGGCGAAAAGATACTCACTGAGTCTCAACTGAACCTACAGCAACAATACATCAATCTCATTACATATCAGCTCCAGATGGATATTTTAACTGGAAAATTCGGCACTGGAGGACAATAATGACAAAGCCTCTTATACCCTTCTTCTCAGTACTCTTGATTTTGATTCTTTCTGCATGTTCTCACAAAACGAAAGAACTTGTCTATTCCGGTACTCTCGATGGTGTAACAATACAGGTACCAGCACTTACAGGAGGAAAAATTAACCAGGTACTGGTTGATGAAGGACAATTCATTCAAAAAGATTCTACAATTGCTATTATCGACACGGAAGACCTTCACTACCAATTGCAGCAGCTTCAAGCCAACCAGTCTGTACTTGCTGCTAATGAGATGATCGCAAAAACCAATGTCATTCAAGCAGATAAAGACATAAAATATGTGAATGAAAAATACACCCGAACTCAGCAGCTATATCAAACCCAAGCTGTTTCCCAACAAGCGGTGGATGATATCACCAATCAAAAGGAAAAGATCACTTCGGTTTATTACAACAGCACCGAAAACTTGAAGCAAATCCAAGGAAACATAAAACAACTGGATGCGCAAATAGCTTCAATTCAGAAAAAGCTTCGTGATTCAATTATCAAGTCTCCTTCGACAGGAACAATAACCACCCTCTACTACCAGCCGGGGGAAGCAATTCCTCCCCTTGGGAACATCGTGCAGATCGTCGATACGAGAGAATTGAATGTGAAGGTTTATGTTTCTGTTAAACTGCTGAATTCCCTGAAAATGGGACAGGAAGTCACGATTCTTACGGAAGGTGACAACAAAGAATATAAGGGACAGATACAATGGATAAGCACTGTCGCTGAATTCACACCAAAGAACGTCTTAACTCCTGAGACTCGTTCCTCTCTTGTTTATGCCGTGAAAGTCAAAGTCATGAATCCCAATGTTATCCTGAAACAGGGTATGCCTGTGGAAGTGAAGCTACCGAACCCGGAAATAACCAAATGATTGATATCTCGATTGAGAGTATCTCGAAGAACTTTGAAGCCAATCAAGCCTTGCAAGACTTTTCCCTGCAAGTGGAAAAAGGATGCCTGTATGGACTGATTGGTCCTGATGGTTCAGGTAAGACCACATTGATGCGCATGTTATGTTCATTGATCAAACCTGATAAAGGCACAATGACTGTCAGAGATATGGATGTCTGTAAACACTCAGCTTCCATTCGAAATATTTTAGGTTATATGCCACAGCGTTTTTCTCTCTACCAGGATTTAACGGTTGAACAGAACTTACGTTTCTTTGCGGATTTATTTCAAGTGGATCGTTCTCTTCAAAAGCAAAGAATGGAGAATCTCTATGAATTCTCTCGCCTAGGACCTTTCAGAAAAAGAAAGGCGGGACAATTATCCGGTGGTATGAAGCAAAAGCTGGCATTGTCATGTAATCTCATGCATGAGCCAGCCATCATGATATTGGATGAACCGACCTTTGGTGTCGACCCGGTGTCCCGTTATGAATTCTGGGAAATTCTGCATGAACTCAACCGTCAGGGAACCACAATGCTGGTTTCCACCCCTTATATGGAAGAAGCGGAGCAGTGCGGAAAGATTACCTTGATTAGGGGCGGTATCAATATCTCGGAAGGAAAACCTGCTGAAATCATCAAACAATACCCTTATTCGCTTTATTCTGTGATCGCCAAGGATATTCATACCATGCGTGATTTCTTTCTTGGAGAGAAGAATATTGTTTCTATTCAATTATTCGGTGATTCACTGCATTTGGCGTTCAAGAACAATCCAACTAATGAGATGTGGGAAGATTTCAAAACACGCAGCAATTCAAATTTAATAAGTTTTGAACCCATTGCTGCTTCCATGGAAGATGTGTTCCTCACAATGGGAGATAACACTCATGAAAACTAAGATTTTGGAGTTCATATGCCCAAACTCATTTGCTTTGAATATCTTGCTTAAAGGGCATGTGGACTTCAGAATCGACATGTTCATATTCGGTAGCGAAAACCAATTTCCAGGGAAGTTCACATGAAAACATCTGAATTAAGTGTAACAACCACCGACATCACTCGTAAATTCGGCAAATTCACCGCTGTGGACAAGGTTAACCTGGAAGTAACAAAAGGTGAGATATTTGGTTTCCTGGGTGCTAATGGCGCAGGGAAAACGACATTGATAAGAATGCTCTGCGGTTTGCTGGAACCAACTTCCGGTTCCGGTACTGTTGCTGGTTATGACATTCGTACCCAGAGTGAAATGATCAAGAAGAATATTGGTTACATGAGCCAAAAGTTTTCTCTCTATGATGATCTCTCAGTTTTGGAAAACCTCACGTTCTTTGGTGGGATTTATGGATTACATGGCAAGGAATTGGCAGCTAGAAAGCAGGAAATCATATCTCTCTTAAAACTTGAAGATATTCAGAAACGAAGAATCGCCTCCCTGCCAATTGGCTTCAAACAACGTCTTGGATTGGGTTGCGCTCTCTTACATAATCCACCTATCCTTTTCCTCGATGAACCGACTTCTGGTGTCGATCCCCAGGTACGCAGAAACTTCTGGGATATCATCTATGAAAGGGCGAATGAAGGTAAGACGATATTTGTTACCACGCATTTCATGGATGAAGCTGAATATTGCAATCGAGTGCTCATTATGAAGGATGGTCAGACAATTGCCCTCGATAACCCGCGAAACCTGAAACTGGAAATGAAAAAGACTTCCATGCAGGATGTATTTATATCACTTGTCCAAACGCGTGAAAAGGAACAGGATCATGCTGTTTAACAGACGAATGTTTGCCGTAATGCACAAAGAGTTCATCCATATCATCAACGATAAAATGACATTAGCTGTTGTTATTCTATTGCCGATATTCCAACTCATCATTTTCGGTTATGCCTTAAATATGGAACTGCAGACGGTGCAAATGCAAGTCATTGATATGGAACATTCCATGGCTTCCAAGCAATTGATTGAGGAATTCCAAGGCAGTAAGTACTTTCATGTGATTATGACCCAAGATCCAATCTCTGTTGTAGAGCAAACATTTCTTTCAGGGAAGACGAATGCAATCCTCATCATTCCGAAGGATTTCAGTGAAAGCTTCCAACGTATAGCTTTAACCGATGTTCAATTGCTGATTGATGCTTCTGATCCGAATGCAGCAAACCTGGTGAAGATATACAGTTTGGGAGTAATCAATTCGTTTAATTCGAAATACCGCCTGAAGTCAGTGCTACAACCGTCAATACAGCCGGAGCTACCTTTTAGTATCAGCCATAGTGTTTGGTACAATCCCGATTTGAAAAGCTCTTACTTCTTTGTTCCCGGTATCCTGGCGATGCTGCTTGTCATGATTTCTGCATTACTGACCAGTATAGCACTTGCCAGGGAGAAGGAATTAGGCACAATGGAACAGATACTCGTCTCCCCCATCCGTTCGGAAGAGATTATCTTCGGGAAAGTAATGCCCTATATTCTTTTAGCTTTCCTGGATGCCTGCCTAGTACTTTGTGTAGGAATATTCCTGTTCCAGGTTCCTTTTAATGGTTCTCTCATCCTCTGTGTCTTTTTAACACTTTTATACATCATTACAGCCCTTTCGCTGGGAATACTAATCTCAACGATAGCCAAATCACAGCAGACAGCTCTGATGTTTGCCCTTGTAGCAACGCTGTTGCCAACACTGATGCTTTCAGGGTTTATCTTCCCGATACGTTCCATGCCCGTGATACTGCAGGGTATGAGCTACTTTGTACCAGCGCGGTATTTCCTCATGATCATCAGGGGAATCCTAATCAAAGGCAATACTTTGGCTGAGTTGTCTTTCCCCGCTATATGTTTGGTCATCATGTCCTCATTCATGCTCACAATCGCCTGGAAACGATTTAAAACGCACAGTTAAGGATTCAAATGCATAGATTATTTTACGTTCTTCAAAAGGAATTCACCCAAATCTTTCGTACAAGAGAAATGCTGATGATTATCTTCGGTATGCCCCTGATTCAAATGCTGATTATGGGCTTTGCTGTGACTACGGATGTGAAGCATGTGAGACTTGTCATCGCTGACCAGGATCGTTCAATGTATAGTCAGCAATTGATTGAATCCTTTTCTCATACGGATCGGTTTGATGTTGTTGGAGTGGAATCAAACCCAGAGTTATATTCGAAAATGATTCATAATTGGAAAGCACAGCTTGCATTGGTCATTCCCAGCAATTTTTCGAGAGACTTGAATCGTTTACAACAGCCATCCCTCCAGATCATTGCAGATGGTCTCGATGGCAATTCAGCAATGATTGCCATGGGCAATATGGATAGAATACTGACTCAATTTGCCATGACTAATCCAGGTTTACCGAAAAACATGCCCAAGCCTGTATTACATATGGTGCAAATCCAGGACAGGATGCGCTTCAATGAGAATCTCAACAGTTCGCAATACATGGTACCTGGTCTTATCGTCATCCTGCTGACCGTCCTGACACTCATGATGTCGTCTATGAATATCGTCCGTGAGAAGGAGATCGGTACACTAGAGCAGCTTCTGGTCACACCTTTGAAGAAGTATCAACTGTTGCTGGGGAAGCTCATTCCATTCCTGCTGCTTGGTCTCTTTGAGATGATGGTAGTACTTCTCGTAGCTCAAGTAGTATTCGGCATCCATATGCAGGGAAGTTATCTATTGCTTGCATTTCTCGCTTCTATTTTCTTCTTCACGACATTGGGATTGGGATTGCTTGTTTCTACTATCACTAACTCACAGCAGCAAGCTATGTTTGTTTCCTGGTTCTTTATGCTTTTCATGATTCTTTTGAGTGGTCTTTTCGTTCCTGTTGAGAATATGCCTCTTGTTATGCAACGAGTTACGCTTATCAATCCAATGCGTTACTTCATATATATAATGCGAAGTGTCTTTGAGAAAGGAAGTTCACTATCAGACTTATTAACTTCAGCTATACCCATGGCTGCGATCGGTATTACCATTTTTACTACAAGCGTTCTTACTTTCCGGAAAAGAATTAGATAAACTAAAAGCTAAAAACTAATAACTAAAAATCGCAGAAGGGTTTTGAGGCAGTAAATCTGCTCCGTTCCCTCCCATTTGCAAAGGGAGGGTGGCCGGGAGAGCTAGTTCTGGTCTGCTCTTGTCTGGTCTGCTCTGAGCTAGCACCTAACACCTAACACCTAGAACCTTCTGCAAAGCAATCAACGCCTGAAGTCATTTCCACCAAGCCTAAAGGATGAGCTACCACGCAGATAGCAAGAACGGCGTCTTGCTTTACCAATACACATATGAGCACTACGGTACCAATACGGTAGCAATACGGTATCATTACGGTAAAAAACCGTATTCCTACCGTATTGCTATAGTAATCGTACCCTGTTTCAAGAAATTAGTATGAGATTAGTATGAACTTGGTATATCTTGTGGCATAAGATTCCGATCTTATAGAATCTGTGACTACTACTCCGAATTCTTTTCTATTGGAATGAGGAATTCAATCGTCAAAATCATCAGTTATGATGCTTCTTTAATATATTTTCTGCCAATCGTTCGTCTTAGAGGAATCGGCGCTCCAGAAGGGTTTACTACCGCAAACCCCTACTCGCAATTGACCAACCGTCTGAAGGCGGAGCTACTTTATAATTCTCGATTTGAGTACCTTCAGCATGTCTTCCGTAACCCTATCCAAATCATATTCCGGTTTCCAGCCCCATTCAGCAGTGGCAGCGGAATCATCCATCTTATTTGGCCAACTATCAGCAATTGCCTGTTTCACAGGATTGACATCATAATCCATCTTGAATTCAGGAATGAACTTGCGTATGGAAGCGGCTATCATTTCAGGTTCAAAACTCATCGCAGTAACGTTAAAGCAATTCCTATGGATAAACTTTGAGGGATCTGCTTCCATAAGTTCTACACATGCTCTAAGAGCGTCAGGCATGTACATCATATCAAGGAAGGTTCCTGCTTTCAGATTGCAAGTATATTTCTTATTTTTTATAGCTTCATAATAGATTTCAACTGCATAATCCGTAGTTCCACCACCGGGAAGAGTAACATTGGAAATAATGCCGGGATAACGAACTCCCCGAGCATCCACTCCGAAACGCTGGAAATAGTAATCGCTTAACAGTTCAGCAGCGACTTTGGATACACCATATATCGTATTCGGACGCATGATTGTGTCCTGGGGAGTATTATCATGAGGAGTACTAAGCCCAAAAGCTCCGATGGAACTTGGTGTGAAGATAGCACATTTATTTTCTCGAGCAGCTTCCAGACAATTATTCAACGCACCCATGTTGATCTTCCAGGCAATCTGTGGATTCGCTTCACCTTTGGCGGATAGCATTGCAACCAAGTTGAATATTGCATCTATTTTGTGTTTTTTAACGATGTCAGTAAGTACATTCATATCCAAAACATCAAAAATCTCAAATGGTCCCTGCATTGCCAATTCACTACAACAAGCTGCATTGATATCAGATCCAATGACATTGTCAGTTCCGTAGATATTACGCAGATATGGTACGAGTTCAGAACCGATTTGTCCACCGGCACCAATCACCAGGATTCGCTTCATGATTCCTCCAAAGGTTTTTTGATGAAACTTCTATATGGCAGAATATTTTGTCAATAGGAATGGTGGTGGCAGATGGTAATATGTGACAGATAACAGATATCAGGTTCATATAAACTGAACAAAATAAAGCTATCACCATAAGCTGCAAATCATCTGAATGAGCTTTTTCTTGACAGAAGAATTCAGTATTTGATATTTAATAATTGTATGATAAAAACTGATATGAATCGAGATTAAAATTAAATAAAATATGAACTCCAGCAATATAGGAAATATTATGAATAAAAAAGCTGGTCGAACCCAGAAACCAGAGGTTTCTTTCCTATCCGATCTTTCAAAGCTTATGGAAAAATGCCCTGAACCGGATAAGCCGGATAAGGATAAATGTCCGGTATGTATGGATAGACTCCAAAGGGCATTGAAACTTGCGCAAGCAAATACTTTGTTCGATAAGCAAATGGAAATATTGCACCTTCTTGGCAGATGCCATTTTCTCATGTTTGATATAGATGAAGCACTATCGATTCTAGATCAATTGCTCACAATAACTTCCCATGGATATGATTATGAGTTTATTCACCAGGTTTACAATATGATGGCGAGATTGCACTGGCGAATGAACCATTTGGACTTGGCTATTTCATTCTTTCAAAAAGCACTGGTGACATTCAAGAAAAGAAAAGATACATTGGAAGTTGCTGGTATATACATGAACCTGGGGGTTCTGCATAATTCCCGTGGAAATACTGATCTTTCTATCTCATGCGTAAATGAAGCAATAAAGGGATTTAAAAAGCTCGGTAGAATCGATCTGGAATATTTGGCTTTGAGTAATATGGCAAATTATTTGAATGCACAAGGTAAATTAATGGAAGCCTTGAATTTAAAATTTGAATGTATTGCTTATTATGAAAAATCGAATAACCTGAAGCAAATTGCCATGGACTTGAATGCCGTTGCTGTTATTTATCATAAGATGAACAATCTGGAAAAAGCAATCGAATATTCCTTAAAGTCCACTAGAATTAAAGAGGAATTAAAGGACATGAACAGCCTTGCAACCAATTGGCTGAACCTGGGAGTATTTTATAAGGATTTCGGGGATCTGGACACTGCACTTGAATATTACACAAAAGCACTAACTCATTTTGAAGCGATTGGTGATATCAATCAAAAATCCATGCTCCAGAATAACATTGGAAATATCTATTTAGAACGGGAAGAATATCAGGAAGCTTTTGATTGTTTTATTAAATCTCTGGAACTGGCAGAGGAAATTAGTGATAAATCAAATATGACCATAGTATTGGAGAATATCGGTATCATCTATTCAACATATTTCAAAGATTATCAGAAGGCAATGGAATATTTGGATAATGCACATAAAATAGCTGTAGAAATAAAAGAACAGTTTCAGCAAGCCAGCATTGAAATACAGATGGTTCAAGTTCTGATTCAAAATGAAAAAAGCGACGAAGCCCTTTCTATATTGCAAAAAGCAGAAAAGCTGATTCATGAAAATGAATATGAAAAAATGTATATAGAAATACATCATCGTTATTATGAGATTTATTTACTGAAACATGAATATGAAAAAGCCTGTCGAGCTCTTCTGCAATACAGTGAAGAAAAGGATAAGCTTGTAAAAGAAGATAGTGTTACCAAAATAGCAGAGATGCAGACGAAATATGAAACCGAAAAGAAAGAAAGGGAAGCAGAATTATACCGTCAGAGGAATCTCGAACTGGAAGCAAAGAACCAGGAAATAGAAAAGCAGAAAGCTAAACTCCAGGATACTCTCGATAAACTACATAATAGTGAAATACGTTATAACTTCGTATCTGATGAATTGACTAAGGATATCAAGACTACTCTGATTGGGACGAGTGAGTCTATTCGTAAGATCATTGAAATGATAACCCTCGTAGCGCATTCAGATAAGACAAATGTGCTTATCACAGGTGAAACAGGGACAGGTAAGGAAATTGTAGCCCGTAACATCCATGCCAGCAGCAAACGGGCAAAACAACACTTCTATGCAGTTAATTGCTCTGCCGTACCGGAAGCTCTGTTTGAAAGCCAGTTCTTCGGGCATGAGAAAGATTCTTTTACTGGGGCAAACACCGCTAAGATAGGTTGGTTTGAAATTTCCAATAAAAGCTCTTTATTCCTGGATGAAATAGGTAATCTATCTCATGAGCAACAGGCAAAGCTGCTCCGTGTTTTGGAAGAAAGAAGCATTATCAGAGTTGGCTCATATAAGGAAATACCAATAGACGTCAGGATCATCAGCGCAACAAACCTCAACCTGATAGATAAAGTCAATTCATCTGAATTCAGACGTGATCTCTATCACCGGCTGGCAATCTTTGTCATTAACATTCCACCCCTGAGGGAACATAAAGAAGATATTCCTTTATTATTAGAGCATTTTGTTGGCTTGTCTTCCAATGCTTTGAATAAGAAGATCAATAAAATTGATAGGGATATTCTCCCCCATTTGATGAATTACGACTACCCGGGTAATATACGTGAATTGAAGAATATGGTGGAGAGAGCTGTGCTAGTCACTAATAGTTCCACACTGCATTTGGAGAATTTTCTCATCCCTGTTAAAAAAGACGGGGCTGATATTATGCAGGACATCATCCCGCTCCAGGATATGGAAAGATTGATGTTATTGAATACCCTGAGAGCTACCGGGTTTAACCGTGTGCAAGCTGCTAATCTTCTGAAAGTAGATCGTAAAGTCATTGAACGTAAAATCAAGAAATACGGTTTATCTGAAGAAGAATTGTAGGGATAGACCCATGTGTCTATCCTCTTCTAAATTGTGGAGTAAGATGCCAATCTTACTGTCTGCTGTATAGGGTATGAATCTGTTCCTGCTGAGCTGTGGAGTAAGATGCCGATCTTACTGTCTGCCGCGTAGAGTAGGACGCCGTTCCTGCTTTCTGCATTCGTACTTCGCACTTCGCACTTCGTACGTCCCTGAACGCCGTTCCTGCTGAATTCCTCCCTTCAGATGAAGGGAGGTGGCACTTTAGTGTCGGAGAGTTTGATGCTCTTTTCTTCTTTGGCACTTCAGAAGATCCAGGGCAAATAGCAATTCCATGAACGACTTTCGTTATTATCCTTCATCCCGATGGGATTCAGAGCTTAACCAAGGTTCAAATACAAATAAACCAACATATTCAATTCTCCGGTCATTATCGACCATATCACTATCTTACTCGCTCAGAGAGTCTTAGAATTGATATTTGAGGATCTCTCCTTCAAAAAGTAAAAACATACTGGTCAATAATGACCATTTATAACAGGAAATACAGTAAAATCCTGATATAAATTAACGATACGAAATATAAACTACTGAAAGGAATGCATATATGGCTTTGGCATCTAAAATGCTCATATACTTAAATAATGAAGTATAACATAATAAGCATTTCCCATCATAGACATGATTGGATATGCTGTTGAACAAGCTCAAGTAGCAGGGTGATTTTGAATATGTATTTGGAAATTGCTTTTTGAAGATTTCTTGGGTTGAATTGGATTTTTACAATTTTAGCAGAGTCTTTTACCAATGGAAGAGATGATTTTCTTTTCAGAAGTTATCAAATCACTTTGAGATCAGACTTTTTGTGTATGGGCTGATATTGTTTTCAAGTATTTTAGCAAATTGCCTGTAATATTTCGGTTGTTTCTATAATTTAGGCAAGACAATCCCGTCGGTAAAATTAACTTACAGTTTACCGCCATCAAAGCAATTTGCCAAAAACAACAGCGACCAAGGCGGTGATCTTGGTTTTCCGGTAATTGAAGCATGCTGTGTCATCTTTGATTTGCAATTAGGGCAGAGGTCTTTTTCAAATTTGGGAATTACAAAAGTTTTAGCTGTCTGATTCTTGTCATTAGAATCGGACTTTGCTGGGAAAAAGCTGTTGACCATCTCCCAGACAGATTTTGCCGCCGGACTGAGAAATCCGTAGTATCTGATTTTCTGAAATCCCTGCGGCAGAACATGCATCAGGAACTTATTGATAAACTCCACGGAGTCGACGCTTTTAAAGGCGAATTTAGCTGAACCTGCCGGCTTGTATTTAAAGGTTACCAGCCCGTCCTTTTCCCAAAGGATGCGATTGTTGGTGATGGCGGTCCGATACACATAATTGGCCAAATAAGTCAGAGCCTCCCGACCTTTTCCGACGGGTCGGGAGTCTGTGACAAACTCTTTTTGCTGCCAGACTAGCGGGGATATCCGACCAAACAGATGCTGATTTTCCAGTCGAAGCAAATCACGGAATTTTGCCCGGTAAATCACCGAAAGAGCTTTGACCGGAATCAGGAACTTATTGCCTGCTTTTTGCCATTCCTTTCGTTCTTTATTCCAAGCTCCGCCGGGGACTATATAATGAATATGAGGATGATATTCAAGCTGCCTTGTCCAGGTATGAAGTACCCCGGTAAAGCCTGAAACGCCACCGGCATATTTGGGATCTGAAAGCAATGTCTTTAAGGCTTCAGATGATGCTTTGAACTGAAGATCATAAAGCAGTTTCTGATTTGACAGGCATGTTTTGTGCAGTTCCCGGGGTATGGTGAAAGTTACCATGAAGTACTTAACCGGCAGCAGTTTGGCAAGCTGCTTTTCCAGCCATTTCGCTGAATCATTACGGCCACACTTCGGGCAGTGACGGTTTTTGCAGGAATGATAGGAATAATGCAGTTCCGCACATTCCTGGCATAAATAGACTTCTCCGCCCAGTTCAGGTGTCCGGCAAAGGAGAATATCTCTGATCGCTCTTAAATGGCTTTCCGGTGACTGGTTTCCATATTTTTCCAGATACTCGGACAGGTTGTTTTTGAGAATCCTGCTAAAATCCATTTACATCTTATTCATCAGTTCATTGATGATTTTACATGACTGCTCTCGGGAAACGTTAGTCAAATGCACGTATACCATGGTCGCTCTAAGACTTTCGTGCCCGAGCAAGTCTTTGATGATGATGATACTGACACCTGCTTCCAATAAATGTGTGGCATAAGAATGTCTGAGTGTATGACAGGTTACATGCTTAGGGATGCGTGTCTCCTTTAAGGCTGACTTCAGAGCTGACCGAAGAGTTTGGACAGAAATCTGGTTCGAGGTTGTCATTCTGTTAATATCAGCCTGTCTGGTGCTTCTGCTCGGGAATAAAAGCTGTCTGTTCTGATGGGTTTTCCAATATTCCCGGAGTTCCTGATACAATTTTTCAGGCAGAGGTATTGACCTGTCTTTGTTGCCTTTGGATTGCCTTACCGTGATGGTCATCAATTCCCGGTTGATATCGGCTATTTTAATCTTGACTGCTTCCGAAATCCTTAATCCGCATTGATAGGTAAGAGTCAGTAAGAGTCGATAATCATAAGTATGAATGCGGGAGATAAGCATTCTAACTTCGTCTGTGGTCAGAATCACAGGAAGTTTGTGCTCAATCTTTGCCTTAAAAAAGGTAAAATCCTCTTGCCTGAAACCAACAACATGGATGAAAAAAAATCTGATGCCATAATAGGCTGATTTTAAACTCTGAGGACTATAATTCTTGACGTTATGCAGGTAGACAAAATATGTTCTTACCTGTTCAATAGATAGTGTGCCGGGGTCTTGACCATAATATGATGCTAAAGAAGTGACTTGTCTGATGTAATTGTATTTTGTCTCTCGGGACACGCCTCGAAGATCAAGGCACTCTAAAAAGCGAACTTCGTATGATTCCATACTTACCTCCAGTTAATTTTGGGGGTAAGTATGCTTTTAGTGAGGGTTCAGTATATCAATAGTTTAAATGCATGAAACACGAGTTTACTGCGAACGGTACTGCTGCTTGCAGCTTCGTTCAACATATTCAGATTCGAGAATTCCGGAGGAATAGAATGAGCAAAATTACTAAAGGATACTGCCTGATTGCACTTTTAATTTTTATATCCAACCTTCATGCAGGTGATTTCAACCTGGTTACGAACAGCTTTTCGAATATTAGTTATTCGGTAATGGCTTCCAAACCTTGTCTGACGGATTTGGATCATGATGGACTTATTGATCTGATATTCGGTGGAATCAGTGGTAACAAATTAGCTCATTGGGAGCAAAGCAGTTATGGCTCTTTGACCTTTGTGGAGCGCTCCAGTTTTTTTAGCGGGATAGTAGTTGCATCATATCCTTCTCCCACTATCACAGATTTTGATGGTGATGGACTGCTTGATTTGATTATAGGGAACAGTTATTCAGGTCAGAGAGGATATCTTTATTATTACAGGCAAAGTGCACCTAATTCATCTGATTTCACACTTGTGACCAATGACTTTTGTAGTCTCTATGTCGGTTCAGCTGCCAACCCTTTCTTCTGTGATCTGGATGGTGATGGCAGGCTTGATTTGTTAGTTGGAGAGAGTAGCGGAGTGATAACGCATTTTGAACAAACTGCACATAATTCCTCGAGTTTTGTATTAGTAACCAACAATTTTAATGGTATCGATATCGGTAATGAATCTGTTCCTTATGTAACAGATTACAATAATGATGGTTTTCTGGATTTATTTGTGGGTAACTATGATGGTTTTACCTATCAGTATATTCAAAACTCAGTTAATTCGAACACATTTACTCTTGCCAGTACTAATTTCTCAAATACCGAAGTCCTGGCTTGTGCAGCACCTTGTTTTGCAGATATTGACCATGATGGTTATCTTGACATGCTGATAGGAAAACATCATTCTACTATTGTGCATTATGAGGTAAGTTCTGTTATCAATACAGATGACATTACTGCTATGACAAATTCATCTGCAACATCTGGAGCAACCTTAGAACCAAACTCTTTGCTCACATTCAGTGCCTATGGTATCTGTTGGGGTACTTCTCCAAACCCGACCATCTCCGGCTCGCACACACACTATGGAACAGTTCCCGGGCATTATACTACAAATCTGACTGACCTGACTTCAGAAATCACCTATTATGTGCGATCATACGTAACAGACCAATTAACGACGAAATATGGTACAGAGAAGAGTTTTATCCTGGCTAATTATCCCAGTATAACTACCCGTCCAATTGAAAATATTGGCGTTACAACTGCGACTAGCGGTGGATACTTAATGAATGACCATGGTTCATATATTTATTCGAGGGGTGTCTGTTGGAGTACCAGTCACAATCCCACAGTAACAGATCCCCACACCAATGATGGGAGTAGTGTTACTTATTTTAGTTCATCGATAACAGGATTGAGTCACTCTACAACATATTATATCAGGGCTTATGCAATTAACGGCATCGGTGTAGGATATGGTAATGAACTGTCGTTTACTACAGACACTTTTGCAACAATCAGCACAACTGCAATTACGAATGTAGATTATAGATCCGCCAGAAGCGGAGGTACTATTTCGAGCGATGGAAACAACAGTATTACCGAAAAAGGAGTGTGTTGGAAAACATCCCCTACCCCTTTAATAACAGATACTCAAACTTATTGCGGGACAGGTACAGGAACTTTCTCTGCATCAATAACAGGACTTGCTAAGGGTACAAAATACTACGTCAGGGCTTATGCCAAAAACGGAGTAGGAACAGGCTATGGTGAGGAGTTATCCTTTACAACCGATGATGTGCCCACAGTAACAACCAATACCATCTCATTGATAGATACAGTAGCAGCAATTTGTGAAGGAAGCGTTACCTCCGAAAACGGAGAAGCAGTTACAGCCAGAGGCATTTGCTGGAGTACTTCTGCTAATCCCACGGTAGATGGACTGCATACAACCAATGGCGCCGGATTAGGTACTTTCACAGGCAATTTAACAGGTTTGACACATGATACCAGGTATCATGTCCACGCTTATGCCACCAATGCGGTCGGGACAGGATACGGAGCTGACACTGAATTCTCTACGCCATACCGACTAAATAACGCTCTTGACTTTGATGGGAATGATGATAATATTACAATTCCGGTCACACTTCCCAACCAGGGTACGATTGAGTTCTGGTTTAAAGCGAATGATATCTCCGGAGGATATTTGTGGTCTGAAACAAGTGGCTCATCCAACTTTTATTGTACTATAGCAAGTAATAGGTTATATGTCTGGATTGGTTCTTCAGGCAATTCTCTTATCTATTCAACTCTGAACACCAATACATGGTATCACTGTGCTGTAACCTGGATTAAAGCAGGAATGGCAGTTACTTCACAGTTATATGTAAATGGCAGCCTGGTCACGTCAACAGTTAATCCCTGGATAGCACCTGTTCCTCCCCTTACGATAGGTTACAGAGCAGGGTCAAGTTTCTTTAATGGTCAGCTGGATGAATTCAGAGTGTGGAATACAGCCCGTACACAGGCTCAGATTCAGGATAATATGTGTAAATTTGCCACACCTCCCACAACTAATCTTTTGATGTATTATAACTTCAATAATGTGACCGGAAGTGTTGTTTCTGATCTAAGCGGTAACGGGTATAACGGAACGATGAATAATATGTCAGACTTTAGCTGGGTTCATTCGAGTGTCTCTATGGGTGTGCTGGGAACTTCTGTACGGACTGCAACTCCAACAAGTATCGGCAGTACAGGTAAGCAAATGACACTTACAATCACAACAACACCCGATAACAGCAATTTCCTGGGGATTTATTATACCGGAAGCGGTACCGATGTTATTGACTCAGAGACTTTTCCCGGGAATATAACCCAGAGAGCTGATGCAGTCTGGGGTGTTTTTAAAACAGGTACCGTTACAGCCAATCTGTCTATCAATTATTCCAATATCCCGCTTGCCGATTATCAGTTTGTCCGACTTTTGAAGAGAAATAATCCCTTATCTGACTGGACAGATATTACCACAACTGCAACCCAAAATGTAAGTAGCAGGACGTTCTTATTAACAGGACTTTCCTCATTCAGTGAATTCTCTGTGGCACAAGGCACAGGTCCGGAAGGTGTAGCCGGAACTTGCTTGCTTTTTGATGGAACAGATGATTATATAAATGTTGGAAACAGCACTGTTCTAAATGCTGGCAATGTCCTTTCCCTGGAGGCATGGGTAAAACCTGATATAATGACTACAAGGCAAGGAATCTATTCCACCGCATTCAATAATTCCGCCGGATCATTCCAACTGGAAATTGGGATTGGAAGCGGTGGCACAAACAGAGTTGCTGTTTCAGGATTAAGCACCTGGGTAGCCCAGACTAATGATAATGCCATTACACCCGGTATGTGGAATCATATTGTCTATACAAGAAGCGGCACCGGAGCAGGAACTCATAAAATATATGTTAACGGTCAGGAGATGTCTCTTATCTCGGATGCTAATTATACCTTTGTGAATAATACAAGTAATAAGGTAATTGGTTCCGGAACCAGTGGGACCCAATTATACAAAGGACTAATGGATGAAGTCAGATTATGGAATGTTGCCCTATCTGCGCAGCAAATCAGGGAAAATGCCAGTTTACCATTATCAGGGAATGAAACAGGTTTGGTTGCCTACTGGCAGTTCAATGATAATAGCGGTTCTTCTGCAAATGAACTTATCTCCGGTTTAAATGGAACGTTGACCAATATGAGCAGCGGTTCTTGGTGCTCCTCAACAATTCCCTTCGGACAGGGTAATACTTATACCCGTGAAGAAATCAGTGGAAATGTCAGCTTTCCAGGTACTGGACTTCTCATCTATTATGATAGCTATGATGGCGCTTCTGTTACTGTTACCAAATTGAATCAGGCACCCAATCTCAATCCAAGCGGATCTATAATTGTATATGATTCACAATACTGGATAGTTAATCGTTATGGCTCAGGGAGCTTCAATGCAAATCTGATTTTCTCAGTGAATGAAAACGTCACCGTTGCAGATGAATCACATCCCGAATATTTCAAATTGTATACCCGAAGCAGCAGTTCAGATGCTGCATGGACTTTGGCAACT
The DNA here is from genome assembly GCA_963662275.1 of Cloacimonadales bacterium (SeqCode). Taxonomy (GTDB): domain Bacteria; phylum Cloacimonadota; class Cloacimonadia; order Cloacimonadales; family DAONDQ01; genus DAONDQ01. The sequence continues at coordinate 1,966,218 of OY759316.1, read as the reverse complement.
CAGGCTTATGCTGTTGATGCCGATGCTAATACTGTAACGTTCAATTCTATTACCTCTTTCTGCCAGTATATCATTGCTTACGCTGGACAAGACTCTGTCGGAACACCACAAAACATAACGATTACAGCGAACGATCCGTTAATTCAAATCAGTTGGGATAGCGTTAGTGGGGCAAGTTCATATAAAATCATTGCGTCTGACTCAACGAATGGGACTTTCACTAATATCTCTTCACAAGGTGTGTTTAGTTCTGCCCGAACTTCTGCTATTAATACAGGCTCTAAGTATGCTTCTACTGAGCAGTTTATTCGGAGCAGTCGTGCATACCAGCGGGATAATAACGGAACCAGAACTAGGATTACATGGACGACAAATTCTGTAGGAATAAGCAAGAAATTCTACCGTGTTGTAGCATCAACTGATTAAACTGTAGTGAAAATGAATATTTGAAGTATAAACCTGAGCATTTGGAGTTCAAATTTCCTTCGAATTTATTATGAATACACAAGTAATAGGAAATTCGGACTTCAAACCCGACTGGACACCGCTGGGAATTTGGAGTTCATTTTCCCAAGCAAAACTATAAGTAACCACTTAGCTAACAGGGAAATTGGACTTCACCCCAGTTAGAAACGAGTCAAATTCAGGCTTGAAGTCTAACTTGCGTATTACATTCTTGTCATTTTAAAGTCATCTTGGCAAGTTGAACTCCAAGAGGTAGCACCCACTTCAGCGGGTATGTTAAAACATTGAATATCGTATTTCTGCCATACCTACCATCAGTTTGTTATTGACAACCTTCGTCACCTGTATTGCAAATACAAAAGAGGTAATTATGAAGAAAAAATCTATAATTTACGAAGATGAATCCATGTGGATTGAGTTCTTAGAAGTAAGTGTGAATGTCCACCTCATGTACGATTTCAGTTCCCCCGATCCTTTTTATTCAGTTCGCATTGGTCAACATAACTACTTCAGCGAAGGTGACTTTATTCTAACCAAGGAACCAATAAAGATTAATCTGGATTATGATTTTTTCTCGAATGTTCTGGCAAAGTTTGTGAAATCTAAGAAACTGGTTGATACTCGCTGGGAAGGTTTTGATGATTACTATTTCAGTTTCATTGGTTATCCGGTTGATATGGGAGAATGTGAAACATTCATTAATATTGGACCTTATCATTTCTTCGATGATGAACGTTGTGCTTTTGCGACAGGTGGATTAGCTGTTGCTATAACCAGTAAATAGGAGATTCTAAACAAGTTGTCCTGGCAACTTCAGTGCTTGGAATTGGAAGCACTCATCAAAAAAATAAAGGAATTGCAGCATGAATCATTTATCCCTGAATTTGAAACTATGAGAAAGGAATATCAAAAACAGCTAAAATACAACCGGGATGTGTTAGAAACATGGGAACAGAATGAATCACTGCCCTTTATACCAATTAAATTCAGGTAACTAAAGCATAGGGTGGCAAATTCCGCTTTGCCACATCAAATAAGGTTCGCAACGCACGGGGTGCGTTGTGCTCCCACCGGAACGCCTGACCCCGTCAGGTGGCACAACGCACCCCGTGCGTTGTACATCTTCCGTAAATCACTCAGCTTCTTTCTTTGCAATAATCTCTAAACTTACACAAATTAATTCAAAATATGAAGAATATAGTCATCTTTTTTATATATAAGCGTCTTGTACACATCAGATTCGCAACTCACGGGGTGCGTTGTGCCACCTCACGGGGTGAGGCGTTCCAAACTTGCTTCCAATTCCTCATATATCTCGTCTATCTTATTCTGATACTCAATTGTTTTACTCAGAGCGGTTACTATACGGCAATAGTAGATGGGATCATCCATGATTTTGCCCTTGCGGTCTTTGAGGTATTTGTGCAGTACTTGGTAACCACCGATGTGATAGTTCCATACTTCCGGACTGATGCCTTCAAAGTACTTATCCTGATTGATATAGATGCGTCCTTGTGACTCGTCATAGCTTACATGTTCCACTTTGTCATTATCGCTGTTGCCCTGATACTTCGCTATGGGTGTGTCCAGTTCACTGCTCTGCATCAGGTGCAAATCTACTATCTGCTTGCCATATACTGCCATTTGCTTGAAAAGCTGGGTGTCTTTGGTGAAAGGAATGCGAGGGAAATCTATCCTGAGATACTCTGCATAACGTTCCCGATAGATATTGCTATAAAGAGTGCCATAGATATAATAGAAGATGGTTTCTGCCGATAAGTCCTGCTTAGCGAATTCTTCAAGCAGTTCCGGTTTGATATTAACTTGCGTTTCCTGTGCTGCAAAGAGATCATCTGAATGTGAATCGGGATGCAGATACAATGGCAATAAAACTCCGCCACCCCGATAGTACACATTATAATCAATCATACTTGAAGTAATATAAGCCAAGTTCCATAAATAATCTGAGCCCACTACCTGACCCTGTCTGCCCAGAATTAAACCTAAATTGTTGTTCTTTATGTGCTGCATGACCTCATTTCTTGGCATACTATGAAATCCTCTACACTTGCCGGTATAGTAAGTAAATCTGATATCGAAAGGTCTGTAGAGAATAGGTTTTATATTATCAGAATTAAGTCCTGATTCCTTTAAGTCTTTTTGGGCTAAATCAATTTTCCAATCTCTCGAATCTTTACCCAATTCATAAGCCTGCCGTGCAGTTTCAGTATCGAGTTTAGTAAACTGATTGACTGTGTTTAGCATTATATGTTTATCAAACTGAATAGTCAGGTTATCTCTTGCAGTTTGAATACCGGCACTGTTTATAGGAAATACATCATTGACTTTATCCCAACTTAAATAATGAGCTTTATCATCAGATAAGTGTTTGAAGAGATAAAACGGCTGCTTGGGATTGATTAACGTATATTCAAAGCTATCAATGCTATTATCATTCAGACAATCATATTTGGCAGACCGAAGTCCATACAAATCTCCATGATAAAATCTCTTTTCAGCAGTGCCGTCTTTTATCATAAGTAAGATGGCTACCCCTGTCCTGATATCAAATACATTCTCGTCTTTACTGCCATCGGGAGCGGTTTCTTTCTTGGTGCTGTTGCCGTGCAAATCCAAGACATAGATCTGGTCAAAGGTATGCATCAGGCTTTGTCTCATGCCTTTAAAGGTGGCATTATCTATATAGCTGTGGTTCGTTACCATTCCCACAATGCCTTTACCTGCCTTGTGTATCTTCCATTGGGCAAAACGGATAAACTTCACATAGTCATCTTGCAGCATTTTGGGATTTGCTTCTCCCAATAGCATTCCATCCACTTTGTAGTAACTGGTTGCACCGTCCAAATCCTGTTTGAGCAGTTGCTCGGTCCAGGGGTTGTTGTTTTCACTCATACCACTATAAGGCGGATTACCAAGGATTACCAGCACCGGCTCATCCTGTTTTACCTTATTGGCAAGCAGGCATTCTTCTGTAATCTCGTGTGCAAAAGCTAATTCTGATTGAATAGGTATATCCTTTTCCAGCGTATTCGACAGGTAGAGTTTGAACCTCTCATCTTCAGTCATCTGGTAGCCCAATTCATCCAGCAGATAGCTGATTTTCAGATGTCCAACTGTGTAGGGTGCCATCATCAGTTCCAAGGCATAGAAATGCGGGAGAATATGATTCCTGATCATTTGTTTGATACTTCCGGAGCCGTACTTGCCTGTATATTCCTGCACAGCCAGTTTGATGGCTTCTGCCGGAAAGGTAAGGGTACCGGCAGCCGGGTCAAGCAGAGTGACAGCACTGTCTGCCAGTCCGTCTTTCAAATTAAAATGAGATTTGAGGATGCTGTGGATGGATTTGACGATGTAGCGCACCACAGGTTCAGGTGTGTAATATACTCCCCGCTTTTCCCTGAGAGTCGGGTCGTATTCCGAGAGGAAAGTCTCATAGAAATGGATGATGGGATCACTGCCTTTACCTTCTTTGTAATAGGCATGCAGTATCTTTTTGATGTCTGTCACGCAGAGGATTTCAGCAATGTCGTCTATCAAAACCTCGAGTGCTTTGGGCGGTTCGTCATAAGAGATAAACTTAAAGATGCTTTTCAGCACACCAAGTGTATTAGGGATATACTTGTAAATCAACTCACGGTTGAATTCACCTTCAGACTTGGTGCGGGCTGCAAAGATGCCGTAGGTTAGTGTTTGGGCATACAGGTCGGCAAATTGCTCATGGGTCAGTTTATTAATCAGTAATCGTTTGAAAGAATCATAGAAGCCCAGTAGGACTTTCTTTCCCTGTCTCTCTTCCTCAGCCAGTTCGATAGCGATAATCTCATCCCGCAAGAAACGGGTGCGTTTGGCAAGCTCCTTGGCAAGTGACTTGGGGTTATTGATAGAAGGCAGTGAAAAGGCAAAGTAACGTTCTAAAAGGTAGCTAAACTGCTCTGCTTGCTCCAGCGGGGGAGTTTTATGCAAAGTAATGGCATTGGATGCTCTGCCAATCATAGCAGTGCAAATCATAATACCATGCTGATAAAGGCGAAACTCATAGAAATTAGTCAGGATCAGATTGGGAAAGACTTTCAGATAACGCTTCAACTGTTCTGAAGTTTCGATCTGGTCAAGATGGAACACACTGGGGGCTTTGGCTTCAATATAACCGGTTATGTGGTTTTTACCATCCCATACACGAAAGTCCGGATTCCCGGCTTCGGTAGCTTTGGGTAGAATCGTGATATCCGGCTTTTTCTTGTTTGTAAGCTCAGCAAATTGCAGGAGTAGGGTCTTGACATGTTCATAAAAGCTCTCTTCCCGGGCATCACCCTGATTCAGGGTAGCTTGCAGATTGGCAAGGTACTGTTTGAATATTGCTTCCGCCATAGTATCTATTCCTTTTAGAGATCGTCACATGCATAATTATAATCGTTTTAATTAATAATCTTACCAAATACATTTCTCTGCACATCTCAGGTCAAGGAAAATGATTGCTCAGATGTCCATCTATAAGCGAAGAAGAGAGGACATGTATAGTTATGCAGAATTATTTTACTTAGAATTGGTAGAGTTGTCGTGTAGTTTATGAGCTATTTCTATTTAAAACAACATAGCCCGTAACCAGATTACGGGCTATGCATTAACAAATTATGGGTTTTTCTATTTCATAAGAACCAGTTTGGCTATAGTATGGTATTTACCAGCTGTCATTTGCAGGAAATACACTCCACTGCTGACAGCCATTCCGTGATCATCAATACCATTCCAATTGCTGCGGTAGGTGCCTTCATTAAAAGAAGAAGAAGCAATGGCGCGTACTTTTTCTCCTCTGATGTTGAAAATATCCAGAGTTACATATTCAGATTTAGCAAGATGAAAGGAAATGGTGGTAACAGGATTGAATGGATTGGGAAATACGCTTGTTAACGAGGTCAGATTGGGAATTATGGGTGTTACTGGTTCATCACCTGGTTTTGTGACAGTAACGCTGATGGAACCGTGAAATGCCATCTGTCCGTCCATATCGATGTTTTGCAGCCAATAATACCAGGTGCCGGACTCTACTTCATCGTCTGTGAAACTATAGCTTTGTTCATTTGATGTGTTGCCGGCAGTCACAAAAGGACTGACCACAACAGCATCAATCAAACTATTTACGATATTGCGGTGGATGTAATAACCTGAGACACCTGATTCGGATTGTGTAACCCAATCAAGCTGGACAAAGTTGCTTACCGTAACATTGGCTGTGAAGGAGGATAGTTCCACAGGCAGAGTGACATCTTCACCGGTTATTATGATCGGTATATTGCTCTTGGTTCCGAACGGTACATTGTAAAATACAACATCCATAGGTCCGTTTGCCGGATATGGATTCGCGTGATGCCAATCCAGACCACCGTTTACCGGATCATTATAATAGGCGATCACATACCATATTCCGGTTGGAACAGAGATCGTCAGGTCGCTGACTGTAACTCCGGTAAAAACGATTACAACCGCGCCAACGGGATTCAGTGTGGGTGGAGGAACGACCAGGGTTTCAAATGTAACCGCAACAGCAACGATGGGGATATCCGGTTCCCCTGTGTAAACAAACCCTGGATTGACAGGATCAACGTATGTGTAAGTGCCAATAAAAGCAATATTTGTATCGGCAGCCAGATTTAAGATGATGTTGCTATCTGACCCGACCGCCAGTTCCCATACATAATCTGTCTTTTCTGCATGGAAAGTCCCATTGAAACCAGCCGGCAAAACCATAGGGCTGACAGGGTCTATACCATAATCAGTCTCATCAGTAAAGATGTGGACACCTGTAATGTTGCCTTTATCAATGTTAACATTATAGTTTGAGTTAGTAATCACTGACATGATATTTGAATCGATACCTGTCCCGCTTGCATTGTAGGCTCTTACCCTGTAATAATAGGTGGTTCCGGCAGTCAGCCCTGTGACTGGATAACCGAGAATATTGCCTACATCCAAGTTTTCAAATCCTGCTACATAACTTCCAAAACCCATTGAGATTGAAACGTCTATCCGATAGCCCGTCGCTCCTGTAACTGGATTCCACAGAGCGGTGAAGCCGGTTGTCGTGATGGTATTTGCGTTATTGGCAACCGGTGCTGCGGGTATCGTTTCGAAGCTTACCTCATTACCATAGGAAGTGCCTTGGCTATTAGTGGCATATGCCCGCACGAAATATTCGGTTCCTGCAGTCAGTCCTGTAAGCCCTGAGATGAATGTCCCGGTTGTGGTTTTGTTTCCCAATTGAGTCTTGCTATCGGAAGTCGTAGGGTTTTCCGCAATACCCCAGCAATGCCCATACTGCGTGGGATTGGGATTACCGAGCGCAGTCACATTGCCGTTACCTGTGGCTGTTGTAGCAGTGATACTTGTTACAGCTTGAGTCGTGACGGTTGGAGTTTGGTAGGAAGAAGTGGAGATAGTATTTGAGCTGGCACTGGTTCCACCCGTATTCACAGCTCTCACCCGATAAAAATAGGTAGTTCCGGTGGAGAGACCGGATACAGCATAGGTAAGCACATTGCCCACTGTCAGGTCACTGTATCCTGTGATACAACTGGCAAAAGTATTTACAGTGGAAACATCCAGCCGGTAGCTGAAGGTTCCGGTGGCAGCGCTCCAATTCGCAGTAAATCCTGTGGATGTGATATATGTGGCTGCATTGGCTACAGGAGCCGGAGGAGTGGTGACGAATATAGCATCGTCATCATAAGATGTCCCGGCTGCGTTGGTGGCGTACGCTGCTACATAGTACTGGGTTCCGGCAAGCAGTCCGGTCAGAGAAGAAGTAAAGGCACCGGTAGTAATTTTGGCTCCCAGCGAAGTATGACTGTTTGATATAGTAGGATTGGAGGTAATCGCCCAGCAATGACCATGTTGGGTGGGAGTGGGCACACCCAGGACAGTGACGTTGCCGTTTCCTGTGGCGGAGGTGGTGGTAACAGCAGTAACCGGCGAAGTAACAACTGTGGGGGTTTGATAGACGATAGTGGTGATAGTACCGGAATTGGCACTGGTGCCACCGGTATTCACTGCTCTTACACGGTAGTAATAAGTAGCACCTGTGGTTAAACTTGCTATGGCATAGGAAACGACAGAGGCTACATTCTTATCGGTATATCCGGTGATGTAGCTGGCAAAGCTACTCACAGTGGAAACGTCCAGCCTGTAACTTGCAGCACCCGTGACTGCAGACCAATTGGCTGTAAAACCGGATATCGTGATAGAAGTGGCAGCAGTGGCGGTAGGAGCAGCTGGCGTGGTGGTAAATGATACTTCACTGCCATAAACTGTTCCGGCTGCATTGGTGGCATATGCTCTCACAAAATAAAGTGTTCCGGCTGTTAGTCCGGTCAGCGAGGAAGTATAGGCACCAGTAGTACTTTTAGCACCCAGAGTGGTTTTAGCATTCGCAGTTGTAGGGCTGGAGGTCAATGCCCAGCAGTGACCATACTGAGTGGGATTGGGTACACCAAGGACTGTCACATTGCCATTACCGGTAGCAGTGCCCACAGTAATGGCGGTAACTGCCTGGGTAGTGACCGTGGGAGCCAGGTAGGTAGTAGTGGACATAGTGTTTGAAACAGCACTCGTCCCACCGGTATTCACAGATCTCAACCGATAGTAATAGGTAGTGCCAGATGAAAGACCAACCACCGCAGAAGTAACGACCAAGCCAACATTCTTATCGTTGTATCCTGTGACAAAGCTGGCGAAGGTATTGACAGTTGAAACATCCAGTCTGTAGCTGGCTGCACCCGTGACTGCACTCCAATTTGCTGAGAATCCCGTTGTAGTAATGGAAGTGGCAGCAGTGGCGGTCGGAGCTGCTGGGATGGTTTCAACAGTTATAACTGCAGAATTGTCGCCTGCTCCACCTGAATTTACTGCTCTTACGCGATAATAATATGTAGTCCCGGCAGAAAGACCAGAGACCGCATAAGTTAATACTGTGCTGACATTCAAATCATTGTAGCCAGTGACAAAACTGGCAAAAGTATTTACTGTGGAGACATCTAATCGGTAGCTGGTTGCTCCGGTGGAAGCACTCCAGTTTGCTGTAAAAGCACTGATTGTTATTGAAGTGGCGGCACCGGCAGCTGGAGCTGCTGGACCGGTCTTTTGCTGTATTCTGGTAGAATTATCACTTGTTCCATTGGAGTTATAAGCTCTTATCCGATAAAAATAGTACGTATTAGAAGCCAAACCGGTAACAGCGTAGCTTGTAACATTACCTACAGGGAGGTTTTGGTATCCTGTCACATATGAAGCCCAGGAAGCTGAAGTAGATACATCCAGGTAATACCCGGTAGCACCAGTGGCAGCCGTCCAGTTTACCGTGAATCCGGTAGATGTGATATAAGTGCTGGTCGGAGTACCGGGAGCACCGGGAGCAGTGGTAAAGGAGACCTGAGTTCCATAAGTTGTACTGATTGAGTTGGTGACATACGCCCGCACATAATACAATGTATTGGCAGCTAAGCCTGTAAGCGAAGAGATATAGGCTCCTGTGGCACTCGCAGCACCCAAGTTATTTGAGCTATTGGCAATAGTGGGGTTGGTAGTATTAGCCCAGCAATGTCCGTAGGCAGTGGGATTGGGTGCACCCAGAGATGTAATACTCCCATTGCCGGTAGCTGTAGCGCTGGCGATCACAGAAACGCTTTGGGTAGTAACCGTGGGGGCAACTCCGAGTGTGGAAAAAGAAGTAGCAGTAGCCCCAGCTGTGCCTTCGATAGAGGTAACATCAGCATCAACAGCATAACTGGTATAGGGACTAAGACCTGTGGCAGTATAGGATAATGTAGAGCCTGTTACCGTTGCCGTGTACCAAGTGCTTCCCACCATTATCCTACCGGATATACCATGACCTATATTGGTGGCTGTAGCGGATATAGTCAGGGATGTGGCCGTACTGGACGTAAGAGTTGGAGTTCCGATACCCGGAGCTCCGTACAAGGTAATGGAATGTATTTTGGCAGGAAAGGTGTGGGGAGTCCCGTCTTGTCTTTGCTGAACCACAATCATCGCTGTGTAAGTGCCGGCTGCTAATCCGGTAGTGGTGCGGGTCGCATCAAACCTGTTGGCATTAGACGTATACTCCACATCATCAGGCCAGGATTGCCCATCTTTTAGGGTTGCCCCTTGATATAAGGCATATTGTCTCTCCGTAAAGATCCTGGTTCCATACATATACAGAGTTTCTGTGATACGTCCAGCCCCTGTCACTTCCAGAGTAGAATTGCCCCACATATAATATTGAAAAGCACCAGAAGTATATGATTGATCCAGACTAAGCGAATTGGTCTGGGCATACAACGGCTGCAACGAAAGCGAGGGGATGATCCCACTCAGTATGATAACAAAAAAGACGGGTAAAATCCTTTGCCAAGAGCAATGCTTATTCATTTGAGACTCCTTTTCGAGGCTTTATGTTAATTGAATGTTTATCTGTTGAGATGATTGGATTTGCTTTGTTAAGATCATTGAGAAAAACTTGTCGTTTATGCTCAATTTCAATGAGAGCAGCCGTGCGGTTTTTCAAGATGAAAGGACAAATAATGTTTTCGAACTTGTCTTCAGGGTAGATAACAGTAAATCCCAAAATACCGCAACCTTCATCTTTGAGTATCTTCTCGAAGATGGGGCTAATTTTAGACACTATGACAGTTTTTTTCTTTGTTGTTTTCATAACCCATATTAGAAGCACAAGCTGTACCTATGAGCAGTTTTATTTATGCTGACGTAATTGCCTTATATTCAATGAGTTATAAAAGTAGTTGGATCGGCTGTTCTCATTAATTGCATTGCATAGTATGAAATGCAATTTCATAATGCAATTTATTCCATGACAGTGATTACTTTCCTTTGTGAGTATAGCTTTCCAAGTGGTATTTTGCTATCTTCCGGCAGAGTGTGCTTTCGGTCATCTTTAATCGCGTTGCTGCGTCTTTTTGCTTGCCGTTGGTATGGAGCAAAGCGTTGATTATCATTTCAGTTTCTTCGGCTTTGGTCTGCTTATAAGCATATGCCGAGTGAACTGTGTCATAGCTTGAGTATTTGAGACTGTCCAGTACTCGGTCATTCCATACAGAAGTGCCGGACATAATAAATAGTCTTTCAACAATGTTCTTGAGTTCACGCACATTACCGGGGAAAGGATACTTGAGCAGCCGATCAATAAAAGATCGGTCGATATGTGGTATGCTGTGTTTGTTAACAAAGGAATATTTATCAACAAAATAGTGTAGCAGGATTTCAATATCTTCAGGTCTTTCACGCAGGGGCGGAATGAAGATTTCAATGGTATTTAGCCTGTGGAAGAGGTCCATCCTGAATTCATTGGTTTGCAGCAAGTCATATATATTGCGATTGGTGGAAGAGATTACCCTGCAATCGAAGGGGATCTCTATAGAACTGCCTACTGGGGTTATTTTGCGAGATTCCAGAACACGTAAGAGCTTTGCCTGAAAATCATGAGGCATTTCGGTTATTTCATCCAGAAACAGAGTACCTTTATGTGCTTGAATAAAGAAGCCCTTTGTTTGATTCTGAGCCCCAGTGAAAGCCCCTTTGGTATGTCCGAAAAGCTCGCTTTCTACAATCCCTGCTGAGATTGCAGAAGTGTTTAACGGCACGAAGGGATAGCTGCGGCGGATGCTGTTTTGATGAATAATATTGGCTATCACTTCTTTACCTGTACCAGATTCACCTATGATGAAAACATTGGTATTCATGTGCTGGGCAGCCAATAAAGCTGAATTAAGCACTTTCTTATGAGTATCACTCTGTCCGATGAATTCTGCTGTTCCAGATAACTGGCTTTGTGAACAATCATCAAAAATGGAACTGATTGGCTGAGCACATCTGCTTCTTAACTCATCCAATTGTAATTTGTGTGAATCCGCTTTTTCAGAAAGAAGCTGGGCAATGTAATCCATGTAAATCTTATCTGTAACCTGATAGGTTTTGAAGCTTTTTTTATAATCCTCTTGCCTGGCAAAGAGTAATGCCAGGTTGCGCTGGACAACCAACAAATTAGCATAGTTCTTATTTGCCTTATAATATTTCCCGGCAGATATCAGTATATCTTTTGCTTCAGAGTATTGACCGGTTTCGATCAGTATGTTTGTTTTATTCACATTGATTTGAATGCTCAAGGCGGTATTATTTGCCTGCCGGGCTACTTCCTCCGCCCGATTGAGATACTCAATGCTTTTATCCGGCTGCTTCAGCAACCAGTAGCAATTGGCATAATTATTGTATAAGTCTGTAAGAAAGGCAGGATTACTAAAATTGAGATCTTGGGCAAGATGAGAGCATTGGTCATAATAGTCTATCGCTGCCTGAAACTGTAACTGATAGTTTTTCTGAACTCCGAGGTTAAACAATATACTCAATTCCTGCCTGCTTAATTTTTGAGACCGGCAGGTATCTAATGCCTTTTCTAGCAGTTCTTCAGCCTGCACATACTTTTGTAGTTTATTGTAGGCTGTGGCTAGATTGTTGATAATGGATAGCTGGATAAAGCCAATGCCTACTTTCCTGCTAATTTCCAATGCTTGGGACAGATAGTCGATTACTTTCAAAAAATCCTGTTTATCAAGATACATTTTTGCTATACGCGTTAGAGCATTGACCGTAGTCAAACCAGGTCGGGTATTTTTTACCAATACTACAGCTTTATTGTGACATTCTATCGCCTGTTTATCATAATCGTATTTATGTAAATGAGAGCCCATTTGGCTGTATGCTTCGACAATCAGTTCCAAGTCTTCAGAAGCCCGAGCGTATTCTTCAGCCAATTCCAGACAGGGCTTGACCTTGTATAGGGTTTCTCTAGTATCATAGCATTTGCTCAAGATGATATTGCATCTGACTAAAATATAATAATCTTTATGGATCACAGCTTGACTCAGAAGGTCTATAGCCAATAATTCTGCCTGTTCAAACTTGCGCAGCGAAGTAAGAGCCTTTGTCAGAAAATATGATACTCTGGACTCTTGAATCTCGCCGATAAATTGGGCTTTAATAGCATCAAAATTCTGTACCAAATAATCTGGTTTCTCTTCCGATAGAATATCCAGAGAATCAATATTGTTATGTTTTTGCTTACCAGCTTCCAATTTCTTCCCCCTAACTTACTCATCAGATCGAAGGCTATATTTCATGTTTATATGAAAATGCAACTAATAAAATAGTCAATGAATATTAACACAGTCAGTTAAATGGTTAATATTGGAACTCCAAAATCTCGCGACGCAGGATTTCAACCTCGACAACATAACAAAATACCAAACTACAAGCCAACATGTGACAATAATCAGGGGGAAACCCTACAAAGACGAAAGCCTTTAACGCAGCTGCTGGTAGTCGAACTGCAGAAGCTCCGACTGGAAACAGTGCAGAAGTATGCATCGTAGTGATGTCATTGCTTCAGCTGAAAGTATAGCAATGTGTGGAATTACCACCACGTACTGCAAATTCCCATTCTGCTTCTGTGGGCAGACGATATCCATTCGCTGACCAATTTTGACGGGTCAATCAGCATATGAGCATTACTTTATCAATACGGTAGTATTACGGTAGCATTACGGTTTTTTACCGTAATGCTACCGTAATGGTATAGTAATTGTACCATGATCAAAATAGGACAAATAGCTGAACAGCTTCCTCTCACCGGATTGAAATCCAGTGTTAATATGTTTCTTCCCTAAGGGAATCTGATTTGTTTTGGACACATCAACCTTTCATCGCCTGGGACTTTAGTTCTTTTTTGAATGCCTTATGCCGTATTGAAATCCGAGCGTTATTATCTATCATCCCGATGGGATTCAGAGCTTAATGCTGGTTCCAATACAAATATACAAATAGATTCACTTTTCTGGTCATTTTCGACCACATTCATAACTTTCTTAATTTGTATTAATTACATCCTTTTTCCCTCTATGTTTTACAGTTAGTACGCATTATGAATGGTCATTTTTGACCATAAATTATCAATTATCGTACTAACTTTCATAACCATTTCTTGAAAGCCATTCTAACTTTATCAATAACATACAGTTACACATGTGGCTCTTCATTTGCTAATATAGTATTTGAGGTGAAATCATGAATATATTAGTGCATGAAATTTCAGAAATGACCAAGCTAATCCAGCTTCTCACGAATCTGGATAATACCAGCATCTACCTCTCTGTTTCTCAAAGCGATACGCTGCGCATACTCGAGGAAATCAAGCCAGATGCTGTAATATTTCAGCAGAGCTGTTCAGATAGTTTTATTAAAGAAATTAGCGGAAAGTATCCTAGGCTTGTGATTTATCTATATAAAAATGGGATATCTAATCACTCACAATTGAAGCTAAAGAACTATCGCAATTTTGAAGATATATCATTAAAAAAATTACAGTTAACTAATCTAGCGAAATAACAAGAGGTAATCAATGAAAAAAATTCACTTTCTAATTTGCCTGACATTGCTGTTAAGTGCATTTTCTCAGTTGTATTCTGTTGAACTTACCGAAGGATTTGAAGGCACGACATTTCCGCCATTAGGATGGACTGTTTTAAATGGCGGGGATGGAAATACCTGGGAAAGATACACTGATGAGCCTGCTCATACTGGGTCAGCTTGTGCAGCTATTGCATTTGACTACTTCACAGCTCATAATGATTGGCTAATTACGCCAAGATTAACTCCAACTTTAACCAATCATGTTTTTTCTTTCTGGGCAAAAAATTTGGATATGGAGTTTCCCGAGAAGTTCAATGTAAAATTATCAACTTTGACGAACCAAGCAGGTGATTTTTCAGTTACACTTGCCACTGAAGTAACTCCAGGCTATTATTATACTTTCTACACTTATGATTTGTCATCTTATACCGGACAGAATATATATGTCGCTATCCAAGCAATTTCAACAAATATGTATTATCTTTTTATAGATGATGTTACATTACCTTCTTTAGTTGTTTACCCGGAACCAACCAATTTCCCGACCAATTTTATCTCTACAGGTTATGATCCAGCGACAATTAGTCTTTCCTGGACAGGTTCAGTTGGAACCCAGTTGCCAATAAAATATCTGATTTTAGCCAAAAAAGGATCTGGATCTTTTGCAACCGTTACAGATGGAATTCCTGTACCTGATGATAGCAATTGGTCAGACAATAATGCAGCAGTCAATGTTGTACATACGGTTGGAACCAATACTTATACTTTTACAGGATTATCGGCTGCAGCCACATATGATTTTGTTATTTACCCATATACGAATTCCTCAAGTGATATCAATTACAAAACCGGTGGAATCGCACCAACTGTATCCATCACCACAGATGCCTTCTACCATGTAGATAGCTTTCCCTATTTACAGGATTTTGAGGCAGCTTGGCAAGGATCTCCAGCGGCTCCAGCACAATGGACGCAAATTGTTGTAAGCGGTGAAAATCCTTGGGAAAGAAATGGTGCTGGATACAATAGCTCAGGGTCAGCTTTGGCTTTTTCAGAATGGGGTGATGAAAACCTTCTGATCACACCGGCGTTGAATCTTGGTACACGTGATTATTGGTTGAAATTCTGGATTAGGGGTGGCACCGACCCAGGTAACGTTGTGGAAGTGCAGATTGGAAATAATAACAATGATCCCTCGAGTTTCGGGAACGGGTTGGCTGACTACTGGACTGGCGATGAAATGCCCACGGAATGGACACCAATCACACTTGATCTCTCCGCATTTGAAGGAACAAAGTTCATTGCCTTCAGGTTGTATGGTTCTGGAGGCGGACCTATTATGATTGATGATGTCCTGATCGAAGAAATTCCACCCAGCCCGGCTGTCCTTGTGTCACCTTCCGATGCCGCAAATAATATTATACGTAATATTTCATTACATTGGGCAGAGGGTTCCGGATCACCAACCGGATACATGTTAAATTTTGGTACTGACGGCAATGGTGTAACACCACCTTCATCAATTGCAAGCAACATGGATATTGGCACCAGTACATCATACACCCCTTCCACCCAACTGGCTATGAATACGACATACTACTGGCAGGTTGTTCCTTACAATTCCGGTGGTAATGCAAGTGATTGCCCCATTTGGTCTTTTACCACCTTAGGTCCGGTCAGTATTCCAGGTAACGCTCTAAACTTTGATGGAAGTGGTGATTATGTTACCGGAACAGGAATTAATACTTCTCTGACCGCCTTTACAATAGAAGCGTGGATTAATCACAACAGCCTGAACGGAACAGTGCAAAGATACATTACCCTAGCACCTGAAACGGCTGTTTTACGTTATGATGGAACCATCTATGGCGGTTATAAGGCACTGCATTTCTATATAAAAAGACAAAATGGTTCATTATTTGGATTCAAAGCTGATAGTGTACTGGTAACAGGAGAATGGATGCATGTAGCAGGTACTTTTGACGGGAATAATCTCAAATTGTATTTAAATGGTACACTTATCAAAAGCGCTGTAGTTTCCAGCAGCTTGTATCCACCTTCCGGCAATTTTTCATTGAGCAGTTACGGAGAAACATTCGATGGTAAAATGGATGAAATGCGTATCTGGAACTATGCCCGTTCCCAAGCACAAATACGTGAAAATATGCACCTTTCTCTTACAGGAATGGAAGCAGGTCTCGTAAACTACTGGCAATTCAATGAGTCATCAGGAACCAGTGTCCTGGATATCATTAATTACTGTAATGGTACGATGAATAATATGACAAATGACGACTGGGTAGGTTCAACAGTTCCTTTTGGAAGTGGTGTCAGCAATACTCAAACGGAGGCTGCCGGTGTAGTATCTTTCACAAACACAGACCTATCAATGAGTTATACAACACACAACTCGGCTTCCGTAACGGTGAATAAAATCAATGCAAGCCCGAACACTATTCCGACAGGTATGAATGAAGTGTTTGATAACCAATACTGGGTAGTCCATCGCTATGGCACAGGGTCTTTCAATGGGAATGTGACACTTACTGTAAGCGAAGATCTGACTGCTGATGATCAGGCACATCCTAACCAGATTAGATTGTATTCACGTGCACGCAACACTGATGGAAACTGGAATGTCATAAAAACTGCCACCAGTGTGAATGCAGCGCTAAACCAGGCAACGTTCTCGGGTATTTCAGAATGCAGCCAATTCCTGGTCTGTCGAAATTATCCGACAATCAGTAATTCAAACGGAACAGCTCTAACCTTCGATGGTGTAAATGATTATGTCAATCTTGGAAATAGCGGTTCCTTCAATACAGGAGATTATATCACCATTGAAGCCTGGATAAAGCCAAACAGCCTGGCAGGACGCTCAGGTATCTTCTCCACCAGGCTCAATAACCAGGCAGGTTCATTCCAATTGGAAGTCGGAACAGGCTCAGGTGGAACTGGTCGTGTCGCAGTTAGCGGGGTTAACAGGTGGTTTGCTCAAACCGGAGACAATGCCATTTCTACAGGTGAATGGGTGCATATTGCCTATACTCGTGATGGAATGAGTCCTGGAAGTGGTGGAGGAATTCAGCATATCTATATCAATGGTGTTTCACAAGCTATATCCGACGATAACAGCTATTCATTTGTTTCAAATACAAGTGATAAAGTCCTCGGTTGCGGTACAAGTGGCGGACAATTATTCAACGGAGCTATGGATGAAGTACGTATTTGGAATATGGCAAGGACTCCTGATCAAATCCGTGAAAGTATGTACCTGCCTTTGACCGGTTCTGAAACAGGATTGATTAGTTATTGGCAATTCAACGAAATGACTGGAACAAGATCATATGATTATGTTTCCTTGAATAATGGAACCCTTGTTAATATGGGAAATGAAGACTGGGTAAGTTCAACAATACCTTTTTCTTCAGGTGTTACAAACTCACAGAATGAAACAACAGGAACTGTCACCTTTACTGGTACCGGATTAAGTTCTTTCTTCACAACTGCAAATGGTTCAAGATTTACAGTCACAAAGCTGAATGGTAGCCCGAATGAAATACCTTCCGGTTTAACGAATGTTTATGATTCTCAATATTGGGAGATGAATCGTTTCGGGTTTGGTAGTTTTGCTGCGAATTTGACATTTACTGTAAGTGAAGACCTGACATTGTCGAACCAGTACAAACCAAGCGATATCAAACTTTACAGACGAGGAAGCAGTTCGGATGCAAACTGGCAATTAATTGCTTCTGCTACCTCAGTGAATGCGGATCTTAATACTGTCACTTTCAATAATATCGCTACTACAGGTCAGTTCTTAATTGGACATATTCAAAGTCCAGCAATGAATATAACACCAACATCCATAACTCAGACCCTGTATGTCGGAGACAATGCAAATACAACTCTGTCAATCGAAAATACAGGTGATCAACCACTGAATTATACGATTAGTGTGAATGGAAGCTCAAGAAACAATAGCAATGCTTCAACAAGAGGCAGTGGAACACCAGGAAGTTATTCATATTCCTGGGTCGATAGTGATCAAGCGGGAGGACCTGCGTTTAACTGGATTGATATTTCATCTTTGGGGACTGAGATCATAACCAATGAGGTGATCGATTATGGAGACTCAGATGATGGATACAAAATCATGCAACTTCCGTTTAACTTTCCATACTTCAATAGCTCTTATAACCAGGTACAAATATCGACGAATGGGTTACTGACATTTAACACAGGCTATGAAGGTTCTGATATTGACAGTTACCCAATCCCTGATGCAAACGAACCTAACAATCTCATCGCGGCATACTGGGAAGATCTAAGCGCTGAAACTTGGGATGCACATATCTATTTTTATGATGATTCTTCAAACAACAGAGTGATTATTGAGTATCAGAATTACTCGCATTATATCACATCAGGTTATTTTGAAACATTTGAAGTGATTTTAAATTCAGATGGCTGTATAACGATGCAATATCTGAATGCGAGTGCATTAAACAACCTCTGTGCAGTTGGAATTGAAAATCAGGATGGTACCCAGGGACTGCAAATAGTGCGTAATGCTTCCTATATTCATAGCAATTTAGCTATCAAAATCTGCCCTATGGTCTCTGTGAATTCATGGTCTGGAACAGTCAACGCGTATAGTACAAACCAGGTAATAGTTAAATTAAATGCAGATGCATTGTGGGCAGGTGATTTCACTAGCAATATAATCATAACCAGCAATGAACCTGATAATCCTCAGCATACGATTCCAGTGAATGTGCATGTAAATCCGTACCAGGCACTTAATACCCCGCAAAATCTGGCAGTCGAAACCATAGGAGAAAACATCAAACTCAGTTGGGATGCCGTCACTACTGCAACTTCCTACAATGTATACGCTTGCAGCAATCCATACGGGACATTCATCGATGTTACTTCGTCAGGTAGTTTCAACAGTAAAAATATGGGGGCAGGCACAAAGAGTAGAGCTACGTGGACTTCCGGTACAACAGGAATTGATAGGATGTTTTACTATGTGAAGGCAGTCAGGTAGAATTAAGAATTAAGAATTAAGAATTAAGAATTGCAGAGCAGAAGGTAAGCCGAATTTCATTCATTGAGCAGTATCGAAATGTCGGTGGTGGTTGATCAGATTTCAACATCTGCTCTGCAAGAAATCATAAAACAGGAACGGAGTCAGGGGAAGTTCGAAGTTCGAGGTGCGAATGCAGAAAGCAGGAACGGCGTCCTACTCTACAACGATTAAGCAGGAACGGAGTCCTACTCTACGAAGAAAATACATATGAAAGATAAGGAGAGAATATGTTAAAACACAAACGTATTTATTTGCTGTTCTTTATTACGATGTTGACTATGGTATTTCCTCTAATGCTCCAAGCAACGTATATCGACTTTGCAGGAACAATAGCCGCAAACACAACATGGTCCAGTGTCGATTCAGTCAGAGTAACCGGAAATGTTACAGTGAATAATGGAGTGACTCTTACCATCAATCCAGGTATTAAAGTCTCATTCATGGGACATTACTCGTTAAACGTGAATGGCAGACTGCTTGCAGTAGGCAATGCATCCAACTTGATCACTTTTACTAATAATGATCATACTACCGGCTGGAATCGAATCATATTTGATAATACACCGGCAGCAAATGATTCCTCAAAAATCGTCTATTGTACATTGGAATACGGAAAAGCTGACGGATCAGGGATTGACGACTCTCGAGGAGGGTCAATCTTCGTTGATATGTTCAGCAAGTTGCTAATCTCCAATTGCACATTTCAAAATAACACGGCAACCGTTTCTGGCGGTGCCGGTGGAGCAATATATATCGGCCCGCAATCATTAATCAATCTTATGAATTGCGTGTTCAAGAACAATACAGCAGCAGCGGGAGGGGCGATACGCATCGATTCCAATGCTGTTCTAAAAAATCTGCTTATCTACAATAATACAGCTAACATGAGCCAGTATGGAGGTGGCATATTAATTAGTGAGGCCAATCCAACCTTACTGAATTGTTCAATTGTTAACAACACGAATTCCGGAATTAGATGCAAAAGCAGTTCAGCCCCGAACATCAGAAATTCTATTGTTTATGGAAATTCGGATTTCGATATATCAGTATTTGTAACAGAACATAGTAATCCAAATATATATTATAGCGATATACAGGGGGGATCGGCAGATTTGCTTACACAGTACCCACAATATTCGGGTACTTACGAAAATAATATGAATACGAATCCACTATTTGTTGGTTCGGGCTTGAATCCTTTTGACCTCCAGAGCATTTCTCCCTGTATCAATACAGGTGATCCTGCTACTACAGCAAGCACAGTTGGTATCTATGACTTCGGTGGAGGGAACCGTATTATCAATGGACGTATCGATATGGGAGCATATGAGGAACTGAAGCCTGCCGATACTTTCGCAGGGCACTGCCTGGAATTTGACGGGGTTGAAGACAATGTCTCTGGCACAGGTATCAGCACTTCCTTATCGGCATTTACTATAGAGACCTGGGTATACCATAACAGCCTTCCAGGAGCTGTTCAAAGATATGTCACACTTCAGCCTGAAGTTGCTGTTTTGCGTTATGACGGCACTGTTTACGGAGGCTATCGCTCTTTGCACTTCTATATTAAGAAAGCAAACGGGTCGGGAATTAGCTTAAGAGCAGATAGCGTGCTTGTGACTGGTGAGTGGATGCATGTAGCAGGAACCTATGACGGTACGAATCTGAAATTATATGTGAATGGACGTCTGGTAAAAAGCACTGTAACGAGCGGTGGGCTGTATCCACCCTCTGGTACATATGGCTTAAGCTCCTGGGGAGAGACATTAGACGGTAAACTGGATGAAACGCGTCTCTGGAATTATGCTCGTACCGAAGCACAAATACGTGAGAATATGCACTTACCTCTTACAGGTGGTGAAGCCGGGTTGCTGAACCACTGGCAGTTCAATGCCAGCTCAGGAACTTCTGTTTTGGACATAGCCGGTGGTTGTAATGGCACGATGAACGGTATGACAGACGCAGATTGGGTTGGCTCAAGTATTCCTTTTGGCAGCGGAGTTTGCTATACCCAGGCTGAAAGTAGCGGAACCATGGTTTTTACAGGAATAGGTCTAACTATGAGCTACACTACTCATGGCACTGCATCAATCACTGCCACAAAGCTGAACTGTGCACCGAATATTCTTCCCGCAGATGCAGGTGATTATTTTAACAGCCAATACTGGATCATTGAACGCTATGGGTCAGGAACTTTCAACGTAAACATGGAATTGGTACCTAACGAAGATCTGACCACTAATGATCAAAGTAAACCTAACCTAATTAAGCTCTTTACCAGGGAAGGCAATTCCCATGGGGACTGGACGCTAATCACTTCCGCCTATTCAGTAAATGAAGCACTGAACAAAGCACGCTTCACCGGCATTGGAAGTTTCAGTCAATTCCTGATAGCAAGAATAGCGAATCAGATAGATTCAAATGCTGGCACTGCTCTTAACTTTGATGGAATCGACGATTACATCAATCTGGGCAATGCTTCATCCCTGGGACTGTCCAATATTGTTACTATCGAAGCATGGGTTAAACCCACCAACCTGAACGGCAGGCAAGCGATATTTTCCACTAGATTTAATAATGCGGCAGGATCATTCCAGCTTGAGGTGGGAAATGGAAGTGGTGGAACTAACCGCATTGCAGTTTCCGGTGTCAGCACATGGGTTGCTCAGACGGGTGATAATGCCATTACACCAGGAGAATGGAATCATATCGCTTATGTCCGTTCAGGTCCAGGAGCTGGAACGCATAAGATCTATGTCAACGGTGTTCTACAAACGCTGATATCAGATGCCAATTATTCATTCACAGCCAACAACGATGACAAATTGCTTGGATCAGGAGCCAGCGGAAGTCAGCTCTATAACGGGCTGATGGATGAAGTCAAGGTTTGGGAAGTATCTCTTAGCGAGCAAGCTATCCGTGAGACGATGTATCTTCCTCTGACAGGAAGTGAATCAGGACTTCTAAGCTATTGGCAATTCAATGAAGGTTTGGGATTAAAGCTAAAAGACGGCATTTCTTCCAATAACGGAACACTAGTGAACATGTCCGATACCTATTATCTGCTTGGTGGAGCTAGTTGGACTTCCTCTGGCATTCCTTTCGGAACGGGTTCTGTTTTTTCCACATTGGAAACAGTTGGAGTTGTTGAATTCCCTGGTGTGGACCTTTCTGCAAACTACACAGTTCAAAACGGAGCTCCTGTCACCGCCACCATCATACGCGACCAGGATGTTCTTCTACCCGTCGAGGATATTGTGTTTGACCGCCAATACTGGATAATGGATAATTATGGTACGCAGGGCTTCAGCACCAACCTTACCTTTCACCTTCAAGAAGACATAACCCCTTATACAAGTATTGATGGCGAATTCAAGGTTTACCACCGGGCAAGCTCATCTGATGGAGCCTGGACATTATACGGTGCGGCGCATGTTCAGAGTCTGCCTAATAACACAATTACAGCTGACGATATCACAGTTGACGGACAGTTCATGCTTGCCTTCAACCAGGTTGATACATTGGCTCCACCCCAGAACCTGCATATCGTTAAGAATGGCGGAAATATCAGGATATCCTGGGATGCCGTTCCCAACGCCAATGTTTACAACGTTTATGCTTCCAATAACCCCTATGCCCCATTGAATGAATGGACTATTATCGGATTGCGCCATCCTGGAACCAGTTGGGATGAGCCTATGGATACACAGTACGAGTTTTATAAAGTTGTGGCTTCGGACCAAGGTGTTCTTTTGGAAAAGTAGAACCATATAATCAAGTGTAAAGAGCATTTGCCTTTAGGTGAAAGCATCGTTAAAATACGTGAATGATAGATTTAGGGGGAAGACGGTTTGCAGCGGCATCTTGGAAGATGTTCTGACAAGCTGCCTTCCCTGAATTACTTATACTATGAAGTCCATACTGTAAAAGTAATCCAACAAGTATATTCTGTTTGTAATTTACAAGGGAGTTTGTTATGAAAAAAGTCATATTATTGTTATTGCTGACCTTATCGATAGGGATGTTTGCCCTAATGCATGCGGTAGATCTCTCCGAAGGGTTCGAGGGTTCCAATTTCCCCCCCGATGGCTGGACAGTTATCAACGGAGGAGACCCTAATACATGGCAGCTTACCAATGCACGTAGCCATTCCGGAACGTACTGCACAACTATCAATTATTATGAAAATGCCCACGATGATTGGCTGATTTCGCCTAAACTTGCTCCCACTACCAGTAACCACAGCTATATTTTCTGGGCAGCAAACTATCATTCCGGGTATCCCGATGCTTTCAATGTAAAACTTTCCACTACTGGCAAAGAAATTGCGGATTTCAACGTAACTTTGGGGAGCAGTTTAATTCCCGGTACAGCTTTTCAACTGTATTCATTTGACCTGAATGCTTACGTTGGACATACTGTCTATGTGGCTATACAGGCAATTTCCACAAACATGTATAGTCTGTATATTGACGATGTAAGCGGACCATCTTTAGCATTGGAAGCCGAGCCCAGCAACCATGTAACAAATATCTCAGCCAGTCAAAACGGCAACGATGCAATCACCGTGAGTTGGACTGGCTCTACAGGAACTCAACTACCCGGTAAATACCTTGTCATGGTAAAAAACACAGGCGGTTCCTATGCCAGTGTAACCGATGGAATTCCGGTTTCCGATGACAGCAACTGGTCTGATAGCAACATGGCAAAAAACGTTTTGCATACAACGGGAACCAATACTTGCACTTTTTCCGGCTTCTCCTTGGGTGATGTTTGTAGTGTTATTATCTATCCCTATACAAATTACGGCGAAAGAATCAATTTTTTAACTAATACTCCCGTACCGGAAATATCAATCACTATTACCAGTGGAGGGTTTGTCGAAGGATTCGAAGGCAGCAGTTTCCCCCCTGCCGGATGGACAGTTATCAACGGAGGAGATGCCAATACCTGGCAACGTACCAACAGTCGTAGCCGTTCCGGATCATACAGTGCATTTATACTATATACGGCAAATACCCACAACGACTGGCTGATTTCGCATAGACTTGCCCCAAGTGCCTCCAACCACAATTACGCATTCTGGGCAGCAAACGATGATTTAGAATATTTAGAAGCATTCAACGTCAAGCTCTCCTCTACAGGAAGAGAAATTGCGAACTTTACTGTGACTTTAGGGAGCAATCTGGTTCCCGGCACTGCTTTTCAGATGTATTCATTTGATCTGAGTGCTTATGTGGGACAAAATGTATATGTGGCAATTCAAGCAATTTCTACAGAACAGTGTTGTTTGTATATCGATGATATCAGCGCTCCGCCCTTAGCCTGGGAAGCCGAGCCCAGCAATCATGTAACAAACCTTACGGCAAGCCAGATCAATGCCGACCTCATTACAATAAGTTGGACTGGTTCCACCGGACCTCAAACTCCCTTTTATTATCTGGTTCAGTTAAAAAACACCGGCAGTTCCTATGCCGGCGTAGCAGATGGAATTCCAGTAGCCGATGACAATAACTGGTCTGATGGCACCCTGGCAAGAAACGTGTCGCATGTTGCAGGAACTAATAGTATTACGTTGTCCGGATTCTCAGTGGGTGATGTCTGTGGCATCAGAATCTATCCATATACGAATTATGGTGCGCAAATCAATTATTTAACTACTGCTCCGGTGCCGGAAACCTCGGTAAATATTCTCAATTTGTGGTTTGCAGAAGGATTTGAAGGTGTGAGTTACCCTCCTGCCGGCTGGTCTGTCATCAATGGAGGAGGTAGTAACGCATGGTATCAAAGTGATTATTGGGTCAGGTCGGGGCTATACTGCACAGCTCTGAATTCTGATACTGTTGCCCACAATGATTGGCTGATTTCTCCCCAATTGGCTCCCAATGCTACCAGCCATAGCTATGAATTTTGGTCGCAAAACCTTTCCGGGACTAACATGGGTGCATTCAATGTGAAGCTTTCCACCACGGGAAATGCCCAAGCGGATTTCACGGTGACTCTGGGGAGCAATCTGGTTCCCATTAATAATTACCAGCGATTCTCATTTGACCTGAATGCGTATATTGGACAAGCGGTGTATGTGGCAATACAGGCTATTACACAAGGTGGGCAGAAATTGCTTATCGATGATGTCAGCGGACCTCACTTTGCTTCGGAAGTTGTACCGCCTGAACCAGCGACCCCGGTTGACCCTGTCGATATCGCAACAGATATTAACCTGCACCCGACCCTGACCTGGGCTGCCGGAAGCGACAATTCCGATGCCTACAGGCTGTATTTGGGCACGAACGGCAACGGCACCACCACACCGACCAACTTGGTCAATAATCTGAATATGGGTGCAAACCTCAATTATTATTGCACAACCAAGTTGACTCCCAATACAGTCTATTATTGGCAGATAGTCCCCTACAACGCTGGGGGCAACGCTGCCAATTGCCCTATCTGGTCTTTTACCACCACAGGACCGGAAGCGATTGCCGGTAATTGCCTGGAGTTCGATGGCACTGGTGACAATGTCACCGGGACAGGAATCAACACTGCTCTCAGTGCTTTTACCATAGAGACATGGGTATATCATAACAGCCTGAACGGAACTGTGCAAAGATATGTTACGTTAGCACCTGAAATGGCAGTACTACGTTATGACGGAACAATATACGGCGGTTACCGTTCCCTGCATTTCTACATTAAAAAAGCCAATGGCTCTGGATTAGGCGTCAGGGCAGACAGCGTATTGGTAACCGGAGAATGGATGCACATAGCCGGTACATATGATGGCACGAATCTGAAACTATATGTTAATGGAATTTTAGTTAAAAGCGCAGTCTCCGCCGGAGCAGGCTTGTATGCACCCTCAGGAGTCTATAGTTTAAGTGCATCTGGTGAAACGTTGGATGGTAAATTGGACGAAGTGCATATCTGGAATTACGCAAGAACCCAACAGCAGATTCGGGAAAACATGTATCTCAGTCAATCCGGCACGGCACCAGGTTTGCTTCATTACTGGCAATTTAATGAAACATCCGGAACTACTGTCCCTGATGTTATCGGTGCATGCGACGGAACAATGAACAATATGACGGATGCGGACTGGGTAGCCTCGTCGATACCTTTTGGCAGCGGTGTAAGCAACACACACACAGAAGCCACAGGTTTGGTCACCTTTACAGGGACAAATTTATCCATGAATTACACAGCCCATAATTCAGCTTCCGTTACAGTTGCCAAATTAAACACCAATCCTAACCTGGTTCCAACTGGCGTAAATGAAGTTTTTGATAATCAGTATTGGGTCGTGAATCGCTATGGTTCAGGGAGTTTCTCTGCGAGCCTTACTTTTACGATCAGCGAAGACATTTATCCTGATGAAGAAGCCGATCCTGCAAACTTCAAACTTTATAAGCGATCAAAGACATCATCAGGTGGATGGACATTGCTGGCTTCTGCAAGCTCTGTGAATGCAGCCAACAACACAGCAACCTTTGTATCAATCACCGCTGTAGGTCAATTTATCATTGTCCGTCAGAATCCTTTATCAGTTGATACACCCCAAAACATCACTTTAGATCTTGTAGGTTCTCACCCTAAACTTAGTTGGGATACAGTTAGTACAGCAACATCTTATCATGTCTATTCATGTAGCACCCCAAACGGTACATTTGTAGAAATCACTTCATCCGGTACTTCCAGTAGAACGAATGATAAAGGTATGAAGAGTAGAGCTACCTGGATTTCGAGTACTGCAGGAAACGATAGGATGTTCTACTATGTGAAGGCAGTCAGGTAGAATTAAGAATTAGAAGATTAGAGCACCGATTCCCTCCCCCCTTGAGAAGGGGGGTAGGGGGTTCTATTAAGTGTTCAGGGTGAGTTCACGGTCATTGAGCGAAGTCGAATGCGAGAAATTGCATCAAGATGAACCTGGACTTACAATGAAATTCAGCAGGAACGGTAACCTGCTCAACAGATAGATTTGAAGATACATGAATTTGTATTAATCTCTTTGTTATCGTTGCTCTCATAGCAATAGATTTCAAGGAATATCCGAAGTAATAAGGTTTAATGCTACAAAAATTAGAATTGCATTATATCTAAACAAGGAGATATGTATGAAAAAGGATGTATTTCTTATATCCATATTCTTATTATCGGGCTTTTTTACACTGCTGTATTCAGTAAACTTATCTGAAGGCTTTGAGGGAACTACTTTTCCTCCAGCAGGATGGTCTGTCATCAACGGTGGAGATTCCGATACCTGGTTACGCTCAAATACGTTTTGTAGAACCGGATCCTATAGCGCGGCTATTAATTTCACAACATCTGCACATGATGATTGGCTGATTACTCCCAAACTTTCTCCTACTTCTGCCAGTCACACGTATAGTTTTTGGGCTGCTAACCATAGCACCGATTATCCTGATGCATTCAATGTAGTACTCTCAACAACAGGTAAAGAAGTATCTAACTTCACTGTGACCCTGGGCAGTAATCTGGTACCTGGAACCCTATTTGAGCATTATTCATTCGATTTAAATGCCTATGTGGGACAGAGTGTTTACATTGCAATCCAGGCTATCTCAACTGATGAGTGGATATTGTTTATTGATGATGTTAGTGGACCTCCTCTATATATTGAAGGCGAACCAAGTAACCATGTAACAAACTTTTCTGCAAGCCAAAGTGGTAGTGATTCAATCATCTTGACCTGGACAGGATCTACAGGTGTTCAGATTCCCGGAAATTACCTGATTCTAGGAAAAAAAGACACAGGTTCTTATGCAGGTGTTGCTGATGGAATCCCTGTTCCTGATGATACTGGCTGGTCAGATTTGAATGTTTCCAAGAATGTTCAGCACAGTTCAGGAACTAATACATATACTTTTACTGGAGTATCAATTGGTTCACTCTACACTTTTGTCATCTATCCTTATACTAATTATGGCTCAATCATCGACTACAAAACTTCAACTCCGATTCCGAGTGCTTCTATCACAGTCGTTCGGGAAAATTTATCCGAAGGATTTGAAGGCACGACATTTCCTCCAATAGGGTGGACAGTTTATAATGGAGGGGATGGAAACACTTGGGAACGAGTAGAAGATTACTCTCACACAGGAAACGGTTCAGCTACGATCAGATATGATTCGTCTGTCGCACATGATGATTGGTTAATTACACCCAAATTAGCACCTACTGCAGCAAGCCACACTTTTTCTTTTTGGGCAAGAAACCGTAGTTCAAATTATTCAGACAGATTTAATGTGAAGTTATCTACAACAACGAACCAAACCAGTGCTTTTACAGTTACTCTTGCCAGTTCAATCGCACCGGGAAATACTTATACATTGTATTCTTATGATCTGTCCGATTATACCGGACAGAATGTGTATCTCGCATTTCAAGCAATCTCAACCAACATGCTTTATCTTCATATAGACGATGTTAGCGGACCTCCGGAAACGATTGAACCAGAGCCAACTAATTATCCAACCAATTTTACCTCTCCGAGTCATGGTACAGATTCAATTACCCTTACATGGACGGGTTCCGAAGGGACTCAGTTGCCAATACAATACCTGATATTAGCCAAAAAAGGATCCGGGTCTTATGCAGCTGTTACAGACGGGATTCCGGTTGCTGATGACAGCAATTGGTCTAATAATAATGCAGCAGTCAATGTAAGCCATACAGCCGGTACAAATACCTACACATTTACAGGAATCTCGACTTCAACTGCTTATGATTTTCGTATATATCCGTATACAAATTATGGAATCCTGATAAATTATAAAAATGATGGAGCAGTTCCAACAGTAAGTGTCACAACGGATAGCTACGCTATAACCAGCTTTCCCTATTTACAAAATTTTGAAGCAGATTGGCAAGGGGATCCACCTGCACCGACTCACTGGTCTCAAATTGTTGTAAGAGGTGAAGATCCTTGGAATCGGAATGGTACAGGATACAACAGTAATGGTGATGCATTAGCTGTGGCTGCAAATTCAGGCGAATATCTGCTAATTACCCCTGCAATGAATTTTGGAACAAGAAATTACAGGTTGAAATTCTGGCTGAAAGGCGGCAGCAATGGCGGTTCAGGGCTGAGAGTGCAGATTAGCGATAATAATACTGATCCCTGGAGTTTTACATCATTAGCTCAGTATTGGAATGGTAGTACTATGCCTACAGTCTGGACCCAAATCACTTTGGATCTATCCGCTTATGAAGGGATCAAGTATTTAGGTTTCAGAAATTATGATAATAGCGGTTTTCCTTATCAGGTGGATGATGTCCTGATTGAAGAAATACCGCCTAATCCAGCGGTATGTGTCTCACCAGCAAATGCTGCAAATGCTGTTATCGTATCCTCTTCATTGAATTGGTCAGATGGTGGGGGGTTCACCAATGGTTATAAGCTTAATTTTGGTACTGATGGAAATGGCACCACTCCACCTACATCTGTTGCAAATAACCTGGATATGGGAACTAATTTAACTTATTCGCTAACGGCACATATGGCTTTTAATACGACATACTATTGGCAGGTTATACCCTACAATTCAGGCGGAAATGCGAGTAACTGCCCGATTTGGTCTTTTACTACCCATTCAGCACCTGATGGTATACCGGGTAACGCTCTTGATTTTGATGGGAGTAATGATTATGTAGCTGGAACAGGAATTAGTCCTTCACTGACAGCTTTTACAATAGAAACTTGGGTAAATCACAACAGCCTGAACGGAACTGTGCAAAGATACATTACTTTACAACCTGAAATGGCAGTTCTACGTTATGACGGAACAATCTACGGTGAATATAATTCCCTGCATTTTTATATTAAGAAAGCGAGTGGTTCCTTGTATGGTTTCAGAGCAGATAGTGTCCTGGTAACCGGCGAGTGGATGCATATTGCAGGAACTTATGATGGAACTAATTTGAAATTATATGTGAATGGATTGCTTGTAAAAAGTGCTGTAACAACGGGCGGTTTGTATCCCCCATCAGGAAACTATACTTTTAGTAGTTCAGGAGAAACATTCAACGGAAAGATGGATGAAATGCGTATCTGGAATTATGCCCGTTCACAAGCCCAAATCCGTGAGAATATGCATCTTTCTCTTACAGGTATGGAAACCGGTCTGTTGAACTACTGGCAATTCAACGAATCAACAGGAACAAATGTACTGGATGTTATAAGCAACTGTAATGGTACGATGAATAATATGACAAATGAGGACTGGCTAGGTTCAACAGTTCCTTTTGGCAGTGGTGTTAGCAATACTCAAACGGAAACTGCTGGTGTAGTGACTTTCACAAATACTAACCTTTCAATGAATTATACAATACACAATTCGGCTTCCATAACTGTGAATAAAATCAATACAAGCCCGAACATTATTCCCACAGGAATGGATGAAGTGTTTGATAACCAGTACTGGGTTGTCCATCGCTATGGAACAGGTTCGTTCAATGGGACTATGACACTTACTGTGAGCGAAGACCTGACTGCTGATGATCAGGCACATCCTAACCAGATCAGGTTATATTCACGCCAACGCAATACTGATGGAAACTGGAATGTTATCAAAACTGCCACCAGTGTGAATGAAGCGCTGAACCAGGCAACATTCTCCGGTATTTCAGAATGCAGCCAGTTCCTGGTCTGTAGAAATTATCCGGCAATTAGCAATTTAAACGGAACAGCACTTTCCTTCGATGGTGTGAATGATTATGTCAATCTTGGAAACAGCAGTTCCTTCAATACAGGAGATTATATCACCATTGAAGCCTGGATTAAGCCAAACAGCCTGGCAGGACGCTCAGGTATTTTCTCCACCAGACTAAATAATCAAGCAGGTTCATTCCAATTGGAAGTTGGTATAGGCTCAGGCGGAACCGGTCGTGTTGCAGTTAGCGGAGTTGGTAGGTGGTTTGCTCAAACCGGAGACAATGCCATTTCTACAGGTGAATGGGTGCATATCGCCTACACTCGTGCTGGTGTTGGACCTGGAAGTGGTGGAGGAATTCAGCATATTTATATCAATGGTGTTTCACAAATTATGTCTGATGATAACAGCTTTTCATTTGTTTCAAATACAAGTGATAAAGTGATTGGTTCTGGTACAAGTGGCGGACAATTATTCAACGGAGCTATGGATGAAATACGTGTATGGAATGTAGCACGGACAGAAGACCAAATCCGTCAGAATATGTATATTCCCTTAACCGGTACTGAAACAGGATTGATTAGCTATTGGCAATGTAATGAAGCTTCAGGAACTATTCTAAACGATTATGTAAGACTAATCAACGGTACAATGATGAATATGGGAAATGATAGCTGGACAACCTCTGTATTTCCTTTTAGCTCAGGAGTTTCGAACTCACAATATGAAGCTACTGGTACTGTTGACTTTACAGGAACAGGTTTAAGTTCCTTCTTTACATCTACAACTTGGGGAAGATTCACAGTATCCAAGCTAAGCAATGGCCCAAATGTCGTTCCAACCGGTATTGATACTGTCTTTAACAATCAGTATTGGGTCGTGAATCGATATGGATCAGGGAGCTTTTCAGCAAACCAAACCTGTACCATTAATGAAGACATTTATCCCAGTGAGGAATCAAATCCGGGGAACATTAAGCTTTATACACGTTCAAGCACATCATCAGGCGGATGGACATTGCTTGCTTCTGCAAGTTCGGTCAATGCTGCCGATAATCAAGTAACTTTTGACTCGATCAGCACAGTAGGGCAATTTATCCTTGTCCGTCAAAATCCGTTATCAGTTGATATACCACAAAACATCACCTTGGAACTTGAGGGTTCGAATCCTAAACTAAGCTGGGATACAGTCAGCGGAGCCACTTCCTATAAGATATTCTCTTGTAATAGTCCTAATGGCACATTTGTTGAAGCCACATCTTCAGGTACTTTCAGCAGAAATATAGATAAAGGTATGAAGAGTAGAGCTACATGGATTTCGAGTACAGTAGGAATCGATAGGATGTTTTACAAAGTGAAGGCAGTGAGGTAGAATTAAGAATTAAGAGTTAAGAATTAGCAGATTGGAGCACCGATCTCCCTCCCTTTTGTAAAGGGAGGGATTAAGCTTGCTCTGAGCTAATTCGAAGAGTAGAGTTAGTTCTGCACTGCAAGAAATGATAAAATGCAGGAACAGTGTCCTGCTCAACGAGAGAATTTAATAAGGAGTTACTCATGAAAAAAACACTTTTCTTACTATTGTTATTCCTATTTTCAACAATGGTGGTAACGTTATTCTCGGTTGATCTTTCACAAGGGTTCGAAGGCACGACTTTCCCCCCGGATGGTTGGACCGTTATAAACGCAGGAGACCCTAACACCTGGGAACGTACCAATGCGCGTAGCCATTCCGGTTCATATAGCGCATCTATCC
The DNA here is from genome assembly GCA_963662275.1 of Cloacimonadales bacterium (SeqCode). Lineage (GTDB taxonomy): Bacteria > Cloacimonadota > Cloacimonadia > Cloacimonadales > DAONDQ01 > DAONDQ01. The sequence goes on along the minus strand of OY759316.1, from coordinate 1,933,740 downwards.
TTTTTGAGGCGAATGCCCACGATGATTGGCTGATTTCGCATAGACTTGCTCCCACTGCCTCAAATCACACTTACGCTTTTTGGGCAGCCAACGAAGATATGGAATTTCCCGAGGTATTCAACGTCAAGCTCTCCACTACCGGAATAGAAAAGGCGAATTTTACTGTGACTTTGGGGAGCAATCTGGTTCCCGGTACTGATTTTCAGCAGTATTCCTTTGACCTTAATGCCTACGTGGGACAAAATGTATATGTGGCTATACAAGCAATTTCTCGTGACATGTGGCAGTTGTTTATCGATGATATCAGCGGTCCGCCCTTAGCCTGGGAAACCGAGCCAAGCAACCACGTCACGAATTTTACGGCATTCCAAACCAGTGCCGATACAGTCACCTTGAGTTGGACTGGCTCTACCGGAACTCAACTTCCCATTAAATACCTTATCCTGGTGAAAAACACCGTTGGTTCCTATGCCAATGTCGCCGATGGAACACCGGTTTCTGATGACACCATCTGGTCTAATGGCAACCTGGCAAGAAACGTATCACATGCAGCGGGAACTAATACTTATATTTTTTCCGGTTTCTCAGTGGGTGATGTCTGTAGCATCAGAATCTATCCGTATACGAATTACGGTACTAATATCAACTTTTTGACTTCTACACCTGTGCCGGAAACATCGGTAGGGATTTCCGGTAGTTGGTTTTCCGAAGGATTTGAGGGGAGCGCTTTCCCGCCATCAGGTTGGACTGTATATAATGAAGGTGATCTCAACACCTGGTTTCGGTCAACAAGTTATAGTCAACACTCGGGAAATGCTTACGCATCGATTGAGTATAATGATGTTTATGCTCACGATGACTGGTTGGTCACTCCCCGGGTGGCACCTACCCAAGCTAACCATGTGTTCTCTTTTTGGTCCAGGAACCAGAGTGACACTCGTCCGGAATGTTTTAATGTAAAGCTATCCACCACCGACAATCAAATAACGTCGTTCGCAACTACATTAGGCTCAAACCAGTCGCCTGGTGCAACCTATTTCCAATACTCTTATGACCTTACCCCCTTTATAGGGCAGAATATCTATCTTGCGATTCAGGCAATTACACTCAATGGGTTCTATCTTCATATTGATGACGTTGCCGGACCGCCACTGACCCTGAGTACTGAGCCGTCTAATTTCCCCACTTCCTTTGTTGCATCAGGTCATAATTATCGCTCTATAACTTTAAGTTGGACCGGATCGACAGGGGAGGTTATTCCAATCCGATACCTGATCCTGGCTAAAAAGGCTGGCGGAACCTATACTACTGTTGCAGATGGCATTCCTGTTCCCGATGACAATAACTGGACAGATAATAACGGAGCAGTGAACGTAGACCATCATGCCGGGACAAACACCTATTCGTTTTCTGGATTGAGTTACTCAACCAGTTATGATTTTGTGATCTACCCTTATGCAAACTCAGCCAGCAGCATAGACTTTAAAACCGATGGCATTGCACCAACAGTTTCAGCCAGCACCGATGCCTCGCCTGTGATAAGCAGCTTCCCATATAACGAAGATTTTGAAGGAAACTGGCAAGGTTCACCTTCTGCACCTGATAACTGGAACCAGCTATCCACCAGCGGTGATCACCCCTGGTACAGGGCACAATATGATGTTATCAGTGGCAGCTATATAGCTTTTGCCGAAGACTCCGGCAATGGAGGCAATCATTTGCTGATAACACCTGCGCTGAACCTGGGTACAAGAAATTACCGCCTGAAATTCTTGCTCAAGGGGGCACAATACGGTCCAAGCCTCAAAGTTCAGATCTCGCCCAATGCGAATTCCCCCTCAGATTTTACTACTACCCTGGCGTTCTATAATTCAGTAAGTAACATGCCCACCACCTGGACTCAGCTAACCCTCGATCTTTCAGAATATGAGGGCACCCAATACATCGCCTTCCGAATGATAGATACCGAATCTACTATTGACTGGATCAAGCTTGACCAGATTGTAATAGATGAGATTCCTCCTGATCCGGCGACTTTGGTTGACCCTGTCGATATCGCAACAGATATAATCCTGCACCCCACCCTGACCTGGGCTGATGGCAGTGGCAATCCCACCGGTTACAAGCTATACTTTGGTACGGACGGAAATGGCACTGCTTCGCCCACCAATATCGCCAACAACCTGGATATGGGTGCAAATCTCAGTTACTATTGCACAACGCTGTTAGCTCCTCACACCGTCTATTACTGGCAGATCGTTCCCTACAATTCAGGAGGCAATGCATCAAACTGTCCCATCCGGTCTTTCACCACAATCGGACCGGAAGTTATCGCCGGCAACTGTCTGGAATTTGATGGCACAGGAGACAACGTTACCGGGACAGGCATAAACACTGCTCTATCCGCTTTTACCATTGAGTTGTGGGTTAATCACAGTGTGATACCCGAAGGCATAGTGGAACGCTACATCACTCTCGAACCGGAAGTGGCAGTGCTGCGTTATGATGGGACAACCTACGGAGATTACCGTTCCCTGCATTTCTATATCAAGAAGAGCAATGGCAGTCTGGCGAGTCTGAGAGCAGACAGCGTCTTGGTAACCGGAGAATGGATGCATATCGCCGGCACTTATGACGGAACGAACCTTAAACTATACCTCAATGGTACTCTGGTAAAAAGTTCCGTACCCGCAGGCGGTTTGTATGCACCCACCGGAACTTACCGTTTCGGAGGAAGCACTGAAACCCTCAGCGGTAAGCTGGATGAAATGCGTATCTGGAACTATGCCCGCTCTGCCACCCAAATCAGAGAATCAATGCATCACAGTCAATCCGGCACAGCAAGCGGTTTGCTGCATTACTGGCAATTCAACAAGTCAATGGGAACGTCCGTCCCGGATGTAATCGGCGGATGCGATGGCACACTAAACAATATGATGGATGCGGATTGGGTTGTCTCATCTACACCCTTTGGCACCGGTGTAAGCTATACACACGCCGAAGCTACAGGCGTAGTCACCTTCACAGGCACAGACTTATCTATGAATTACACAGCGCATAACTCAGCTTCTGTTACGGTCAGCAAACTAAACACCAATCCGAACCTTATTCCCACGGCTGTCAATGCAGTCTTCTATAATCAGTACTGGATAGTGAGTCGCTATGGAACCGGTACTTTCAATGGAAACATGACGCTGACTGTGAGTGAAGACCTGACTGTTGATGACCAGCTTCATCCGAACCAGATCAGGCTGTATTATCGCAGCAGAGGTTCTGATGGAAACTGGGGAGTCATTGCTTCTGCTATCAGTGTGAATGCATCGCTGAACCAGGCAACTTTCTATGGAATATCAGATACAGGGCAATTCCTGATATGTCGAAATTATCCGACAATTAGCAATTTAAACGGAACAGCTCTGACCTTCGATGGTGTGAACGATTATGTCAATCTTGGGAACAGCAGTTCTTTCAATACAGGAGATTATATAACCATTGAAGCCTGGATAAAACCAAACAGTTTGGCGGGACGCTCAGGTATATTCTCCACAAGACTGAACAATTTAAGCGGTTCCTTCCAGTTGGAAGTGGGAGGAGGTTCAGGAGGAACCGGGCGTGTAGCAGTTAGCGGTATTAATACTTGGGTAGCTCAAACTGGAGATAATGCTGTTACTACAGGTGAATGGATTCATATAGCTTACACTCGGAGTGGTTTAGGAACAGGCGGTGAGAGTGGATTACAATCTATCTACGTGAATGGTGTATCTCAAACAATCACGACGACAAACAGCTATTCATTTGTGGCTAACTCATCCGATAAACTGATCGGGGGCGGGACTAGTGGCGGACAATTATTCAACGGAGCTATGGATGAAATTCGGGTATGGAGTGTACCGCGGACAGAAGATCAAATTCGTCAGAATATGTATATTCCATTAACAGGTACTGAAACGGGATTGATTAGCTATTGGCAATGTAATGAAGCATCAGGAACAATCTTAAACGATTATATAACACTTATCAACGGCACAATGATGAATATGGGAAATGAAAACTGGATAACATCTGTATTTCCATTTAGCTCAGGAGTTTCGAATTCACAATTTGAAGCCCTTGGGTATGTAACCTTCACAGGAACAGGATTGAGTTCCTACTTTTCCACGGTTAATGGAGCACGATTCACAGTATCTAAGTTGAGCAGCAGTCCAAATGTTGTTCCTACAGGTGTTGATACTGTCTTTGACAATCAGTATTGGGTAATGAATCGCTATGGTACAGGCAGTTTCTCAGCAAACCTTACTTTTACGATCAATGAAGACATTTATCCGAGTGAGGAATCAAATCCAGGGAATATCCAACTCTACACACGTTCAAGCAGATCATCAGGCGGATGGACATTGCTTGCTTCTGCCAGTTCGGTCAATTCTGCTGATAACAAGGTAACCTTTGAATCGATAAGCACAGAAGGGCAATTTATCCTTGTCCGTCAAAATCCGTTATCAGTTGATATACCTCTAAACATCACTTTAGAACTTCAGGGTTCGAATCCTAAACTCAGCTGGGATGCAGTCAGCGGAGCCACTTCCTATAAGATATTCTCTTGTAATAGTCCTAATGGCACATTTGTTGAAGCCACATCTTCAGGTACTTTCAGCAGAAATATAGATAAAGGTATGAAGAGTAGAGCTACCTGGACTTCGAGTACAGCAGGAATCGATAGGATGTTTTACTATGTAAAGGCAGTGAGGTAATGCAGAAGCTTGTAGCTGATAGCTTGTAGCTTGTAGGAGAAGACCGATTTCCCTCCCTTTTGTAAAGGGAGGGATTAAGAGTTCTGCTCTGCAAGAAAATATAACAAGCAGGAACGGCGTCAAGGGAAGTGCGAAGTTCGAAGTGCGAAGTTCGAATGCAGAAAGCAGGAACGGCGTCAAGGGAAGTGCGAAGTTCGAAGTGCGAAGTTCGAATGCAGAAAGCAGGAACGGAGTCAAGGGAAGTGCGAAGTTCGAAGTGCGAAGTTCGAATGCAGAAAGCAGGAACGGCGTCAAGGGAAGTGCGAAGTTCGAAGTGCGAAGTTCGAATGCAGAAAGCAGGAACGGCGTCCTGTTCTAAGTGATAGTATTAAAACGATAAGGAGAGAACAATGTTAGAGTTAAAGAGAATCTATTTACTTTTCTTCATTACAATGATGGCTATGATGCTCCCTCTTATGCTCCAGGCAACGTCTATGGACGTTTCAGGAATAATAGCTACAAACACGATTTGGTCAGGAGTGGATTCCGTGCGGGTAATAGGTGATATCACAGTAAACAGTGGAATCACTCTTACCATCGATCCGGGGATCAAAGTATCCTTCCAGGGGCATTACTTTCTAAAGGTCAATGGCAGGCTCCTGGCTGTAGGCAATGCATCCAACATGATCACTTTTACTAATAATGATCATGCAACAGGATGGAATAGAATCATATTTAGTTATACCCCGGCAACCAATGATTCCTCTAAAATCGTCTATTGTACTTTGGAATACGGAAAAGCGACCGGATCAGGGATTGACGATGCTCGGGGAGGATCAATATTTGTTTACTATTTTAGCAAGCTGCTCATTTCCAATTGCACATTTCAAAATAACACGGCAACCGTTCCAGGGGGGGCTGGTGGAGCGATGTATATTAGCAGTTCATCGTTAATCAATCTTACGCATTGCGTATTCAAGAACAATACAGCAACAGCGGGAGGTGCAATACGGATTGATTCCAATGCGATTCTGAAAAATTTGCTGATCTACAATAATACAGCTACCATGAGCCAGTATGGAGGTGGCATACTTATTAGTGCTGCCAATCCAACCTTACTGAATTGTACAATTGTTAACAACACTAGTTGTGGAATTAGATGCAATAGTCATGCGGCACCTAACATCAGAAATTCTATTATATATGGAAATTCAGATTTCGATATATCAGTATTTACATCAGAGGAATGCAATCCCAATATATATTATAGCGATATCCAGGGTGGATCAGCAGATTTGATCACACAGTACCCACAATATTCAGGTACTTATGAAAACAATATTAATACGAATCCACTATTTGTTGGTTCAGGTTTAAACCCTTTTGATCTCCAGAGCATTTCTCCCTGCTTAAATACAGGAGATCCATCAACTACGACATCACTTGTCGGATCTTATGATATTGGAGGCGGGAACCGCATTATCAATGGTAGAATCGATATGGGTGCTTATGAAGAAGTAAAGCCCGCTGATACTATCGCCGGAAAATGTCTGGCGTTTGACGGGGTTAGCGACAATGTAACAGGCTCGGGTATTAGTACTTCCCTATCGTCATTTACGATAGAGACTTGGATAAATCATAATACTTTGGATGGGACTGTACAAAGATACATCACTCTCCAACCTGAAATGGCAGTTCTTCGTTATGATGGGACTATCTATGGAGGCTATCGCTCTTTGCATTTCTACATCAAGAAAGCAAACGGCTCAGGTTTTGGCATCAGAGCAGATAGTGTCCTAGTGACAGGAGAATGGATGCATATTGCAGGAACTTATGACGGTACGTATCTTAGACTATACGTGAATGGAAGTCTTGTAAAAAGCGCGGTTACCTCAGGTGGATTATATACTCCATCGGGAAGCTTTGCATTCAGTAGTTCTGGAGAAACATTCAACGGTAGGATGGATGAAATGCGTATCTGGAATTATGCACGTTCACAATCCCAAATCAGAGAAAGTATGCATCTTCCTCTGACAGGCAGCGAATCCGGATTATTGAACTACTGGCAATTTAATGCCGATACAGGAACAACCGTAATGGATATAGTCGGAGGATGCAGTGGAACAATGAACAGTATGGCAAATGAAGACTGGATAGCTTCTTCAATACCACTTGGAAGCGGGTCCATTAATACACAAACGGAAATGACTGGAACGGTGAACTTTGCAGGAACTGGCTTTTCCATGAACTACACTGCTCAGAATTCTGCATCTGTTGCAGTTGTTAAGATAAATACAAGTCCTAATATTATTCCCACAGATATGAATGAAGTGTTCGATAATCAGTATTGGGTTGTGAATCGATATGGAACTGGTTCTTTCAATGGAAATATGACTCTTACCCTGAGCGAGGACTTAACAACTGATGATCAGTCACATCCTAACCATATCAGGCTTTATTCTCGTAACAGCGGGTCTGAAGGAAGTTGGAATATCGTTACTTCTGCCATTAGTGTGAATGCATCGTTAAACCAGGCAACGTTCTCCGGCATTTCAGAATTCAGCCAATTCGTGGTATGCAGAAATTATCCTTCAACCAGCAATTTGAAAGGAACAACCTTGGCTTTTAACGGCAGCAATGAGTACATCAATGTTGGAAACAGCAGTTCTTTCAATACTGGAGATTATATTACCATCGAAGCCTGGATAAAACCAAACAGTCTAGCTGGACGTACAGGTATTTTCTCCACCAGGCTTAACAATCAAGCCGGCTCTTTCCAATTGGAAGTCGGGACGGGAAGTGGTGGAACTGGACGAGTTGCAGTCTCAGGTGTAAGCATGTGGTATGCTCAAACTGGTGATAATGCCATTACAACGGGTGAATGGGTGCATATTGCTTATACCCGCGCAGGTGTTGGACCCGGAAGCGGAGCAGGAGTTCAATATATTTACATCAATGGTGTATCTCAAACGATAACGAATGATAACAGCTATTCATTTGTTTCCAATACCAGTGATAAAGTGATTGGATCAGGTACTCAAGGGGGTCAATTCTTCAATGGAGTCATGGATGAAGTACGTGTCTGGAATGTAGCACGGACACCAGATCAAATCAGGGAAAGCATGTATTTGCCATTGACAGGTTCTGAGACAGGATTGGTCAGTTATTGGCAGTTCAACGAAGCAACCGGTACACAATTAAACGATAATATTTCAACGAATCATGGAACTCTAATCAATATGGGGAATGAAAACTGGATGACTTCAATCCTGCCATTTTCAGTGGGTATCTCCAATTCGCAAAATGAAACGGCAGGAACAGTTACTTTTACGGGAACCGGGTTGAGTTCCTTCTTTACAACAGCAAATGGAGCAAGGTTCACAGTTACAAAATTGAATAGCAGTCCGAATGTTAATCCCACAGGTGTTTCACATGTTTATGATACCCAGTATTGGGAAATGAATCGTTATGGTACTGGTAGTTTTGCTGCAAATCTGACATTTTCATTAAATGAAGACTTAACTTCAGAGAACCAGGATTTTCCCTCTGATTTCAAACTCTATCGTCGCACCAGCTATTCGATTTCAAACTGGCAATACGTTGCTTCAGCTTCCGCTGTGAATGCAACTCTCAAAACGGTTACTTTTAATGCTATCACTTCAACCGGTCAGTTTATTTTAGCCTATAATCATAGTCCCTCGTTGCATGTAACGCCTGCTTCAATAACTCAATCATTATACGTGGGTGATCAGGCAAATGTACCCCTCTCAATCGAGAATATAAGCGATCTGCCCGTAAACTATACGATAAGTGTCAATCCAAGTTCAGGCAAGAATAGCGCTGCTTCAACAAGAGGTAATGGTTCACCGGGAAGTTATTCCTATTCTTGGATAGATAGTGATCAAACGGGAGGACCTGTATTTGACTGGCTAGATATAGCAGGCTGTGGCACTGAGATCATAACTAATGGAGTGATCGATTATGGCAACACTGATGATGGATACAAAGTTATGCCATTGCCTTTTAATTTTCCTTTCTTCAATAGCTCATATAGTCAGGTGCAAATATCCACGAATGGGTTACTGACATTTGACACAGGTTATAATGGCAATGATAATTATGATAACAATATACCTCATACAGCCACCCCAAACAGTTTGATCGCGGTTTACTGGGAAGACTTAATGGATGTAAACTCGAATACACATATCTATTTTTATAATGATTCTGCAAACAATAGAATCATCATCGAATACTTGAAGTACACACACTATGATAATTCCAGTTGTCATGAAACATTTGAAGTGATTTTGAATGCAAATGGCTGTATCACGATGCAATATCTGAATGCAAGTTCACTCAATAATCTTTGTACTGTCGGCATTGAAAACCAGGACGGTATCCAAGGAGTACAAATAGTACACAATGCTTCCTATATTCATAGCAATTTAGCTATCAAAATCTGCCCAATGGTCTCTATGAATACATGGTCTGGAACAGTCAATGCACATAGTACAAACCAAGTAAACGTTCAATTAAATGCAGAAGCATTGTGGGCTGGTGATTTCACTAGCAATATCGTCATCACCAGCAATGAACCTTTTAATCCACAATATACGACTCCCGTGAATTTGCATGTCAACCCATATCAAGCTCTCAATACGCCTCAAAATCTGACCATCGAAAAGATCGGATTGAATGTCAAACTTAGCTGGGATACAGTCACTACTGCAAATTCCTACAAAGTATACGCTTGTAACGATCCTTATGGAACATTCATTGATGTTACTTCATCAGGTAGTTTCAATAGCAGAAATAAAGATAGGAACACAAAAAGTAGAGCAACATGGACATATTCCTTGACGGGAAACAATAAATTGTTCTACTATGTTAAGGCTGTCAGGTGATGCAGAGGGAACGCCGAATTGCTTTCGGTGGTTGTTGAATTGATTTCAACATCTGCTCTGCAAGAAGGTAGATTCAGAATAAACGGCGTCCTACTCTACATAACAGAGGATAGACACATGGGTCTATCCCTACTTATGATTCAGCATGAACGGCGTTCTGCTACACAAAGAGTAAATCATATACGATAAGGAGAAAAAATGTTCAAACAAAATCGCATCTATTTACTTTTCTTTATTACAATGTTGGTTATGGTATTTCCTCTTATGCTCCAAGCAACTTATATCAACGCTTCTGGGGCAATATCATCCAATACTGTATGGTCTGGCGTCGATTCTATACGGGTAACTGGTGATATCACAGTGAACAATGGAATAACGCTTACAATCAATCCAGGAATTAAAGTATCCTTCCAGGGACATTACTACCTAAAGGTCAATGGCAGGCTCCTGGCTGTAGGCAATTCTTCCAACTTGATCACTTTTACTAATAATGATCATACTACCGGCTGGAATAGAATCATATTTGATAATACCCCAGCAACCAATGATTCCTCAAAAATCGTTTATTGTACACTGGAATACGGAAAAACAACCGGTACAAGTATGAACGCCCGGGGAGGGGCAATATTTGTTTACGCTTTCAGCAAATTACTGATCTCCAATTGCACGTTTCAAAATAATACAGCAACTGTTCCCGGGGGTGCCGGTGGAGCAATTTATATTAGTGCGGTATCGTTAATCAATCTTTCTAATTGTGTGTTCAAAAACAATACAGCTACAATGGGAGGGGCAATACGTATCGACTCCAATGCTATTCTGAAAAATCTGCTTATATACAATAATACGGCAACCATTGGACAATATGGTGGTGGAATATATCTTAGTACATCAAATCCAACGATCCTGAATTGTTCGGTTGTAAATAATACGAATTGTGGAATTAGATGCAGTAGCAATTCCTCCCCTATCATCAGAAATACTATAATTTATGGGAATTCGGATTACAATTTGGCCATATTTGGAATAGATCATAACAATCCCAATGTATATTATAGCGATGTACAGGGTGGATTGGAAAATTTGCTTTCACAGGTATCCGGATATTCAGGTACTTACGAAAATAATATTAATTCCAATCCCCAATTTGTTGGTTCAGGCTTGAATCCCTATGATCTTTTAATGGCATCACCCTGTATCAATACCGGAGACCCAACTACCACAACAACAACAGTTGGTGCCTATGATATAGGAGGAGGCAGTCGTATCATTAACGGTAGAATCGAGATGGGTGCTTATGAAGAATTCAAAGCTCCTGGAACCACGATGAGCAATTGTCTTACTTTTGATGGAACCGATGATTATGTAAGTGGAACAGGTATCAATACATCACGCACAGCAATCACAATCGAAGCTTGGATTTATCATAACACACTCCAGGCAGGTGAAATACAGAGATACGTAGCAGTCAGTCCTGAAGTTGCTGTGATTCGATATGACGCATCTGGAGAAGGTGGATATAGGTCCTTACATTTTTACTTAAAAAAAGCAGATGGTACATTCCTTTCCCTGCGAGCAGACAGTGTATTGACAACCGGGGAATGGATGCACGTTGCAGGCACTTTCGATGGCATAAATATGAAACTCTACCTGAATGGCAATTTATTAAAAAGTTCAACCATTACTGGTGGATTATACTCGCTAGATGGCAATTTCAAATTCAGTGATTCCTCGGAAACTCTCGATGGTAAAATAGATGAAGTACGCATCTGGAATTGTGCAAGGACACAACAGCAAATTCGGGAATGTATGTATTTACCTCTAAACGGAACTGAGACCGGACTAGAGAATTACTGGCAATTCAATGAAAGCTCAGGAACAATTGCTACAGATGCTGCTAACTGTCGTATGGGAACTCTCAATAACATGTCAAATAGTAATTGGATTACATCTACTGTACCATTTGGAAGTGGAATATCCAATACCCAAACAGAAGCTACAGGTGTTGTCACTTTCACAGGAACAGACTTTTCCATGAATTACACCGCACATAATTCAGCATCAGTTACAGTTACTAAGTTAAACACAAATCCAAATCTGATTCCAACAGGTGTAAATGAAGTGTTTGATAACCAGTATTGGATTGCGAATCGCTATGGGACAGGTTCTTTCAATGGAAATATGACACTTACTATAAGCGAAGACTTAACTGCAGATGATCAATCCCATCCAAACCAAATCAGGCTATATTCTCGTGAAAGCAACTCTGATGGTAGCTGGCTAATCCTTACTTCTGCGATAAGTGTCAATGCAGATTCAAACCAGGCAACTTTCTCCGGTATATCAAATACAGGTCAATTCCTGGTTTGCAGAAGTTATCCAACAACAAGCAGTACTGTTGGAACTGCCCTTATATTTGATGGCAGCAATGAATATATCAATCTTGGGAATAGCAGTTGTTTCGATGTGGGAAGTGTTCTGACAATTGAAGCCTGGATAAAGCCGAACAATCTTACTGGAAGATATGGTATCTTCTCAACCAGAAAAAATAACCAACCCGGTTCCTTCCAATTAGAGATTGGCACTGGCGGAGGAGGAACTGGAAGGGTGGCAGTAAGCGGAGTTAATACTTGGGTTGCCCAAACCGATGTTAATGCCATATCAACCGGTGAATGGGTTCATATCGCATATACACGTTCCGGAACAGGAGCAGGTACTCATAAGATTTATGTTAACGGTGTCTTGCAGACACTATTGAGCGATGATGCTTATGCATTCATCAACAACAGCAGTGATAAAGTGATTGGTTCCGGTACAAATACGAACCAGCTTTTCAATGGTTCAATGGATGAAGTGCGGATCTGGAATGTAGTAAGGACAGATGACCAAATAAGGGAAAGAATGTACCTTCCTTTGACTGGTACAGAGGTTGGTCTGGTAAGTTATTGGCAATTCAATGAAGCGACTGGAACTCAATTAAACGATTTTGTTTCTATCAACAACGGAACTATGATCAATATGGGTAATGAAAACTGGCTTACTTCAACCCTGCCATTTTCAGTAGGTATCTCTAATTCACAAACTGAAGCTACAGGTACTGTAACATTTACAGGAACCGGACTAAGTTCCTTCTTCACAACCGCAAATGATGCAAGATTAACCGTCGCAAAACTGAATGGCAGTCCAAATGTCAATCCAACTGAAGTAACTTCCGTTTATGATGACCAGTATTGGGAAATGAATCGTTTCGGTGCAGGTATTTTTTCTGCGAATCTAACTTTTACCTTGAATGAAGACCTGACCATGACAAATCAGAGCAAACCAAATGATATCAAGCTTTACTCTCGTAGCAGTAGTTCTGATGCAAGCTGGCTATTAGTCTCATCTGCTATCTCTGTAAATGCATCAATGAATACTGCCACATTCAATGATATAATGACAACCGGTCAGTTTATTTTAGCATATTATCAAAGTAATTCATTGAATATAACCCCTACTTCCATTACACAATCACTTTATGTTGGTGATCAGGCAAGCATACCTCTATCAATCGAAAATACAAGCGATCAGCCAGTGAATTATTCCATCAGTGTAGATGCAAGTTCAAGCAGGAATAGCACGATTTCTACAAGGGGTAGCGGTGTACCGGGAAGTTATACTTATTCGTGGATCGATAGTGATCAGGATGGAGGACCTGCATTTAATTGGATAGACATATCATCTGTAGGAACAGAGATTATAACCAATTGGTGGCTCGATTATGGAGACTCAGATGATGGATACAAAATAATGGATATGCCTTTTAATTTTCCTTACTTCAATAGCTCCTATAATCAAGTACAAATATCAACGAATGGGCTACTGACATTTAACACAGGTTATAATGGTTCTGATATTGACAGTTACCCAATCCCTGATGCAAACGAACCTAACAATCTCATCGCGGCATACTGGGAAGATCTAAGCGCTGAAACTTCGGATGCACATATCTATTTTTATGATGATTCTTCAAACAACAGAGTGATTATTGAGTATCAGAATTACTCGCATTATTACACTTCAGGTTATTTTGAAACATTTGAAGTAATTTTAAATTCAGATGGCTGTATAACGATGCAATATCTGAATGCGAGTGCATTAAACAACCTTTGTGCAGTTGGAATTGAAAATCAGGATGGTACTCAGGGACTGCAAATAGTGCGTAATGCTTCCTATATTCATAGCAATTTAGCAATACGAATTTGCCCGATGATCTCCGTAAATGCATGGTCTGGTACTGTCAATGCAAGTAGCACAAACCATGGAACTATACAATTAGCTTCAGACGCATTGTGGGCAGGAGATTTCACAGGTAATGTAATCATAACCAGCGATGAACCTGGAAATCCTCAATATACGATTCCCATAAGTTTGCATGTTAATCCGCCTCAAACTCTGGGTATACCACAAAATCTGGCAATTGAAATGATAGGGCAGAATGTCAAACTAAGCTGGGATGCTGTTTATACAGCAAGTTCATACAAGGTTTTTGTCAGCAATTTCCCGAATGAAAATTATTCAGAATGGACTGGATATGGCACCTTTGGTACTGAAAGAGCCGATCTAAAATCACGCTCAACTCGTATCACCTGGACATGCAGTAGGATGGGAAACAGACGATTGTTTTACTATGTGAAGGCAGTCAGGTGATGCAGAAGGAACGCCGAATTGCTTTCGGTGGTTGTTGAATTGATTTCAACATCTGCTCTGCAAGAAGGTAGATTCAGCAGGAACGGAGTCTGGGGAAGTTCGAATGCAGAAAGCAGGAACAGCGTCCTACTCTACATGAAAGCATTAAAAAACGATAAGGAGAGAAAATGTTTAAACAAAACAGAATCTATTTACTTTTCTTCATTACAATGTTGGTTATGGTATTTCCTCTTATGCTTCAAGCAACGTATTTCGACGCTTCAGGAACAATAACCACAAACACTATTTGGTCAGGAGTAGATTCTGTACGTGTGACCGGTGATATTACCGTGAACAACGGGATTACCCTTACAATCAATCCGGGAATTAGCGTATCCTTCCAGGGAAATTACAGCCTGAAAGTATTCGGGCGACTTTTGGCTCAAGGTACAGAACAGGACAGTATTCATTTTAATACTGCAGTGGTTGGTCAAAGATGGGGTGGTATTCAATTTGATAGCACCTCGGTTGCAAACGACTCGACCTTCATAACCTATTCAATAATCGAAAACAGCAATAATTCCGGAATCAATGTAAGTAATTTCTCCAAGCTGAGGATATCACACAATAGAATATCGAACAATCTTGCCAGCACTTTAGTACATATTGTCTCTCCTGCACTAGATGTATATGTCATTGTTGGTGGAGGAGTGTTTATTTACAACTGCGCGCCTATCATAACATACAATAAAATCAAATACAATACTTCAGAAGCTGGCGCTGGAATTTTCTGTTATTATAGTTCTTCGAAAATAAGCAATAATTTAATAATTGGCAATAGCGCATCTGGAGATGGTGGTGGAATCTTTTCCCTTTATGGTTCTCCTAATATATGCGATAACACAATAATGAGCAATAGTGCAGTAGATGGATCAGCGGGGGGAATCTTATGCGGATATGATTCACCTACAATAATTAATAATATAATTGTCAACAATACTGCTGGAGCACCGGGAGGCGGAATATCATGTGGTTATGGTTCTCCTATGATTATCGGAAATCTGGTTGCTCACAATACTTCTTCTGACAATAATGCTGGGGGTATAAATGTTGAATATGGCGCAGGTATTATTGCCAATAACACTGTTGTTTATAATGTTGCACATGATAAAGGAGGTGGAATTAAATGTGGCGGTGGTTCTCCAACATTAATAAATAATATCATTTGGGGTAACAGCGCAGACGAAGGTAACCAAGTATCCTTAGATTCAGGTTCAGGTTCAGATAATAGCCAACCGATTATCAGTTATTGCGATATCCAAGATGGATTAGCTGACTTTGCTTTTAGTGATGTACCTTATGATACTTCCTTATATACAAACAATATTGATCAAAACCCTCTCTTTTCAAGCCCTAACAATTGTAATTATTCATTAACCATGTTGTCTCCGTGTATTGATACAGGAGTACCCGACATAACTGGATTAAATCTTCCAGCAATGGATTTAGCTGGTTGTGCTCGTTTATGGGATGGGAATGGAGATAGTATTACTCGTGTTGATATGGGTGCCTATGAGTTCGGTGTACCGGTAGCAGTGGAGGATAACAATATTCCATCTCTTGGTTCATGTCTTTGTTTAAGTAACTACCCCAACCCTTTCAACCCCACAACAACCATATCCTACATCCTACCAACAAAAGGGCAAACAGAACTGAGTATCTATAATATTAAAGGTCAGCATGTGAGAACTCTCATCAACGAAAACCAAATAGCGGGACAACATTCAGTTACTTGGAATGGGAAAGATGACAATAATAATGCAGTGGCTTCCGGAGTTTATTTTGCCATGATCAGCATGAACAATGCAACCGTGAATAGAAAGATGGTCTTATTGAAATAGTATGATTGCTTAGTAGATTGCGTCGTAAAACGTTATTTATAACATTTACCACGCTTCTCTCTTCATAGTTAACTTAATACTACCTTCCGTGATTTCTGGTTTCTCTAGGCGAATAGATTTAATGATATTCTGCATTCGGAGAGTTTGCTTTTCCATTAGGCTGGATATCTTGGAGGAAAGATCAATACGAATTACTTTTCCTTCAATAGAAAGCGTTTTAGAGAACATAGATCCTAAGAATTTCAATATTTTAGTAATACCGGATATTGTCTCTCCATGATCCTTGAAATCTATGATGAGTTGTGTTCCATCAAAGAATATCCCACGAATCTCCAAATCCAAATGTATTTTGATTGAAGTCACTATCATACTGACATTCCCTGAAAATGTGAAATAACCCTCATGAAAGATAATTGTTGGTTCCTCAATATAGGATAGATCAAGACAGTCCTGCATCAGCGAATTGACTGATGATTCAGGTATATCTAATGTTAGCTCTGCACTGAAAGGCAATGCTAATATTCTGTTAAGTATGATTTTATCCATAATATCCTCTTATGCTTATTTCTTATTCTGCTACTTCGAACTTCGCACTTCAAACTTCCAATGTCGTCTCCTCGATACAAATAGATAAATCTATTCACTCGGAGAACTTAGATTTTTTTCAACTTCGCACTTCGAACTTCGAACTTCGAACTTCCTTAGAGCAGCAGCATCTTCTTATCTTCATCAACCCAGGCATGCTTGACAACTCCGACGAAGATAGTATGGTCACCACTTCTAACCTGGGTAACAATCTCGCATTCAAAGTTAGCTGCTCCGTTCTTTAGAATGGGAAGTTTATTCAGTTTTCCAGGGAACCACTCCTCCCCTATTTCTTCCAGTTTATTTGATACTCTACCACTTACAGTACCGCAAAACATAGTATGATCTTTCATATCTTCTGAAGGAATGCAAAGATTAAAGTACTTAGCCTGTTGCAGGCATTCATGGCTAAATCTCGATAATCCTATCGAAATTGCAAACATTTCAGGTTCAATGGAAGTACGCATGAACCATTTCAAAGTGATGAGGTTATATTTGCCTTCGGGTGTCTCCATTATGGCAAGAGCTACCTTGGATGGAGATTTGACATGCTGGTAGGTATTACTGAAAGTGGAATGTTCCATGTTACTCCTTTAATGTACCACCTTCTTTAGGAAGTACTGCTACGCTTCAATGTATGATTTATATTTCTTATAAAACGAATCTTCGTTATTCCTTTCAAATGAGTCTATTATGGCATCATTCTCAAGTATTGCCTTCAAATTAAAACCGTCCTTTACCTTGATAAAATCAAACAACCTGACTTTAATCGCATTTACAGGACACACATATAGGCATCGCATACAGAGCGTGCATTCAAAGCCAAATCTGATGCATTCGTGTTTAAGATATATGTTCTTCGCAGGACAGCTTTGCACGCATTTCCCACAAAGAATACAATCAGCGGTTGTATGGTAGTGAAACTTTCCAAGCATCCTTCCGCCAAAATGTTCGAAGTCAGCAAGATGGCTGATCAAGCGATTGAATTCAGAGACTTTTTCAAGTCTCTTAGTGTGCTCATGTATTTCTTTCGAGAATTTCACCGCTTTTTCTTGAGCTACTTTATAAAGCTTTTTAATTTCCTCGTCAGAGTTTTTAACGATAAAGTTTGTAGCCATCAGCAGAGCACTTTCATGAAATACTTTGTAGCCTTTCTTCACCAGGTTCTCTCTCACGAAGATTGCAGAGCCATTATTGATGGTACTGTACCCACCTGACACTCTGAATATGAAACAAGGTTTATTCAATCCGGCAGGTAGTCTTTCAATAAATTTGAAAACTAGACGCGGAGCGCTGAAAGCATGAACAGGATAGGCAAAACCTATCATATCATAGACATTGATATCTACCTGGTTCTCTCGTGGTTCTTCCATCCTGAAGATATCGACCTGGTTACCTAACTTGCTCAATTCGTCACGATAGAGTTTAACGACACATTCCGTATTAGCTGTTCCGGAAAAGTAATAAATGGCGATTTTACTCATAAGAATACTCCTATAGAGAATGATTATTGAATACCTCTTTTAACAGGCAATTTGGTCAAGGAAAATTAACAATCCAAAATATTCTTTTATTGACAAATTCCCTATTCTTTCTGCGAAGATAGTGATTAAATATGAAGAAAAATATTCTTTGAGGAATCATGAAAAACTATTGTATATTTTATCCAGGTTGTATGTATGGATAACAAGCAGTATCGGATCAACATCAACAATGAACATGAAATTACTGTGACTGGTGGAGCTTCGCTTTTATCTTCACTTGCAGAAAAACAGATATTTCTTCCATCTGCCTGTGGAGGAAGAGGATTTTGCGGAACTTGCAGATGTAAGGTTTTAGAAGGGGGTGGAGAATTATCACCCAGGGAAACAGTAATCCTGTCCCCATTGGATATTTCAAATCAAACACGTTTATCCTGCCAGGTTCAAGTAATAAATGATATACGTATTTTACTCCCAGAATCTATTATCAATATTAAACGCTTCATAGCAGTGGTTGAAGAAATCACTGATTATACCTATGATATAAGGGGTATCACATTCAAAATACTGTTACCGGATTCGATTGAATTTCAAGCAGGACAATTCGTTCAAATAGAATCTCATACCTATGAAAGGGTAACGCATTCCACCACCAGGGCATATTCCATTTCATCCAAACCTGAAATGAAAGATCATTTGCAGTTAATTGTTCGAAAAGTACCTGAAGGAATTGTAACAACATGGATACATGATTACTTGAAAGTCGGCGATGAAGTTAGTATGACTGGTCCCTGGGGGAATTTCATCATCCAAGATACCCAAGCTGATGTATTCTTTATATCCGGTGGTTCAGGTTTAGCTCCTATTAAAGCGATGCTGGAGCATTTAGAAGTCACCGGTTCAAATAGATATATGGTTAATTTCTTTGGTGCAAAATCATTAAAGGATTTATACTTGGTAGACTATATGAATCATTTTAATTCCGTATTCCCCCATTATGAATATATTCCTGTGCTTTCCTCTCCTGATCCTGAAGATAATTGGAATGGAAAAACGGGTTATACTATGACATTTTTTCAAGAAAAGATACGTGACCCAAAGAATACCGAGGCTTACCTTTGCGGCAGCCCAGGTATGATCAATGCTGTACAAAAGGCATTGACTGAATTGGGCATTCCCAAAGAAAAGATTTATTTTGATAGTTTTTAACTGAGGTATTACATGAAACAGACACTAAAAGAGATTAAAATTCAATCCATGATGGAACCTGGAGTCCTGACTCTTTCTGGTTTTTTAGGTATTGATAACAGACATTTTCATGCGATTATTGAAGAAGATGAGATGGCTCTTTCTAAGCTGAACTATACTGCGGAAGCCATCGCTGAACGTATGCAGGAACTGATGAACCTTGCTGGTGAATCATACCAGGAATCGATACTGGTTGATGGTCACTTCAAGATTGAGGTCGATTATGTCAGGGGAAAGATAATTTGTCCTTTTGGTCATACTGGGGCAATCGCCAAAGGTTTGATTCAATTAACGAATCTAGCAAACCAGATTACTGTTAAATGGACACCGTTAAGCGTCCATTTCATACAGGTACACCACTTTTTTGAAGGGAAAGGCTCGGTGTTTCGCCTGGAACCTGAAACGCTTGTAAAAGCACTTTTCGAATAAATTGAGGTATTGGTTTGAAGAAAATTCTTATTATCCTCACAGGCGGAACGATCGCCATGAAGACCATCGACCCCGAAGGAACTGTCCCCACACATGATCTTGAAGCTTTCCTGCATTCCTTTCCGCAATTGAATGCTGTAGCAAAGATAGAAATATTGGAGTTTGCCAATATCCCAAGTCCATACATGACTCCAGAGATGATGTTTGAATTGGCAAAGCTGGTTGATGTGAAATCGGTTGATTATGACGGTATTGTTATTACACATGGAACTGATACATTAGAAGAGACAGCATATCTGCTTGATTTAGTATTAGTTACTAAAATACCAGTTGTCCTGACTGCTGCTATGCGCAGCGGTTCTGAAGTAGGTTTGGATGGACCCAGGAACATCATCAATGCCGTACGTGTTGCCAGTGATGCAGCATCAAAAGACAAGGATGTCCTGGTTGTCATGAACGATGAGATTCATACTGCTCGTGATGTTGTCAAAACAGATACCGGAAAGCTGGATGCTTTTGACTCAGTTGGTTATGGTATACTGGGAATTATTGATCCTGATAAGGTGATCTATTACAGACAAGCGCTTTACCGTGAATCCGTTCAGACAGATCATCTGGAAACAAACATCGATCTCATTAAAGCGACTGCCGGTATGGATGACAGGTATATTGAATGCTCAATTGCCCACGGTGCCAAAGCAATCGTTATTGAAGCCTTTGGCAGAGGTAATCTCCCACCCAACCTTATTCTTTCCATACACAAAGCACTTGATGCCGGTATTCTTGTGGTTGTTGTTTCCCGTACAAATACAGGAAGAGTCCTTCCCGAGTATGGTTACATCGGTGGTGGATTTGACTTGCAGAACATGGGTGTCATCCTGGGTGGAGATTTACGAGGACCAAAAGCAAGACTGAAACTCATGGCACTCTTCGGTAAGTACGGAGATGCAAAACGAGTGAGAGAAGAGTTTGTAAAAGGGGTCATTTAAGATTTAAGATTGAAGATTGAAGAAGATTGAAGATATGATGGTTCATTGAGTGATTTCGAAGAAGGAGAAATTGTATCGAAATGTACCGGAGAGATAGAATGAATCATCTGGAACGCTGATTCCTCTTCGGCGTGCGAGGCAAATTCTTCTTCAACAATAGTTCGCTTGCACTCTTCTCTTTAATACGCACCTGACATATCTTACTATGCCTTTTCCCTGCTCGCTCACGACAAAAGCTCTTTACTAATGCAGTAGCAGGTGGTTTGGAAAGTTCTCCTGTAAGACCTTCCCGAGAAGCCAAATCCTCATATCTCTTATAGCTGCGAACTGAATCTGTGATTCAGTTCTCCTGACACACCGGACTTCGAACCTCTTACTTCGCACTTTCTTTTTGAGCTGGGTTTCATCTAGGCATCATCTAGGCATTATCTAGGGATCATCTAGACTTTTTTAGATTTTCCTTAGATTTTCTTTAGTTTTTGTTTCTTTTTTGTATTTTTTATCTTCCATGAGACTTATAATTGGCTTTCACATATGACGTCTCCTCGATACAATTGGATAAATCCAATCACTTGGAAAACTCCTCTTTCTGTTCTGAAACTGTTACCTGTCACCTGTTACCTGTCACCTTCTGCTATTCCCTATTCCGCGTATCCACCCATTTCACATCAGTAATGTCTTTTACAAAAGTAATTAACGTATCTGAATCAGCTTCAGTTGGGTAGGCTCTGACAAGGAAAAAGCGATCAAGAACAGGCACTGATGTTTCAAATTTGACTGATACATGTGAATTGAAAACCTGTTTATAATAATGCCAGCAAAGAGGTTCATTATCTTCAGTTAATTCTCTGTTTAAAGGATCGATGTCATCTCCAACTTTGAATCCAGTATAAATTTCAAAAGCAATGTTGCTGTGAACAATGCGATAATCAACTGGTTCACCATTCTCGTTGCGCATACACTTAACAAAGGCAGCCCCAATATCTATTTGTTCAAACAAGTTATGAAAACTGGTAACGCTATTGACAAGGGCTTGATGGGCAGCTTTTCTTTCGGTTATATCTGTAATAAAAGCATAGAAATATTTAGGATTGTGGTTTTCATCTTTTACGATATCGGCAAAGATTTCAACAGGTACCCTGGAACCATTTTTACGATAATACTCAATTTCATATCTGACCGACTTGTTCGTTTGAATCAGTTTATCAAGACTTTTCTTCCTAATATCAAACCATTCAGGAGGAGTGACATTTGGTGACATATAATTCAACGAGGGAACATCGCTTTCCTGGTATCCGAGTAAATCTAACAAAGCCTGGTTATGAATTCCAATGGAGCCATCGAAGTATGCGACAACCATTGGTTGGGATGAACGATTAATTAAGTCAGCAAGCACTAAATTCTGATTCTGTGTCTCCTGAAGCTCTTTCTGAATCTTTCTGATATCTGTAATATCATGAGTCACACCCTTGATTTTTACAGGAATACCGTCCTTATCCTTAACTAACTCACCAGAAGCTGTGAGAGTTCTCTGTGATGAACCATCAGCAGGATTGATAACCATCTCTATCTGGAAATTTCCCTTTCCTGCAATAAATTTTTCTAAAGCTTTATGTATATTTTCTACATGGGGTACGGTTGCCAGTATTTTCGAAACATCCATTTCACCTGTAGGATGCTTGTAGCCGATCAATGCAAAACCGCTTTCGGTAGTCCAAACCATATCAGAATCCAAATAATATTCCCAATTTGATACAAGTCCGACTTCCTGCAGGATTTGCATTCTATCCTGGTAAATTTTCACTTCTTCTTGTGCTTTCTTAAGGTCAGAAATATCATGAATAATCGCATAAAAACGCCTGCGTTTATTGCCTGGAACTGGCACAGAGGTGACAGTCAAAGAAACCCAGATGAATTTATCAGACTTCGTCATGTATCTTTTTTCATAGGTAAAGCCAGTTGATGTCCCTTCAAGCGTTTGTTGAGTTAGTTCTAAATTCCTGGGTAAGTCATCAGGATGAGTGATTGATTGGTAATGAAGGGCTAGCATTTCCTGTTTAGTGTAGCCTAGAATACTACAGAATTTTTCATTGATGTTAATAAATCGTCCCTTCTTTAAATCGATTTCTGAAACACCTACAATATTCTGTTCAAAAAGAACTTTGAAATGCTCTTCTGTAGTTGAAAGATCTGTTTCCATCTTTTTCTGCGATGAAACGTCCTTGAAGCGAATCTGGTAAAATTTTTGACCTTCTGATTCCAATCCCAATAATTTATAACATACATGAATGACCTCATTATTATGATTGACCAATTCAGCTCTTTTACAGTTTTCCTGTTGAACCTGACTTGTTTGTATCCAATCACAAATTTGAGAATAAATGTCTGATGGAAATACATCTTTGATACTCAGTTTGCGTAAATCTTCATCTGATTTACCAAATACTTTAGAAAATTCCTGATTACAGTCTAAGATATTCAAATCAGCATCAGCGATAATGATCATATTATCAGAGTGTTCAAAAATATAAGTATAAATTCGACTTGGTATCTTCACTTAAACCGCCCCCTATTTAACGATCGAATTCAATTTTTTATCAGCATAGTACTCATAACAGCATCTTCGGATTGCTATCAGTTCCTAACAATCGCCATTCTTTCATGCAAGTATTTTTATAGTCAACGTTTTCAAACTTAATTTGATGAGTTGGTCAAAGTTAGTCAATCAATATTTTTTTAAGTTATTCTCTTCATTTTAGAATACATCTAATCTGACAGTTGAATACTTTTCCCTTGACTGATATCATCTTTCACTTTTTTATTTCGAAAAAAAGCAGGATTTATGAATATACTTGCCTTTGATACATCATCCTCTTCTGGAAGCATAGCACTTACAATGGATAGTATAATTAAATATGCTTCCTTTTTTGATATTCATATCACACATTCGGAAACACTCCTTCCTCAAGTAGATGTTTGTCTTAAAACCAATAGGCTGACAATTCAGGATATTGATGCCCTGATCGTTGCAAATGGACCAGGTTCTTTCACAGGATTAAGAATTGGACTGGCAACGGCAAAAGGTATCTGCATGGCTAATGAAATACCTCTTATTCCCTTCTCCACATTACTGCTGCTGGCTTCAAATTGTTATGGCAGTAAATTACCTGTACTAAGTATGATTGACGCTAAAATGAATGAAATTTACTGTGCTTTGTATTCCCCTGATTTGGAAGAATTGATGAGTCCGCGAACCATAGATCCATCTGATTTGCTGAAATTAGTAACAGAACCTGTTCTGGCTGTGGGAAGTGGTTTCCTTAAATATGGGCAGGAATTGGTAAAAGATGGACTAGATTTGCATCCTGCTCTTCCCCATCAGCATTTACCTATGGCTACAGGATTATTCAGTTTGTTAGAGTTGTTCCCCCATAGTTTGAAATACGATTTTGAAGCTGTTGCCAATCTCGAGCCGATGTATCTTAGAAAATCACAAGCTGAGGTAGTTAGGGATAAAAGACTAAACATCACAAAGTAATGTAGGGGTCCGCGTCAGCAGACCCATCTTTTACTAGATGCGATGAGATATGAAATATAACGTAGGGGTCCGCGTCAGCAGACCCATCTTTTACTAGATGCGATGAGATATGAAATATAACGTAGGGGTCCGCGTCAGCAGACCCCTACGTGCAAATTCAGCAGGAACGGCGTCCTGCTCTACGTAATAGTTTATTTCTGAACGAGTATCGCTCCACTCATAGCAGAGACCGGAATTGACATTTTACCGGCTTTAAGCTGATAAGTCTTCGCATTCATTTCATCTGTCCAAGTACCATCCGGTAACACAACAGGAACCTCAACTGTCTTGTCAGTAATATCGTTATTGAGAATTACTATGACATTCTCATTATCTAAGTTCCTTAAGAAACCATATACCATGCCATCGGTTACTAACGGTGTAATAGTACCAGTTCTAAGTGCGGGATGCAGCTTTCTGATTGAAATTAGTTTTTTATAGTAATCATGAAGAGCCACTTTACTTTGGTCTTCCGTGTATTTCCAGTTGAATGGACGTCGGCAGTCAGGATCTTTTGCTCCCATCATCCCAATTTCATCGCCATACCATACATTTGGTGTACCCATCCAAGTCATCTGGAACAGTGCAGCGAGTTTCAGTTTGCTGACATCACCCTTCGCAGTTTCCAGGAAACGGTAAGTATCATGACTATCAATGAGATTCATCATCACTTCACTAGCTTGAACAGGATAATTCATCACACCGGGTTTCAGTTCTTGGTCAAATTTCTTAGCAGAAGTCTTATGATCTATGATAAATCGTTGTACTGGGTCTTTGAAATAGGCATAGTTCATCACACTATCGAAGTATTTATTATTCACCCAGTCTGAAGCATTCGTCCATATTTCACCGACAAGGTAAGCATCCGGTTTGATACTCTTCACTTTTGCTCTGAACTTCTCCCAGAACCAGAATGGAACTTCATTTGGAACATCCAGACGGAATCCATCAATATCCATTTTGCCAATCCAGTAATCGGAAGCACTCAAAACATAGTTCACCAGTGCAGTGTTTGGCTCTACACTAGATGTATCCTTAAATCCATTTTCTTCTGAATTGACATGTTTGAGGTCATAATTGAGATTCGGCATTTCACCAAATCCCCACCAGCAGTCATAATAATTGCTTTCTTTGTCACCGGCAGGCATCGGACTGGGTAAAGGCCATTTCTTCCATTCATACCAGTTATAATATTGTGAATCCTTGCCTTTTTTCATACCATCCTGGAAAGCCCAATGAGTTTCGCCTGTATGGTTATAGGCAACGTCGATAATGATCTTGATACCAGCAATGTGTGCATCTTTCACAAACTTCTGGAAATCAGCCTCCGTACCAAAGTGAGGATCAAGGGACAAATAATCCGTTGCATCATATTTATGATTGGATTTACCCTGGGTAACCGGATTGAGATAAATAATGGTAATTCCCAAGTCTTTCAAATAAGGAATGTTCTTGTCGATACCGGCAATATCACCGCCGTAGAAGCAATTGTAGTCAGGTTGATTCCCTTGGTGATAAGGACTTTTTACAAGACCTGAGATGTCATACCAATCCTTGATCAAGTGATAATAAGGTTTATTGGAAGGAAGCAGTGAACCAGGTTTTGGACCAACGTTTATACCCTGGTAATACCATTCCTTGAAATCAGGATCATTGGCAGTATTCCCATTGGCAAATCTCTCCGGGAATATCTGGTAGATGATGCCATTCTTTGCCCAGTCAGGTGTAAAGAAAGGTTGGATAGAAGCAGTTGGATATTCATATAAGAGAGTTTTATCAAAATCTTTTTGGAAGACAAGCCGCTCAAGATACATTTTCGATGTACCATCATTATAAACAAAGTAATAACTAAGAGGTTCATCTTTCGTCTTCATGTTATAGACATAGCGATAATAAGAGAATGTACCGTCATCACCCACCATAGCCATGGAATGCGTAACCTCATTGATTACGATATCAATATGTTCTACATCATTCATATGTGCTTTTGCTTTAAATTCGATCTGTTTTTCTGATATAGGATTGATATTCTCCAGACTCTGGTCAATCGTGATACCATAAGTTAATATCTGACCATCACCTTTCGCTATCGTAACTTTGGGATAAGTATCATCTACTTCAATCATGGAATTCTTACCACCAAAACCATCATCTACAGAGCTTGTAGCATTGGGGTCAGTCAACCATTCAGTTCCATTCACAACGAATTTATATGTGTATTGATCCGGTTTGAGAAGCAATGTCATGACATAGGAACCACCTGGTTGTTTGTCCATTATAGTAGCAGTTTGATTCCAGGCATTGAAAGAACCAACAAGATGAACATTCTGTTCTGTCCCTTTGCCTTTATAGGTAAAAGTCACCTTACGTAAGGCATTGATATCTGCAGGAGCTCCTGCAAATACGAGGGAATTCTTTCCACCATAACCATCGTCTGTAAAGTCCTTGGCATTTTCATCTGTTACCCAATTACCATCAACAAAGAACTTATAACCATATTTTCCTTTTTTCAGGTTGAGAGTGACTTCATAATTACCATTCTTTTCAATCATCGGTGTATCAGATGATGACCAAGTATTGAAATCACCGACAAGAAAAACCGTATGAGAACCTCCTGTTAAAGGCTTGTACTCAAATTTCACTGGGAATGTATCTTTGGTAGCAGGAGCAGCACTACCCTGGGTATTAGCTGGTGGAGTAACGGCAGCAGGAGTTGTTGGAGTACCGACTTCTATCAAAGAATTCTTTCCGCCATATCCGTCATCTACACTTTTTGTATTGTTAGGATCTTCTTTCCAATCCGAACCATTCACATAGAATTTGTATTGATAAGAACCTGAGGCTAGTGGTAACGACACTTTCCAAGTACCATTTACATTGTTCATGGGGTTGGCATTGGTATCCCATTTATTGAAATCACCTACAATATTGACAGACTTTGCATCAGGTGCACTAAAAGTAAACTCAATACCATTTGAATTTGCTACTTTTGCTACTGGAGCAGGAGCTTTTGCAGGTTGTGCAGTTTGCGTACCTCCCACGGTAACCAGAGAATTCTTCCCACCGTAGCCATCGTCTGCACTATTGGTGTTGGTTGGGTCAAGCTTCCAATCAGTACCATTCACCAAGAATTTATACTGGTATGTGCCTGGTGCCAAAGGAACGGATATTTTCCAAGTACCACCCTCATTCTTCATTGGATTGGCATTGACATCCCATTTATTAAATTCACCCACTAAAGCAACATTTTGTGCTTCAGGTGCTACAAAACTGAAACTAACACCATCTGTCTTAATGGAAACAGGCTGATTCTTTTTTTGAACAGGAGTTGATTTTTCACTCATACCGACGGCAGCACAGCCAGCGAGTAGTAAGAGAATTCCGGTGAAAATTAGTATCAATTTTAAAAGGTTATTTTTCATGTTCACTCCTTATTTTGCAGTTGTGGCGTAAGATTCCAATCTTATGCCACATTACATTTTAATGCGTATAACATCAGAAAAGACAAATGGATTTGTTGTCTGATGTGGATTAGCTTGAGACGACATCATGGGAATAGTGTCATTATCAATATATAAATCATCATTTACACCAGCAATGATGGCTACAATAGCGATTTTTGTATTTGCTGGGATGTTAGCACTTCCATAAATTTCCGTTAGAGGAATTGATATTTCAATAACATCATCGCCCGTACCCGGGCTATTGATAATATGATAGATTGGTGTTGTAATAACCGTTGCAGCACCAGTTGTGCTTAACTGAGCCATGGACATATCTGTATTGAAATGCCAGGCACTGAAGCCAATGTCCGCTCCAAAACTACTTGGAGTTGTTACATTTTTTCTAAGATGATCACCTGTTGTACCACCTGAAATTAATGAGAAATCGCTGATACCAGTCTTAGTTGTAACTCCATAATCCTTATCAAGATAGAAATTAACTGTATTTTCTGTAGTTGGAAACATACCTGTTAAAACAATGTAAAGATTCACTGAATCACGGGCAAGATATAGATTTTTCAAATCATTATTCCCCCAACCTGAAACAGTCGAAGTAATCGTATTCACATAGGTTGGATCCCATCCGGCATCAACAACACCATCTAACACAGGTGTAAGAATCTGGATTACAGGTAGTGGAAGAAGAGTGACGGTATGCACAGAATCAGTCTGAGTACTGTGCAGCACAACATTGCTGATGATCTGTGTATCGAAACGATCTGCTTCGATATGTATATCTACCTTGATATTTGTTAGATGCTCAAAATGGTAATATCCGGTATTATCGGTATAAGTATCAGCAACTAAGATACTCGGCTGGGTTATTGTGCCAATCGTGAATAACGATACTAATGCAGACACACTATCTGGAGGCATGCCAGTAAAAGAGACCTTACCTTCAAGTGAGCAATTATAAGAATAAGGAGACTGGATATCCTTTTTAGAACAACCAAAGATAACAAGCAAGCTGCATAACATGACTAGGATAAATATCTTTTTCATATATACCTCAATAATAGCTATTTATTCTGGTACAACGACAATTACGGAGTTTTTCCCACCATAACCGTCATCTGCTACTTCAAAATTATTCGGGTCTGCAACCCAGGAGTTTCTGTCTATAACGAATTTGTATGTATATCGTCCTGGAGTCAGTTCTTTGACTAGAGTCCAGATACCATCTCCAGCAACTTTATCACCATGTGTACCATCGTCAAACATTGGCTGTTTCTGAGAATCCCAGAGAATATCAGGGAAATCACCTGCCAGGTTGACAATTCTGGCTGATGGTGCTTCGTACTGAAACATAATTCCACCAGATACAGGATGGGGAGGCGTTAACCTTCTCTTTATGAAATTCAATGAACATGAGACAGTTGATAATAGGAGAAATCCCATGATGAATAGTATGATTATTCTTTTCATCGCATTCTCCTAAAAACTCATAGTGGCAGTGACATTTATTCTTTGTTCATTTTTCAAAGCTTTTTCAGCATTGCGGATATATGAACCAATTCCGAAATAGGCGTTTTGAACTTGTGTTTCTACTGCGTTTCCGATGAGTGAAGATGCACCAAGGAAATTCTCACGACCTGCATTAACAACATTGTCAGTAACACTGCTCAGTACTATGGGATTCACACCCCAACCAACTGCTACTTTAACATTTGGGGCGATTCTATACTCAAGCTGAGAATAATTAGACCAGAAGAAATCCCTTTTCTTACCGATATCTGTTTTAATACCATGGAAATTGTCATTATAATATGGAACCCTAGTATCAGAACCAATGAACCAAGATTTAGCCAATTGCAGTTCCACGATAAGGATATTCTCAATGTATTTCGGTTGAGAAGTAATCTTCGTTTGGGCTGCCTTCGACTTCAACTGGATAAAATGAGAATACTTATTCAAAGAAAAACGATACCCAATATCACTGTTCCAAAGCATGGTTTCTTCATATCCCAGGTTAGTAAATCTTTCCCAGGGAACATCCGTATATTGTTGGAACCATCTGCCATTTCCATTGGTTTTTTCCATGAATCTGTAATAATCTGACCATGGTACTTGTGCACTATCAGGATAAACGTTATGTCTGTACTCAACACCACAATGAAGCCAGATGTTGGATAAGTCAAATTCTCCACTGACTTGAATTTGTTTCCGTGAAATTACTTTAGGAAACTTCAATTCAACCTGCTCATAGGAAGCATGAAGATTCAAGGCTTTTGGGAAATACACATTCATTCCACCATAGATCTTGTTACCTTCCAACCATTGAACCTTCAATGTATCATTTGCGACTTGGTTAATGAATTTGTAGTATTCGGCATAAGGTTCTAAACGTAAGGGTTTTTCATTACCCCAGTTATTCAGGTCTTTGGTCAAAGTAAGGTCAAATTCATTACTTAAATGATTATTATAGTCACGATTCACGACAGGGATTCTTACATCCATTGCGGAATATCCGAACTTGGGACTGAAAGGAACATCAAATTTCAGCGAGGCTCTTCCTGCTTTCAAATCACCTTCATGAAAATCTGTGATTCTTGTACCATCGGAAAATACACCTTCAATGGAAGGTATCAATATATGCCATTTATAATCAGGAGACTTGACATCAATTCCTCGGAATCCCCAACCAAAGTCATAATGATACTTGCCATCGTCACCAAGGAAATGAAGGGGATCATCAAAACGAATCCTGCCAGTGTTATCAAAGGCATAGAGATCGAAGGCATCAGTATGTAAATTAATCTCGCTGTTTAAATACTTGAGATGAGTTTTATACATATCAGCACCTTCGAGCTGGTTATTGATCTTCCAGACAAATCGGGCGGTGAAATTGTTGCTGAATTTCAGGGAGGGGATGAGGTTAATGTCATGTAAAGGCTTTTGAAGAGTATAACGAGAAAATGTGTTCTTTTTGAAGATGTTTTCTGTATAATATCTGCCGTTAAAAGTGATCTTAGGATTCAGGCTGGTTTTAATTCCACCTGCTTCCACTTTTGCTTTTGTTAGCAACTTACCATCTGAACCTACTTCAAAGGAAGAATTCTGACCGCCATAACCATCATCGGCTGTCTCACTATTATCCTGATCATAGTTCCAAGTACCATCAACTACATACTTATATTGATATTTCCCGGCTTGTAAAGGAATGATTGCCTTCCAAACGCCATTAGTATCCTTCTTCATCGGGTTTGCAGTTGTATTCCAGCCGTTTAATGATCCTGCAATACTGATGGAACCAGCATTGGGAGCATCATAAGAAAATTCGATACCGCCTGCATTATCAGATATCGCAGCGTAAAGGGGCAACAGGGGAATCATTAAAGTTAAAATAATAAAAAATACTGTGCGCATGAATTCTCCTTTATCCTTAAAACCAGCACTTGACGATCAGTTTAATTTCTTGTTGCATTGTGCCATTGTTTGTAAATCCGTCATCATTAACCAAACCATACTGTCCCCAGTAACTGGGACCATACTGCAGGTAAAATTCTGTACTGTTACCAGGGATGTATTGTACTTCACCAAATATGCTGTGGTTTGCTTCTGCACGATTGTTGAGAATCATTCCCCTGGCAAAGAGACGCCAATGTGTGGTAAGATTGATTCCAGTTTCAATACCAACAATCTGTTTTTCCTGAGGGATATTCAAATCCTTAATCTTGAATTGCAGTAATAGTTTAGCAGTTCGGTTTTCCACACCTAATTCACTGAAGAAATCATTATGATCATAATGAGTTCCTTTCCACCAATCATCTTTGACATTGTATGAGAATTTGCCCTTGAATCCATTCACAAATTCGATATAAGCTTCTGAATAAAGGCTAGTATTCTTATCCATAATCATTTCTGTTTCATGAACAATGTTCTTCCCCTGGTTGCTGCTATAATTATAATTCATAGTTAATGTGACAGCACGCTGGGGAACGATATAGTAGGTATTGATATAATACCCTAGTTTATCATTTGTATTTGTACCCATATAGTTTCTGTAATCTTTTCCATAAGAAAAAGCTCCTGGATTAACGAACCATGAACCATAATTAGGATTACTTAATCTAAATCCACGAAATTCAAATTGGGTAGCAAAGTTACTTTTAAGCAGATTTCTTGTATCATTCCCAATATCTTTCAAAGATGCAAAATGGGAAAAGCTGAAGTCATGGGTAAAGGAATCCTGATAATTGATTGCTTCTGCATCTACAAGTGGTTCAGAAGGAACAGCACTACAGGCAAATTCAGCAGCTATAGAGTATTTTTTAGCAATCGTCCAGCGGATATCAGAGGCATAGATTTCATTATAATTCAACCTGCTCGTTGATGTTGTATAGTTTTTCCGTTGGTAGAATGCACCCATGAAAAGCTTATCCTTGACGATAGACTGCCTGAATCGCAACAAATGAATATCGTCACTCTGCCCCCCTGAATAATCGGAAAACACGTAAGTGAGACTACCATTTCCCGGATACCACAAATCGAGTCTTCCTCCTTGTCCATTTCCTCCATCATTGACTGAGCCTGTATTTAATAACCCGAGCATGGAGCCATCAGTCCAGTAGAAGCTTTGATCCCTGGTAAATAACGCCACACCCATTCCTCTACTTTTAGCTTCCGTACGATACTTGATATGAGCCTCTGTCATAACAAGTTCTGTATTCTGAAGCAAGGTGTTGGATTTATCATACTTTTCTGCATAAAGTTTCATATAGGCTTCTGTGTTGGCGGCAGGATTTGCATAGAAGCGCGTTTCAATATTGAAATTCGGATCCCACATATTCCAATTAAAATAATTGGCTGTTTGTGTTGCTCCAAACTGACCTTCCATATTACCTTCAACTCTAACCTGGGCGACAAGAGGTATAAGGGTCATCAACAAGATGAAAATCAGAATATTTAGTTTCATAATATGATCCCCCTTACCTAAAATATCCAACTAATTTCAATTCGGTATGTGCTGCCCAAAGATTCGTGAGCATAGATTGCACCGTCCAGCATCCATTGGGTTGACTTTAATCCAAATCCAGCAGTTAGATTGGTATCGCTGACACCGATACGAGGTGCAAAAACATCATAGAACCAAATTTCAGAACCAATATGCCAGGATGAGTTATCTTTATCCCATTGATAATCTCCGGAAACAACCAAACCTGCTTTCCATGAATAATTGGCACCAACACCATAAGTTGCCAAAACCGGTTGAGATACTCTATCAA
This sequence comes from Cloacimonadales bacterium (SeqCode), assembly GCA_963662275.1. Taxonomy (GTDB): domain Bacteria; phylum Cloacimonadota; class Cloacimonadia; order Cloacimonadales; family DAONDQ01; genus DAONDQ01. The sequence continues at coordinate 1,900,503 of OY759316.1, read as the reverse complement.
ATTTGAATTTAGGCTGAAAGATATTTTTTGCTGAAGCGCCAACAGTTATTTGCTGATACTTGATCAAAGCACCAGCATCTGTATCGAATTTGCCTGGAAGCTTGATTTTTCCTATTTCAGTAACAGGATTACTGCCTGTGAATGTATTAAGTAAGTGAGCATAGTAGTTCTTTGCGCTAATACCAATTCCAACATCTACATCTCCCAATTTCAATTGATATGCACCAGCCAAGACTGCAACCTGTTCTGCATATTCTCCCGACAACATCATTTGTGACCAGCCAACTCCCAAATGAATCGGCTTAATAGGTATATTCATAGCTGCCAAATCGTTATAGAATCCTGGTATTGAATAAATATTCTCATGAGACAAAGACATCACATATTTGTTTTGAAAAGCGAGTCCCGCAGGATTCCAATAGATTGCTGCAGGTTCATCTGCTATACTTAAATATGCATTTCCCATTGCCATCGCTTTCGCTCCGAAATTCATACCGGTAAAATCAGCATTTAACATCATGGGAATGAAGAGAATAAAAAGACTTAGATTGAGGATAAATTTATTCATAAAACCTCTTTAATGATAAACAACTATCGTTTCTTTTTTACTAACTTCGCCATTATCCGTAATTGCTCTTAGAATATAAAAACCAAAGGGAACTGCTTTTCCAGACTTATCTTTACCATCCCAATACCAATTCTGATCTAAAGCACCTATGATGGATGAACTGGAAAGTACTGCGTAATTGACCATTTCGCCTTTCATATTATAAATTTCAACTTTGAGCTTAGTTGCTCTGTTTGGAATAACTCTAAAATGTAAAATCTGACCCCTACCTGAATTCAACTTTCTTCCCTCATCAAAAGCAAACTGATTTAACTTTAAGGCAACTGATTGGAAAGGGGGCTGTTTAAAGAAGGTTCTAATGGTCTGAGGATTGACCCCAATGTCAGAAGTATCAGAACTATCAGCATCTACATTAACGGATACATAATTATCGATGAAAGCAGTGGCACTTGATTCATTGTTCATTCCACCCAGGTTATCCGGCATACAGTCAGGTCCGCCAGTATTATCATCCTTCCCTGTGATGACTGCAACCATCTTAATCAATGGATAATCAGCCATCTTTCGCTGGGTATTATAATATAAAACTGACCAAGGTATCTTCGCTATCATGAATCTCCCTAGATTTCCAGTATTCATGGAAGCATATGATTCAACTGTTATTTGGTCAGCAGTATTGATACTTCCTTCACGAACTTTCCAAAATTGAGGTATTGTATTACCATCCCAAGTTGCTAGCAGGAAATCAGGATTCATTCCATAAAACTGGAATGCTCGCTTCCAGGTATTCAGGTCTCGCATATTCGTAAAACCATAATCATCATAAATATCGAAAAACAGAATAACATTATTTCCCCAACAGGCAGCATCTAATTCCACATAGAAGTATTGTCTGTCCCAGGATACTTTGAGTTGCTTTACATCATTATTGATCCCCCAAAAAGAATCATCAGGATATTCCAATAATGTTCCGCTTCCTGTTTTCATCAGTACTTCATCTTCAGTAAAATAACTCACCATGAGCGAATCTACCTTGATACGCTGTGAAATATCTAAATCCGTGATACCTATACACATCGAGACAAAACAAGAGAATACTAAAATTAATACATTTTTAGTCATCTTTCCATCCACTACAATAAAATGGCTTGTCTTCACAACTTGGAAGACAAGCCGTGTGATGATATAAACTATTTAGGTTCTATCGTTTATTTCAGTAAAACCATTTTTTTACCGATTATTTGTCCATTGTTCCTTAATCTGTAGACATATACTCCACTCGCTACCTGTCTTCCATCCTTGTCCCGGGAATCCCATTTGGCTATATGATTTCCCTTTTCCATTTGTCCAGAAACAAGTGTACGAACCAATTGACCTTTTAGATTATAGATATCGATCGCTGTTCGTCCGCTCTTGCTGGTTTCATAGGAAATCGTAGTATTGCCAATAAATGGATTTGGGCTATTCGATAATTTGAGTGAAGATGCATTCGCCGTATGATCATTATTAGCTACAGGGAAGAAATCAACGACTGGTAGGATTTGAGTGCCGGAAGAATCATTGATGATAAAAAAGTGATTTCCACCAAAAGACTCCCAAGTCCAAGTATCCAGAGAATCAAATGCACCAAATTTGTATTGAACGTATCGTGGTGAACCTACCGGAAATATTACATCCATTGTATAGATGTTATCAATAAGTCCTAACATGTGACTTCCATTTGTCCAATCCAATGGAAGAACATCTCCTTGTACACTTAATCCATGTGCATAAATTGCTGGATCTCCACCAGCTACATTTAGTTGAAATAGTACTGACACAGGTTGGATTAATCCACCCAATAAGACAATTCCAAATGCCTGAGGATCTGCTGTAGGAAGATTGAAAGTCTGGTAAGTAACATTCACCCATGTATGAGTTTCATCATTAACACCCCAAGACCAGGTACTAGCACCAGCATCAGTCACTAAACTCTGAACCGCAGTAAAGATATGATCACCTGCTGTTACATCGCCATTCAAACCATCATCCGTCAGGACAATATGTTCCATTCCTTGTCCCCATGTAGGATCATAATTTCCATTCACATTCCATGAACCTTTCAAATAGAAGGCTGTATGTGTTTGACCTGCTGTATCATTAACTGTAAACGTGATCGTAGCTGATGGTGGTGCGCCTGCACTTGTTGTCACAACATTCGTATAGAAATTATATGTGATCAAGGTTGGTGTTGTACCATCAGAAACAAAACCGATGTCGTTTGTTGTTGGATTCTGAATCCAGTTATGATTCAAAGTCACCTTGAATGCAAATGTTCCTGCTGGAATCAAACCTTCCCAAGTATAAATCATAGTCGCTTGTGACTGAAAAGCCATTGCTCCCAATCCATTCGTTGGATCCCAGTCTGTTCCTCCAATTAAGGAAAAAAAACTACCGGCAACGATTGGATCAGTGTGCATCACTAACCGAGCGACATTATTACAAAACCAGGTTACATTTCTAGGTTCGGTAATTTCAATAGTTTGATTCTCAGATGGATAATTTGGATCATTCCAAGTTGATCCATCTACGACCTTATACAGATAAGTTCCAACTGGAAGATTGAGTGTGATGGAATACAAGGTAGTGTCCATAAGGGCAGTCATGGTCAATGTGGTATCAGCCGTATCCCAATCAGAATGCCCTGCCTGGGCAAATGTGCCAACCAATTTAGGGATGGCGAATGCATAACTGATCACGAAAAGTAAACAAAAAACCAATAATAAACGTGTCATTTTCATTTTTGAACTCCTTTTTACATTCAATGCTTTTCATTATATATTAAGTCGGATTTACTTAATTCACAATTTTTAAATAGCAACCTTATCCTTTTACGCTGCCAAGAGTTAGACCAGAAACAAGCCACTTGCTAAGCGAAAGGAACAGAACAACTACAGGAATTGTTATTATTAGGGAAGCTGCGGCATACATGCCCCATTCCGTGGTCATGTTACCCTGCAAGCTTTTTAACCCGAGGGGTATGGTGAACATATCTTCATACCAGATCGTTTGGGCAGCGACAACATATTCATTCCAAGCAGACATGAAGGAAAACAGAGCCGTAATCACCAAAGCTGGTGCGGCAAGAGGCAAGATGATTTTATAGAAGGAACCGAACAATCCGGCACCGTCTACAATGGCAGACTCTTCCAAACTGAACGGTATCGTATCATAATATCCTTTCATCAGCCATATACTGAATGGCAGGGCAGTAGCACTGTACATAATGATCAAACCCATGAAACTGTTTATCAGGTGCAGTTTGGATAGCATAATGAATAACGGAAGTAACAGCATGGTGGCAGGAAACATCTGGGTAATCAGTAAACTCATCAATCCTGCCCGTTTCCCTGGAAATTTGTACCTGGAAAAAGCATAGCCTGATATGGATGCTAGAACGACTCCAATGATTGTTACCGCCAATGTGATGTACATACTATTGCGTATCCACAGCAGAAAAGGTTTCTCCGTGAATAAACGTGTGTAGTTCTCGAAAGTTGCATGTATTGGAATAATACGTAAAGACTTATCCAGCAAGTTATCACCAGGTCGAAGTGAAACTGTAAATACTGTCAGAATTGGATAAATCGAGATAATCACAAATACTGTTAAAAACAGGTAAATGAAAAAATACTGAGTTTTTGTCGTAGTGGTTCTCATCATTACCTCACATTTTCCGTTGCTTGGGTACGGTTCATGAAGCTGATGCTAAACACTGCCAGGATCAGGAAGATGATCATGGAAAATGCTGCCGCATAGCCGTATTCGTACAAGTTGAATGCTGCCCGATAGACATAAGAAACAAGTATATGTGAATGATCGGCAGGCTCGCCACCGTTTGTTACTAACCACATGACATTGAGATTATTGAATGTCCAAACAATTCCTAGGGTAATCGCAGGAATCATGACAGGTTTCAATAATGGTACAGTCACATTCCAGAACTGTTTCCATTTCGAGGCACCATCCATCTCGGAAGCTTCATATAATTCATCCGGTATGGATTGCAGACCTCCCAAGGCTATGATCATCATGAAGGGAAATCCCAGCCAAATATTTGTGATGATACAAGCAATGAAGGCGGATGTGGGTTCAGATAACCAATTGATCGATTGCATTCCGATGGCATTCAGTATCTGGTTGATCTGCCCGGTATCTGCATTGAACATTCCTCTCCAGGTAAGTGCTGTAATATATTGAGGAACTGCCCAGGGTAATATTAATAAGACTCTGAAAATCGATTTGAATGGTAATGCACGGTTCAGCAGTAATGCCAGGAATACACCGATGATCACATGCATTGTCACGTTCACAACTGTCCAAATTACTGTTTTAGTAAAGATAGCATAGAAGATAGTTTCACTAAACACCTTCAGATATTGTCCAAAACCAATGACTTGCCAGGAATTGACAGTCGTCATGCTCATATTTGAGAAGGAAATGATGATATTATAAATGAAAGGATAAATAACGACACCGAACATAATCAGCGTTGCCGGCAAAGCCATCCATACAGCAAAACGTGCTTCCCTTGTTTCCTTTTTCTGCGGATTTCTCAGGAGAACAAGGATAAATTTATAAATAACTAAATATGTTACATAGAGTACTGCAAGCAATCCTAGAATGTAAAGAACTCTGACAATGATACCACCACTCTTTTCATTCTTTGTACCTGTATCAAACATAGATTTGATTTTTTCCACAGCAAGTTTCTGCTGTGCAACAGATGCTTCCTGCGGAGTCAGGGAACCGGCAATTACGCTTTGCAGGGAAGGACGCATGGCATCCCAAACAGCTCTCATTTCAGGAATGATAGGCATCGGTTCACCAACAGCTATCTGTTCTGCTGAAATCTTAAGGATTGGGTCATTCTTAATTGTAGGATCGTTCTGCAAGCTTAATAAGCTTGGAATTGATTTATGCTCTTTTGTGAATCGACGCTGCGCTTCCTCTGATAATAAGAATTCAAGTACGCGTTTTGTGGCTTCTAATCTTGCACCCGTCACACTGCTATTGATGGAATAACCTGTGGAAGAGACAAAAGGTGCACTCCATTTGTCTGTTTCATCAATTTTCGGTATCTTAGTTAGTCCAAATTCAACATCAGGAGAATCAATGTATTTCTGCCATGACCAGTCACCATTGATGATCATTGCAGCTCTTCCCTGGTTGAACATATTATCTGCAATGTCATAATCACATTCGGAAGGCATAATTTTGTATTTGTTCTTCATATCGAGAATTAACTGATAAGTTTTTACTGCGGCAGGATTATCTATGGTAGGTTTATTGTTTGCATCGAAGACCTTACCTCCATAGCCACCGTAGAAAGGTATTACCCAGAAAGGTTCAGTATAATTCCAAACTAAACCGTACTGATCAGGTTTTCCATCACCATCTGTATCTTTGGTCAGCTTTTGCCCATATTCGATCAGTTGGTTGACAGTTTGTGGCGGACCGGGCAATCCGGCTTCCTTGAAGAGTTTTTGATTGTAAGCCATAGAAAGGTGATTGCCTAGCCTATCCCCTATTTGGTATATATGCCCATGATAGTGGACAACAGCCATATCATTGAAGCGATCGAAGAATTCCTTGGGAAAGACATTTTCTAATGGCATAATAATTGACTTATCACTGTTCTTCATCTTCATTGCTTCAAAAGGACCGACCTGATCCATAGGACCATACACCAATTCAGGACCACCACCCGTAAACGCAGAAGCAGCCTGGTAACCTGTACGTACTTCTTCAGTACCTTTAGCAAGTGTGATGATCTTGATATCAGGATTCTGCTTTTCAAACTCCGATATCAAAGCAGCAAGAACAGGACGTTTGGCTGGCTCCATCTGATGCCAGAGATGAATCTTAGTTACATTGCTTTGTTTCTGACAGGACGTAAACAACAATAAAAAAATGGCAAATAAAAACCAAACCCGTTTCATATTTGCTCCTCACCTATATATTGTATTAATCATTTATTATTGGTCAATGTCTGTCAAGAATTGTTTATTGGAAACACCTACTTTAGGGTGTAATCCTATGAAATACTATTGAAAAATTGACATGTATTTACCTGCTGCTTGTCTCAAGTCCCTAGTCCCTTGTCTCTTCCGTTCTCTCTATTTCCCCATAAAACTCATCAATAAATTGCAGCATAAATTCATGTCTTCGTAGCGCTTCAATTTTTGCTTTTTCAGTATTCATTCCTTCTTTGAGAAGTAATAGTTTTTCATAGAAATGATGCATCGTGATGCTATCATTACGACAATTCATCAAATCTTCAAGATGATTGCCTCGAAACGCAGTTATCGCATTCCCTTTCGAACCGGAATACATCATGGCACGAATCACACCTGTAGCACCAATGGCTTCCAAACGGTCAGCATCCTGTACAATCTGACCTTCGAGGGATTTTGTATAAAGAACACCTTTATTTTTTTTATATGACATATTCCCGATAATATCCATGATATGATTGATCTGTAATTCAGATATAGGGAAAGCAGTCAGATAATTTCGTACAACCATTTGTTTTTTTTCTGCTTCGGGATACTTCCAATCGCAAGTGTCATGAAGTAATGAAGCAAGCTGCACAACAATTAAATCAACATCCATTGCATCAGAAAGCCATAAAGCTGTTTCCCAAACCCGTTTTGCATGCCAGGCTCCATGCGCCGGATCGATAGAAACAGTCATATCTTTTATAAATTGCATTAGCTGATTTATCGTGGAGGAAGTAAATCTTCTATTGTTCATAGTAATTGATTTCAATTCTAGATGAAGAGATTCCCTGCTATCAACCGAAATATCTTTCTCCTCCATCTGCGCTAAAGACCAGGCAGCCTGGTCTTTCAATTCTGAATCGTATGATTCATTTACACTCAGTTGTTTTAATCTGGGAATAGAAGAGTAGATTCTTTTTAATCCACAAATCTTTGCAGCAATACAGATAATGCTCTCATCTTCAGAAAAAAGAGCTCGCAAAATAAATTCAGCATTTGCATCCTTGAAATGCTCCAAGGCATTCAGCATGGTTTCCTTAGTATAAGAGCTCATGATAATTGCTCCGATTTATGTTATTTTGAAAAGAGAAACATAGAATACTGATAGATCTCTGTCAAATTATGAATTCATAAAATCATCTATTTCAATCGACACAGGAGAATTTTCAATAAACGCATAGGTCTATAAACACATTTGAATATATTAATTTGGATAGACACACGGATAGACACACAGGTCTATCCCTACATATTCACAAAGAAGTCTGTTATACTATTACGTAAGCATCATCTAGGGATCATCTAGGCATCATCTAGGGATCATCTAGACTTTTTTAGTTTTTCCTTCTTTTATGCTTACTTTTTGTTTAATACCTCTTTTATTGATATTTTATGAGACCATCGGGACATTTACTAGCAAATCTTCCTTAAGCATTGAATGAATTTTTAACATAACAATTTTTTGTTTATTATCTAAGTCTTTTGCATCCTGAATGAAAAATAAGTCTTGAATCTCGTTATAAATATCTTCGGGCAGCACATGAGTCAGATAGCGATTCCCCCATGAAAAACGAGTCGGATCATACTTGATACGGAGCAAAGTCACAAGAGAGCGAAGAAACATGTTGTTGTAAAAATCTATGGCATCAATCAGTCTGCTGCGTTTGATTTCTTTTTCAACAAAATTGGATAGCATCCCACTAATGAATTTGATACTATCAATTCTTTTCAGAATACCATCCCTTAATTGAGCATAATCAATATGTTCAGTTCCAACAACTCCTGTTTTATCAAAATATACGATGGGATTACCATGTACTTCTACTTCTGCTAAGGTATCAGGTGTGGATTCTTTGAGAATAACGACATCCAGCAACAGATATGGACTGGTATCCTTAAGGTGGTAGAATGCCTGCCAATGACCATGCCAAGTTGGTTGTGGAATAACATATTTTTGCTCGAGTGGTGAAATTGCACTGATCGTGCTTTCGACAATATTGATTGCTTGTTCAAGAAAATCATCCTTTACGATGATTCCCATATCAATATCAGAATACTCATCATTTCTCTGAAATGCTGCTGAACCAGCTTCGAAAAAAGATAAAACTTCCTCATACTTCATGAGTTCTTCTTTCATTTTCTGAATGATAACATGTCGCATAACTTCTCCTTACATTATTATTCAGTATAGATTTATAGTCTTGTTTTACACATATGTGCAATGTATGTATCGTTATGTATTTTGTCAAATAGAAAGATAAAATGCAGCTAGAACCTGGACAGGAATAAAGGGACACTTAGAATTTCAAATAAGGACACGAAAATTTCATATCGCATCAAATCGGCATTCATCTGGCTTTAGAAAGTGACATAAGAACTGCAAAAAGGGACACGAAAATTTCAAATAAGGACACCAAAATTTCATATTGGGACACGAAAACTGCAAATGGCTTTTTGTGATTTCATAACTTCTCTGATGGCAATTGGATAGCAAACTGAGATTTACTCGTCTGTGTTTTTCAAAGATGATTTTAGCTGTATTAAATGGTTGCCCTTGGTGAGACGAGTTTATTGGTAATTTGAATAATCCATAGTTCTAAGTAATCTGAGAATAATGAAGCGATACATCACATAACAGAAGTGATCGGTAGACTACAAAAAACATCAATTTGAAATCTCGTATATCTGTATCAATGTCCCAAAAGGGGTTCTGAGAGAATCTAAACAATTTGAACCATATTGAAGGACATAGACTTGTACCGAAAAAGAGAAATTCTTTGACATAAAACACTACTTGAATACAGTGCTTTTATTCTGTTTTGTCCTTGTTTATTAGTATCTGATTTACATCAGAATTCAAGATACCCATCGATTTATAAGAAGGGAGCACCAAATGGAAGACAGGTGGTTATCCGTTGAAGAAATTAGTCAATACCTTGGAGTGACAAGAGACACAGTCTATAAATGGCTCAGTGAAAAGAAGCTTCCCGCTCACAAGATTGGCAGACTGTGGAAGTTCAAGAAAGAGGATATTGATCAATGGGTTAAAGCCCATTCTATAAAGGATGGTTCAGAGGGTTCAACCAATGACTGAACCAAAGTATAATTTAGGATTTACTGCGGGAGCACTTCTCTATCGGGATTCAGTATTATTAGCTAAACTCTATATTGAAACGAAAGATTGGGATGCTGTGAGAAAACAGGTGCTTGAGCACAATTTACTTCAAATCAGAACACTTGCTGCTCAGAGAAGAATCTATTCAGAAACCTATACCAGGATTAAACTGATAAGTGATGAAGCCCTTTCTATGATTGCCAATGGAAACAGAGATGAGCAGGTTCAGGTCATCTGGTATGCTATATGTAAGAAATACCACTTTATAAGAGATTTTGCCATAGATGTAATCGGGTATAAGATGTCAAATTATGACAATGAACTGAGCGATGCCGATTTTAACATATTCTACAATAATAAAGCAATCCAGCATGATGAACTCAATACTATCTCATCACAATCCAAGAACAAGCTTACCAAGAACTTATTTAAAATGCTCAGAGATGCCGGTATATTAACAATTGAGAACACAATTAAACCCATTATGGTAGCTCAGCATGTTCAGCAGATTTTAAACGCTGATAGTGCTGTACCACTAACTATATACCCCCAACAAAGATAAACATTAGTTATGCAAAACACATTAGAAACATCAAAAATGCGAGATAGGTTTGACCACTTGCTCAAATTGATGAGCAGTTCCAGATTCCTCAATAAGGAAGGTTTGGGTAACGAAGTCCCCTTCTTTATTTGCCCTTTTAAAGTGGAAGAAACCCACGAAATGTATCGGGCAATAGGACAACTGATAACCCAGCTTGGTCAGCAGACGATTACTATACTCGAAATCAATTTATACAGATTAACCTTAGAACTCTTAGCAAAAAGGGGTCTGTTAGAGAAAATCATTGAGTCAGAAGCAACTTTCCCGAAGGAAACCTTGTTTGAGCACTTTGAAAGCGTATTAGCTACTGAGAAATACCTTATTCCGGCTATTGCAGAAAAGATGCTTACCGGAGAATTCCAGATCATGTTTATCACAGGTATAGGAGAAGTATTCCCTTATATCCGATCTCACAACATCCTGAATAATCTGCAAAAAGTCGCAAAGGATAAACCAACAGTTTTCTTCTTTCCCGGTGAGTATAATGCCAATAATCTAAGTGGTTCAACTCTGAAACTGTTCAGTAAATTAGACGATAAATATTATCGAGCCTTTAATATCTATCACTGCCAAATCTGATTAAAGAGGGCATAAATGAAGATTAATGATATTTTCCTCAAAGCAGTAGACCGTCCCATTGAAGGTGTTATCAAAGCCGATGATAACAGCAATCTGAAACGAGAAGTAGAAGAATATGTAGTTACTGATGAAGTAAGCACTAAACTTGGGTCATTTTTAGATGCTTATCTGAGTAAAGAAGCATCCAATGGTGTATGGATATCTGGTTTCTTTGGTTCAGGTAAATCCCACCTTCTAAAAATGCTGTCTTTATTGTTACAAAACTGGACTGAAGATGATTTCTCGATATTGACTACTTTTACTGATAAGTGCAAAGGTGATGTGATATTATGTGCCGATCTTAAAAAAGCGGTTGCTATACCATCTAAGAGTATTCTCTTTAACATCGACCAGAAAGCAGATATCGTAGCTAAAACTCAGACTGATGCTTTGTTATCGGTCTTTATTAAGGTGTTTGATGAATTCTGCGGATATTATGGCAAGCAAGGCTATATTGCCAAGTTTGAAAGAGATCTCGATAAAAAAGGTATATACCAATCATTTCAAGATACTTATAAAACCATCTCAGGTAAAGACTGGTCGATTGGCAGAGAAGAATCTATCTTTGAATCCCATAACATCTCGTTGGCTTTTACTAAAGTGACAGGTAGTGAGGCAAACAACTTAAAAAACATTCTGGATAAATATAGAGAAGATTATAGAGTGTCGATTGAAGACTTTGCCATCCAGGTCTTTGATTACATTAAAACTCAGGATAAAGACTTTAGGCTGAATTTCTTTGTGGATGAGGTCGGGCAATACATCGCAGAAAATACCAAGCTGATGCTGAACCTCCAAACTATAGCGGAAAGCCTGGCAACGATATGCAAAGGGCGAGCTTGGGTGGTTGTCACTTCACAGGAAGATTTAGATGCTGTTCTCGGTGAACTCAATAAGCATCAGGGCAATGATTTCTCCAAAATACAAGCCCGGTTTGCTACTCGTCTGAGCCTTACCAGTGCCAATGTGGGAGAGGTGATTCAAAAAAGACTATTGCAGAAAAAGGATGAATCCATTGATCTGCTGTCAGAGCTTTATCATTTGCACGTGAATAATTTTAAGACCATGTTTCATTTTGTGGATGGAGCCCAGACCTTTAGGAATTTCAATAATAAAGAAGATTTTATCTATTGCTATCCCTTTATCCCCTATCAGTTTTCCTTGTTTCAAAAAGCTATCAAATCGCTATCCTTGAACCAAGCATTTGAAGGAACCCATAGTTCGGTTGGTGAACGCTCTATGCTGGGTGTATTCCAACACGTGGTTAAATCTATCGTGCAATCAGAAATAGGTAATGTCGCCACCTTCGATTTGATGTTCGATGGAATACGATCTTCAATTAAAAGCCAGATTCAGGGTGCCATCATTAATGCCGAGAATAACCTCGGAAACGTATTTGCCACTCGAGTTCTTAAAATCCTCTTCATGCTTAAGTATGTTAAAGATTTTAAAGCTACAGTCCGCAATGTAAGTATCTTGCTTCTGGATAGCTTTGAAACTGATATCAATGAGCTGAGAAAGCAGATAGATGAAGCACTGATCCTCTTGGAAACTCAAACCTACATTCAAAGGAATGGAGAGCTATATGAGTTTTTGACCAATGAAGAAAAGAACGTGGAACAGGAGATAAAGAATACTCAGATTGATAACATGGCTTTGTTTGATGAGCTTGATAAAGTGCTTTTCTCGAGTGGACAGATTGTGAAATCTCTTAAAATCCGCTATGAAGAGAACAAGCAGGATTTCCAGTTTACCCGGAGGATTGACTATAAGCAATCTGGGAAAGAACACGAAATTACTATTCATGTTGTTACTCCGTCTTATGAGTTCTATGACTTGGAAAATGATAAGCAGCTAATAGCTCATTCATTGGGAAAACCTGAACTCACTGTAGTCATACCTGCTGATAAGAGATTTTGGGATGACTTGGGAATGTATATCAAAACCGAGAAATGCTTCCAACAAACCTATTCATCGATGCAAAACGAATCCACCCGGAAGATTCTATCTGAGAAACAGCACCAGAATAAAGATAGAGCACTGATTATCAAAACCAGATTAACAGAGCTGATTATAGAAGCAAAGCTCTATGCAGGTGGAGATGCACTTGATATCGATGTTAAGGATGCCAATACCCGTATTGTGCAAGGGTTTCAAACAGTAGTCAGCAAAGTATATCCCAATTTAAGGATGCTTAAGGGAGTATCATATTCTGAACAAGATATCATTAGGTATCTGGATACCAGTCAAATAACGGCAGATTATGCAGCTCAATTAACTGAAGCTGAGCAGGAAGTTTTTTCTCACATCACAGCAAATAGCCGAATCGCCAAACGCACCACTTTGAATGATGTAATGGATAAGTTTAGTCACAAGCCCTATGGATGGGGTTTCTATGCTATTTTGTGCCAGATTGCCAAGCTTTACTCAAACGGCAAAGTGGAAGTCTATGCCGATGGAGTGCTTTTAGAAAACAGCTTGCTCGATAAAGCTCTCAAGAACACTGCCAAACATTCAAGTATGATTCTGCAACCTCAGCAGGAATATACTCCTTCTCAGGTACGCAGATTAAAAGACCTATACAATAATCTCTTTGACGCTCCTCCATCCGGTAATGATGTCAAGGCTCTTGCCAAAGAAACAGGTGAGACACTTGCACAGCATACAGAAAAGCTGGAGAAGCTAATTCAGCAGAAAGCAATCTATTCTTTTACGCAAGACTTAGCTCCCATTACAGAGAGATTCAAAGAAGCCAAAGGTAAACCCTACAATTGGTTTTATTCTGATTTCGTTAAACATGATGATGAGTTTGTGCAAATCAAGGCAGAGATCATTGACCCGATATTAGCCTTCATGTCCGGCAATCAAAAGAGCATTTATGATTCAATCAGAATGTTCCTGAGTGAGCAGGAGTCAAATCTTGCCTACTTGAATCATGACGACATTAATCGACTCAAGAGTGGTTTCACAGATTCTGAGTGCTACAAAGGTAATCGGATGCAGCAGTTGAAACCACTGCTTGATATTTTGCAGGATAAACTCAGCAGGATAGTTGAAACGGAAAAGAATAAAGCTTTGAATGCTTTAACTCACAGGTCAGAAGAGATAACAACGTCTGAGCAATTTCAAGTAGCATCTGATGAGATTAAAGCCTCTATTGATAGCACCATCCTATCCGTACAAACCAGCATCTCATCTGCAACAATAATAGCCGTAATCAAGGATTTGATCCGTAGGTTTGAAGAAGTTGATTATCCTCTAATCTTGATACAATTAAAGGGTTCCAAAGAACCTATTAATGATGTGGTAAAGGAAAAAAGTAAAAGAATCGATAGAATTGATATTCCAATAGCATATCACAAGACAGATATCAATAATATAGAAGAGTTGAATCAGTATATCGAAGCGGTCAAGAAAGCTTATCTTGACGCAATCAATGACGGCAATAGCATTAAATTGTAGGGTAAGGTATGCAAACAAATACTTCTGAACTGACTTTTACAGCTCTTGTTACTGCGATACAGACGATTCATAATGATCTAAAACATCAGGCTACTCAATCTGTAAATGTAGCACTTACACTCAGGAATTGGTTAATAGGGTATTATATAGCTGAATTTGAGATTAAAGGCACAGACCGGGCAGAATATGGCGAGAAACTAATAGAGCGTCTTGCCGTTGAACTAAAATCTCAGATGGTACTCCGCACGGATAAACGTGAGCTTTACCGTTATTACCAATTTTTTAAGACTTATCCTCAAATTGTGGAGACGCTGTCTCCACAATTGCTCGCCCAAATCAACATCTCTGATACAACCGGGTATGTAAATAATCAATTGTCACTGATCGAAAAGCACGCAAGTCTGATTGTGGAGACAGTGTCTCCACAATTACAGATTGATGTAAGGCAATTGGTTACTAAGTTGTCTTTTTCGCATATCAGTGAATTTTTGAATATTGAGGACACTCTAAAACGATCTTTTTATGAGTTTGAATGCATCAGGGGAAACTGGTCTGTGAGGCAGCTTCGCCGTCAGATTGCTTCTCTATACTATGAGCGTACAGGACTCTCGATAGATAAAAGTGAATTAGCAAAACAAAGTAAGCAAAATGCTGACCTATACAACCCTGCCCTTACAGTGAAAGACCCTTATGTATTTGAGTTCCTTGGTCTGAAGCCTCGGGAAGTTATGAGCGAATCTCATCTTGAAGACCAACTGCTGGATAAACTACAGGACTTTCTACTTGAACTGGGACATGGTTTTTGTTTCGAATCCAGACAAAAGCGAATTTTAATCGGTAATACCCAATATTTTATTGATTTGGTCTTTTATCACCGTATCCTGAAATGCCATATCTTAGTTGAACTCAAGCTGTCCGAATTTAATCACGAGCATATTGGACAACTGAATACATACGTAAGTTGGTATCGCAAGAATATAATTATTGATGGAGATAATGCCCCCATCGGGATACTGCTCTGCACCGAAAAAGATGACATCTTAGTCGAATATGCCTTAGCAGGCATGGATAACCAACTCTTTGTTTCGCAATACCTGCTTGAACTTCCCAAGCCTGAAGAGATTCAGAAATTCATTAAAGATCAAATGCATGAAGCCTTAGGTCAGGATTAAAGGGGCAGAAAATATGGATACATCAAAACTCGAACGCTTTGCTAAGTATGCACGTCGTTATCTGCTGGAGCAGGTTAGAATCAAGCTGGATAAAGTATTGGCAGATGGGAGTGATGAAAGAAGGCGCAATTCCAAACAAGTTCTGGCATTAGAAGAAGAGCTTAAAAGGCTTAAGAGTAAAGACCTCTTAATCGACAAGGTCGCCTATACATGGTTCAACCGCTTCTGTGCCTTGCGTTTTATGGATGTAAACCGTTATACCCGGATAGGTATTTTATCTCCTCTGCCGGGTCAATCTCAGCCCGAGATACTGGCAGAAGCTAAAATGGGTCATATCGATGAAGATATGGTTACCAAAGATAACCAACAAAAAGTGTATGATTTACTTTCTGGAACAGCAAAACATGAAGACCCTCAAAGTGAAGCTTACCGTATCCTGATCATGGCTTCCTGTAACTACTATGCCCTAATAATGCCTTTCCTCTTTGAAAGGATAGCGGACTGGACAGAGCTATTGATGCCGGATGACCTGCTGAGTAGTAATTCCATTCTGACTATTATCTGCGAAGCTATGACTCAAGACAATTGCAAAGATGTCGAAGTCATTGGCTGGCTGTATCAATACTATATTTCAGAAAAGAAAGACGAGGTCTTTAAAGATTTAAGTAAGAATATTAAGATAAAAAGCGAAGATATCCCTTCTGCCACTCAGATATTTACTCCCCATTGGATTGTACGATTCATGGTTGAGAATTCATTGGGTAGATTGTGGATACTGAATCATGCGAATTCAAGTTTATCGGAAAACATGCGTTACTACATAAAGGCAGAGCAATCTGAAACTGCTTATCATAAAATAAATACTCCACAAGAGATTCGTTTCTGTGACCCTTGTAGTGGGAGCGGTCATGTTCTTACTTATGCTTTTGACTTGCTCTATGCGATGTATGAAGAAGATGGCTTTAATCTGGTAGAGATTCCTCAATTGATCATTAAGAACAATCTCTTTGGAATAGAAATCGATGAACGTGCTGGCGAATTGGCTGCCTTTGCATTGACAATGAAAGCACGTGCCAAAGATAAGCTGTGGTTTAATCGGAAGATTGAACCTAACATTTGCGTCTTGGCGAGTGTTAGCATAGCAGAAGATGAACTTGATAAATACATGCGTAAGATTGGTTACGATGTCTTTTCAGCAAAGCTGGAAACCACTCTGAAACAATTTACTGAAACGAATACATATGGTTCTTTGATTGTACCTGCTGATACCAACGTTGTTGAAACTTATAACATGTTAATAGATAACAATGAGATAGTCAATGATACTGAGTATTATGGAACCCATAAAGCAGTGGTAAAAATCCTGAGACAAGCAGATTATCTCAATTCCAAATACCATATCGTAGTCACAAATCCTCCTTACATGGGAAGTAAGGGGATGAATAACACCTTGAGTGATTTTGCCAAAACTAATTATCCGTTAGCTAAATCAGATTTGTTTGCAATGTTTATTCAACGCTGTTTGGAACTTGTTTTAGATAGAGGCTTTTGTGCATTAGTAACAATGCAAAGTTGGATGTTTCTTTCTTCATACGAAAAACTTAGAAGTCATCTCTTAGATAATTACACTATTGAATGCATGGTTCACATGGATAATATGGTTATGGGTATAGCTTTTGGAACATCTGCAACAGTTTGGCAAAAGTTCTTAAATCCAAACTTCAAAGGGTCTTATTCCTATTTAAGTTGCCAAGATTTAGATGAAAATAATACTCCGAAAGAATTTCCAGTCAAAAACAGTCGATTAGCTGTGGCTTCTTCTTCTGACTTTATTAATATTCCTGGAACACCTATAGCATATTGGGTCAGCGAAAGAGTTAGAAGTATTTATGCAAATTCCGATAAAGTATCTGATATTGCTAACGTTGTATGTGGTATGACTACGGGAGATAATGATCAATTTTTGAGACTATGGTTTGAGGTGAGTCATGCCAAAACAGGATTCGGTTATACATGTAAAAATGACGCTATCTTAAGCAAAAATAAGTGGTTTCCTTACAACAAAGGAGGCTCTTTTCGAAAATGGTTTGGCAACAATGAGTACGTTATCAATTGGGGAAATGATGGATATGATGTAATTACGAACGGCAGGGCTTTTGCTAGGTCTCAAAATTTCTATTACAAAGAATCGATTACATGGTCGTTCGTGAGCTCTTCTTATTTTGGAGTCAGAGTATCTGATCCGGGGTTTTTGTTTGATATGGGGGGGTGCTCAGCATTTTTAAAAAAAGCTGATTATCAATTGGTATTGTCTGCCTATTTGTGCTCTAAATTAGTCTTCAACTTCTTGAAAATACTTAATCCCACTCTTAATTTTCAGGTAGGTAATGTTGGCTCGTTGCCATGGTTAGAGAGTAAAATCATAGTCAATAAAAGGAATATAGACCATTTAAGCAATTTATTATTAAATGTCTCTAAGCAAGACTGGGATTCATTTGAAACCTCCTGGAACTTTACAAGATCACCTCTTTTAATGATGTTGAATTTAGATCAAATGTCTGTAAAAGAAGTTTACTTTGATCTTAGAAAGCAATGGATAGATAATACTATCGAAATGCATTGCTTAGAAGAAGAGAATAACGGCATCTTCATAGAAGCATATGGTCTACAGAACGAATTTTCTCCCGACGTTCCACTCAAAGAAATCACTCTTACTTGCAATCCTTACTATCGCTATTCTAAAGAAGCAAATCAAGAATTCAAAGAGGAATTTCCCTTAAACGAAAAGTTAGAAGCAGACTTACTATCCGACACTATGAAGGAGTATATTTCCTATGCTCTAGGATGTATGCTTGGCAGATATTCAATAGACAAGCCGGGGTTGATCCTTGCTAATCAGGGAGAGACTATAGATGATTATCTGAAGCAAGTCCCTAATCCAAGCTTCATACCGGATAAGGACAACGTAATTCCCATTCTGGATGGTGAGTGGTTTACCGATGATATCGTAGAGAGATTTAAGGAATTCCTGAAGGTTACTTTTGGATACAGTAATTTCAGCCAGAATCTGCAGTTCATTGAAGAAGCTATTGGCAAAGATCTGCGCTCCTACTTCCTAAAGGATTTCTATAATGACCACATCAAACGCTATAAGAAGAGACCTATTTATTGGCTGTTCAGCAGCCCCAAAGACAGTTTTAATGCCCTGATCTATATGCACCGCTACACACCTGACACGGCTTCAATTATCCTGAACGATTACTTAAGGGAATTTGTGGTTAAGCTCAATGCCAAGAAAGCTGATCTTGAACATCAGATTATCAGCTCTTCCACTTGCCAGAGAGATAAAATCATCGCAGGCAAAGAACTGGAAAAGATCACCGCTACTATCCTTGAACTCGAAAACTGGGAAAGAAATGTTATCTTCAACCTGGCTGCTGCCAAGATAGAAATAGATCTGGACGATGGAGTGAAAGTGAACTATGCTAAATTCGGTACTGCCTTGAAGAAGATTCCTGGGCTGGATAAGAGCGAGGAGTAGGAACTAAAGTGGATAGAATAACCAATATCATCAAAAGCCACTTTGACAAGCATCGCATCATCTTCTGGTATGATGAGAATCAAGAATTTCGTTTTGACTTTGATACTTTTGACTTACCTGATATCCAAAGAATCGTAATCGATAATAACGAGTATGGAATCAAGTACAGAGTCCTGATATCCGAACCAGAAGCCAAGTTTCTATTGTATAATGCAGGAATAAAACCTTCTATTGAAGAAAACTGGTTGGCTGATATCCTGCTGTCAAATGCAGAGCTAAAGATAGACCAACCTTCATTATGGCTTTCAGAACTTGGATTGGGACGTGAGTTTATTGATATTCCCAGACAACATACGGAGTTCTTTACCTCAGCAAAACGAATAGAAGCTCTCAAGAAGATGCTCTCTGCAGATGATACAGAAAACAAGATTATGTGGAAAATGCTGGCTGTGTGTGCCGGTTCTGATGCCAGATGGGATGAAGTAATCATGAATCTGCTATCTGAATGTGCTTTGAGTAAAAGCGAGAAGTACAACCTCATACAAAAAGCCAAACTCGGCACTTTCTTATGGGAACAGATAAAAAAGCTACTTGCTTATGAGTCCGGTGAATCGAGTGTGAAAGACTTTACCTATGAGCTTTTCAAGGCATGTTACCAGTCCGGATTTGATGAAAAAGCCAAGCTGAATATAGAAGCCATCTACCTGCTAAAGCGATGGAAAGATAATATCCATCATAAAAGAGCTTTCAGAGTTCTATCTGAAAACTGCTCTGAATGGTTAGGAATAGAAAACGACCTAAACAAAAGAGGACTGAAAGAACTGCTGGACATTGACTACTTTGAACTAATCGAACGTAAAATCCTCTCAGAGCTGACCAAATTCATTAATGAAGGTACTATTACCACAGGAGAAACTGAGGTTATAATAAGACAGCGAATGATGAGTCATTGGTATGATGATTATTCCAATGAATACGATTGCCTTGATGCGGCAGCTAAGTTCCTGACATTAATCAAAACAAGCTTTTATCAAATCAATTCTATGCAGGATGGAATCCGATATTATACCTCTGAGTGGTATAAAATTGACTTCTTCTATCGTAAGTTTATCTATCATTTCAGCCAGGCTAAACAACGAACTTTACTAAACGATCTGTATGAGCAGATTGAAAACAAGTATGTAAATGAGTATCTGCTCAAGCTAAACACATTATGGTCAGAGCAGGTATATCATGCTAATGAATGGAGATCTACTGAGAGTTATCCTCAAAGCAGTTTCTGGAAAAGGCAGATTACTCCATATCTGGAGACAAACAAAAAGATATTCGTGATAATCTCTGATGCTCTGCGTTATGAAATAGCCACTGAATTGATGAGCCTGATCCGTCAGGAAGATAGATATGAAGCTGAATTAGAAGCTACGCTGGGTATGATTCCGAGCTATACTCAACTGGGAATGGCTGCTCTGCTACCGCATCAGTTGTTATCTATTTCTGATGATGTGACCGGGAACGTAATAGTAGATGGCATGAATAGCAGTGGAAGAGAGAATCGGGCAAAGATAATGGACAAATACCTTCCCAAGAGAACGCTGATTATGACTGTTGATGAGGTTTTGGCAAAGACTTCGGATGAAAGCAAGAAGCTCTATCGGGAATATGATGTAATTTATATCTATCATAATAGAATTGATGCTATGGGTGATAAACTGCCTACTGAAACAAAGGTCTTTGAAGCGGTGGAAGCCTCTCTATATGAGCTGATAGATGTGGTTCGTAAGCTTACTTCCGGCAATGCCAACAATATCATAATTACTGCTGATCATGGTTTCCTCTACCAACATAGTGAACTGGATACCAGTGACTTCCTGAGTGAGGATACAATCTCAGGACAAGTCTTGTATAAAGATAGACGCTTTATCTTGGGAAAGGAATTGAAAGCTAATCCTTCTTTAATCCACTTCAAGTCAAAGCAATTGGGCTTAGATGGTTCTATAGAAGCTCTCATTCCGAGAGGGAATCAAAGAATGAGGTTGAGTGGCTCCGGCAGTAGGTATGTGCATGGTGGAGCATCATTACAGGAAATCACTATCCCTGTGCTGAAGATCAATAAAAAACGGGTAAGTGATGTCGATTTTGTTACTGTCGAGATCATTAGCAGTAGTGGAAGGATCATCTCAGCCGGGCAGTTAGTCATAAATCTCTACCAGAAAGAACCGATTAGCGATAAATTGCAGCCTATTAATCTGCGGATTGGGATTTACAATCAGCAAGATGAGTTGATTTCAGAAGAAAAGAATATCTCGTTTAATTACACATCTGATAGTCCCAGAGAACGAGAAATAACCTGTAAGCTGATGCTGTCAAGAAAGGCAGAAAAAGCTAATAATCAGGATGTAATCCTAAGGCTGGAAAAACCGATACCGGGAACAAACAAATTCCAGATATACAAAACCGAGAGCTATACTTTGAGACGCTCTTTCACATCGGATTTTGATTTTTAATCAAGGGGTAAACATGACCAAATTGGATGAGAAAATCAATGAACACTTTCAGGGCTTGGTAGTCAGGAAAGACTTAGTCAAAACCGTAAAGGGTAATGCAATTGTCCCGACATACGTTTTGGAATACCTTCTTGGGCAATACTGTGCATCATCTGACGAAGCGACTATCTTGGCAGGCATCGACACAGTCAAAGATATCCTTGCCAAGCATTATGTGCATCGCAATGAAGCTGGTCTTATCAAATCCATCATCAAGGAAAAGGGCAGGCATAAAGTCATAGATAAAATTTCCGTATCTTTGAATGATAAAAACGACTGTTATGAAGCTTCATTTTCCAGCCTGGGTATCAGTAAGGTCGTAGTTGATTCTGACACTATAAAGAAGCACCCGAAGCTCTTAGTGAGCGGTGTCTGGTGCATCTCAGAGCTTGAATACGTTTATACTGAGGATAAGAACAGCGTCCCTTGGATAATGAGTTCCATAAAGCCAGTGCAGCTATCCAAATTTGATATGGATGCCTTCCTGGAAAAGCGGACAGAATTTACTTCTGATGAGTGGATAGACCTGCTAATCCAGAGTATCGGCTTCAACCCTGAAACCATGAGCCGCAGATTGAAGCTAATGCAGCTTACACGTCTGGTGCCGTATTGTGAAAGAAACTATAACCTAATAGAGCTTGGACCTAAGGGTACCGGAAAATCACATATCTATTCTGAGTTCTCTCCTCATGGGATTTTGATCTCAGGTGGAGAAGTGTCTGTTCCTAAGCTATTCGTGAATAACTCCAATGGCAGAATCGGACTGGTAGGCTATTGGGATGTGGTTGCCTTTGATGAATTTGCCGGAAAGAAAAAGACGGTGGATAAAGCCTTAGTGGACATCATGAAAAACTATATGGCAAATAAGACCTTCTCCAGAGGTATCGAAACCTTGGGTGCAGAAGCTTCGATGACATTTGTGGGCAATACACGCCATAATGTAGCTTACATGCTGAAGAACTCTGACCTGTTTGACGAGCTGCCCGAAAAGTACTATGATTCAGCCTTTCTTGATAGGTTGCATGGCTATCTGCCCGGTTGGGAAGTGCCAATAATCAGAGGAGAGATGTTCTCTGATGGTTATGGGTTTGTAGTGGATTATCTGGCAGAGATACTAAGAGCTTTTCGTAATTCTGATTATTCGCAATTGTATAAAGAGCACTTTGATCTCGTTTCAGATATCTCGACTCGTGACCGGGATGGTGTGCAAAAGACATTCTCCGGGTTGATGAAAGTTATCTATCCCAATCAAAAAGCTTCAAAGGAAGAAATTGAAGAATTACTTCAATTTTCTATGGAAGGCAGGAAACGAGTCAAAGACCAGCTTATGCGAATTGACACCACTTATGAACCGGTGCGTTTTGCCTATTCTGATAAAGAGCAAAAGCTGTATTTTGTGAAAACCACAGAGGAGATTCAATATCCGCTTTACTATAATGCTCAAATTCCCGAAACAGAGGACGATTTAACGCCCATTTTGGCGACTGAACCCGTATCTGGTGAAAATACTCAACCCAAGCAGAAAGATGCGCCAGAAACGCTTATTCTCAAAGCAGGGAATATAGTCATCAAAGAGAACCAAAGTGGAATATCTTATAAGAAGCTTTTCGGGAAGTATCTGGAGGGAGCAACTAAGTTAGAAATCAAAGACCCCTACATCAGTGCCTTCTATCAGTCCAAGAACCTGATGGAACTGATGGAGACTATTGCTCTCGGAAAATCAGATGCTGATGAGGTTGAAGTGCACCTGTTAACCAAACCCAGTGACTTTGACGATTCTCAGCAGGATTCTTTCCTTAAACAAATCCAGGAGTCATGTATCGCAATGGGTATCCTCTTCACGTATGAATACGATGAATCCATACATGACCGCTACATCCAAACTGATACAGGCTGGAAGATAATCCTTGGTAGAGGACTCGACATCTTTCAGCAGTATGATTACAAAGATGCCTTTGCGATTACTAACAGAAATCAAAGGTATAGACTTTGTCGGGCTTTTGAAGTGACGTATGTAAAACAGCATGAATTACAAATAGACGGAGCAAAACATGGAGTTTAATAATGACATTATTAACTCAGTACGACAGCTTAAGAATAGTTTAAGTGAACAATACCAAAAGCTAAAAGCTGAAACTGAGGAGACCTTTAAAAGAGAGCGGTTATTCACCGATTTGTTAGATTGTCTGTCTAAGGGGTGGTCAATGCACTTCTTAACATTGGCTGATCGTGAAGCAGAACGACTAAAAAAGATGCGGTTGGATAAACCTCTTGAACTGAATTATTTAGAAGAGGCATACCGACTTGCGAAAGAAGATGCGGATAGGATATTTAGGCGTTATCCGTCGCTACTTGATGAAGCGTGTAAATCATCCAGAATTTTGTTGGATGTGAACAGCCCTCATCCTAAATACGGTATCAAAAATGGTTTTTTTCGACTGGAAATACTCGAAACTAAACGCATGGCGAGACTTATTGACAATGAAGGTAAATTAGCAGAAATACCTGCAGATATTGAAGCTGTTGTTGAAATCATCCGAAAGGAATATACTCGTGTTTTTGGCAGAAGATTTCATGGCAGTAATTTTCTCAAACAATTACGGGCTAACTATAAGTACATTATAAATAAAGAACACTTGCCGGATGGTTCGAGTGTACCAATCAAAGATATAACCAAGCTTCTAAGAAAGAAAGACAAGGGATTTCGTATGGATGAGTTCATTACTGATCTGTCATACTTAGCTGAAAAGGGTCCTTTTGAAATAGATGGTCGTGCTATTGATTTGCAACAAACAAAAGATACAAACCAAGGCATCCTTTTAAGTGGTGCAGCCGCTCGGGGATATATTGGTTTTATGATTTTTAAGGAGAAACTATGAGTAATCAGAATATTGCATCCCAGGTAGTTGAATCATTACGTACCGGAATTCCTCCGCAAAAAGGCGTTGATTTATACTCAGTGGGTAATGAGAAAATTATGGATGGAATCAAACGATTCCATTTTTCCGGTATGTCAAATCATGGCATTATCAGATTTGTTAGTGGTTCTTGGGGTTCTGGAAAAACACATTTTTTCCGCCAGTTGAGGGAACTTGCTTTGCAGAACAACTGCCTAGTCTCAAATGTAGAACTTGAAAAGAGTAGCGCAGCTCTAAATAAATTCCAAAGTGTCTTTGCAGCAATAGTAAGGATGGTAGCAACTCCATCGTACTATGCCGGTAACTGTATAAATGAAATTGCTCCATTCGGAACAGTAATTCGAGAATCATTAGCTTGGCTATCGACAGGAGTACACTCCACAGAAAGCAATATATCCTATGATAACTACCAAAAGGCAACTGAAAAGTTAATGGCTGATCATAGTATTGATATCGATTTTAAGAAAATGGTTAAGAAGTATTGGGAAACGTTCTTACCTGAAGCTCCAGATGAATCCATTGTGGAACAAGCTCGTGGTGAAATACTGCAATGGTTTTGTGGAGAAGGGAGTATTGGAGTATATAGAAAGCAATTTGGTGTTAGTAAATTGATTACAAAAGATAATGCTAAGATCATGCTACAATCATTGGCAGGATTTGTCAGATTATCAGGTTACAAGGGATTATTGATCCTATTTGATGAAGCTGAGCAAGCTTATTCAGTAATGCGTCAATCAGTATTGAGAGAAGCTCATAACAATCTATTATCATTAATAAACAACATTGAATCTCTTCCTGGTTTGTTTTTGATATATGCGACGACCCCTGACTTTTACTCAGATCCTAAGTTTGGAATTGTGATATATGGAGCATTATCTGGAAGAATAGGAAAGCCAGACGACAATAGATATCCAAGAGCCTTGGATACGATATGGAATCTTGATGCTGTACAAACTGAGCTAAAAGACTATCAAGAGGCAGCAATTAAAATAAAAAAAATATACATAAGTGCATTCCCTGAAGCTTCTGACTTACTACCTGAGGATACTGCTGTCGAAAAACGTGTCCTTGATTTATTCCAGCAACATTCTCATTTAGCAGGTATCAGGTTTTGGAGATTATTGGTTTCTTCCATGATAGCTGATTTTGATGATCATCTCGAGGGAGAAGTTAGACCCACAGAAAAGCTCTACGACGATGTTATGGAGCGTTTAAGAAACGAGTAGGTGATATGAATACCCAACAAGCACAGATTATTATCGAATCGCTTCGTAATGGTATCCCTCCGGAAGGATTTGTAAGGCATTTTACTGTAGGACGCAAACATGAGATTAATGATCTTTCAGAGAGACTAAATACACACAACGGTACAGTTCTTTTATTAAAGGCAAACTATGGCTCAGGGAAAACACATTTATTGAAATTCATTCGAGAAGAAGCCTTAGAAAAGAACTATGCTGTAAGTTCTGTTACTTTAGATGCTAACTCAGCAGTCCGATTTAATCGTATGGATCAGATTCTTGGTGCTGTATGCCGCAATATCCAAATACCAGGATTACAAAACTATAAGGGACTATCACTTTTATTTGATTTGTTCACGAAGAAAATTAATCAAGGACTAGCTGATAATGAGTACTTTAAAAATTTGTGCAATAATGGTAAATGGGATTATTCTGAAGTACTTGATTCTAAGGCAATGTATGTAGCAATAAGAGCTTGGGCAACAGGAATTGAATCAGTTCAAGAAACAATAATGGATTGGTTTTACCAACCATCAGCTTATAATAGTCAGAGAAGAATACTATTTAAGACTTTGGTCACTGATTTGCGGATTTATTTCAGAGACCCCAGACCGGATTGGAAATTCTACGATGATGACGTTTTTGTGATGAACAAAAACGGGCATGAACAGAGTTGGGCAATCCTTAGAGATATTAATACTTTGTGCAAACAGTCTGGGCTAAGTGGATTCATTGTTCTTTTTGACGAGTTTGAAGATGTTATCACAAACCTTAGGAATATTAGATTTCAAGAAACTGCTTTTTGGAATCTTTTCCATTTTTATTCAGGGAAATTATTCCCTGGAAAAACTTTCTATGCCGTGACACCTGAATTTGCTGAAAAGTGCAAAGGCGTTCTACTGAGGAAGGAAAGGTGGGATTTTGATTACGCTAGATTCGATAAACTACCTATTTATGAAATGAGTCCATTGCAAACAATTGAACTTGAGGAGCTATCACTATTAATCTTTGATGTACATGGTATTGCATATGATTGGGAACCTGATACCATAATGTTGGATTCACAGCTCAAATCGGTTGTTAGAAAAGCTGCTGCTGTTCAAATTCAGGATAGGGTCAGAAATGTAATCATAAAAGTTGTGGAAGCTCTCGACGATCTGTTTCAGGAATCAATGTGAGATCAGTAGATCTGTTAGACAAAAGAGTAGCAACTGCTTTTTACGGCAGTTTTTGTTCAATACGTATTTCTCAAGAAGCGGTGATAGAACCGTTAGTGACTGGGAGGAATATAGTGCTAACTTCAGGGACAGGCTCAGGGAAAACTGAAGCAGTAGTTGCCCCTATTGTAAGTAGGTTCTGGATTGATGCAATCACAAACAATGAGTTGTTTCTGATTTACATTTCGCCTACAAAAGCCCTGGTCAATGACCTTGAAAAACGATTATCAATTCCTCTCGCTTCCCTTGGTCTCAAGGTTGGCATTAGGCACGGAGATCGAGATGATCTTGTCCTTTGCCAAAAACCACATATCCTGATAACTACTCCAGAATCACTCGACGTTCTTCTCTTTAGAAAAGAAAAGTGTATTCAAACTGTAAAAGCTATCATCTTGGATGAGGTTCATATACTATACAATACGCAACGTGGGTTGCAGTTATCGATTCTTCTACACCGTTTAATGGGTTTAGTAGGTCAGCCAATTCAATGGGCCGCACTTTCTGCAACAATTGGTGATGTGTCTTGTGTCCGCGACTTTTTGATGGGTTCTACGGAAAAAGCAGATTTCTTTAACTACCCATCTGAAAGAATGATTGATTGTCAAATAAGACATGTTAGGCACTTGTCAGAGTTCCGGCAGTTAATTGAAAGGCTCATGATGGGCAATAATCTGAAGCTGTTGGTCTTTGCCGACTCCAGAAAAGAATGTGAGCGTCTTGCCTCATGCTTGAGTCAATCAACGATGCTGTCACAAAGATTGTTAGTGCATTATTCATCTTTATCTCAACAAGTTCGCATCGAGACTGAAGAGAAATTTGCGTCTTTAAACTCAGCGATATGCATTGCGACAAGTACCCTAGAATTAGGTATTGATATTGGAGATATAGATGCAGTAATAGTTTGGGATGTTCCAAGTAGTGTTGAAGCATTTATGCAAAGAATTGGGAGAGGAAACAGAAGGTCCAACAAAGTAAATGTCATATGCCTGATTCCTGATACAAGTAAGAAGCTAATGATAGATGTTTTAAAGTTCTGTGTTTTAACCGATTGCTCTATTAATGGAGAGGTTTCCCAAAGGACACCTTATGAATTGTATGGTGCTTTAACACAACAGTGTTTAAGTATCATTGCTGCAAATGAAGGAAAATTTGTAAAAGTTGCTGATTTAAATGATCTTGTGCGTTATATTTCTTATCTTGATAGACCTAAACTTGACTCTCTTCTTTCTGAATTGGCTGATAAAGAGTATGTCCTTAAACACGATTATAAATACAAGTATGCGGCTTACGAGAAACTGTTCCAGCTTGTTGACTTACGGATGATCTATGGAAACTTCAGCTTAGGATCAAAATCCATTAGGATTCAGCATGGGGCTAAGAATCTGGGAGAAGTACCAGAGATTAACTTAATTAAGTTGCATAAGGGTAGTGTTGTTCGCTTTCATGGTAAATATTGGATCGTAAAGAAAATTTCTCCGGATTCCATAACACTTGATCCTACTGAAAATAGAAGAAATCCAATCGATTTTATGTATCCAGGTGGCAAAATTTGTATTGACCCATTTATTGTCGACCGCACCTGGAGAATGCTAAACTCAGATTCTGATTGTTTTAAGTTTATAGAACCAAAACTTTGCTCCTATTTTGATGCATTACGGAAAGTTGCCCATGACACAATAAACTTGATGTCGATCCCATATGTAAAATCCCTGGGTAGTATCCGTTATTACACTTTTGGTGGTAAGATAGTCAATAGAGCAATAGCATTGGAAGCAGGTCATTTTGAATTTGAAACTGATGACATATCGATGACCATAAGTTCTCCGCTATCATGGGCGTCACTCCCTGATAATCCTTTAGAATACGAAGATATCTTCCATAAATTGTTTGATAAGACCACTGCACAATCCATATTTCAAATGATGCTTCCACTTGAGATGCAACTTCACGAGTATCTACAATACTGGCTGAAAGATAAATCTATCGAAGCAATATTAAAAAGACTGAAAAACAGTACTCCAGTAGAGATTAGTAAGGAACTGGCTGTTAAACTATGTCTGGATGTCAATTAGTGAATTGTCATAAGTAATCAATCAAATTGGATTAATCGATTGGATCTATAATTTCTATATGATAAAGAAAAAAGAGTAATACATCTTATGGATTACAGATGAATTCAATGCTTATTTTAATGGAGAGAATATGAGAATTCTACATACATCTGATTGGCATCTGGGTATCAGTTTGATGGGACACAAACGCTATGCAGAACAGCGGGAGTTCTTATCTTGGTTAATTAGCACAATTAATACTGAGCAAATAGAAGTGCTCTTGGTATCTGGTGATGTGTTTGATTCTGCGTTGCCGGGAAGCAGGGCTCAAGAGTTGTATTACGAGTTCTTGTGGCAGATGAAACAAACTTCTTGTCAAAATATTGTCATAATCGGTGGCAATCACGATTCTCCCACTTTTTTAAATGCCCCTGGCGGGTTGCTTAAGCACTTGGGAATTCACGTTGTAGGAAGTAAGACTGAAAATCCCTCGGATGAGGTTTTGCTGATAAAGAATGCAGAAGGCAAATGTGTTTTGATTGTTTGTGCGGTACCATACCTCCGAGAACGCGATATCCGTAGTATAGAAGCCTATGAATCCATTGAGCAAAAAGAACAGAAGTTACTTGCAGGGATCACTAAACATTATCAAGATGTCTTTAGTATAGCGTTTGATGTTCAAGCAAAAGACAAAAACCATCCACCGATCGTTGCATTGGGGCATCTCTTTGCTTCTGGAGGCTGCTTACAAGAAGGGGAAGCAGTCAGAGAGCTATATATTGGAAATCTGTTGTATGTTCCGGCAGACCTTTTCCCCGCAGAGATCAATTATGTCGCATTGGGGCATTTGCATTCACAGCAAATAATCAAAGGTAGGGATAATCTGCGTTATAGCGGTTCACCTCTTCCTCTAAGTTTTAAGGAAGCTGATCACGAAAAACAGGTGCTAATTATTGATATTTCTGATACCCAAACCACAGTCAATCCGATTACTATCCCACAGAATAATAGACTTTTGAGCATAGAAGGTAACTGGGACGCAATTTTAAGTGAGCTAAATTTGATTGTTGAACAAGGTGAACCATGTTGGATTGAAGTCTACTATACAGGCGATGAAATTCTACCATCTCTCAAAGAAGATATTGAGTCTATTATTTCTGGTACTGATGTTGAGCTTTTACGTTTGAAAAATGAACGTATAATGCGTAGGGCACTTTCAGCTACTGCTTTGAATGAGAGTTTGGATGATCTCAGTACGATTCAAGTTTTTGAACGCTGCCTTCAAAAGCATGGGATTGATGAACCTCAATCATTAGAACTGCGAAACTGCTATAACG
The DNA here is from genome assembly GCA_963662275.1 of Cloacimonadales bacterium (SeqCode). Classification (GTDB taxonomy): domain Bacteria; phylum Cloacimonadota; class Cloacimonadia; order Cloacimonadales; family DAONDQ01; genus DAONDQ01. The sequence goes on along the minus strand of OY759316.1, from coordinate 1,870,078 downwards.
AAATTATGCAAATGCTATCAGAGAGTGATCCCAACGCGGAGGAAGCAAAATGAGAATACAAAAGCTGAGATTTCAAAACTTGAATTCCTTGGAGGGAGAATGGGAGATAGATTTTACTAATACCAGCTTTGTCAATAATGGAATATTTGCAATAATCGGACCTACTGGAGCTGGTAAATCTACTATATTGGATGCAATTTGTCTTGCCCTTTATGCAGAGACACCGCGTCTGAAACGAGTAAATCAATCAGGAAACGATATAATGTCTCGCAAGACGGCAAGTTGTTTTGCAGAAGTTCAGTTTGAGACAAGTCAAGGAAGCTATTTATGCCATTGGAGTCAAAAAAAGGCTCGAAACAAAGTAGATGGAAAGTTGCAAAACCCCAGCCATGAAATTGCATTGGTTGCAGAAGAAATTACTATCATAGCCAGTACAATTGTCACTGTGAAGGATAAGGTAGAAGAAGTCACCGGCATGGATTTCAAGCGTTTTACCCGCTCCATGCTCTTGGCGCAAGGTGGTTTTGATGTTTTCTTGAAAGCTGATATTAATGAGCGTGCAACCATTCTGGAGCAAATCACAGGTACAGATATATATAGTAAAATTTCGGTAGAAGTGTTTCAACGCAGGAATCACGAGCGGGAATTACTTAGCAGATTACTGGGACTGGTGAATGCCTATCAGGTATTGAGCCAGGATGAATGCGGTGAACTGCAAGCCAGGCTGATGGAATTAGGCGCACAAGAAAAGGGCTTGAAACAAAACATCGAGGAAGCCAATGCTCTGATCTCCTGGAAAGAAAATTTGCTGCGTCTAAACCAAGAGATTAGCGAGAGCAAGACAAATCTATGCGCACTGCAGGATCAGATCAAGGATTTCGCCCCCCAGCGTTTACATCTGGAAAATGCCCGTAAAACTCAGCCTCTTTTGGGGGAGCACAGTAATGTAAAATCTCTTGCTAAGCGTCTTGAAGAGCTTAAGTCTGATTTTGAGGGATACCAAGAAAAGACTACCACATTGGAAATCCTTACCAGGTCTGTTACCCTCGAGTTACAACAGCAACAAGAACTGGTAAATGCAGCAGAATTGCAAGATACCACTAATCAGAAGATTTTCCTTCAGGTAAGAGAATTGGACACTCTGATCCAGACCCAACAAAGTGCCCTTTTAACCCTGCAGGACGATAAGAGGGATTTAGAAACCAAATACCAAGGTATTGCCACAGAAATCAGTGGTCTCGAAGCTGAAATAAATACTGCAGAACAAAATCTTAAAGCCGTGCACGATTATCAGGAAAAACACGCACAGGACGCAGAGCTTGAGGGCTCTCTTCCGCTGCTTTTAGACCAATTCCAGCGCTTAGTAGATATGGAAAAGGAGCAGGGCAAAGCCAAGATCAAACTTATAGCTGCTGATAATAAAGCCAAGGCAACCGAACTACAGAATACTATCCTACAGATGGAAGCCATGCAGAGCGCTCTCTCTGTCACTCAAATCAGCAAAAATGACCTAACAGCATCCCTGGAAGATCTATTATGTGAACATGATATCACGTACTATCGCAATAATCTGCAAGAAATTAGCGACTATGCCAATAAGCTCATTGAACTGCAAAACCTATACAATGCCCATACCTCAAGCCAAAGCGCTATAAGTATTACGAATAAACAGATAAGCACAGATAATGCACTTATTATACAGCTTGACGGTGAAATCACTGTGCTTAATAAAGAATTGGCATCCACCGAGCAAAGCCTCGAGGATAAAAACGCCATATTAGTACTCTCACAGAAAAAAGTGAATCTGGAAGATGAACGCAAGCTGCTGAAAGACAATGAAGCCTGCCCCCTCTGTGGAGCACTGCATCATCCCTATGCCGATACTGGAACGTCAGTGCCGAATATTCTTGCTGAAGACATGCAAGAACTTAACATCATTTACAATAAGCTCCAGATGGAACTGAAAGCCAAGGAACATAATCATACAGAAACTCGCACAAGGCTGCAGTTCCAAAAACAACTATTGCAGGATCATGAAACGAAAGATACCATGAATCGGCAGAGCCTGGTAACCTTATGTGCACAACTCAAGCTATCCCTGAGCGAGCTTTCTGCTTTTAAGATTGAAAAACTTATTTCCACAAATCGCACAGAAAATCAAAAACTGGCTGCAATCATCGCCAAAGGAGAAAAGCTAAGCAAAGAAATCATAGCGTTGGAGCGGGAGCATAATCAGAAAAAACAAAGCCTTTCTACATTGCAGCAAGCAAAGCTCGGTCTCGAATATGAAATGCAAGCCATTACTGAGGAGTATAATCGGTGCTTTGAGTCCGTTAACAACTTGGGAGACAAAATCTTTGCCGAAAAGCAAATCATAGCAAACAAACTCAATACCCAGAATGTGAAACTGGTTGATCTGGATAAACCTAAAGCTCTTATTTCCATGCTGGAAACTGCCAGGGATCACTGGAAGAAGCACAAAGATAATGAAGCATTGCTTCAAGCAGAGCTAAACCAGAAGAAAACAATATTGTTAACCAAGCAATCCACAGCACAAGATCACCTCAACCAGACAGCAACTATATTGCAGAAGATAGAGGCAATGCAAGCCCAAATAAAAGATAAAGTTGGACTGAGGCAACAGCTCTTTGGTGATAAAGATGTGCAAAGCGAAGAACAAAACTGGATAACGCGGTTAAACAAACAAAAATCCACTCTGAACTCTCTGCAATTAAAGCTTGGAACCAGCACTTCTGATCTGCAAGGAGCAATGGAAAACATGCAAAAAACCGAGAAGCAATTTAGCGAAACAACGAAGCAGCACACGCTAAGCAGTGCAGGATTTATAACTGCCATTACCCAAACTGGCTTTACTACGCTTCAGGATTTTGAAGCAGCCATCCTGCCGCTGAAAACATTTGAAGAGCTAAACCATAGAGATGAACAACTTAATCAGGAGAAGAACAGGCTTCAATCCCTGATCGATGACAACAACACAAAGCTACAAACTGAAACCGCCAGGCAGCTTACCACAAGCGAAATGCATGAGCTTAAAAGTTACTCCGCAACCCTTTTGGAACAAATGAGTCAATTAAACCGTGAAAGTGGCACCATCGAGGCGCAACTGAAAGAAGATAATAAACAAAAAACCGCACAAGCTGAGCAATATCACCAAATTAACCTGCAAAAATCGCAGCTTACCCGTTGGGAAATGCTAAACGATTTGATTGGCTCTGCTGATGGCAAGAAGTACCGCGGTTTTGTTCAGGGCATTACTTTTGAAATGCTCATAGCTCATGCCAATGCTCAACTACAAAAACTATCTGATCGCTACCTTCTAATTAATAGTGAAAGTGATTCCTTGGAACTGAATATTATAGACAATTACCAAGGCGGAGAGATTCGAACTATCAAGAATTTATCAGGTGGCGAAAGCTTCATTGTCAGCTTATCCCTTGCTCTCGGCTTATCAGCGATGTCCAGCCAGAAAGTAAGGATCGACTCTCTGTTTTTGGATGAAGGATTTGGTTCATTGGATGAAGACAGCTTAGAAATAGCTCTGGAAAATCTTGCCGCATTAAACAATGAAGGGAAATTAATTGGCATCATATCACATGTTCCAGCAATCAAAGAACGTATCACAAATCAAATCCAAGTAATCCCACAGGCAGGTGGAGTTAGTATTATTACAGGTATAGGCTGCAGATATTTGTCGACTGCTGATTGATCATTGCTTATCAGTGATACTGTATCCTATCGAAGCATAGCCTTTGACTCGTTTTGCATACATTGCAGCCAAAACCGGGACTTCACGATCCACATAATCATAGATGATGACCTCAGTCTTTGAATCATTTACTCTGTTCAGTCTGCCTGCATATTGTTGAAGAGTGCCCTTCCAGGAGATTGGCATTGTTAGAAACAGAGTATCCAGTCTGTTATCATCAAAGCCTTCACCGATGTATTTACCGGTGGCGATAATCACTCTTTCCTCATTCTCCGGTATTGAGTGAAGTCTATCCATGACTGCATTGAGTTGCTTTCTGCCCATACCACCTTTGAGGACAATGATGTTTTTCGCAAAACCTGTCAGCTTCTCCATGAAGAAGTCCACATGAGCAATGCGTTCAGTGAGAATCAAAGGGCTTCTGCCAGCTTCAATCGCTGCTATAATATCATCTATGATTAAATCATTTCGCTCTTTATCATCCACTAAAGCCTGATAGATATCGGTAATTTTAGGTTCAATACGAGCCAGACTATCTGGCAATCGAAATGTTGTATGCCTGACGATTACTGAATGACTGAAAGCTCTGGAATTTGCCTGATTACGTGCATCAATCTTCACTCTGATAGATCCGCACTGCATAATGACTATAGGATGCTGACCATCTTTTCTAACTGGAGTAGCAGTAAGCCCATAGACATACTTAGCTTTAACATCTTTGAGAACCTGTTCAAATGAAAATGCAGAGATATGATGGCACTCATCAACGATAACCATGCCGTATTCTTTTACAAATTCTTTCACTTCTTTGTCGTGATAAAGGCTTTGAATGATAGCAACATCGATTTTCATAGTTCGCTTGTCTTTGCCTGCTCCTATCTCTCCAATATCTTTGATTGGAATGTTCAAGAAACTTGCAATGCGTTCTTTCCATTGCTGGAGCAGTTGCCTGCGATGAACTATAACCAATGTGCTTGTCTTCCTTTGAGCTACCAACCATAGAGCTACCACCGTTTTGCCAAATGCAGTCGACGCGGATAATATGCCGTTGTTGTAACAGAGCAGTTCTTTTCCTGCATTTAACTGTTCATCATATAGCTTTCCCTCAAACTCAAAATCCTTTGAAATACCATGATTTGTGTTGTCATGTATTATCGCCTCTATTTCTAACTGCTCAAATAGCTTCACCAGTTCATCTAAGCAACCTCGGGGAATACCGATATGATTTGTGCTTTCTACTGACAGATTTATGATTCTGGGTTTGTTGTATAAGGGGAGGCGCAAAGCCTGAGTTCGGTAATAATCGGGATTGAGAAAGGCGGCTAGCCGAATAATACTGATTATTAGTTTCTGAGGTAAGCCTTCCTTCTCTATAAATATCATATTGCTAATGAACACATTAACTTGAGATGGAAGATCACTAAACACAGGTTCATTTCTGAATACTTGTTCCCAAGGCAATGTATCTTCATCGGTAGTAATCCTCAGGCTGCCAATGGGTGAGTTTTCCTTAGTCAACAATGCAATAAACTGGTTAACCTTATCCAGTGAGAGTTTTATCATTTTTGATAGAAATGCCCACTGGTCTTCATAAGGCTGTAAATGTCCATTAACAAAGATGCTATTGCTATGTTTTCGAGCATCTTTTTGCATCGGGAGAGCGATTAGATTCCCAAACCCGCCCTTTGGCATTGTGTCCTGATTGGGAAACAGTCGGTCATATGAATCCAATCCAACCTGATGACGTTTCTCCAAAGTTGCCGTCAATAAAGCACATCCCAAGTTTCTTGCTATCCGAGCAGGAATGGATTGCTCAAAGAATATCCAAACATGTGCCCCTTTCCCTGAACGTGATCTTTCTATATAAGCGGGAATACCGATTTCATTGCAAGTCTCATGAAAAGCTAATACATCAGTTTGCCACTCTTTCTTATCAAAATCTAAAGCGAGGAAATAGCATGTATCATCTGGCATTAAAGGATATACACCTATGACGAAATCACCATTGAGATGTCGAAAGATTACTTCATCAGTAATGGGTATCAATTCTCTGTTGTCACAATTTGAGCACGAGGTTTTGTTAAATTTCCCGCATACTCCAGTTTTCCAGTCATTAGAACAAGCAGGAGAATATCCTGATTTGCCATCTTTACCAGACCAACGAATAGCAAAAACATCCTCCCGACCTTTGAACAGACTTCGAAATAAAGCGACTTTCGCTATTGGGTAGGACTGGTTATCTACCTGATAAAAATGAGATGCATCCTTTATTATATAGTCACTGTCTATAGGTATGACGTTTTCTTCATCATAATTGCAAGCTGTAACTCAGAAACTAAATCGTAATGTGAACCTGACTCTGCGAGTTGAGCCTTAAGACTGGAGTTCGTTTCTTTGAGAACGCTTATCTCTTCAAGATTTTTTGCTAATTCTTCTTTGAGTTTTTCTTTATTTGTTTCTGAATCCATGACTTATCTTATCTCCTGAAATAAATACTGCTGATACTATTGAAAAGTCAATAAGAAATTGCTAGGATGGCGACGGTTCAACTTCTCGAGTAGCTTTCCAATGTGTGATTCGATTAATAGTAATGAATTGTGTGAATAGTTAGATAGATGTACATTAAGCGCAATACTCAAACTTATGAGACGTTGAGAAATGGCTTAACTCGTGATCATTTAGAATATCATAAAATAGGTTCGCTTTGAGTCTGAGCGTTTCTGTTTATCTGTTTTCTTAGGTTTTTCTCTTAAGTCCCGGTAGCCACCGAGCCGGTTCAGACTTCTCAAGTCACCCAAGATGCCCTTGGTAACCTTAGTGCCGAGTTTAGGCAGGTTCTTGCGGGAGATGACTACATACACATAACCACGCAGGTCAATGCACTCGATGGATGCCAGAGCTTCCAGATAGATATAGACCCACTGTCTGCTTCTGCCGATCTCTGTTGCGATATCCCGCAGAGATGTATATCTGCCCTTTTCCAGCAGGTTGAGCAGTTCATTCGCCTGCGACAGGTTAAGGTTCCATTTGTCATTGGTGGCACACAGGCTGGTATTATAGCGGTTATTACGCACATAAATCACCTCTGGCTTCTCATAGATGCGATTAATCCGCTTCTGCTTTTCCAGTTCTTTCAGGATGGGAGCGACCGAATCTTTGGCTATCCCGGTCAGCATGGCTGCCGTATCCACTGTGAAGGGTTTGCTGTACTGGTTTACAAAGTTGGTGAGCAGTTCAGTCTCGGTCATAGTGCTTCCATGTCCTTGAGAGTGATGCTGGTCAGGCTATGCTTTTTGATGGTGTTATCCATCTCATACATTATCTTCATGGCTTTTCTGAGGTTGCCACTGCTATGGAAGTGGATGAAGTCCGAGACATCGTTATCAAAAGGTATCTCCAGCAGTTCCTTGCAGAGCTGTCTGGTATCTCTCTGGGTCACAGGAGTGAACTCATAGAAGTAATTGCATCTATCGAAGTAATACTCATTGATTTGCAGGAGCCGGTCTCTGGCATTCTGCATACCCACCAGCAGGACAATAGTCAGAGTCTCATCCACGATATCCCTAATCGCTCCCAAGAGTTGAGGATGCCGGAAGGCATAGTCTATCTCATCTATGACGATAATCGTATCAGCATTGTCTTCCAGGATAGCCAGGCACTTCTTGAACAGTCCGTTGGCTGTGCCGTAGGGCAGGAACTCTCCCATGTTAAAGCGTTTATAGAGTGCGAGCAGAAGCTCAGCAGCGAAGGACTTGGCTGTGGTGGTTGCTTCCAGTCTGAGATACAGATAGCCCCGACTGAAGGCAACCCGGCTGGCATACGTGGTCTTGCCGAGTCCAGGCTTGCCATAGATCAGTCCCAGTCCCACCATCTCCATCTTGGGTCTCTCTAAAAGATACTGGATGCAGTTATCAGCTTCCAGAACATTGCGTGTTTTGACTAATTTTCCTTGTAACATGTTTGCTCCCTTATTTAATCCCGACTATCTTCATCATCTCGGCGAAGGTCTTTTGCTTTAAGACCGGTTCATCATCTTCATTATCCAGGCTGTTATCTACATATTGTGGAAATGGGTTGGTGATAATCCGGGGTGGCTCTTCCACTCTCGGCACGATCTGCTCATAGACATGCGAGGCTACTATATCCAAGTTATCAATAGGTGCAGCTATCATGGGTGTCTTATTGAAGAGCTTGCCATCAGGCTCCAGCAGTTGCACTGGGATGGGTTTGACTAAGCGGTCGACTGCTTCCTGCGTTTGTTTGACGATTTGCTTGGTCTTCTGCTCGGTCTTGCGTTGGAGTTTTTTGATTTGGTTATATTCCCGGCTAAGTTCTTTATGAGCTATAGGGTCGTCTTTGACTAAGTGGATAAAGGGGTGTTGCGCTCTTCGTAGTTCTGCCTGGCAGATGAACTGATCCTGCTGTGTGAAGATGAGTATCCATCTGGCATCGGCATGGTCGTATCTAATCACGACAGGTTTGCCGATATGGTCGACCAGAGCATCGTGCCAGTAGAGCATGTGATTCAGTCTGATGCCTTCCGACCTGACCCGCTTGCGTTCTGCGGATAGCATCAGGAAGTTGAGTTTGTCGGCAGTGATGATTCTCTCTTCCGGCAGAGCAGCCTGACTGAATACTTCATACGGCTTTCTGTTGCCGATTCCCGAGTGCGGTGTCTCGCCATAAATGTGCCGGATATAGAAAGTAATCATCTGCATCGTCTCTTCCACTGTGGGTGCGGTGCCTTCATACAGCTTCTTAGCCCAGACTTCGTTCCGCATCAGAGTAGCAGGTTTGTCTGCGACTGAGGCACCCCTAAAGGTGGAGATAAAGCGTTCGAACTGCTCCTGCATGGTTAAGAAGAAGCGTTCGATGATTTTACTTCTGGCATTATACTTCTGTGCGAAGGATACTCCGATGCCCAGTCTGGGGAAGATGCCACCCAGTTCGACCGAGAGGTCATGGTCTTCCCATTTCTCATTAAACAGCTTGGAGCGGAAGGCTTTGCCATTATCCAGATACACATACTCAAGTAAAGCACCCCAGTTCAGAAAGCCATTTCTAAACGCAGCGCAAATGTGCTGGCTGTCTTCGGTAACTGCCAGAGCAGCACCCACCGGATATCTGCTTGCCCAGTCGATTATCAAAATCAGGGTCATGCGCTGGGTCTTCCCGGTTACCGGGTTATAGATATCAAATGCCAGAGTATGTCCATCCGCTACCCAGACATTACCGACAGATAGCAGATTGGCATCTCTCATTATAGACTTCACTATATGCTCTGCGACATACTTACTGCCCTTGGTAGCTTGCGCCCACTCAGCTGGATGGTTGGCTCTCCAGTCGATAATCCAGCGTTTGAGGGTTTTGGTGCTGCTGGGTGATTCCACCAGCTTCAGGGCATCCATGCGTTTCAAAAGTGAAATGGCAGAGCCGATCTTGACCTGCTTAGGTGTGAGTAATAAGTTCAGCAGGTAGTTCTGTTCGGCAATAGTCACCTTGCGACCTCTGATCTCATTCTTGCGTTTATGCAGAAGAGCATACATATCAAAGTTGCTCTGGGTATAGTTTTCTAACCACAGTCTCAAGCAACGCTCAGAGCGTTTACCCTTGATTTTGAAAAGCTCTGGCATAAAACCACCAGAGTTGAAACCATCCACTATATGTTTCCACTCATCTACTCTGGAGTCACATAATTCGAGTCGATTTAACACTTCCGAGCAGAAAGCTCCGAATAATCTGGCTTCTTTATCATGGGTATAAGGTAGCTTTTCAGAAGGTACCATATCTATAAAAACAGTCTTTACATCTTCATTTTCAAAATGTCCATCCGTGTCCAAGTGCTTCGACTCGATTTTAGTCTTCTTTTGGGCTGTTTTAGTGGCTTCTAATTCTATCGGGAAAAGCTTCTTTTCAGTCGATCCTACAATCTGCTGTCTGGATAGAATCCTGTCTCTTACGATGTAATGGTCTGATTGGTAACTGGTTATTTCGACACTGTCAAAGACTGACTGCTTGGGTTCGAGGTTATCAGCACTCATGCTGACCTCCAGTTTTGCCTTGCTTCCAGAATAACTTGGTCATATCATCCATGATAAAAACATCCAAGTTCAAGGGAGCGGATGGACATTTTGCGAAGCACATGGACATAAATCTTGGATGCGCTTGGACATTTTGGCTCGAAGCCTTACGTAGAGAGACTTTCGAAGCACTTGGACATGATTTGTGTCCAAGTGTGTCCATCCGCTTCAGCACATGGACATTTTTTTCGAGGCAGTCTCTGTTCTTGTTTTTTCTGTTCGTTACAGGGTTCATAGTCACCTCACATATACTTTAGTTAGGGTGCTAACTACCTTGTATGCAATATGTTGGGAAGGGCTTTCCGCTCATTCTGGAAACAATCTGCACACCGAAAAAGATGGTGGCTCTATCCTATAAAGTATAAATTGAAATATGCGATAAAAGCAGAGAAATTCGCAGTAATATGTATTGAATCAGTTGGTGAAATAGAATGAAATGCAGAGTTCAAAACAGGCTCTAAACTGGGAGCGAGTCAAAGAATACGATTATCGGCTACAGAATGGAAGATATTATCCCACAACCTCTTACTATGGACTTTCGGCGTCCTAATTTAGACTGACTTCAGACTTCTGACAAACTGCTCATCGGTGTAAAATCAAACCAATTGCGAGCTTCCAGAATAGCACTTTTTTACGTAAAAATGTCAAAGTCCAAAACCAGTCCATAACCAGTCCAAATTTGCAGTTTTCGTGTCCTAAATGATGCCAAAACAGTCCAAATGTCCATCTGCAACAGTCCAAAACATATCCGCTATAACTCTCCACCACTCAAAGCGTTATCTCGGTAATTTTAAGTGTCCCTATTTGAAATTATAGGTGTCTCTTTATAACAGGAATATCAACAAAAAACGAACGAAGCATTGCAGGAATTGCTATAATAAAAGTGAATCAGACTACAGACTTAGCTGGAAGTGCAATGAAAGAAATTACACTCCAGGATAACGGAAACAAGTTTGTACATCTGATGTTACTTCCACTATAGAAAAACTTTGAAAGAACATCATCTTACAATTAATCTCCCTTTTAATAATACTTTCTTGACACATATTCACAATTTCCGGATTAATAATTTTATTTAAAAAGGAGGTTGAAATGCATCGTACTTTGATTCTTTTCTTTTTATTAATACCGATGATCTCTTGGGCAAATACTACGGTTAATCCTTTCAGTAATCACAATCATAAAACCATGGGATTACGCAACTCTGAGCGGATTTGGCATTTAAGCCAACAAATTCAGGAGACTCGAGACAATAATTCTTGGGTTAATGACACTAAACAAGTGTATTATTACAATTCTGTACATCCAAATGCTGTAGATAGTCTATTAACCTTTAATTATGATCAAAGTAATTCGTCCTGGACATTATCATCTTCTGCTGTTTTTACTTATAATGCAACACATGAACATGTTATTGCAGTGGTACTGTACTTTATTGTACCTTCTGTGATGAGATTCCCATTCTTGATGGAGCATCTTGCCTATAATAATAATGGTTATCTATCTAATTTTTCCCTAATGATCAATAATATCCAAACAGGAAACTGGTCTGAATCAGCAAGAATGTGCTTGATGTATTCTAATAATAATTTTTTCTCATCTGTCAATTGGAATGCTGGAGATGACACTACATTTCCCTATTATGAGAAGAGAACTTTCGATTTAGATATCCAGGGAAGAATCATTCTTGAAACAAATCAAACTTCTCCGGATTCATTATACTGGGCAAATGATGAACAGGTTACCAGAACATATCACCCTAATGATACAATGACAGGTGCCATTTTCAATAATAATCTCGCACATGAATACGCATTGTCAGTGATTACCGGTAATTCTATATCATTTGGAATGGTTAATAGTGAAATATACAGAAAATGGTCTGGAAGCAATTGGGTTGATGATTCAAATACGCACTATACATATGATGGCTCTAACAAGTTAATCGGATATGAGTACCATTATTGGGATGGTTCAACCTTTGATAATGGAACCAAAAACATTTATACTTATGATATATACGGAAATCTTTACCAGGATTTATCACAGGAGATGGTTTCAGGTTCCTGGACAGATAGTGAACGTAAGACAGATATTTGGGGATCGACAACTGCGAATGACATGCTGGCATTCTCAATTGCAGGAAATCATATACCTGTTGTTGGAGCTGCAGCTCCCTATACTATTGTTGTGAAGAACTTGGGTGACACTCCTGAATCTGGTTATTCAGTCAAGCTTATGAAAGCTGGAAATATTGAAATTGCTTCTGTTCCCGGAACAATCCTTGCAGCAGGGGCTGAACAAAGCTTTATTCTCAACTGGATTCCAGCAGATACTGGTCCAACCTTTGTTTATGGGATAGTAGTCTTAGCAGGAGATTCAAATCCTCTAAATAATGAAACCTCGCATTTCAACGTCAACGTTATAGCAGCAGGAACAAATGCAGTTACTATCGGAAATGATGTTTCCAGCTTAAATACAATTCCCATCGCTATGAACTGGAAGAATAACATCAGTGAGACCATTTACCTGGCTTCCGAAATCAATGCCATTGGTCAACTGACAGGATTATCCTGGTATAATAACTTTGTTACTACAACTCTTCTTAATAAGCCAACCAATATTTGGGTTGGTACTACAACTCAGACAAATCTAACCTCAGGGTGGATTCCTTCCACTGCTTTGACTTCTGTGTTCAATGGAATTGTGAACTACCCATCCGGGCAGAATATCATTACAGTTCAGTTTACGACTCCATTTATCTATACCGGAGGTAATCTTGTAATTATGGTAAGTCGACCGCTAGATTCGAATAGCTATAACGTAGCTGATAATTTTTTCGTATCTGTGGGTGGAGCAGGTCGATCACGTGAATATCATAATAATATCATTAATGCAGACCCATCAGCACCACCAACAGGTAATATAATAACTCAATTTCCAAACGTCTCCTTGTATTTCATTTCAGGTGGTGGTTACATTACTGGCACTGTGACTTCCAATTCTCTTCCGATTCCAGACGCCGCAGTAAATCTTGGAGCTGGACTACAAGAGACTAATACAGACAATTTCGGTGTTTTTCATATGAATAATGTACCTGCTGGAACATATTCCTTAACCGTTGAAAAGCATGGGTATGTTAATTACACACAACAAGTGGATGTTATTGATGGGAGTCTTATTACTTTGAATATCTCTCTCACTCAAATGTTGCAAGTTAGTGTGTCCGGACGTGTAGCTTCCAGTTTAACTCCAACTGAAGGTATCCAGGGAGCTGTTCTTCATCTTACAGGTTATGAATCCTACAGCACAAATACAGTTGCAAACGGTGATTTCAACATAAATAATGTATATGCCAATCGTACATATGATTACACGATCACAGCAAGCGGGTTCCAGCCTGTAACAGGAAGTATAACTACTTTGGAAACGAATTTAAATATGGGTACTCTGACACTTGTGCCTAACGTTCCACCTGCTGCTAACTTCACTTCTAATGTGAGTACCGGATTAGCACCGCTCAGTGTGACTTTCAATGATCTTTCGATTCCGGGTACATGTCCAATTACTTCATGGGAATGGAACTTTGGGGATAACACTCCGATTTCTACAGAACAGAACCCTACTCATATATATTCAAGGGGAATATATACGGTATCACTAACTGTTCGAGATTCAAGTACTGCTTCGAATACAATGACATTACAGGATATGATCAGTGCAACAAATCAAGCTCCACTCCTAATCCAACCTTTCCCTGATCTGACTGAGAATGAAGATTTTACTCCTCTTGTAATTAATCTTTCCAGTCACTTTGCAGATTATGATGGAGATATCCTCATTTATACGGTAGATAACAACAACAATCAGATAACTGCTTCGATTACTAATAATCTTCTGACAATCACTCCGTTCTTAAACTATTATGGTACAACGAGTGTAACCGTGACAGCAGATGATCTTTATCTTCAAGCACAGATGGCAAGAAAATCATCAGTTAAGACACGTGCTACATGTAATGATACTTTCATTATCACGATCAACGGTGTGAATGATCCGCCTGTAATCAATAGCTTCAATCCTCCACAGGTAACTCTAACTGTGGATATTAATGATTCACAAGTATTCAGTGTGGCTGCCAGTGATATAGATAGTGCTATTAGTTATCGCTGGTATATTAATGGTGTTAATCAAAATGTTGGTTTAAATACATTTGAACATCTGTTTACAGCATCAAACACATACGAAGTGAAAGCTGAAATAACAGATAACCTGACAACACTAACCCAAATTTGGACAGTCACTGTTCCAACAGATAATGACGATCAATTCATAATTCCTTTAGTAACTGCGTTACACCCGAATTACCCTAATCCGTTTAATCCGGAAACGACTTTCAAGTATAGCTTGAAGAATTCCGGTCATGTGAATATTGCCATATTCAATATTAAAGGTCAATTGATGAAAGAAATGAAGAATGAATATAATCAAGCCGGTATTTATTCCCTTACCTGGAATGGAACTGATAGTACTAATAATGCAAGTCCATCAGGTATCTATCTCATCAGGATGATCTTCGACAATAAAATAATGACTAGAAAAATTATGTTAGTTAAATAGCATCCACTTCAACGGGTATTCAGTAGCAACACCGTAGCAACAACTTCAGTCGTTGGATCAACTGCTTTAGCAGTTATTATGTTTTAACATGATCTTCAGTCGTTGGATCAACTGCTTCAGCCGTTATAATGTTTTAACATTATCTGACATCCGGTGTTTCCCCATCGAAATGCCGGTGAAGAGAATACGTCCTCTAAAAGAGCACGTAGCACCATCAGATAGATGGCGCCCCAGTAACAACTGTGAAATTAACAAAAACGTGATAGGCTAAAGAGAAAATGGATATTATCCGGCAAGATACTTGATAAAACTTGCTATGGAATGAAAATTACATATGAATATTATATTTTATGTTCTGTGGGTTGTTAAAAATAAGGAGTACCAATGTATAAAGGTATTTTAGTTGTTTTAGCTGTTCTTCTTTTCACAGGAATTCTCTCTGCCCAAAACCACATGGATATTATGACCACCATGACAGGGGAATTTGATTTTGCAGAAATGGGCTGGATTATGACCACGCTCGACTGGAATGGTGATGGTTTTGATGATCTCGTTGCAGTTGAGAATCAATGGAGTCCAAATGGATTTACTCCAACACCTCCTCCATTCCCATATGGTAAACTCTATATTTATTTCGGTGGTCCGAATTTCGATAATGTTCCGGAAATGGAAATCCCCGGTCATCATGAGATCGAATATGGTCATATTACCTCCATGTGCAATGCGGGCGATATGAATGGTGATGGGATAGATGACCTGGCATTGTTTCGGGCGACGATGTATGAAGAGAATATAGATCAGTACTATGACTTGCAGCTCTGCGTCTTTTACGGCGGTGCGAATCCCGATACTATCCCCGATTATGTGCTCACTTTCCCGAGGGAGGAATGGGATAATACCTTTGGTTACGTTCGTGGTTTAGGTGATCTCAATCACGATGGTTATAATGATATTGGATACATTATAGGTAAAAATTATCCTATTGCTTCTTACACATTTGGAATCGTAAACGGTGATAGTATGACTGGTACTGCTTTTATAGAAGCTGGTACAACACTGGATTGGGCTGATATTTGCGGAGTGGGTGATGTCAATACAGATGGTGTTGATGATTTTTGCCTGGGTTATAAATATAAAATAAACAATGTAAGATATTCCAAAGTAATTCTATATTATGGGAATCCATCTGACGTTTATAGTGACAGTCTTGTGATTTGTGATGGTTCAAATTTCAGAATTCCTTTCGCTTATCCCGCAGGTGATATAAATGGCGATGGTTATTCAGACTTTGTCAGCTCATTTACTATGACAGAAGCTAAAATATATTTCGGAGGACCTGGTTTTAACGGAACCAATTGTGTAAACATTGCTCCTCCCTATAATGGAGGCAATTGGGAAAATGGCTTTGATCACGGCGATGTGAATGGTAATGGCACAGATGATCTGATGGGCACAAATGTCACGCAGGCTGATGGCTATGGAGATGCCTGCCTGTGGATAGGAGGCATTCCCATGAACGGAGGTCCCGATCTGCATTTGACACCAACTCTGAACGATAACAATAAGATGTATGGTTTCTGCCTGACCATGGGCGATTACAATGGAGACGGCTGCTGCGATTCTGCCATATCCGCTCCGTTTGATTATTCCGGTTCTCCTTATCCGGGTAAAGTATTTGTTTATGCCGGAAACCCGCAACTGGATGACCCAACATCCAATGCTGATGAAACAAATACTCCCGCTATCTCCAAACTGCAGTTGTATCCGAATCCGCTGCAGTCTTGTAATTCTGAACTTAATGTCAGATTCACTGTTGCCCCCCGACTCACCCCCTACCCCTCTCTTGCACGCAAAAGAGGGGAGATTACCGCAACTTTCGAAATCTATAATATCCGGGGACAGAAAGTCAAGTCGTTTACTATGAATGCAGAACAAGCCAAATCCGGTTCTGTGACTTACAATTTAAATGATCTTTCATCAGGGGTTTATGTGTGTGTTTTCACAAGCGGTGAAGCACAGCAGAAACAGAAGATTACGGTGATTCGGTAGCTGGCTAAGTCGTAGCACAGACAGTCTTGTCTGTTGTATGAGAGTGTCGTCCCGACCTCGAAACATATTCTTCGAAAGCTCTGGGGACGGGACTTCCCCATCGCAGAACAGACACGACTGTCTGTGATACCAAACTGCATAGCCGTTTGAAAACAGCGTTCCGAAAGCAAGGTGAACCATGCTGCCACCATTCCTGAAGAAATAACTACCGATGTAAACAGAAACGTGATAAATTAAAGTGAAAATGGATATTATCCGGCAAGATACTGGATAAAACTTGCTATGGAATGAAAATTACATGTGAATATTATATTTTATATTCTGTGGGTTGTAGAAATAAGGAGTTCCAATGGATAAAGGTATTTTAGCTGTTTTAGCTGTTCTTCTTTTCACCAGCATTCTCCCCGCCTTGAACCACATGGATATCATTGCTACAATGACAGGTGAACAGGAATATTCTCTTTTAGGAGCACAAATGACCACACTGGATTGGAATGGAGATGGTTATGATGATCTTGTTGTCCTTGCACCGAATTGGAACACAGGAGGATTTACACCTACTCCACCTCCATTTCCATGTGGTAAATATTACATCTATTTTGGAGGTCCGAATTTTGATAATGAACCTGAAATAGAAATGCCCGGAACACACGAAATCGAATATGGAAACATCACATCTCTCTGCAATGCGGGTGACATGAATGGAGACAGCATTGATGACCTGGCACTATTCCGGGCAACCATGTATGAAGACAACAATGACCAGCATTATGACCTGCAGCTCTGTGTGTTTTACGGTGGAGCGACTCCCGATACCATTCCCGATTATGTGCTCACTTTCCCGAGAGAGGAATGGGAAAATGAAAAATGCGATGTTCGAAGTTTAGGAGATATTAATCATGATGGTTTTGAGGATATTGGATATATTATGGCAAGACCGGGTTTTGTAGGATCAAATACATATGGAATTATATATGGGGGAAGCTTTACTAACAATGTTTTCCAGGAAGCAGGCTCTCCGACAGATGTTGTTGATATGCATGGACTAGGAGATGTCAATGCCGATGGTATTTCTGATTTCTGCATAGGATACAAATATGTGATTAATAATGAATGGTTTTCCAGAGTGATTTTATATTTCGGTAATTCATTAGGAGTATATAATGATAGCCTTGTGATTAGTGACGGGTTGAATTTTAGAAATCCTTATGCCTATCCTGCCGGTGATCTTAATTGGGATGGATATGCTGATTTTGTAA
The DNA here is from genome assembly GCA_963662275.1 of Cloacimonadales bacterium (SeqCode). Lineage (GTDB taxonomy): Bacteria > Cloacimonadota > Cloacimonadia > Cloacimonadales > DAONDQ01 > DAONDQ01. Next base: position 1,852,343 of record OY759316.1, on the reverse strand, counting down.
GCGCATTTACTATTTCGGATGCTAGATTATACTATGGAGGACCTGGTTTTAACGGTACTCAATACGTGAGTTTTGCACCACCTTACAATGGAAATTCTTCAGGTGAAGGTTTCGGACATGGTGATGTAAACGGCAATGGCACAGACGATCTGATGGGAACGAATGTCAGTCAGGCAGATGGCTACGGAGATGCGTATCTGTGGATGGGTGGTGTTCCTATGAATGGAAATCCTGATCTTCATCTGATACCGTCTCTGAATGAAAACAATGAAATGTATGGTTTTTGCCTGACCATGGGCGATTACAATGGTGACGGCTGTTGTGATGCTGCCATATCAGCTCCGTTTAATTATTCAGGATCTCCTTATCCGGGAAAAGTATTTGTCTATGCCGGAAACACGCAACTGGATGATCCAACCCCAATCTCGGATAATGCAAATACTCCAGCAATCTCCAAACTGCAGTTGTACCCGAATCCGCTGCAGTCTTGGAATTCTGAACTTAACATCAGATTCACTGTTGACCCCCGACTCACCCCCGACCCCTCTCTTGCACGCAAAAGAGGGGAGATTACATCAACTTTCGAAATCTTTAATATTAGGGGACAGAAAGTCAAGTCGTTTACTATGAATGCAGAACAAGCCAAATCCGGTTCTGTGACTTACAATTTAAATGATCTTTCATCAGGGGTTTATGTGTGTGTTTTCACCAGCGGTGAAGCACAACATAAAGGAAAAATAACGATAGTAAGGTAGGGATAGACCCATGTGTCTATCCTCTGGATAGTAATAACTTTTTTCAAGGGGGACTCATGAAAAAATCTATCTTCATTCTTAGCATTTTACTTTTTCTTTCCTGTTTGGTCCATGCTCATTATTCTGATTACTTTCTGCTTGGTGCTAACGGCATCAGCAATTTAACAGCAACTAATGATCAGGTTCTTCAGTTAATCCAAGAAGCTCATTATAATAGCGTGGAAACGGTTAATTGGTTAAATCCTTCCTACCAATCTATTACAGGATTGTTGAACAATCTTGATCAAAGAGAAATGGATTCCAACGTTAATGATAAGTATTCCTATTATACTGGCGTTGGCGCAGATAGGAGTATTGAATTTCTTTCCACTAGTAATTACTTCCGGTTTGAAGAAGAGTATGGTGCTCTCAATACAGAAGTAAATACAGGTGATCTGGATAATGATAAGTTTTTCTATCGGTTTGAGAAAACTCCTAATGTCGGATCTCCTATTCATGATATTCAGAACGTATCAAATAATGCCTATTGGTATTGCCCATATAATCCTGTGAATGATAGTACCTGGAAAGTTATATCAGGTCCTATGTATTGGCGTTGGTTCTATGCACCTGATACTGTAGTGGATGAATGCCTGACTTACATGTTCAAATTTGCCCACTATTGGAATTATAGTAATCCAAGTGCAGGATATTCTTATCTTCATAATAACAAACTATACATCAGTGTCGCTCTCAAATGGGATGATACGAATAGTAATGATGATAACTTGATTAAAGTCGATTTTCTTGGGATTACGTTAAATAATGAAATCTATGAAGGTCTGGATTTTCAACCCGAAGGCAATTATGAGAAAATTCTAAAAGTCTCTGATATTAGCAGTAACTTGAACGTTGATCCATTGCATCCTAATAGTGGTTTTCGCGTATTTACATATTCCATCGATTTAGCACAGTTAGATGTGATACCCACATCATGTACCCAACCGTTTTTGGGAGACCATTATGCTTTGTATTATGTAGTTCCGATAATATCATGGAAGCAGAATCGAACGGTGTATCTGGATTATATTGAGTACGAGGATGATATTCACAGGGAGATGCGGCTAACCCCTTCATCCCTGGATACTTGGATTGCAGATAGATTATCATATTACAATACTCTGCCCCATAATAACATCATCTCCTATATGGGTGTTAATGAACCTTATCCCGGTAACTTTGATTCCTGTGATCTTGTGAACGATCATCTCGTGAACTCTACTTCATCTGCTGCTCGTCCTCTATCAACCAATCATCATTTACTGATGGATAGAAGAAAAAGTTCTTCTGAGAGCTTTTCTGTTTCCAAGTGTTTTAATAGTTATGCACATCCTGATCTTCAATGTCTCCATTTGTATCCAATACGCTTCGATACAGATTTTAATAATCCTGCAAGCAGCACATTTATTCAAAGAAATTTTCAGAAAATGCTTGATGAATACAAAGCAACAAAAGAAACAAATATGTCTTTTTATCCGGTTACTCAAACCTATGGGGATTGGCATCCAAATGACAACCCTCCAAAATGGTGGGGGGGCATGTATCCGGATTCAACATCACAAAAATGTCTGCAGTATCTGCCTTTATGCTATGGACCTTCAGGTATTATCAATTATGCTGTTTATAATAACAGCCTTGCTGAACCAGTTCTCATCAATCCTGATTTATCACTGACTTCCAATTACCATGCTATCAAATCCGCTAACGAGAAAATTCTCGTCTATGGTCCCATCGTAAAAACCGCCAGTTGGAAGGGATCCGAATGTATAGAAAGTGAAACAGGTCTTTCACAGGATTTTTCAGGTGGGGCAGAACATTTTACAAGTATCAGTATGGCTGGTCCATTTGATTCAGAACCATATCACGGTTATGTGCAATGTGGCTTTTTTCATAGTGATATCGATAATTACTATATGCTGGTAAATCGGAGGACTGCAGCATTTGCAGGAACCTCATTATATACAGATCCGTATTTTACACCAGTGTCAGCTTATAAGGATGCATACGTTGCTATGCCTTCCCAAACCGTGGAATTAGCAATTCTGGATGGTGGAAGTATGATATCAGAGTATGGACCAAATCCAGGTCTTTATGACCCTTATACAAAAGATATCCAGTTTTTCCAGGACGGAAAAGCTCAAATTACTCTTGAGCCTGGTGAAGCCAGCTTAAGGAAAATCATTGCTGTGTTACCGACAGTTGTCACTGATTCATTATCAATAAATCGCGACTTCTATGCCATTGATGATGTCAATATAGATTGTGGAGGTGTTGTCCGAATACTCTCTGGAACAACGTTGTATCTCACCCAAAACAAGAAAATTTATGTTACAAATGGTTCAGTATTGAGAATACACGGTAATTTAAATGCAAGTGATTCAACACAGATCATCGTAGAATCCGGGAGCACGCTTGATCTTTCAAATGCAGTCTGCCAGTGGGGTTTGGGAGCTGGAATAGCGGCTGACAGTTCCGGTATCATGATTAGCAGTTCAACCATGATAGAGATGGATGCTCCAAATACTTGGAAAGGAATTATATGTTCCAATTGCGTCGTAGAGATTACAAACGGTAGTGAGTTTAGTGATGCTGATATCGCATTGGAACTAAACAATAGTTCCTTGGTTTTTGAATCCGGCAGCATTTTAGTGCCACATAATGGAACAGGTATTAAAATCACCGGGAACAATTCAAACAGATCAATTCACATAACCGGCAGTGTATCTGATTCCACTTTGATATATTCATTAGGAACCGGGAATAGAGAAGAAATGGGTATTGATTACAGCCAATCTTCCAATCATCTAGTAGTTGATCATACTGTTTTCCGTAATCTTTACCAGGGAATAGAATACTTAGCCAGTGTTGCTCATGCAGATGCAATCAGTAATTCTACTTTTAATAGCTGTTTTTTCGGAATAGCGATTGAAGGTGCTCATGGATTGAGTTCTATAGCACATTGTCTTTTTTTTTAACTAATTATATCGGGATAGAAACCAGTGGTTATCAGCCTAATATAGATAACTGCACTTTTTTAGGGGGTGAAAACTCATTTTCTTTAACTTCTGCTTACGGAATATCTCTTGAGTATCTTATTGGAAATATGCATACCAGCAGAATTGGAGACATCAACGGATGTTCTTTCTATAATATGTCAGTTGGTATATTATGTCGTGAATCATCATCCCGAATATGCACCAGTAATTTCGAAGCAAATGAACAGGGTATTGGCAATGTAAGTTCTTCCTTCATGAATCTTGGCAGCAATGCGAGAAACTATTTTGATAGCAATTTCGCCAGTATTGCCTTAACAAGTAACGGGGATGACATACAGTTAAGGTGGGGACACAACCAATTCTATAATGGTCCAGGAGGTTATGATTTCGGTTATTATACACAACGTCAAAATTCGGAAGAACCATCTGGAATTTATACTTTTATCAATGCTGACGGAAATTACTGGGGTGATAATGAAATCAATACGCATACAACTTCCGGAAATCATCCGGTAATTGCTAACTATATGGATACTGCTCCTCTTAATTATGTTTTACCTGCATATTATCCGGATCGATATGATAATGCAGGAGTGCTTGAAGATTCCTGTTCATATGAGAATGCTTCTTATGCATTTCGAGATATCTTATCTGATCGCTTAGATGAAGAATATTCTCAATGGGGCAGTTGTGTGGATAGATCGTTCAAGAATGCTGTCTGGGGTGAAATGGATTTATATGACCTGATCAGTTATTATGATGCGCAAATTACCCAGACTCCTGACAGTCTGTCTGATCTGAAACTGCTGGTTCGTGATTACCAGGCGAAAACATTTATTGAACTTGAGGATTATCAAAGTGCGGCAGATCTCATTGAACTGGTATTAGAGGATCCGGAATCGGAAGTAGATTCATTGAATGCCGTATTAGACCTGGAAATATGTTACCTGCTTGCTTCCCTGGGACAATCAAAGAAACCTGTGACTACTAATTTCGCTCAATATCGCTATCCTGACCATAAAACTTACAAGGTTAATCATAGAGCGCATATGCAACAACTGATGGCTCTATTGAACAAGAACGTTGAGGAAGTTCCAATTCCGCAGGCAGTCACTCTAAGACAAAACTATCCGAATCCGTTCAATCCAAATACTACGATTGAGTTCTCCCTGCCTAAACAGCAGAAAGTCAAGCTGACAATCTATAATATTAGAGGGCAAGTTGTAAAGACTTTGGCAAATGGTGTCTGTGAAAAAGGCATACATAAAGTTCTATGGGAAGGCAAAAATTCATTTGGCAAACCAGTAGCGACAGGTGTGTATTTCTATCGCCTGGAGGCAGGAGGTAAGTGTTTTACGCATAAGATGCTGATGCTGAAATAACATCCGAGTATCACTAAAAAGCCAATTGCTATATTGCAGTTGGCTTTTTTTAATGAGATTATTATTTTCTCATTAGTGATAGAAATCCAACTTCCTGGTTATTCTTTAACTTGACATAAACCATGGAAAATGAGATTGAGAATTTAATAAAAATCTAGTAAGAGGATTTAAATGGAATCAGAACCTGGCCCTAGTCGATTGAACAATCTCCAGGAAGGGATATCAGGGAAGATTTAACATAAGGGTTAGTCCTTCCTATATACCTGCCAGAGGAAGGATTAGCTATGAAAACTTTTTACATCAGTCAGATACTCAATAGAGATATTATCGGTAGTTCCGATCAAGTCATCGGCAAATTGTTGGATTTAGTTATTGATGCCAGTATTGATCGTTCTAATATTGTTGCTGCAAAAGTCCTATCCGGTAAGAAAATCAAATATATAAGTCTCAAAAATCACACTATCAGCAGCAGCCAAGGTAAAATAGTATTAGCCTGTCCTCAAATTGAAGAGTTTGATATCTCATCTATACAAGCTTTGTTTATGGTTAAGCATCTATTAGATAAGCAAGTGGTTGATGTTTCAGATCGCAAAGTGGTTCGTGTCAATGATCTGCGATTGATAAATATCCCTTCCGGTACTTTTCTCTTGGCAGTGGATGTGGGCTGGGAAGGTCTGCTAAGACGCTTAGGTGTCAATCGTCCATTAGAGATGGTACTTAAGCCTTTCAAAGGTAATATTCCTAGCGAATTTATTCTTTGGAAGGAAGTGGAAGCCATCAATTACAAAGGATATGGGATACAGCTATCACAACCTTATGATAAATTGAGCAAGCTCCATCCCTCTGACCTTGCTGATATCCTTGAAGAGTTAGACAGCAAATCTTTGTTAGATGTGTTTTTATCCCTCGATGAAGAAAAAGCTGCTGATGTTTTGGAAGAAATGGAACCGGAAGTACAACAGGATGTGATTTCTAAACTATCAGTGGAAAAAGCTGCTGATGTTCTGGAAAAGATGCCTGCTGATGAAGCAGCAGATATCCTGGACGATATGGAAGATGATAAAGCAGAGGAATTACTCAGTGAAATGGAAACTGAGGCATCTGATGAAATCAGGGAATTACTGGAATATCCGGAGAACCAGGTTGGCAGTCTCATGAGTACCGAATTCATGGCATTCCATGAATCAACTTCTGTTGCTAATACAATTGCTGAGCTACGTCGTCTCAAACCGGAAGCGAATACAATTTATTCCATGTATATCCTGGACCAGGATGAACACTTGATTGCCAGCTTTTCTTTAAGAGATTTAATCATCTCCGACGTTAATACGCATCTCAGTGAAATCATGAATAAACAAGTCATCTATGTTTATGATGATGAAATGATAGATGACCTTTCAGAAGTAATCTCCAAATATAATCTGTCTTGTATACCGGTAGTTGACCATGAACATAAAATGGTTGGAATGGTGATCATCGATGATGTTGCATATAATCTATTAACCCGTTTACGTAAACGATAAACTTGAGAAGTATATGACATCAAAGCCTATGAAACGTAATTTCTGGATGAAAGTCGGTATCTTCCTGGCTGTCCTTGGACCGGGTATTGTGACAGGTAGTGTTGATAATGATGCAGGTGGAATTACAACTTATAGTGTTGCAGGTGCGGTTTATGGATACCAACTGCTCTGGACTCTGATCCCAGCTTTTTTTGTATTAGTCATAATCCAGGAAATGAATGCCAGGATGGGTATTGTAACGGGAAAAGGTCTTGCTGACCTAATCCGTGAACATGCTGGTGTTAAGCTTACATTTTTTGTCTTTTTACCAATCCTGTTATCGAATATTTTTAATACTACTACTGAGTTTGCCGGAGTTGCAGGAAGTATGCAGGTATTTGGGATCAGCAAATATATTGGGATACCTATTGTCGCTTTTGTTGTCTGGATTATGGTTGTAAAAGGTACATATAAATCAGCTGAACGTATCTTCCTTGTATTAAGTGCGCTATTGCTATCCTATGTAGTTTCTGCCCTCCTGGGAAAGCCGAATTGGCAGGAAATAGGAACTTCTTTGGTGAAACCTCAGATGAATATGGATTTCCAATCAATATCAGTCGTTATCGGCATTATTGGTACTACTATTGCTCCCTGGATGCAATTCTACATGCAATCAGCAGTCATCGAAAAAAGATTGCAGATCGAGGATTATAAATATACCGTCATGGACGTGATTGTTGGTTCAATCCTGACTGTAGTAGTTGCATTCTTTATTATTGTTGCCTGCGCTTCTACACTTCATCTTCAAGGCATAACGATCCATGAAGCAAAAGATGCAGCCTTAGCCCTGAAACCCCTGGCAGGTGAAATGTCATCTCTATTATTTGCTTTCGGGTTATTCTCCGCTTCTATATTCTCTGCCACAATCTTACCAGTAGCTACCGCTTTTTATGTTTGTGAAGCTTTCGGATTTGAAGCGGGTATTGATAAAAAATGGAAAGAAGCTCCTCAATTTTATTGGCTTTATACCGGGATTATTGTGATTGGAGCATCCATTATCATGCTTCCCAATGCTCCATTGGTCAAAATCAGTTTATGGTCACAGATCATTAATGGTATTCTGCTGCCGATTGTGCTCGTGTGCATGATCTTGTTAGTCAATAATAAGGAAATTATGGGTAAGTATGTGAATAAACCAATCCAGAACATAATTGGCTGGGCTACGATCATCATCTTGATTAGTTTATCATTCATGCTTTTATTCCAATCTATTTTTTCTTCTTAATTTTCAATTCAAACTGCTCGAACCTCTGCACATCATCAGCGTGTAATTCCACAATAAACCTGGTTCCTGTCTCTTCACATTCCTGGGATATGATCTTCGCCTTTTGATGAAGTATCGGTACCATACGCTGTTCGGTATAAGGAATTAACAGGACTTTAGTGATAGTGGTATGCATCAGCTCATCGATAGATTTGAGTAATTCAGGAATCCCATCACCGGTTACTGAAGAAATGAAACAAGCTTCCTTATTGGCATGTTTCAGGAATTTCAATTGTTCCATACTCAGTTTATCCATCTTGTTCGCAATCATTATTTGGGGAAGCTGATCCGCTTTAAGCTGTTCCAGGACTTTATCGACTTCCTGGATATAGACTCGATGACGGGAATCAGAAATATCTACAATATGCAACAGTAAATCAGCATCCACAACTTCTTTCAAAGTTGCCCTGAATGAAGCTACAAGATGATGCGGAAGACGTGAAATGAAGCCAACGGTATCTGACAATGCAACCTCTTCCCCCTTCTCGATTTTCAGCGTACGTGTTGTTGAATCAAGAGTTGCAAAAAGCTTATCTTCCATCAGTACACCTGCATGGGTCAAATAATTAAATAGTGTTGACTTCCCTGCATTGGTATAACCGACGATACATATCTTCTTCATGGATTGACGCAGTTTGCGTTGTGTTTCGTTCTGAGAAATGATCTGGTTTAATGATCTTTCGATCTTATAAATATCATTACGAATACGCCTCTTATCAATTTCAAGCTGCTTTTCACCCATACCTCTGGTAGCACTGCCACCACCACCGGATCTGGCTGAACCTGCCTCCCTGTCAAAATGACCCCATAACTGCTTTAAACGGGGTAACTGATACTTCAGTTCCGCTAATTTCACCTGTAACTTAGCTTCTCCTGTCCGAGCATGCTGATGAAAGATCTGCAGGATGATTTCTGTACGGTCTATCACTTTCACATCCAGCATCTTTTCCAGGTTCTGCGATTGCTTGGGAGCTAATTCATTATCAAAGACAAGCATGCTTGCCCTTTTTTCCAGCATTTCAGCTTTCAGTAATTCAGCATAACCCTTCCCCACATAAGTGGTCTGGTCAGGCTTCTTCCTACGCTGCAGCATTTTACCGGCAGATACCAATCCTGCTGTATCAACTAGTCTCTCCAACTCATCCAAAGATGCCAGGGATTCATCGAAATTATCCTTATCCAGGCATATGCCGGTCAGGAGCACACGATTAAGGTCTAATGTATCAGTTGCGGGATCAAATTCTTTCTCAAAAAAGTTCGGGTCGTGTATGTGGTTCATAAAATCTCCTTTTTATGCAAATAAAAAACGGACTTGAGAGCTGATCCCAAGTCTGTTATCCATCTGGATAAAACAATAGCATGGTATCAACTCGTTATCAGCCGACTTCCATGCCAATTTATATTCAAAGAAAGTATTATTTTTCTTGGTTTATAATAAATGAAAGGAAAGCAGCTGAACTTTAATTGTTAATCATCATGTCACTAACTCCTTGTAATTTATAGATAAATACATATCTGGTGTCATATGTGGTTAGTTTAACTTTTTTGTCAATGTCATTCTTGCAATGCAGCATGTAGGGATAAACCTATGTGTTTATCCTCTGATTTGCAATCCTGGATGATGAAATCACATTAGAGGGGAGTTATAAACGCACGGGGTGCGTTTTGCCACCTCACGGGGTGAGGCGTTCCGACTGCTGTTCTAAATCCGATAGCCTGTGGTGGAACGAAGTGGAACCTCAGGAAACATGCGGCACATCCCAATTCCCAAACCCTTTTAGGGGTGGCATTATAACGTAACGCTGTTTTCAAACGGCTATTCTCTGCAACAATGGAACGCTGTTTTCAAACGGCTATGCTCTTCAACAATGGAACGCTGTTTTCAAACGGCTATGCTCTTCAATGCTTTATTATTATCTCCATTTCTTTATGCCCATCCATTTCAATATAGTCATTATGCAGATGAATGATGGAAGTTAAATAACACATTAATGAAGTGCGAAGTGCGAAGTGTGAAGTAAGAATTACCAATTTGTATTGGTTGGAATTATTGAAAGAATTAGGATGTTCTGATGAACCTCAATTAACTCAATTGTACAACGAAATGAACGAAATTACATCCATTATAGTAGCTTCTAAAAAAACAGCTAAATGAAACCAATCTCTTTGACTTTGTCTGTACTTCATTTTTTCTTTTCTTCAACTTCGTACTTCGAATTTCGTACTTCGCACTATCTGGCTGTATGTGATTGAATTTGGGTTTCATTTTCATTTCCTCTTTTAATTTATTTCGGGAGTCCTTCATCTGACGAACTTCGAACTTTCTGCTCTGCTCCTTCGAACTTCGCACTTCGAACTTCGCACTTTTGAAAAAGTCCTCTCATATATATATAGGAGGGAGCATTTTGCCCAAATCGAGGGAGCATTTCGATTTATTTTTAAAAAAATGAAAATAATCTAAATTTCTCCTTCTCTTTGGATAAAGAGAAGGTGGCACGAAGTGACGGATGAGTTTGATCTAGTCTGCTTTTCTGCCTTTCGGGATGGTAATAGGGCAAATACGTTTCTCATCCAATACATACCAGCCATTATACTCTTTGGTTCTCTTGAATTCAATTTCAAGCTTATCCTGGCATACTTTCAGTATCTGATTCGTGCTAAATTGAGCGTTATTCGCAGTGCTTTATTATTATACTTTGTAACGTAAATTTGTATTTTGCCCATTCATCAGATAACTTCTCATTTTCTTGTAATTCAGAATAGAGGTTTTCAATTTCCAATTTCAAAGTGTACAACTATGCTTGTATTGAATGGAGGGTTCTTTTATTTGATTCTTTGCCATTTCTTTACCCCCGGATGTGCTATGTATCTTCCCATGCTGTATATTAAGTATTGTTTCCTTCTTTAGTGAATGAGTCAAGAGGAAATTTCTATCTCAAATCCTGCAAACTCTGCCAATCTTATATCTTCCATCTTTCTGCTATTTCTTCTCTTTCTGATCGACTTTAGCCTTCATCAATGCTGGTAGATTGATTGTTGGCAATGTATATCTGCCATAGATTCCGAATGAAGTCCCACTCCACAGATATCCTCGTACAGAGTTTATTGTAATTTGAACTGCTGAGTTAATCAATCCGTTCTTCTTATCTTCCGGATTCTCTTCAATAATATTTAAATCAAATCTTGAAGCTGCTTTCGCTACTATTGTATAACCTGGCAACTTCTCTTCATTGCAGTTGATCTTAACATCAATAACGATTCGAAATTCATTTGATTTCTCATTTTGAAAGAGATTGAAATCAATATCCACGGGCAAATCTTTTAAAGCTTTTGAAGCTTCTACTGCTTCTTTTTCAGGAAAGATCGACTCAAAGTTGCACTTTAGTACTACAAAATCCTTTAAGTCTAATTCTGAACGTAGTATATCCATGAATTAACTCTCCCCATTAAAATTAATTGCTCGTTTCGGCAATTTTTTGAATTGATCTTGGTCACTCGGCTCTACAATGTCACGAACCACATCCACCTGTTTCCAAAACCCTTCATTCAAAGGCTCTGTTTCACAGAATGTTGAATAAAGTGGTGGAGTGATCTTGATAAAAAAACTCAGATCAAGATGCTTTTCAATGGCAGCGATCATGTTAAGGTTGATTGTTTTATTACAACTGAATAGCTGGCTCACATAGGACTTGGAAACACCAAGTATTTTAGCCAGATCTGATCTGTTTAGACCCTTGTCTTTCAAGTAAAAGTCAATTTGTTCCATGATGACTGAATTGATGATCATTTCTTTGACTTTGATTTGATCGTTGATATCAGTTGGTTCAAGAAGTTTTGAAAGTTTATCCTGCAGATCTATTTTTTTACCATGTGATTTCATAATCATACTCCCCAATTGCTTTGAGTAGATTTATCAACTTTTTATCCATGCCTTCCGATTTCTTATGAAAGGCATATGACATAATTACTTTCTTTTTTGTTTTATCCGAATTAAAAAACTCGCGGCAATAGATACGATAGTTCTGACCTTTCCCTGTTTTGAACTTCATTGCCTTAATTCCCTTGGTTTCAGCAGATATGCTTTCATCTCCATAATGATCATCATTATAGGTGTTAACTCCTTTCAATAACCAAAACAAAACAACATTAAAATGCTTAATATAAGTTGCCAAGACTTCAAAGATCTCTTCAGAATTCAAATCATCAACATACAATGTTACTCTTTTATCTGCAATATTGAATTCCTTTCGAAATCCATCCAACGGAATTTCTGTGTAACTACGCCCCATAAGTTAACCTATGGGTAAACTCGTCAAGCAATAATTTAACCGACATCTTCCCTCCTGCTAATTAAAAACACATATTTTTTTATTCTCTGACTGAATTTCAATTCAAATTTATTATCTTCTGTACATTTTGTTTGTATCCTACTTGATTTTATAAAGTTAATCAACTAATGAAGAGCCTTCTCAAAGTCAAGCGAATGCAAATCGGGGTTATTCCTGTAAAGTAGAAAAGCTTTTCTAACCTTTTCGTGATTATAAGCAAATGGAATGAACCATTGTCGATGTCTTGTATAAGGTGAGGGTTGAAAATTCATAAGTTTAGAAAAAGCGCTATATACTCCAGGAATTCTATCCTCCATTTGTCTACAAATAGCATCAGTATAGAATTGCGCCACCCCTTCTACAATATTTTTGTCGCAGCATTTTCCTTTTATTTGACCTTGGTCACCATTTAAATCAAAACCCGATATTGTATATGCATGTGTCATTTCGTGGACTAAGACGACGAAAGTAAGGGCTTCAACCCCAACTCCAAGTAATTCAGCGGAGATTATTATTTTTTCAGCATATAGTTCGATTCTCTGACTTGAATCTCTATGAAAATAGACACCGAGAAAGTCTCTGACTTGTCCGGCAATATCTTCTTCTTTCAATAAATGGTTGAGCATTTCTTCTGTATTGATGCTTCTTAATGACTGAATAAGTTTATATAGTGAAGATACATGACCTTTTCTAATATCAAAGTCAGCAGAATCTAATTCCCCAGCAAACAGATCCCAATAATCTTCCAGTAATCTAATTCCTGTTCCTGCTGATTTAATTTTGGGAACTATAATCGCTTTCCATAATTCTACCACATCGTTCATTCCCAGAACTTTCATTATATCATTTATTCCCAACCGCACAATTTCTATAGGAACATTGATAGACATCCTGCTGTTCTTAATGATGGAGCTATTTATTTCATTTGTAGAGAGTTTAAATGCAGATAGACTTAAAAGGAGAGTCCCGATCTGTTTTTTCCATGTTTTATGGATTTGTTCAATCCCATCATATCTCTTTTCCAGATAGTCACTTATCAGTCTATAAATTTCCGGGTTGCCATACATTCTTTTATTGGGATCGTACCAGTTATTTATCATACAACCTCCATAATTTGACTGCACACTTCTGCAATTTTTGATTTTTACTTTTAATTGTCTCTTCCAACCCCTCTATTCTCATCACCTCCGGTACAATCTTCTGATTCCCCATGGCAATAGATACAGGATGCTTCATCGGAACGCCTGACCCCGTCAGGTGGCAAAACGCACCCCGTGCGTTTCAAATCTTCTGCAAATCACTCAGCTTAATTTTGCAATTGCCACTAATGACTTATATCCTGAAGTATGTGCTACAAGTCATTCAACTGATAAACAACAATGACAATTAGATTTGCTTCTATTTATTTTCAAGTCTTTTCTTAATTCTAAACTGCGAGTGTTCATAAGGCTTCACAGCGCACGGGGTGCACTGTGCCACCTCACGGGGTGAGGCGTTCCAGCCCCTCTATTATCCTCACTTCCGGCACCGTCTTCTGTTTCGCCATGGCAATTGATACAGGATGCTTTGGATCAGAGAGTTCCTGGTAAACCTTCTCTATAACTTCCATCTTCTGCTGATCACTCCATTCGTCTTTCAACTCAGGCAGATTTGTTAAATGCTTCAACACTTCTGCATCTGCTGATTTGATCTCTTCCGGGAAATAGAGTTCGTAAACCATAGCGTTGATTAGATCAGAGAAGAACATTATTTTTATCGCAATTTTATGATGGATACACAACATCATTATTCTTACAATTTGATCGAAAAGTGCAGAAGGTTTTGAACTATTATCAGCGATTGGGATAACTCGTAATTGTGGAGCTTGAAATTGATAATATCCACCGCTCATTCTTAATGCACCGAAGAATAAATCATATATGAACATAAAGAGTTTTGAATTGCTTATTGCTCCTACATATTCAATTGTAATATCCTTTTTGGGATTATAAAAGCAATTTGTGTTAAGTGAGGCATATTCAGAGTTTATATCAACAACAGCTTCACATGATTTAGCAATCTTTGCATAGATTACTTTAGGAGAACAATACATATCAATACGCCTTTGATTAATTAAAGTATCGTCCAAAGTCAAGTACGGTGTTAGGAAAGATTGCCCAGAATCAGTCATACTACTAATCCCCCATTGAGAAACATATGGTTCTATTGTTCCAGTGTTTATTACTTTTTTTGAGTTTATTGTCTCATTATTAGTTAACATTTTACCATATTCATCTGCTTCTGAGGCTGTAGTAGTTGCATTAACTTCACCAAATTCATCTAATGGTTTTGTATGTCGCATAATCGGATTTAACATATCGAAATTTCTAGATAACAAAAACCCCCAAATGTTTTCTGGTAATTTTGAAAGTAATTCATGAGGTATCATGTATTTTTCGTAGTCATCGAGGTCTAATATATCTGATTGTATTGGCTTGGGTAAAACCGATTCTACGATACTCTTTTGCTCATTACATTTCTTTAAAACTGAGATAATTGGGTAAACAGAAACTTCTTCAAAAACAGGTATTTTTGATACATCTAGTATCTTAACTAATGACGCATTTTGTAGAATCCAAGCACGAAGCGCTTCTGCATACTTTGCTGCAAGGTATTTGTTTGGTGTTATAAAGCATAAAATAGCTTCTTTTTTACATAATGATAGTCCTTGTTCAAAAAATAGGACATAATAATCATATGATCCCTTCGCTGAGTGAAATTGATTATTATAAATTTCTCTGAGTTTTTTACTATATATTTTTGAGAAATCTAATGCACTAATATACGGGGGATTGCCAATCATCACATCAAACCCTTCAGTTATGCCATACATCCATTCTGGGTCGAAAAACTGACCGCTTTTATTTTGATTATATGGATCCCAGGATGCTAACTTATGTGCATTTTCTCTATTGACTTCTTGCAAAACATCTGTTGATTTGCTCAATTTATCCTTGAGTTTTTTTATTTCTTTTAAATACTCCGGGGTTTCCCCGTGTTTATGAATCATATCCTTGTAATATTCTATTTTAAGAGACTCTTTACTTTTAGATACAAAACTTATACATTCATCATTCATCAATTCTTCAAGCTTTAGAGACATTTTAACTCTTATTGACTTATCTTGTTCCTTGAAATCTCTTTTATCAGAAGGTGTCTTAGCAGAAAAGATATTATGCCTAATATCTTCAAGTTGTTTCTCATATTCTCTAATTTCATCATTAGCAAATAGATCTTGTTTTTCCGTTTGCTTTTCAATTCTTATTAAAGTATTTGCTGCTACAAAATTAGTTTCCAAGTTAGGCAAGGGACGAATACCAAAGTTACTTTTACCCTTTTCAGGTCTCTGGTCTACGATTAGTGAAATTAAGAAACGTAATTTGCTTATTTGTATAGCAATTGGTTGTATATCTACACCATAAATACAGTTTTCAATCAGAAATAGTTTACGTCCATAATCCAGCTCAATACTATTAAATGCAAGCTCGATCTCTTCAACAGCATTATCCCTAATTTGAGGATCATCAATTTTCAGAGCTTTAGTTATCTGCCTTTCTTTCCATAGTTTATTAAAAGGATCAAGTTTATGCAAAATATGAACAAATTTATGTAATATACCCATCGGGAATGCACCTGAGCCACAGGCGGGATCAAGTATTTTGCATTCATCAATTGCTTCTATAAGTACTTTGGTTTCTTCAAGGTTAAAAAGATGTTCCTTTTCATAATAACCTAATAGGAATTCTAAACCAATATCAGCATCTTCCGAATTCATTTTTGTAAATGTGATTAGTTTTTGTTTTAAATATGATTTCAGTGATTCATCAACCATATAATCAACGATTTCTCTTGGGGTATAGAAACTTCCAGTTTGTTTTCTAGCAGTGACTTTTGTCTCAGGATTGTAACTGGCAAGTAGACTTTCAAAGACTCTTCCTAATAATTCAGGGTCGAGAGCTACATCCTCTTCAATTGGTGTATTCTCGGTTACAGTAAATTTATATTTTTTAAGGATGCAGATAATTCCACTCACTTCTACATCCTTCTTTTTCTTGTCTCGCAATTCTCCTGAAAGATCTACATGAACTTCTTTAGCAAAAAATAGGAAATCAGGTACATTCAAGATATTGTCTTTTCGATCTGAAAATCCATCTTGATAAATTATAAAATCACCTCCAAGTTTCCCTTTAATTGATGAATCAGGATGATCCAAACTTTCGAACAGACCTCCGTTAATAAAAGGAACCATGTTATCAAGCATAATTATGAATTCAAGAGGGTTTCTAAAATAACTCTTGTAACGCATAAGATTTGTGATATTCATTTGTTGACTATCTAATCGGAAAGAACGTTTACCAACATATTGATTCAAGGTAGCAAAAAATAAATTCTGCAAAATTGCACGATAATATCTATCCTTTTGCATTTCAGGCTTACTCTCAGATAAATGACAAGCTTCAAAGCCATATATTAGTTGTTTATCTATATACTTTTCATCAAAAATCTCTTCAGGTATCAGATGCTTCTCTTTAAAAAACCAAACAAATAGAAGTCGTGTTAATAAGCGAATTAGATTTTTCGCGTTATGATCATGAATTGCATCCTCTTGCAAAAATGCTGAATCCTTGTCACTTTCTATCTCTAATCCAGGGAAAGTAACTTCCTTAATTGCCCAGAAATACCAATTCGATAATTCCTCATAAAATCTTTTATTCAATTCTTTTATATCAAGTGTTTTCTGCCAGGCATTATCCAACTCGACAAAATTGGAACACTTGTAGACTCTCCTGAGTTCATCCAGTGAAAGATCAAATAGGATCTCAACATGGGCACGATGTGGGTGGGAGATTGAAATACCTTGAATTAAAGTGACTTTTTCCAGCACATCCTTCTGGGCATCTTTCTTATGCTGCCTGCGGTTGATAACTGATAATGTGAGATTATCATCGTATTTGAATAATACCATCACTGGCATGGTAAAACTTTATTGATTTCACGTGTGATTTGTGCCAATGCTGTACGCGCGTATTCAGATTTCAAGAGTTCAACGGCAATGAACAGATAGGATTGAATGTCTCTATTATTTACTTTCTTGTTCGTAAATTGAAATAAATCATCCGATAATTCTTCTGTTGTCAGTTGAAATTGTAAATCTATGCTTTTCCAATCCGTATTTGCTAATGCCTTATCTTCATTAAAGCGACAATCTGATGGAATAAATGTATCTTTGAAACAGGTATAGGTATTTTGGGATAATGGATTTTGTCTATTTGTATTGTAACCTAATGTATGAAATAGTGCCATGGTGTTATCGAACAGACTCCCCGTAGAGAATGCAGTTATTGCAGATTGGATATCTTTTTTTGAATCTGTGTCTGACATTAGGTTACCTCAATTTTTACTTTTACCTTTTTAGCATTTATAAAGATTTGTAACATAGCTTTGTAAGCTGTTTTGTTGTTGGGTTTGTTACTCGACAACTCTTAAAAGACCCCGAAGTTACAAACCGTCGGGGAAAACAAGATACAATCTTATGTTACGCATCAGAACTAGCTCTCCCCTAGCCCCTCCCTTTACAAATGGGAGGGAGATAAGACAGTAGAACGACGTCTTACTTTACAACTAACCAAGTTATCAGTTCAAAATCTTTCATTTCATTTACTTGCTTAGTCTTGGGAATTAATACAGCACTTCTATCAGTAGTAAGCTTTTCGCTGCCTTTTTTCTTGAAGATCTGGACAATGGCATTAACAGCTTTTTGTAACAATTCTGAATACTTATCCATCTTCTCACCATGATTTGTCTCATCATTGAACAACTGGCAGAGCTTTTCATAATAGGTCTTTCGTCCCTGGCATAATAAACGGTATATTTCAAGAATCTGCTTGGCATTGGTATAGTTATAACGCACTGTTCCGTCATCTCGAATATAAATAAGGAAATATGGATTCAATGGATTTACTTCTTCATTACCATCACATTCACCTTTCTGTGCTAAACAATAGATAACACCCGGTTTGATAATGTCTTTTTCAATTGATGTATAATACTGCCCCGCATCTAAACTAGAGTAATCTCCACCCGGAGCGGGAACAATAGCATACAGACCCATTGGAGAATCATTCAGCCTTTTTCTGTTATTCTCAAGAAAATTAGTTAGCTCAATTCGGAAATCATCAAGTGTAAAGTCAGTAAGAGATATTGTTACATCTGTATCTTCAAGATCGAGAACAACGTCTTTCAGTTTCTTTAATTGCTGATTACGATACTTCAAATCTTCTGAAATGAGTTCTTCTATTTGTTCTGTATTCAGGATATTATCTTCACCAGTCGCAGTCATATCTGCAAGAGCCATACGAGCTTCTACACGTTCTTTTAAATTGATATAGAGATCCAGGTCTTTTGTAGGCCAGAAGTTAACCAGTTGTATCGTTTGGTTCTTACTACCCAACCTGTCAATACGTCCAAAACGCTGTATTATACGAACAGGATTCCAATGTATATCGTAATTGATTAGATAATCACAATCCTGTAGGTTCTGTCCTTCACTGATACAATCTGTGGCAATAAGTATATCAATTTCGCCAGTTTGATTTGCAATATTCAACTTGGCTCTATTCTTTGATATTGGGGAGAAATTCACCAATATATTATCATAGTCGTTTCTACCGAGAGTAGTCTGAGTATAGTCACCACAAATCAATGCAGAATTAAGATGTAAGTCTGTTCTAATCCATTCTTTCAGGTTATCATATAGATATTTTGCTGTATCAGCGAAAGCAGTAAATACGATTACCTTCTTATTATTATCATTAATGGGATGATTTACTTTTTGAAGGATTAATTCTCTTAGTTCTTTAAGTTTGGCGTCTCGAGTAGGAGTTACAGCCTTGGCATTATTCAATAAACTAACTAAAGCTTCTTTGTCTTTTTTGAGATCTACAAGCCATCCATCCAGATTCAAATCGGCAAGATCAAACCTTAATTTTTTACCAACCTGCCATTCTTCCATTTCTTCAATATCCTCTCCCAATTCATCATCGGTAGGTATTAAGTCTTCCAAGGTCTCTTCCTGATTTTTGAGTGTACTCTTTTGGAATCTATCAATTTTATCAATAAGAGTTTCTATCTTGATTATAGTTCTATCGAGTGATATCTCAAATGATTCAATTGAACTTTCCAGACGTTTCAAATAATTAATCCTCATCATACCAATGAGGAACCGTTCACGAGCTTTTTGTGTAAAATTAAGAACCTGACCTCTTACCATATCTTCATATTTTTTCCTCATAAATGGCTTTACATATTCAGAAGGATTGAACACAGAGAGTGTATACTGATCTATCTGTTTATTGATAGTATCGTAAGAGGGGAATCGTTTATCCAAATCAATATCCGGGTAAACTGAATGCGGTTTCTCTCTGAAAGGAAATTTACCAATTGCTTCTGTTTTGTAATAGCTTACAATATGTTTCCGTGAACGAGCAATTGTGAGTTCATCAAGTAGTTTGAAAAATGATGAATCTAACCTTTCTAGAAGTTCTTTCATGCCTTTGGGTTTGCCTTTTTGTTCTGCCCATAAAGTGAAGTTTCTCTGAGCATTTTTCAAGGTAAGATCAATGCTTTTAATCTTACAGTTCTCAAACAGAGCATCGTCTTTCCCTTCAGTTATGAATGCGACTTGATTTCTTAAGTCACGTAGTGTATTATTAACAGGTGTGGCAGAAAGCATGAGCACTTTAGTCTTTGAACCGGATTTCAAAACCATTTCCATCAGCCACTTAGCCCTGTTCATTTTGATATTGCCATCATCTTTCAATTTTTCCATTGGATTACCACGGAAATTATGTGACTCATCTATGACGACGAGATCATAAGCACTCCAATTGAAATTCTGGAGTTCAATACCATTCGCATCTGATTTACCTGAAACACGTCCCATATCTGTATGATATAAAACTGTGTAATCAAATCTGTCTTTCTTGAATGGATTTAACAGATGATTTTGACGTGCCTGATAGATCGTCCAGTTCCCTGTCAGCTTTTTGGGACATAATACCAGTACCCTGGCATTCAATATCTCAAAATACTTGATGACTGCCAAAGCTTCAAAAGTCTTACCCAAACCTACACTATCAGCAATGATACAGCCATTATGTTTCAATATCTTATTGATTGCGCCTTTGACTCCGTCTTTCTGGAAATCATAGAGCATATTCCATATTTCACTATCGTAGAAGCCAGTCTTTTCGTTAAGTAAGCCACCTTGTTTCTGTTCATTCAAATAATCTTCAAAGATATGGAAGAGTGTTTTGAAGTAGATAAACTCTGGATCATTCTCAATGTAAAGTTGTTCTAGGTATTTAAGGACTTGTTCCTTCACATCTTCAACCAGACCTGTATCATCATTCCATATGGAATCAAACCATTCTTTCAATTCCTGTCTTTCTCTATCACTATCTATGATCAGATTCAATTCAATATTCTTGCTGTTTCCCAAACCAAGACCGTTCACTGTAAAATTTGAACTCCCTGCAATGGCTTTCTCAATGCCGCTTTCCTGTTTTACATGATACAATTTCCCATGAAGGAAATTCGGTTTTACCATAGAACGGATTTCTGTCTTTTCCTGCATCCAATCGTAACATTCTCTTGCTATATTCTTTTGTGTGAGCTTACTTTCAATTGGAATAACTAATTTATCATCTTCTATTTTAAAGTCTTTGGCATTTACTTTATCAGGATCCATGGACTTAATAAATGTAGGTTCACCGAAGAGAAAACGTAAATGATCAATTCCATTCAAATTGTCTTTTAATTGATTATAGGCATAAATAGTGAAGTACGCTGATACAATAGAAATATCAGAACTGGAAGTAATTACTTCTTTGAGAAAATCACCCACAGAACCATTTGTATAATTATCTCTGATACCAGGATAGCTCATAAATATATACTCCCGTTCTTCATCATTCCTGATAGAAGACCCGATGACCCTTCAACGTAAATTAACGAAAAGTGCTAATGTTTTGTCAAGTGCAATAAATTTTTATTGAGTTATTGTTATTTGGAGCTTTTCCTAAGTAGAGACTTCTTTGGGAGGTTATGTATTGTGTCACCTCTGCCGGGGTCTAAAAGTTAGTGGTGTTTATTTTCCCATAGCTCACGCTATGGGTTATTATCTATCATCTCTACGAGATTCTGTATGGGTTTGGGGGATTCATTCCTGACGTTCACACGTTAGGCTCTTGGATTTCATCCTTGCAGGATTTCAGATGTAAGATTGTCAAAGAAGAAAAGGAGGATAAACACACAGGTCTATCCCTACAATTACTACATCTCATGTACTAGCATACCCGCCTCTTCTATCTCAAACAACAATCCATTCTGCATCGCTTCCACAACAGTCCTTACCGGATATTCGAGCAGAAGCTAACAGCGAAAAGCGAACAGGAAACAGTTCACAAAATAGACCCCCCTACCCCCCTTCTCAATGGGGGATGAAGAACAGACGGATTTACTTCCGCGATTCTCGACTCTTTCATCTGTAATTTTTAATTTTTCACTTTTAATTTTTAATTCTCATATTTTCTGCTGAAAATATGAGCTGGGTTTTATCTAGGGATTATCTAGGGATCATCTAGGGATCATCTAGACTTTTTTAGATTTTCTTAGGAAGATGCTATTATGGCAGCTATTTTCTTCTTTTTTTATATTCAATGAGACTTATCTGGAAGTTCGAAGTACGAAGTGCGAAGTTCGAAGTGCGAAGTTCGAAGTTGCTTTCTGAGGCATTTTCTTCTATGCTCTGAACCTGTCAGCTGTTACCTGTTAGCTGTCACCTTCTGCCATATAGGAGGGAGGATTGTGATTTATTTTTGCAAATGCAAAAATAAATTTAATTACTAATGACGAATTGCAGAAGGAGAAGGCAGAATAAGTACGAATTACGAATGACGAATTGCAGATCAGAGAAGAATCAAACTCTCCGACCCTAAAGTGCCACCTCTCTTTATCTAAAGAGAGGAATGGAAAGAGGACACGTCAAAATCTTGACATAAAAACAGGCATTATGCAATTGATAATCCTGAATCAATATTCGAGAAGGAGAACATAGATGAAGATAGTGATACTGATGATGATCGCATACTTGGCAAGTATTCCGTTGTCATTGGTATATGCAAAGACAGCAGATAATACTAGTTCGAATTTTACTTATCATGAAATCGTAGCAGATCGGATGACTCAGCCTTTGCCCGGTAATTATCAATGTATTTCTTCTTATTCATCAGATTTTGAGTTGAGTTATAAAATTAAGAGATACACGAATAAAAGCGGTTTATTGCGCTTTTTCCTTTTGGAGGATGGTTCATTTTCCCGTAGTACATATAATTACTGCATCGCTAATTTCTCCGGGGATATTACACTCATGACTTTCGGAAGATACGCTAAAATGTCAGTGAACTTTAAAGATGTAGCGATGCGAAATGAATATCTTCAGATTTCCATCCCTTTCGGTAGTTGGAATGAGTATTCAAAACGCAAACAGGTAAATAAATGAGTGAATTTAAATTAGAATCTGATTATCAGCCTACAGGTGATCAACCTCAAGCCATTGAGGAATTATATGCTAATTTAGAAAAAGGGAAAAAGCACCAGGTCTTGCTGGGTGTCACCGGTTCAGGAAAGACTTATACTATTGCCAATGTCATTGCCAGGCATGGTAAACCGACACTCGTCCTTTCTCATAATAAAACTCTCGCAGCTCAACTCTATGGTGAGTTAAAACAGTTATTCCCTGGTAATGCAGTTGAATATTTCATATCCTACTATGATTACTATCAACCGGAAGCCTACATTCCCGGTAAAGACATCTATATTGAAAAAGACTCTGATATCAATGAGCAAATTGAAAAACTTCGCTTACGAGCAACCATGTCTCTCATGGAACGAAGTGATGTGATCATTGTTGCCAGCGTATCCTGTATCTATGGTTTAGGTGTTCCTGAAGATTATCGGGAAGCCTTGGTGCGTTTAAAAGTGGGAGACATATATGAACGTGATGAATTGCTCAAAAAGCTTGTAAACGCACATTATGGAAGAAATGACATAGCCTTTGAACGCGGGGCATTCAGAGTGAAGGGCGATACCGTTGATATTTATCCCGCTTACATGGAACATTGCATCCGGGTCGAGTTCTTTGGAGACGAGATTGTCTCTCTCCAGAAGCTGCATCCAATTACCAATAAAGTGATGGAGAAAGTGGAGCAATATCCGATTTATCCGGCAAATCATTTCGTAATGAGTGAAGATCGCTTGCGCACTGCCGTGATATCTATTGAACAAGAACTCGAAGAACGTTTGCGCTATTTTAATGATAACAATCTGCTTGTTGAAGCGCAGCGTATCCAACAGCGTACAAAATTTGATATAGAAATGCTAAAGGAAATTGGTGCCTGCTCGGGTATAGAGAATTATTCACGTCATTTGACAGGTGCTAAACCTGGTGAACCGCCATTTTGCCTCTTGGATTATTTCCCTGAGGATTATTTAATGGTCATCGATGAATCCCATGCTTCCATACCTCAACTGCATGCCATGTATGCAGGTGATTATTCACGAAAGAAGAACCTGATCGATTATGGATTCCGTTTACCTTCAGCTTATGATAACAGACCTCTGCAATTTGAAGAATTTGTGAAACATCAGAACCAGGTGATCTATGTTTCGGCTACTCCCAGCAAGTATGAACTCAGCCTTACTAAAGGTGTGATCGTAGAACAGGTGATAAGACCAACCGGACTTGTTGATCCGGACATTGAAGTCAGACCTGTGGGAAACCAGGTGGATGATCTGATGGAACAGGTACGTCAGCGGGTTCAGAAGAATCAGAAGATATTAGTTACAACGCTTACAAAGCGTATGTCTGAAGATTTAGCTACTTACCTGGGTAATGCCGGCATTAAGGTTCGCTATCTTCATAGTGAAGTGGATACGATTGAAAGATCAAAGATAATCCGTGACCTGCGTCTCGGTGAATTCGATGTGCTGGTGGGTGTGAATCTTCTCAGGGAAGGACTGGATCTGCCTGAAGTATCGCTGGTAGCCATCCTGGATGCAGATAAGACAGGCTTCCTGCGTTCCACACGTTCCTTGATACAGACAGCCGGTCGTGCAGCCCGTAATGTGGACGGGAAAGTAATATTCTATGCAGATGTAATAACAGATGCAATACGGGAAACAATAGATATCACTGAACACCGTCGTAAGAAACAACTGGAATACAACCGTGAGAATAATATTACGCCCAAGACAATCTACAAATCTGTTGAACAGATCATGCAATCCACTGCTGTGGCAGAAGGTTATGCTCAGTTCGGTAAACAGAAGGACAAGAAGGCAAAACCCGATAAAGCGGATTTCATGCAGTATATTGAGTTGGACAATGTAGACCAGGTGATACAATTATTAACAAAAGAGATGAAGAAAGCTGCAGGTAATCTTGAATTTGAGAAGGCTGCGGAATTACGGGATAGAATTGCTGAAATGCAGTTGGTGTTTCACAGTCAAGTAACAGAGTAGCTCCGGGTTTAACCGGTTGTGTTGTGGAATAAGATTCCGATCTTATTGAATGTAGCTCCGGAGATGTAAGGTCGGGTAACCGCCTGAAGGCAGCGCTACTGAATTACCGCCTGAAGGCAGCGCTACGGAATTACCGCCTGAAGGCAGCGCTACTGAATTACCGCCTGAAGGCAGCGCTACGGAGGAACCGCCTGAAGGCAGTGCTACGGAGTAACCACCTGAAGGCAGTGCTACGAACTTAGATACGGCTGCGTTTGATCAGGTATTGTAAAAGGCTGTCTTCGATAGGTGTTGAAGTAGTGAGTTCGTTATATTCAATTTTAGATTGATGACATTTCACTTTCATATATTTGGAAAAAGCATCATATGCCTGTTTATAATCATTTCGAATTTGCCAGGGCATGACTGTCACCTTACTACCTGTCTCATGGTCGATAAATTCAGTTTCACCTTTGAATTGGAATTGAATTTCCTGTGGATCTTGGATATGAAAAAGGATGACTTCATGATGAGAATAACGGAAATGATTCAAACCGGATAGTATTGCATCAGGATCATCAATCATATCAGAGATGAGAATGATCAGGCTTCGTTTTCGAATCTGTTCCGCCAGATTGTGTAAAACAGTAAGTGTATGGGTTTGTTCCTGAGGTTCAAGATGATACATCTTTTCCAGCAAAATACTGACATAAGTTCGATATGCCTTAGGTGGGAAATAGTTGGTGATTTTATCGGTATAAGTTATCAGACCTGCAGCATCCTGCTGTTGAATAACCAGATAAGCCAAAGCTGAGGCTAATTGCTTAGCATATTCAAGTTTTGTGATGTTTCCTGAACCATACTGCATGGATTTGCTATGATCAAGAATAATGAACGTACGTACATTTGTTTCTTCTTCATAGCGTTTTACATACCAACGATTAGTTTTAGCGTATACTTTCCAATCCACATTACGGATAGCATCCCCTGGTATGTATTGCCGATGATCTGCAAACTCAACGCTGAATCCATGATAGGGAGACTTATGCAACCCAACCATAAAACCTTCCACAATCATCCTGGTTCGCAAGTGAAAGCGATCTAATTTTGCAGTTAAGGGTTCATTTAATAACAGATCCTTATCCATGTTAATTGATCCTGGGATTCAGGCGAACCGTAATTGAGAATCCAGTTTGATTAATCAGATTTCTTTCCTTTTATCATGAGTGCAGCAGGAATCAAAACGACATAGGCAATTAAGAGTAATACAGGGGAAAGAGAGATGTCATTATTCCGCATGATGATGTATCCCGCAGTTATCATGACAAGCGCGATAATCATCAGAATTGTGTTTAAAATGTTCCAGTAAAATCTTTTTACTTCTTTTGCCATAAATCCTCCATCAAAATTATATATTCAAATACCAGATTTTAGTCTACCATGTATAATTCGCAAGTGCCTTTTGTGAATTTTTTACAGCCTGTTGATCATCATTAACTGTAATCGCTTGTTTGAAATGGGCTTTTGCATCCTTCAACTGATTCAACTTGTATGTTATCTCACCTAGATGATATGAAATAACACTGTTTTTTGTTCTTGACTGGATGGGTATTTTCATAGCTTCCATCGCTTCCTGATACGAACCTTTCATATAGAGTAACCAGGCAAGACTGTCCCAGAAAAATCCATTGGTCGAATCAATTTCTACGGCTTTACGAATCAATTTCTCAGCTTTTTCAAGTTCCTTATTCTGCATCACTAGAAAATAACCGTACCAATTGAGAAATTCAGTATTGTTTGGATACAGTGTAATCGCTTTATCTAGAAGTTCTTCTTCTTCATTCAATCGCTTATGCCGATCTGCAAGTGTAGCTGCATATCTAAAAAATAAGGAATCGGGAGTGGGATTCGAAACATACTCTTTATCAAAATATCTTTCAGCGATAGAATCCTTCTGTGCAAACATGTAGAACTGCCCCATTAGAGTATTCGTAGAAGGGGTTTTCTCCTTTCTTAAGTCAAGCAACTGGAGAGCTTTAAGGGAATCATTACCTGCTGCTAAATATATCTGCGCAGCCTCAGGTATCATATTATTTTCAGAAAAATAGGAATCAGGAATTGTCTGAATTGAATTAATAGCTGCATTTGAATCATCCAGTAAATATTGAGTATTTGCAATCATAAAAGCTTGTAATTCTTTAGAATATCCATATGAATTTAACAACTCCAAAGTTGTTAAAAGACTACTTTTACTATCTAGTGAATTTCCTATCAATATCTTATTAGCTACATATCCTAATAAAATCCTATAGTTAGATACTTGTGCAAAATATTGAGCAGCAAGAATCGAATCGTTTTTCTGGAGATAGGCATCCCCTATCGTCAACGCTAATGATCCTTTATCATCGGCTGTGATATCAGCTTCTATCTTAATTTTATCAAATGCCAAGATCATCAGGTCTATATCTTTTTCTTGTTGAGAAGCTGCAAACAAGTATCGTAAGACCATGCTGTTGCCTTCAGCCAAGAGGTGATCTTTATTCGCAATGATTTCTTTCCATTGATTCGTCTGGTAAAGTAATTCGATATACATCTGTAATTGATTTTCATTTAAGCTTTTGATGTTTTTTCTCAGGGTATTGATAAGCTTGGTTTTCTGATTCTGCCTGATATAATAATTCGATAATGCCTTAAAAGACAAATCATCCTTAAATGTAATGTATGCTTTATTAAATACTGCTTCCGCTCGCATCGGATCCAGTTGAGAATAAACATCTCCGATGGCTAATAATAAGTATTCATTATCCCCGGCTCTTTGTAAAGCTCCGTCTAATAAATCCTTTTTTATCTTATTCAGATACTTCGCATTGAGGATAAATAAACGGAAATAGTTCATTCCTGAGGGTTTATGCTTCACTAAATAGGCGATTACATCTATAGCTTTTCTTGGCTCTTTCTGAAGGACATAAGCATCTGCCATTATTCCCAGGATTTGTTCATTGTATTGACCCTTGGAAATGATGTCTTCGCCATATTTGAGCATATCAGTAGGAGCCGAGTTCTGACTTCTTGCTATACTCCAATAAGTTTCAACCATGTCCTGTTTAATCAATATTGAGTTTGGATCAAACTTTTCCGCTAATTGAAGAAGTGGTAGAGCATTTTGGAAGTCCTGGTTCTGCAGCGCTGCATCACCCAATCCATAATACACAACAGATTCCAGGGAAGGATTATTAGGCAGCTTACTCATCACAGGTAAGTTAATCTGCTTACAAGCATTATTGGAACAACCGACCAGGACTGATCCAAACACTAATAACAGGATGCTTATCAATCTAATTCTATTTAACATAAGCCAACTTCATGTATTGCATTACTTTCTCCCTACTAGGGTTTCGTTTTAAATGAATTACCGATAGTTTCCAGTTCCAGCAGGTAACCTAATTTTTCACCTGCCGGATAAAAGACGGAACTATCAATAATAAAAGCCATTTTCTTAGTTGCATCCCAATAGGCAATACTTTGGAATGCTCCACCAATCTTATACTTCTGGTTTTGCCATCTACCGAATATTTCCCACCCATCAGCATTATTGAATTGAATCTTGGAAATATTGAAGTCTTCTTTTTTAAACTCATCACCTTCATAATATTTCTTCGCAAATTCAGTTCGTTTCTTAATCAGCCATTCCTGGTTCACTTGGTTTGAATCCATCTTTTCATAATAAACAGAAATGTACTTGTCCGGTGTCTCATCAGACTCATGTAAATTTCTATATAAAAAGCATAGAAACCGACCAGGAATATCTTTTTTATAGACCTGATATTGAACAGGTATTTGCAGCGTATACGGAAAGTCAATAAAAAATGAATTACTCAGTACAGGCATCTGATAAATTCTATATGCTGTACGTTTCATCAATCTCTGGAGAAAAATCTGGAATGTCTTCTCCTTCTGTAAGATTGTGAGGCTTACCAAATCATGCAAGTTATCTGCTGCAATGAATAATACCTGCTGATCGTTAGCCCAGACATTTTCATTTTTAAATAGACCGTAGTGATTTTTGGTCACTTCTTCTAATTTCTTTTCAGGCAACGTCTTTTTAAGCCAAGCAGATACCTGCGAGTCTGAAGAAGTATTGCCTAAAATTATCAGATTCCTGAAGCGATAGAATTGCTCGATATTTTTATAATCAGCTCTTTTCACTTCAAAATAGGATTCATTTACGTTTGTGAACCTGAATCTTTCGAGAGATTCACGTAACGGTGCTTCCGCATATTTCCAAATTTGTTCATCAGCAAAAACATAAATAACTCTATCCTGCCCCCAGGATATGGGTTTTCGATTATCGATCAGATCATCAAATTTCGAATACTTTTCTATTCCTTTATTGCAACCGAGAAAGACTAAAACAAGGAGTAAAAAAAGGATGAGTTTACTTTTCATTCTTTCTCTCTGAAGATTCATGTTTAATAATAAAATAATTCATCCCGGATAATAGAGTAATAAAAGCTACTAACCAGAAATAAAGCTGGATGCCTAACAAGATTCTATCGTCAGGATGAGCTTCTACAAGAGCATAATATAGTAATGCAATAATGATACCTATCATCTGCGAGACTGTCTTTAGTTTCCCCCAGATATTGGCAGGAATCACGATCTTCTTCCTCATATAATACTCACGTAATATTGTAACTGAGATTTCTCTGCAAGCAATAATGATTAAAATAGCTGGATTCAACCAGGCTATTGGCTCGATTGTCAGAGCAATGACGGCGACAAGGACCAGGAGTTTATCTGCCAGTGGATCCATAATCTTCCCAAAGTTGGATTCTAATCCATACTTCCGTGCCAAACTTCCATCAAAGTAATCTGAGATACTGGCAACGATAAAGACGATTAAAGCCCACCAAGCACCATTAATCACATTCGTATTAAATATCAGGTATCCGAAAACAGGTACCAGTACTATACGAAATAGCGTGATCAGATTGGGAAGATGTTTCTTGATTTTCATATTTTTGGTTTCATCGCTTTAGCAATCACGGAAGAGAGGCTGATTATGATCAATTGTAAGAGGAAAAAATCCCACGGAATGACTGCATTTATCAAATGACCTGTAGATAAAATATAATAAACGATAGTATTGATGAATGTTGGTATCAGGCAAATCACGAGAGTATTTTGCCAGAAATGGGTATGCTGATAACGAATATCACCACCGGCATGGGCATATATTTTCCAATAATCTGACATATCTTTCTCATAGTGTAAACGCATTAACAGAAAGACCAGGAACATTAGAAGTCCAAATAAGATACTTCCCAGTAAATGAATTTGCCTTAAGCTCTGGGAACGGGAAAGAGATTCATTCCAAACACTCTCCTGGTAATCAACCATCAAGCTATCTTTATAGGGAGTGAGTTGTATTTTCAATAGATTTTTATCCACATTGGAAAAACGGTTGCCCTGGATATAAACCAAAAGAACATTAGGAAGAGTGTTATTTTCAATAATATCAATAGCTTCACCAAGATTGTATTTTTTGATGAGATCGACTGCTATTGAATCACTAACCTGCAATTGGGTCTGCTTGACATATTTCTGACTTCCCAGTTGTTGCTGCATTTTCTGCAATAGGCCTATATCATAAGAATACAGTATGACTGGATAACTTGAAATAGCCTGGTAGACATTCCTTACCTGAAAATCAATTAGATACTCAAGAAATCCCCATCCTGATAACAGGACGAGGGTTGTGAGTAATAATATAATCATTTTGCTTTTCAGCATGATACAAGCTCCCTGTCCTGGATTATGTAACAAGTGGAAAATCCGGGTATCTCTTGAACTGAAGTAGCAAATACGGAACAGCCAGAAGCATTGATATGCTCAATCATCTTTAAAGCAATTTCGTAATGCGCTAAATCAAAGAATTTATCGAGATCATCAATCAATAAAAGATATGGTTCAATGATCATCGCTCTCACGAATTCTACCATTTTCATTTGGGCAAAAGAGCAAGTATTAACTTTCTTTTCTTTAATTTGTTCGATTCCTGCAAGCTTTAGAAAATGAATTAGTTTCTGTTCCTGCAAATCAGAGATCTTTTTAAAAGGTAAGACCAGGTTTTGCCATACAGTATTCTCTTTAAGTAGATGAGGTGCCAGTTCTAAAAGGATACATGTATTGTTTTTATGCTTACTGCCCTGAGGTTCTCGTAATTGAATTGCACCATTAAAGTCATGATCGTGCTCTTTAATCGCTTTCAGAAGCAATGATTTGCCTTTACTGTTATCTGCCCGTAAGAGAGCTTTTTCCCCTGATTGTATATGAATCGAGGATACATGAAGAATTGTATCCTCCCCGGCACGTAAATGATAATTATCGATGATCAGCATGAGCTAACTCCACAATGACAGACTTATCTGTATATTTATTGTTCATTGTTGATAACGAAAAATCAGTGATGAATTGGAGGTCAATATTTTTTATTTTCTTCTTCAATTCTTCAACCCGATTGAATGGGTAGATCAGATATGCCCTACCATCTCGTTTCATCATTTTTCTTACCGCTTCAACTACATCATCCATTGTGCAAAGCAGTTCATGACGCGAAATCGACTTCTCTTGATTTGAACTCAGCCTGAACTCTCCAATTCGAAAATAAGGAGGATTACTGACTATCAGATCATAATGTTCCATAGGAATATCTGCACTAATCTGACGTATATCTCCTTCCCTGAAATTAATATGTATATTGCATAATGCTGCATTTAGCAGTGAAAGCTCAACCAAGTGAGATTGTATTTCAATTCCCGTAATATTCCAATCAGGACACTGTAATTTCAT
Organism: Cloacimonadales bacterium (SeqCode); assembly: GCA_963662275.1. Lineage (GTDB taxonomy): Bacteria > Cloacimonadota > Cloacimonadia > Cloacimonadales > DAONDQ01 > DAONDQ01. Next base: position 1,820,565 of record OY759316.1, on the reverse strand, counting down.
CAATATTGAAAGAACACCAGTACCAGAACCTAATTCCAGTACTTTGATGGGTTGGTTTGAAAAATGAGTTAATACCGTATCAAGTAAGAATTGCGTGTCCTGGGTAACTGTTTGTCCTGCTTTTGTCTGATAGATTCGGAAAGGATAACCGGGTAAAGTTATCGGAACCAGGTGTTCAGAATTCATAATTTCTAATTCTATGATGATGAATGTCCAAATCCACCTGCACCACGATCAGTATGATCAAGCTCATCTGTCACATGAAATTCAAGAATTTCATGCTTTGAAATGACCATTTGTGCTATTCGCATCAAAGGTTTGACGGAGAAATCCGTATCTCCAAAGTTGTACATGATAACCTTGATTTCACCACGGTAATCCGCATCTATCGTACCCGGTGAATTTAAGATCCCAATTTTGCTATTTATTGCTAATCCGCTGCGGGGACGTATTTGAGCCTCATAACCTTCAGGAAGGCTAATAGCAATTCCTGTGTTGATCAATATAACTTGATGCGGAGAAATGATAATCTCTTCGCTCGAATCAGCGAATAGATCATATCCTGCTGAATGAGGTGTCATTCGCTTGGGTAATTGAGCTGTAGGAGTCAGTTTTTGAATATCTATCGTCAACATATCAGAATTGACGTGTTAGCATATAATCCGTTAACATTAATAGAACTTCTGCTCTTTCGCCATAATGATTGAGAAGGATCGTTGCTTCATCAATGAGTTTTTTTGCCATCTCATGGGATTTATCGATTCCATAAATTGAAGGATATGTAGCTTTTTTAACTTTTACATCTTTACCAATCGTTTTTCCCAATGTTGCTTCATCACCTTCAATATCCAGGAGATCATCCACAATTTGAAATGCTAAACCTAAGCGAGTACCATACTCATTCATTCGTTTAATATCGGATTTTGTCGCTCCAGAAGCCAAACATCCAAAACGGATAGCCATATTGATCAACTTACCTGTTTTATTCTTATGAATAAAACTGAGCATCTTTTCATTCACATCTTTGTTCTCACACAATATATCCATCATTTGACCGGCAATAAGTCCACGATCACCACATTCAATCGCCATTTCCCTAATCATCTGCTGTTTCAGTTCATCTTCAAGAGGTGCATGACTCAACAATTCAAAGGCAGAAACCAGAAGTGCATCACCAGCCAGGAGTGCAATATCAGTCCCATACATAATATGACAAGCTTTTCTGCCACGGCGAAAATCATCATCATCAATCTCCGGTAAATCATCATGTATCAAAGTATATGTATGTAATAACTCGATTGCAGCAGCTACATTTCGTACTCTTTCAATGTTCTCACTGAACAGGGAATAGGCTCTGATACAGAGGAATGGACGCAATCTCTTACCACCGGCAAACAGGCTATGTCGAATCGCTTTATGAACTTCCTTGGGATATTCATCCTTACGAGGTAAAAACCTATCTAGTGTGATGTTGACTAATTCTCTTTTTTCTTTAAGGTCTTTTTTGAGTGTCATCTTGTTAATCATTCTTTACCTCATCTTTCGGTTCCTGGCTCAGTTTTTGACTCAATATCTCAATTTTTGTTTCCACTTGAATTAGCTTCTTCTGACAATATTCAACCATCTGTGTGCCCTCTTCAAATAATGTTACAATTTTATCTAATTCGTCCACACCATCTTCCAATTGATTCACTATTTCTTCCAATCTATGAAGGGCTTCTTCAAATTTTAAGTTCTTTTCAACTTCGTTTTTCATAAATTTCCTTGTTCAGGTTATGAAGTTTTACCATTAAATCGATAATGTTACCGAAAAATGGCTCTTTCCAAACTGCAATGTTTTGTCATCTGTATGTATTATAGGAATGATTTCCAATTTGTCAACACCGAAATCACATTTATTGAATTTTTATTCATTTTCAGTTCAGTTCCATATCAAAATACTGATCCTTCAGAGAGTCAGAATTGCCAGTAAATCACCTTCACCGTAATGAATTTCAACTGTTTCCTCTTGGCAGATGTTACTGATCCCGCGAGATTCAAATTGGTAGAGATTTTCGTTATCAAGAGGGTATTCCAAACCCTTAGTTCTCACCATTGTCACAATCGGAGAATAGGATAATAGTGAAATATTCCTCCCAGGTTTGGTAGAAATTACTTCATCTTTTTCCAGGAAGAATAGCTGCTGTGACTGGGATTCAATACGAACTTTGATATGATGTTTCTTTGCATAATACATGTTTTGAAGTAAACCCATAACATGGTCAAATCTACCGTCAAGAGTATTAACCAGGATAATTTCCTCATATTTATTCTCGATACACCAGCGGACAGCTAATTCGCTATCTGTTTCATCCTTGGCAATCGGATATGTAATCATTCTCACTTTCGATTCATACTTAGCCATTACACCAGGTAATATCGAATCCATGTCTCCAATAATTAAATCGGGGTAAAGTTGTAAACTCTCCAGGATATTTGTTCCACCATCCACACCGATGATAGTTGCATTTTCAGGAATTTTACGGTAATCTGAATAAATGGTGTTAGGGGCAGGATGTGTAAAAAGATATGCGATTTTGGATTTCATCGAATAATCTTACTTTCCGCACTAGTATGCCTGGTTAGCAGACTATTCGTAAATTTGTTCAGATAAGCTGATGGATTGACCTTCGCTCCGTGAGCTATTATCTCATAGTGAAGATGTGGACCTGTCGATAAACCTGAATCTCCCATGTATCCTATGATCTGACCTTTCTTCACGGTATCACCTGTTAAAACAGTACTGCGATAAAGATGAGCATAGCGTGTTTCATAATCTTTCCCATGTTCAATCTTAATAATTCTGCCATAATACTGATCATAACCGTTAAAAACAATGATACCCGCTCCTGTGGCATATATGGGTGTACCTATTTTATTAGCGATATCTAATCCATAATGAAAGATCATTTCATGATAAATAGGATGAATACGACTACCCCATAAATCTGACATTCTGCCGAATGCAGGATAAATGGATGGCATCTCAGCGAGTTTATCTTCTACTGTTACAGCGACAGGCTTTTCCATCATATTTTGTTTCATCAATTGCGGTAAATATGCTAGGACATTGGTTAAACGCTGATTCACATAATGATTCTGAGCATACAAATAGGAATCATAACTAAAATCACTTTCAGTCACTGTATCTGCATCCAGGTCAGGATGAGAATAAAGAAAAGCCTGCTCCTTGCTTCTTGACTGATTCTTTTCATTTTTCTTCTGAATTTTATCTAATATTGTCATGATAGAATCTACTTGTACAGCATAAAGATCAAGTTTCCGTCTTAATTTGATGTTCTCAGCCTGTAACTTTCGTAAGTTAATGTTACGTTCTTTCTGAATACCTATATATATCAGACTAAATATCAAACAACAGCTCAGTATAATCAATAATGCAGCAATTCCCCAAAAATAGCCGGGAGCAGCCGAAATATTGTAATTACCGGTAATTCTGTTCTTTTTGATATTCAAATTATCCATATTGTCTTTTAAACTCCTAAGCTAGCCAAAAGTATCAATGCGATTATCAGTCAAGACTTTTACTTCTTTATTTTTTTGGGTTTGCTTCATTCTTAATTATTATTTCGCATAAGCTTCACACTATATTTCGCTTCCTTGCCGTAGGTCACACGGGTAACATTAAACTTCTTCTTGAGTGTGAACTGCTTTGTTTCATCTTTATCCGTACTTGCCATAGGAGTATAATAACCTTGTAAAATAACAGTCAATTCAGCAGAATGATCATCATCCTCTAAAACCTTAGCTTTTTTTATTTCCACACCAGTAACTTCAAACTGACCAACTGGCTCCAAAACGGAAAACCAATCGGCTGTCATATGCTTTTGCGCATACTCTTGGATAGCTTCTGTAGCATCTGCATATTTACTCACATCACCGCTTGTTTTAGAACAGCCAACTGTAATTATAACCAAGAACGCTAAAATAATGAATTTACCCATAAGTCCATCCTATTTAACATAATTATCTAAAAGATAGAGCGTTATTTTTTCGTATAAGTCTAAATCATCGCTAAGATTGAATATCTATTCTATTGTATTTAGACTACGATAAAAAACTATTATCATGTCAAGGTAAAAAAATAGAACGCTTTTTTAAAAGTTCTGAGACTGTTCAAAATTAACCTCCATTTTACGCAGCCTTATTGGTAGTGACAGAGAAAAAGTGGTCTAAGTGCGACCAATCCACATTTTCTTGACATATGCGGGAGATATTTAAACTTGCTAAAAGTGATTCCTGACGCATGATTGGTTGACCTTTATCGACCAGTTCTTTGAACCAAAGCGAAAACACAAGGTTGCGGGTGGTTTCTTCAGATTTTAGTCCAAATCTACCGGATGTCACCTTCTTGATTTTGCGGTTCCAGCGTTCAGAGACATTGGAAGTCAAACCTTTGCTGAGGTGTCTCCAATCACTAATGATATTGCTTTTGATGTATTCGGCGGCGGTTGGGGGAGTAATAGCTGTCAGGCTTGCGATACCCTTTTTCCTTCCGCCCGCCGTTTCTCTTCGGAAAGCTTTCATAATCCTCTTCTTAAAGAACTTGTCCCTGTCTTCAGGGAGATGACATTGACTGATTCTTTTGAAGAGATTTCGTATCTTATGGAACTTACAGAGTTGGTAATGGACTTTTGGAAACACTGTTTTTCTTGCAACTGCTAACGATTTACTGCCATCACTGACAATCAGGGTTGGATCTTTCCTGTAGAGCTGTCTGAAGGTTCTGAAACATGCTTCGAATGATTCTTTCTTTGTGTCAGGATACAACTCACAAAACAGAGGGATGTGAGTCACAAAATCAACAATACTGATGACATAGTACGGAATACCTTTGATCTTCACATATTTCTCATCAATGCTGATCTTTCCGCTCCACTTACCGATTGAGTTCAGAATCAGGCTCTGCAGGTCAGCGATTTCATGCCAGAGATTTGAGACTGTAGCTTTACAGGTGTTGAGCAGCAAAGCTATCGTCTCGAAGTTCATACCGCTTCCAACCAGGTAATGTACCAGCAGACACAGGTTCTTGCGTTCCAGACTATGGAACGGCTTTGCATCGGCGGTTCTATGGGATGTATTGCCTTTAGCAGTCTTCATTTGTTCCAGGAGTCTGTCACAGATAACAGGTGTATTCTGCTGACCGGCAAGCAGTTTCAGCAGATGTACAGCATCACCGCCTACTGTCTTTTTCAGAAGAAGCTTCTGAGCTTGCTTAACTACAGACAGAGAATTGACCTGAGAAGCATATTTGCAGAAAGTGGTATAGGACATTTTAAAATCATGATGGCTGATGAACTCCTGATACATGACATTTAAAGGTAAAAGCAGGTTATTGATAACAAAATTCTCGATCTGAGGAATACACTCCAGCAGGTCAACTTTCCGGCTTAAATATGCCAGGATATCATGACCATGCTGCTCAAACTCTTGCCAGAAATTATGTACATTCCTGCGGTCTGCGTAGTTAAACAGATCAGCTATTTGCTGAAGTGTAAGGAGGTTGTCTCCGCCTATTCCTACTAATAAGCGTAGAAACGCTATTAAGAACTTGTGGTTTGATGTTGTCTCAGGCAAAGTGAATGAAAATGGTACGTTAATACTTACATGGTATTGGTTACTTTCATGACTAACACTTACCGCTTCTTGAATTGGAGTGTTTTTTTGTCATAATATCCTCCCTTTTGTTACCAGGTAACAAATGCCATTGAAGCTATAGCAAAAAACTTGTAAAGAACTATTTTATATGATTTTAACTACACATTTAGTCAGAAACGGCTTCGAAACATTACTTATAATCGCGTGTTTTTCAATTTTAGTCAAAAAGCTTAACTTGTGATTTGGTGTCCTTAGCAGAGCTTATCTGTCAATTCTGGAAGGTATGTTAAATTATGACCGTTTCGACCACTTTTTTCAACTTGCTACTTTCTAACTTATTGAATATTATGAATAACTTCATGAACAGTCTCAAAGTTCTCTATGGAAGTCTGAATAATTAGCATATTATAGAGCTACTTCGTAAGAATCAACTTCTTTGATGAATGATATTGTCCTGAATTTATCGTACACAAATATATTCCAGAGTTTACCTGCTTTCCCTGATTATCCTCGCTATTCCAGACTACTTGTTGAGAACCTGTTGCTTTCATCTCATTCACCAGGGTTCGGACTAATTGTCCTTTGATGTTATAAATATCAACAAAGGTTTGATTTGCTGCTTTGAGATTGAAGCTAATTACAGTACTCTGATTAAAAGGATTTGGATAGCTACTAAGGAATTTTGGGTTTGAAGTAGAAGAAGTTGGGTCTTCATTTGGAACTACATTGCCTAACTTTGCGACAAATAATCTACCACGTGCCTCAGAAGCCAAGGTTATCGAACCAAAGCTTGCAGGGCTAGTATAAATTCCAGTTAGATACAAGAATCTATTATTATCAACTGCCATTGAAGCACCTTCCTCATAACCAATTCCACCAGCACTTTTTACCCAAAGCCAATTACCGTTTGAATCAATTTTTGCTGTAAAAATATCATTTGAACCTGCAGATGTTATACTAATAGACCCGAAGCTAGTTGTACTTTCAAAACGTCCTGTAATATATAATTTGTTATCATTATCACAGGTGATTGAACGTCCAAGCACACGACCAAAATTACCTACCTGTCTTTCCCAAATTATATCTCCATTTGAATTTAAACCGGCAACATAAAGAAGATTATCAGATTGGTTGGCATATATCCCAGCTATATATACATTTCCGATACTATCTACTACATTTGACGATCCCACACCATTACCTGTTCTTACAGCCCAAAGCCAATTACCATTGGAATCTAATTTGGCGACAAAAATACCTTGACCGTTACCCGTAACTGTAATTGTCCCAAAAATAGCAGTATCATAAATATCTCCTGTCACGAATACATTGTCATTATTATCGATAGCAATTGAGTATCCTTCATCAGCTAAAGTTCCACCAGCTTTTACTGCCCAAAGCCAATTACCATTGATATCAAGTTTAGCCACAAAGATATCTTCAAACCCGCTATTAGAAAGGGCTATACTTCCAATCGAAGTATCTAAATCATAATATCCTGTAATATATATACCGCTATCATTAACTACTATTGAATGGCTTTCTTCAGAACCAGTTCCACCTGAGTTTACAGCCCAGATCCATGCTCCATTTGTATCAAGTTTAGCAACAAAACAATCAGAGCCATTATTGCCACCATTTGTCAGATTTATTGTACCGAAAGCAGCATCGTCACCCATGGCTCCGGTTATGTAAATAAAGCCATTGTTATCAATAGCAACATCATAGCCATAATCAATATTAATACCCCCACATTTCACTGCCCACTGCCAAATTCCATTCGTATCTATTTTTGCCACGAAAACATCATATTCTTGGATAGTTGATAATTGAATTGTTCCAAACCATGCTGTATCTGAAAATTTTCCTATAACGATTTGATTCCCATTATTATCTACCGTTATAGAAGACGCAGAAAGTGAACTACCTTGTGCACCTGTTGCCCATAACCATGCAGGTGATTGTGCATATAATCCAGTTAATAAGCCTGATAATAAAATTACCAAGATACATGTCTTCATCTGTCCTTCCTTTTCAAACGTAAGTTGCACTTAATCTAATACAAGTATTCCTATTAAGAATATGAATTAATTATTTTTAAGATTTAGCAATTCAGATTTATTGTCAATTCCTTTTCACTTAATCCTGGGATACCCCAGTTATTTTAAGTGAAGTTGACCCATTGTTGTTCAGACTCATAATGGGCAGCAATCCGACTATATTTTGACTATTTTTGAAAGACATATGTTATAGCCTGTTTCAAGGAAGAGCAGAACTAACTCCGTAGACACCCTTATCAGAAGGAAGGGGTAGATATTCTCTGCAATTCTTAATTCTTAATTCTTAATTCATAATTCCCACGCAGCAGCGCTGGTGCTGTCGGTGTTCCAGAGCCGGATGTGATCTTGAAGAATCCATGGTTATCAGCATTAACAGTAATACTATTCGTGCCTGTCCAGCCAAGATATGTCAGGTTTGAAGGAGAAGAGCCTGCGTATACACCATACCAGGCTGCATGCATGTCATCCCAGGTAATTGTCACGACTCCGAGGACAGTATCCTTCTGAATCGTGATATTCGTTGGAATACTCATAAGAGCGGATGTTGCTGCCCAGGCAAGCTGCGGATAGCCATCATTCACAGATGGATCAATAAACCAGGTATTTGTGAAATCCCAACCTGCATAAGTTCCCTGCATCTTCATCATGGCTGTTGACTTTCCAAAACTACTATCCGAACCAAAGGACGTTAGTATACCAGTTGTTTGTTTATCCCAGTAAGAATTAACAACAGTACCACCTGCTGCGCCGAGGATACCGCCTCTTGAATTATCGCCAAGAATATGGTCTATGGCACCTGTGGCATAACAATTCGTGATTGTTCCAGACTGAATTCCGACCAATCCACCCATATACATGTATGCTTTCACACTCGCCCTGGAATAACAATTACCGATATTTCCATAATTTATTCCTACCAATCCGCCAATGGAAGATGCCCATAATTCCCAATATGACTCTACATTGCCGGAAGTGAAGCATTTACTAATAGTACCATTGTTAGTACCTACCAATCCCCCGCTCCAGGATTGAGAAACAATTCTGCTGAATTGAGCAGAACAATTACTAATTGTTCCGTTATTTCCACCTACAAGCATTCCAAACGAATTAGCCGCGTTACACCATCTGTCCGGGTGGCCTACAAGTTTTGTGCTTTCAATTCTTGAACCAAATTCAGTATAACCGAACAATCCGCAATTGTCAGTCCAAGCACGATCTAACACAAATCCTGAGATGGTTCTGTTGTTTCCATCAAAACTGCCATAGAAACGTTCTGCACCCGACCCAATCGGCAGCCATCCCGAGGAACCCCAGGCTGCAAAACCATTCCCAGTGATGAGATATGCTGCCAAATCGATGTCATTCAGCAATTTGAAATGTTTACCTGCATATGCAACCCCCAGGAAATACCGGACTGCATTCAGTGCTTCCGGCGTACTTATGCCATATGGATCTGTATCTGTTCCTGACCCTGAAATGATGCCAAACGGAATATTGGAAGTAATATTATTAGCGAGTAAGCTATCACTATTCAAAACCACTTCCCCGTATATTTTACTGACATGAAGACTTGCATTCGTTGGAGTCCAGGTTATACTATGGGAGGTTGTCTCCCCAGAAGCCAGAGGTATCGTGACATTGAGGGTGGCAAGCGTCATGGCTGGTGATACACTTTTAATACGTACAGTGTAGCTGTCCTGTGAACTTGACCCGTAATTAGTGACTGTTATAGTATGTGCAATTGGTGTTCCGATAATTCCATAGTCAGTTCCGCTGATTGATCTTGCAGAAAGGTCATTGGGCTGAGGTTGAGGTAGTTCAGGATTTTGAATCGTTGTGAAAGAGTGAACCATATTGCCCGTTGCATCTCCATATGCATTGGAAGCGATGACCATCCAATAATAGGTTGAGTTGTATTCCAATGAAGTAGTAAAAGTAAATGTAGGTGAAGTTACCGTTGCAACCAAAGCAGTAGGTGTAATTGGTCTATTACTTGCCTGGCAATAAATTTTATAGCTGGATGGGAATCCTCCGCTAACTGCGAATGTCCAGTTTATAGTAGGAAGCAGGATCTGGTTTATAGCCATATCAGCAGGTAAGTTCTGAGTCACTGCAACAGGAGCGATCAGAGGTGTATGCTTCAGGGTGATATCATCCATGCTGATATAGTTGGAAGGAGTAGCAATGATACCATTGATACCAATATAATAAGTTCCGTTTGATTGTGGTACGAATGTTGCCGTGATAAGCTGATAACTTCCATTCACCAACCCGGTCTGGGTCACTAACACATTTGTCATTCCAGCTATCGTGGCTGCCGTTCCGTATGAGATTCCGACACTGGCATTGGACGAAACCGTTCCATCCTGCCTGGCATATAGTTCAACACGATAAGGCACTCCTCCTTTCAAGACAACGGATCGAAACATCCAGGCATTTCCGGGGAAGAACAATGTCACATTAAATGAACCTGTTTTAGGGGTTCTATTAAAATCTGTGTTTGTGGAATTAACCGTCCAGTAGTTTGTACCTGAACCCAATGCTTGAGTCCAGTTGCTTATCGTGGTGCTTCCCTGGGTATTACCCGTTTCAAAACCATCGGTGAAAACAACTTCGTTTTCGATGGTAAATGAACGTGTCGTCGGTGTCGGAAATGCTTCCCCATTTGACGTATAGGCAATCACAGTCCAATACCAAACCTCTCCATAATGAAGGCTAATGACTCCACTGCTTACAGGATTGTAGCTGATTGCGTGTAAATTGAGATAGGAATGCTGGTCAGTGTAACCAGCCTCAAAGATATGAGAAGGATTTCCTTTTATGAAGTAAAGATTGTAGTGGTCAGGAGTCTGTCCTCCCGGGAAAGGTGTCCAGGAGAAATTAAATCCATTCTGTGATATACCTGAAGCAGCATCGCCTGGATATACAAGAAGTGGAGCTCTGACTTCGCTTGCCTTTTCCCAGCACAAGAAGGGATAGCCTGCATTATCTGTGGATGTCATATACCAGTAATCATTCGTTCCATTGGCTGTTTCCCCTGCAAAATCCCAGCCTGAAAAATTGGATTGAGTTTTCATCTCTGCTGTCGTCTTGCCCGTCCCCCCATAGGATGTAGCCAAACCGCTGGTCTGTGTATCCCAGTAAGAACTATTGATCGTGGCTCCGGTTTGTCCGCAAAGTCCACCCTTGATACTACCGGTAACGGCACCTGTTGAAAAGCAATTTGTGATCGTACTGCCAGAATTATATCCGACCAAGCCGCCAACATAGCTGGCACCGGAGACTGTTGCCCTTGAATATGAATTATTGATGACACCCTGGTTTTGACCCACCAGTCCCCCATCAGCGTTGGCAGCACCCGTTACGGTACCTGTCGTATAGCAGTTATTGATTGTTCCGTTATTCCAACCAACCAAACCGGCAGTGTAGGTATTACCTGAGATGCTTCCGGTAGAATAGCTGTTATTAATAATTGCGCCAGTTTCACTGTTACCGGCAATGCCGCCGATCTTATTGCATGAAACTCCGCTTCCTGACCTGGTTATGGTTCCAGAAAAACCGCAGTTGCCAATCACACCATAATTGTTACCAACGATCCCACCGCCCTTATCAGCATTGCCAATATTGATCGTTGCAGCCGATCTGCAGTTTAGGACAACTCCGTTGTTACGCCCTATAATGGAACCTGTTTCACCATCACCGAGAATATAGCATGTATTGCTCATCGTAAGATTTTGAATCGTACTTCCAACAGCGTTAGCACCGAATAGACCATGACATGTACCATAATAATGAGTACTAAGGTTGGAGATAGTATGATTATTCCCGTCAAAGCTCCCGTAGAAAAGACTGGATCCATTACCAATCGACAGCCATCCGTTTGTTCCCCAGGCAGAATAGCCTGCACCGCCGGGAGCAAGATAAGCAGTGAGATCAATATCATTCATTAATTTAAAACGTTTATTTGAAAAGGAACTGCCAAGGTAATTGCGGATGTTGTTCAATTCTGCTGCAGTCGTAATTTGATACGGATCCGCAGCAGTCCCGACAAGAGATGGAGGAAAAACGATATGATCGATCCAGGCACAATCACTTCCGCTTGAACCTGAACCATTCTTGGAATATGTCCATCTGAAAGTATGTGTTCCCATATAGACAAGATAGCTTTGTGCCTGCCAAAGTCCTTCTCCTGACCAGGAACCTTGTTCCACATCATCAATATAAAACTTCAGGAAATCAGAACCGCTTTCCGAACTGACCATCTGTAAAAAGTAGATATGTCCTATTTCACTGATATACTGTGTAATACTGAGACTTGTACTCGCGCCATCACTGATAACACCTGATTTCGCTGCATATATGCCCGAATACCTGTTAATATTCTGCAATGTCCATGGGCTTGCTGAAGCATTATTCCACGCAAAAGAGTTGAAATTACCTGTTTCAAATCCCTCGAAACCCATCATCTGAGGACCTATTATGTCATCCACCATTAGAGTTGACCTGTCTGCATATAAAGCTTGAATTGCCACATGTACATTTTGCCCGATATAAGGAGATAGATCATAGGAGTATTGCGCATATGACGTACTGGTAGTCACGTTTGAGGCAAGGACATAAGTCATGGCAGAAATGTCGTTCGTTGAAATGGATAATTTCACATTGAATTGCTCGGCAGGGTAATAACTATTAATGAAGAGAGTTCTTGCCCAGAAACTGAAAGTAGAAGAACCTGACATTGGTGTAAGCTGCGGAGTTATTAACCAGTCATCATGCACATAAATATTGCTTGTTTCAATGGTCGCACACCCATATCCTGTATGGCCGGTGTTTTCCATATATGTCCTTTGCCATGTTCTACCATCTCCACCATTAACGATTCCCCAACCGGGAGGTGGGAAAGTTGGAGATTCAAAACTCTCATTGAGGGTTGTAGCGAATAAAACGCCCATTGCCATTAGAAGTACAAGTAAAAAGATAGTCTTCTTCATAGAACCAATTCTCCTTTTCTGCCTACATATTTATCATATTGTATTAAATTTCATGAATTGCTAAATTAACAGCAATTAGTGTGAAGTATCAAATATAGGTCAAGTTAAATTGTATTGAATTGAATAATCTCAATAATTGACTTTTGTCTATTATGTATTTTTAACTTGCTTAGTAGAGTAGAACACCGCTCTTACCGACAGCGTCCACCGGTAGTGGTATCCTTCAGGTTACCGTATAAGAGCAAGCTGAAGACAGCGTCCACCGGTAGTGGTATCCTTCAGGTTACCGTATAAGAGCAAGCTGAAGACAATACCATATAAAAATAGAGACGCTCAGGTTGAGCGTCTCTACGAAAATCCTTGTGTATCAGTTTATGATATCATTCTATCCTTACTTGTTCTGCAATATGGTGGTAAAAGGATTGTTTGGTTTGCTAGTTACTGGTTCTTCCATTATCCTTGTTCAATCTCTTCTTACAATTGTTGAAGCAACCACCCTGTAGAACTTCTTTCCTACACCTACAGAATCGAAAGTATAGGTATGCGTGGGTGATGCGACTGTTATGAAGGAAGTCCAGGTGGCTGGATTATCTGAAGTATAGACGCGATATTCAGAGGCATAGGTAATATCATCCCAAGTTAGCGTTACATCCGTGCCTGATTTAGAGATCGTAAGCTGCGGTGTCTCCAGTGTCAGCACTTCCCGAACAGTGATATCATCGATACTAACATAGTTTGCATTGTCGTTCATTTCCACTACATAATATAGAACATTCTCGTGTGTTTGCGCGGCAGTAAAAGTGCAGGTAAAACGCTGGTAACTACCATTTGTTAGACCGTACATTGGACTAAGCTCTGTCATTGGTGAATTTAAAGTGTAGAATCTGATGCCGGCATCCGCAGGATTTGGAGTGTCCTGCCGTGCATAGACTTCAATCTCATACGTCCTGCCTGCTACCAGGGGGTAAATACGGGCAAGAACAGTACTGACAAGGGGAAAACCGGCATTAAAAAGGGTTAAATTGAATGCACCGGTACGGGGAGCACGGTTAAAGTCAGTGTGGGTAGAATTGGCTTTCCATAACGTTGCTGATTCAAGAGGTCCGTCCCACCAGCCCTGTTCCCAGTTGGGTATGGTTGTGGAGCCGTCAGAGTAGCTATATTCAAAGCTCTCTGTTCCAAAGGGATCATTTTCTATAGTGAAGCTGCGTATCGGAGAGGAATACGCTACACCGGAAGCATCGTAGGCAACCACCTTCCAATACCATGTTTCACCATAGTTTACAATATTCTCAGGATGTTCATTAAGATTGTAGGGGTTGCCGTAGTAACCATGAGGGGCGGAGTAGGTTATTTGACGAGGATAACCAGTCTCTGTCAAATGTGCCGGATTAGTGGGAATCATATAAATCATATAACTAAAAGGGACCTGACCCAAGGTATTGGCATCCCAACCCACGTAAGCTAGGGTTTTTCTTATCAAACTTCCATCGTTAGGGTAGTTTTGAAGAGGTGCCATAGTATAATTGGGACAGTCCCAGATCAAACAGGGATAACCCTCAAAATCCGTTGGGAAGATACCCCAGTAATCATTGGTTCCATTCGCAGTTTCTCCATAAAAGTCCCAGCCGGGGTATGTGGATTGCATCTTCATTTGAGCAGTGGTCTTACCATAAGAGGAGGCTGAACCTTGAGAATAGGAAAGTCCCGTGGTCTGGACATCCCAGTATGAATTGACGATAGTACCTCCGATCAGATTACCCAGCAATCCGCCATTGCTGCCTCCGGTTATCAGACCAGTTGCAAAAGAATTATTTATGGTACCTGAACCCTGGTATCCCACCAGTCCGCCGAGGTAATGTTGACCAGTAACGGTGGCTCTGGAATAGCAGTTACTGATCGTTCCATAGTTCTGTCCAGCCAAACCGCCAACTCTATAGGCAGCACCGATCGCAGTCCCTTTGGAAAAGCAGCGGTTGATTGTGCCGGAACCACCTACAGCACCGACTAAGACGCCACACCCATCTGACTGTCCATAAACACTACCTACAGCAGAGCAATTGGTAATAGTTCCGTCATTATAGCCAACCAGCATTCCGGTTGTCTGCCAGCCTTTTACATAGCTTCCGGCAGCAGTTGCCACTCTTGTATTTTCTATAACAGCACCTACAGCCACATTTCCAAAAAAGCCGATATCTGTATTTGCAGGACGGTCAATCTTTAGCCCCGAAATAGATTTACTATTTCCATTGAAATGACCGTAAAAACGAGCTGCATTTGTTCCTATCGGTAACCATCCGGCTGTTCCCCAGGTAGTATAGCCTTCACCACCGCTGGCAAGATAAGTTGTTAAATCTATATTATTCATCAGTTTAAAAAACTTGTTTGCATGCTGACTACCCAGGTAATTGCGTATGTTGTTCAGTTGAGCGGGGGTAGTGATTTGAACGGGATTTGCTTCTGTTGCATAACTGATTGGCGGCAGTACTATATTATCCAACAATGCACAATCACTGCCGACAACACCTGCAACATTCTTACTATAAGTCCACCTGAATACGTGTGAGCCGGCTGTAACAAGGTAACCTTGTTCAAACCAGCCAGTTTCCCCGGACCAGGAACCTTTCAGCACATCATCAACATAGAATTTCAGGAAATCAGAGCCTGATAGAGAGCTGACCTTAGCTGAGAAGTATATATTCCCGGGGGCACTGATCACTTGAGACAGGATCAGGCTTGTGCTGGAATCGGCATCTATAGTACCGGATTTGGCTGAATAGCTGCCATAGTAATGCTCTACGTTTTGAACAGTCCAAGGGCTGGCAGAACTATTGTTCCATTGGAAGTAATTGAAATTATTGGTCTCAAAGCCATCGACAAAAGGCATGAGAGGCCCGGAAACGTCATCTATCATTAAAAAACTCTGATTCGTCGAGATTGCCTGGAAAGCAATAAACACCGTTTGCCAAACATAGGCAGAAAGATCATATGTGTATAGTGTCCATGTATTGGGTGGTCCGACATTCGTTGCCAGTGAAACCGTGAAGTCAGCTACATTATTTGACGCAGTAGAAAGCTTCACGTTAAAACGATCCGTGTAACCCGGTCCGTTAAAAGCCCAGAAGCTAAAGGTTGCATCACCAATCGATGGTAAGAGCTGGGGAGTTATTAACCAATCATCATGAGCTGTTTCAGAATAATAGATATAGGCACATGTGCCACCTGTTCTCGCCAGAACACCGGAATACTTGATCCAGGTATTAGAGTCACCACCGTTAATCACTTGCCATGCAGGCGGTGGAACTACAGAGCCAAAGCCTTCATTTAGTGATCCTGCGAACAAACTGCAGATTGCTATAAGAACTGAAAATAAAACGATAGTCCTTTTCATTGACCCTATTCTCCTTTTTCTGCCTACTGGATGCGTAATTTCATTTTCAAATGTGAAGTAACAGGCAATAAGAAGATTGAATAATATTCAGTCAAGATTATTTGTTAGTAATATCAAAAGCCACATCTATTAATTATTGATAAACATCATAATTAAATGTACTACTATCTATAAACGGATATATTGTAGACTTATTTCACTCGTTATCAGCTCTTGAATAGCACTCGAATAATATACTGTCCAGGTGCTAATCAACCTATAAAGTATTTTGGTTTTTTTTGATTAGAATGCAACAACAACTGACATTTCGACTTCGCTCAATGACCGGAATTCGATGTCCGGTCTTCTCTGCAATTTTTAATTTTTAACTTTTAATTTTTAATTCCTGAACTCCCCCACTTCCTTCATCAACTCTTTCAGCATCTGATCCGGTAAGACAAAGTCATCATCCTTGGCAAAAAAAGATCCGCTTGGATGTCCTACCAGGTTAAGGAAGTTACCATCTGCACGTTCAGCAGCCTTTTTCCCTAATTTGAAACCCAGTTGCTGATCATAATGCGGAAGATCACTCAAACTCGGATTAAGAACGAGTAATTTAAACTTGTTGTCTCTTATTTTATCGCAAACATGCAGAATCTGTTGGCATACAGGTTCATCCATGGGGTCTTCATGTTCATTGGTTATAGGTTCCGGAAAGCAATCGGAAAGCAGCACAATGGCATTGGACATCCCTGTAACCTGGAACCGGCTATGCTCCAGGGTCTGCATGGCTAGTTTCAGACCATCAGCTAAAGGTGTTTTACCACTGGGAGCCAGGGTGTTGATAGTACCGATCACATGCCTGATATTGGTAGTGGGATAATGCATGACCTGCGCTCGGTCATCATTGAAGATGATCAACCCAAGTTTATCTTCGGCAGCTCTTGCATCAGACGTCAGCATGGAGATGATCTTCGCCATGAACTTCAGAACCCATTTTACAGAATTGCTGATATCCAGTACCAGCATCATATTGAAGTTCTGTTTCTGTTGGAAGACCGGATAACGGAAGTGCCGATTACTGATTTGAATATGATACGGATTACAAACAAAAGACCCATCCAGCGCGGCTGCTTTGACTGTCTGGTAGATATGCGGTTTCTCATTAGCAGCTTTAATGGATGTCCAGGTAATGATTGGCAATCCGGTCGCACAATCGGTATCCCTGTTTTTGAGAGAAGTGATCTTCTTTCTTTTGAAGGCGACCTTTTTCAACTCATTATCTTTCAAATCCACATTAAACGTAGAATTTTCATCCTTCCTGTGCTTCGAAACTCCTTTAGTAATCGTTTTCATGTTTTCTTCAATGTGCCTGTTCTTCACTAATTTCTTTATGAAACTGACAACTTCACTCAGGCTTTTTGGCTCCATGAATATTTGATTGAAAGGAGATAGAGCCTCACTAAATAAATCTTGATCGAATCTTATATTCTTTAAATCAGGATGAGAAAGGAGAGCATATATGCTGGTCAAGGTCATGATAGTCACAGGATCGTTCTCATAGTTCTGCCATATTGCATCGAACTCCTTGAGAAGTCTTTTCTCAACTTCAGTCAGTTCTTTTTCCTGGACCTGCTTCAGAATAATAATGAACAGATTTCGCCTTTCGACATAACCTTCGCTTGCCTCGTCACCTAAGAATAATCTTAGATTGTTGAGGCTTTCTCTGATTTTTTTGATGGGGAAACAAAGCCTCCCTTCAACAAGGAAATATTCTCGGGTGTGTACTCCAGTGAGAACGCAGGATTGGTTTCACTTTCCTCTTTCACTTCTGCAAACCATTTATCAATATCGTCCCAAGTAACCGCTTTCTTGAGCCCGCCTTCCCGGGTACGATGGAGAAGCGTCAGCTTCATTGCCATCTTAATATGCTTGATCTCGACCTTCTGTTTCATTTCCAACGCAGCATATGTCCTGGCTGTCTTCACGATGACGATTTCCGACCTATGTCCATCGATCGCAAACTGGATACAGAATTGAAGTATCTTTTGCACTAATTCCTGGGAAATTGAAGTCTGAGGGAATAATTTCCTGGCTCCCAGGATTGTATTTTTCATCAGTTCATTCACATTTTTGAAGCTTTCAGCAAAACTGTCCGGATTTTCTTCATAGGCAAAATTACGCCGAATGATCTCTTCCCTGTCCTCCATATTACTTGCCGTGAGAATGGTGACAGAAAGCGGAAAACGATCAAGAATCTGCGGTCTAAGTTCACCTTCTTCGCTATTCATTGTTCCAATGAGAAGGAACTTGGCGGGATGGATAACTGAAAAACCTTCCCGTTCAACAATATTCACACCCGAAGCGACCACATCCAGCAAGCTGTCCGTGATATGATCAGGGATTAGGTTCACTTCATCGATATACAGGATCTGTCTATGCGCTTTAGCGATGAGACCCGGCACAAAAGCTTTCTCTGCTGTCTTCAGAAGCTTTTCGATATCGATCTTACCAAATAGATTCTCTTCCGATACATTCATCGGTAGATTCACCACTTCAATCTCTTTCTGAATCGCAGTATGAGTTTGCTGCTCTTTGCACCAGGCGCACCAATTCTCAGGCTCATCCGGTGAACAATTGTACTGACACGATTGATTTACTTGTATCGCAGGTGTGATTTGGGGCAATCCATAAACGGCTGTGCTTTTTCCAGTGCCTTTCGTACCACGAATCAGTACACCTCCAATTTGTGGATTCACGAGGTTCAGGATCAGTGCCAGGCTTAGTTCTTCCTGACCCATAATCCCCATAAAAGGATAACGCTGCTTAGACATAGATGCTCCTTAAACACTAAACTATTCGCAGATTAATTTATATGTTCCTAAATTTGTCAATCTAATATAATATTACCTCACATCCCCCCGTTTTTCAAACCAGGTATTTTTAGCTGCTGATTATCCAGCCATTTTCCTGCAAAAGGATTGAGCCTGTACCTTGTCACGGTGGCAAAACACATCTCTATCAGCATTGACAGACGATAATACACAAAGTCATATATCTGCTTCCACTGTTTATTTGAGTATTTCATAAGATTTGGGAAGGCATCTAAAAATACGCCAGCATACTTTTTCAGAGAATACAGGTAGCACATAGCTAGCAGAAGCAGCTGGTTCATGTTTTTCAGACGGGTATATGATTTCAGTTGTATCTTTTCCCAACCATATTCCTGCTTGATATGGCGATGGACCTCTTCGATTTTCCAGCGTATGCGATACATCCGCAAAACCTTCTCCATGATAGCATTTTCCGTCAGATAAGGTTGTGTCGGAAAGTCGCAGATGAAATAGAAATATCCCTGTCTGCCACTAGCATCGGGACTGAACTGTGCAACAATAAGCCAGGCATCTGTAGTATCAGGGTATTTTACAGGGTAAGGATTCAAACGCAGCTTCACCCGCGTTAAACCACATTTTATCTGTTGTCCTGATTCTTGCAGATTGAATGTATGATCGAGTTTCACTGTCTTTGCCACTGCCATGAAGTTCTGTTCGCAGCCATCCATGATAAGACTTCTTTCACCTGTTGATCTGATGATATAGCTTAGTCCATGTTCATGCAGAAAGCTGAATAGATTTCGGTTGTCAAAGCCACGGTCGAAAATAGTTACTCCACGGTTACCACTTGCAAGAATAATCCCCACTAGCCGGTCTTCCATGATCTGAGAGACGCTATCCAGTTCCATGTTTCGGGCTATCAGGTCTGAACTGATGGGTTTTATCTCATAGCCTGTACTGCCTGCCTGATAGGCAATTATATTCAGCAATGCATAGCCCTGCTGATCATGACTGCCGGTGCTGCCATCACGCACCTTCTGCAATCCCTCCATCTTTTTGGCTTTGGTTTTTACGATATCACTTTCATCAACTATGATGCCTGTCTCATCATCAAAACCCTGGCACTGATGCCTAATTATTTCCGCTTGCAGCTTATCTCCTAAGGGCTTCTTATTCAAATGTCGGGTGAAACGTTCGCAGAGCTTTTTAACCGTGATTGGTTCATTTAGCTGTTTCGCTATTTGGAGCATAATTACAGATTTACTTTTCAGTATCCCTAAGCAGATATCCTGTATGAACTTATACACAGGTAGAGATTGCGTTTCTCTAAAATTATTCAGAAATTGTAACAATTTTACTTGCAAGGTTTCTCTGGTTTTGATTTGCTTCTTATTAATCATGGGTGTCTCCTTCTTAGGTTTGGTTTAGTGCTTGAACAAAAGATCGGAGACACTTTTTTTGTACAGTTTTATTATGGACATTCTATATAGTTATCTTATTTTCTCACATAATTTTATAAGTTTTATTAAAATACCTGCTTTTTGCTTTTACCGTGAAAACACAACTCTTCTGTTTACCGTAAATTACAAATTGCACTAGTTTCTGTTTAGGAGTTTTGACCAACCAGTGATGTTAAACAGATTTTCAAAGTCGGCAAAACGTTTGACTGTTACTATAAACGCTTCTAAACTAATTGTTAAGAAAATTACGGGGGGATGCCTGAATATAATATTACAAATCGTAGCTCCGCATTCACGCGGTTGTCCTGTAGCTCCGGGTTTAGCCGGTTGTCCCGTAGCTCCGCATTTACGCGGTTGCTGAGTAGAACTTCGTTCTTGCTATCACTAGCACCCACTTCAACGGGTTTTCTTGTGGCAGGACAACATATCTTCAACCACAATTCGCCATTAACCGCAATTATCCATACTCCAACGTCACTTCATATACAGCATACATGATACCAATATTTATCCAAGTCAAAACCAATATCAAACTAATTCCATACCAATCTCTTTCCTGTTTCACGAAACAGGAATGAAACAGGATTGATATAGGATTGAAACAGGATTGATACAGGATTGAAATTAGTAGTATATAGGCGGTTTCATAGTGGATTTTGGCATATGATTGTGGCATCGTGATCCGTGTGTTTTTGAGGCTGGATTCAGATTTTTCGTTCATTGGCGGTTCATAAGAATGAACATTTAAACACACGGGGTGAAGCGCTCCTCTGCTCTCTGCACAATCTTCAATTTTCTATCTTCAATCTTAAATTCTGCAACCTCTGCCCTGTACGCTGTACGCTGTACGCTGTACGCTTCTGCCTCAATTCACAGCGCTCAGTGATCTCACGGAATACCCGTTTGCATTCTGTGTAACGTTGAAATCTTTCCTGAGACTGAATTTCTTACTCGTCCCGTCTTCTGCGTTTGTAGCGTCCCCTTTCAGCGTAACTGTCACGAGTGCAGAATTTTCGTTATCTTTCGAAGGTAATATTTTAAGAACCTGAACCTCTGTCACTTCGATTTTGCCCGTAGGCTTGTTTTTACCAAACCAATCGGGGCTAATATTCTCGTTTGCATATGCCTGGATGTATTCTGCAGTTCCAGGGAATTTGCTTTCATCAACAGGTTTCTGGGCACAACCCCATAAAACGATCATCATAGCCAGTAGAATCAGTACGTGTTTCATTACTTCCTCCTTGTGTGTAGCGTTGGTCTTTTCTGTCTGCAACTTTTAGTTATTATTTATTAGTTTTTAGTTCTTCTATGTCTTTTGTCAGTATAAGATAGGTTAAATTAATGTATAGTTATTTATTTGCTAGGGCTCTGGTCTCTTCAGCATGTTTTACTCGTCCACTCTTCGAACCCATTAAAGGGTTTCACTATTATTCGATATCAGCTACTAAGCAGTGAAGTCCGGTTTGCTCTTACCCGTGTAACATAATGTGGTACTCAGTTGTTCGAGGGGATTGGCAATCCACGATCTATGCGGAATTCGACAATACCATTATCGAATACAACAATTTACCAAATTATGCTACGGTTGTACGCTGTCACCTTCTGCTATTTGTCCGAATATGGTGAAGTGCTCATTAATCCATTTACAGTCTCAATTCTGAAATCCTCAGGATCGAAGTCCCTACCTTGATTCGTCTCTTTGATCCACTCATACAATTCGCCTTTCTTCTTTTTCACTGCATTCAGGATTTCAGGATAGTAATGTGGTCCATGCGAATCTTCCGGGGGAGCAGCCCTTTTCCCTTCCAGGCATATAGGAGCTTTAAGATTCGGATTGAAGGGGAGGATTTGCTCTACTTTAATGGAATGAATCCAATCATCTCCAAAATCATAGGTATATGTAAATTCTTCATTCACTTCCTGGAGATAGTCTCCGAGTCTTACTGTACGAGGATCAAGACCTATCTGTCTTTGTTTAGAAACATCTGGGTCAGGGATTATGATTTCAATTCCATTCAGATCAAACGCGAAAAAATGATAATCCTTCCATCCGAATGACAATTGAATCATATTATGCAACTTCATGAATGTTACGCTATTCCGAATCAATAGTCTACGATAGATTGGAGGCTCAATATCATAGATTTGAATGTATAATAACAGCATCCTTTTATTTTCCAATGGCATTGCTTTCATAAAACCTCCAATGTATTTTTTCAAAATAAATTGCCATTTTTGCATGTCAAGAAAACTATCTTCATGACATTTCATTCCGATCCTATGTTTGCTTTGTGTGGAGTAGGATAATGTAAGATTGCAGAGAAGAACTAGCAGAAGAGGCTAGAGACTAGAGAATAGTTCAGAAAAGAGAAGAGTAGGAAGATGAAGAATACCAGACAAGATCATGAGTTACCGGAAGCAATAGCTCAATGGGGTTGGAAGTTTCATCATTTAGGAATTCCAAGATCTTGCAGAAGCTTACAGGTAACAGCGTACAGCGTACAGCGTACAGCGTACAGGGAATAGAAGAAGAGTCGGAATTTAAGATTGAAGAGTAGGGGTTTGCGGCAGTAAACCCATCTACTTAGTCTATCTTGGTTATGGAACTATCTTGGTTATGGAATGGGTTTACTTCCGCAAACCCCTACGTTGTAATATTTCTGCTTTCGTGTTTTTCGACTGTTTCGTGGTTATAATTTTCCGTATTTGACTGCTATCAACTGTGCCATAACAGATACTGCTATTTCCTCTGGAGTTTGAGATCCTATTGGATAGCCTATTGGTGCATAGACTTTGGCAAGTTCAGCTTCGGTGTAGCATTCTTCCATGATCTTCGCATAGGTGGCTGCAACCTTTGTTTTGCTGCCGATCATGCCGACATACTTCATTTCACGCCTTAGGAATTGGCGTAAGACCATGCCGTCGTGCTTATGCCCATGAGTCATGATGACGACATAGCTTCCATCCTGCACCATATCTCCTGCCCTCTCGTAATCGATACAGACGACACTGGCAGCGTAGGGATGCTTTTCTTTGGCAGCCCACTCTTCCCTATCGTCGATGACCGTGACATGGAATCCGCATTTCGCAGCCAGTTCGGAAAGGGCGATACCGCAATGTCCACCGCCGAGGATATAGAGGGATTGTGCTGCAAAGAGAGGTTCCACAAATATCTCCTGTGAACCGCCACAAATCATGCCTGTAGGAAGCAGAAGCTCCTCTCCAGAGAGGTCGTAATTCCATTTCTGGGGGAAAGTCGGCTTTTCTTCCAAAACACGCTGCATGGCTATCTTTTCGATATTACCGCCACCGATGGTGCCGATGAATGTGCCATCAGCTCTTAAGATCATCTTAATACCCGGTTTGCCGGGTGTGGAGCCTTCAGAAGCTGTGACGGTGAGCAGCCAGGCAGGGGTGTTGGCTTCTATGACTTTTTTCATTTCGTTGATGAAGGCGATGTTCATGATTAACTCCGTTGGTAGGCGCTGTCTTTAGCTTGCGCATGTTTAACGGTAACCTAAAGGATACCACTACCGGTGGGCGCTGTCTTTAGCTTGCGCTTGTAAGGTAACCTGAAGGATACCACTACCGGTGGGCGCTGTCTTTAGCTTGCGCTTGTACGGTAACCTAAAGGATACCACTACCGGTAAGCGCTGTCTTTAGCTTGCGCTTGTACGGTAACCTGAAGGATACCACTACCGGTAGGCGCTGTCTTTAGCTTGCGCTTGTAAGGTAACCTGAAGGATACCACTACCGGTGGGCGCTGTCTTTAGCTTGCGCTTGTACGGTAACCTAAAGGATACCACTACCGGTAAGCGCTGTCTTTAGCTTGCGCTTGTAAGGTAACCTGAAGGATACCACTACCGGTAGGCGCTGTCTTTAGCTTGCGCTTGTAAGGTAACCTGAAGGATACCACTACCGGTGGGCGCTGTCTTTAGCTTGCGCTTGTAAGGTAACCTGAAGGATACCACTACCGGTAGGCGCTGTCTTTAGCTTGCGCTTGTAAGGTAACCTGAAGGATACCACTACCGGTGGGCGCTGTCTTTAGCTTGCGCTTGTAAGGTAACCTGAAGGATACCACTACCGGTGGGCGCTGTCTTTAGCTTGCGCTTGTAAGGTAACCTAAAGGATACCACTACCGGTAAGCGCTGTCTTTAGCTTGCGCTTGTAAGGTAACCTGAAGGATACCACTACCGGTAGGCGCTGTCTTTAGCTTGCGCTTGTAAGGTAACCTGAAGGATACCACTACCGGTAGGCGCTGTCTTTAGCTTGCGCTTGTAAGGTAACCTGAAGGATACCACTACCGGTGGGCGCTGTCTTTAGATTGCGCTTGTAAGGTAACCTGAAGGATACCACTACCGGTGGACGCTGTCTTTAGCTTGCGCTTGTACGGTAACCTGAAGGATACCACTACCGGTGGGCGCTGTCTTTAGCTTGCGCTTGTAAGGTAACCTGAAGGATATCACTACCGGTGGGCGCTGTCTTTAGCTTGCGCTTGTACGGTAACCTGAAGGATACCACTACCGGTGGACGCTGTCTTTAGCTTGCGCTTGTAAGGTAACCTGAAGGATACCACTACCGGTGGGCGCTGTCTTTAGATTGCGCTTGTACGGTAACCTGAAGGATACCACTACCGGTGGACGCTGTCTTTAGCTTGCGCTTGTAAGGTAACCTGAAGGATACCACTACCGGTGGGCGCTGTCTTTAGATTGCGCTTGTAAGGTAACCTGAAGGATACCACTACCGGTAGGCGCTGTCTTTAGCTTGCGCTTGTAAGGTAACCTGAAGGATACCACTACCGGTGGACGCTGTCTTTAGCTTGCGCTTGTAAGGTAACCTGAAGGATACCACTACCGGTGGACGCTGTCTTTAGCTTGCGCTTGTAAGGTAACCTGAAGGATACCACTACCGGATATCTTTCAACATAACCAAGAATATATTCCTGGGCTATCAGAGTAATGTCCGATGGACTGCAGAACAGAAGATAAACACACAGGATTTTCCATTCTTCTGAAACGGGTGCTACATAGCGAAGTCTTTCTTTCAAACTTCGACATATAGATTATACATCATCAGACAAACTGACTGTAGTTTTACACACCTGTATAATTTGTCTATTTTTTTCTAGTAACTAGCTGATATTATATTCTCTCTGATTTACACACGTAATGCTACTGATAAAACTTTGCTGTCCTGGATCAAATTCCATATTGTATTTTCTTGACACTAATGACAGTCTGAAAAAAAATATTATCAATTTAAATAACTATAAGAATAACGATGACACTTATGTATTAATTTGCTAATGTACATCTGTTAATCTATAGTACAAGTTCCAAGTATTGAATGCTAAGGAGAAATTCATGAAGAACATCCCGTTTCTTATCATCATGTGTGCATTAAATACAGCTTTATGCGGTTACAATATTGGTAATTTTAAACACACAGACTTGGTAGATTATTATCTTACTCCTCGTTTAAATAATAACACATCTTATCAGAATTTTTTGAGTTCTCGTGATAATTTTAGTTTTAATAACAGGATTTCTATCGATGGGTCATTGAATATCAGCAAACCGAAATTTGATTTATTAATAAACTCTTACGAGGCAGCATCGTATAATACTTCGAGGAACGACTACCCACACTCTTCTTCATATCATAGTAATCGGGGATGGAATGAGCAACTGTCCTCTAATAATAAGATTGAATACAAATCATACAAAAATGATTTATTTGCAGGATTTGAATTTACTAATACTTGTGAGATGAATAAAAACGATAGCGATCAAGAAAGTTATTATTCCATTAATTCTCATAATTCTCATCAAAGAGATTGGGACTTTGTAAATCAAATAGCAGGCACATTCGGTTATGGCAGGCTATATGAATGCCAGGAATCATATTTATCCTGGTACTTTTTCAATGAATTAGGAAAAAATGGCTGTTTAAGCAGGCAATTCACTGACCAGGATATAGATGAACTGGCTTTAGTGCTGTATCAACTCAGATCAATTCACATGATAGATCCTCGAGCAATCTTTGTCAGGAAATCAACACTGCTCTTAGATGACTTAAAATCAAAAGATTACGTAAACAGTAGCTCTGAAACGAAAGCCACATCAATCCTGATGGATTTATGGCTAAGAGGTAATAATGAAACTCGTTTAACCGGGACTCGTTTTGAAGTTAAACCTTTCCTATCATTTTACAATGACAAACATAATCGACGCTATGAATATGTAGATCAACCGGATGATACTAATATATATAACTTCTATCATGCAGAAGGCGGAATGGAATTAGTAGCCAGGGATGAACTTCCTCTAAACAACATTTTCCAGCTTAGCCGTGAAATGAGTGTCAAGCAAGGCTGGTTTGATTTCTTTGCTGATAATGATGAAGTGGATACTATTCAAGATCATAAGAAGCCGTTTACCGATTTACAGGCAACTTGTACAATCTCATGTTATCCTGATTGCCGTAGCTTAATTGCATTAAATGTTTCACCTCGATATCAAATTAATAACATGGAAGAAATTCAGACTAGAGTTAAAAAGTCTATGTACAATAACGGATTTGTTTCGGAAGCATCTAGGTTTGATCTTAATACGAGTTTAGGAGCAACTTACCAGATTAGCTCCAGGATGGATCTCACTTGTAAATTGTCAGGTACTTTAAATCATGTTCATAATAAAGATTCATCAGTTTATCAACTAGAGAATTTGAGTTCTTATATCAATCTGAATTATCGGCTGTACTAGGGAAGAAGAGACAAGAGACTAGTCTCTTCTCAGATCTGCCGGAACATTAACGTTCCTAAAGATCTCCTCGTCCTTCACCGCCACCTTCATCACAGGAATATTCGACTTTACGATCATCATATGCAGGTTGCTATTTGCAAGGTCTTCCGGGAAGCCTTTGTCAAATACCTGGTGAGGAACGATGACGGGATGTCCGGGCTTGGTATTCACCACAGGTTGGATCAGGTAGCCTGCGTATTTTTTGAAGGAATTGACAAGGGTTTCATACGTGGCAGTCTTCACGAAAGGATGATCTACCAAAACGATCAAGTAGGAATCGGCAGGGGGAGTTTGTTCCACCCCGATCTTGATAGAGGAGATCATGCCCAATGATGGATCGGGATTGATGAGCACTTTCCTGTTGGGATAGTTTCTGATGAATTGAGGAGCTTCCTCTTCACTCATGAGGGTGTAGATATCTGCCAGGTTCGCTTCTTCCAGGTGATTGAACAGAATATCTATGAAACGTTCACCCTCCCATTTCAGACGCCATTTGGGTGTTCCAATGCGTGTGCCTTCGCCTGCAGCGAGGATAAGAACGTTTAGCTTTTTCATTTTGTTCCTTTATTGTTGTTTCGGTAGGCGCTGTCTTTAGCTTACGCTTGTTTATCGGTAACCTGAAGGATACCACTACCGGTCGGTGGGCGCTGTCTTCAGCTTGCGCTTGTTTTATCGGTAACCTGAAGGATAACACTACCGGTCGGTAGGCGCTGTCTTCAGCTTACGCTTATTTACCGGTAACCTGAAGGATACCACTACCGGTCGGTGGGCGCTGTCTTCAGCTTGCGCTTGTTTTATCGGTAACCTGAAGGATAACACTACCGGTCGGTAGGCGCTGTCTTTAGCTTACGCTTGTTTTATCGGTAACCTGAAGGATACCACTACCGGTCGGTGGGCGCTGTCTTCAGCTTGCGCTTGTTTATCGGTAACCTGAAGGATACCACTACCGGTCGGTGGGCGCTGTCTTCAGCTTGCGCTTGTTTTATCGGTAACCTGAAGGATAACACTACCGGTCGGTAGGCGCTGTCTTCAGCTTACGCTTATTTACCGGTAACCTGAAGGATACCACTACCGGTCGGTGGGCGCTGTCTTTAGCTTACGCTTGTTTATCGGTAACCTGAAGGATACCACTACCGGTCGGTAGGCGCTGTCTTTAGCTTACGCTTATTTACCGGTAACCTGAAGGATACCACTACCGGTATTCTCATCTATTCTTAATTTCTGAGACAATCTGATTGAATTCATTGATCAGAGTGTCGAAGTACGCCACTTCATCTTCGAGAAGAGCACGCCAATATTCAGGATCCCACTGCTCATTGATCTCTTCAAAGGTCTTGCCCTGCTGTTCCACCCAAGTGAAATACTTCAGGTTATGCACCCGTTTGCGGTCACGGTAGTTCAATTCAGCGAAGTTATCAATGCCTTGATGGGCAATGCAGGAAGCCATGTCGATGGCTGCATTGCACTTAGTATATTCACCCTTAGCTTCGTCCTGCTCATTGATACGTGAGCCGTACATTTCCATGGAATCGGTGAAAATAGTGAAAATAACGTCATTCTCGTCCATTTCATAATACTTGGCAGTTTTGATTGCAGCAAGCATGTTACAGATACTGGAGATTCCCAATAATGGAAGCTTGGAAGTGTCGATGCCCTTTGCTTCGAGGAAGTCACGTCCGGCTTTCTCATTGAAAAGCTGCATGATACGCATGCAGTCTTCATCATCGATAGCAGCAACGGCATCTGTATTTCTCACATTATGCACCCACGGGATATGCTTGTCGCCTATACCTTCAATGCGATGTGCACCGAAGCCATTCTGAAGGATGGTTGGGCACTGCAGTGCTTCCACAGCCACAGTATTCATATGCGGATGTGAATTTTTGAGGTAATCACCGGCAGCGATGGTTCCTGCTGAACCCGTTGCTGAAATGTAAGCGCTTAAACGCATATTCGTTTTATTGATTGCCTGGAAAGCTTCTTCTATGGCTGGTCCGGTTACATTATAATGCCATATTGGATTGCCGAATTCTTCGAATTGGTTAAAGATCATATTCTTTGAATCCTGCTTCAGTTCCCAGCATTTGTCATAGATTTCCTTCACATTGGATTCACTGCCCGGAGTGGCTATAACTTCTGCACCGATCTCTCTCAGCCAAGTGAATCTTTCCTGTGACATCTCTTCAGGAAGGATAGCGATGGAGGAAACACCGAGCAGAGCACAGTCGAATGCACCGCCACGACAGTAATTGCCTGTGGAAGGCCATACGGCTTTGTTCACTTCGGGATCGAATTCACCGGAGATGAGACGTGGTACCAGGCATCCAAACGCTGCACCGACTTTATGTGCACCTGTGGGGAAGTTCTTGCCTACCAGTCCGATGATACGTGCCTTCACACCGGAGATGGAAGAGGGAATCTCGACGACATTCACGTCACCGTACAGACCGGTCTTTTCATCATTCTTCCAGGTAATGCGGAAGAGGTTGAGAGGATTCACATCCCAGAAGCCCACACCGGGTAACTGGCTTTTAATGGATTCAGGGATTGTTTCGGGATGACGAAGCTGTTCAAATGTAGGGATAATGACTTTGAGGTCTTTACAGCGCTTGGCTGTCTTCGCTCTGACTTCTTTGTTGATAGTCTTGATGATTTTTGACATGTATTCTCCAATGATTAAATATTCATATTTCTGTTTTTTGAATCTGTCAGAAGCTTTTGCATTGCCTTCATCGGGTCGGGCATACGGGTGAGGAAAATCATGGAAGCAATGACAAACGGTTTGAAGCTTGCTTCATGATAGGTTTCCAGGCGATATTTCTCAAAGACTTCCTTGGAAACTTCACCCTGCTTGCAGCTCACATCCGTTATATCAGCCGGCAGACAGTGCATATAGAGAGCCTTTCCGTCCTTGGTTCTCTTCATCTTCTCGGCATCGCATTCCCAATTCGTGAACTTTGCATTGTTCTTCAAACAATCCTGTTCCAGTCCTTTCAAACCTTCCTTATCGCCTTTCTGGAGGAGTTCAGTACGGTTGACCATCACATGGAAAGGAGCCCAGGATTTTGGATAGACCACATCTGCCCCATCGAATGCTTCTTCCATGGAGTTTGTAATCTCGAATTTTCCACCCATCGCTGCTGATTGTTTCTTCGCTATATCAATGACTTCCGGTAATAAACCATAGCCTTCAGGATAAGCGAGGGAAACGTCCATGCCCATACGGGTCATAAGACCAATGATTCCCTGCGGTACGGAAAGAGGTTTGCCGTAGCTGGGTGAATATGCCCATGACATGGCTATCTTCTTGCCTTTCAGGTTTTCAAGGGAACCGAAGTAATGCTTGAGTTTCAATAAATCAGCCATCGTCTGCGTGGGATGGTCGATGTCGCATTGCAGGTTGATGATGCTGGTGCGCTGGGGAAGTGTTCCTTCCTTGTAACCGTCTTCAATGGCATCACTGACTTCTTTCATATAG
Organism: Cloacimonadales bacterium (SeqCode); assembly: GCA_963662275.1. Taxonomy (GTDB): domain Bacteria; phylum Cloacimonadota; class Cloacimonadia; order Cloacimonadales; family DAONDQ01; genus DAONDQ01. Next base: position 1,789,914 of record OY759316.1, on the reverse strand, counting down.
CGATGACCTTCCCCGATGTACATATCATCACGGATACCGATGGTTTCTGTGAGGAAAGAGATCATGTTGGCAGTCTCACGAACCGTTTCACCATGAGCCACCTGGGATTTGACTTCATCCAATTCGGATAAGCCAAGACCGAGTGCATTCACAGCGGAAGCGAAGCTGAAGCGGGTACGGGTTGAATTGTCCCTGAAGATCGCAATGCCCAAGCCGGACTTGAACGATTTGAGTGATTTACCGGTTCTATGTAATTCTTTCATCATTTCAGCAATTAATAGAACTGATTTGATATTGTCATCATTGTTTTCCCAGGTAAGTAAGAAGTCTTTGTTATAGAGTTGCGGCATAAGGCGTTGCAGCTCTTCCCAGTTCTTTTCTAATAATGGATTCATAGTATCTCCTCGTATTAAAGTAGGAATAAACCCGCGTGTTTATCCTCTGTGAACTTTTTTTTTTTGGATAGACACATGGGTCTATCCCTACAATACCATTACCGGTCGGTAGGCGCTGTCTTTAGCTTGCGCTTGTTTATCGGTAACCTGAAGGATACCACTACCGGTCGGTAGGCGCTGTCTTCAGCTTGCGCTTGTTTATCGGTAACCTGAAGGATACCACTACCGGTCGGTAGGCGCTGTCTTTAGCTTGCGCGTATACGATAACCTGAAGGATACCACTACCGGTCGGTAGGCGCTGTCTTTAGCTTGCGCTTGTTTATCGGTAACCTGAAGGATACCACTACCGGTCTTCTCTGCAATTTTTAATTTTTAACTTTTACTTTTTAATTGATTTATAATGCTCCTGGGCATTATAAATCGCATCTATAATCTGCTGATACCCTGTGCAGCGACAAAGGTTGGCATTGATCGCCTTCCTGATCTGCACTCGTGTGGGATTCGGATTGACAGACAGGAATGCATGGGCTGTAAGTACCATGCCCGGTGTGCAGAATCCGCATTGAATCGCCCCTGCATCCATGAAAGACTGCTGCAGAGGATGCAACTGACCATCAGAACTTTGCATGCCTTCTATTGTCAAGATATTGGCGTCAACGCATTCCAGGACGGTCTTTTTGCAGGATTTGATCACTTTCATATCGGATAGGACGGTACATGCTCCACAGACACCGATGCTACAGCCGTTCTTTGTACCTGTAAGATCAAGCACTTCACGAAGATAATCTATCAAAGTTAAAGCCAGATGCTCATTCAAAAGCTCGTGTGTGATTCCATTCACTGTGATCTTCATGAAACCACCTCCCCTTGCAGGACAATCGGATTCTGTAGGAACCTCTTACCGGTTGCGTTATAAATCGCATTTGCTATGGCTGGAGCCATTATTTCATTCACAGGCTCTCCGATACCTTTTGCACCCGAAGGTGATAAAGGATCGCGGTTTTCAATGATTATAGCAGTCATTTCCGGGACATCCATGCTTCTTGCTATTCTATATTGATGGAAGTTCAAAGTTTTAATCTTTCCATCTTCCTGTACGAAATTCTCAAACAAGCCATAGCCCATACCCATGACCATACCGCCATAGAACTGACCTTCCACCATAGCCCTGTTGACGGCTTTGCCCACTTCATGAGCAGCTACAGCATTTAATATGGTTACTTTGCCTGTTTTCTTGTTAACTTTCAACTCCACAGCCTGGCAGGCATAGACCCACGTGAAGTAGGCATTACCTTGCCCCGTCTCTTCATCCCAGGAAACCTTCGGTGCCTGAAACACTCCAAAAGCGTATGGAAACTGCTGTTTTAAATACATCTTCTGCATCACTTCCAGCCAGGTATATTCTTTTGAACCTGCATAAACTCTATCATTTTTATATTCTATTTCTGCATCCTTATCTTCGACAATCACTTCCGCTATCTTTTCCTTTAGGATATTGGCAGCTTTTACAACTGCCCCGCCACCCATGATCGTACCACGGGAAGCAACGGTCGTACCGCTGTCAGGAATATTATGTGTGGAATTACGACGGTAACGGATACGGTCGATAGGTACACCCAGTTCCTCGGCAAGGATCATAATCATGGCAGATTCAGAACCCTGTCCATTCTCATGCACTCCCACTTCCAGCAGGATACTTCCATCGAATTGCATATTGATAATGGCTGCACAGAAATCTTTTCCTTCTGCACCGAGACTCATACCACGATAGCTAATTGCCAGTCCGATGCCGTATTGTTCTTCTGTATCCTTGCCATGACTGCAAAGTTTATATTTTTCATTATAATCTATTTCTTTAAGTACGGATTGTAAAGCTTCGTCCAAGCTAACCTTATGCGTATCCAGGCACTGCCCTGTTATGGTCACACTATCCTGTTTGATCATATTCTTTCTACGGAAATCAATAGCATTCATGCCCAGCTTCTCAGCAGCCATTTCCACCAATTGTTCAATAATGAAGTTCATCTGCGGCGAGCCAAAGCCACGCATAGCACCGGTAAAGACGTTATTCGTGTAAACACCGTAAGTATCACAATGAACATTTGGAACCATATACGGTCCACAGCATTGCACAGTGGAACGCCAGGTCACCCAGGGAGTCACTGAGCAGTAAGGTCCGCCATCAGCTACGATGCGGCATTTGACTGCATGGATGTATCCATCTTTTGTGATTCCCATCTTATAATGTACTTTGTAAGGATGGCGTTTGTAGCTTTCACGGACTGACCATTCACGGTCATAGGTCATCTTGACTGGTCTGCCAGTCAGTCTTGCAGCCAGGGCAGCTCTTGCGCAAACGAGGGCTGCTGTGTCATCCTTTCCTCCGAAACCTCCGCCCATGGGGATAGTAATCACTTCCACATTGGTAAGCGGTTCACCAAGGATGGTTGCTGTAAAGCGTCTCGTACTAAAGGGATGCTGCATACTTCCGTAAACCTCGATCACACCATCTGCTCTTGGTATACAGACTGCTGATTCCGGTTCAAGATAGGCATGTTCTATATAGGGGGTCTTAAAATCATATTCAAGGATATAGTCTGATTCCTCAAAACCTTTCTCTACATTTCCTGTTCTAACCCTATGTTCATTGATCAGGTTGTTTCCCCTTTCTTCATGAACTAGAGGTGAACCCGGCTTGAGTGCTTCCTCGGGATCGAGAATGAGTGGAAGCGGTTCTGCATCCAGCGTAACCAGCTTAGAAGCTTCAATCGCCTGGGTACGTGTCTCTGCCACTATAATTGCAATGACATCACCGTTATAGCGAATCTTGTCATCAGCAAGCATGTGGTAGTCTTTTTCGATCTGACCGAAGCAGATCTTTCCAGGGACATCTTCAAATGTGATAACACATACCACACCGGGCATTGCTTTGGCTTCATCCGTATGTATTTTAGTAATATTGGCATGTACGTAATCGGAGTACACAGGCACAGCATGAAGCAGATTCGGCACTTTGATGTCATCTGCGTATTTGGCAGCACCGGTGACTTTAGCAAAAGCGTCATTACGCCAGGCTTTTTCTTTGGAGATTGTCATAATAATTCCCCTTTCGGGTTGTTCATATCTATTACTTTACCATCTTTCACTACCGGGTGTCCTTTCAGGATAACGTGGCTAAAATGTAATTGAGACTTTACTTTAGGATATGGTTCATAAGTATCTGATAAACTTGACTGTACATTCCTTGATTTCCCATGTACATCAACAATGCAAATGTCAGCATCCGCATTTTGAGTGATAATGCCTTTATGCGGGAAGATACCCAGTATTTTGGCTGGGTTCTTGGATAGATGGCGACTCATGAACAGTAAGGATTCCTTAGGATCTTTTTCATTCATCTGGTAGATGTGATGTGGAAGAGAGCCAAGACCGGCAATACCATTGGGTACATTCCGGATGTCATCTTTGTTCTCATCCTTGTCATGTGTGGAAAAAGCACAATGATCCGTTGCAAAAGCATCTATCTTGCCTTTTTCAGCCAAATGACGCATGTCTTTGCGAGTTTGTTCACTACGTAATGGAGGTGAACACAACCATCGATTACCCTCTGGTTCAGAAAGTAACTCATCATTTAGACACAGATAATGTGGAGCAGTTTCACAAGTGAGTTTGATGCTACTGCGAGCTTTTTCGATCAGGGCAATACCTTCTGCTGTGGAAACATGCACAATATGAATTCGTACATCATATTTTCTTGCTAAATCGATTACTTTTTTAATCGCTTCCACTTCTGCTGCTGGTGGACGAAGAAGAGTGTGGCTGAAGGCATTATCAAGAAGTTCGAAGTGCGAAGTGCGAAGTGCGAAATCAGAGGAAATGGCTTCTAGCACAGCTTCATCTTCACAATGGATAAGAAAAATAACCTGCCTGCCTGAAAAATAGCGGAAGTATTCTTCCATCTGCTTATAAGAAGTATAAATACCTGCTTTTTTGTAGGTTGTATAGAGTTTGATGGAACGACAGGCATAACCGTCTTTGGGATTTTTATGAAACTCGACCATCGATGCTAAGGATTTCATTGTGAAATGAAAACCCACGTTACAAAAGAGATTACCGTCTGTCTTTCTCATAGCTCTATTAATCGCATCAGAGTTTGATTCATCTTCCTTTTGCGTAATGAAAGTGAAGAAGGATGTGATACCGTTCTGGATGGCAACTTCCGTTCCTGACCTATAAGTATCTGCTAAATAGTAATTTCCTATTTGATCATCCACGTGTACATGCATATCGATCAAGCCGGGAATAATAAATTTGTTTTGCGCATCTATTTCATCCATATGATGAGCTCTTTGAAGTGTATGACCGATTCTGACAATCTTACCTTCAGCAATCAATAAATCTACTTTATGCCACTCCTGGTTGAGATTTACGACACCATTCCGAATTAATAACATCTGCCTTCCCTCAATCTATTAAACTGATATCCAGGGGATATGGTTTAGGAATTTCAATGGATTTCAGTGGAGCTTCAATATCTTTCAAGCCATTACCCGAAACAAGCAGTACGATCTGGGCATTCGGGTCGGCAAGATTCTCTTTCATGATTCTGGTTAATCCAGCCATAGTTGCTGCAGCAGCCGGTTCAGCAAAGATACCTGTACGGGAAGCCAACAAAGCCTGTGCTTCCATAATCTCTTCATCGGTCACTTCAACAGCAAAACCCTCACTCATATCCAATGCTCTCTTTGCAAGATGAGCACAACTGGGTGTCCTGACAGATATGGAATCTGCAATCGTTGCAGGACTGGAAGCATCCGCATAAACGCCTGTCTCCCAATACTTTGATATGGAATTAGAAGTACTTGCCTGCACAGCGATCAAACGAGGCAGACGATCGATAATACCCGCTTCCTTCAAATCGTAGAATGCTTTGTACATTCCACTCAGGATTACACCGTCACCTGTAGCAACGAGGATCGCATCCGGTACTTTCATGCCATTCTGAACGAATATTTCCAAACCGACAGTCTTCTTCCCTTCTATCGTGAGAGGATGATAGCCAGTGTTTCTGTTTAAGCCAGGCTTTGTCTTCGTATATTCCAGGGAAAGAGCAATGGCATCATCATACGTGCCATCGACAGGAATCACTCGCGCACCGTAGAGAATCATCTGAACTAGCTTTGCTTTGGGTGCTTTTGCCGGACAGAAAATAAGAGCTTCCTTGCCGGCTGCAGCACAAACGGCAGCTAAAGCACTTGCAGCATTCCCTGTGGAGGCTGTAACAATTCGGTTCTCATTCAAACGATTGGCTTCTGCAACTAAAAAGAAGGAAGCCCTGTCTTTCAGTGAACCGCTTGGATTCAAGCCATCATTCTTAAGCCAAATATTGGAAAAGCCATACTCTTCACCAATGCGCTTTGTCTGGAAGAATGGAGTTCCCCCAACGGCATACTTCGGATAATACCGGGATTCGATGGCTGAGAACATCTCCCAGTCGGGTCTGACTAGAGTGAAACTGCTCTTGATCCTTTCATAATCCAGTACAACTTCCAGTACGCCTTTGAGAGGCATACCGGGAGCGTAATCAGCGCTGCAAACTGGACAGAGATAACGTTCTTCGTCCCGTTTATATTCTTTACCGCATGTTGTGCATTTATATATAAAATCGTACATGGAACTTAACACTTCCCATTCAGATGAGCAATGAAAGCAGCATAGAACGCAGCAGCTTCACGAAGATGAGCCACAGGAGTCGCTTCATCCACAGCGTGGGCATACACTTCATTACCGGGTCCAAGACCGATACATGGAATCCCGTTCATACCTGCAATTGCCACACCATTAGTGCTGAAATGCCATTTATCAACGAGAGGCTTCCTGCTCAACACACCTTCAAAAGCATCGACTGCATTTGCCAGGAATGGAGACTTTTCGTCCAATACCCAGGTGGGGTAGTATTTATCTGTAGGATAGACAAGTCCGGTATATGCTTTTTCCTCATAACGAAGAACAATGACTTTTGCATCCGGATAACCTGCGCGGAGAGCAGCATCCTGCACTTCCGCCACAGCAGATTCACGGGTTTCACCCCAGGTGAGACGTCTGTCTAACTGGATGCTTGCCTGGTCAGGAACAGCACATTGGGAGGGAGAAGTGAAGAAGACCTGGGATACTGTTACACTGCCTTTTCCAAGGAAGGGATCGGTATGCAGTCTTTCATGAAGCTTCTCGATTTCAAGGGCGATGCGTGAAATCTTATAAATGGCATTGTCTCCACGTTCAGGAGCAGAACCATGACATGATACGCCACGGATATCCACAAGAATTTCCATACGGCCACGATGACCGCGATAGATGTTCATGTTGGTTGGTTCTGTGATTACGACCAGTTCCGGGCGAATGTGTTCTTCATTGATCAGGTACTGCCAACAGAGACCATCACAATCTTCTTCCATCACAGTGCCTGTGAAAAGGATGGTATATTCATTATTCAAATTCATTTCTTTGATCATCTTGCCAGCATAGACCATGGAAGCCATTCCGCCTTTCTGATCGACGGTACCTCTTCCCCATACCTTTCCATCTTCAATTTTCGGTGTGAAGGGGTCAAACTTCCACTGGGAAAGATCACCGGGATAAACGGTATCGATGTGAGCATCAAAAGCAATGACCTTGGGTCCTTTACCGATGCGTCCGATCACGTTTCCAAGTCCGTCGATACGGACTTCATCGAATCCCACTTTCTCCATTTCCTTCTTGATCACTAAAATCACATCTTTCTCAGTTCCAGAGAAGGATGGGGTTGCCACAAGATCACATAAGAACTGTGCTGTATCAGCTTCCAATTCGTGTGAACGCTTTGCAATTTCATCATATAACGTATTCATTGTCACCTCTTCATACGGAAAGGCTTTGATAGCCATTCCTGAATTATTTTGTTATTTAACCTATAAAGATCTAGTCAGCGAATTTAAATCAACAATAAACCCACCAATAAAATAACCTAAGCATCATCTAGGAATCATCTAGGGATCATCTAGGGATCATCTAGACTTTTTTACTTCAAGGCTTGTTCATTTTCTTTTCATACATTCTTGTTTTTTACCTGATATTTAAAGTCACTTATGTGAGTATTCTGTAAACTCGGAAACAAGAGAATGCTAATTATGGAATAAATTTACTATTACTATATAATGTATTACTTTAAATACTAGAACCTATTCCAAAGTCTTTGAGCAACTTCCCGAGAACGACCATTTACTTCTGTTTCATCAATATTTATTTTCAACTTGCGATTCTGCATAAGTACTTTACCACCGGCGATGGTTGTATCAACAGGACTCTGTGAAATACCAAATACCAGGTGCCCATAAGCAGTTGAGTCATCCAATGGTGTAGGAGCACAATAAGGAATACATACGATATCAGCCAATGCACCTTCGTTCAGCACACCGATTGGTTTTTGCCAGTATCTTTCTGCGATCAGCGAGTTATTTGTAAAGAGAGTATTCACTACTTCCATGAAACCGCATGTCGGATTGTTATGCTTCAGGTGCTGAGCCCACATGGCAACTCTCACTTCTTCCAGCATATTGACAGTCATAGCATCTGTACCCAATCCCACAAGAATACCTTTTTCCTGTAAGGTAATGATATCCGCAATACCGACAGCATTATTCATATTGGATTGTGGATTATGTACCACTATTGTGCTGGTTTCATGCAGTAAGTCCATTTCATGTTCGTTCACATGAACACAATGGGCTGCAATGGTTTGTGGTCCAAGAACGCCATGATCATAAAATCTTTCCACCACACGTTTGCCATGGTGAGTCATTGTATGTATTTGATCTGATTCAGCTTCTGCAGTATGAACATGGAATCCAGTGTCATAATGTTTTGCCAGGGCAACCGCTCTATCCAATGTTTCATCACTGATTGTGAAAGAAGCATGCAAACCAAACAAAGCTTTGAATTGATCATTTGGTTCATGCTGGCACTTTTGTATGAATCTGACATTTTCAGATAATCCCTGCTTTGTAATATCTTCACCATCACGGTCAGATAATTCATAGCATAAGGAAGCCCTTAAACCCGTCAGTTTAACAGCACGTTCAATTTCATTTAAAGAACAGGGAATGTGACCTGGACTGGCATGATGATCAATCAGAGTAGTCGTTCCATTCTTGATTGCCTGGATTGCCATGATCAAGGCACTGTAATATGTATCTTCCAGTTCCAGTTTCCGATCAAGCCTCCACCAGAGATTTTCCAGAACTTCTACGAAATCACGGGAAGGATGAGCTTTGCCTAGTCCTCTTACCAAAGTGCTGTAGAAATGCATATGGGCATTAATAAAGCCTGGCATAACGACCATACCGCAAGCATCGATTTCTTTTTCGTATTTATCAGGAAATTCAGCCTGAGGAGCAATCTTTTTTATCTTATCATCAACTATGAGCAATGCATAACCATGCAGTACCTTGTTATGGATACCTAAAGTAATCAGCGTCCCATTCTTTATGAGAATACCTTTTTCCATTTATCCTCCTAGTCTTCTTTTAATTGTTTCAATTCTTCGGCAGTTCTGTCTCTCATAAACAAAGCGCTTGAGAAACACTTTTGAGCACAAATGGAACAGCCGATGCATTTGGATGGATCTGTTGAAGGAATTTTATCTTTATCGAGTTCAATTGCCATGTAAGGACAGCGTGTGCAATTACCACAATGCTGACATAAGGAACCGACAACGTCTGAAATCTTCTTCTTACTTGTTAATTCCATGAAGCCGGTAATTGGATTTGGTAACGCAATACCAATGAGTTCTTCAACTGATTTCAAACCTTTGGATTGAAGAAGATAACTTAAACCTGAATGCAAGTCATCGATGATACCATAACCATGTTTCATAGCGATCGTGCAGAATTGAACTGTCTTGACACCGAGAGCCAGGAAATCTGCAGCCGTTTTATAATCCATGGGGCCGCCATTCCCGGAAATATTCATCTTGAAACGAGCGACATTCGCGAGAGTCAGGTTACTAATTGGAATCACACCTTCGCCGGATAAACCTACGACAATTCCCTCATCCCAGTTTTCCTTGCTTCCCGGACGGAATGCCATGCTTGGGAATGTATTAGCCAATGTCACACCAGCTTTTTTACCGGGGTATTTCTTAAAGACGTCCTGTATGGCTTTCATAATAGGATAAATTGCTGTGACAGCAGCTGTCAGTTTGAAGAGTTTTGGAATTTCAGGATTACTGACTTCCATGACCCAGTCAATGATCTTTGCTGTCAATTCAGCATCCTGGGAAACGATATCGCCTTTTGTTCCGTCCCCGCCCTGGGGGCAGGAGAGACTGTATTCGATACCCATCGCACCGGCTTTTTCCAGTTTCAGGGTATTTGACTGCCATACTTTCTTGTCACTCTTGTCTTTCCCTGTGACAGGTCCACCAGTAGAAGCCATAGTCAAGCGATCAGGATATTCCTTGATCAATTGCCCGATTTCCTTGCATATCCTGTTGAGAGGATGACCGGAAACGTTATCACAATTGCCATAGGTCGTATCATTGATCTGGAACATGTATTCACCTGGAATATGGATATCGACATCATCAAAGCAAGTTTTCATCACACCGCCAGCCCAACCGGCATCATAGGCTTTCTTCATTTGTTCATAACCATCTGATGGTGGAGCGGCTGAAAGAATAAAGGGAGAAATGATCTTACGTCCAAAGAAGTCACTTTCCAAGCCAATTGGAATCATGTTTCTTCCATGAAGAATGACATGGCTCTTGGCTTTTTGTGAATGGGCTGCACGTTTCCTATTTTGAATCCAGCCATCTACTTCAGTGGCAGTATTCTTTCCGGTTGCGACTGCTTCAACCACAGTCGTGGCTCCATGCATCATATCACCTGTATAGAAAACACCCTTATGGGCTATCTTGGGTGAAGAGCTGCGACTGCCAATAGCGAAAATGACAATATCGTAGCCGGGTAAATGAAGTTCAGAGCCGAATACGGGCTCTACATTCATGGGTGAGAAATCGAGTCCTTTCTTTAATTGAACTTTATTTCCTTTTAGCTTAAAAGAATGATCAGCATGCGTAATTTCAGTGATACTGGTTCTACCGATAACTCCAATATTCTCATTCATGAGATGTGCTCTTTCCTTGGAAGTTAAAGGCATTTCAGAAGGTACTTCAAGACAAATCAGATCAACCTGTTCTGCAGAATTCTCAAGAGCTTTCAAGGCACAATCCAAGGCAATTGCACCACCACCGATGATGGCAACACGACGGCTTGGTTGGGTCTGAGATTGGGAAAGATATTGGTACCAATCGAGTGTTTTATCAGAACCGGGGATATTCAGTTTCATTGGCTTATCCAAACCTGTTGAAACTATCACAGCTACAAAATCCTGTTTCAATAACAATGAAGGATCAGCGATTTCCTTTCCGAATTGATATTCTATCTTACCGAGTTTCTTTAAAAATTGCAGATCTGCTTTCAACACGGACTTGGGTAATCTTGTATCAGGGATGTAATGGCACATACCGCCAGCATGAGAAGACTTTTCGAATAATGTCACACCATAACCAAGCTGTCCCAGTACAGCAGCAGCACCGATTCCAGCAGGACCTGCTCCGACGATGGCTATATTCTTCCTATTCCATTTGGCTTTTAGGAATAGCGGTTCAACTTTGAATTTACGTGCATTGTGAATGATGGTTGCCTGGACTTCCGGTATTTTGACTGCTTCATTGAAATTTTTGTGTACACAAGCTTTCATACAGTGATAATCAGGGCAAGTGTGTCCACAAATACCACCGAGAGGATTGCTGCCAAGGATTATGGCAGCAGCACGCTGATAGTCAACTGGTTTCATCAGCTTGGCAGCACGAATGAAATCTGTGGGTGAACAGTCGGCAGGACAGGCATCACGGCAGGGCTTTTCTTCACAAAATTCACATTTATTAAACTCAGCTTTTAGTTGTGCATCGGATAAATAGACTTTATCATGCTTTGGTTTCATTGTTTCTCCTTTATTCTTTCAATTGCCATCAGCGTGGCTTCAGGGGTAGCAGGCATTTGAAGGTCTGCTTCACGAGTAAAATCACTCATGGATTCAATCGCATCACGAATGGCAAAATAGGCAGCTTCACCATATACTAATGGTGGTTCGCCGACTGCCTTGCTTCCCATAACACTGGAATGAACTCGTTTTCTATCAATTAATTCGATGATTAACCTGTCCGGATAATCACGAATACATGGAAATTTATAGGTGGATGGTGTCAAGGCAAGATAACGACCTTTGGAGTCATATACTTCTTCTTCCATCGTTGACCAGCCATATCCCTGGTAAAAAGCACCAATGACCTGCCCTCTATCTACTTCCGGATTCAGACTCTCCCCTGTTTCATGAACAATAATGACATCCACCAACCGATTCATACCTGTATAGACATCCACTTCCATCACAACAAGAGCTACACCATATACAAAATAATAGAAGGGATTGCCTTCTCCTTTGTCACGATCATACCAAATACCGGGAGTGCTGTAAAAACCATGAGCACAGAGATCTATACTGTGAAGGTAGGCGTACATGACAAGATCTTTAAAGGAAACAGATTCTTCCTGTTTGGAATCTGAATATACCTGGTCGGAAGCGAAGATAATGTCTTCCGGTTGAAAATTACCCAGCTTGTGTTCAGTAAAATAATCACAAGCTGCCTGGGCTAGTCGTGCTCTGATCTTTTCAGCAGCAATCCTGGCAGCATTACCATTGATATCAGAACCTGAGGATGCAGCCGTTGGAGAGGCATTCGCCGTACGCTTTGTATTTGAACTTTCCTGTTTAATGTGCTCTATACTGACTCCCAGCACGCGGGCAACTACTTGTGCAACCTTGGTATTGATCTCCTGTCCCATTTCAATACCGCCATGGCTTAAGGAGATTGTACCGTCAGTATAAACGAGTACCAGTGCAGAGCCTTGGTTTAAGAAAGCAGTCGTAAAGGAAATACCGAATTTGACGGGTGTCGTCCCAATACCGCGTTTCACATCTTTATGAGTTTGATTGAAGGCTTTCACTTCTTCTTTTAATTTTGTATATTGGGCTGTCTCTTCCAATTTTTTTAATAATTCCAGGCTGCATTCTTCATGAATGATTTGTTGATAGGGAGTAGTTTCGCCTTCTTTATAGAAATTGGCTTTTCTAATTTCGTTCGGATCTTTCTTCAGATATCTGCCCATACGATGCATGACAGTTTCAATGGCAAAGATGCCCTGGGGTGCACCAAATCCTCTAAAGGCGGTGTTGGGTGGAAGATTGGTTCGACAGGCATGACCAATGATACGAACATTGGGAAGATAATAAGTATTATCTGAATGCAGCATCCCTCTTTCCATGATGGCAACCGTGAGATCTGTACAGGCTCCGCCATTCACATCATGTGTAATATCATAAGAAAGTATCCTGCCATCATCATCAAAACCAACTTTATAATGCATTTTGAATGGATTGCGCTTCCCTGTGGCAGTCATATCTTCCAGCCTGGTCAGTTTCAATTCAACCGGCATCTGTGTATGATCAGCAGCCAGAGCAGCCAGGCAAGCCCAAAGGGTTGCACCGCTTTCCTTTCCGCCAAAGGCACCACCAAGACGTTTGACATCTACCGTGATGTCCTTGCTTCGCTTACCTAACACATGGGCTGCTGTTTCCTGCACTTCAGATGTACTTTGGGTTGCCGAATACAGGGTTAATTCCCCGTCTTCGGAAGGAATAGCCCAACAGCGTTGGGATTCCATGTAAAACTGTTCCTGAGTACCTGTCTGTACAACCCCTGACAATCTGTGTGGAGCAAATTCATAATAATGAGATACGTTTCCCCGTTCGATCTTTCTTTCGGGTACATATAGCATATTGTTGGCAAGTGCTTCTTCCACAGTGAGAACTGGTATCAGTTCTTTATATTCGATGTTTACTAATTTAGATGCATATTCAGCTATCTTTTCGTTCTTTGCAACGACAATCACAACTGGCTGACCGACATAGATAACTTCTGTTTCAGGCAGGAGAGGCTCATCATGAAAAAGATGACTTACTTGGTTCTCTCCAGGAATATCCTTCCATGTTAGAACAGCTTTCACACCTTCCACAGCCAATGCTTCTGAGGTGTCTATAGATACAATTTCAGCATGAGCAAAAGGACTGAAAACAAGCTTAATGCTCTGCATACCTGTGGGACGGATCTCATCGCCGATGAACTTGGAAGTACCAGTCACATGCAGATGTCCGCTGATATGCTTGGTTGCTTTTATTTGTTTGATGAATTGTGCTTGTTTCATAATTCACCTCCGGGAGTATGAGCATCTTGGACTGCAGATTCAACAAGATCGGAATCTTGTCCCACAACGGAGTCTTGCTTTACAAGATATTTATTCAGATGTTTCCTGATGTGATTTCGTATTAAAAGCTGACGATATTCCATACTACCGCGGACATCACCGATTGGTTTGAATTCTTGCATAGCAATTTCAGCAGCTTCATTGATAACTGATTCTGTAATCTTCTTTCCTACTAGGAATTCCATCGTCTGATTTGCTAAAATCGGATAGGGAGCAATACCACCAAAGGCGATACGTGCATATTGAACAAGATCATTCTCAATCCTGATATTGAGTAGTGAATTGACTGTTGAAATATCAACAGCAATACGCTTTGCTGTCTTCTCAAAAGAACAAAATCCTTTCTGATGAGGAACCAAAACACAGCCGATGATCTCACCCGGTTGCAGATCAGTTGCTTTATAACCTTTGTAGAATTGCTCTAGAAGAATAGAACGCTGCTTTCCTTCGGACATGAGTTCAACATATGCCCCCAAACCTAACAGGGCAGTCGCTCCATCCGCAATGGGTGACGCATTGGCAATATTACCAACGAGGGTTGCAGCATTCCTTGTTTGCTTTGAACCCATTTTTGATACAGCTTTGGCAAGAATCGGACTCTTTTCCCAGATCAGAGATGATTCGATCACTTCTGATTGAGTGACTGCTGCGCATATCCATATATTCTTCGGATCATCCTTCAATATCTTCAGTTCAGGAATTGTGGAAATATCAATATATACAGGATACCATTGTCCCTTGATATTAGCATCCACCAGGAGATCGGTAGCCCCGGCAATGATACGATAACTCTTACTATCTTTCATGTTAGCAAGAACTTCAAATAAATCTTTCATACTTTTCGGTACTACGTATTCTTTAACAGTATCTATATTATTCCCATTGACTTGAACAAACTCTATCACCTTTTCAAAAGTATGTAGCTTTTCATGTATGGGAAGAAAGTGAGTTGGATAAAAATGATGCTCTGAATTGCTGTTTCTCCAGTTACGAATTTGTTCAACCGCTTTGAAAATTGCTTCATACCCGGTACAACGGCATAAATTGCCTTCGAGAGAAGCTTTCACTTCTTCCATATCAGGATCGGAATTCAGTGAAAAAACACAGAACAATGACATAATAAAGCCTGGAGTGCAATATCCGCATTGCGTACCGTGTGCATCCAGCATGGCTTTTTGGATTGGATGCATATTTACTGGAGTACCCAAGCCTTCCACAGTCACAACATGCATACCATGCATTTTCACTGCGGGCATGATACAGGAATTGAATGCACGATAAACGAATTTGTCATATTCCCATTTCCCGACAGCAATCGTACAGGCTCCACAATCCCCTTCGGAACAGCTTTCCTTTGTACCTGAAAGCCCTGCATGTTCGCGTATCAATTGAAGTGCTGATAGATCAGGAGAAATGGTCAAATCCATTTCCCGTTCATTCAGGTAAAAGTGTATTTTAATATGATGCATAGATTTCCCCGCTTCTTAAGATTTAGAGGCAAATGGATACTTCTTTGATCCATTGATATATACGTAACGAATCCTTTTTTCCATACCGGTAAATACCAGTTCTGAAACGATCTCTTCTGCTGTCCTGTCTTTAGTATCAGCAAATTCAACGAAGGTCAGGTCTGCTGCCTTCCCGACTTCCAAAGAACCAATCGTAGTTTCTTTACTGATTGTTTTGGCAGCACCGAGAGTTGCCAAATAGAATGCTTCCTGGGGTAATATGATATCATGACTCTGTCTGAAATTAGCCATCTTCATATGATAGAACATATTTAAGCTTGTACCTGCTCCAACATCTGATGCCAAGCCGATTTTTATATGATTCTTCTTTAACTTATGATAATGCATCATACCGCTTTTCAAATAGAAATTAGAATCGGGACAATGTGCAATGCGGGTATCAGTCTTTTTGAGTATTTCTATCTCATCTTCATTCAAATGTATACAATGAGCCATAATCGTCTTTGGTCCAAGAGTATCAGTATGAGCATAAACATCTGTATAATTCTTGTATTCAGGATACAGCTTATGTACCCAATCCAGTTCATTGATATTCTCTGAGAGATGGGATTGGATATAGGCGTTGTTCATCCTGGCAAAAGCACCTATCTTTCTGAGAAGTTTGAGGGAACAAACAGGAGCAAAACGAGGAGTAAAAACATAGTTGAGCAAAGGTGTCTTTTCATTCCACTTTTCAAAGAGAGAAATGCTTTCCTGCATAGATTGATCTGTATCTTCACGTATAAAATCAGGACAATTACTGTCCATCATCGTCTTTCCCATGATACATCTGTAGCCGTATTCTTCAGCAACCTGGAAAGCCTGGTCAGTAGCTTCCTTGAAGGCAGCCACATAGATGACGGCACAGGTTGTTCCATTACTGATGAGAGCCTGGAAGAACTTCTCTGCTACATAACGTGCATAGACCGGATCCTTGAATTTAGCTTCTTCCTCAAATATATAGGTCTCCAGCCATTCAATGAGATCAGGTTTGTACTTACCTCGCGCAAACCACTGGGAAAGATGAACATGTATGTCGATGAGACCGGGTATGCAGATACAATCTGTAGCGTCTATAAAATAGTCTTTCATACCAGAAGGCAGGTTGGGGGTTATATTGAATATTTTACCATCTTCTATCATGATGTAGTGGTCAGGTAAATAGAGTACTTCATTAGCGTTAATTGGTGAGAGACAATTCGTCTTGATTATTTCCATCAGCATCTCCATCTTTTGTAGGGACAGACCCGTGTGCCTATCATTCCTGGTAAGTAGGGATAAACCCATGTGTTTATCCTTCGTAGCAAGTGGGATAAACCCATGTGTTTGTCCATATCATCTTATACAATGATGCATTATTTAAAATCGGAGGATAGACACATGGGTCTATCCCTACTGTTATATTATAATGTTATATTTCAATATACTCGTCAAATCTTTTTTCATTAAGACAATCGAGTAGGGTGATGCTGGCTAATTAATTCCAGCATCATCCCTCTCACAGAACCGTGCGTACGGGTCTCGTACACGGCTCCTGATAATCCTTGTAATTACTCGTAGTAATTAAATAAAACACTTGTCTGAAGTGATGTCAAATCAAACAACTTCATTTCTTCAAACCACTTGTTCGGCAAGGCAAAGCATAAGTGGAAGCTCTGAGCGTTACGCCATCTGGTCATAGATAGTTTTGGGCATTCTCCCTTGAAGCCTTGTCTGCGCATTGCTTTATGGAATGCTTTCCAGCTCTTCCATTCACGCATCTTCTTCATTCGAAGCCTCCTTCGTATCCATTCCATCAGGCTCGCAAAGATGCTTTTACAACTCGCAACTTTGAAATAGTTACCCCATCCCCTTAGTACAGGATTCAGGCTTCCTATCGTCATGGATATTGGGATGCCACTGTTGCGGGGAGTAAGCTTACGTATCTTATCCTTGAAACGTTTCAAACGCTCCTTGTCGATGCAGACACGGCTTCCTTTGATGAAAAATCCCAGATAGCTGATTCCTGTTTCGACACTGCTGATATGAGTCTTTTCCAGATTGACTTGCAAGCGAAGTTCTTCAAGTATCGCTGTCGCTATCCTTTGATATTGCTCTGCCTTTTTCCTGGTCGGAGCAAATATCAGGATGTCATCAGCATAACGTACTATCCTGATATTCCGCTGTTTCATCCTCTGGTCAAACTCATCCAGATAGATATTCATCAATAAGGGTGAGATTACTCCACCTTGCGGACTGCCTATCTCAGTAGCTTTGAAATCCCCATCGACCATTACTCCTGATTTGAGAAAACGGCTGATTAATCTCAGCAATGTACCATCACTGATTTTCCTGTTCAGACGGCTCAATATCAGTTCGTGGTCTAAGGTGTCAAAACACTTGGATAAGTCCATATCCACAGCATAACCCAAATTGTACGCTGTAAGAAAACGCTGAGCTTTCGCTACGGCATGTTGGCAAGACCGATGCGGTCTGTAGCCATAACTGGACGGATGGAAGTCAGGCTCAAATATCGGTTGTATGATATTCAGGATTGCCTGCTGCACTACTCTGTCTCTTACCGTTGGAATGCCTAGCGGTCTCATTTTGCCATTGGGTTTGGGTATCTCTACACGTCTTACCGGTGAAGGCTCGTAAGTACCTGCCATTAGTTCGTCGTGAAGTTGGTTGATGTTCACTGCCAGTTGTTCGTCAAAGTTTTCTATACTCTGCCCATCAATGCCTGATGCACCTTTATTTCGTTTTACCGAAGTGAAGGAAGCATATAGGTTGGGCAGGGAGTACACCTTGTCGATTAAGCTGTAGTATTTTCTCATGACATTTCCTGTCTCATTGTGATTCGTCTTGAGGTGTTCATCGATGATGATTGTCTCTTCATCAGGTTGTCCTGCCTTCTTTAGCATATAGCAATATGACAAAACTACGGCTTGTCAGCTTTCCCTGATTACTCAGTCTCGTGCGGTCGGGTTTGAAAGGAAGTTCGTCACCACTGTCAAACCGAGCCTCGAAGCATTTCAGCTTCTTCCTTCGTTTCTCACTTTTCATCGATTACTTTCCACATTTCAAATCATGCCTTCGGATTATCTTCATCCCTTCGCATGAACTGTAGCCTTTTGAGATACAGAACTCAGCATTACCGTGAATGCTGTCCCTTTTGTTTTATCCTCCAGACTGTCACCAGCTTTCATAGGCAAAAGGTTAATCACTACTACGGAATCATCTGCCACCTGCTACCGCTTGGCTTCTCACTTGTCTTTCAACTTGATCGAAGCTACTACCTTAAGTAGACAATAACAGGCTTCCCCAGTTAAGTTTTCCTGCCTGAATATGAAGCCATCTGTCATAATCTGTAGAGTTATCCAGCTTTCGGGCTTTCCCACTTTTAGAAAGGTTACCCACTCTACAAACCAACATCAGTTCACTTGCGCTATGTTCCATATTCCCTCTGCGTCTTACTTCAGACCCTGCCGTTGCCGGCAACGCCCTTGACCTCGAGTTGACTTCCCGCTGATTAGGTGTCAGGACTTCTTCCAGTCCATCGGCGCAGAAAACATTCTGGGCAAACCAAAAAAACCGATTCTGTTGAATCGGTTTCATCGAAAACTGGGGTGGAAGATGGGACTCGAACCCACAACGCCCGGAACCACAATCCGGTGCTCTGCCATTGAACTACATCCACCTCGTTATTTTATAAAATAGTTGAATTAACTTGTGGCACGCCTGACGGGACTCGAACCCATGACCCTCGGCTTAGAAGGCCGATGCTCTATCCAACTGAGCTACAGGCGCTCTGGTTCATTACACTTATGAAAGTAAAAATGGTAGCGGCGCAGGGATTTGAACCCCGGACCTCCGGATTATGATTCCGCTGCTCTAACCAACTGAGCTACACCGCCACACTATTTCATTGGTAGCGAGGACAGGATTTGAACCTGTGACCTTCGGGTTATGAGCCCGACGAGCTACCTGGCTGCTCCACCTCGCGACATGTATGCACAAAGAATTATCAGCAGGTTCAGTCGTCAAGAAAAAAGTACCCCACCCACCCAAGGGGGGTCATGAATGGTTCTGTTCATCAAACTGATCTTTACCCATCAAACGGGAAGAAGCAAGAGGGCATTTATCCTTCAGCAACTCTATCATTTTATTGGATAAATTGCGAATCTCCCAATGAGCATGAGAATCGGAACGTAGTCGAACAAAATGGTATATTTCCCGCAAATTCATCTGGTAAATGACTTGTAGTTTTTGAGCATTTAGAAGGATATATGGTGAAATTGCAGGATTGATTACTTCCAGGCTATTAAACATTTCAGAGACTTTATTCTGTAACACATCGATTTGATCATCAGAGAGTAGATTTCTTAATAATGGAGGTATAACAATCCCATCACTTAATTGATACGGAGATCGAAGAATCGTGGCTATCCTATGCCGTTTGAACTGAGCAAAACAAGTTGCTGACATGACAGTTTCAAAAGAAAAATTAACGTATTCAAAGGCACGGGGAACCGTGTGGTAACTCTTCATCCCTTCAAAGAGCTTATCATAGAATCTTTTTTGAAAAGCCTGGTCCAATTCTTCAAAAACATCCATCCAACCTCTAATCGTCCCCCCCCTATCTTGAAATAGAAGATGAGCCAGGATTTTAGTATCAATATTATGGTCATAATCAATAAGTCGTGTTTTCTGAATGTCAATCGGTTGAATTCTAGATTCCTGGAATATTCTATTTTTTTCATACGGTTCAGCTTGGGTATAACGAATCAAAGAAGGTGCAACAGGTTGGATTTCCTTCAATAATAGAGCTTTAAGATCACCTGCTTCCTGGAATTGAAGACAATCCAGTCTTTTCAGCATTTTCTCCAGGTTACGCGCATTTATAGTCATTCCCATCTGAGTTTCAGTAGCCAAAGGAAGGAAATAACGGGCATCTTCCTTAGCACGTCCTTCTCGATCTCTCCTATGTTCAAGAGCTTGTACTTCCGGTAATTCAATTGCCTGTGCATATAGATGTTGATAAAGCTGATTCAATTCTTCGATAAGTGATACATATTGAGTCTTGATTGGATGATCAGCGATTTCCCTGGGGATGACATAATCTCCCTCGAGAGTGACATATCTTTGAGATTTCTCAGTGAAGGAAGCAAGCCTGCTTTGTTGCACATATTCAGCTAAATATCGTGAAATACCAATAATATCAAAGTTGAAGACAGCATGTTCAGCGACGGAACTGTGTCCCATTTCATAGATAATTTTCTGATTTGATTTTCGAGCTTTATCAATTTCTTCTAAAGATTCCTTTCGAAGTTCAGTCACGTTTTTTGCACTTCTGCTAATCCTCGCATAAGCAGCAGAAAGAACTTCAGGAGTTGCTTTATTGACATCCGGTAACTGTTTGATGAGAGATGTGTCGATATTGTAACCAGCAAGTTTTACTTTCATTATCAGCCTGTAACAATCTCGGCGGTTTTACTTGCACCAATACGGTTTGCACCAGCCTTCAGCATATTAATTGCCTGTTCACGAGTACGAATACCACCTGCCGCTTTTACGCCAATTTTGAAACCTACAACAGCTCTCATTAAAGATACATCTTCCACTGTAGCACCGCTAGAGTTGAAGCCAGTAGATGTTTTTACAAAATCGGCTCCCGCTTTTTTAGCTAATAAACAGGCGATCACTTTTTCTTCATCGGTCAGGATGCAATTTTCAAAAATTACTTTTAATTTTGCATCGTACCTATGCACTAATTGAGAGATAATCTCTATTTCTTCTTCAATTTCCTTATATTTTTTATCTTTCAGCCAATTCGTTTTAATCACCATGTCTATTTCAGCAGCACCATCTTCCAAAGCCATTTTTGTTTCTTCGAAGATGATATCTGTTTTAGAAGCGGCTAAAGGAAATCCGACAACAGAGCAGACAAGTACATTGTTGACTAATTTCTTGGCTAGCTTCACGTAAATCGGGTTCACACACACAGCCATCACTTGGTATTCTTCAGCTTCCGTACATAAGTCTTCAATTTGTTTGTGAGAAGTCTCCGGTTTTAATGCTGTATGATCGATGTATTGCGCTATATTTTCCAAATCAGAAGGAAGTTGAGCTGGTTCCTCAAATCGGCAGACTTTGCATTGCAGACAGATTTCGTGATTTCCACCACATAAACATGGTCTACGATTTAAATGAGGAAATAGTATTAGTGCCATATCCTTTGAAGAATTCATAATCACCTCTTATCATTATTGATTTATATTATCTATAGACAAGCCTCAGTAAAGTTATTTTTTCTCTTTTATAACTTGGCTGGCAAGTTGTCCGCACGCAGCAGTGATATCTGAGCCCCTGCTTTTTCTAAGCATGACTGCAATCTTCAATTCAGAAAGTGCATTCATGAAGTTTTCGATCTCGACAGGTGTCGGACTTCGATATGATGACATTGCAACCGGATTGAAAGAGATCAGGTTCAGTTTACAGGATTGATCGCCAAGGAACTTAAAAAGCGCTTTTACATCTTGTTCACTCATGTTTATATCAGGTATCATAATGTATTCATAAGTTACTCGAAAGGTTGTACGCTGCCTGAAATCCAAGAGAGTTTTCTTGAGTTCTGAAAGAGGATAGATACGATTGATGGGCATAATTCTATCTCGTACACTTTCAATTGCTGAGTTCAGAGAAACAGCTAATTTCATTTTTAATCCGCTTGCACCCAATCTTCGAATATTTGGTATCACTCCACAAGTTGAAACCGTCATATGTCTCGGGCTAAACTTCATCCCCGGTTCAGCCTGGATGATACGGATAGCTTTCAGGACATTTTCGTAATTATCTAACGGTTCCCCCATCCCCATAAAGACGATATTCGTTAGTGATAAATCCGCTAATAGTTCAGCTGCTAAAAATACCTGACCGACAATTTCTTCAATCTCAAGATTACGCAGCATACCCATTTTTCCTGTTGCACAGAAAACGCAGTGCCGACTGCAACCTACCTGGGAAGAGATACAAACAGTATTTTTGCCATCTCCAGGCATCAGCACCATTTCAATTTTCTGATCATCCTGTAGTTTCAGTAAGAATTTTCGGCTTCCATCAGATGACTTAGTTTCCTTTTCGACGATAGGTAAAGAAAAATCAAAAGCTAGTTTAATCTTCTCCCTGAGTGGAAGTGATAAATTAGTCATGGCATCAGGATTCGTGATATGTTTCTCATAGACCCATTGATACAATTGCTTAAATCGATACGATTTTTCTTCAAATTCCTTGAAAATGACATCATTTTCTTCAGGTAATCGACTAAAAAAGGAAATTAACTTCATGATTTCTTTTGCATTTCCTTCAAGCGGAGAAAATCCGCTAAGTCAACAGTATCAATGACTTGATCATCAGAGGAAAGATAGACTTTTTTATTATAGTAATCATTTTTGAATACATACATGGTTATCCCTTTGATTTGAATACTATCACCCATTTCAGGAAAATCCCTGGCAGTTTCCACATAGTAATCTTCTTCAAAATGCAGACAACAAAGCAATCGTCCGCAGGGACCAGAAATTTTGGACAAGTTTCCAGCAAGATTCTGATCTTTTGCCATTTTAATTGTAACTTGGTTAAATCGTTTCATATAGGAAGTGCAGCAATATTTATTACCACACATACCAAATCCACCCAAGCGTTTAGCTTCATCACGACCTGTTGTTTGATGTAACTCAATCCTTGTACGAAAAATGTTAGCTAATTCACGGACAAATTGTCTGAAGTCAATTCTTCCGTCCGCAGTAAAAAAGAAAGTAAGTTTATTGCCATCAAATTGGTAGATGGTTTCAATGAGTTTCATTTCAAAATCATACTTACCCACACAAGTAAGAAATGTTTCAGTAGCTGACTCTTCCTTTTCAATGATGTTATTCAGTTTATCGATATCTTCCTCTGATGCGATTCTCTTGATCTTGAGTATCTTACTACTTTCGCAAAGAGCATCGATTTCAGGGTTAGTAATTGCCAAGTGGATAACAGTTGCTATATCTTCACCACGTTCCACTTCCAGGATGACCAGGTCATCAGGATTTATTTCCAACTCCTGGGGATTCACATAGTAACCCAGGCGACCTGATCTGAATTCAACTTCTATACATTCTTGCATTGATTTACCTCATTATTTTTTTGACTTTCAAAGACAGACTTGAATATCTCTTCCTCTGTTTTTGTAAAGAGCATTTTTCTTCGTTCCTTGACTAATTTAGCAGTTTCTATGAATTTTCCAAGAGTATAAATCTTTAAATTTGAATATTCTCCCCAACTTAAATCAGGAACAAAATCCGTAATCAGATCTTTACCATAAAGATTGGATGCCACACCAATAACCGTTCCTGTATTAATTGAACAATTGATACCAATTTTAGTATGATCTCCGATAATGCATCCCATGAATTGAGTGCCTGTACTTATTTTCTTATTCTCCGGATAAACATGCATTTTCACATGACCATAGTTATTTTTTAAATCACTGTTATTAGTATCAGCACCTATATTCACCCATTCTCCCAGATAGGAATGACCTAAAAAGCCATCATGCTGCTTATTTGTGTAACCCTGGATGATCGATTCCTCAACTTCTCCTCCAATCTTACATACAGGACCAATACTCGTCCCTTCGTATATCTTTGCACTGACTTTTATTGTGCTTTTCTTACCTATATATGCCGGACCAATGATCACAGCATTGGACATTATCTTAGCGTTTTCATCTATCACAACAGGACCATCGCTGGCATCGATAACCACTCCCGGTTTTAATGTTACATCTTCACCAACCCATACCTGGTAGGGGTTTAAAATCGTTACTCCCATCTCCGTTTCAAAGTAATTATCCTTTTCATAAAAAAACTCATCAAAATCTCTTTTAATCCAAATGCTATTCTCAGAAACAAGTTCCCATGCATATTGCCAAGTATTTGCTTCAGAACTGATCTTATGACTGCAATTAGAAATCAATGTATCTATCGTTTCCGAGGAAATGGGCTTTCCTGTCCCTTTTATGCAAAACGCAATGACCTCTTCCCCATTTTGAATAACATCCCCTGGTTCTAAGTTTTCAATCTGATGTATGATATCTTCATGTGCTTTCAGACGAGAATTGACAAATAAGCAAACCTCAAGAGGAGTAATATTGATATCCCAATCGGGGTGACGTTCCTGGTAAAGTTTCTTTAAAAAGGACGGTACAATGACAGCATTTTCATCAGAACCCATATATGCTAATAAACGTTGTCTTTGTTTGAGAATTCCAACTCGTAAGTCACCCACTGATCTTACATATGAAAGAGGTTTAAAATTACTCCACTTATGATCATCAAAAATAATAACATGCATATACTTACCTCTCTGGTAATGAAAGTTTTACCGGTTTACGTCCGCGCCATCGGTACAAATTGAATTGACCAAGAATAATTGTGGTTGTAAGAAATATCGCTTGAATAATTTGCCAAATCGGGTAGAACCAGATCATCCGTCGATCTGCTTTCAAATAGGGAAAACCGAAGTAAAACAAATTTATTTCAATGAACTCTCTAATCAGCATGAAGGTCAAACCTAATCGCCAATCTACAAAAAATAGTGTAATATTGAGCAGATAAAAAGTGACAATAGAGACAAGAATCCAGAAGAATTCAGGATTCAGTGAGCTTTGGGTTTTCATGTTTGAAGCCCATCGAGTCCTTTGATTAAGTAACATCATCCAATTTGTAATTGGAGTTGTATAAACAAAACTATGAGATGAGAAATTGAAATGTATTTTCATGCCAGCTAATCGCATTAACTGCATCAAATTGACATCGTCTCCAGAGAGCATATGATTGATTTTAGAAAAACCCCCAACTTTTAGAAATGCTTCCTTGGAATAGGCAAGATTTTGACCAATTGCAGCGAAGCTCTTCCCTATCGTATAACTGCCAGCCATAACAAGATAGATAACAACAAAATCCATGTGTTCATATTTCTGAACTAAAGAAGCCTTTTTCCAATCGTTTAATTTAGTTCTTGAATACCCAACAACCATTGCAGTATCATCCTGGAATGAAGCCACCATAGATTCGACCCATCTTTGGGGTACCAGACAGTCAGCATCAGTAGTAAGAATGATATCACCTGTTGAAATTGCGATCGCTTGAGTAAGAGCATTTTTTTTGGGAGAAATAACTTGGTCACGTCCTTTTACTTCAATTAGACGGACATTCGGAAATGTTTTCATGAAACCCCGTACAACATTGCAGCTAGAATCTGTAGAATCATCATCAGCAATGATGATTTCATATAATTCAGTTGGATAAGTCTGATTTACAAGAGATGTCAATAAACATACGAGATTATGTTCTTCATTATGTGCAGCAACGATAACTGATACCTTTCTCTTATGATAATTGAATTCCTGTTTCAGAGAAAGAAAACCCTTGCGATATCGCAGACTATATATAATCCACACTTGTAGGGATATGAATGTCAGGCAGATCAGGATAATTTCATAAATCGGCAATATTACTCCTATTATTTCCCAGTTTCTGTAACTGTATACGGGACGCGGTCACGAAGTCGATATCTAGTTGGATAATAGTTATAGATCAAGCTATCGGCTGTAACTTTTGGTTCAGTTCCATCAATAAAGACCTCATTCAAACCATTCTCAGGATTTTTAGATAGAAATCCTGATACTGGATTAATATTAGCAGTGATAATACCTTCTGGTATAACGAATGTATAACGGGGGTTATTGATGGCAGGTCTATGTCCACCGTTATCATTCGTAATAGCACGACGCATAATATATGGCCAGGCAGGAGCACAAGCGACTCCACCAGTCATACCAGCTCCCATGCTTTGATTGTTGTCAAATCCAACCCATATTCCGGTAATCATTTCTCGATTAAAACCAATGAACCAGGCATCGCGGTAGTCATCTGTTGTGCCGGTTTTACCCGCAGCAGGCCAAATATAACCCTGGCTGCGGACCACAGTAGCAGTACCATTATCTATGACTGATTGCATCATGCTTGTTAATAAATACGCCACTTTAGGGTCACAGACAGGTGTTTTTTCTTCATGAGCCCGTTCTAAAATCTTACCTTTCTTATCTTCGACACGGGTAATAAAAATGGGTTTTACTCGAAAACCATTGTTGGGAAATGCTGTGTATCCACTAATTAATTCCAGGGGAATTACTTCCGATGACCCAAGTGCAATTGAATAGGTAGGTAATTGTGGAGAAGTAAGTCCAAAACGATAAGCAGCAGCAACTACAGAAGAAACTCCAATATCGTAAACCGTCTTTACAGCCCACATATTTTGTGATTTCGTGATAGCTTCACGCATTCGAGTCAAGCCATAATATTCATTAAAATTATAATTATGCGGTTCCCATGTCGTCCCATCAGAAAGAGTAAAGACCATGGGTTCATCTCTTATTACTGTAGCAGGCGTATATCCTTTTTCCACTGCTGCGGTATATAGTATTGGCTTGAAGGCAGAACCGGGTTGTCTTCGTGCCATCATGATCCGATTGAATTTACTATGATTAAAATTCCTGCCTCCGATCATGGCTCTCACATATCCGGTTTTATTGTCCATCGTCAGAACTCCACCCTGAAGATAAGGAGTTGAAATATTCGCTGATTTACGATCATATTTTTTATATCTGAACCACATTCCGTTTCTTTCTTCCATACGTGTTAACTGGAGGTTCAACATCGAATCTGCATATTGTGTTAGATCAAAATCTATTGTTGTATAGATCTTCAAACCACCCTCAAAAAGCTTCTTAGTTCCATATTTCCTTTCGAGATAGAGACGTATGTATTCAAGAAAATAGTCTGCTGCATCATCGTCCATAATAGAAGCATCAGATATGAGAGGTGCCAGGATTGCTTCTTTGTATTGTTCTTTTGTAATCTTTTTTTCCTCTAGCATTCTCTTGATTACCAGGTTACGACGATTCGTTGTTCGTTCTGGAAAACGCTGAGGATCGAAGTAATTAGGACGCTGCACCATTCCCACAAGAGTTGCCCCTTCAGGAAGGGTTAATGTTTTAGCATGCTTTCCGAAATAATAGAGAGAGGCTGTTTCTATTCCATAAACGCCATTCCCGAAATAGATTTTATTGAAGTACATCTCAAGTATTTCATCCTTTGAAAAATTAGATTCAATACGGAAAGAAAGGAGAGCTTCCTTTATTTTTCGTGGTAATTGTTTATCTAAAGTCAGGAACATATTTCGTGCAAGTTGTTGTGTGATAGTACTGGCTCCCTGGGAGAAACTTCCTCGGAAAATATCAATGATAAAAGCACGTGTTGTACCAATCAAATCAATGCCGAAATGATGATAGAAGTGTTTATCTTCCAAAGCGATCAAGGCATCTGGTACATATGCTGGTAATTCCTTCAAATTCACAAGCTTTCTTTGTTCAAAGGCAAACATATGAAAGAGTTTGCCATTACGGTCATATACTTCTGAACCGGTACGCATCGTATAGTGTTGCAGTTCGCTGAGAGGAGGCAGTTCATCTTTATAAAACCAGAATAATCCTACCACAATACCTACAAACACCATGAGAACATAGCAGAAGTATTTTAAATAACGCCACGTATCCGAACTGATTCTGATTGCTTTTATATGTTTGTAGATATTATCCAATCGATTCATTTAAAACCTTCTTTGAGAGTGCTGTCAGGAATATGTCAGTCAAATATCCAATCATTAATCCTGTTGCTATTCCCATTAATATCATGATTGGAGTCAAATAAAATATGGAATCTTGGCGGATGATTACTAATCTTGCTACCATAATTTGCCCTAAATTATGTGCAACTGCTCCGCAAATACTAACTCCAATTATGCTCAATCCAAAGAAATTACGATTGGCAATCACCATTACAGTAAATGCCAGGATACTTCCTCCTAACGATAACAAAGTACCAGGACTTAGAAATGTTCCAGAAAGTAATCCGCCAAAAAGAGTTTTACAGATAGCTACTAAGAGAGCTGACCATGGATATCCGGAAGTGAGTAGCAATAAAACGACCATATTCGCCAGTCCCAGTTTCAAAAAAGGCAATGGCTTGGGTATAAATGTTTCCAGGATATATACCATTACTGCAAATGCTGTAAAGAATCCCAAGTATATCACACGACGTTCAGGATTGATCTGATTCAATCGTAATATGTCTTTATTCATGAATATTAATATCTCCTGCAGGATTGAGTATGAAAGAGCTTGTATTCGTCAAGTAACAAATTTTCGTTGCTCAGACGTTTGGGTGCTCCCTTCCAGATTGTGGTTGTTTACAGGCATATCACTCGATTAGGCACAACTGATTATAAAAAAATATATGCCCTAACTGAATATTTTCTTATTTAATACCTGTCTTTAACCTTGACTGGAATCCTTTTTGCATAATTAAGGTTTATTACATAGGAGGTTTCAAGATGTGTAAATTCACTTTGTTTTTTTTCGCATTACTTATTTTAACCCTAAATTTGAATGCAGCATATTATCAGGCATTACCCATGTCTATCTCCCAACCGAATGGACAGGTAATATCATGTTTTGCAAGCGGTGATGAATTCTTCAACTGGCTTCACGACAGCAACGGTTATACGATCATGCAAAGCCCATCAGATGGCTACTACTATTATGCCACAAAAATAAATGGTACATTAGTACCTTCTGTGTACAAAGTAAATTCTATTAATCCCTCTCAAGCGGGTATTTTACCCTGGTTGAAATTATCAAACGAAGCCTATCAAGCCAAACGTCAGGCGTTCAATAACCAGGCAAGCAGAGGTTCAAAGGCACCTACAACCGGTACAATAAATAACATTGCTATTTACGTTCGATTTTCTGATCAGGATGAATTTTCAAACAACCGGACATTTTTCGATGCAAAATTCAATGATCACACGATAGGAGCCATATCGGAGTATAACTACTTCCAGGAAGTATCTTATAATACTTTAAATGTTAGTACAACTCATTATCCAGTTTGCGAAATGACAACAAATCTGTCCTATCAGGATCCGAATCCCAGGAATTACTATGTTCCATATAATGCTACCTCAAATCCGATTGGATACCAAGGAAATGAATATTATACCCGAGAGGCAGCTTTACTGAAACATGCTGTTGATTTTGTTTCTTCTCAAATACCGGAAACCTTGGATATTGATGCTGATAACAATGGTAAAGTAGATAATGTCTGCTTCATCATTCGTGGTGGAAACAGCGGTTGGGCAGATATTCTCTGGGCTCACCGTTACTGGCTAACCACTGAATATGCCTATATTAATAATAAAAGGGTCTATGATTATACCCTCCAACCCGAATCGCAGAATGATGTTAACACTTTATGTCACGAAATGTTCCACGCTATGGGTTCACCTGATTTATATGACTATGTCAATACCGATATGCATCCTTGCGGTTCATGGGATATCATGGATTCTGGTTACGGACATATGGGTGCATATATGAAATTCCGTTACGGGCATTGGATATCTGAAATACCTACAATAACAGCAAGCGGTACTTATTGGCTGAAACCTCTTTCGTCACCTACTCATAATGTATATAGAATAAATAGTCCCTCTTCAACAACTGATTATTTTGTCGTTGAATATCGTAAAAAACAAGAAGGGAGTTTTGAGAACAATCTTCCTGGGTCAGGTCTTCTAATTTACCGTATTGACAATCAAGTTAGCGGACAAGGAAATGACAATGGTCCTCCCTATGAAGTCTATATATATCGCCCTGGTGGCACATCTACAGCAAATGGAGATGCTTATTCCGCTGTGTTTAACGGTGATTTTAACCGTTCTGAATTTAACGGTACAAGTGATCCAAGCTGCTTTCTTACGAATGGAAATCCTGGGAATATTTTTATTCATAATGTAAGTTCAGCAGGTGATTCAATCAGTTTTGTATTAAATCCGGAAGCAGGATTTCTTTCTGGTGATGTCACTACTGTTCCTCCTATTGAGGATTTTTCACCCATTTCGATTATCATTGGTGGACAAACTGTACATCCTGAACCTACAGGTCATTTTATGCTTGATATGATTTACCAGGGAAACTACAATTTGCATGCTTCACTTGAAGGATATGGCAGTGTATTACTTCCTAATGTTAATGTCATTCCTTTTCAAGAATCGGTAACGGGATTAATCAGCCTTCAGCGTCTTCCAATTCCACAAACTCTGACACGTGAAATTGTTGCAGATTCTGTCTATTTAAGATGGGCTTTTAATTATGATGAAGCTCCAGGATTTGATCATTTTGCCATCTATATCAGCCTGAATGGAACATCGTTCAGTGGGGGAAGAGTATCTACTGCCCGTCATTTTACGATGCATTTGGCTGCTAATCGAAATTATTGGTTCTATGTAAAAGCTGTTTTTACTAATGGAACCAGTTTTGCCTCAAATACTATCATTGCCAATACTTCCGTAGACAACAATGACCCTATTGTTTCTACCATTACACAACCAATCCTGGCTCAGAATTATCCAAATCCTTTTAATCCTGAAACATTGATTCAATTTCAGTTCCCTGTCTCAGCAACAAATCCGACTCTTGAAATTTATAATGTGAGAGGTGAATTGACACGGACTTATAATTGTAATAATGTACATGAAATCAGATGGGATGGAAAAAATAACCTGGGAAATCCTGCTGCTTCAGGGATCTATTTCTATCGATTGAAGTCCGATAATTTCTCTTCTTCAACAAGGAAAATGGTTCTTATGAAATAGGGGTTATGATGCAAGCTAACAAGCTCATCATGAATGATCTTTTTAATTTTCTTGATCATTCTCCTACTTCATATCAAGCTACTGAACAGATACTAAAACGACTTGATAATTGTGGCTTCAGCATGCTTTCTGAAAAGGATGTTTGGCATCTGGAGCCACTTAAAAAATATTACGTTTGCAGGAATCAATCTTCTGTTATAGCTTTCGTTATAGGTTCAAAACAGATCAGTGAGTCCGGATTCCGTCTTATTGGTGCTCATACGGATAGCCCAGCCCTCAAGCTGAAACCTAAAAGCGAAAAGAAGATCAAATCCTATGTCCGTATTGGTGTAGAAGTTTATGGCAATCCTATTATCAGTTCGTGGATTGATCGTGAACTTTCCATTGCGGGGCGTGTTATGATCTGGAAGGATGATCAATTCGAATCTGTTCTTGTCGATTTTCAGACACCTTTGGCAATTATACCAAATACTGCCATTCATATGAACCGCGATATCAATAAAGGATTTGAATACAATAAACAAAACCATTTACCTGCACTTATTCATATTACTAACAAAGAGAATGATAAGGAAGTGTTGGTAGGTATGCTTGCTGAAAAATTATCAGTAAGACCTGAGCAAATTGGCGAATATGATCTATTCCTATACGATACATCACCTGCTCAATACCTGGGAAAGGAACAGGAATTCCTTATCAGCGGCAGACTTGATGATTTAGCTATGTGTCATTCTATCGTGACTGCAATAACAGACGTTTCCTTACCGGAAGTCACCTCTGTTGCCATGTTCTATGATAATGAAGAAATTGGCAGTATGACGCTAATGGGAGCAGCTTCAGGATTCTTAGGTAATATACTGGAGAGAATCGTCAATTCTCAAGATAATGATTATCAATCTTTTTCGATAGCATTAGCTAAATCCTTCTTCATATCTGCAGATATGGCACATGCATTACATCCGAATTATTTGGAGAAACATGACGAAGCTTATACCCCACTGATGAATGGCGGACCTGTTATTAAACTGAACTCAAATTTCAAATATGCAACAACTGCTGAAACCAGTGCCTACTTCGAGCAGTTGTGCAAAATAGTGAATGTTCCCTGTCAGAAATTTATTAATAGATCAGATATGCTTGCCGGCACTACTATTGGGCCTACTGTTTCTGCTGCTTTGAGTATTCCTACAGTGGATGTTGGTAATCCTATGTTTGCCATGCACTCCATCAGGGAAACAGCCGGTGTGGAAGATCATATCAGTATGACTTCAGTATTTACAGAGTTCTATCAACAATAACAAGTAATTTAGGATGAGATCCTTCTGTGCGGAATAAGACACTGGATTTTGCTTCCGTTGATGTTCCTTCTTAATCACGCGTTTACACATCAAAAGAAGAAAAATAGATACTGAGCAGAAGAAGATGGGCTACTTCTGCAATCCCCTACATGGCTTGTATGTCTCTTGGAAATATTTAAACTCAAGCACTTCAATTGAAGATTCAATCCAAAATCCAAACACTTCCTAAGGATGCTTTATAGGTAGAGGAAGTATAAGGCATTGCTCTTGAAATTTCCAGTCTAAAATGAAATATACTACAGGTTTGCGACAGGAATTTTAACTAACTTAAACTAGTAAAAAGAGACTGTTCATGAAGTTATTCATAATATTCAATAAGTTAGAAAGTAGCAAGTTGAAAAAAGTGGTCGAAACGGTCATAATTTAACATACCTTCCAGAATTGACAGATAAGCTCTGCTAAGGACACCAAATCACAAGTTAAGCTTTTTGACTAAAATTGAAAAACACGCGATTATAAGTAATGTTTCGAAGCCGTTTCTGACTAAATGTGTAGTTAAAATCATATAAAATAGTTCTTTACAAGTTTTTTGCTATAGCTTCAATGGCATTTGTTACCTGGTAACAAAAGGGAGGATATTATGACAAAAAAACACTCCAATTCAAGAAGCGGTAAGTGTTAGTCATGAAAGTAACCAATACCATGTAAGTATTAACGTACCATTTTCATTCACTTTGCCTGAGACAACATCAAACCACAAGTTCTTAATAGCGTTTCTACGCTTATTAGTAGGAATAGGCGGAGACAACCTCCTTACACTTCAGCAAATAGCTGATCTGTTTAACTACGCAGACCGCAGGAATGTACATAATTTCTGGCAAGAGTTTGAGCAGCATGGTCATGATATCCTGGCATATTTAAGCCGGAAAGTTGACCTGCTGGAGTGTATTCCTCAGATCGAGAATTTTGTTATCAATAACCTGCTTTTACCTTTAAATGTCATGTATCAGGAGTTCATCAGCCATCATGATTTTAAAATGTCCTATACCACTTTCTGCAAATATGCTTCTCAGGTCAATTCTCTGTCTGTAGTTAAGCAAGCTCAGAAGCTTCTTCTGAAAAAGACAGTAGGCGGTGATGCTGTACATCTGCTGAAACTGCTTGCCGGTCAGCAGAATACACCTGTTATCTGTGACAGACTCCTGGAACAAATGAAGACTGCTAAAGGCAATACATCCCATAGAACCGCCGATGCAAAGCCGTTCCATAGTCTGGAACGCAAGAACCTGTGTCTGCTGGTACATTACCTGGTTGGAAGCGGTATGAACTTCGAGACGATAGCTTTGCTGCTCAACACCTGTAAAGCTACAGTCTCAAATCTCTGGCATGAAATCGCTGACCTGCAGAGCCTGATTCTGAACTCAATCGGTAAGTGGAGCGGAAAGATCAGCATTGATGAGAAATATGTGAAGATCAAAGGTATTCCGTACTATGTCATCAGTATTGTTGATTTTGTGACTCACATCCCTCTGTTTTGTGAGTTGTATCCTGACACAAAGAAAGAATCATTCGAAGCATGTTTCAGAACCTTCAGACAGCTCTACAGGAAAGATCCAACCCTGATTGTCAGTGATGGCAGTAAATCGTTAGCAGTTGCAAGAAAAACAGTGTTTCCAAAAGTCCATTACCAACTCTGTAAGTTCCATAAGATACGAAATCTCTTCAAAAGAATCAGTCAATGTCATCTCCCTGAAGACAGGGACAAGTTCTTTAAGAAGAGGATTATGAAAGCTTTCCGAAGAGAAACGGCGGGCGGAAGGAAAAAGGGTATCGCAAGCCTGACAGCTATTACTCCCCCAACCGCCGCCGAATACATCAAAAGCAATATCATTAGTGATTGGAGACACCTCAGCAAAGGTTTGACTTCCAATGTCTCTGAACGCTGGAACCGCAAAATCAAGAAGGTGACATCCGGTAGATTTGGACTAAAATCTGAAGAAACCACCCGCAACCTTGTGTTTTCGCTTTGGTTCAAAGAACTGGTCGATAAAGGTCAACCAATCATGCGTCAGGAATCACTTTTAGCAAGTTTAAATATCTCCCGCATATGTCAAGAAAATGTGGATTGGTCGCACTTAGACCACTTTTTCTCTGTCACTACCAATAAGGCTGCGTAAAATGGAGGTTAATTTTGAACAGTCTCAGTAAAAAAATAATTAAATTAATTATAAAAAAAACTTGACATGCTGATTCATATTTTGGTATTAGTCATTCGCCTACAGACCCTACATAGAATGCCCTCCGAGCAGCGGAGATACCATCCCCGGTATCTCCGCTGTGTTTTTATGCTGAAAGTGATAGGTACGAAGTAATAGGTTTAGAGAGCAGAATTAAGAATTGCAGAATAGCCAGAGCAGATTGATCCTCGGATTCGAAAGAATGATACCTCAACCTACACACTAATCACCTATAACCTAATACCTAGAACCTAGAACCTAGAACCTATCATCTAACTTTAGGTATATCTTCCCATTTGGTGGTATATGAAGGCGAAAGCTTCATTCTTTTCATATGCCATTTCTTAATGATTCCAGAACTAGCTATAAATAATGTATCTCTCCCATAGCGGTTATTTATCCGATCTACAGCATCCATTAATCTTTTTTGTTCATGATCTACATAAGCAGCTTCAAAGAAAGTAAGGGGTGAATCTTCATAAGAAGAGATATCTGTAACCATAACCCCTGCTTTTTTATAGGAAAAGCCTTCCCTGAAGATGGAGTGCAGAAGAATGAGAGCTTGTTTAATCATGAATGGTGTATAAGCAGTGGGCGCCATCAATTTCATTGAAGCAGAATTGCTGTATTGAGGTAAGTCCTTGAAACGATTCGTTGTAATAAAAACGGTTAGATGAGCAGCAACCGTACGCTGTTGTCGCAATTTCTCGGCAGCTCTTGTCATATAGCTGGAAACAGCCTGCTCTAATTCTTGCAAGTCACTCACATCTTTCCCAAAAGAACGGGAACAAACAATCCCTTTTTTGGCTGGGATCATCGAATCCAAGTCAATACAGGATATGCCTCTTAACTCAAGGACAGTTTTATGACCAACACTGGTCATGTACTTATCGATCCAGGCATCGGGGGCATCCCGTAATTGACGTGAATTCATGATATGTGCCTGTTGGAGAAATCTTTCGTATTGTCTGCCGACTCCCCAGACATCACCTATTTTCACATATTCAAGGACTTTATCAATTTCCGGATGATTGCAGATGTTAAAGATCCCATTGAATTTTTTTACTCTCTTGGCAATATGATTTGCAATCTTGGCTAATGTTTTTGTAGGACCAATACCAACTGAAACCGGTATTCCTGTGTATTGCTTTACTTTCTGCTTAATCTCAGCCCCTAATGCCGTTAAATCCCTATCTTCCATACCGGTATAAAGAAGAAAGGCTTCATCAATTGAGTATATCTCAATTTCAGGAGCAAATTCAGCAAGTGTGTTCATGACTCGTTGAGAAAGGTCAGCATAAAGGGTATAATTTGATGAAAATACGTGAACATCATTCTTTCTGAAAACGTCTTCATATTGAAAAGCAGCAGCAAAATTTGGAATACCGAGTGCTTTCACTTCAGCAGTACGTGCCACGATACAGCCATCGTTATTGGATAAAACAACTATTGGCTTACCTTCAAGGGCAGGATTGAAAACACGTTCACAGGATGCATAGAATGTATTGCAATCAACCAGCATGAAGATTTCTGGACGTCTTTTTCGAAGCTTGGACTGTGTGATTTGCATCGGATTTACACTTTATGAATTACGTAAGTGACAACACCCCAAATCGTGAAATCACTGTTTTCCGTAATTTCAATCGTTGGAAAATCAGGATTCTCAGGACAGAGAAAATAGATACCATGGCTTATCACAAGACGTTTTACCGTTAATTCACCTTCGACAACAGCAATAACAATCCGGTTGTGTGAAGGTTCAAGCGAACGATCGACAATAAGGATATCATCAGGATGAATACCAGCATTAATCATAGACATACCATCCACCCTGACAAAGAAAGTTGAATTCGGATGGCTGATTAGATATTCATTCAAATCAAGGCATGCTTCAACATAATCCTGTGCCGGAGAAGGAAAGCCAGCAGGGATACGTGAACCTATCAATGGTCTTTGAAGCTTAGTTTTTACTTCAAATCTGAACACTTCCTTAATAGAATGATCTGTATTGATTTTTAGTACTGTTTTTACTTTACTCATTCACAATGTACCGTAAAATGATGGATATTTTCCGGATAAATATCCAAATATGCTGAGATTGAAGCATCTCCACTAAAATTACTACGACGAAAGACATTATGTACTGTTCCAAGAGAATCTGTTTTTACCATTGTATTTTCCATAGATGTTCCCACTGAAGAGGTAAAGTGAATCCACTTATCCTTGATATTCAGGGAATGACTAGTAATAGAAACGGTTAGGGTTGAATTTGTATTGATCTCTGTCAACGTGCTGTCACTTGCTGTAATTGAATGAATTACAGGCATATCCTGCACTTGAAGACCGATAGATTTTGCTTGGGCTGGAAAATGATCAGGACTGAATTTGATCACAATATTACCATAGTATCCATCTTCCACTTTGAAGAAACCCTGTGCATAACCCTGGTTATTGGTCATTAGCGAATTATCTGCCCCTGAGCCAACAAATAATCCCAAATCAGAATTATAGATGACATTAATTTTCTGATTCGCAATCAAACTGTTTGAACCTGTCATCTGGCAAACGATGGAAATCGTGTCATGGTTAGCAATATTATATAGAGCTTGGGTATTGGGTATTACCACCAGAAGAGGTTTTTCACCTTCTCTTTCATCGCATCCGACAAGAAATAACAAAGAGATACAAATGATAATCAATAAGTATTTCATTTTTCCTCCATAACAAATTGAATGACCAAAATCGAGTAGGGTGATGCTGGCTAATTAATTCCAGCATCATCCCTCTCACAGAACCGTGCGTACGGGTCTCGTACACGGCTCCTGATAATCCTTGTAATTACTCGTAGTAATTAAATAAAACACTTGTCTGAAGTGATGTCAAATCAAACAACTTCATTTCTTCAAACCACTTGTTCGGCAAGGCAAAGCATAAGTGGAAGCTCTGAGCGTTACGCCATCTGGTCATAGATAGTTTTGGGCATTCTCCCTTGAAGCCTTGTCTGCGCATTGCTTTATGGAATGCTTTCCAGCTCTTCCATTCACGCATCTTCTTCATTCGAAGCCTCCTTCGTATCCATTCCATCAGGCTCGCAAAGATGCTTTTACAACTCGCAACTTTGAAATAGTTACCCCATCCCCTTAGTACAGGATTCAGGCTTCCTATCGTCATGGATATTGGGATGCCACTGTTGCGGGGAGTAAGCTTACGTATCTTATCCTTGAAACGTTTCAAACGCTCCTTGTCGATGCAGACACGGCTTCCTTTGATGAAAAATCCCAGATAGCTGATTCCTGTTTCGACACTGCTGATATGAGTCTTTTCCAGATTGACTTGCAAGCGAAGTTCTTCAAGTATCGCTGTCGCTATCTTTTGATATTGCTCTGCCTTTTTCCTGGTCGGAGCAAATATCAGGATGTCATCAGCATAACGTACTATCCTGATATTCCGCTGTTTCATCCTCTGGTCAAACTCATCCAGATAGATATTCATCAATAAGGGTGAGATTACTCCACCTTGCGGACTGCCTATCTCAGTAGCTTTGAAATCCCCATCGACCATTACTCCTGATTTGAGAAAACGGCTGATTAATCTCAGCAATGTACCATCACTGATTTTCCTGTTCAGACGGCTCAATATCAGTTCGTGGTCTAAGGTGTCAAAACACTTGGATAAGTCCATATCCACAGCATAACCCAAATTGTACGCTGTAAGAAAACGCTGAGCTTTCGCTACGGCATGTTGGCAAGACCGATGCGGTCTGTAGCCATAACTGGACGGATGGAAGTCAGGCTCAAATATCGGTTGTATGATATTCAGGATTGCCTGCTGCACTACTCTGTCTCTTACCGTTGGAATGCCTAGCGGTCTCATTTTGCCATTGGGTTTGGGTATCTCTACACGTCTTACCGGTGAAGGCTCATAAGTGCCTGCCATTAGTTCATCGTGAAGTTGGTTGATGTTCACTACCAGTTGTTCATCAAAGTTTTCTAGACTCTGCCCATCAATGCCTGATGCACCTTTATTCTGTTTCACCGAAGTGAAGGAAGCATACAGGTTGGACAGTGAGTACACTTTGTCGATTAAACTGTAGTATTTTCTCATGACATTTCCTGTCTCATTGTGATTCGTTTTGCGGTGTTCATCGAGGATGAATGTCTCTTCATCAGGGTGTCCTGCCTTCTTTAGCATATAGCAATATGACAGAACTGCTGCTTTTGAGCTTTGCCTGACTAATCAGTCTCGTGCGGTCGGGGTTGAAAGGAAGTTCGTCACCACTGTCAAACCGAGCCTCGAAGCATTTCAGCTTCTTCCTTCGTTTCTCACTTTTCATCGATTACTTTCCACATTTCAAATCATCCCTTTGGATTATCTTCATCCCTTCGCATGAACTGTATCCTTTTGAGATACAGCCCTCAGCATTACCGTGAATGCTGTCCCTTTTGTTTTATCCTCCAGACTGTCACCAGCTTTCATAGGCAAAAGGTTAATCACTACTACGGAATCATCTGCCACCTGCTATCGCTTGGCTTCTCACTTATCTTTCAACTTGATCGAAGCTACTACCTTAAGTAGACAATAACAGGCTTCCCCAGTTAAGTTTTCCTGCCTGAATATGAAGCCATCTGTCATAATCTGTAGAGTTATCCAGCTTTCGGGCTTTCCCACTTTTAGAAAGGTTACCCACTCTACAAACCAACATCAGTTCACTTGCGCTATGTTCCATATTCCCTCTGCGTCTTACTTCAGACCCTGCCGTTGCCGGCAACGCCCTTGACCTCGAGTTGACTTCCCGCTGATTAGGTGTCAGGACTTCTTCCAGTCCATCGGCGCAGAAAACATTCTGGGCAAACTAAAAAGGCGCTGCAAATACAGCGCCAAAAGTAATTAAATATGTCTATTTCATACTATCTAAATATTGTTTCGCATTTTTCCCATAAGTTGGATCATTTAAGACTTTCTGGAAATCAGCTTTTGCACCCACAGTATCTTTGAGATTATATTTGCTGATTCCCCTGAGAAAAGTAACACCCATATTCGTCGGATCTGACTGTAAAACCAGGTTTGCGTATTTGATGATCATCTTATCATTTTTAGCTTTGTTATATAAATCCAAGAGTGCTAATGCGATCTTAGGATCAGCTTCTAGAGCTATCGATTTCTCAAAATAGACAATGGCTTTTGCATTGTTTCCTAAAAACTTGTAATTTGAGCCAAGTATCTTATAAATAGGATTTAATTCCTCAGGTTTTGGATTTGTGGTCAGGTATTCTTCAAAATACTTGTTGGATGCAGCATAGTTCTTTAAATCCCGGTTATACTTACCCAGGTTATATGTTACCATCGGATTCTTCTTAACCGTATCAGCTTTCTGATACCAAGTTATAGCCGTTGGGATATTACCTGTAGCTACATAAAAATCTGCGATATTCAAATCAAAATCATAATTATCATGTTTTGAAGTAAATTTTTCAAGAACCTTGATCCCACCAGCTTCATCCATTAGGTTTACTTTCATGATCAAGTATTTTCGTCCGATGAGCGCTGTGTTCAGAGAATCAGTTTCCAAACGTTTATCAATGTACTGAATGGCTTTGGGATAATCACCTGCTTGTTCTTCAACGATACTTAAATTCTTATACATTTTATCGATAGACTGGCGAATTGACTGTTTCGTGGAATCATTTTCAGTAGGTTCCTTCTCGGCTTGCTGAAAAAGACCAAGAGCAGTTTCAAAGGCTTCAGCGGCATTTGAATAACTCTTATCAGTGACCAGTTTCTCAGCTTCAATCGCTTTTTCCTGTGCCTGCTGTAATACAGGTTTCTGTTCTACTACTTCTGGTGGTGGCGCCGGGGTAGCAACTTCTTTAGTTTTTTTTGCTTCCAGGAATCCAATTGAAAGCATTATTATGATGGCTAACAATCCTATTGATAAGTGTTTCATATTTCCTCCATTGTCGATAAATCTGTTACTTTGAATCAAAATGTAATGCTATCTGGTCTACCGTCAATTATTTTTATTCGTCTACCCTCTTGGATGGTACAAACGATGTGTCTCTAATAAATAGGAAGTGTCGATATTTGTATATATCTGGGTCGTATTAAGACTCGCATGACCTAATAAAGTTTGTACAATACGTAGATTGGCTCCAGCTTCCAAGAGATGGGTAGCAAAGGAATGACGAATTGTATGCGGAGTAATATGCTTTCGAATACCTGCTTCTAATGTTGTCTGCTGCAGTATTTTCCAGAATCCCATTCGGGAGAGTTTTTTCCCGTGATGATTCACAAAAAGAATATCTGTTTCTCTAAATTTCAGTATCACTGGTCTTGCATTACGAATATAAACAAGTACAAATTCCAAAGCAGTTTCAGCAATTGGAATCAGACGCTGTTTCTTACCCTTTCCATGAACAAGGATAAGCATTTCTTTCGCCTGGAGATCATGTATTGTCAGATTCAGCATTTCCGAAATACGTACTCCTGTTGCATACATCAGTTCCATCATGGCTTTGTTCCGAATCTCCAAAGGCTTATCAATGGGCATCTGATCCAGCATGGCAATCATTTCATCCTGGTTGAGAACATCGGGTAAATGCTGACCATATTTAATCTTTGGTATTTCCTCAAAATTCATGGATACACCTGTCTCTTCACGTTCCAAAAAAGTAAAGATCGACTTTAAAGCACTTCTTTTCCGGGAAATGCTTGAGTTTGTCAGTCCAATCTCTTGGAGAAGAATAAAATAATTAATGATATCCTTGGGTATGTACTTCTCAAAGTCCTTTGCTTCATAACACAGAAATGATTCAATATCTGTGCGATACGATTCTCGTGTGTTGTCAGACAACCCTTTCTCAACCTTGAGATGATAAAGATAGCTGTTTAAATATGCCTGGTTATGAGACGAAATGTCATTCATTATTGGAATAGTAATTTGGGGTTTCTTTCGTGATCTTTACATCATGCGGATGAGATTCCTTCAAACCGGCACTGGTAATCTCTATGAACTCAGCTTTTTCCCTCAAGTGTTGTAAATCGGGAGCGCCACAGTAACCCATACCAGAGCGAATTCCGCCAACTAATTGGTACAAGAAATCCTTGAGAGGACCTTTATAAGGAACCATTCCCTCAATTCCTTCTGCAACCAGCTTACTTTCATCCTCCGCATCTTCTTGGAAGTAACGATCCCTGCTGCCTTTTTTCATAGCACCAATAGAACCCATGCCACGATAACTCTTGAATCTTCTACCATTATAAATCACAGATTCTCCGGGACTCTCATCTGTTCCGGCAAATAAACTACCGATCATCACTGCATCAGCGCCGGCAGCAAGAGCTTTGACAATATCACCACTGTATTTGATACCACCATCTGCGACAAGGCTAACTCCAGCTTTCCTGGCAATTTCATGACAATCCATAATAGCTGTAAGTTGTGGTACTCCGATACCGGCAATGACTCTGGTTGTGCATATTGAACCTGGTCCGATACCTACTTTGATGGCACTCACACCTGTATCAATCAGATACTTGGCAGCCTGTGCAGTAGCAATATTACCTGCGATGATATCAATTTCATAACGACTGCGAATCGTATTAATTGCACGTTTCATATTCTGTTGATGGGCATGTGCGGTATCCAGCACTAAGGCATCAACTCCTTTCTCTATCAATTCATGAGCACGTTCCAGGTAATCTCCACTCACTCCAATAGCACCAGCAACAAGCAGTCTGTTTTTGGCATCAGTAGATGCATTGGGATAATCTATTTTCTTCATGATGTCTTTGACCGTAATCATACCAACAAGTTCACCTTGGTCATTCACAATAAGCAATTTTTCAATACGATGCTGATGCAGCAAAGACCTGGCATCGTCAAGGCTCGTACCTATTTTAGCAGTAATCAATCTTGATGCAGGTGTCATAAGTTCTTTCACTGATTTGGACAGATCTGTTTCAAAGCGAATGTCACGGTTTGTCAGAATGCCAACAAGTACCTTATCCTGCAAAACGGGAAAACCGCCTACCTGGTATTTGTTCTTTAATTCCATTGCCTGCCGAATACTATCATTTGGTTTAAGTGTATATGGTTTGAAGATGATACCACTCTCTGAGCGTTTGACCATCCTGATTTCTTCTGCTTGAATTTCAATCGGCAGATTCTTATGTATAACTCCCATACCGCCTTCCCGAGCAAGAGCAATGGCAAGTTTTGCTTCCGTGACAGTATCCATAGCAGAACTTAAGAACGGAATTTGAAGTTTGATCTTGGAAGTCAAATTAGTATGAATCTGAACTTGATTCGGTAGAATATTCGATTTTTGAGGAACTAACAATACATCGTCGAACGTCAAACCTTTGCGGATTTTGTTCATGGCAATCAACCTCTCCCCTAGTTATACAATTAAATTCGTTCTCCAGATAAAGTACTGGTGTTCTTATGAGCCTGGCATGTCAAGGAAATAAAAGCTTAGTTTATCACATATTTCTTGACCTACTTCAGTTACCTGTTCTAATTTACATTATTGTTAAACATTATCTTAATATGATATCCAT
Organism: Cloacimonadales bacterium (SeqCode); assembly: GCA_963662275.1. Taxonomy (GTDB): domain Bacteria; phylum Cloacimonadota; class Cloacimonadia; order Cloacimonadales; family DAONDQ01; genus DAONDQ01. The sequence goes on along the minus strand of OY759316.1, from coordinate 1,746,695 downwards.
TCTAAACTATATATGCTGGAGGTTGAAGATGAGGAAATATGCAATGATCTCTTTGTTGTTGCTTCTTATGGTAGTATCATTATTCGCTACACCCAGAGCTTATTATCGGAAAGTAGTGGCTGCTGATCCTACTGTTGATATACTGACACTGGTTACTTCAAACCAAACATCATATACTGCTCCGAATTATCTCGTAACAGCATTCATTTTAGGTAGATTTAATGAGATACTAAGTACAGATAATGGCACTCCAACGACGTCTATTCGCTTGTCTCAAACCGGGAATGGTACTACCATACCTTATTATGCTACGGTCTATCTGCAGCTTGGTTCTTTTCCGACACAATGGATGGCAGGTGATACATTGAGAATTACGGTTACAAAAACTGATCTTTTACCAAATCAAACGATAACCTGGGATCAAATCATCCCTATCGGAACAGCAGCAATTCAGATTCTTAATCCAGCTCAAGAGATACCACCTGAAGTAATTACTATCCCAGTTGAATTATCATCTTTCACTGCTGTTGCTATATCCCAGGGATCTGTCAACCTGCAATGGACAACCGAAACAGAAACCGGTATTGCTGGTTTTTATGTATATCGTTCAAATGATCTTAATTTGAATAATGCCATCGTAGTGAATCCAAATATCATTCCAGGAACAAACACGACAACTTCTCAAACATACACTTTTACCGACCAGGGAGTCGAACATGGAACAATATATTATTACTGGCTAGCAGTAAATTATTTGGATGGAACAATTGATTTCCATGGACCAGTTATTGTATCTATACCAGGAATAAATGTTGAATTATCATCCTTCTCTGCAGTTGCTACAGTGCAAGGATCTGTTAGCTTACAATGGACAACAGAGTCGGAAACTAATTTCATGGGCTTTAATTTATTTCGTTCAAATGAAAATAATCTTGTCTTTGCAATTCGAATTAACACCAGTACTATTAATGGAACGAATACATCTCAAACCTGTAATTACAGCTATATGGATACTTCTGCTAACCCTAACTCTACATTTTATTACTGGTTAGAAATGGTAATGCTTGATGGGACAAGCGTTTTTAGTAATTGTGTTGCGGTAACAACTATAACACTCCCCACTGAATTATCGTCTTTCACCGCAGTTACCACACCCCAGGGATTTGTCAATTTGCAGTGGACAACGGAGTCTGAAACAAACAATCTTGGCTTCAATGTCCTACGTTCAATAGACAACAATCCTGCAAACGCAATTCTGGTTAACATGAGTATGATACCTGGAACTAATACATCTCAACAACAAACGTATCATTTTACTGATAATGATGTTACATCCCCCAACACATACTACTACTGGCTTGAGAATGTTGATTTCAGTGGATCTTCATGTTTACATGGTCCTGTCATAGTGCATCTTGATAATGATTTACCAGTTGAACTGTCATCCTTCACAGCGATGACAACAGCACAAGGATATGTTAACCTGCAATGGACAACGGAGTCAGAAACAAACAATCTTGGTTTCAATGTCCTTCGTTCAACCGACGACAATCCTGCTAACGCAACCCAGGTTAACATGAGTATGATACAAGGAACTAATACATCTCAACAACAAACGTATAACTTTGTGGATAATTCGGTAAATTCTTTTACTACATATTACTATTGGTTAATGCTGGTTGATTTCAGTGGTACAGTCCTCCTTAGCAATTCTATTATGGTGACAACCACCGTATCAGTAGACGACCAGATTCAACTTCCTGAAAATACAACACTACTTAAAAGTGCCTATCCGAACCCTTTTCATGAGAATACAACAACCAATATTGGAATACAGGTAAAGAAAGGTGAGACTGCCTCAGTGACAATCTACAATATACTTGGACAAAAAGTAAGAACCTTTTCAAACGAAACAGGATCGCATCTCATCGTATGGAATGGTAAAGATGAAAACGGGAGCGCTGTTGGCAGTGGCATATATTTCTACAGGCTGGTATCACCAACTGTTCAAACAACAAAAAAGATGGTGGTTATCAAGTAGAAAATTATTGTTCAATAAGTCCCAACATCCAGTTAATCACATTCTGGTTCGCAACAGTAATATTTCTTAGGTTTTGACCCTGCCCCGGCAGTGTTGTATAATCTCCAATAATAAGGCTATGGTTACCACCTACAACAGCAATATTAATGAGTGCCTTAGTATGTGAAGCTGCATCATACAAAACAGTTAGCTGTGTATTATCCGGGTCATTACTACCAACAACAACGAGCACTGGGGTTAGTTGCGTATCAAAATGAGGATAGAATTGTTTGGCATTTTCAGCAGATGAAAAAAGAGGTGTCAGAAGTATTATTCCTTTAATATCATAGCGTTCAATAGCTGCCTGGTAGGCAAGAACACTACCTAATGATTTCCCTGCTAAAAATATCTGGGTTGTATCAATTTGAGGTATTTTCTTGATCAGATTAATCATCTTATTTACATCGGTAAATTGAGATAAAATATATAAAGAATCAGGTAAATTCTTTTTATTAGGCGTCCAATTAAATCGAAGAGAAACAAATCCATTCTCGTTTGCCTGTTTCGCCAAATCCATGATAATCGGTCTATCCTTATGATAACCACTTCCCGGGGCAATAATAATACAAGGCAGTTTCTTGGAGGAAGGTGTTTTCGGATATTCAATATTATACTGGTTTGTTTCTGCATATAATGAAAATATAAAACAGAGTGTAATCAAGAGAAAAGATAGTGTTTTCATGTTACCTCATAGTAATTAAAATCTAAACTGTATCTCCCTTCGATATCTTCCCTGCGAGTTCTTCCCAGTTATCTGATAGTTGTGCTCTCTATGCTACTTCAATACTGCATCACTTTAAAGTGAACTACGCACCTCCTGAAAAGAAGTGTTGCACCTTTCCCTATCAGCTATAAGCTATTCTTTTCCTGAGATGTACTGACAATAGCCATAACTGATGGGTCCTTCTTTTGTGATTTCACATGGAAATTCAGCACAATCAAAGCAATGGCTAATTCCCTTTTGGAAAGCACATGTTTTAATTTTACAAAACGGACTTTCTTTAGGTACACAACCCTCTTCACCATTTGGACAAATGTGCTTCTGCATACGTGGGCATTTTTCGCAGGCTATTCCACAAACTCCTATTTTCATAAATTAACTCCGTATTTTATTCTTAACTTCGGATAGATTCCGATTATTAAATTATTTGATAAATCTCAGATTATTATATTGACCTACAAATATAAATAAAATACTTTCCTGTCAATGAATGTCTTTATAATAATTTGTAGATTTGCTGAATATTGATAGATTTTAGATAAAACTAATTTGCTTGACTATCAGGTGACATCTACCTTTGCTTAACTTCAGGAACCTCTCTTGAATATTCAATTGAAAATGATATCACAACTCAGAGAGTATAAAACTAGCATAAACTAAGAAAGTCTAGATGATGCCTAGATGATCCCTAGATGATGCCTAGATGATCCCTACATGATTTTATATGAGGCTTCTTTGGTTTATAATTGTATCAAATTCATTTTTTAATAAAAGTGCCCTTCTGATATTCATGAAAAGCTTTTTTTAGTTCTTTTTCTGAATTCATGACAATGGATCCACTCCAAGCTATCGGTTCGTGCAGAGGCTTTCCCGACAGAAAGATGCATTTGAGGGGTTGATTACCTGTCATGATACGAATATGAGTTCCATCTTCAAATAAAACTACCTGCCGATTCGATATCGTATTTGATTGTATCATGCCAACCCCTTCATAGTTATAGAGTACACAAGTGTAACCTTCGCGTGTTTCAAAAGTGAAGTCAGAATTTTCTGGAATGGCAATATCAAAATAGCATGGATCAATGATAATATCTTTGACGGGACCAGATGTATTCTGATAAGTACCGCTGATAATTTTGACTTGCACCTGGTTATCTAAAGTAATTATTGGAGCATTAATTGCTTTCACATCACGATATCTTGGGCTCATCATTTTATGTGTTGCAGGTAAATTCGTCCAAAGCTGAAACCCATACATTTTGCCATCAGGATCAGGTTTAGGCATTTCCTGGTGAATGATCCCTGAACCGGCTGTCATCCATTGTACATCACCACCTGCTATTATACCCTTATTACCAATACTGTCACCATGCTCTGTGGTACCTTTCAGGAGATGTGTGATTGTTTCAATTCCCCGATGAGGATGCCAGGGAAAACCATGTATGTAATGTTCAGGATTGTCTGATCGAAAATCATCCAACATCAGGAATGGATCAAAATGTGGAGCTTCAGCAAAGCCGAAAGCTCTATGTAAATGAACACCAGCACCTTCTAATGTTGGTTTTGCTGTTAAAATAATTTTAATTTTTCTTTCTTTCAAGATTACCTCGTGTTTTTTAGATAAAATATCTCATAATTCACTTTTGCAAAGCAATAATGTGAATGAATAAGTATCTAATTAACAAGCATCTCAGCTTACTAATTCACTACTAGATGCACTAGTACGCATTTCCATATGAGAATAACATAATAATTAATATTTATTACTGGAAACTAACTGACATTATGTCTTTTTTCATGCATGGTCGAATAAATGCATACCCTTTAGTAAAGAGTTATTGACGTTAAGCTTTGATTATGTATATTCTTTAATGATTGCCTAAATAAAGGAGTTCTTTGTGATAAACATCTACCAAGTGGCATACAAGAATCTGCTTAGGAAAAGAACACGCAGCATTCTGACTATAATTGGTATATCGCTTTCCACATGGGTACTTCTCAGCTTACTCGGATTTAACCAGGGTTATGAGAAGTCATTGAATAAAGATATTGATAATATGGGTTACCAGGTACTGCTTACCGCTAAAGGCTGTCCTTATGAAGCAGCGACTCTCATGTTGAAAGGCGGAACTGGCTTGAAATATATGGATCAAACTATTTCCACCTCACTTGCCAGTAATCCTGCTATAGATAAACTCACACCAATGGTCATGCAGGCTGTCTTTGATCCCAATAAAGGAGAAAACGGCGGTACAAGTGCATATTTGGGAGTTGATCCTGGTACATACCCCAAGATGAAATCCTTCTTAGTCTTCAATAAGGGAGCCTGGTTCACAGACCCTAACGCCAATGAAGCTGTCATGGGATATGAAGCTGCTGAACTTGAACAGCGTGAAGTCGGTGACGTTCTCTTAATTCCTGAAAAGAATGTAGAACTCAAAGTGGTTGGTATTCTGAAACGTACAGGTACACAGGATGATGGTACTATATTTGTACCCATCAAAGCAATACAGAAGATCTTTGGAGTAGAAAATAAACTGACGGCTGTTGGTATTAAAGTGAATAAGAACTTTGATATCACGAAACTGGAAGATCAGTTATACAAACTTCCCGATGTACAGGTAGTTTCCATGGCACAAGTGAAATCGACGATCTCCACTCTAGTTGCCACTGCCAAAGTAATGGTGTTCTCGATTGCCATTATTGCCATTCTGATTGCAATGGTAGGAGTCATCAACACTATACTTATGTCCGTATTTGAACGTTTCCAGGAAATTGGAATTCTCAAAAGTATGGGAGCTATGACTTGGGATATCTTTCGCCTGATATGGTTTGAGACTGTCATTCTATGTCTCTTAGGAGGTATTGTTGGCAGTATCCTAGCCTATCTTTTGTCCAAAGGAACTGAAGTCTTAATACGCAACCTTCTCCCCTATTCACCAACAGGCTCCTTAGTCCAGATAAACATCCAGTTGATACTCACAACGATGGGCATCATACTTCTTATCGGTATTCTGAGCGGTATTTATCCTGCCTGGAGAGCTGCCAGAATCAGACCGATTGAGGCGATCAGGAGTGAGGGGGAATAATGGAAAGCACAAATCCAATCATTGTAAAAGCCACTGATCTTACGAAAGTGTATCATCGGGGAAGTGAAGAAATACGTGCTGTGGATGGAGTCAGTCTTGAAATCAGGAAAGGAGAATTCGTATCCTTTATCGGACCATCAGGTTCAGGAAAGACAACACTGATCAATTTGATTGGATGTCTGGATAATCCATCTTCAGGTGATTTGCAGATAAATGGCAAGGATATCATCAAAGCCGGTAAGAATATCTCTGAGAATGAACTGACACGTATTCGCCGTGAGAATTATGGCTATATATTCCAAAAATTCTATCTCATCCCCACATTGACAGTTAGTGAAAACATCATGCTTCCTTTTGCCTTCTTCAAGAAACCTGATACAGATGATAATATGAGAAAACTGGTGGAAGAACTCGGAATTGATAAGCGACTGAAACATCTGCCTGGTCAATTATCTGGTGGTGAAATGCAGCGCGTTGCCATTGCCAGAGCACTGATCAATAGACCTAATATATTGTTGGCAGATGAACCGACAGGTAACTTGGACACGAAGCGTAGTACTGAAATTGGTGAGATATTAACAGATCTAAACCAAAGACTGGGTATCACGATTATTCTCGTTACCCATAATCCTGTTCTTGCTGACATTGCAGGAAGAATCATTGAGCTGCGTGATGGTAAGATATTTAGCGGTCCAGATTCTTGTAATCCCAAAGAAGGATGTGCTTGACATTAAATAGCTCAATTCAGAAGTTAAATTAATATAGTTCATAAATAAGGAGAAAAAAATGAAGTCAGTAAAATGGATACTTGCCCTAAGTTTAGTCTTTGTATTTACAGCGCAGATATTTGCTGTAGAAGATTGCTCTTCATGTCCCAATGTAAAAGCCGGTGGCTGTGGTATGACTACTGAAGTTGCATCGAAGGAAATTGTAAATATTGTCACTTTACCTGGTTATGGAAAGAAAGTCATCATTGATAAAAATACATTTTTTACTTATTCATTTACAGACAAAGTAAAAATGGGTGCAAATACGCTGAAAATCAATATATCTTCTAATGATAAGAAGCCTGATACAAGTTATCAAGTTCTTGTTAGTTACGATATGCCTTCCATGAAAGGGATGCATGCTCAGAATAATGTACCAATGCAACTCAATAAGAAGGGCAGCTATCTTCTTCCTTTGAACTTTGTTATGCCTGGAGAATGGCAAGTCGAACTGCAATTCATGTTGGATAAAAAGACAATTTCAAAGGGTTCCTTCAAATTGAAGATATAAGCAGAGGTGACAGGTGTCAGCTTCAGAAAAGAAATATGAATAAGCTTTGCATAGGAGCATTGCTGCTTCTATGCTCAGCTCCTCTTTGGGCACAATCCGCATTGTTTTATGTAGAAGCACAAGATGTAACAGGTTATTCAAATCAATCAGATACACCTATCTGGTATTCAAATACCCAGGAAGATGCTATGCAGAAACCATCGCTTGGGTTTGACTATGTTCAGAAGATATCTACGACAACAAGAGATATCGCTACCTTGGCTATCCAGGCAAGATTAGCCTATAATCAAACAACCAAACCTGTTCTTGAACCCCAATTATACAATGCATTTTTAAAATTCAAGCTTCCCGAAGTCGATCTTTGGATAGGTCATGACAGACCAGCACAAGGATTGAGCTCCTACCTTGATTACCATGCAGAATTGCTGCATAATTTTACAATGCATGGATTCGAGTTTGATAGAGATTGGGGTGGTGGTATTTCTCATGAGTTTGCCTGGGGTGATGCAGCTTTTTCTGCGACTTCCGGTTCAGGTTTGCCCATGGACTGGTATGGAAACCATTACTATTCAGGTCGTGTGGCATATGGAGTTCTTAATCGTGATAATTATACTTTCGGAGCTTCCTACAGCAATGGTGAAGTGCTGAACACTGTAGGTTATCACTTGCTGGATTCCAACCTGCACCCTATGAAGTTTGCAGGGGCTGATGCATCCCTTGCCATGAATCGACTGGAAGCTAAATTTGATTTTCTAATGGGAAAAAAAGACGATATTCAAATACATTATGCTCTCTTGTCACGTTTCACTTGGAATATTTTCGAAGAGAATCGACTTAAAATTGAGTTTCAGCCTGTTATCATGCAGATGAATGATACACATAATTATAAGCTTGCAGGTGGTATTTCATACCAGATATTTAAGGATCTGACAGCTCGATCTCTAGTGGAATATGATCACAACAGCAATTTGCGCATGGCTGTATTACAACTTTACTATTACCATAAGATCTAAAGGATGAATGTATGAAAACCATACTTTTATTTCTCACATTACTTACTTTTTCCGTGTTTCTATCTGCTGCTGTTGGTTGTGATTTAAGTGACCCAGACCGTGATGTTAAAAGACTCTTCCCCGATAACACGAGTTATAAGACACTCTATGTTTCTATATCACAGAGAGGTGGAACCGCGCTCCTTAGTAAGATTGAAGAAAGATTGGGAGATAAATTCCAAGGGCTTTATGAAACAATGGATGTTCCCTATACTATGTACCAGATATATAAGGGCAAAGAACTAATCGGCTATATCCATGGTGTGAATCAGAAAGGTAAATATGGTGGTATCCAGGTATTTCTTGCCCTAGATAAGGATGGTATCATTAAGGCGTTTTATATCCAGAAAATCACTTCTCCCAACGCAAAGAAATTCCGTGATCCGGCATTCGGAAAGCAATTTGCCGGTCTCAGTCTGAAAGAATTCTATGGATATGATGTGCAAAAAGGTGTCACTGCCTTTGATACCAGGATCAGTAAAATAGCGAATCCGGATCTGAAGACTGATGATTTCAAAGTGATTTTACGAGCAGTGAAAAAGAATCTTATCCTCACAGACGAATTCCTGATGGGAAACAAGTACTTGAAATATATGAAATAAAACAAAATAATATGAGTCCAAATTTCCTTCGAATCTTTAATGAATACTGAACTTATAGGAAATTCGGACTCTAAAGTGTTAATTGTTTAAAGTGTCGGTGTAATCGCTGTCACTTCTATTGCTTGAACACCTTTGTCACCATTCTGTATCCTGAACTCGAATACCTGGTCTCGATTAGGTAAAGTAAATACTGAGATATTATCCGGTACCTGTGATTCATGCACAAAAACAGTCATATAGGGAGAATCATCTTTTCGGGAATCAGTGATCCAGAGACCACCTTGGTAACTCTTCATAACTCTCATAAAACCAAAGCCTTTTTCACGATAGAATGCATAACAAATACCTCTAACTACACTTCCCTCTTCACCCCATTTCAGGATGGAGATCGCTTCAGGATATTCCTTTACTGGAGGTAGGAGATCAGGTACGAGATAACCGGACGTAAATACATCAGCTTCCGTTTTTAATAAATGAGAGACATTCTTGAAAGCCAGGCATTCCACGCGGCAACCTTTATTTTGTAATGCTCTAATCACTTGAGCAAAATCACCATCCCCTGTTACAAGCAAAACTGAATCTAACCTATCTGATTGTGACAATGCATCCACTGCCATATCCAAATCAGCATTTGCCTTACCATAGCGGTTACCAAATTCATCATAGAAAAATCGGACTTTTTTCACTATCACCTTGAAACCAAAATCACGCAGAATAGCATGAAAATTCTGTGATTTGGTTCTATATTCTGGATTCGTTTTAGCTTTCTCTTCATCAAAGGCAACATAAGCATTCAATCGGACAGCAATTCCATAATTACGACATCCAAATTCGCGTAACACATCATACTGCATTCCATATCCCCCATTCTGGGCTATATTCGATACATCCACATAAATACCAACTTTCTGAAATCCGGTTTTTTCCATAATCATCCTCATTTTATATTATCTTGTGAATTGTCTGATAATATGCTGAACCTATGCTGATTTTAAATAATTGTGTCAAGAAAGAAAGCGACTATCAATGAAATGAAATACCTTGATAATTATTTTCCTTACGGTCATTTCCCAAGCCTATATGAAATTCCTAGATCCAAAATAGTAGTTTTAGTTTGGTTATCCTTAACTGAAGATATTGTGACCCAACCTCCCCAACGTTGTGAACTGATACCACATCCGATTATTGGATGGATTTGATTATCATAAGCCATTGCAAATTGACTGTATATAAATGTGAAATCCAATTTTGAATGAATATTCAATATTAAATGAAGATCACCCCATCCAGTGTAACTAGCATCAACATCACGTTCGCCATCTGCATCTATATCAGGATTAGCTTGATAATACTCCCGAAATTGTGTATAATCGCCCCATTCTGAATTACCCCTGAGATATATTCCAGCTCCGAAATTGACATTGTGTATTGGAATAACAAGATTCCCTTCCCATTCAATGGCTAAACCGTAAGCGGATTTATTTTGATAGATTGAATCAATAGCACCTACTTTGTAAAAACCATCATATGCACTTAAGCCTACAAAACTTTGTATAATTCCGTAACGTGCTCCCACACGGAATGCACCAATTGCCATTTGACTGCTTTCCCCTTTATTTTGTCCTAATGAGTTATGAAAACCAAAATTCACAGTAGGTTCTGCTTTCTTCCCATATACATAAACAGGTCTAGTGGGTAATGAATTTGCTGGAGGATACCAATAATTAATACATCCGTTGAGTAGGATTGGTAACACTATAAAAAGTGAATATTTTATTGCGGATATAAATCGATTCAAAATATAGCTCCTCCCTATGTTGTTTAAACAAATACCGTTAAAAAACCAATCATATATAATATCCATAAGTAATGCAATTGAAATGTTGTCGAGGAAAATTTCATTGACAGCGCTTGCTTATACACACTTACGTTCCCAATCATGGAACAGGAGTAATAATGGCAGACGGTAAAGATTTTCCGGTTGAAATACTTGGAGATAAAATAGAACAAATTGAACCGAAACCGGATTATACTCCTATAACAGAAAGAAATGAAACTTCCACTTTCTTACATGAGAAATTGCGTTCGACTAATACTACACCTGACAAGAAACGACCTATCAGTTGGCAATTGATTCGCTTCCTGGGATTCTTTTTTATTGGCTGGAGTGGTTTTCAAATTGTATTTCTTCCAAGCCTAATTTTCATCATTATCAATAATGAATCATATTCTACATTTATTTCCTCCCTGTTTTCAGAGAGCAAAGGATTCTTACCTCTGATTATCTTTTGCATGATAACTTATCTTGTTATCATGTTTATTATGCACTTACTTACTGAAATGGAATACAGATCTCGATTAGATCATTACATCATATCCTGGAAAGATATCCCCACCTTATTAGTGAATTATGGAATACCATTACTGACTCAGTTTCTATTTGTGATGATACTGCAGACTGTATTGTTTATAGTCATTACTTGGGGTTACATGCTACTTTCTTCTATGATGAATATACATCTTGATTTAAATTATATGATTTACAGGACAACCATCGTTTTTATCACCTTCCCTTGGATTATCATGCAATTCATGTTGGATACAACCTTGGAAAGAGGCATCAAAGGAAAGTCATTTTCTTACTGTTATCACAGAGCTAGATTTTTGATTATTCATAGAACTGGAGATATCTTCAGGTATTTGCTCATTCGTTTAACGCTCATTATGTTATCATTAGTATTCTTTAAGATACTGATATATACTGTAGTTTTACCTTTAAAGATATATCTTTTTTATGATTTGAATTTAAATACGAATATACTCTTCGGTAATATGATTACAAGCGCAGATGTTCTGATAAATGCAGGAAAACTGATCGTTGGTTTATCGGTAATTGGTATTCTCTTCTCTATCATTGCGACTCCCCTGTACTGGTTTAATACCAGGCTAATCAGGAACTATCTTTCTAAATCAAGTCAGATTTAATCAAGATCGTCTGGATTCTCCCAATTTTATCTCTTCTTCAATTACTTCCATTGATAAGAACCGAATGTTCCTTTGAAAGCGAAGATTAAAAAATGTATAGGATAATAAATAAGCAGGATCGGATATACTGAAATTAGACTTACTCTCCTGATCCTGGATAGAAATGGTAGAAGCAGGATAACTTCTCCTGCAGTCTTAATCAGAAACAGTGTTAAGAAAAATAACCAACTGAAGATACTCAGCAAACTCAATAGAAAAGCTATGTAGAAGTATATAAAAATCAGGAATATTATGAATGCAATGCTTTTCAAATATAATGGATAGTATCTAAATTTGGAAGCACGTCGTGTTTCGAGGGATAAGTGGCTATTAAGAGTAAGGTTATACTTTGCTACAACTAGAGAATCCTGCGTCGTCATATAATTCAACTTATGTATGAAAGGCATCATTTTCAGCATCATGAGATCATCATCACCAGAACGGATATGCCCAATTGAATCAAATCCCTTCGCTTGATTAAAAAGTGATTTACGATAGATCAGATTCGTTGCCGTACAGGTAATTCCAATTTTCCAACCAAAACTTCCTGCAGCAATGGCTGCATAGACCGTTCTCTCCAAATTTTTCATGGAAGAGGGTACTGGTTTACCTGTAATCTGCAATGTAGAATATCCTGTCAGAAAATCTGTATCGGCAGTCATATATCTATCTATTTCACGAAGCCAATTCTTTCCCATGATACAGTCTGCATCGGTGAAAACCAGGATTTCATACTGCGCAATGTGAATCCCTTTATCCAGGGCATTCTTCTTTCCAATGATATTGACATTTTCCTTATCGATGCGTATTGTCCTTAAATTTGGGATATGCTGTTGATATCGTGACAAAATATCAGGGGTTGAATCAGTTGAACGATCATCGACGATAATAATCTCATAATTTTCAGGAGGATAATTTTGCGAACTGAGACTCTTAATCAGATCATCCAGGTTTTCCTCTTCATTTCGTGCAGCTACAACAATGGACATTTTCTGGTAAGTATTCAACCTTGGAGGTTTAGGTAATCTGAGTAATCCCAAGGCAAGAAATACCAGGAATCCGCTATAAATAATTCCGGGTAGTAAATACAGATAAAAGGTCATTATTTATGGCTGCTATGCTCTGTATCAATAAATGAATCTGTTGCTTCAATGAACTGCGCAAGATTTGGATTATATTTCTGAACATCTTGAATTGTGGGATTGGTGATGACTTTTTCTTTTTCAACAGTGTCCTGCTTGATATCTAATTCAATATGAAGATTGAACTGCCTGGAAATAATATTCTCCATAACTGATTTATCATCACGTGACATCTTCATTAAATTGTCAGATTCTGTGATCAGATAGATAATGTTCTTCTCAACTTTCTGAACTTTACACTGACGCAGGTACTCCCCTGATACCATGAATTCCTTTTTGATCAGGGATATAATATGGTTCCAGTGTTTGTTTAAAATGTCAATCGTGAGAGCTTCAATTTTGGGTATTTCACTCTGCACTTCTCTGACAATCTGCTCTTGGATTGTTCTTTCCGTTGTCTGTTGTGGATTCTTCTGGTAATTTGCAGTTGGTCGGGGTGCTTGTGCCGTTTGTGTTAGTGGGACTGTTTTAAATTGTTCCAGTTGAGCCAGGGAATATTTCAGATCATCTATTTTAGATATGCGTGTCATTTTGACCATAGTGATCTCAGCAACCATCAGCGGATTGTTACTGATTCGTAAGTCCTGGTTAAGTTTCAGGAGTAAGGTGATAATATAGAGAAGTGTATCTTCATTGAATAAGGAAGCTAGATTCTTCCTGGTTTCAATTTGGTTGGAAGGAATATCTAAAGGGATGATACCAAGCTTAATCAATAATAACAGTCGAGTATAGTCCAGAAATCCTGTGATAAATTCCTGGATATCATTTCCTTCCTCCATCGTCTGTTGAAGAAGACAAACCATCTGGTCAGCCTGGTGATCATTAATGAAGCCCATCATCCTGTCATAGACTTCATCAGATAGCAAACCAAAGATACTTCGCACTAAACCTATAGTGATATGTTCCGTACCAAACGAAATTACCTGGTCCATGAGCGAAAGAGCATCTCTCATCCCGCCATCAGCTTTCTTGGCAATGAGAAAAAGAGCATCTTCATCAATATCTATGTTTTCCTTTCCACAGAGATCCTGGAGCCTTTTCACAATTGCATCGATTGGTATGCGTCTGAAATCAAAACGCTGGCAACGGGAAACAATCGTGGGAAGAACCTTCTGCGGTTCGGTCGTGGCAAAGATGAAAATAACATTATCGGGTGGTTCTTCCAGGGTTTTCAGTAGAGCATTGAATGCATTCTTCGATAACATATGAACTTCATCAATGATGTATATTTTGTAATGTGACTTACTGGCTGAATACATCAATTCTTTTTGGAGATCACGAATATCATCCACACCTGTATTGGATGCTCCATCTATTTCAATCACATCAGGTGAAGTACCCATGGTAATTTCATGACAATTATCACAAACATTACAGGGAATTGGAATCGGACCATGAATACAGTTCAGGCTCTTCGCCAGGATTCGTGCCATTGAAGTCTTCCCCACTCCACGTGGACCAGTGAAAAGATAGGCATGACTCACCCGACCGGATATAATCGAATTATGCATGATCTGCGTTATGTGTTCCTGGGCATAGATTTCTTCAAACGTCTGTGGTCTGTATTTTCTTGCCAATACGATATATGACATTCACACTCCCTGTTATATTACGAATTTCATGAAATATAAGGCCGTTTTCTTTGTCAATTGTTTAGAAAAAAATGTACTGCTAACTTCAGGTGGTAATAAATTCGGTGACTGTTTCTTTCAGGTAATGTATTTTAAGATTGATTTAAGATGGGAATAGCACCTGTCACCTGTACCCTGTACCCTGCTACCTATATGTCATATCCTTCCCAACCGCCATTTACTTTATGATATAACTGATATATATGCATATCTTTAATTTGTTGGATGGCAATATCATACAGATCATCGAACTGGTCAACATGATGAGAATCAGAACCAATGGTCAGCAGCTTTCCGCCCAACTCTCGATACAATTTAATGTGCTCCGGTTCCGGTATCAATGAATGCAGGGATTTACGTAAACCTGAATAATTGATTTCCAGTGCGATGTCCTTTTTGATCATTTCTTTGAAAATATCTGCGATCAATCCATAACAGGAGTCTTCTTCCCTGGGATGCATCTCGTAATAGCGTTTATAGATACCCAGGTGCCCCAAAATATCAAAACTACCTAGTTGTACCAGTTTCAGGTTTTCAGCATAGTAATCATGGATTTCAGAGCTTGTAAGTGGTATATCAAAAGGAACGGATGTATTCTTTCCATCCGAAAGCAAATGAATGGATGCTATTAGAAGATCTGGTCTCCTAAACTTCGTAATTTGATTATAGAGCATCTGCACAAGATGAAATTCTCCAGCTTCTATCCCAAGAAGTATTGATATTTCAGGATACTTGTTTTGAAGCTCAGCAATGCGCTGCTGATATGTGATAAAAGGAGGAATTCCATAAATGGCTATTTCCGAAGGCAAAAGATCATAATGCTCTGTAAAGGCTATTTCAGAATATCCGCATTGAATGGCTTTTCTAATGATATCTTCAGCATCTGAGAACGCATCTGCGCTGAATGTTGAATGCAAATGATAATCGATTTTCATAATTCACCCTGAGCAGTAGGGGACCGCGTCAGCAGACCCAATCTCTAATTAAATTTCAAGGATATGTTTGGGTCTGCTGATGCGGACCCCTACATTGCTGCCATCATCGCAGCACCAAGAGCAGCAGTGATAATGGATTGCTCTGGAATGCTTATCTTTTGTTTCAATTCTTTACCACAAAGCTCTACCAAAGCGGTATTCCTTGCAACCCCACCTGTAAAGACAATAGGAGCAGACCAACGAACCTGTGAAACCAGGTTTACGAGTCTTTTTACGACAGATATGTGAATCGCATTGATAATATTCGGTATAGAGTTGCCTTGTGATATCAGCCCTATGATCTCTGATTCAGCAAAGACAACGCAGGTACTGTTGATCTCAATAACCTTGTCTGCCTGTTTTGAAAGAGAACTTAATTCGTTAATCTCACAGTGCAGGATATTGGCTGTCACTTCCAGGAAGCGACCTGTACCGGCAGCGCATTTATCGTTCATGGCAAAATCCATGACCTTCCCATCTTCCCCAATCGTGATAACTTTAGAATCCTGTCCACCTACATCAATGACCAATCTCGTACCCGGAAAGAAATAACTTACCCCCATAGCATGGCATGAAATTTCAGATAAAGTCTTGTGAGCGAAATCAATCATATTCCGACTATAACCGGTTGCATAAATCATATCTATATTAATGTAGGATAATTTTGTTTGTTGAAATGCTTCGGTCAAAAGCTCTTCAGCAGCATGTTTCGGATTGATCCCGGTATCTTGAAATCCTGCGAATAATATCCTGCCTTCCATACTGTCAAAGAGAACCAGCTTTGTTGTTCGTGAACCGGCATCAATACCAATCGTTATCACTCCACCCTCCTGGAAGAGAGAGGATTAAGGGGGAGGAATCTTGTAGAGAGTAATTGAGAATCTGAACTCCCCTCTTTTAGAAAAAGAGAGGGGGCGGGGGTGAGTCGAATGGGAAACGTTCCACAATCCCCCCTTGGAAAGGGGGGAAGGGGGGTCTTATCTAAAACATATAAAGACATAAGATTATCCGTTAATTAAATATATGAATGTGGTAGTTATCTTCCCTGAAATAACTTTCAGCTATATTATGAATCAGATCATTATTCACAGCTTTCAGACGTTCATCGCGTTTCAGGAAATAGGCATGGTCAAACCCAAGGATATCTAGCATGGCAAGTTGACCAGCCTGGGAAAGGACGCTTTCCTCATCCTGCAATCTTTGCCCGCGAATGTAATTCCTTGCAGTTTCGATCTCGACATCCTTCACACCGTTTTTGCTGATATCTTTAAATATCTCCCCAATTGCTTTCATGGCTTCTTTTTCATTATCTTTATCCACGATCGCATATGCCAGGAAATAACCAACATCCTGTATTGAAGTAAAATCATATCCAACGCTGTAGGCAATGCCCAGTTGTTCTCGCAATACGTCAAACATTCGGGAATTGATCTCCCCGCCAATGATTTGGGAAAGCACATGCGACGCTGTATTTCTTTCCTTATCCCGGCTTGTGCAGCCGAATCCGCCCCAATTGATAATAGACTGATCCTGGTCATGAGTAAGAATGATCTTCCTTTTAGGGTTGGGATTCAAATTCAGTTGTGATATCAGGTCTTTCCGTTTTTTTGTCCTCATCGAGAATATGGAATTACATTGTTCAGGTAATTTATCCATATCGATATCACCCACGATGGCAATATTCATTTTATCATATTGCCTGTAATGGGTAAACCAATCAAGGACATCTTCCCTTTTTATGGAACGTAGCGTGGAGGCTGTTCCTTCCCGATTTATAATGTTACAGTCTTTCCCCAGAAGCATTCTTTTCCAAAGTAGAGAAGCATATTCACTAGGATAATCCTTAGTTCGCAGCAGGTTGCTGATAAAAGTCTTCTTCAGGTTTTGTATATGTTTTTCAGGAAAAAGAGGTTTTTCCAGTATTTCTCTTATCAATTGCAATGTTTCCGAAAGCATATCTGAGAAGCATTTCACTTTTAAAGTCGTACTTTCCGAACCGGGTGACATATGCACATTAATCCCATTCTCCAGGCAATACTCCAGGAAAGTATTGTAATCTCTTTTTTCATTTCCATACAAAATAGATGAAGACATCAGGAGGTTGATTCCCCGCTGTGTTTCACTTTCCTGTAATTGTGACAGTTTCCTGCTGATACTGATACCTATTGTCGGTTTTCCCTTCACTTTTTTCAACATGAGTTTCATACCGTTGTCAAGCATCACTTCCCGGTAATCTTCATGATTGGGAACAAAAGAAACAGGATGTGTATTTTTTGTGATTATTTCATTGATCTTCGATTCATTGATGATGGCTTTCCCCATATGAAATAAAGCCATATATTCATAACGAAAATACTTACCGATCAGCCTTTTACAGTCATCGTTCGAAATGGTTGCAACAATGGGCAGGTAATTGAATACATGTTTATAGGAACCAAGTATTTCTTCTGAGGCAAGAGTCATACCCAGGGTTTCAGCATACTCAAAGGAAAACCTGTACGAATGCTGTAACTCCTGCTTTTGCTTGCGTATTTCATCAGAACTGAGTGATTCCCTGCGAAGCTTTTCAAATTCATCAAAAAAGCAAGTGATAATCCGATCAAGAGATACGCTTTTCTTTGGTACGATCTCAATGACGGATATCCCTTCGTATAACCCGCTCAGGGAATGAACTTTAATCTGTTCAACAAGTTGCTCATGATCATAAAGACGTTTATGAAGACGTGAATTCTTGCCGACAGCAAAAGCCTTTGTGATTAATGATAAAATGTAGGATTCAGGATCCTGTTCGGAGAGTTCAGGTAAAATAAAAGCTATTAGGTCACGCCCAACAAGTTTATTAATCCTGATGAAGCGATATTCCTGGGGATAGTGATCTTTGATCTTTTCTTCTTTCTCGATCACAAAAGCAGGACGCCAGGCACCAAATTGAGAAAAGACCTTGTTCTTAAGAGTCTTGATATCAATATCGCCGGTAATCACAATAAAGCAGTTTTCCGGTATATAATAACGATGATAGAAGTCTCTCAGCTTATCCGGTGTAGCAGCTCCCAGGGATTCAATTGTACCAATGATCGGACGCTTATAGGGATTATTTTCAAAGTAGTGTTTCGGTATTTCCTCAATAAAAAAATCTTCCGGGTCATTGCGGTATTGCTTCAGTTCTTCGATAACGACAGAACGCTCTGACTTGAATTCGGCATCAGAGTAATTAGTCCGAAATACTAACTCAGCAAGCAGTTCTATTCCTTTTTCCAGGAATTCTGAGGGTAATGTCAGATAGAAACAAGTGGAATCAAATTCTGTATAGGCATTGATAGAACCACCCATAAATGAAGCTGCTTCCATAATTGAATTCTTGGGGAAATGTTCAGTTGATTTGAACACCAGGTGTTCGGTAAGATGTGAGTAGCCTGCTTCGTCTATCTTTTCCCAACAGGAACCCATACGAACGTGTACCTGGATACTTACCAGCGGATTGGAATTATCAACTCCATAGATTACTTTCAGTCCATTTGTCAGGATAAAGGAATTAATATTTGATTCAATTTCATGATTGGTCATTGTTTCCCTTGTTTTCATCTATACATGCATACGCATTATGATTGTGGATTGATTCAAAATTGTCAGATTCGACATAGAAGCTTTTCACTCTTTTATCAGCTCTCAGTTTTACCGTAATATCGCGAACAATATCTTCTACAAACATAGGACGGTCGAAAGCTCTTTCCGTTACATACTTCTCATCCACCCGTTTCAGGGCTGGATAGATTTCACAACTGGCGACCGATTCGATTAAGTCTATGATCTCTTCCAGCCAGATAAAGTCGCTGAAAGAGACTTTCACCGTTACCAGCGATCTTTGGTTATGTGCTCCAAAATCACTGATTTCCTTGGAGCAGGGACATAGCGTAGTAATGGGTACAATAACGCCAATCACGAGATCGTAGTTTTCCAGATAGGAAGCTTCAAAGATACAGTCATATCCAAGAAGTGATTTCATTCCGGAGACAGGAGCAGTTTTCTTCACAAAATAAGGGAATTGCAGTTTGATATAAGCTGCATTAGCATTCAGTTCTTTCTTCAATTCTGCCAGGAAATCAGGAAGTTTGGGAATCAGAGTCTCTTCATGGTAACGATTGAGTATCTCGATGAAACGTGACATATGTGTACCACGATGCTCTTGAGGTAATTCTACATAGATATCCAGGTCGGCAATTGTATGCTGGATTGAATTTGATCTATCCTCAACTATGATCGGATATTGAATGCCTTTCACACCTACTTTATCGATAGTGACTTGCCTTTTATCAGGACTGCCTTGCAGATCTTTCAATTCTTTTTTCATAGTTTTTCTTTCAGGATATCCTTCATACCAGTAGTTTTCAGCGAGACAATACCATCCTTTGACATGTAATAGATCACTGCTTCCGTGTTGGGCTGATCCTTTGCATAATTGATCGCTTCTTCAGGTGACATCACAAATAAAGCTGTTGAAAGACCATCAGCCATTGTTGCATTCGGAGCAATGACTGTCACTGAAATCGTACTTTCATAAGGATAGCCGGTATGAGGATCTAGAATGTGATGATAACGTATTCCATCCAATTCAAAGAATTGCTGATAATCGCCGGAAGTGCCAATTGACTGATCGTGAAGAGTCAGTTCACCTATCACTTCATTCGCTTTTCGTGGATGCTGGATACCTACAACAAACGGTTCCTTTTCCTGTCCAAATATGCGAATACTGCTTCTGCAATCTACAACACCGCTTTTCACACCATATTTCTTTAAATATTCCACTGCTTTATCTACGGCGTACCCTTTCGCTATGCATCCAAAATTAAGCTGATATCCCTTTGGTTTATATAATGTCTCATGAGTATATTTTATTTTGGAAAAGTCAACCAGTTTTAAGGCTATCTTCAAAGAATCAGGATTCGGTAAATGAGGGCTGTCATAATCCCAGAGATTTGTGACTGGTCCAATTGTTACATCCAGCATCGTATGTGATATCTTATATAAACTATCCGCAACAACCAGCATGGCATATATATCCGGATCCATAGAGAAGGTTTCTTGATCAGAGTGATTAATCTTCCATAAGTAAGAATCCGTCTTGTAATTGGAAAGTTTATTATCTAACCTGGCAATCAGTTCAAAAGTGCTGTCTACGACTACTTTGATATTTTTATCCTGCGAAGTGGCTGTAATATCAAAAACCGTATCCATGAGGATTCGGGACTGTTTCTCTGTGTAATGACGATGCTGATAACGATAAAAACCATAGCTGATAACCAGGATCAGGATAATTAATGAAGTAATCTCTTTTCTATTCATAAAAACCTTCAATTCTTTCAATTATGTACAAGCAAATAAGAAGATGATTTTTGTCAAAGGAAACATGCGTTTACCCGATCGGTAGTGGTATCCTTTAGGTTACCGTTTTATTCACCGGTAGTGGTATCCTTCAGGTTACTCTTCTCCGGTAGTGGTATCCTTTAGGTTACTCTTCTCCGGTAGTGGTATCCTTTAGGTTACTCTTCTCCGGTAGTGGTATCCTTTAGGTTACTCTTCTCCGGTAGTGGTATCCTTCAGGTTACCGATTTATGTACTGGTAGTGGTATCCTTTAGGTTACTGTTAATAAGCGCAAGCTAAAGACAGCGCCCACCGACAACAGCGCTTACCAATCGGTAGTGGTATCCTTCAGGTTACCTTTCTCTGCTCCCCAAACAGCATCTTCCTCTTTTAGATAATCCTCATCTAAAACATTTCTATATTCCTCCGACACCCAAGTCCATTTCCACAATCTCGGCTGATCAACCAATCCTGCTTTCATCGGGTTTAGAACAATATATCTGACTATATTATTAAGCTCTTGTTCATTCCTAACGTAATGGTCATAATATTCCTTTTGCCATAGACTGCCTGATCTATTCATTTCCTGGTTAATAAATCTAGCAGTTCGACCTTTAATTCTATTCATAATGATTGCTAATGAATACTCTTCTCCAGATGAATTCAATAAAGGTCTACATAGAAAGTGAACATGATTAGGCATAATTGTAAAGGCGTATAATTCATACATTATGCCATTAAAATTATGCAATTCATTTTCGAGAACCTTAGCACATTTAGAGTTTATAAAGAGATTTCCAGTATCTTGATAGCAATCGAAGTATTTATCTTGAACAGCAAAAAGCTTCTTATTGAATATGATTTTACGCTCATCTTCATTATGAATATTTTCAACAGAATTGGTAATCTCGGCTTTTTTAGCAATTAAAAGATCAAAATACTCCTGATTTAAGTGAATATCGAGTCTAATTGTAATAAAAATTATACTTTCTTGCGGTTGAATATGAGGTAGTTTTTCCTTGTGATATCTCTGATATCTATTGTTAAACTGCATGTTCCCTCCTAACTTTTGGTAGTAGTATCCTTCAGGTTACTCTTCTCCGGTAGTGGTATCCTTCAGGTTACCGAATAGTTACCGGTAGTGGTATCCTTTAGGTTACTGAAATAACAGCGCAAGCTAAAGACAGCGACTACCGACAACAGCAGCGCAAGCTGAAGACAGCGACTACCAACAACAAATAGCGCAAGCTAAAGACAGCGACTACCGACAACAGCGATTACCGTTAGACTACAAACGCCAGCAGCACTCCAATCCCCATTTCCAGCAGCTCTGCTTCTTCCCACTTCTTCTTCGGGAAGGTAATAGTCAGCTTGAAATTGCCCGAAGCATCAAACTTCACATTGAAGTTGGTACTCTTCAGGAAGTTCATGATCACATCTTTAGGTGGTGTCTTTTCCGTATGGAACTCCAACTGCATAAATTGCTCGTGCAAATGACATGCCACCAGTCCAGCCTGCTCTGCTAAAGAACGTAAGCGGAAGTATAAGAATGACTGCGTTGCAGCAGGTGGTAATTTCCCAAAGCGATCCACAAGCTCGGCTTTCAGGTCTTCAAAATCAGCTTCATTCACAAGGTGCATCATGCGTTTATAGACTTCCAGTCTTTCTCTTTCATCGGAAATATAGTCTTCAGGAAGATAGGCATCCCCATCCACATTCAGGTTCTGCAAGCCTTTGGCAGTCTCATCTTCCCATAGCCCTGCTGGATTCTCTTTCTCGAGGTTCTCGATAGCCTGTGTCAGAAGTTTATTGTAATAATTGAAACCAATAGCAGTGATGATACCGCTCTGCTTGATTCCCAACAGCGTACCTGCGCCGCGTATCTCCAAATCACGCATGGCGATCTGGAAGCCTGCACCGAGATAATCGTATTCCGTCAGCGTATCCAGTCTTTTCCTGGCGTCTTCTGTTATCCCTTTCGGAATGAGAAGATAGGCATACGCCCTGCGTGGACTGCGTCCCACACGTCCGCGTATCTGGTAGAGCTGTGCCAGTCCGAATGTATCTGCTCTGTCGATGATGATGGTATTGGCATTGGGAATATCGATACCATTCTCGATGATGGTAGTGGAAATCAGCACATCTATGTTATGATCAACGAAATCATTGGTGATGTTTTCAAGTAGATGTTCAGGCATCTGACCGTGCCCGATAGCAAAGCGTACATTCGGAAGAAGGGCTTTCAGCTTGTCAGCGGTTGCCTGTATCGACTGGATACGGTTATGCAGGTAGAACACCTGTCCTCCCCTATCGATCTCACGCTGGATGGCATCTTTCACCACTTCCTGGTTGTATTGCGTTACAACAGTACGGATGGGAAGTCTTTCCTTGGGGGAAGTCTGCATCAAAGAGATTTCCTTCAGCTTGGAAAGAGCCATACCCAGTGTACGAGGGATGGGTGTTGCAGACATATAAAGAGTATCCACATTAGCTTTGAGCTGCCTGAGCTTATCCTTATGACGCACCCCGAAGCGATGCTCCTCATCGATGACCAGCAGTCCGAGCTTCGTGAATTTCACATCCGCTGAAAGCAGACGATGCGTACCGATAGCGATATCGATCTCACCCTTCGCCATTTTCTCCAAATCTTTCTTCACGGCTGTTGCCGAACGGAACCTGCTGAACATGGCAATCCGCACCGGGTACTGCGCCAGTCTTTCTCTAAATACTCTCCAATGCTGTTCTGCAAGAAGTGTGGTAGGTACGAGGACAGCCACCTGGTATCCGCTCATCACAGCTTTGAAAGCTGCACGGATTGCGACTTCCGTCTTCCCGAATCCCACATCACCGCAGAGCAGCCTTTCCATCGGAGACGGTGCTTCCATATCTTCCTTAATCTCTTTGGAAGACTGCGCCTGGTCAGGCGTATCTTCAAAAATAAAGGAATCTTCCATTTCAGTCTGCCAGGGCGTATCCGGCTCATGGCTAATGCCTTTCCGCATCTTTCTTTCTGCATAGAGACGTAGAATATCTTCAGCCACCAGTTCGATCTGTGACTTCGCCTTGCTCTTGGTATTCTCCCATTTCTTGGAACCGATCTTATGAACGGTAGGCTCTCCGCCTTCTTCACTGACATACCGTGAAACAAGCTGCAGCTGGAACGTAGGCACATAGATGCGGTCGTTCTCAGCGTAATTGATCATGATGCATTCAATGGTACTGCCTTCCAGCAAGATCTTCTTCAAACCGGCAAAGATACCGATGCCATGATCGATATGCACGATGTAGTCACCTGGCTTGAGAGCTTCATAATTGGTAAGCGCCTCTCCCCTGGCGAAACGGGCGGTATAGTGCTTGCGCTTGTAGCGGTTGAAAATCTCGTGATCCGTATAAACGGCAAGTTGTATATCTTGCAGGAGGAAGCCTTTATGCAGCACACCGATGGTGTATTGAATATCTTCTTCATGCTCGGCAAGAAGCTCCTGCATCCTTTTACTCTGACTCTTGTTATCAGACTGTATGATAATTTTGAAACCTTGGTGAATACGTTTAGAAAGCTCCTTCTCCAGTTCTGTCACATCCCCATTCAGCATAGGCTGTGACTGTATAGCTGCACCAATCGATTCTTCCGAATAGGAAATGATCTGTTCCGAATGAGCGAGGTAATGCTGGTTGTATTTCTGCCAAATCTGTTTCAGCTTGGCTTCATCGGCAAATATCTGGGTAGGCTTGGGAATGGTGGAAGGCTTCTTGGTCTTGATCAATGCCTTCTCATAGAGCTTGGTCGTCTCATCCAGCAATTCACTGTAATCATCTTCCGTGTATTGGAATTCATCCCAAAACAGGCAGACATTCTCCGGCTCGAAGTAATCCAGGAACAACTGCACTTCCGGGAATAAGAGGGAAATATCGTTCTCTATCCCTTCATAGAAATCAGTGGTATGCACTTTCTCCCACATCTCATCACTGGTTTGAATATCATGACGTGAGAACTCCCTGGAAGGAAGGATCAGCACTTTCGAAGTGATCCGTGTCTCGCTTCGCTGGGAAACGATGGAGAAGGTACGCAGGGATTGAATCTCATCACCGAAGAATTCCACACGCACAGGCTCCTGCATATTCGGAGAAAAAATATCGAGAATCCCCCCGCGTCTTGCCACCTGGCATATCTTCGACACCTGGTATTCCACTTCATAGCCCATACCCACCAGGTCGGAAACCAATACTTCGGGATCATACTCCATCCCCTTCTGCAAAGTAATGACATTCTTCTCAAAAAGCTTACGCGGGATGATCCTTCTCAGGAAAGAACGAAGGGAAAGCGTATAAATGGCAGGCATACCCGTAACCACATGCGACATGGCATCTGTGCGCTGGGAACGAATGGAGGAATGCGGTGACCTTTCTTCGTAAGGCAATACTTCAAAATCAGGAAACAGATAGACTTTATCCCTGCCCAGCAGCACTTCCAGGTCATCACTGAACTCCTCGGCAGCCTTGTCATCACCCGAAATAAGAAGCACATTCCTGCCTGTATCCGTGAAATACTTGGAAACCACCAATGCCTTTGCCGACTGATTGAGATTGTGAAATTGTACATGATTTTGGGCGTTCTGAACCGTCTCGTCCATTCTCTGGAAGAATGACGACTTTTCCAAATAATGCTTGATTAAGTGATAGAACATGGTGTTCCTTATGAATCTCTCCCTCCCATTTGCAAAGGGAGGGTGGCTTTAGCCGGGAGAGCTAGTTCTGAGAACAAAAGAGGGAAGGCATTTGATACGTCAATGAAATAATCGATTTTTACCTTTGGTTAGATAGTTTCCTCAAATAATTCATTATCTATTGAAGCAAGTTCATTAGTTAACAAGTTAGATTCGACTACTGTTTTCATTTTCTCCAATTTCATACATAAAAAAGTAACAAATGAAGGGTGCAATGTTATGGGGAGTATATTCTGAATAGCCTCAATATTTCGAATAGATTTACCAGATGTTATCAATTTTCTTTCTTTAGTGAGTGAACTTCTAGAATGCCTTTTTAACCAATGATCAGATTCTCGTTTCATAATAATCTTAATGTATTCTAGATTTAGATTTAATGAATGAGAATCTAAAAGAATTAGTTTATTCAAGAAAGTCAAGACCCTTGAGCCATAAAAACCCTCAGTTCCAGATTTACTCAGCTTTAACAAATCGTTGAGAAAAGTAAGTTCTTGAGCCATATCTTTTACAGAATCTAAGTTGTAAGCATATACAGCACTGTTTATGTAGCTGAGCAATCTAACATAATAGTACTTCATCATTTTTTTTATATCTTCATGTTCTTTCATACTTAAAAAATACTCAATTTGTTGGTCTTCTGATAAATCTCTTATATCACATTGATAATATTGGGTTTCTGGAACTAGAAATTTTTCCAATCTTTTATTACAAACTTCACTATATACATTTTGTTCACTATATAAAGGTATAATAAAATTAATAACAGCTTTTTGTGCATTTAATGAAATTTTCATATTCTCTAAATGTTCTTCAATATCCTTATCCTTAAGACTGATTTGATTGTACTTTTTTTGAGTAATAATACCAAGTTTTAATGCGTGCATTGCTTGGATTTCATTATTGATTGTAATTCTTGGTGGACTACTAATGTGTGAGATACAAATATCTACATAATTCCTATTAGGAATATTATGTTTATGTATTCCAAAAAAACCTCGTCTAAATATTTCAGATTGATCATTTTGCTGTATCTTTAATTCAGATACTCTCAATCGATTTTCGTAATTTATCTGAGCTTCTTTTTCAAAGTTGATTGTGTAAATCTGAATATCCTCTAGTAAGCGATAAAGAATCTCTTTCGATTCATAATGACACAATTTCGCATGTAAATCAGTAATTACTTTCAAAATTGTACAAATCTGCCGTTCATTAGGTGATATTATTAATTCATATTTTTTATATATTTGATAATATGCTAAAGATCTATCAAGAGCGTATTGAAGTGTTGTAGTAGAAATCGCTAACATGAAGAGCTCAAAGATATAGTCATGAGCATTTATTTGTATTTCTCTATCTACAATCTCTATCTTGCTCAAACTAATTAGCGCTTTAAATTGTTCATACGCTTGAAGAACTGTTATCATAATCTCATTGCTACCACCCTTATCAGGATGATAAATCATAGCAGCTTTATTCTTTTTCTTTTTCAAAATATCTTCATTCAATATATTCTCTATTTCAAGATATTTAAAACCTTCTGGGTTTAATTTCTTAGCTTCTTTTATGATATTCGTAAAATCCTGATCTATTTTCCGGATGAATTTTAGAACATGATTTTCAAGTAGATCTACTAAGCTCGAGAAATCTGTAAAAGAAATAAAATTCTGTATAGAATCAAGTAATTCTTCAGAAAATTCTAAACGAGCTCGAACATGTTTTAAAGAAATATAGTATAACCTATTATCTTCTAAATCCTCATAAAGGTAAAGGAACTTGAATATATCAAATTCTACTTCTTTTACTTTCTTATTCATAATTATTACTATAACATCAATCTTTAGTAATTGTCATATTCAAAATCTTCGATAACAGGACTATATTTCGGAGATTTAGACCATTTTAAACAATCAAAATCATGTATGTGTAATACTGTATTTTTTGCATTAGGATTTAGATAAATAAAGGCATTATACATTTCATTCCCTGTTTTCGTTATTGAATGATCTTCTATGAATATTATTCCAGTAATTAAACTAGCAACATTTTTAATTTTAAGACCTCGACCCATCAATTCAGGATAATAAAGACCCATATCGTCTTTATTCTTAGTTAGTTCAATAAATGTTCTTCTGGCTAGTGCCCTATAAAAACTCTCATTAAATTTATCAAAATCATATATTTCTGTATTAAACCAAGAATTAAATACAAACGTAATAAAACTTGGTTCTTTGATTAAAAGCTTATTATAATAGTCCAGAATTTTGTATTTATAGTCTTCTGCTAATCTATAAGCATTCATTGATCGTAAAGTCATTAAGACTGTGTTTTTCTTTGGTTTAGAATATGCCATACTAAATGTAGCTTCCTGACCACTTTGCAATACATGCTTATAATTTGCTTTTCTATCTACAACACATTTTTCTAGTTCATTTACAAGATTTCCTGTTTTAATTTCATGAATATAATCTTCTTTTGTTCCTAAATAATCTGCACGAAATATGTTATCAATTCCTATTTGATATTCTATGTTTCCAGTTTTCTTTTTTAACTGAACCAGTATCTTATCGACTAATTCAAGATGCGTAGGTATTAGAGACTTAACATCCATAAATATCTTTTTTGTGGCTAATCTGAAGCTGATATCCAAATCAATTTCTTGATTTCCGATTTTTCGAGCAATACTATTTGGGAATGAATTGACATCCCCTCTATCAATAAACTTAAGCTCTCTAATATCCACAAAACCTCTCCAATAATCTAAAGCTACCAATTCAGAATATGCACCTGACCATTTTAGATCTTTGGCAATAGAAATATCTTTCACTGTTTTAAGTATATTATTTAAAGTATCATTATCATTTTTGTAAAATTCTCGAATTCTAACAAGTCTCTCAATAAAATTATTCTTAAAGATTAGAAATTCGTCATTATGATTCAAAGCCCCAATACAATTATTGTTATTCTTTGTGATTGGTATGTTGACTTTCTGTTGGAAAATATCTTCTACAATCTTCTTGTAATTCTCTGTTGCATTCATAATATCTCCATTAATAAAGTTCGATTTTCGTAATTTGTATTAAATTAATCTTCATATTTGCTAGATTATGAGTCAATAAAAAAATGAATAATCTGGTTATGATTTAATTTTTGATTAAAACTTGCTAAATTGTATCATTTATTGTTTTATGGATAGACTAAGCTCTAGTAATTACCATAGGAGGATAAGATGTTAGTCAAAATTATTGAAGAAAATAACCCATCTAGCTTTCGAGCCAAAGTTCAAGATTTTATAGATTTGAGTGAAAAAAAAGGTTACAAAGTCATCGATATAAAATATTCGACTTGTTGTGTATCGGATATAGGGCATTACAAGGTATTATATTCAGTTCTAATTATTGGAGAGATGAAATAAGGATCTGAAATGTATAATAGTAAATGCCCATATTGTGCATATCTGTTTACTAAAGTTCCACAAAGAAAGACTAAATGTCCAAATTGCAGCAATTATGTTTATTCAAAGAGATATCCGTGGCAGAAAGAACCTCATCTTGTTCAAGAGTATGAAGTTGATATAGTAAGCAGAGCTTGGGAAGAACACTATCGTGAATTGCAATGGATATCCGACTTGGAAATGATTGGAATTACCAAAAAACATTACGATGAGATCAAGGAACTTTTATCTACAAATGACAAACAGCCTTCCTCAGATTCGATAGCTGAATATATACTTAAAAGTGGAATTGTGGTCTACAATGAAGATTTATTCTATAAAGGACTAACTTTTGAGTCCAAAAATAAGATGCTTAGAATTATGGGATTACCTGAAATCACGCTAAATGATCAATGGCTTTATTATACTAAAAGAAAACTGTATGGCTATATTAGAGCAGGTTTAATCGAATTCTATACTAATACTTATGAATGTAAATGCAATCCAGAAAATAAAGAGTCGATGAATGGAAAGACCTATAATATTATGCAATTTCTTAATTTTCCTTCATTACCATGTGAAGGTTGTGATGCTCCTGATTGTATGGTATACATGAAAGATTAATCTATTGTGTTATCTCCTTAAGTTTGTAACTTTAGGAGTCTGCTCTTCCAGAGTTGCTTCATTCATGTAAGATTTAAGATGTAAAATGGAAGATTGAGCAGAAAAGAGAAGAATACTAATACTTCAACATCAAAATTTAGCTCTTGACTTCCTTTGCAGAAGCTTGTAGCTTGTAGCTTGTTGCTTGTAGTTGAACGAAGCTGCAAGCAGCAGTACCGTTCGCAGTAAACTCGTGTTTCATGCATTTAAACTATTGATATACTGAACCCTCACTAAAAGCATACTTACCCCCAAAATTAACTGGAGGTAAGTATGGAATCATACGAAGTTCGCTTTTTAGAGTGCCTTGATCTTCGAGGCGTGTCCCGAGAGACAAAATACAATTACATCAGACAAGTCACTTCTTTAGCATCATATTATGGTCAAGACCCCGGCACACTATCTATTGAACAGGTAAGAACATATTTTGTCTACCTGCATAACGTCAAGAATTATAGTCCTCAGAGTTTAAAATCAGCCTATTATGGCATCAGATTTTTTTTCATCCATGTTGTTGGTTTCAGGCAAGAGGATTTTACCTTTTTTAAGGCAAAGATTGAGCACAAACTTCCTGTGATTCTGACCACAGACGAAGTTAGAATGCTTATCTCCCGCATTCATACTTATGATTATCGACTCTTACTGACTCTTACCTATCAATGCGGATTAAGGATTTCGGAAGCAGTCAAGATTAAAATAGCCGATATCAACCGGGAATTGATGACCATCACGGTAAGGCAATCCAAAGGCAACAAAGACAGGTCAATACCTCTGCCTGAAAAATTGTATCAGGAACTCCGGGAATATTGGAAAACCCATCAGAACAGACAGCTTTTATTCCCGAGCAGAAGCACCAGACAGGCTGATATTAACAGAATGACAACCTCGAACCAGATTTCTGTCCAAACTCTTCGGTCAGCTCTGAAGTCAGCCTTAAAGGAGACACGCATCCCTAAGCATGTAACCTGTCATACACTCAGACATTCTTATGCCACACATTTATTGGAAGCAGGTGTCAGTATCATCATCATCAAAGACTTGCTCGGGCACGAAAGTCTTAGAGCGACCATGGTATACGTGCATTTGACTAACGTTTCCCGAGAGCAGTCATGTAAAATCATCAATGAACTGATG
This sequence comes from Cloacimonadales bacterium (SeqCode), assembly GCA_963662275.1. Lineage (GTDB taxonomy): Bacteria > Cloacimonadota > Cloacimonadia > Cloacimonadales > DAONDQ01 > DAONDQ01. The sequence continues at coordinate 1,715,792 of OY759316.1, read as the reverse complement.
AATAAGATGTAAATGGATTTTAGCAGGATTCTCAAAAACAACCTGTCCGAGTATCTGGAAAAATATGGAAACCAGTCACCGGAAAGCCATTTAAGAGCGATCAGAGATATTCTCCTTTGCCGGACACCTGAACTGGGCGGAGAAGTCTATTTATGCCAGGAATGTGCGGAACTGCATTATTCCTATCATTCCTGCAAAAACCGTCACTGCCCGAAGTGTGGCCGTAATGATTCAGCGAAATGGCTGGAAAAGCAGCTTGCCAAACTGCTGCCGGTTAAGTACTTCATGGTAACTTTCACCATACCCCGGGAACTGCACAAAACATGCCTGTCAAATCAGAAACTGCTTTATGATCTTCAGTTCAAAGCATCATCTGAAGCCTTAAAGACATTGCTTTCAGATCCCAAATATGCCGGTGGCGTTTCAGGCTTTACCGGGGTACTTCATACCTGGACAAGGCAGCTTGAATATCATCCTCATATTCATTATATAGTCCCCGGCGGAGCTTGGAATAAAGAACGAAAGGAATGGCAAAAAGCAGGCAATAAGTTCCTGATTCCGGTCAAAGCTCTTTCGGTGATTTACCGGGCAAAATTCCGTGATTTGCTTCGACTGGAAAATCAGCATCTGTTTGGTCGGATATCCCCGCTAGTCTGGCAGCAAAAAGAGTTTGTCACAGACTCCCGACCCGTCGGAAAAGGTCGGGAGGCTCTGACTTATTTGGCCAATTATGTGTATCGGACCGCCATCACCAACAATCGCATCCTTTGGGAAAAGGACGGGCTGGTAACCTTTAAATACAAGCCGGCAGGTTCAGCTAAATTCGCCTTTAAAAGCGTCGACTCCGTGGAGTTTATCAATAAGTTCCTGATGCATGTTCTGCCGCAGGGATTTCAGAAAATCAGATACTACGGATTTCTCAGTCCGGCGGCAAAATCTGTCTGGGAGATGGTCAACAGCTTTTTCCCAGCAAAGTCCGATTCTAATGACAAGAATCAGACAGCTAAAACTTTTGTAATTCCCAAATTTGAAAAAGACCTCTGCCCTAATTGCAAATCAAAGATGACACAGCATGCTTCAATTACCGGAAAACCAAGATCACCGCCTTGGTCGCTGTTGTTTTTGGCAAATTGCTTTGATGGCGGTAAACTGTAAGTTAATTTTACCGACGGGATTGTCTTGCCTAAATTATAGAAACAACCGAAATATTACAGGCAATTTGCTAAAATACTTGAAAACAATATCAGCCCATACACAAAAAGTCTGATCTCAAAGTGATTTGATAACTTCTGAAAAGAAAATCATCTCTTCCATTGGTAAAAGACTCTGCTAAAATTGTAAAAATCCAATTCAACCCAAGAAATCTTCAAAAAGCAATTTCCAAATACATATTCAAAATCACCCTGCTACTTGAGCTTGTTCAACAGCATATCCAATCATGTCTATGATGGGAAATGCTTATTATGTTATGCATGTATAGAGGACCCTTGATCGTTATTCTATATTCATCTAGTTGGAGGGAAGAAAATGAAAGAGTCAAAGAAAGTACAGTCAAATACCGAATTCCTTTTATATCAAAGCAAAGATGGTCAGATTCATATTGAGACTCGATTGGAAAACGAAACTATATGGCTGAATCAGAAGCAGCTTGCTGATTTGTTTCAAACTACAGTTCAAAACATCAATATTCATATTAAAAACATCTTCGATGAACATGAGCTAAAACCAAATTCAGTTATTAAGGATTACTTAATAACTGCCCTCGACAGCAAGTCATACACTACAAAACACTATAATCTTGATATGATACTCAGCATCGGTTATCGTATCAAATCTTCTGTGGCAACTCATTTCCGTCAATGGGCAACAAAGCAGTTACGGGAATATATAATCAAGGGCTTCGTCCTGGATGATAAGCGTTTGAAAGAATCCGGTGGCGGTAATTACTTTGATGAATTACTTGCACGCATCAGAGATATCCGTTCTTCCGAGAAAGTCTTCTGGCGAAAGATACTGGATATTTATGCCACCAGTATAGACTATGATCCGCAAACAGAAGTATCGCATTCATTCTTTAAAGTCATGCAGAATAAGATGCATTGGGCAAGTCATGGTCATACAGCAGCAGAGATCATTTATGAAAGAGCAAGCGCTGATAAACCAAACATGGGAATGACAAATTGGCTTGGTGATTCTCCGAATAAAGCAGATGCAGAAGTAGCGAAAAACTATTTAAATGCGGATGAATTGGATATCTTGAAACGAATTGTGACCATGTACCTTGACTTTGCAGAACTACAAGCTTTGAATCGAATTCCCATGCACATGAAAGACTGGATCACTAAACTCGACGAATTCCTGAAACTTACAGGACGTGATATTCTTACCCATGCCGGTAAGATAGCACATGAAGATGCAATAGATAAAGCTCGTACAGAATATGAGAAATGGCATCAGGAACAAATCGAACAGCCTTCACCTGTTGAAAAGCATTTTGTGGAAGTTGTGGAAAACGTGAAGAAACTGGAAAAGAAGAAGTAACGGTACAAAATGTAAGATTGAAGATGGTAGATTGAAGATTTAGAAGTAATCATCAGATCATTTCTTAAATCCAACTGGTTTCCGTTTTTCTTCAACAGGTTTTTCTAAGAGTAGTTTCAGAGTTTTGAGTATTTGGTTGAGAGCGTGATCATGGGTAGTCAGCTTTGCTTCCAGTTCTTCAATTTTACCTGCCAGTTCTTTATGCTGATAATACAAACTGCGTAGCTTAACAAATGTACGGACAATGTAAACACTCATTTCAACAGCACGGGGAGTATTCAGTACTGATGCTGCCATTAGAGCACCATGTTCTGTGAAAACATAAGGAGGAGTTCTACGACCACCCCATCTTGATATCACAAATTGTGATTTCAAGATTGCAAATTCTTCTGAAGTTAGTTGAAACATGAAGTCTTCTGGAAAGCGTTCGAAGTTACGTTTAACTTGTTGGTTCAAAACTCGTGTTTCAACACCATACAATATCGCTAAATCAGAATCGAGGATGACTTTCATGCCTCTGATTTCGATGATTTGCTTTTCGATTTGAGTTTCTGCTAGTATTAGCTCATTCATACTTCCCCCCTCAATCTTGATATCGCAATTTGCGATTTCAAGTTTCTCCTATGTGATTCAATACTATGTAAATATTGTAGAATAAAAGAATAATAGTAATTGTTTTGTCAAGGAAAACGAGAAAGATTTAAGATTGAAGAGTTAAGAACGTGCATAATGGAAGATGGAAAATGGAATATTGAGCAGAGCAGAGAAGAGAATTCTCAGACAGTATCTATTTCTTTGCATCAGAGTGGAAATAATTGTACGTCTCCACAAACCAGGAATGAATAATATCGGACTTATCTTCCCAATCTGTTCCATTTGTGATTTCTACCATCAAAATACTTTGTTCACCAGAATTATCAAAGATATAGGCTCTATTTGTATATTTTATAGCCTCTCTAAGTAGATTGATTGATCTGTAATATCTGTCGATAATCTTCCGCTCCGGAACCTGATGCCCTCCAGCGTTAACTCTATTCTTTACTCTTATGATGTTAATAGCAGGATCATCTGTAGCAACATAATACAGATATGTCCGATATCCTGACTCTTGAGCTTTCTTCAGAAATTGCACCTTATCTTCATGTGACATAACCGATTCAAACGAAAATGATATACCAGATTTTAAGAGATAATTTCTAAGCATCTCTGCAATAGCTGAAGCATAATAGGAGTTAATGGCAGTTTTCATAAATGAAATCTTATTATCTTCAATAACAAGATCATCCAATTGCAGATTCTTTCCATCTTTTTGTAATACAGAAGATTTTGATAGAAAGTCAGATATTTCCTGTTTAGTTATGCCAATTTGGTAGGTATCGAAATTAATTGTATGTTCATTTTTGATTTGTTCTTCAATTTCATCAGGATTAATGAATATTCCGATTAACTTAGTGCTTAGCTTAGCCTTGATAGTACTTTTCCCTGATCCATTCGGACCAGCAAACAATCTAACCCTAGGAGTTTGACTTACCATTCGTAGTAAATTTTGTACCTTTTTTCACTGCAACCAAAGGAGCAACTTCTTTAATCACTCTTACGATACCATCCTTATTTACTTCCACAATTTGATTGCCTTTGCGGATCGCAACGTTATAGCCTGCATCAATAGCCTTCTTATAAGCTTCACTAGTTGCTTCTCGAGCTAAATCAGATATGCTATCTTCAATGTCTGGTTTCTTTTTGGTTTTCATGGATACTCCTGCTTTATCTAACATATTAACAAGTAAACAAGTAAGCAAGCATTGTCAAGTTTTTCTTGATTTTCAGCATCTTGAGTTCGCAAGAGACTGTTCAAAATTAACCTCCATTTTACGCAGCCTTATTGGTAGTGACAGAGAAAAAGTGGTCTAAGTGCGACCAATCCACATTTTCTTGACATATGCGGGAGATATTTAAACTTGCTAAAAGTGATTCCTGACGCATGATTGGTTGACCTTTATCGACCAGTTCTTTGAACCAAAGCGAAAACACAAGGTTGCGGGTGGTTTCTTCAGATTTTAGTCCAAATCTACCGGATGTCACCTTCTTGATTTTGCGGTTCCAGCGTTCAGAGACATTGGAAGTCAAACCTTTGCTGAGGTGTCTCCAATCACTAATGATATTGCTTTTGATGTATTCGGCGGCGGTTGGGGGAGTAATAGCTGTCAGGCTTGCGATACCCTTTTTCCTTCCGCCCGCCGTTTCTCTTCGGAAAGCTTTCATAATCCTCTTCTTAAAGAACTTGTCCCTGTCTTCAGGGAGATGACATTGACTGATTCTTTTGAAGAGATTTCGTATCTTATGGAACTTACAGAGTTGGTAATGGACTTTTGGAAACACTGTTTTTCTTGCAACTGCTAACGATTTACTGCCATCACTGACAATCAGGGTTGGATCTTTCCTGTAGAGCTGTCTGAAGGTTCTGAAACATGCTTCGAATGATTCTTTCTTTGTGTCAGGATACAACTCACAAAACAGAGGGATGTGAGTCACAAAATCAACAATACTGATGACATAGTACGGAATACCTTTGATCTTCACATATTTCTCATCAATGCTGATCTTTCCGCTCCACTTACCGATTGAGTTCAGAATCAGGCTCTGCAGGTCAGCGATTTCATGCCAGAGATTTGAGACTGTAGCTTTACAGGTGTTGAGCAGCAAAGCTATCGTCTCGAAGTTCATACCGCTTCCAACCAGGTAATGTACCAGCAGACACAGGTTCTTGCGTTCCAGACTATGGAACGGCTTTGCATCGGCGGTTCTATGGGATGTATTGCCTTTAGCAGTCTTCATTTGTTCCAGGAGTCTGTCACAGATAACAGGTGTATTCTGCTGACCGGCAAGCAGTTTCAGCAGATGTACAGCATCACCGCCTACTGTCTTTTTCAGAAGAAGCTTCTGAGCTTGCTTAACTACAGACAGAGAATTGACCTGAGAAGCATATTTGCAGAAAGTGGTATAGGACATTTTAAAATCATGATGGCTGATGAACTCCTGATACATGACATTTAAAGGTAAAAGCAGGTTATTGATAACAAAATTCTCGATCTGAGGAATACACTCCAGCAGGTCAACTTTCCGGCTTAAATATGCCAGGATATCATGACCATGCTGCTCAAACTCTTGCCAGAAATTATGTACATTCCTGCGGTCTGCGTAGTTAAACAGATCAGCTATTTGCTGAAGTGTAAGGAGGTTGTCTCCGCCTATTCCTACTAATAAGCGTAGAAACGCTATTAAGAACTTGTGGTTTGATGTTGTCTCAGGCAAAGTGAATGAAAATGGTACGTTAATACTTACATGGTATTGGTTACTTTCATGACTAACACTTACCGCTTCTTGAATTGGAGTGTTTTTTTGTCATAATATCCTCCCTTTTGTTACCAGGTAACAAATGCCATTGAAGCTATAGCAAAAAACTTGTAAAGAACTATTTTATATGATTTTAACTACACATTTAGTCAGAAACGGCTTCGAAACATTACTTATAATCGCGTGTTTTTCAATTTTAGTCAAAAAGCTTAACTTGTGATTTGGTGTCCTTAGCAGAGCTTATCTGTCAATTCTGGAAGGTATGTTAAATTATGACCGTTTCGACCACTTTTTTCAACTTGCTACTTTCTAACTTATTGAATATTATGAATAACTTCATGAACAGTCTCGTTCGCAATATACGACTTCAAGTTCAAGAAACAATCCGGTACGGATGCAACATATTAACGCTCGGATTTCAATCCGGCGACCAAAGCACAACCTAACATATCAGTCCCGTGCGGATGACAGATGAAGATTAGCAGAGCAGAACTAACTCCCCCTTTATCCCCCTCTTTTACAAAAGAAGGGGGAAATTGGGAGTCACTCTCAGTACATTTCACCGGATTGAAATCCAGTGTTAGAATCTATCTTCCCGATGGGAATCTGTCCTCTTTCAGTTATTGAGGATTCGTTAATAACTGACATTAAGATGCTGATTATAGTTGGATTGTAACCTCAACTATTGAGGATTTCTCAAAAGTTCAGTTGTTCTTCTTCCACCCCAACTTGAGGTCGCAAATTGTGACTTCAAGATTGGAACGCATCGTAACGCGGTATTCCATACCGTGTATCGCTTTATTTATAAAGTATCTGCTCTGTAGAGAACTGAATGAATTCAGCGGAACACGGTATAAATACCGCGTTACAAACCGCGTTACATTTAGAGTTCCTTTTCTTGGCTCAATCCAATAAGAAGCAAATTTAATTGACTGATTTATTCCATTTCCAGATTTATACGGAATAAGGAGTTTGTTATGGTACCATCAGATACTAAACCTTTACCAAAGAATTACTTCGGGCTAAAGAGCTACTTGAGAGAGCTTGAATCCTATGAAAGGTATGCATATTTTCAATCAAAGACTTCTATCAAAGAACTTATCTGGGAAGGTTTACCTGTTAGAATGCAGATCAACATCATGTTCGAATATTTTACAAAGCCCAAGAACCTGGAGACAATACTCATCTATACACCTGAAATATCTTATCACATAATACTCAAGCTATTGAACAAAAAGCCACTAACCCGAAAAGAAGCAGAAGATGGAGAAATCTATCTCTATAATAACTTCATCATTAATAATAAATGCAATTTCCTTGAAATATGTAGAGATAAAGAGGAACTGGATGAATTTTTTATTTTTGAAGATTTACTTCCAATTCTGACTTCTTTCAACCTAACGAAACTTGAAACTAAAAGAAAAGTAATCCAGCCATTCATTTCCTACATTGAACCTTGCCTGAACTTTTATGGCATACTTGAGATCGAGAACCTGATCAAGATTTATAGATCACAGAATATCGATTCTCTACCTGACCAGGAATTGCGGAAATTGCTGAAAAACTATAAACATTACTACAATGATCTGGTTCTGAAGGATGATCAGATTGTGCTCAGAGTTACTTTAGAAGCTTATCGTTCCTTACACCAGGGAATCAAAGACAAACCATTATATGTTCCCCCAAAATCTGAGTTAATGAGCTATGGTATCTCCTGCATTAATTTCTCGCCTCAATTCATGGAGTTAGCTCGATTCATGATATATGATCTTCAATTGGAGGAAGATTTTGCGCTTGAAACTATCTCTCGCGTGGTTGCAGAACTTCACTTTGGTAGGAATCCGCTACAAATCATCAATTTGGAGATCAATAAGGTTGAATTAGAACTAAAAAATTATTATACAGAATTATGGTTTGATTTTTCTAATCATTTTAGGACTTGGTTCAATCGAGGGCACACACCTCTTGAAATTGATTACAAAATGCATGGAATTGAACCTATAAAAAAGAAATCTTCTGAGAAACCATACAGGATTCTAAAGATAGACTCTGACCAGCGGTTTTTTGATTTCGCTGATGTTGAAGAACCTGATGACTATGATGAATTTGATGATGATGAAGAGCAAGTACTGCCTGTTATCTCTAAAGCTGATAAGATAGGTCGAAACGATCTATGTCCCTGCGGTAGCGGCAAGAAGTATAAGAAATGCTGCGGGACAGTGGCTGATTAAGAATTGGCAGAATTTAAGATTGAAGATTTAAGATGGAAGATTGGCAGAAACAGACTATCAGAGTAGATCAGTGTCAATATCTACACCATTAGGCCATTCGATGGCATCGAAAGAGATTCTTGCCTGTCGAAAAAGACTGATGTCCTTTAGCTCCTGAAACTTACCCAAGCTTAGATATGGTTTTACGTTGAATGTTTTAATCGTCATATCAGACATCGTCAGTTCAAGTACATAGTCATCTAAGGGAGTAACTTTTATGGGTTTGATTGTTGGCATTGTTACCTCTTAATAACAACATAAATGAGACAATAGCATTGTCAAGGGTTTCTTGATTTTCAGAATCTTGAGGTCGCATATTGAGACTTCAAGTTCAAGAAGCAATCCGGCGACAGAGTACACCCTAACATATCAGTCCAGTGGGGACGACAGGTAAAGATTAGCAGAGCAGAACTAACTCCCCCTATTTCCCCCCTCTTTTACAAAAGAAGGGGGAAATAGGGAGTCACTCTCATTACATTTCATCGGATTGAAATCCGGTGTTAGAATCTATCTTCCCGATGGGAATCTGTCCTCTTTCAGTTATTAAGGATTAGTTAATAACTGCCGTTCAAATGCCGATTATACTTGGATTGTAACCTCAACTATTGAGGATTTCTCAATAGTTCGATTGTCTTCTTCCACTGCATCTTGATATCGCAAATTGCGACTTCAAGATTGTCAGACATCGTAACGCAGTATTCATACTGTGTATCGCTTTATTTATAAAGTATCTGCACGGAACTGAATGAATTCAGCAGCACACGTTATGGAATAACGCGTTACAGGTAAAGAACTGAATGAATTCAGCGTTACACGTTATAAATAACGCGTTACGGTTTGCATCCCGTTGCAATTCTCAGAGCAATGCTAAGCAAAATTAATTGACTAATTTTTAAAATTTCCAGATTTACACAAACAAGGAGTTTCAAAGCAAAAATATGAATAAATCCAAAAAGAAAATCGCTGCAGATAAATTTAGTTTAAGAAGTTATCTAAAAGAGCTTTCTTCGGTTGAACGTTTTATTTTATTCGGTGTGAAAACTGAAATGATTGAAGATGAATGGGATAAATTAGATTCTCATCAGCAAGTTGATTTAATGCAGAGATACGTTGTCAATGAAGAATATATCAGAAAAGTACTTATATATGCACCGGAAGCCTCCTTGACCATACTTCAGAGTATCAGCTCACAAATTCCCTTGGAACAGAACACTATCAATAACGGATACTGGTACTTGAATTATAATTTCATGATCTACCGCATTGATTCCTATCCTAATCCGAATAAGCGAAAGCAGATAAAATCTACGTATATCCTTTTTGACGAAATTGCAGAAGTTTTGTATGCAATTAAGGAAAAGACAGTAGAATTGGGAAGAAGCTTAGTTCAACCACTCATTTCCCGTATTAATCCATGTCTGAATTTCTATGGAATCTTTGAACCAGCGAATTTAATTAAAATTTATAGGTCACATTTCTTTTGGAAAGAAGATATCCTAACTGATGAACAATTGAACTCATATATCACAGAATATAGTCTGCTATGTCCATATTTCAGTTTTATCGATGGCAGAATAGTCAATCTATGTAATCTTATAAATATGGACGATTACGAAAAATTGGCTCATGGAATTAAGTACAAAAAACTATATATCCCTAAGGAAGATGAGTTAATGATGTATGGTAAAGAGGATTATTTTGAAGAAACACCTCAATATCTGGCATTAAAAGACTTACTGATAAGTACTTTCGGGCTTGAACCAGCAGCCGCGATGGTATTTATTTTACATATCACAATGGATTTCAATTATGGGGCGAAACCATTCGAAATCAATGATTTGTATGATGACCTATTCCTTGAGGATTACAATATTGAAACAAAGAACAGACTCTATATTACAGTAACTGATTACTATAATCATTACCGCTCCTGGATACATAGAGGTCATACACCAAAGGAACTCTCATTATCCGTTAAACCTGTCATCATCGATGAAAATGCAGATCAGCTTCGCTTCGATTTTTATGACAAAAACTCTTCCATAGATTGGGATCAGGATATACCGTTTACTGATGGAGAAGATCCCTGGAGTAACTCTGATGACCCAATTGGTGAGTATAAAGCGTTCTTTGATGATGATGATGAATTATATAAACCAAAAAAGAAAGATGAGATTGAATTTGTTGTTCAACCGGTCATTTCTAATGCTCCGAAAATCGGAAGAAACGATCCATGTCCATGCGGCAGCGGAAAGAAATATAAGAAATGCTGCGGGGCAGTAAGCAATTAAAAATTAAAAGTTAAAAATTAAGAATTATCAGAGCAGATTAGCAGATTGGAAGACATGCATTAAGAATTAATAATGAAAAATTAAGCATTACAGAGAAAAGCCTATGCAGTGCGTAGACAATCTTGAGGTCGCAAATTGTGATATCAAGTTTGTAACGCGGTATTTATACCGTGTACCGCATTATTTATATTGTATCTGCTCTGAATAATACTGAATTAATTCAGCGAAACACGGTATGAATACCGCGTTACGGTGATCTTCGCACTTCCAGATGTGTCATCTCTACGAGATTGTAATGGTTTGGGGGGACTCTTCCCTGTAGTTCCATTTCATTCCACTACAGGCTGATATAGTTAGATAGTTATATATTATAATATATTCATAGTACTTGGCTTTCTGGAACCCTGCAATGACGCGTAGGGTACCGAAGCGTCATTGCAGGGTTCCAGAGACGCTGATTTTCGATCTGAATTCTATGATTAAATCGAATATTACTTATCAAAGCTCTCTTGGTTCTACATCCCGATCTTGCTGATATACTGGATTACCTTCTGATGGTATCCTATTCTTACTTTATCCTATCTGAGATAATACCCGCCGGTGTGCTATAATGAGCTATGGTAGAAGGTCTTGTAAACAAGCCTTAGTGCCTAATGACTACATCATCCGGCGAGTGAACCAATCTAAACACCTCCATTATTTTTTGACTACTTTTTTTTCTTGGCTCACTGATTATTTTCAGTTAAATAACCTGCATATAGCTTTCGCTGTTCAGGATCAAACGACCTTTCATATTTAACCATTGAGTACATGATTCCCAGTAATTTACTGCTCAAAGAAACGATAGTTTTGACCTTGTTATTACCTCGCTTTTTTACTTGATAATTATATATCTGATTGATTAATTGATTGTTTATAATCATTTCCAGAGTAAGCATATACAAGATCCTTCGCAACCTTACTCTTCCTACCTTAGAGATATGATATTGCCCATGGTATTCTCCTGATTGATTGTGTTTTAAACTCAATCCGGCAAGTTTGACTAAATCCTGATATCGACCATATTGATTGATATCTCCAGTCTCCGCCAGAATTAACCCCACTGATACTTTACTCAAACCAGGTATTGTCACCAATAACGATCCATAACTGATTTTATCTACACATGTCATGATTGCTGTTTTGATTTGTTTGAGATGGTATTGTTTATAGCTGATATCCTCATAGATCGCATTTATGACCACTCTCGCACTATCCGCTCCCTGACTCATGCCAATACTTGTTAGAGATACCTGATATAAACTGTGAAGCTTCTCTGTAGCTATGCACCCTTTGCTTTTTGTTTTCATAATCTTCAGAAAATTCTCATATCCTGCATTTACGATATCCTGAGGAAGAGGAAAACACTCCATGATATACATTACTCCCGTACTGTTAAATTTGAAAAAGTTACTCAATTCAGGAAAGTAACAGGCATAAGAGGCTTCCAGATAGTTCCTCTGCCTGCGAATATCTGTGATTAACTGGTGATAATAAGCTGCATAGTTGTTCAACTCCGCGAAAACACCTTCAGGTCTCCGATGATGGATGCTCTTGCCCATTCTTAACAGAGAGGTAATGATAATACTGTCTTTCAAATCATTCTTGGATGGATGATTATCTTCAATATCCTTCCATCTTTTAGTGTGTAATGGGTTGATGCTTTGGATTTGATAGCAGCGTTCTTCCAAGAAGTACTGGAGTGGCTTTACATATGAACCTGTTGGTTCCATTCCAAATACAATCTCGTTCAGATTCCACAAACGCTTTTGCTGTTCTGCTTCTTTTAGCAGATACTGAAAACCATCATGATTGTTTGTAATAAAAAATGGCTTACGCTTCCGTTCACCTGTAAAATCACAAAAATACACACTGTGTTTGTGCTTGCTGATATCAATGCCAACAAGCATCATTTCTGAGTTGACAAAAAACCTCTTTGGGTTAGATTTTGATGTGGTAATCATTGTTACCTCCTTTGTTGATTTGATCTATGTATATCAACGAGGGAGGTTTTTCTACCTTAATTTTCTAACCTTCCTATAGTAAGCTATGATCTTTCATCTCTGCGAGATTCAGAATGAAGGATATCTTTGTTTATTGGTTTAACGCTTCTTGAATTCAATCAGAACGATTCCCTAATCCCTATTTCCTTCCTTACTAACACCTATCACCTAACACCTAGCACCTAACACCTTCTGCAAGTAGTTCCATTTCATTCCACTACAGGCTATGATCTTTCATCTCTGCGAGATTCAGAATGAAGGATATCTTTGTTTATTGGTTTAACGCTTCTTGAATTCAATCAGAACGATTCCCTAATCCCTATTTCCTTCCTTACTAACACCTAGCACCTAACACCTAACACCTTCTGTAAGTAGTTCCATTTCATTCCACTACAGGCTATGATCTTTCATCTCTGCGAGATTCAGAATGAAGGATATCTTTGTTTATTGGTTTAACGCTTCTTGAATTCAATCAGAACGATTCCCTAATCCCTATTTCCTTCCTTACTAACACCTAGCACCTAACACCTAACACCTTCTGTAAGTAGTTCCATTTCATTCCACTACAGGCTATGATCTTTCATCTCTGCGAGATTCAGAATGAAGGATATCTTTGTTTATTGGTTTAACGCTTCTTGAATTCAATCAGAACGATTCCCTAATCCCTATTTCCTTCCTTACTAACACCTAGCACCTAACACCTAGCACCTAACACCTAACACCTTCTGTAAGTAGTTCCATTTCATTCCACTACAGGCTATGATCTTTCATCTCTGCGAGATTCAGAATGAAGGATATCTTTGTTTATTGGTTTAACGCTTCTTGAATTCAATCAGAACGATTCCCTAATCCCTATTTCCTTCCTTACTAACACCTAGCACCTAACACCTTCTGCAAGTAGTTCCATTTCATTCCACTACAGGCTATGATCTTTCATCTCTGCGAGATTCAACATAGAATGGTATTCTTTTATCATAGGTGATTGGTAATCCCCGATGCAGAAACATTTCGATAATACCATTATCGAATACAACACATTACCAATGTACGCTACAATTGAACTGAATGAATTCAGCGGGACACGTTATGGAATAACGCGTTACAAAAGGCGTTACAGTTTCGAACTTACAAGGATTCCACTTTAAAAAGAACCAGAGCAGCACCGCAGGACTACCGCAGAACGACCGCAGGACTACCGCTCCTATGAGCGATAGTGGTTTGGTTCTATTGTTGTTGTTATTCATTTCTTTTTCCCAAGTATTTTTTGTGACTCTCTTTCTGTTTTTCTACCATCCGCTTAAAGTAGCAAATTGCGATCAAGATTCCCCCTTCGAACTTCGTCCTTCGAATTTCCAGATGTGTCACCCCTGCCGAGGTTCAAAGGTTTGGAGGCTTCTTTACCCATAGCTGACGCTATGGGCTATCGTGTTTCATCACTTCGAGATTCATATGAGTTGAATCACTTAAATCATGTAACCAAAAATATATATATGAATTTAATTGACGAGTTTTTCCATTTTTCTGATTTATTTATTCAAGAAAACATCCTAAAGTATGTTTTATAAGTATAGGAGTTTCATTATGGTGACATCAGATGCTAAACCTTTGCCAAAGAATTATTTCAGTTTAAAGAGCTATTTAAAAGAGCTTGTATCAGAAGAAAGATATGAATATTTCAAAAATAAGACTTCGATTAAAGAACTCACTTGGGATGGCTTGCCGGTTAAACAGCAGATTGCCATTATAATGGATTATATGTTAGAGTCAAAGATACAGGAAAAAGCTCTAATCTATGCCCCGGAAGTGTCTTACCAGATCATACTCAAAATATAGATTGGACGTAATGATCCCTGCCCCTGTGGGAGCGGGAAGAAATTTAAGAAATGCTGCGGGGCAGTAGCTAATTAAAAATTAATTGGAATTCCTGCAAAGACGAAATCCGAGTCTATTGCCGTAGCTAGTAGCACCCGCATTAATCCGACTGGAAACGGTACAGTTGCCTGGACTGCTGCCCCAGCCACCACCATGGTAAATACGGTCAGACCCAGTGATAGCACCGTGTGGATTATTTTGAGAGTTACTCGGATAAACGTCAAAAATGTCCCAACACCACTCGTTGACATTGCCGGTCATATCATACAGACCTAATTCATTTTCTGCCTTGATGCCAACTGTATGAGTCGTATTACCGGAATTGGAATAATACCATGCGACAGTTGCAATGTCATTACTTCCGCTATAAGTATAACCATGAGTGCTGCTGCCACGATTCCTGAAGTAATCACCACGATACAGAAGGTGACAGCTTACAGCGGACAGCTGACAGGGCAGAATTGAATAAGGGAATAGGGAGTAGCTAATAGGGAATAGTTCAGAGCTGCGCTATATCAGCAGATCAGGATCAATATCTACCCCATTGGGCCATTCGATGGCATCGAAAGAGATTCTTGCCTGGCGGAAGAGATTAATATCCATCAATTCTTTGAACTTTCCTTTGTTAAGGAATGGCTTAACGTTAAACTTTTTAATCGTCATATCCGACATTGTCAGTTCAAGAACATAGTCATCTAAAGGGGTTACTTTTATTGGTTTAATCATATATAATCCTATTTAAGAGGTTCAATGGGTAAAGGCAATTCACCGTTTGTTGCCAATTGCCAATCAGCAATGAGATCATCTTTATGAATGGCAGCCCAGGCTTCCACAATCTTAGATTGCTTTGAAGGTAGATTACCAGACAGAAAAGCTTCCTGCACAATATCATATGTTGCTGTATATTCCTGATAATATGCATGAAAATGTGGTGGATTGTGTTCCGCATTTCCACAATACATCCTGATGATTATTCCAAAAAACATACTTATTGTTGGCATTGTTACCTCTTATTAACAACCTAAATGATACATGAGTGTTGTCAAGTGTTTCTTGACTACGCGCCCCCAACTTGAGGTCACAAATTGCGACTACACTTGTGGCAACTCCTTTAGCTGTGTGGGAGGGACTTCAGGCGGTGGCTTCTCTTCTAATTCCGTAAAAAGCAACGTAAACGATGCTGCCACGATTCATGAAGTATTTTAGATTTGCTTAAGAAGATGCGTTATTTGTAATTGATTTCATATTCCCTGGTAGAATATGAGGAAGCTTGTAGTTATTTGCTTTTAGGGGAAGTTCATTTAAATCATTATCATGCCTTGACTATAAAACCCCCTCGACAAAAAATGGTACTCTATTGAAATGAATGAAAAGGAACAAGATGCAAAAGATCAAGAACATAGCAATTATCGCACATGTTGATCATGGAAAGACAACTCTCGTGGATGCGATGCTCCGTCAGACTGGACTATTCAGGGATAATGAACGTGTAGTGGAAAGAGTCATGGACTCTAATGATATCGAAAAAGAACGTGGAATTACTATCTTTTCTAAGAATGCCTCACTTGAGTATAAAGATTATAAGATAAATATCGTTGATACACCCGGTCATGCTGACTTTGGCGGTGAAGTGCAGCGAATCATGAAAATGGTTGATTGTGTCCTTCTTATAGTAGATGCTTTTGAAGGTCCCATGCCCCAAACGAAGTATGTGCTCAAGAATGCTTTGGAACTTGGATTGAAACCGATCGTCGTCATCAATAAGATCGATCGTCACAATGCTCGTCCTCACGATGTTTTAGATATGATTTTTGACTTATTTATAGAATTGAATGCTCATCATGAACAACTTGATTTCCCCGTGATCTATGCTTCAGCGAAAGAAGGCTATGCTGTGAATGAAATTATCGATGAACCTTTGAATATCTTCCCACTTCTCGAAATGATCATTAAGGAAGTTCCGGATGCTAAAGGTGATATTGACCAGCCATTCCAGATGCTTGTCTCTGCCATTGAGTATAATGATTATTTGGGAAAGATGGGTACCGGAAAGATTGAAAACGGTACAATCAGCGCCGGTGAAGAAGTACTCCTCCTGAAAAGGGATGATTCGCAAATACTCTATAAAGTAACGAACATCTTTACCTATGAGGGATTAGTTAAAAAAGAAATCACCACTGCCTATGCTGGTGATATTATCTCGATAGCCGGACTGGCTCAGATTGATGTCGGTGAAACTGTCGCCAATAAAGACAACCCCATCCCTCTTCCCAGTATCGATATCGATGATCCTACTATCGCCATAGAATTTATCATCAACGACTCTCCCTTTATGGGCAGGTCAGGCAGATGGGTTACTTCCAGCAAGATTTGGGAAAGACTCCAGAAGGAATTACAGACGAACATTTCTCTCATCGTGGAGAGAACCGATACTGCAGACAAATTTACCGTAAAGGGACGTGGTGAACTACAGTTGTCCATTCTCATGGAAAACATGCGTCGTGAAGGTTATGAATTCGCAGTTTCGAAACCGAGAGTGCTTTTTAAAGAAGTCAATGGTAAATTATTGGAGCCTATCGAACTGGCTATGGTTGATGTTTCTGAAGAATACGTAGGAAGAGTGATTGACCTGATGGGTGGTCGAAAAGGTGAATTAGTCCACATGACGGCTGCCGTGGATGGATATTCACGATTAGAGTTTAAGGTTCCAGCTCGAGGTTTGATTGGTTTCAGGAATGAATTCCTCACTGAAACACGCGGAACAGGCATTATCAACCAATGTTTCTTTGAATATGCCGAATACAAAGGAGACATCACCAGTTCTAACCACGGCTCTATGGTCGCCTTGGAAGACGGTGTAGCCTTGGGTTATTCTCTGAATGCCTTCCAGCCACGCGGTACTTTCTTCATAAGTCCAAATACAGAAGTTTATGCAGGAATGGTCGTCGGACAGCATGCAAAAGATAAAGATTTGATCATCAATGTCTGTAAAGGTAAAAAGCTTACCAATAACCGTGCTGCCGGAAAAGATGATGCCATGAAACTGATTCCGCCTCGTATCTTCAGTTTAGAACAAGCCATTGAATACATCGGTGATGATGAATTACTGGAAATAACACCAGACAGCATGAGGCTCCGTAAGAAGATTCTCAATCATAACGATCGTAAACGGGATGAAAATAAAGCTGTTTAGCCTTCGGCAATTGTGAATTCGACTTTGTGGAAAAAGTCTTATGAGCGACCTGGAGTCCAAAATCCTCAGAATGCTGTATTGATACAATGTAAGATCTGCTCTTCTTTGTTAAAGTCAATGTAGCTGTGGAAGATTTGTCAATCAATTCAAATATTATCAGTATTTTCAAATTATTGTACCTAAGCAAAAAAACCAAATCACACGCTATCTAGGTCATCCTGTTAAAAATAATATTTCTCTTGCAACGAAATGCATATATTTTTTAGATTAGCATCAGTAAATTTAAAGGAATCAATAATGAGACAAGAGACTCCTGCTCCCTTCAAGACCTTTACGCTTCTTTCTATGATAAATCGCACAATTGATGCTTTTCCAAGGCGCAACGCCTTATCCATGGTTGATGGTATTCCAATAACTTATGGTGAGATGGGAACCATGATCGAAGATGTGATCCGTTTGTTGCATTCACATGGTATTATTAAAGGTGACCGTGTAGCCATCCTGAGTGAAAACTCTCCCAACTGGGGAGTAGTGTACCTGGCAATTACCACGATGGGAGCGATTGCGGTACCCATACTCGTTGATTTCCATGCCAATGAGATCAATCATATACTCCGCCATGCCGGATGCAAAATCGTGTTTGTTTCTTCGCAATTGTATGATAAGATCGCTTATGAAGATTTTGAAATCAGACCGGAAATCATCCTGATTGAGACTTTTGATTCAATTCCAATTGAGACAGGTCGAGATAAAATCAAAGAACTGGTTCGTGAAGGAAGCAAAAGCCTTTCAATATTGAAAGGTAAGGCAATGTTGGCAGTCGGTCTTACATCCAGGGAAGTCAAGGAAGACGATATTGCAGCTATCATCTATACATCCGGTACAACCGGTAGTTCAAAGGGAGTGATGCTAACCCATAAAAACATCGTCTATGATGCCTGGATCACTCTTCACATCAAATATGTAACGGAAAAGGATCGATTGATTTCCATTCTGCCTCTTTCTCATGCTTATGAAGGCACCATTGGTTTCATTATACCCATGATGCAAGGCGCATGTGTCTATTACCTGGATAAACCTCCTACAGCACGTGTACTTGTTCCTGCCATGCAGAAAATCAGACCTACCATGATACTCAGTGTACCATTGGTTATTGAAAAAATATTCAAGATGCAAATCTATCCGCAACTGACCAAGAACATCGTCATGAAGAAACTGTATCATATTCCCATGTTCCGAAAGATTCTCCACCAGGTATCCGGGCAAAAGCTGATGAAAACTTTCGGCGGTAAGCTCGAATTCTTCGGTATTGGAGGAGCACTTCTATCCCAGGAAGTGGAAAGATTTTTGTGGGAAGCCAGTTTCCCCTATGCCATTGGTTATGGACTGACAGAGACTTCTCCCCTCATAGCAGGTTGTTCGCCAGATGTAGTAAAATTTCGTGCCACAGGTGTCATTCTTCCAACCCTGGATGTTCGAATTGCTAATCCGGACAGTAAAACAGGTGAAGGAGAAATCCAGGTGAAAGGAGATACCGTCATGAAAGGGTATTATCGTGATCCTGAACGTTCGAAAGAAGTCTTCACATCAGACGGATATTTTAAAACAGGTGATTTGGGTATCCTGACTAAAGCGAACTATCTCTATATTAAGGGCAGGATCAAGAATGTCATTGTCGGTTCAAATGGAGAAAACATTTATCCAGAAGGTTTGGAAGCTAGTCTCAATGAAAATGAGAATGTGCTTGAATCACTCGTATATGAATCAAATCATAAAATAACTGCACGCGTGTTTTTGAACTATGAGATCATTGATAAAAACTTTGGTATCAGCAAAATGAGTAACGTACAAGCGGCAAAGAATATCACTTCTTTGCTGGAACAAATCAAAGATAATGTGAACCGCAACGTATCATCATTTTCGATGATTCATCGCATTATTGAGCAGAAAGAACCTTTCGAGAAAACACCGACACAAAAGATTAAAAGATTTCTATATAAGGAATAAGACAACGGGAGTGGCGAACTCCGATTCGCCATATGCCAAATCGAAGTTTGGCATCCCAGTTTTCATATAAACATAATTGAAAACGAACTTTCGCTGCTGGTGATTAAAATGTCGGGGTTGAACTTCCACAGTAGCAGAATCAAACTCTCCCTTAATCCCTCCCTTTATCCAAAGGGAGGGAAACCAGACAGACTGCGTATTGCTCATTCCTCTCTTTGGGTAAAGAGAGGTGGCACTTTAGTGTCGGAGAGTTTGAAAAGCTGATATTAAAAACCAAATATCAATTCTCAACTACCCTGAAAACGAGCTTTCGCTGCTGTCGGTTTGAACTTCCCTGAAAAGAATTTTCGCTACTGATGATGAAAGCTGAGTTCTCCGAGTGAATTGATTTATCTATTTGTATCGAGGAGACGACATTAACAGAGTCTTGAATGTAATAACGATACATTTCGATACAATTTCTCCTTCGTCGAAATCACTCAATGAACCGACTCTTAGCTTTCATGTAAACTCCAAACCTCAGCTTTCAAATAAACTTCAAGATATATTGCTAATTCTGATTTGCAGTACGGAACCAGATTTCGGTCGCCATAACCTTCCAGAGAAGACTGCTATACCGGTTGTCTCCATTCAAGTAGTCCTGGTATAATTTCCTGATCTTAACCACGTCATATATCCCGCGATTCTTGAAATTCGAATCATTCAGCATTTCTTCATAGAATTGACGAAACTCCTTCTTTAACCAGTAATTCTCACCTGGTGCAGCAAAATTGACCTTATCCTTGCGTTCTACAATCTGCCTGGGAACAATCGACTCCAAAGACTTACGATGGATATACTTGCCATATTGTCCCTTAATTTTGAATTCATTTGGCAAGGAAAAGGCAAATTCTACCAAACGATAATCCAGGAATGGAACTCTACTCTCGATAGACCAAGCCATGGAATTGCGATCTTCAAAGTGCAGTAGTGTTTGCAGGAATATGGACATTACCAGGTTGTAGAGAAAATTCGATAATTTTCCTTTCTTAAAATCTCGGAACCCAGGTAAGAGTTCATCTCCATTGAAATCCATATTCAATACATTAGGCTGATTATGCTTTAGTTCATTTTTATAGATATCAGATTCAGGCATGACTAACGCAGCAAATATTCGCATCAGTTTAGATAAGGGATTTCCTTTCTGCTGATGCTGCAAGTAAGGCAGCAATTCATGAGAAATTCTATCCCATTTTCCACGAACAACCAAATCCGCATAATAACGATAGAACGCATGATTATAACCCGCTGTAATTTCATCACTGCCCTGTCCATCAAGAATGACAGTTACACCACTTTTTCTTGCCGCCTCCATAACATAATACTGGGTAACAGGACTGGAACCGACAACCGGAGTATCGTGGAACCAGGTGATTTTGCTCAAATCATGTAAAACGTCATTCGGTTTAGGTGAGATCAGGTGTTCTAAACTACCGGTATATTCATTAACGATCCTAATCCATTTACGTTCATCGATTGCTGCCGGTTTATCGAAATAGGCAGAAAAAGTCTGGAATGAACGGTCATTTAAATGATGAGCCGTACAAACAATTGCAGAGGAATCGAGTCCACCACTCAAACATGATCCGACTTCCACATCACTTCGTAAGCGAAGACGAACTGAATCTTCAAAGAGAGATCTATACTGTTCACAAGCTTCATTAAAATTAAGTTTTGAAGTTTCAAAATTCTTATCTTCCAAATCAAAATACCTTTCAATATGTATTTTCCCATTTTGAAGCACCAGGAAATGCGAATGAGGAAGTACTTTGAGATCACGGTAAAAAGTCTCATCTCCGTAGAACAGAAACGATCCCATCTTGAGACTTCGATAAATCATCTTATTATTGATATCTTTGTTGGGAATGAAGTTCATCAATTGTTTCACTTCTGAACCGAAAGCAAATGTCTTCCCATCAAAGAAATAATTAAAGGGTTTTACACCAAATCTATCCCTGGCACAGAATAGCCTCTTATTTGGCTTATCCCAGATAGCAAATGACCACATACCATTGAATTTCTGCAAGCACGAGGTTCCCCAAACTTTATAAGCTGCCAGTATTACTTCTGTATCGCAACCGGTTGTAAAAACCTGTCCTAAGTCCAACAATTCCTTTTTCAATTCAAGATAATTATAGATTTCACCATTAAAGACAATCCATAATTCATTTTGATGATATGACATCGGCTGATGACCATGAACGGAAAGATCCAGGATGGATAATCGTCTGAAACCAAAACCCAGATCAGCTTTCATATCCTGTTTTAATTGAGGTAAAATTGCTTTTAGCTCAGGAATGGTATCTTCTCCTGCATAATCACGACAGTTGCTGTCTTTCGTATTTACCAGCAGATATCCTTCGTCATCTGGTCCTCTATGCCTGATGATATTGGTGATGTGCTTCAGTTGTCCTGGATCGACTATTCTACCATCTAAATGATAAATTCCGCTAATTCCACACATCGGTTAGTTCGCCTTCTCAACAACTTGTTTCATCACATCTGCTAATTGACCAGCCTGGGCACTTCGTTCATACTTGCGGATTTCGCCCCAGTCCAGGTCTACAGTTAATTCACCCTTTTCCCATTTCAGGAAGCATTCCAGGAATCCGTTTCGAATATCCTCTGACTTGGCTGAATCATAAATCCATCCCGTATGTGTAGTACGAACTAAATCTGCTGCTAATCCATGAGGAGGACAAATTGCTAGGATAGGAGTTCCAGTGCGGATATATTCAAATGATTTACCGTTGTACACCGCATCCGTATTCTTTGCTGTAATGATATAGATCAGGAGTAAATCTGCATCCTTTTGCAGTTGGAGACTACGAGAATGTGGAACATAAGGTAATAAAGAGACAAAGGATAATTCGTCCTCTTTAGCATCTAAATTGGCATAAATAAACGAAGGTGTATTCTTGCCGTAGATTTCCAGCCTGATTTTATCTTTGGCTATTTTCCCACTGCGAATCAAATCCAGGATAGCCTGTAAAATGGGACGAGGACTTGTACTATCATAAAATGAACCTGTATAGATAATCCTCATGTATTTTTTCGACTTAACATTAGCAGCCAGCTTTACAAAATCTTCATCATCATAGCCATTGGTTATAATTGCTTTTGGTATTTTTGAAATAATCCTGTATCTCTCCAGGAAATTCTGATACATGATACTCGAGAGAAAAGTAACTGCTGAAGCTGATTCTATCGCTGTCTTTTCCATTTTAGATTCAATTTTATCCCGATAAGAATTATGTTTTTGCATTAACCTGGTCTGATTATTAATCCACTCATCACGAAAATCAAGTACATATGGAATTCCGAACTTTTCTTTTAATAATTCTGCTATCTTAAATGCTGAAAATGGACTACCGGAAACGAAAACTAAATCAAAATGCTCTTCCTGAACAAGGGATTTAGCTTTCCTTTTCGCAAAAGGAAGCCACAATATATCTTTATCCGGTATCAGTAAATAATCCTGTATCCAATTAACAACCTTGGGTAACCGCAATCCCCAGAAAATCTTGAAAATCCAATTCATATCAAAGGTTGGCGTTCGAATAATACGGATATGCGAAGGTATCTGCTTCAACAGTCCTTTATCCTTCGGAGCACGTACAAAACACGGATCAACTGTTAGTACCACCGGTTCTACATCAAATTGAGGAAGATATTTGACGAATTTTAATAGTCTTTGCACTCCACTGCCACCCAAGGGAGGAAAGAAATAGCCGATGAAGAGAATTTTCATATCATATCCTTTATTTCATAAAAGGCAAACAGCCAGTATTTTTGCCTGCCTGATATCATCCAATTCAATCCATCAATCAGTACTGATAGAATATTTCCTCCATGTTTTGAAAACTCGTTATTTCCACATTGAGGGCATATCGTATTTTCTGTTGCCTGGAACCATTTATTTGCAGCTTTCTGTCTCAGCATAAGTAAAAAATGATTGTATTTCTTCTCTTTTGGATTGAAAGTACCCATCATGTAGCGTTTGTAACTCGGACCCATCATATCATCCAAGGTTTGGAGTTTAAAAGAACGTAAATGCCCATACACATGAAATGTCGTTTCACATTTCGGGCACTTTGTGTACCCTTGTTTTAAATATTCACTATTCGGTACAGCGAGGAAGACATAACCTTTTGTCACTCGTTTGATTTCTTCCATCGCATCCCTCAATATTGAATCAGGTATGTGTTCAAGCATTGCAATTGATAATACCAGGTCAAAAGAGTTATCCTCAAAGGGAAGCTTATCGACAGACGCCAAGACCTTTTTACCTTTCACGAATTTCAAAGCACTTTCGGAAAAGTCAGTACATGTTACATCAAATCTTTCAACAAGTGCATTTGTGATTGTTTCGTTTCCACAGCCAAAATTCAGAATTGTTTTCACATCACGTGGAATCCAATCCAAAATGACTGGTATCGTAGATTTTGCTAGCTGTGCTTGTTCCTTTTTTCCCCAGTGCTTTCTATTTTGAGACATAGTATCATAATTCATCTTGAATATCCTTGCTTTACTTCGTCGTATTGAGACATCATTTCAGAAGCCCATTTCTCCCAACTGTAATTCTTTCTAACATTTTCTGCTATCCAACTTCTATCCCATTTGGTTATAGCAGCATCGCTTATCTTTTGTACAAATTCATCGATATTCTCTTTTTGAACAATGAATCCATTTCTGCCTTCTGTGATTTTTTCCGGTATTCCACCTGCATCGCTTGCGACAACAGGTAAACCACAAGCCATTGCTTCAAGGATACTGATTCCAAAACCTTCAGAACGACTAGCAAGACAAAAGATGTCAGCTTCATGATAATAAGATATCAGCTTATCCTGGTTTTGAAATCCTGCAAAATGAATCCTCTGCTGTAATCCCAGTGTTTGAACCATCTTTTCAAGTTCTTTTCGTAGTGTTCCATTTCCAACAAGAGTCAAGTCGAAACGATCATCCAATTTTGCCATTGCCTGTATCAATATATCCTGTCCTTTCACATGATCCAGGTAACCAACACAGAGCAGATGCACTTTTCCTGAAGCATTACCTTGATTCTCAAGATAATTGAACTTTGTATGATCAAACCCATTAGGTACTTTTACACAATGATTTAAATTGCGTTTTCCGGAAGCCATATCAAACATGTATTGAGAAGCACAAATCATTCGATCACAATTATCATTTAGGATAATAGAAAGCTGATTCCAGCCTGGATATTTCTCCGGATAAATCAATAGATCATCACCCTCTGGAATGACAAACACCGGAATGTTAAATTCCTTCTTGATATAGGTAGAATAAATTCCAAATGGACTAAGCCAGGAACATATCATGATATCTGGTTTTTCTGCCTTGATGATTTCCTCAATGACTTTGGAACAAAATAAATGAAGCCATTGATATTCATGTTTCCAGAAATGTGACCTTGGTGGAGAATACCATTTGGGATGGTAGACTGGAATATCTTCAAATAGTTCCTTTTCGGGAATACTATACAAATCCAGCCATTTTTTTTTGAAAACTGAAAGAGATAGATTTTTAAGTAAATATCTCATATGTGGAGTCAAATCGATGGGTACAATAACACTTACATCTTCTCCGGCTTTTTTCAGCGCATTTATCCTGGCAAGATTAAATAAACCATTATCCAGGGCTGTTTGTTGAGGAAATAGTGACGTGAATAAGAGCCATTTCATCAGATCAACCTACAGTTTTATCCGCTGCTGGAGTTCCATGTATCCGCTTCCATCCACTGCTGACTATTTTCATAAATAAATTTCTATCATAGGGTTTGATCACATTCAACACACATCCTAAAAAGATGAACAGGGCAAAATACAGCACACCAGCAAGCATAAAACGGAACCAGGAGTTCCAATGCAGTAATAAAACTGGAAGAACTGATACACCGGTAATGATAGCAGTCATCGCTGTTTTTAGAATATCCGGAATCGGGAAAAGACGTCTGAGTCTAAAATGCAATGAATATTTAAACACACAAATATAGAGAAAGATATTCAAATAGATGACAATGACAGTAGACCAGGCAGGACCGACTTGACCAACGAAATGCACCAAGACAAGATTCAGTACAAGATTAAGAACAAAAGCGATAACAGATGAGTAAAATATAAACTTGGTCTTAGCTCCTATCTGGATAAGTGTATTGTATATAGCAATCCTTAAAGGCATAATCATCAGGTAAATTCGAAAAAATACAGCAGCGTGTACATATCTTTCAGAATACAGGATAATAAGAAAATCTTTGGCAAAAATAAAGAAAAAGACAAACATGGGAAAGATCATCATAGAATTATTACGTACTGAACTACGAAATATATCTTCAATACGATCCCGATCATGGATGATATTCAGTTTTGATAACTCCGGCATTAATACAGAATTAACAGCATTTAGAATTGTACCGATTAAAGGTACTTCCATCGCACCGACAGAAAATACAGCAAAGATTTCCGGTGAATAATAACTGGAAATAACGATTTTATCTATCTGAATCGCCACTAAACTGACAATAGCAGCTAATCCTATTGGTAAAGAGAAATGCAGTTGTTCCCGTAGTAAATCAAAGTCAAAGTGAAAGTCCTTGATGGAATAACTTCTCAAGCTAATCATCGCATAGAGGTACTGAATCAGTGCTGCTGCCAAGATACCAATCGTTGTGTAATACAGGCTCCTGGTAAAGTATGCTACTCCTAAGACACATGCCGCTTCGACGATGATGGAGAATATCGTAAATATAGCTACAGATCGTGGCTTTTGCACAGCCAGCATTGTACAGTTATAAAAGAATGAAACAAAGGCAAAAATAGGATATAAGCAGTATAATACAAGTAGAACTTCCAAAACGGGATTGTGAAAAAGAACAGAGATCAAATGTCGGAACGAAAATAACCCCAAACTGAACATTATTCCTAAAACGGAAAAGACAATCATGCATTGTCGAATGAACTGAGACCGCTTATATTCATCTTGAATCTTAGGTAAAAAATAGAGAATACTTTGAGGTAATCCTAAGAGCAGCAATGCCGAAAAAGTAGTATAAACAAGATAAATTTGCTTGTATGTGCCATAATCTGCTTGTGAGAATAAGCGAGCCAGGATGAAACCTATCAAGGCTTTGATGGCTAATCTGCTGATATCTGCTGCAGATAACAAACCAGCTTGCTTAACTAAATTTGACATTCAACTCCAATAAAATCACCTGAGATTGATTTATAATTGAGCATTTCTCAGAGACAGATAATAAAATGCAAGAAAAAATTGTAGTTTTCACTGGACAAGGAAAGAGTATGGACAAATTTACTACTCAAAAGATTGTTTTGGAGTTTGCCAATGGCAATGATTGAAGAATTTAGAGACACAGGTAACTGGCTATTCAGATGGCGAAGTTATTTACCTGTAGTACTGATATTAGTAGTTATGATATGTATGTTTTTTAGAAGACAGACTATGATACAAAATCCCTGGCAATGGAACCTTTTCTGTGTTGTTATCTCAGCCATTGGTGAAGCAATTAGAATGTATGTGGTCGGACATTCTGCTGATAATACATCGGGTAGGAATACCAAAAAACAGGTCGCTGATGCTATCAATGTCACAGGTGCTTATTCGATGATCAGGCATCCGCTCTATTTTGCCAACTTTCTCATGTGGCTTGGACTGGGGTTATTTACTCGCATGTGGTGGATCAACATTATCTTCTGTCTAGGCTACTGGCTGTATTATGAACGAATCATGTTTGCTGAGGAATCCTTTCTTCGAGAGAAATTTGGTGAAGCATACCTCGAATATTCAAAAACAACACCTCCGTTTCTACCTCTGTATTGGTCTCGTTGGCAATCACCCAGTTTGAAATTCCGTTGGAAAAAGGCTTTGAGGCAAGAAATATCCAGTTTTTATGCCATGATTATTTCTTTTGTAGTCTTAGTCATCTATCAAAACTACTTAGTTCTCCACATCTTTTCCTTATCCTTATCCTGGATTATTTTCTTTTCAATTGGTACGGTTATCTATCTTGTGTTACGATTTCTAAAAAAGAAGACGAATGTTTTATCTAATTCTGCATTTATTGGAATTTTCTAAAATTTGTAATTGACATCAGCCATTTTAAAACTAACTTATTTGTTGACAGATTTTTTAAACATTTCCTTTTGTAAGAAATATAAAGTAGGTATTACATGAATAAATTACAGGATTTGCTAAATCAAGCTGAATATCAAAAAGAAGATTTAATAGCATTATTATCTTTGAATGACCCTAAGGAAGTTCAACTTCTCTATAAAAAAGCTTATGAAATCAAACTTCAATATGTTGGGAACCGTGTGTATTATAGAGGTATCATTGAACTTAGTAATATCTGTAGTAAAAACTGCTATTATTGTGGAATCAGAAGTGATATTACCAATATTGCCCGTTACCAAATGACAAAGGAAGAAATACTTGCCGGAGCAGCCTGGGCATATCAAAATGCTTATGGGTCAATTGTCCTGCAATCAGGAGAACGCCAGGATATTGCCTATTCAGACTTTATCACCGATATCCTGAAAGGAATTGTTAAACTCTCTAAAGGTGAGTTGGGAATTACTCTTTCACTTGGGGAACAGACCCCAGAGACATATAAAAGATGGTTCAATACCGGAGCAAAACGTTATTTATTACGCATAGAAACTTCCAATTCCGAATTATATAAAAAGTACCATCCTGCTGATCACAATTATGAGCAAAGGTTGGAATGTCTTAAATCTCTCAAGAATATTGGCTATCAGAACGGTACAGGCGTGATGATCGGACTGCCTGGACAAACAACCGCTGATCTGGCTGATGATCTTCTTTTCTTTAAACATATGGACATCGATATGATCGGCATGGGACCTTACATTCCTCATAGCGACACACCCATGTATGATTGGATTAAGGACTTCGATTCCATCAAGGATCAACAACTGGAATTGGGCTTAAAAATGATTGCCTGTGCAAGAATCCTGCTGAAAGATATCAATATCGCTTCAACAACAGCTCTCCAGGCACTCCATCCACTCGGACGTGAGCAAGGACTGCAAGCCGGTGCCAATATTGTAATGCCAAATATTACTGAGACTAAATACCGAGCTAATTATAAACTGTATAATAACAAACCTTGTATGGATGAACAGGGTGAACAGTGTAAAGAGTGTATGGGATGCAGGGTCAAATCAATTGGTGAAGAAGTTGGCTACAATGAACACGGGGATAGCCCCCATTATCTGAATAAGAAGAAAGATGAAAAATAAAGTACTCGTTGCTATGAGCGGAGGTGTAGATTCCTCCGTAACAGCTTTTTTATTGAAACAACAAGGTTACGATGTTGTGGGTGTTACCATGTATCTTGGGGTGGCTGAGATCAGCGATGGTACAGGTCAATGCTGCGGTACTGCAGGAATAGCAGATGCTCGCCGGGTTTGTGAACAATTGGATATTCCCCATTTAGTTGTTGATTATTACCAGGAATTTGAAAATAAAGTCATCAAACCATTCCTGGAATCCTATAGGCTAGGCAAAACACCTAATCCATGTATTCTTTGTAACCGGGATTTGAAGTTCGATCTACTCTGGAATACGGCGCATGAGTATGAATGTGATTTTATTGCCACCGGTCATTATGCCAGGATTATCCAGGATGGAGAAAAGTGGTCTTTATATCGTGCTGTGGATATGAAAAAAGACCAGAGTTATTTTTTATACAGGATACCTAAGGAAATGTTGTCTTCTATTCTCTTCCCTTTAGGAGAACTGTGTAAAAATGAAGTCCGTGAAATTGCCAAGAGTATGCATTTACACGTAGCAGAAAAAAAGGAAAGCCAGGATATTTGTTTCATTCCGAGTGGTGATTACAGAGCACTGGTAAAAGCTAGGAAAATGAATATGCAGCCCGGTCCTATCATGGATATTCATGGAAAACAAATCGGTACGCATGAAGGAATTGCTTTTTACACAATAGGTCAGCGTAAGGGCTTGGGAGCGAATGCACCTGTCCCCTATTATGTATTGGAAATTGATGCTGAAAAAAAAAGAATTATTGTAGGAGAAAAGAAATACTTGAATTCCAGGAAATTGAAAGCCCAGGATTTGAATCTGTTTGTTGATTCAATTCCATTAAACATAACAGCAAAAATTCGCTATCAGCATCAGTCTGCTGCTATCGAAATTGAAATATATGACAATTTAGCTGAAATCATCTTCAAAGAAGCCCAGGAATCCATCACACCCGGGCAGGCGATTGTTTTTTATCAGGAAGATATGGTCATTGGTGGTGGTGTTATATCTGAGGTAGAACATGGATATCGTAGCTGAGATACTGAAACTTAAACAAGAACGAAATGCCGTGATATTGGCACATAATTACCAGCGTCCCGAGATACAGGATATCGCTGATTTCGTAGGTGACTCTTTAGGCTTAAGCATTCAAGCTGCTGAAACCAAAGCTGATGTGATCGTCTTCTGTGGTGTTCTCTTTATGGCGGAAACAGCCAAAATTCTTAACCCTAAAAAGATTGTACTACTACCTGAAAAAATAGCCGGTTGCCCTATGGCAGATATGATCACCCCCAGGAAAGTACGTGAATTAAGAAAACAACATTCCAAGGCAAAGGTACTGTGTTATGTAAATTCCTCCGCAGAAGTGAAAGCAGAATGTGATATTATCTGTACTTCAGCCAATGCTATACAGATCGTGGAAAAAGCCTTCAAACCTGAAGATGAAATCATTTTTATCCCGGATCGTTTCCTGGCTTCTTATGTGCAATATAAGACCGGTCATAAATTGATCATCGGTGATGGTTTCTGCCCCACTCATGCTCGAATCTTACCTGATAACATCGAAGAAATGAAGAAACTGCACCCGAAGGCTGTTGTGCTGGTGCATCCCGAATGCCGTGCGGATGTGATTAAAATGGCAGATGCCGTGCTTTCGACCGAAGGGATGCTGAATTATACCATTGAATCCGATAAACAGGAATTCATTATTGCCACGGAAATTGGCGTCATACACCGGATGAAACTTGCTAATCCGAATAAGCAGTATTATCCTGCAACTGAATTTGCCATATGTTTTAATATGAAGATGACTACTATGGAAAAAATACTCTGGTCGTTACAAGACATGAAATTCGAAGTAAATGTCGATCCTTCAATCATGGATAAAGCACGGGAAAGTATAAACAGGATGCTGGAGTATAGGTAGGCAGAAGAGGCTAGGTGCTAGGTGTTAGGTGTTAGGTGCTAGGTGCTAGGTGCTAGGTGTTAGGTGCTAGGTGTTAGGTGCTAGGTGTTAGGTGCTAGGTGTTAGGTGCTAGGTGTTAGGTGTTAGGTGCTAGGTGTTAGGTGTTAGGTGTTAGGTGCTAGGTGTTAGGTGCTAGGTGTTAGGCAGTTAATCAGAAAAAGTGTAAGGATTGAAATGAAAGGCGAGAAAGACATTAATAAAGCACTCAAAGAGAAAATCAGAAAACTGGAACAAGCTCTTTCATCAACCACGGTCGATAATATGCGAAGCAGCAATTAATATGGTTAAGTTTCCTGATGAAATAATTCAAGAGGCTGAAGCCAGCGAATTTTCAGGCACTAAAAAAACAAAACCTCAGCGTCCAACAAGAATTAGTCGATTTCTGCGTATTTTAGGTCCGGGCATCATCACTGGCGCTGCTGATGATGATCCATCCGGCATTGCCACTTATTCTCAAGCCGGAGCACAGTTCGGTTTGCAATTGCCATGGACAATGCTTTTTACCTATCCTTTAATGACGGCAGTTCAAGAAGCTTGTATGCGTATCGGCGCTGTAACGGGTCAAGGATTGGCGGCAATAATTCGTGATCATTACTCTAAAAAAATACTTTTCCCGGTGGTGTTGCTGGTTGTTTGCGCCAATACTTTAAATATCGGTTCGGATATTGGGGCAATGGCGGCAAGCATTAAATTACTTATTCCTGGTGTTTCCCATTCAGTTTTGGCTGTGGGGATAGCCTTACTTATTATGCTCTTAGAGGTTTTTATTCCTTATCGTAAATATATTCATCTTCTTAAATGGTTATCCATGGCTTTGTTTGCCTATTTTATTACCGCTTTTTTAATTAATGTTCCATGGGCGGAAGCGCTTAAGGCAACGCTTATTCCACATTTTGAATTTAGAAAAGAATATATTTACATTATTGTCGCAATTTTTGGAACAACGATTTCACCTTATCTTTTTTTTTGGCAAACCAGTAATGTCGTTGAGGATGAAATAGCCGACAAGCGATTACCACAAAAAGGAGGTATCCCTAAACTGACAAAACCATATCTAAAGCGATTGCGAATTGATACGGCTATAGGCATGTTATTTTCTAATGTAACAGCTTGGTTTATTATTATTGTTGGAGCTGTAGTGCTCAATCGTGCGGGCATAACCAATATTAATACGGCGGCAGATGCTGCTAAAGCGCTAGAGCCATTAGTCAACACATTTCCTAACGCCGGCTATTTGGCTAAGTTAATCTTTTCTATCGGGATTATCGGTATTGGTCTTCAAGCCATTCCCGTTCTTGCCGGTTCATCTGCTTATGCGGTAGCCGAAACTTTGAGTTGGAAAGAAGGACTGTATCATAAATTCAAACAGTCTCGTAATTTCTATTTTATCATTATAATCGGTACTTTGGTTGGTTTGATGTTTAATTTCATCGGTTTTGATCCTATTAAGGCTTTAGTCTTTACCGCTGTCTTTAATGGCGTTGCAGCCGTCCCGCTTATTTATTTAATCGCAAGAGTTTCCAGCCGTGAAAATATTATGGGTGTTCATAAAAGCGGGTGGATGTCAAAGTTGGGGTTATGGACCGCTTTTGTTGTTATGGGAATACTAGCTATTGTATTACTGGGTTCGTTTATCTGAGTTTTAGGGTTGCGTGAGATATTCCGAATTCCCAAAGGGAAGAAACATATTAACACTGGATTTCAATCCGGTGCAACGAGACCCGACACTATTCTTCGCGGAGATGTCCCGAAACTAAATGATAGAAAAATAGCAACTATTAAATAATTAGTTATATATCTTGACATATTGTTATAGGGTGTATTGTTGCCTTTAAAAACTAAGCATAGAGAGAATTATGAATTTCAGAGAGCACAATCCGAATCAGGGGACACTCTATGGACTTAATATTGAAGAGAGAATACCTCCCCAGCACATGGTTCGTTATGTTAACGATGTCGTTGAGCAACTGGACTTATCTGAGCTATATACAAGATACTCTGATGAAGGTACACCTGCTTATCATCCCAAGATGATGTTGAAGATCATTGTATACGCCTATATCAATGGTATTTATACCTGTCGGAAGATAGCTAAGGCTGTTCGGGAGAACATCAATTTTATCTGGCTGGCAGGAGAACAGGAACCTGATTTCAGAACGATCAACACCTTTGCCTGGACTAAGTGTTCTGATATTCTTATTGATGTATTTTATCAGGTAGTACTGAAAGCATC
The DNA here is from genome assembly GCA_963662275.1 of Cloacimonadales bacterium (SeqCode). Classification (GTDB taxonomy): domain Bacteria; phylum Cloacimonadota; class Cloacimonadia; order Cloacimonadales; family DAONDQ01; genus DAONDQ01. Next base: position 1,682,663 of record OY759316.1, on the reverse strand, counting down.
ATCATTAGGATATCTTGATCTCGACACCTGTTTTGTTGACGGGACGACGATTCACGCAAATGCCGGCAAGAATTCCTACATCTGGAAAAGCAATGCGCTTCGTTATCAGGAACTGGTCAAGACACGAGTTGAGGGATTGTTTAAAAAGATCGAGGAATATAATCAGGAAGAGCAACAGCAATATGGAACCGCTGATCTTCTTGAGCTTGGTGAGCAATTGCATGCGGTTGAATCAGAGAAAACTGCTACAGTCGCATCTGAACAGATCAGAGATAGACTGGTCTCAGCAGAAAACAAGCTGAAAGAAGCAATGTCCCGACTACAGAAAAATCATCCGTCAGATACTCGGGCTATCAAGAAAATCAAATCTCTTTTGCGCGAAATCTCCAAATCAAAGAGCAATGATATAACTAAGCTGGAGAAATATGAGCAACAGCTTGAGATAATTGGAGAAGGACGCAGCAGCACATCCAAGACTGATAATGATGCCACATTTATGCGATTGAAAAATGGACAGCTGGCACCGGGTTATGTTGCCAGTATCGGAACTTCAGAGCAATTTGTCACAGGCATTCACTTATTCAATATCCCTAAAGAAACCGTTGAATTTCCCAATCTCATGGAGCAAATGCATGATGAATTGGGACAATATCCTACCGACGTTGTTGGAGATGCTGCCTATGGCACTGCGCTGAATTTGAATTATGCTGCTGAAAAAGAGATAACAAGCTATCTCAAGACCCAGGATTATAAGAGAGATTATCGGGACTCTCTTCTGACAGGCTTCAGCTATGATGAGGAGCATGATGAGTGGGTCTGTCAATTTAATCGGAGACTGGTCAAAATCAAGGAAGAAGAGACAGAGAAGAACGGTCCGAAACGAATCGTGAAAACCTATATATGTAATGACTGCAGAGAATGTCCTCACAATAAAAAGTGTATTCCCTACAAGGATAAAACACATAAATCACTGACCTACGATCCTCATATAGCTCCACTAAAACGTCAGACCGTCAATAATCTGCTTTCTGAAAAAGGCGACAAGCTGAGAAAGCAAAGAGGCATCGAACCGGAGGCTGTATTTGCTTTCATGAAGTGGAACAGGAAGTTTGAGAGATTTACTGTCCGTTCATTGAGAAAATGCAAGGAACAGTTATCCCTCCTCTTTTTAGGACATAATATAGGGAAAATGTTTCTGCACTTACAAAATACTGAAGGAAAAGCCTGATGAAGACTCTTCCTACCAGAATTCAAACATGAATTAGGTAAATATTACTCCGTTTTTCCTTGTCTTTGCATCGCTTTTCGGAAACTATTGAGTAATTTAGTTTGCCTGTAAAAACAATCACATATTTTACAACAGAAGAAAATAAAATCATGCTAGTTTCGGGACATCTCCGAAATCCGATAGCCTGTGGTGGAGCGAAGCGAAACCTCAGGAAACATGCGACACACCCCCATTCCCAACCCCCTTTAGGGGTGACATCTACCGGAACTCTGTTTTCAAACGGCTATGCTCTGCAATGTAGGGGTCTGCGGAAGTAGACCCATCTTCTTTTGGACTCGTATTTGTAATTGTTATACCAAGGAAGCAAGGAATGCCGTTAGTTCTTCTAATATCGGATGCTCTAAATCCCAACCATCCTTATCAAATGATTTCTCAAACGTGCAATTCTCTTTGGCATTACTTTGATTAGATTTGAAAATATCAAAACGCCAATAGAAATAGGTCTTCAACTTCTTAAGAGCTTTTGCATTAAATGGCTTATCTTTAGCATTAAGGCATTCATTCCATTTATCCAAACAATCAGCATGATGTGTAGTTTCTGACTTTCTTATCAAGGTAAGAATATCTTCAAGCTCTCCAACAACCGAATCTCCAGTCTTAATACCAATGAAAAAGCATTTTACTGTTAGGTTTTCTCTCGCATGTTGATATTCATCTGGAGCGATACATTGAAATTCTAATTCTGTCATCAATTGCCCAAACAAAATACGTTTATCATCGATGTTATTGTCAGCATCAACAATGATGGCAATTGTATTGACATTCTTATGCTTAGGCATTCGGTTTATTACATTTCTTATCGGTTCTCTTAAAGCTGGTTCACTTAAGTTACCACCTATAGGATCAATATCAAACAGACATTCAGCATCTTCATCAACCGTCGATTCAACTTGTACGGATTCAATACCGAATTTCTTCTTAATAAGTTGTCGAATGAATGTAGCGTCGCTTGTCCCTTCAACAAAGATCCTACTCTTGCTCACCGCGAATACCCTTCCCACTCTTTAGACTATAATCTAAAAGATCTTTATCCAGTTTGAAGATATCAATCTTTCCGGTATCCTCTTCTTTGAACAATTCATAATAGGCTGTACCTTCAGACGCCTCTGACATATCCTCACGCATTTGAACTGTATTGTAAGCTTTGATGCATTCCAATGAATGAGTTGTGGCAAATACCTGGCAATTGGCTTCCTTACTTACTTTAAATATCAATTCCCAAAGCATTTTATATTTGCTGTAATGCAGTCCATTTTCTATTTCATCAATAAACAGGATTTGCCCCGAATATGCCCAGATTGCAGCAAGCATCGAAATGTACCTTTCGTAACCAGCCCCAACGTTATGAATGGATTCGTATTTGGATTCTTTTTGATTTTTTAGCATAACTTCTTTGTCAATCACATCGACTTCATCAAATCTTGAATCAAATTGATTGATTGATTTGTTAATGCTGTCTATCTTAAATGCTTTCTTGGCAGCATTTATTAATGTAGGAAGATTTCGTTCAAATCCATTAGCTGTACCAAAAAAGGCATTGAAACTTAAATCAAATAATTCGATATCGAGATTTTCGAAATTAACCGAATATTCATTTGCATTGAATATCTCAAAAGATCTTGAATCCATCTTTAAACTGAATATAGGTCTTAAATTTCTTACATGTTTCTCATATGAACATATGTAGAAACTGGGAGTTCTATCTCGAAAGGATTTTAGCAGTTTATATGAAGGGAAAGGAGAATTTTGTAGTTTTTCAGATTCTGTTAATTCAAAGCATTTCCTATTGCTTAATATTTGATAAATTACATTTGCAAGATATCGCTCACTATGCTTAACCTCGGAAGAATCACTATGTGTTTGACGTTCAAAAGAGAAAAGTAACAATGATTCTAGCAATGCGGTTTTCCCAATGTTGTTATTACCACTTATAAGATTTACTCTCTCAAATTCTAGATTTGTAGTAATATACAAGTTTTTAAAACACTTGTAATCATGAATTTCTAGTGTTTTCAAAAAATGATTATCGCTATTATTTAAACTGTTCATTTATGCCTCATTCATTATCGGTTACTTTCTGTAATGAAAAATCATATAACATTGTTATGATGTCAAGATTTATGAGAAAGTTAGGAAATACGAAACTCCACAGGAGTGAAATCTCATAGCTTAAATTAAGCGTTCCGACAGCAAATTCCCAGAGGGAAGAAGCATATTAACACTGGATTTCAATCCGGTGAAATGAGACTCAAACATTCAATTGAATCTCGTAGAGATGAGATCCGATAGCCTGTAGTGGAACGAAGTGGAACCACAGGAAGCATGCAACATAATCCCATTCCAAACCTCTTTAGGGGTGACATCTGTCAGAACGCTGTTTTCAAACGGCTATGCTCTGTTCTACAACCAACACCCAACCACCTACAACCTTCTTCAAGAGGGACAGTTAGATTCTGTTTTTCTTACTGACTTCGAAAAAGCCTAATAAATCATATATTCCCAAAAGTAAGGTGGCTATCACCTCCAAATTAAGTGGCTCTGTTGGAGCGTACCCTATGCCCTCTCTTAGTCCGAAATATTTATAGAAGGAATTAGTTACGTTTTAATCAGATAGATTCAGTCATCTTTATTGTACTATATAGAAACGTACCCTTGAATTGTTTTTCTACTCTGCTTTTTAATTTAATGCTAGCTGTGTCTCTGATATCTGGTGTTGATTTCTTATAAACTATCCTTGCATTGACATGATCTACAGAAGATAGATGTTGTGCAAAAATATCAAGGGTTGAGTTGATTTGAGAAACTGCTTCGCGAAAATCACTGCCTTTTAATTCAATTAAATAACAGATATTTAATTGGTTAAAATAAATCCCAAAATCACAGCGTTTTCTCGGATCTTTTTGAGATATCAATCCCTTATCTATTTTAACTTTCTCGAAATGATGACTATTAGCGTTTGTGAGTTCAAATACCCGATTTTTCTCCTGACATACAATTATCTGATGTTTGCCGGATTGCTCTATGCTCTCCTGATAATTTGGAATACAATTAGACATTATGAATTCTCAATGTCTTCCAATTTATCAAATATATCATTCAACTTAGAAGAAATAGCATCAATCTCCTCTGCCTTAATTAGATTCAATTCTGAATCCATAATTGATCTGGCAAATACAGGTGCATTGGGGTCAAGGAAGTAAACACTGACTTTCTTAGGGTTTAGCCAGTAATTTTTATCTATAATCTTTTGTACTTCTTTTGGCTTTTTCAGACCTACCTGGAAAGCATAGATCAAATTATTGAGCGAAGTCAGTATATAGGGACTGTGTGTTGTAATAATCATTTGGTTATTTTCCAAATTACTAAACAAAACTAACAGCTCTGCAATATCTCTTTGGGCATCTGGAAACAGATGAGCTTCAGGTTCTTCAATAACAGAAAATGTTCTTTGGAAATTAATTTCTATAAAATTGAAATAAATTGCTAATAAAATCCATATTGATTCTTGCTGACCCGATGAAGCAGCTAAAAGTGTAATCCATTCGTTTGGAGAGTAGTAAATGCAATCTCCATTGTCATTTGCTTCATAATCACCTTTTATTATCTTTCTGATTTTATCTGCGATTAGTTCTTGAATTGCATTTGAACTGCTATTTTCTTTCACTTCTGTTCTTAAGCTATATTCAGTTTCAAAGTAGTCCCGGATATTAGCTGTCGAAAAGAAGAATTGTGACATAACAAGATCAAGAAAAAGAGCTTTTTTATGTGTAATCTCTTCATAAGTCCTCAAAGCCGTAATATCTGGAATAAATGAAACAATGCTTCTTCCTGCAGGAATAAATAGCGGTTGGCAATAATCCTTAAATGCATCTTCAACAATCTGTCTAATCATAATTCGTTGTCCAAAAGATGAGATATCAGTTCTTTCAGATGAATTCGTGTCGGATATTTCATGTTCATTAATAGTTTTAATAGACGGCTTTATTATTTCTGATGTACTTTCAAGGCTCTTTCGTAGTGGAGTTGATAAAGAGATTGTTATTCCTGGACTGTCCTGAATTGAAATAGTAATGATCGCATTTTCATGAAAATGATAATCAATTCTGAATTTTTTACTAAATGTATGAGTTATGAATATTCGCTCAAATTTCTTTCGCAATGCATCTAATAATCCATCTAAATAATCTTGATCTCCTTTATTAGAAAGCTTCCCAAATAAATTCATAACTACTTCTTGCGGAATTGCTTTAAAAAAGTATATCAATTTGCTTAATGTGCTTTTACCACTTGCTTGCGGTCCAATGAAAACCATCAAGTCAGTAATGTCAGCATCAAATAAAGAAATCTGATTAAAATTCTCAATATGAATATGCGCCATTTAGCTACACCTTTTTTTGATTAACTCTATAATCTTAGTTAATTTGCAAAGTCAAGTCTAATTTTCATTCCCCGTTTATCATTTTCATATTATCGATTATTCTTATTAATGAATAATCATAGAACTTGGTTTGATGTCAAGATTTATGAAAATGTGGATATCAATCTCCTCTTTTCAATCTTTCCATTCTTAAAGCTCTTCTCCGTCACTCATTACTTTGAAATCTTTTACACATATTATTCTTAACATCACAGACAAGTGTCATTTTATACTCCTAATTTATTTAAGTATGTTTGAAGGGCTATAATATGATCTTTAACAAATCTAATTCTTTCTGGTTTACCATAGAGGATAAAATGAACATCTTGATTGCCATTCTCAGTGCTTAACTCATGAAGCTGATTGATTAAATCATTTTGATTATTTTCTCTTGCAAGATTCAGTTTAGCGAAATGTTCAGCGCATAAGCATAACGCATTGCCTTTATTGTCTGCATGTGAAGCAAACTTCCTTTCTACAATATATGTTGAAATATAGTACGGATATCCATTTCTTTGTATAAACCCATTATCACAACCACAAATTTGGCATTTACCTCGATACCAGTCTAGAAGACTCATTCTAATGCTCTCATCAGGACCTTCAAGAATTGCTTTTTCAACAATTCTTCTACGACTTTCATGGTCAGGTTCATTTGCAATTCTAGTTTGGTGATTTTGGAGTTCTTTTGCTCTTCTCCTAGCAGGATTGACTACTTCATCTGGCACTTCAATTAAGTCTACTATAGGCTTATCATTACTACTAAATCGCTTTGAAATCAGAAGCGAATAATCAGTTGATTGTTCTATAGTATCATTTTCATCAGAGGATTTATTTCGTTGTACTTTGGATGAAGCACCACTAAATGAATTTTGAATTGACTCCATTGTTGGTTTTGGATTGAAACCATCACTATGAATGCTTTGCACTTGTTTGTTTCTCTGGAGCTGTTGTTGCATACTATAATGTGGCTCAGTATTGTGTATTTGCTCATTTTCGGTAGCTGATAGTTTAGGTGATTGTTCATCAACAACTTGAGACTCAGGTTCAGATTTTGATATATCTTCAATCAGTTCTATTTCATTCAGAATCAATTTGATTTCTTCGGGTATACTCCAGTTTTCTTCTTTGAGTAGAGCATACAATTCTTTTTCAGTAGAAGATAAACAGGATTGTAATAAATTAAGCAAATCATTCATTTTAGACGTGTTTAATTCTTCGGCGACATGTTTAGCAATCAAATACTTACTGCACTCTTCTGTGTAGAATATTGAATTTTCCACTGTGTCCCAATAACAATCTCTTTCCAGTATTTCAGATATACTATCCAAGGTATAAGAAACTTTGATAACTTGAGTCTTTAACTCAATTATTGTCATCAACTTCTTCAAACGACCGTCACCATATAACAAATCATATATTGGTCGTTGTTCTTCTTTTAACTTAACAGCAATAAGCTTCTTAGCTGAACTCGTAAAATACGTGTTAGATTGCACTTTTTCTGAATACTCAATACTTTGTCGTTTTGTCTGTACAGTAGTTCTCAATGACCTTATATTGAAAGTTCTGTGAAATGCATTCCACGGGTTATATGAACCTTCAGGATACCACATAAACTCGATGTCATGGCTATGGAATGCTTCTACTAATGTACCACAATCTGGAATGAATACTTTGTTTTTAGGGGAAAAAGTACTTTTCAGCGTCCAAATCTTTGACTTAAATTGAAGTCCTTTCAACCAGTCTGGTAATGGAAATGGTGTTTTTTCTAAAATGGGTTTCAGTACATTATAAACCGTTGTTAGGATTTCTTCAGTTTTTTGTATACTAACAATCTCAGATTCTTGAATATTCAACCAAAGCGTTGCATAATGCTCTTCTGAAGCATCTTCTTCCACACCCAAACGCTGAATAAAGAAATCTTTGAGCTTCTGTGAGTAAATAGAACTAAGGTAGATGAATTCATCCCCAAATAAATCGCTTCTATCGCTCCAGATAGAATTTTTGCGATATACCCATCTATTTTCCGTTTCTGATGGGTTTAGAATTACTCTTTGCTTAGCAAACTCTTTCACTGCATTCAACTGGTTTGAATCAGCATTTAACAATCTTCTATTAAGAGCAAAATATAAACTTTGCACTAAAGCAAGTGTTCCCGTGTTATGCTCTGAGTGATGTTTCAACAATGCGTATAGGTGTGTTAAAGTTACTTCCGTATTTATTTCAAGAAGACGTATTATTGAATCAGGTAAATCCTTCGGTGCATATGGTACGGCATCTTTTAGCTCTTCATAGATACCGTCCTTCATCTGAAATGTTTCACGTGGAATGCAGAATCCAGTATTTGTGGTTAACCATGGGCGTGTTTTCAAAAAAATCAGTAATTCGGAATCGATTGGTTCTGGTCCTTCATTTCGGTATTTATACGTAATTTTCGATAACAATTTATTCTTCAGTGAATAATCATTATCTTTTCCTCTCTTAGAAATTCCTTTCAACCACTTAAGAATAGATATGCTGAGGCATTCAGAAATCGACTTATAAATTATCGATGGAGAAATAATTCTCTCCAGCTCCATCATATGCCTTTTATTGCCTGTTGATCTATATGCAATTCTTTTTAGTTCTTTCAGTTCATTAGTGCTAAACTTATCTTCACTAACAATTAAATCATAATCATAAAATTCTGTATCACGATACAAGTCTTTTAAATTATCAGTTCTTAATAGCGGAGATTCTGTAGCCGATAGCATTTCAAAACACTTTCCTATTTTTGACTCTTCAATAGATAGGTACTTATCTGAGAGAATTAATAGATGTTGACGGTCATCATCACTAACGAAGATGTTTTGCCAGCCACTTTCGATATCAAGACCCATAGGAGTAACTATCTCTTTCTTTTCATTCTTTGATTTGCGCGTACCATCATTGATTAAAAGTGGCATATCAGAGAGAAGTGACTTTCCACAACCGGAATCAATTAAGAACTCAGTTGCTTCTAAAATTTCTTCATCACTCCATTGTAAGTCGTTATGGTGAAGAAAACCGACAATCTCTTTGATATAGCTATCAAGAGTAAGTTCTTTAACTTCCATAACTTCTTTATACCATTTCATGAGTTTATCATTTTCCATTATTCTTGAATACAATTCCTCGGACATAAACCCTACAGACACTGAGATAAAACTTGGAGTCTTAGTTAACAAATCGTCAAACTGACTTGCACCTGCAAAGAATATCTGTTGCTTTTTACAATTAGAAAGAGTAAATTTACTTCCGTCAGCAATTGGTATTATGGAGCACTCTCTCAGAATTTCAGTGTCAATCTCAAGGCTTGAAAGAAAAATATGTGCTTCTTCAAACCATTCCAAAGATTGCTTTTCAAGCCAATGATTATCCTTGAAGCATTGAATAATTGAATCAGATGAAATCGTCTCAACTCCCAACTTCGACCAAACTTCGGAAAGTTTGTCCTTATCAAGTGCTTCATGTAAAATTCTATTTTGCAATAACTCTTGTGGATAGCCATCTCTATTCAGAAGTTCCCTGAATTTAGAGAGAGGTCTGAAGACTTTATAATGTATTTCCAAAAATACATCCTGCCCTTCTTGAAAAGGTTCTGTTGGCACAATTTTCTTTGATTTTAAGCCTTCTATGATTGGCTGGATGACTGGCTTGAAGAAGTCAGAATTAGTTTCTAAAGGAACATAGTAAAAAAGATTAAGTAATTGATCTGTTGATTGTACCCAATGGGAGAAGGCAGAAAGATATAGGTCATTTAAATTGTCTCTAAGCCAGCAGTTCCATGGTCTGTCTTCATGTAAAGTATCCCTAGAACTAGTGATGATAAAATCTGCATTTATGATAAATGGTAATCCAGTTTCAGTGTTAAGCGGTAGATAAGCAAAAAGTTTACCTTCTTCGTTATCTGCATCAAGTGGAAGAGCTATATACATTCTACTGGTCTTTACATTCTTTCTCTCAGGCTCATGCAAATCTGCTGGCCTCTTATAATCATCATAAAACATTAAGTATCGAGATGAGTAATCAATCATCTCATCTCCATTGTATCCATTTACCTTGATAGTGGTTATCCCATTAGCGGTGCCTTCCTTCAGTATTGATCTTTTAAAGCCATCATCAGAAGCAAAATTAAGTTCCGTTAATTTTGAAAGAAATAGAAATGTCACAGGAGAAAAATCACGTAGATATTTAGCCATGCTATTAAACCCATAATTTTCTACATCAAGCGGTAGGATGATATTTGTTTTTGTGGTATCTATTCCAATAGGAATATCTTCAACCCATTCAGGTACTATGTATCCAAGGTCAGAATACTTTAGCTCTTTCGGTAGTCGTATCTGATAACCTCCTGAAATGATATGAGGAGTGGTGGTAACTTTGAAAACTGACTTGAAACCGATACCTTTCTCCCCTATGTATCCCGTTATATCCTTTTTTGTTGAATGTTTAGCATCACATATAGCATCAATATTTGAATAATTGAAACCAATTTCATTATTGACTATTAGCAAAGCTCCATCTGAGTTCGGTGTATTTGTGGGATCATGTCTTAGTAAATGAATACTAAGTGAAGGTTTGCAATTATCATAGTAGTTATCTTCTACATTTTGAATCAGTTCAAATATAAAATGAGTTTCTTTTGAGTTAAGATCTTCTGCCAAACTCCCTAGAATATTTTTTAATGTTTGATACATTGGAATTATAACCTTGCTATATTCAGAATCATCTAACAAGTACTTATCTCTTCTAATTTGCTTAATATCTTCAAATTGCTTACTCATAATCTAATCCTCTACTTCTACAGTCAAAATCCCATGCATCACAACCCCAGCAGTTATCTCTGCTCTCTCTACTGCAATATCCAAGTCTTGTACTCTTCTTGCAAAATCAGCTTCCGCATTGGTAATCTGGGACCTACGCATTCTTTGAATTTTCTCGTCTGTTGACTGAGATAATTGCTCTTCCAGAAGTGCCATACGAGCATTGTGGCTCTTATTCAGGCTTTCCTTTTGGTAGGCAGAGAGCTGGATGGTCTTTGATTTGTGTTCATCCCTGGCTTTCTTCCAAATCGAATAGTGTGTTTCTTCCAGGTTTTCCCATGCAGTATTATCTGTAATTGGTTCATTTGCAGTTTGAATATCAGTGGCTTTTTCCAGTAATCTTGTGAAATTATTCGTTACGACATCTGATGTTGTGATAGGCTTAAGAATCAGGTCGCTTCTAATGCCATGCAATTGCCATTGATAGATAACGAACTCATATGACCCTGCTGGAACTTCAACATCAGATACTTTCAACATGACATAAGAATTCTTCTCTGTATTAGCAAAATGGGCAGCTTGTTTTATCAAGGGATGAATTGGATTGATTAACACAGCCTTAGGATTTATCATGGCGGTTTGTGAATCAAAAGTAATATTCAGATGCTGGTTCCCGCCTTTCAGCCAATCTTCCCATTCTTTTAGAACAGATGATTTAGGTAGTATTAATTGGTGCAAATCTTTCAACAACAACGCCCGAGCTTCCTGGGAAAGACGCAGCGTTTTCAGCTCTTTTTCTCCTAATATAAACTCTTGATCCAGCCCAAGCTTTGTTATTAAATAGCGGTTAATCAAGTGTTCAAGCATACTAGAAGTGAGCCAGTAACTGCTTGCTGATTCTATTTCCTTCTTCATCTGGTTTTGGGGAAGCAAGATACCAAATAACTCCAACTGTTTTTGTTCAAGCTCGTTCTGCTCTTGAATCAGACGTATTTTATTATCAGATAATTGCTGTAGCCGTGCCCTGCGTTCTTCTTCATTCAGAGAAAGGTTTTCAGCTATATCTTTGATTTCTTTGGTAATCTCACCCAGTATTTCTTCACCTGCGCCAATTGTGTTATTGAAAACACCTATACGCATTAGACAGCGTTCATAAATATCAGCATCGATGGTTCCAGGAGTAATGAGGTTATAGATAACCACTTTCTCGCTTTTCTGACCATTTCTATCGATACGTCCAATTCTCTGTTCAATACGCATGGGATTCCAAGGCAGGTCATAGTTGACCATAGCATCACAAAATTGATAGTCAAGACCTTCACAGCCAATTTCTGAAAAGAGTACAATGTCGAGGCTTTCAATATCTTCTTTTGGTAATTCAAATCGTCTTCTCAATTCTAGACGCTCATCATCATGTACTCCACCATGAATCAAACCGACCCTAAAACCATCTGCAACAAGGTTTTCATAAATGTACTTCAATGTATGCCTGAAACTGCTAAATAACATCAACTTATTATTTGGCGTGTGTTGTTTATCAGCAATAATCTTTCTGAGAGCTTCCAACTTTGGATCATCTTCGCTAATCTGTTTAGCCAAATCTACAATCACATCAATCTGATCTTGAATTGCACTGATATTATCGGGTATGATAGAGGTATCTGAATCATCATATTCCGTTACTTCAAATTCATCTAAATGACGCGATAAAATACTATTTAGAAAAGGAACTAATCCAAAGATGCAACTGGCTGCCTGTCTCCTGATAGTTGACATCATGAAATTTATACTGGTATCGCCATGAAGCTTTGTCAGTATCTTGGCTTGAATATTCAGTAACTCATCATGAATCAGGCTCTGCTCTAGAGTAAATTCAACCATGACTGTTTCGGGCTTTCTGAGCGTAAAGTTACCAATGTCACGGCGTCTTGTACGATTAATGATACTGGAAAAGGTATGCAGGTTCTCAATTTCCGTAATCATTTGGACTCTTTGTTCTGGAGTAACTGATTCATTTGCTAATTCAGTAATAATCCTAATATATTCTGGATTGTGCTGCATTATTGATTGACCCCAGGCAGTATTTGCAGCTTCTTTCATGGCTTCCTGTGTTTTTAACTGCCAATCCTGTTCAGCATTCCTGGCAGAAGATACAGCCTGATTAATAAAAGCGTTTGGTTCAGCTAAATGTGTAAAACTTTCTTGATCAATGATCAAATCAGGGCGTAGTGTGTTAAGCAAAACGAAAAGATCATGACTTCCAAGTTGAACCGGTGTTGCTGTTAGGAAAACAACTGCTTCTGCATTATCACAGAAGAACTTCACTGCCTTATGTCTGAATGTATTCTGATTTCTGATATGATGGGCTTCATCCACAATTACCATATCAAATCTTGGAGGTGGATCAAGGTTCAATAAACCTATTTTCGTTCTACCACCTTTTTTCTGATTTCCTTCAAGCAGTGTTTCATCAAACAGGGAATACGGTAATATTGTTTTATTATGCTGTTCAGGCCAGACACCATCCAAATTAGTCTCGCTAATGCAATGTCTTAAAAGAGCACTATTTAATTGTGTAAACCGCTCATCAAATCTTTTCATTTCTTTCAGCCATTTCTCTTCTACAACCAAAGGACGAGGACAGATGATCAAAACAGACTTGATATCTCTGCGGGCTTGAAGTTCTCTTAAAATCAAGCCAGCTTCGATAGTCTTTCCAACACCTACACTATCTGCAATCAACAATCGGGGACGATCAGAACGAATAAATTTAAGCACGGGTCTGAACTGATAAGGGATAAAATCTATTCTGGCTGAATTGAGAGAATATAAAGTGGAGAGATTGGGAAATCTAATCTGCAATGCGGTAAGTAGAGCATGAAACTCATCTGCAGATATTTTCTTATACTCTGGCTCTTTCTCAAGTACATCTAATTGTGAAGCATAATAGGTTTGCACTTCACCATTGATAAAAACAGAATAACGGTTTTCCGGTTGTCCGTTCTTGATGACTACAACGGCACCATGAAGATCAGGATTTGCTTTTAAACGTACAATCTGACCAACTGTGAATTCAGATTCAGTTGAGTTTTGCTTATTGATATTCATAGAATTACCATCCTCCTGATTCTTAGCTTTGCCCAATACAAGACCTTTTTGTTCTTTGACTCTTTCTATCAGTTCATTATCGGAATTTATTAATATCAGAAACCTCTGGAGTGTATCAAGATCACGGTAGATATCGTCATCTGCAATTCTTACACTGCTTACATGCGACCATCTATTTCGAACTGTCTGCATTTCTTTTACATAGTGTCTCATCTCAGGTGCAAGATTCAAATGAGAGGAAATACCATACCAGTTACCGTCGAAGACTCTTAATAATGCTGCTAAATCTAAACCTTCAAGAGAAGTGTTGTTAGCTCTGGTAATTCGTTCTTTCTGCTGATGAGACAAGCTTGTTAGAACTAATTCAACCCACCAATTGTTTGAGATTTCAGGTAATTGAGTATTTAAATAGCGGGTAATATCTTTTACAGAGTCATTCAAAAACTTAGAGATAATGTGATAATAGTCATTTTCATATTCCACAGGTTCTCCTTGGTGATGATGATAATACTAAAAGACATATTTACCAATAACGGGATACAGAATTCTGATTCGGCATTGGCAAAGCGGAATTTATCATCCCATGCTTATACAAACCCTAACAAAAAGCGTTAAGACTTCATATCAATTTCTAAATGAAAATGCTCAAAGGGTGAAAAACCTGCAATCTTCAAGCTTTCACGGCATTCCTTCACAATCGCGCTTGCTGAGCGGTTTCCTTCCGTGTAATAACCATTTATTAGATTTATGGGAGTTCTAAATCTGCTTGCATCCTTAGAATATTCAAGAACTCCTTTGAGAACAACCTCTGGTCTTTCAGTAATGATGCAATTATATACATTCTTTTTTACATCTCTCCAGTTTGAAGTTGGATACCACGTATCAATGACATAAACTCTCATTACTTTCATAAAGCGGAAATCTGTAATCCTATCAGAATCAATTGTTTGGGATAGTTCATTTTCTATTGAACTATCCTGGTCTTGAAGCTGTTCCCGATTCCAGAAATAATCTGTCTCAGTTCTTCTTGTTCTAGGCAGTTTTGATCTGATTTGTTTTGCTGTACCACTGCGATTATTAACGCTAATTATCACATTCATCAGCTTTTCGTATTTGGCTTTATATTCATCTAATTTTGACTGTTCATAAAGGAGATTTGATTGAAGAGTTATTAGCTCTGGTCTGACAGTAGTATGAGTTTTTTCCAATCGTGTAATTGCCTTGGAAACTTCTAACAATTGTTGCTTTGTATCGTTTGATTGTTCCTGCTGCAAAATGACTTTCCACTGGGCTACAATTTCTTCAACCACCTCACCCAACAATTCAGGATCTTCCAAAAACAAATCTAAAAGTTCATTCTTATTCATATTTAGCATCCTCTTTGATGATTTATTAACAGTGTGTCTTTGATTCAGGATTTCATCTCGCACATGATAAATCTCAATTGCACAGGAACAATCTTTAGTTTATGCAGATATCAAAGTGAAATATTTATGTCAATAACAAAAATCAAACAAAGGAAGTGCCACCCCTTGCAGGGGTTTTAAAGGTTTGTGGGGGTTATTTTCCCATAGCTCACGCTATGGGTTATTATCTGTCATCTCTACGAGATTCTGGATGGTTGTGGGTGAATCTGAACTCCTTTAGATACCCCTTAATTTATACCAGTTTCAATCCAGTTTCAATCCTGTTTCATTCCTGTTTCATTCCTGTTTCATTCCTGTTTCGTGAATTTGGTATGACATAGGTTTAAGTTAAGTAAGAATTAGGATTTATTCCAGTATATATCATGTGCAATATGTGTTCGGTTTGAACTTCCCAGAAAACGAGTTTTCGCTACCGATGATGAAAGGTCGGGTTTGAAGTCCGAATGCCCTTTTAATCAGGTATTCAATGATAATTTGTTTAGGGCATTTGAACTCCAAATCCTCAGCTTTCATGTTAAAGGCGGTGCTACAAGAAGTATTCATGATTTTATCGATTTCCCTTGACAAGTATATGCCGTATACAGTATATACCCTTAATGGAATATCTAATATTAATTCAAGAGGAAATTACCATGAATAAATGTTGTGGAAATGCTACTGAAGCACCAATATCCCTTAACTTTACGATACTTGATTACTTCAAGGTTCTTATATCCTGGATTCTCTCCTATCGACGAACCTTTTCTATTGAACCCGGATTATACTTTACGGGAAAAGAGTACGATATGAATACTCCCATGATCGTCACATGCAATTATCATATGACTGTCTTCCTGGTATGGAGAAAGATGCGCAGAATTCCTGTTCGAGTTCTTGTTATCGATACCAAAGGTATCAATGTCTGGTGTTCAGCAGGTAAAGGACAATTCAATGCCCAGGAGATTCTTAAGCAATTGGCAAAGTATCCCAAAGAAATACTTACGAATGAAGCCAAGCTTCAATTGATCCTACCCAAACTATCCCTTTCCGGTGTTAAGCTTTCAGATCTTCGTCCCTATGATATCGATCCGATCATTGGTCCTATCTATTTGGAAGAACTGCCTGCTTTTCTAACGAAACGACCCTTTAAGAACAGTATTGATTCCCATTACAAGTTTGACCTTCGAGATCGGTTATTCACTCTTATACCAACATTCATTCAATTCACGGTATATCTCGGCATTGGAGCTATTGTTCTTTTAGCGATTCATTTATGGCTGAATACGGGTATTTGGTGGCAGGTCATACCAATCGGGCTTACTATTACCACTATCTATATCTTAATGTTCCCCTGGTTGCCGACTAAGAGCTTTGCCAAGAAGGGAATTTCTCTTTTCTTTATCCTTTCAGCTTTATTTGTTGCCATTCTTAATCATTATGGAATTCACAGGGTACTTGATTGGGTTTTTTACGTTAGCTTTACAGTTGGTGCAAGTCTTTTCTTCAGCTTGTATTACACTGGCAATAGCGGTGTCAGCAATTACAGTGAAGTACGAAGAGAAACGATCATCTATCTTCCCATATCCGTGTTTATTCTACTAATATCTTTTGTATCCATCATTTGGAAAGGAGTCATCTCATGATAGAAATCAAACCTGAAATATGCACAGGCTGTGGTCTATGCCCTGGAATATGCCCTCCCGGAGTAATCAGGATGGAATCTAACAAAGCAGTCGTATTTGATAAGATCGGTTGCTTGGAATGCGGTGCTTGCAGTTTGAATTGCCCTGTCAATGCAATTGAACTGACCAAGGGAACCGGCTGTTTGATTGCAGTGTTGAAAGAAGATATTCTGAAAACTCAGCCAAAAGGCTCAGGCTGTGGATGTGGAGACGAAAAAGATAAGAAAGGCTGCGGGTGTGGTATATGAAGGAAAAAGAATGGAACTATGAGCGTCTCACTGAATTGTTCCAAGTGCTTGCCAATCCAATACGCTTAAGAATTCTTCATTTTTTACTGAATGAGTGTTGCAAACGCATTGAAAACGGATGCAGCGTCAGTGATATCTTCACCGATTTGGATATTCCTCAACCCTATATCTCCAAACATCTCAAAATCCTGAAAGATAGCGGAGTACTGGATTATGAAAGACAAGGCAATCGTATCCTCTATCGTTTTTCAGACAATTGCAGTTTGAAGGAAGTGATGAGTTTTATGGGTCAGTTTGATTGTAATTGAATCATTTAATGTAAAAGCGGTTGCCCAGTTTGGACAACCGCTTTAATTTATATTTTGAAGAGATTATGCTTTCTAATAAGCAGTAACCCGATAGAAGTTGGCACGAACAGTACTTGCTGCTGGTATTGTAAATGATCTGGTTGATGGATCGGTAGTTGCTTCAAGTATTTTGTTATCACCCTGGAAAGAACCGTCGAGACTGCTGTATATCTTATATCCATGTACTAATCCGATGGACTGACCCCAGGTGAGCACTATATCACCCGTGGCAGGATACCTTGTGGAATTCACGGAAGTTGGTATTGTAGGTGCCGGTTCTATGGTAAAAAGATTACTTGTAAAGGTATAAAATCCACCAGAGAAATCTTTCAGAGTAATTTTGCAATTGCTGGACGTCACATTGGGTAGTTCCCATGTTGCAGTATTTACTCCTTGTACAGTGGATAATCTGACAGCGCTTGACCAATTAGCTCCACCATTGGTAGTATATTGCATTAGTACGGTATGTCCAGTCCCCGAATAGTTCCAGCTAATCGTTTGAACAGAACCTGCAGCCCAGATTTCACCACCAGCAGGTGAGATGAAGCTAACCGTTGATGTGCCGATCGCTGTCACAGTGATAGTAAAGGTCGGGCGAGCAGGATCATCCGAAGTGCCGATAAATGTGGCTGTATGTGTACCTGCTGGCAATTCGCTAAGCAAATATTCTATATGAAGATATTGAGGATCAGCACCCACGGCTATGGAATCAGCAAAAGAAGTTCCGCTAACAGCATTAATTCCATCATCAAATAATATATTTGTGAGCCAGCTTACCGTTCCCGAAAGAGCCAAACTATAATGTAATGTCTTCGAACCGATATTGGCAAAATTCACATTTAGAACACCTTGAAGTGTATAACGATCGACGATTGTAAATACTGTATCTGAAATAGCTATTGTTGGTTTAGTTATTCCCTGCCCTGTGAGAGAAATTGTCTTAGTATTCCCGGCGGCATTATGGGTGATGGAAACATTTCCGTTGTATGCCTGTGCCAGAATAGGGGCGAATGTGACGGTAAAGCTCGCACTGCTATTGGCGGGTACTGTATAAGATAGAGTATTTCTACCCAAATCAGCATTTCTTGTTTTTCTTTGGGTATTATTCTTCGACATAGTAAGTTCTTTATCGGTTCCTCTGCTTATATCGACACTATATCCTGTAGGTGTCGTAATGTTACCGCTCAAAGGTACAGTTCCTGTGTTTGATATAGAGAACGTATCTGTTGCAGTTGTATTGGCAAGGAGGATTCCGAAAGCCATTGATGTCTTGTTTACTGAAATATTCGGGAGAATGATGGTAAATGCTGTACTGCTAACAGAATAATTAGGTGCAATACTGTCAACGAGCTTAAATACAACATTCGTGGAAGAAACTATAGGTAAAGTCCAGCCATACGTATTTGTACCGGGTACCGTAGGAATATCACCTGCGGAAGTCCAGTTTGTTCCTCCGTTTGAGGAATAATATAATGAAACTGTACTTCCAGTCCCGGAGTAACTCCAACTGATGTTTTGAGTGATTCCACCCTGCCAGGTAGTACCGGTCGGTATAGGAGTGAGTGTGATCGTGTTTGCAGTATTAACGTTCACTAATACAACAAAAGAACTACTTCTCCAATTGGTGCTATTCGCACTAACATTAATATAATTATAATAAGTCCCATTTGCCTTACCTGTTGTATTAATATTGATCGGGATTACATTGGAAGCCCCTCCCACCGGGATATTTCCAATATAGGTAGTACCACCATCCACATTGAAAAAAGCACCTGTGGAAACGACCTTGTTTATCACCACATTATCAATACATACCCCATGACCGCCACAGGCAGTACCTTTAAATCCGATGTAGTATCTCGATGACAGGTTTGGCAGAGCCAAGTTCTCATTAGTCCAGTTCGGGGTATCATTCGTATAGGTAGCAAGTGGATTCCAAGTGCCGTTGGATGATGTCTTGTAATATACCCTCAGTGTATCCTGGTTTCCATACCATGCCCCCTGGGCATGCCAGAAGGAAAGGGAGGCTGAAATTGTATTGGATAGATTCACGTAAGGAGAAACCAATGTCACTACACTTAAGGAATTGCTCCATAAAACTGCATTGTAAGAGCCATCGTAGGCGGAGTTTGGAACTGCATCGTATCCTCCTCCTGTATCGAAAACCCATTGACCTGCTCCATTATCATATTGCTGTGCCCATCCAAGAGGTATGGTTGTCGTAGAAAAGGATTGATCTAATGAATTTGTAGTCGATGTTGGTGGAGGACACGTAAGAGTATATTGGAGAGGCTGAACACCCGTATTGCCAATTGTCAGATACTGGGTCACAGTCTGATTCGGACCCATGGTCAAATCAAAACGATTCGGATTAGCAGTAATAATTGCACCTTTAGGATATAGCACACTCACTGCAAATTGAGTCATTCCGCTATATGAACCACCCCAGGTCATGGAATGAAGGTCATGATTCCAGGTATCGTGAAGATAAACTGTTTGAGTAGCAGAGTCATAACCTACACCCAACATGGTATGCCCGCCACTACTTCCAGAGACATGAATAAAAACGGGTCTTCCCGCAGCGATGCAATCCATATAATTGCCAAATGTAAATCCATCAGTAAGTCCCTCAAAACCATAGATCTTCTGGTTATAGTTCTCCTGTACCGCATAACCACGGGAATTAAAAAAGAGTTTCAGTCCATGTATCGCGTCCCTTCTGCGGGGATTTGAAGTTTCCGGTTCAGTGTCATCATACAATTTACTCCCATCATATTTAGTATAAACCCAGGAATTGCCATCTTTATTATCCCACCAGTCCTGGTTCGTTCCCATATAATCTGCTGTGCAATTAGCATAAGTACCAGTAGGATTACCCCCACCGAAAGGATCGTTATTCTGATTGTCAATAGCTACGAAAAACCTGTTCACATGCCCTAAAGTCGTCAGATTGTCGTAGCCTTGGTGCGTTGCACTTAGAGGACATTCACCAGGTCCCCAGACGCTGTTGGTAAGAGGCACAACTCCCCCGTTGGCAGGCCCTGTATAAATATTGTCATAGCCATTTCGGTCGTAATATCCGGCTAACATTGCCGCTGATGTGGCAAAACATCCGTAAGACCAATCAAAAGTGGGTACATCCGGTACCATGACTGCTGTAGCTGTAGGTACGACTACAGGTCCCGAATTTCTTTGTCCGACTGGAACCTCAGGCATGCGATATTCATCCACTAACCTGCCCCTACTATCTCTAAAAGTGCGTACCAGATTCTGCTTGGCAAAGAGTGAAACAAAGAGACATGATAATACGATCGCTATTATCAATCGTGACATACTTCCTCCTATTTATTTGTTTATCCTGTTATTAGGTTCAATTCATAATAGAATCCCCGCAGAAATCCACCATAATTGAAATAATCAGACTCAAATATCGCTTTCAGGAATTCTATTCATGTGACTTTCCTAAATTAACAATACAGTTCTACGCAATTTATATTCCCTAAAACACGATTTGAAATAAATCCGTATCCTATTAATAGCCAATGTGTTACAAGATTCCTAATAAATATGATTCGCAATTTATTTCAAAATCACCCTGAAATTTATTGAAAGTGAAATTTCATTTGAAATTTCTTCTGGGTTTGTTATAGCAAATGATTCAATTTTCAAGTGATAACGTTAAGTCTATTTCTTTTGATTCGAAGGCAATTAAAAATGAGGCAATCGCATCCTATATCGATTTACAGACAATTGCAGCTAGAGAGAAATCATTCAGTTTATGTAACACTTCTATGCTGAATGTTGCGGTTTAGAAAAACCAGGAGTAGAATGCAGAAGACCAAAGGCTAGAGATTAGAGCACGGAATAAATAGACCCCCCTACCCCCCTTCCCAAGGGGGGATTCCGGTCAGGATCAATTCCCCCCTTCCCAAGGGGGGATTCCGGTCAGGATCAATTCCCCCCTTCCCAAGGGGGGATTCCGGTCGATTCCCCTTCTTCCCAAGAGGGGATGAATAGCACAATTTATTACACTTACACAATACAACCGGTTAAACCCGGAGCTACAATACCGGTTAAACCATTTGCTACAACCGGTTAAACCCAGAGCTACAAGCTAATAGTTACCTTCTCGGCAAAAGAATTCACCGTTTCAGCCGATGAAGAATTGGCGCAAACTCTGAGCTATTCCCTACTCCCTATTTCCTTCCGCTCTTACTTCAGCACAAACAGCTTCAGAGGTTCACTTTTTCCTTTCACGGGAATGACCCCAAATGCTTCAAATTTATCAAACTCTCTTTTCTCTAAACGGGAGAGAGTTGCCTCGGATATCATCAGACGATTGGAGGGAGCTTGTTTTTCCACTCGTGAAGCCACGTTCACATTATCACCGATAACGGTCAGATCCTTTCTTTCAAAAGATCCAATATCTCCCTGTAAAACCGGACCGCTGTTAATGCCGATTCGTACACATATTTCAGGGAGTCCCTCTTTTGCACGGATTTCGTTCATGATCAATAGTCCAATTGTCAGCATTTTCTCTGCCGCTCTGACAGCATCATTAGCATCGGAAAATACAGCCATGACGGCATCTCCGATATATTTATCGATATCGCCAAAGTGTTCCCTCGTTATCACTTCACAAATGCCAAACAAGTCATTCAGCATTTCCACAACTTCCTGCGGATTTCGGTTTTCTGTATATCCTGTAAAATTTATAATATCAAGATAGAGAACGCTCATATCCAGAATCCTAGGGTTATTGATATCGGAATTATTTATAATCCTGGACTGTATTTCATCGAAGGTTGTCGTTGAGACATAGCGTTTAATCAGGTTTTTGAATTTCTCCTGTAAAATCCTATACTCTTCCTGGTGAGAGATATCACGGAATACTTCAATAACTCCGAGTATATTGCCTTCATCATCCCGAAGACAGGAGATATGGGTTTCTACAGGGAAGCGATGTCCGTCCTGATGCTTCGGATAGACTTTCATTTCAATGGGTTTTCCGTCCTTCATCGTTTGCACAATCGGACAGCCTCCCCTACAAAGCAAGATACCGTTTTCATCGATATGATTCAAAATATTATCCCCACACCAGAATCCTGTGACTTTTTCTTTTTTATATCCTGTAATCTGTTCAGCTCCCCGATTCCAAAAGACAATTTCTCGATCAGGATTGACGATATAAACGCCATCATAAATACAGTCTAATGCCTCTTTGGAAACATTTTTCCCCTTTTCCAGCCAAGTCTTGATGTCTGTTATCATAAACAATTCCTTTATGTAGTTACATACACTTGAAAACAGAGAATTTGCTCATGAAATGTATCTGTCAAGTAAAACTCATCTAAATATGCAGCGAATGGGTAGAGACTGTTCATTATGAATTGAACTCTCCATCGAACAAATACAATATTCGTGAAGCAAATTTAGCATAGTTGTCATCATGAGTCACCATGATGATCGTCTTGCCATTTTGATTCATTTGCTGAAGAAGATGCATGACTTGCATTCCATTCTCAGAATCCAAGTTACCTGTGGGTTCGTCAGCCAGGATAAGTTCAGGATTGGAAACAAGGCAACGTGCCATAGCAGCTCTTTGTTGCTGTCCACCAGATAACTGGTAAGGGTAATGCTTTGTTCTGTGTCCAAGTTCAAGCTGTTCTAAAACTTCAAGGACTGCTTTCTTTCTTTTATCCGCACTTTGCCGTAGATAAAGTAAGGGTAATTCCACGTTCTCAAATATGGTCAATGAATCAATGAGGTTGAATTTCTGGAAAACAAAGCCAATCGTATGCTTGCGCAGGAAATTACGTTCCTTTTCTTTCATAACAAAGGTCTCTTTTCCATTGAGCACAAGTTGACCGGAAGTTGGTTTATCCATCAATCCCAGGATATTCAACAATGTTGATTTCCCGCATCCGGAAGGACCTTTGATTGCAATGAAGGCACCTTTTTCTATATGCAAATTGATATGATTCAAGGCAGTTGTTTCCACTGTATCAGTCCTAAAGACTCTGCTGATATCTGTTAATTTTACCATATATTCTCCCGAATTTATTCAGATTGAAGGTAACGGTTTGGATCCGATTTCCAAGCTTTGAGCAAGTTGAAATAGAGAGGCACCAAAACAAGTGCTGACACAATTGCTATGCTGATCGGATAGAAAAACCAGGGATATGTCGGATGCAGAATAAATCTGTCCTGAAAGAGCTTAAACAGATAATAAGCTACAAATAATCCTGTTACACCTGCTGCAATAATCAATAGCAAATAGTTTTTCATATAATGGCGAAAGAGGTCTTTGAATTCAGCACCACATACTTTACGGATAGCTATGTCCTTCATTTGGCGCCTGATATGTAAGGAACTGACGGCATAAATCCCCATTCCGGAAATCAGGATTATGAGAAACGCAAAAAGCATTGCTAGTCTTACGTAAATGGAATCATCCATGTAAAACTTCTTTTGCTCCTGGGCTATATCCACACTACTGAATCCTAACAACCTATCTTTACTTATTTCGGTGAATAAGTTATTAAGTTTGGAAATGACTTCCTGTTTTTTGCCTTTCTCATAAGTAATTTGGTAATAATCATACTTCGTCGGATGTAAGAAATACACGAGCGAAGGCATGACATTGTGCATGGGAAAATACCAGACATCATCTACAACACCCACGATAGTATCAAAATCATCAGGTAAAGTACCAGTATCAGTATCTTTTAGATAGCTTCCCAATGGAGAACTGTGAGGAAAGTATTTTTCAGCAAAAGTCCGATTTATAATCACCTCGTCAGGCGCATCCTTGTACGGTAAACGACCTTGAAGTAATTTGATATTTCTTTTTGCTATAAAATCAGAAGCAGCTCCGATACATAAGATGGGAATCCTTCTCTGATTAAATTTGTCCTGCAAGATAACCTTACCTTCTTGAAAATTAGCTTGCCTACTGAACCTATCTGCTGCAATACTAAACTCTGAAGCACTTTCTTTTATGACTCCCGGAATTGCCCTGATACGACTTCGAAGCACATTTCCATCATAAAATTGAGGTCTATCCGGCTGGTTGAGAAGAGTAACATAGAAATATTGAACTGTATTTTTAGCATCAAAACCCAGGTTATGATGAAAAATAAATGCCATTTGATAGCTCGTTAATAAGGCAAGCGTAATGAACAGGAAACCGATCACTGTTTGGATAAAAAGCACCGCATAACTGCCTGTTTCTTTATTCCGATAAAGATCTTCTTCTTTAAAGAGAAATTTACCAGCAAACCGATGCGCTGCCATGAGGTCTGTTCCAAAGCCTGCAACCAGTAAGATTAGAGTTGTATAAAGCGGCAGCATTCCCTGGTTTAAAGTGTATGAATGCAGATCAAGTCCTACGAAGTTAGCAAATAGACTGATAACTAAGGTATAAAGAACCAGGCTGATAATGACAGCAATGAGGAAAGCAAATAAATACTCGGTCAGTAATTGCGAAAGAATATCACTTCGAGCAGCACCTACAGCTCTTCTGTATGTAAATTCGGAGTTACGTTTCTGCCATGATAACATCATTAAATTGAGGAAATTGAGGATTGCTGCCAGCAGGATAAGGATGCCAATGATCATGACTGCAAGGAAATTTGAGCGGTTAACAGTAGGTTGGTCGTCATGGAGTCCAGCCATATAGTGAATGCGTGTCACAGGATCGAGTTTGACAGTTTTCCTATCTGTTGTATCTCCAAAGAAAGGATTCTTCACAAAGAGAGCATTGAAAGCCTGTTCCACTTTAGGCACATCTGCAGGATTTTGAATTCGTACTTGAACCGGAACTCTATTTATATAGTCATTTGTAGAATCCGCTTTATTCATTTGAGGCTTTACTTTCCTGTAAACATCACTCCGTAGATGCAAGTTTGGCGGTAAGTCTTCGAAGACACCTGAAATGATAAAAGCAGGATGATGAAAGATAGACACGACCTTTCCTACAGGATTGATGTTTCCGAAGTTTCTCTTTGAGAATGATTCGCTGATAATGAAATTCTTCTCACTGCTGAACAAAGTATCGCGATCACCGTAGATAAATCTCAACTTGTAGTGATCTATGAAACTTGGTGTCACAAGAGTTTGGGTACCAATTGGCAATGTTTTTCCATCACAACTGAAGTTAACCCCGAGTCCCAAATCCCATTGAATGATATAATCTGAAATAGCAGGAATCTCATGAATCATAATCCCTGCTGTATCTAAATAAAACCCGCTGTAATTTTGTTCGCCATCTGTGGGGGAAGTGGTTGTTAATCTTAGTCTATACCATTGATCAGGATTAGTAACATTACGGTCATAATTGAAAAAGTACAAACAGTAAGATGTAAGAAAAAAAGCAGCTAATAAGCCGATTGCCAAGCCTCCTATAGCGATGCCTGAATTGAGTTTCTCATTTCTTAAAGTATGGAAAGCATTTTTAAAATCATGGAGCAGCATATTCCACCCTATTTCTTAATGATAAGTGCTTGTTTGTTAAGCCAATCCCTGTAGGAAGATACTATCACCTCTTCCCCCTCTTTTAAACCGGATGTGACTTGAATCTCTTTCATATTACGGGAACCGAAGGTAACCTGTCTTTTCTCTACTTTGTGACCACCGGGTTTAATAACAAAAACCCACTTAGAGGCTGAATCGATGAGATATTGTCCTTGCGGAAGGATAAGTACATTGGGAATGGTATTGGCAATGATGTCAACAGTGACAGTCTGTCCTGATTTGATATCTGCTGAAAGAGTGCCAACCAGGTCAACAAGTATATTCTGATTGGAGAGCTTGGGTTGTATTTTGGAAATAGTTAGCCATATTTCCCGGTTATCAAGCTGAATACGTGCTTTACAATTCAGATTGAGCTGAGGTAGATAGTACTGGTCAACCTTAGCTTGTACAAAGTAATGATCAGTATCTTCAATCACAGCTATCTTTGAACCCATTGCTACCATTTGCCCTGGAACCAGGTCCATTTCCGTGATGACACCATCGATAGGAGCTTTTATCACCAAACCATTGATGCGTGAACGTACTTGATCCATGCTGCGTCTAATCTGTGTAAGAGACTGCTGCAATTGTGATATTTGCTGTTCCCTGAAAAGAGAATCTGACTTTGCTTCTTCCAGCAGGCATTCATAATTCGTTTCGGCTAGTTTATTGTCATCCAAAATTTGATTATAGTCGTCTGTAGGAATGTAGCCTTTTTTATAAAGAGACTGCTGGGATTTGACATCCCGACTTGTTTTACTCAAATTGTTACGAGCCTCTGCTATCAAACGCTTATTGCTTAATTTATTTTGATTGCGTACAATCTTGGCGTTGTTAAGATTATTCTCCTGCTCCGTCACTGCTGTTTCCTGGGTGATCAAGCTTAATTGCAGGTCATCATTACTGAGAACAAGAAGTGTCTCACCGGCATGAATCCTGTCTCCGGTATTTTTCTTTATTTTCTCTATTTTCCCGCCAAGTGTAGCTTCCACCTGGTACATTTTCACAGGAGTTATTGTCCCTTCAGTAGTAAATGAACCTTCGAGATTGCCTTGATATACCTTTGCGATTTCAATATCATTCCTATTGACCCGGGCAAAATTAATCACGGAAATGACATAAAAACGTAGAATCAGCAATAGAAGCAAAATGCTGAATATAATAATAATAAGCTTTCTGATTTTCTGATGCTTCTGGATTCCGGAAATATCCCTATCCATTTCGACTCCTTAAGAAGGATAATCTTTCTCTATTTCCCGACTAGTAATTTTATTTTGAAAATAACATGCCATCTGTCAACATATTTGACTCATATTTAATATCTTTTTACATTGCATTGTATCCATTCTTCTTCTTTCAATGATGAAAATGTAAGCAAAGTGAGAACTTCCTCTAATCTTCAACCTTTGCCGAATTTTGTATGCCCTTACCTAAGTATAAATCAAGATTAGTAAATGATGACAAATCATCAGTAGTTTCCGGTGTTTATTTTGCATGTTAAGCTGTAGCGGGAAGCATATAAACAGGAACTGGTACTTGTTAAGTAATGCTTCTGGAGCGCCACCTATACTGGTGGTGCTATGTGGGCTATTTTGCCCACGTATGCCTGCGGAAACTCCAGACAATACGTCCTCTGGAAAGAGCACGTAGCACCATCTGAAAAGATGGCACTCCAAATAAAATGGCGTTCCAGTCATGGGTCGCCACCTATACTGGTGGTGCTATGTGGGCTATTTTGCCCACGTATGCCTCCGAAAACTCCTGACAATACGTCCTCTGAAAGAGCACGTAGCACCATCAAGATAGATGGCGCTCCAAATAAAATAGCGCTCCAGGCATGGGGCGCCACCTATACTGGTGGTGCTATGTGGGCTATTTTGCCCACGTATGCCTGCGGAAACTCCAGACAATACGTCCTCTGGAAAGAGCACGTAGCACCATCAAGATAGATGGCGCTCCAAATAAGATGGCGCATCAGTCGTGTCTTAGTCCACAAAGTTGTGTCCATAGTTTTCTGTAAATTCGAGTAGGGATCATTGAAGTTACCACCTACGCACTCTGTTTTATTTTGCTGAAATTTAGCTTCCGGCAATCTACTTTTTTTCCAATATATGTACCTGTTATTCTTTCCTGTAACCAGCTTTCATGCGTTTCTATCAGCAGCATGCCTATATATCTCAAACAGGATGCTTCATTTGGAAAAATACTTACGACTCTCGTCCTGCGCTTGCATTCCCTCATCAGTCTTTCCAGCATATTGGTACTGGACAGGCGAAGTTCATGTAGGGGAGGAAGACCTTTTGTCGTTAGGCAATCTTCAATCCCCGCCAACAGGTTTTTGCTCACGGAAGGACTTCTCTTTGACCATTTTTCCGCCACTTCTTCTGCAACCAGCATACAGATATTTTTCCTGTCACTCTTGAATACGGAACGGATATCCTCCGCTAGTTCCTTGCGATGGCGGTTTGTTACCCTGTTACCCAATTCCCTGATAAAGTGTACTCTGCACCTCTGCCAGGCGGTACCCTGAAAATAACGGGACATCGCTTTTCTAATTCCTGTATGTGCATCTGAAACTATCATTTTCACTCCCTGCAATCCCCGACTTTTCAGAGAGGCAAAAAGATCTCCCCAACTGCTCTCGCTCTCACTGTCTCCGATACTGAATCCCAGAATCTGCATATTCCGCTCAGAAAAGCCACCTTGTCCGATTAAGTTGAGCCAGTGCTCCACTATAATTGAGCCATACTATATTGTCTTTTTGAGCCACACTACGTATCTGATCGCCATATAACATAATATCTGCAGTGTTTGGCAAGATTCTGTTCCGGCTGCTGCGGAGAGAGGACGTAGTCCGAGCGAAGCAGCAGCCGGAACGTTGCGCCTAATGGGCAATAGGCTATTTTCTATTGATTTGTTTTATTCCCTTGCGTTCTCTCATTGACATCTTCCCATCGATAAATATATGGTGAGAGTTATGAACAAGCCGGTCAAGGATGGCATCAGCGAGAGTGGGTTGTCCAATCTTCTCGTGCCATCCTCCGGTTTTGAACTGAGAGCACAAGACCGTAGATGCTTTGGAATACCTCATCTCGACTATTTCAAAGAGATCTTTAGCTTCCTGTTCGTTTATCCTGGTTAACAGCCATTCATCAAGTATCAGCAGTTTAGCATTGGCATATCTGTCTATGACTCTTTGATGCCCGCCTTCACAACGACTAACAGCGAGGTCATCCAACAGTTCAGGCAGGCGGACGTATTTTACAGTGAAGTATTTCTTGCAGGCAGCTATGCCAAATGCGCAAGCCAGCCATGTTTTACCGCTTCCCGATGCTCCGGTGATGATGATATTCTCATTCTCTCCAATAAAAGAACATGACGCCAATTCAACGATTGCACTACGATCAAGTTTCCTGTCTTCATGGTAGTCAATATCTGCTATACTCGCATTACTGAACTTGAAGCCGGCACCGTGAATCAGACGTTTAAGCCTATTATTCTTGCGCTTATCCCATTCTATATCAACCAGCATGCCAAAGCGC
This sequence comes from Cloacimonadales bacterium (SeqCode), assembly GCA_963662275.1. Lineage (GTDB taxonomy): Bacteria > Cloacimonadota > Cloacimonadia > Cloacimonadales > DAONDQ01 > DAONDQ01. Next base: position 1,653,327 of record OY759316.1, on the reverse strand, counting down.
TCGTCAAAGCTGTAGTTTTCCAGTGATTTATCGTTAACCTGATTTCGGTAGGCATCTGCCATGCCATTTAACAGCATCTCTCGAAGTTTAATGATAGTAGTATTATTAGTCATTTTCGTTTCTCCCGTAGTAACCTGATTCCCGGCTGATGGCATACTCTGAGCTTTGCACCGCTTCAGCATCATTATCGGTGCTTCTCTTCTGTTCATTTGAGTTTAGAATAGTCTTGATGATCCTGTAACTCGGATTTGGCGTATAGCTTAATGCTCGTTGACAGGCACTTTCCAAATTTTGACAGCCATACTTTTTTGAAGCGCTTAGCACAGCCATGCAAGTGCGATAACCTTGCTGTTCAACCCTGCATGATCCCAGGATTGACTTGATTACCAACTCAGTGCTTGTTCCAATAGTACAAGCCCAGTCAACAAAACTTTCTGCATCCCATTTACGGTATTCCTGATGATCCCTGGGCATATGCTCGGCATTGGTCTGATATCGCTCAGAGTTTCCCTCCAAGCCCCTGTGGGAGGCTATTCTGACTGAATTGTAAAAGACCTCCACCACCCTGGCGGTTAGGCGAATATCCACTTTGTGGTGGATATATTCATAAGGCACTGAATAATACTTCTTATCAACCATAATGTGATAGTTGTAACCAACCGTTGCTGTAGCCCATGTAGCCAGTTCATAAGCCGCCTCCGGCAAGGGAAGCAGCTGCTCTCGTTCTTCTTGCCAAAATACGCTTTCACGGGAGCCATCTTTGACCTGGAAAGGCTGAAAGGCTTACTGTTAAATTCAGCCAACTTTTCCCTGATTGCCTTATTGAGTTCTCTAAGCGAGAAGAAACTCCTGTTGCGAAGAGCAGCCAGAATCCAGGTCGAGATAATACCTACTGTCCCTTCAGCACTTGCCTTATCCTTGGGATGCCTGACCCTGGCAGGGATGACCACTGTATTGTAGTAATTAGCCAGTTCATTATATGTCCTGTTGATTACACTGCCTCCACTGGATACCCGCTCCACACCAGTCTTGAGGTTGTCAGGTACCAGTATTTTTGCCACTCCGCTCATATATTGAAAACAGTTTACATGAGCCTGAATCCAGTTACACAGACTCATATTGGGAAGTGCTTCAACATAAGCATAGCCACTATAGGGCAAAACAGCGACAAAGACTGGAACTTTAAGCTGTGCCCCGGTAAGATTGTTTGTCAAATACGCAGATTGACCTGCCCAATCAACCTCAAGCTTCTCACCCGGCTTGTGATGAATGCGCATGGTTGCCTTGGTTTGATGAGCATATTCCGTGTAAAGCTCGCAGAATCGACTGTATTGATAGGGTATCGTCTGATTCTGACGGCATAACTCCGAATATTCATGCCATAACAACGACAAGGTTACACCGCTTTTACCCAATTCCTTGTGAATATGCTCAAAATCAGGCATCCTGCGACAACCTTCGATATTTACAATGGGAAATAGCATCTTCCCCAATTCCCTGTCACTAATTGTATCAGAAATTGGCCAGAAAACAGCTTGTTGGGCTGCTGCCCTCAGCACCTTGGATACGGTATTGCGGGAGCACGGCAGGCTTTGAGCAATATTCCTTTCACTAATTCCTTGCGCCTGTAAACGCAAGATTTCTCGATAATTGGTCATTTTGTGACCTCCATTGTGTTATTTGCGCTCTTCAGCGCATTGCCACATGGTTAATCACACTCTGATTTATGCAAGGTGGCTCAAAGTAGAATATTCCCTGGCTCAATTATAGTGGAGCACTGGCTCAACTTGGGAATACTCATGGCTCAAATTCATAATATTATTCAACCTAAAGGTCACCTCCCTTCATCTGAAGGGAGGAATAGTTCCTCGCACCTAGTACCTGGCACCTAGAACCTAGAACCTAGCACCTAACACCTAGCACCTGACCCCTGACACCTTCCGCTATCTTATATTGACAACAAAACCGTCCATTTCATTATTGACATTCAATAAAATGATAAACACCTACGGGGGAAATATGAAGAATTACGATATGAAGCACATCCGGAACATTGCCTTTCTGGGTGCAAGCGGAGCTGGTAAGACCACTCTGACTGAACAGTTATTACATGCATCCGGCATGACAACTCGTGTTGGCAAAGTTGATGAAGGCAATACAGTCATGGATTTTGATCCTGAAGAAATAGCGCGAAAAATGTCTATTGCGCTTGCAGTTTGCCATATTGATTGGAAAGATGCTCGTATCAATCTTGTTGATGCTCCGGGTTATCCGGATTTCCTGGGTGAACAGATATGTGCTGCCACAGCAGTCGAGACGGCAATGATTGTAGCCAATGCAGCAGGTGGCTTTGAAGTCGGTCTTGAATTATCCCTGGAATTACTGGAAGATAAAAAGATCAGCAAAGCATTCATCATCAACCGGATGGATAATGAGCATGCTGATTTTGATAAAATTCTTGAGATCATCAGGGAAAATTCTGATGTTCATGCAGTGCCAATATTTCTTCCCATCGGTAAAGAAAACACTTTTGAAGGTGTTGTAGATCTTATTAAGATGAAGGCATTTGTTCATGATGTGGAAAAGCCAATCCCTGCTGAAATGGAATCACATGTGGAGGAAGCTCGACATGTATTAATGGAAGCTGTCGCTGAAACGGATGAAGACCTTCTGAATAAGTATTTCGAAAACGGTGAATTATCAAATGAGGAACTGACACGCGGAACCAAGAAAGCAATTGCTGATGGTGCTTTAATACCAGCTTTTGTCTGTTCAGCAGGTTCTTCAGTCGGTATCAAATCCCTCCTGGATGCCATCGTGGAATACTTACCATCGGCTTATGATAAAAAAGAAGTGTCTGTTTTAACCAATGATAAAGCCTCTACAATCGTGGGTTCTCCAGATGGTGAAGTTCTCGGTTATATCTTCAAAACCTATGCTGATCCTAACATGGGTGACGTTGCCTATATACGTATGTATTCAGGCACGATCAAATCAGGTATGGATGTTTATATCCCGGAAAAGGACAGCAAAGATAAAGTAGGAAATATTACCTATATTTTAGGTAAAAACCGCTCTGATGCAAGTGAACTTCGTGCCGGTGAAATCGGTGCTCTTGTAAAGCTTAAGGTAGCAAAGTCATTAACCACAATCGTAAATTTAAACGGCAAATCCTGTTTCCCACCTGTTGAATGGCCTACTCCAGTATTCTGGCAGGCAATCAAAGCCTCAAACCAGGCTGATGAAGATAAGATAGGTAGTGCCTTGACCCGTGTTATGGGTGAAGATCCTACTATTTCCTTATTCATGAATGCAGAAACACATGAAAACATCATTTCCGGTATGGGTGAACAGCAGATCGCTTTAGTTCTGAAGAAAATGAAGAACCGTTACAAAGTGGAAGCTGAATTAAAAGAACCACGTATCCCTTATAAAGAAACGATCATGGGCAGTGCAGACGTGAATTACAAGCATAAAAAGCAATCCGGAGGAAAGGGTCAGTATGGTGATGTTTACATCCGTATCAATCCAACTCCACGTGGTGAAGGCTTCAAATTCATCAACTCTGTCGTTGGTGGAACCATTCCTTCAAACTTCATCCCTGCTATTGAAAAGGGTGTTGTTGAGACAATGGAAAAGGGTATCGTTGCCGGTTACCAGGTTGTTGATATCAGTGTTGATGTATATTTCGGAAGTTATCATGATGTGGATTCTTCAGAAATGGCATTCAAGATTGCTTCCTCAATGGCTTTGAAGAATGGCTTTACACAAGCGAAGCCAATACTCCTTGAACCAATTCATGAAATTGTCATAATCACACCTAGTGAATATATGGGTGATATCATGGGCGATATTTCCACCAGGCGTGGAAAGATCCTGGGTATGGAGCAGAAAGGTAAAAAACAATTACTAAGTGCTCATTTACCGGCTGCAGAGTTGTTTGGATACTTCCCCATTTTGAAATCCCTAACCCAGGGACGTGGAAGATTCCTGCAGAAATTCTCACATTACGAGAAGGTTCCTGACGAATTGGCGCAGAAGGTTATAGCCGCCTACAAGGAACAAGAATAAAGAATCTATTGGGAGGTGGAAAATCACCTCCCTTTTTTTATTTACACCAGAATTCATTACATTTATTTTTTTTCTTGCCTTTGAAATGGCTTTGAATTAAACAATCCTCAGAATAAATTATATAATAAGCGAGGTTATGTATGTCAGGACATAATAAATGGAGCTCGATCAAACACAAAAAGGGTGCTGCTGATGCCAAAAGAGGTAGAATCTTCACTCGTATCGTGAAAGAAATTATTCTAGCTGCTCGTGACGGTGGTGGTGATCTCAATATGAATCCACGACTGAGAACTGCAATTGGTACTGCCAAACAAAACAATATGCCCAGGGAAAACATTGAACGTGCCATCAAGCGCGGTACCGGTGAAATTGAAGGTGTGGCTTATGAAGAAGCAACTTATGAAGGATATGGACAGAATGGTGTTGGCATCGTAGTTGATGTCATGACTGATAATAAAAATCGTACTGTCGCTGAATTACGACATGCTTTTTCCAAATACGGCGGTAACATGGGAGAAAGTGGTGCAGTGTCTTGGAATTTCGAACAAAAGGGTTTCTTCATGATTCCCGCAGCAGGCTTGGATGAAGAAGAAGTCATGATGGCTGCTCTTGATGCAGGTGCTCAAGACATTGAGCTTATCGATGATTATTATGAAGTATATACTGCTCCAACAGATTTTCATGTTGTTCTCCATAAGATGGAGCTTGCAGGCTATCCAACAGAAGAAGCAGAACTGACAAAAATACCCAAGACTACGATAGATGCAAATGCAGTGGCAGAAAAACTGTTAAATCTAATTGAGAAATTGGAAGACCTTGATGATGTCATGAAGGTATATGCCAATTATGAAATATCCGATGAAGTCATGGAACGTATAAACCAGGAATAGAAGAAGCAAAAACCTGTGATCATCTTAGGTATCGATCCGGGAAGTCGTTTTTGTGGATATGGCATATTACAACTGGAAAAGCGAACAATCGTAGCAGCCGGGTGTGATGTAATCCGCATTAATGAGAAATTAGCTCTTTCTGAACGTTTAAAGATTCTGTATCAAGAAGTCATTCAAGTCCTGGATACATATAAACCGGAAGTGGTAGCTGTGGAATCTATCTTTTATGGTAAGAACATCCAATCAGCGTTTACCCTAGGACATGCTCGCGGTGTTATTTTATTAGCGATCGCAGAGAAGGATATTGCTTTTGCTGAGTACAGCCCACGTGAAGTCAAAAAATCTGTAGTCGGCAATGGTAACGCTTCAAAAAAACAAATTCGATACATGGTCCAGCAGATACTGAAACTGAAGACGCCTCCCCCAAATGAAGATTCTGCTGATGCATTGGCAATTGCCCTATGTCATTATCAGCGTTTTAAACTAGGAATTTAATATGTTTGCTTATATCAGCGGATTATTAAAGGAAAAGTCACCTTTTTCATGTATTATCGATTGCACAGGTGTCGGCTACGATATTCGAATACCCATCAGTACTTTTGAGAATCTTCCCGCTATTGATCATAATGTCAAATTACTAATCCATTATCATGTAACCGATGACGATATCCGATTATTTGGTTTTGCTACAGAACCCGAACGTTTGCTTTTCCGACAATTGATTTCGATATCACGCATTGGACCTAAGATAGCTCTTTCCATTCTGTCTGCAATGTCTGTTCAAAACGTCGTGCAAGCAATTCTCCATGATGATGATCGAATCCTGGCAACAATACCGGGTTTGGGTAAGAAGTCTGCCCAAAGGTTGATCATTGAACTTAAAGACAAGATTTCGAATGTCCCCCAGATCACATTGGAAAGTATCCCTGGACAGAAACAGGATGTTCTTCTGGAAGCAGAAAATGCCTTGATGTCACTTGGATATAAATTACCTGAGATTCGCTTAGTATTTAGGGATTTGAAAGCAGAAGACCTGAGTCTGGAAGAAATTATCAAACGCACAATTCAATATCTATACAGGAAACGTAATAGCTGATGAATATTCGCCAGGAAGCATATCAGATTGTTGTTAAAGTTCTAAAAAACAATGATTATGCAGATGCCTTGCTTCAGCAAGCTTCTAAAAAAGCTTCTGATTCAAATGAAAGCATAGAACTGCTCTATCGATTGGTGAAAGGTATTGTGAAGATGCAGGGCAACTTAGATTATATCTGTCGACAATACACGGAACCAGATAAATTCGGTAAAACTGATTTAAAGATAAAAGCATTACTGTATCTCGGTTTGTATCAGCTTATTCATCTTGATTCAGTTCCTGAACATGCAGCCGTAAATGAAACCGTTGAAATTGCAAAAAAACTATATGGCGATAAGTCAGGTGATTTTATCAATGCTGTTTTAAGAGCCTATCTCAGGAATCCTGATTTCTCATACCCTCAAGACCTCGCAGAACATATGTCTGCTCAGTATTCCTATCCTTTGGAATTGATTAAACAGTGGCTTTTATTATGGGGAGCTGATGATACTGAATATCTCTGCCTCTATTTCAATGAACCTTCTAAATTGCATATTAGAGTAAATAACCTTGCAACGAATAAGAAAAAACTGCTTGAATATTTCAGGAAAAGAGATGTGTACCTTACAGAATCACCTGCTTCTGCGAATGTTCTGATTACATCACAAATACCACAAGTACTCCAGGATGTAGCTTTCTCTGAAGGATACTTCACTGTCCAGGATACTTCCGCAGCTCTTGTTGTAGAATTGCTTGACCCGAAGGAGAATGAATCCGTTCTCGATCTCTTTGCTGCTCCCGGTGGTAAAGCAACATATATTGCAGAAAGAATGAAAAATACTGGGGAAGTCATTGCAGTTGATAAAATTCCAAATAAAATGAAACTGGTCAAACAGGCGATGGAAAGATTACAAATTGACAATATGAATTTAATTACTGAAGATGCTTTTCATTATGGTCCTGTTGCACCTGCTTTCGATAGAGTGTTGTTAGATGTGCCTTGTTCCGGTTGGGGTGTACTTGGTAGAAAGCCTGATCTCCGCTGGCAGTTTCATCAGAATATTGATGAATTGCTGAAAATCCAATTGAGTGCTTTAAATCTTGGAGCAAATTTCGTTAAACCCGGCGGATATCTTGTATATTCAACATGCACAATGAATCCACAGGAGAATGAAGAGCAGATCAAGCGTTTCCTAAAATTAAACCAACAGTTCACATTAGTGTCCGCAAGCGACTTTATTCCATCAGCTTATACAAAGGATGGAATGATGCGTACTTCACCTAATACCCATAATATGGATGGCGCTTTTGCCGCAAAAATGAAAAAGAAATCCAAAGATACCAAATAATTGATATATCTCTGATATCGGGAGTAAATATGAATTGGGACAGAATCAAATCAGTCCTTTATGCTATAGGGATTATGATCGCAATAATGCTTATCACGGCAATAGTAGTTAGCCAGATTTTTATGCCCCTCGTTTTTGGTAAAGGGAAACAGGTAACCGTGCCAAACTTGATTGGACTGGAATTAAAAGCTGCAAATACTGAAAGTGCGGATAACCAGTTGCATATCTCGGAAGCATCCTATGTCAGTAGTGATCAGTTTGCGAAAGGTACAATCATCTCCCAGATACCCTCTCCAGGTACAAGGATCAAGGCAGATGGAACAATCCAAGTAGTAATCAGTAAAGGTGGAGATCTTTCAGTTGTTCCCAATGTCGAAGGATTAGCTGTAACCCAGGCTTTTTCCCGAATCAAGAATGCAGGTTTGAAACCTATTGTGAAGGATTCACTGCAATCTGATCAAGTGGAAGCAGATCACATTTTGAAAGTGTGGCCTACACCAGGTTCAGGCTTAGCACCGGGTAGCAGTGTTTATCTATCAATCAGTACCGGTTCCGGAATAGCACAACCTGTTGAACAGGTGCCAGCACCGGAATAGTGTTGCAGAGGATAAACACATGGGTTTATCCCTACTTCTCCAATATAATCGTTACCGGTCCATCATTCAGAAGACTAATCTTCATATCGGCACCGAATAATCCCATTTCAGGAACATGCCCCAATTGCTTTAAAGCTTCTGCAAAACGAATGTAAAGCTCCTCCCCCTTTTCTGGCGGAGCAGCTTCTATGAAATCAGGACGCTTTCCACGCAGGCAGTTTGCATATAGAGTGAATTGGGAAATGAGGAGTATCCTACCTTTGACATCCTCCAAAGACAGATTCATCTTCCCCTGGGAGTCATTAAAGATACGTAGATCTATCAGTTTTTTGGCAAGCCAGGGGATTTCTTCGCCTGTATCGTTTTTTCCAATACCGAGAAAGACAAGCAGACCTGTATTTATGGAACCTACTATTCTGTTTTCTACAGTAACGGATGCTTGTGTAACACGTTGTATGACAAGTTTCATAAGATACCTCGATAGTGATTGAAAGAGAATAAATGAAGAAAATCGGGGATTACCAATCCCCTCATACAACAGAATACCATTCTACAAACTGTAACATAAATTGGTAATTTGTTGTTTTCGATAATGGTATTGTCGAATTCATTTTACATCGGAGATTACCAATCTCCTCATACAACAGAGTGCCACTCTATGCTACGAACACCAAAGGCATTTATCGCAATCAGGTTTCTTCTTACATACTTCTTTAGCATGTTTTACAATCAATGCATGAAATTCATTGTATAAATATGTATCTTTAGGTAAGGAAAATTGAAAGTACTCCTGCATTTCACGGTAAGTAGCCTTATCACTTACCTTGCTCATACGAGAGAATACTCTTTTTGTGTATGCATCGATTACAAAAATGGGTAACTCAAAAGCATAAAGAAGAATTGAATCGGCAGTTTCAGAGCCAATCCCATTGATAGCTAAAAGTGCTTTCCTGAATTCCGGTAAAGAAAGAAATTGCTTTCTTAAGCCGATTATTTCTTTCGAAGCTTCTTGCAGTCTAATTGCTTTTATACGAAAGAATCCGCTGGGTTTGATGAGTTCTTCCAATGTTTGGATATCCAAAGTGGCACAACTATCCAAAGTGCAGGAATCTGCTTGTTTGAGGTTCTGGATGGCTTTCTCTACATTAGACCAATTAGTATTTTGGGTAAGAACTGCGCCAATAATGATTTCATCAGTAGTAATTCCAGGCCACCAGTGCTGTTCACCGTAATTCTCTAATAATTGACGGAAGATTTCAAAAGGAGAAGATAATTTGTTGGAACAAGAATACTGAGACCTTTCATCCTTGCGAAGGCGAGGATCCATCTGCTCTGAACCTGTTACCTGACACCCGAGACCAGACACCTTCTTCATAACATTAACCGACAACGCCAGCCTTAATGAGATCATGCATATGAAGAACCCCAACAGGGTCATTGTTATCATCGACTATCGGCAACATGGTAATATTGAAATTTTCCATCAAATTCAGGGCATCAACCGCAAGTTCAGAAGGTTTCATGGATTTGGGATTGATAGTCATTGCTTTTTCAATCGGAATATCTAATGGATTAAGACTTTCTTTCTGCAAGAGTCGACGAAGATCTCCATCTGTAAGAAAACCGGTCAGTTTTCCTGCTCCATCAATGACACAGGTGCAGCCCAGACGCTTGCCTGTCATAACTACAATTGCTTCGGACATGGACTGATCCTGTCGAACAAGGGGAATTTCGTCATCTTTATGCATGACATCATCAATGCGAAGAAGCATTTTCCGACCAATTGTGCCACCGGGATGGAAACGGGCGAAATCACTTTGCTGGAAGTTCTTTTTTCTCATAACCGCAATCGCAAGTGCATCACCAATTGCCAAAGCCACTGTGGTACTTGCTGTCGGCACTAAACCAAAAGGTTCATAATCAAGTGGAACAGAGCAATCAATCACAATATCCGAATGCAAAGCTAATTCTGATTGCAGATTACCCGTAAATGCTATAACTGGGATTTGCATAAATTTGAAATACGGAAGCAAGCTGATCACTTCATTTGTATTCCCACTATTGGAAATTGCAATGACAACATCGCCTTTTTCAAGCATACCGATATCACCGTGAATACCTTCAGCAGCATGAAGAAAAATAGAAAGTGTTCCTGTACTGGCAAGCGTAGCAGCTATCTTCCTGGCAATGATACCGGTCTTCCCCATTCCTGTAACAACGACTTTGCCTTTGCATTCATAAATGAGGTTAAAAGCTTTTTCAATGGAAGCATCGATGCGGTCTGAGGCTTTCAGTACCGCATCTGCTTCAAGCTTAAGTTCGTGTTTGATAATATCAATTACGTTCATTTATAATGAACTCTCTATCTCTTCCTGGATCTTTTGTATGGCTTCAGCAACAGGGATCATGCCCATATCACCATGTGTATGCCGTCTCACTGAAACAGAGTTAGATTCCATTTCTTTCTGCCCGACAATGAGCATATAAGGAATCTTCTTCATTTCAGCGTCACGTATCTTGTAGCCGATTTTCTCACTGGCAGTATCGATCTCTGCCCTAATTTTTAGTTTCTTCAATTGAGCCTGTACTTCTTTGGCATAGGCTTCGAAGTTCTCTCCCACAGGGATGACCATCACCTGGGTAGGACACATCCATACAGGAAAATTACCGGCATGGAATTCGATCAATGTACCAAAGAAACGTTCCATTGAACCGAATATGGCACGATGAATCATATATGGGCGATGCGGTTGATTATCAGGGCCAATGTACTCCATCTTGAACCGTTCAGGAAGATTGAAGTCAAACTGTATGGTTGTACATTGCCAGGAACGATTCAAAGCATCCTTGATCTTGATATCGATCTTCGGACCATAGAATGCACCACCGCCTTCATCCACTTCAAAGGCAAAACCTTGTGCATTCAGAGCTTTTCTGAGTGCATTCTCCGCCATTGTCCAATCTTCAGGAGCTCCTACGGAGCCTTCCGGCTTTGTTGATAGATAAATCTGGAAATCCTTGAATCCGAATTTCTTCAATATTTCCATTGAGAAGAGGAGAAGTCTTTCAACTTCATCATTCACCTGTTCCGGCATGCATATGATATGAGCATCATCCTGGGTGAAGCCACGTACACGCATCAGTCCATGCAAGGTACCGGATCTTTCATAACGATAGACCGTACCCAGTTCTGCAAGCCGAATTGGTAATTCACGATAGCTATGCATTGAATTCTTATAAATCATGATATGGAATGGACAATTCATGGGTTTCAGATAATATTCCTGACCTTCGACTTCGATGGGGGCAAACATGCCTTCCTTGTAGAAGCCAAGATGTCCGCTGGTCTGCCATAATTCAGCCTTACCGATATGTGGGGTCGTTACCAACTGATAACCCGAATCCCAATGTCGTTCCTTCCAGTATTGTTCAATAATGTTACGCATGAGTGAACCGTTGGGATGCCAAAGAATGAGACCTCCGCCAATTTCATCAGCGACAGAGAAGAGATCTAATTCTTTACCTAATTTGCGATGATCGCGTTTCTTCGCTTCCTCCAAATCACTCAGGTATTGTTTCAATTCCTTGGAAGTAGGGAAAGAAATACCATAAATGCGCTTCAGCATCTTGTTTCTTTCATCACCACGCCAATAGGCACCGGAAGTTTTCAGAAGTTTGAAAGCCTTCACTTTTCCTGTGCTTTCAATATGAGGTCCACGACAAAGATCAGTGAAGTTACCGTTGGTATATATGGTTAGTGTTTCATTTTCCGGGATGCCTTCCAAAATCTCAACTTTATAAGGTTCATCAAGGTCTTGAAAAAGCTTAATACCTTCATTACGGCATATTTCTTTCCTGGTATACGGTATATTTTCCCGTGATAGTTCCTGCATCTTCTCTTCGATTTTCAGCAGTTCCTCATCTGTAAAAGATTCAACACGGTCAAAGTCATAATAAAAGCCATTCTCAATAGAAGGTCCTATCGTGACTTTTACATTTGGGAAAAGAGTCTTCACAGCTTGTGCCATTAAATGAGATGTACTATGCCAATAAACTTCCTTCCCTTCTGCTGAAGAGAAAGTATGGATTTTTAAGGAAGAATCAGATTGTATGGAATAAGACATATCAACCAATTTACCGTTGACTTCAGCGACGATAGCACTGTCTGCCAGACGTGGTGAAATATCCATGGCAACCTGGTTCGGAGTGATTAGACCGGCATACTCACGAATAGATTGATCCGGCAGTGTTATTTTGATACTCATACATTACCTCATATGTGAAAAAAGTCTATTTCTCTTTTTTCATATTTTCGTTAAAACGTGCTGCTGCTCCATCAAGAGCCTTTTTGGGGCTGATTGTCTGACGAATTACTTTTTCCAGTACGTTTTCTTCTAAATCTTTCCTGGTATCAAACCAAGCTGCTGATTGCGGTTCGGAAAGAGCATTATCAAGTTGTGCATAAACACCTACGTATTGCGGATTAGATGCCATCAGATCTTTCATCGTCTTTGTCGTCATAGCACTCTTTCTCAACGGCATATAATTTGTTAATGTCGACCATTTTGCTGTCTGTTCCGTATCCGTAAACCACTTTACAAATTCCCAAGCAGCCTGTTCACGTTTGGCATCTTTTTTAAAGATAACGACATTTGTTCCGCTAATCACGCTCTTGGGAGTGCGACTAATGGGAATTGGTCCAAATCCCATGTTAAAATTAATCTTAGTACCTTTCATGTGGGCTAAGGATACACTAGAACCTTCATACATACCGACTTTACTTGCCGTGAAGTCATTCTGCCCATCAAAACCTGATGAAAGATAGACCGTTTTATCTTTGTTCAGCAAGTCACTGATGAATTGAAGAGCTTCGATACCGTACTTGCTGTTAAAAGCTGCTTTCTGGTTATCAGGTGTAACCATCTCGCCACCAGCCTGGAGAAGCAGGTTTTCGAACTGCCAAGCACTGATATTGAAGTTGGAACCATATGATTCAGGCTTTCCATCTTTATTTTTGTCGATCGTTAATTTCTTACAATCTGCACGGAATTCATTCCAATCTGCAGGTACATGGGTTGGATCAAGTCCATTCTGAACAAACATATCCTTATTGTAGAATAATACGCGAACACTTTTATTAAATGGAAATGACCAAAGAGTGTCGCCAAAAGTGTTACTTTTAATGAACACAGGGTAAAAATCAGTAAGAGTCTTATCTTGGAATTTCGGATCTTTTTGGATGAAGTCACTCATGGGAATTATGACTTTCCCTTGGATTAGACTTGCTGTCCAAGTTTCAAATGCCTGTGAGATATCCGGTTGTTGATTGGCTTGGATGGAAGCCATCAGCTTCTGGTTCAATGCCTGGTAATTGCCTACTGAAATGAGTTTCACTTCGATGTCGGGATGTGTCTTATTAAAGTCAGCAACTAATGTTGTTAATGCATCACCTAAAGGTCCTCCCAAAGCATGCCAGAATATGATTTGGGTTTTCCCTTCAGTAGCACTTTTCTTTTTTCCACAACTTGTTAAGAGCATGGAAAAAAGTAGTATAATTATGAGTAGAACGATATAATATTTTTTCATGATGATACTCCTTTCTTTTTTTGGCAATTTATTGCGTGTGCTGTCAGAGTCAATAAAATTTATGCTATGCCTGGAAATGCCAGTGTTAAGACTATTCATAAATCAATAGCATAATACGATAACTTTTATCCATCAACATCAAAAAAAAATTGCAGAGACATCCTTCTCATTGGCTTCTCATAGCACAAGAGAGCTTCCCTCAGACATACCTCAGGATTTCCTCAGGATTCTCTCATGATGCTCTTAAGACATGAGAGATGGTTGAGCTTGCCTTAACTTGGCTCTGAGTTTTCCTTGTGATTCGTTCTTAAGTATTGCGACCGTTATCGGTCAGTATATTTGTGAAACTTACTTTCTTAAGTAGTAACAAGTCTGCGATAAAATGCATTGGAGGTATTGTTACAAAGGAAATTAGTCATAGGTAAAATATTCAGAATATAAGGTTTACTGAATTGTTAGGCTTGAAGAAATTGGATTGTTAAAAAGCAAATAGATGGTTGTTTTCTTCAAATTATTTGATAATATGCTAAAGGAAAATTCATCTGGTTTATTAAATGCAATATGTATAATAAGGATAGAACGCAAAATGAGAGTATAACCAAGTAAAAATTCTTTTTTCTATGCTTGACATAGTAGTGCATCCATTTCTTTTATGTCTTTAAAGTATTATATATTAATATTATAGAGTGGCTTGATAAATAACCTATCATTCATCTCGAATGAGCGTCATTGAATGTTTTATCATCGATGTCATAATCCGAAGTATTGAAATTATATACTTAAAATTGTAATGATTTATTACAGTTCTTTGTATTTAGTCATAAATTTATGTCAGTTATATAAAAAAGAAGGGGAAAAAAAATGTCGTACATACTAGTAGTTGATGATGATTCTAATTTTCGGCAAATGCTTTGCCAAACATTGGAAAGAGCTGGTTATCGAGTTGTGGAATCTGAAGATGGAAATGTTGCGATCAAGGCTTGTGAGTCTGAAGTCCCGGCATTAGTAATTACAGATATCATAATGCCAGAGAAGGAAGGATTGGAAACAATCCAGGAGTTAAGAGCAAAATATCCGGAAGTGAATATAATTGCTATGTCAGGAGGAGGAAGAATCTCTCCTGATAGTTATCTTCCCTTAGCGAAAGGTCTTGGGGCTGTGAAAACACTCCAAAAACCATTCCGTAGAGAAGAAGTGATTATGGCTGTACAGGAGTTATATCCAAAGGAATAGGAATTTCATGATAATTAGCCTTAGAAAGACGGAATATTAGTAATGAATATTCCGCAAAAGGAAAATTAGATGCAATCTGAAAGGGTGCAAGAGCATGTCAAAGAGCTATTACAAGAAGCTAATAATATGCTTAAAAATAACCCCAAATCTGCATTGGATTTACTTTCTCAGGCAATCACCGAAGCAGATGAAATTGACTTTGTAGTCGGACGTGCTGAAGCAATCCGATTACAAGGTTTATCTCATCTTGCTTGGGGAAAACATACACCCGCGTTGATTCATTTCAACACAGCGTTGCAATTATATCTAGCCCTTGATGATGAACAGGGTATTGCGAAATGCAGAAGCAATATTGGTTATGTCAATTTCATCCAAAATAAACACCAGGTAGCCATTGAACAAATTCAGAAATCTCTGACTACCTTCCACCATTTGGATATGCCTGATGAGATTGCATCGTGTTATAAGTATCTAGCTGAAATTTCACATAAAGAGAAAGATTATCAACAGGAATTGAAATTTCTATTTGAAGGCATGTCGTATATTAATCGATGCCAGGATCAAAGCATTTTGCAGGCTTACCTCCTGGATCTTGGAATTGCTTATATAGCAATTGGAGAAGATGAACAGTCATTAGTCTATTTATTGTTAGTTCTGAAGGATGAAGAGAACTGGAATAATCAGAGCTGCTATGCGTTATCTTTAATTCTGATCAGTTCCATATATGAGCGTAATGGAGAAGCACAGAAGGCGATCAGTTCAGCATTGGAAGCACTAAATATTGCAGAGCAGCATGATGATAAAATACTAGTTGCAAATTGCATGAAAGCTCTTGCCTCTGCCTATCAGATCTCTCATAATTATCAACAGAGTTTGAATTATGCTGAAAAAGCACTTGCTATCTTCCATCAATTACAGGACAGAATAAATGAAATTGCCTGTATGATACAAGTTGCTTCACTCGTTCAGCAATTAGGTGATGCAGAAGAATCGGAGAATATCTTGCGTATAGCCAACTCATTGGCACGTGAGATCGATGACAAAAAAGCTCAGATTCGTATTTTATATGAATTAGCTGTTCATTTGAATCATAAGTTCAAATTTCTCGAATCTATCAAATATTTGGAATCAGCCTTTAGTTTAATGAAGGAAAATCCAGCTCCCGAAATTCTTCCATCTTTATATCAAATATGGGCAGATAATTACCAACAACAACGAGATTTTGAAAAATCACTATTATATTTTAAAAAATACCATGAACTAACTCTTGGAAAAACAGAAACTGAATCACGTGAAATTCACTTAGAAAAAAGTCAGCAAGTTCCTGTCCAAAAATCAGAATTACATCCAATCAACCAAGTCACTATCCAGCATACAACACCGAAAAGTAATCCAAAACCTGATATATTAGAAAGCTCCCGAAAACTTGCGGAAATTGCTAATGGTTTACAGCTCTATAACGAACAGGGAGAATTGATCCGTTTTGATACACCAAGTGAAAATAAGCAATCTGATAACGGGATGTCGTTGAATGGCAATGCCTCTAAGCTTCAGACCATCATCGATGCCTTGCCTGATATTACATTTATTTTTGATTTTAATGGAAATTATCTGGATGTGATGCTTTCACATGCCCGTGAAGATTATAATATAATTATGTCTCTGAAAGGAAAAAATATTAGGGATCTCTGTTCAGAAGAAGAAACAGCAAGATATTTAAAAGTGATTCATGATACAATTCAAACTGGAAAGATGCAAACATTTGAATACCAGTTTGATCCAGTCATTGAACAAAAGTGGTACGAAGGAAGAACTGCTCTCCTGAATGATTATAAAACAGGTGAAGCTAATGTAATTTGGGTTGCAAGAGATATCACTCTTTTAAAAGAAATTAACCAGGACTTATCAAAACTAAACATTGAGTTAGAGTCACGAATCAATGAAAGAACAACTGATTTAAAACGCATCAAACTTGAGCTTGAGCATGAACTGGATCTACATAAAAATGCAGCAAA
Organism: Cloacimonadales bacterium (SeqCode); assembly: GCA_963662275.1. GTDB lineage: Bacteria > Cloacimonadota > Cloacimonadia > Cloacimonadales > DAONDQ01 > DAONDQ01. Next base: position 1,636,512 of record OY759316.1, on the reverse strand, counting down.
ACTACTTCAACAAAGATGTGCTGAACAAACAGCTTTGTTCTCAGTCATTCCTGCTATCGTTTACTATAAAGATAGAGATTTGAAATATATCACAGCAAACCAGGCTTTTTGTGATATCTTCCAGCTTGAACCAAATCAAGTAAATGGTTTAACGGATTTCGATCTGTTCCCTGCGGATATTGCACAGATCATCATAGAGGAAGACCGAAAAGTAATTGAAGGGATAAATCCACCCTCTGAAAGCATTAAAAAGCTTCCGATTAAAAATGGTGATCTACGGTGGTTTTCAACAACCGAGACTTTCTATCGAGACGAATTAGGTGAGATTATTGCTCTTGTTGGGGTCAGTTCAGATGTGACCGAATTGAAAAGACAAGAGGAAGAATTATCCCGTTTATTTACTGCCATTGAACAATCAGCCGGCACGGTATGCATTACTGATGCAAAAGGTTTAATTCGATATGTAAATCCTGCATTCTTATCAATAACAGGCTACTCCAGCGAAGAAGTTCTCGGGAAGAATCCAAAATTTCTACGCAGCGGAAAGCATGATGTTGCCTTCTATACTGAGATGTGGAATAAAATAAACTCGGGGCAAGTATGGAAGGGTGTCTTCACAAACCAGAGAAAAGATGGTATGATCTATGAAGAAGAAGCCATCATTTCTCCAGTTAAAGATGAATCCGGTAATGTTATCAGTTTTGTAAAAGTCAGCCGAGATGTAACTCGGGAAAATATGCTTATGCTGCAATTACGTCATTCACAGAAAATGGAAGCAATCGGAACTTTAGCTGGTGGAATTGCGCATGACTTTAATAATATCCTGGGTGCAATCATGGGTTATTCAGAATTGATCGCAGATGATTTGCCTCCTTCTTCTGTAGCAGCCCGTGATATGAAACAAGTAATGACCGCAGTCGAAAGAGCAAAAGAGTTGGTCAATCAAATCCTTACTTTTAGCAAGATGTCTGAAACCGAATGTAAGTCTCTGCATGTGCAAACCATTATCAAAGATGTAACGAAACTGCTTCGGGCAAGCTTACTAAGCACGATTGAGATCAAAGAGAATATCAATGAAGAGACACTCTCTACTTATGCTGATCCATCACAAATTAATCAGATACTAATGAACCTGTGCACAAATGCAGCTTCAGCGATGCAAGAGAAAGGCGGTACTTTAACAATCGGTTTGGAAAACGCAAACATGTCTGAACGCTTCTTTGTTGATCGTGATATTCCGAATGGGAGTTATCTAAAACTCACGGTCTCAGATACAGGTATTGGAATTCCAAAAGCACTATTAGAAAGAATCTTTGATCCATTCTTTACAACAAAAGCTCCAGGTTTGGGAACGGGTCTTGGATTATCTGTTGTGCATGGTATCATTAGTGGATATGGTGGAAAGATATTTGTGGAAAGCACCGAAGGGATAGGAACAACATTTACAATATTACTAAAAGCTGAGCAAAAAGCTGTCACCCCAATCGAGACAAAACATGTGGATTTGAAGCTGCCAAAAGGAAAAGAACATATCCTGGTTGTTGATGATGAAGCTTTCATTATCGATATCATGAAACAAACACTGACTCGCCTGGGCTATGTCGTTACTGCTGTAACAGAGAGTCAGACTGCGCTTGCCCTGATTACTTCCAATACGAAGAAGTATGACCTTCTAATCACAGACCTAACCATGCCTGGTATGACCGGTTTGGATTTAGCATTATCTGTAAAAAAAGTACAACCTGATCTTCCAATTGTTCTTTGTTCCGGTCTGAATGAGTTAATTGATACTGAAGTAACTCACAAAACAGGAATCCAAAAAATCTTGAAGAAACCGATTGATAGACGAAAACTAGCAGAAGTCACTCGAAGTATCCTGGATGAAGTGAATCAAGCTTCTGCATTGAAGCAGGTTGATTAGTACCTAGTTCATTTTTCGACGCAAAATAACTGATTGCGAGATACGTTCACCATCAAATTCCGAAACTGCGACAATTTGATAAACCCCTGCAACAGCTTCAGAACCATCTGCTGTTTTACCATTCCAACTTTCAATCACTTCTCCCGGCAAGTACTTGTTGTTTTTACTAAAAATTACCTTGCCATCCATATTCATTACAGACCACGTAATTACCTGTTCCCTGGGATTTCTGAAAATAACAATTACTCCTATTGAATCAGAAATTGTATCGACAAAAAATCCATTCGTATTTAATTCAACGGCTTTATTACTCGATTTTGCATTATCTTCCAGATTTGCATCGAGTATGACACTTAATGTATCAAGAGAAGCTCTCTTAGATAAAGAGATTGAAGACATAGGGTAAATGATAATATCTTGTTTTTTTACCGGAACCGTAGCGCTGACTGATAAACTATCAACTCTCAAAATATTGGACTCATTATCAGCTTCAATACTGAAAATACCACCAGGAATATTTGTGAAAGCATAAAAGCCATTGATATCAGTACGTGTTTCAACTCCAGTTTCCATTAACTTAACTGAGATACCTGCATAAGGAAGACTATCCTGGCTTGTCACATAACCAAATATCATATGCTGGCTGGTATTAGGCAGAAGTGGCTTTTCTCTGTCATCTTTAAAAAAATTCTGGATTAAATCGTTCCAATAGCGGTTATGATTTGTACTCTCATAACTGAATAATGCTGTACCTGCAAATTCATAATCTCTAACTAGGAAAAGCTTGGAAAGAATCTTTGTGATAGGATAAGTTCCGCTTTCTGCCCAACATCGAAGTCCAATCACCGTCCTATCCTTATGATTGAAGGACTGTGTCTTCAGTAATTGTCTGTCCAATGTCTGGTCATTTACTGTGTAAGCCATCAGATAGACGCGATCTATATAACCACTATCAAGCCATTGTTTCCAATCCTGGGCATAATCATCATATGCCTCTGAATAATTTGCAATGACTGCTGCACTTAATGCCATTTGAGGAGATAAATGCTTCACTTCGGCATATATTCGCTCAACTAGATGATTGATTTGTTCTCTTCTCCAGTTTTGCCAGGCTTGCGGTGTATCCTGTTCAGTCTCTTTATGATAAATTGCCAGAGAAGTAGGGTTCTTACCATATTTACTCCCGGGATATCGAATATAATCAAGATGAATACCATTTAATTCTGGATAATTAACGACAATATCACGAATGACATTCACAATATATTCTTGCACCTGGGGAATACCCGGATCAATGAAAATGCCCATACTACCTTCGGCTGGATGCATTCTACCGTTCGGACCCCAGGTAAACCATTCAGGATGCTGATAATAGACATGATCAGAAGAATGAAGATTCACATGTATTGTACTTGCAACCATGATAGTTAACCAGGCATGAACTTCTATATTTTCAAGTTTGGCTTTTTCAATCAGATAAGACAAGGCATCAAAACTGGAATTCTTGAGAATATAGCACCGTGGATCAGGATTCGGATATTGGCACATTTCTCTATTTGGAATGTACATCGCATCTGACCGATATCGTACTTCTGCTAATATCTGGTTCTGGTGTGCTTTCTTCATTGTCTGAATAACTTGATCACATTTCTCCGGTGTATCAATATCCCAGGGTGTAACCCATACTGCCCTGATTTCTGCTGAGAGACTAGAAATCATGAATAAAAGAACTGTTATTAACGTAAATTGACGCATTATTAAGGATTCCTATCTTTAATTGTCTTGCTTGTCAAATGACTTGGATGACTGATTCTGAGCAACTGAAGTTATTTCACAGCCTAAAGTCCCGTCCTGGAGTCGAACCAATATATTATCATGTACTTCAATCTGTTTGACAGATTGAAGAAGTTTATTCTTGATATTGATTAAAGCATAACCTCGCTTCAGCGCTTCATAAGGAGATAATTCCATTAGCTTTGAATGTAACTGTTCAACAGAATTTCTTCCATTGTTCACTTTGTTTTTTGTTTCATGATGCAATTTCAATGCTAATTCATTCACCTTGATATGACAAGGTTGAATTGCTATCCTCATGTTTTTTGTCATCGCTAATTGTAATGCCTGTTTTGTTTGAATTACTTCATTCTGTCTTTTTAATATAATATGCTGTGTATTTTGTAGTTTTAATACTGCTTCATCAAATCTTTGTTGGATGGATTGCCATAAATATCTCGGATGAAATCGCTGCAATTCCTTATCCATCTCCTGTAATTCAATTTTATACTGGTTATGAGAATGAAGAGACTGTATTCTTAACTGCCTGCTCAATTGATAAATGTGAAGTAATACTTCCTGTTTATCAGGAACAGCTATTTCAGCCGCAGCAGACGGTGTGGGAGCTCTCAGATCAGAGACAAAGTCTGATATCGTGAAGTCGATTTCATGCCCAACAGCAGATATGATAGGGATTTGTGACTCATAAATTGTATACGCCAGATTTTCGTCATTGAAACAGAAAAGATCTTCCTGTGACCCTCCCCCACGTCCAATGATAAGCACATCGACAGGGAAATGCTCATTAAAGAATCGAATACCGTTCATTATCTCTTTCGCTGCTGAATCACCCTGAACTGTTGCCGGATATAAATACACGGTGCAGGGATAACGTCTGGTTAATATATTACGTATATCCTGGAATGCAGCTCCTGTGGGAGAAGTAACGATACCAATCCTTTCCGGATAAGATGGAAGCGGTTTCTTATGTGCAGGATCAAATAATCCCCTGGATGAGAGTTTTTCCTTCAACTCTTCAAATTTACGCTGCAAATCTCCTTTCCCACTGGAGATCATTCTTTGCACATTCAGTTGATATTGTCCGCCTTTTTCATAGATGCTTATTTTGCCAAGACAGATAACTTTATCGCCATCCTGCGGTGAGAAATTCATTTGAAGCTGGTAATTGCGAAAAAAGACACAACGCATGCTTGCATTTTCATCTTTCAGGCTAAAATACAAATGCCCCGAGCTATGCCTGGTAAAATTAGATATTTCACCTTCGACATAGACTGCTGGCATATAATTATCTATAATATTTTTGAGATGTGCCGTCACTTCACTGACAGTAAAGACATTATCCCTATTTTCTAGCTCCATTGATTACCTCAAATTCTTTGTTTTCATTTGATAAGACAAGAAGAAGGCGTCAAGTTCAAAGTAAAAAAAAAGAGATACTGCCTAGACAGTATCTCTTTTAATTGTAGTTAGATTATTTAAGCAGAATCATTTTCTGCGTAAGTTTTTTACCTGCTGAATCCAGCTTAGCGAAATAAACACCACTGACAACGCCATTACCTAAATCATTCGTTCCATCCCATACTATCTTATGTGAACCAACAGCTAAGCTATTATTCACAAGAGAACGAACAAGCTGTCCTTTAATATTGTAAATATTCAGGCTAACATGTCCAGCTTTCGGAATAGAGAAATTGATTGCAGTAGTTGGGTTGAATGGATTTGGATAATTCTTCATGCTCAAAGCAGGTTTAGTTGCAACTTGATCATCATTACCAACAACAAAGCTTACTAAAGCACGAATCATCAGGTTACCATTGGCAATTGGTGCCCAAGCACCGGCGGTACCTGCTCTTCTGAAACTGCTGCTTGTGGAATCGGTATCAAGACCGAGTTGTGTAGCTCCAGCAAATCCAAGACTTCCAATATAGAATATTCCGTCTAGATCTGTAACAAGGTTGGATACTGGGAAGCCTATTGTATTCCAGCCAACAGTTAAATTAGCTGCAGGTGTAGAAAATTGCAGTTTCTGGGTTAAAGGAAGACCATCAACTCCATCATTATCCCAAATCCTGAGAATTAGCTGACCGCTTCCAACTACGGTTACATATACTTTCGCATAATGTATTTCAACGCCATCCTCAATGGGAGGATTTGTTACAAATTTTACAGCGACCGAATTGGAGACTCCAATTACATACGTTGTATCGGATTCTCCATCATCATATAGAAATTGAGTGTACAGAAGTTCAATCAAATTGGCAGCGACAATATTTGTAAATTCTGATTCATAATCACCATACATAGCTGATACTTTATAATAACTGATTTGACCAATAAGTGCAGCCGTATCCGTATAAGTTACCATCGTGGGATCAACAGTACCAATTAATTCAAATCCCGCAGTAGGTTCCAGTGAACGATAGACCTTATAGTTTGTTAGGACTGGCGCATTAGGATCAACATTATAAATAGTACCTGATAAAGCGCAATTGGATTCGTGTCCTTGGGCATATTCGAAAAGAGTAGACCATACACCTACATTGGAAACATAAGTATCATGAACCGTGCTCGAAGAATCAGCTCGAATTCCTTGCCAATCGGTATCATCACCCGGATCAATATTGCTGATACCTATAAATACTGAGCCACTTGCAGGAATCATAATATTTCCACCAGTAATATCAACTCTTTTCCATTCCATATTCGGGATATCTGTGATACCATCCATGGTAAATATTTCATCACCAGGAGTGCCAGCATTATCTGTATATACATGAAGGGATGGTGAACCAACGATTGGTACTCCATGAGCTCTACCTAACATGAAATTGATACCATGCAACTGTGTAGGCGTATCGTTAGGGTTGGTAACTCTCATGGCAAATGCTTCTGACGCAGCATCAAGGTATCGCCAGTCTTCATTCGTTGAAGTGAGATATTCAGGTGTTACTCCAGTAACTGCGGCTGTCCAATTCAAGTCCACATTTGGATTCGCAACTGTTGCAGCCAGGCTTGTGGGAGGAGCAATGAAAATTGTATTATAGATCGTGAAATTATCTATGGCAATACCAGTACCGGAAGGAAGGTCTGAATCCGATTTAAATAAGATTCTAAATTTTACGTTTAGTCCTGCATAATCAGAGATGAGAAAGTCCCAACCAAAATAATCGCTAATAGATGTCCAATCACTGGGACATTCTGACATATAGTAATTAGGCAATGTAGGATCACCATAAGGATTATACATATTATACCAGTGGGTACCATTATCAGGTGTTACTTCCCATTTCCAGTAATCGATAGCGGGATATGAACCCCCAGCATCTGTGAAACTTCCCTTCATTGGAAAATCAACAAAGATAATTCCAGTTTCTGGAAGAGTTATGACTGGAGAAATCAAATAATTCGTCATATTGGTGTTATAGGAACCAGCGGCATTCTGACAAAACATGGCATTTGAAGGTGAAGGTGCATCAGCAGCTTCTGCAATATGCCATAAATTAGATGCGGTTGTTGGTGATGTTGTCCAACCAATATTGCCCTCTTCAAAAGTATCTTGCCAGACTGGTACATCCAACCTGGTTCCTCTTTCATGATGGACAGGATATTGGGCGGGAGATTTCAGCAGTGTTTCAGCAAAAACCACTGTGGTTAAAAAAAGAATAGCGAAAACGATAAGCAGTGTTTTCTTCATCATAGCCTCCTAGTTATTTATGTACTAATGTTCCATATCTTGACTTGTGTGTAACAGTATTTACTAACTGACTGATATACAATAAACAACAACTCATATCAATCACTAAATAGCTGAAATCCACATCTCTAGATTGCGAATACATACAATATTAAAATCTTGTCAACAATTTCCTTTTATCTCCCTTGTCCTAGGGGGAATGAAGGATGAACATCTTTACTTCATTATGACCAATTTCTTTGTTTCATGGCATGAAGGAGTTATCAGCTTATACACATAAATTCCAGAAGAATATGGCTGATTTCGCTCGTTTCTACCATTCCAGGTTACTTTTGAATGCATGGAATTAACATCAAACGATTTTACTTTTTGCCCTTTGATATTATAGATACATATAGTTCCTCTCTCATTTGTTTTAATATTTGCTTCTATTGTCAGAATATGAGATTGTACAAAAGGATTGGGATAAGCACTAACCCTGGAGGAAATGATTGGTATGTGAGTTTCATCATTGTTGAGAACTGGCAAATTCCTAACTAAAGCTGCAGAATATGACCCTCCGGCAGAGATCGCTATAAAATCATTTCTTTCTGGCACTGAACATTGTCCATGATCATTTCTCCCCCATGCAATAACAGTCCCATCACTTTTCAGAGCGAGACAGTGATAATCACCCACTGTTATAGATATGTAATCATCTCCAATAGGGACATTACATTGACCATCGTCGTTATTTCCCCATGCTGTAAGAGTACCGTCTGATTTTAATGCTACACTAAAATTGTACCCAGCTGCTAAAGCTACAAAATCATTACCAAACGGACAATTACATTGGCTGTTATCATTTAGACCCCAAGCAGTAATAGAACCATCAATTCTAAGAGCTAAGCTGAATGAATTTCCTCCTGCAATGGCAGTAAAGTCGTTTCCTGGAGGTACATCGCATTCTCCATCACCGTTGTCTCCCCAGCCAATCAACGATCCATCAGTTTTTATAGCAAGATTATGATAATATCCTGCAGCAATAGCTGAATAAGTGTTTCCCAAAGGAGCATTGTTTACTCCGTTAACATTAGAACCCCATGCAAGAATTGTCCCATCAGATTTTAAAGCCAGATCATGTCTTTCACCAACAGCGATTGAAACGAAGTCATTTCCCTGGGGAACATCAGCTTCTCCGTAAAAGTTATCTCCAGTTGCCTTAAGAGATCCATCTAATTTTAATGCAAGATTATGAGCACCCCTGCTAACAATTGATCTATTGTCATTAGAAAACAATAGATCGCATTGACATTGATCATTATTTCCCCAAGCCACAACTGTACCATCAGACTTTAATGCCAAGCTATGAAAATAACCAGAACTTATAGAAATATAACCATTACCCGTTGGGACATTACATTGTCCATAGTGATTTTCTCCCCAAGCAACCAATGAACCATCCGATTTCAAAGCAAGATCAAACTGCTCGCCTGACGAAATTGCAATGAAATTGTTACCTGTTGGAACGTATGATTGACCATATGAATTATCTCCCCATCCAACAAGAGAACCATCTGATTTAAGAGCAAGACATTGAAATCGCCCAGCTGAAATCGCAACATAGTCATTTCCCATGGGTATATTATCCTGCACATTATTGTTATATCCCCAAGCTACAATTGAACCATCTGTTTTCAAAGCAAGGTTATAATTCCAACTGGCTGCAATTTCTACAAAATCATTACCTAGTGGCACATTACTATCCCAAGATCCCCATTGTACAAGAGAACCATCTGATCTTAACGCTATACTGTGCCCTAGCCCAGCTGCAACGGATATGAAGTTATTTCCGGAAGGAACATTACATTGCCCAGTTTCATTTTTCCCCCACGCTATTAGGGAATTATCTGATTTTAAGGCAATACAATGTGAATATCCTGCTGCTATTTTAATCAAATTATCATTGGGAATACTACATTGATTATCGAAATTGTATCCCCATGCCGATAATCTACCGTTGCTCTTTAATGCTAGACTATTATACCCCCCTGCAGCTATCTTAACAATATTATTTCCTGGGTAAGTACTGACGATTCCACCCCAGGACATCAAATAACCTGTATCAACCTGAGCCATCAAACCTATTGAAAAAATTAATGCATAAAGAATCAGTACTATTTTTTTCTTCATTGCTTCCCTTCTATTTTAACATGATTAATTTCTTGGTCTCTTTGATAGAGTTAGTAATTAACCGATATAGATAAATTCCCGAAGAACAAGTTTGATTGCATTCGTCCTTGCCATTCCAATTAACTCTGGAATTGATGGAATTAACCTCGAACGATTTTACTTTTTGACCTTTTATATTATATATCGTGATTGTTCCTTTCTCATGAGCTTTCAATGTCGTTTCAATAGTAAGTGTTCCAGAAGAAAAAAAAGGATTGGGATAAGCGCTAATATGGGAAGTAGCTATAGGAATTGGAATTTCTTCATCATTATGAACGGGTTCATTACGAACAAGAGTTGCTAAAAAATACGTTCCGGCAGAAAAAGCAATAAAATCATTTCTTGCAGGTATATCAGTTAAACCATAAGCATGTGAACCCCAAACAACTAATGATCCATCAGATTTCTGTGCAACACTATATGAACCACCTGCTGAAATAGCAATATAATCATTACCAGGTGGAACATCTCTTTCTCCGTTAAAATTGGATCCCCAGGCAACAAGAGAACTATCTGCCTTCAAAGCTAGACAATGACAGTAACCAGCAGCTATGGAAGTACATAAAATACCCGTTGGGACATTACATTCGCCTGATTGATTCAACCCCCATGCAAGGACAGTACCGTTTGATCTTAGGGCTAGATTACACTCCCATCCAGATGCTATTGCGATGAAATCATTACCAGAGGGATATGTACGGATGGACCCCCATGTGACAATTGAACCATCCGATTTCAGTGCAATAGCGTGATCTCCCCCAGCAGCGATTGCAACAAAATTATTCCCTGAAGGAATACCCGCAATCTGTCCAGCTCCGTCGTAACCCCAACCAAATAACGATCCATCTGATCTTAATACAATATTAGAACTCCCACTAGCAGCTATTGCTATATAATTGTTACCATCAGGGACATCACATGCACCATTACTACTGCTGCCCCATGCCTCTAGCGAACCATCTGATTTGAGAGCAAGACAATGAAAATAACCCGCAGATACCATAACATAATTATTATCAGAATTGATATTTTGATGCATATTATTGAGCCCCCAGGAAACCATCGAATGATTAGATTTTAAAGCTAATCCATGGTACCAACCACCGGAGATCTGCGTGTAATCATTCCCCTCAGGAACGTTGCATTGACCTACATTATTACTCCCCCAAGCTACGATTGAACCATCCGATTTGAGGGCTAGGCTATAACCTGTTTGTTCATATATGCCATCGTGGTTGTATTCCAAACCTCCAGCTACAATTGCCACATAATCATTACCGGGAGGGACATTACATTGACCTACACTATTTTCACCCCAAGCAGCGAGTGAGCCATCCACTTTTATAGCAAGATAGTGATGATATCCAGCAGAAATTGCTTTATAATCATTTCCGGGAAGATCATTGTAATATTGACCCCAAACTATGAATGTGCTATCTGCTTTTAGAGCCATGTTGAAATATGTACCTGCTGAAATAGAAATGAAGTTATTACCAGGAGGAGCCCAATTCAGCATTTCTTCGCTATCTCCCCATGCGGCAAGTGTACCATCCGTTCTAAGGGCAAGGCTGTGATTCATGCCTGCTGCAATAGCTTGAAAATCATTACCAGGTGGGACATCACATTCTCCATAGTAATTGGATCCCCATGCGATAATTGATCCATCATTCCGTAGTGCTAAAGCATGTGACCCACCAACGGAAATAGCAATGTAATTGTTACCTGATGGAACATCACATTCTCCTGAAGCATTCAATCCCCATGCAGCCAATGAACCGTCTGTTTTTAAGACTAAACTAAATTGAGAACCAGCTGATATGCTTGATATTTCATCACCAGGTGTTCCTCCTTTTAATTCACCCCAACTCATTAAATACCCACTTTCTTGTGCACACAAAGTTGCTACCAAGCTCACAAACAGTATAATAAATATCTTTCTTTTCATCATCCCTCCACAGGATAGTAAGGAAGAATCAAACTAAATATGAACATCGACTAACATGAACTCATATAATGAAAATCTTATTCCAAACATAAATATTATTTCATTATTGCTCAATGTATTTTGTTAGTAAAGTATTATATGTTGAAGCAAAGCAGGATATCCTCTCCCTGCTGAATAAATGATTAAAAACGCCACCTCTTACGAGATGGCGTCATATATAAATCTTATGAATAAGATTTTACAATTTCATTATAAATATCTTTTCACGACTTCCAGCACTTCCGGCAGATCCATGCCTATCTTCTTCAGATGTTCAATGGTAGGCACACCTTCCTTATTCCAGCCCTTGCGTTTGTAAACGGCGTCGATGAGCTGTTCGTACTGGTCTTCACGATAGGCACGAAGCTTTGCCATCTTTTCAACAGTGGTCATCGTTGTCGGATCCAGTCCAAGTTTTTCAGTGATATGCTTATCATAGCGTTCCTGGCGGGAAAGATATTCTTCCTCTGTAACAGGACCCACGGCACGATACGGTGGTCTGTCATCTTCCCTTCTGCCTTTACCCATACGCATACAGAATACTTTCTGGAAATTATAGACTCGTTCAGATTGAAGAATCATTTCTTCTTTCGTCAGGTGTTTACCCGTAATTGCTTCATATATTGTCAGATAGTTTTCCACATGTTCAGGAACCTTGGCAGGTTCAGAGGTCTCTGCATTATTCACAGGTTCAATATCATTCCAGGGAAGTTTGCACAAGCCCTGCAATCCGAACCAGGTACGGAACATCGGGAAGTAGTGAAGCGCTTCGGCTTTATCTTCGAAAGTGGGAATACGGTTATTCACCATATCCATGAAGATCAGCCAGGCTTCGTCATGCTGTGGACCTTTCAGGGCGAGCGTATAGCCACCCTGCTGGGCAAGCGATTCCTTGGACATATACTGGGAGTATTCCAAGCCTTTCGCTTCCATTCCCATATCTTTGAGCTGTTTGTAATCAGCTCCATATTCTTTCACGAGGTAGTCACGCAACTGTCGGACACCTAAACCGGCTTTCATACCAAAACCTTCTCCGCGAGCCATCTGATGAAGCAGTTCCAATACAGCATCACTATTGCCCCAAGTGAAGTCAAGACCACCGGTGCGCTCCAGGTTCAAAATACCGTATTCATAGCATTCCATCACAAAAGCAGTGGTCGTACCGAAGGAGATTGTGTCGATACCGTATGTGTCGCAATAGAAGTTGATTTCCACAACATCCCTGGCATTGAAAACACAGATATTGGAACCGCATCCGCCTACTGTTTCGTATTCAGGACCATCAACAACTACTTTATCGCCTTTGTACGGACCTGTCCTCAGTTCGAATTCATCGACCGCCTTGCAGCAAGCCATCGTGCAACCGAACCAGCAGCCATCGGGCATATTTTGAGTAAAAAGCTTCTTCCATTCCCAGGAAGCCAGGTTCTTAGCATCGGGATGCTGTCCATACTTAAAGTTCTTCACAGGAAGCAGGTCATAATCGTTCATGATCTCGACCAAGTGTGCAGTACCCATCTGGCGCATTTTACACTGACTATCGTCATTTTCAATGATTTCCTTATGCAGCTTGAGTCCTGTCTTCTGGAGTGTGGGAAGATCGACAGGATTATTAGAATCACTCTTAAGACCGCTATATTTCACGACGAGAGCTTTCAGACCCTTATCACGGAATACACGACCAGTACCACCACGACCAGCCTGTTTCAAACGGGCAGCTTCACGGCGTTTGTCATAAAAGGAGAAATTGAGGCAGGAGATGAATGTATTTTCAGCACCACGTCCTGCGGAAACCACAGAAACGCACTGCTTCTTGTCAGGTGAATCGGCAAACTGTTCGATGAACTGCTCTGCCACAACATGGCTGTCGATGGCTTCCAGGGGAGCTGTCATAATCTGGATCAGACCTGCATCTCCGTCGAGATAAACGATGACATCCTCATCCGCTTTTCCTTGCAGTTCAAGAGCATCAAAACCAGCGAACTTCGTATAAGGACCAAAGTGTCCACCAACGTTACAATCAACAGGAATCCCTGTTAAAGGAGAGATCGTAGTAACGATGGATTTCCCCGAACCCGGATAGTTGGTGTTACCGCAAACAGGACCGAAGGCAATACAGATTTCATTTTCAGGATCATTCCACTGGGTGGTATCCTTCACGGCATCCCACATTAGTTTGAGGTCAAAACCCTTACCACCTGTAAATCGATCTATCATATCATCGGATACAGGCTTTTCAGTGATCGTCTTCGTGGTCAGGTCAATGTGCAGCGTACGTCTGTTATAGCCTTTGATGACCGGACGCAGTTCGTATTTATATTCAGCAAGAATCTTATGCTTTGCCTTCATTTCCGCAATGGTATAATGACTCATTTTGTCTCCCCTGTGATAATTTCAAGAGCTTGTGATGGGCATTTCCTGGCACAGGCACCGCAGGCAATACATTTGAATGGTTGGATACCTGAATGATGAGTGAACATTGTCTTGGTTGGGCAAACTGCCACACAGGCATAACAGCCGATACAGAGCTTCTTATTCAGCATGACGACGCCTTGGGGAGTAATCGTCAAGGCTTGGGTGGGACATTCTCCGACACAGGTCTGGCATTGCTCGCACACCTGCATTTCAAATGAACTTTCTTTCGCTAAAATGTGAATGCAGGACTTTTCTGGATTGTTCTCCTTGAAATACAATTCAGAACAAACCTGCTCACACGTATGGCAACCGGTGCATTTGTCGGGGTAAGTCTTCAGATACTTCATCATCCAACTCCTATATTTTATTTAAAATTTACGATTGAAGATTTAAGATTTTCATTCACGTCTTGATTACTATTCATTAGTAACCAAATGACAAAAATGAATTAGAATTGTCCAGTGAAAAGAATAGGCAGAAGGACAGAAGGGAAGAAGGCAAGAAACTGGTAACTGGTAGCTGGAATGGGTCAGCGTCCGCAGACCCATTCCTCCCTTCAGGTGAAGGGAGGTGACCTTTAGGTCAGAAAGTTTGATTCTGTATTCTCTTCTTCTGAACTTCTGAATTCCGCCAAATCCCCCCCCTGAGAAGGGGGGTAGGGGGGGCGGTGTTGTCGAGTAAGATGCTGATCCTAATGACTGTTATGTGGAGTAGGATTCCGATCCTACTGATAATAATATTTTCGTATCAACCTAAGCGACATCTACCGGATATTGGCAGCCCAGAAATTAGTAGGGGAGAATGGCATTCGCTATAAATGGATAATCAAGATGGCACTGGATACCAAGTCAAACAGTCTGGGCGGTGAAAGCGACTATATCAAAGCTTTGGCACCATGGATAATTATCAAATAGAGTATTAGAATAAATCTATCAAATGTATTATTGATCAATTCCTATATCTTTTCTATGTTTGCAATTATAATTCTGTATATATAACCGAATCCTATTTGAGCATTACTATTTTCTTTGTAGAAATGCTCGCTCCTGATTTGATTTTAATAAAGTAAATACCAGAAGTCATCTTCACACCGTAAACTGATTTACAATCCCAAGACACAGAGTGTTCGCCAATCTGATATTTCTGTGAACTGACCAATGTTCTGACTAATTGTCCTTTTATGTTATAAACAGACAGCGTGGTAAGGCTATTCTCTATTTGATTAAATTTGATACTTGTAATTCCTCGGAACGGATTTGGGTAACAAGTTAATATAGAAGGTATAGAAGGGATTATTGGATCATGAATAGATATAGGTGCGCTAATCTCAGTTAACCACATTACTTGTTGTTGCCAACCTTCATAGGTTGGTCGGCTGGCTCCTAAGACATAAATTGTATTGGTGTTGAAAGTGACAGCGTAGTTCGCACAAAACTGCGACATATACTGGTTGATTCGCCAATACACACTACCGTTTGTATTGTAAACTATTGTGCTAGCAAACCTTCCGCCGGTGAAATTAGGGTCTTCACCAATCCTAGTTTGAGTGGCCACCAGTAGCTTGTGGTTCCAAATCCTCATTCCATTAACTATCGTAACGCTGTCTGGTCCGCTGACATCAATTGTAGCATTCAAATGATAGCTTTCACCGTCATCAATAATCACATCAATTATGCTGTTGCACCACGGATCAACTTGACGACCCTGAAAGAATATTGTATTGCCATCTATAGCAACACGTGAGTCACTCATGTCAGGAGTTTCATGCTCCCATATAATTTGAGGGACTCCGTTTACAATTTTGACTTTGGTTAGTTTGTTCCCCGTGTTATAGACGACTCCCATTGGCATGCCATCAACACAATAGAAAACAGAATCAGCTGCTGCAAAGACACTATGATCACCGCAACTGGATAATCCGGAGGTTGGTATATGCCAATAATTAATTACTTGTCCCGTAGTATAGTCCAGGAGTATTAAATCGCTTCCCATACTGTAAGCTATTAGATATTGCTCAGCGGCAGTTATTGTAAAACCAATACCCCCGGTTAGGTAGGGGGATAGGCTTCTACTCCAAAGAACTTCATTCTGCTCCGATACAACTATAATATCAGCTCCATCGGGATAGCATATATTACCAGACGGAGTTAGTGCTAGCCCATGCCCGTCCATGACCGTACCATTGTAAATAGTATTAATGTTTCTGATCCAATTAGACTGCCTTGTTGTGAGATCAAATTGACAAAGAGATGCAGTTGGCAGAGTATTTCTGGTGTAGCCATAGCCATTACTGATAACCAATTGGTTTGACTCAAGAGCGAAAGTCAATTGATTTAAGTCAATAATTTCTGGCTCCCCAGTCTGTGCCCACATTAGGACGCTGAGCATACATAGGGCAAATAATGTTAATAGAAATTTCTTCATGGTTACTTTCCTCTTTTGAATATTCAATCCATCGTTTTTTATGACACAATAAGTATAGTCCATTTCAAATACGCATTTATGATAACAAGCGGCTACTTGTCTTTATTTTACGTCATTTGTGTAAGTTCTTTCTGTCAATAACAAATTCTGTGGAATCCTAACGCAAGTGGATTTGATAAAAGCACTAGCAGCATGTTCCTATTTACGTCCGTTAGGACAACACAACAGATTAATGCAAAAACAACATATCTTTTACGATATTATTAAATTACCATCCTCCGGACTCATGTAGCCCCCTAAGAGCATTACGGTAGCAATACGGTAGCAATACGGTATCATTACGGTAAAAAACCGTATTTGTACCGTAATAGTATAGTGATGACACCCTATTGTTTATAAGAGTTAGATGAGTTATCTTTGATAGTTTTTTTTGAGTTCTTTGTGAACTTTTTTGGATTTTGTATTAGTCTTCTCTGCCTAATTTTTTAATTCTTAATTTTTAATTATTTAACCAGCACTAGCTTCTTGCTGACATTTTTACCACTATAGCTCATCCTGGCAAAGTAAACACTGGAAGCTACTGAAGAGTTGTGATCATTTGTTCCATCCCAAATGATGCCCATCTCTCTTGAATTCCTGCTGTTCTTTATTATTTCCTTGATTTTTTGACCTTTAATGTTATAAATCGTTAATGAAACTATTGCTGGTTTTTTGTTAAATGCTGTAAAAGTAATCTGATTTGTAAATGGATTTGGATAAGCTGAAATCATAACTTGGGGTTCTGCAACATGTTCATCATTATTTGTCACAATCGGATCATCCGAAAAACTGCCATCTCCACGGTTATAATATACCCGAACCATAGCAGCAGGTGTATCATACAACAAGATAAAATCAAGAGTATGATTACCATCTAAATCAATATAGTCAAAACATGAGTAGTCATAGTAAATTGGATAATCCGGTAACATAACAGGTAGCATATAGATATCACTAAAAGGATAACCGAAATCATTAATGTTAAACTTTGAAACATAAGTATAGTTAAGGATATCAGGATAACCATCGAGATTAAAGTCTTTGAAAATGATACCATCAAATGTTCTGATATCATAATAGGTATTGCTATGAAGGGTATAATCAAGGGATGATGTATTTTCATAGATATTCACAATTGAGCTGGAAATCCAGTCGCTCCATGTTGTGATTATGTCTAAATCACCATCATTGTCTGTATCAAGCACATCCATATTTCTGAATATGTCTTCAGAAGGATAGTTAAAAATCGGATTAGCTAAATCCGGAAATTTGTAAATTGTCAACCCATTTTGAGAAAGTAAAAGCTCATCAAATCCATCAGAATCAATATCTTTTAGTTGCGCGAAACAATTTCCTGCTAGAGAGTCTCCAGTCTCTGTAAAAGTATTATCCGTGTTATTATGTACAAAATAATAATAGTCATTAGCTCCATAAAAATAATCTATATATCCATCCCCATCCCAATCCCCAAACTTGTTCGAGTTTGATGAAGAATGTGGAATCGGAAAAAACTCTATAAATTCTGACTCATCAAAATGACCAGCCTGATTGATGTATATTCGTGTTTAAAAATCATAACCACCATCGTCATAAAATACAGGATAATAACAATCAATATCTGGATATCCGTCATTATTAAAATCATACAATTTGCTATTGCGGGCATTTCTTCGACATCCGGGTAACGAATTTTCGATGTTGAATGTTCCATTTCCTAAGTTTTTCAGAATTTTAAAGTTTCCTGAGAGTGTATTTCCAGATACAATTAGATCCTGATCACCATCTAAATCAATATCTGAAGTTGTAAACATCTTCGGCATTCCAATACCAGGTATGGCTATTTCATAACTATAGCAAAGAGAAAAACCAAACAATATAAAACAGATAGAGAATGCGAGAAGCTTGAAATTGAGATACTTAATCATTGGACATCCTATTGGTGTTGAAGGAAACCATATAGATAACATTACATTATGTTCAATATTAATAATGATTGCAGAAATCAAGAGAGTACTTCCAGAAATTAAGTAACTAGATAATAGGTGTATAAATCCTCCTTATTCCCTTTATCCCTATTAGAAAGGCAAAATGTGATAGCAATTCCCTTGGTTTCCATAAATTTGATTTCATATTATCCCTCTTCTTTTTGTCTCAACCCATAATCATATGTAACCATATTATAATAAAGGTGATAAATCAAATGTCAAGTTCTTTTTTTTATGACTTGCTTTATCAAGAAGTGATACAATATTTTAATAAGGTTTCTTTACTTAACAAGTACCAACTTCCTGTTTACCCTCTTTCCACCGCTGTTTATCCTGGCGAAATATACTCCTGAAGCTGTTGATCTGCCATTATCATCTTTTCCATTCCAGGAAACTGTGTGCTGACCTTGATCGCAATGCTCATTCAATAAGCTTTTTACTTTCTGTCCTCTAATATTAAAGATATTGAGATTCACATTTCCGGAAATCGGTAAATCAAAACAAATTGACGTATTTGGATTAAAAGGATTGGGATAATTAGATAAGGTTAATTGTGATTTTGAAATAACAACTTGTTCCTCCACTGAAATAGCATTAAAATCCAAAATATTGAACCCATAATATCCATTAGCTGTATAAAGTAAACCGTTTTCATGCAACATCATGTAAGTATTGTAATTTCGTGGATAGATACTCACCAGCACAGGTTCTGAACTGTTACTGATATCATAGATTCTAATCTCATTCCAACCGTTATCAGAAAGAAATAAGAGATTGTTTTCTATATAGACTTGATAAGCAATGCTGGCTGGATAGAGAGATATAGTCCCCATCAAAGTAGGCGAGGAAGGATTAGAGATGTTAATGATTTGTACAACTGAATTCCAGTCAGATAAATAGACAATACTATCAGACAAAGCGAACGTACATGCGCTACCTGGAGTATCACACGAACCAAGAAGCAGAGGGTTTTGAGGATTAGACACATCGATGATTTGCAGACCGGATGCTTCATCAGCAACATAGGCTATGCTGCCAATAACGGATATCGAAAAGGCATACCCGGGTGTGTCACAAAAACCAAATAACTGAGGACTTCGGGGATTGGATACATCAATGATCTGCAAGCCTGAAACACCATCCGCGACATAAGCTATGTTATCAATAACTTCAAGACGCCAAGCTGTCCCTGGTGTGTCATAGAAACCCAATAACTGTATATTTTGGGGATCGGCAACATCTAAGATCTGCAAACCTGAAGCGTCTTCTGCCAGGAATGCAATGGTATCTGCAATGACTATATCGTGAACTGCACTGGGAGTATAATATAATCCCAGAAATAATGGATTTTGAGGATCTGATACATCACTGACCTGCACGCCCGTAACCCAATCTGCGAGGTATACAGTGTTACCCACTTTAGCAAACGACAAGACAAAACCAGGAGTATCATAAGAACCTACAGAACTCAGAATTTCTGGAGAGGAGACATCAATGATCTGCAAGCCTGATGCACTATCAGCAAGATAGGCTATTCCATCAATAACAGTAACAGAAAAAGTTGTACCGGAAGTGTCATAAAAGCCCAATAATTGTGGATTTTGGGGATTGGATACATCAATGATCTGCAAACCTGCTGAATTATCAGCAACATAGGCTATATTATCCAGAACAATGACACTTTCTGCTGTAATGGATGTAAGATAAGAACCTAGGAGTTGTGGATTTTGAGGATCAGTAATATCGACGATTTGCAATCCCGATGCAGCTAAATAGGCAATATTATTCACAATGGAGACAGAATATACTGATCCAGTCAAGTCAAAATAAGTGCTAAGAAGCTGTGGATTTAGGGGATTGGATACATTGATGATCTGCAAACCTGATTCACTATCTGAGATATAGGCAATGCTATCGACTACCGTGACTGAATAAGCAAAACCGGGTATGTCATATGCTCCTAACAACTGTGGATCCAGGGGATTTGAAATATTGATGATCTGCAAGCCCGATTCACCTTCAGCAATATAGGCTATGTCGCCTTCAATGGAAACCGAGTATGCTGAGCCAATTGTATAATAGTATCCCAATAATTGAGGATTCTGAGCATCAGATATATCTATAATCTGTATTCCTGAACTCCGATCCGCTACATAGGCAATATTACCGACGATCGTAACTGAATATGCAATTCCCGGTGTATCATATGATCCCAGGTAGAGCGGATCCTGGGGATTGGACACATCAATAATCTGCAATCCTGTTTCATAATCAGCAATACAAGCAATACTATCTTTTACAACGACTGAATATGCATACCCGGGAGTATTATATTCTCCAATTTTTTGAATTCTTGCTAAAACAGGTTGAGTAAAGAGAAAAAGTAAAACGACCAGGAAAGTTGATTTCATAGTACCTCCAATGTACTTGCAAGGTAAAAATTTATTTGAGTTAAATAAAGGATTAATGAAGTGTCAAGTAAATAAATTGCGGAAGGTGCCAGGTCTCAGGTAACAGCTGATAGATTCAGAAGCAGAGCAGAGAATCAAACTCTCCCTTAATCCCTCTCTTTATCCAAAGGGAGGGAAAATCTTCCCTCTTTTGAGCACAAAATAGGGATTAGAGGGTGAGTCGACGAAGGAGAAATCGTATCGAAATGAACTGATTTGACACTTTATGGATGCGTAATGTCTGCTCCTCGATACTAATAGATGCATTTCGACTTCGCTCAATAACCATCTATTCACTCGGAGATCTCTGCTTTCATAATCGGTAGCAAAAACTCCTTTCCCGTTAGTTCGAAATGAAGGGAGATACTGTTCTGTTCTGTTCTGTTGTTCTAAACTATACCCTATACCCTGTACCCTATATCCTGTACCCTATATCCTGTACCCTATATCCTGTACCCAATACCCTGTACCCTGTACCCTGTACCCTGTACCCTGTACGCTGTACGCTGTACGCTGTCACCTGTCACCTAGCACCTAAAACCTAACACCTAGAACCTTCTGCTATACACTACTTTCCCATCCACCATGGTCAGATATGATTCACACTGCAGCCAGAACTCATTAGGTTCTTTAGTAAAATCATCAATCACAATCAAATCAGCTAGCATACCGAGAGCGATCCTACCTCGTTTATCCTGGCTTTGAGAAGCTCTTGCAGCCCAAGTTGTGTATGCTTTTAAAGCAGTGGAAATAGTAATTTTCTCCTGAGGATGCCAGGAGACTTGTTTAGGATCATTCAGATGTTTACGTTCCAAAGCAGAATAGATACCTTTGAAGGGATTCATGGTATCAACAGGAGTATCTGAACCAAAACCAGGTTCCAATCCATTGTTAATCAAAGTATTAAAAGTATAAGTACTGTTTTTAGCATCCTCATTCCAATGTTTTTCGATGAGAGGAATATCAGTTCTCATGTGAATCGGTTGCATAGCGCAATAGATTTTATTTTTGATAAGCTTGGGAATATCTTCATTGCGAATGCACTGCAAATGCTCAATTCTATGCAAACCAATCCCGTGTCGTTGATTCACACTGTCGATGACATCTATGACTTCATGTACACAATGATCTCCAATTGCATGGATACTGGAATAGATACCATATTCAAGACCCTTTTCCACTAATTGTATTAACTCTTCTGCACTCAAAACGATATTCCCAAAATAATCGTTTTGATTGGGATAAGAATCATACATATAGGCAGTTTGAGAACCTAGGGAACCATCCATAAAGATCTTCATTCCACCAATTTTTAAAGTATCTGTTCCGGTATAGGATCGAGTATCTGATTTAATCATTTCATTCAAATATTCAGAAGGAAAATGCCAACAAAATCGAAAGGGGATATGTTCATCATTTAATTCATCATAAAGCGAAAATATCGAATTGTTTTCCATACTGTGAACTTCAGCAAGACCAAAACGCCAGGCATCCTCAATCGCAAGTTTCGTAACCCGTTTCATCTCTCTCCTACTCATGGGAGGAATCACCCGATCAATGAGTTCCCAAGCTTTTTCAGAAAGTAAACCATTGGGAGTTCCATCTGCAAAATGATGAATCAATGCGCCGGGAGGATCAGGTGTATTGGAATCAATATCCGCAATCTTAAGAGCTAAGCTGTTGCACCATTTACTATGAAAGTCCTTGCTTTCAAAAGAAACGGGCATATCAGGGAAGATTCTGTCCAGGAAATAGCGATCCATCAATCGGGTATCGGGATAAATATTTGTATTCCATCCACTGCCTCTCACCCAATCCAGTTTTTCAGTTAAATTCTCCCGAAAACGTAAGAGAATCTGTTCAACTTCAGCAAGATTCGTTGCAGGTTCGAGATCAACAGCAACTTTCTTTCGAGCCAATTCAAAAAAATGAGTATGTGTATCAATAAAAGCAGGAAGCAAGATTTTTTCTTTCAAATCGATTTTTTCGACCTGTGAGGAAATCAAATGACTAATTTCATTATAAGCACCGATAGCAATGATACAATTCCCTTCAACTAGTAGAGAATCTGCATGAAGAAAGCCTCTTAGCGGATCGTAAATTCTAGCATGAATAAACAACGTTTGCTGCATATCACATCCTTAAAAACAAAAAGGCAGCTTTCTTGCTGCCTTCGTCTATTATGCCGATTAGGCAGAGATCTTTTCTTTTTTATCAGACTTGGTAAAAGCAGTCAAAAGGTCTTTATTACCTTCAATCACATCCTTTGTAACAATACATTCAGAGATATTAGGTAGATCAGGTAATTCATACATCAGGTTCAGCATGATTCTTTCCATGATCGTACGTAATCCACGGGCACCAGTCTTCTGCGTGATCGCAATTTTGGCAATTGATGAAAGAGCGTCCTCAGTAAAATCAAGAGCAACTCCATCTAGATCGAATAACTTTTTATATTGCTTACAGATAGCATTCCTGGGCTGGGTTAAAATCTGGATTAAGGCTGATTCACTCAATTCATGAAGTGTCGCGATAACCGGCATTCGACCTATGATTTCAGGAATCAAACCATATTTGAGCAGATCATCAGAGATAACGTATTCGAAAATATCAGGCTGCTCTTTCTGCATATGAATATCAGCATCAAAACCAACGTTCTTCTTATTCACGCGACTTTGGATGATCCTTTCCAGTCCAAAGAAAGCTCCACCACAAATGAATAGAATATTTGTCGTATCCATTTCAATAAAGTCCTGCTGAGGATGTTTACGCCCACCTTTCGGTGGAACATTGACTTTCGTACCTTCAAGAATCTTCAACAATGCCTGTTGAACACCTTCACCGGATACATCCCTGGTAATAGATGGAGTTTCTGATTTCCTGGATATCTTATCAATTTCATCTAAATATATAATTCCACGTTCAGCTTTAGCAACGTCATAATTAGCATTTTGCAGTAGGCGAACCAGGATATTTTCAACATCTTCACCAACATAACCGGCTTCAGTGAGTGTTGTTGCATCTGAAATGGCAAATGGTACTTTCAAGTACTTTGCCAGGGTCTGAGCCATGAGTGTCTTACCTGAACCGGTAGGTCCAATCATGAGGATATTACTCTTTTCAAGTTCTATCTCATCATTCTTCTGTTGCCTGAAGATACGTTTATAATGGTTATAAACGGCAACAGCAATGATTTGTTTTGCTTTATCCTGCCCAATCACATACTGATCTAGAAATTCCTTGATTTCTTTCGGTTTCGGTAAAACAAAATTATCTAATTCATCATCTTTCCGATCCGTTTCAATAATAGTTGAGCACATCTCAATGCATTCATCACAGATGTTTCCCTGGATTCCATGAATCATCTGTTTGGTTTCGTTTTCCGGTCTTCCGCAAAAAGAACATTTCAAGTTCGTGTATTTCTCCAAGAATGGCTCCTATTTTCTTTTGACGATTACTTCATCAATGATGCCGTAATCTTTTGCTTCCAAAGCACTCATAAAATAATTCCGATCCGTGTCCCTCATGATCTTCTCCGCATTCTGACCTGTATGATGCTGAAGAATGAGGCTGATTCTTTCCTTCAAATATAGGATTTCCTTTGCTTGAATCTCGATATCCGTTGCCTGACCTTGAACTCCACCCAAAGGTTGATGAATCATGATACGACTGTTTGGCAGACAAAATCTTTTCCCTGCAGAACCGGCAGCTAAAAGCACCGCACCCATGCTGGCAGCTTGCCCAATGCAAGTCGTACTAACATGAGGTTTGATGTACTGCATCGTGTCATATATAGCCAAACCAGCAGTTATAACACCACCAGGACTATTTATGTACATGGCGATATCCTTCTCAGGATCTTCACCTTCCAAATGCAGTAATTGGGCTACAATCAGATCGGCAACATAATCGTCAATCGGTCCGCATACAAAGACAATGCGATCTTTCAATAAACGGGAATATATATCATAAGCCCTTTCTGTTCGTCCAACCTGTTCGATAACGATGGGAACGTAAGGCATAATGGCTCCTTATTTTTTTGCTTTCGCCTTAGCTTTTAATTTTTCTTCTATTACCGGCTCCGCAGCTTTGGGAACCGGCTTGATGAAGGTCATTGTTTTTTCCAATTCTGTAAAGACTTTTTCTTCAATGACATCACTTTCCAGTCCTTCTGATTCAACATGGTCAGGATGTTTCTTTGAGAATTCTTCAACAGTTTCCTTGTGTTCATCTGCCATCTTGGTAATAAATGCAGTTTTATCTTCTTCAGAGACAGTCACATTGAAGATATCTCTTAATTTTCTCATGATATAAAGACGCTTTACCTGCTTTTCTGCTAACATCTTATAATATGTTTTAAACCAATCAGGAATATCCTTATCTTGTTGCGATTCCATATACATAGCAGTGATTCTATCGACAAAGCTTTTCGGTAAGGGGAATGGATTTAACTCAAAGAGCTTGGAGATGATCGCATCACGTTTCCGGTCAATGTTGCCCTTTTCGTTGTGATCATGCATCTCTTCACCAATTTTCAGCTTCATATCCTCGAGAGAATCGAATTCAGCATCTTTCGCAAACTCATCATCCAACTCGGGAAGGTGACTGCGACGAATAGAATTGATCATAATAGTAACTGGCACCTTTGTATGTGAGTGTTCTTCTTTATCATCATGGTCATGATGCTCATGAGAAAGGATATATTCATCAACTTCTGCATTTACTGTTTCCCCAATATTCGTACCCACCAATGTTGAAATCAGGTTTTTATCCATATATTCATTGAAGAGGAAGAAGCTGTGATTCATTTTTTTCTGTTCACCATCTTGATCATAAGTGATTTCTACTTCAACCAGATCCTTAGGTTCAACCGTTCCCTCAGCTTCAATAAATTGTGCCATTTTCTGGCGCATTTCATCCAAATAATCATTGACTTCATTTTCCAGTGGAATCGCTTCCCATTCAACTTCCAGATTTGTGTAATTCGTTACTTCGATTTCAGGATGTACTTCAAAGCGATAGGTCGCTACGAATTCCTTTCCTTTTTCCCAATCCAACTGTGTATTCTCCGGTTCATTGATGGGATTCAGATCGTTTTCTTCGATTGCTTTAAAATAGAAGTGTTCTAATGCATGCTCATAGAATTCCTGTGTGATATAACTTTCGTACTGATGTTCCACCATCTTTTCGGGAGCTTTCCCAGGTCTGAAACCAGGAATAGCAGCTTTCCCTTTCACTTTATTCAATGCTTTACGATAGATGGGTTCTGTTTCTTCAACCGGAACCGTCACGGTCATTTCCCGTACAACCGGGTCGATTTCTTTGATCTCGACTTTCAATGTATTCTCCTATGTCCTTCATTCATAAAATGGTGCGAAAGAGGGGACTTGAACCCCTACTGGTTTAACCCAACTGGATCCTAAGTCCAGCGCGTCTGCCAATTCCGCCACTTTCGCATGAATGTTATATTTTTTTGGGTATTCTGGATGTCAAGTATTGAAAATAATTAGGATGAATATTGACATAGAAGCAATTGATTTCTCCGTTTCTTTTTTTTACTTATATTCTGTTGTTATCTCAAATTCTGGAGGAACTAATATCGTTTTTTTAACCAGGCATAAATCAGCAACACTGATCAAAGCATTCAAATATTGTTCAGGAAAACCAACTGGAACCTCAATTGCTATTTTCACTTTGCTTGGTGTGCCATCGGGCTTTTCATCCGCTGTAAGAATTAGTTTAACCTGGTCTGTATCGATTTTCCGTTTCGTGCAAAAACCTTTAATATAGATACCGGCACAAGTGCCAAGTGAGGCAAGAAAATACTCAAAGGGACTGGGTGCCGTATTATCACCGCCATTATCGAGTGGTTGATCGGTTGGGATGATAAAATCACGAATTTTAGCATCGACTTTTTTGTTCTCTTTAAGTTCAATATTCACAGTAAACATGTTATCTTCTCCTTTATCATACATAATTATTTTGAAACCGGAATAAAAATCTCTTCAACATCTTTCCTGTTGAATTCAGCAATATAAGATTAATCTCCTTTCCAGGAATTCATTAGCTTTTATCGGAATCATCCGATTCCGGTTTCTTGGGCATATTTGTTGGCAGTGACTTTGAAGGTGGTTTAAAACGGCTAGGATCAATCAAATCGGAATTGCTTTTAGGAAGTGTTAGATTATAATTCTTTTTATCCACATGATCCTTATCTTCTTGCATTAATGATTCAATTTCCTTTTCCTTGGATCTTTTGTACTTAACATAGATATCATTTATCAGTGCAGCAAAATACAACGTCGGGAGAAGAGCAATGATAAATGAGACAGCCACAACTGTCTTGTGAGCCATGAACTCAACGCCAAAGTTATCTAGGGTCATGAAGCCCATTGATTGATAAAATCCGATTTTGAATATCTTATCCAAGATAAATAGGATCAGATTTGTGAAAAAAATTATTAGCACGACACTCGTAAATAAACATCCGAGGCATGATGGTCTTTCCATGATATATCCTATTTTGAGATTGTTAATGAATCAATCTGATTATCTTTCAAATCAAAAACTCTAACTTGAATCTTATCAGGTTGATTTTCTAACACACAGTAATGATATGTCGAGGAAAAATATTGAGAATATGGATTTTCTTTTACTTTATTGTATAAGGGAGCACCTGCTCCTCCCGTAACTATATAATATGTAGCCTCATGAAAAGAACGTTCATAAATATGGTCATGTCCACTGAACACGAGCTTGACCTTATATTTCTGAATTAACTGCATCAAATCTTTGGACTTAAAATCGTTTCCATGATGTCCGGAACTGTAGATGGGATGATGAAGCAAAAGAATACAGAATTTATTCCCTGCCCCTTTCAAATCGTTTTTCAGCCATCTATACTGTTCTGATCCAATTGTAACGGGAAGCTCACTATCAACAATGATCCAATGCAATCCCAGATATTCGTTCAAATACCAGGTTTGGGAACCTAATCGTGGAAAATGTTTTAGGAAAACTCCAGCACTTCCATCGTGATTGCCTCTGACAGGGAAAAATGAAGCTATTTCATCAATTTTTTTTGTTGCTGCTTCAAAATCATCCCACTGTGTTTCAATGAAACCATTGGATACCAAATCACCAGTATGAAAAACTACCTGGGGTTTTTGCAGGACGATCTTTTCAGTGATTTGTTTGTATATCTCAATATTTGTACGTGAATCACCCATGATAACTGCTTTTTGAATGTCAGCAGCAAATAACATAGCAATATTAGAAGTCCACATTAGAATGAAAATACCAAAAAGTACTCCAGATTTGCCTGAATAGTTCATGAATTATCCTCCAGTATGGATATTATTATGAATTATGACACCTTTTTTTATCACTGTCTCCACTACATTCGATCCAATATGATATGGAATATATTGATAGGATGGTATATCCATAATCAATATATCCGCTTGTTTGCCAACTTCAAGAGAACCAGTTCGATCACCCATATCCAGGGCATACGCCCCGTTTATTGTAGATGCCGTTATCGCTTCCCCAGGTGTCATACGCATTTGGGAACAGGCTATAGAGATGATCATCTGCATGGAATCACAATTGCAGCTACCTGGATTGAAATCTGTTGCTAAAGCTACAGGAACACCGTGAGAAATCATATCTCTAGCACGTGCATATGATTTTAAACCCAAACTGAATATTGTTCCGGGTAGTAGGACAGCGATGACGTTTTTCTCTGCTAAAGCCTTGATTCCCTGATCGGAAGTTGCACCCAAATGATCTGCTGACAGACAACCCAATTCTGCTGCAAGTTCTGCTCCTCCAATTGGTTCAAGCTCATCAGCATGCATTCGTAATTTGAATCCTAACTCTTTGGCTTTTAAAAGAATACGCCTGGTTTCTTCTAAAGAATAAACATGAGCCTCTGTAAATATATCACAGAATTGCGTCAAACCAGTTTCTGCCACTGCCGGAAGCATTTCATTCTCGAGTAATTGCAGGTATGCTTCGTGATTCTCTTTGAATTGAGCTGGATATTCATGTGCCCCCATGAAAGTGGATATTATGTCGATTGGTACAGATTTTTCCAATAAATGAATGACTTCCAATTGTCGAATTTCACTTTCTGTAGTCAATCCATAACCGCTCTTTGCTTCTAATGTTGTCGTACCATAGGAAATCATCTTACGGATTCGCTTCAGGGCAAGATCGAGTAAAACAGTTTTGGAGGCATCGCGAGTAGTTCGAATTGTATTTCGAATACCTCCTCCTTCTTGTGCTATCTCAGCGTAAGTTTTACCCTGGATACGCATCTCGTATTCATTTTCCCGAGTATGAACAAATACCGGGTGTGTATGAGAATCCACAAATCCCGGCATCACAACTTTTCCTGTTGCATCAATGAAGTGTTTACTCTGATAATTATCTGTAATCTCAGTGGTTGTGCCTATGGCAACGATCTTACCATCATGAACAGCAAGAGCTCCTTGACGAATCATACCCAAATCGTTCATTTCAAGACCTCTTCTGGCATGATCAGGACCTTGAAGTGTTAACAACTCCATCGTATGAGCAATGATCAAATCTACTTTTTTCATTAGCTATCCTTATCATTTTATTGACATACAGTAATTTACTATTGTATTTGCTATATTTTACGCTCATATATCTCTTTCATAAACTTCTCATATGCTTCTTTTAATCTCAAATTAAGAGACTAATAAATTCAGGTTGTTTTCATCTAGGAATCATCTAGGCTTCATCTAGGGATCATCTAGACTTCTTTAGATTGTCCTAAGGTTTTCCTAAGGTTTTCCTAAATTTTTGCTTCTTTCCTGCTTCCCTTGTCTTCCAAGAGACATAAAACTGATCTATGCAATATTAATCTCATCAATACATCATCCAGAACCTAACACCTAACACCTAACACCTAACACCTAACACCTAACACCTAGCACCTAGCACCTAACACCTAGCACCTAACACCTAGCACCTAACACCTAACACCTAACACCTGTCACCTTCCCCTATGTATTTCCAAAAAACTCTCTATTCTCAGCTTTGTCCTTGCATCCAGCACACCAGGCTGATCTCCTTCCAAGTTCATGAAAGGTATATTGACATACTTTTTCATGAGAAAATGGTCTATCTGCCGATGACAGAAGGATTGTGTATAGCCAATCACGGCATCAATATGTCTTCGCTCCAGCTCTGTCAGAATATCTGAAAGTCTGTCCTGTACCGAATAGGGATATGTAAATTGCAGGTATTGATCAACGATATCTTCAGCTAAATATGGCATGGAAAACTGACGCTGAACTTCATTATATACGACTTGAGTATTCATTTCATCCAAATAATCGTAGAGATCGGAGATAATTGGAGGCACTCCTAAATATGCAAGACGCAGAGTCGGCTTGAATGGTGACCGTTCTTTTGCTTCCTTCAGAAACAAATCCAAATCACTCTCATATTGTTCAGGATCACCGTTGAAATCTGTAGATGAGACCAGCCAGGTATGGTTCTCTTTGCCAGTGATTTTGTTTTCTTTCCAAGTCAATTCATCTAGAAGTATCAGCTTTTTGCGAATCCGGTCTAATTTCTTTTTCACATCCATCACTTCTATATGAGAAATACGATATACTTCTTCCAATCTTAAGATTTCTGTATTGAGTTTATTACGATCTTTCGGATAGGGATATGAGAAATACTGAATTGGTATGTTTTCAGCTTCCAGTGTAGATAACAGGGAATGTGTATTGGAACAGTCACCTTGTACAATACCAATGACTTCATCTACACATTTTTCCAAAGACACAGCATAAATGCCCTTGATCCAGGAACAAATCGTACGAGGAAAGCCACCCCGCTCAGCGTACTCGATATAATCAGCAGGTTTTATAGAGATAAACAAATTGTTTAAATCAACGGGCGTATGTCCTGCTGCAATAATTACTTCTACAGGAAAGCTTGTTGTAAATCCAATTCGCATTTTATATCCTTAATTTTGATGTTTTCACCTGATTGTAGATAGATGTTTTTGTCAATAAATCGAATGGATAGATTTTTTATTAAAATATGTTAAATACACATTTTTGATTAGTCTCATCCATTCAAAAAAAAGTGAAAAATACACGTAAAATATGATTTGTTTGCGATTATTAAACATAACATATAGTACTTTCTGTTAATTAGTTACGTATATATCATACAATTTCATGTAAATATATCTTTACATTATTAAAGGAATTGATATTTTGTAATAAGTACAAAGGAGTAGATGATGGAGTGGATGGGAAAAACATTACAGGATATCCTAAAACAAAAAGGACTTACAATGGATTATATTGCTGAAAGGATTGGTACAAGTAGACAATCAATCAGTGAATGGATAAAAGGATCTGTTCCTACAGGTAGATTTATTATTAAATTATGCAAGGAATTAGAGATAACCCCTGCTGATCTGTTTTCTCCAAATGAGAAACCTCAAATTTCCATACCTGCACACAAAACACATATGCGAGCAAAAGTAACAGATGAAATGCAAAATGATGCATATAAAATAAGCGCTCCATATGTTAGGGTTTTTGAACACTATGTAAATCCATTAGTCATTAAGAGGATTGAAACAAATGATTTTTCTGTTCGAGCAGCTAGTCAAATAGCTTTAAATCTGCGTGCAGAGCTGGGTTTAGATGATGAAACACCTATTACTTTTAATGAAAACCAAATATTTAAATATCTTGATAAATTAGGATTATTTGTTATTTTACTTCCATTCCCGGATACTATGAAATCAAATGCATTTTATGTCAAAATTGCTCACCATAGAGTAATATTCCTAGAAAGCCATATTCACTCTTCTGACCTAATTTTCCATTTACTTCATGAAAGTATACATTCAATTTTACCTGAAGATCAGGCTGTTACAAACGAAATTGATAAGTTCTGTGATTGTGTGGCAAGTTATCTCCAATTTCCTGATAAATATGTCGCTTGTATCATTGAAAGAATAAAAGCAGATTTAATATCAGGTAATAAGAATTCTATTATTGATGAGTTAAAGGATATTAGTAAACAAAACCATCATTCAGTATATGGATTATGCAAGAGACTCTATATTGATGAACAAATATCAAAGGATATTATGACATCAGCAGTATTTGCTGATAAAAAACTCAAGAAAGATTATCCTTCAATTGGGGATATCTTTGATCACATAGAAAGCCCTGTTGAATATCTCCAACTCTATGAATCGATTTCACCTCGTTTTGTCAAAATGATACGCGATGAATCATCTCATTTAAGCAATAGCAAAATAGCAGAGTTATTTCAACTATCAAATTCAATTGATGGTCATATTTTGCTCAATCTTTTAAGGAAAGAGGAACGTATTGAAGATTCTCTGTGATACCTGTGCTATATTAATGCTATTACGCATCAACCCGGAAATGTTTACAAATCCTATTTTCGAATGTGAAACCATTAATGAAGTCAGAACTGAGTTTAATGAAAAGCAAAAGTTTAAAATCAAGTATCCTTGGAAATCTACTTACCTCAAATTTATCAAAACACATACTAGATATGATGAATCGATAAAGTTCATTATCGAAGGAATTAACCAGAGCAAATTGAATCCTTCAACAAATGAACCTTATGACCTGAGCTATGTAGATAGATGTCTAATGGCAGCATTGTATGATTTGGATGATGTTATTTTTTGCAGTGGTGATTCAAATGCTATGGATTTCGCCTTTAATGAACTTGAACATGACTGCATTTCACCTCTTGAATTGATTAATAAATGGCTTAAAGATTGTCTCATTGTATGGGATATTGACAAACAGTTAATAATTGTAGATTGGATTTCGCAAAATGAAAGAAGACAACCTCCTAGAGCAATAGGTAAATTCACAGAATTAACTGGATTTGATTACCCAAAGTAATATTAGAGTCTATATTACTTTCGTTTCTTATAGCTTCATTTATAGCTTGCCCTTATCAATATTCAAATCTCGACGCATTGAGTTTTTCAAATTATTGAATGCTATTGATCTTTCTTTTGGAGTATCGTTAGTATCAACCATTTCTTGAGCAAACTTTCTTACATCAACTGATCCAAACAAATCTACTTTTGTTTGCCAAAGAGCATAAGCTTTTGAAGATTCCATGGAAGGATGAACAGCAGCATCATGCAGAGCTGTTAATAATCCTAAATATGCATTCCGTTTTTCAATATAGCATCTTTTGTTCATCATTTCTTTGTTTCTTGCAATAATGGTAAAAAGTGTTTGAATCATTGCTCCTATACCTACACCGCCCAACAGAGATAAAATATTGATTAATGTCATTTGATACTCCTTTTCTTACAAGCACCCTAACTCTAAATATTCTTCTTCCTTCTTTTCAATTTTACGCTGTAATTCCAACATTTCTACATCTATCGCTTCCAGCCTTGTACGTAAAGTTTTCACTGAATCAGGTTCTTTATAAGTGTCGGCTTGTGAGAATTGGAATTCTATATCAGTTTTTTCATCCAGCAATTGTTTGATTTGAGCCTGTAATGCTTCAATTTCCTTCATGATCTGCTCAAGATTCCAGGGATTTATCTTCTTTGGTCTATTCTTTTCGGGTTGAATCATTTTTGTCTTTTTCTGCAATTTTACATTAAAACCTGCTGAGAAGATACTTTCCAAGTCCTGTTGTGTTTCTTCGATCGTTAAATTTCGGAATATCCAAGTCTTGGTTGCAATCTTCTTAATAAAATAACGGTCATGTGAAACGAACAGGATAGTACCATCATATTCCAACAGCGCTTCTTCCAGGTCAGCAGTCATGACAAGATCGAGATGGTTCGTCGGTTCATCCAGCAGGAGCACATTCGGTCTTTCCATGATGAGACGTGCTAAATTCAAACGTGCCCTTTCTCCTCCACTGAGAGAAGATACCCTTTTTTCAATATCATCTCCTCGAAATCCGAAACGTGCCAGATAGCCTAATACTTCTCCCTGGGGGGCATTGGGTATCATCTGCCAGATAGTTTCCCGAGCTGTCAGTTCCGGATTGAGGAGGTCATGAAACTGCTCATAATAGCCTATTTTCAGATTCGCACCGATTTTAATAATACCGGAAAGGGGCTTCATCTCCCCCATCAGGAGATTGAGCAAACTTGTCTTTCCACAGCCATTCTTTCCTAAAATAGCGATTCTATCACGATAACCAGTGTAGCGATTGACATCCTTGGCAAGCAGTTTATTCGGATAACCAAAACTCAAATCCTCCAGTCGAAAGACATCGTTGCCTGTCCTGCCTTCTGTCTTGAATTGTATTTTGAAGCTCTGGGCTGATTGCGGTGCATCAATTGTCTCCATCTTATCCAGCATCTTCTGACGGGACTGGGCTTGTATAGTCTTCTGTCCAGCCATATTCTTTCGTATGAAATACTCCGTCTTTTCAATTAGCTTCTGTTGTTGCTGATAAGCTTTTAATTGCTGTTCCTTACGCAAGGCAGACTCCGTAATGTAAAAGCTATAGTTTCCTGAATAACGGCTGAGATGGGCATTATCGATTTCCAGGATTGTATTTGCAGTCTGATCCAGGAAATACCGATCATGGGAAATGATGACATAGGGTCTTTCAAGATTTGAGAGATACTTTTCCAGCCAGAAGATCATATCTATATCGAGATGATTGGTAGGTTCATCAAGTAATAATAAATCGTATGGCTGCAGGAGTATTTTTGCCAAATGAATACGTGTCTGCTCTCCCCCGCTGAATCTTGAAACAGGAGAAGTCCATACTTCCTCAGGGAAATTTAAAGATGTCAAGACCAATTTCACATCTGTCTCAAAGGTATAACCACCGGCATGATTGAATTTATCCTGTAAATCACCCATCAAGTGCCCAGCATCTTCTGTATGTTCAACAGAAAGACGTTTCTCTGCCTCTATGAGCTTAGCCTTTAAAACCATCAGGTCATGACGTGCCATATAGATGATATCAAGCAGAGTCTTATCCTGCTCGAGATGGGGCTGCTGCGGTAGATATGCCAACTGACGATTGCGGGCTCGATGAACTTCCCCATCCGAAGAATGTATTTCACCTGTGATGATCTTCATTAATGTAGTTTTACCTGAGCCATTGGGTCCAATCAGTCCATAACGGCTATTATTATCGATGGTCAGGTCGATGTTCTCCAGGATGTTTACCCCGGCATAGGCATGTGTGATATTGTCTAAACGAATTATACTCAAGTTATTACCTCAGAATTTTATCAACGGTTTCTTTTATTTTTCGAAATGAAGTCACATTGACTGCATTAATTCTTTCATCAATATTGCCATTTAAAATAAGATACGCGTCACTTTCCTTCCCTTGTATTTTGTTGAAATATCTAATGTTTTTAATAAAATCAGACCGATAAGTATATGAAGACTTGATTTCAATTGGAATTGATTGTAAAGCTGTTTCTGCAATCAAATCAATCTCATAACCTTGTTGATCGCGCCAATAATATAGGTTTGGTTGCAATCCTCGATTATAGTATTGTTTCATAAATTCAGAAACCACCATTGTCTCGAAAATCTCACCACGCAGTGGATGCAATTCTAACTGTTGTTCAGATATAATGCCCAGTAATTGGCAAACAATGCCAGTATCATAGAAATATAATTTAGGAGCTTTGATAACTCTTTTATTGAAATTCTTATAGTATGGCTGCAGTCTATAAATAATGAAACTAGCTTCCAAAATAGAAATCCAATTTTGAATTGTTGTATGCGAAATACCGGCATCCAACGCTAATGAATTCATATTCAAAATCTGACCTGTTCTTCCAGCGCAAAGAGCCAGAAACTTATTAAAGGTCGTAATATCACGGATATTCACTAATTGCCTGATATCTCTCTCCAAATATGTAGAGATATAAGATTGATAGTACATCGATGGTGAAAAATCAGTTTGATATAAGGCAGGATAAAAACCTTGATAAGTCATCTTATCAGCAGGCATAATTTTACTATACTGCAATTCTTCAATTGTTGCTGGAAGGAGTTTGAGAATACCTGTCCTTCCAGCTAAAGATTGAGTAATATTCTTCATATATTCAAATTGATTTGATCCGGTCAGGATAAACCGATTGTTTATTTTATCCTCATCAACAACTACCTGGATTGTAGAGAGAAGTTCCGGAACATGTTGGATTTCATCTACTATCATTCTGTTCTGAGTTTTTGAGATTAAGTTGTCTGGATCGTCTTTAGCCATTTGGCGAAATTTCAAATCTTCTAAATTAACATATTTATAATCTGGATAGCAACTTCTCACCAGAGTAGTTTTTCCCGATTGTCGTGGTCCCGTAACAGTCATTACTGGGAAGAATTTATGCATCTTACTAAGCGTAGAAGCTAGTTGTCGTGGGAACATGAAGCCTCCTCTGACTATTTGCAACTATCATTTGCAATCTGTCAGAAATGTCAACGAAGATTTTGGAGTTTATATGAAAGCTGGTATGTCAAACTCCGATTTGGTATGCGGTGAATTGGAATGCACCACTCCTTTTTATGATCGGTATAGGCGGATTTCCTGCCGTAAATACCTACATTGCTATAATTTTGGATATCATGAGATTACAATGAAATCGACTTTGCTGTTGTCTTATCATCATTTCCGCATATCTTATCATTAACTTTATCCACTAGAATGATTTCGTACGGATAAGTTATCATCTCAGTATTTCAGTCAGTTGAAAAGGAGTTTAAAATGAATTTCAAAGAATTGATTACTACGGCTAAGGCTATGGTTGCTGATGATAAAGGTCTTCTCGCTATGGATGAGAGCACACCTACCTGCAACAAGCGCTTTGAAAAAGCAGGGATACCCCAGACAGAAGAATACCGCCGAGCCTATCGGGAATTGATTATTACCACCCCAGGATTGGGTAATTACATTAGCGGTGTTATCCTATATGATGAGACTATACGTCAATCCCAAAAAGATGGTACACCTTTTATGAAATTAATACAGGATGCCGGTATCATTCCAGGTATCAAAGTCGATTCAGGTTCTATACCCTTGGCAGGTTTTCCTAATGAAAAAATTACAGAAGGATTAGACGGATTGCGTAATCGTCTTTCTGAATACTATCAGATGGGAGCCCATTTTGCAAAATGGCGAGCTGTCATCACCATCGGTAATGGTACAATTCCCAGTCAAGGATGTCTTGAAGCAAATGCACATGCTCTTGCCCGTTATGCAGCTTTATGCCAGGAAACCGGTCTAGTCCCAATTGTTGAACCGGAAGTTCTCATGGATGGAAGCCATTCCCTGGAGCAGTGTTTCGAAATAACGGAAAAAGTCTTGAGAACAGTCTTTAACCAGCTTTATCTGCAACGTGTTGTGATAGAAGGAATGATCCTCAAACCCAACATGGTGGTTCCCGGATTGGAATATCCTACTCAGGAAACTGAAGACGAAATCGCCAACGCCACGGTTAAATGTTTCTTACGATCTGTTCCTGCTGCCGTGCCTGGAATCGCCTTTTTATCAGGCGGTCAAACCGCTGAACTTGCCTCAGCCCGATTGAATGCCATGAATGTTCAATTCAAATCTCAATTACCCTGGGCATTAGCCTTTTCCTTTGCCAGGGCTATACAGCAACCCGCATTAGATCTTTGGAAAGGTAAAGAGGCAAATACCGTGGCTGCACAGAAAGCGTTGCTTCATAGAGCCAAATGTAATTGGGCTGCTCGACGAGGTGAATATAGCCAGGCAATGGAAGTCGGAGAAGGTGCTAGGTGCTAGGTGCTAGGTGTTAGGGGTTAGGTGTTAGGGGTTAGGAACAGAGTACATAATCACCGATCAAGTCAGGGATAAAAGATCTCATTTGTATGGATGACATTCTTTAGTCTCTTTTCTAGTTAAATATCCGATATCTTCGGCAATGCTCATTATCTATACCTAACCCCTAACCCCTAACCCCTAACCCCTAACACCTAACACCTAACCACTGTATGTCAAAAATAACTTGTCAATCTGACTCGCTTTGAATTCCTTGCCATCAGGTTCGGGATGTAGCGCAGTCCGGGTAGCGTACTTGAATGGGGTTCAAGTGGTCGCAGGTTCAAATCCTGTCATCCCGACCATATTTTTTATCGTATACAAGGCAGGTTTTCCTGCCTTTTTTGCAATGCATCAAAAAGAGAGGATGAATGACTGTTGCTATCCTGAATCAGAAGAAGATGCTATGGGCTAGGATGTCTATTATCTCAAATTCTGTCTTGATATTCATCAAACTCATCATCTGGCAGTTATCAGGTTCCATTTCCATTCTCTCTGAAAGTATTCATTCCGCAATAGATCTATTTGCTGCCCTGATCGCTTTCTATGCCATCCGCCAGGCTTCCAAGCCAGCAGATGAAGGTCATCCCTATGGACATGGCAAATATGAGAATCTCTCCGGCATCATTGAATCGGCTCTTATCATTGTTGCAGGTGCATTAATCTGTTCAGAAGCTTTTCCTAAGCTGTTCAACCCCCACAAAATCGAATTGATCGATTCTGCAATTGGTGTGATGCTTTTATCAGCATTGGTGAATATATTTGTTTCACGTAAATTACATCAAATTGCAAAAGAAACGAACTCCATTGCCCTCGAGACTGACGGGGCACACCTGGCTGTAGATGTTTATACCTGCCTGGGAGTCATGGGTGGTTTAATTGCAATTAGGCTGACAGGAATTACCATCATTGATCCAATTATTTCTATCCTGATTGCCATCTACATTTTCTATATTGGAATCCATCTCTCCATTAAGTCAGCAAAAGATCTGTTAGATGCAGGATTACCAGGTTCATCCATCCTTGAAATCGAAGAAATCCTGGCAGAGCATGTTCCCCATATTTATGCTTATCGTAATATAGCCACCAGAAAATCAGGTTCAACAATCATGATCGACCTCACTTTACAGTTCCATGCCCATCAGCCTGTGAAAGAGGCTCATGATATGGCACATCATATCCAGGAGCATTTAGAATCACACTTCAAGGACTCCCGTGTGAGTATTCATCTTGAGCCATGTAATGAAAACTGTGCGGAATGCAGGATAAAATCGTGTTCAGCCAACGCAAATCATATCCAATCACTGGAACCATAGATATAATTTATTCAAGCTACTCAATTGTGAACCTGTTACTTGGAAAATATCATGATTCAGGAAGAAAATAGGATGATAGCCATTAGAGCGAAAACCATACCTATTCCTTGTTTCAAAGTGATGCTTTCTTTCAGGATGAATTGTACAAGTAATACACTTACCAGTGGATACAGTGCAGTAAACAATATAATAATGGATGCTTTTCCATTTTTTAATGCTAAGAGAAAAAACAACGTGCCAACCATACCGGCAATGCCCGTTAATACGGAAAAAAGAACGCCTTTAGTATTCGTATTAATTTTACCGGGAATAAAGAAATACATGAGAACTGCGACAAATAGAATTCCTAATGTTTCATAAAATATGATGCTTTTAGCATCTAAATGAAGGGTTGCCATTTTTGGGAAAAAACCCCACAATCCATAGAAAATGAGAGCTAAAAGAGCAAAGATGAACCAGTTTTGCATGGAGTGTATTCCTTTTTCATGATTTTAGAGAACTTAATAACATTAGATTCATACTAGAAAGTAATAAATATACGGCAAGACTTTTTTGTTTTTATACCTGTTTCTGAATTCCTGCAAAGAAATGTCTGAAGATAACTGACTAGGAATAGTTCTTGCTATTCTAATAAGAAAAAAAATACTAATTCACAACACAAGATAAACTGCAAAGAAGAGAGGAAATTATGAGAAAATTGATGATTATTGCTGTAGTGGCTTTGTTTTGTTTAAGCCTGGCAGCCAGTCCTGTCGAATCAGTCACAACACGCGGTAACGCTGTTAACTGCACTTATACGCATATGGATCAAACAAATGCATCTGATGTGTATATCAAAACTGTCACATTACCAGCTAATTCTGCCCGTTTGGAAATTCACAGTATGACAATCAGTGAATACGACAACCAAGGGAATAAAATCCAGACCTTAAGAGCAATTGCCCCTGACCGCGTTAGAATCAGCAATCAATTTGTCATGCGGGAAATGAATGGATTTACGATAACAGCCGAGATGAAAAAACAGTTAGGCGACAGAACTTCTATCATTGAATCTCTTGATTATGATCTGGTAGCAACTGACAGTGCACCCCTTCCAACCAGTTTATCAACTGCCTTCATCCCGATTTATAAACTGCTGGCAGCGAATTATGAATCTTCCTATTTACGTAATATACCTGAAAGTAAACCAAAAATGCTCATTATCTCTCATAACAATGCAGCAGTAAATTCAGCATTAGCCCCATTCCTGAATTGGAAACGTGCTAAAGGCTTCGATGTCTCTGTTGTGTATAAAACAGATATTGGTACGACCGTTGCAGCAATTAAAACGTATCTTACTACTTATTATCAGCAGAACCATCCTGATTATCTTCTTCTTATCGGAGATGTCAATGGCTCTTATGCAATTCCCACAAATATGTACACATCTCCGGATGGAACTGAAACCGATGCAGATGATAATTATTACACCATGTTGGAAGGGAACGATTATTTCCCTGAAATGCAGGTCGGTCGTTTTTCTGTGGCTGATCTAAGTTCTTTATTCACGGTTATTAATAAAACTATCTACCATGAGAAAACACCGTCCATAACCAATCCTGCTTGGATGCATCATGCCCTTACAGTTGCCGGGAACTTTGCGGAAGGTGGACTTCACCCTATCACTCCAGTTCAAACATCCAAATGGTTACGGGAGAAGATGCTTGCTTATGGATACACTCAAGTAGATACTGTCTTTTATACTACTGAATCACCGATATATCCCGGTACATCATCCATACAGACATTTATTACCGCTGGTGCACAGTTCATCAGTTACCGTGGCTGGGGGGATGTGACCGGATGGCACTATCCCCGTTTTCATTTTGACGATCTTCCAAGCACGTATAATGGCAACAAAATGCCAATTGTTATGTCAATTGTCTGTAATACCGGTGACTTTGCCAATGAACAATACAACCAGTGCTTTGGTGAAGTTTGGATGGCTATGGGAACTGCCGCAACTCCGGGAGGATGTGTAGCTTTCGTGGGACCATCTGATTTACATACCAAAACAAATCTGAATAATTCGATTTCATCGGGTATGTTCTCCAGTATTTTTGACCATGGTGTGCGATCATTCGGTGCTGCTGTTCTCGCTGGAAAAGTGGAATTATATAATGCGTACCCTCTCGATCATGCTGCCAACCAGAATGTATCCTTCTATTATCATGTTTACAATATTCTATCCGATCCTTCCCTGAATATGTGGGTATTGGAACCAAGTACCATGAACGTGTCTCTCCCTGATGTGATCAATCAGTCAGTATCTTCATTAGATATCGTTCTTCCGGGAT
Source organism: Cloacimonadales bacterium (SeqCode) (assembly GCA_963662275.1). Classification (GTDB taxonomy): domain Bacteria; phylum Cloacimonadota; class Cloacimonadia; order Cloacimonadales; family DAONDQ01; genus DAONDQ01. Next base: position 1,595,098 of record OY759316.1, on the reverse strand, counting down.
TAGATGGAGCAACAGTAACAGGAACACGCAATAATACAACCTACAGCAATGCAGTGGTTCGTAATGGACATGCTATTCTTCCGGTAAATCCTGAAGAAACAGGGAATCTGAAAGTCACGATTACCCGTGAAAATTATCATGCTTACGAAAAAACCATTACTACCATTGTAAATGCTGGTGTTGGTGTTATTTCTGCCACGATTGACAGTCCTGTTCTGAATGCAGGTACTTCAGTAAATTTATCAATCATACTCAAAAATTATACAACTAACACATTAGATAACGTGAACTGTACTCTAACCAGTCTCAGTTCTTTTGTAAGCATTGGTACAGATACTCAGAACTTCGGTACGATGACTGCCGGACAAACTGTATTACGTACCTATCCTTTGAATATTGCTGCAAATTGTCCGGCTAATCTCATTGCTGAATTTTCTCTGAATAATCCATTTACGAATGATCTTGCAAAGATGGCTTTCTTTACCGGTGGTCCTTTGTTTGAAGTTTCCCAAACTACCGGAAACCTGATTATTGGACAGACTAGTGCCGTTAATCTGATCATCAAGAATATTGGGACAAACGCTTTGACATCCGGTACAGTCAACGTTCACTCCATGACAACGGCAGCAGTCTATGATCAGAATTTTAGCAATATCACTGTTTCACCCGGTTTGAATGCTTCCCTGGATTTGAACATCCCAGTTAGTGCTGACTGTTTCCATGGCAGGAACATACCACTGACAATCACTTTAACAAATGATCAGGGCTATGTAACGAAATGCTATACCAGCCTGGTTGCTGGACCTGTCACCACAACTGCCCCGACCGGACCTGATTCCTATGGTTATTTTGCATATGACAGCTTTGATTCAGATTATGAACAACATCCAACCTATAGCTGGATAGAAATTGATCCTGCCCTGGATGGAGATGGTACAACCATTAGTATGACTGATGATATATCACACACAATTAACCTGCCTTTCACTTTCCGTTATTATGGTCAGGATTATAACAGTGTAACCATCTGTTCAAACGGTTGGATTTCCTTTGTCACATCTTCATGGATGAATAATTTTGCTAATATCAATATCCCGGCTGCCTTGGGTCCATATTCGATGGTAGCTCCATACTGGGATGATTTGAAAGGATTGTTCAATGCTACTGACTCAACCTATGCCAACATGCGGACAATCTATAAATATGATGGCAGCAATTTCATTATTGAATGGTGTGATGCTTATAATAATTATAATATTGAATTGGGTGTCAATGCTTCTAATGAGAAATTCCAAGTTATCCTGGTTCCCCGTGTCAATGATAATGGAGATATTATCTTCCAGTATCATACCATAGATAACCCTGATGCTGCAAATAATTATGCAACCGTTGGTATTGAAAACCCATTACAGAATGATGGTATTCAGTATTCATTTGCCAGTATATATCCTGCAACTGCAAGTATTTTACAGTCCGGTTTAGCAATTAAGTTTACAACAAATCCACCTGATGAATTTGTTGCGAATAACGATCCGAATGTAGTTGCTCCAGGAATATTCCTGAGCCAGAACTTCCCGAATCCTTTCAATCCCGAAACTCAAATTGCATTCTCGTTAAAGAACCGTACACAGGTAAGTCTGCAAATCTATAATCTGCGCGGTCAGAAAGTCAGAACGCTTGTTAATTCCGTATATCCGACAGGACAAAATAAAGTCACCTGGAATGGAACAGACGATAATGGCAACCAAGTACCAAGCGGAATCTATTTATATCGTATGGATGCAGATAAACAAACGCAAACTAAAAAAATGGTACTGCTGAAATAGTTATCTATATTCTCTTATAAAACAAACCGACTCACACTAGTGAGTCGGTTTGCTATCTTGTAGAGCATGATGCTGATTCAGAATCGTGGAGTAGGATTCCGATCCTACTGAACACGAGATTAAAGATAAACATTAAATTCAGTTGGACTCCGATCCTACTGAACACGAGATTAAAGATAAACATTAAATTCAGTTGGACTCCGATCCTACTGAACACGAGATTAAAGACAAACATTAAATTCAGTAGGATTCCGATCCTACTGAACACGAGATTAAAGATAAACATCAAATTCAGTAGGATTCCGATCCTACTGAACACGAGATTAAAGATAAACACAAATTCAGTAGGATCGGAATCCTACTCCACGTTTAAAAGGAGTTTTCATGAAGTTGTATTTCATTGCTTTTTTTATTTCAATATCATGCTTACTAAATGCAAATATCTTCATGGATATCAGTGCCAGCTTATTATCTGTTTCCAATGGAACCGTTTCCTGGGCAGATTACGATAGTGACGGAGACCTGGATTTACTGGTAACTGGACGCAATGATGAACTCTCCACAGTCCTACAATCAATCTTATTTCACAATGACAATGGAACATTTTACAATTCTGGCATAGCAATACCCTGTGTATATCAAAGCGCCACAGCCTGGTGCGATTTTGATAACGACAATGATCTGGACTTAGTGATCTCTGGAAACACAAGTACTTTGGATATTCCTGTATCAACCACCTTATTCTATGAAAACCAGGCTGGTGTGCTTGTGTTGAGCGACATAAACCTGATTCCTATTTCCAACGGTTCCCTTTCCTGGATAGATGTCGATAAAGATGGTTATAAGGATTTGTTCATGACAGGAAATGCATCTTCGACAAGTACCCCCTCCCCAATATCTGTCTTGTATCATAATGATCATGGAGTTCTGGTTGAGACTGATACTGATTTTACTGGAGTCTATGAAAGTGCTGCTGCTGTCTTTGATTACAACAGCGATGGCTTTGATGATATCCTGGTATCAGGTAATAGTGGGAATGATCAAGTTCCCTCATCTGTTACTCATATATACAAAGACAACAATGGTACATTTGAAGATGTTCTAACCGCTTTGCCGGATATCAGGTTTCCTGCTCTTGATTGGGCAGATTATGATCATGATGGCGATCCGGATCTTATCCTGGCAGGTTATTCAGACATACTTGGAGAAAGCATCACAGCCATATTTGCCAACAATCTTGGCAATTTTACCTCCCTTGCCAGTGATTTTTATCCCGTTTCACCGGCATCAATCAGTTGGGGTGATTTTGATATAGATGGAGATATGGATCTTCTTTTCACAGGTAATTCACTCATCGGTGGTCTCCAGGAACCCATCACTACAGTTTATAGAAATGATGATAGTTTATTCATTTATACATATGATGCTCCGGTACCTGTGATCAATGGTATGGCTGCATTCGGAGACTTTGATTCAGATCATGATCTGGATATTGCCTTGACAGGAGAACATCCCACTTGCCCTGGTGGACCTATCACTCGTATTTACAGAAATGATATTGAGACAGTGAACGAAACGCCTTCTATCCCTACAGGATTGAACGCTCATTTCAACGATACTATTGCTTTCTTCTCATGGAATCCTTCAACAGATATAGAAACGAACCAAGTGAGTTTGACCTACAATCTGCGCATCGGAATAACACCTGGTGGAAATGAAGTTCTCCCTGGTATGGCTAACCCAGTAACTGGTAAATCCTTACTCCCGCAAAGGGGAAATACAAGATATGTTCTTTCCCGTAAAATTCCAAATTTAACAGATGGCACTTACTATTGGAGTGTCCAAGCTATCGACAATTCCTATGCCTCTTCCCCATTTGCCGAAGAACAGACACTAATCGTCAATTCCACTTCCAACAATGATGTAACCGCACCAAACATCTCTGTCTCTGTGTATCCAAATCCTTTCCATGAGACCGCTACTTTTAGCACAAAAGACAAGATAGCAGGCATAGATAAAGTAATGATCTACAATATACGTGGTCAAGTGATCAGAGAATTTGTCACAAGTATGAATACATCTTCAACGAGCATCACTTGGGACGGAAAGGATAGTCAGAGTATCAGATGTTGTAATGGTATATATTTCTATAGTATCTTTTCAAGGAAAGAGACGAAGACAGGTAAAATCCTATATATTAAATAGCTTGTTAGTAAAGGATTATCATCTTCAGACTTTCACTTGATCCATTTCTGGCGATTCAATAGAAAAACAGGTTTAGGTTCAATTGCTATTCCTCGTACAAGTCACCCGAGCCTTGAGAGAAATGGCGTTTAGCTATTTTGGTATTTTTGAGATGAATATCTCCACTATCCGTAGTTGCATTTAGATTCGAAATATTACTATTGCTTATATCAAGATCACCAGAATCTGTCTTAACCTGCATATTCTGTACCTGGTTTATTTCGAAGTAAATATCCCCACTATCAGTTTCTGCTGAAGCTTGCTGCCATTTTTTTGCCTGCTTAATGGTGATGTCGCCACTGTCGGAAGAAAGAGATACTAAGGGGTTATCTTGCATCGCAGTCAGATTGATATCTCCGCTATCTGTTTTAATATTCAGTTTCAAATTGCGGGGAATGACTCCCTCAATGCGGAATATCAGCACCGGTTTGCCGGATTTGCTCCTGGCTTTGAAAGTGGAGTTTTCCAAATAAATTGTCGCGTCTTGAGGTTTAAATTCATTGTAGGATATCTGTAGCTCCGTCTGCTTGATTTCACTACCGGAAAAAGAAATATCGGCAGAGCTTTCATCGATGTTAATCCCATTGGCAGTATCAGTTACTTGCATGGTCACTTTACCGGTGTACTTAAGCTCGATACCATTAACACTGGCAGTGGATATCCTTTTAGTAGTAGTGATAATCGTTCCGTTGCCTAGAATAGAGACACTATCCCCGCTCTCGACATTAATTCCATTATTTTTCAAGACAACTGCTGCTTTTTTGCCCATATCCTTGCAACCTGTAAATAGTGTCATAATCAGAACAATAGTAATAATAATCGTTGATTTCATGATACTCCTCCTTCATGATACGATTTTTGGCAAACTATACGAAAAACACGATTCTTCTTAAACATCGATAAGTTCTAAAATAACCTCATTATTATTACCAAACAGAAATTAATGTCAAGCATTAACGCTGGAAATACTCAATCATACATGAAATCCCCGACCATCATCTGGCTTTGGTATGCACCGAATACACACAATTAACTACTTTTTGAAACCACAAACCTTTTGCCAATTTTTCACTCAGGTATCGGCATTTTGAACAGATATTCCACACTACTTTAATCGTTCGATGGTTTAATTCATCAAACCAAACCCATTTCAATGGGTTGAAACCATCTGGTAGGGGCTGACGTCCCGGCAGCCTTTGTATCACAGGTTGAAACCATCTGGTAGGGGCTGACGTCCCGGCAGCCTTTGTACCACAGGTTGAAACCAGCGAACTGCTAAAGCAGTTCATCCAACGACTGAAGTTGTTGCCACCCACACCGTAACATAATTTTGTAAATTGTTATGTTGTCGGGTTTGAAACCCTATATCTCTGGAATAAACCCGAGGTTATAAACCGTCGGGGAAAACAAGATACAATCTTATTGTACAGCCAGTCGGAACGCTGTTTTCAAACGGCTATGCATTTTCAAATGGCAATATCGTAGCATAATAAATTAAGCGTTCCGGCTATACACTTTAGACCTGTAAGATGACACAATAGATGAAGCTGATAATAATTAAAAAAATACCTTGCCAAAGAATAATGCATCTTAAGAAATAAAATTAAAATAATCTAATCATTCATTGAAAATAAAAGGACTTATCATGCCAAAACCAACCGGTGCCAATCTTGGCTTTGAAGACAAGCTCTGGAACGCTGCTGATAAGATGCGCGGGATGATGGATGCTGCTGAATACAAACACGTAGTGATTGTATAAGATTCAATGAAGTCTTGATATAAATTACGGGAGGGTCTATGTTATATAACAACGAACGGGCATTAGAGCTATTGCGTCTCGGAACGAACAACCAGGAAGCGCAGTTTAGGGAAGGTCAGGAAGACTGTATTCGATTTATAGTCGAAGGGCAAGGTCGTCTATTAGTGATTCAGAAAACTGGTTGGGGCAAGAGTTTTGTCTATTTCATCGCCACCAGGTTATTACGTGAAGCCAGCCAGGGAGTCACTTTACTCATTTCTCCATTGCTTGCTCTTATGCGTAACCAGATAGAAGCTGCCAGGAGAATGGGAGTTATAGCGGTGACAGTAAATTCATCCAATACAGATGATTGGGAAAGCGTAGAAAGAGTTATCCTGGGAAATGAAGCTGACATTATTTTGATTTCTCCTGAAAGACTTGCCAATGAGCATTTTCGGAATTACATACTGAATATAATTGCTCCTAATGTAGCCATGCTGGTTATTGATGAAGCACACTGCATATCAGATTGGGGACATGACTTCAGACCTCATTATCGCCTGATTGAAAGAATTACGAGGAATCTTCCCCGTGGTCACAGATTGATGGCAACGACGGCAACAGCAAACCAGCGTGTGATTGATGACCTTCAAAGCATATTAGGTCCGGATATACATGTTTCTCGCGGTGACTTGAATAGACACAATCTAATCTTACAAACAATGAGACTCCCTAACCAGGCTGAAAGACTGGCATGGCTTGCTGAATTTATCCCTCAAATGCAGGGTAGTGGTATCATCTATACTCTTACTATTCGTGATACAGCTATCATCTCTGATTGGTTAAAATCAAAGGGCATTACCGCTGAAGCATATACAGGACAGTCAGGGGATGTGCGCATTGACCTGGAGCAACAATTACTGAATAATCAAGTCAAAGTGCTGGTTGCAACCACAGCATTGGGTATGGGCTTTGATAAACCAGACCTTGCCTTTGTGATCCATTATCAAACACCAGGGTCAGTGATTGCCTATTACCAGCAAGTTGGAAGAGCCGGACGTGCCATAACCGCTGCTTATGGGATTCTGCTCAGTGGAGATGAAGAACTTGAAATCACGGATTATTTTATCAATACTGCTTTCCCTGAAAGAACCGAGGTAGATCAAATAATATGTGCTTTAAGAAAGAGTACAAATGGTCTTTCTTTACCTTCTCTTGCTAGAAGGATTAACATTCCATACAACAGAATAGATAAAGCAATATCCCTTCTATCCCTTGAATCTCCATCTCCAATTGTCAAGGAAGGTACTCGCTGGGTATTGACTCCAACTGATCTAAGCGATGAATTCTGGTCACGAGCAGAAAGACTTACAGCACTCCGCAGACAGGAACAACAACAAATGCAGGAATATGCTGCATTGACACGCGGACATATGAACTTCCTTATCACTGCCCTGGATGGTAAACCTGTGCCTGATACTGAACATTTACTCCCTTTGCTTCCCATGCAAACCAATCCTAATTTAGTGCGGGATGCGGTTTCTTTTCTAAAAAGAACTGACATAACATTTGAACCAAGAAAACAATGGCCCAGTGAAGGTATGCCTATATATGGTTTACATGGTAATATTCCTTTGGATTTACGGGCAAACGAGGGAAGGACATTGTGTTATTGGGGCGATGCCGGATGGGGAATTATGGTTAAAAAAGGAAAATATACAGATAATCATTATGATGACGAATTGGCATTAGCTGCTGCAGAGATGATAAGAAGGTGGAATCCACAACCTGCCCCTGCATGGGTGACCTGCATTCCTTCCCTGAGACATCCTGGGTTAGTACCCGATTTTGCAAGACGGGTTGCTGAAGAACTGAGATTGCCATTTCATATAATATTAACAAAAGCAGATGATAGACCACAACAGAAAACAATGAAAAATTGGATTCAACAAGCATTGAATCTTGACGGTTCTTTATCTGTGGGTAATATGCCACATAAAGATGAACCAGTATTATTAATTGACGATATGGTTGATTCGAGATGGACTATCACAATAGCCTCATGGTTACTTAGAAGTCATGGTGCAGGAGAGGTCTTTCCAATGGTATTAGCAAAGGCAGGAAAGGATAATGATTAATTATATTTCAGAAAACACGAAAGTAGTACTCATGCTAACAGCTCCTCTACTTGCAGGGCAAAAAGATGAGGGTATTAAATTACTCACACAGAAGGAATATAATGCATTAGAAGAATGTTTGATTGATCTAGACCTCAAGCCGGAGAACCTATGTATAAATACTCCTGATGATATCTTTGGGAAATTGTGGAATGTGATTGATGAAGATCGCCTAAAAAAGTTATTATCAAGGGGCTTCCTTCTTAGTCAGTTAATTGAGAGATGGTCTGCAAGAGCGATATGGGTAGTCAGTAAATATGATGTTTCCTACCCTGGAATATTGAAAACACGTTTAAAGCAGTTAGCTCCACCAGTATTGTACGGTTGTGGAGATGCAGCATTATTGAACCAGGGGGGAATAGCCATTGTAGGTTCACGTAATTCAGATATACAGACAACCAATCATACGAAAAGAATCAGCCGTATCGTAGCCAATGCTTCAATTACTGTGATATCCGGTGGAGCGAAAGGCGTAGATATTACAGCCATGACAGAAGCTTTAAAGACTGGAGGTAAAGCCATTGGATTCTTGGCAGACAGTTTGGATAGGGGGGCTGTGAATTCTGAGTTTAGAGATTATATTAAGAATCGAAAACTTACATTAGTCTCTTGTGTGGATCCTGTTGCAGGTTTTTCAGTCGGTAATGCTATGAACAGGAATAAGATGATCTATGCACTTGCAGATGCCGGTTTGATTATGCGTTCTGATAAAGGTTCAGGGGGAACATGGGAAGGGGCTATTGAGCAATTGCAGAAGTTTCATTATGTTCCGCTATTTGTCAATTTACAGGGAAACCAGGATGAGGGAAACCTTGCTCTCATAAAAGAAGGAGCTAGTGAATGGGTCAATCCTTTATCACCTCCAGCTATGAGAGACTGGTTTCAAAAATTGAATCTGAATAAACAAATGCAAGTTGCACAGCATACAGATTATGAGCAGGATAAAATATCAGCGAGTGTTGTTCAAAATGTTGATAATCCTCTTTCAGAAAATAGGAATGAAGTTCATATTCCGGCAATTGAAATGTATCACTATTTCAGGGAAGTTATGCTAAAATATATGAAAAGTAACGATGAACCAATACATGTGAAGGAACTGAGCGATATTTTCGAGATGCAGGAAAAACAGATGACAATTTGGCTGGGAAGAATGGTGGAGGATGGTATTCTAATCAAAGATAAAAAGGGATATTCCATTAATCTGCAACCTAACTTGAACTTGCTAAAATGAACCAAATAGCAGAATAGAAGATTTGTGATTTAAGACTTAAGATTAGCAGAACAGAGAGGAACGACTCACCCCGTACGTTTCTGAATTAGCAGAGAAGAGCAAAATCAAACTATACCCAGCCCTCACTTCATCTGAAGGGAGGGAGACAGACGGGAGAGCTAGTTCTTCTCTTCGCTAAGCTATTCCCTATTTGCTATTCCCTTCTGCAACGCCAATTCTTAACTTTATCCATTATTTTCACAATTTGGAAAATAATTCCCTATTTGTCTCAGATTTCTGCATTTTGTCCGACTATATATGTGTATGAAGAAGGTTCTAGGTGCTAGGTATTAGGTGCTAGTACAGAGAAAAATGGAAGAGTGTAGGGATTCACGGCAGAAATTCCGTTCTTTTCTGATTCGTACTTCGCACTTCGCACTTCGAACTTCCAAATAAGCCTCATGGAATACCAGAAAAACAGAAACGAACCAAAAAGAAATCAAAAAAAAGACAAAACCTAAAAAAGTCTAGGTCGTTCTTAGGTGGTTCTTAGGTGATTCTTAGGTGATGTCTAGCTCATATTTACTGTGGTAGATATGTGGTAATTAAAAATTAAGAGTTAAAAATGAAAAATTGCAGATGTCGTAAAGCAAGACGCCGATCTTGCTGTCTGCTCTTTTCAGTTTTTTATTCTTCCCTTGAGATAAAGGGAAGGTGGCACGAAGTGACGGATGAGTTTGATTCTCTTCTCTTCTCTGAACTGTACCCTGTACGCTGTACCCTAAATGTAAAATGGAGTTATCTCATGAAAACTAAATTCAAAAATACCGTCAGAAGTTTCCACGGTATAAATCGTAAAGAGAAACTTGTCTATACACTGTATAATAACGGAGAACTACAAATCGTTAAAAATCTGCCGGATCGTGAAATCACAGAAGATAATCATAAATTCGGTAAAATCACAAAAAATCTGCATTTCCTGTTTGAATCTGTTTCAGCAGATTATAAACATGATCTGGCTAATTATGCCCTAGCTTTGCAAAGCACACATCCCACAAAAGATAAAATTGCAATCAGGGCTTATGGTCTGTTTTCCAGAATGCTTTGGTCGTTGAAGAAACAACACCCGGAAATGGATCTGGCTACTTTAACAAGACAGGATATAATTTCAAATCAGTATCCTGTAAAGTCTGTTGTTGAAGCTATGAATGCTGGGCTACTCACAGTGATTGAAGAAGCGAATATGCTAACACATGAAATGTGAAATTGAAATGTAGGGATAGACCCATGTGTCTATCCCTCTTCTCTGGCAATTCTTAATTTTTCACTTTTAATTTTTAATTGTTTTTTCAGGGCTCCATCTGCTCTTTCTTCTCTGAGCTATTCCCTATTCTCTATTGGCTATTTACTTCTGTAGATGTTTCGACGTTGAGACGACACTCTCACAAAACAGACAAGACTGTCCGTGCTACGAATCCTGTAAGGATTAAACATCATAACCTGTAGTGGAATGAAATGGAACTACAGGAAAGAATCCCCAAAACCATTAGAATCTCGGAGAGATGACATATTATGCCTCTTGATGTTTAATTTTATTTACTTTTTAACCCCCTACTGCCAAGGCTACCTTGGCACAAGTGACCGCAAAAGTATATACTTTACTTATTGCAAATAAATGACTTGACAGTATTTACTCATTAATTAGAGTGCCCTCAGCTTAATAGTATTTAGAAGATTACGAAAATTAAATGCCGTCAACATAGGACGGCTATTGTTTTCTAGGGTTAAAATAAGGCTATAGGCGGGAAATACCTCATATAGGAGCGTATTTTGATTATATTATATGCATGTCTTATAACATTCAAAAATATTGAAATGCATAAAAGACAACTAACAACCCTTAAAAGGAGGGGTGAATGAAAATTAAAACCGTGTAAGAGTACCCAGTAGCATAAAGGTACACAGATATTAATTGGATTATTGAAAACATGTATTTATTTAAGAATAACAGATTGATTAAGCTACGCATAAGTAGCATTATACAAAAAGGAAATTTATGATTTTAGAAGAAAATATAATTAAGCGAGGTTGCCAAAACTATGGTAATGAAATTAAAAATGACAGTAAGCTTTTTAGTAGGGTTAGGGTTAATTATACAAGTAATGATATTGATACCAACTATATCATATCACAAAATTGAAATGATGCATTTTAAAGATGGTTCAACATACACAAAGGAAGTGTCCTTCGATATTAGAACTCAAGCCCTTGAAAGTGAAAATAATAGAAATGGTGTTGCGTTAAAGAATTTTAGAAATTTGGAACGCTTTGATAATTATAAAAAACTAATAAAGTAAGACTAATAATTCAGCGGAAAGGGTGATGCCAATGCATCACCCTTTTCCTTTGTCCCAGAAGAATTCCTTGCCAAGAAAATTATGATTATTAGTCAGAAGTAATTATTCATGACAATAAATCTTAGCCTGTCTTTCTGGAGTTTAGAGAAAATGTCGAAGGGTAGAGCGAGATGATTTTCTCTGAAAATCTTCTATTCGTTGTTACAGTCCATATAAAACAAATTGACAGATTAACTGCATATATTTGTTATCAATTAAATGTACTTTGAACAAGATTCACTCAAAATAGAAAATTTGCTCATTTACAGATAAGCAAGTAGAATACATAAATAATGACTTGGAGAGAATAAGTGGAAGTCATATTAGAACCTGGTCAGATACTGAACGGACCACAGTTCAACGAACCAATGAAGATTGTTTCTGTTATTTCTCAGAGTAATGGACATAATGTACTTGGTCTGGTAGGAATTCATAGTCAAATATTCCGTAGTGTTAACCTGACTGATTCTGACTTGGATAAATTATTAATTTCTGATAGTACCTATAAATATGACGGCGATGGTAATTTACTTCGCTTAGGAATCCAAGCATATATGCTAGGCATAGCTTATGAATTTGACCCTTACTTCGGTTTATCCATATCCCGGGTTGATCCATTACCCCATCAATTAGAAGCGGTATATGATTATTTCCTCAAGTTAGCTCGCATAAGATTTTTATTAGCTGATGATGCTGGAGCTGGTAAGACTATTATGGCAGGTCTTCTAATTAGAGAATTGGCTTTAAGAGGTTTGGCTGATAGAATACTAATTGTATGTCCATCAAATCTATCATTCCAATGGCAACGTGAATTGAATGAAAAATTTACTGAGAAGTTCCAAGTCATCAAGGGTGGTGACATCAGAGAACAATTCGGTGTTAATCAATGGCTTGAACATAACAAAGTTATTACTTCGCTTGATTTGGCGAAACGACAAGATATCTTACCTGGTCTACGTCAGACCCATTGGGACTTAATCATTGTTGACGAAGCCCATCGTATGTCATGTTCTTCCGGTGGTAAAACGGCAAGATATCTACTTGGTGAGCTTTTAAGGGATATATCAGACCATTATTTACTTTTAACTGCAACACCCCACAAAGGTGACCCTGAGAATTTTTCCTATTTCCTTCAACTATTGGACAAAGACGCTTTCGCTGATGTAAAATCTATCAATCAGGCTATGGTGAACCAGCGAGCACCATTCTATCTTAGAAGAACCAAAGAAGCAATGGTCTATTTTCCTGAAAAGATATCTGATGGTACTTGGGCAGCTTCCAAGATATTTACAAAGCGGATTACACATACTGTTTCTTTTGCCATTGATAATCAGGAGTTTGATTTATATTGCGAAATAACGAACTTTGTTAAAAGGCAAAGTACAATTGCAGCAGCACAAGGGAATGATCCCAGAGCGAGAGCCATCGGTTTCCTGATGTCAATGTACCAAAGACGATTAGCCTCGAGCACCTATGCTATGCGGCACAGTCTGCTAAATCGTATCACGCGCTTGGAAGATGGTCTCAAACAAGCTCATATGTTATCAAAATTTATGCCTTCAGACCTTCCTGATGAAGAAGAATGGGAAGAAATGGAAGACATGGAGCGGGAAAGACTCGAATCAATATTAGATGCAGTAACATTAGTCCAAAATGCTGAGCAAGTTAAAGAAGAGATTAAAGAACTAAAAGAATTAGCCAAATTGGCAGAAGCAGTTGAACAATTGAATGCTGAAGCCAAATTATCCAAGCTTAAAGATGTGTTGCAAAACCAAGGTTTTTTTGATCATAAAGACAGAAGACTACTTATTTTTACAGAATTCAAGGATACTTTAAATTATCTCGTTGAGAAATTAAAAGCATGGGGGTTTGCGGTTGGTTACATCCATGGTGGAATGAAACCCGGAACACGTAACGAACCAGGTACACGCTTATATTCTGAACAGATGTTCAGAGAAGGTGAATATCAAATTCTTGTAGCGACTGAAGCTGCTGGAGAAGGTATTAATCTTCAAATGTGTAACATCATGTTTAACTATGACATTCCTTGGAATCCCAATCGCCTTGAACAACGTATGGGGCGTATTCATAGATATGGTCAGAAAAAGGATTGCCTAATATTCAATTTTGTAGCTTCAAATACAATCGAAGGTAGGGTTTTGCAAAAGCTGCTTGATAAACTACAGGAAATCCGAGATGCTCTTGATGATGATGCCGTTTTTAATGTGGTCGGAGAAATCTTGCCATCAGATCAAATTGAACGTATTTTAAGGGATTATTATGCTGGAAAGCTCGGGGATGCAGATTTGGAAGTAAGGATTCTGCAAAATGTTGATGAATCTCGATTCCGTTCGATCTGTCAAAATGCTCTGGAAGGATTGGCTTCAAAAAGATTAAACTTAAGCATGCTGATCGAAAGACGGGCTTTAGCTCAGGAGAAACGTCTTGTTCCTGAAACCATTGCACGATTTATCACTGAAGCTGCCAAACAAGCTAATTTCACTATTAAAACAAATGAAAAGTTGATTCATACTTTTGACCCATCCAAGACACCTATGAATCTGAAACGTATTGAAACGGAAATGACATGGAAGCTTCCACCTTTGGCAAATCAATACCCACGCTGTACCACTGATAGGGAAGTTGCTGAAAAGAACAATCTTGAATGGGTAACTCCTGGTCATCCTCTTTTTGAAGCCTTACGCAAGTATATTGTTAATATCTCCCAGATTGAGTTAAGCAAAGGAGCTTATTTCTACTCCTTACAAAGTACTGAACCTATGCGATATGATTTCTATAAAGCCAAGGTTGTAGATGGTCTTGGGAATACAATACACGAGCGAATATTTGTTTTAGAGTTAGGTGAAAACCATGAACCGGTTCTCAAAGAACCAGGCATAATAGGAGATTACTTACCAATAGAAAACTTATCTGAACCTCCCGCAGTTGCTTGTCTGCCTGATGCTTCTATATGGTTAAATGAACAAGCTTTAATTCCTTTCTTAGAAGAAATCCGTACTGAAAGAATAGGTGAGATTACCCGCATAGAACTTCATATTGAGCTTTCACTCACTGAAATTCTTCTGAAGGTTGATGAAGAAATTGGGAAAGCTAATGATGACAAAGAACGAGGTATTATTGGTGCTGAAGGACGTTTAGCTCAAGCTGAAAATCGGCATGCTGAAGTCTTAGCCCGACGAGATAAGCGCCGCAGAGAACTTGAACGACAACGGTCTCTTACATTGCAAGGAGTAGAACGGTTTACAAGTATTGTCGTTTTACCTTACCCAGAATCAAGGAATGATAATCTTAGCAATCTTAAATCTAATCCTGTAACAGAAGCCATAGCCATGGAAGTGGTAATGGAATATGAAAAATCTCAAGGCAGAGAGGTTTGTGATGTACATGAAAAGAATTTAGGTTATGATATTACAAGTCTCGATGTTAATTCCGGTGAACTACGTCTTATCGAAATTAAAGGTATCGGTGCTCAAACCGGCACGATTATTCTCACGCCCAATGAAAGAAGAGTAGCAGAAGACCGTCGTGATTGCTTTTGGTTATATATTGTAACTAATTGCTCTTCTACTCCTGCACTTCAGGAACCGATATCCGATCCTGCAAGATTTCAATGGAATGAAGTTAAGAAAATACAACATTACACTTTAAATACACAAAACCTATATAAATGAACTAAAATTGATATATGTATTAATCTAATAAATTAAAATAGAGGTTTGGAATAGGAGAATTAATTGAATTATATTGGGTCTTACACTAAATTGAGAGATAATTCCGTTTCAGCTATAATTGCGCTTATTGAGATATACAACAAACCAACAATGGAATACAGGGAGGAGTGCGTTTCGATATTAGCGATTAACGCATGGGAATTATTATTCAAGGCTATCCTAGCAAGGAATAAAATAAGTATATATAGACCTAAAGAAAAGACAAGTACCTATAAAACACTGAATTGGTTTCAAGCATTTGAGAGGTCCAAAGAATGTTTACCGAGTTCACTTATGCCGGAAGCAATATATCAGAATCTCAATGCAATTTGTACATTCAGGAATAATGTCGTACATTTTTATAACAAACCTGGATTTAAGATAATTATATATAGTCTTCTTCAAGCAAACATAATGAATTACAAAGATTATATTCATGAGGTTTTTGGTATAAATCTCGAAGATAAAATATCTTGGGTATTGCTACCAATAGGTATACGACCACCATATAATCCAATTGAGTATATATCAAATAGTACAGAAAAGAATGATCCAGCGATAATGCAATTCATTCAGGAACTTAGGACTTCAATTAGTCATTTAGAATCAGAAAAACTGGATACAGCAAGGTTTTTCAGTATATATACAATAAATCTTCAATCAATTAAAAAAGTTGGTTCTGCTGATTTTAACGTCGGGATAACGAATGATCAATCAAAAGGACCTTTAGTTTTACAAAGACAGGTTGATCCCAATAAAAGCCATCCTTTTAGACAGAAAGATATTCTTATAAAGATTGGTGAGATAAAGGGTATAAAGCTAACTCAACATGTATTCCAATCTATCTGTTACGAATATGAAATAAAAAAAAACATACTCTACTGCTGGAAGGATGATACAGGTATGTTAATAAAATACTCGTCAAACATGGTTGAATTGATAAAACACTTATCGAGAGAGGAAATCGTAAATGCCATTTCAAAATATAAGGGGAAAAAGAAAAGATGATCCCCAAAGAATGTAAACGTCTTGCTGAAGTGGATTTTCCTATTGCGGAAGTATCAAGACATGCTGTAAAAGAGAAATCTATAAAACACGGACATCCGAGCACATTGCATCTATGGTGGGCAAGACGTCCTCTAGCATCATGCAGGGCTATGCTGATGGCATTATTACTACCTGACCCCTGTGATCCACTTTGCCCAGGTGATTTCAAGGCAATTGCAAGAAAGTTGCTACCGAAAGTTAGCGGTAGTGTTGGTAATACAGACTATGATTTGCAGAGAAAGTTATTTCAATTCATCGCTGATTTTGCAAATTGGGATAACGCACATCAACCAAAGTTTTTGGAAGTAAGTAGAGCATTAGTCAAAGCTGCTTATCCTGAAGAAACGCCACTTGTTGTTGATCCTTTCGCTGGTGGAGGGAGCATTCCTTTGGAAGCTCTTAGAATAGGTTGTGATGCTTTTGCCAGTGACCTTAATCCTGTCGCTTGCCTTATTTTGAAAGTAATGTTGGAAGACATACCCCGTTCAAACTCACATCTTGTTGAAGAACTTCGTTCCGCTGGTGACGAGATACTTGCAAAAGCAAGGACAGAATTACTAGAATATTATCCAAATGAATCTAATGGATCACAACCGGTTGTGTATCTTTGGGCAAGGACTGTCAGGTGCGAAGCACCTAATTGTGGTGCAGAAATACCATTGATTAGAAGTTTCTGGCTTTGCAAGAAGCCAAATAAGAAACTTGCTTTGCATTATCTCAAAACTACAACACGTGATGGTACACCATTAGTTGATTTTGATATTTTTGAGCCCAAAAATGAAAATGATGTTGCAGGACCAACTGTGTCTAGAGCAAAAGCTACTTGCTTATGCTGTGGGGCTGTTTTACAACCTGAACGTGTTCGATCTCAATTAATGACCCAAAACGGAGGTGCAGATACTATATTCGATACTAAAGGTGCACGTGTAGGTGGTGCATTGTTATTGGCTGTAGTTACTTCTAAGAATGGAGTGGTTGGGAGGAGTTATAGATTGCCTACTGAATCTGACTATAGTGTGGTAAAGAAGGCACAAGATAAAGTCCAAGTTGTAATGGATGATTGGAATAATAGAGGAAAAGATGGTTCATGTCCATTTCCAGATGAACCTACACCTGTAGGTGGAGGTTCTGGTGCCGGAAGAGCATTTTCTGTTCAAAAATATGGTATCTTTAGATACCGTTCAATGTTCAACTGTCGTCAATTGGTAACCTTACAAAGTATTGTAGATCTTCATAAATCTCTAAATCCTAAAATAGCCGAATTAATAGCGTTCAGCATTACCAAAGCAGCTATGCAAAATAATAGTTTATGCAGGTGGAAACCTACTGGCGAGTCTTTGATGGATTCTTTTGGACGTCAAGCTATGCCAATTGTATGGGATTTTGCTGAAGCTAATGTTTTGGCTTCTTCAACAGGCGATTTTCGTAAAGCCTTAGATCAAATTATTGCATTTATAGAAAGGTCTAAATACTCAGTTGGACAAGTACAACAATTGGATGCATGTGAATCTCCCTTAGCTACTGAATCAGTTGGGGTGCTATTTACTGATCCGCCCTATTATGACGCAATACCGTATTCAGATTTATCTGATTTCTTTTTTGTTTGGTTAAAGCGTTTATTACCTAATCACCCTATGTTAAAAGATCCCTATAACAGCATGAACAATTTAAGTCCCAAAGATAGAGAAATTGTCCAAGATGAGACAAGATCATATCAAGGTCGGATAAAAAATAAAGAATTTTTCGAATCTCAGATGGGTAAAGCATTTGTTGAAGGCAGAAGGATTTTAAAGGAAGATGGAATTTGCTCAGTAGTCTTTGCTCATAAAACAACAGAAGGATGGGAAGCACTACTTTCTGGACTATTAAATGCGGGATTCACCATTACTGCGTCCTGGCCAATCAAAACTGAAATGGAAAATAAAGTAGGTGGTTCCCAAGGTGGTGTAAAAAAAGCTATGTTGCTTTCAAGTGTTCACCTCGTTTGTCGTCCACGTCCAGTTGATGCAAATGTTGGAGAATGGTCAGAAGTTATTAAGGAGCTTCCTAACAAAGTTGGTGTTTGGATTGATAAATTAGAGGCTGAAGGTATCAGGGGAGCAGATTTAGTTTTTTCTTGCATAGGACCTGCTTTAGAAATCTTCAGCCGTTATTCCAAAGTTGAAGAAGCTGATGGAAAAGAAGTAAGTATAGCTAGGTATTTGGGGAAGGTGTGGGAAGTAGTTGGCAGAATTGCTTTAGAACAGATTTTAGGAACTGAAGAATCCAAAGCAAGAAATGGAGCTGCGGGAGCCTTGGAAGAAGATGCACGGCTAACGGCGTTATTTCTATGGACATTACAATCCACAGGGATTCCCCTTGAAAACATAGACAGTAATTGCGATGAAGATGATGACGGAGATGAGGAAAGCACCAAAAAAGTAAAAGTCAAAGGTGGTTATTCTTTGGTTTATGATGTTGCGCGACGTTTTGCACAGCCACTGGGGATAGATCTCAATAAATGGAACCACAGAATAATCGAAATAGAAAAAGGCACAGTAAGACTTCTGCCGATTTCCGAGAGAGAAGTATTATTATTTGGGACAAATACTATTTCCCAAGTTGATTCAACATTTAATGTAAGTGAGCAGTTAACTTTGTTTCCAGAATATGATGTAAAACCTATGCCAAAGATAAGAGGCAAGAAAGTTAGTTTATCCGGAGCTGAAACAGACCATAAACCGACCATGGTAACGACACTTGATCGAGTTCACGCTGCAATGTTGTTACAGGCAAACGGACAGACAAATTCTCTTAGAGCATTGCTCAAGAGCGAAATAGAAAACGGACAGGACTTTATCAGATTATCCAATTCCCTCTCAGCTTTGTATCCCATTGGTAGTGAGGAAAAGCGTCTTTTAGATGCAATGCTATTAGGAATTAAATCTATTTAGGAGTTTTAAATGGAACCTTGGTATAAAATTGTAACCCCACGCAAGGAAGTTAGAGAAGGTCGGTCTTTCAACCCGGACGAATTTGCTATTCATTTGGAGCAAATAGTTTCTGGTACCGCCCCGGATGATTACAAGAATCCTGAACAATTCTTTTCCCGTACTTGTTTTACAAGGGCTTTGAGAGAACATACTGCAATGACATTAAGAAGGTTGCTTGGAGAGACTGTAAACACTGCTCCAGTTATGACTTTACTAACACAGTTTGGTGGAGGCAAAACACACACTTTAGCGACATTGTATCATTTGGTGACAGCGGGTGAAAAGGCACGTAGTTATGAAGGAGTATCAGATCTTCTCAAATGGACAGGACTGAAAACAATACCGAAAGCCAAGGTTGCAGTATTTGTTGGGAATGCATGGGATCCGCAGGTGGGGAAAGAAACACCTTGGATAGATATTGCCTATCAATTGGCAGGTGATAAAGGAGTTCAAGAGCTTGGCACTCAAGCTCTGACAGTTCCACCTGGTACAGAAACGCTTTCCCGTGTATTTAAGGCTGCAGGTTGTCCAGTATTGATTCTCTTTGATGAAGTCTTAAATTATCTAAACCGTCATCGGGATATGGCTGATCAATTCCATGCGTTTATCCAGAATCTAACCATTGCTGCCACTGAACCGATAAAATGTGCCGTGTTGATCAGTTTACCGCGCAGCCCAGTGGAGATGACTCAATGGGATAGCGATTGGCAAGACAAAATCCAAAAGATAGTATCGAGAGTATCCAAAGACTTAATAGTAAATGATGAAGCTGAAATTAGTGAAGTAATACGTAAGAGATTATTTGAGAATATTGGAAGTGAACGTACAATAAAGAACATTTGTAAAGAATATACTGAATGGTGCTATGAAAGAAGAGCGCAACTACCTCCGGCATGGATGTTAGTCGATAGTTCTGTTTCTGAAAATAAAGCGAAAGAAATGTTACAGCAGAAATTTGAAAGTTGTTTCCCTTTTCATCCAGCAACAATATCTGTATTTCAAAGAAAATGGAGTGCTTTGGTTCAATTTCAGCAAACAAGAGGAACTTTATCAATGTTAGCCCAATGGATATCCTATGCTTACAAAGATAGCCAAAAATACGCATTAAAGGAATCGTTGATAACGCTTGGAAGTGCCCCTCTCGATGCCCCAGAATTCAGAAGCGTTGTATTGAGCCAATTGGGAGAAGTCAGACTCCAATATGCCTTAGATGCTGATATCTCAGGTCAAATTTCGCATGCCAGAGCTTTGGATGCTGATACGAAAGATTCTTTAAGATATATTCATAGAAAAGTAGGAGCCACGATATTCTTTGAATCATCTGGAGGTCAAGTCAATAAAATGGCACATCTGCCAGAGATTCGTTTTGCCTTGGGCTGTCCAGGAATAGATACAACCTCTATTGATAATGCAGCATTTGCGTTGGAAACTAAATCATATTTTATACGTAGAATTGGCTCGGATGGCTATAAGATAGGATATCAACCTACTTTGAAAAAGGTAGTCAATGACCGAAAAGCGTCATTGGATGAAGATTCTCAAATAAAACCTCTAATCAAAGAATTCGTAAAAAAGGAGTTTGAAAAATACTCGATCTTGCCATTGGTCTTTTTCCCACAGGATAGCTCAGCAGTACAGGACACTCCTAAATTAACATTAGTTGTTGTGAATCCGGATAATGAATGGTCTGAAGATGATCAGATTAAGCAATGCATCTCAGATTGGACAAGGAACAGGGGGACTTCACCAAGGATTTATCCTGGGGCATTAGTGTTTTGTGTGCGTAAATCTGGAAGAGAGTTGAAAGAAAAAGCTGAAGACTATTTGGCTTGGAACCAGGTAAAAAAAGAAGTCTCTGACCTTACTCTCGGAAGTGATCTAAGCAGTAGTGATCATGCAGAAATGAATTCCAAATTGTCTGATGCAGATCATGCCATAAAAGATGAAGTATGGGCATCCTATCGCTATATTATCATCTATGATAATAAAGAATCAAATAACCTTAAAGTCATTGATCTGGGAGCGGGTCATTCAAGCGGTAATGAATCAATATGTGGTAGAGTAATCTCAGCATTGAAATCACAATCCCTGTTAAACGAAACAATCGGAGCAGGCTATCTTGAACGAAGCTGGCCTCCAGCCTTCAGAGAATCTGGAGCATGGCCTCTGTCGGGTCTTAGACAAAGCTTTCTCAATGGTTCTTTGACACGGCTACTTGATCCAGATACAGTATTAAGAACAAAGTTGCCTGACTTCGTTGAAAGAGGAGATTTTGGTTTGGCATCAAAATCTACACAAAATGGTGATTATGACCATGTTTGGTACAATGAATATGTTGATTCGGCAGAAATTACCTTTGATTCAGGTGTTTTTCTTCTGTTAAAAACAACAGCTCTATCACTAAAAGGCAAAGAAATAATAATTTTTGATCCTCCCGCTCCAGGAGATGATCCAATAGATGAAGAAACTCCACCAGAAGATACTAATGGGACAGATCCGTCCAAGGTAAAAGACCCACCACCAAGTCCTGAAAAGCCTAAAATCCAAACTATCAGACTATCTGGTGATATACCCTTTGATAGCTGGAATCGCTTTGGGATTAAGCTATTATCAAAACTTAAGGCTAATGATAAAGATTTGAAGATCAATATTAATGTCTCAGTTGATGTAGCATCTGAGAAGAAAGAAAATCTAATAAAAGAATTAAAACAAGTGATTGAGGAAATGATTTTGAGTGAGGAAATCAAGATAGACTAAGATTATTCGGAATTATGGTAAAATTTAATGTAGCAAGAATCTCGTTGAAGATTTGGATGTGAGAGGACAGATTGTGAAGAAGGTGAAGGGGTATGAGTAATACATTTAATATAAGAGAGTTAAATTCCCAAATACAAACATATTTTGATCAAGCTCGTGATATATTATATGATTTGCATAATTATGGCTATAGTAGCGATAGATTTGAATGGACTCTTGCTGAGCAAGAAGACACAAATAGATTAGAATACAACATCAAGAAAATTTATAAAAGTTTAATAATAATATTAGACGCACAGAAAATGCATCGAGTTTTAGACGATCTTAATAGTGATTTTTCGAAATATGAACATGTTCTAACAAATCATGAATACGATAACGAACATGATTTCGAAAAATGCGACTCACTGGATTGTTTATGGGGATATTATCAACAACTTAAAGTATTGTTTGGTAATAAATCAACACTTGAGGAGGAGATAATAATACGAATCATTAAAGGACTACCTAGGTGGTTTTCAGATAATGAAATCCACCCAACTAACGAAAATGATATAAAAACGCCATTTGTAAGAATCCTCAAATTAGTATTCCCAGATGTAGTTACTGATTTTAAAATAACACATAGAGCTATAAATTTTCAACCTGATGCTGGAATTAAAAGTTTGCATACTGCATTTGAAATTAAATTTGCTGATACCGAAAATGAGATTAAGACCGCTATTCAAGGTTTATACGAGGACATCGAAGGATATAACGGAAGTGCAGAATGGGAATTATTTTATACAATTTTTTACCAAACCGGACATTACCTAACGGAAGAAGAATTAGAGTTACTTTATAATGATGTTAAAGCTTGGAAGCCGATTCTTGTTACTGGTATTGGTAATCGTAAAAAGAAACCTGAAAAAGATAAAAAGGGTAGTTAATGAAAAAGGAATCTTTATACGAGTGCTATAAATTAATTTCCCCAATTCTTCAAAATCAGAAACTCTCCAATAACAATTTCGAATATACTTAGTTTTTTTAGATTGTAGATATAACAGAGAAGGCAGGCGAAAGGCAGAACAGATCGGAGATTTCCAATCACCTCACACAACAGATTACAAATTTATATTACAAAATATAAAATAATTTTCATCCTCGTACCCTAAAATGGCATTTTCATACCTCTGATATATATGAGGGGACTGAAAAGCTAGCGCTTTTCAATTAAAAATTAACACTTCGACGATGCTCAGTGCGAGAAATGATAAATTAAGAATTGGGAGAGCAGAAAAAGCAGTTACAGAGCTTGCATAAATTAAGATTGTAGAGTTAAGATTGAAAATTGGCAGAGAAAGAAGTCGTAGAGCAGATATGATCGATGATTACCAATCACCTCATACAACAAATTATCAATTTATGTTACGATTTTTAAAAATAATTTAGTATTTGTCCCACGTATTGGAGATTTGTCCGGCTATATATATGTGAGAGGCTTGCAGAAGGTTTTAGGTTCTAGGTGCTAGGTTCCAGGTCGAAGACAAAGAACAGAGCAGAAAGAACCAAACCTGATGCAAAACAAAAACCTCCAGGAATAAATGAAAAGAGGTAAAGAAAAATGAAACCCAAATTCACACACTCACACAGAGGCTACTCGGGAAAGTTGGACGGTCTGGTGTACGGAATGTACAACGGCGGACAAATGTGCCTGGCACATAAGTTCGTAGCCCCAACTCCCACAGCCAACACGCTGCTCATGCGTACGATCAATCTGAACTTGTCCGCCGTGTACAATTCTGCACAGGCAGCCTACATCGCTGACCTGAAGACATACAGCAGAAAGTACAGGGCAAAGGTCCAGAAAGACAAGCAGTTGCCTCCCTGTTCCAAGGCACTCTTCATCAAGATGCTCTGGGCATGGCACAAAGTCAACCCAACAGAAAACGATCTCGCAGTTGTCACAGCGGAAGATATCATCGACAAGAACATCGCCTGCAAATCCGTGAAAGATGCCGTCGATGCCGGATATCTGCCACGAGTTGCAGGGTACGAAACGCTCACGGCGCTGATAGCGTGAAGAAGCTGACAGCATACAGGGTACAGCGGACAGCGAAGAGAAGCAGAAGGGAATAGCAAATAGGGAATAGCCCAGAGCGGAACGCTTCACCCCGTGAGGTGGCATAACGCACCCCGTGCGTTTAGAAGAGATGCAGACCAGCAAGATCGGCGTCTTACTCCACGAAGAAGGTGGTACAGAAGATAGTAAGATCGGCATCTTACTCCACGAAGAAAATAACCATTGGTTGCCATTGTCGGATAGAGTAAACATGAAAGCCAGTAAAGCCTTGCTCGGAAAAGAAGGGATGGGAATCATGTACCACATAGAGCAATCATCATAACCAGGGCGGTCGAAAGACTGCCCTGATATTTATTTGCAGAAGGTTACAGCGGACAGTGAACAGGTGACAGGTTCAGAGCAGAGAAGAGAAGAGAAGAATCAAACCCTCCTGAAAAGACGGGCGTACTTCCGCAAGCCCCTACTGCTATCATTTCTTCATCTGAAGCGATCGAATGCTGCAGAAGAATACTGGATTCCCGACCAGGTCGAGGTTGACTGTTAATGATAATTGGCTTATAAAAATAAATGGACAATAATCCAAAGTTTTTCAGAACCTGTTACCTAGAACCTAGAACCTAATACCTAGTACTTATTATCTTTACCCCCCGATGTATGGCATTTTGTGGAGCATGCCATGCAATTGCATCATCAACTACAGTATCGTAATACTGTAAATAATGGAGGGTAAAGATGATCCAATACACATGGAAACTGACAGGAAATCAATGGCAAATTACATCAAGCAAAGGTTTGTCTTACACAATTCCCAATCACAACGGTATGTTCTATTTAGCAGAATTGCTAAAAAACACAAACAAAGAAATCCTCTATTCGAAACTCATATCAAGAGGTCTATTTGTAAAACCACTGCCTGAATTTCAAGGACAATATAAATTCGAATTGCTTAAATATGGAATGCATGAAAGTGATTGGTACCAGGAAATGCCTGTCGCAGATTTTGAGACAATAGCTGATGTCGGAAAAGCAATACTGCAAGTAAGAGATAAGATCGCTGTATTGAAGGAAAACTGTGATTATGGCAGAGTTGAACTATTGGAAGATGAATTATCTCAATTAATAGCCTATCTCAAACATGCATTTCCTAAAAGACAGATACTCAGAGTGTTCAGCTCTGACCAGACGAAGCTGCAAAGGTGTGTGAAGAAATCCCTGCAACGAGCATACAGACTGATAAGAGTTCATGACACTGATCTTGCTGCATTTTTCAAAGCACATATTCAGATATGCACTGATTATATTCAGATGAATGATGCAGAAGGGGTTGGATTTCAATTAATTAAAAATTAAAAATTGCAGATGTCGTAAAGCAAGACGCTGATCTTGCTGACTGTTCTGCATGCATCCCATTTGTAAGGGAGGGAGTTAATGTTAATTTCACGAAATGCTTGACACATCAGGGGATAAATTTCGCATTGTTTAAAATTGCATGAATCAGGAGGCAAAATGAAGATAATGGACGATTTATACTATACCGAATCACATGAATGGGTGAAAGTGGATAAGGACACAGCTTATATAGGTATCACAGATTTTGCTCAACATGAATTAGGTGATATAGTTTATGTTGAACTCCCTGAAATCGGCGATACTATCGCAGCCGGTGAAGCTTTTGGTTCTGTGGAAGCCGTAAAAGCAGTGGAAGATATCATTGCTCCTGTCAGTGGCGAAGTGATCATGATCAACAGTGAATTAGAAGAAAGCCCTGAACTGGTAAATAAATCAGCTTTCGAAGACGGATGGTTTATCAAAGTCAAACTCACATCCCCTGAAGAAATCGAAAACCTATTATCAGCAACTGAATATAAAGACATTGTTGAAGCATAAATCAGATTTTACCGAGGTTCTTCTCCAAGAAGAACCTCTTTCTGTTAATTTATGAAAAAAGAATATTGCAGCAAACCCTTTCTGATCATTCTTTCAGCTCCTTCTGGAGGTGGAAAGTCTACTATTTTACGAGAAGTACTATCATCCAGCCCCAATGTAGATTATTCCATTTCTTATACGACACGTCCCCCCAGGGGTAATGAAATTAATGGTCAGGCATATTTCTTTGTAACTGTTCAGCAGTTTCAGACAAAGATCAAACAAGGGGACTTTCTGGAATATGCAAATGTTTTTGGTCACTGGTATGGAACTTCGAAAGCATTTATACAATCTTCGATTAACAATGGGCATCATGTGATCATGGACATTGATGTACAAGGTGCGATTCAGATCAGTGAAACTTCTTTTGATATTGTAAAGATATTTATTCTCCCTCCATCATTATCGATTTTGGAGCAAAGATTAGTCGCTCGGAATACGGATATTCCTGCAGTAATTGAAAAAAGATTGCAAACTGCAAAAAAAGAGATTGCCTGCTTAGAGCATTATGATTATTTAGTTATTAATGAAGATATTAATATCGCTGTTGAAGAAGTAAAACAGATTGTAATGGCTGAAACACTGAGAACAAAGCGTTATAGTAACATCGAACAAACGTTTTTTGATCTGGAGGTCAAATGAATAAACCAAAAGTAGAAGAATTTCTAGAAAATAACAACATGCATTTTCTCTTCTGCCTCCTAGCTGATTTAGAAGTACAAAGACTGAATAACCTGCCATCTATCGTGAAGCAGAATTTTGATAAAAAAATCACTGAAGTGGCAATGGACCATGTTGCAACAAATCTGATTCCGGATTATATCGTAGAACAATTTGAAGAAGAAGTGGCATTAGAGAAACCAGCAGCACGTTTTGATGATGATGATGAAGATGAGATTTTCGAGGAAGAATTAATCATTCCTGATGAAGATGATATTATTTTAGATTCATATGCAGATGAAGATGATGATGATTTGGATGAGGATTAATTAAAATCATTCATACGTAAGGTAAACAATGGATACAAAATCCCTTCAGCAATTTATTGAAATGCTCCAGTTATCGGGAGTTGATGAAATCTATCGCAATTCTCCAACCCGATTACTAACAGAATTGGAAGCACAATATGAAAATTGTACACGTTGCGGTCTTTCAGCAGGAAGACTGCATTTGGTCTATGGTGAAGGAGACCCTCATTCAAAACTTATGATCATTGGTGAAGGACCAGGCGAGCAGGAGAATCTACTAGGCAGACCATTTGTAGGACCAGCCGGTGAATTGCTCAATCGAATGCTGGAAGCGATTCAGATCAAACGATCTGAAGTTTATATATGCAACATTGTAAAATGTCGTCCGCCCAACAACAGAGATCCTCTTAAAGAAGAAAGTGAAGCATGTTATCCCTTTTTAATGGAACAGATGTCTGTGATCAGACCTCGACTTCTATTAATCCTTGGCAAAGTAGCTGCCACCACTCTTTTAAAACAAGAACTGACCTTAGCACAGTTCCGATCTGAAATTCGTGAATTCCAAAAAATCCCAACTTTTGTAACGTATCATCCTTCCGCTTTATTAAGGAATCCTGAGTGGAAAAAATTCGCCTGGGAAGATTTAAAAAAGCTGAAAATCGCCTATGATCTTGTCAAAGACGAACCATCATTGAATTAATCTTTCCCTATATCTAATACATTCTATTTTTAGTAGTCTCCTCGATACGATTTGGTTAATCAAATCACTCGGAGAATTCACTCTCTTATCCCTCTCTGTTCTTCTCTTCTCTGGATCTAGCACCTAACACCTAACACCTAGCACCTAACACCTAACACCTAACACCTAACACCTAACACCTAACACCTAACACCTAACACCTAACACCTAACACCTAACACCTAGCACCTAACACCTAGCACCTTCTTCATCCCTATCCTCGTAATTTCTTTGTCAACTGGGCTATATACTTTCCCTGGAAACGTGCTCCAGCTAATTCATTTTCAGAAGGATCGCGATTCGTTTTATTACCTGCAATCGTTGATGCTCCGTATGGCGAGCAACCTGTAATCTCATCCAATCTTGATTGACCTTCAAATGTATAAGGTAAACCAGCTATCAGCATTCCTTGATGCAGAAGAGTCAAATGAAAGGAAAGAATGGTTGACTCCTGTCCCCCATGCTGTGTCGCTGAGCTGGTGAAAACACTGCCGATTTTACCGACCAACGCTCCCTTAGCCCAAAGTGATCCCGTAGAGTCCAAGAACATCCTCATCTGACCAACCATATTTCCAAAGCGGGTTGGTGTACCAAAAATTACAGCATCTGCCTGTTCTAAATCATCCAGAGTACAAATCGGAATATGTGCAAATACCTTCTGAGCTGTTGCTGCACCGGCTTTCTTAAGAATTTCATCGGATAGGATTTCAGGAACACGACGCATAATCACTTCCACACCATTAACTTCAGTAGCTCCTTCCGCTTCCGCTTTAGCCATTTTGTATGTATGTCCATAGAATGAGTAAAAAACAATGAGTATTTTCATTAATTCTCCAACTTATATATTACATACAAGATAGTCTACCGGTGATATTTTCCAACTAATTCATTTAACATGGGAATTTTAGATGCAAAATCAGCTAAGTTAGTCATGCGCCATTCCCAATTTCCATGTGCTGTTCCGGGTATATTCATGATCGCTTCATCCCCAAGTCCAAGCACATCCTGCATAGGCAGAATCGTGAGGAAGTTGGGAGCAGCATAAGCCATTTCCATAAAATCGTAACCAACATTATCTTCACGAATTTCATATTTAAACCGCAAGCCTGATTTTGCTAAATATTCATTCATCCGCTGCAAATCATTAGGATGTTTAACCAGGGCATCGCGATACCAACCCAGGACGGGCACATTATCATGTGTCCCGGTATAGACAACGCTGTTTACCGGATATTTTTCAGGAGAATCTGATTTTTCACCAAAAGAAAACTGTAATATGATCATACCTGGAAATCCGAATTTATCTTTCACTTCCGTAACTCTTGGAGTTACAACACCAAGGTCTTCAGCAATGATTGGCAGCTCTCCCAATTGTGCGCGTAAAGTAGTGAAGAAATCTTCTACCGGACCTTCTCTCCATGAGCCATTACGAGCCGTTGTTTCACCAACAGGAACCGCCCAATAGCGGATAAAGCCTATGAAATGATCGATACGCAGAATATCGACTTGTTCAAAAAGATGTCGAATCCTTTGAAACCACCAGCTATAATTGTCATTCTTTAGGGTTTCCCAATTATAGAGAGGATTCCCCCAGAGCTGACCATCTTCGGTAAAGATATCCGGTGGTACGCCTGCAACAAAAGATGATATACCATTTTCATCCATCTGGAATAAATGCCTGTTGTTGTATACATCAGCACAATCAAAAGAAACATAGATGGGTAAATCTCCAATAATCCTGATACCTTTCTGATTGGCATAATTCTTGAGATTTTGCCATTGATACTGAAAGAGAAATTGAATCAGCATTTCCGTTTCAAAAGCCGTTTTGTATGACTCAGAATTTTTATCGACTTCTTCACCTGTCCATTTATTCCAGGCAGTTATAGAACTTCTTTGCCTGGTCAAAAGGTAATGCAAAAAAGGAGTTAACCAATAAGCATTATGCTCTTTGAATTGTTCAATTTCATCTTTTAGCATATCGCTTTCACTTAACCTGGAACAAGCTAGATTCAATAATTGCTGTTTATTCTTTTCCACATTCTCATAAACGATATGAGATGAAACTTCTTCCCTTAGATTTTGAAGCTCTTCCTGGGTAACCAAACCTATTTCTTTGAGAAGATCAGGACTGATAAGCCAAGGGTTACCAGCAAACGCTGATAAGGGACTATATGGTGAATTACCCGCACCCGGATAATTCAAGGGCAGTATCTGCCAGCATTTCTGTTTTGCTTCAACAAGTAAATCCACAAATTGATATGCTTGCGGACCCAAGTCTCCAATACCATACTGGGATGGTAATGAAGTCGGATGTAACAAAATACCACAAGAACGTTCCTGCCAACTCATCTTACCTCCTGGTGTCTGGGCGACATATTTTATAGAACAAAAGATCCATGATCACATTCTTCGAAACCGAAATAGATTTCAGATCTGTATCAGCCTGCAGCAGCAAATCAAAAATCTTCCTGATTTGAGGAATAGTATAATTACGAGCATTCAGCAGCATTTTATCCCGAAAATAGAAGTTGATATCGTTCATATATCTTTGCTTAATTTCTGAGGGACTCATATTACGCATATGAAGCAAAATCTTCCATAGCTGCTGATAATAACTTGTCAGCATATAAATGATATAGATCGGTTCCGCATCGTTTTGCAGCATGTTTTCCAGCATAGTTAGAGCTTCCACGCAATTCCTGGCACCTAATGAATCCT
The DNA here is from genome assembly GCA_963662275.1 of Cloacimonadales bacterium (SeqCode). Taxonomy (GTDB): domain Bacteria; phylum Cloacimonadota; class Cloacimonadia; order Cloacimonadales; family DAONDQ01; genus DAONDQ01. Next base: position 1,564,584 of record OY759316.1, on the reverse strand, counting down.
GTAATTCATATATTGTATTGCTCCGTGCTACACCTAAAGCGCTTCTCACATCCTGCAGTTTAATACCATTCTTAGCACCATTTGTAAAAAGAACGATCTTCTCAAATTCATTCATAGCCGCACAATAATCCATTTGTACAGTATCTTTGAAAAACACCTTTGCTGATGTCTCCATTTTGATATTTCGTTTTCCCAGTTCTGCATTTAACCATTTTTCTATATCACTATCATAACGTGGTTCTTTGCAGATGATCCGCATAGAATTTAGATCGATTTCCTTACCCAAGGTCGTTCGTAAATCAATCTTTTCAGCAGTCAGTATGAGGATGACTTCAGGAGAGGGATTCTTTAAATAAGCAGGCAATTTTACAAGGTATTCAGCCCGAATTGTATCAATATCACGAAGAATAACAACTCGTCTGTTTGCTATGAATGGAAGCATATCCAGTTGTTCCAGATAGGAATCGTTCTTAATCTCATCTCCGTAATATTGGATGAAATCAAAGTCACGGCTATTCGCTGCAACAAAATTCGAAATGAGCAGTTGAAGTACTTTCCCCATATAGAACATGTCACTGCCGATAAGAGAGTAGATCGGTGCAGGAGTAACATTTGGATTAAAACTCGCTAAAAATTCCTGTGCTGAGATTTCTGTTACTTTCGTTTTCATTCATTAATAACCATTTGCCAATAAGAGCATTGATACTATGGCAATTGCCCAGCAATAAAAGGAGAAATAACGAAGTCTTTTTTTACGGATGATCTCCAGTAAGAAAGCTATCACTATATATCCTGAAATAAATGCAGCGATCACTCCACCGATATAGCTGCCAATAAGACTTGGATCAAGATTTAAAATATTCTTGTAATCAGAAAGACTTGCCCCGAGAATGGCAGGTATAGATAACAGAAATGAAAAGCGAGCAGCATCCTCACGACGTATTCCTGAAAACAAGGATACAGCAATGGTTGTACCTGATCTCGATATTCCGGGTATGATAGCAATCGCTTGACCAAATCCAATTAATAAAGAACGAAAGAAACCCATCTGTTCAATTCTGCGTTGGGATGAAGGTACCAGATCAGAAAGGAATATGATAATACCAGTAATAATGAGCATACAAGATACGACATAAGGATTTCCAAATTGTTTTTCAAAGAAATCTTTGAATGCAAAACCTATGATTCCGGTGATGATTGTGGCTACCAGTAAATATAAAAGGAACCAATGATTGCTGGAATGCTTAGATGAACTACCAGACCAATGGAATAATGAAATGATAAGATAGTAAATATCCTTCCAAAAATAGATGATAACCGCCAATAAAGAACCAAAATGAACCATAATATCGAAAGTAAGGTTCGCGGCAGTATCTAAATGAAGAAAATGCTGGGCTAATACTAGATGTCCTGAACTGCTTACAGGTAAGAACTCAGTAAATCCCTGCAATATGCCAAGCAAGATAGCATGAAAAAAACTCATTATGTCTCCTAGAGAATCTGGGGTAAACGACGCGACTGTAATTTTGAAACAGGAACTAATTCATAACCTAAGGCAGGAATTGAACGAATAAAACGATTTAAATAATCTAGATGTTGTCTTGTATGGCAATGAATGATCACAATCGCATAATCCTGGCTGCTTCGTAAATTCTGAAGAATCGATAGCTGTTTTCGAAGATTATCTTCTGAAAGATTAGGTTCATCGATGAATAAATCTCTTTTATACGCAGGAACAAGACTTTTCTGTGCTACATTAAATGCCACAGATTCACTTGTGGTACGACTATCTACAAAATAGAAATTATTCCTTTTCAATACACTCATTACTGATTGCATCGCCGCAAGATCAGAACTTGCAAAACTACCCATATGATTATTTGCTCCAACACAACCGGGTAGTTGGTGGATATAATCTTCCATTCTTTTTTCTATTTCCTTTTGAGATAACTGCACATAAATTGCATTTTTCCCAGGATTATTCTTTGGATAATCCAATGGTTCCATGGGAATATGAATGATACACTCATGTCCTTGTGACTTTGCTGCCGCTAATGACTCCTTTGCATATTTGGAATCAGGCATAACCGCAAAGGTCACAGCCGGATTAGTCTTTACAAAATCTTGAAGCAGAGAGCCGTGATAATTCCCTAAATCATCAACGATAACTGCTAGTTGTTTACTTTTAGGTTTGATAGTTAAGATTTTATCATAATATAGTTCAACATTGTACAATGAGCCTGTTTGTGGATTTTTAAAGATCAATATCTGGGTATTATGCTTGTTATCTTCCTTACCGGAAGTAAATGCTCCACCAGCAGCAATGACATCACCCTTGATGATCATATTAGCAAAAGTAAGATCTACAAGTTCCCGATCTAAAGGAATCGTTATATATAATGCATCAGGCTTTTGCTTACTGCGAATTTTAGCAGTACTGACATCCATTTTGGCAGCCGCGTGATAAATTGCTGCTTTGATCATATCTTCCTGTTTGGCTGTCGCTACAGTCTCCGGTTTCGGTTGGATTGGTTCCGGTTTTTTACTTACCTGGATCGTTTCGTTTTTGTTTTCTTTTTTTGTTTTTTGTTTGATAGCTTTCTTGTGTTTTTTTTCATGTTTGGCTATGGTTTTTTGTTTCTGTTCAGGTGTTAATTTCCCAGGGGTACTTAAGTAAAATACCAGAAACGATAATCCTATTGCGATTATCAATAAAATGATAAGATTCCGCATTCCATGGTTTTTATTTCTGTTTATCTTTTTCTTAGTCTTACGACGTTTCTGCATTCTCTTCCCCTGTTTGTAGATTTGGAAACAAGAAGAAATATACTATCTAACGTCAAGCAAATAATCAAACTGGATTTTGAAAAGAGAAATATCAGAAAATGATTATAATTCTAGTTTTATACTGCATCAATGTAGAGAACTTAGGTACAACAATGTTTTTTCAACAAATTGCAGGAATTACATATTTCCTTTAAGCAATCCAAATATATATAACAATAGAAATGCAATGCTTGTGCAATAAATCAAAAGAAAACACCATATACCTTTAAAAACGTCCTTAATCCTGATTCTCTCACTATAGAATATTCTGATGTAATATGAAATAATAAGAATTGGCAACATATATTGAACATACGTTTCGATTTTATAAAATGTGACTAAATTGATTACTAATCTAATAAAAAAACACATCCCTATAATGTAAAAATTAATGATAATATGTTCAGAGAGATTGTATTTCTTATTTCGATAAACCAGGTAAGTCCCTATTGAAGATTGAGATGCAAAAATGATATACATACTCTTTAGGTTTCTCTGAATTTCGATTTTGACATTAAATAAATTATTCAGTTCTTTTACACGATTATCAAGTACGTGCTCCCCAATTATAAGTGATAGGATTGCTCTAAAAATAATGATAAATAGAAAAAATTGTACTGCTCCCGTGTATCTTGCTCTTTTCCCAGCCAGGTAGTTCTCAACTACCTGTTTAGGATATAGGATCAGCGATTTCATAGTATAGAGCAATCCATTGTGGAAAGTAAAATTATTCAGTATGAATTCCTGGAGCAAAAAAGAACCGTCAATCCGCTTCGTCTTTGTGCGCTGACCACAATTAGGGCAGTAATGGCTCGTTACTTCAATGCCGCAATTCTTACAAGTATTTTCCATTATTACCTCATTTGAGAATTTACATACAGAATCATCATTGACATCCTTTATCAGCCTGTTATTTGAACAGGTCTAAGTTGTATATGATCACGATCAGTTGCTCCATACCTCCGCTGGTAATTCTAAACAAAAATAAGCATAAAAAGCCTTTGAAATAATCTATTATCCTGATTTTCTTATCATAGAATGTCCTTATGAAATAGGTAATGAAAAGCGCACTTAAAATGTATGAATCAATCTTCTCCAATTTGTAGAGAGTTACTACTCGGAACAAATCGTAAAGAAAACAGCAGATTCCCCAGATATAAAAATTAATAACCAAATGTTCTGAGAGATTGTATTTCTTTTTTCGATAGATGATGAAAGTTGAGAAGGAAGATAAAGCAATAGTAAGAATCTGAAAGCTCTTCATCCAACTACTAAGATCAATTATCGCAGAGCCGGATTCTGCATCAAAACTCTCTTGCTGTATTCCTAATGATTTTAGCAAGAGTATGAATAGTCCATCTAAAATGAGGTAAAATAAAAAAAAATGAACCGCTCCGGTATATTGTACTCTCTTTCCAGAAAGGTAGTCTTCAATCACTTGTTTAGGATGAAGAATAAGTGATTTTATTGTGAATGGCAATCCTTTATGGAAAGTGAAGTTATTGAATAAAAACTCTTGAAAAAAATTAGACCCGCTGATTCGCTTTATTTCTGTGGATTGACTGCAATGAGCACAATATTTATCTGATGTTTCAAATCCGCAATTCTTGCACAAATTACTCATGATTACCTCAAAATAAAACAGATGTAAAAACAAGGAATTTCATTCATTCATAATTATTCTGAGATTCTATAAACTATAAACAATTAAGTCAATAGATTTTTCTTACCATTTATACAATCAATTTATTTATATACCTACATCGAAAAAGATATTCCTCCATTTATCTTCTAAACAACCTATAATCAATTAAAGAGTTAGAGCATTTACACTCATTCCTTAGCAAAATGCTTATTGAAGATTAACTGAGCAGTTTTGATTTTGAAGTATACTTATTATCAGTTTTTTATTATCAAATATCATCTTTTTCCGCTCTGGACAGAGAAACTCGCTAAAAAAATTAAGTTAGACGGGGCAACATATATCATTTGCACATCTTTGCCCTTAATTACTACCAGTTTGATACCAGTTTGATTCCTGTTTCATACCAGTTTCATTCCTGTTTCCTGACATTGGTTTGAGACAGGTTGTAGTTTGTTTTAAACTTGGATTCATTCCGGTATACACTTTGGAGAACGAAGTTTCTTATATATAGAGTCACTGGTTAGATTCATTGCCTTTTTTCACCTTCAAATACAGTAGAAATGAATACACCGTGGGAACAAATACTGTGATAACAAGCATTGTTACTAACATGGTTGTCATTAATGTCCCTGTTATATTGAAGGCACCACCCACAATGAAGACAAATCCCAATAAGAAAAAACAGTATCCGCTAACTCTTGATGTTTTACGCCATATTTCATCTGAATAGTACGTCCAGGGGGTTTTTACGCCGGCAAAGTAATTACGGGAAAGCTTGGGCATCACATTTCCTATGAACATAAATAAAAAACCCATTAGTAGAAATAGTACCTGGACATTCGATGCCCAATTCGGATTCTTCGCCAGCATTAGGGAATAGAGATGAATAAGCGCAAAAAAGAATATTAATCCCATCGTTAATAGTGGGATGGCATTGTTGCTATTCTCCCTATCTCGCTGATATACAGGACTGAACTTGCGAAAGAAAGCCATGAGCAGGAACAGGGCAACATTGATACCCCAAAATAAGAATATACCCTGTGTTTTATTTGTATAACCATCGATCTGGTTATGAATATTCCAATGAACAGGTATCTTGGCATCCTGCTTGAGGAAATGACCTATCCATAATGCTGCAAATAATTGTAATATTAAGATGATGATACTGATCATGTAGTACTTTTTAGCATTCATTGTTCCTCCACTTCTTTACCGATTTTCACGAAATCGATCAAATATTCTGCCAGTTCCTCAAGAATTGATGTATTTAGCTGATACATAATGAACTGCCCTTGCTTTTCAGCAAATATCAGGTTGGCATCCTTCAATATACGCAAATGATCACTAATCGCAGGTTTAGATATGTTAAACTGCTCAGCGATCTCACCCGCATTCATAGTATCATGTTTTCGCAGCAAACGGATGATCTTCCGGCGATTGGGATCAGCCAAAGCTTTAAACAAACTCTCATGTGCCATAATGAAGCTCCTTTATATATTTAAGTAAATAATTAAATAGCTAATAGGTTGTCAAGCATTATTTGTCTTATTTGTTACATGCAAAGAAAGGATTATTTCTAAATCTACTATATCTTGCAAAAATAAACGAGAAATTACGCAAAAATAAACGAGAAATGATATTTTCATTAAAATTCTCTCGTATTAATGCACATCTTTTCTCACTTATTTATGCAGTGTTTTGAATTGCTATTTATTCTTGGGGAAGTCCATCATCAGTTGCTAATGCAGGAGTATATGGATCTTGGCTCACAAAGCTAATTAGTACGGCGTCGCGCCAATGTTGCTGTTGGTCGTGAAAGGGTAATACTTCGGATATTATGACATCAACGTAAGGATAGTACTTACCGGTAGTAACAACACCAGTACCATATGGCCATAAACGGACTACATTGCCTTGCAAATCCTGATAATCGCCTAACAAACTATTCCCAACGCCACGGACTATGATCGTACCTTCATAGAAGTTACCATTAGATATGATGCTCTTATGCCCATTAATTATACTTTTTACTACTTCGTGATCATGTATATAGTTATCTTCAATCGATGAATTCGATAGTGTGTAATCATATTCAGTAACTGGACATAAGATATAAGGAATTTTTATTACAGGTACAATACAGCTCATACTAGCTCCTAGTACGTAATTGTTGAACGTTTATAATTAAAATTAACGGTATGCTCCAGTAGTATCCTATTTGTGGCATCCTTGCTTAGACTAGGAGTAAAATCAGTTGTAAGCGTGTCACAAGTATTGGGCAAAGCAGGGAATCGGCTAAGCAAAATATCCGTATAATGGTCGATAAAATGATATGAAGGACTAACATAATCCATTTCCTCAATATAAAAATAAGGATCTATATAGCCTCGTCTATGAACTATGGCGTGTTTTAGCATTGAATTGACGCGTAATTTAGGCTTTATCGAGGATGGCGGCGCTGAAGGAGAATAAGCAGTTTGATTATTTTCAGTTCCATATATATCTTCACTTGGTTCATACACATCAAATCCTCCTACCCCGTTTGTATTCCAGTACATTAAGGTACTTTGGTAAAAATCGAAGGCATTAACGTAATCTGTAGATTTCAATCCATATACATGATCGTCTGAAATGAAAGATAAACCCACTCTAGGTCTAATTATAATTGTGTTTCCACTATAAATATATTCAGCATTAAAAACCTGCATAATAAAAAGAAATATCTGCAGTAGTGTGGCACTATTGTACGCATAATCATCTTGATTAGTACGTCCTATTAGTTGTAGCTGTCCTGGATGGAATGCAAGATGATCATAATATAGATCGTATGAATTTCCATCATAATAATATAAGAATCCTGAAGGTAAATTGCCATAATATGCGCTTACATCAATATTCGCAAGAAGAGGAATAACCCCGGCTTTCATTAGGCATACTTTCAGGACATGAGTTAGGGTCACGAAATTGCGTCTATAGGGGGCATGATCATAGCTGTTGTAAAAGCGCTGGCATACAGCTCCAACATAATCTTCAGATGGACTTGCTAAGATAGCGTTATAAAAGTCAGTATTAGTCAGATCCATCACTTTATGATCTGCCATCAGTGATATAGCATCTTCTATTGTTAAAATCTTTCGTGTAGTTCCAATATCTGTTTCAATATTTTTAATCACAAATCTTGCAAATGTTACTGGTGTTATCGCCCCCGATTGTATTTGAATGACGTCTCCAACAGCATACGTAATGTCCTGGTCAAGTACAGTCATAGATCCCGATGGTACTTCAATAATATTGTCATAGGTTGTTAAGCTTATGGGTGTTTCACCAAAATCCAATACGTAGTTACTGATGTCGGTGGTATTTAATAGGATTTTAAACATATTCCAATGTCCCATTATTCCGGGTCATTTGTGCTTTTGCCTTTTCTAGCTTCCTAACGGTCGTCTGCACATCTGAGCCATTATTGGTGATCTGTATTTCAGGTGACATCTCTTTCCGTACCAGGTTTAGATTAAGGATAGCCACCCCATTCGATATTTCTTTTAGAAGTGCATCATTATTAGATGCTGCACTTACGGATGCATGACTGACTCTAGGTATTACAGGCATGGAAAGCCCGAAGTTGAGAGCATCTAAAAAGCCAACACCATATTTTTTAACAGCTTCGGCATTAACGATATATTCCCCATTACTTGCCATTATTGGAATCTTGTCGTCTTTAGGTCCGCCTGGTCCGGTTATTCTTCCACCGCCTGCAAACTTTTGAGCGGCTATCATCCCTATTTGTACTGCGCCCATAACCGTAATAATCGCTGCTAGAATAGGTCCAAGTATAGGCCCAAGTGTCAGCGCTTTTGTCACACCTACAGCTACGTTAATGAAGGCGGTTGCAAGAGACATAGCTTTTTGAATATTTTTATATTTGCGTTCTTCAGCTTCAGCTCGTTTATTGATTTCTTTTTTATTTTTTAAGACTTCTTCTTCGGTTAAATTCTCTCTCTTAGCCCGTTCATCAAGTGCAGCCAGTTCTTTTGACTTTTTGTCTTCGGTTTGCTGTATTCCCATTTGGGCAATAGAACTTGCCATGTTACCTATGGTGGAAAACGTCTGTTCCATGGCATTGATCTTTTGTCTGTCCTTTGGATCATCAGGATCATAGCCCATGATCGTACCCCAAAACCAGCTCTTTTTCTTTCCGGCATTCATTTGGGCAATATGAATCTTTTGCAGCAGCTCCGCCATCACACCGTGTATTTTGTCGGAATATGGTTTTAGTGCGTCATACGTTGCCTGTAAACCGTCTCTGATTCCTGCCCAGCTCTGAACCCCAATGGTCTTAGAATCTGCCATAGTAGCCTCTATTTCGTGATATTTGGCTATTATAGCATTCATAGGCATGGACTCCCAAGCTTGTTTCTCCTGGTTTAGCTTATCAATCCGTTCCTGGATCAGTTTTTTTTGCTGCTCAGTGGAAAGCCCCATTGCTTTCACTTCAGTATTGATCTGTGTTGTTTTCCAGTTGTAATAAGATGCATCCTGGAATTGAACTTCACCATAATAGCCCGCTATGTTCTTTAATACTTCAGCACGTCTCGCCTGATCAGCGGCAACTTTGTCTTGGTATTCTTTTTCTTCAGCATCAAAGTTCTTTTGTACCTGCGCATCGATGTCAGCACCCAATTCAATATATATCTGCTCCTGCTGGTCTTTCCAGTCTTGAGCTGCTTTTGTCGCTGCTTCCCTGGCTGCTTTCGCTTCAGCAGTATCTTCTTTGGCAACCGGTTTATTACGCACAGTAAGTTCAGCCTGGTACAATCTATTCAGTTCACCTTGAAGCACGATTAGCTTATCCCGGTCGGCAATTAATTCAGCTACTCTTGCTTTATCTGAATCACCTAAGTTCTTCATTTGACCATATAAGGCTATGAGTTGATTTGCACCGTCGATCTTAATTTGATTTGTTTTCTTAGCAGCCTCGAAAGCTGTTAAATTATCAACAATCTGACCCTTCAATTCTTTCACAACACCCAGAAAAGCCAACACTGAATTACTGGCATCATCAACCATTGGTACGATTATATTCCTGCCGAATGACTCTAATATGTTATCCCAGGCAGTCTTTAACTGCTTTGTGGGTTCTACCATATTGGCAGCCTGCCCTTTGAACTTTTCTTCTAATCCTTGTAGAATCACACCCTGTGCGCCTGCCAAATCATTCACAGCCATGAAGTTTATGATTTGCTCTTTCTGTGAGTCTGAGAAGATGATCCCATTCTTCCGCAAACGTAATAAACCGTTGATTGGATCTTCTAAAGCAATGCCAACTTGCCGGGTTGCGCTTTCAAAATCTACCTCAGTACCAGTTGCTTTGGAAAGGGCTACAGCCATGTCTACAATATCAGTCTGTGCACGTTTGAAGTTGTCGCCTTTCACGTTTTGGAAAGTAAGAAGCAGCTTTGTCATTTGGTTTGTCAGTTGATCTGCATCATATCCCGACATGAGTTCAAGTTCACTATTGAAACGGGATAATGTTCTAGCACTCAATTCAGCAGCACCACCATTAGCTCTAATGGCACCTTCCATTTGTCTCATTGCTCTATCTGCTTCTCTGGCTTCCGTATAGGCTCGCTTAAACTGACCAACAACCGTACCAATAACTGCTTGAATTCCAAAATAAGCAGCCCCTGCCGTTAGTAAGGATTTGGTTAAACCGCTGAAAGCAGTATTAGATTGTTTGACTTCGCTGCCAATCTGGTTGGTCTTTCTGGCTACTTCATCCAATACAACCTTTTGAGCACCTGCCAGATTATTAACAGCCAGGAAGTTCTTGATCTGTTGTTTTTGCTCAACTGAAAGCTGAATATCAGCATCTCTCAAAGCTTTAATACCGATGATTGGATCAGTGATGGTTTGGGCAAACATACTCATAGATGTTGTTGCCTGTTTGGAATCTGTTTCAATTTTTGTCGATACAATATTAGGGATACCCTTAAGTCCGGCTTTTGCCTTTTCCAGCATTTGCTGAAATTGACTCAAATCAATCTTAAGCGAAAGGACATACTGATCAGCCATTCATCTCCGCCTTAGCTATTGCGTTCGCAATCCGTATTTCTTCATTATGCCAAAGGATATAGTAGTTTGCTTCTTCCATGCTGATATCGTGATTCATGATACCAATCTTTTGCAGATTGTAAGAGATATGATAGAAGAAGGGTGCATCATCATCTATTCCGCTGCTGTCTGTTTCACTATCTGAGCCATTGAAAACTGCATTAGCTCGATTAACATCGGCAGCATAGGCGTAAAAAAAGCTGTCAGTATCCGAATGTATTCATCTCGTTCGCATTCATCCCAGGCAATGGATTTACCATCTGCATCGATATAAGTTTCGCTCCGGGTAATGGTGGAAAGCAGCAGTTCAAGTTTGTTTTCCTGGTGAATTTTATCCAGGATCAGGCTGAACGGAATATTCAGGATACCGTCTTTAATCCCCATCATAATATCACCAAGGTTGATCTCATTGAGCTTCATTTCACGCAGGATAGCCCATACTGCCTTATCGGTCTTTAATGTGTTGTAAATCTTCATCTTCTCTCCTAACTAAATTGTTATGACTTCTTTCACTTTCAGATATCCATCTGCCACTGTGAACTTCAGTGCGTTAGTGGTGGATGATATCACGATCTGGTAGGGTATATCACCAATTTCAGTGATGACCTCTGATGGTATTCCAAATTGCACCTTATTTCCATCTATGATAGTCCCGGAAAAGGTCAGTGTACCCGCAGTCAGACCTACAATCATGTTCAATTCATCAATCTCGTTGCCTGCCAGATCATAAGGACGTTGATTCGAATCTAATATAGTCACTTCCACTAGAACGGAATCACCTGAATACATATTGATGTCTTTCACTCAATCTCCTTATATTACATAAGTCTTTTCAATAATATCACTATCTGCATAGCCGGTCTTAAACGCTCTAGCCTTTACCGTTGTTGTTTCTGTCAGTGTAAGCGTTATCTGACTTCCTCGCAGTATAGACATTCCTGCAAATTCAGCAAGTACCGACATACATGCATTTGCACACTTTTTCAGATTGATCGGGTCTATTTTATCCAATGTATCGTTTGGGGTGTGAGACCATGTATATTCTGGTATATACGGATGAAACCCTAACGTGCAGAAGTTTATGTTGTCGTACAGCATGTCGTCAAAAGGTACATTGTCACTTTCGAGAGGGTAATATTGAGGAATTGGATTATCTGGAGGATATGGTTCATCCATATATTTTATCACATTTAGTTCCGGTACATATTTGCTGAAGGTATTGATAATTCGAAGGTTTTTGTCAATATCAATGCCGTATCTATGTGTATAGCTTACGTCAGGCAGGTTAAGTGCTGGGTCTCTTTTTATCCCAACCATATCTGCGTTAATATATAATACTATATTATCCCCATTTTTTTTTGCAATATCAACGTAATTATATGACCCCGGCCTCCCAACTTCTTCATTTGCCCAAAGTATGAATTTTATTGTCCTTTCTGGAGCTAAATTGCTTGCTTTGATTGCTCTGGCTATTTCCAGTACTACACCACATCCTGATGCGTTATCGGTTGCTCCCGGAGCATCAGTATAAGGGGTACTACTGAATGAATCCCAATGTGCTCCTATTATTATTTGTTCTTCAGGATATTTACAGCCGGTAATGTAGGCTATAATATTTCCAAAGCCATTCATAGGAGAAAATGCCAGGTTTTCAGCATACCATTTATAGGCGTTTTCATAGCCAAAGGATTGAAATAATGCAATTAAGGCTGGTTCCACATTATCAATGCCAACCGTGTCAGGATGTGCGTATCTAGAGCCAAAATCCACCATCTGTTGAATATAGCCCAGCATATTATCAGTATTTATGCCATCCATTAAACTGATTATTGCCGTATTTGTTTCCATTTATGCTTCCCATTTCAGAACAGGATATTGATTATTTTCTAAAAGCCAGACATCTGCATCCCACTCCGCATCGCTATATATAGCCGGCGTTTTCATCGTTGCCGTGATATATCCTATTGCACCTGCATTGGGCGTTTCTGTCTGTCCTGTTGTTGTTACGTCAAAAAAACTGCCAGTGAAATCATTATACTCTGCCAGCGCACAAAAGCCAAAGTGTGCTGTGGCATTATTGGAAACTGCACCGGTAGCATAACAGTTAGTAATTAAGCCCGCTTCAGATGTCCCCAGGAAACCGCCGGAAGCATCTCCTGTCCCTGTAACGTTGCCGGTAGTATAACAGTTTGCAATTGCACCCGATAATGCATTCCCTGCAAATCCACCGATTGTAGATCCGGATCCTCCTGACACGTTACCGGTTGATTTGGATTCTGATATTGTTGCTATCGTTGTCGCCACAAACCCGCCACCCAATCCGCTGCCGGATTGAATAGTTACAGATACATCTGCAGAAGATAAAGAGATAATAGTGTTTCCATCCTGGATATTGCCTATTAGACCGCCACCCCGCAAAATAGCAGATAATGTACCTTCCGCTCTGCATCCTGTAATAGTACTTCCCGTTGTACCTGCAATAACAGCAGCTAATACTCCACAGTCACTCTCTTCACCCTCATTGATTGCAGATGTGGATATAACTGCCTCTGTTATGACTATATCTGTTAATGAGGCACCGTTCAAACAGCCGAATAATCCGCTGTAGGAAACTTCATTGCATGTCAGATCGCTGATTGCATAACCATTACCATCATAATTACCTCGAAAAGGATGTGCTAAATCTCCAATAGGGTTCCAGCTAAAATATTTAGAAAGAGAGATATTGGCTGTTTGTTTGTAAAAAGCGGAGAGATTATTCCTTACCATATCCAATTTGTGTGGAGTATCTATAAGATAAGGGTCAAGTTCTGTCCCTGAACCTGAATAAGGCAGTATTTCAGAGAGTGTTAATCCGCACAGCTCTTTAATGACATCAGAAATTAGATCAATTTGTGTTGTCGTAACTACAGATTTATTTTTATCCGTTTCGTCAGGGTTTTCCAGGAAAGATAAAAAATTGCCTTTTACTGGGTTTAATGGATTTGAAGTGGAACCTGCCTTGTAACAATCTGTTTCATCATCAAATCTTTCTTTAGGTGTTTGCCCAATTATCTCATCAGCCATTTATCTCTCCTAAGCGTTTTAAATTACAGGATCTGTCCCGTCTGTTGTAACCACAATTATTGCTCCCGGGAGCGGGCTGTTTAAAGTTATTGTTCTACCGCCTGTGCGCTTTGTGGCAGCTATCATCTGCGGTTCAGACAGCTTCATGTTATATATTTTTACATACTTACTTGGACTCCATCGCATATATATTGACTTCGATATCATCCCATAATTAATAATTTTAGGATTAATCTCATATTGAGATTCATTCCAAATCCCAGAGCTGTTGGGAGCTTGAACTTCCAAGCTGGCACCAACTTCTGTTTGGAAGCGGGTTCCGATCTTAGCAGTCAAGCTCTCAACAATATTGTATAGCATTTTACTCGACTTTAGGCGTTTTTACTCCCCTCTTTTGGTACAAGAGAGGGGTTGGGGGTGAGTAGTTTCCTTATCTTCATCGCCAATACGCTCACCAGCTTTTCATAATCTTTCGTGGTGGAATACACTCCACCTCTCGGACGTGTGAACTTATGAGAGACCATGCTCTCCATCATTACCCAGCCTTCAGGATCATCGTGGTAGTTGTATTCACTTGCCATGACTCGTGCATATCTCCGGATTCCATCTACCCATCCATTCTGCACTTCTTCAGCTCCGGAATCGGTATTGCCTACGTTGAAGATATTGAACGTGCGTCTGGATTTGGAAGCGGCTGGATTGCAGCCAAAGTGACATTCTGCAATGCCCTGAGCCAGCATCATCGATAGATCTACCTTGAAATAATTGGAATAGGTCACAAAGCCGTTGGCTAATATTTCAGGACTCCAGCCACCATCAGGGATAACAGCCTTGGCACCGAAGTTGTCGATACCGTACTTTTTGATCACTGCTGCCACTGCAGATGTTAATTGTGGATTGAGAAGCCAATCTCTCATTGCTTGTCTTTTATCCATGTTAGCTCCCGTCGGTACTGGCTATTATATCGATTTGAACCTCTGTATATTGTGGTATATCTGTCCTGGTTATTGTTCCCCAGACCCAGCCTCCGGTCTTTTCGCATTCAAGAATAATAGTGGGTTCAAAACTATTTACAGTAAAGAAGTAATTGCCGTCCTTGTCTGTGACGCATCCTGCTTCCACACCTCCCATTACACCTATTACTTGAGCACCCACGACTGGAGTTACGCCGTCAGTGGCAAATACAGTTCCAGATATGGTTGTTCGTTCGCTGAATGTCATGACATAAAAGGATTGCGCTGCATCTATGCCGGATGTTGCAGTACCGGTAATTTTGATTATTTCAGCTTCTTTTGAAGTTACAATATGACTGATTGCCACTCTCACATTGAAAAGAACGGGAATAAACGGAACTTTGGAATTATTATCCATTAATATGAAATCGCATAATTGATTGTGAAATGTGGTGCGCAAATAGTCATATTCCGTCTTTGTTACTCTCAGCGTCCCGCAGTCAATGCTCCTTTTGACTGCATCAGTTCGTGATGAACCGTCACTAAGTGGTGTCCAGACTGGTTCTAATGCTATTTTAGGATTTTGCATTCCTAGCTCAAGCTTGTCGAAAAGGTGCAATGGCTCTGTTGGATCATCTGTCCATGCCACAAATTTTGTCCCGGCAAGCCGAATATATGTATTATAAAATTGCATTGAAGCTCCTCTTTTTTACACAGAAGGGCAGCCACAGGACCGCCCTTTATAGTCTATAATGCCTTACGTGATCGCCGTGAATCCGAATGGCAACGCAGTAGCGCCTACGCCGGTTTTCTTTTCGCCGGCAAGCTTGATCTGTGCTTCACCGCTCACATCAATAGCTGGATACAGAACCGTATTCCAGGCTACACTGCAGAGGGCTGGCTGTGCGCTGTCCATGAATAGAACATCTACATGTGTATTGACGAAAGCTGCTAGAATTGTTGCATAGTTGGCAGCAGTGAAGTTCTTCACGACAATCTCCGGGCTACACTTCACACTTTCCGTGTATTGGGAGCCGTCTCCCATTTCACTTTTTGCATCAGGTTCCATGCCGTTTTTTGTCTTATCTGCAATAGCACCGACAAGCAAAATGAATCCGGCACCGGCTAGTCCGCTTTGGGCTATAGTGGTGAATGGGGTGCCTGCAGCTCTGTAGTAGATTTTATCGAAAAATTTCATGTTACGTCCTTATTGTTTGTAAAGCAAGACGCCGTTCTTGCTATTCTTCTTTCGGTAAAGCAAGACGCCGTTCTTGCTATCTGTTATTTTGGAGAGGAGGTTACAGATCCAACCACCTTCAGTTGTTTATTCAGGCTGCTTTTTTCGAACGCTGCCTGCACTGCAGTTTCAACGCTTCCATATTTAGCGCGAAGTGCATCTATCGAAGCTTGTGGTAGTGCTTCTTTCACCATTTTAACAGCCATCAGCTTCTTATCAGCAGAAGACATTTTCGGGTTTTTCAAATCAAGATTAACCAGTATATTAATGATCGTTGTAAGGATGGTGGAAATCTGGTCATTACCAATATCTATGCCGATTTTCTTGAAGAAACGCCCTACAACTGGAATCATCGCCAAAAGAATAATCGGTGTTAAAACGCTGATCATCTGATTTCCTGCGTCATGCAGATTCATAGCACAAAGCATTACCGGCATCAGGAAGATCATGATTACTATCATGATCAGGATTGTTATTTTCATCATTGCTTCTCTCCTTTCTCTTTGGTAGCAGCATCCTTCAGGTTGCTTTTATCCTCGGTAGTTGCATCCTTCAGGTTGCTTTTACTTTCGGTGGTGGCATCCTTCAGGTTGCTTCCCTTCAATGCCTTATATTCTGGTGTATCAACCAGGTAATCATTACCGCAATGGTAATTGTTAGCTTCGATATATGCAATGAAAGCAGCAATCTGTTCTGCTGCTGTTCCCTGTTCCCTGTTCCCTGTTTTCTTATCTTTCATATCTTCTCCTACACTGGTTTATTCTTTTTGGGAGCCATACGCCCATCATTGATCAGCGTCAGCTCGAATGTGTTAAATGCGTTGGTTAGTTCTTCACGCATTATTGTTCTAATTGAATCTTCATTTAAGAGATTTTTAGAGCAAGCATTGCAGTGCTCAGATATGCTGTTAACCTTCAATTCCAAGGCTACAGCCTTAACTTCTCCATCGGCTATAGCTTTCTTTTGTTCATCCAGTTGAACACACAGACGGCGCACATATGCGCCGCCTATGCTAATCACCAGGGCTAGGAGAGTAGATACGATATAGAGCATTATCTGGCTTGCTTGTGCTGTCATTATTTATCCTTGGCTTTTTCCGCTCTGCAATTCTTAATTCTTAATTCTTAATTTTAAATTGCAAAACGGATTTTGCCTAGTCCTTACACCAAATGATATTCAAAATTGAGGCAGTTGCGGTCACCGATCTGTAATAAAACTTGGTCATATTGGTTACAGGTATTCGCACCACCATGCCAGCAGGTATCTCCGCATAATTTAAAAGTGTTGCAGTGCTGTCAGGACATATAAATATGGGGGCTGTCTTTACCCATAGAATAGCTTCAACGGCATTGGTTGGAACGGTTGCTTTGTGTATTGTCACGGCATTGCAGCTATCTCTTTCCACCGTGAAAGTCTTATGAAACTGCATTGCAGTCCCATTCGCATCACGCGGCAACAGAGGACGTGCCTCAGCTATTCCAATCGTAAAAGCAAGGATCATCGTGATCATCAGGATAAGTATAAGTTTCTTCATTTTTACCTCTTGTTGTAGAGACGCCCAACACGGGCGTCTCATTATATTCTCTGCCCTGTCACCTGTTACCTGTGACCTGGCACCTTCTGCTTAAGCTGCAGTCTTCACTGCGTATGCAAAAGTAGGCTTCAGTTCTTTCAAACCGTACTTCTTGTAGATGTTGATCAGCCAGCCCGGTAACCCGGCATCTGCCTGTTCCATGGCGTCGAAGTCGCACCAGCTTCCGAATCCCATAGCAAAGGTCTGGTAGAACACAGACACATCAACCGCGGGATTTGTCCAAAGGTTGAATTCAGTGTCCCCGGCTGCAAGCTGAGGAGTCGAATTCAGCATCACGATGTCAAAACCGAATGCTTTGCCGATGTATCCTTCTCTGACAGCCTGGTTTGGACCGATCTTATTGAAGTCTTTGAGTTCTTCAATATCATACAGACTGCGTTCGTGGGCTGCACAGACGACGAAGGTTCGACCCTTTTTGGGAGCTCCTGCAGCGTTCAAAGCTTTACGTGCATCGAGGAACGTCTGAACTGTGATCACCCCACCTTCAACGGTGGCATAATGCCCGGCATGTCCGTCGCAGGAATCAACGATTGCTTTGAAGATTGCTTCATCTTCACCATCGAGATGAGCTTCAGCAGCTGCTTCAGTATATTCCTGACGTAAGGCTACGGATGCTTGTGCCTGGTCAATGCTGCTGACCTGGAACGGGTAACCGTATTCCTTATCTAACACCAGTGCCACACCGGTACCTTTGGTATCAAGAAAGTTAGCTCTGCCTTCCGTGATCGGAAGTGCCACAACAGTGCCATCAGCTAAAACAGGAATATTGATTGTGTCTGCTTTTGCATGATTCGCAAAGTTGGAAAAGTCCTTTACGGTTGCGCGTAAATGAATCTTCTCTTTGACCTGTCTAACCAAACGGTTAAGGGACTCAGCAGTCCACAATTCGGGAATGAATCCAGCCATTATTTACCTCCGGTTGGGTTGGCAACGTGTGCCTGGTGAAGCTTTGCGAAAAGCTCAGGTGTTTCCTTCTTGCACTTTTCCATTGCATCAGGATCTTCCATCAACTTTGCAAAAGTCAAGCCACCTGGGTTGTCTTTGCCTTCGATATGAACACCTTTTGTGATGTCCACAGGGCTCATGGTTGTCATGAACGAATCGAATGCCGGGCGGTCACTCATACAGAGTTTCTTTGCCCATTCTTTTTGAGCAGGCAGCAGCTTCTTATCTTCGATAGCCTTGGCTACGACTGTCTCTGCTTCTGTCTCTTTGGCTGCCACTGTCACTTCATCAACCTTGGCTTGCAGAGTTTGAATCTGAGCTTCAAGTGCTTTGATTTTGCCGGTGGAGTCTGTGTCTTTTGCCTGTAAGGTTGCCAATTCTCTTTTGAGTCTGGCAATCTCGGCTAATGCTTGTTCTAAGTTCACGTTGGATTCCTCCTGTTGTTGATTATCAGTTATTTGTATTGAATTCCATAAGGCTTCTAAATCGCCTCTGAAAAAGGGTGTATTGGTTAATGCAACGGAATGCAGGTAGAACCCCATATCTTTTCCGGTCTTGGGATCGGGTGCATGAAGCATAAAAACAGGACTTAAATATTTGTATTCTTTATTGGCTATGGCATCCTGTGCGTTTTTTGTCCATTCCAGGGTTGTCCCCCATAAACCATTATCACGGGCTTGCATATCTTTTACCCAACCTGCTGCAGGTGCGGGTCTGCCATTATCCGAGGAATTGAGCGTCTGATGTTCGTAATCGATCACAACATCATTTTTCAATGATTTGAAATTCCTGATCATTGTCTCAATATCGGCTGGGGTTACTTCAAATTCACCTTGCGGATGCCCTTTGTACTTTCCCAAAGGTGCAACATGAATCTCTGTTGGTATCTCTGCCAGTTCAATACTGCAAACTATGAATATTGGTAACTTCATTTTATCCCTCTTCACTTTTCTGATCTACAACCTACAACCTGCACCCTACAACCCGTATTCTCCTATTATTTTGTAGTAACTTACTACAAAATTCCTGCGTTTATCTGATTATCTGCTAACGTAGCCACTGGTAGTAGCATCCTTTAGGTTGCATTACAAAGGAGATTCAATGCTCATTCAAATTGCTGAAGGCATCCAAAAACGTTTAATGGATTCGCTGTTATTTGTGATGGTGGAATATTATGAAGGTCAGTTGGAAGACCTGGTTAACTTTATCATCAATCCGCCTGCTGTCTATATTGAAGTCAAAAGAGGTGTCAAAGCGGAGGAAACTCACTCAAAACCAACCATCTACATCAATCTTTTCATCCTCACTAGTCATATGAAGGGTAATGAAAACAACAGCATGTATGAGCTGATCGATGCTCTTTTTGACACACTTCATGACACGCCCCTGCTTGATTTGGATTCGAACTATGTCGGTCGTCTGTTCTTTGAAGACTTCGATCGTTTGGGCATTGTGCCTGGTTTCAATATTTATTCTCTTAGCTTCAGTTTGGTGGTGTAGAATGTATATTACAATTGCTCAACTCAAGGCAGACATCGGGGAAGACCGTTACACGCAGTTGGTTATGGGTATGGCTGACGCTGATGTAACTGCCATTATTACCAACAAGTCCAAGTATATCGATGATTTCATCAGTGTCGCAGTGCCCTTGCCTTTGGAAGCTGCTAATGCCGTCATTGAAAGCATCTGCTATACCTTATGCCGGTACACGCTCTGGACTCGCAAACAGGCTTCGGATATACCTGAACACATCCGCAAGGAATATGAAGGTGCTCTCAAGCTGCTCACGGAGATTCAAAAGGGATCGCTCAAACTTGGTGTTACAGTTGCAGAATCGGATGTCACTGCTGATCTATCCTGGCAAGCCTCACCACGGTATTTCAACCCCTCCGGTGGTACAGTAGGTTCCGATGTGTAGCGCCGAATTCAGGCGGTTCTGCTCTGCTCTGCCTTCGTACTTCGAACTTCGTACTTCGGACTTCCTATGAGTTTTCCTGTTGTAACCTCTGAACTGCTCACTTTGGTCGGCATTACCGTTCGTGACATAATCAAAAAGCGGATGGCAACAAACCAGGTGAAGCCAACAACAGATAAACGAGGCAGAAAAGGCACTACACTTGTAGGTATTGGTACATTAAAAGACTCTATCCATTATGTGGTACAGGGCAATCAGGTCATTGTCGGCACGAATCTGAAGTATGCGAAGATTCATCATGAGGGTGGTATCATCACGCCATCCAAAGGAAAGTATCTGGCAATACCACTCACTCCTGAAGCACGGGTGCGTAAACCTCGAGACTTCACAAACACCTTCATAGCTAAAGGTGTTATCTTTCAGAAAGTGGAAGGCGGTGAACCAATTGCTTTATATGTACTTAAAAAATCAGTAACAATCCCTGCACGTCCCTATATGCTTCTTTTCCCTGATGAAGTCAATGCCCTCAACAAACGTGTTTGGGCATATCTCACGAGGCAAAAATGAACCGGAACGCCTCACCCCGTGAGGTGGCACAATGCACCCCGTACGTTGTCTGCTTCTGCTCTGCCTTTCGAACTTCGTACTTCGTACTTCGAACTTATAAATAAGGAGTAACTATGGCTAAAAACAATCCTCTCCGTGCCCAATGTATGCAGCTTTATGTTGTCGAGGGTAAGTCCATCAATGAAATTGCTGAGCTAACCGGCAAGGCTCTCTCTAATCTCTACAAGTGGAAAAAACAGGATAAGTGGGATGATAAGTGTATCACAGGCAGTGTTGAATTATCTGTAACCCTTGAACAGAAGCTGCTTGCCAAGATCAAAGAGTTCACTGATAATGATACTCTTATTAACAATGCTGATGCCCTTTCCAAGCTCCAGAAGATCGTTGACCGTCTCCGTCCTGAAAAGGTGTTGCTGTCGAGCATGTACGCATTCTTAAAGGCAATCACTTCCTTCATAATGAAAACACGGGACCAGGTGCTTATCGACAAGTGGACGCTCATCCTGCCTGATATCTCAAATCATCTCCGCGAACTCTTCACAAAGGATTGATCATGTCTAAAATGACGCGTAAAGAATACGATAAACGCATAGAGCAGATGATTGATGATATCAAGAGTCAGAACTTTGCTTTCCCGAATGACACTGCTGAAAAGAAGCTGGAACGTAAGAATAAAGATCGTTATGACTTCATTTTCTTCAAAGAAACTTATTTCCCTCATTATGCTACAATCCCTTCCGGTAAATTTCACAGGGATATCCATAACATAACGAATTATCACAATACTATCAATGCTATTGCCGGTCCTCGCGGATTTGGAAAAACAGTTGATATCGCCGTGATTGATTCTATTTGGAGAGCCATCAATGGTGACCATAAGTTTCAGATCATATGCTCTCTAAATGAGTTGGTTGCATCGGAACGTAACGCTGCTATCCGCTATGAATTCATGTATAATCAGAATCTTATATATGATTTTGGTCAGCAGGTTGGGGAAGGTCAGGGATCGGATGAGAAGTTTACAACCAAAGATGGTTGTCGTTTCCTGGCTATAGGCTATGGTCAGCCAATCAGAGGTAAAATATTCAGGTCAAAGCGTCCGACCAGGATTCTCTTTGATGACTTTGAAGATCATAAAGCCAGAAACCCTAAGATTGGTCGTGAAAAACTTCAATATGTCACAGAAGAAGCCTTTGGTGCTTTTGGCCCGGAAGGTGGCATTATCCTCTGGCTTGGTAATCTCACACATAAAACGTCTGCGTTTGCTATGTTTCATGATCGTTGTGAAGCCGAACCTGAAAATGACAAAATCTGTTTTTGGTTATTTAAAGCGATTGTAGCGCTGCCTTCAGGCGGTGAAGAATCTCTCTGGCCTGAGGGTTTCCCTCTTGAACGATTACATGAAATCAAGACTACAATTACAACTGCTGCCTTCGAACGTCATTATCAGATGAATCCTGTCCAGGATGGTTTGAAATTTAAGTCTTCCTGGTTTAAATACTATAACCGCTATGAGTTTGATATCTCTAAATGCTCTCGTATTATTACTTATGTGGATCCTTCGCAAACCGCTACTGGTGACAGCAAGTATGTAGCCACATGGGGGTTTTATGAGGGATGCTATTATCTTCTGGAACTTTGGTTGCGCCAGGCATCGTTAGATGACATGATTCATGAAATGTATGCACGACACAAGAAATACCCCCAGGCGCGGATGTATATGGAAATTACTCTTCAGCAATATCTATGGTCTTTGTTACCTAAGTTTGCCGAAGAATACAAATATAGCATTCCTGTTTTCGGAGTCGAAAATAAGATTGATAAAGCATTACGTATTGATCTTTTAGAACCGTTTTTCCAAAGAGGCTATATTTTCTTTTATTCCGACAAAGACCATGATATCCTTTATCTCGAAGAACAGCTCACGGGTTATCCTGATCATCCCATGAAAGATGGTCCTGATGGCACTGCGAAAGCCGTTGATCTTTTTGCCACAACTACAATGGACACATCATACCAAGGGCAACCCCGTGAATCAAATTCCTTCCATGCCATGCACTAACGTAACGGTAGTGGCATCCTTTAGGTTGCTTCTGCTATTCGGAACGCAGGATTCATCCGGCTATGCTCTGCTCTGCCAATTCTTAAATCTTAATTTTTAATTTTTAATTAATAAAGGAGTTCCCATGAATATCTTAGATCGCCTCTTTCCTGCCAAGGTAGCACCCACTTCAGCGGGTAAGTCTCCCTCCGTCACCCTGGTTTCTATCGATGATACAACTTATCGCTTCAATTTGCAAAGCATCACGCCCGGTCAGATCATCTCTGCAAAGCAGATGTTTCGGTATGACGGTCGTCTCTTGCTTTTAGATCAGCTCTATTCGTTGCTCATCGAAGAGGATGATAACGTATCAGGGCGCATCGAAACCCGCGCTGAAGCACTCAAATCGAAGTGGCCTGTAATTAGTTCAAGCGAACTTTCGGAGCAGCAGGTTAAGTTCTTCACAGATCTTTCCAACCGCTTATATCCTGAAATTGTGGATCTCGTGATTGACTTCAAAATGCGTGGTTATTGTTTCCGGCAAATTGAATATGCTATGGAGGATAATCTCTATACCATCAATGGCTTTGCTGATTATGAAAACCTTGACCTCCGCGTCGTAGCACCCACTTCAGCGGGTAAAAATGTACCTACCACAAGCGGCAAATCCCTACAGCTTTTCAAGGATGAAGTACTTCAGAACCTTCCACCCCTGCAATTCATTCAGCTTTATAGCAAAAAGAGTATCCTCAAGAGTCTGCTAAAGTACTATGTCTTTTTCAGTTTTGCACTGGAGAACTGGGCATCATTCACAGAGATCTTTGGCAAACCGCTCAGGGTTGGTAAATATAAGCCTGGTGCCACTGCATCTGAAAAATCTGAACTCTGGAATATGCTGACCAATGCCGGTGGAGATTTGGCTGCTATGATCAGTGAAAACATGGCTATGGAATTCATTCAGCATAGTGCTACCTCAGCCAGCAGCGATCTCTATAAGAACCTATGTAACTTCTGTAAGGATGCCGTCACAACCAGAATACTTGGTCAGACTCTCACAACTGGAGTAGGCGATAAAGGTTCATTTGCCCTGGGTAATGTACATGATGCTGTCAGAAAGGACATTCTTGCCGGTGATGCTCGTGATGCGGAACTCCTATGTTCTAATCTATATACCCGGCTCAATAATATCAATTTCAATACTAACCGGGTAGAGGTCACAATTCCGATTGAAGATGAACCTTCTCCCCTGGAAAAAGCGGATATCAACTTGAAGCGTGCTCAAACGGATGTCATCCTTACCCGTGACCTGAATGTCAAACTTGATGAGGATTACTTCTATACAACCTATGAACGTGCCCGTCCGGGTGAAACAAAATGAAAACCATCGTAGCACCCACTTCAGCGGGTAAACATTCCCAGCGCACCCAATGCGTTTCCACCTCTTCTCTGGTCTCCCTCCCTCAGATGAAGGGAGGGATTAAGGGAGAGTTTGATTCTTCTTTCTTTCCCAATTCTTTGGAATCCCGCATCAACACCAACAAAGCCGTCAAAGAAATGAAGCCGGTAATCGAAGCATATCGGAAGAAGCTCCAAAAGTGCGAATCTCCCGACGAAATACCTTATCCTACCGATATCGCCTTAATGTATGGGAAAACGCTCACACGTGTCGTTTTTACCGCCTACATGAAGGGATATCAATACGGACGTAAAGTAGCACCCACTTCAGCGGGTAAGTCTTTTCACGTGCCTTCAGGCGGGAGAGTTCGCTTCTCAACTAAGCAGCCGGTACGCACCACCTGCTCTGCGTCCCCCCTTGAGAAGGGGGGTAGGGGGGTCTCTTGCTCTGCCGATTCCGACTACGCCTCCTCCCTAATTTCTTTCGACTGGAACCTGGAGAACACTGCAGCAGTCTCAGCTTTCTCAAATCAGTGTTTTGAAGTCGCTCATGTTGCCTCTCAAGAGATGATGGATATGCTCCGCTCTGAATTTGAAACCGTGCTGAAGAATGGCGGTACCTTTGCCGATTGGCGTGATGCTATCCAGCTCAAAGGGTTTGAACCGGAGAACCCTTATCACTTGCGTACCAACTTCGATACTGCCATGAATAGCGCGTATCTTGCCGGTGAGTGGCAGAACATCCAGGAGACCAAGGACATGTTTCCTTATCTCCGCTATGTGGCTGTCATGGATGAGCGTACGCGTGATGAACATGCTGAACTCAACGGCATTGTCCTGTCTGTGGATGATCCGTTCTGGGATGAGTATTATCCTCCTAATGGCTGGAATTGCCGTTGTGGTGTCGAACAGCTCACAGAAGATGAAGCCCTTGCCGATCCCAATTACAGCAAACCGCCGGAGAAGGTACCTGTAGCTGAAGACTGGAAAAACAACCCCTCCGATACAAAGAAACTTATGCCTTTTGAAAGGTCTGAACCAATCACTTGGAAGGAAGCTGAGCTTAATAAATTTACTGAGTATGGTGGTAATGTATCTGCTGCCAAGAAAATAGACACGGATGATGTGCCTAAGATTGATTTAAAGAAGATGTATGAAGATATCCTGACAGCAAATGAAGGAGAACATCCTATTCTCACTAATGCCTTCATTTCCATTAATCCTCGTAGTGGAGTTCTGGATAAATTTGACAATTATGATGTAACAACATTACGCCATCGTTTTAAGTATCTGAATTACATGATGGATGTTATTAATGAGCCGGATGAAATCTGGAGCTATGTGAAGGATGGAAAGGACAGACTCGCCATGCTGAAACAGATAGATAAGAGCATTGTCTTGCTATTCGAGTTTAATGGAAAAACTTATGAATATTTTGACATCATAACATCAAATAACGTCAATAACTTTAGAAAAGGCACCCTGCAGTATTATAATCGAGTAGGGTGATGCTGGCTAATTAATTCCAGCATCATCCCTCTCACAGAACCGTGCGTACGGGTCTCGTACACGGCTCCTGATAATCCTTGTAATTACTCGTAGTAATTAAATAAAACACTTGTCTGAAGTGATGTCAAATCAAACAACTTCATTTCTTCAAACCACTTGTTCGGCAAGGCAAAGCATAAGTGGAAGCTCTGAGCGTTACGCCATCTGGTCATAGATAGTTTTGGGCATTCTCCCTTGAAGCCTTGTCTGCGCATTGCTTTATGGAATGCTTTCCAGCTCTTCCATTCACGCATCTTCTTCATTCGAAGCCTCCTTCGTATCCATTCCATCAGGCTCGCAAAGATGCTTTTACAACTCGCAACTTTGAAATAGTTACCCCATCCCCTTAGTACAGGATTCAGGCTTCCTATCGTCATGGATATTGGGATGCCACTGTTGCGGGGAGTAAGCTTACGTATCTTATCCTTGAAACGTTTCAAACGCTCCTTGTCGATGCAGACACGGCTTCCTTTGATGAAAAATCCCAGATAGCTGATTCCTGTTTCGACACTGCTGATATGAGTCTTTTCCAGATTGACTTGCAAGCGAAGTTCTTCAAGTATCGCTGTCGCGATCCTTTGATATTGCTCTGCCTTTTTCCTGGTCGGAGCAAATATCAGGATGTCATCAGCATAACGTACTATCCTGATGTTCCGCTGTTTCATCCTCTGGTCGAACTCATCCAGATAGATATTCATCAATAAGGGTGAGATTACTCCACCTTGCGGACTGCCTATCTCAGTAGCTTTGAAATCCCCATCGACCATTACTCCTGATTTGAGAAAACGGCTGATTAATCTCAGCAATGTACCATCACTGATTTTCCTGTTCAGACGGCTCAATATCAGTTCGTGGTCTAAGGTGTCAAAACACTTGGATAAGTCCATATTCACAGCATAACCCAAATTGTACGCTGTAAGAAAACGCTGAGCTTTCGCTACGGCATGTTGGCAAGACCGATGCGGTCTGTAACCATAACTGGACGGATGGAAGTCAGGCTCAAATATCGGTTGTATGATATTCAGGATTGCCTGCTGCACTACTCTGTCTCTTACCGTTGGAATGCCAAGCGGTCTCATTTTGCCATTGGGTTTGGGTATCTCTAACCGCCTTACAGGTGATGGCTCGTAAGTACCTGCCATTAGTTCGTCGTGAAGTTGGTTGATGTTCACTGCCAGTTGTTCGTCAAAGTTTTCTATACTCTGCCCATCAATGCCTGATGCACCTTTATTCCGTTTCACCGAAGTAAAGGAAGCATACAAATTGGGCAGGGAGTACACCTTGTCGATTAAGCTGTAGTATTTTCTCATGACATTTCCTGTCTCATTGTGATTCGTTTTGCGGTGTTCATCGAGGATGAATGTCTCTTCATCAGGGTGTCCTGCCTTCTTTAGCATATAGCAATATGACAGAACTGCTGCTTTTGAGCTTTGCCTGACTAATCAGTCTCGTGCGGTCGGGGTTGAAAGGAAGTTCGTCACCACTGTCAAACCGAGCCTCGAAGCATTTCAGCTTCTTCCTTCGTTTCTCACTTTTCATCGATTACTTTCCACATTTCAAATCATCCCTTTGGATTATCTTCATCCCTTCGCATGAACTGTATCCTTTTGAGATACAGCCCTCAGCATTACCGTGAATGCTGTCCCTTTTGTTTTATCCTCCAGACTGTCACCAGCTTTCATAGGCAAAAGGTTTGTCACTACTACGGAATCATCTGCCACCTGCTATCGCTTGGCTTCTCACTTATCTTTCAACTTGATCGAAACGACTACCTTAAGTAGACAATAACAGGCTTCCCCAGTTAAGTTCTCCTGCCTGAATATGAAGCCATCTGTCATAATCTGTAGAGATATCCAGCTTTCGGGCTTTCCCACTTTTTGAAAGGTTACCCACTCTACAAACCAACATCAGTTCACTTGCGCTATGTTCCATATTCCCTCTGCGTCTTACTTCAGACCCTGCCGTTGCCGGCAACGCCCTTGACCTCGAGTTGACTTCCCGCTGATTAGGTGTCAGGACTTCTTCCAGTCCATCGGCGCAGAAAACATTCTGGGCAAACAAAAAACACCGTGATTACTCACGGTGTTTCTAAAAGTGAGCAAAGGGAAATATCTCCCTCGCATCGTTCACATCCGTCATCGCAGATACTTGCCACGAATGCTTCACATAAACATAATAATCAGTGCGCTTTCCTTGTCAACTTTTATTTCCCTTCTGGTCTCCCCCTCTTTGGATAAAGAGGGGGATTAAGGGGGCGTTTGATTCTCCTGCTTCTTCCCTTCTCGCCTTCTGTCCTTCCTTCCTGTATATTATATCCCTAATCCTGGTCTCACTTAAATAAAACTTCTTCCCTACAATGGCAAACGCTTCTTTCCGGTTGTAATTCATATCCAGGTAGACCTGCACCATCTTCTTAATTTCTGCATCACGTTTACACCTATCTGTCATTTATCCTCCGTTTTCGTAGAGTAGGACGCCGATCCTGCTGTCTGCTCTGCCATTCTTCCATCTTCCATCTTACATTTTCCATTCTTTTCCAAGAACTTTTTCAATCTCAGCATTGCGTTGTTTACGTTCCAATATTTCAAGCAGATAGTAATAACGCAGGGCGCACAGCCGTTTCCGATTCCAACTGCAGTCATCTTTCTGTTGGCAGCCTGGTACAATACACCGGAACGCTGTTTTCAAACGGCTATGCTCTTTTTTCATTTTTACCTCTCTGCTAATCATATTGTCATCCTCGACCTGATCGGGGATCCATCTTCTTTCTTTATGCAGCCTTCAGTATAATAAAAAAGGCAGCCGTTAAGCTGCCTTCAGGTCCGTTCTCCCCCTCTTTGGATAAAGAGGGGGATTAAGGGGGCGTTTGATTCTCTGTTCTTCTAATTCACTGCCACTTCCCAGGCTTCTTTCAATTTCCTATCCATATCCTGGGTAAGCACAAATAGTGCATTCTCGTTTTTTGAGCAGTCTGCCAGTTCTGCGATTGCTGAGTTGATCAGCATCATATCATCAATTAGCGTTCTTAGCTTTTCCATGCTCCCCTCCGGTCTTATTCCTCCCTTTGGATAAAGGGAGGGTGGCTTTAGCCGGGAGAGTTTGATTCTTCTTCTCCGGGAGAGTTGAGGGAAGTACCCATTTGCGTTTCCCATTCTGATTCGGTGCCACATACCCCAGTGTTTCCAGCTTGCCTTCCATGATCTGTAATTGTGACCGGCTCACATCCAGCAGTTTCGCTGTTTCCGGCTGTGTCAGACCCAAAGCCCGATAATACACCATCTGTTTAAACTCCACAGGCAGGAAGTCAAGAAGCTGTTCATACGCTGCCACTTTAAAATAGCAGTTCACCAGCTCCCGCATCAGTGCCCAGGAGAGATCATCTTTCATCGATTTCGTCAGCATCAGATAACCGGACTCAGTAAAATACAGCCTTTCACGTTCCACCAAAGAATTTTTGGTGGGAGCTTTTTGAACTGTTTTGAAGAAGTCTTTTCCTTCAACGAAGTGACGTTTGTTGTTTGCGAAGTTAGTTGTAACATTCTTTTCGTTTACCTGGTGAAGTTGTGCGATCTGGTGAATCGTAATCACCCGCTGCCCTTTTATTTCGTGAACCGGCAACTGCTGTCCATTGATCTGCATGAATTGGCTCATGCTACCTCCTTGATTTTTTTGATAAAAATAAACCTGAGACTTATCAACGCATCCAAGGGTGCGCCCCTGCCATCACTGGTCAGAGAGTCTCAGGTATTTAACCTATATTGATTTTACCGTATATATACGACAAAACCCTCAGGCAGGGTTAAACCCCTTGGATGTTTTGATGTTGCGAAACAACTACAAGGGATTTATTCTGTCAATAAATTTCCTGAAAGCCACACTATAAACGTATCAAAGATCACAGCTTGTAACGCGTTATTTATAACGTGTACAGCTGAATTTATTCAGTTTCTTCTGACTTAGTGCTTGCCAGCCCCCACCGTACCGGGTGGGGGTTACGTAAGAACTCAGTGAGATCAATCTACTATCCCTCTGGATTCTTTGAGAGCCATTTCAAGAAGGATCAGGTTCGAAAAAGGAACACTCGCCTTATTTGATCCTTGTTCATAATAAACATAATCCCGTATAACATACGAATCACCTGCCATAAAAGGACGTGCCACCTGCCTGATACTGATACCATACTCAGCTTCCAGCTTTTCCCTGGTCTTCCGTTTTGGTGATATTTCGTTACCAAACAGATCAGTTTGTGGTTGATACATCTCAACTCCTAACTTACAGCCTGGCAAAATCCAATATCACGTTATCCCAGTTGCCGTTTTCCTCGTTTCTGTACTGGAACATGATATATTCCTTCATTGTTTCTTCAACCATGCTGTCTTTAATCAGTTGTATTCCTTCCTTCCATTCGCTATCGTTGGATTCGATTTTAAACAGGCTGATGATCTTTGACCTGTTAATGTTGCCTTTCTTATCTACATCGAATGCCTGACCAACCAGTTGCGCTATTTCCTTACGACCTTCCTTGGTCCAGTTCACCAGGCAGCGGTCAAGCTTCTGCTTTGCGATCATCAGTCTTTCATCGAAGTTCATTACCCTGTTGATTTTGATGGATATGCG
This sequence comes from Cloacimonadales bacterium (SeqCode), assembly GCA_963662275.1. Taxonomy (GTDB): domain Bacteria; phylum Cloacimonadota; class Cloacimonadia; order Cloacimonadales; family DAONDQ01; genus DAONDQ01. Next base: position 1,534,124 of record OY759316.1, on the reverse strand, counting down.
CTGGTTTTCACTGAAATTCATTAGGATTGCATTTCCCTTCCAGTTTTCACCATATTCACCTGCAGTATCTTCCAGGAAGCTTTCTACTCTCATTTTAACCGCTTCTTTGAAATTGCTCATGATCTGACGTATCTTTTGAGCATCTGCCATGATGTTTTGCACCAGTACTGTTCTCTCTTTAACGTGTTTGCTGATGTATTTCACGTTGACTTTGTTTCCCTGGGGATCTACCCAGTACTCGACCTTCTTTTCCTTGGGTTGCTTTGTAGCGCTGTCATTAATCGGTTTCTTTTCTTTGCTCATGGTTTTTCTCCTTGTTGAGCAGGACGCCTATCCTGCTGTTTTAATTTATTGCGTTTTCTGACAATCCTTTTGCTTTCTCGAGTTATAGCATTACACCGCTTCACGAACTCCGTGTTTGATATTGGACCGGAAGTCTTGCCATTAAAAGTAATCGTAATCATAAGCTCATCTTTTTTATCTTTCATCTTTTACCTAACCTATCAGCACCATATCGATTACTTTCGTTGATTTATCTGGATAACTTGCTTTTATAGATCCGGTTGCTATCATTTCAGGTTCAACAACTCTAAATCCATACGGAGCATCTTCATCAATTAGATATAAGTGCTTATCCTCACCGTATTTCTCAGATAGCTCCTTAATAGTCATAACGTCCTCTCCTTTTCGTTTGTTTCGTGTGTTTCGTGGTTAATAAGTTCTTCGATTGATTGTAATTTAACAGTACTATTGAATGAAAACGGATATTGCTTTGCGTCCTTAGCCTGGCGCAGTCTCACAATATCACCTTTCTCATTGATCCATGATAGATTCTTCTGAAGTGTCTGATATCCAAGCTTCTCCAGCTTGTCTGTGTATGTTGGTTGGCTTGTATATTGATTAGGCAACTTTCACCTCCAAGTAGTTGTGTTCAATGAGCAGTTTTGCTATGAGTGGCACAACCGCATTACCTATTTGTTTTAATTGTTGTGTTTTAGAGCCTTCTAATATATACTCCGCTGGAAACCCTTGCAGCTCTTTGGCTTCCTGGACTGAAATAAATCGATAGTATATATCATAGCCGTTTTGAGTAATAATGGCATGTCTGTCAGTGGTCATTAATGTTGGCACTGGTGAATTTAATGAATGGCACATATGTTGAGGTCTTGGTGAAGAGTAATAACTCATTAAAAATTGAGTGATCAAGACTTGTCTTTCGGTCGTTATCAGTGTTGAAATAGGCTGATCAAGACTTTCAGCATTTAGTTCAGGATGCTTTGGATTGTGATAGCCATATTTGACCAGGAATTGAATAACTACATGATGACTTTTTGTCATGAGTGTACCTAATGGCTCATTGAGTGAAGAACTGTTATCACAGCCTTTAGACCCGTAATACTTCAATATAAAAGGATCGCCTCCAAACTTCTTAAGCCCGGCTTCTATCCGGGTGATGGTATTAGGACATAAATCCATTTCCCAAATGCTTTTCCCTATATCATTCAGATTAATTTTATCTTTGCATGGCATCCACGTTAAAAGACCGTTTGCACCTGTTTTATGATGTGTTGGCTTCGGAAACTGTATTTTATGCCCTTTCTTTGTAAAGATGCCAAAATAGCGAATTCTGGACGTGTAGGCTCCAAAGTCAGCAGCATTTAGTAATTGATATTGATAATTTGAATATCCCATGCGTCTTAGCTTGCGAACCCATTTATTGTATGTTACTCCCCGATCATGAATGACTTTATGCTCATCTTTCCATTCACCCCAATTTAAAAATTCTTTAACATTTTCCACAATGATAACTGATGGATTACACTGTTTAGCAAATCTCAACAGCTCCCAGGGAAGACTATAACTTCCAAGATCACGTGTTTTCCCACCTTTCGCTTTAGTAAAGTTGGTACACTCGGAAGACATCCAGATTCCATCCACTTCTGCCAGATCGTGTTCATCCTGGAATCTGATGTCAGCCTGATAATGAACTGTTTCCGGGTGATTAGCTGCATGTGTAGCAATGGCTGAGGCACTGTGATTCAGTGCCCACAATACCTGAGTATTCTTCACTCCAAGTGCCCCGCAAGTAGCACCGCCACCTCCAGCAAAGAGATCTCCCCACGTCATCACTTCGCTCATACTCTTTTTCTCCCTTTAAAGCACTCAAGCACTGATGATTTCACCTGCCAGAGTTGCTTATATCCTAACTTCCGCAGTGAATCACCAAAACCCCAGGAAACCATACAGCTATGCAGCCAATCACGATCTAATCCATTAGCTGACACAATAGCCATGATATTCTGTCTAAGCATCTTCATTTTTGCTTCAGCTGCTTTTTTCTGCTCTGCCCTGTTCCCTGTACGCTGTACGCTGTTCGCTTTCTTCGCATAGCTCTGCGCCGTAGCCATGAGTCCCTTTCTCTGACTTTCATTGCAAGCCATCCAATGGCTGCATTTGTATCTTTTCCAGATCAGAGCCTCAATCCGTTCTTCAGTCCATCCAGCTTCAGATAACAAACTCCAAAACTTGAGCCCCTGTTCATCATATTCAGCTTTTGGCATTTTCCACCCCGATATATTGAAAAGTATATAACGAAACCCAATAGAAGTCTGAAATTGTATTGTGTTTAATTTTCAACATTTTACAGATAGCTTTCTTACATTCATCTATCGTGCTGAAGCCATCTGCTTTTGCCATTTCAAGAGTAATCTGATAAAGCATTATAGGGTTCCAATCGGTTATTTTCACATAACCCCTTTCATCTTTTTTGAGAAAACCAACCTTGATCATGTGAACGCCCTGCAATCTACGGTTATTTTTTCTAACAGTTGTTGTTTTTTCACCTTTAACAATGGCATCTATGAACTCTTTTTTGAATAGAATCATCTTCTCTCCAATTATTCATTGTTTGTTCTATAATTCGTATGATATTTTGAGTTTTCGAATAAAATTAAGCCCTTCTTAACCATAAAACTTAGATAAATACCAAGTTCCTGGTATGATATTCCTAAGTTAGCATTCTGATGGATCTGATTTCGCGTAGCATATTCATGATATACATATCCATAGATGGTCTGTCCTATTGAATGCTTGTATTCCCACTTCATCCCCTTATACACCTCAATCCCCAACTGCTTGAATCCAGCGCACACAGCCTGTCTGGACATTCCCAACTTCTTAGCAATAGCCGTCTGTGTCATTCCCGGGTTCTGCTCTGCCAGCTCTCTGATCTTCTCTGCTGTCTGCTCTGACACCTGTAAGCTAGGGTCTGCCTTTGCATACAGAGACTGTCCCTGGTTCTTTCCAGTAGTCAGCATGATTAACCCTTCAGAGCATAACTCACTTAACCGGTTACGTACCGTTCGCAGTGGAATATTAAGGTATTCGCTCACCATTACAGCGCTGAATGTACTCACTTGGCACATTTCAATGTAGTTTCGAATTGCCTGGCTGCTGCTTACCGAATTCATGATTTATGTTCCTGTGCTGCTTTGTAAGTTGCTTCATAAGCGCTTACCTGGTGAATCACCTGTCTGGCAGATCCGCCTTTGGCATTCTTATTCATGTGGATTTCTCTGGCTAAAGAGTCTGTCATGGTTGCTGAAGAGATCCCTTTCGCTACTTTGATTGTATCTGCTTCAGTCCATGGTGAAAGTTCACGGCTTGCCATCATGCGGTCAAAAAGTGCCCTGGAACGCTTTTCAAGAAGCTCAAGTACTTTATCCATCCCCACACACACAAACAGCGCCATGGTTCGGTCTATGAGATCCCTGATAGTATCTAATATATCGTGCTTGCTTGCTTCCAAAGCATAGTCAAACTCATCGATGTAGATTTCCATATCAGGATGCTTGGCAAGATACCTCACGCAGCGGTCAACCATGGTAATACTTACCCCATGACTCGGGACGTCAGTTGTATCAAGCTCAGGTACCTTCTTGTTGCTGTCATAGTATTCCAAAAGATGATGAAGCTTCTGTGCAAAGCTCCGGGCTGTGTCTTTGGCAGATAAGCGAATGTAGATGCAGTTGTTTTTGATTGCCAGGGTATGAAAAGCCCTGGATTTACCGGTACCCTTAGGACCATACACAACAATGAATCCAGGTTCTTCATGCTTCGGTCGATTCCTGCCTTCTTCAAGCACATCAAGGATTTTTTCCACGTTAGTAGTTTGGATCATTTGATTTTCTTTCACATTTCCTCCTAAACTTTTTCTATTCTGCTACTTCGAACTTCGCACTTCGAACTTCACAGTCCCCGGTTTTTCATACCGGTATTGAGCATTTCTTTAAGTCTCTGATCTTCTATCTGTTCGGGTGTCTGTTCCGGTTCTAAGCTGTTCCCTGTTCCCTGTTCCCTGTTCCCTGTTCCCTGTTCCCTTCTGCAATTGCTTCTTCCACGAGGGCATTCCACTCCGGCTGCACCTCTGCCAGATCCCTGCCATCCCGGTGGTGGCATCCTTTAGGTTGCCGTTGCGTCCGAATATGATCACTTATCCCAATTAGCTTGATATCATCCTGGATAATGCTTTGATCATGTACGATCTCGTTTAGCGTAGCACCGCCTTCAGACGGTCTCCCTGCTAAGTACTTCTGATATTCAGCTTCATTACGTTGGTGAGCTTCCCGTCTCTGCAGGTAGGCAGCTTCCATTTCCTTCATATAATGTGCCCTTGAAGCGATTGCTAATGAAGATTGTTCCTGATCGATCAGGCTACCTGGTATCATCAGCTTAGCGCTGGAAGCCCACTTCTCACCTTTCATGGTTGCTACGTAGATCTGGTAGATATCGTTTTCATCGTATTCCACTTCCATCTGATAGCCCTGGTAGCTGGCAAATTGAGGATGCCGGTAGATCAGTCCGTTCAGTTCGATACCGTCACGCTGGATCACGCGCTTCACTGGAAAGTAGGATAATCTGATGATTTGTTCATAAGATGGGATGATCACTTCATCCATTGCCATGAATTCACGATACATCTCTGCAGGTGAAAACATCTTGCCGTTAGCGCTCACGAGCGAAGGACGCGTCTTATTGTTCCATTCATTTACCCAGGCATCCACAAGACCGCAGAACGTCTCCCAGGTAGGAATATGATCGCCGTATTTCTTAAACAGTGCCTTAGCTGTCATTTGCATGTATTCCGGGCGTTCATCGATGCAGCCTCCGGTATATGCCCAAAGACTCTTTTCAAATTCACTGAATACATGCTTCCAAATCGGTTCAATCGACTTTGATTCCGGGTTCCCTGGGATGCAGATGATCTGTCTATCCACTCCGTAACTCTGGAAGAACCCCGGATAGCCGTTATCAAATAGTTCACGTGCACGTTTTACGGTCTCATTGACTCGTTTCTGTCCGGCATAATATCCCGGACGTGTATAGATATTATCGTATCCGCCGCCCTTGTCTGTCATGACAACTTTGGGAACGCCCCATTTGCTCACACCATCAGCAAAGGTAGTCTTAACAATATGAAAGTTCTCACTAATAAAAACGCGATGAGCAGCGATCAATCCGGTACACCTATCAAGAAACATAATGACCATTGGTCTCACTAGAAGCCTGAAACTCTGATTATTGTGAAACCAGAACGGCGATTGTACGAACGCATTGAACCGGTGACCATCACTTTCCCAAATATCACGGGGATAGGCATCTGCTTTGCGCCAAATGTGCGGTTTTGAACCATTTTTGAACTTCTTGGCACCGGCTGCCATATTAGCCAGGTATCTGTCATTGCGATATTCCTGAACTTTCAGAAGCACAGTCCTGGGCTGATAGGGATTTACATATAAACCTGCATCTGCCTTACTCTGAATAGCCCTGAAAATTGTGGAACCGTCCAGCCCATGTGTGGAAAGTGCCATCAATTCTATATCTCTTTTCAGCTCAGGAGATACTTCCAAAGGCTTCCGTCCGCTCTTATTCTTCTTCTGATCGATCAGGCACAACGGATATTTTGCATCTTTGCCATCTCTCAGCTTTTTATCCCATTTTTTGATAGTTTTCAATGAAAGAACCTGAACGCCCAGGATCAGCATTTGCTTTTTGCAGATTTCACCATTATCCAGCGCTTTTTGGAAAAGATCATCGATAGCTGCAAGGCTCACGCCCTCAAACTTCACATCCAGACGTTCATTCCGGTAGATCTCCACGATCTCTTTCCGACTCCACGCCCTTTCCTTTTCCACCGTCTCATGAGCGTCAAATAGCTTCTGTTCCTTCTCAAGTAGCCTCGTTTCGGCAGTGGTATGCTTTAGCTTACCGTCTGTAGCGCCCACGCTTGCACTGAGCGCAGTCGAAGTGTCAGCGGGTAAATCAGATAATCCCCCCTTGGCAAGGGGGGTAGGGGGGTCTATCTGTTCCGAACTATTCCCTACTCCCTTCTCCCTATTCCCTTCTGCCAGGTTGTCGCTGCCTTCTCCGCTCATAACGCCGATTCCAACCTGTTGGTTGTCGCTTTTGGTTGTCGGTTGTCGGTTGTCGGTTGTCGCTTCTATGATTTGGTTGTCGCTTTTTCTCTCTTTTTCATGCAGTATCTCATAACTAACACCATGCTGATTTCTACCAGTTACTTCCCTGGTCGTATATTTCTCTTTCGCAATTCCTTTCAGCACCGCCTGGCGGGATATCCCCATCATAGCAGCAAAGTCTTTTACACTGAGCCAGCTCATTTTCCACATCCAAAAGGATTCTCTGGCGATGGTCCTTTATCAATTTTCTCACGCAGCTTCTTATCATCTGAATAGGCTTCCACGGTAAAGTGCAGTGTATCAATATCATCTTCATCAAAGCCGTTGGTTTTGCCGGCAACATAGCTGATAGCACAGTCGATCATATTTCTCAGCTTAGTCAGTTCTGACACATTCCCTTTGATTTCAACTTGCAGGGGAGCATCTTCCCATGTCGTACTTTTCAAGACATATAGGGTTATCCGCTCTTTAATTACTTGTGAAACTATCATCAGAATTTCCTTTTATTCCACATCAATTTTCCGTAAAAATAGCGGGGGAGCTGTCGACTTCTCCCCCTTCCTGGAGTTCTGATGTGGAGGTAACGTAGCCTTTAAAATCAAATTGTTCGTTTTTTATTGCTATTTCATCAATTATGCGTTCTAAACTCAGTTCGTGAAACTCTTGAATGATCTCGATATTTATATAATTGCGCTCGTTTTTTATACATGCTATTGCTGTAGTTCCGGTACCCGAAAAGGGATCTAGGATTGTATCACCTGGTTTTGATAATAAGCAAATAGCTCTTTCTAAAAATTGTATTGGTTTTATCGTTGGATGCCCAAAGCCTTTTAACTTCTTCGAATTCTTTGAACCTCTATTTTGCTGATTATGACTCAAAAATGACCATACATTAGTATAATTACATTCTCTTGGACATCTATCCGAAGATGGACAACTGTTTATTATGCTATGCCAATTTGTCTTTTCACTACCTCTGCGTATTTCTGTTGAAATTCCTTGTTTCTTTCTCCACAAGCTATCAATATAACGTGAAATACCTTCAAGGGTAACTGTATCAAACATTACACCAGGGACTTTCACATCTTCATATTTACCTTTAGTCTTAATATAGCTTGGTTTCCCTTTCTTATATATCATAAAGCTTTCATGTGCTCTCGATAAAGGCTGTATTCCACCGCTGGGAATACGCTTTATCCAGGCTATATGATCAACGTATTTAAATCCTGCATCTTCCGCCGATCGAGTCCATCTTGGTAGAGTCGGATATTGCCCAAAGAAAGCTATAAATGTATCATCTTTTAGAATCCGATATGCATATTTGAAGAATACGTCAGTATCTATATTGGTTTCTATAAGGTTGTCTTTACCTAATATGCCATATGGAGGATCTGTCATAATACAATCTATGCTATTATCTTCAATGGTCTGCATATATTGCATGCTGTCAGCTAATATCGAAACTCCATATTCAGTTTGCATCATCTTCTCTCCAATTCTTATCTCTTAATTCTTCACTCTTAAATCTTATCTCTGCCCTCAGTGTGGAGTAGGATGCCGATCCTACTGAAGAGAGGGCAGCCATAAGCCTTAAGCCTGTGCTTCTATATGCATTGTATCTAATGACGGGTCAATAGTCTGCGGACTCTGCGTAATGTGCGTATCCTGCGGACTGAGCGGATTTTTTATATTCAGTTCGTCTTTGATTTGTCTCCATTCATGGATTGGTAATGATATAGTCATCAGGTGTGGTGCTTCGTGTGTGGATGTCGCAGCCGTTGCAAATAGTATCTTATGGATGATGTCGGTCTGCAGACTGCTGTCTATTTCAAACCATTCAGATCTCTCGAGAGTGATAGAATACTGATCAATCAATTCCAGTGCTGTTTCCTCGTGCGCTTCGATGAACATAAGTAACTTTCCAGAAATCCCATATATGTTGATATCACCTAATTCTTCATATGTAGGTTTTTCATAAGCTCTTTCTAATTCATGCCCACGTGGTAATGGATTCTTGGGACTGATGTGAAATACCTCACACCCTTCATCAACTCCTATTGGCTCATCATCAGATATTTCCTCTGCTCTGCTTTCGACTGTTCCGTGGTTAACATCTTCTTTCATGAACTCCGGTACCTGGTACGTAATCCCCGCCCGGAAATCATCCAGCATTCTTTCTGCGTTGAAAAGATGCGTTCTAATCTCTGCCATCTCCGTTTCTTTCCCTTTCAGATCAGCTTCATACTTCCGCTTGTCGATTTCACGACCCAGGATCATCTGATCATAACGCTTGCAAAAGTGCATCTCGCTCCAGATCATCCGACAAAAGAAGATGACCGCTAAAATCCAACCAATTAAGCTATAAATCATGATTCCTCCCTCTTGGTTGTAGCATCGGTAGTAGCATCCTTCAGGTTGCTTCCTGCTTCCTCATCCATCCATATCAAACAGTTTTCCAAGCCGATAGCCAGGAAGGTCTCCAGTTCCTCGGTGTTGGTCATATCCATCGGCTCTAAACTCACCATAATATCAGGCATATCAAAGCGGATCATCTTGATTTCCTGATATTCATTATCGACTAAAAACTTTACTTTGTCATTGGGTCCAAAATAGTCTTTGAACGATTCCATTGTGCTAAAAGTCGCCAAAACCACAGGTCCATCATTCAATCGGTATGGATATAGTCCTTTTTCGTTCTTAAATGGCTTCCACCATACCCTCTTACGCAGTACAACATTGATTGCATCTAGCTCCGCCCGCTCTTCGGGAGTCAACTGGTTGCTTTGGTTGCTTTGGTTGCTTTGGTTGCTTTGGTTGCTTTGGTTGCTTTGGTTGCTTTGGTTGCTTTGGTTGCTTTGGTTGCTTTGGTTGCTTTGGTTGCTTTGGTTGCTTTGGTTGCTTTGGTTGCTTTGGTTGCTTTGGTTGCTTTGGTTGCTTTGGTTGCTTTGGTTGCTTTGGTTGCTTTGGTTGCTTTGGTTGCTTTGGTTGCTTTGCAGGTCCACCCAATAATATTTATTGTGCGTACCACGTTCATAAACGATTTCTGACTTCCAGCCTTCCTTGAGAGCACGTTTATCCACTGCCTGTCTGCTGATCCCAAGTGAAACCTGCAATTGCTTATTAGTATATCGCTGAATCATGCTACTCTCTCCTTCTTAGCTAATTTAGCTTCTAATTTGGCGATCGCTTCCAAATGAGGCTGTAGAGCCTCTATCATTTGATCATTACTACGTTCAGATACTTGATTGTTGTTGCAGGAAATCAATCTGTTGGTCTGCCTGCTGCTTAATTGAAGTTTAGCAGCCAATTTATAGACGTTTAATCGCTTCAACGCCATTGCTGCCTTGATTTGCTCTCGTGTGTACGTTTTCTTTATCTCCATAGTAAACCTCACTTTATAAATTTTCCTTGACTTATTACTGCCTTCACGTCATACATAAGACAGACTTTATACAGCTCAGTATATATGTCAATAATTAAATATACTGAACTGTATATAAAAAGGGGTTAAAGATGTGCATTGGTAAGCGTATCAATAAGATACGTCTTGAAAATAATTTGAATCAAGTTGATTTTTCGCAAGCTTTAGGCTATACCCAAGCTGCTATCAGTCGATATATTAATGATAAAACAACCCCTGAATCCGATTTTCTTAAATCCCTGTCAAAAGTCTATAACGTCAATATCAACTGGCTTCTCACCGGGGAAGGCTCCATGTTCCTTTCCGATCCCCAAGATATTCAATCTTCAATCTTAAATCTTCCATCCCCTCGCGCGCGTACTATTAGTATTCCGGTTGTGGGGGAGATAGCCGCGGGTCCGCCCATTGAAATATATAACAACCAGGAACCCCTAATGCACATTACCCTGGAGAAGTCATTGATCCCACATCCAGATAAGATCATCTGTTTTAGAGTGCATGGGTCCAGCATGGAACCGGAGATTATGCATAGGGATATCATCCTCATCAATAGTGACTTTGACAGGCTGGCTCTGGACCATAAGATTTGTGCCTTCCGGGTGGATGGTGGTATTACCTTGAAGAGACTAATCTATAACCATAAATGCGAAACCACTTTGCTGATCCCTATCAATCAATGCTACGATCCCATTGTATTTCATTGGGAAGAAACCCGGGACATCGAAATTATCGGTGTTCTCATGTTCTGTTTTAGGCGCTATTAGGAGGAAATCATGAAGAAGCTTATTTCAATCTTTATCCTGTTCACATTCGTTGTTATATCCAATGCTCTTGTCTTTACCACCACAGATGGACGCATTATCACAGGAACCATCAAATCAAATGATGCCAGGAGTTTTGTTGTTAATACAGATAAGGGAATGGTGGTGATTTATAAGAACCAGGTTGCTACTCTCCTGGATGATAATGGTGTAGATGTCAAAGCTGGGTTAATTGCTGCAGGTAGAGATAACAAGCTTGAAAACATCACAGTTCCAGGATACCAAGCTCCCGACATTAGTAAAATGACCGATCGTGAATTTGCTTTATATATGAATGCTCAACAAACCAAAGCTATAAATCGTATTTCTGATACTATGTGGATTCAATTTGATATTATAATAGTATTATCCATTGTCTTGTATATCGTACTTTCACAAAAATAGCCCTTAAATTTCTCGTTTATTTATGCAGTAAATAGCCCTTAAATTTCTCGTTTATTTATGCAGTAAATAGCCCTTAAATTTCTCGTTTATTTATGCACAATTCCCTTTTCTTCTTAAAATTTCTCTTATTCTCAAAAACTGTTAAAATTGCCGTCATGCCGTCACAGCCTACACCTTCTTAACTATTACCATTTCTCTCTTATTCCTGCCCCCCTTATCTACAGAATTAATAAAAATGTCTTTTTGCGTTTTTCTCGCATATTATTGCCGTGGTTTCCTCATTTATTTATGCCACTTTTTGAATTATTATGAGTTTGGATGGATTAGTTATATTTAAACATAGACTCGTAGCTAATCATAATCTTATTTTTTTTCTTCTTTTAAAACAAAAAAGTCAATTATTCATAATTTCACATTGAACATCTTTAATAAGTTTTAATGCTACATAATACCAAGATGAAATTTGTTCATAATCTGAGAGTGGCGGAATATATTCGCAGGCAGTTTGATGCATATTATCAATGCACTTGAGTTCCTGAATATTGATGATAGGATCATTTTGCATTTTCTGAACAATGTAAGATAAAGAAGTTTCTTGCTCTCCCTGGAGGATATATCTATATCGAAAAATATCTATCAGGAACTTCCGTGTAATCCATGCTTCACGAATCGGATTCAATCTATCTTGTTCAACATTTGCCAGTTGTAACTGTAAAAGCCCAAGAACTTCCTGGCTTCGATAAACACCTTGTTCTTTGATGAGTTTTGTATCAGGCAATAGCACAACATCTTCGATGGGATACCCTATAACTTGACTGTGTTCTCGTAGCAAACGACATGCAAGCATGGGAGAGCGTTTATGTAAGTCTTTCTGGGTATCTATATGTACAGAAATTGAAGGAATTCTTTTTTTTAGCTTCTTTGTAAGCATTAACCAACGAGTAGCTATCGGATTCCCTTCTACAAAAATAACTAGGTCAATATCACTATATCGGGTTGAACCAGTCAAATCTAAAAAAGAACCGGTCAGAACAGCAGAAAATATTTGAGGTTCATTACTAAGAACACTCTTTAACCAACTCGAAACTTCCTCAATATTTGGTCCAATCTGTTCAGCGGACTTCACAGAAATTTGATTTAATGATACTTTTCGATTATCATATTCCGATACTTTCTCCGGTTCAGTTAACCTCTTAAATATTACTTTCATACCCGGTCCAATTGAACCTAAAATTGCTGCCTGAATAACATTGCAACTCATAGAATCTAATTGGTTATCAGTCGAAAAATAGGAGAAAGTGATAGCGCCCGACTCATCCTGGCTAAAAGCATACTTTTCGACATTCAAAGATGCCAGTATTTTTGCGAATCTTACTGAATTGACAGTCCCACCTGAAGTTGTTATCAAATGGTACGGAATTCTTCCTTCGCTGATTCTTAATAGCCCGTTATCTGTCCAACTACCTCTATCACCAGTTTGGTACCTGATTAATGGCATGATGAAATTATTCAGGACGGTCACAATAATGTTTCCTTCTACACCAGGATTAACTCGTTTTGCATTCTCATCTAATATTTCAAGAAATACCGAATCACTTTCCACATCATACAATCCATTTTCTATTTCAAAAGCCGCTATTCCAGATTCTGTCATTGTATATAATGATGTAACAGGACATTGAAAAGCACTTTGAATCTTATCTCTTACTTTTTCTGAGAGTGATTCACCAGAACAAATCACAAGTAAAGGTTTTATTCGCCCAATCGCTTTTGCTTCAGTAATTCTCCTGCATAATAAATCTGCTACGGATGGCATTGTAGTTACAACACAATCATTGATTCTGTCCAGGTACTCTAGGAAATGATTATCCGTCGCTTGCCAGGCTCGTGCAAGGTTCCATTTCACGACGTAGCTGTTTGGATTCCATATTGCAGGCATACAATTTGAAGTTGCACTAGCATGTAGCTGAAGGTAATAGGTTATTTTTGAAGTCCAATCGGAATTTCTAAGACATCGCGTGATATGCTTACCGAAAAGAAGATTTTCATTATTGATAAATGACTTATCAACAAATATATCAAGAGGCTCACCGGTAGTTCCTGTAGTTTGTAGTCTTTTAATCTCAGAAAGATCAGCAATAGATGACAGCATTCTGTGCTTTTTTTGTCTAACATCTCTTTTATTAAGAATTGGTATTGAATTTAGATAAGATTCTATAGCCTCAGGGGGAGTATCTTGATTTATTGATATCTTATCGGCATAGTAGGGACTATTAAGTCCTGCATGAATAAGCAATTTAGTAAGCTTGTCAAAATTCTTCATTGTGATTTATTATCCAGAAAAATATGGAGCAATCTCGGTTGATAGTGGTAAAACAACTTCAGTGTTAAAATGAACCCAAATGTCTTCAAAAATCATTTGTACTTTTTTGATATCATGACCGTTTGAAGCAATAAACTCTGGAATAGATTCATAGTTTGATCTACTATCCAAATTTAACCACCCGTTACAACTTATCACTTCTAATACCCTTTTTTGCATCTCATCAGTAATGAGCCTTCGTAATGCGATATCATCTAAAGTTTCACTCATTTTTCTTCTCCTTCATGTACTATTTTTTGCTGACAAAAAGATAGCAACAGATTCGCAGCTATGGCAATATCCGAAAAAGTTTTCTTCGCTTCGATAATCGCTAGCTCTGCGTAATGAACACCCTCTAGAAATCGGCCAAGTTGATTCATCACCAATACTAAATGATAATATGCCCGAGGTAAACCAGCCATATAACCAGTTCTGTGACACATCTCGATGACTTCACGAAGCCTATTTTCTGCCACTTCAACATGACCAGACATCAAATCACACAATGCTAAGCTGGTTTCGGTTTCCAGAGATTGCTTGAACTCATCCTGTAACTTTTCCAAGAGTCCTAACGATTCTTTGTAATATTCGCTCGCTTTAGTAAATTCACCTTTTCTAAGGTAGATATTCCCGATTAATTTTTTTACGATTGCCAATCCTATCGAATCTCCTAATTTTTCTCTAATTCTGCAGCTTTCCTCAAGTTCTTTTAAAGCTTGTTCCGGATTTACACTTCGTTCAGTATATAAAGCAGTATGGCTCAACAGTTCAGCATAATTCAGCGAATCCTCAATCAGTATTACTTGTGAAAGTTCTTGAAGAATCTTTTTCCCAAGTGCCTCATCCTTCATCTGGAAAGCTTTTCTGAGAATCCTAAACCCAATCCCAGCTCCAGCTAATAAATTACCAGAACTTCGATAAGAATCGAATAACAGTCGCAAAATATACCAGTATTCTTTCCAAAAACCTCTAATGTTCAAGGTTTCCAAGAATTTTTCACAGGTTAGAGTTATCAGTAAATCCCACATTTTCAGTTCATGAAGTTTATGAATCACTGCACATATAGGAAGTGCTAAGTTATCTGCCTCATCAGAGTTCAATCTTTGAATTTTTTGTGTTGAAGATTCAACCGCTGTGGCTAATTTCTGGGCAATAGATTGAATACGATCACCACAAACCTCGACAAGACCATCCCACACAATTGAAGCTACATAGAAACTGTCTCCAGTACGTGTGATAAGTGAGCGATCTACTAACTTACCGATTAATTGACCAAAATTGATAGGAAATGTAATTAAAAGCGCTTCTCGAACCGAAATCAATTTCACATCATCAAAAAATGCGATTAAACATAAGAGATCTTTTTCTTCGCTGGTCAATGATTCTATTATATGCTTATTCATCTCAAAAGCGACTCTCGATTCCTCAGGCAGATTATCAGGTAAGAGAAATTCCAAGGGGATGTCAATAAGATTCCTTAATACAACCATCAGAGCAGATGGATTACAGACAACATATTTAGGTAATTTTGTAATAAAATCACTCACATCTATTTCTATACCCGTCAAATCAGAAAATAGATGGATTAATTCCTCAGTCTCTTCAATTAATAACTGAGGAACATCTATGGCAGTTGCTCCTAATTTTCCAGTGACTCTGAGTTGAGCTGTCATTATTGTTCTTACATGTGGTGCAACTGGTAACGCACTAAGTAATGTGTCGATGACTCCAAGTGGTGCCATATCGACTGAGTCAAGCAAAAGCAATACCTTTTGATCTGATAATCGGGATACCAAGTTCTGCAAAATAATCCTGAAATCTGCCTTTTGAATCCCTGCGGTATCTATTTCACGACCTATGCATTTTAAGCATTTGTTTAGTTCATAAATGAAGAAAGAGGGATCTATCTCTCGCTGCCCGCTAAAGCGAAAGCTAATAAATATATCAAAATCGCTTTTCACTTCCTGTGCTATTTCTACCATCAAGGTTGTTTTACCACAACCAGGTAAGCCCTGTAATAAAATACCTTGGAATTTCCCATTCCTCAAGGCAATTAGTCCTTTTTGTATCAGTACTTCTCGATGATAAGTCAAAGGACATATACCTAATCTGGCAATTGCATTACTATACGAGATTTCACTAGATATCATATTTCCTATCGGGTTGGATGAGAATGGTAATGATGATTGAACATACTGACCACTTGATACAGTCTGATTGGATACACTGTCTGAAATGCACAATTTTTGTTTTATGGAATCTACTAACATTATCGCACATTGGGGTAATTCTTCTTCCTTTAAATCAATCCAATGAAGAGAACTGCAATGTAACTCAAGTCTCTTAGAGAGTATCACTGGTTCAATTCTTAATGGAAATATAGCTTTCCCTCTGCTCGCAAATAATGCTACTTCTTTCGCCACAATATCTGATCTATTCGAATTCTCACTTAACAATAATGCCAACCCACTACATTCATCAGCAGCATAGCTAATTTCTTCATCCCAATAACAACCGGGTCTAATATCACGCGGAGCAATCCAGCAGTTCACTCCATTCTCTTCAAGAATCAGACATAGATTATTGGCAAAATCTATGTCTGAACTTGAATAGCTTATGAATAATTGTTTGCCTCTGATATTGGAACTCACTCTTCTCTCCATTCGCACTTTTTTACTAGCTCACTATTTGCAGATACTTTACTCTGAAAATTTTACAAACGATTTATATATCGTAAATTCCTACTGGTCGCTTCCTTTAGTAGTACTCGCCAATCTGTTCCATCCAGTTGAAGAATATGCATGTTGTACAATTGATCACTCACTGCAGATTAGTAAAGTTAAATTGCGCTACCATCTCATCTGCATCTAATGCATTATACTTTCGAAGTAAACGAACTATTTTTTTGATTGAGATTAACTAGAGCTTTAAATACACTTTAAAAAGCATTATAAACTCTTTATTTATTTATAAAAAAACAAATAGACCGTCAAGATTTATTTAACTAAATCTAATTTAATGAAACTAGAAATACAAATATAGTTGCAATTATCATTGCACAAATGCTATTCAACATTAAACACCATAAACCCTTAACGAGGTCCATAAAACGGATTTTATTCTATTTTGATATAGAATCTTCAAAGATAAATTAGTATAAACAGATAAGTCAGTTATGAGTCATTAAATAGAGATTAAAACATTTACGAATAAAAAAGTGGGGATGATGCCCCCACTTTTATAGCTAGAATTACAAATCAGAATAACTTGACCATTTTTCGTATCACAGGAACATGATTGACATTAACATGATACAAATAAATACCGGAACTAGTTTCCCGATTCATCTCATCTCTACCATCCCATTTCAATTCATGACTGCCTGACTGAAACTGGAAAGGAATTATTTTGACTTTCTGTCCTTTGATATTATAAATTTCAATATTCCCACTCGCTTGTTTTTTTAATTGAAAACAAATCGATGTAGCCTGGTGAAAAGGATTGGGGTAGTTACTAGAGCTCATTACAGGAGCAGAAGAAATCTGCTCATCGTTCCCTGTAATATTCGACCAGGAAAACAGTTGCCTGGATGCATCGATCCAAGTTCCACCAGTATAGTTTTGTGACAAAATGATCGAATAGTTATTATCTGCATCATACATATAGAGTGATTGCTGAGACAATTGCCAATCTGTAATATCTGCACCCCAATTATAAATGATAATAACTTCTGGATGACTGGGACTAATATAACTAGTGGTTCTCTTTGTTGTGTTTTGCCAAGCATCGTTTGTCCAAGCTTGATAATAATACAAAACTTCATCATTTCCATTATATGTAAAAAGCTGTCTTCCACCGTTAACCCATACAGAATTCACCCAGCTCTGGCTTAACAATTCTGTATAATGCCCATTCTCATAGGTATAAATTGTCTTGGACACATTTACCAGGTTTTCTCCCTGGTAGGATTGCATTAGGCTTTCGGCCAATTGATGAGAGGCATTGTATGTCATAAAAGTCTTATAAGTATCAGTCCAGGAATTAGTATCAGTTGACCAGTTTTGCGAAACAGACTCCGCAGAAAATTCACCGGTATATGTCACTAATAAGCGGTATTGAGGTAACCAGTTGCCAGTAGAGAACGATTCATAGTATACCATCGTCATCCAATTCTGTTCATTATAAGTATAAGTAATTCTTTGGAAAGTTGACCATCCAGAAGTATTGGTTTCAGGTAAAAAGTAAGTTACTGTTGCCATATTACCCTGACTATTATAAGTATATACAGACCGGAATGTACCTGTCCATTCGGTCGTCCAACTTTGATTAATGACTTCCGATTGCATCCAGGTACGAGCATTGTCTCTGCCATTCAAATCCGCAATTTTACTTAAGATATTAGCAACATTTGAAGGATTGTTTGGAGTACGAATCTGATTCATCCAATCTGTACTCATACCGATTAATATAAGTGGTAATAAGCAGATTAAAATTACACTACCAAATCTTTTCATAAGAAACTCCTTTCTCTAAATATGTCTTGATTAAAACAATATGTTTCTATATGTCAAGAGATATCTCGTAAATTGCCTTTTTGATAGAATATTATCTAGTAATTAGTGGTCATGAAGGATTGTTCACAGTGTAGAGACGCTTAAGTTGGGCGTCTCTGCTTTGGTTTTCATGTGCAATTCAGATGAGAGAATTGATACGATATGTACAAATGTATAAATAAGTTAATCGAAATATAACAATCTTGAAATTACATAATTTTCCTGGTTTATTCGTGATTTCTTTCAGATTCTTGGTTAATCAAATTCACAAGACACAAAATAAATGATCTTTTCTAAATAAAATCCTTGCATTATTTTTGCAAGGTTTCACAAAATGTCACAATTAACATATGTGATTCAAGTGGTTACTTGTCAAACCAGAACATTCTAAAAAAATCAAAAGAGAGGTGTAATGTGTTGAAAAAGAATCTAGTTTATATTCTTCTTATTTTTATGGTTACGATATCCACCCTTTCAGCCATAAACATAAGTGCCGGTGGTAACATAACCGAAGGGTTCACCATTGGAACAAGCGCTACCGCAACCTTACCTACCGGATGGAAGGTAGATAAGAATACTACAGCTCGGACATTGGGGACATATTCTGCAGCTTTAACAGCGACAGCTCTATCAGCAGGAAATTCTATGTCTTCCACTGCTGGAAACGGAATTTACAATTATGGAGCCGGTGTTGCCAGTACTGCCACAGATCGCGCTGTAGGCTGGATTTCATCTGGAACTGGTACAGTTAGCGGTAATCTATATACGATATTAACTAATAATGGAACATCTTCTATTTCAAGTTTCACAATTTCTTATGGTGTTGAGAAATATCGGAATGGCTCAAATGCTGCTGGTTATTCAATTCAAATGTATTATTCAACGAATGGAACAACATGGACATCAGCGGGAGCAAACTTCCTGACTTCTTTTGCTGCCAATGCCGATAATAATGGTTTCACCACTGCTCCCGGGAGTACTTCAAATGTTACGAGTAAAACACTCACGACAACACTAGCAACTGGAAGCAGTCTATATCTTGCCTGGAATTATTCAGTCACATCCGGTACTACAACCACAAATGCCCAAGGATTGGGTATTGATAATGTATCCATCACTGCCGCAGGAGCTGCAGCTACTGTGCCGACAGTATCGACTACTACTCCATCAGCAATAACAACAACCATAGCAACAAGTGGAGGAAATGTTACCGCTGATGGCGGAGCTTCTGTCACAGCAAAAGGTGTATGCTGGGCTACAACAGCAAATCCCGTAGCAACAGGAAGCCATACTTCAAACGGCACTGGTACTGGTACATTCACAAGTGCTATTACAGGATTAACTGCATCAACGCTCTATCATGTCAGAGCTTATGCGACCAATAGCGCTGGTACTGCTTATGGAACTGATCTGTCTTTTACTACAAGTACCCCTGCAGCAGTCATACCGACAGTTTCAACGACTACTCCCTCTGCAATCACATCAACAACTGCCACAAGTGGAGGAAATGTTACCGCTGATGGCGGAGCTTCTGTCACGGCAAAAGGTGTATGCTGGGCTACGACAGCAAATCCAGTAGCAACAGGAAACCATACAACCAATGGTACTGGTACTGGTACATTCACAAGCGCTATTACAGGATTAACTGCATCAACGCTCTATCATGTCAGAGCTTATGCAACCAACAGCGCTGGCACTGCATATGGAACTGATCTATCTTTTACTACCAGTACTGCCGGTTCAGCACCATCCGCACCTGTAGCGATAACAGCCTCTTCGATTACATTGAACAGTTTCACGGCAAACTGGAATGCTTCCACAGGTGCAACAGGTTATTACCTGGATGTCTCCACAAGTAACTCATTCGGTACTTTCGTCACCGGTTTCAATAATCTTGTAGTCACAACAACAACCAAATCAGTGACAGGATTAAGTGCTTCTACTATATACTATTACAGAGTACGAGCCTATAACACTTACGGCACGAGTGCTTCCTCGAATACTATTTCTGCGACTACCACTGCCACTGATCCATTCAATGGTTATTACACTCCTGTTGCAGGTCTTACCGGTGCAGCATTAAAGACAGGCTTACATAATCTGATTTCTACAAATACATATTCAAGTTATTCAGGAGCAAAAGTGTATCTGTATCAAACCCTCGATTTGACAGCCGGAAATGTTATTCAATGTGTGTATATCGGTCAGAATTATACTGTTGGAACAACCTATACCGGCAGTACGGATCCAAATACAGAGCATACATTCTGCCAAAGCTGGATGGGCACAAGTGAAGTGAATCAAAAGACAGCGGATCTGCATCATCTTTTCCCTACTAACTCCGGTGTTAATTCTTCCAGGGGAAATATACCCTATGGTGTAGTAACAACTCAAACAACAACCTATTCTTCATATAATGGCTATGTCAGCAAACGGGGAACAAATGCAGCAGGACAGACTGTGTTTGAACCATCAGCCCAACACAAAGGTGATTGCGCTAGGGCATTGTTGTATTTCAACACTCGTTACGAGATGAGCCTAAGTATAGACGGTGTGGATATGCTGCCCACGATGCTCGCTTGGAATACTGCTGATCCGGTTAGTACCTGGGAATTTAATCGTAATGCATCTATCAAGACCTTCCTGACAAATCGCAATCCGTATATTGATCACCCGGAATATGTATCCAGTGTATACGGAACGAAAGCGACTAATACAGTGTTAGGATTCAGTCCTGCAAGTGCTGCCTTCGATAAGGAAACCGGTACTGTAACAATGAATGTTTCGATAGAAAATCCAAGCCCAACTGAACCCACAATTGCCCAGATCATCTTCAGGGATGGGGATTCAAATGAAGTTGAGAACTTTGTCCCACAAACAGTTGTTTTCCCGGCTGGATGTTCAACTCCAAAGGAAATTACGATCAAAGTCAGAAATACTGATATGATGGCTGATGATCATACCCTTGTATTTGGTATTACTGATGTCAGTGGCGGAAAAGAAGCCCGAGTCGGTTTCTATCCAACATTCAACCTGACCTTAAAAGGGAAAGGTACACCTGACACTCCTCAAACCCCCACGAGTAATGGGAATCTTGTTTTACAAAATATGTATCCAAATCCTTTCAATCAATCAGTGAGTATTCCCTTCTCGATCACAAAAACATCCGATGTGAAGATTGAAATTTATAATCTGAAAGGACAGCACATTCGTACATTGGCTACAGGTATGAAGAATGCGGGTGAATATAATCTATCCTGGGATGGAACTGATGCAAAGAATGTAACCTGTCCGAGTGGTATTTATCTTGTCCAGGTGAAAGATGGGAATTCACTATCCTCAAGGAAGATCATCCTGATGAAGTAATCATTAGTTCTTACTCAATGTCACATAAGGCTGCTGGAATTCATTCGGCAGCCTTTTTAATACGTATTTCCTATGCTTTCAACACTCAGATAGAGACGTAAAATCTCTGCTTATCTTCCATTCGTAATCCGAGCATTAATTTACTTAGAGAGATATCATTTTATTTCAGTTTTATAGTCTAAATATATACTCCCAAATAATTCCAAAATCCAAATTATTTCTTGACATAATTTCCACTCCATAATATCAATAACTTGAGTTAGGTTGACGTATATACATAGTATATATTTTTACTAAGTTAAAAAATGGGAGGATTTAATGGCAAATCTAAGGCTTTATTTTATTGTTTTCACACTCCTAATATTCAGTTTAAGCTTATTTTCCACCACTTACACAAGCACAAGATCAGGCGATTGGAATAATGCAGCTACCTGGGGCGGCGGTGGTTACCCTATCGCTGGTGATGATGCCATTATCTCTGATGGGCACACCGTTACCTTAACGGAAAATGAATCCTGTAATGATTTAACTATGGTCGGTATCAGCGCTCCTACTACCAGACTCGCAATATCGATTTATACCCTGAGAGTCACTGGTGTCGTCAATGGACCATCAACCAGTTTTACCACTCCCGTCATCACAACAAGTGGTGCTGGAAGACTGAAATTTGTTGGTGCCTCCCGTTATCTTTTTGGACTGAACTGGTGCGCATCGCATGGTGATTGGACTTGCGAAGTTGCTTTAACAACAAGCCAAGTTGGTACTACTTATACAGATATTGAAATTGGATATTTAATTGTAACATCCGGTACGTTCCAAGTTGGTGGACCTGCTGATCCAAAGAACCTCTATATTGATGGTACGGGATCAGATAATACTGGCACGATCTATGTAGCAAATGCAGCCAGCTTAATCTGTACGGGAACATGCGGTTTACGTAATGCAACGGCAACAACGTATTGTTCAACAATCGATTTGTATGGTAACCTGACCATCCAGGGTGTACGTCTGAATGGCACTGTCAACGTCAAGAGCGGTGGAAAATTGACTTTAAAACGCTTAAGTACAACTGCCTTGTTATCCACAGGTAATGCTGCTTATAATTTCTCTTATGCTACCGGATCAACGCTTCAATACGAGCTTCAAGGGGCTGTTGGCAGGATCATCACAGGTGCTGAAATTAACCATGTGACTAATTCAACTACCCATGAATTATCGAATATTACTCTTTATAACTCTAGCGGTATCAATCTTCAAGATACACCCACTGTTTATGGCACACTGAAGATTCAAGCCGGCAACATCACATCAACGGTAAGCAAAATCGTCATTTTCGGAGAAGATGGTATTCTTCATTATGCAGGAACTTCTTTACAGACTTCCACTGATATGGAATTCCCTTCATCTTCAGGTCCCAATAGCCTGATCGTTGAAAACAGTGCCAACGTAGATCTCCATGCAAATCGTACGATCAATGGTACTCTTTCGATCATCAAAGGAAACCTGACTTCCAGTACGGGAAAGATTCTTTCTTTTGGAAGCTTAGGATTTCTGGAATATAAAGGTGTAACGGCGCAATTAACGAATAGTATGGAATTCCCAGCTTCGAACGGACCTGCTTATCTTACTATCATCAATGCCGCAGGTGTTACTATTCATGCAGACAGAACTCTCTCCAGAGACTTATACATTACTGGTACAATGATCTTTAACGATCACACGATTACCCTGACCAGGCATCATATGGCGATTACAGGGACAAGTTACATATACGGTTTCCAGCCCACCTGGTCTGGTACAACAAACAATTTAGGTGCCGGTCATGGAATAAGTTTACCGGAAACCTGGTTAACCCAGGGTGGCGTTGACGGTACAGTAGATATTACATTATTCTATAATGAATCTGAAAACAGTGATGACTTACTTAGTTGCTGGAATCGTGGCTATTTAAACTCAGATCCTACACCTTGGACATATTATATGGATTTAGCGACGAACGACTTGGGAACAACACGTTCAGTCGTCCTTGCAGGTCTCTCCGTGATCACATCACCTGGTGACAATGGATTATACTGGACACTTTCACCAATTATAGAAGAAGAATTGCCGGTGGAATTGACATCCTTTGACGCTCATCTAACACAGGAATTATTTGTTAGTCTTCAATGGGTTTCGCAATCAGAGACTGCCTTAAGTGGATACAATGTATTTCGTTCGACAGATGTAAACCTCAGTAACGCAATTCAGGTGAATTCCAGTCTTATCCAGGCAACAAATACAGCAGAAACCCACACATATAATTTCCAGGACGTGGATGTTATTACCGATAATATATACTACTATTGGTTACAGAATGTCGATAACGATGGTACTTTAGGATTTAACGGACCAGTATCCATTTCTGTTGTGGGTGATGGTGGATCAATAACTCCACCTCCTACTATTGCTAACACAACCGGTCTCAAATTAGTATATCCAAATCCATTTACAGGTTACACAAACATAAGCTATAACCTGACAAAAGATGTGACAACAACGATCACTATCTATAATTTAAAAGGTCAATTAGTACGTGTTTTGAATAATGGCTTCAAAAGAACAGGTTACCATACATTATCTTGGGATTGTTTTGATAGTAATGGTCAGGAATGCGGTTCCGGAATCTATCTCATTCATATGACCGCTGGAAATCAGCAGTCATTCCTGAAAGCCGTTCTCATGAAATAATTCAAATTGATGTTAAAAGAGGCATCAACTGATGCCTCTTTTTTTATGTTAAGGCTGTTCATTGAAACTCCAAAAAAAATGCATAGAGAGTATTCATTCTTGTAATGAATATGGAAATAATTAAGTAATCACTCTTGGTTTTCAAGACCTGATTAGATTAATTACTCATGTTCAGAAATCAATAATAAGAAAATTATACTAGTGAGATAAAGAGGTACTCATGCGATATCGTACAATGCCTCACAAAGAGGATAAATTATCTATACTCGGATTTGGCTGTATGCGTTTTCCAACTACTCCAGAACAAAAAATCGATGAAGAGAAGGCTCTTCAGATGTTACGCCATGCTTATCAGAATGGAGTCAATTACTTCGATACTGCCTGGCCCTACCATGGTGGAGAAAGCGAGTTGCTGCTGGGAAAGTTCATCAGGGAATGTGATCGTTCCAAGCTAAGGATAGCCACAAAACTACCCAGTTGGTTAATTCAGAAGCCGGAAGATCTGGAGTCCTATCTCGATCAGCAGTTAGAGCATTTACAGACAGATTATATAGATTATTATTTGCTTCATTCAATGAATACAGGCTTCTTAACGAATTTGCTTGCGAATGATGTTTTCACTTTTCTCGATAAAATGAAGAAGAAAGGTAAGATTCGCCATGCAGGTTTTTCATTTCATGATAAATATCCTGTTTTCAAAAAAGTGGTTGATGTCTATCAATGGGATTTCTGCCAGATTCAGCTTAATTTCTTTGATACTGCTTACCAGGCTGGTTTGCGGGGACTAAAATATGCTGCCTCAAAAGGAATGGGTGTTATTGTAATGGAACCTCTTAGGGGTGGGAAGCTAGTCAATCAGTTACCTTCTGAAGTCGAAGCATTATGGGATAAATCTGATTCAATTCGCACGCCTGTGGATAGAGCTTTGCGCTGGGTGTGGAATTTGCCCGAAGTCACCTTGCTTCTCAGCGGAATGACAACGATTGAACAGCTACTCGAAAATCTCATGATTGCGGATACTTGCCAGGCAAATGAACTGAGCCATAAAGAACTGAATATCTACAACAAAGTACGCAAAATCTACCAGGATAAGATACCCGTTCCCTGTACAGGATGCAGATACTGTATGCAATGTCCGCATAAAGTCAATATTCCTGACTGTTTTGGAGTGTATATGGACGCACATATGTTCGGTAATAAGGAAAGGCACACTCGCGAATACCAGTGGTTTGTAGAAGAGGAAGAACGTGCAGATAAATGTGTTAATTGCGGAGCATGTGTGTCCAAATGCCCTCAACATATTGATATTCCAAAGGAATTGAAGAAAGTAGCAGTATACTTTAAGGATTAATTAAATTGGCTGAGAAGAGCGGAATTGAAGGTTGATACTTTAACTGCGCTTTCTGCTCAACCATTACAACAAGTACCACTGGAACATATTAAATGCTGTGCAGCAACTTGAATTTACGAGTCCAGGCATCAATCAATTGGTTCTTACAAGACGTACATAATTTAAAACTCTTTCTTCTCCTTCACCGCTTCCCAATACCTTAGCATCAAAACGCACTGCACCGGCACCATGAAGATCTTCACCATTTCCATCTTCCGCTCTTCCAAAAGCCACATACCATGCAGAAGGATAAGAACCATTTGCTATTGAAATGGCCGATGTACTTGTCCAGTAATAGGGATAGTCAGCTTTTCCACCATCGTTTGTAATGGCTGTACAACTGAATAAGGGATTTATTGCCGTTCCTACATTGGCTGAGTTTGTTGCACCTGGAGAACGGGTATAATCCACCAGACTTTGAAGTTCCTTGGAATTTGGTAATCGCCAATCGTTGTGTCCCAGATAATTTGCGCTATTCTGCGTTTGAGCATAAGCCAGTGCATTTTCCCAATCTATCCCCGAGCCACTGTCGGTTTGTTGCCACATCAAACCGGTAGACAAATCAGAAATAGTTCCGTCACCATTATTCTGAAATAGATTTACACCGTATGCAAGATTGCCCCTCACGCATCGAACTAAGTGCTTTGGACCGACACTGATACTATACGCTTTGATATGTCCTGTGCCAAAATTCACACCAAAGGCAAGTTCTGCGCCAGGTTCTGCGCCAGGCGCTCCGCTTATGTTGCCCAATACTCCGGAATATTTATCGTTGCTCCAGAAAATGGCATGGCTCAGATCTTCCTCACTGCTGTAATTGATAGTAAAATAGTTTGTATCAATATAAGGCCAGCCAACGGATGCATTCCATAAAGAGTATAATTCTTTTATAGTTGGAAGGCGCCAGTCGCTGTAGCCACCATATTCCTGCTTGTTCAGATTGTTCACTACAGTTTGAGTTGCTGCCCAATAATAAGTTCCACTGCTATAGCTTTGCTGCCATGTTAAGCCGGTTACTTCGTCTTTTACTGTCTTTCCATCGCTGCTTTTTGTGTAAATAGGATTTGTATGATTATACTGAGCATCTTGTCCAAAAAATGCGTCGCCTGCTACAGGAGTGATTAGGGTGCCGGCACTGTCCCAACAAGCTGTTTGACTGGTGCTCACTACCGGATAGCATCCTGCATATGCCGGGTCACGAGGAATAATCTGCATTTCCACATCATTACTTGCAGGATTGTTACATCCTCCTGTTGCTAAAAGGATCCCAGCAGCAACAAACAATGTTGCACAGTGAAGATATATGTGAAGCCTTGTCATGTCTTAAACTCCTTTTATTTATCAATAGCCGTACCCTTTACGGGTACGTTGTTCGGAGGGATAAACTCTCCAGCTATCAACACATTATTAAATGTTATTATTACTGTTACCGCATCTCATATCAATTTGATTTTACTTAAGTATCACCAATTTCTTTGTTATTTGGCGATTATTGACTGATAACTTGTATGCGTAAACACCTACCGAACATTGGTGGTTATTTTCGTCAGTACCGTTCCAACTTTGTTTAGAATGTGCAGCGTTAACTTCAAAGGATTTGACTTGTTGTCCTTTGATATTGTAAATAGTGATAGACCCTGTCTCATCTGCTTTTAGTTTTGCTTCAAAAGTCACTTCTCCCGCCATGCGTATAGGATTGGGGTAGGCTGATACAAATAACACAGCTTCAGGGTTTTGAGTTGTGTCATAATTTCCAACAATTGCCCCGTTTCTGACACATCTTGTGTAATTAAAGACATATATCACATCACCCTGCGGACCAAAAAACTGGGGATAATCTTCAGGATTTCCTGTCTTGGGATCGCTGCGTTGAGCCCCTGCTCCGTGTACATCTAACAGCACATTGCTCAGTCTGCCCTGGGCTTCCCCAAAAGCTATATATACAGCTTTTTCATAGGGATTGATGCCGTCCAGATGAGTCGTGCTGGTCCAGAAATAGGGATACTGACCCGGGTTTCCATCAGGATCGTTGATCCCGGTAGTAGAAAATATGGGGTTAATGGCTGGAGATTGCGTTAAATCGGGACATCTTGTATAATCCACAATACTTTGCAGTTCCTTCGCATTAGGCAGACGCCAGTCAGAATGTCCAGCCAGAACAAGGGTTTCTGCGTAAGTCAGCGAATTTTGCCAATCACGGGCAACTCCATCATCCGCCTGTTGCCACAACAGTCCCGTAGCGTTATCAGTAATGGTGCCGTCCCCATTATCAACAAAATCGTTAACTCCATAATTTGTGGCACCACGTACCATCCTGGCAAAGAGGTTGACATTCGGATTGGTATTGTTACTTCCCGGAATATACTGATTGTAGCCTTTGATTCTCCCATCCAGGAAATTCACCCCAAACACTGTGGAATCACCCTACATTGTCAGGCTGAGATATATGGTCAGAGACCAGGTCTGGGCATCAATAGGACGGGGCGAACCTTCCGGTTGTATGAAGTAGTCTGTATCTATATAGGGTGTGATGATACTCTCCATGTTGGCTTGTCCATTAAAGTTTATCAGGGAGTAGAGTTCCTTAATAGTAGGCATCCGCCAATCAGTATATCCGGCAAGAGTTAATGTATCAGCCTTTGTTTTTGCATTGTTGTAACTGATTCTGTCTCCCATGTCCATTTGCCACATTAATCCTGTTACGTTATCCGTTATGGTGCCATTCCCATTGTCTGTATAAGAGGCTTCATTGCCCTGGTAGGTGGCATCCTGCCCAAAAAAAGCAGCGCCTTCCGCTGGTGCGGTTATTATGGCATTGTTATTATAAAAAGCGTGAACCCCTGTGTCAACTATCGGATAGGAGAAAGCTGAAATAGAAACACATAATGTTACCCCCAGCAAGACATTGACTATGCGTTTTGTCATTGTTGCCTCCTTTTACTTACAGTTATTCTTGATTGAGGTTTGTAAAGCCTGGTAATCCTTGAATATCTAAATCATAAATCGGCAAGTGCTTTACATCCATATTCTTTACTATTCTCGTATTGGGGGTCATGTAATCTGTGTAAGTCATCAGATTGACATGGCTACAAAAAGTAATACAATCTTCAGAGTAAATCCCTGTATTTTATTTCTGTAATTATTTTAACCTCAACTGTATTTAGTTCAGCTATCTAGTTAAAGCACAGTAATGAAGGCTATGCCAATTTCCTATCCTATTGGCAAACATGATAATAATAATATAACAATCAAATCTGCAGTTTTCGTGACCGTTTTTGCAGAAATAGTGTACTTGTTTGCAGTATACGGCGTCCCTTTTGTCGAAGAGGGTCAGTCGCCATAAACTGCCAGAATTAGCAAAGAAAATCCCGATTTGCAGTTTTGTGTCCTGAATTGCAGTTATAGTGTCTTTTTATACTTCTCTATTCTAGTCTCTAGCCCCTTCTGCAATATCTTCTTGACATCCATTCTATCCACACTATTTATTGTCTTATTAAATATGATAAGGAGGAAAACATGATTTATTCAAATGAATTCACAGGAGACAATTTATACTAATTCCGATCCTTGTCATGTAAGCTGCGTAGCCATAATATCGGGCTGAGTACGGTTATTGATAGTTTTTATACGGGATCGGTCTTGGAACCGTTCCCGTTTTTTCTGAGTATAGCTCAGGGGACGAGTTCCTCTGAGCTTTTTATTTTATCAGCCCAAAATGGAAGATGTATGAAGAAAAAGGTGCTAGGTACTAGATACCAGGTATTAGTTTCAGAGGATAAACACTTGGGTTTATCCCTACGAAGAATTACGATTTCGATATTTACGAAACTTATAACGATCAAAACTTCACAAGCTATAGCACACTATCCCTTGAAAAAAACAATACTTGTCAAAGGAGAGAGGATATGAATTCATACATAATCATATTTTTTGTGATTGCACTATCTTCTTTCTATGAAACTGACACCTGGAACCTGACACCTGGAACCTTCTGCCAGTGTGTTTCGTGGTCAACTCTCTGGAGGCGTTTATGTATCCATTAAATGAACTAGGGTGGAATACTGAACTGGAAGCAGCATTTCAGCCCTATAAAGAAAAAAAATGTATTCCCGCACGTATTTGCCAGGAGATGAAGAACCGATATGGAATTCTTATGGAAACGGGCGAAGATGTTGCCCTAGTTGCACAAAAACTGTTCGATTCTGCTTTTAACCGGTCTGACCTCCCGGCTATAGGGGATTGGGTTGCTGTGGAACGAAAGAAACCCGTAGATCCATATCGTATCGTTGCCATTCTTCCCAGAAAGAGTTGCTTCTCCCGAAAGGCGAAGAATACCTACGGTCGCAATTTTACAAAGGCGGGAAGTTCCGATGAACAGATTCTATCGGTGAACATCGATATTGTCTTCCTTGTTGTATCATTAAACTTCGATTACAATCTTCGAAAAATTGAACGGTATCTTTCCCTTATCTGGGAAAGCGGTGTGAAAGCTGTTATCATCCTAAATAAAACAGATCTATGCAATGATGTGGAAGAGAAATTAGAGGAAGTGAAAAAGATCTGTTGTGATGTACCTGTGCATGCCATCAGTGCTTTGCATGGTGACAATATGCATTTTATTCGAGAATATGTGTCTGTTGGAACGACAATATCTCTGATAGGTTCATCAGGAGTGGGCAAGTCGACTATTCTGAATGCTATCCTGGGAGAAGAGAAGCAACTTACGGCTGAGTCACGAATCGCTGACGGGAGGGGAAGACACACGACATCCCATCGTGAATTGATCATCATCCCTTCAGGGGGAATCCTCATCGATAATCCGGGGCTGCGTGATATTAAGATCATTGGTACAGAAGTAAGCCTGAACAAGACCTTTGAAGATATCAAAGAACTGGCTGAAGAGTGTCGTTTCCGTAACTGTAATCATGGTACTGAGCCAGGCTGTGCTATTCGGGAAGCGACTGAAAATGGGGAGCTGGATGAAAAACGCCTGAATTCATTTCTTAGACTCCAGGAAGAACTCCATGTCCTAAATTCAAGGCGTAAACAGCGTATCCATAAAGAAGAGAGATTGAGATCGGATCTTATCAAATTTGGTTTCAACAAGAGACAGTGATATTAACTCCGGTAGAGACGCCCAAGTTGGGCGTCTCTACTCAAACACTACATATGCTTTCAGAGAAACATGATTCGTATCCATCACCACTCCAATTATCTAATAATTTCTATTCCACCCTTCCTATTTGCTTCCCAGTCATAGCATCAATGCGGTATGTATTGTTTTTGCCTTTGATATTCCAAACTAAGCTTAGTTCTGTAGGTTTTTGAATCTTATAATCAATGTCTGAAGGCAAGACATAGTAAGTTAGATTAATGGTAGCTTCTGATTGAGGAACAATGTCATCTGGCTGAGCCATCTTCTTATAATTGGCATAAGCAGCATCGGCTGTTAATGAAGGATCTTTGGGAGCTTTGGCATTAGAAAGAGTATAGACCGAAAGCAAAACTGCCTGATCTGTAACCTCCATTTTGATATAACCATAATCATCAATGGATCTGCCATTTAACTTCTGCTTCAGTGTATAGAAATTTTCACCCACTTCAACAGGGAAAAAGTCCTCTTCTTCCAAGCCAATATAGGGCAGTAAGCTATCAAAAATATCTTCAATAATGAATTTACTATCTTCATATGTATCATAAGTAGAAAGCATCATATAATCAAATAGACCTTCCAAACTTTGGGGTGTGTCATCATTCCACCAAGTAATGATGCCATCGAACTTATACTCAGCGCAGAAAGCTGCTTCTAATTTCTCTTGTTTAGCTTGGTCGGCAAATAGATCGGGTACAAATGAGACCATCAAAATGATAAGCAGTAATCCTAATAGATAACGTTGATGCATAACACCTCAAGAATAACTATAATGATAGATAATATGTTACAGATAGAGGTGTTTTACGTCAAGAGAAGAGTGACAGAATTAGAATTAAAATTAAGAATTAAAAATTAGGGATTAGACTATGTGGACAAAAGTATCAGAAACGACCTGGAGTCCAAAAGATGCAAAACTAGCTCTCCCTCTTGAAGAAGCTTATAGCTGATAGGAAAAGAAAAGAGCAGAATCAAACTCTCCCCTACCCCTCCCTTTATCCAAAGGGAGGGAACCAGACTAGTCTGCTCTGCAATTCTTAATTTTTAATTTTCCTATTGTACTGCCTTTGCTTCAAAGAACTTCCTGGAAGTAGAGATAGCACCCGTCCATTGAATTTTACCGCTTACCAAAGTGAAGTGAGATGGTGTATTATCCAGCAAAGTAAAGCCTGAATAAGGATTCGTTGAACTATAGAGGGCATATCCCGTTGCAATTGTCACTGGATCCCACCGTATGATCACATTACTACCTGAACGAGTGATTTGCATGGATCTAGGTGCATTGAGTGGATTCTGATATTCGTAGGTTCCAATATCAATTCTATCTTCGTCAATTCGCGTATTACCAAGTAAATCAGTTGTATAAGTTCCCATATTGATAGCAGGATCGCCAGAGTTTCTACATGGTGAAGTGACAGGAATCTGCCAGTTGGCACCTGACCCTTCATAGCCTGTCCCTGACCCACTAGTAGCACCAATAAATTGAGGTGTTGCGGAGATATTATTGACATACTGGGTGGTTGAATTCCAGTTAGGTGAACTGGGTACAGAAAAAGTGGCTAAACCATTTTGAATATCATTATAAGCAAAGATCAAATTCGTTCCATCATTTGTAATTCTTATCTGGTAACCGTCATTGCAGGTATTACCCCAGATGATATTATTCCTAACATCTACATATCCCATAACACTCATTGCACCAGCTCCCGCAGAAGCATTATTCACGATCGTGTTATTCCAGAGTTTACAGTTTACAGATAAGGCACCATAGTTATTTAGCATCAACCCTCCACCAACGGAAGCTCCATTATTGAAAATGGCATTGTTCACAATTTCATAAATACAATTCAAACAACGGATACCTCCTCCCTGGGCTGCAAAGGAAGGATCAGCTAAATTATTGAATATTTTATTACGATTCACAATATAGGGTCCGCCTGCTTCCAAGGCTATTCCCATTCCACTGGGATTATCCCAGTTATCTGTGAAATAACATCCTGAAATTGAATTGTCTGAGATTGTGATGGTACTAGCTGTTCCGTTTATTCCACCGCCCCGATTATTGCTTATGCATTTGGTAATGGTACAGTTCCTGATAAAACAATCCTGTGAATCCTTGATCATGATCCCACCACCATTATAGGAGCTATTAGCATCAATTGTACAATTTTGAACGATACTTTCCGTGGATGATTGGATATATGCTCCTCCTCCCCAACCGCCGTAATTGTGATTGAAAGCTGAATTGTAAATTCGTATCTTATTTACTGTATAGGGAACATTTGAACTTGTACTGGTTAGACCTCCCCCGCTGCTGGAGGCAGAATTATAACTGAATATGCAATTCTTGATAATTAGGTCTGTTTGGTCAAAAAAACAAGCTCCTCCAGAGACTGAAGCAGAATTGTTACTAAATCTGCAATGTTCAATATGCAACTTGGAAAAAGCTGTTGTACATAACGCTCCACCTGAATTATCAATGGATAGAGCGTTTCCTGACGCATCACCATTTTCTAAAATGCAGTAATTAAAAAAGGAAGTGTCATTTGTTGCAGAAGTATTGTAAAACCTGATTCCCTTCCATTTAGTTGATGTACCTGTTGTGGTGAATTTGATGCTGTCCACCGCAGTTCCAATTGCCACAATCCTGCCATCTACTTTAAGTTTATAGAGGCCACTGAAAATGATCTGTACCCCTGGATTGATGGTTAGGGTCTGTCCATTTTGAATCGTAATATCGCCATTGATCATATAGGGTGAACCACTAAGAGTATAGGTTCCAGAGACGTTACCGCTCGGAACATTCGTCAAAGAAAACAGCATCTGGGCTACGATTAAGATTGATAAAAGTAAAGTCAAGCGCATTTCAGCTCCTTTTGAATATCCAATTCATGAATCCGGAAACTTTGTGGATGAAAGTTCGACGACCTTCATCGATTACCGTACAATTATTCAGATGTTAAGAGCTGCATGTGTCCTGAACAGATTTATTAGGAAGCCGAACACATGCTTATTGATTAAACAAATGTTCAATATTTTTTATTCTTATGTAAATTATATAATAAATTCCTACCAACTTGTCAACTTAATTATGTATTATCTTGTATATTATTCTATTGCTTTAGAAAATGATCATATTATTGCTATCATATTATTTAATATGACTCAGGGGAAAAAGCATAATAGCAACCTTGAGTCCAAGATTGGTTGTCTTCGTTTTTCCACAGAATCTTAATACCAAATAGAATTAGCTCAGTCATTTTGGCACATATCACTGCTCTTAACTAATCTTAAACCTATTTCTTCTCATTTTGTTTTAATTGATTCAAGATTTGGAAAGATGTTGAAGAGATATCAGTCATCACTTTGATCATCTCAGCGAAGGCATATACAACGATTGCGATAATCACGGCATAGAACAGGATTGCAGATGCTGATAACAGGCTACTATATCCTGCTTTTGTTGTTACTATCACAATGATGATTCCAATCAATATGATCAGCCCAGCAGCAACTTTAAAAATTGTAGATATCATATTCAATACAGGATACATCCTGTCTGTATTTGAATAGGATGAGATGTTGTCTGAAACTGGTTCGGTTTCGGAAGTTTGTCTGATGTTAGAAATTAACCGATGATAGATCATATCTCTCACGTTATCTGAAATCTCAAGGTCAATTAGTATTGTAACAAGATCACTTTCCTTGATGGAAGAGAGAACAGCTTCAGATAACTGTTCTTTTTCAGATAACGTTCGATATTGTTCAGGATTCACCCAATTAGTTGTATCTTGATCCTGATTTTCACTTTCATCTTCAACACGATTCTTCACTAGATAATTCACAATTGCTTTCTTTATAGCCTGATCAAGATTGTAATGATAGAGTAGTTTCAGCATCTCATTTGTTTCAAGAGAAGCTAATGTACTTTCAGCGATTTGTTCTTCCATTTGCATAGCCATAAATGCTTTTATGGAATCAGTATATGTATCCATTATTACTCCTGATATTTGTTAAATCAAGTTTCAATTTATTGAGAAGTAATAATTTATTGTCAAGTCATAATGATGTGATATCTCACATCCCCCCGTTTTTCAAACCAGGTATTTTTAGCTGCTGATTATCCAGCCATTTTCCTGCAAAAGGATTGAGCCTGTACCTTGTCACGGTGGCAAAACACATCTCTATCAGCATTGACAGACGATAATACACAAAGTCATATATCTGCTTCCACTGTTTATTTGAGTATTTCATAAGATTTGGGAAGGCATCTAAAAATACGCCAGCATACTTTTTCAGAGAATACAGGTAGCACATAGCTAGCAGAAGCAGCTGGTTCATGTTTTTCAGACGGGTATATGATTTCAGTTGTATCTTTTCCCAACCATATTCCTGCTTGATATGGCGATGGACCTCTTCGATTTTCCAGCGTATGCGATACATCCGCAAAACCTTCTCCATGATAGCATTTTCCGTCAGATAAGGTTGTGTCGGAAAGTCGCAGATGAAATAGAAATATCCCTGTCTGCCACTAGCATCGGGACTGAACTGTGCAACAATAAGCCAGGCATCTGTAGTATCAGGGTATTTTACAGGGTAAGGATTCAAACGCAGCTTCACCCGCGTTAAACCACATTTTATCTGTTGTCCTGATTCTTGCAGATTGAATGTATGATCGAGTTTCACTGTCTTTGCCACTGCCATGAAGTTCTGTTCGCAGCCATCCATGATAAGACTTCTTTCACCTGTTGATCTGATGATATAGCTTAGTCCATGTTCATGCAGAAAGCTGAATAGATTTCGGTTGTCAAAGCCACGGTCGAAAATAGTTACTCCACGGTTACCACTTGCAAGAATAATCCCCACTAGCCGGTCTTCCATGATCTGAGAGACGCTATCCAATTCCATGTTTCGGGCTATCAGGTCTGAACTGATGGGTTTTATCTCATAGCCTGTACTGCCTGCCTGATAGGCAATTATATTCAGCAATGCATAGCCCTGCTGATCATGACTGCCGGTGCTGCCATCACGCACCTTCTGCAATCCCTCCATCTTTTTGGCTTTGGTTTTTACGATATCACTTTCATCAACTATGATGCCTGTCTCATCATCAAAACCCTGGCACTGATGCCTAATTATTTCCGCTTGCAGCTTATCTCCTAAGGGCTTCTTATTCAAATGTCGGGTGAAACGTTCGCAGAGCTTTTTAACCGTGATTGGTTCATTTAGCTGTTTCGCTATTTGGAGCATAATTACAGATTTACTTTTCAGTATCCCTAAGCAGATATCCTGTATGAACTTATACACAGGTAGAGATTGCGTTTCTCTAAAATTATTCAGAAATTGTAACAATTTTACTTGCAAGGTTTCTCTGGTTTTGATTTGCTTCTTATTAATCATGGGTGTCTCCTTCTTAGGTTTGGTTTAGTGCTTGAACAAAAGATCGGAGACACTTTTTTTGTACAGTTTTATTATGGACATTCTATATAGTTATCTTATTTTCTCACATAATTTTATAAGTTTTATTAAAATACCTGCTTTTTGCTTTTACCGTGAAAACACAACTCTTCTGTTTACCGTAAATTACAAATTGCACTAGTTTCTGTTTAGGAGTTTTGACCAACCAGTGATGTTAAACAGATTTTCAAAGTCGGCAAAACGTTTGACTGTTACTATAAACGCTTCTAAACTAATTGTTAAGAAAATTACGGGGGGATGCCTGATAATGATGTGATATTAACCTGCATATCTAATAACAGACAGCATTGACTCCCCCTTCCTGTGCAGCATAGGTAGGTTCAGCTAAATTATCTGTTCTGCTCTTCTACTTCGAGCTTCGTACCTCATACTTCGAACTTCCTACTCTTTCTGCCTTAACCATGTAGAAATACCTGTCAGAAGAAGGTGCTTCCAAATAATATCCATCTGTGGAACTCCCTGCAAGTGATTCGAATGTTCCATTGGGATCAGTATCCTTATAGATATTGAATCGAGTTGCCCATACTGGATAAGACCATGTCAGTTCGATCATATTATCTGTACTATACGTAATATTAAGGTTATCGATAGCGGGTAAATTCCACCATAACAACTCAAGTGGCAAGGTTATGTTGTTTGTTTCATCTGATTCAGTGATGGCATTAATTCGATCGACTCTGCAATAGGAATACCAGTATTCTGATATATCATTGCTGACAGAGGGAAATGACCAACTGACACTTCCATTAGCACCGATTGCATCAAAGATATGACACTGATCTCCTGGTGTTTCCACTCCTGGTAGTTCAGGAGGATTATAGTACATATCAATCCTGAATGAAGTGTCTATAGGAATTGACGAAGTATTTTCCACTACGACTGTGACGTAAACTGAGTCACATACGTAGGGATATCCGGATGTATAGTAAAGCCTGGTTACAATGAGGTCAGGATAACCCACATC
Organism: Cloacimonadales bacterium (SeqCode); assembly: GCA_963662275.1. Taxonomy (GTDB): domain Bacteria; phylum Cloacimonadota; class Cloacimonadia; order Cloacimonadales; family DAONDQ01; genus DAONDQ01. The sequence continues at coordinate 1,497,030 of OY759316.1, read as the reverse complement.
CTGCCAATTGATCCTATCATAAGGATCATATTCATAATCCGAGCCTGCAAAATCACCAGTGGCATTGGTCATAGTAACACTACCTGTGTCATTATATTTGGAGACATTATTGGAGCCATACCAGGTATTGCTCGGGAAAACTGCTTCGGAAATCTCGACATCCTGGGAATTATTCATCGATAATAGTGTACCCCAGGGTGTGCCATTCCTGAATGTACAATGCGAGAATGAATATCCTTCAGCTAACAGTGAACCTTCATGTAAATTGATCCCCTGCCATCCCATTCCTTCAAATATGGTAAATAAAGCACAGATTGAACCACCGCTGTTAATGTCGAATGAATAATTACCTCCGTTGGATGTAATCAACGCATTCTGGTCATTAGAACCAAGGGTGCTTAAAGCTCCTGTGCTGCTTACTATGAACGCATTACCAAGTATCAGCTTTCCTTCTGTCATATACAGGGTTCCTTCATCCATGATCGTATCCAGATTGCTCAAAAATCCGTTATTGCCTATGTAGAGCATCCCGGATGGTGCGATATAAACGGAACCATCAACGATTGCGCTGTGAGTTCCCAAATCTACGATCTGGTTTCCCATGATATTTAAATCACCTGCTACTTTCAAGGAATCTGTCGAATATTCACTGATAGAATAATATGCATCCGGGGTAGTACCATCGAAATTCAATTCGCCAAAGACAGCAGTCTGTTCCTGGATGGTGATGGAAGCTGAAGCAGGTGCCCGCATATTGATGGAAGATTCCGTGAGATTAAAATAAGCACCGCTTTGAATCAGCAAATCACCGCTGCAATTGATTGTACCTGTACTCATATCAGATCTTGCTCCTGTGTACCAGTTTAGATTACTACCGCAGTCCACTTGACAATTCGTATTTATTGCCAGTGTTCCGCAGTTATCAATGTTTCCATCCACCGTGTGATGGTAACCGTTAGTATCATAAGTACCGTTCAGAATATTCAAATTTTCTGTCACATGAATTGCAGATGATGCATAGACACCGGATGTCCTTTGATTGATGTGAGGTTTGGTTCGTCCAGGTATCATGGTATGAGTGTCAACTGTTTCAATATTTCGAGCGGATACTTTGGATGATGATTTGTTGATCTTAACTTCATACAGACTATTATTTGTATCCAAGTGCAATTCCGAGTATCCTGTCCCTGTGAATTCAAGGGTTCCACCCTCGAATTGAATATCAGGTAAATAACTCTGGAAGCAGTCTGCTACTTTAAATGTTCCCCCTTCCACTGTCCAATCCAGATAATTATAGTTATTATAAAGAAGAACACCCTGGTTTTTGAAATCGACTCTCCCGGAATGCATGAAAAAGCTCGCATCATTTGAATAGGCAAACATACAGGTACCTGAACCACCGTAAACGTTGATCGTTCCACCCCAGATATAGAAATTGCCATCCAGGTCAATCCACTGTCCACTATCCTGGTAAAGGTTGATGGTTCCATCACTTCGAGCTGTATAATTCCCCCATATGCCGTCCTGGGTTAGATCATAGGCAGTAAAAATACCTCCATTCTGCACAAATACTCCTCCAGCATACACTGTAAAAGTACGACAGGTTACGTAAGAAGTGTTGTTTGGAATTATGATCTGTCCACTCTGATTCAGAACAACCAGGTCGAAATCTACGTTTCCTGTAATATATTGAGTCCCGCTACCGTTAAAGGTAACCCTTCCTTCTGCCGGGATAAAGTTGTCAGCACTTACATTTGAAGTCCAATCTCCTCCAATCAAAATGGTTGATGGTGCTGTAAAAACCCCTGCTTCCTGGGTAAACGATCCGGTTAAATGTAATGGTGCTGTACAAACAACATCAGCGTTCCTAGTGATGGTTCTCATGCTGCCATCTCGTGTCCTCAAAGCTAAAGGTAACTTGAAGTTATCAGTAGATCGAGATGATTTATTGATTTTCAAGTCAAAAAGATTACTGCTATGATCAACTGCGATTGTAGTTGATGAGCTGCCATACATTTCGAACATCCCACCAGTAGATACAAAATCACTTCTTTCTACGTTTATATCATATGGTGTACGTATGGTACCACCACTGACATTCCAATTCAAAGGGTAGTCATTCGGCAAATATACACCCACATCAGTGAAATCAAGCACTCCTCCTGTCATTGTCAGGGATAGAGCATCAATATAGGGTAGCCAGGCAGGACCAAGACCGCCATGGACGATAAAATTACCATTATGGATTGTTAAAGTACAACGTAGGTCAACATATTGGCTTCCATCCTGGGAATAATCTATGGTGCCTGAGTTCAGTGTAATATCTCCGAATATTCCATTATCATAGAGATTCTGCACCTGGAAATTTCCTCCATCAACCCTATATGCTCCACCAGACCACTGATAACTATAACATATTACCGTCTGCCCTGATGGTATAATGAGGGTTCCGCTGCTTTTATTAAGGACAAGTGAATTGAATGTCTCACTATTGAAGCTTTGGTCAATAGTGCCATTGATATATACCTTCCCGCTTCCCTCATTGAAGTGAGTAGGTCCTTGTGTATTATACCACCCTCCTCCCACATAGATATCATGATCATTACTGTCAAAACTACCATTCAGTATTTGAACATTTCCATGAATTCGAATAGAAGACATGAGCCTAACTATTTGAATCGAAAATTCATCTATCGTTACATCATTGAAATAACTGTAGATATCAGGATTAGTAATATTTTGATTTGAAGCACTATAGAATAGTATCTTTCCGTTATCATGATAGCAATGACCTCCAGTATCGTTGGTGTAATTGCCTTTCAGCATAAAACTATAAGCTGAATTGTAATAAAAAATACTACCGTTATAATTGTGGAAATCTCCATACACTTTGAGAGTATCTGTGCATAAAGAATTGACCGACAACCAGGATGAAGACTTGTTCACACTTAGGTGATTGAAGTATGTTTCCGCATTAATTGTCAAAACACTTCCTGTACCTCCCTCAAACACAACCGTTCCCTGGGTGAAATTGACAAACGAACCATCTCTGAATTCCATGTCGCCTGAAGCATGAACGGTGAAAGAGGGATTTGTAGATATGACACGTGAGTAAGAATCCCAAATCGTAGAGCCTGTAACATTGAGACTACTACTGCTGTTGAAGTTCGTATTCCCATGAGTGTCATAATTCCCCTGGATGTACACACTAAGGTAACCGATTATTAAACTCGCATCTATCGACACAAACAGATTATGACACGAGATTAGGGAAATCGATGAATTTGGATAGTTCGGACAGCCTGTCGGGATGTCACAGTCATCGGTAGATAATGGCAATCCATTCACCCAATTTGCTGCATTGTTCCAATCTCCCGAAGCTGTTCCTTTCCACGTTTTTGGAATAGAATCCCGAAGCTTGAAAGTCATAGTATCTGAAAGAATATCTGATATATCTGTGATAATTAGCCCTCCCTGGCTACCATCCTCCAGGAACGGTGTTGGATTTGTATATTGGTGAAAAGCACTTCTTCCATAATAACTACTGAAGGCAGCTTGATTTATGCTGCCAGCGACGGAAGGTGTTCCATTCGGACAATAGACATAGACTTCATCAGGAGGTCCATCATCATTGCCTTCTTCTTCGTTATCTATTCGATAGATAATCATTCCTGATGCAGGTATTGAACTTTCAAAGACTCCCCTTTTCTTTCTATATTCCAGGTAGTATGCTTGATGTTCGTTATTGGAGGCAATTATATATGCATTATAAATTGAGACTTCTGTTGATGTGAGAGAATAGGTACCCGCATATGCAATACCTGTTGGACTCGGTCCCCAATGTCCGTATTTATGCAGCATATATGTAAGAGGATGCTGAGGAGGATTGGCGGTTAGTGCCATCACATCCCAAGGACTAACCGGATGAAGAAGATCTGTCCCTCCATCAGAATAATGGTAGAGATCGGGAAAGCTCAGGGTATGACACATCTCATGGCAAAAAGTTCCGACATTAGCTTGGTCTTCCATATCGAAATTATAATCATACACTTGTTTTCCATTGAGATAAACGTCATAGTTGGTCAGTTGCCACCTGTGAGGCCAAAGTATTGAACTCCATGGTCCGGAAGCGCCTCTGACGATAAAACTGACATTATCCGCCTTTCCGTCGCTATCATTGTCCAAGTTAATAAATGGCGAAACAATATGCTGGGAATCCAGCCAATTGATGCAGTTCTTAAGCAGAGTATGCTCCCTATCTCTTTGATCAAAGAACCATCCGTAACCGCCTGGGTTAGTTTCACTTTCAGGTAGATAATACTCACGGGTATGAGAATCCTGGTAGGAAACAATAAGGCTGCCATTGGGATTGGGATAAAGATGGGAATTCACAGTCAGAGAATTGCTGGAAATTTCCTTGAAATAATTGATCATCGAGGATGCATTCGTTGCGACACTATTATATATAGCGTTGTAATCTGTATACGTAGTTGTAATTGGGAACTCCGTATCATTGCTGAAGCGAATGAAGACAACGATGTTATTAATCGTCCCTGTGTTATTGACCCTTTGACCGTTGTGCTGCAGTTCATTCCACCGAGCTTTAGCTCGTGCCCTGGAAATTGCAGGATCCTGCCATAATCCGGTCTTGAGTCCTAATTTAACAGGATTGTCCTTCCCGACAATATAGCTTGATGGTTGGCATCCTTTACCATCAGGTATAGCATACACATACCAGCCTTTCTTATTTTGCATGATCGTGTAGTCATTGCTGTCAAGCAGTTTATTACTGAATTCATCACCGGAGGCAAGTAGTTCCAGTTTAGTACCATCGGGTTGTGTTACAGTTGTGGGAATATTAGTAAGAAAAACTCCATTTAAGAAGGAAGGTAAGACTAAGAGTGTAAATAAGAAGAATAATACAGGATATTTCATTGAACACCTCCTTTAACAACCTATACTTCGTCTCCTATTATTTGTTAATTTATATACTCATCATATTTTACAAAGGATTTCCATTTCTCAAAACACAATCAATAATGTTATAATAATGTGAAATGTATAGTTGTCAATGAATAAAACAAATAAGGTTCTAGGTTCTAGGTTTTAGTTACTAGGTATTAGTTCAGAGCTAATCTCGCGAGATGGAAGATAATAGCCATAGCTCACGCTATGGGCTGACATCTTTCACACTACTTATTCAAAATCACTGATTTCATTCCTTGGCTACTTACGTTTTATTTTCTTCAGGACAGCTTTTCCATATTCATTATTAGGATTCAGTATAATCGATTTTTCATAGTTTTCGATGGCAAGTGTTTTATTACCGGCTCGCATGTATGCCTCTCCTAAACTATCAAACGCATTCCAGGAATTGGAAAACTCAATGGTATTGATTCGGAACACTTCTATCCCTTCTTCAAATCTCTTCAGATTGCATAGTTTATAGCCCAATTCGTTTAATGGAGATTCCAGGACAGCATAGTATTTAAGTGAATCTGCTTTGATTTCCTGATACTTATTTATCAGATTTTCCACGCCCGGTTTCTTCCTGGCTACATCCATCAAAGCATCAGTAATAGATGTTTTCATGATCACTTCCAGCGAGTCTAAAGATATTTTGGAAAGCCAGCGTCCCTGCACCATAATACCCTGAATATCCCTGATGTTCGCTATATCATCAAGAGGATTAGAATTCGTCAAAATCAAATCAGCTTGTTTATCTATTTCTATCGTCCCTATGCTATTTGTTCCAGTCATTGCCTCGACGGCTCTTCCTGCATTGAAAGTACCTGTTTTGATTGCTTCATAGGGAGCGAATCCGTTTCCAACATAGATTTGCATTTCTTCATGCACAGAGTAACCGGGTACAACTGCAACTACTTCTGCCGGTGTATCAGTAGCCAATAGGAGAGGTACATCGGCTTCATGCAGTTTCTTTACAAAGAGCAGGTTCATTTTGTAGAAAACTTCAATGAACTTTCTTCCATCATCTCCTTTCATGATTTTCTTGTGTTTTTTATGAATTTGAGCCATTTGCAGTGTGTAAGTGTTCTGCCCTGCCCTGTAATCAGTCATGAAGCTTCTGATCATATATTTCAATTCCGGTCTTTGCATGAATTTATCCTTTTCGTAAAGCTGTTCCACAATGATCTTGGGAACGACTGAAGTGGTATTAACAAACATGCCTGATGCTTTCACTTTTGCCACAATAGCATTCATCTCTAAATCTTTAAGCTGGAGATATTGCCCTGGTGTCAGATTGGTCTGATAAAACTGCTTCACCCAGCGATCGATCACATAACCGAACATAGGACGAAGTGAAGTACGTTTGGGGAAATCAACAAGCTCATAATCAAGCTCACCTGCATGGGCAATTTCATTCATCCCTTCCCGGATGAAACTATCTAATCCTACCAGGAATGGTATATGACCAATCGTATAGATCTTCTCCTGCCTGGCGATCTTCATGACATCTTTGAACTCTTCAGATGATAAATCCCCATAAATTTTGATGAAATCATAATTCCGTTTGGAAGTTAGAATCGAGCTGGCTGGAAGCTCTGGACCATTAAACATCATTCCGCATGTAAACAGCGTGGGACCTAATAGCTCATGCCTGGTGATCTTATCTTTCCAGACAAGTACTGAATCATTGGGAAAACTCTGAAAAAGCCTGACCGTTGTAACACCATTTTTTAGAAATAGATTGAAGAAACTATCACGTTCATAATCTGCCAGGTAATGAGCATGCATATCGGCTAAACCAGGCATCAGATATTTGCCTTCGCCATTTATTATCTGAGCATGAGTTGGTATTCGTACTGAACCCATATTCCCGATTTCCCTGATTCTTTTTCCTTCGATGATGACTGTCTGATGAGGAATAACTATATTCGATGTCATAGGAATCAGATTTACATCTTTGAAGACAGTTATGCTGTCAGAGTTTTGACAATATCCGCTTGAAAAAAATACCAATAAGATAAAAATAATCAGAAAACCACCTGCATTCATTTCACATCTCGTTTGACTGTTGAAATGCCAGCTTTTACTGAAACGTGATCCAAACCTAGATAGGAATTGAATAACTGATGATATTCACAGATCAGCATTTGACTGTTTATCCCCGGCAGCAGATGGTCATGCATCTCTTCAAGAATGATTTTATAGGCAGAAGATGTATCAATGACCATAATCACAAAGAACAATGCTTCTTCCCTATTTGGATTCTTGATTTCATCCAATTTCGGAAGAAATATCGCTTTCACGGATTCCATGAGTTGTATATTAGTCTCTTTGCGTTTTTCTGACATTCTTTCTGGATAATGTATGTTATAAACCGCCCGTGTTCTGAATAGATTCCTTTCCGACACCATTGTCTCTACCCAAAGAGTAATCCACAATAAAGCTCTCTCACTCAATGACATCTTCTTCAACTTCCTGTCTTTCAGGAATCCCTGGATTCTCAATAACAAGGATCCCTCATATTCTTCCAATAGAATATTCAGCAAATCTTCTTTGTTTTTGAAATGCCAGTAAACTGCTCCTCGTGTCAAATTGGCAACATCTGCGATCTCTTCCAGGGTTGTATTATCGTATCCCTTTTTGCTGAAAGTAATCAAGGCTGCACTTAGGATTGCTTTCCTGGTTTCTTCAGTCTCAATCTTTGTTCTTCTCATTATTCCCTTCTTTACATACATTCATGTATGTTTATTTAATAAAGAAGAACAATCTGTCAAGAAGTGTTTTGATTTCAAAGAGATTTAATAATAGAAAACCTGTAGGCGCGTTCGGAAGAACGACAACTCTTCTCTTCCCTGTCCCCTGTACCCTGTCCCCTGTACCCTGTATGCTGTACGCTGTACCCTGTCCCCTGTACCCTGTCCCCTGTACCCTGTCCCCTGTACCCTGTACCCTGTCCGCTTCTGCAAGCCTAATTTTTCTTCACCAGTTTTCCTGTTATTGCATCAATATAATACCATTTATCATAAGCCATCATCAGCCAGGTTAAAAGGTATTCCGTAGGCTTCATATCAGGATTATCCACATAGGTGGAAGGTACTATATAGGTTAATTCACATTTCATGTCAGATTGAGGAATGATGTCGGCAGGAACAGCAACTTGAGTAAATTTTGTATAAGCTTCATCGACTGTCAGTTTTGGATTGAGTGGAGCATTCACTTTCAGGATCGTACTTGCACTGATGAAGATATTACCATCCCCCATCATGCAAAATTCGATAGCACCATAATTGCTCATTTTCCTTCCATTCAATTTCTGATTAAAGTTATAAAAGTCAGCACCATTAACAATAGGAAAAAAGTCTTCCTTCTTCAAACCTGAATAAGGAACTAAACTAAGAAATATCTCATTAGCATTTGCAGCATTATCATCCCACTCGAGATCCATTGAAATTGGCATATCGGGGAAATAGCCTTCCAGTTCTTTCATTGTATCATCACTATTCCACCACTTGATCGTGCCTTCGAATCCGGTTTCATCACGGAATTGAGCTTCCATTTTTTGCTGGTTGGCTTGGTCTGCCAGGAGATTGGAAATGAAAATTGAGAATATCAGGATGAATAGGATTTGAAAAATACTGGTTCTACACATAATTACTCCTTAAAGGGATGAATATTCGTAGAACTCATTATAGCCCAGTATTGTCAAGATATACATGCTGTTTAACTTTTATTGAACCCTACTTCCTTTCGTACTTCGAACTTCCCTTGATTCCGATCCAGCAGTCAGCACAGGATGCGTTCTTCCACCTTCAGTAGCGCTGCCTTCAGGCGGTTCTTCTCTGCCAATCTTCAATCCTATTTTAACTCCTAGACTCTAGCCCCTGGTATCTAGTCTCTTCCATATCATTTCCTATTCCCTTTCACTCCGCATCCCATTTCAAGTTCGGGACGACACTCTCACAAAACAGACAAGACTGTCTGTGCTACTGCTTTGCGGTAAAAGCAGAAACATGTTTCCTAATAAGCTTCTTCTCCCCTATGACATTTACCGACATCAGATTTCCGTTGTCATCGATATAGAGGAAAGAACTGCCGGAAATCCAGTATGTTTCCTGGATCGCAATTCTGTCGAAACCGTCTTCCAGGAGGTGTGTCTGATGCTTGCCATCCAAATCCACTGAGAATAGCGGACCGTGCAAGAAATCCCCCATTTCAGTCACAATTGCGAATACGAGTGACTTCCGATCTGGAGATAGGACAAAGCGTGCTTTCTCATCAAGTAACTCCGAATCTCTTTTATATAGCACTGTATGGGATAGTCGTGTCAGTGTTCCATCGCTCTTTTGCAGAACAAGCTCATAGATGCCTTCTGTTTTCCGATTCACGATGACTGTTCCATTGAATGTCAGCGAATCAGAGCAAACAGTTCTGCTTTCAAGAGCTTGCTCGCTGTCATATACCTGCAATTGATTTTGCTTTGTATCGATTTGAAACATCTGCACGTTTTCCAGGTCAAACATCGTCAAAAACAGCACATCAGACTTGTCAAAAAATAGATTCAAATGAGTGGGAAGTTCAAGCCAGAGGTTATCGAATCGCTTACTGGTCACCTGGCTTAGTTTTCCTGCATCGATATCATATTTGAAGATATTGCAGGTAACAAAGTGATTGTTTTCAGCACCGGATTCCGTATTGCTCAGGAAATAGACATTCCTTCCGCTATTATCGAATGTGGGCGAGGCAACGATACCATTGGCAGGAATACAGGTGGAATCACCCGTTGTAATGTTCAGAAGGTACAGATTATTACCTCTAGCATAGGCTATGTCCTTCCTGGAATAGATCGCTTTCGCTTTCCGATTCATCTGAACCCTGTGCTGATACGTCATCGCCGAAAATATCACGAACATGATGATAAAAGCCGACAAAACAGGTATTTTAAGCTTTCGCTTATGATCTGATGTGCTCATATCATGCTTCCCTTTTCTGAGAATGATTAAACAATTTATTCCATATTTATGCTATGATGTCAATCTAAAATTCAAACCTATATCGTGAGCGATGGGATGCCAGATGATCAGCCCATAGCGTAAGCTATGGGTGGGGGAGCGTCAACGAATGAACAATTCCCATATGTATGCAAGATGATAGCCCATAGCGTAAGCTATGGGTGGGAGAGCGTCAACGAATGAACAATTCCCATATGTATGCAAGATGATAGCCCATAGCGTAAGCTATGGGTGGGGGAGCGTCAAAGAATGAACAATTCCCATATGTATGCAAGATGATAGCCCATAGCGTAAGCTATGGGTGGGGGAGCGTCAACGAATGAACAATTCCCACATGTATGCAAGATGAATAGGGGTAGGGGAGTAATCCATTACTGGCTCCCCTCCCTCCGAACCGTACGTGCGGTTCTCCCGCATACGGCTCTCCAGAAAACGAGTTCTCATTTAAGAGATTGACATAATTCCTGATGGGCTTTGGTTAATGAGAAAAACCCAGCATTATCAAAGATGTAATTTGGATACCTGATATTGTCTTTTCCTGTGGCAATACCATAGCGCTTTTTCCTCTTTCTGAGGATACTGCGTAGCCTGTGTCTTACCCAGCCATCCAAGTTAGGAAAGACTGTTTTGTAACAGTGTTTGTAATACTCGAACCAACCTCTTTGAATCGGCTTGATTTTAGCTATTATGGTTTGTAAGCTGTGGGCATTACTGCGTCCGGTACATTTACGGATGCTGTCTTTGAACTTGTTGATACTCTTCTGTCTGGGGTATCTTTTACCCTTGAAGAAGTGGTATCCTAAAAATTCCACCGCTTCCGTTTCTGCGTCCAGTATTTTAGTCTTTTCAGGATGCAAAACCAGACCTGCTTTTTCAACCCATTCGCCTATTGTACATAAAGCCATTTCTGCTTCCTCTCGACTTTGACACATGACTACAAAATCATCCGCATAGCGTATCATTCTATAGCCTTTGCCTGCCATAAGCCAGTCCAGAGGATTCAGATAAATGTTTGCCAGTAATGGACTGATAACTGCTCCCTGAGGTGTTCCCGTTTCCGGTGTCCAGGTTGACGTTGTATCCATTACTTTTTGATTCAAATAGTCATTGATAAGATTCAGAACTTTCCCGTCTGCTATCTTTTCTCCTACACGCTTCATCAGCTTGTCCTGCGGTATACTGTCAAAGTATCCTTTCAGGTCTGCATCCACAACAAAGACGTATCCCTGCTTGAGAAGTCCATCGACTTGTCTTAAAGCATCTTTGCAGTCGCGTTTGGGACGAAAGCCATAACTGTGTTCGGCAAATCCCTGTTCAAATATCGGTTCGATTACATTGCGCAGTGCTGTTTGTACTACTCTGTCCGTGACGGTCGGTATGCCCAAAGGTCTCTTTTCCTTACTGCCCGGTTTATCTATCCAGACACGTTTGATTCCATTGGGTTGATACGCTTCCTTTTGCAACAGTTCGGAGGTTCGTACTAATCTTGCCAGCGCATGTCTTTTGTAGTGCTGGATGCTGACATTGTCGATACCGGCACTACCTCTGTTGGATGCCACGTGTTTCCAAGCTGATGCAAGGTTTGCCATGGCATATACCTTGTCTATCAGACTGAACCATTTTCCACCTTTGACGCCCATTTCGAGCGCTGCCAACATTTTGTCAGACCATACTGACGGTTCCACCCAACTCCATTGCGGAGGGATTTCTCGTTCTTGTTTAGCCGTTTTCGGCAATAATGAACGTTGATCTTCCATCAATACTCCTTTCAAAATTCATTTTCCTGTGCCCCTTCGCTACTTTCAGGTTATAGTGTCCTGAATATCATCGCTACTATGAACACTCTGACTCCTGCTGATGTCTCTTCCCATCAGCAGGTCTCATAGCTTGAGATAGAAACCTTCACAACATTCCGTCTCCAGTCACTTGATACAATCAGTACATGGCTTTTGCACGTCATCTCAGCCTGTCTGCCATCTTCCGGGGGAAACTCCGGTTCACCCGAAGTGCATCATTCCAGAAGATTTTGGTCTTCGCTTAAGGCTAGCAAGCTCGACATTGTATCCTGCCGAATCGAGTTCGTTATCCTACGGACTGCTGTTTCGTCATTTGTTACTCCCCACCCCATCTCACGATGAAGCAGTTACATAGACTACCAGGCATGACGTAGCCTGAAATGGGACTTGCACCCATCCGATTTCTATCTATCACTATCGTACTAGCCCATAGCGTCAGCTATGGGTGGGGGAGCGTCAACGAATGAACAATTCCCATATGTATGCAAGATGATAGCCCATAGCGTAAGCTATGGGTGGGGGAGCGTCAACGAATGAACAATTCCCACATGTATGCAAGATGAATAGGGGTAGGGGAGTAATCCATTACTGGCTCCCCTCCCTCCGAACCGTACGTGCGGTTCTCCCGCATACGGCTCTCCAGAAAACGAGTTCTCATTTAAGAGATTGACATAATTCCTGATGGGCTTTGGTTAATGAGAAAAACCCAGCATTATCAAAGATGTAATTTGGATACCTGATATTGTCTTTTCCTGTGGCAATACCATAGCGCTTTTTCCTCTTTCTGAGGATACTGCGTAGCCTGTGTCTTACCCAGCCATCCAAGTTAGGAAAGACTGTTTTGTAACAGTGTTTGTAATACTCGAACCAACCTCTTTGAATCGGCTTGATTTTAGCTATTATGGTTTGTAAGCTGTGGGCATTACTGCGTCCGGTACATTTACGGATGCTGTCTTTGAACTTGTTGATACTCTTCTGTCTGGGGTATCTTTTACCCTTGAAGAAGTGGTATCCTAAAAATTCCACCGCTTCCGTTTCTGCGTCCAGTATTTTAGTCTTTTCAGGATGCAAAACCAGACCTGCTTTTTCAACCCATTCGCCTATTGTACATAAAGCCATTTCTGCTTCCTCTCGACTTTGACACATGACTACAAAATCATCCGCATAGCGTATCATTCTATAGCCTTTGCCTGCCATAAGCCAGTCCAGAGGATTCAGATAAATGTTTGCCAGTAATGGACTGATAACTGCTCCCTGAGGTGTTCCCGTTTCCGGTGTCCAGGTTGACGTTGTATCCATTACTTTTTGATTCAAATAGTCATTGATAAGATTCAGAACTTTCCCGTCTGCTATCTTTTCTCCTACACGCTTCATCAGCTTGTCCTGCGGTATACTGTCAAAGTATCCTTTCAGGTCTGCATCCACAACAAAGACGTATCCCTGCTTGAGAAGTCCATCGACTTGTCTTAAAGCATCTTTGCAGTCGCGTTTGGGACGAAAGCCATAACTGTGTTCGGCAAATCCCTGTTCAAATATCGGTTCGATTACATTGCGCAGTGCTGTTTGTACTACTCTGTCCGTGACGGTCGGTATGCCCAAAGGTCTCTTTTCCTTACTGCCCGGTTTATCTATCCAGACACGTTTGATTCCATTGGGTTGATACGCTTCCTTTTGCAACAGTTCGGAGGTTCGTACTAATCTTGCCAGCGCATGTCTTTTGTAGTGCTGGATGCTGACATTGTCGATACCGGCACTACCTCTGTTGGATGCCACGTGTTTCCAAGCTGATGCAAGGTTTGCCATGGCATATACCTTGTCTATCAGACTGAACCATTTTCCACCTTTGACGCCCATTTCGAGCGCTGCCAACATTTTGTCAGACCATACTGACGGTTCCACCCAACTCCATTGCGGAGGGATTTCTCGTTCTTGTTTAGCCGTTTTCGGCAATAATGAACGTTGATCTTCCATCAATACTCCTTTCAAAATTCATTTTCCTGTGCCCCTTCGCTACTTTCAGGTTATAGTGTCCTGAATATCATCGCTACTATGAACACTCTGACTCCTGCTGATGTCTCTTCCCATCAGCAGGTCTCATAGCTTGAGATAGAAACCTTCACAACATTCCGTCTCCAGTCACTTGATACAATCAGTACATGGCTTTTGCACGTCATCTCAGCCTGTCTGCCATCTTCCGGGGGAAACTCCGGTTCACCCGAAGTGCATCATTCCAGAAGATTTTGGTCTTCGCTTAAGGCTAGCAAGCTCGACATTGTATCCTGCCGAATCGAGTTCGTTATCCTACGGACTGCTGTTTCGTCATTTGTTACTCCCCACCCCATCTCACGATGAAGCAGTTACATAGACTACCAGGCATGACGTAGCCTGAAATGGGACTTGCACCCATCCGATTTCTATCTATCACTATCGTACTAGCCCATAGCGTCAGCTATGGGTGGGGGAGCATCAACGAATGAACAATTCCCACATGTATGCAAGATGATAGCCCATAGCGTCAGCTATGGGTGGGTGGAAATAAACAGAAAATACTTCCGAATCCTGCATGGATGGCAGATAATAGCCCAGTCAATGTCAATAAATTGAGAATAATTTAAGGAGATGTCCCGAAACTAAATGATAGAAAAATAGCAACTATTAAATATTAATCATATTACTTGACATATTGTTATAGGGTGTATTGTTGCCTTTAAAAACTAAGCATAGAGAGAATTATGAATTTCAGAGAGCACAATCCGAATCAGGGGACACTCTATGGACTTAATATTGAAGAGAGAATACCTCCCCAGCACATGGTTCGTTATGTTAACGATGTCGTTGAGCAACTGGACTTATCTGAGCTATATACAAGATACTCTGATGAAGGTACACCTGCTTATCATCCCAAGATGATGTTGAAGATCATTGTGTATGCCTATATCAATGGTATTTATACCTGTCGGAAGATAGCTAAGGCTGTTCGGGAGAACATCAATTTTATCTGGCTGGCAGGAGAACAGGAACCTGATTTCAGAACGATCAACACCTTTGCCTGGACTAAGTGTTCTGATATTCTTATTGATGTATTTTATCAGGTAGTACTGAAAGCATCATCATTAGGATATCTTGATCTCGACACCTGTTTTGTTGACGGGACGACGATTCACGCAAATGCCGGCAAGAATTCCTACATCTGGAAAAGCAATGCGCTTCGTTATCAGGAACTGGTCAAGACACGAGTTGAGGGATTGTTTAAAAAGATCGAGGAATATAATCAGGAAGAGCAACAGCAATATGGAACCGCTGATCTTCTTGAGCTTGGTGAGCAATTGCATGCGGTTGAATCAGAGAAAACTGCTACAGTCGCATCTGAACAGATCAGAGATAGACTGGTCTCAGCAGAAAACAAGCTGAAAGAAGCAATGTCCCGACTACAGAAAAATCATCCGTCAGATACTCGGGCTATCAAGAAAATCAAATCTCTTTTGCGCGAAATCTCCAAATCAAAGAGCAATGATATAACTAAGCTGGAGAAATATGAGCAACAGCTTGAGATAATTGGAGAAGGACGCAGCAGCACATCCAAGACTGATAATGATGCCACATTTATGCGATTGAAAAATGGACAGCTGGCACCGGGTTATGTTGCCAGTATCGGAACTTCAGAGCAATTTGTCACAGGCATTCACTTATTCAATATCCCTAAAGAAACCGTTGAATTTCCCAATCTCATGGAGCAAATGCATGATGAATTGGGACAATATCCTACCGACGTTGTTGGAGATGCTGCCTATGGCACTGCGCTGAATTTGAATTATGCTGCTGAAAAAGAGATAACAAGCTATCTCAAGACCCAGGATTATAAGAGAGATTATCGGGACTCTCTTCTGACAGGCTTCAGCTATGATGAGGAGCATGATGAGTGGGTCTGTCAATTTAATCGGAGACTGGTCAAAATCAAGGAAGAAGAGACAGAGAAGAACGGTCCGAAACGAATCGTGAAAACCTATATATGTAATGACTGCAGAGAATGTCCTCACAATAAAAAGTGTATTCCCTACAAGGATAAAACACATAAATCACTGACCTACGATCCTCATATAGCTCCACTAAAACGTCAGACAGTCAATAATCTGCTTTCTGAAAAAGGCGACAAGCTGAGAAAGCAAAGAGGCATCGAACCGGAGGCTGTATTTGCTTTCATGAAGTGGAACAGGAAGTTTGAGAGATTTACTGTCCGTTCATTGAGAAAATGCAAGGAACAGTTATCCCTCCTCTTTTTAGGACATAATATAGGGAAAATGTTTCTGCACTTACAAAATACTGAAGGAAAAGCCTGATGAAGACTCTTCCTACCAGAATTCAAACATGAATTAGGTAAATATTACTCCGTTTTTCCTTGTCTTTGCATCGCTTTTCGGAAACTATTGAGTAATTTAGTTTGCCTGTAAAAACAATCACATATTTTACAACAGAAGAAAATAAAATCATGCTAGTTTCGGGACATCTCCGGTGTTCAGGACTTTCAATATTTAGTCATTCGTTTCAGATGTCTTTCATTATTTCCAGATCATTTTTTTACTTCAACTGGTTAAAAAGCGTCTTTACTGTTGCTTTTCGTTGTGGTAACACAAGCATTTGAAAGGATTCCTTAGTATACCGCCTAGTAATTCAATGGCAGAATGGTTTAAGGGTTCAAAAACTCCCCCCTCGTTAGGGGGGAGAATACTGCATTTCTATAAGATCAGTCTATTTCTTAGTTCCTTATTTGGATATTCGGATGATAGCGCTTTTAGATGCAGGAACAATATTTATGCCATCGGCATTAACTTTGGAGTGATGTTTTCCGCTTGGAAGATAATGATAAAAAGTATAATTATTGGCTTTTTGAGCATTTGAAAAGTAGTCTTCGACTGCTGTTTTGATGGCTGTTTCGACTAGTTGTCCCAATAAGTTGTTACTTGATGATGTCAGTGAAACGACTATGTTTGCGTGAAAATCCCACAGCTTTTCAGCAGTCTGTGTATCTAGTATTTCGTATGTCGCTCCAATGGTCAGACTTCCAGCTAAACCAACATATGATTTCTGCCAGGTATCGATAGTTGTTACAAGCACGGCATCTGCCCCGAAGTATTTTCTAAGATTCGCCAAAACAGCCGGGCTGATCGATTCTGTATCGTACAATCCTTCCTGCTTCAGAACTGAAAAAATAGCTTCCACTGGCATGGGGTAATATCCCATTTGTGCAAGGGGTTCAGCCAAGGAGCATGAGAAATACTCCTTAGCTTCAGAGGCTGTAGATTTATTCATGGGAGGTAATATCAATATGGATGCAGGTCTGTTTGAATACATTTTGGGGTAGATATCCTGCATGGTTTTTGTTTTAACTGTAGCGCATCCTGTAAGAAATAATATGAACAGTACTACAAGGCAGATCAATAAACGGTCTTTCATCTTTTCTCCTATTACTTATATAATTGAATCAAGTAATCCATCAAAGGAGCTGATTCAGGCCAATGGCTTTTCTCAAGATTAAAATACTTTTGCGCTTCATCAGGTCTGGACTGACCTACCATCATCATCCCATAGTCACAATAGATACCTGGGGGAACAGGAGAATTATCCTGTTTTTGGGATTTACTGATAATGTTGTCCAATGTTTTGATAAAGCCTTGCTTACTTGCATCATCCTGTTTTTTAACCATGTTGTAGTACTTATGGGAATAATCACCATAATAATATAACTGTGTTTGAGTGGCACAACCTGCGAATGACAGGACAACGATACCTAAAATGATGAATCTTAGTTTTCTCATGGAACAATTACCTCCGTTGTATTTGATATGGATACGATGATTTTTTGATCCACTAGGGTGGAGTTAGCTCTCGTTATTTTCAATTCATAATTCCCGGCAGGAACCTGTATTAGAGCCGAGTTGTGCTTATATACCAGGACTTGCTCAACATTATTGATATAAACGCTTATCCCCTCTACATTGCCGGTAATGTGTATATACCCTAAGTCAGCTTTTACTGTCGAAGAGTTATTTATCTTCGTAACGCTGCATGAGCAGAGCAGTAGAATTACGATGCTGGAGACCAGGATCAAGTATAGCCCTTTCATTTTCTCTCCTTATTTGCTGATAAATAATGATTTGATGTCAACATTAGCCAGGCTGCCATCTACAACCTGGCACTCGGATAGTTCAGTCAACTCTTCACCAGGAATCAAATTCACTACTTTAAGACTTCCAATCTTCGTTGCAGGTAATTCAACAGGTATGTTCGTTTGCGGATTATTCACCATCTTACCACTCTTCATGATTTGAAATACATCGCCAACCTTAATACCCTGTTTCGCGCCTCCCGAGATATAAATGACATTATTATCGTTGGAAAGAATATAGGATTTCCATGGCTGATCATACAATTTATTCAGTAGGTTCTGAATCACGCTGGTGATTGCTGTATCTATTGCCTTATCCGTCAGAGTTTCATCATATCCGGCTTGCGAACCCATGCCCAGAACCGTTCCCACTTCTGAAGTAGCTTCACCGGAACCTTCTTCACCATAAATGACAATTCCTGTCTTAGTATTGATAATCCTTAATGATACTTTCGCAAAAGCAGTCTGCTTCTTCGTTCTACCAATCAAACCAACATCGCCGTTGACTTTTCTTCCAAATTCCGTGATAGAACCTACAATCATATAATCTGCAGGAATCTGCAATCGCTCTATATTGGAAACTCGTTGCTCATTTAAATATGCAACCGTATCCTGTCTTTCTATCAGGATGAAGTTACCTGTCATAGCCAGTTTTGTGGAAAGGATATCCGTCGCCTGTTTACTCAATTTATCCTTAATTTCTGTGCCACTAGTTAAAAAGCTGTTGGCGGTTCTTGTTTCATTTGTAAACCTGGCAATGGCAATCTTACGCTTTAATGTGTATTCGCTCTTGGGAGCAGGAGGATTAGGTTGATTCTGTTTAACCTGATCTATGTTCTGAACAGGTTGAGGTGTCTCTTGTTTCATCGTTGCACATCCGGCAAGAACGAAACATAAGACTATGAAGAGAAGAGATGTTCTCATGAAATTACCTCCATGTTGATATAATGAATTTACTAAATTTCATTTTCATTAAATTGTTGTCAAGTGATTAAATATCGATTGTCTGTTCCATATTAATTCTGTTTGAATAAGCATTAGTTTTGAAACCTGGAATCTTCTGCAGTCCGTTTCAAGTTCGGGACGAAACTCTCACAAAACAGACTAGACTGTTCGTGCTACGATTGGTTGTTACATATGATTGCATCTTGTTGAACGAAGCTGCAAGCAGCAGTACCGTTCGCAGTAAACTCGTGTTTCATGCATTTAAACTATTGATATACTGAACCCTCACTAAAAGCATACTTACCCCCAAAATTAACTGGAGGTAAGTATGGAATCATACGAAGTTCGCTTTTTAGAGTGCCTTGATCTTCGAGGCGTGTCCCGAGAGACAAAATACAATTACATCAGACAAGTCACTTCTTTAGCATCATATTATGGTCAAGACCCCGGCACACTATCTATTGAACAGGTAAGAACATATTTTGTCTACCTGCATAACGTCAAGAATTATAGTCCTCAGAGTTTAAAATCAGCCTATTATGGCATCAGATTTTTTTTCATCCATGTTGTTGGTTTCAGGCAAGAGGATTTTACCTTTTTTAAGGCAAAGATTGAGCACAAACTTCCTGTGATTCTGACCACAGACGAAGTTAGAATGCTTATCTCCCGCATTCATACTTATGATTATCGACTCTTACTGACTCTTACCTATCAATGCGGATTAAGGATTTCGGAAGCAGTCAAGATTAAAATAGCCGATATCAACCGGGAATTGATGACCATCACGGTAAGGCAATCCAAAGGCAACAAAGACAGGTCAATACCTCTGCCTGAAAAATTGTATCAGGAACTCCGGGAATATTGGAAAACCCATCAGAACAGACAGCTTTTATTCCCGAGCAGAAGCACCAGACAGGCTGATATTAACAGAATGACAACCTCGAACCAGATTTCTGTCCAAACTCTTCGGTCAGCTCTGAAGTCAGCCTTAAAGGAGACACGCATCCCTAAGCATGTAACCTGTCATACACTCAGACATTCTTATGCCACACATTTATTGGAAGCAGGTGTCAGTATCATCATCATCAAAGACTTGCTCGGGCACGAAAGTCTTAGAGCGACCATGGTATACGTGCATTTGACTAACGTTTCCCGAGAGCAGTCATGTAAAATCATCAATGAACTGATGAATAAGATGTAAATGGATTTTAGCAGGATTCTCAAAAACAACCTGTCCGAGTATCTGGAAAAATATGGAAACCAGTCACCGGAAAGCCATTTAAGAGCGATCAGAGATATTCTCCTTTGCCGGACACCTGAACTGGGCGGAGAAGTCTATTTATGCCAGGAATGTGCGGAACTGCATTATTCCTATCATTCCTGCAAAAACCGTCACTGCCCGAAGTGTGGCCGTAATGATTCAGCGAAATGGCTGGAAAAGCAGCTTGCCAAACTGCTGCCGGTTAAGTACTTCATGGTAACTTTCACCATACCCCGGGAACTGCACAAAACATGCCTGTCAAATCAGAAACTGCTTTATGATCTTCAGTTCAAAGCATCATCTGAAGCCTTAAAGACATTGCTTTCAGATCCCAAATATGCCGGTGGCGTTTCAGGCTTTACCGGGGTACTTCATACCTGGACAAGGCAGCTTGAATATCATCCTCATATTCATTATATAGTCCCCGGCGGAGCTTGGAATAAAGAACGAAAGGAATGGCAAAAAGCAGGCAATAAGTTCCTGATTCCGGTCAAAGCTCTTTCGGTGATTTACCGGGCAAAATTCCGTGATTTGCTTCGACTGGAAAATCAGCATCTGTTTGGTCGGATATCCCCGCTAGTCTGGCAGCAAAAAGAGTTTGTCACAGACTCCCGACCCGTCGGAAAAGGTCGGGAGGCTCTGACTTATTTGGCCAATTATGTGTATCGGACCGCCATCACCAACAATCGCATCCTTTGGGAAAAGGACGGGCTGGTAACCTTTAAATACAAGCCGGCAGGTTCAGCTAAATTCGCCTTTAAAAGCGTCGACTCCGTGGAGTTTATCAATAAGTTCCTGATGCATGTTCTGCCGCAGGGATTTCAGAAAATCAGATACTACGGATTTCTCAGTCCGGCGGCAAAATCTGTCTGGGAGATGGTCAACAGCTTTTTCCCAGCAAAGTCCGATTCTAATGACAAGAATCAGACAGCTAAAACTTTTGTAATTCCCAAATTTGAAAAAGACCTCTGCCCTAATTGCAAATCAAAGATGACACAGCATGCTTCAATTACCGGAAAACCAAGATCACCGCCTTGGTCGCTGTTGTTTTTGGCAAATTGCTTTGATGGCGGTAAACTGTAAGTTAATTTTACCGACGGGATTGTCTTGCCTAAATTATAGAAACAACCGAAATATTACAGGCAATTTGCTAAAATACTTGAAAACAATATCAGCCCATACACAAAAAGTCTGATCTCAAAGTGATTTGATAACTTCTGAAAAGAAAATCATCTCTTCCATTGGTAAAAGACTCTGCTAAAATTGTAAAAATCCAATTCAACCCAAGAAATCTTCAAAAAGCAATTTCCAAATACATATTCAAAATCACCCTGCTACTTGAGCTTGTTCAACAGCATATCCAATCATGTCTATGATGGGAAATGCTTATTATGTTACATGTTGTTTTCCTTGCTTTTTACAGGTAATGGATTATCTTATTAATGAATGAGAGACTTGATTCTTCAACTGTGGTTGAAGGAACAGCCACCCAAATATACAGAACTGCATAAATTCATTAAGCTAAGGGAGAGAAACCTCTCCCTTTTTTTTAATTCTAAATCTATTAAATAGAAATAATTTCTTTGCTTTTCCAGAAATTCTATTATCTTATTAAATGAATGAGAGACTCGCTCCTTCAACGCGGTTGAAGGAACAGCCATCCCGAATGGCTCAGAACTCATATTCACAGAGTTAAGGGAGAGATTTTATCTCTCCCTTTTTTATTTTACCAATAAAAGGTATGCTCTCAATCTCAATCCCCTAAAGTAACACAATATGAACTTCCCTGAAAACGAGTTTCACTGCCGAGAATGAAAGATCGGTTTGAAGTCCAATTTCCCTTTTAGCTAGGTGGTTACTGATAGTTTTGCTCGGGAAATTGAACTCCAAATCCTTAGCTTTCAAATAAATCCATTCATTTCCAGATAGTAGAAGATCGGTAGGGAAAGACTGTATATTTTCTAACTTATGTCCAAGAGAGAAGTCGGGAGTGAGTTTGTAGTTAAATTTCCTTCTTTGAATAAACCAGAAAAGCAAAGTTTGTTTGAGTATTATCCGTTGTTACATGATTTTCAAAAGATTCCAATACCCATTCTTTTTCGTCATATACAGGGAACCAGATATCCCCTTCATAAGCTTTATCTATCTTAGTCAGATACATCCGTTTCACATAAGGAAGGAATGCCTTGAATATTTCAAAACCGCCAATAATAAACACTTCCTCATCAGAAAACATATCGAGCACTTCCTGGACAGAATGCAAAACCATGCAGTCTGTACAATGATAATTCTTCTGTCTTGTAAGCACTATATTCGCCCGTCCGTCTAAAGGTCTTCCCAGTGATTCATGCGTTTTTCTGCCCATGACTACGGTATGCCCCATGGTAGTTTTTCGAAAATAGATAAGATCTTCATGAATCTTCCAAGGTATACGATTGTCTTTTCCAATTAACCTGTTTTTATCCATAGCTGCGATGATTGATATCATGATTCACACTCCATGCCTTTTCAAAATCAAGATAGTCAGATAATAGAGAATAACAACAATAACAATGGATATACTCATAGCTAAACCAAAATTCACTTTAAGTTTGATCAGGTAGGGCAGGATCAGGAAAAATGCCAGGGATGGAAGAACAAGCCAGAAAATGTCCTTGCAGAGATTGGATATCTTTTCTAAATCATGAGTATCCCTGAATAACCAGAGAATAGCCAACAGCGATGTCAGGGGCACAGAAGCCAGTATACCACCCCATAAAGTACTCTTCTGGGAAATCCAGGAGATCAGGGCAATAATGATAGCGGAGATGAACACTTTAAGAATAAAATACCACATAATACCTCTTTATATGACTTAGCTGGCTTTCCTCCCTTTGGATAAAAGGAAGAAAGAAATGACTTGTCTGACCTTCCTCCCTTTGGTTAAAGGAAAGGAAGAAATGGCTTGTCTGACCTCCCTCCCTTTGGTTAAAGGAAAGGAAGAAATGACTTGTCTGACTTCCCTCCCTTTGGTTAAAGGGAGGGAGGAAAGGTCGATTCAACATTCCTATTCTATACAACAGACCCATTTTACGATTCCAGCTTTTTATTCCTCAGAATCAAAATACTATTCAAAACAGCAAGCAAGGCTACACCCACATCAGCAAAAACAGCTCCCCAAAGGTTTGTATAACCGAAAGTTCCAAGTCCCATAATAGCTGCCTTCACTCCCAATGCAAAATATATATTCTGCCAGACGATCTTATTTGTATAATTCGAGATTCTTCGGGAAACCAACATTCTTTTCAAATCGTCACGCATAAAAACGACATCCGCTGCTTCAATGGCAGCATCAGAACCGATACCGCCCATCGCAATGCCGATGTCAGCACGCATGAGAACAGGGGCATCATTGATACCATCACCGATAAAGGCAACCTTCCCCTTTGCATGATTAACAATCTCGTCCATTTTAGCAAGTTTATCCTGTGGTAATAACTCAGCAAAGTATTCATCAAAACCGAGCTGCTTTGCCAGTTGATTTACATTATCCTTCCTGTCACCGCTCAGTATAATGATACGACTGACAGCGTCCTTTCTCAGGTTGGTAATTACTTCAGCAGCGTTGGCTCGTAATTCATCTCCGATTTCGATAGAACCAAGGTAATTTCCTCCAGCAGCAATATGAACGAGTGTACCTGAAACATTAACAGCGGGTAACTTGATCCCTTCTTTTGCCAACAGTTTCTCATTTCCTGCAAGAATGCGTATTTGATCCCAAACTGCCACAGTGCCTAATCCGGGTATCTCTTCATAAGATTCGATTTCATTGGTCTTAATTTCCTTACCATATGCATTACGAATAGACTTGGCGATAGGATGATTGGAATAGGAATCAGCATAAGCTGCGGTTTCCAGTAATTGTTGTTCAGAAATGCCTTGGATGGGGGCAATATTTCGTATTTGAAGCTTACCGGTTGTAAGAGTACCAGTTTTATCAAAGACAACTGTATCCACTTGGCGTAACGCTTCCAGGTAATTTCCACCCTTGATCAGGATGCCATGACGTGAAGCAGCACCTATACCGCCAAAGAAAGCTAAGGGTATAGAGACAACTAAGGCGCAAGGGCAGGATATTACTAAAAAGATCAAAGCCCTGTAAAACCAAATATGAAAGGCTTCCTGTAATATTATTGGCGGTAAGATGGCTAGTAGAATGGCTAGCCCCACTACGATTGGTGTATAATAAATGGCAAGACGGTGAATCATGTTCTCACTTTGACTTTTCCGTCCTGAAGCATCCTGCACCATAGTCAGGATACGGGAAACAAAGGAATTTTCAAAGACTTTCGTGACATTCATTTCTATGGCAGTGTTCAAATTCACACTTCCACTCAGCACTTCTGCACCGATACCCATGAAGACAGGAATGGATTCACCAGTGATGGCTGATTGATCAAGATAGGTCTCACCTTTCAGGATAACACCGTCCAAAGGAATACGTTCCCCCGGTTTCACCAGTATCCTCTCCCCCACACTGACTTGGGCTGGAAGAGTATCCAAAATTGCTTGTCCTTCCATCTTATGAACGATGGTAGGCTTCAAATCCAATAAAGAAGTGATGGAACGCTTAGAACGTTGGACTGCCAAGCCTTCCAGCCTGTTCCCAATTTCGTAGAACAGCATGACGCCTACTGCTTCCGGATACTGTCCCAAACCAAAGGCGGAAATGGTGGCAAAGGTCATGAGGAACTTTTCATCCAGTAATCTGCCCTTCACGATATTGATGAGAGCTGTCCAAACGATCTTGTAGCCTAATGCTGCATACGCAGCGATATAGAGAATGAGGATATCTTTGCCCATCCACATGAGAATATAGGAAATAGCTGATAGGAACATACCCAGCCAGAAAATATAATTCGAAAGACGAGCTTCCTTTGCTGTTTCATCCTTACTGCGTTTATCATTAAGTTTCTCAACGATCACATCCGGTTCATAACCCAGTACGATCTTCTTTATCTGCTCATCTTGCATGTGGTTGTCATCTTCATTGTAATAAAGAGTCAGTGTCTGGGTCATCAGATTCACCTGCGCCTGGGCAACAGAATCCAGTTTATTCATATGCCCTTCGATCTTGGCTGCACAGGAACCGCACGCAAGACCTTCCAGCTTGTATTCCTTCTTTACCATGATCCCTCTTCAAAATGTGTTTTTGCCAACGCCACAATATCATGCACATGCTCATCATCTAACGAGTAATAGATCACCTTTCCATCGCGACGTGACTTCACAAGCCTGAGCAACTTCAACACACGCAATTGATGAGAGACTGCCGATTGATTCATCTGCACTACAGAAGCAAGGTCACAGACACAAAGCTCATTGTTAAGCAATGAAAGGATGATCTTCAAACGGGAAGTATCTGCAAACATCTTAAAGAATTCAGCCATCTTATCTATTTCATTGGTAGAAGCTAATTGCTCACGTACTTTTTGTACTAAATCAGGGTTTTCCTGGTGGCAGGAACAAAGTTCAGTCTCTTCGATCAACACCATTCTTCTCTCCTTATTGATATATGAACATATACGCATATGTTTATAAATATAGGAAAGATGTCAAGGAAATTTGCAGAAGGTGCTAGGTTCTAGGTGTTAGGTACTAGCTCAGAGTGGTAGCTCCGGGTTTAACCGGTTGATTCATTAGCGTAGCTCCGGGTTTAGCCGGTTGTACTTGGTAGCTCCGGGTTTAACCGGTTGTTTCAGTACCCAACAATCGGTTCATCGAGTGATTACTCGGTCATTGAGCGAAGTCGAAATGTGAGTAATTATATTCCACTCATACCCCACCCAATTGGCTCTTGAATCACAACGAGAAAATCAACGAAATAGAAGCTAATCACGAACTAATGAAAACCTAAGGAAAATCTAAAAAAGTCTAGATGATCCCTAGATGATCCCTAGATAATGCCTAGATGAAACCCAGCTCATTTTATAAGTGCGAAGTTCGAAGAGAAATTCATGAGAATTACAGAATTAGCAGAGCAGAATCGTAACACGGTTTGTAAAGCCGTTAATGGAAGGATTGTTAACCATGGCTCCATCTCGTATCATGTTTTCATTTTGTATATAATGCGATCCACAGCGCAGGAAGATCATTAATCATATCCGGATTGGATTTGAGAAGCATGCGAATCATATAGTCTCCTCCTTCATAGAAGATCACACGATTTAGTGGTTTTTGATGTGAAGATGTAGCCCTGGGGTAACCGTATTTGGCATTTAACTCATTCTGCAAATATCTGGCTGTTCCTTCCTTGAATTCCTGCCAGGATAAGTATTCCCATTCCTGTTTTGTAAGAAGAGAGCGAAGCTTTCCACGAAGGATGCCCACTTGCTTAACTTTTCCTTGTTTTGCTGCGGCAATCATTGTCAGGTAGGTTTTCGTTACTTTGATATTGTCATAAGGAAATGGATAATTCAGCTCCCACATCCAGTTTTTCTGTGCCATAGCATCCTGATTGACCTGCAGCGAATCCTTAATACTGAATTCACAGGTATTGAACTGATAGCAATGAACAAATTCATGAAATACGGTGATGATCTGCTTTTGATTTGCTAAAACACTGGGATCGATGACACAGACGATTTGATTATCTGCAAAGTCAACCGGATATGCTGCACGGATTTCCTTAGGAACCTGACCAGACCGATTCTCCGTTTTAGTCAACGTCCAGGTTCCATTGGAAGAAGGCTGGTACAGATAAAAGTCATCACCACTGGCAATGCAAATTGGATATAGTTTCTCCCAGGCAGGATGCATTGTTTTTGCAGTTTGCCACATTTTGGTTATGGGGTGTAAATCAAAAGTGCTTGCTGAAGATTCTGCTGAAAGTACTGTGATGAAGAAAAGAATGAGAAATATAAAAAACAAATAACGGAACATTGATCCTCCTTTTTTTATAAGATACCGCCTAAAGGCAGTGCTACGAGATTACCGCCTAAAGGCAGTGCTACGAGATTATCGCCTAAAGGCAGCGCTACGAGATAACCGCCTAAAGGCAGCGCTACGAATTACTTTCAGGTAGAACTTGCAGCATTTTGATGATGTAGTCCGGTGAACCCCAAAGAATGAAGCGTGCCTTCCCGGTTTGAGAGTCATAAGAATATTGGAAACGCGCTTCACCGTCTTCTGACTTATACTGGTTCACAATTCTCAGCAATGATGAAGAGATTTCCTGTGCTTCTTCTGAACCGGAAAACATACAGTCGATCACAGTGCATATCCGGAAACCCATGAGAGGTATATCCTGTTTTCCTGCAATAAAATCAGAGACACTGTTATTCCAAGTTGTATTTAGCTCTTGTATCACTTCAGGGCTGCCTAGCATTGTTTTCAGGTCAGATCTTTGTATTCGCCATTCACCGCCGATTTTAGTTCCTTTTAATGTACCTGCCTTGAGATATCTGCGTATGGTTCGTGGATGCATTGAGAGCATTTCTGCTGTTTCATCGATACTAAGAATATCTTTTTCCATAATTAATCAAGCTCCTTTTGTCCATTAGATTACATAATGTCATGTTTTGTCAAGTATTATTACACTAATGTCTATAATTGAGACAATCCAGAACCTATTTGAACGCTTACTACAAAAAACAAGGAAATAGCAGAAACGGTTCATTGAAGTGAAGTGAGGATAGGTGTAGAATCATTTTAATTTCTTGCTATCATATGGTTCATGTATTATATTAAAATGTGAGGTTATAATCATGGATGAAAAAATACGACTTGGTATTAGCTCCTGTCTTTTAGGAAATAAAGTTCGCTATGATGGACAGCATAAGTATGACAATTGGCTAGTGGAAGAGTTGGGTAAATATGTCGATTATGTACCTGTTTGTCCTGAAGTGGAATGTGGTTTGTCTGTTCCCAGGGAAGCAATGCATCTTGTCGGTAATCCTGAAAATCCAAGATTAGTAACAATAAAAACGGGAAAAAATCTAACTCATCAAATGCTTTCTTTCTGTGAAAAGAAGGTACGTGAGCTAGGGAATGAGAAGCTATGCGGATTTGTGTTCAAAAGTAGGTCTCCCAGTAGTGGAATGGAAAGAGTAAAAGTCTATCCCGAGAACCATGGGATCGCTGAAAAAAAAGGCATTGGAATTTTTGCCAACCAGTTCATGAAAGCTTTTCCGTATTTACCCGTTGAAGAGGAGGGCAGGCTGCAAGATCCTATCCTTAGAGAGAATTTTATTGAGCGCATCTTCATCATGAAGCGTTGGCAGAATTTATTAAATTCCAATCCTAAAATAAATGACCTGATCATTTTTCATACACGTCATAAGCTTTTATTCATGGCTCATAATATCGAATTGTACAGAAGCACAGGAAAGTATGTAGCATTTGCCTCTCAATTAGCTTTCCCCGAAGTGTTGCAGACTTACTATGAAATGCTGATGCAAGCAACAAAGAAACCTGCCACAAGGAGCAAGCATCAAAATGTGATGCTGCATATTCTAGGATATTTTAAAAATGATTTGAGTTCGGATGAGAAAGCTGAATTAATCGATATCTTAGTAAAATACAAAGCAGAACACTACCCGCTTATCGTTCCGATGACCCTAATCAATCATTATGTCCGAAAGTACGATAAGCCATATTTAGCAGAACAATATTACCTCAATCCACACCCTATGGAATTGAATCTGCGGAATCACTCCTAGCAGAAGGGTGTAGGGTATAGCGTACAGGGTACAGGGTACAGGGTACAGGGTACAGGGTACAGGGTACAGGGTACAGGGTACAGGGTACAGGGTACAGGGTACAGGGTACAGGGTACAGCGTACAGGGTACAGGGTACAGGGTACAGGGTACAGGGTACAGGGTACAGCGTACAGCGTACAGGTAACAATAAATGAGCTAAACCGGGGAGATAAGTATCTCGTTTTTAGATGCAAATTAATTTCATATGAAATTTCACTTTCATATAATTTCAGGGCTATTTTGAAATTTATTGCAGTTCCTGATTTCCCATATTTCATAAGAACCCATATATCATACAGATACAGTATATTTAAAATATCCTTTTTTTGGTACCATTCCTGCTTTATTATAGCTTATGAAAACAAAAGAAAAAAATAATAATATCGTTGACATAAGCGCAATCATAGAAACCTATGATAAAGATGGTAATGGTTTGCTTGGATTTACCATCAAACATCAAGATTGCAGTTTTGAAAACATTATCAGGGATTTCGATATCCAAAGTAAAGATATCGTTTATCAGGAATTGGAGCAATTGCGCAAATCCAAGCTTGCAATCAAGAAAAATTATGATCGTAGAGTTTCGATGGGGTCTGTAGGTATTAAAGACTCAACCAAAAACAAGAAAAAAGGAGACTAAAAATGAAAACAGTTCTAATCAGTTTTTGTATGTTATTGCTGGTGATTGGATTATCGGCAATAGACAAACTCGTCGATTTCAACAACCCAAGCAACTTGACCAGCCAATTCAATGATGGTTTTCCAACAGGGGCAATAAATATGGCTAATGGTGGTCTGGGCGATACCGGCGGTGTAATGATTCCTTTGGGTATGAATGATGTATGGACTCTGAAAACAGGATGCCCTGTACCGAGAATTGGTGAAGCGATCTCTCTTTCAGGTTATTTCTATAATGATTTCAATAATGGTTATGGTGGAATTGGATTTTCAGCATCCAATATCAATAACGCAACTGCTGATTGTCAAGTCGTTGGTGTTCCATACATGGGGATGAATTTCCAAGGAGGAGAAGGTAGTTTTTTAAATAGTAATGAAAGTCCAATAGTGATGCCATGGTTTTCTGACACGGGTGATTTACCACTTTATGCGTGGTATTATGTTTGGTTTTATCTTGAAAGACAACTTTCTGGTCAGTTTTCAGAGGCTTTTTTCATTAATAGTTCGGACATCAATGGTAACATAATTAACGCTTTGCATGGATTTTCCATCGGCGGAAGATCAAATCCAGACTTTGCAAATGCGGGTATGATCTATCCCTACTTTGCTGTAGGAAATTTTCGCATTACTGGATTTGATAATTTCCTAGTTTCATATAATGAAATTGAGCTTCCTGTCGAAATGAGTTCCTTTACCGCTACCGTGACCTCCCAGATGCTGGTGAACCTGCAATGGACAACAGAATCTGAAACTAATAATCTTGGTTTCAATGTCTATCGCTCCTCAGACTCCAATATTTCAAATGCTCTCAAACTGAACCAAGCCATCATAAGTGGAACCAATACTTCTACGACACATAGCTACAACTTTACTGACCCCGAAGTGGAAAATAGTACAACCTATTACTATTGGGTGGAGAATGTTGATTTCAATAATAAATCCAATTTTAGTAATTATATCACTGCTACTATCGATAACCCAACGACTCCAACCATTACTGTGGCTACAGCATTAAGAAACGCCTATCCAAATCCCTTCACTGCAGCCTCAGGAACAAAGATCGGTTTTGACGTAAAAACTGGTGAAACAGCAACTTTAACCATTTACAATACCCGTGGACAAGTAGTTCAACAATACTCTCGTTCCCAGGGCAGCCAGGAAGTATCATGGAATGGTATTGATTCTCATGGTAACGTATGTGGTGCAGGTGTATATTTCTACAAATTAAACACAACAAATACCAGCATAACCAAGAAATTTATTCTTCTCCAATAAACTCGTCCCCTCTGTTTTATCTCCTAAATAGAGACGCCCAAGTTGGGCGTCTCTATTTTACAATGTATTTGTAGCAGATGTAACTCGATCCTTAATTAAGACGCCCAAGTTGGGCGTCTCTACTTTATTATTTCCAAATAGTCACAATTACTTTAACAAATCTATTAGACTCTTAAAACAAAGCTTCTGATGCATATGATCTTCATAATGACGAAGAAAGATAGATTGTATTTCGGCAGTTTCCCTTTTAGATAGTTGAATATCAATCAATAAATGTCCTATATATGGTAGAGAATGCAGTATATTTGCAGCATGAGAATCTAAAGGTATTGACGGTTCATTGAGTTTGGATGTGCAATCCTGGCAAACGAAACCACTTCGATGACTATTGTAATAAGGAAGAGGAATATCCTCCTTCCGGCAAAAAGCACAAGCTTTAACATTTAATTCTATCCCCATTTTCTGAAAAACTCTCAGCAAGAATCTCCAAAAAATGAGAATACCATTCGCTGTTATCTTTGGCAGAAAAACTAAGTATGAATATAATAGTTCATAATATTCTGAAGCTTCCTCATGAGTCACCATAATAGAACGATACAATTCCAGTCCAGCGCATTGCAGCGAAAAAGTCTCCCACTGTTCAGTCATGGCTGTACTTTCCAGGAGATTCGAAGACTTCAGAATGTACATTTCGGATTGTTGGCTTATTAAAGTCCACTCCAAGACATTCATCAGGCTATAGAAACCTGTATCCTGTCGTTTTTCTCGTTTCGCCCCTTTAACAATGACAGAAATACGTCCCAAATCTTCAGAAAACACATCCAGGATGAGACTGGTATCAGTGTAATCAGTACGATTCAGAATAATTCCACGAGTGATTATTTGTCTTTCTCGCATAAATATCACTTCTCTCAGAGGGGCATTAAGGAAGGATGTTCATGACCTGTACTTTCTACTTTATTCAATTTCAAAGCTGCTTCCCGATAACTAATGGGATCAACAAAGACCGTATGCTGGTGAGAATAGGTCACATAGCCTGGTGCACTGCCACGTGGTTTACGGATATAACGAATTTGGGTAAAATCTACCGGTACCTGGGAAGAAGATTTAGCCTTGCTGTAATATGCTGCGAGTCGGGCACAGAGTAGTTTCAGTTCTTCAGGTAATTCCTGCTTTTTAAAGTTTCTCAGGACGACGTGTGTTCCCTGGTAAATACGGGTATGAAACCACCAATCCTGAGGTTTTGCTGTATGAAGTGAAAGCAGGTCATTTTCCTTTGCTGATCTGCCAATCAGAATTTCCCAGTTTTCATTGATCAGGAGGTGACGAAATAGAGTCTTGACCTGGTGAGATGTTCTTTCACCTTTCTTTCCCATTTCTGAACGTAGCTCCAGATAAGAATCCGTATCTTTTATCTTCACAATACGTTCCAACAATAAAGCTAACTTCTGTTTCCCATCCCTGATATTTTTCTCGATAATTTCTCTGCCATTCCGTGCTTTCCTGTATTTCCTGACATAATATTCCATATTGATACGTGGAGATTTATCACCCTGCAACGGTATCTCAATCTCGGGGAAACCGTCTGTAAAATAATCTGTCACAACTAGAGAATTCATTCCCGGCTTGATCTGAGAGAAATTTGCTTTCAACAGTTCGGCATAATTAAACCAGAGCGTTTCATCTTTGGCAGAAATCAGTTCAACTTCCTGCTTGGCTAATTTTCGTTCCAGTTTGATGACTTCTGTATTTATCTGCTTGATCATACTGCGCTGGATATCAGTTTTCTTTGTGGGAAGATATGTGTCATAATAAAGAGATTCGAATTGGAGATTGACCCCACTACTCACCCCGGATCCCTCTCTAATGCTTAATAGAGGGGAGATTGTATGCCCATTATTTTCTACGGGATTAATAACCCCTTTTAAAGAGGGGGGCAACCCTATATCCTTCTTCGCATTATGTATCCCAAAATTCGGTGGTAACATATATGGGCTGCCGGGTAGTATCTGCCTATGCGGATTATCAGCCAGGCTGAATTTACGCATTGCTTCGAACACGATTTCCTTCCCATGATCAAGCCGTGTAAGTATGATATTCTGGTAAGTTGGAATCATTTCAAAGATAAGACGATACTGATTCGTGTCCTGGTACATATCTGTGCGGTGAAGTGTAAAGTACATAATGCGGTCAGATTGATCCATTTCAACCGATTGAATTGTGCTTCCATTGATGTGTTTTTGAAAGGCACCTGAGTCTTTTGTAGGAAGAAATGGCAAGTCATGCTTATTTGAGAAGAAAGCAAATGTATCTTTATTCATCAGGTTCAATTGAAGTGATTCCTGCGTCCCGAGAATTGTTATTCTCATCTGATCTTCAAATTGCTCCATACCGGTAATGATCTTTCCTATCAACTTGGGAGCATTCTCTTCGACCCAATGTTTCAATAAGGCATAATGCATGGAATCTCCTAATCATAATCATGTTTCTTCAACGGTTAGCAATCCGAATCAAATGGATTTATGTCAATATTAACTTGACGGATATGCTTAAAAAACGAATTTCTGGAACCAGACTTTTAAAAGGATATTATGATGAATATTCTAAATGAGAATAGCTTGGCTCTAACTCTTCATAATCTGAATGATAAAATCTTGCTGGAAGAGAAAATAAGTGAACAAGAAAAAGTCTTAATTGCTCGCTGGATTTCATCATTACAGGGAAAACCAGGTTCATACCGGGGAATGTTTGCTATTCCTCCCGCGGATAAGCAAAATGAAACAAGAGTATTTACCGGAGAAGTACTGAATTCAAATGCATCGTTACGCCATATACTTGGAGAGGAAGCTCTTCATGCTTTATTATGGCTGGATATTAAGGAAGATTTTGTACAAAAAGCGATTCATAATGCCCTCCTTCCTTTTGCAGAGTTTACAGGCTTCTATGGAAAGAATCCAGCTTCCATGTTTTGTTGCGGAAAATGCACAGATGCCGTTCTTCGGGTCATGAAACTGATTCCTGAACCGGAAGCTAAACTTTACATAAAGTCTAGTCTGAAAGCGATTAAGTCGCTTCGTGATGATCATGGGAAATGGAAAAGATTTCCTTTTTACTACACACTCTATACTTTAATGGATATGCAGGGAGCAGAAGAGGAACTCACTTATGCCCTACCGGTTTTAAAACGATCTTTAAATACATTAAGACCAACAGATGATCAAAAACAAAGAAAACAGATTATAGGAGAAAAGATATTGATGCGTTTGAGCTAATTACAGTTATATTGTCCTCTGTATTCAAGAAAAACAAATCCCGATGAAATCGATAAGAAAAATTAAGGAGCCATTATGAAAGCCGTAAATATAATCTTAATAATCGTTGCACTTGGTTTGGTTGGAGTATCGGCATATCTGATCGCAACCATTCAAAAGAATCATGAACTGAAGAAACAAAATGAAGAAATAACAGCCTATGTAGATGATGCAACGAAGACCATTTCTGATATTCAAAGCAGTTTAGATAATATCAGCGCTGAATCAATCAAAGACATTTCGAGCAATCCTGAATTACCTGACTCCGCTGTAGTCGATAAGAAGGGCAGAATCATGAACAAGATAGACCAGTTGAATTCCCAAATGACGGCATATAAAACCAGGATAAGCGATTTAGAGAAAAAACTCAGTAATAACAGCATCAAGATCCGAGGTTTGGAGCAATTAGTTGAAAAACTTAAAATCTCTCTTACAGAAAAAGAAGAATTAATAGCCAGCTTAAGTAATCAAATCAATGAATTGAATCGTACACTGGAAACTGAAAGAGTGACTTCCAAAGAGGAAATTGCTTCCAGGGATCTTACAATCTCAGAAAGAGATAAATCCCTGAAACTACAGGACGAAATAGTCAATACTGTTTACTATGTTATTGGAACTCAAAAACAACTTATTGCCAAAGGCATCCTTGAAAACACAGGTGGTTTCCTGGGTATAGGTAAAACACCCAGGATATTAAAAAAATACAAAACTGCTGAATTTTCCAGCTTAAATCTACTCAATGAGCAATCAATCAATATCAATCAGACGATGAAAAAAGTATCTATTCTGTCATCACAGAATGCTGACTCATATGAAATTATCCCCGTCAATGATAAACAAACAAAACTCCAGGTTACAAAACCGGAAACATTCAGACAGAATAAGTTCATTGTGATTATGACTAAATAAAACTAATCAGTCCATAAGTTAAATGAGCCGTTCTATTGAACGGCTCATTTGTTTATATACTTGTAGCAAGAGGCTGACCCAGTATAACAGATATTCAGCAGGATCGGTGTCCTGCTCGATATTTCATTCTATGATAATCTCATTTAAACTCTTCTTAGGCACATGATGCACACCTTCTTTATCCCGCCAGTAGCGTATATCATCTCCATCAGGCATAGGATCGATGATCACTTTTTCCAGAGGTTTTCCCAGGGCTATAACCAATAGAACTTCCAAATCTTCAGGAAACTCCATACCCATTTGAAGTTTATCATGTTGAAGGGAAGCAATGCAACAGCCACCAAGTCCTTTTTCAACAGCTCCCAATAAAATAGACTGGCTTGCAATCCCTAGATCAATAGAGACATGATGGCTAAAAAGTGTATTTCCTAATATCACGATATATGCAGAAGGTCTTTCACCCTTCTTCGGTCCACTCCAATCTAGTATATATCCTGCCCATGAACAGCAGGAAAAGATAAAATCATTCGTCTCTTGCTCATTGGATAGATAGTAACGCAATTGCTGCTGGTTTGCCGCACTCGGTGACAGTCGTGCCAAATCGACAAGTTCCAATAATGTCTCACGTGTTATTTCCTCGTCTTCATAGAAACGTCGATAACTGCGGTTTTTTAAAACTAAATCTTTTAGCATGATTATATTCCTCCCCTCATCAGTATGCAATATCTATTACCCATAGCGAATAAGGAATGTCAAGCGAAATATCCTGAAACAAAATCCTAAAAACTAGTATTTCATCCTTGGTTATCTTGATCCATTTCCTTTCTCATCCTTGATTAGTTTTATCTTTTCAATCGGATAACGAATGATAGTAGAATAATTTTTGGGATTACCGGGTCCAAACAATCCCGGTCCTTTCAGATATTCTTCTTCATGTGCCCCAGTGATACGAAAACCTTGGCTTGTAATGTAATCTTCCAGTTTGTTAATCGTACTTCTTTCTGAATCATATGATCCTTGGTGAAGAATTTCAGCACAAGTACCATAATTCCAGGTCGTAATGTAGAGTTTGAGGTTTTCATCGTTTGGCACTGAGCGTAACGTCGTTACAGAATCAGGAATTTGTAATGCAAATTGCCCCATCCATTGGTCTTTTGGAGAATCAAAATCAGTCATCCAACGTGCTCGTGGTACAACAGGCTTCATATTTTTAGAAAATCCCACTAGGGAATAATATTCTCTATAAAGAAGCTTAAATGCTTTACCTGCGATTTCATTCGGATCCCCTTTCGTTACAACGACAAGCATATTTTGAGAAGGAATTTGAACAATGATCGGATTTTTTAAGTACTCATATTTTTTAAGATCAGGTCCCTTGTTAAAGAAATAAAGAACTCCCAGAAAAATGACAATCATTATTCCAACGACGATAATTAGTATAAGAAATCCCTTTTTCATGTTAATCTCCTTGGTTGTTTTGGGTAAGTTATCAATTGCTAGAGATTATGTCAAATTGTAATCAGTTATATTGAATTCCTCTGTTAGAATTAAGAACAGATTGATTAATCGAAACGCCTGTAGTAAATCGAGCAAATTGAATTGATGACATCTTGTACCTGTCTCAAACATGAAATTCTAAATAATTTAGTTGCAAGTTAAAAAGAATATTAATATTTTTGATTTTGGAATGTTTTCTGTATCCAAAGTCATTAATGATTTCAGTAGGAGTAGTAATATGAAGTACCTTTTTGTATCTCTCATTCTCTTTCTATCCTTAACTGCTTATGCAATCGACGTTTTTAAATGTGATCGAGCAACTGGTCAGGAACTCAATATATTATTTACACTTCCTGATTATGTAATCACTGCAACCAGAGAACATCCTGCTTTATCGCAAATTAAATTCACTGATACAGAAATTGACAACGAAGTAAAGACATCTGCTGACTTGCCACAATTCGGACGTTTTATAAACATCCCCGAAGGTAGTATTGCACAAGTAACATTGGAATCGGCTATCTATGATTCGATACAAACAATTAATTTTTACGAAGCTGAACCGGATTTCAATCAAAAAATACGTTCAATAAACCAAAAGTTTTTAGAAATTGGTGAAACTGGAATATGCAGAAATCAAATCATCTCACCTTTATGTATCAAGCCTTTTCTCTATAATCCTGAAACTGGACTGACAAGGGTATTAAAGAAGGCAAATATACATATCACATTCATATCATCACCCTTAGGAAAGAACTTCACGGTGAGACCTCCTTCCTCAAAAAGTTGGATGAATCTTACTCGTGATCTTGTTTTGAACCCTATTTCAGAATCATCACGATCAGAAACAACCCCTGGCAGCTATATCTTCTTTTATAATAGCACATCCTCACTCAGTACAATACAACCACTCGTTGACTGGAAACACCGGAAAGGTTATGAAGTTCATACCGTTAACATATTAGATATTGGTTCAACCACAACAGCAATCAAGAATTATTTGCAAACAGCTTACAATACATGGCAGAATCCGCCGGAATATATCTTACTCGTTGGAGATGCAACTGGAACTACATCTATCCCGACCTATGTCAATCACTTCACTGGTCAACCGAGTCAATTTGATACTGTTGGTGATAATGATTATACAAAATTAGCCGGTAATGATGATTATCCTGATGCATACATCGGTAGATTGTGCTTTTCCAGTACAACTGAATTAAATACAATGGTAAATCGAATACTCAACTATGAGAAAGATTTAAATTTAGGAACCGGTAATTGGTTTGAGAAAACCTTACTCGTGGGTGATTCTCGTAACTCAGGTACTTCAACAGAAACAACAGCGCTGTATATCAAAAGCCTGATCCTGGATTACAATCCAAATCAAGCTTTTACAGAACTATATACCGGAAATTATCCTTCCCAAATCAGTACTGCTATTAACCAGGGTGTTAGTGCATATTATTATCGTGGTTTTGGAGATTTCAGCGGTTTTTCGATTCAGAATATCAATTCACTGGTAAATGGCGGTAAATTCCCTGTTATTACATATATCACCTGTTTTGGTGGTGATTATGCGAATGTGAATATAGGAGGTATTTCACAAGCAGAAACTTTTATGAAAATTGGTACTCCTTCAGCTCCAAAAGGTGCTATCGCTGTATATGCTCCATCTTCTGAGACACATACCTGTTTCAACAATCTTTTAACCGGTGCTTTTGCATATGGTCTTTACAAAGAGAATAATTCTAATCCCGGACAAGCAGTACTCCGTTCAAAGTTAGCTCTTATCGCTAATTATCCTTCTAATCCCCAGAATTATACGAAACAATACCTGATGGCTAATAATTTATTGGGCGATCCCAGTACAGAAATATGGCTGAAAACACCACACACGATGGTGGCTTCTTATCCACTCACTGCTTCCCCGGGAACTAGCTCAGTGCTCGTTACTGTTCGTGATAACCTGAACTCTCCTGTTTCTGGAGCCTGGGTTTGTCTGCAAAAAGGAGAAGATGAAATTTTTGTCAGTGGTTATACAGATGAAACAGGTCATGTAATTCTTGCTTACTCAAATGCCACTAGTGGATTATGCAATATTACGATTACCAGACAACATTACATACCACTTCTGAATACGATCACTATTGGAACTACCCATGCGAATGCTGAGTATAGAAATCTAGTTGTAGATGCACCTTTCCAAGCTGGGACTTCGACAAATTTCCAAATAAAAGTGATGAATTACTCAGCGAATACATTAACAGGACTTACTGGCGACGTTTCATCAGAGAATCCCTTTGTGACTATTCAGACTGCCAGTTCCCCTTACCCAGCAATGAATGCCGGAACTGAAGGGATCTCTACAGTCAACTATGCAATTCATATAGCTACAGATTGTCCAAAAGGTTCTATTTTACCAATGAAACTGACAATACATGATGGAGCACAAACCTATGTTTCCAGTTTTAGTATTCAGGAAAATGGTCTTCTTTTCCTGATCAATACAGTTCAAATTGGTACTTCCGGTAACATTATCAACCCTGGAGAGACTAAACCATTATCGCTTTCGATTCAAAACCTCAGTCTGTGGAATGGGTTACAAATTCATACCCGTTTACGGACTCCCTATACTATGATCAACTTCCCCACAGACAGCCAGGATATTTCTTCCATACCTGCAGGAACATCTTATACAACGAATATTCCTTACCAGATTCAAATTGGAACGGAAGCTATCAATGGTCAGATTATCACTCTTCAGCTTCATATGTATACTGATAGCGGATGGGGACAGGATATTCCCTTTAATATCCAGGTAGGTCAATCCACTTTGAATGATCCTAGCGGTCCTGATATGTACGGTTATTATTGTATAGAAAGCCGGGATACTGGTTCTGCTTATACACCTGCATATCAATGGATTGAACTTGATCCAACACTCGCAGGAACGGGAACTGGTTTGAATTTTCTCGATAATGACACAACCGGCAGCGGAGTATTTTCTACAATTTCACTGCCATTTTCTTTTAAATTTTACGGCCAGATATATACTCATGTTACTATCTGCAGTAATGGTTATATTATGCCCGGATCGAATGGAAGTGTGGAATGGATGAACTGGTCAATCCCCGGTCCAATGGTTCCAAAACCGATTATTGCACCATTTTGGGATGATCTTCTCACGATTAATGGGGGCAATGTATTCTATCAATATCGACCTGAATTACATGCGTTGATCATTGAATGGTCACGATTGAAAAACTGCTATAATTCCAGCTCCATAGAAACTTTCGCTGCTTGGATTCATGATGCACCAACTGATTCCACAACTTCATCTGATAATACCATTACTTTTCAGTATAAAACTATCAACAATGTGGATGCAGGTAGCTATATCGGGGATTATCTCACACATGGTGAATATGCAACCGTGGGAATTGGCGATAATACGGGAAGTATTGGATTGCAATATACTCATTCCAATTTATATCCAACATCTGCGAGACCTTTGGCAAATCAGACAGCCTTACGGTTTATCAGTATCAATCCAATCACCGTGAATCCTCGTCCGGTGATTTCTTCAATTTCAATCTCTGATCCTGCGGGGAATAACAATAGTCAGGCTGATTTTGGAGAAACTGTGACTATTAATCTGACTATCCGTAATCAAGGTCAAGATGACTTGCCTGCATCAAATCTAGTTTTAACGACAACTGATCAATATGTGACTTTGCTGAATGCAAATTCAACCCTACCGGCGATTTCTTATTACCAGGATGCTACTCCGACACAGCCATTACAAATCCATGTCTTAGGGAATGTTCCAAATCTGCATTCGATTCCACTTACTATGCACATTCTTGCTGGCAGCAAAACCTATGAATTGCAATTCTCCATCGTTGCACATGCACCAGATCTTCAACTGATAAGTGCTTCTTTTTCGGATAACAATAATCAGTATCCTGAACCCGGTGAAACGGTCACTCTCAATTTATCATTAAAGAATATTTCAGCGATAGCAATCGCACAAACATCTGTCTTTCCGATCTTCCCGACACAATGGAACATCCTGCCAGCCAATCATGTAGTAAATTTTACATCAGGAACTGTCGTTCCGCTATCCTTCCAAATTCAGATACCTCCGAATTATCCATCAGGGTCGATTTGCAACTACCAGGTATGTGCACAGTCAGGAAGTTATAGTTGGTCGAATACCCAGGAATTGATTGTAGGTATTCCAGATCCATTATTTTCGAATAACCTGGATAGTTTATCTGTGCAGAATCCCTTATTAACAATGCAGAATGTGACGATCGAGAATGCTCAATATATTCATACGCAGGGTAAAGAAGCTGTTTTTGATGCAGGTTCGTATAATGGTTCATACTTAATACTTCCATTACTTAATGGAAATGACCTCCAAGCATTGAATATTAAGTTTAATTATATGAATCTGAATGAGCATTGCGAATATGGATGTTTGTACTCCTTTGATCAAGCATCTTGGGTAACTGCCTGGTCAGATACAGCTATAGTTAATACTCCCACCTACATGAATATATCATTCCCCATAACCCTGGAATCTTGGAGCCTGAATATCTGTTTTTATGCTTCACCACACGCTCAGATTGAATTTACACCCTTCATTCTTGATGATATCTTTGTCGGAGGTATTCATCATTTACCAGGATATTTTCAAGGTCATGTTACCCTGGATGGCGGGACTGGTGATATCACACAGGTAGAATTAATGGCACTTCCAGATCAGCACTCTGTACATCCTGATGCACAAGGTAACTATATATTACCGGCTTACGAAGGAATATATCCATCCGTTGTAGCTATTTTACCTGGTTACCAATGGGCGCAACTGGATTCGGTTTCAGTCATTTCAACCCAACATACTATGTTGAATGATTTGGTACTTCAATATTACCAACCGATTCTCAATCTAACAGATACAATTTCAGGCAACCATGTAACACTTCAATGGTCTTTGGGACGTGATATATCACGAAAGCTTATTGGTAGATCAATAGCCCCAACTTCATATCGGGTTCATATCAAACGTAATAATCTGAATTTCACAGATACCACCACAGATACTCAATATACGCATGTTCTCTTCGGCTCAGGAAACTATGAATTTTATGTTGTTGCTGAATACTCTCTTGAAGGTCAGATTATATACAGGGATACAAGTAATGTCATCAACCAGGCAATCACGTCTAACAACGATCCTATTATGCCTGTTATCACTCAGCTAAGTCAGAATTATCCCAATCCTTTCATGGGAAAAACCATGATTCATTACGATCTGGCAAAACCAGCACAATCATTTAGATTGGATATATACAATGTGAAAGGTGAGCATATTAGAACCCTGGATAAGGGTAATAAAAGTGCTGGAACATACTCAATGGAATGGGATGGGAAAGATACTAGTGGTAGGGAAACTGCTTCAGGTATTTATTTCTTTAAGATGGAATGCGATCATCAGACTTGGGTGAAGAAAGCAATTATGATTCATTAAGGTTTTTCAAATAGGAATATCATTTCTGCTGGAGTATTCACAATCATGGATGCTCCAGTGGAAATCAATTCCTCGACCGGTCTAAATCCCCAGCTAACTCCCACAGGTTTCATTCCAGCATTTAAACCTGTTTGAATATCGATACCACTATCTCCAACAAAAGCGATTTGTTCAACTGCCAATTCCATATCCTGGGCTATTTTCAATGCGAGCAGGGGATTAGGTTTTGCCGGGATATTTACCAGTTCACCGGAAATTCCTACAAAATGAATATCAGGAAAGAACCAGGCAATGATCTTTTGCACGAAGGAATCAGGTTTATTTGATAGAACACCAATCTTGATGCCCTTATCTTCCAACGTTTTGAGCATATCTATGATACCCGGATAAGGAAGTGATTTATCATGCCAAGTCTGATCATATAAAGTACGGAATCTTTGAACAAATTCTTTAGCATTTTGTTCACTCCATTGCTTAGGAGGAAGCACTTTTTTTGTTAATTCAAAGATACCTTCACCAACAAGAAACTTGTATTTTTCTGTAGGATGTGAAGGCATATCATTTTGCCGTAAAACAGCATTCATGGTAACAGCTATATCATCAAGGGTATTGATTAAAGTACCATCAAGATCAAAAATGACACCTTTCAATTGTGAAAATACTTCAGATTTATCTTTCATAACAACCTTTAATTTATCGTCATGGATGGAGATGGGAAAGCGATATTTTCCCTTGTAAAACATTCATAGATGCTGGTTACGAGTGAAGTCTTCAGACTTGCATAATTCTCAGTATTAGTCCAGGCACTGACAACAAGCACTACTCCCTGTGTGGTAATACTTTCTGCAGCAATTTGTACTTCTGGTTTCTTGAGAGTAAGTGGATTTGCCTCTGCCTCTTTTTTGAAGAGATTCATAACCTGTCCGAGGTTCTCTTTATAGGGTATGGTAATTTTGATTTCCACAGCTCTGATAGGTAAACGGCTATTATTAAAAATACGAGCTTTAATCAAATCTTCATTGGGTATTCGAACAAACCGATTATCAAATGTATGCAATTTAACTGAAAGAAGGTCGATGGAATGTACTGTTCCGATGGTTTCTCCACTTTGAATCACTTCACCAACCATAAATGGCTTCTCTGAGATTAGAAATACTCCGCTGATGATATTGGATACACTTGTCTGGGAAGCAAAACCAATGGCAATACCTAGTATACCCGCAGCTCCTAACAAAGCAGAAAGCTTAAATCCGAGTTCATTCAGCACAGTTACAATCAAAATGAGATACCCAATGTATAGAATTGCCCTGTTTATCAGCATCTCTGTCTGGGGTGTCAGCCTGTTCTTTGATAACTTCCTGCTGAGTTTTGCCACGGATTGAACAAAAGGAAAACCAATGACAATAATCAGTATCAAACGAAGAATTTCACTGATACGTTCAGTTGAAGTCCATCTCAATAACAGATCATGTAAATTTGATATGATTTGTTCCATGCATTCTCCCGTGTTTAATAAAAAAGCGGACTTTCGTCCGCTCATTTGGATTATTTATTTCAAATCCTGGAATACTTGTTTGATAATATCTGCAGCTTCCATTAACTCAGCTTCTGTGATCGTTAAAGGAGGTGCCAGGCGGATGATATGTCTATGTGTCGGTTTGCATAACAATCCACGTTCTTTCAGCATGAGACATACATCCCAAGCTTCGACACCAGCTTTTGGCTCAACGACGATTGCATTGAGCAATCCTTTTCCGCGTATAATTTTGATCATGGGATTATCTATCTTGCGTAACTCGGAGCGGAACAACTCACCCAGGCTAAATGAGCGCTCGGTTAGCTTTTCATCCCGAACTACTTCCAAAGCTGCTTTCGCCACTGCACATGCTAATGGAAAACCACCAAAGGTAGAACCATGCTGCCCAGGTTTGATCACCATCATAATATCACGATCTGCCAAACAGGCAGAAATAGGTAGAACTCCACCTGAAAGAGCTTTTCCGAGAATTAATATATCGGGTCTGACATTTTCATAATCACATGCGATCAGTCTGCCGGTACGGGCTATGCCGGTCTGGACTTCATCTGCGATAAAGAGTACATTATTCTGCTTACAAAGATCATAACACTGTTTCAGATATCCATCATTTGGAACATATACACCAG
The DNA here is from genome assembly GCA_963662275.1 of Cloacimonadales bacterium (SeqCode). Lineage (GTDB taxonomy): Bacteria > Cloacimonadota > Cloacimonadia > Cloacimonadales > DAONDQ01 > DAONDQ01. The sequence continues at coordinate 1,452,774 of OY759316.1, read as the reverse complement.
CTTCACCTTGTATTGGTTCAACAATGAAACCGGCAACATTCTTTCCGTGCTTCTCTAAAACCGCTTTCAAGGCTTCAGGATCGTTGTAGGGTATTGTTATCATGCCAGGTATGAAAGGACCAAAATTTCCATAACAATCAGGATCGGTTGATACTGAAACAACAGCTAGAGTACGACCATGGAAATTACCTTCGCAAAAGATTAAGATCGCTTTATCCTTATCAATACCCTTCACTTCGTATCCCCATTTACGGGCAAGTTTTAAAGCTGTTTCCACAGCTTCAGCACCTGAATTCATGGGTAAGACCATATCATAGTTGAAAAACTCTGTGATGAACCTTTCATACTCGCCAAGCTTGTTGTTGAAGAAAGCACGTGAAGTTAAGGTTAATTCCTGAGCTTGATCACAAAGTGCCTTAATAATCTTTGGGTGGCAATGTCCCTGGTTGACAGCCGAATAAGCTGAAAGAAAATCAAAATAACGATTTCCTTCCGGATCCCATAAAAAAGGTCCTAGTCCTTTGGCTAATACAACAGGAAGAGGATGATAATTGTGTGCTCCATATTTCTCTTCTAACTCAATGGCTTCCTGCGAACCGATGGTACCGTATATCAACTGGTCTGACATAAATCCTCCATAATAGTAATATTTTCTTCTAGTTCGCTTATCATTGATTCAGTTTTCGTGTCAATCAGATTTTTCTGGATAGGCTTATAGATTGATTCTTCAGCCCGATGAATTGAGTAAAGTCTGTTATTCTTAACTCCGTTCAAATATCCTGTCATTGCCACTATTGAGTAAGCAGGTTACGATATCCTGTTAAATTTAAATCCCACAAGGATGCCAGATGATAGCCCATAATGTAAATTATGGGTGGATCAATGAATGAACAATACCGTCCAAATCCGCACGGATGAAAGATGATAGCCCATAATGTAAATTATGGGTGGATGGGGGGATCAATTGAATCGAAAACAATATAAACCACGTCGGGGTGACACCTCGTTATCAACATTTCCCATTCAACGTATCCCCATAGCTTACGCTATGGGCTATCATCTAACACACAACGTGTTAAAAATCATTGAATCCCTTTCCCATAGCTTACGCTATGGGCTATCATCTGGCACACAACGTGTGCAAAATCATTGAATTCCTTCCCCATAGCTTACGCTATGGGCTATTATCTGGCACAAATGTTTAAAAAAATCTACTCGCCGTCCCATAGCTTACGCTATGGGCTATCATCTGGCAAACATGTACAACGCTATGGCTATCATCTATCAAAAAAAAACAATTTGACATAGGATTCATATTAATTCATGATAGAAACAATTAAAAGGAAACCTCGGAGGTAACCATGCCGCATTCATATTTTCATGTAGCTGCACACATCATATTTACAACCAAAAACCGCAACCCTTGGCTCAATCAGGAAGTCCGAACTCGTCTTTTTGAATATATAACCGGAATTATCCGTAACGTTCAAGGTAAGGTCATTCAAATGAATGGCACCGAAGATCATGTCCACATCCTGGCTCTTCTTCCAAAAGACATGGGTATTTCTGATTTTATTAGAACAATCAAGGCTAATTCAAGCAAATGGATGCATGAAACATATGAAGGCGAATTTCATTGGCAAATTGGATATGGCATTTTCAGCGTTAGCAAATCCAATATCCCTCAAGTGAAAGAGTACATTCAAAACCAGGAAGAACATCACAAAAAGATCGATTATCAGGAAGAATTCAACAAATTCTTAATTGCCCATGGATATCCGGTAATAAATGATCATAATTCATGATAATATCTTATCCGTCCAAATCCGCACGGATGCAAGATGAATAGGGGTAGGGGAGTAATCCATTACTGGCTCCCCTCCCTCCGAACCGTACGTGCGGTTCTCCCGCATACGGCTCTCCAGAAAACGAGTTCTCATTTAAGAGATTGACATAATTCCTGATGGGCTTTGGTTAATGAGAAAAACCCAGCATTATCAAAGATGTAATTTGGATACCTGATATTGTCTTTTCCTGTGGCAATACCATAGCGCTTTTTCCTCTTTCTGAGGATACTGCGTAGCCTGTGTCTTACCCAGCCATCCAAGTTAGGAAAGACTGTTTTGTAACAGTGTTTGTAATACTCGAACCAACCTCTTTGAATCGGCTTGATTTTAGCTATTATGGTTTGTAAGCTGTGGGCATTACTGCGTCCGGTACATTTACGGATGCTGTCTTTGAACTTGTTGATACTCTTCTGTCTGGGGTATCTTTTACCCTTGAAGAAGTGGTATCCTAAAAATTCCACCGCTTCCGTTTCTGCGTCCAGTATTTTAGTCTTTTCAGGATGCAAAACCAGACCTGCTTTTTCAACCCATTCGCCTATTGTACATAAAGCCATTTCTGCTTCCTCTCGACTTTGACACATGACTACAAAATCATCCGCATAGCGTATCATTCTATAGCCTTTGCCTGCCATAAGCCAGTCCAGAGGATTCAGATAAATGTTTGCCAGTAATGGACTGATAACTGCTCCCTGAGGTGTTCCCGTTTCCGGTGTCCAGGTTGACGTTGTATCCATTACTTTTTGATTCAAATAGTCATTGATAAGATTCAGAACTTTCCCGTCTGCTATCTTTTCTCCTACACGCTTCATCAGCTTGTCCTGCGGTATACTGTCAAAGTATCCTTTCAGGTCTGCATCCACAACAAAGACGTATCCCTGCTTGAGAAGTCCATCGACTTGTCTTAAAGCATCTTTGCAGTCGCGTTTGGGACGAAAGCCATAACTGTGTTCGGCAAATCCCTGTTCAAATATCGGTTCGATTACATTGCGCAGTGCTGTTTGTACTACTCTGTCCGTGACGGTCGGTATGCCCAAAGGTCTCTTTTCCTTACTGCCCGGTTTATCTATCCAGACACGTTTGATTCCATTGGGTTGATACGCTTCCTTTTGCAACAGTTCGGAGGTTCGTACTAATCTTGCCAGCGCATGTCTTTTGTAGTGCTGGATGCTGACATTGTCGATACCGGCACTACCTCTGTTGGATGCCACGTGTTTCCAAGCTGATGCAAGGTTTGCCATGGCATATACCTTGTCTATCAGACTGAACCATTTTCCACCTTTGACGCCCATTTCGAGCGCTGCCAACATTTTGTCAGACCATACTGACGGTTCCACCCAACTCCATTGCGGAGGGATTTCTCGTTCTTGTTTAGCCGTTTTCGGCAATAATGAACGTTGATCTTCCATCAATACTCCTTTCAAAATTCATTTTCCTGTGCCCCTTCGCTACTTTCAGGTTATAGTGTCCTGAATATCATCGCTACTATGAACACTCTGACTCCTGCTGATGTCTCTTCCCATCAGCAGGTCTCATAGCTTGAGATAGAAACCTTCACAACATTCCGTCTCCAGTCACTTGATACAATCAGTACATGGCTTTTGCACGTCATCTCAGCCTGTCTGCCATCTTCCGGGGGAAACTCCGGTTCACCCGAAGTGCATCATTCCAGAAGATTTTGGTCTTCGCTTAAGGCTAGCAAGCTCGACATTGTATCCTGCCGAATCGAGTTCGTTATCCTACGGACTGCTGTTTCGTCATTTGTTACTCCCCACCCCATCTCACGATGAAGCAGTTACATAGACTACCAGGCATGACGTAGCCTGAAATGGGACTTGCACCCATCCGATTTCTATCTATCACTATCGTACTAGCCCATAGCGTCAGCTATGGGTGGATCAATGAATGAACAATACCGTCCAAATCCGCACAGATGCAAGATGATAGCCCATAATGTAAATTATGGGTGGATGGGGGGATCAATTGAATCGAAAACAATATAAGGAGATGTCCCGAAACTAGCATGATTTTATTTTCTTCTGTTGTAAAATATGTGATTGTTTTTACAGGCAAACTAAATTACTCAATAGTTTCCGAAAAGCGATGCAAAGACAAGGAAAAACGGAGTAATATTTACCTAATTCATGTTTGAATTCTGGTAGGAAGAGTCTTCATCAGGCTTTTCCTTCAGTATTTTGTAAGTGCAGAAACATTTTCCCTATATTATGTCCTAAAAAGAGGAGGGATAACTGTTCCTTGCATTTTCTCAATGAACGGACAGTAAATCTCTCAAACTTCCTGTTCCACTTCATGAAAGCAAATACAGCCTCCGGTTCGATGCCTCTTTGCTTTCTCAGCTTGTCGCCTTTTTCAGAAAGCAGATTATTGACGGTCTGACGTTTTAGTGGAGCTATATGAGGATCGTAGGTCAGTGATTTATGTGTTTTATCCTTGTAGGGAATACACTTTTTATTGTGAGGACATTCTCTGCAGTCATTACATATATAGGTTTTCACGATTCGTTTCGGACCGTTCTTCTCTGTCTCTTCTTCCTTGATTTTGACCAGTCTCCGATTAAATTGACAGACCCACTCATCATGCTCCTCATCATAGCTGAAGCCTGTCAGAAGAGAGTCCCGATAATCTCTCTTATAATCCTGGGTCTTGAGATAGCTTGTTATCTCTTTTTCAGCAGCATAATTCAAATTCAGCGCAGTGCCATAGGCAGCATCTCCAACAACGTCGGTAGGATATTGTCCCAATTCATCATGCATTTGCTCCATGAGATTGGGAAATTCAACGGTTTCTTTAGGGATATTGAATAAGTGAATGCCTGTGACAAATTGCTCTGAAGTTCCGATACTGGCAACATAACCCGGTGCCAGCTGTCCATTTTTCAATCGCATAAATGTGGCATCATTATCAGTCTTGGATGTGCTGCTGCGTCCTTCTCCAATTATCTCAAGCTGTTGCTCATATTTCTCCAGCTTAGTTATATCATTGCTCTTTGATTTGGAGATTTCGCGCAAAAGAGATTTGATTTTCTTGATAGCCCGAGTATCTGACGGATGATTTTTCTGTAGTCGGGACATTGCTTCTTTCAGCTTGTTTTCTGCTGAGACCAGTCTATCTCTGATCTGTTCAGATGCGACTGTAGCAGTTTTCTCTGATTCAACCGCATGCAATTGCTCACCAAGCTCAAGAAGATCAGCGGTTCCATATTGCTGTTGCTCTTCCTGATTATATTCCTCGATCTTTTTAAACAATCCCTCAACTCGTGTCTTGACCAGTTCCTGATAACGAAGCGCATTGCTTTTCCAGATGTAGGAATTCTTGCCGGCATTTGCGTGAATCGTCGTCCCGTCAACAAAACAGGTGTCGAGATCAAGATATCCTAATGATGATGCTTTCAGTACTACCTGATAAAATACATCAATAAGAATATCAGAACACTTAGTCCAGGCAAAGGTGTTGATCGTTCTGAAATCAGGTTCCTGTTCTCCTGCCAGCCAGATAAAATTGATGTTCTCCCGAACAGCCTTAGCTATCTTCCGACAGGTATAAATACCATTGATATAGGCGTATACAATGATCTTCAACATCATCTTGGGATGATAAGCAGGTGTACCTTCATCAGAGTATCTTGTATATAGCTCAGATAAGTCCAGTTGCTCAACGACATCGTTAACATAACGAACCATGTGCTGGGGAGGTATTCTCTCTTCAATATTAAGTCCATAGAGTGTCCCCTGATTCGGATTGTGCTCTCTGAAATTCATAATTCTCTCTATGCTTAGTTTTTAAAGGCAACAATACACCCTATAACAATATGTCAAGTAATATGATTAATATTTAATAGTTGCTATTTTTCTATCATTTAGTTTCGGGACATCTCCGACACCTCTTAATCAACATTTCCCATTCAACGTTTCCCCATAGCTTACGCTATGGGCTATCATCTGGCACAAATGTTTAAAAGTCCCATAGCTTACTCTATGGGCTATCATCTATCACACCAAGTGTTAAAAATTAACAAATCATCTCCACAAACCTCATTCTGGGCTATTCCCTACTCCCTTTTCGCTATTCACTTCTGCAATCCCCTTGACAAATAACAAATGACATATTCAATTAGGGTTGGAGATAATTATGAATATGTTTTCTGATACTTGTCACAAACACACAATATTCCTGCACGTACTACTAATTGCCTTATTTATCATCTTACTTTTATCAATATCCGGTTGTAAGAATAAATCTTCAAGTGTGGAAATGGTACAAGCAATCAAAACAGCCAATGCTAAAGTATTCGGAATCACAGACTCAATAACCGAAATAACTGATTCTCAGAAGATAACTTTGGCAAATTTGGAGAATAAAAAGCTTAAGGGTGTAAGTGCCTGGAAGGTATTAGCAGCAATGGAAAAAAAGAAAAGTAAGTATTATTCAATTTATCTCATTTCGAAAACTCCGAAACTGGGTTTGTCTGTCTACCGTGAACCATACAATGCTACAGTTAGCCCCTTGGGTGATTTTACAACTGATCAGCAGGTTAAATCGAGATACGAACACATATATACAATCAATATTGATCAGCCGGATGCTGTGACCAAGTTATGGGTTAGAGAAAGATATACGTATCCTCTTGATCTATCCGCTGAAAAGCTCCCTATTACAGCAGTCAATGGTGAAAGTCTTTCCACAAACCTCAAAATCGACATAAAAGTCGAAGATGTCGTTGCGGTCTGGGATTCCACGAATAAAACAGCTAAGATATCAGATTTGATGAGTGGAAAGAAAGTCACGATTAAAAAAGGGGATAAACCTGTAGAATTCCGCCATTATGGCTCTTTTGAAACTGGAAGAATCCTTGAATTTGTAGTAAAATAAACTAATAATCATGTCATTCCCGACCTAGTCGGGGATTCATCTGCTTTTCATCTTCCATTCTTCAAATCTGCTCCGCCAATCTTCAATCTTCAATATTCACTCTTAAATTCTGCAAGAGCATTACGGTACCAATACGGTAGCATTACGGTAGCATTACGGTAAAAAACCGTATTCGTACCGTAATGATATAGTATTCATACCCTTTTTCGTCCAAGATACAGGTAGGAGATTTCGCAGGGTGTTCCGATACTGGTCTAATACAGATCACATGAAGTCGAAAAGCTGTTAATCTCCTATTGGTTTTTGTACGTTTTCAAACTGCTACATCTTCAATCTCACATTTTCCATATAACATCTTACATTATGAAACCTGCTCTGCAATTTTTAATTTTTAATTCTTTTGTAATTCCTCAAGCTCTTCTCTGCAACTTGTAGTTTTTAGTTACTAGTTTTTAGTTTCCATTGTGATTTATGGGTGGAATATACGTGCTGGATGAGGAATGAGATGAGATATGGTTGGAAGATGTGGGAAGAGTGTCGAGGCGATTTTTTAGGTTCTTAAAATCTACATTCTTATATCTTCCATTCTGAATGGTCCACAAGGAATTTGAGTTAATAGAAACTGGGTGCTGAATTACAGGTTATAATTCAGGAGGTGTTAATATTCATGATAGAATTTAAAAAGTTTTGCAGATTTGTAGGATTGGTCCTTTCTTATTTCGATTCTGCCATTTCTTCATTTTCTTCATCGATATCATATGCAGTTTCTTTTAAACTATTCATTTCTGCTTGAATAAAGTATGCAAAAATATGTGCATAATCTTTGTTTTTTCCTTGGTTCAATGGATTAGAAAAGTACTTAATCAATTCGTCAAGAGCATAAATTATCCTGTTTGTATCCTCTGTCCAATCTGAACTGAACATCTTTTTCCTTTTCAAGGATTCTTGCAATTTGATTATACATGTTTTAAATTCTATAAGATCAAAAGGTTCCCGTGCGAAATCCCTTCGTTCATGGATCGCAGTAAATATAACTCCACAACCATAATCTATATCGTCTGGAAAAAATTGAGAGAGACGTTCTTTCAGATATTCTTTTGCTTCATTCATTCTTTCGTCCTCAATTTGTCTTATTAGATCTTTTAAATAAGTATTAATTATGCTATTATGCTGCTGTATCAAATTGAACATCTCAATATTTTCATATTGAGAGCCAGCTTTGTTTGAAGTTCGTTTAATAAGTTGAAATTTTGCAAGTTGCATATCCCAACGATTAATGACGTTAGAACACTTCTGCTTTGTCTCTCTAATTGTGGTATCTGTCGGATGTCCAATTATAAGAGATCTCATATCACGAATTTTCTTCATTGAATCATTAAGGATATAACAATATCCTAAAGAAATTGTTAGTGACTTGATTGCGTTTGATTGATTATATAGCACTTGAAATATTCCATATATATAAGATACTTTTCGCCAATTGATTTATCTTCATTTATTAAGGAGAGATAAGCTTTCTGAGCTAAATCTGTATCTTCAATTGTATCCATAGCACTACAAAGCATGTGCCAACCAGAAATATTCCTATTTTCATATAGATATTGGTTTGACTTCCAACCCTCATTAATCAAATCTCTAATTTTCCTGACTAATTGATGTGTCTGGGTACTAAATAATTGAGATTCATTTTTACTATCTATATGCTTTTTTTTAGATGATATCTGTTTCATATTTTATACTTGTGCCTTCCACAACGTATTCAAACGCTGAACAAGCAAATGCACAGTTGTTGAAGGATCGGCTTTAGCACAGGTTTTTCCTTCATGTTGTTCTAACAGTTTTTCAGCATTTTTGATTGCATATTCCTGATTGTCTTTCAACCTATCATACATATCTGTAGAATTCTTCTGGTATTTCACTGTTCCTAAGTATGTAGTAACTTTTGTCCAATAATCTGAACGATTCAGGCTAGATTGTAACAACTCAAAATGTAAAAGGTACCATAATTCAAAGCACTGGTTTGAGTATGCAACATGAAGTTTATTCTTTTCAATGATCCAGATAGCATTATCGAAATTATCATTCAGAAAGCTATCTTTATCGAATACTACCCAACATTCGGTAAAAGCAAAAGATCGCTTCATTTCCGTTTTCATAATTTGAATTGCATTCTTAGCCATATTTAGAGAATCGACAGCATCAGAGTTAATAACAACGTTATATTCTGGAGGAATAGGAAAGCCTCTGAAGTAATTTGGCTCTGTTTGCACTCCGCAACAAATAATCAGTATTTTCTTCCTAAAATAACGGCTCTCCGTTTTCCGTTTCAGCCCTCCCAATTGCCTTTTCATTATTCACTAACCTTAGAGGATGTAAATTTATCCAAGGTATGAATGGATAAGAATGGAATTCCGCCATACTTACCTCCTAAATACTTCTTATCGCTGAATGCCTCTTTCCTGACTCCCTTAAATTCTAACAAAGAATACAGGTCAGTGCTATTATGCTCCGATTTTTCAGTAAACCAGATCTGATCTCTTCTCATTAGCTCAGGGTTCAATAAATTTGTATCATGTGTTGTGAATATAAGTTGTGCGTTATTGGGATTTGTAACCGGTGAATTAAACATCTGGACCAGTGTTTGAGCCAATAAGGGATGCAGACTACTTTCTATCTCATCTATGAATAATACGGAACCTTCTTTTAAAGCGTCAATAATCGGAGAGGAGAGCACAAAAATACGCTGTGTTCCTCTTGACTCATTATCATCCATGGAGAATATTACTGATTCATCATTATTATTTTTATGATATGTGCTTACAGTTTCTTGTGTGAGTTCAGTCGATCCATCTGCTTTTCCCCTTACTCTAAATGACATACTACGAGATGACTTTTGTTCATCATTTACTACAATCTTATCATACTTGAAGTTATCAATGCCTGAATCAGCTAATTTTAAAAATTCTCTGGTTTTTTCATGATCGATTCTTTCCGGTTTAAATACAGAGAGTGATAATGAAGTAATACTTGCGCTAGGGTACAAAGTTATAGCATTTAAAATTCCCTTTATTACATTTGTTGCAATGGCTCCATTGAATTGCGCAGTTACAGAAAGAAATAGTGCTTTGTCCCGTACTTTGGACTCGATGCCACGTCCTTCTTTGAATTCAATCTGATTGATCCATGTCTTTATTTGTGTATTTCTGTCGCGTTTTATGAGAGTTCGTTTAACTCCAACGGGATAAGAAAACAGATGTTCTTCTAAGACTCCTTCATCATCTAATGAAAAGCCATAACAATATCGAACCCCATCTATTCGCAGAGTTGCTTCCATAGTTGTTGGAATAGTTGAGGGTTCTGAATTATAAGCAAAAGGTTGCCTATTTGGAGTATCCATTTCCTTATGAGATTCTTTCACAAATTCTCTAAAGAAACTCCATGCTTTTATGAGATTTGTTTTCCCGCTTGCATTAGCACCATAGATAGCTGCCGTTTTTAATAATGTGAATTTCCCTACTGTAAAAGTGTTATCAGGCAGTTCATTATAAGGACCAGCAACCATACTGAATACTACTTCCTCTGAAAAGGAACGGAAATTAGAAACTCTGAATTCTAAAAGCATGTTGACCTCCATGAATACATACATATAAAAGATATGCGTTTCCGTATTTTTGTCAAGATATTTGCATTATTTTCGCAAATAGTACTCAAGATTCTAGACTTACATCGATTTAGAATAAGTTTATATCTTATCGTTTCGGAGAAGAGAAGCGAAAAGAATTCACCTCGCACGCCGATAAGAAATCGGCGTTCCGTTTTATTATTGACATCAATCAACAGGCATATCAAGTTTACCCAAAAAACTCCAGGAGATATTGATATGTCAAATTCGACTGACCAGCCCGGTTTAAAACCGCTACGGCTGTCTGATGATTTTACACCTCCCTCCTACGAAGAATGGCGTAAAGTTGTTGAATCGCAATTGAAAGGTGTACCATTTGAGAAAGCCATGATCACTCCGACTTATGAAGGCATCAATCTGCAGCCGATCTATCGGGAAGAAGATGCAGCCGATCTACCACATACTGATTCCATGCCCGGTTTTGACTCATTCATTCGCGGTACGGATCCCTTAGGTTATGTGGTGAAAGCGTGGGACGTAGCGCAGCAGGCTCCCAGCAGCAGCGACCCAAAGCAAGTGAATGCTGTGTTGAAAAAGGAATTGATGCGGGGGCTAGATCGAGTATCGGTGAGAGTTGCTGCTGCTGAGCAATTAAGAATTAAGAATGAAGAATTAAGAATGGCAGAGCAGATAGACCCCCCTACCCCCCTTCCCAAGGGGGGAGCAGACAATTCACTTCCCAAGGGGGGAGCTTCAGAGCAGAGCAGAGCAGAGGGTAACCGCCTGAAGGCAGTGCTACAACTAAATACGATAGAAGATATGGAAGCATTGCTGGAGGGGATTGACCTGAGAGCAGTGGCGATCGATTTCAAGGTCGATGGCGTTCCGCTGAAGATTGCGGAGTTGCTGCAGGATTGGTGCAAGAAGCATGGAATCAATCTTCACGATGTGGAAGGGAGCATCACAGGTGTCGGGTGTCAGGTGTCAGATGACAGGGCAGAGCAGAAAGACAACCGTCTTAAGGCGGAGCTACAAGCGAAGCTACAGTTCGTGCATTGGATGAAGAAGCATGCCCCTAAGATGGATGCAATTTCCGTGGATACATCTGTTTATCATAATCGTGGTGCCAGTGCTGTGGAAGAACTTGCGGTAGCTTTTGCAATTGCCGTAGAGAAGATTGAAGAATTGAGTAACCATCATATATCTCTCCTGGGTGATGGAGGTATGAAGATAGATGATATTGCGTCACGTATCCGCTTTGAGTTTTGCATAGGCTCGAATTTCTTTATGGAAATTGCCAAGCTGCGTGCTGCACGCTATTTGTGGGCAAATATCGTCAAAGCTTATGGCGGACATACCGATTCCCAGAAGATAACGATGCATACAAAAACTTCACAATATAATAAAACAATTTTCGATCCGTATGTAAATATCCTGCGTTCTACAACTGAAGCGTTTGCTGCCATTCTCGGCGGAACAGACAGCCTGCATGTGGATGCCTTCGATTCTGTGATTCGGGAAGGAGATGAATTCTCCCGTCATATAGCCCGGAATCAGCAATTGATCTTAAAAGAAGAAACTCACCTCGATGCACTTGTAGATCCTGCCGGTGGTTCTTGGTACATTGAATCACTGACAAACCAGCTCGCAGAAAAAGCCTGGGCTTTGTTCCAGGAGATTGAAGGCAAAGGCGGAATGAGTAAAGCACATGATTTTATAGATGATAAGATAAAAGCCATTGCTGCCCTGCGTGAGAAAAATATTCGCAGCCGCAAGGATGTGATTGTGGGTACCAATATGTTTGCCAATCCGTATGAAGATATATTAGTAGGGGCGTGCGGAAGTACGCCCATGAATGATTGCGTAGGGGCGCATGACAATACGCCCGAAAATATGGAAAATAAAGCAGAGCAGATGGGCGTATTGCCATGCGCCCCTACGAGGCTTTCCAAACCTTACGAAACAATGCGTCTTGCAGTGGAACGTCATATTTATACAGCAGGGAAGCGTCCGGCTGTCTTCCTGGCAACGATGGGAACGATCGCCCAATATAAAGCTCGAGCTGAATTTGCCCAGGGATTCTTCTCTGCTGCCGGATTCAAAGTCATTGAAGAGTTGGGATTCGCGACTGTAGAAGATGCGGTAAAAGCAGCCCTGGAATCAGGTGCAGAAGCAGTCTGTATTTGTGCTACTGATGATATGTACCCGGAACTTGTTCCGCATATAGATCTGCTCCTTCGAAAAGCAAAATCGGATATCTGCCTCATTCTTGCTGGTTATCCGACAGACATGGTGGAAACCTACAAATCGCAGGGTATCGATGAATTCATTCATATTCGTGCTGATGTGGTGGATACTCTGTCACGTGTTTTGAAGAAAGTGGGGGTGGCGTTATGAAACCAGACTTTACGAAAATAGAGTTGGTAAAAGGGAACAGCGTACAGCGTACAGCGTACAGGACAGAGAGGATAGACCCCCCTACCCCCCTTCCCAAGGGGGGATTAGACAATTCACTTCCCAAGGGGGGATTAGACAATTCACTTCCCAAGGGGGGAGCAGACAATTCACTTCCCAAGGGGGGAGCAGACAATTCACTTCCCAAGGGGGGATTAGACAATTCACTCCCCAAGGGGGGATTAGACAATTCACTCCCCAAGGGGGGATTAGATGAATCATTGAATGAATGGAAGAAAGCAGCATTGCAGGAATTGCCTCATGGGTCTCCCCTACTTGAAGTTGAATTCGATGAAGATCTTGCTAATGCTGGAGTTGATGAAACACTGATGCATTGGAGTATGCAGGATGCTGCCCAGCTCAAGTACAGGATGGAAAAATTCGATCAGCTTATCTGGCATACGAATGAACAGATAGATGTGAAACCGCTCTATACGAAGGCGGATATGGAAGTATTGCAGCACTTGCAGTTTATGTCCGGTATCCCGCCATTCCTGAGAGGACCATATGCTTCCATGTTCATCCAGAAGCCCTGGACGATTCGACAATATGCCGGCTTCTCCACAGCAGAAGAATCGAATGCCTTCTACCGTCGTAATCTTGCAATGGGACAGAAAGGCTTGTCCGTTGCCTTCGACCTTGCCACACATCGCGGCTATGATTCAGACAATCCGCGTGTGATTGGTGACGTGGGTAAAGCGGGTGTAGCCATTGATTCCATCCTCGATATGAAGATCTTGTTCGATGGCATTCCCTTAGACCAGATGTCAGTTTCCATGACGATGAACGGAGCAGTGCTGCCAATACTAGCCTTCTATATCGTCGCTGCCGAAGAGCAGGGCGTTTCCATGGAAAAACTAATCGGAACTATACAAAATGACATTTTAAAAGAATACATGGTGCGCAATACCTACATCTATCCGCCTGAACCTTCCATGAAGATCATAGCGGATATATTCAGTTTCACGACGAAGAATATGCCCAAGTTCAACAGCATCAGCATTTCCGGTTATCATATGCAGGAAGCCGGTGCAACTGCTGATTTGGAAATGGCGTACACGCTTGCTGACGGACTGGAATACGTTCGTACCGGAATCAAGGCAGGAATTGACATCGATGCTTTCGCACCTCGTCTTTCCTTCTTCTGGGGTGAAGGCATGAATTACTTCATGGAAATCGCCAAGCTGCGTGCTGCCCGTGTGATCTGGGCGAAGCTCATCAAAGATTTCAATCCGAAAGATCCGAAATCCATGGCTCTGCGTACTCATTCCCAAACTTCAGGATGGAGCCTCACAGAACAGGATCCTTACAACAATATCACCCGTACCTGCATGGAAGCTTTGGCTGCCACGCTGGGACATACACAGTCACTTCATACCAATTCACTGGATGAAGCCATCGCACTTCCCACAGACTTCTCAGCTCGTATTGCCCGTAACACCCAGTTGTATCTTCAATATGAAACGGGTATCTGCAAAGTCGTGGATCCATGGGGTGGTTCTTATTATGTGGAAGCCCTGACCGATGCCATTATGAAACGTGGCTGGCATCATATTATGGAAGTGGAAGAACTGGGCGGAATGTCGAAAGCCATTGAAACCGGACTTCCCAAGATGAGAATTGAAGAAGCGGCTGCACGTCGCCAGGCACATATAGACAGCGGTGCCGAGACGATCGTCGGTGTGAATAAATACCGTTTAGAGAAAGAGCAACCCATGGAAATCCTGGAAGTTGATAATACATCTGTACGTGAAGCGCAATTACGTCGGCTTCATGAATTAAAGAGTAATCGTGATCAATCTAAAGTGGATGCCTGTCTGGAAGCTATAACCAAAGCTGCGGATACAGGTGAAGGTAATCTCCTGGCGCTTTCCATTGAAGCAGCACGAGCCAGGGCAACATTAGGGGAGATATCGTTCGCTATGGAAAAGATATTTGGTCGTCATAAAGCCACAATTCGCACCATCAATAATGTGTATGGCAGCGAATATGCCAATAAGTCTGAATTCGATGAAATCCGTGCCTTGACAGATGCTTTTGCTGAAGAGGAAGGAAGACGTCCGCGTATTCTCATCGCCAAGATGGGTCAGGACGGACATGACCGCGGGGCAAAGGTCGTTGCCACTGCTTACGCCGATATGGGATTCGATGTGGATATCGGACCGCTATTCCAGACACCGGAAGAAACTGCCAAACAAGCGGTGGAGAATGATGTGCATATTATAGGTATGAGCTCCCTTGCAGCCGGACATAAGACCCTCCTCCCCGCTTTGATGGAAGAACTTCAAAAGTTGGGAAGAGAAGATATCATGGTCGTTGTCGGTGGAGTGATTCCTGCCCAGGATTATGAATTCCTGAGAGAACACGGCGCTGCTGCCATCTTTGGACCGGGAACAGTGCTGCCATATTCAGCTAAAGTGATGATGACCGAGCTTTGCAGAAGGTTACAGGTAACAGGTAACAGGTAACAGGGGCAGAAATTAAAAATTAAAAATTGCAGAGATTCTCTTCCGGTTCCCCTCCCATTTGTAAAGGGAGGGGTTAGGGGAGAGCTAGTTCTGCTCTGATGCATATTTTCGGAGGACATAATGAAAACAATAAACCGAAAATCAACAAAAGATAACCGGATTCATCTACGAAAAGAAAAGACAGATGCAGAAAAGAAATTATGGGGGCGATTGCGGAATAAACGCTTCCAGAATTTGAAATTCTATCGACAACAAGGTATTGGAAATTATATTGCTGATTTCTGTTGCCCGGAAAAGAAAATAGTGATTGAACTTGATGGAAGTCAACATTTTGAGGAAACTAATAGGGAATATGACCACAAGAGAACCGAGTATTTTGAAAATCTCGGAATCAGGGTGATCAGATTTACTAATTTTGATGTAATGATAAATATGGATGTGGTTTTAGAACATCTGTATTGTTTAATTGAAAAGCCTGATGATGTGATGGAAATATAAAGAACTAGCTCTCCCCCGACCCCTCCCTTTACAAATGGGAGGGGAGTCAAAGCTAAGGAAGGTATATGCCAAAGAGTAAGAAGCCGGAATGGACTCCTGCTAATGCAGGTAGTGAATTCACAACCACTGTCATGCCTGGTGTGGAATCTGTCCACGATGGGTTACCTTCTAAATCCAACTCGCTCGGAGATCGAGACCTACAATCCAACCCGCTCGGAGATCGAGCGCTACGACCAGTAAAACATCCAAAGAAACTGACGATAAATGATTATATCGCTGGTATTTTGAACAGGGATACTATGATCCTTGCCAGGGCTATTACCTTGGTGGAAAGCAATTCCCATACTCACCAGGTACTGGCACAGGAGCTGATTCGCAACATCTTACCCAAAGCAGGTAATTCTATTCGCATTGCCATTACAGGTGTACCCGGCGCTGGTAAAAGTACATTTATAGAGACTTTCGGTTCTTATCTTACTTCGCAAGGGCATAATGTGGCAGTTCTTGCCGTTGATCCGAGCAGCAGTATCACGCATGGAAGTATTCTTGGTGATAAGACCCGTATGGAGCGTTTAGCGCGTGATCCGCACTGTTTTATACGTCCTTCTCCTTCGGGTGGTACCCTTGGTGGTGTGACGAAGAAAACGCGTGAAACGATGCTTTTATGCGAAGCAGCAGGATATGATGTAATCCTCGTGGAGACGGTCGGTGTGGGTCAGAGTGAAATCACCGTGCGTTCCATGGTTGATTTCTTTCTCCTTTTACAGATCCCCGGTGCAGGAGATGAACTGCAAGGTATCAAGAAAGGTGTGATTGAGCTTGCCGATGCTATCGTCGTGAATAAAGCGGATGGTGATAATATACAAAGCGCAAAAAGGGCTTGTTCTGAATATGCTCATGCCCTTCATTACCTAACTCCTGCCACAATAGGCTGGAAAACTGATGCCTATACCTGCTCTGCTCTCACGGAAGAAGGCATTCCTGAAATCTGGGCACTGATTGAGAATTTCAAGGAAGTGACGAAAAAAAATGGCTTCTTCTTAAAACGTCGAAATTCACAAGTATTAGATTGGGTAAAATCGATGATCCAGGAATATTTAGAAGCTAGCTTTTACCAGAATCCGGGGATAAAGACATCCTTGCCGGATGTTCAGAAGCAGCTTCTGAATGGGGATATTACTGCAAGCATGGCGGTGGAAAAGCTAATCACAATTTTTCAGGAAAAATTGTAATTAGCTTTTCAATTAAAAATTAAAAGTTAAAAATTAAAAATTGCAGAGTAGGGATAAACCAATGTGTTTATCCTCTGGATTGTTGGGATTTGCGGAGAGTTTAATTATCTGCTCCTTATTTTACATAATTTCTACTAACGTATTCGCTCACTTAATGATCACAAGCCATCTGTTTACATCAAACTAAAATCTAAAAGATGCATAAAGAAAATTACACAGTTTATGAAAAAAAGGAAGAGGTAATAAGAATTAGCTGTACCATAAATGAGTAATCATTCTCCAATCTTGGCAGTTCTAAACAGCTACTACTAACCATATAAATTATTATAAGTTGGCGTATACAAGTAAATCTTATACTTTATAACATATCTGCGAAAAGAAAATACACTGGATTAACCCCATCACTTCATGATACCACCTCCGGGAAGGGTGGCAAACACTGCACTCATGTCTGCAATTTTAAATTTTTAACTTTTAATTTTTAATTGCTTTTAGGCTTCCTCGCCTAAAAGCACCGTCAGTTCCGTCTTCAAAGCCAGAAATTCCGGTTGAAAGCGGATATGTGGAATACGTGGTCGGGCGAATGGTATCTTTTCCTCTGCTATGATTCTACCGGGAGCGCCGGACATGACATAGATACGATCTGACATCCAGACTGCCTCTTCGATATCATGTGTGACCATGAGGACAGAATAACCAAAATGACTCCAGATATCTAACAGCCATTTCTGCATTTTCATACGAGTGAGGGCATCGAGTTTGGCAAAGGGTTCGTCTAGAAGAAGCATTTCCTTCTTGCCAAGAAATGTACGTAGAAAGGCAGCTCGTTGTCGCATTCCACCTGAAAGCATGAAAGGTCTTTTGTTTTCATAATTGGCTAGACCAAAGAGTTCAAAATATGACTCAGCTTCTTTAATAGCTATATTTTTCTTTACGTTATCTATCTCAAGTGGAAGTATTACATTATCCATTATAGTACGCCAGGGGAAGAGAGTATCGTCTTGTGGCATGAAGCTAACATGACCGGGTTTCCCTTTAATATCAAAATCATGCAGAAGTATCTCCCCCACATCCGGTTTTATCAGACCTGAGATGATTTCCAGGAGTGTGCTTTTTCCACAGCCACTCGGTCCAATGAGACTAACAAATTCCCCCTTTTGAATGGAGATAGAAATATCCACTAACGCAGGAGTTTCTTCCTTTTTATAGAAGTAACTCTTGCTGATATGGTATATTTCGAGTTCAGGCATCATTTCTTAATTGGCAGGAATTCATTTGTATATGCTTTTTTCACATCGATCATCTCGCTGATAAGCCGGTGATTGTACATCCATTGCGCATAATCCTTCCAAACATTTAACTTCTGGAAACCCCACTGTTTAGCATCTGCCTGGTACTCTTTACTGAGGTATTCCTGGCTAAGTTTTACTAACTGCGGGTCAAGTTCAGGAGCATTTTTAATTAGAATATCAGAGGCAGCATCAGGATTCTGGATAGCAAAATCATATCCCTTGGCAGTTGCATTCATGAATTTCTTAACTAAAATAGCATTACTGGTAATTAGAGTTTCATTCGTTACTATGACAGGTGTATAATAATCGAAGATAGGATCAAGGTCTTTTAACATAATGATATTAATATCCATTCCTCTTCTTTTCGCTTCGATACCATCCCACCCATAGAATATCCATTCAAAATCAGCATCTTTCCCTATTGAATGAAAGAATTCTGTGATGCCACTGATGATTGTTACACTCTTAAAATTCGCTTTATCCTTATCCATCAAGGCTCTGATGATCTCAGTAGCAGTTGGTGAACCCCAATCACCATAACATTTTCCCATAAAATCCCTCGGAGATTTGATATTATCTTTTTTCAACGAGGCAAATCCGGATGTATTATGTTGAATCACTGCACCAATAGACACAACAGGGATATTTTTGGCTCGGGCAGTAGTTACATCTTCCTGGTAACTAATTCCAAATTCGGACTTCCCAGAACCAACCAATTGCAATGTAATACCTTCACCGGGTTGAACAATTTGGACATCCAATCCCTCATTCTTATAATATCCTTTATCCAGCGCTACATAAAGACCTGTATGATTGGTGTTCGGAGTCCAGTCAAGCATGACAGTTACTTTCTGTAGAGAAGTATCTGTTTTCTGTTTCGTACAACTTAATAATCCTAGTAAAATGATGATAAAAATCAGAATTAACTTACTAGTGTTTTTCATCTAATTCTCCTTTACTCATATGATTCATCGTTTTTGTAATAATGCCAGGGAATAACAATGCGCTCCAATAATTCAATAATCATATAAAATGCGAAGCTTATGATAATGATCATTACAATAGCAGCAAAGACATTTGCAGTAAGATAAGAATGGGAAGCCCTGGTCATATATATACCTAAGCCACTAGATGCTCCCAGCCATTCACCAATGATGGCACTCATCACACTATACGTTGCTGCAATCTTCAAACCGGAAAAGAGAAAAGGTAAAGCAGAAGGCATTTTTACTTTGCTGAATAACTGCCAATGACTTGCACCCATGGTTCTCAGTAATTTAATCTGTTCCGGATTAACAGTTCTGAATCCATCCAATAAATTAATTGTAATTGGGAAAAAGCACACAAGAGCTACAATAAAAACTTTTGCTTTAATTCCAAATCCAAACCATAAAATCAATAAAGGTGCAACAGAGATGATGGGAATGGTTTGACTGACAATTAGAAAAGGATATAGTGTATGTTTCAGAGGATTAACCTGCTCCAGTAATGATGCAATGAAAATACCTAAGCAGACGGCGAGAGTCATCCCCAGTAAAGTTTCCCGAATTGTAACTGAGGCATGATCTAATAGTAATGGACCTGAAGAAATCAGTGCTTTCACAATCTCACCAGGTGCAGGTAAAATCCACTGATCAATCCTGCCATTACTTGTTATCAAATCCCATATGATAATAATGCAAATGAGAAATAGAGAAGGTAGGATATAATGCCAAAATCTATTCCATCTAATATGGTATCTCATCTGAACTTCATATCCAATATCAATTTCGTAAAAGAACTATGATTTTAGCTATCAGTGTTTTCATTTGCTTTTTGATTATTCTTGAGTGTGTTTTCAATCACTTTGGACAGTTTGTCAAATTCTATTGGCTTTGCTAAATAGTCATTACAACCAGCTTCCATGAAAAGTTCCTTATCTCCTTTCATCGCATGAGCAGTGACAGCAACCACATACAGATCTTTGATATGAACATCATCCCTAATTATCTTGATTAATTCCATACCATCCATTACAGGCATTTGCATATCCAGGAGCAACATGAAGTATTCATTTTCCATCAGCATATTTAAGGCTATCAGACCATTGTTTGCTACTTCACAGGCAAATCCAAGCTTTTCGATAATCGTTTTCATGAGTTTTTGATTCATCGCATTATCTTCTGCAACTAGAATTGTATCTTGCCTGGATATTTTTTCCGTTGAATATTTTACTGGATGCCTCTCCAGATAACCTGGTGGTATCAGAGAAATCAGCTCCTTTAATCCTTCCAGTTCTTCTTGAATAACAACCCAATCCGGTGGTTTCTGCCTGATCACATCATTCATCTTTTTCGCATGTTTCGCAATATCATTCATATGTAGATTGAGAGTTTCACCTTTCAAGGAATGGGAAAGAAAATCTAGCTTCTTCTCATCTTTGTTATTAATCACAACCATTAATTCCTCTAATTTTCCAGGAAGAAGTGTAATCGCCTCACAAATAATATCCTCAATTTCCACATCACCTTCGGCAAATTGAATCCATTTCCGAACCATGGATACACCTTTACGGTAATTCTCAGTACTCTTAAGTATGTGTCTAAATTTCCGATCAGCGCTGTATTCGCTTTCCAGATCTGCATCTGTTTCTTGTGACACCAACATCTTCACATGAAATTTAAAAGTAGAGCCTTTCTTTTCTTCACTAGTCACTTCGATTTTACCTTCCATCAACTCGACCAGTCTACGGGTGATTGCGAGACCCAATCCTGTACCGCTATATTGACGTGTGAAAGTACCATCAACCTGCACAAAGGCATTCAGTATTGTATTTATTTTATCTTGAGGAATACCAATACCGGTATCCGATATCTCAAAATATCCTTTATCTTTCCGGTGAAAAAAACATACCCTAACAGTGCCATTTTCACTTGTAAATTTGAATGCATTGGATAGAAAATTAATCAATATCTGTCTTAAGCGATGCTCATCACCGATATACTTATCTGGTGTATCATCACTGATTTCACTAAGAAATTTTATGTTTTTTTGGGATGCTTGGAGCGAAAATATCTCATAGACTTCATTCATCAACTTTCGCATGGAGAATTCTTTCTGCTGAAGTATCATTCTTTCAGCTTCTATTTTTGAAAGATCAAGAATATCATTCAGCAGACGCAGCAGGTTCTCTCCTGATTTCTGTATGATTCGCAAGTACTCTTTATGTTCTTCATTTTCAATACAATTCAATGTAATTGCTGCAAATCCGAGAATGGCATTCATAGGAGTCCTGATCTCATGAGACATATTGGAAAGAAATTCACTTTTCAGACGATTTGCCTTTACTGCTTCATCCTTTGCTTTCTGCAATTCTTCGATTTGTAATATTCTTTCAGTAATATTGCGTGCAATTAGCACTGCATAGGTTTGCCCCTGATAACAATGATAAGAGACAGATACTTCCAAAGGAATGCTACTAATGAACCTTCCTCTTGCGGTAAGTTCGTAAACTTTTCCTATCTGGTCTTGCTCTAACCCTTTCTCACTATCCGAAAAGTTAATAGACAATGGATAAATCTGATTGAATTGTTGATCACAAAACAAGTTTTGGATATTCGTACCCAGCATTTTATCATAAGAATAACCGAATAATTTTTCTGAACCTGGATTCCAGAATTTAATTTTTCCATTTGAATCTGTCATGATGATAGGTTCAAAGCGAAGAATTCCTACCAGACTATTTTCCAAGATAGAATGATATAGAGTATCAGGAACGGTATCATTACACGGTTGATCAATCACCTTCTTGTTGATTACTTCACCAGGTTTGAGATCATTCGGTTGTTTTGGCATTCAGCCTTCCTATTCTACTATTCTACGGTTACACTTTTTGCCAGATTACGGGGTTGATCTACGTCCAAACCACGTAAATCTGCAACATGATAAGCTAATAATTGAAGCGGTATGACAAATAGCAAGGGTTGAAGGGGAGTAATTGTATCAGGAATACAGACAATATGTTCAGAAATCTGACGCAATTGTGTATCTCCTTCTGTGGCAATAGATATCAACCTTCCATTTCTAGCTTTCACTTCTTGCATATTTGAGTATATTTTTTCGTATAGGATATCTTGAGGTGCGATACAAACTACAGGCATATTCTTGTCGATGAGCGCAATAGGTCCATGCTTCATTTCAGCAGCCGGATAACCTTCAGCGTGAATGTAGGATATTTCCTTAAGCTTCAAAGCCCCTTCCAAAGCAACTGGATAATTGACACCACGCCCCAGATAAAGGGCATTGGTGGAGGACATTATGGAACTCGCAATTTTACGTATGTCTTCACTAAGAGCCAGGATTTGTTCGATTTTATGGGGAATCTTTCTGACTTCGTCAAGATACCTTAAACCGTCAGTTGGTGAAACGTGCTTCATTCTGCCTAACATCACAGCCAATAAGTAGAGAATTGTTACTTGAGAAGTAAATGCCTTTGTGGAAGCGACTCCAATTTCTGCGCCGGCATGAATATATACACCACCATCCGATTCACGCGCAATGGAACTTCCTACCACATTAGTGATACCAAGAACACGGACTCCCTTTGCCTGGGCTTCACGCATTGCAGCAAGGGTATCAGCCGTTTCTCCAGATTGGCTAATCACAATAACGAGTGTATCTTCAGGTATGATTGGATTACGATATCTGTATTCACTGGCATATTCTACTTCCACAGGTAATCGCGCTAAAGATTCAATGATGTATTTTCCAATCAAACAGGCATGCCAGGAAGTGCCACAGGCAATCAACTGTATCCTTTTAATTCGTCGTAATTCATCAGCACGCATCTGCAATCCGCCTAATTTCGTTACGGCAAGGCTATCCACAAGTCTTCCCCTAAAAGCATTTTCTACGGAATAAGGCTGTTCATAAATTTCCTTTAACATGAAATGCTTGAACTCCCCTTTTTCAAGGGCAGAAACGTCCCAATCCACAACTGAGATATTCGGGGTTACTGCAATATTATCCATCGTTGTAATTTCAAAACCATCATGGGTTAGAGTAACGATTTCACCATCCTGGAGATAGATTACTTTCTTCGTATGAATAATAACAGCACTCACATCAGAACAGATAAAATATTCGTCATTGCCTACGCCCACTATAAGAGGACTGCCTTTTCTGGCAGCAACAATTCGATCAGGATAATCCAAACTAATTACGGCAATACCGTAAGTACCTTCCACAACTTTCATTGCTTCTCGAATTGCTTCTTCTAAGGATGGGATGGTTTTCAGAAACTCTTCGATCAAATGAGCAAGAACTTCTGTATCTGTATCACTACTGAATATATGTCCTAGTGTAAGTAGCTTTTCTTTAATTGGTTTATAATTTTCGATGATTCCATTATGCACAATAGCCAAACGATGCATACAATCCAAGTGCGGATGAGCATTGATTTCGGTGGGCTCTCCATGAGTAGCCCATCGGGTATGTCCTATCGCAATTAAGCCAGTTAGTTTTGAAGGTTCAGGAAGAGAACGTTCAAGTTCTGTGATCTTCCCTTTACGTTTAAAAAGCGCAAGTTGATCATCATGAAGAATAGCTATTCCAGCACTATCGTATCCTCTATATTCAAGACGTTTGAGACCTTCAATGACGATTGGTAAGGCATTGCGTTTTCCAATATAAGCCACTATTCCGCACATACAATCTCCTTATTTTCGATATCAACTTCAATTATCGTACGATTCTGATGATGAAAGAGATATACAAGGCATGCCAATATCACTATCGCTGGAGGTAACAACCACCAGGAAAGATCATCACCGGATAATAACAAATTCGGAAACAATTTCTTTTCTATTAAATATGAAACTAATACTGCAGTTCCATTATTTAGGAAATGAGCTAGCATTGACATTTGGATACTACCAGTTTGCATCACAAGATATCCTAGCCAAATCCCGAGTATTGTTACAGGAAGCATACGATACATGTCAAGATGGAATAATCCGAATAGTAAAGCTGTAATAATAATAGCTGTCCATCTTCCGTAGTTTTCAAAGAAACGTGAGATGAAACCGCGAAACATGACTTCCTCACATATAGCAGGAAGCAAGGCAATGAGCATAACAACTTTATAGAGTGGTAAATTTCCTATATCCATAAGTCCATTCATCGTCTTTAAATATTCAGGTGGAAATGGATAAATCAGGTTAATCAACTGGGCTATCGCTGTTGATAACACAAACATTGGGAATGCCATTAGGAAGACTAAAAGATAATTGATTCCTTTCGTTGGTTTCAACCGCAGTACTTCTTTCTGATTCAATTTCAGAGTTTTTAATATCAGGATGACTGGTAGGAAAATGAGAATTATTTGTGTTTGCAGTAAGCCATTTACCAGATTTTCCTTCTGCCAACTGAATCCAAGATAGTAAAACGCAGCCATGGCTGCAATATAATAGATCATACCAAAATAGGGAGTGAAGAAAGCCCGTTTATTCTTAAGAAGGGATTTGAAACTGATAGATTCTTCTTCCGTACGGAATAACACGGATTCTGTACTGAACAAACGTATTGTAAAATAAATAGCAATAATATCCAGTAAAATAGTTGAGCCTATTGTAATCAGGAAATGACTAAGCTGCATCTGCTGTAGCATAATTTCCTTGAATAATAAGGAGATATTGATAACTGGAATTAAAGCCAAGCCATTATTCAACTCAAAAGACGGAAGAAAGCTGATCATACCCAGCATCATAGCCACTATAACCAAAGGACCCTCATAAGCTTTGGCTTCTTTCATATTTCTAGAAAATGTGGAAATTGATAAAAGAATTGCTGCAAAGAGTGTGATTAATGGCAGTAAGGCAACTAGTATGAGGGCGAAGCTACCCATAGGGAAAGAAAATTGGTTACCCACTTCTCCAGTTAAATTCAGCACTTTGGACATTGAAAAATATATACTTAGTAGGTTGACCAGCACATTAATGAAAGATACTGTGATGATAGTAAGATATTTCCCTAATACTAGCTCATTGCGATGAGCAGAACTGACAAGTAGTGTTTCAAGTGTTTTTCTTTCCTTTTCTCCTGCTACCAGATCAGTTGCAACATATGCTCCACCGGTAATGATCATCATAACCAGCATATAAGGAAGGAAACGTCCAAAGAATAGACCCATCATCTGCTGGGAAGAAGCAGTATTGTTTTCCACCACCTTAACTGCATTCACATAGCTTTCAGGGATACCACGTGTCTTTAAGCGAAGTCCCACGATCTTTTTCTCTGCGATACTCAATTGATTTGTCAGTTTGATGTAAGCCATATCGCTGCGATCATTTGTTTTATCATATTTGATCAATATTTTGTAAATAACCACACCGTCAGTCGTAGTGGAGTCACTAATGTCGATGACAGCTTGGATGGCTTTTTCTTTATAAAGTTTATCAATAAATGTTGCTGATTCCCGAATCTGAAAGTTCGGTATTTGTTTCAATTCAGAAATTAACAATCTTGAATTACTGTCTTTGATATGATCTTGGACAATCACTGTTGCCCCTGCTTCTGACATTTTAGTTTCCTGCCGGCTCATGAGGGAGGAAAGACCGATGAATATAACAGGATATAGTATAACAGGTAATAGGATGGTCGTAAAAAGAGTACGACGGTCACGGAACAATTCCAAGAGTTCTTTTCTGTATATTCTGAGTACTTTTCTAAAATTCATGCTGGTGAACCTCATCCTCATTCGATTGATTGACAAAGAAAATAAAGATATCATCCAAATCACGTAGAGATGCCATATCACGTAATTGCTCAAGAGGTCCTTCAGCTAGCAGTTTTCCCTTGTGAACCATTATGATTTTATCAGCAAGTCGTTCTGCTTCTCTCATAATATGTGTGGAAAATAACACACATTTCCCATCTTCCCGACATCTGCGCATAAAAGTAACGATATTACGAGCAGTAAGAATATCTAGTCCTGCTGTGGGTTCATCAAGTATCATTGTGGGTGGATTATGAATGACGGAACGAACAATTGAGACTTTTTGTTTCATCCCTGTTGAAAGGAACTCGATCTTCTTGTCTAAAAATTCATTCATATCCAGGAGATTAGCCATATCGTGAATACGCTGATCTGAAGTATTGCGTGGAACATCATACAGATCACCAAAATAACTAAGTATCTCCTTCACAGATAATTTGGCATATAAACCGGTATCCCCAGATAGGAATCCCAGGTTCTCACGTACTCTTTGCGCTTGAGTTTTCACATCATAACCTTCTATTGTTGCTGTGCCACTAGAAGGCATGAAAACCGTGGACAGGATACGCATCGTTGTAGTTTTACCTGCACCATTAACCCCGAGTAGGCAGACGACTTCATTGTGTTTTGCGGTAAAAGAGAGATCATCAACGGCACGCATCATCTCTCCATTTTTTTGCTGGAATTCCTTCACCAGGTGATCAACAACAATCATCTGTATTTCACCTATTGTATGGGATCAGGATTGAAGCCAGGTCCAAGACGTTTCAAGAATCCTGCTATCAATTTAGCTGCATTTTCCAGATCACTCAATGATACTATTTCATTGGGGGTATGCATATAACGATTAGGAATACTGATAATTGCTAAAGCAATACCGGCTAGATTATTATGAATCACATCTCCATCTGTTCCTGAACGAGTGGGAGATATCTCAAACTGTATAGGAATTGCTTCTTCTTCTGCCGTTTTCTTTAAAAGCGCTAGTACTTTTTTATTGATCATAGAACCAATGGTCAGTACAGGACCTTTGCCCAATCCAACTTCTCCAAAAGTACGCTTATCTACACCGGGGTGATCAGATACAAATGTTACATCGAGAGCTAGTGCGATAATTGGTTTGATGTCGAAAGAGCTTGTTTTGGCACCTTTAGCGCCTACCTCTTCTCCAACTGTTGAGACAGCATATACATCAGGATAGATCTTCCTGTTTTTGTGCAAAAGAGACATTACCATCGCAGCAACAAAAACACCTGCCTTATTATCAGTTCCTTTACTTACAATCAGATCATCGGTTAAATGCTCAAAGTTAGGAACATAAGTGATGACATCACCAATTGCCACCTTCTGAAGAGCATCTTCCTTATCTTTAGCGCCAATATCGAGCCAAAGGTCTTCTATCTTCGGTTTAGATTCTTCTGAGTCACGAAGCATATGTATGGGTTTCCTACCTACAATCGCTCTCACAACCATATCATCATGATGAATATCGAGTCGAAGTCCAGGTAAAAGTGTGATATCTATTCCTCCGATAATACGTGCATAAAGATATCCATTTTCATCTATATGTGAAACCATAAGGCCAATTTCATCAGCATGTCCGCTCAACATGACATTGTATGGAGTCGTTTTATGAGAAGTACCGTAATGAACAGCGGCAGCATTTCCATTGATATCAGTCTTCACTTCATCAGCATATGTCTTCGTAAAATTGAGGAAAATCCTTTGTGCTTTTTCTTCGTTCCCTGAAGGACTGGGAGTAGATGTTAGCTGTTTGAAAAATTCGATGTTTTTCGTTTCCATGAAATCTCCCTGAAAAATATACTTATTCTTTTGATATCAATATAATCAGCATAATTTGCTTTTGTACAGATGATGACTTATTGATTTGTCCATAACATCTGTCTATATACCAAGTATCGATTGTTAGCAGTTATTTGCTTTACCGCCAGCAAACGGGTTCACCGTTTTTTTTACCACAGGTTTTTCATGAGGAATCATACATAGAAACTTCATCGTTGTTTCACCTGTATTCTGAAACTGGTGCATTTGATTGGGATCGACATATATGGCATCGTGAGCCACAAAAGCCTGTTCTCCATCTTCAAAAACCAGCTTACCGGTTCCTTCCACTACATACACTTCATGTTCCCAATCATGTTTATGAAATGGAGTATGACCTCCGGGTGCAATCTCAAATAAACGCATAGCAAAATTTGGAGCACTATCATTCTGGGCAATTAACCACCTGATCTTTGTATAAGAAGAACCTTCAACATTGACATCTTCAAGTTTCACATCCGTGGAATGAACGACTTTCATACTTCCTCCTATGATTCAAATCTAATATTACATCGTTCCTAAATACAATTATATTCGTCAATAAAAAAACGCCCTCGTTAGAGGGCGCTCATATAACTCTCGGCAGGCTTAGGCTTCCAATGTTGGATATACACTGACGTACTTTCTTCCTGCCTTTTTTGTTTCAAATTTTACAAAGCCATCAATTAAGGCAAAAATCGTATAATCTCTGCCAAGACCAACGTTGTTTCCAACTTTGAACTTTGTGCCTTTTTGGCGAATAATAATATTTCCAGCTCTCACTACTTCGCTGCCGTATTTTTTTACACCCAGATACTGGGGATTACTATCTCTTCCATTACGACTGCTTCCTACACCTTTTTTATGTGCCATGCTGCTATCCCCTCTATTTAATTCTTAATTTCAGAGATCTTGATCTGTGAAAAACGCTGGCGATGACCATTCTTTTTGGCATAGCCTTTACGTCTCTTCTTATGGAAAATAATGATCTTATCGTCTTTTCCATTCATCACAAATTCAGCGATTACTTTCGCTTCAAGAACTAATGGCTGACCAATTTCGATATCACTATCATTACGAATCATCAATACTTTGTCCATCTCAATTCGTGTCCCTACTTCCAATTCACCTAAGTATGGAACTTTAATTAAGGTATCTTTTTCAACTTTTAATTGAACGCCTTTAAAATCAACAATCGCGTACATTTCTATACTCCTTCTCTAAAACTCACTTCAAGGTTTAGACACTGCATTTTAGGAGGTCTTCCGTGTCAAGGATTATATTTATTCGTAATTTCTTTTTCATCCCCCTGGGGATAGACCTTGAACTGATCTGACTTTAAGTTTTCATCTGTCACAAATTCTACACGATTCTTAAAGCTGCTCATATAATCAGGATGATCTAGTAAGAATTTTCGCACATTCGGATGTACAATTACCCGTACATTCATATTGCCAATAAAATACTCCGAACGGCTAAGCCACCTGTGTATCCTCATTACAACTGCATCCCGTGATAGATTTTTCCCAGTTCCATTACAATGAGGACAAGGTTCAGAATAGCTCAGGACAAGCGATGGACGCATCCGTTTTCTTGTCACTTCCACAAGTCCTAATGGTCCGAAAGGATATACTTTATTCTTAGCACGATCGCGTCTTAATTCTCTACGGAGAATATTGATCACTTCTTCCCTACTGGTATCGTGAGCCATGTCAATAAAATCCAAGACCATGATTCCACTTAAATCACGAAGCCTGATCTGCCTGGCTATTTCAACTGCAGCTTCTATATTCGTCTTCTTTACAGTTTCTTCATAATTAGAATGACCGGTAAAACTTCCGGTATTCACATCCACGGCAACCAGAGCTTCTGTCTGCTCAATACGGATATTTCCACCGCTAGGTAAATATAATCGTGATTGAAAGATAGTTTCTATTTTCTTCTCTATGCCAAAAGCATCAAAAATTGGAGAATCTTCCTGGTAGAGTTCCACTCTTTCCATCAATTCCGGGGCTGCATCTTCTAATTGTGAGTTGAGTGTTTTCACAAATTGTTTACTATCAACAACCAGACGATCCACATGACTCGAAAATAGATCGCGTATTAATGTATTCGCTAAGTCATTTTCGTCGAATACGCATTCAGGTGGTTTCACAAATTTAAGTTGCTTTTCCACCAATCTCCAAGTCTTAGCCAGGGCATGGTATTCGTTGGTAAAATCTTCTTCTGAGCTTCCCTCTGATTCAGTTCTCACGATCAAACCTACATTTTCATCCTTAATGGCACTTAAGATTCCCTTAATCCTTGCTTTTTCATTTGAAGATGCTATTTTACGGGAAATGGCAATCTTATTCTTATTAGGAAAGAAAACTAGGTACTTACCCGGTATTGAAATCTGACCCGTGAGCCGCGCCCCTTTATTGCCAATAGGACCTTTATGAACCTGGACGATAATTTCCTGTCCCGGTTTTAATAATTCACCGATTTTGGATGAATCACCAAAGCGATGATGACGAGGTTGTTCTGCATCAAAATAATCCAGAAAGTCAACGACGATATCTGAATAATGCAGAAATGCAGTTCTTTCCAGTCCGACATCGATAAAAGCTGCTCCCATCCCTGGAAGTACATCTTTTACGATACCTTTATAGATGTTTCCTACAACATTCTGTTTGTTCTTTTTTTCTACAAATAGCTCAACTAGTTTGCCATCTTCTAGAATTGCCACCCTCTTCTCAAAAGGATGAATATTTATGATTATCTCATTCAACATGGTTAATTTTCCTTATACATACGATAATGTCATTTTCAAATATTCAAAGCAAGGGTCAAGTAAATTCCCCTATTTCTTCCAAATACCAGGTTTCATACTTAACTGCTTTATAACAATATAACCTTATCTCAGGTTAATTTCAACTTTCTTTTTTATACAATATGAATTGGTTAATATTCTGGGATAAAAGGCAAGATCATTTGGAGTGGTTGAGACAGGAACATGTCTTTATACTGAAGAGCGTGCTCTGTTCCAAGTTCTTTTGCCATAGCATGTTGCAATAATGAACTGAATGCACCTTGATTCAGTTTCTCGTTTAAAATGACATCAAGGATTGACTTCTGTTTTGGATAATATACGACATTGATTTCTTTCATCTTTGCTAAGTCAGCAGCTTTCTTGATCGCATCTTCCAATGTTCCAACCTCATCCACAAGCTTAATTTTTTTTGCTCTTTCCGCAGACCAAGCCTGTCCCTGGGCAACAGCTTCAACTTCATCCGGTGTTAATTTTCTGCTATTTCCCACATAGTTTTTGAATTCTGAATATATGCTTTCTGTGCTTCTCTGTAAAGCACCCATAGATTCAGGATTCAATGGACTCCATGGATCATAGATATCGGTAAATTTACCGAAGGAGATTGATTCTGAATGAACTCCTATCTTCTTCCCAAGTCTATCAAATTTGGGTATCATAGCCACAACACCGATTGAACCTGTAATCGTATAGGGATCAGCAAAAATATATTTGCCTATTGTGCTGATATAATATCCTCCTGAAGCATCCACATCACCCATGGAGATCACAATAGGAATACTCCTAACTTTCCTGAGTTGATTCAGAATAATATCTGATTCCAGTGAAGAACCACCAGGGCTGTTGATTCTCAATACTATCGCCTTCACATTCGAATCATCTGTCACTTGTTTTAGTGTTTCCCTAAAATCCTTGGCATTGATCGTTTGTGATGTCCAATTTCCATTACTGGGCATAATTGATCCGTTTAAATAGATAATGGCAATTTTCTCACCCAATTGCGGTTTCAGGTAAATCTGGTAATTATTGATCGAAATACGCTTTTCTTTTGAGATGTTCAAAGAGGAGAACAAATCATCTTCATAGATCAGAGAATCTACAAGCCCATATGACTTAGCTATCTTTCCTGTCATGAAGATATCCTCTCTCTTTTCAAAGATCCATTTCATCTTCTCTTCGGAGAGATTTCTCTTTTTTGCCAAGTCCGAAGTCAATCTCTCGTACACATCTCCAAAAAGAATTGTTAGATCATTTCGTAAGTCAGTAGAAAGTGTACTTTTTGTGTATAAATCTGTATAACCTTTAAATTTACCTGCCTGGGCTACATACAAAGTGACCCCTATCTTATCCAGGAAATCCTTCATCAAAGTAAGATTTGCTCCAACTCCAGTAAATAGAATTCCTCCTGATTCAGATGGATTCATGAAAATCTTATCTGAACCTGCACAAAGGTAATAATCCTTAGTTGCTCCCATTTGCAGATAAGCATATACTTTCTTACCTTTCGTCCTAAATTTATCCAAGGCTGACCTTATCTCATGAGCCGTGGAATATCCCATGATAACCCCACTCGGTTCAAGTATGATCCCTTTGATGCGATTATCAAATGCTGCCTTGAGTATTTTTTGTTTGATTTCAAAAGCACTCGTCTGTTCTTGCCCGAAAATACCCATGGAGATTTGCGAGAATTCTGGGATCTGACCGTTCAGCTTTAAAACCAGATAAGAACCTTGTGGAATATTTACTGATTGCGATGCTTTCATTGTCTTGAGAAAACTGTGTGCAGCCCAATATGTCATTCCCCATAAACCTAGCAGGATAATAATTACGATGAAAATCCATTTGTTTTTCATTTTTCCTCCAAATTATTAATATTTTTCTGTTTAAATGCCTATTGTATTGATAACTTATTAGTCAAGGAGAATTTGCATCCGGGTTATAGCTTACAGAATAAGAAATTCTGAAGAATTTAAGATTATTTATTAAGACTCTGTGGAAAAAAGTCTTATGAGCGACCTGGAGTCCCAAATCCCCTTCGAAAATTATCAAAACTCAATTAATCAAACAGGGAATTTCGGAATTTATATGAAAGCTAAGAGTTTGGAGTTCAAATTTCCATCGAATCTACTGCGATTTCTCAAGTAATAGGAAATTCGGACTTCAAAATCGACCTCTCATCCTCGGCAGCGAAAATCGTTTTCTAGGAATTTCAAGAAAGCGTCAATTTTGCATAATACTTATTTAATTCTAAATACTTACGTGTACGAAATCTTGAAGTCCGAATCTCCTATTATATAGAGTAAATAGGTAAATCCTGACCTGACGATTTGGACTCCAAGATTTCTTGACTACTTTTTTTCACAGATTAACTAATAAAGAAATACCTCTTTGAAATTTCAAAATACATGCATTTTCACTAGAGAATTAATACATCGTCCATTTACTTCCAATGGATGCTGTATGGATGTTATTCGGATACTGTTTGGTTACTGAATATTGAAAGTGCAAATTGAAAGAAGTAGATATGATATATCAGAAAATTTGGTAGAGACGCCCAACTGGGGCGTCTCATGAAAATAGGCAAAACGTAGAGACGCCCCAGTTGGGCGTCTCTACGATGGCATAGTGAAGCATATTGATTCGCTTAATTATCTCATTATTTTTCTGCTGTTACATAGAAAAATTTCTTACTATATGATGGATTCAGCGAATAATGTGTAGAAGATACAGGAACTGTTGCCAGATGGCCCCAATGAGCAGGAATATCATAAGGTTCATCAGAGTAATAAATGTGATATTGTGTTGCACTAGAAACTGGATCCCAGTCAATGCGTACGCTCTCAGATGGAGCACTGATATGAGTTACAGTAACCTGTAAAGGTGTGTTGATCTCCAGGTTATTCCCACCTGTTGAACCAAGAGCAAATTGACCCAGGACATTCAGATTATCCACTCTCAAACGCAATGGATTAGTGCTGATAATAGTGGATGGAACGACATTAAAAAATGTCCCATATCCAGTCTGTCTTTGCATGATCCTTAAATTTGCAGGGGTTTGGATACCGGGAATATTACTTAGATCAAAAGTAAGACTCCCTGTAAATGTATTAAAAGTGGTTCCTGCTTCCCAATAACATCCATTATACACTTTTACAACAGAACCGGGAAAAGTGCCAATGGGATTCCCGGCGATTCTATTTGTCATCATACGATGTGAACTATCAAACGGATAATAGTAGTAACTTCCCGCGGTCAAATCCAGGATCATGTCATTATAACTTGATGAATTCACTTGCGAAGGTAAAGATCCTGCACTACCAAAACGAGCATATCTTTTAACTGTTGCAGGATACAACATGCAATCATTTCCATATTCTCCAAAAGCAGTTTGTACAACAGAAGAAAAGGAGCTATATTGAAATTCTACAAACCCATCATTTGAATTGAGAGGAGTCATCCAATCTGTATCACTGTTTGCAGGATCTATTTTGCCCCAGCCATAACCTGTAATGGCAGCTCCGGAACCTATATTATATGGATAGGGAGCCGTTGAAGTGAACCAGCAATCTGTCAGTGTCACTTTGGTTGTAGTATAATATGTAGAAGCAGAACCATGGCTTTGAACAATCTTCATGGTAGCTCCACCATAAATACGAGTATCACCAGCCTGGGCAGTTGTACTCCAGGGAGAATTGGGATTAACCGTATTGATCTTACAAAGAGCTGCCAACTGGAAATCAGTAGCTGAACAATAATCACCATATTCCAAATGCAAGGTTGTATCAGGAAGAGTGCTTGTGATGATGGGGTAGGCTGTCTTTGCGATTAGTCGCGAACTTGACACAGCACTAGTGACAGGAATACCATTTTGAATAAAAGGATAACCGCGATGCGCATAACTCATCGTTTCAAAAGCAAAAATAGGTTGAACTGTAGCAGGGGTTAAATGGGGTGTATAGGGATTATCAACTGTGTAGTCGAACATCCATGTTCTCCAGCCGGTAGCAAGAGCGTTATCGGTGTGAAAAGTGACTGTTCCTGCTGATAAAATTGAAGCCAAGACCAGAAATGATAATACATAAAATATTTTCATATTACCTCCATTGATACAGACAAAAATTTAGGATAATATAGTTAGAGTAATACTTGTATGTCAAGGAATAAGTGTACTATCTTCTCCAAATCGCTAAAAATAATGAGTTCTATTCATAAGTAAGATCAAGTGAAAGAATAACAAACTAAAAACTAAAGACTAATAACTAAAAGCTGCTGCAAAAGAGAAAAGGACTGATTCTCATAAGAAAATCAGTCCTTTTTTTATATGAGTCTTAGGTATCTATACCTATACCTATACCTGTACGCTGTTCCCTGTACGCTGTTCCCTGTACGCTGTTCCCTGTACGCTGTTCCCTGTACGCTGTTCCCTGTACGCTGTTCCCTGTACGCTGTTCCCTGTACGCTGTACGCTTCTGCCTACTCCGCCATCTGTTTCAAATCTTCTTCCGTCGGCATGAATTCATTTTCCTTGATCATGCCTAAACGTCTGCGTATGCTCTCTACGATGGAATAAACCGTCGGCACAAGAACAAGGGTCAATAATGTAGATGAGATCAGAGCACCTATCACCACGATTGCCATACCCTTTCTCATGTCGGCACCTGCTCCACCTGACATAGCAATAGGCATCATACCGAAGACCATCGTTAGGGTGGTCATAATGATCGGTCTCAATCTGATTGGACCTGCTTCTAATAGTGCAGAAACCATATCCTTTCCCCTACGTCGTAGAGTATTCGTATAATCTACAAGTAATATGGCGTTCTTTGTTACCAAGCCCATCGACATGATGATTCCTATCATTGAGAAAACATTCAGGGTCTGGTGAGTTAATGCAAGGGCAAATAATGCTCCCACAAGAGCGACTGGAATGGAAAACATGATAATGAATGGATAGGTGAATGATTCAAACAAACTCACCATGATCATGTAAACGAACAGGAAGGCGAAGCCGATGGCAACCATCATATCTCCCATCATATCTGTCTGGCTTTCAAAATCACCGCCATAGAACACACTGACGCCTGGGGGCAGTGTTATCTTAGCCAGTCCTTTTTCGATCCCCTGGCGTATGGCATTTGAAGGAATAGTGGCACTCATGGAGATGGAGATGACACGTGTTCTATCCTTCCTGCTGATGACCGTGGGTCCTATACCATAACCAACTTCGGCAACTTGGGAAAGCAGTATGGGTTGATTTTTGTGATTCATGATCATGATATTTTTCACGTTCTCAGCATCCTGCCGGTATTTTTTATTCAATATGACATTGATATCATATTCTGTTGGACCGTCTTTGAACTTGGAAGGAATATCCCCTTGCAAGGCATTACGGACTGTTTGTCCTACTTCCCCGACTGAAGTCTGATAGAATGCACATTTCTCTCTATCAATATGCACCTTTACTTCAGGCTGACCGTTTTCCCAGCTTGTTTTTACATCACGTGTACCGGGTACCTGTTTCACAACATTTAAAACCATATCTGATGCTTTGATCAATGGTTCCAGGTTATCACCCTTCAACTCGAGCATTAAAGAAGATTCTTCTGCAGCACCGAACAGTCCAATCAAGGCAGCACTGGCTTTCACACCGGGTATCTTTCCGATATCCTTAAGCAGACTACTGATCACATCATTGGTCGGTCTTCTATCCTTCAATGGTTTCAACTTCACCTGTATTTGGCTGATATCTGCGCTGTTAGATCCACCCCAAGGTTGTTCCTTCCTACCTACAACAGTATAGTAAGTATCCACTTCTTTGGAAGCTGCAATGATCCTTTCAACTCTTTTAGTGACCATATCATTATCCATGATACCTGTACCTTTCGGCAATTCCAGGTTCACAGCAAATTCACCACGATCCATAGCAGGCATGAACTCACCACCGACGAATCCCATACCGACTAGTACAAAGCTCAAAACAAGAGCAAAAACAGCCACCAAAACCACACGTCCCCTATGTTTCAAAGAAGATTCCAGTAAGCTTCTATATCCGTTTTTCATCTTCTCTTCGAAATTTTCGAAAGCACATGTGAAGCGTGACCACCAATCATTCTTGGAACAAGTGATCACTTCTGACCAGCGGGAAGCCAACAGAGGCGTCAACGTGAAAGAAACGAACAGGGATACCAGTGTTGCTGTCACGATCGTCAATCCGAATTCACGGAAGATCATACCGACCATACCTGAAAGCATGGCAATAGGCAGGAAGACTACGACATCCACGAGGGTAATGGCGATGGCAGCCAAGCCGATTTCTGAACGACCTTCGATGGCTGCTGTCACTTTATCCCTTCCCAACTGCAATTTACGATGAATATTCTCCAACACCACAATGGAATCATCCACCAGGATACCAATGACCAGCGTCATTGCCATCATCGTAATCAGGTTGATCGTGAAGCCCATTAATTTCATCATGATGAAGGTTGTCACCAGTGATATGGGAATGGTGAGGAGAACGATGAACATATTCTTCGCATTGTGAAGAAATACAAATAGTACCAGTGCTACCATGAGAATGGCAAACAGCATATCGATTCCGACGCTCTTCACAGCTCTTCTTGTGAAATCAGTGATATCCTGGGCAATGATGAACTTCAGGTTATGCTGTTTATAAAGCACTTCCATTTTCTTCATGGCTTTCTGCACACCATCACTGGTTTTCACAGCATTCGCATCTGATGCTTTGGTGATGAGCAAACCGATGCTATTCACATTGTTCAGTCTGCCAAAGGTGAATTCTTCTTTATCCGTATCCAGGATTGTAGCCACATCTTTCAGATACACATTACCATTGGGACCGGAAGAAACGATCAGATTCCCGATCTCTTCCAGTATCTTGAATTTACCTGCTACTCTCACGATGAATTTGCGATCTCTTTGTTCAATGGAGCCTGTTGGAAAATCAAGATTCTCCAGGGTCAAGGAGTTGTTGATCTGTCCTAAAGTTAGGTTGTAGTGACGTAGTTTATCATTATCCACTTCAACGCGAATCTCTCGCTGCTTTCCACCGACAATCTCCACACCGGAGACACCTTCCACCTGTTCAAGTTGAGGCTTTACATGATCCTTCATGAATTGGTAGAACGCCTCAGATTGCATGTTGGACTGAGTTGCAATACGTAATATGGCAAAAGAGCCGACATCCGCCTTGCTCACGGTGGAAGGCTTCACGCCATCAGGCAATTGATTTTGCACAGCATTCACCTGGCGTTCCACATTATTGAGGGCAACATCAACATTCTCTGTCATATTGAATTCGACCATACAGAAATTGAAGTTCTCTGCACAATAGGTTCTTATCGATTTAATGCCGTTGATAGAGGATAATGCCTCTTCAATCGGCTTGCCGACTTGGGTCTCAATCTCCTCAGGTCCTGCTCCAGGGTATGGTGTCGCCACGAATACCATCGGGAAATCCATCTTGGGCAGCAGGTCTTCTCCCATGTTGGAGAATGAGTAGATACCGAAAACAGCCAGCGCGACGAAGATCATCGTCATGAACGCCGGTCGTTTGATTGATAATTCGGTTAATTTCATGACTTTTTATCTCCAAGCTGAATTAATGTACCATCAGAAACAGCATCCTTTCCTGTGGTAATGACTTTATCTTCAGATTTTAGACCTGAAAGTACTTCGGAATTCTCGTTATTCTTCAAACCTATCTCTATCTGCTTCTTAACTGCCTTGTTTCCAGACACAACATAGACATAAGTTTGATTGTCATTTGTGATTACAGCAGCAGAAGGAATCAGCATTGTATTGTCCTTTTTCAAAGTCGAGATAGTACTGCGAGCGAACATACCAGCCTTGATATCCTGGTTGCCACTCTTCTGGATTATAATTTCTACAGGATAAGAATTACCCTCACCTTCAAAAGCGATACTAACGGATTGAATGGTTCCCTTGAATGACTTTCCTGTGATAGCATCAACAGTGACTTCCACCTGGTCTTTGAGTTTGACTTTGGTGATATTATTCTCAGGTACAAATACTTTCAGTTTGAACGCTGAGTCATCAACGAGCGTGGCAATAGGTGAACCAGGTCCAAGAGTCTGACCCACATTGATAAGCTTAGTAGCGATCCTGCCGTTTATTGTTGCTTTCAAATAGGTATTATCCAATTGCTTCTGAGCTACCTTCAGACCAGCCTGTGCTCCCTTTAACTGGGCAAAGGAGGATTTCACTCCCAACTGTGTCATTTCTAAATTGTCCTTCGTAGCCACCTTATCATCATACAACTGCTGAATGCGAGTTAAGTCCTTCTGTGCCTTCTCATAATTCGTTTCAGCAGCCATGACCTGCGCCTTTGCCTGTTCCACACCAGCTTCCTGCTGGCTGTTCTCTACAGTACCCAGAACCTGTCCTATTTTGCATACTTGCCCCGGATTCATTGATACTCTCTCTACCACGCCTGAAGTCTGAGACATCACAGTTGCCTGTTCCCTACCTTCCAAGGTTCCTGTGTATGTTAAATACTCCTGGATGGAACCTTTCACGACTGGTGCAGTAATCACACTGACCGGAATCAGAACATCCTTTTTCTCACTCTTTTTGGCTTTATTGCCTGACACGATGATAAACACAAAAAGTGCTATCACAATCAACAAGACTACGTACATTAAAGCTTTCTTACGTCCCATGTTTTCTCCTCTATCTTCTTTTATTTAATGATTGGATTCCCCAGGCTGATATCGTATTTAGCCTTGGAGGTTAGAATATTGATGTAGCCAACAATCAGGCTCATTTTCGAAGCATCCAGAAGATTCTTTGCATCCAGGAGATTGATCATCGGTGCCAGGTCATTCTGATACTGCTTCTGAACCATCGAATAATTAGAAAGAGCCATGCTATAGGTCTGCTTCGATACTTCAAACTGGTTACGATCATGAATATAATTGTCGTAGGAATTGCGGACATCCAATTCTATCATATGCTTGGTGATCTCCACAGTTCTTTGCATCTGCCTTACGGAAGAATGTGCCTGGCGAACCCTTGATTCCTTTCCGAAACCTGAAAAGAGATTCCAGGAGAGCATACCGGTGATCGACCAATAGTCTGAATCCTTGTTGTAATCGAAACTATCGCTTTGCCACCCATAATCACCGATACCCACCAGCGAAGGCAGATATCCGGAAAGCGTCATCGTCTTTGCCAGTTTCACTGTCTGTAAGCCTTCATCAACCTGTTTGATTTCAGGTCTTTGCTGCATAGCCATACCAACAGCAACATCCAATGAATCGATTGGAGGTAGTACGGAAGAAAGTGACAGCGTGTATAAGTATTCCGGTGAAAGCACTTCCATCTCGATCGCTGTGTTCATCTCTCTATTTAACAGATTATTAAAGTAATTGCCTGCCAACCGGTACATGTTCTCTGCATCACGTATATCTTGCTCACTTGTCATCATGCCCAACTGTGCACGCAGAACGTCGGTTTGCGGAACTTTTTCCACCTGGTAGAGCTTGGAAGTTACGTTGTAGTTCTCTTTTGCTAGTTCGAGCGCTGATTTCTTGATTTCCACAAGGGAAGAAGACTTCAGGCAGTTGTAATAAGCTTCCAGGATATTGTATTGAGTATTATGCAGTTTGGATTTGTAGCTGTAATCATCACCCTTGGTGGAATGTGACTGCATCTTGTAACCCAAATACACAGCAGGATTGAATAATACTTGCGTAGCTTCAAATTTAGTGGCTGTACTTTTCTTTGCCTGGATCGGAATGGAGTAAGTTCCAATGGGAATGGATACACCTTCATTCATTTCCGTATAGCGGGAGGAAAAATCAACACTGGGCAAGAAAACGGAAAAAGCTTCGGTCTTCTTTGCATGAGAATTGCTCAGGTTATCCCGCATATTCTTCAGATCGAGATTGTTCTGAATCCCTAGTTCCAGGTAAGCTTTCAAATGTGTGTCATTCAACTCAGCAAAAATAGGACTGATACTTATTAAAATGACTAGTATCATTAAAAGATAACTGGGTTGCCGAACTCCGATTCGGCAAATCTTTTCTTTCATTGTCATTCTTACCCCTCCCGATTGTAGTTCGGATTTACTAAAATTGATTGATTAACTGCATTCCACAGGTTACGCAACATCTGTTCGAAGTCCATTGCCATGAATATAGCGGAATAAGGATTGCCTTCCGGGAAATTCCCCTCAGCATCCATGCAATTCTTCGCATCGGCTTTAATATGTTCCATCAGTTGAATCATACCGTTACTGCTTGCCCACAGGGATATCCCGACTTCAAGCGGATTCACATCCTTGCGGATCAAACCGATATCAATACCTTCCTGGATAACTCCTTCCACCATGCTCCATAACTTGGCACTGCTTGCCATAAGCTCGGATTCCAATTCACGTGAGGGATGTTCAATCTCAGGATGCTGTTCAGGTGAATGATTCATAATCTTGAACTGATAGGGATATTTATGATAGAACTCCAGGTAGGATTCACCGATACAGACAAACCTGGACTGGAAGGAATCCTGCTTTTTGAGGTTGCTTTCCATGATTTTAATGAAATTATCTAATGTCATGATCAGTAAAGAAAATATCAATTCTTCCCTATTTCGAAAATACAAATATAGAGTTCCTTTACTCAACTCGCAGCTCTCCGCGATCTCGTCCATAGTGGTATTCTGCATACCCTTTCTTGTGATGATTTTTTCAGCAGCTTTCAGTATCTGCTTCTTGCGAAGTTCTCTTTCTCTTTGCTTTCTCTCGGCTGTTCCCATTTAGTAACCTCCATATTTATTAATAAGATAAGTATTGTCAGTTTACTTTCGTGAACATACTGACTAATGGTCACTATATTGTCAAGAAGTTATTTTATAGTTTTATAGTCATACACTAAAATGTAGATTGTTTCTGCTTTAAATGTGATATACATATTATTGCTTATAGAGGAAATAAATGTGATTCTTGATTCTCTGCGTGACATAAGATTCCAATCTTATGATTTGTGGAGTTGTCGTGGCATAAGATTCCGATCTTATGATCTGTGGAGTTGTCGTGGCATAAGATTCCGATCTTATGGTATGTGGAGTAGGATGCCGATCCTACTGTCCGCTCCTATCAGCTAATTCTTCCAAGTCAGCATGAGGTGGCAAATCGGAATTTGCTATCCCGATTATTATTGGCAAGACGCTAAATTCTCTAATTCCAAACTTATACCATTTAAAATTACATTTAAACCGAATAGGAAATCAGTATTCTCATCGAATCCATGTTCCATTACTAATGATGTGGCTTCATGTAGAAAGGGAAACTCGGAAGAAACAAAGTTGTTTGAAAAATCCTCTGCCAATTCTTCCGGCGATTTTTCACTGTCAGAAACATGAGTTAATTGCCGACAATACCCATAAATGTAACTGTCAATAAGTGAAGTTACTCTTAAAGAAAGATCGATTGGAAATCCCGCATTACGAAGAATTCCAATATAATTATTTAAGTATTCTAGTCGCTTAATACCACTTTGAATCTGTGAATCCAACACAAAAGGCAACCATGAATGCTCCAGGAACAAAGCCTTTGCCGAGGTTGCCCTGGTTTTCATAATTGTACGCCAATCATTCGTGATATTATCACTATATTCTCCAAAGTCAATATTAGTAACCAATTTGTCAGCCATATGAGCAATGAGTTCATCTTTTGTTTTGAAATAATAATAAAGAGACATCGCCTGAATATTCAGTTCGCCAGCTAATTTCCTCATTGACAAAGCATTAATGCCGCCTTTGTCAGCCATTTCAATTGCTTTTGAAATGATTTGATCTTTTGTGAGTGCTGGTCGTTTTTCCATATCAAAAAACTCCTTTTCATCGTGTTGAAGTTGCATGCCTCATGATTGATGATTCGGAAAAAGAAGAACTGAACGTTCAACTATAACAAGTTATTCCATGTTACCTTGCCGATCATCGTTGATAGATCAATACTCAAAATTAACCCCGAGATATAAATTAGGTTCAAAGAGGAAGTAGTTATTCCATTGATCGTCTTTCTCCTTGAAGGCTTGATGTACATTTGTGTTGATAGGCCAATATTGGCAATGAATTTGAGGTTCGATATAAGCTCTGTCTTTGAAAAATGAAAGATGATACCCGAGATGATACGAAGTATATAACTTAAAGCCATTATTAAGTTTATTATTATTCTCGTCCAGGTAGGTCTTTAATTGTGGCAGTATTTCTGTTGATACAAATAAACCCTTCCAAAGCATGCGCTGATACGTAACTCCTATACCACTTTCTCTAAGCCTTCCAGGATAGAAATTACTTTCGTCGTATTTAAGTTGCTCTTGCATAGGCATGCCCATTGGGGCGAACATTTTCCACGTTGCTACTTTGATACCGATCTTATCCTTAGGAGTAAGTCTGTATCCAACGTGCAGCTCGTAGTGATGCGTATTTGTTTTTTCCTCTCCAAAATTGAAGAATGCTAAATATGTAGTGCTGATTGAATATTTGTACTTTTGTACAGAATCTTCTGCAGAAGTTTTATTGGTTTGATTTTGAATTTGGCTGAATGCATTTGCAATCACCATAACACTAAAGATAAGTATTAATAGTAGCTTTTTCATGTTTTCCTCCTTCTTGGAGACACGCTACCTTACACCGTAAGTCCGTCAAGTATTTTGTAAACTACATGGACAGACCAGTTGTTTTGGAAGGAGCTGATAAGTAGTTGATCAGGTTCTATATTCGCTATTCCTGCTGTCTTACTTTGTGGAGTAGGATGCCGATCCTACTGTCTTTTTCGTAGAGTAGGATGCCGTTCCTGCTGTCTTACTTTGTGGAGTAGGATGCCGATCCTACTGTCTTTTTCGTAGAGTAGGATGCCGTTCCTGCTGTCTTACTTTGTGGAGTAGGATGCCGATCCTACTGTCTTTTTCGTAGAGTAGGATGCCGATCCTACTGTCTTTTTCGTAGAGTAGGATGCCGTTCCTGCTGAACATGAATCTCGCTTTTCATCTAACAAAAAGCCAAGGTGCAAACCATTGGAAATGATCACACGAATACCACTGAATATTGTATTAGTAAAAAAACGCACGGGGTGCGTTATGCCACCTCACGGGGTGAGGCGTTCCGATCCTGCCAATTTTTAATTTTTATCTTTTAATTTTTAATTCTCTTCTCCACTTTCTTCTTCAACTTTTCATATGACAGCGGAGGAGCGCTCCTAACTTCTTTACCATTGATGAACAGCCCTTCACCTATTCCCCATTCATCAAGGACGGCTTTATCCGTGGTATCCAAGGTAATGAGTTCCACTTTATCCTTGAGTTCTGAAGTAATCTTCTCGGCATTGAAGTGAGTGACATTGGTAAACGGACACCACCCGTTGACGAAATCTGTGAGGATGACCTTCTCATTGGAGGAAACTGGCTTCTTCTTCGGTTTTGGAAAGGAAGGCTTCTGTGTACCAGGTGCAAAGGATTTATAAACAAGTGCCATAATGCCTTGTGAATCAGTAGTTTTGAAGCCTTGCTTGCGAAACCAGGCAACCTTCATCCACACAGGAATCTTCATACCCCAGGCGATGATGCCTTTTGATCCCAGTGCTTTGGCATCTTCTTCCGCAGCCGTCAGCAGGGCTTTTCCCAATCCTCTTTTCTGCCGATTCCCTATACCCATTTTATGTCCATGTACCCAGATACAGTAAATGAAATACATGTCCTTGCCAGTGATATGTGTATGTTCAACCGGCATATATTGGATCATTCCGGCAGTTGTACCATCATCATCGATCGCCAGCTTAACTCTCAGCCCTTTGTC
This sequence comes from Cloacimonadales bacterium (SeqCode), assembly GCA_963662275.1. Taxonomy (GTDB): domain Bacteria; phylum Cloacimonadota; class Cloacimonadia; order Cloacimonadales; family DAONDQ01; genus DAONDQ01. The sequence continues at coordinate 1,408,255 of OY759316.1, read as the reverse complement.
TTTCATCTGATCATACCACCGCTGCTTATACGCCTTTCCCTTCTCCAGGATGTCAGCGTAATCCTCCAAACAACAAAAATACTTCGACAAATCTGCTTCCGTTAAATCCCTGATATTCATGAAACCTCCCCATAAATTGAATTAACTCATATCTATTATTGTTATTGCATTTGTACACATGTCAAGTAAGAATTCAATTGTAGGGATTGACCCATTGGTCTATCCTCAGAAATGTCGTGGCATAAGATTCATATGGCATAAGATTCCGATCTTATGATATGTAAAGTAGGACGCTGTTCCTGCTGAATCGTGGCTCTGCATTCACGCGGTTGTGGAGTAGGATTCCGTTCCTGCTGTCTGCTCTTCTCTGAAACTGGTACCTGGCACCTTCTGCTTTCGTGTTGTTCGAATGTTTTGTGGTTTAATACTCCATTTGTTTCATCTGTCTTGATTCCAAAACGCACGGGGTGCGTTATGCCACCTCACGGGGTGAAGTGTTCCATTCCTGCCAATTTTTTAATCTTTTATTTTTAATTTTTAATTTGGACTTGTTTCCACCCTTTTTCTTAGCTCACATATGACAGCCTTATTCCAATATTTCATGGAAAACCAGCCAATCAGTGGTTGTGCAACGATACGGAGCCAGCGTTTATGGATAGTAACCTGATAAGTGTAATCGATATTGGTTCCTTCCGGACATGCAGAGAGTAGAAGTTCTTCGTGACCAGAAGTTCCAAATTTCGGACTTTCATTATCCGAAATAAACCCTATGCCAGGGAGGATACGGATTTTCATTTTCACTGGAAACTCTTGCCCGAACGATCTGACGGTTGCGCTTAACTCTAAATTATTCTCTTCACGCCTTATGACTTGTATAGATTCTGCAACTTTCGGAAAATACTCAGGCCATTTTTCAAAGTCAGTCATGATGCTAAACACATCAGCTAGGGGAGCTTTGATAAGCCATTGGGATTGGAGAGTAATCGTATCTTTCATATTACATTACCCCTTTTATAAAGTATTCATAAATCTATTGATGCTCAAAGGACGAATAAGTATACTGCAAAAAAGCTTCCAAAAATGCATTTAAATGATAAATACCTATTTGTCTGCTCTATCCCTCGCTTCAGATGAAGAGAGGGTGGCAGTAGGGGCGTGCGGAAGTACGCCCATCTTTTCGAGAGAGTTTGATGCTCTGTTCTGTTGTAGGGATTTATGACCGGAAATCCGTTTCGTCAGCACGATACTTTCAATTCCTGACAGATTGCAAATTATAGTTGCAAATTGTCAAAGGAGGCTTTAAGTTGGCAATGGAACTGGCTTCTACGCCAGGGCAGATGCATAATTTCTTTCAGGTTGTAAAAGTCAGTTTCTGTAATTTTTAAATCTTAATTTATGTAAGTTCTTCACTCTTCGTTCTTAGTTCTTCTTCTCTTTCCCCGATGATCCTGGTTTACCGTATTTGAAGACAATATGATACTTTGCTTGAACATCCTTTACTTCATCATGTATAATCTCAGAGAATTTTTTAACATCTGAATTTGCTTTTTGAGATATCTTTTTTTGTATCTTGGTTTTCTCTGATACTGGATCTAATCTCTTACTCATATTTCCGTCTCACTTCTCGGTAAATAATTCTAATGGTGTTATCAATTCAGGAATACTTAATTCCATTCTTGTATTAATAATATTAATGTGTTTTTTCTTATTTGCATTAGCTAAGTGATTACAATTCCATGTCAATAAAAAATCTATTTGATAGAAAGAAGCATATGCAAGGTGGATAGCATCACCAAAAACATCATTTGGCATTAAAAAATTCTGTATATATATGCTTGCGACATTATCTATATCAGAAACATGTTCCAAAACAGTGAATTCTTGAATAAAGTCGAGTATCATTCTCTTGTTAGGATAATTCCCTTGTGAAAGCTCAGCAATCGTTTCCTCAGAAATATAGATATCAAAGAACTGTGATTCTTCCATAAACCATTTCTTTGTTATTTCTCTCTGATATTGGAATTCTGTTCTTTCTTCAAAATAGAAACTTGGAATTGTAGAATCCAAATACACTGTTTTTTTCATCGCCACTCCTATTTCCCGTACTCTAATTTATGACTAATGTTTTAAGTAACAAATGATTTTGTCAATGCCTATCTTAACTCTCAATAATGAACCTCTGCTCTGCAATTCGTAATCATGTCATCCTCGACCTGATCGGGGATCATAATTCTAATTCGTAATTGTACTAGCAGTCCGCAGGACGCTACCCCTTTAGCCCATGAAGTCCTTCCTGGAATAATATGTAGGTACGCACCCGCAGACCAATCTGCTCATTCTTCGCACGTCCACTGGAGATGTCCCGAAACTAAATGATAGAAAAATAGCAACTATTAAATATTAATCATATTACTTGACATATTGTTATAGGGTGTATTGTTGCCTTTAAAAACTAAGCATAGAGAGAATTATGAATTTCAGAGAGCACAATCCGAATCAGGGGACACTCTATGGACTTAATATTGAAGAGAGAATACCTCCCCAGCACATGGTTCGTTATGTTAACGATGTCGTTGAGCAACTGGACTTATCTGAGCTATACACAAGATACTCTGATGAAGGTACACCTGCTTATCATCCCAAGATGATGTTGAAGATCATTGTGTATGCCTATATCAATGGTATTTATACCTGTCGGAAGATAGCTAAGGCTGTTCGGGAGAACATCAATTTTATCTGGCTGGCAGGAGAACAGGAACCTGATTTCAGAACGATCAACACCTTTGCCTGGACTAAGTGTTCTGATATTCTTATTGATGTATTTTATCAGGTAGTACTGAAAGCATCATCATTAGGATATCTTGATCTCGACACCTGTTTTGTTGACGGGACGACGATTCACGCAAATGCCGGCAAGAATTCCTACATCTGGAAAAGCAATGCGCTTCGTTATCAGGAACTGGTCAAGACACGAGTTGAGGGATTGTTTAAAAAGATCGAGGAATATAATCAGGAAGAGCAACAGCAATATGGAACCGCTGATCTTCTTGAGCTTGGTGAGCAATTGCATGCGGTTGAATCAGAGAAAACTGCTACAGTCGCATCTGAACAGATCAGAGATAGACTGGTCTCAGCAGAAAACAAGCTGAAAGAAGCAATGTCCCGACTACAGAAAAATCATCCGTCAGATACTCGGGCTATCAAGAAAATCAAATCTCTTTTGCGCGAAATCTCCAAATCAAAGAGCAATGATATAACTAAGCTGGAGAAATATGAGCAACAGCTTGAGATAATTGGAGAAGGACGCAGCAGCACATCCAAGACTGATAATGATGCCACATTTATGCGATTGAAAAATGGACAGCTGGCACCGGGTTATGTTGCCAGTATCGGAACTTCAGAGCAATTTGTCACAGGCATTCACTTATTCAATATCCCTAAAGAAACCGTTGAATTTCCCAATCTCATGGAGCAAATGCATGATGAATTGGGACAATATCCTACCGACGTTGTTGGAGATGCTGCCTATGGCACTGCGCTGAATTTGAATTATGCTGCTGAAAAAGAGATAACAAGCTATCTCAAGACCCAGGATTATAAGAGAGATTATCGGGACTCTCTTCTGACAGGCTTCAGCTATGATGAGGAGCATGATGAGTGGGTCTGTCAATTTAATCGGAGACTGGTCAAAATCAAGGAAGAAGAGACAGAGAAGAACGGTCCGAAACGAATCGTGAAAACCTATATATGTAATGACTGCAGAGAATGTCCTCACAATAAAAAGTGTATTCCCTACAAGGATAAAACTCATAAATCACTGACCTACGATCCTCATATAGCTCCACTAAAACGTCAGACAGTCAATAATCTGCTTTCTGAAAAAGGCGACAAGCTGAGAAAGCAAAGAGGCATCGAACCGGAGGCTGTATTTGCTTTCATGAAGTGGAACAGGAAGTTTGAGAGATTTACTGTCCGTTCATTGAGAAAATGCAAGGAACAGTTATCCCTCCTCTTTTTAGGACATAATATAGGGAAAATGTTTCTGCACTTACAAAATACTGAAGGAAAAGCCTGATGAAGACTCTTCCTACCAGAATTCAAACATGAATTAGGTAAATATTACTCCGTTTTTCCTTGTCTTTGCATCGCTTTTCGGAAACTATTGAGTAATTTAGTTTGCCTGTAAAAACAATCACATATTTTACAACAGAAGAAAATAAAATCATGCTAGTTTCGGGACATCTCCATTCTGTCTATAACGCTCGGGTGTAAACCCGGCGTTATGAGCCAGACAAGAAAAGCCCGTTGGGGCGACACATCTTGACTACTTCGCAGGGTTTACACCCGAGCGTTATGGAAAGACCACCCCTATGGGATGAAAGAAAGGTTAATTGCCACAAACCTTCCGCTGATCTTCAATATTGAGCTTCTACCCAAAAAATCTTGACTTCCATACCGGTATGACCCCATTTATGAATCCTTACATTGGAGATGAATATGCGTCAAATACCCTGGCAACGTGATGAACTGATCCTCGCGTTGTACCTGTATATGCAGAATGAAAGAGCACGGAATATCAAAACAGAACCTGCAATCGCTGAATTAAGCCAACTTCTCAGGAAAAGAGCTGAATTCCTGGCTCTTCCCCACGATGATACATTCAGGAGTATCAATTCCATTTATTTGAAGCTCCAAAACCTGAAACGCTTGGACCCTACTTATGAAGGTATTGGCTTAAAAGCTGGCAATCAAATGGAAGAAGAAATATGGAATCAGTTTGCAGGAGACGTTCAATACTTGAAGGATATTTCAGAGAGTATCATCGCAACCATCTCACAACAGATCAAAGATGACAAAATACGAGTAGCAGACCCTGAAGAAGATGACTTCCCAGAAGGCAATGTGCTCTATCGCATCCATCGTTACTGGGAAAGAAACAGCAAGCTCATCACCCAAGCTAAAAACAAAGCCCTGCTCTCTGATAAATTCTACTGTGAGATCTGTGGCTTCAGTTTCCCAAAACCTATGGAGAATTAGGCAAAGGATATATTGAATGCCACCATACTCTACCACTCTCCGATTACAAATCAATAACAACAACTGCTATCAAAGACATTGCTCTCGTTTGCTCCAATTGCCATCGTATGCTGCATAGAAGAAGACCTTGGTTGAGGATGGAGGAGATGAAAGGGATAATTAATTAGTTTCTTGTTTTATTTATTTCATATTGAATCGTTTGAGATATACTAAAATTATGTTTGACACGTTTGATTCATATAATTTCACTATACCTAATTAAGGGGATTCAATATGCTTTATTACAAAGATGGTTATGATACCGGACGTAAAATATACTTATATCTTGGAGATAGTAAACATGAAAACAATTGATTTGAAAATGATTTATCAATGTGCTGAAGAGAACATAACTACCTTCAACGACAGACGCATATCAGAGCTTAATACAATAACATTGTTTGATATTTTACAAGAACAGAATCCTTATTGGTTTACAGCCAAAAATATAAACATGGTTTATGATGTGATTACATTTATGCTTGATTCTCACATGTCAATAATTGAAGAAACATACTTGGATAATTGGTTAAAAGGACTAGCTATCTTAATTAGTGAAATGGTTTATGATGGTAAAAAATCAAATATCCCGAATATCGATTTTGAATTTGATACAAATGGCATTCACTATCTTGTTTCAATAGTTGCTGGATTGGATCGGGAAAGTAGCATTCAAAGTCAAAAAAAGCAAAGTGATGATTTTAAAACAGCAATTCTAACATGGAAAACAAACAATCCAGCACTTGATGTAGTTGCAATCATTGGTTGTTTCTACGGAAAGAATGACCGAATGAGTAAAGATGCTTATAATAAGTATTGTGGTAAAGAATTTTGGGAGTTTATTTCTGGAAGTCCATCACTATATACAGATATTTTAGGACCAATTCATAATCTGTTTAACAATAAGGATGATTTCTACCTGCAAGACTTTGCGAAAATGCAAAATAAACTAACCGTAGAATTTGTTAAATCATTCTGCAATTCTGATTACTCAATTAATTGGAACAAAATTGTTGAATTTAACTCTGGAAAACAACCCCAAAGTTAACTATCTTAATTGAAACCTACTAAAATAAGCATCAATTTCTGGTCTTAATTCAATACCAACTCTTTCAAATATATTCAGTAATTCATTATAAGAACCTTCACCACCAAGAAAATCCCAGAATTCATCTGCTACTTTTAGTTCATAATCAAGATCAAGCATTCCTTTCATTGTCCATCTACTGTATGGTTTTGGTTCATATGGATTGTATGGTATCGCAATAAAAGAATGAATATCTGCTTCAGGATTTGAAGCCAGAGTTGTTGCAACCCATTCTAGAAGTGTCCTTTTGAACTCTTTAAAGCCACCAGCGTTAGGTTTAGCGGTTTTAATATCTATGAGATAGATTGTACCATCTTCGGAGACTAACTTCAAATCAACTCTCGTTGGCTTTACAGCTTTCATAACTCCTTTTGTACAAACTTGTCGAATAGCATCTATTTCATTTATCTTATTGGGTAAGATTTTTTTTGAAATATCTAACCCATCCATTATATCTTGAATTATATTATGAGCTTCAGATGAAATCTGATTCCCTGAGATCTGCTGTGAAGTAGCTGATACGAAATTATTTAGAGCCAATGCCTTAGCGACAGGTTCGAAAATACTTGTTCCAAAATTAGTATTCAAAGAATGAATAAAGGAATACAATGCAAGCCTATCCTTACCAAGTAATCTTGTATGGAAAGGCATTACTGCTGGTTCAGGATTGTAGTTTTGAAATTTGTTTCTCAAGCTTCTTCTTAAAACATCTTCAATATTCATGACCTGAATAGTTGTTAACATCTTTCCTTCCCTTTCAAATTTTGTTTTTTCAAATACTACTTATTAAAATAATAAATCCTTCATATGGAATATCACTTCTGAATATGCATTTTTATCTCTTTCAGTCCGATTTAATACAGGTCGTTTAAATTGATTCACAATTTTCATATTAGCGTTTTCAGCGATTCTTGGATATAGATTGTATTTATCATTAGCAACCAGGAATACATCGAAGTTATCTTTCATGAATTTACGGCAATTCAGCAATACTTCCGAAATACCATTGAGATAAGCCTCTTTGGCATCTTTACCTTGCCCTCTGAATTGCGGACCAATCTCAAGATTATCCTTACGCTCAAATCTAAAAAGGTCATAAGCATAAGCATGTTGTTCATGATAATCAATCAACCCAACGTACGGGGGACTTGAAAAGATACCTGCAATCTTCTGTGTTTTTACCAATTCACCAAAAGCAGGATATTTAGTTAACAATAAAGATTGAATATCAACAGTTCGAGAATCATCACAGAGACACTTTTGGAATGTATGAGTACGTAAATGCGAAAATTGCTCAAGACGATAAAAAGTGTCCTTACTATATCTATCCCACCAACTTACAATAGAAAATAGCGGTTTACATATCTTCCCATGCTTGGAGCAATAATATGTTGATGTCACAGGTTCTACTAAAGTAGCAAGATCAGAATGAGTAGTGGCTCTACATGATCTTATTGTCCGACTCAATATTAAGCCAGCAATGTATTTTACTTGCTTATCTTCAATCTTTTTAATCAAATCAAATACAAAATTGATTTCGGAAAGCACATGTTTCGAATACCATTTCTCTAAAAAGTTAGATGGATTCTCTAAATTTAATTCTATGTGATATTCATCAATCAAATCTTGATAAATTGGTAAAAATTCTTTTTCCTTTTCTGTTCCATATTCATCTTCAATAATCTCCTTATTTCGCAACTGATGTTTATATTCAGGAGATGGGAAGTATATCTTATTAAATGAAGAAAGTTCCGCTAAAAGTCGATTCTCAAATTCTACAGTTTTCGAATTCAACACAAATAATTGTAGTTTTTCGGTTATGCTTCTTAGAGTTTGATACAAGAGCTTTGGGTCATAAGTTCCTATTTTAACATTGGATATGTAAGTATTAAATGCTGAAATATCAATTCCAATTGCATGCATTCCTAATTCACTTGCTTGTACAAGAGTAGTGCCACTTCCGCAAAACGGATCAAGAATGATATCACCACTATGGAAATAGACGTCCTTTTTAAATTCATCAGTATGATCATCTAAGAAATACTCAACTAATTGTGGGATATATTTCCCTTTATATGGATGTAACCGATGAACATGCTTTGTAGTATCAGCTTCTTTCAAATAGTCAAAGGAAAGATGCCAATCAAGATCATCTCCAAGCTTGTCTTTCCAGTTCAATTCTCTTTTGCCATAATATGATGTATAATAACTAAGAAGTTCATCTTTATTAACTAAAGTGGAGCCATTTTCATTGATGCGCTTTATTTTGCCATATTGAATCAGATAGCCAATATTGGAAGTAGTTACATTCTTATGTAGATATGAAGAAGCCCATTCACTTGCTTCTTTTAATGATAAAAGTTCCATCTGAACCTCCGACTTAACTTATTATGTTCCCACTAGTATTAGTCAATCCTTTTTAAGAAAATAATTATTCTTGGTTTACGTCAAGAGAATTTTCAAAATACGTAGTTATTTACCTATCTTCATGCTAATCAATACATTCCAGTGGTTCACACCATGGTCTATCATCTTTCATCCTACCGGATTGGTTTGTTTCGTAACATAGAATGGTATTCTGTTTTATGAGGGGATTGGTAATCCCCGATTCCTTTCTTCTTTCGAACTTCATCCAACGCACTTTGTGATGTGTGGATTGGTAATCCACGAATAAGAATCTGACAATACCATTGTCAGTTACAACACATTGCCAATGTATGTTACAGCGTTGCATGATTCAGATACCCGCTGAAGTGGGTGCTATGTCAATTGTAACATAAGATTGTATCTTGTTTTCCCCGATGGTTTGTAACCTCGGAGTCTGCTTCTTCCATCGTTATCGGGTTTCAAACCCGACAACATAACAGCTTACAAAGCTATGGTACAGCAAATCCTTGACATCCCACCCCTCTCATGGGCTGTATGCCTGCATCAATAGCATAAAAGAGGCGATCATGAAACTACCCGTCATTGGTATCAGTATGAATTATATGAAATTAGGGAAGCATCACCAGAATCATATCCGGGGAAAATACGTCGATGCGCTTTATAGTAATGGAGCGCTGCCCATCCTGATCCCCTGCCTGGCTGACCGTTCCTACCTGGAACAATACCTCGATATGGCCGGAGCGCTGATCATCATCGGCGGGAATGATTATCCTCCGCACCTGTATGGACAGGAACCGCATCCTGCTATTGAATTGGCTCATTCCCGACGTGTGGATGCTGACTATCTCCTGCTTACAATCGCTTTAGAAAAGAAGATACCCGTCCTCGGTATCTGCGCCGGTATGCAGTTGATGAACATCTACTTCGGAGGGAAACTGATACAATACATCGATAATCGTGATGTGCATGAAGGTGAAACGTATCACCCGATTCATATTCTAGGCGAACGCTGGCTACCTGAAATCTTCAATAAGGAAACCATTACAGTAAATTCCAATCATCACCAGGCGATCGATCCGCTGCACATCGGCAAAGGCTTACAGGTCGTTGCGAAATCAGAAGACGGAACCATCGAGGCGATCGAGTACGAATCAGAACAAATGGTTCTAGGCATTCAATGGCATCCTGAGAGGATCTTAGACCCGTATGTCAGCAGACCGATCTTTCAGTACTTGATGCAATTGGCAGAAGGTGCTAGGTGTTAGGTGTTAGGTGCTAGGTTCTAGGTGTTAGGTGCAGAAGAGACAATAAATCAATAAAGAAGTCAGTTATACAATGAAGTAAGTTTCATCTAGGAATCATCTAGGCTTTATCTAGGGATCATCTAGACTTTCTTAGTTTTTCTTAGGAAGATGCTTTGTTCATATCATTTTTCATCTTTTTTTGTATCAAAAGAGAAATACTTATGGCACACAAGTGGCACTCAAATGAGATAATAAACAGATACTAGCCAGGTACTAACCAGCTCCTAAAGTATTTTAGTTCCTGGTTATCTTCTGACTAGCTGATTTTTAGTTTCAAGTATGTTGGTAATTCGAGGGGTACTTAGGGGCAAATTAAGAATTAAAAATTAAGAATGATGTAGAAGGTGACAGCTTATAGAGAACAGGAAACAGAATAGAAGATTGAAAATGTATAGATCAGACCTATGCTAAATTACCTTTTTCAAGGTTTGTTTACAAACTTCATAGAGGTAATTAGAATTAATTTCATCTGATTTAACAGGATGCGGTTCAATTCTGTAATCAATTTCTCTTCGTGCTCTCATAAGGGTTAAGTGATTAGAATCGATGTCATCTGTAAAGTCCGGTGAAACAATTAAAAGGTCTATATCGCTATCTTTATCTGCTTTCCCGGTAGAATATGAGCCAAAAAGATAAATAGCATCTATCCTTATTTCTTTCTTCAGAACTTCGGCATATTTATTAATAAGTAATATTAATTCATTTTGATCAATGAAAGCAGCCATTGGTACACGTCCTTTATGATAGCTAATTGTTTTGTTGTGTATTCTTCTGTACATGTTTTGTAAAATGTCATTTTCACATCTGGATAACGAGCATTCATATTAAAAGAAGAAATAACATCCAAAATATCTAATTGTGATTGGGATATTTCTATCTTAGACAACACAGCCAAGCGTGATAAATCATGTAATCGAGGAACATCCTTTCCAAATTTTTTAGTATATATTGCTTTCAATACCTTTTCGATGACTAATTGCCCAATAAATAAAGACCATGGATATTCTTTCATTTGGAGAAGTTTATCCATCGTACTATAATCCATTTTAGCTGATTCTAGCCAATATCGGGTTAATTCATCTTTATTCATAAATATATCATATCCAAGTTTGAACTTTGGTCAAGGATTATTTGTAGAATGGTAGCAACTACTTAAGTCGTTGGTTGATTTGATGGTTATTGAGCGAAGTCAAAATGCATCAGATCTTTGTGTGAAGACTACCACATTGGGGACATCTTTTTATTTCATTAAATCATGACACGAGCTTAATTTCGTCCAAACCTTTTTGTCAAGCACCTTTGAGCCTCTTTTAAGACCCAATATAATGAACGCTCTCAAAAGTTAAAAATAAAAGTGAGAAGAGAAGAACTAGCTCTCCCCTAAATGAAACAACACTCCTTCATCCCCCCTCGGTTAGGGGTGTAAATGGGAGGGGAACCAGATTGGTCTGCTCTGCAATTTTTAATTTTTAATTTTTAATTCTATTCTCCTGCCCTTATCCTGAAGAATCTACGGGAATATACACCAGGCATGGTGAACTGGGGATTTCCGCTGCGTAGAATAAAATTGAAGGTACTGTCGTACATATCGGCATCTTCGAGTTCATATTCATTGGCGTTCGTCACAGGATCAAAGATGATGGTGATATTCGAGCCATCGGCACTCATTTGCAGATTCAGTGGCATATCAAGGGGTGGGACATTGCCGAGGATGCGTATTTTATCGACACAGGCAGGAAGTTGTACTCCTCCACTGCCATTATTTGTCCAAGTAAAGACCAAGCGTTTTGCTTGTCCGGCAAGGGTGGGATTCAGGTTAATTCTCGTACTCTGCCAATCAATTTCATCCTGGTAGTTTGTACCCAGCAAACCGGTGTTGAGTTCTTCTCCAGCCACGGGCACTACGGAGAGATCCACCAGATGAACTGACAGGTAATCGCAATCCGCTTCGCCCCTGTCTTTCCAGTTGAAGATCAGGTGTATATTACTCATATCCGCAGGGAACTGGATATCATGATAGAAATGGGTAACTGATGCAGTACCTGTATCATAACCGATTGTGCTTCCATCATCATTACTGATGTAAGCTGCCCTTAAACCACCGTAGAAGTCCAGGGCACTCGTCTGCCATTTGTTTGCCTGGGTTCCATTCACAACGACCCAGTCATCCCAACCGGTTTCGAAATCCATCATCATCGGAACGGGCAGTGGTCCGATACCTCTTCCGGTAAGCGGTATAGAATGAGTTCCTCTTTGGGAAGTGTTATCAATGATTTGAAGTTCAGCTTCCTGGATATCGATGGCTATCGGCGCAAATGTGACATACATCGTATACGTCTGACCAGCATGTAGTGTTATGATATCCGGGATAGGTGTCAGTTGATAACTTGCAGCACCCAAACCAATGATATTCACATTTTCTCGATTTATAATCAGGTCAGCATCCCCTGTATTGGTGATGATGAAGTCCTTTGCCACACTGGAAGAACCGACATCCACTCTACCGAAATACCACAATTCAGGCGTGACTGAAAAAATGGGAATAGGCACGTGTTCATAGATGGATATATCGTCCATACTGATGTAGTTGTAAGCTCCTGAAACAATGCCCTGGATTCCGATATAATACAGACCAGGTGTATCGGGTTTAAAAGTACCAACCAGATTCTGATAATCGCCATAGGTAAAGTTCGTAGTTGTTAGGATATTATGTGTCATGTAAACAGAAGAAGGTGAAGTACCGTAGGCTATTTTGAGAGAAGCTTGTGATAAAGTATTCGTATTCTGTCTTACCCATACACTCATTTCATAAGTGATCGTGCTATCCATAACCATAGGACGGAACAGCCAGCAATTCCCAGTATTAGCGAGAGTGACGTTGAAGGCACCTGTTCGTGGAGTCCGATTATAAGTAGTGTTCACGCTATTCGCAGTCCAGTATGAAGAATTGGATTGCAGTTGTTGAGTCCAACGGTTTATTGAAGTACTTCCATTGGTATTGCCGGCTTCAAAACCTTCAGCAAAAGTAATGTCATAAATCGTGAAGTCATCTCTTGTAACAAAGTTCCACACTAAACTCATTGCTTCACCGTAACTATTGACGGCTTTTATTTTCCAGTAGTATGTTGTTTGAGGCAAGAGAGTCGGCATGTAGGAGGCTGCTTCCACAGTTGCAACATAAGGTGGCGGATTCACCGTACCCAGGTATACATCATAACTTGTGGGTAAACCGCCAGCTCCTGGAACCCAGGATAATTGGGCATTCAGAGCAATATTCTCCGCCAAGTGAGCTGGAGAAATGACAATTGGGGATAATGGTGGACCGGGAATCGGTTCGAAATCCCCTTCATCAGCACCGATATCAGGAGTATAGGCATTTCGAATATTGCCATCGTAATCATCTGTCATACCTGTTACAGGTATAGCATTCCCTTCCACTCGAGTTGGTAGATCGCTACGAATATGTAAATCAACAGGGTCAATGATACTTATGAAAGGAACCGATTCCGTAAAAGAGCCCTGGTCTCGATCTGCTATAGCTGTGAGATAATCGCTCATCGTAACATGAGGAATCGTTGCATTATAGCTGATCAGGTTCTTTGTCCAAGGTGAGCCTGCATAATAGATGTTATTGTTCGAATCTGTAGATATATTCGAAAAGCCTGAAAGTGTATTCCAGATAGCGACGGCTAATCCGGCTGACCCTGGTGAACTTAGATTCATAAAGATATTGTTTTTAAATTTGATTGTTGTTCCGCTTTCCAGGTACAGCGCTGCCGTAGAGAAGTTGGCATTCGTTCCCGAAGTATTCAATAGGATGCTATTGTAAGATATTGGATTTGAATTACAAGTGCTGATATGCATTCCGCGAACCTGGGGAGCGGTATTTCCACCTGCATTCCGAAGATCGTAGATCATATTATTGGAAGCTGCTCCGGTAGAACCACTCAATAGCATACCTGTCACAAAGTAGCTTGAGCTTCCTGTATAGGAAATATCATGGATGTGATTACCGGTTGTCTTGCTACTGCCAGTTCCATAACGGTCAATCCCTATGATTGAACAATTACCGCTGAGTGAATGAACATGATTATTCGTCACTGTTGGAGTACCATATTGTGTGTAAATACCATAGGACTGTGCCGTACCGGTACTGATAAAAGACTTAACTTCATTTCCAGTGATTAGCATAGTACCATACCAGGTATAGATTCCACCAAAGGATGAATTCGTAGTAGCACCTATTATTACATTTGAACTATAGGTACCGGTGTTATTCCCGGATTCTGACCTTAGTCCATAGAATGCTGTAGTATTACCGGCTGCCATTTCAATTTGATTTCCCTGGATCGTTGTATTTGTACTATTCATTTGCCTGATACCATATGAACTGACATTTGTAAGATGGTTATCCTGAATCATTATGTTATTCGTTATTCCGTTATTACCCAGGTAAATGCCGGTATAGACATTATCTATCGTGTTACCGCTCAGATTGAGATTGTTATTTGTCCCATTCGAAATACCATTGGAGTATATACTACAGGAAGAAGTATTGGTTTTGGATAGTGTAATATGGCAGTTTTTGATCGTATTATATAGAGCACCGTTACTGTTGAGTCCATCCAACCAAAATCCATATGTAAGGTTAGTTGCAACGCCAACATTGGTTATATCGATCCGGTCAAAAGTAAAGTAGTCTCCCCCACTGATCTTGATTCCGAAGGTATTCGTTCCACCAGTGGCTTTCAACACCGGATTGGTAAGAAGGGAATCGGAACTTTGGAAAAGAATGGGTTTAGTGGAAGTACCGCTAGTGATAATGGCAGGTGGATTTTCAGTAAATATTTCCCCTGCTGCAACGTTGAAAGTAACGCCATTCGTACCAACTCCATCTGCATTCAAATGTCTGATAGCAATTGTAAAGTTGGGATAAGTACCGAACTGTCCGATTGTCTTTGCACCAGTCATTGGAACATCGAGTGTTTCAAAAGTCCACACAGGACAGTTCAGTGCAGATCCCTGGCTATTGTAGGGAACGATCTGCCAATTGTAGAGGGTTAGATAATTCAAATCCGCACCGAGAGTATAAGTGAATACATCTCCAATGTCAGTTCCATTAAGGACATTGGTTGGAGGATTATCAGTTCCCAAATATATCCTGTAACCAGCTACATTACCGCCACCTGAACCGGGAAACCAGCTCAGGGTAGCTCTTAAGGGAACAACGATCTCTGTATTCGTAGGATAATAGGCAATCGCAGGCACAGGTAATTCAACAACAGGTGAAAAGTTACCTTCATCTGCCCCGATATCGGGAGTGGTTACGTTTCGCAGATCATTATCATAGTCTGTAGTGATACCGGAAATCGAAATGCCGTTGCTTTCCACTCTCGTGGGAAGAGCAGGATTGATGTGCATATCGAAGGGAGCACTACTACTCACGAAAGGCGTATTTTCTGAGAAAGAACCTTGGTCTTTACCGGGGTTTGCCGCTTTGTAATCATCCAACAACTGGTAGGACGTTGTGCCATTGTAGCAGATCAAACGTGTTGCATCTGGAGTTCCTGCGTAATAGATGTTCTTGTCTGTATCTGCATGCAGATTATCAAAACCGGTATTATTCTTCCAGAAAGACACTGTTTTACCTGTTGTGCCATGCGTACTTTGATTTACGAAGATATTATTATTCATACGCAGAGAGCCTGTTATTGAGGAGTAAAGAGCAGCAGTGGAGTAGTTAGCGTTTGTTCCGGTTGCATTCAGGTATATCGTATTGAAATATAATTCTTCGGCTGTACTTGAAGATTCAAAGCAAACTCCCCGCACTTGCGGAGCTGTTGAACCACTGTTATTTTTCAAATCAAAGATGTAGTTGTTGTATATGACATTTGTTCCTAAACCGTAACTGTAGATGCCACAACACATGTAATTACCGGCAGTCGTGCTTGTGAGATCGTGAATTTTGTTACCGTAA
Organism: Cloacimonadales bacterium (SeqCode); assembly: GCA_963662275.1. Lineage (GTDB taxonomy): Bacteria > Cloacimonadota > Cloacimonadia > Cloacimonadales > DAONDQ01 > DAONDQ01. The sequence continues at coordinate 1,392,423 of OY759316.1, read as the reverse complement.
GCTCTTACATTAGCAGTATAGGATGAACCTGGAGATAGATTGATTCCATACACGGAAGAGACGGTGCTTAAGCCTGATATCTCGTTATTATAAACAGAATGAGTACCTGTGAAGCAAGCCCAGCCATACAGAGATGAACTGCAGCTTAAGTTATTAACGCTATTCCCGAACCAGGAAGTTGTGCCGTAATAGGCGTACAAGGCAGTAATGGTACTTGTAGTATGACCGCTGCTGATGACATTGCTAAAAATCAGACCATTGGTGAGATAGGAGGCATTTATACCTGTTAAGGGCACTGTAGAGTTGCTTGGGAAGGAAATGTGGTTCAGTGAAATAGATGTGGCAGAACCGTAATTCACGTAAACGCCGGTGCTGGTATTCGTGATCGTATTATTAGTGACCATGATGTTTTGAGTGCCTGTAACACCAACAAGATTAACAGAATATGTGGCATTATCAATCGTATTGGAATGAATATTGAGATCATTATTCGTTGCCCCTGTCACTGTTGTAGCACTGATACCATAAGAAGTGACAGAACGGGATAAAGTGATGTTGCAGTTCCTGATCTCAATATTGGAAGCTCCATTGCCTGTTAATCCAAGTATCCAATAACCATTAACAAGATTTGTAGATCCGACTCGGTTTGCAATATCGATACCGTCAAATGTAATGTGATCTCCGCCTTCGATTTTGATTCCATAATTGCCTGTTGTTCCATTTGCTCTCAGGATGGGGTGAGTAATGGAACTGCCATCCGTCGTGAAAAGTATAGAATCAACTGCTGTTCCTGTAGCAGTGATAGGTACGGGGTTTTCAAGAAATGTTTCGCCCGCTGCTACTGAAAACGTGACCCCACCAACTCCCACACCTGCTGCATTCAAATGACGGATCGCTTCATCAAAGCTATGGTAGTAGCCTGTACTGCCGATTGTCTTGATACCTGTCAGTGGCAAATCATGAGTACCAAAACCCCAAATAGGGCAGTTTTCAGCATCTCCGATCTCATTGTATGGAACCACTTTCCAATAGTAGGTGGTCAAGTATTGCAGTACAGGACTGGGTGTATAGCTCAGTACATCGCCCAAATCTAATCCATTACAAACATTGGTTGGAGTAACAGCACCACCGCCGTCAGTACCAAGAAATATTTTGTAACCAGTAGGAACACCACCTTCCAAGCCTGCTGTCCAGGATAAGGAAGAAGCAGGTGATTGGGCGATGGAGCCATTAGCGGGTAGGGGCATGTTGACTATATTAGGCACTTGTCCCAGGGATGTAAATGCTCCTTCATCAGCTCCGATATCAGGAGTAGTTGCATTCCTCACATCTTCGTCAAAATCGTTTGTCACATCCACGATGGGAATGGCATTTCCCTCCACCCGCGTAGGTGTACTGCTGCTGATATGCACATTCATTGGGTCGACACTACTAATGAATGGTACGTTTTCAGTGAATGAACCCTGGTCTTTATCAGTGTTAGCTGTTTTATAATCTGTCAAAGTCTGATAAGAATTTGTTCCGGCATAGCAGATCAAGTGCGTTGCGCTTGGAGTTCCTGCATAATAGATATTACGGTCGCTGTTGGCGGTTATCCTCGAAAATCCGGCAGAATACTTCCACATTGCTACAGCTCTTGTTCCCGGCATATATAGGTTGACGAATATGTTATTCTGAAGCTCAAGCGCTGGAATTTCACTATTGATGAACAAGGCAGCTGAACCACCGTTGGATACAGCATCAGACTTCAGTAATACCGTATTATTCAGAAGACGGATAGTGGTTCCGCTGATTACTGTGATACCAATTACTTTTGGTAGAGCACTGCCTGGACAGGATATTTTATAGATCAGATTATTAGAGACCGTGGATAAAGTTCCGCCAACACTGAGCCCGGTTGCTATATACCCGGATGACGTATAATTACATGTCAAATTGTAGATTTCATTCCGATATACATTTGCCTGGTCAACAGCTGCAACTACCTGGATTCCAGTAGCATTGCCATAGCAACTGATAGAATGAACCGTGTTTTGATACACGTTGGCGATCCCATCACCAACAAAGATACCTGTTACAGATGTGTTTGGGGAAGTAAAACCGCTGACTGAATTGTCATAGATCGAACCATTAGCACCTAAATAGTAAATACCATAAGAAGCATTCGTATTACTTCCACCGGTAATGATATTGCCGTTGATCTGGGCACTGCCATTGTTTGAATAAAAACAGATTCCATAAAAGGCAAGCGCGTTTCCAGTATGCATGCTGATCGTATTATTGGATAGTTCACAAGCTGTTTCATAGTAAACATAAATGCCGTAGGCAGTAATCTCACTGAATGTACACCCAGTCACAACCTCTGATTGGTTATAATTGGTTTCCATAGGAGAACCGGCACTTCCGAGCAAATAAACGCCATTGATCATATTCTCTAAAGTCATGTTTTCAAATCGATTCGCTTTATTGGGCGAGTATGCAAAACCGTAGGAATAGATTCCTTTTGAAGCGGTAGTTGCATAGGAAAGAGTTACTTTACCGTTGCTGATCGTGTTATTTTCACAACCGTTATAGCTGAGGGCATTCAGAAAATAGCCATATTCCATGGCAGTGGTTCCATCTGCATTTGCCAAATCAATACCATCGAAGGTATACCAGTCTGCACCACTCAACGTAATGATGGCATCCGTTGCAACTGCTGTACCTGTTGCTTTTATGACAGGATTCAGACCACTCCCGCTTTTCAGGAAACGGATGGGGCGATCTGAGAGCGCGCTCAGTGTTATAGCCGGAGGATTTTCTATAAATACAGAACCGGCAGGTACATAAAAGGTGATACCTCCTGGTCCAATACCACTATTCGTTACAATTCCATTCAGATAATTAATAGCTGTTGTAAAACTGGCAAAATCACCTCCGGCACCGATGACGAAATTACCGGAGATCGAAGCAGGTGGTGTCCAAGTGAACATAGTTCCACTGGCAGGATAGACAGCGTTGGAAAGCGTGCAGGTTGCTGTTGCAGCAGCTCCTTCGATAGTACTCATCCAGCTCGTGGTAGTGCTGCGATTGCGATAATTCGTAGCTGTTGCAGCGGGCTCTACGCGAATCCCGACCTGAGGCGAGGCTGCTGTGGCATTGTTTGTAATGCTGCCATAAGTGATGCTGATGATATTCGAAGTTTCAGTAAGACGTATCTGGAAGTTGAAATTATCACCCGTTCCTGCAGTCTTTTTATATCCTTTCCACTGAACAACGAATTCACGATTGGGAGCTACACCGATTGTGGAAATCAGTATCGATGCCCCTGTCTGTGCAGATAGATCGATACCCATGGCAGAAACTCTTGTTACTAAGTGAGCAGGGTTGATACTATAGAGGCTGCTTAAGGGAAGAATACGGTTGGTGCTATTCAAATTGACAGAAGGTGCATAGCTGGAAGAGCCGAGACTAATCCAGCCATCTGCGCATACACCCACCCGATCGAATGTATGCCCATTGAAGACAAAATTAAACCCGATGGGAAAGCCGGTTCCGGTGGTTGTTCCTGTATTACCCAGAGGTACTGCAGGATCCGTGAAATACTGATTCGTTGTTGTATCACTTCCCAATACCGTACCACCAACAATTTCTATATACGGACTGTTCGTATTAGAATATGTATAGTTGGAAAGAACCTGTGCACTTAATCCGCTAATGATTATGGAAATCATAAAAACAAAAACTGCTAATTTCATATATATCTCCTGTACAAATTATAAAAATCAGGCGACAATCTCCCTAATTTTATACTTATTATCAATGAACGACATTCATATATATAGGTATTTGATAATCGTCAAGAATATTCTTCTTATCAAATGTATTATATTATTTGTATTTGACTTTGTCAAATCTTCTTATCAGGGTTTGCGTTATTATTCCCTATTCATGCTACAAAACTCTTGACCGAAGTTTAGTACAAATCAAAGTACAAACGAGAGGAGAAATTGATGATTCATTTGACATTGGAAATGTACCTTATCATATTACCGTTTATATTCCTAGGTGGCTTGATTGATGCCATCGCAGGAGGAGGTGGATTAATCACAGTTCCAGCATATTTAGCTGCGGGATTACCTCCTCATTTTGCCTTAGCAAATAACAAATTCTCCTCTTGTTCCGGTACAATCTTTGCCACTGGCAGATACTTCAGGCATGGCATGATTGATGTTCCAGTAGCAATTACAAGTGCAGTTTTAGCGTTGATCGGTTCATATCTTGGAACACGGACAGTACTGTTGCTTGATCCGCATTTCCTGCATTATCTATTAGTAATTCTGATACCTGCCATCACCATATTCACACTGTTGAATAAGAACATGGGAATTCATAATACGTCCGCATCTTTATCACTGCAGAAGAAATTATGGCTTGGCGGTTTGGCTGGATTAGTGATTGGATTCTATGATGGGTTCTTCGGACCGGGGACTGGGACTTTCCTCATCCTTTTTTTCACTTTGCTTTTAAAGTATGATTTTGTCGTAGCAAATGGTAATACAAAGGTTGTGAACCTTGCATCCAATATTGCTGCAACGTTAGCATTTCTGATAGCACATAAGGTTATCTTTCTATTAGCTATTCCCGCTGGATTATGTGGAATTGCGGGTAATCTGGCAGGTTCGAAAATGGTAGTCAGAAAAGGATCGAAGATCATCAGACCTATCTTCATAGCTGCATTAATCCTGTTGTTAAGTAAAATTATCTATGATTTGATTCTACATTCTTGATCAATCAATTGACCCGTAAATAAAATTACTTTGCTTTTTCCAGGATATCACTGCATTATATTTAATAAATGGAGGAAAAATGTTGGTTAAAGAATCTCTTATAGCTTCTCTAAAAGATGGTATGAAAGCTGAAATGAATAGCATCACGCTTTATCAGTCTGCAGCTAGCAACTCTAATGATCCCCAAGTACAAGCTTTCTTTACAGATAGAGTAAAAGAAGAGCAAATGCATTATAATTATCTTCTTACATACTTTCATCAATTTAATGCAGACAAGGAACCAAGTGAGATATGGTCTGTAGAACCAATAACTCATGAAATGATCAGTCCTTCGATTTCAGAAGAATTTATTTCCCGAATTGGAGAAAGCCAGATCCTTTTTTCAGCTATTTCAACTGCCGTTTTATTAGAAAAAAATGCTATTGACTTTTATCAAAAATGCCAAATTGAATCAAGTAACGCTATCCTGCAGAAATTCTTCGGAATGCTCGTAGAATGGGAAACTATGCACTATAATGATGTACTTAAGATTCAGCATGATGCAGAAGTTATTTTTTGGAGAATTAATCGATTTGAACCCTTTTAAAAGTAGGTATTACTTCTAAGATATCTTTCAAATGATGATGAATCAATATAGATAAGTTGATCGTCTTTACTTAAATGTTGACTTCATAGAGAAAATAGAAGTGTTTACATTTTATCATCGTTAAAGAGGTTTACTTTAATTTATGCCTAGACTGTTTATCATTATGGCTATTTTATCATGTATATTCATGCTTCATGCTGAAGATAGAAGCTATATAAAGCAGTATCTTCTTTCATACCCAATAACTATTCAAAAGGAAATTACTGCTCCCATACGATGGAAAACAACTGACTGGCTGACCGCCGGAAGCGCTGTTGCATTAGGCACAGGATTATATCTATATGATGAAGATATAAATACTTGGGTACATGATCACAGGAGTAATTTTACTCACAATGCTGCTCAAGTAGGGAACTTCTTCGGCGATGGAAAATATATGTTCCCCGGGGTAAGTGTTGTCTGGATGAGCGGTTATCTTGTCCGATCTGCTAAAACACAAGATACAGGTGCCTTGATGTTTAAGACAATGCTTATTGGAGGAGGCACTGTTTCTGTCTTGAAATATAGCTCTCAACGAAATAGACCCCAAGCTGATAAAGGAAAGCAATTCTGGTTTAAGTCAGGTTTTTCCCTCCAGCATGACTCATTTCCTTCCGGTCATGCAATCATTGCTTTTTCAATGGCAACCATCGTGGCAGAACAATATAAAAACACTTGGTGGGCACCTCCCCTGGCTTATTCAGGCGCGACTTTAACCTGTTTTGCACGGGTTCATGATCAGAAGCATTGGAGTTCTGATGTATTTACAGGTACTGTACTTGGGTTTTTTATCGCAGAACTTGTTATCAGAACTACGCCAAAACTGGCAATTGCACCCTCAGATGATTTAAGTGGGGTAAGTTTAGAGTACAAATTCTGAATGAACATTAGTAAGAGAGTAAATATGACGAATCGACTAAAGTGCAGCTCACTAATTCGACTCGTACAGATACGATCGCCCAGGAGAAATGAATGAATCCTTGAGCTTAACTACTTTTCTTGAAGCAATTAAAATATCTCGAAATTCACTTTCACTTGTTCCTCCGATAATTTCTTGACGCTAATTACTATTTATATCAAATGCCCTAGTTCTCGCCTAGTATGTCCATTCCTTTGGGGAAAGACATGTTTTATTTTAGTTGTGATTCCGAAATTCGAGTAATATTTGCAAAATTCAAAATATATAGGAGAAACAAATGAATCGTTTAAAATTAGCTGTTTTATTCATCTTGTTAGGCTTAACCACCCTAGGTTATTCAATTGCAGTACCTGCTGATAACAATATCAATGATGTAGTGAATGTTTTAAAATACTTCCGCGCCATTCACATCATGGTTATGCTTCTCGTTGGCTTTGGTTTCCTGATGGTCTTTGTAAAAAAATATGGGAGATCTGCCCTCACAGCGACCTATTTGTTAGTGAGTATTGCTATTCCATTATATTTCCTGAAAGCTTCTTATGGTATTATGGGTGAAGAAAATGGAATGGTTGATAAGATCATTCTCTCAGAATTTGCAGCAGCCAGTTTACTCATCTGTGCCGGAGCTGTACTAGGAAGAATCAAATTCTGGCAATACCTATTACTTGGATTATGTTTCGTACCAACATATGCACTTAATGAATGGATCTTACTTGGTGGTGGATTAGGTTTGATTCCTGCAGGAACGGTTATGGATACAGGTGGATCAATCGTTATACATGCGTTTGGTGCTTTATTTGGTTTAGGTGCAATCATGTCACTGACAACTATTAAAGATTACGAGACGCCTATTGAAGTAAATGCAACAAGTGAACGCTTTTCCCTATTGGGCAGTATGGTATTATGGGTATTTTGGCCCAGTTTCTGTTCCGCTTTAGTTCCACCTGCCCAAGTGCCAATCACAATTGTAAATGTAATTTTAGCGTTATGTGGTTCAACCCTGATAACCTATTTTGTTTCGCTGCTCTTAAGAGGAAAAGTAGCAACTGCTGATATTGCCAATGCCACATTAGCTGGCGGGGTAGCCATTGGGAGTACATGCAATCTCACAACACCGGGAATAGCTTTTACGATCGGTCTATTGGCTGGTGGGATATCTACATTGGGGTTTGCTGTTTTACAAAATAAATGGCAAAATTCTTTGAAGAAAATTGATACTTGTGGTGTTATGAATCTACATGGTTTACCTGGTTTAATGGGCGGTTTGGCAGCCCTGTTTGTCGTAGCTGGAATTAATCGGGGCAATCAGTTAAAAGGTATCTTTATCACGATTGTCATTGCTCTTATCGCAGGTTTGATTACAGGAAAGATCATCTTTCTTACTGGTAAGCCCAAGCTCGTGTATGCAGATGTAAATGAATTGCTGTTAGACATTCCGGAAGCTCCGAAGGAGGAAAGGGCAGAAGGACAGAAAGGAGGCATTGCAGAAGGAATCTTAGCAAGAGCAAAAATGAAGTAATGACAGAATCTTTACTTGACACAATAATCTCGATTTACCAAAAACATTCTTTGAATTGGAGATAAACACTATTCAGTATTTATCGAATGGTTGAATCGATAAGCGAAATATTATCTGTATCTATCACGAAACGATCAGTGCTATTTGTCATTGCCAGTTATGGTAGATACATATACGTTCTTCGATATGCCATTAATAAACTCAACATGATTGTCCTGGGTAGTGCTCTATGAGATCATTATATCAAAAAAGGAGTATCTTATGCCATTGGTCAATGTTGATCCCACAATCGCTTTGGATAGTTTGAAAACAACTGTTCAAGCACTCGCAACTCAAGTTGGAACAAAGCCCTTATTCGATACTGGTAGTACAGGGTTTATGCTGCTATGCTGCAGTCTTGTAATGCTAATGACACCTGGACTGGCATTTTTCTATGGAGGATTAGTAGGCAGGAAAAATGTCATCACAATCATGATGCAGAGTTTTGTATCCTTATGTTTAACAACTGTTATCTGGTATATCGCTGGATATTCACTATGTTTTAGTGGCACCTTGGCGCAAGGAAATGACTGGATGGGAATTATGGGTAATTTGGATAAAGCGTTCCTGCATGGTGTTAATTTGAATAGCATTTATATGGGTAACAGTCAAATCCCTGAAATCGTATTCATCGCTTACCAAATGATGTTTGCAATCATTACACCAGCCCTTATTACAGGTGCTTTTGCTAATCGAGTATCTTTTAAATCCTACCTGATATTCCTCGTTGCCTGGTTGTTTTTAGTCTACTTCCCTTTCACTCATATGATTTGGGGCGGTGGAATCATGTCAGCCTATGGTGTACTTGATTTTGCCGGTGGTATTGTTGTTCATGCAACCGCTGGTTTTGCTGCATTAGCTTCTGTGATTTATGTTGGGAAACGAAAAGTCATAGACAAGGGAAATCATAACATTCCTTTAGTAGCGATCGGAACTGGACTTCTTTGGTTCGGTTGGTATGGTTTTAATGCAGGAAGTGAGTTACAGGTAGATTCCATCACTGCTACAGCTTTTTTGAATACCGACGTAGCTGCATCCTTTGCAGGTGTAACCTGGTTACTCGTTTCTTGGTTAGCAGAAGGAAAACCCAAATTTGTCGGATTAATGACAGGTGCTGTTGCTGGCTTGGCAACAATCACTCCATGTGCCGGTTTTGTTCCTTTATGGGCTGCTCCGATCATTGGTATGATTGCTGGTCTTGTCTGCTATATCGCTGTTAATTTCAAAAATAAGATGAAATGGGATGATGCTCTTGATGTCTGGGGTGTTCATGGTGTCGGTGGTGTCACAGGAACCATTCTTCTTGGTGTCTTTGCATATGAAGCAGTAAATCCTGTTGCTAAGGGTGGTGGTTTACTTACTGGTAATCCCCACTTCTTTTTGGTTCAGTTAATTGCTGTTGCATTTGCATCATTATATGCCTTTATCTTTACTCTAATCATGCTGCATATTATTAACTTTATCGTTCCCGTCAAAGTAACCGAAGTGGATGAGACAATCGGACTGGATGAAACCCAACACGGGGAATTAGCTTATACTGGAATAGAATAATCAGTTTTCTTAAGGCAGTTATATCCTGGAAGTGAAGCAGAAATGTTCTCATAAAAAAGATATAACTGTCTTTTCAATTGTAATCAACTACATTGGAGTCCATATGAAATACTGGTGGATGATTCTATTCACGTTTGGAGTTACTGCACTATTCGGTAATGGAATAATTCAAACAGACATTATAGAAAGAATGCCAAACCTGGTCATGCAGCTTGGAATTATCATTATTGCCGCAAGATTTGGAGCTATGCTGGTCGAGAAAATTGGCATTCCTGGCGTAATCGGTGAATTACTGGTAGGTGTGATTATAGGTCCATACTTATTAGGATCAATACCTATTCCTGGTTTCGAACATGGACTCTTTGCCAGTACTAATGCTGATTTCCCTATCCAACCTGAATTATATGGCATTGCGATTATCGCTTCCATTATCTTACTCTTTATGTCAGGCCTGGAAACTGACTTGACTCTCTTTATCCGCTTTTCCCTAGCAGGGACGATCGTTGGCATTAGCGGTATCATTTTTTCGTTTTTCATAGGTGCATATACAGCACAATTGTTTTTACATCTACCCTTATTAGACCCAAAATGTATGTTTATGGGTATCATGAGTACTGCAACATCTGTAGGAATAACGGCTCGAATACTCTCAGATCAAAAGAAAATGGATACTCCGGAAGGAGTAACTATTATTTCAGGTGCAGTTATTGATGATGTCCTAGGTATTGTCCTATTAGCAGTTGTTTTGGGTATGTCATTACATATAAAAGCTGGAAATGGAAGTACATTGAGTTGGGATAAGATCGGCTTAATTGCCTTCAAGGAAATTGGTATCTGGCTGAGTGTGACCCTTATTGGTTTGTATTTTGCCCGTAAAATCGGAAACTTCCTGAAGATATTCAAAGACCGCTTTATCTTCTCCATAATGGCATTCAGTATCGCTTTAATTATCGCTGGCTTGTTCGAACGTGCTGGTTTGGCGATGATAATCGGTGCTTATGTCGTGGGTCTGACATTATCTAAGACAGATATCAGCTTTGCTATCCAGGAAGCAATGCATCCGTTGCGGGTATTCTTTATTCCAGTATTTTTCACCGTCATGGGAATGCTTGTGAATATTCGGGAATTATTCAGTCCTACGACTTTAATATTTGGTATGGTTTACACAGTTGGAGCAATCCTAGCCAAGTATATTGGATGCGGGTTACCACCGCTATTAATGAATTTCAACTTTCGAGGTGCAAATCGTATTGGATTGGGTATGATTCCTCGAGGTGAAGTGGCTTTGATCATTGCCGGTATCGGCTTGTCATACGGTTTTCTTTCAGATCCGACATACAATATTTTTGGTATTGCCATCTTCATGACTATGGTGACTACATTGATTTCACCTCCATTGTTGAGCAATGCTCTCAAAAGCGCAAAGAAAGGTATGCGACATGATCTTTTAATGATTGAGAAAGAAACCTTGGAGTATAACTTGGATGATGAGGATTTGACGGAATTGATGACACACAAAATTATCCTGCAGTTCCAATCCATGGGTTTCTTTGTGAACCAGGTCAATCCGGATTCCCTCTACTACAATCTTCGAAGGCATAACACAAATATATCATTGATTCATGAGCCAAAAAGAATAATACTGCAAACAGATGTTGATAATGTTATCTTTACGCGCAGAATGGTACATGAAGCAGCCTTTTTCTTAAAACAGTCAGTAACGAGTATTCTTAGCATGGATGATGTATTTGCTCTTACTGTGGAAAATGAAAAAGAAAATGAAAAGGAGATTGATTTCTTTTTACCCATATCACACATTATTCCCGAACTTAAAGCAGAGAGTAAGGAAGGTATTGTCTGGGAACTGATTGAAAAATTACGAATTGCAGGTAAGGTTAAACAAACCAAATCTATCTATTATTCTGTGATGGAACGTGAAAAATATCTTAGTGCAGGCTTGGCATATGGATTAGCCATTCCACATGCACACATTAATGAGGTTTCAGAGCCTTTAGTGGCATTCGGCATAAAAAAAGAAGGCTTTGATTTTGGTTCTATCGATAAAAAACCAACATATCTTGTATTTCTAATCCTGACTCCGGAAAAGGATGCCAATATCCATATTCGAATCCTGGCAAGTATCAGCAGGCTCACAAGGCAACCAAAGAAGATAGCAGAGATCATAGCCATGAATGATGAAACACTGATCCGTAACGAAATACTGGATGCAATCAATGTGTATCGGGGGGAATAACCTACTCGATTTTGAACTTCCCAGAAAACAGGTTTTCGCTGCCGGGGCTGAAAGCTGAGTTCTCCGAGTAAATAGATGGTTATTGAGCGAACTCGAAATGCATCTGTTATTATCGGGGTGACGAAAGTACACTATCATTCAGTGTCATACTAGCTCAATTTCAATTCACTGAATTGGTCTCTTAAATCTTCCCATAATTGCTTAGGATTCGCTGCATTTTTAAGTTTATCCATCAAATCAGGTTGGGATAGAGCTTTTGCTAAAGCCTGCAATATCTGTAATTGAATTTTTTCGTTATGAGCAGGTGTGATTAAAAGAAATATCAAACGTACCAGTTTATCATCAGGGCTATCCCATTCCAGCCCCGTATTATTTCTAACCAATAGAATCAGTGGATAATTGATACCTTCCAGCCTGGCATGAGGAATAGCCACGCCGTGCCCGATAGCTGTCGTCATTCTTTCCTCTCTTTTCATAATTTCATTATATACAGGTTCAAAGGCTATACCGGTACGATTAGAAACAGATTTCGCCAGATATACAAGGGCTTCCTCTTTATCTTGAAAATTCAATCCGGTATTGATGGAATCTTGAGCAAATACAACATCAAGTATGCTTTCGCGTTGTTTTTTGATTGCTCGTGATAAAAGCGGACCCAAAGAAACTGTAGAAAGGATAGATGAAATTACGATCGCCAGGAATATTGGTTCAGATATCAAATTGGCTGAATAGGCTAAACCTGCCACTACGATATGCATTTCTCCACCCGCTGTATGGCAGATAGCAATTGGATTCCAACTGAATTTTTCCAACTTGGCAAAGATTGCTCCACAATAGGCACCTGAATATCGGATAAGCATCCCAAATATCGTAAAAACTAAAACTAACCGAACGTCAAAACTGGAGATGAAATTCAGATGTAATCCGATATTGGCAAAGAATACAGGGATGAAAATGGAATGTACCATTCGATTCATCACATGCCTGTCATTATCGGAAAAGTGCTTAGCAGCCCCCACCGTAATGCCGGCAATAAAGAATCCCAACATTGAATGAATTCCCAAGGCTAATGTCATTGCACCAAATAGCATTCCAATTAAAAAGACCAGGGATGTCTTAATTCCGCTATCAGAACCATATTTATCATGAATCAATGACATTATTTTATCAATTGATTTTCTAAGCACAGTCATGCTGATTACAATAAAAAGCACTATTAGAGAGATGAATTTGAAGATCAGCATAAAATCAAATACAGACTGCTCCAGGAGTTTTAAGACAAGACTAATCGCAACCCATCCGATAACGTCGTTGATGGCAAGAGTTGACACAATCAGGAAACCGAAGTCCGATTTCAGGATATGTAAATCATACAAAACACGAGCTGTGACAGGTAAAGCGCTGATGGAAAGAATCATAGCCAGAAAAGCTGAAAGAATCCATGGATTTCCGGCATTAGGCATATAATGATTTGTGATAAGCATCATGGGCACTGTTAATAGAAGCACAGGAATAACGATATCCGACAAGGCAATGATCAATGCCTGTCCTCTCTGCTTCCATACCTGGGAGAAATTTATCTCAAGACCGGTTTCCATAAGCAGATACAAGTTACCCAACCAGGCAATCGTCTGCAGCATGGAATCCTGGATTTTATCAGCCGGAAATATTACAGCACGTAACGATGGGGCTAATCTGCCTAGTATCGTTACACTTAGAATTAAACCTACAAGAATTTCAGCGGTGAGTGTCGATTGTTTCCATTTGATAAAAATAAGACCGAGGAGTTTGCTCAGACCCAGGATCAAAGCAAATTGCACCAGGAAAATAAGGAGATTATGTTCTGTAATTATATTCATATGGCTGCCCACGAGTCTTGTATTTATTAATTAATATAACATCATGACAAGTTCTGGCAAGTTGGAAATGATTGTCAATGAAGTTCATGGAATACATGGCATAAGATTCCGATCCTGCTGTTTCGTAGCTCCGCATTCACGCGGTTGGTCTTCGTAGCTCCGCATTTACGCGGTTGTAAAGCAAGACGCCGATCTTGCTGTCTTTCTTTGGTAGTGGCATCCTTCAGGTTGCCTTCTTTGTAGAGAAGGATGCCGATCCTGCTTCAGCTTGGAGATAGAAACGCACGGGGTGCGTTATGCCACCTGACGGGGTCAGGCGTTCCGGTAGCTCACAGGATGGAAGACTATGACCTAAAGATCATTACTCACAAGCTGAAGCAGTGACCACAAAAAAAAACCTCCTTAAGTAAGCGCTACAGTCTTGTTCCGTCCTACCGGACTCTGAACCAGAATGGGTCTGCTGACGCGGACCCCTACTTTTCCCAGGAAGGACTTCCTGAGCTAATAGAGTAACGTCATTCGGACTCGTTCCTCGACAATTCCATAATATGATCATCCATAATATAACCATATAATCATCCTAATCTCCACCATACACCGACATCTTTCCTCAAAGTGCATACTTGATATATAGCAAGATCAAACAAATATTAATCCTATCTCATACCAATTTCTCGAAACAGGAATTAAACAGGAATGAAACAGGATTGAAACAGGAATGAAACTGGTATCAATTAAGTGGAATGATAGTAGTTTATCCGGAAGCATAGCCGTTTGAAAACAGCGTTCCATGTCTCGACTGCAAATGATCCCATATATAGTTAGAAATATCATCATATTCAATTTGTTTTTAATTATTAATTTATTTTCATCTTTTTCTTGACATATAATTATAATGATTACTATTAAGGCATACACGTTTTAGGAAAACCCACGGAGGAAAAAATGAAACGAGTCATTTTCTTGGGAACGCTGCTCACGCTCACTTCTATCTTATTCTCACTTCAAACGCTTTATGTCAACATCACATCTTCAACCGGCGGGATAGGTACGCTTGCCTCTCCATTCCAGCAAATTTACACTGCAATTTCGTGTATGAATCCTAACGAAGCTGTCAGGATCATTGTTTATCCCGGTGACTATGGACCGATTATCATTTCAGGAAGGACGTCTAACCTGACGATTGAGAGCCGTTACTGTGAAGCGAATAATTCCAATTTTATCGGCTCCACCATGATCCACGGAAACACGGGAACTCAATTAACGGATTCCGCCTGTGAGATCATTAATTGTGTCACTCCGGGTGTAAGCATTTATCTGAAAGGTTTCACACTGAAAAATGGCGGTGGTACATTAATTTCGGCAAATGGGCATAATGAGCGCAGAGGCGGCGGAGTATTCTGTAAAAATGCCATAAATGTAAATATTGATCATTGCGATATCAGGAACAATACTGCTCTTCATGGCGGGGGCATTGCCCTCATGCGGGGAAGCAGCAGCATTACAAATTGTAAAATATACAGTAATTCAGTCGCAGATGACGGAGGGTATGAAAGTTCCGGAGGAGGCTTGTATATTGAAGAAGGTACGCATACAGTCCAGGCATGCGGGATTTATACGAATTCTGCTCCAACGGGATATGCCGGAGCATTTGAAGTAAATCATGCTGCAGAAAATCAGTCAAATGCCTACAATGTCCTATTCGGCAGTTGCCAGGTATACGATAACTTCTCACATTCCTGTGCCATCTATGCAGCGGATGCATTCAACTTTTTGGGTCCGGACAAGGTGAGATTTATCATGGATTATTGCACAGTTGCTCATAATCACATATCATCTACCAATGCTGTCGGCGTTTATTTTGAGAGAGCTTCCGGCAATCTGGGCGGTCAGGCAGTTTTAAGCAATTGCATTATTTATCATAACCAGGATGCGATGCATAATGACCTGCCAATACAACTGGCAACTAATGGCGCGTTTGGTTCCAGCAATGAATATCCCCAGACAATTACCTATTGCGATATTGGTAATACCGTATATCCGACGGTTAATACAGGCACTATTAATCTTGATCCCGGGTTTAAGAACCTGGAGTCTGATGACTTCTCGCTAGCCTGGGAATCAAACTGTAAAAGCCCGTGTATTGATGCCGGTGATCCTGAACTTCCTGATGCTGATAATACCCGTAGTGATATGGGAGCATTACCTGTTTCCCAGGAAACACGCAACTACAAGTTCTACGGTACTGATTCCAGCCATCATGGCTGGACCTGGCTCTGTTATCCCGTCCTGGATGTCTATGACACGAATCCTCAGATTGGGAATGTTATGGAACATCTTGCCAACACAGGTGTTCTGGATCATGAAGAATGGGTGAGTGGTTTTTCACATTTATATTATTTATGTGATTTTCATGAATGGACAAATCCATCACATTTACTCACTTCACCCCAAGGCTACAAAGCTCTGATTACTACACCCGCAGATTATTCTGAGCTTTCGATCACAGCACCGAGATGTTCACCGGATACACCGCTTCACCTGTATGGCAGCCGCATTGAAAACTGGGTTGGATATTTTCTACCGGAATCCCAGTCTCCGGAAAAAGCCCTGGCTTCCATCTGGGCAAATGTGTATTCGATTCAAACCCAAACCTGGTTTATGGCAAGAACTAAAGACGGCTGGATGATTTCCAGCGGAAAAAGACAGTTCAATTATGGTGATATGGCAATCATCAAATGCTATAATGAAGTTCCGAGTTTTATCTGGAATCGGATTAATCCAATACCCCATGTAGTCAGGGAAATACCGGAATATTTCACCTTCAATGAGAAAGCGGATTACCTGCCTGTCTTTATCGCTCTCGGAGCAGAAACCGGATTGAAAGAGGTCGCTGTTTATGCGGACGGTGTCTGCAAAGGAGCTTCTGTTGTTGATGATACGCTGATGGAAATCAATGCTTATGTCCTTGATCTTCCGGAAGACACGGAACTGGAAATCGTCAAATACTATGAATCGAAAGCCGGTCTGCAGCACATTTCCACAGCCTACGTCTATGATCCTCAAACCAGGGTCATTACACAGTCGCCTTTGAAACTGCATAAGGGAGATGATTACCTTTATGCAGGTACCAGGCTATCATATATGACACCTGCTGCAGAAGTACCGATACGAATGACCTGTTATCCCAATCCTTTCAATCCCAGCACTGTCATTGAGTACAATACGGTTAAAGCCGGTTCGTCTTCCCTGCAGATTTATAATGTGAAGGGACAACTGGTAAAAACTCTGTGGGATGGCTGGCAAACGGAAGGTTCTCACAAAATCAAATGGGACGGCAATAATGAAAATGGTGAAGCAGTGAGCAGCGGTATATATTTTGCCCGCTTGCAGACTGCTGAACACCAGGTCATGAAAAAAATGATGCTGCTGAAATAGATTGCAGAAGGTGCTAGGTGTTAGGTGTTAGGTGCCAGGTGTTAGGTGCCAGGTGTTAGGTGCCAGGTGTTAGGTGCTAGGTGCTAGGTGTTAGGTGCCAGGTGTTAGGTGCTAGGTGCTAGGTGCTAGGTGTTAGGTGTTAGGTGCTAGGTGCTAGGTGCCAGGTGCTGGGGCAGAAGATCAGAATAACAGCACTGTCATCCTTGCGAAGGCGATGATTCATCTCTAACACCTGATAAAAGTTACTTAATATCCTAAAACGTGTATCAATATAAACAGAAGTAAAGAGACAAAACATGATTCAGGCAGAGAGCCGGTCTCTCTGCCTGATAATCCTGGAGAAAAGATGTTAAAATTCATGCTGCTGATCATTGTTACGCTCTCAATAGTATCACTAAGTGCAATTACGATCACAGTCAGACAGGATGGGCTGGGGAATTATCCAACCATCCAGGCAGCCATCAATGCCTCTAATAATGGTGACTTGGTACTTGTCCATCCGGGCAGGTATTTGGAGAACATTGATTTTAACGGCAAAAACATTACAGTTGCCAGTCTGAAGTTCACGACAAATGATCGTGTCTATATCGGGACTACAATTATTGACGGTCAACGAATGGGCTGTTGTGTACGTGTGATGAGCGGAGAAACTTCCGCGAGAATAATCGGCTTCTCCATTACCAATGGGTCAGGGGAACATTGCTATTACTTCGATGACGGAGGAGGCATTCTTATTGGATATTATAGCACGTTATCAATTGAAGATTGTCGAATATTCGCTAATGAAACAGAGTTTGGAGGCGGATTATTTGTTTGGCGTGGAAGTGTAAGTCTGAAAGGGACTTCATTTTTTAATAATCTCGCAACAGCAGGAGGCGGTGGTATTTGTCTTCAAGGTGATGAGATTAGTTTTACCATGGATGCAGATAACCGATGCAGTATCTATAATAATTATTCCGGGCAGGGAACTGACATTTTAAGCTGTGATTTACCTATGACAGTTAATGTGATAGTAGATACATTTACAGTAATAAACCCGGATAGATACTATGCGGAAACACAAGTTAACTTCATCGAAGACATCTATTTATACAACTTTGACATCCATCATACCTTTTTGACACAGGTTAATCATGATCTATATGTTGCGGTTAATGGAGATGATCACAACGATGGTCTTTCTTCAGCTTCACCATTCAAAACGATTGCATGGGCATTGCATAACATTGCCAGTGATAGCTTGAATCCGAAAACTGTGCATATCGCAAATGGTATATATTCAATGGAAACTAATAGTCAGAAATTGCCCTTGAGCGCAAAATCATACGTCAAAGTGATTGGACAGTCGCTAGAAAACACAATTATCAATGGTAATAATCATTATCCCATGCTTAGCGTTCCAAGAGGAACCGTCAATTTTGCTTTCAAGAACTTTAGTTTCGCTGATTTTGAACACGAAAGCTATGGATCAGCAATTAGTGGCGCATATTCGACCGATATCTATCTTGAGAACATAAAAGTTGAAAGCTGTACATCAAAAATGGTACCTGCTATTTCACTGGGAAATATGGAAGTATGTAATTTTAAAAATATAACAGTTTCCAATAATACTGGTTTGGAAGGAATTTCAGGCATGATGCTAAGTGAAATTGCTGAAGCCTATATTGAAAACTCTACTTTCAGGAACAACCATGCATTCCAGGTCGATTGGGATCAGGGAGGCGCCTTGCGAATAGATGCTTCAAGCAATGTGCAGATTCGAAATTGCATTTTTCAGAACAATTTCGATAACACTGAAGGCGGTGGGGCTTCTATTGTTTTAACAAGCATGCAGTTTGATTTTCCTGCATACCGTATCGAAAACTGTCTTTTCACAGATAATCAAAGCACATTTTCAAATGCAATTTATAAAGGAATACCAATGCTCTTTACAGGACGTGGTCCTTATGATATTATTAATTGTACATTTGCTGATAATCTAAGCCCTGGAGCAGCGGTTGGAATTTGTGCCGACTCGGTGAACTTCTGGAACTGTATATTTGCTAATGATACATCCCACCAGGTATTTCTGCTTCATCCGTTTGAACCAAATCCCCCTGTTAATCACGTGGCTTTTAATCACTGTAATGTGAAAGATGGAATTGATGGTGTTTTTAATGAAGACTGGTGGGGAACCATTTATTGGCAGGAAGGGAATATAAATGAATTACCTTTATTCAATTCAGATAATACTGAAAAACCATATGAACTAGCCTCCGGTTCTCCCTGTATCGATACTGGTACATCAGATGTACCGGGCGGGTTGTATCCCTATGATCTGAATGGCGCTCCCCGTATTCATGGGAATAGTGTTGACATGGGCTGTTATGAATACGGTTCTGTAGATGTTCATGATGATACGATACCCATTGCAGATGTGTCGAATATCAGGATTTACCCTAACCCTTTTCGGGAAAGCACAAAGATAGAATTCAATTTACCTGCACCTGATGACATCGTTATCAATATTTATAATATCCGCGGGCAGCAGGTTAAAACACTGGCAGCGGGTAAGATGTGTGCGGGTACGATCCAACTCACCTGGAATGGTTTGGATGATAACGGCAAATCAACAGCGTCCGGTGTTTATTTCTGCAAAGTGGATAAACCGGGGTACAGCTATACTAAGAAGATGATAAAAGTGAAATAGCAGCCTGTTCAATTCAGGGGAGCACAAAGGAGTCTGCTTTTTTTGCATATCCGGAATACATTTAATAAATTGCTTCTTTAACCAGCACTTCCTGGGGTTCTATTTCAACTTTATGGTACTTCAGTTTTTGTACGATATTCAGGATAAAGAAGAAAGACATGACGGCAGTGATCATATCAGAGAGTGGCAGAGCATAGACCAAGCCTTCGAAGCCAAAAAGATAATTCAGCAGATAGACAGCAGGAATATAGACCAGTCCATTCCTGGATAATGCGATGATTAAGGAGGGAATCCCTTTTCCCATAGCTTGCAGGGAGGTCATAAGCGGCATTTGAATGGCAGCAAAGGGGATTGCAAAAGTAAAAGCTCTCAGCACCATCTCCCCTATTTCTACAACTTGGGGATCTGCAATAAAGACCAGGATAAAAGCCCTGGGAAAGAGGAAAAAACAGAGTGTAAAGAACGCAGCTAGAGCGCCGGATATTCCTAAGGCAGTTTTAACAGTGCTCTTCAGTCTTTGGGGATTATTTGCGCCATAGTTGTAACCAACCAGCGGCTGGATGGAAATAGCGATCCCTATGATGATGAATATGGGTATTGTCATCACGCGCCAGACAATCCCTAAGGCAGCCACAGAGGCATCTCCATAACCGGAAGCAACGCTGTAGGAAATGGCATTGCCAACACTCATCATAACCTGGCTGATGGAGGAGGGAACACCGATTTTGAAGATCTCTTTATACGTTTCCCAACGGAATTTGAGATATTGCCAGGATGGCATAGCATGACTTTTCTTCCGCCAATAGAAGGAAAGAAAATAAAGTAAGCTGCAGCCGCTGCCAATTACCGTTGCTATGGCAGCACCGGCAACTCCCTGGTGAAAGACAAAAATGAATAAAGGATCCAGGACAATATTGACTCCCGTGCCAATTAGATTGCCAATCATGACAGCTTTCGCTGCTCCCTCCGCTCTCAATAACTGGGAAATCGTGAAACCAAGCATCATAATTGCAGAGCCGAGAAAGATGATCTTCAGATATGCTGAAGCATAACCGATGGTGTGCGGACTTGCCCCTGCCATGCTGAGTATTTGAGGCATATAGTAAATTCCAATAACAGCTACGGCAAAGGATGTTACCAGGCAGGAAAAAATTGAGATTGTGGCTGTTTCTCTCGCTCCGGAGTAGTCTTTCCTGCCTAATTGGCGGGATAGGTATGATGCAGCGCCATTGCCGAAGATACCGGAAATTGCCATTTGCATCATAAAGATAGGCATGGCAATGCTGACAGCAGCCAACTGATAGGGATCGTTCAATTTACCTACAAAGAAAGTATCCGTGATATTATAGAAAATCTGGACTATCATGCTGAAGACAGTCGGAAGTGCCAGTTTGTAAATAGCTTTCCGGATAGGCATTGACTCGAGGAGGTAGATTCGATTCTTATCCATTGCATTCCTGGAATATGTATTTGTCCGGGGTATTAAAGTAGAGACGCCCAACTTGGATAAAGTAGAGACGCCCAACTTGGATAAAGTAGAGACGCCCAACTTGGATAAAGTAGAGACGCCCAAGTTGGATAAAGTAGAGACGCCCAAGTTGGGCGTCTCTACAGAAGATTTGGATTGTTATTTCAGCAGGATTGTTTTACGAACCTGTTTCACGCTTCCAGTGCTGAAATGATAGAAGTAAACACCTGAAGCTATTGAGTTGCCATCGTTATCTTTACCGTTCCAGACAATTTCATGGATTCCGGTAGGTATCACTTCATTTACGAGAGACCTGACAAGCTGACCTCTCACATTATAAACAGCCAGGGAGACTTTCGCATCCTTGACCATTTCATAGCGAATACGGGTGCTTCGATTATATGGACTGGGATAGTTACTGATCATTCGAGATAAAACAGGGGTGGCAACGGCATCATCATTAGCTACAATGTTCACATTCACCTGGTTTGAAGGTGTTGAATAAACTCCTCCGAAGAGAGCTTTCACAAGATAAACATGATCACCCGGAATTGCCGGATCAACAAATTGTCTTGTCGCCAAATCACGTGTCTTTGTATAGAGAATTGCTCCATCCCGATAAATTACATAAGCAGATAATCCCATTGTACTGGAAGGCGCTAACCACGTTAGAGTCACTTCGTCTCCGCTATGAACTGCTGCTAGCGTCCTGGGAGGATAAGCTCTATCCATGACAGACAGATCTAATAAAGGTTTAACATATCCCTGGTAAATCACTTTCGTAATCGGATTCTGGATAAAGGCGACAACTTCCAGGTTCCCGACATTCCAGGCTGCTCCAAGCGTAGTGGTCAAAGGAATAGACTGTGACTCAACATTAGCAATATTAAGGTCAGTTCCATTTTCATCCGGTGTCATCGCACGTTCCACAAAACTCACTTCCGTTTGTCCTTGCCATATACAAGCAATATCCGATTCCGTGACCGCAAAATGGAGAACCAGGGGTTCATCCGGTAAAATACGACCAAACCTGATTACATTTACATTTACATTGAGGATGCTGGTATCTGTATCCGATATGGCACCAGTCATAGAAATATAGAATGGACTCATTTTAGTGATGGCATCTTCGTAGATGGGCAGATATGTTGAATACAGGCTATTTGAATGATTACCATAATCTATCTGGCGCTGTCCATCAAAAGTTGCAGTGGGATACCCGGGAACCATATAATATTCATTACGCGCATTAGAAGCTGCGTTCACATAAGGATCCTGGTTATGATATTCGACAACAGCAACATCCTTGCCATTGGCTACCAGGTCTTCAGCGCCCATAGCAGCGCCGGGACAGAATTGACACCATGTACCAGTGGCAATCTCCAGCATCATTTTCTGTCTTTCAGTGACATAAGAATAGAAATAATTCGTCTTGGAATTATTGGCTGTATTCTGGTCATTCGCAAGATTGGCAGTGACAGTAATTTTGTAGATTTCGTTGGCTGCCGGAATCGTAAAAGACGGAAATTGCGGAGAACCTGTACGCCCCTGTCCAAGTGTCATATCAACGGTCTGTGAATAAACAACGGTTTCGAATTGAGAAATTTCACAGGTCACGGAGAAAGATTCAGAATTCTGTCCGATATTACCAACAACAACAGATGGAACAAAGCTTGCCCCTACAGAATAATTCTGTTCTGTAGTAAGGGATAAAGTTTTGATATCATGAGGCCATATGAAGAGGTTGATATCATCAATCAGCCATTTATTGATATTATATGAATATCCACTGAAATAGAAACAAACCTGGAAAGTTGAACTTCCCACGTCAGCAGTTCCAACCAGAAGATCTACGACCTGGCTGATGACGGTTGCAGTGGGATCTAGCGTCCATACATTTGTCCACGCCCCATGATTTGATCGTGTAGCCACTCCCAAAGTATAGGGTGAAGTGTAATGATCTACAGAATGTAAAAACATCAGGTTGAGCGAACTAATACCAGTTAAATCAATCTCCGGTGAAATATAACGGGAGATTCCGGTAAAATATGGCTGATCTGCAAAACATAGTTCTGGAGCCGTACCACCTGCAAGATTTGTTTGCCTGATTGACCAATGTGCTATGGTTGTATCAACTTCAGCAGTCCAGCCGGCAGGAAGGGAGTTTAAACCGGTAAAATCCAGGTCCAGGAAGCTCTGTCTGTTAGGTCCGGTTGGCATGGTTGTTTTTGAGTTGAGAGATTCAGAAACATAATTCGTTTCGATGAGCGGTTTGGATTGATTGATAATGGGTTTGTCATTTGCTGCCATAAGACAGCTCATCATAAAAATGAAAACCATGAGGACAATAATGCTCTTCTTCATTTCTTCACTCCTTTGTGAGATTTATTTTAATACGATATCAATTCACTTATTTTTAAGAAGATTCTGTAGAGCATTAATCATGTCAAATTAAATATGAGTTTCATTCAGATATTTTTCAAAAACAATGGTATATAGTAAAATAGCTCCCATTTTCGGGAGCTATTTTCTAAGATATTTTCTTATTGATTAATACATTCCGCCCATACCACCCATGCCACCCATGCCTGGATTTGGCATAGCTGGAGCATCATCAGATTTGGCATCTGTAATGATACATTCAGTAGTCAGGAATAATCCGGCGATACTGGAGGCATTTTGTACAGCGCTTCTCACAACCTTGGCAGGATCGATGATACCGGAAAGGAAGAGATCTTCAAATTTACCATTATCAGCATTATAACCGAAATGTACGTCTTTTGAAGCTTTCAGTTTTTCGACAATGACGGCACCTTCTTCTCCAGCATTATAAGCGATCTGATAAGCTGGTTTTTCCAAAGCTTTAATCAGGATATCAGCAGCAACCTTTTCTTCATAAGAAAGGTTCTTCAGAGCTTTGAGAGCTTTGGCAGCATGAATCAAAGTAACTCCACCGCCGGGAACGATACCTTCAACAACGGCAGCACGGGTTGCATGAAGAGCATCATCTACGCGAGCTTTCTTTTCCTTTAATTCTGTTTCTGTGGCAGCTCCAATTTTAATCACAGCAACGCCACTTGATAAACGTGCCAGGCGTTCCTGTAATTTTTCCTTATCATAATCAGATGTGGTTTCATCAATCTGAGCTTTGATCTGTTTGATACGACCTTCAAGAGAAGCAGCATCGCCTTTGCCTTCACGGATGATTGTATTGTCTTTATCCACGATCACTTTCTTGGCACTGCCAAGATCTGCAATCGTTGCGCTTTCCAATCTTCTTCCCATTTCTTCAGAAATAACCGTTCCGCCGGTCAGAATCGCAATATCTTCCAGCATGGCTTTGCGTCTGTCTCCAAAACCGGGAGTTTTGACAGCGACTACATTTAAAGAACCACGGATTTTATTAACAACTAAGGTTGCCAAGGCTTCGCCTTCGATATCTTCAGAAATGATCATCAAAGGTCTTCCGGATTGTGCAACTTCCTGGAGAATTGGAAGAAGATCTTTCATGACGCTGATCTTCTTGTCATAAATCAGGATATAAGCATCTTCATACTCGGAAATCATTTTGTCAGTGTCCGTTACAAAGTAAGGAGAAAGATATCCGCGATCGAATTGCATACCTTCCACTTTTTCCAGGTAGGTGTTGATGGATTTAGCTTCTTCAACATTGATAATACCATCGTTTCCAACCGCTTTCATGGCTTCAGCAATTAATTTACCGATTTCAGGATCGTTATTCGCAGAAATCGAAGCGATCTGAGCAATTTCATCCGTGTTCTTGATGGCTTTGCTGAAAGCAGCAATTTGCTCTACAACGATCTTCGTTGCTTTTTCCAGTCCTCTTTTCAGATACATCGGATTCACACCTGCTGTGACATGTTTCAAACCTTCTTCAATAATAGCCTGGGCTAATATTGTCGCCGTAGTTGTTCCGTCGCCAGCTACATCGTGTGTCTTTTCTGCCACTTCCTTACATAGTTGAGCACCCATATTCTCATAATGATCTTCAAGTTCAATTTCTTTAGCAATCGTAACACCATCATTGGTAATGGTAGGAGAACCGAATTTCTTATCCAAGACTACGTTTCTACCACGTGGTCCTAATGTAACACGTACCGCATCAGCAAGTTTATCAACGCCTTTTTTTAATGACGTTCTTGCATCATGACCGAATTGAATCTGTTTAGCCATTTTCATTTCCTCCATTTATTATTGTTTATTATTAGCAGTCACATTATATGATTGCTAATAATAAGATAGGTTAAATCACGTCAAGGAAAATTATTTTTTCTAAGCTCGAACCTATAAGCTCCATTCATACAACCTATAATATAAGCTGTTAAGGATGATAATTTTACAAAAAATCAACAACTCATTATAAAATAGGTTCAATGACATAAGCCTAAAATTAATTTTATGTATCCACATCATTACTATTGGGATTGACTTCGTTTCCATTTAGTTTATTATTGTCAAACAGATTGTAAAAAGAAGGAATACATGAATCAGATTGGAAAACAAATTACTATCATGGGTGGAGGTGCCTGGGGACTTGCCATCAGTAAATTACTTGCAGAAAATGGGAACCAAGTTTCGTTATGGGAATTCAATCCTGCTTATGTTGAGTTGATCAAAACAACCCATAGCAATCCCTATCTGCTAAAGGACATTGAGATACCAGGATCAATCATCGTAACGAATCAGATTGAGGAAGCTCTCTCAAACAATCCGGAATATATCATTTTTGCGATACCATCCCAGTTCTTACGTTCCTCCTTACGAAATGCCATAAGCTCTATCTCGTCACTCCAGGAAATCAAAGCGATTATCAATGTGGCTAAAGGTGTGGAAGAACATACTTTGAAGAGAATGTCAGAAGTACTGGCAGAAGAGCTTCCCTCTGTTTTGAGTGCAAAAATCATGACTTTATCCGGTCCTTCCCATGCTGAGGAAGTAGCTCGAAAAATACCAACAGCTGTGGTAATTGCGGGCAGCAATGATCCTTTATTGAGTGAAGTTCAACGGTTGTTCAGTAATTCCTATTTTCGCGTATATCGTTCTCATGATTTGATTGGAGTGGAAATTGGTGGAGCCGTGAAGAATATCATCTCAATCGCTGCCGGTATCATCGATGGTATCGGTTATGGAGATAACACGAAAGGTGCTCTATTAACAAGGGGTATTGTTGAAATACAGAGGCTTGGTGTTGCCCTTGGCGCACATGCTGAAACATTCCTTGGATTATCCGGTATGGGAGATTTGATTACTACTGCTATCAGTCCGCATAGCCGTAATCGTTATGTTGGTTTTGAAATTGGAAAAGGAAGAAAGCTTAAGGAAATACTAGATTCCATGAAAGCAGTTGCTGAAGGTGTTGCCACAACTAAATCCATATATGAAATAAAATCCAAATTCAATATTGATATGCCCATCACTGAGCAAATCTATGAAGTGCTTTTCCAGGATAAATCTCCCTTTGAGGCAATGATTCAACTCATGACGAGGAGTCTTAAAGAAGAAAACTAAAAGCTTATAACTAAAAACTTAAAGTTGCTGAGAAGACTCCATTGTGGCATAAGATTCCGATCTTATAATAATGTAGCGCTGCCTTCCCCTCTGCTGTCCTTCTGATAAGCAATACGCAGGATGCAACTCTGTTTGCCCGGTAAGTTCTTCCTGGGTTTGCGATATTACATAGATACAACCTGTAGTATTGTATATGCAACTCATGTTTCCTTTCTGTCATATTTCTTATTTAGAGGTTATTATTTAATTGACATCCTATCCCCTACCTTTTTTTTCAAATTAGAAAGAGATTATATGGGAGTAATTTTGAAGACACAAATCATTGTAAAAGGTGCATCAGAACATAATCTGAAGAATATTAATGTGACCATTCCCCGAAATAAACTCGTCGTATTCACCGGTGTATCCGGTTCAGGAAAATCGTCACTTGCTTTTGATACATTATACGCAGAAGGGCAGCGTCGTTATGTGGAATCACTATCAGCGTATGCACGTCAATTCTTGGGTCAGATGGAAAAGCCAAAAGTTGATTTCATTGAAGGACTCTCCCCCGCCATTTCCATTGAACAAAAGGCTGCCAGCAAGAATCCGCGTTCTACTGTTGGGACTGTGACTGAAATCTATGATTATTTACGTGTGCTCTATGCCCGTATTGGAAAGCAATACTGCTACAACTGCGGTGCTGAAGTGGGTTCGCAGACTGTTGATCAGATGGCAGATTACATTCTTTCTGTACCTAGTGGAACAAAAGTACAAATACTGGCTCCTATCGTCCAAAACCGTAAAGGCGAACATAAGGAAGAATTGGATGAAATCAGGAAAGAGGGCTTTGTCCGTGTGATGATCAATGGTCAGCTTCGCAATCTGGAAGAGGAAATTCTACTCGATAAAAAGAGTAAGCATAACATCGATGTTGTTGTTGATCGTCTTGTTGTTAAGGATTCCATACGTTCACGTTTGTCTGATTCCTTGGAAGTTGCTTTACGACTGACAGAAGGCTTTGTGAAACTAGACTTCACAGATGAAAACCAATCAGAAATACTCTCGCAAAGAAATTCCTGTACGAGTTGCGGTATCGGATATGAAGAATTAAGTCCACAATCTTTTTCATTCAACAGTCCTATCGGTGCCTGCACAACCTGCAATGGACTGGGTTATAAGCTTGAATTTGACACAGAACTTGTGGTTCCTGATACATCTTTATCCATCATGGAAGGAGCTGTTGTAGCTTGGGGTATCCTGGAAGAGAAACAGCATAGCTGGACACTTCACATGCTAAAAAATATGGCTCGGGAATTCGATTTTTCGTTAAGTACACCTTGGGAAGAACTAACACCTGAAATACAGCATCTCATACTTTATGGTGCAAAAGGGAAACGTTTCAAAGTCGAATGGAAGAATGCCAATTCACAAGGGCAATTCATGTCCAAGTGGGAAGGCATCATTCATCAATTGAATCGCCGTTTGAAGGACACTACTTCCGAAGATAGCCGACGTCATTATCTGCAATTCATCAGTGATAAACCCTGTCCCGAATGTGAAGGCAGGAAACTCAAGCCGGCAAGTCTCTCCGTGAAGATCGGTAATAAGAATATCTATGACGTAACGACAATGAATATTCGGGAAGCACATCATTTCTTTTCCACATTAAAACTAAAAGGGAATCAATTCCAGATTGCAGAGGAATCATTGAAGGAAATCATCAATCGGCTGGGCTTTCTTACTAGTGTCGGATTACATTACCTGACCCTTGCCCGCAGATCTCCTTCCCTATCAGGAGGAGAAACACAGCGGATTCGTCTCGCCAGCCAGATCGGCTCTTCTCTTGTCGGTGTTATGTACATTCTCGATGAACCCAGTATCGGTCTGCACCAGCGGGATAATAGCAAACTTACCCAGATGCTTCTGCAACTGAGAGATTTGGGGAACACAGTCATTGTTGTTGAACATGATGAAGAGATGATGCGCACCGCTGATATGATCCTTGATTTCGGTCCACGTGCCGGTATCTTTGGCGGTGAAGTAGTTGCCCAGGGAACGATGAAAGATATCATTAAAAACAAGAAATCCCTGACTGGTAAATACCTATCCGGTGAACTTGAGATAGAAACACCAATACGTCGAATTCAGCCTGATAAGCGCTATATAGAAATTATCGGTGCCAGGCATAATAACCTGAAGAACATAGATGTACGAATACCTGTCGGGTTATTCGTTTGCGTTACCGGAGTATCCGGTTCAGGGAAAAGCTCATTGATCAACCAAACTCTTTATCCGGCTCTGTTTAAGCATTTCTTTAAATCACTAAACAAGATAGGTGAATATAAAGAAATTAAAGGCTTCCAGCATTTCGATAAAGTGATTGCTATCGATCAACAACCCATTGGAAGAACACCACGTTCCAATCCTTGTACCTATATCAAGCTATTCGATCCTATCCGTAATCTCTTTGCAGAACTGCCTCAATCCAAGATTCGGGGCTATAAGGCAGGACGCTTTTCCTTCAATGTCAAGGGTGGTCGGTGCGAAGCATGTGAGGGTGCCGGTTTGAAACAGATCGAGATGCACTTCATGCCGGATATTTACGTGACTTGTGAAGTATGTAAGGGAAAGAGATATAATAGTGAGACTCTTGGTGTGAAATTTAAGAGCAAAAGCATAGCAGATGTGTTAGATATGGATGTCCAGGAAGCGATGGATTATTTCAGTAATATCCCTTCTATCGCCTCAAAGCTGAAAACTCTAATAGAAGTGGGTTTGGATTATATCAAACTTGGACAGTCATCCACAACGCTATCCGGTGGTGAAGCGCAACGTATTAAGCTATCACGTGAATTAAGCAGACCAAGTACAGGCAATACTCTCTATCTTCTTGATGAACCTACGACAGGTCTGCATTTCGATGATATCCAGAAGTTACTGCTCGTTTTGAAGCGTCTTGTTTCAATGGGTAATACAGTAATCGTTATTGAACATAACCTGGATGTGATAAAATGTGCTGATTATGTAATAGACCTGGGTCCTGAAGGTGGAGATGAAGGTGGTCAAATTTGTGCAGAAGGAACACCTGAAGAAGTTGCTATGAATCCCAAGTCATTCACCGGAGAATATCTGAAGAAACACTTGAAGATGTAGCGTAAAGCAAGACGCCGTTCTTGCTGAGTAACTAAAACAGATTCCTCGAGCGTTGGAGTTCAAACTTCCTTCGAATCTTGATCTACATGCGATCTTGTGGGAAGTTTGGACTTCAACCTCTAATCAGTAGGATCGGAATCCTACTCCACATAACAAAAGGTCATCCTTGCGGATGACCTTTGTTGCATGTAAGTATGTTATTTATTCCGTTGGGAACGAATAGATTAAGCTATTCAGATGTAATGAAGTTAGTATCGTTCCCAGGATAATGAAGAAAACAATAACGAATTTGAAATAATCTTGAGCTTTTAAAGTACCTAAAATCTCAGGATCTTTAGATAAATAAGCAGATGCAGCATAGAATTCTTCACCAATGAGAGTATAATCACAAGTAGTAATGAAGAAAGGAATCTGGGTTACAGCATCTGTACCTGCGATTTGAATAGCGCCTGTTGCATTACCAGTTTCTGTCATCAGCAACGCTTCCGCATAAAAAGTACCCATGTAGAAATTGGTAGCTGTCTTTTCACGAATCATAGTTCCATTCACACCGGCAACATAAGGAAATTGATCTGTTGATATGAAGAAGATATTATTCTGATCATAACTATCCGGACGACCTGCTTCGTAATGACCTTCCTTCACGATTTCCTGCGCTAAAGGTAAAACATAGTAGTCGCAATTGGGCACCAATAGTCTGGTATCGTATTCTGCTGTTTTTTTGGCAATACGACCAAGAATGATCATAGAAGCGATCGTGGCAATTTCACCAATCGTATTTAGACCAGGCACATAAAGGATTGGGCGTCCCATTTCAGTTGCTCTGCCTACGGCATTATCAATTTCATCAATTCCGGCAATAGGTCTGATAAAGAGATCCTTTCCCTGCTTCGTGCGAATTCCCATGATGACAACCAACAGTGTAAATAACAGGGAAGCTATGATCATAGGAATTTTTGTCTTATCAAACCAGTTGGCTATAGGAAAGAAAAAATCATTGCTGGCAGAATTCTTGTAGATGTCAGAAATCAGGAAATTCCCATCTCCATCAGATTTGATCAATCTATAAGAAAACGTACGAAGATTTGTTTCACGAATAATTGCTAAGAGTTTCATCCTTTCTTTTGGGTCGGTGATAGCATTCAATTTCTTGATATCAGGATCATTCGTGACCAAATCAATCATTTTCTGATAATAATCCATCTCATCTTGTATGGAAGCCTTTTCAGCAGTTGTGGCTTTAGCATATTTTACTTTGAGAGTATCAACCTGTTTATTCCATTTCTGAAGAGACTTCTTCATCTCAGCAGCAAATAAATTTACAGAAACAGGCATTTCCCGTTTCACATCATATCCAATATCCAAAGTAGGATCAAAGAGGAGAGTATTCGATTTTGGATCGTAACGGTTAATTCCTTTATACACGATTGTTTCGAATGGAATATTGTCATCAAAACCACGTGAGATGGTAGAAAGCTTTTTGACCTGCTGAAAACCAGGATCAGATTTTGATTTGTTAAGAATCAGGTAATTGAACCTGTTCAGGTTTTCTCTATCAAAGTACAATCCACGATTGGCAAATCTCTTCGTGGCAGAATCGAGCATTATCTTCTGCGTAATATAGAAATTCTCCTTCAATTCAGGTCCCTTTAATTTGAACCCGATCTTCAGAAAATATTCATCAGATACCGGTGATCCTTTAGGAAGTGTGAATTTGAAGATATTATCAGGATAATACTCTTTCACTGAACCTAGGAAATTGCCTTTTTTGTCGTATATTTTGAAGAATACATTGATAATTTTATAATTAGCATTTGTAGCAAAATCATAATTAAAAGTCATTTTTGTTTTTTTTGCATTGTAAAAAGCCTGGGAAATAAGGGCTATAGGTCTTCCAAATGATAATTCATTCATGTCACCCTTATCATTTGGTTTATCTCTTACAGAAAAAGTGGGAAGCGTTGGAAGGTCTGAAACAATGCCTATTTTTGCTGGAAACAATGGAGAAAAGGATTCAAACCCATAATAATCAGGCAAGCTCAAAATAAATACATAATCCTGCATCCGATTCATATCCAATGAGGCATTGGATTTATTTGCTGCATCAATGATTTTACCATCCTGGTCAAATTGTATGATCAGATTTGCCATAGGATTAAGTGGATTTGGACTACTAGCAATCAAGAAAGCGGGATTTGTGAATTTAGGGTCTGGAACTGTCTTATATTGTTCAGGATAAACCTGTTGTTGTTCCAGGATTGAATTAATGTGATTCTGTTCCTCTAAATATGTTTGAAATTGGGGTATTCTTGCCTTTTCTAAAGCATAAATTCGATATTCTGCTACATCAGATTTGTTTAATGGCAGCGTCCATTCGAAATTAAGTTGTCTTTTTTCTTGGAAGAATCTTGGCGTTAATGTTATCGCAGTTTCAGGGGGATTATCATAGGGAATGGCAGATACAATGGGTGCATAGGATGATAGTACTCTCTTCTCATCAACAGCAACGACTGTGTAATAGTATTTCTTACCAGGGATCACATTTGCCAGGATGGATTCAAAACGTCTCAATTCCAAACCACCCAATGCCTTATCATCTTCAATCCTGATCAATTTTGTATGATTATAAATCGATTTTTTAGGGATGATCGATAGTAGTGAATAGTGATTAATCAAAGGACCGTAGATTTTGGGATCTTTGGGTATGGCTTTGTATAAAGGGCTTTTCGATGTTTGCTGTTCTTCTTTTTTCAGTTTTGCCGGAGATAGAATTGATACAAAATCATGATAATCTTTATCATAAAAGAACATTTCTTTACCTGCAAATCCGGCTACGGGATCAACAGGTATGCTTCCCAAGAGGAAAAGAGTATCTGGTGAAATACCACGATATACACGATACTCCAAAGTACGATTTGAGTTGGGTAAAGGAGTCCATTTTATAACCAGTCCTGAACCGTCATCATTAGGATTATCATAAACACTCAGATTTTTGACCATTCTACTACCGGTTTGTTGTGCTGATAAAGTAAGTACAATGAGGCATAATAAGAGGAGTGTAATTATTTTAAAACTTAAGATTTTCATATTTCCACCTTTTCCATAAATCGAAAGCCCGGTCTTTTACCGGGCTTCGAAATCTTTTGTTTTATTTGATAAGATGCAGTACATCACCAACCAGGAACTGAATTCTCCCGATCAGTAAAGAAATACGCGCCATAACGGTAAGACCGAATGAAGCACCGAATCCTATCATCATATACCACACACCGATCTTAGTGAACTTGCCATATAAGCCAGTATGTGCTTTGGAAAAGTAGAAATATGTCAAAACTGCAATCGTTCCGATAAAGATGAGAATCGTGTTGATATTGTCTAATGGAAGCATTGCACTTCTCATCTGTACTAGAACAGAAGCATGCATACCTAAGGGTACTCCCATACCAACCATAACCATAGACCAGGCGATTGGATAACGGGATAGCCAACTAAGATTCTTACTAAAACGGAATAGATAGAGCAAACCGATAATCACTGGGAAAACTAAAATATACTGATGCTTCAGCACAATAGGTTGCCATACATAAGGTATGAAAGTACGGAAGTATGTATAAACAACACCATATCCAACAGAAACACCAACTAGTAGTTGTTCAGCAAACTGATAGAAAGGATTATCCTTGTATAAGAATGAGAAGATGCATAGTGTAAAGAATGCTGCAACTAAGTTACTGAAAGTTTCAAAACTAATCATGTATCCTCCCTACTTCGCCACGTTCTGTTTTTTACGTGTTAGAAAATACCCAATGTTCCCGATAATGATAAATACGATAATCATTACATGTGCTACAGATTGAGCATTCATTCCAATGCGGGCTGTTTTGAATTTATAAATTACATTATGTGTCTGGTATTTTAAAGCAGCCATTGCTTCAAAACCTATCTGTTCTTTTTGACTGTCATCAAGATCGATGACTTTAATTGTAACATTATTATCGTCCTCTTTCTTGATATTCTCAAGTACGGACATTGCAGAAGGATATAGTCTCAGGAAGTTCTGATATTCCTCTTTAGAAAATACTGCATTCTCCTGGGTGGTAATATTCACAAGTTTATCCGTTTCCTTCTCGCGAAGGATTTCTGTACTGAATGGACGTCCATGCGGATGAGTTTCATCTCTATAGGCTGCAAAAACATCAACCAGCTTCTCATATTCAGCAGCTCCCTTCAAGCCTGTCAGCATACCCGTTAATTGTCCAGTCTGCAGATAAGGAAATTCATCAGCAGCCATAACCGCAGTCACACCAATGGCAACATTTACACCGAACTTAACACGAGCATAAAAAATCCATGCCCCACCAGCGGAAGCGCCGGAAGTTTCCACGACAAGATTCATTTCATTATAATTAGTGATATCCTTCATAATCGGCAGGGTAGCAATCTTTCTTCCTTCAGCATCGGTATCGATGGCTGTAGCAATATTTTCACCCATACCGAGAATAGCCGGTAATGCTAATGGTTTGTAACCAAAGTTGCAATAATCCACACCGGATCTGATATCCGGATATTCTTCCTTCACACGGTTGATTGCAAGATCAATAATCGGTGCTCCGGAGGGAGTAAATGTCAGAGTGAATACCTTTACTTTACGTTCAAAGCAATGACGCAGAATGGCAATTTCCATCGGATAAAGTTCAGGCATCACGGAGGCGTCATGGGCAAAGGAAATTAGTATGGCACGATCTGAACGACCTGCATAGGAGTCAATCAACTGATACATTTTCTCGGTCGGTTCAGTTGTGTAGGTTTTCGAGTTAAACGGTACCATCAGAGGAATGATGATTGCCAATGCAACAATCAGATAGATCCAATGTCTGTCTAATGCCTGTAATTTTTCAAAGAAGCTCATCATATCCCCCTTTAATCCCCGCCGCCGAGGTAGGATCTTTCAATCCCCAGCAGTATCTTTAGCGACGTTGCCACACTACCTAAACCTACTCCCAAGAGAATGCCGCGTTTGGCAGCCAGGTTGGGAACGTTCAGTATCCACATTGATATATCGGGTAAGTGCTTGCTGATCATGATTCCGATCGGTACCTGGGCAAGCATCACCACGATTGCAGATCCCAGTAAAACAGTTGCTTCAGGTGATCTTGCTCTGAATGCTTTATAGGCAGCAGAAGCGATATAAAAGGCTAAGAGAGAAAACATCGTTGAACTCATAGGCATTTGCATATTTTGGAAAATCCACATGAACGGTGTTCCATCTTGAATTCCCCATGCTATTCCCGCGATTGTCGTGATAAGCAAACCGCCTAATGTGACAAAACTAAATTGCCATTTCGGAAGCTTACGGGAAATCTTGACACTGTGCATCATGACTAAACTGATAACGCCCAGTAACATACCGAAAGGAGCCATTGCATAACTCCAATTCTGATACCAGTTAAAAAAGTCATCTGCCAGTATCTTGTGTGGAATAAAGGTATATAACACAAATATAAAACCGAGTACGATGACTATTGCTAGAGGTATTTGTCTTTTCATCTATCCTCCTACTTCTCAGGAAATACATTAATTAAAAAAGTTATGTGACTAGTTGTCAGCACTGTTCCAAGAATCACAAAGAACAGAATCAGGAATTTAAAATAATCCTGAGCTTTCAGGGTTCCCAACATCATGGGTTCTTTAACTAAATACGCTGAAGCAGCATATAATTCTTCTCCAATAAGTGTATAATCGCATGTTGTTATGAAGAAAGGAATCTGGGTAACAGCATCTGTTCCGGCAATTTGAATTGAACCGATCGTATTACCAGTTTCTGTCATCAACAAAGCCTCTGCATAGAACATACCCATATAGAAGTTTGTAGCACAGTTTTCACGAATCATAATACCATTTACACCTGCAACATACGCAAATTGCACATTCGTTAGATAAAACACATTGTTCTTATCATATGAATCAGGACGACCTGCTTCATAATGAGCTTCTCTCACGATTTCCTGGGCAACAGGCATCATGATAAAGTCATAACATGGAACGATCAATTTCGTATCATATTCAGCAGTCTTCTTCGCAACCTGACCCAGAATACCTAATGAAGCTATGGTAGCTACATCAGAAAGACCACCGAGACCTGGACAATACAGGATTGGTTTACCCATTTCCGTGGCTCTACCTATAGCATTATCAATTTCCTGGATACCGGCAATAGGACGAATGAAGAGATCGTGTCCCAATTTCGCCTTGCGAATCATGAAGGCAACCAGTAAACCGAACACGATTGAAGCTATCAGCATCGGAATTTTCGATTTATCAAACCAATTTCCGACAGGTGTATAATAAACTGTCTCGTCGTCTTTGTCCTTCGTGATATCAGACTCGGTAAAAATGCCTTCACCATTACTGACAATCATCCGATAAGATGCCTGGCGCTTATTACTTTCCCTGTTAGCAGAAACGAAATGCATACGGCTTCTATCACCTGTAAATGTAAGTGATTGCTTCAGGATAGGATTATTAAACATTTCCAGCCTGGCGGTTGTTTTATTAATCTGGTCCTGTAGTTGTGCTAATTGCTGTGGATCATTGACCTGGGGAATCTGGGCACGTAATTGAATGAGTTTATCATCCAAGCTTTTCTTCTGTTTAGCCATCAGCTTTTTTGCTTCATTTGCATAAATACTGGTTTGAACAACAGCTTTTGCCTTTTTATCATAAGTGATGTCAATATCTGAATTCACCAATACCTGGTTTGTTTTCTTATCCATGTAAGCCACAGGTTTGTAAATATCCTTTTCAAAACGGATATTATCATCAAACGAGTTTTGATTACCGTTGAGCTTTTTAGAAAGAGTGTAGGATTGGGAATTGCGTAATTTTTTATAAATCACATAGGAAAATTCGTTCACGTCTTTTCCGTCCGACATCAATTTATCTGGAATCATGGATTTTGTCTGTTTATTGAAAACAAGATTTTGTGTGAAGACATACTTATCAGATACTGCAGGCACGGATGTAATCCTAATCCTGACATTCAATCCGAGTTCAGGATTATAATCTTTAGGTAGTGTTACAATGATCTTGTTATCCTGGTAATATTCGTGATGTGTCTTAAATGGCTTCGTATCATTGATCTTATAGAAATCGAAAGCCAGTTTTTTTATCTTAAACTCAGAATTCACATTTTCCATGTAATTAACCATCAGTTTCTTGCGATCAGCACTGATGAAATTTGTCTGGTTCACATATACAACCGGTTTATTCCAAGTGAGTGTAAGAATTTCACCTTTATCATTCGGTTTATCTTTCACTAGAAAAGTTGGTCTGGGAGGTAGTTGGGAAGAAAGGATGACTTTTGGGGCAACCAGCGAAGATAATACTTCATTCCCAGCATAATCCATGATTCCAATAGCAAATCGAAGTTGATCTATTGTATCTGGATTGAGGGATCTTCCATTCATATCAACAATAGCCATATTATAGGAATCTGAACTGGCAATGTCGATCTGTCCGGCAGCAATTGGCAAACCTGGAGATTGAGTTTGGGGAATGGGATGAAGGCGGAAATCATCGAAGGCTGCTTGTGATGAAGCAGGAACAGCATAAATCTGATATTGTGCCAGATCACCCTTGAACAAGGGTAATTCCCACTCAAACTGCATCTTATTCGTATCTTTCACATACACTGAACTAAATTTGGGAACTGGTTCCGGTGCATTTTCTACAGGGATACCTGATTGAACAGGGGCATGCTTATGAAAAGCACGTCGTTCATCTAAAGCAACAACTGTATAATAATACTTCGTATTTGGATTTAAACTGGCAAGCAAAGTTACCTGTCTCATCTTCAAACCGGCGTATGTAGTTGAATCTGCCTTATCAGGTGCATTTGTTTTTGTCGTACGGTAATAGAAGTCTTTTTTGGGAATGATACTTAAAAAGCTATACTTAGAGAAGATAGAGTTTAGTACTTTAACATCACGTGGGACATCTCCGTACAAAGGACTTTTAGCTCCTTGCTGCTTCTCTTTCTTTAATCTTCCGGGAGCACTGATATCCACCAGGACATTCAAATCTTTATCAGTATAATATACTGAATCACCGGCAACACCTGTTTTCACATTAATTGGTATTGTACCCAGCAAGAAAAGACTGTCTGGAGTAACACCACGATAAACGCGGTATTCAATGATTCGCTTCTCTTTTGGTAATGGATTCCAACTGAGTTGGAGACCCGTGCCATCATCATAGGGAACATCGACTACCTTAAAGTTTTTTACCACGTAACTGCTATCATCGCTGCTTGCCTTGACAGCGATGGTAAAACCCAGTAAGGAGATCAAAGCCACTAAAATGAAAAGGCTTCTCTTCCTTTTACACTTCATACATTACTCCCTTCTTTTCATTTATGTCGAGTCAGTAATTCTCATTCACAAAAGCACTATAGCCAAACACTTATGTTTCTCATTCCAAGATAATTATTTTAAGGGTAACAAATCAGAATGAGAATTGAAGTTGTCAATGACTTTTTTGACCGGCAAATTGTTAATCTGTAGCGAGACTGTTCAAAATTAACCTCCATTTTACGCAGCCTTATTGGTAGTGACAGAGAAAAAGTGGTCTAAGT
The DNA here is from genome assembly GCA_963662275.1 of Cloacimonadales bacterium (SeqCode). GTDB lineage: Bacteria > Cloacimonadota > Cloacimonadia > Cloacimonadales > DAONDQ01 > DAONDQ01. The sequence continues at coordinate 1,353,997 of OY759316.1, read as the reverse complement.
GCGACCAATCCACATTTTCTTGACATATGCGGGAGATATTTAAACTGGCTAAAAGTGATTCCTGACGCATGATTGGTTGACCTTTATCGACCAGTTCTTTGAACCAAAGCGAAAACACAAGGTTGCGGGTGGTTTCTTCAGATTTTAGTCCAAATCTACCGGATGTCACCTTCTTGATTTTGCGGTTCCAGCGTTCAGAGACATTGGAAGTCAAACCTTTGCTGAGGTGTCTCCAATCACTAATGATATTGCTTTTGATGTATTCGGCGGCGGTTGGGGGAGTAATAGCTGTCAGGCTTGCGATACCCTTTTTCCTTCCGCCCGCCGTTTCTCTTCGGAAAGCTTTCATAATCCTCTTCTTAAAGAACTTGTCCCTGTCTTCAGGGAGATGACATTGACTGATTCTTTTGAAGAGATTTCGTATCTTATGGAACTTACAGAGTTGGTAATGGACTTTTGGAAACACTGTTTTTCTTGCAACTGCTAACGATTTACTGCCATCACTGACAATCAGGGTTGGATCTTTCCTGTAGAGCTGTCTGAAGGTTCTGAAACATGCTTCGAATGATTCTTTCTTTGTGTCAGGATACAACTCACAAAACAGAGGGATGTGAGTCACAAAATCAACAATACTGATGACATAGTACGGAATACCTTTGATCTTCACATATTTCTCATCAATGCTGATCTTTCCGCTCCACTTACCGATTGAGTTCAGAATCAGGCTCTGCAGGTCAGCGATTTCATGCCAGAGATTTGAGACTGTAGCTTTACAGGTGTTGAGCAGCAAAGCTATCGTCTCGAAGTTCATACCGCTTCCAACCAGGTAATGTACCAGCAGACACAGGTTCTTGCGTTCCAGACTATGGAACGGCTTTGCATCGGCGGTTCTATGGGATGTATTGCCTTTAGCAGTCTTCATTTGTTCCAGGAGTCTGTCACAGATAACAGGTGTATTCTGCTGACCGGCAAGCAGTTTCAGCAGATGTACAGCATCACCGCCTACTGTCTTTTTCAGAAGAAGCTTCTGAGCTTGCTTAACTACAGACAGAGAATTGACCTGAGAAGCATATTTGCAGAAAGTGGTATAGGACATTTTAAAATCATGATGGCTGATGAACTCCTGATACATGACATTTAAAGGTAAAAGCAGGTTATTGATAACAAAATTCTCGATCTGAGGAATACACTCCAGCAGGTCAACTTTCCGGCTTAAATATGCCAGGATATCATGACCATGCTGCTCAAACTCTTGCCAGAAATTATGTACATTCCTGCGGTCTGCGTAGTTAAACAGATCAGCTATTTGCTGAAGTGTAAGGAGGTTGTCTCCGCCTATTCCTACTAATAAGCGTAGAAACGCTATTAAGAACTTGTGGTTGGATGTCGTTTCAGGCAAACAAAATGAACATGGTACGTTAATACTTACATAGTATTGGTTACTTTCATGACTGACACTTACAGCTTCTTGAATTGGAGTGTTTTTTTGTCATAATATCCTCCCTTTTGTTACCAGGTAACAAATGCCATTGAAGCTATAGCAATAAACATGTAAAGAACTATTTTATATGATTTTAGATACACTTATAGTCAGAAACGACTTCGAGAAATTACTTATACTCGCGTGTTTGATATTTTTAGTCAAAAAGCTTAACTTGTGATTTGGTGTCCTTAGCAGAGCTTATCTGTCAATTCTGGAAGGTATGTTAAATTATGACCGTTTCGACCACTTTTTTCAACTTGATACTTCCTAAATTGTTGTATCTTATGAATAACTGCCTGAACAGTCTCTCTGTAGCACTTACTTCTGGAGATAATTTGAGTAGAGCAGGACACCGTTCCTGCTGAAGAGTAGCTCCGCATTCACGCGGTTGTAAAGCAAGACGCCGTTCTTGCTGATTCGTAGCTCCGCATTCACGCGGTTGTAAAGCAAGACGCCGTTCTTGCTGATTCGTAGCTCCGCATTCACGCGGTTGGTCTTCGTAGCTCCGCCTTTAGACGGTTGTGTGCAGGATGCCGATCCTACTGTCTTTCTTTGGTAGTGGCATCCTTCAGGTTGCTTCTTTGTTGAGTAGGATGCCGATCCTACTGTCTTTCTTTGGTAGTGGCATCCTTCAGGTTGCTTCTTTGTTGAGTAGGATGCCGATCCTACTGTCTTTCTTTGGTAGTGGCATCCTTCAGGTTGCTTCTTTGTTGAGCCTGCTTCAGCTTGGAGATAGAAACGCACGGGGTGCTTTTTGCCACCTGACGGGGTCAGGCGTTCCGTTAAATACCCCCCTCCCCGAGGGGGGATTAAAGGGGGGTTGTATTGGTGTCTTCCTCAAACTTCTTGACAAACAAATGCCCTTCCCGCCCTGCTATCATCATACACCTATTTAGTCCTTCCCTTTGGTTAAAGGGAAGCGCTGCAATGAGCGTAGTCGAAGTGGTGGCACTTCCCTCCTTGGGAAGGAGGGTAGGGAGGTCATCTGACGGATGAGTTTGTTCTTTTACTTCGCACTTCGAAATTAGTTTTTGGGAGGATAATGAAAAAGATACTCCTTAGTTTCATCGGAAATAATGACTGCTTCTTAAGCGATAACAAGAAAGGCGCAATTCTCAGCATATTGGAGAGTATGTCTTACGATGATCTGTATATTCTCTATAACAGCGACAAATACCTTCCTTATGCCTCCGAAATCCTGGTGTACTGCAAAAAGAACCATCCTGCTCTGAAAGTACATTACGAACCCGCTCTTTCCATCGATCCCACAGATTATAATACCGTCTATCCGGCTATGGTCCTGGCAGTGAAATCCATATTGAAGAATGAAGGGACGAACGAAGTCGAATACACGATTTCTGTTACCTCTGGAACGCCAACGATGCATGCCTGTTGGCTTTTTATTGTGCAGGGCGGTGTAATTAAGGCAAAGCTGATTCAAAGCTCCAGGGAGATCGGAATTAAGGAAATAGCCTTCAGTTTGGATGACTTCCCCAAAATAGCTGACGATAAATCTATCAAGACTGAGATGACCAGGCTATCTCGTGAAAATGTCATTCTCAAGAATAAACTGCTTCTCGAATATGACGAGATCATTGGCGAACATCCTTCCATCATTGAATTGAAGGAAAGGATATCACGCTATGCCAGGTATGATATTCCAGTCTTCATTGGCGGTGAAAGCGGAACAGGTAAAGAGCTTGCTGCCAGGTGCCTGCATTACAATTCAGCACGCAAGGAAAAGCCGTTTGTGGCTGTAAACTGCGGATCAATCAGTGAAAGTCTCTTTGAAAGCGAATTCTTCGGACATAAGAAAGGCTCTTTCACCAGTGCCATTGCAGATCATGAAGGTCATTTCTCTGTAGCAGACGGAGGCACACTCTTCCTCGATGAAATTGGTGATCTGCCTTTATCCATGCAGACCAAACTGCTGAGAGTCCTGGAAACGCAAACCATCCAGCCTGTCGGCGGTAAATCGAAGAAGATCGATGTGCGTCTCATCTCAGCAAGCAACAGGAATCTATCTGAAATGATAAAAGAAAAGACATTCAGGGAAGATCTGTACTACCGTATTGTGCAGGCTGAATTGTATATTCCCCCGCTACGTGATAGAGCCACTGATATCATCCTGCTGGCAAATCATTTCCTTTCCGAATACAGCCAGCAGAATCATGAACAGAAGCATTTCTCCTCCGCTGCTGAAAAGAAAATACTCAAACACCGCTGGACTGGTAATATCCGTGAATTGAAGAGCGTTGTGCGTCTTTCCTACATCAACAGCCTGAACGATACCGTCGAAGCGAAAGATATCCTGATTCAAGAGACTCATTCCGATAAATTCAACATTGAAATACCCATTGAAGGAATAGACCTAGAAAATATCATACTTCCCTCCATCTACCAGTCAGCCTTAAAGAAAGCTAATGGAAATGCCACCCAAGCTGCCAAATTACTTGGATTGGAACCGCATACATTCCGAGCAAGGCTGAAGAAAGTAAAAGATGTTACGTAGGATGGTAAAGATATTTACGTAATAATAAATTAGGATTACCTGTTTACTTTGCTATTCCATTGATAATGTAAGTTTTAGGCTTTAATGACTTCACTGGAACATAAATTACTTGTTATCAGTCTGTATGGCAATTAACAAAGTAATATAAAGAGGTTGTTATGAAAAAAACAATAGATACCCATAAACAGAGTTTTGATCTGAGTCTCAAAGCCTTTGAAATATATAGAAAAGGGGATATAGATTTAGCTTTGGATACTATTGATGAAGCGATTAAACTCTGCCCGCTATCTGGTTGTTATTATGCCAAGGCTGTGTTTTTATTAGGCAAACATAATTATAAAGAGTATGAAAAGTATGGAATGAAGATGAGATCATTGGCAAAGAATGATCTTCTGCATCAAGCTCTTGAAAATATCAACATTGCATTGGACTGCGAATCTCTTGCAATCTATCACTCCTGTAAAGCAGAGATTTGTTTAGAACTAGCAAAAGATAGTTCCGGCAAAATCGAGTTTGAACTGGATTTTAAAGAAATGACCGGTCAGGTAAGTGAAACAAAATCCGATTATATGCTCGACAAAAACCAATTCTTACTAAATTCTTTAGCAGAAATTAAGCAGGCAATTTTATTAGATCAATCAAAACCAAATTATTATATTTTACACTCTAATATCCTCTTATATGAAAATAAAGAGCAGGAAGCCCTTGATATTATCAACGATGCGATTGCTTTAATCCCAAACGACATTGAATTATATAAACAGCAGTGTCTAATCCTACGAAGACTCAGAAAATATGATAATGCTTTGGTTTCTATTGAAAAAGCCATCACTATTCAATCGGAAAATGGTGACTTATATTTTACAAAAAGCTCTATCCTGGAGGTTTTGAATCGAATACAAGAAGCCATCAATGCATGTGACATAGCAATATCGCTGAATCCTGACAGTTATAAAATGCTTGAGCATAAATACAAATTATGTGAACGATTTAATGAATTTGATGATGCTTTAAGTGCAATGAATACATTGCTTGCTAAATTCCAGGAATATGAAGATATCGGCGATGTCTATTTAGATAAATATTATATTCTTTTGTCGCTCAAACGCAATGATGAAGCTTATGAAGCCTTGAATATATCTTATGAACGAAATGGACATACACCTGTTTGGGAGAAAGTGCTATTTTTTTTAAGAACTGGAAACTTTGCCCAAGCAAGGGTAGAATTAACAAAAATCATAGATGAAGAGTATCAAGATATAGATCAACTATTTATTGAACTATATAGTGAGAAATTCTTTGAAGCAATTATTTCCTTTTACCAAGAGTTCATCAAAACTACAAACGCATATATCGATTGGTTGTATATGGGAGCTTGTATTAATATAGGAAAAATGACCGAAGCAACAGGAATTTTACAATCATTCTCGTCTGAGAAGTTGTACAATTCTGTCATGTTTTCTCTTAAAAAAAGATCAACTAACAAAAAATCACCACATCTTGACATTCGTACTCTTGATGACTACATTTTAAGTGCGTTACCTCCTGAGGGAAAGTATGACATAAATTCTTTTTTTTCGTGCGAAATTCCTTACGATAAAATGACGATAGAACCATATATAATGTTGTTATCTAAGCTTTTTATCAATGCAGATTTCGAAACTAAACAACCCACCGATTCACAAAAGTTGCTTAGTGATGACAATTTCAAAGATAATATCTATCCGGAATTTTTAAAAATACAGAAAAAATGGGATACTGATAAAACAAAGATCGTGAAAACCTCCGAATATGGTAAGATCTATAAAGAAATCTCGATAAAAAGCGAATTGTTGGAATGGTGTATTGGATTAAGTCATAAATTATCTGAAGTTGAGCTTGTATTTTTTCTTAAGCTAGTATTTCAAATTCAAAAACAACTAACTAATGAGTTAAATCAGCAAATCCACACTGCTAAAGAAAAGGAACGCAACCGTATTATGTCAAATCTATCACATAGTATTAAAAATTTATTAGTCTCAGTAAGCCGTCCCTTGAGCAATTTGAAAGAAGAAGTACCTGGGAAGGTTAACATTATTGAAAATGCCTTGCGAGGAACTAATCTGATATATGAGATTGTAAATTCAATTAATTCATCTTTTTCGATTGCAATTGACGATTTGATCTTTGACATTAATAATCCTGGGAAAAGTGCTATATCCTTAAAATCCATGATTATCAATAGTCTTATCTATTCGATTGGAAATATGTTTGATAAAATGTACTTCTCAGAATTTAATGAGAATTATTTTCCAGAAGAAAATCTAACTCAAAGCATAGCTCATGAGTGGCATGCTGTGTCGCAAACAGATGATATAGAGAAAATAACGACTTTTATTCGTCGATTTTTCTTTGATTTACGAATTACACTTGTGGGAATTGATAGCTACAAAATAGGGAATGTAAAAAGTTCTGCTATTAAATTGTTAATCTTGTTCCAAGAAATCATATTTAATGCTGTTAAGTACTGTTCATATGTCCTTTTCAAACAAAGAAAACTGCATATTGAATTGATTGAACATGATGGTTTATTAACTCTAAATATTCTAAATTCTTACAATCCGGAAATTAAAGCAAAAACTACTGGAATTGGGCAAGTCGTCATTGAGAATTTTACGAAGGTTCTCGACTGCAAACCAATCATTAGTGAAAATAATAATTTGTATTCTTTTACGATTACATTTCAAGATTATTGGAGGTCAAATGAGTAAAATTCTTTATATAGAAGATGAAATTACGAAAAATATAGCAACAATTAAGACATTTTTTAAAACACTAATGAAAGGCAACGAAAAGGTATTGAAGCGCTTAACCGAAATCGAAGAAAATAATGCCCTTAATAATGCAGATAACATAATAGATGCCTGTAAGGAAATTAGTAAGTTAGAAATTTGCTATTCATTCCCTGAAGCAATAAAAAAAATCACAAACGAAAGTCATAAATATGAGCTTTTCATTATTGATCGAAATCTCTATAGTAGGAAATATCATGCTGAAATTCCAAATATCCTAGAAATTCTCAAAGAAAGTGGAATTGGAGATGCTCAGAGTATAGTCGATGGACATATGGAAAGAGAAGGTGACATTCTTGCATTTTTATTATTTATTAAAAACCATGATAATTTATGTAAAATATTCTTTCTCACAGCTCATCCATATATTCCGGAAGGAATTCATAAACTGGATCACTTTATAGATACTAAGCAATTCAGCATAGAACGGGTAATTATAAAAGGTTCAGAAGCTGAAGGTAAAATCATAAAAGCTATTAATGATTCTGAATCAATGAATATAGAAAATCAATATCTTTTACAATGTTCAATACTTAGATTTGAATTAGGTGAAGAGATGGTTGATAAATTCATTGATATGATAAGATATCATTCATCTGATAAAAGAAGCGAATTTTTATTCCTATTGCGTAATCTATGTGAAAACATTTTACATTCCCTTGCTTTTGGAATGGGGGAATATAATGCTGATTATTGGAATTCAGAGAAAACACAATTGCTGAAGATTATGCAATTTATCAATGGAAGATATTATCAAGGTAAAGTCGTTGAAGGATCTGGACTTCCTGCTTATAATCTAAAAAAGAATATCAGTTATAATTCTATCATTCGCAATGCACTTGCTTCAATATATGATATTACAAGTGAATGTGGTGTTCATAGTCTCAGTAAAGGCGTAAATATTTCAAATGCTAATATTGCAAACATAAGCATCTATACAATGCAATCTCTTTTAGCTCAGATCTGCGAAGTGATAGTATGGTATGATAAGGCGATGGAGATTATTCAGTAAAGTAAGATGCCGTTCTTACTGTCTTTCTTTGGTAGTGGCATCCTTCAGGTTGCCTTCTTTGTAGAGCAGGATGCCGATCCTGCTGTTACGTAGCTCCGCATTCACGCGGTTGTAGAGCAGGATGCCGATCCTGCTTCTGTTGGAATATTGAAACGCACGGGGTGCGTTATGCCACCTGACGGGGTCAGGCGTTCCGGTAGCTCACAGGACGGCAGACAATGACCTAAAGAACATTACCCGCATGCTGAAGCAGTGACCACAAAGAAAAAACCTCCTAAAGTAAGCGCTACCGTCTTGTTCCGTCCTACCGGACTCCGAACCAGAATGTGTCTGCTGACGCGGACCCCTACTTTTCCCAGTAGGGACTTCCTGGGCTGATAGAGTAACGTCATTCGGACTCGTTCCTCGACAATTCCATAATATGATCATCCATAATATAACCATATAATCATCCTAATCTCCACCATACACCGACATCTTTCCTCAAAGTGTATACTTGATATATAGCAAGTTCAAACAAATATTAATCCTATCTCATACCAATTTCTCGAAACAGGAATGAAACAGGATTGAAACAGGTATGAAACAGGTATGAAACAGGTATGAACTTGGTATCAATTAAGTGGAATGATAGTAGTTTATCTGGAAGCATTGCCGTTTGAAAACAGCGTTCCAAGAAGCATAGCCGTTTGAAAACAGCGTTCCAAGAAGCATTGCCGTTTGAAAACAGTGTTCCAAGAAGCATAGCCGTTTGAAAACAGCGTTCCAAGAAGCACAGCCGTTTGAAAACAGTGTTCCAAGAAGCATAGCCGTTTGAAAACAGCGTTCCAAGAAGCACAGCCGTTTGAAAACAGCGTTCCAAGTTAAGTATAGTCTTTTGAAAACAGCGTTCCGCTATAGGGTGCAAATGATCCATCTTGTGATAATAAACATCTTATTCAATTTGTATTTAATTATTAATTTATTTTCATCTTTTTCTTGACATATAATTATAATGATTACTATTAAGGCATACACGTTTTAGGAAAATCCACGGAGGAAAAAAATGAAACGAGTCATTTTCTTGGGAACGCTGCTCACGCTCACTTCTATCTTATTCTCACTTCAAACACTTTATGTCAACATCACATCTTCAACCGGCGGGATAGGTACGCTTGCCTCTCCATTCCAGCAAATTTATACGGCAATTTCGTGTATGAATCCTAACGAGGCTGTCAGGATCATTGTTTATCCCGGTGACTATGGACCGATTATCATTTCAGGAAGGACATCTAACCTGACGATTGAGAGCCGTTACTGTGAAGCGTATATTACCAATTTTATCGGCTCCACCATGATCCACGGAAACACGGGAACTCAATTCACTGATTCCGCCTGTGAGATCATTAATTGTGTCACTCCGGGTGTAAGCATTTATCTGAAAGGTTTCACACTGAAAAATGGCGGTGGTACATTAATTTCGGCAAATGGGCATAATGAGCGCAGAGGCGGCGGAGTATTCTGTAAAAATGCCATAAATGTAAATATTGATCATTGCGATATCAGGAATAATACTGCTCTTCATGGCGGAGGCATTGCCCTCATGCGGGGAAGCAGCAGCATTACAAATTGTAAAATATACAGCAATTCAGTTGCAGATGACGGAGGGTATGACAGTTCCGGAGGGGGCTTGTATATTGAAGAAGGTACGCATACAATCCAGGCGTGCGGGATTTATACAAATTCTGCTCCTGCAGGATATGCCGGGGCATTTGAAGTAAATCATGCTGCAGCAAATCAGTCAAATGCCTTCAATGTACTATTCGGCAGTTGCCAGGTATACGATAACTTCTCCCATTCCTGTGCCATCTATGCAGCGGATGCATTCAACTTTTTAGGTCCCGACAAGGTGAGATTTATCATGGATTATTGCACAGTTGCTCATAATCACATATCATCTACCAATGCTGTCGGCGTTTATTTTGAGAGAGCTTCCGGCAATCTGGGCGGACAGGCAGTTTTAAGCAATTGCATTATTTATCATAACCAGGATGCGATGCATAATGACCTGCCCATACAACTGGCAACTAATGGCGCGTTTGGTTCCAGCAATGAATATCCCCAGACAATTACCTATTGCGATATTGGTAATACCGTGTATCCGACGATTAACACAGGCACTATTAATCTTGATCCCGGGTTTAAGAACCTGGAGGCTGATGACTTCTCGCTAACCTGGGAACCAAACTGTAAAAGCCCATGCATTGATGCGGGTGATCCTGAACTTCCTGATGCTGATAATACCCGTAGTGATATGGGAGCATTACCTGTATCCCAGGAAACACGCAACTACAAGTTCTACGGTACTGATTCCATCCATCATGGCTGGACCTGGCTCTGTTATCCCGTCCTGGATGTCTATGACACGAATCCTCAGATTGGAAATGTCATGGAACATCTTGCCAACACAAGTGTTCTTGGTCATGAAGAATGGAGTGTAGTGGGAACCCAGAACTATTACTATTGGGATGGTTCTCAATGGACAAATCAGTTACATATACTCACTTCTCCCCAGGGATACAAAGCTCTGATTACAACACCCGCAGATTATTCTGAGCTTTCGATCACAGCACCGAGATGTTCACCGGATACACCGCTTCACCTGTATGGCAACCGCATTGAAAACTGGGTTGGCTATTTTCTGCCGGAATCCCAGTCCCCGGAAAAAGCCCTGGCTTCCATCTGGGCAAATGTGTATTCGATTCAAACCCAAACCTGGTTTATGGCAAGAACTAAAGACGGCTGGATGATTTCCAGCGGAAAAAGACAGTTCAATTATGGTGATATGGCAATCATTAAATGCTATAATGAAGTTCCGAGTTTTATCTGGAATCGGATTAGACCAATACCTCATGTAGTCAGGGAAATACCGGAATATTTCACCTTCGATGAGAAAGCGGATTATCTGCCGGTCTTTATCGCTCTCGGAGCAGAAACCGGCTTGAAAGAGGTCGCTGTCTATGCGGACGGTGTCTGCAAAGGAGCTTCGGTTGTTGATGATACGCTGATGGAAATCAATGCTTATGTCCTTGATCTTCCGGAAGACACGGAACTGGAAATTGTCAAATACTATGAATCGAAAGCCGGACTGCAGCACATTTCCACAGCCTACGTCTATGATCCTCAAACCAGGGTCATTACACAGTCGCCTCTGAAGCTTCATAAGGGTGATGATTACCTCTATGCCAGCACCGAGCTATCATTCATGACACCTGCTACAGAAGTACCGATACGAATGACCTGTTATCCCAATCCTTTCAATCCCAGTACTGTCATTGAGTACAATACTGTTAAAGCCGGTTCGTCTTCCCTGCAGATTTATAATGTGAAGGGACAACTGGTAAAAAATTTGTGGGATGGCTGGCAAACTGAAGGTTCTCACAAAATCAAATGGGACGGCAATAATGAAAATGGTGAAGCAGTGAGCAGCAGTATTTATTTTGCCCGCTTGCAGACTGCTGAACACCAGGTCATGGAAAAGCTGATGCTGCTGAAATAGGTTGCAGAAGGTGCTAGGTGTCAGGTGCTAGGTGCCAGGTGCTAGGTGCTAGGTGCCAGGTGTTAGGTGCTAGGTGTTAGGTGTTAGGTGCTAGGTGCTAGGTGTTAGGTGCTAGGTGCTAGGTGTTAGGTGCTAGGTGTTAGGTGTTAGGTGTTAGGTGTTAGGTGCTAGGTGTTAGGTGTTAGGTGCTAGGTGTTAGGTGTTAGGTGCTAGGTGTTAGGTGTTAGGTGCTAGGTGTTAGGTGTTAGGTGCTAGGTGTTAGGTGTTAGGTGCCAGGTGCTAGGTGCCAGGTGCTAGGTGCTAGGTGTTAGGTGTTAGGTGCTAGGTGCTAGGTGCTAGGTGCCAGGTGCTGGGGCAGAAGATCAGAATAACAGCACTGTCATCCTTGCGAAGGCGATGATTCATCTCTAACACCTGATAAAAGTTACTTAATATCCTAAAACGTGTATCAATATAAACAGAAGTAAAGAGACAAAACATGATGCAGGCAGAGAGCTGGACTCTCTGCCTGATAATCCTGGAGAAAAGATGTTAAAATTCATGCTGCTGATCATTGTTACGCTCTCAATAGTATCACTAAGTGCAATTACGATCACAGTCAGACAGGATGGGCTGGGGAATTATCCAACCATCCAGGCAGCCATCAATGCCTCTAATAATGGTGACTTGGTACTTGTCCATCCGGGCAGGTATTTGGAGAACATTGATTTTAACGGCAAAAACATTACAGTTGCCAGTCTGAAGTTCACGACAAATGATCGTGTCTATATCGGGACTACAATTATTGACGGTCAACGAATGGGCTGTTGTGTACGTGTGATGAGCGGAGAAACTTCCGCGAGAATAATCGGCTTCTCCATTACCAATGGGTCAGGGGAACATTGCTATTACTTCGATGACGGAGGAGGCATTCTTATTGGATATTATAGCACGTTATCAATTGAAGATTGTCGAATATTCGCTAATGAAACAGAGTTTGGAGGCGGATTATTTGTTTGGCGTGGAAGTGTAAGTCTGAAAGGGACTTCACTTTTTAATAATCTCGCCACAGCAGGTGGCGGTGGTATTTGTCTTCAAGGTGATGAAATTGGTTTTACAATGGATGCGAATGAGCGATGCAGTATCTATAACAATTATTCAGGGCAGGGAACTGACATTTTAAGCTGTGATTTACCAATGACTGTTAATGTGATAGTGGATACTTTCACAGTCATAAATCCGGATAGATACTATGCGGAAACACAAGTCAACTTCATCGAAGATATCTATTTGTATAATTTTGACATCCATCATGCCCTATTAACACCTGTCAATCATGATTTCTACGTGGCAACTGATGGTGATGATCATAACGATGGACTTACTTCAGCATCTCCATTGAAAACTATAGCGTGGGCATTGCATAATATAGCCAGTGATAGCCTTAATCCCAAAACTGTACATATCGCAAATGGGATGTATTCCATGGTAACAAACAACCAGAAATTACCATTAAGCGCAAAATCATATGTTAAAGTGATAGGACAGTCGCTAGAAAACACAATTATCAATGGTAATAGCCATTATCCTATGCTCTGCATTCCAAGAGGCATAGTCAATTTTGTTTTCAAAAACTTAAGTTTCGCTAATTTTGAACACGAAAGCTATAGAGCAGCAATTAGTGGTGCATTTTCAACAGATATCTATTTTGAGAACATAAAAATAGAAAACTGCACTTCAAAAATGGTCCCTGCAATTTCATTGGGTTGTATAGAAGTATGCAAATTCAAAAGTATAACTATTTCAAATAATAATGGTTTGGAAGGAATTTCAGGCATAATGCTAAACGAAGTTGCTGAAGCCAATCTTGAAAACTCTACTTTCAGGAATAACCAGGCATTCCAGGTCGATTGGGATCAGGGAGGCGCTTTGCGAATTGATGCTTCACGTAACGCTCAGATTAGAAATTGCATTTTTCAGAACAATTCTGATAACACACAATACGGAGGGGCTTCTGTTGTTTTAACAAGTACTCAGTTTGATTTTCCTAGATATCGCATCGAAAACTGCCTTTTCACAGATAACCAAAGTACATATTCGGATGCACTATATAAAGGCAGACCAATTATTTTCTCTGGAAAAGGACCTTATGATATCATTAATTGTACATTTGCTGATAACGAAAGCCCCAGTGCAGCAGTGCAGATTTGTGCGGACTCTGTGAACTTCTGGAACTGTATTTTTGCTAATGATACATCTCACCAGGTATTTCTGCTGCATCCGTTTGAACCAAATCCCCCTGTTAATCACGTGGCTTTTAATCACTGTAATGTGAAAGATGGAATTGATGGAGTTTTCAATGAAGACTGGTGGGGAACTATTTATTGGCAGGAAGGGAATATTAATGAATTGCCTTTATTCAATTCAGATAATACTGAAAAACCATATGAACTAGCCTTCGGTTCTCCCTGTATCGATGCAGGGACAACTGATGTACCGGGCGGGTTGTATCCCTATGATCTGAACGGCGCTCCGCGGGTTCATGGGAATGGTGTAGATATGGGCTGTTATGAATACGGTTCTGTAGATGTTCATGATGATACAACACCTATTGCGGATGTATCCAATATCAGGATTTATCCTAACCCTTTCCGGGAAAGCACAAAGATAGAATTTGATTTACCTGCACCTGATGATATCGTAATCAATATCTATAATATCCGCGGGCAGCAGGTCAAAACACTCGCAGCGGGTAAAATGTGTGCCGGTACGATTCAACTCACCTGGAATGGTTTGGATGATAACGGCAAATCGACCGCCTCGGGTGTCTATTTCTGCAAAGTGGATAAACCGGGGCACAGCTATACTAAAAAGATGATAAAAGTGAAATAGCGAAGAAATTGATTGTGGCTGGTACATATCTTATATCATGTTCTTATCTTGGTTCGGACTTATTAATCAGACGGGTTTACTACCGCAAACCCCTACTCTGCAATTCATAATTTTTGATTCTCTGCTTACTCCCATTCGATGGTAGCCGGAGGTTTGGAGCTGATATCATAAACGACCCGATTCACACCTTTCACTTCATTGATGATACGATTGGAAACGCGTTTGAGGAAAGAATACGGCAGTTCTGTCCAATCGGCTGTCATACCGTCGGAACTGTTCACAGCACGTAAACCGCACACATATTCGTAGGTGCGTTCATCCCCCATGACACCGACCGATTGCACAGGGAGTAATACGGCAAATGCCTGCCAGATGGAATCGTAGAGGTTTTGTTCTAATAATTCAGAGATAAAGATATAATCTATTTCCTGGAGTAAGGTGACTTTCTCAGGTGTAATATCACTGAGGATTCTCACGGCTAAACCCGGTCCGGGGAAAGGGTGGCGTTTGATCAATAGTTCCGGTAAACCTAACTCCCTGCCTACAGCACGGACTTCATCCTTGAATAATTCGCGAAGCGGTTCGACAAGCTGAAGTTTCATAATATCCGGTAATCCGCCTACATTATGATGGGTTTTGATCGTGGCAGACGGTCCTTTGAAGGAAACACTCTCAATCACATCAGGGTAAAGAGTACCCTGAGCCAGGAAAGAGATGTCCTGGTATTTGCCTGCTTCCCGTTCGAAGATTTCTATGAATGTCTGTCCAATGATCTTTCTTTTCAACTCCGGATCAGTAATTCCCTTCAAACGCTCCAAAAACATATTTCCGGCATACACAACATCCAGGGGTAGTCCAAATCCATGCATGAAGATATCTATCACATCCTGTGCTTCATTTTTCCTTAAAAGACCAGTATCAACAAAGACGGGGATCAGTTGATTCCCTATGGCTTTATATAACAAACTGGCTGCAACGGAAGAATCCACTCCTCCGCTGAGACCAAGAATAACCTTCTTCTCCCCTACCTGCTCACGTATTTTTTGCACTGAGCTATCGATAAAAGAAATTGAAGTCCAATCGCAGGAACATTTTGCAATATTGATAAAGAAATTGGATATGATTTGCTTTCCATTCCTTGTATGGACAACTTCAGGATGAAACTGCAAGCCGAAGATTGGTTTTTCAATATGTGCGATTGCAGCAATAGGGGTATTTTCGCTTTCCCCAATTAGTCTATAACCTTCTGCCAGTTCAATTACACTGTCACCGTGACTCATCCAGACTATCTCTTTTTCAGATAAGTTATCAAATAAGGGATTCGCCATATCCGGATGGAATTCAGCAAAGCCATATTCCTTCTTGTCAGCAGATTCTACCTTTGCTCCACCCAAATGAGATAAGAGCTGCATTCCATAACAGATACCCAGGATAGGGATAGGGAGTTTCAGGATATTGATATCTGGTATGGGAGCATCTTGATGCGTCACACTAGAGGGACTGCCTGAAAGAATCAAAGCATATGGGTTCTTTTCCAGAGTAGATTCATAACTGATATTATAGGGAACGATCTCACAGTAAATATGCAGGCTGCGAATGGTCTTGGCTATCAGTTGCGTGTATTGTGACCCGAAATCCAAGATCAGGATCAATTCATGATGAAACATCCTTTTCCTCCATTGTAGGGGTTGCGGTAGTGGTATCCTTCAGGTTATCGTAAAAGCGCAAGCTAAAGACAGCGCCTACCGACTGACAAACAGCGCAAGCTAAAGACAGCGCCTACCGACAGACAAACAGCGCAAGCTAAAGACAGCGACTACCGACTGACAAATAGCGCAAGCTAAAGACAGCGACTACCGACTGACAAATAGCGCAAGCTAAAGACAGCGACTACCGACTGACAAATAGCGCAAGCTAAAGACAGCGCCTACCGACAGACAAACAGCGCAAGCTAAAGACAGCGCCTACCGACAGACAAACAGCGCAAGCTAAAGACAGCGCCCACCGACAAACAAACAGCGCAAGCTAAAGACAGCGACTACCGACAGACAAATAGCGCAAGCTAAAGACAGCGCCTACCGACAGACAAACAGCGCAAGCTAAAGACAGCGACTACCGACTGACAAATAGCGCAAGCTAAAGACAGCGACTACCGACTGACAAATAGCGCAAGCTAAAGACAGCGACTACCGACTGACAAATAGCGCAAGCTAAAGACAGCGCCTACCGACAGACAAACAGCGCAAGCTAAAGACAGCGCCTACCGACAGACAAACAGCGCAAGCTAAAGACAGCGCCCACCGACAAACAAACAGCGCAAGCTAAAGACAGCGACTACCGACAGACATACAGCGCAAGCTAATACTTCGACTACGCTCAGTAACCGTACCCTGCCTTCATCTGAAGGGAGGAATGGGTCTGCTGATGCTGACCCCTACAAGCTATAAGCGAGCTGCAAGTCCGAAGTATAAATTACCTACTTTTTCCTCACCAATTGTGGTTGAAGGACCATGACCGGGTAAAACGATAGTTTCTTCAGGGAGAAGGAAAAGAACATTTTGAATCGAATTTCGTAATTTTGAACTGCTTCCACCGGGTAAATCTGTTCTTCCAACATCCTCCTGGAATAAAGTGTCTCCGCTGAATAGAAGTCCTTCCCCAAATAAACAGATACCACCTTCAGTATGTCCAGGTGTATGAATGACCTCGAATGTTTTCTCACCTAATTTGAGAACATCTCCAGCCAATAAAATCAGGTCAGCCTTGGGAGATATGATACTTAGACCTGCATATGCCGACAAATTCTTATCCGCATTAACAAAGTGATCCGCTTCCTCTGAATGAATCGCCAGGATCGCACCAGACTGATCACGAAAGAATTCATTACCACCAATATGATCAGCATGTCCATGGGTAGTAATGATATATTTCAATGTGAGTCCTTTTTTCATAATCTCGTTCCAAAGAGGCTGTGAAGGGGCAGCAGGATCAATAAGAAAAGCTTCAAGAGATACTTCATCCCAGCACAGATAAGTGTTCGTTTCATAATCTTTTAATAATATATGCGTTTCATACTTCATCGTGAACTCCTTCATTGAATCCGATATTGCTTTATCATATCAGGACTGAGTGCAGTGACATCCAGGGAACCGATCATACTGTCCTTGTTTCCATACTGTATCGTTCCATTTTCATCATCCAAGTGCTTGTTATAGCCTAGCGTAAGGGAAGCAGCTAACTTCAATAGCTCTTGGGTAATTTCTTCATTAGCTACAATGACAGAGAGAGGTCCGGCAATTTCAGTGTTCCAGAGATAAATATCATCACCCAGCATTTCAAATAAGATTGTATTCTCCCCTTCATCACGCCCCATGATCATGGTTGTTTTCGGTGTCAGGCGGAAATGACGCCCAATTTGCAGATACTTGATGTGATTCCTTTCCAATTGATCATGATGAATCAAATCCAAGAGTCTTTTCACCATGTTCTTGTCAGTCAAAGAACAGCCACCCGCGGGTGCCTGCCATTCTTCAAGACCTAATTCTGCAGCGAGCTTGATCTGATTCTTTCTACCACGTCCAGAAAAGCATAGCATTTCATTTTTATTGACCCAGCCTTCCTTAATGGGGAGAGTATCGGGTAAGAGTTGCTGGCAGAGAGGTCTGATGATCACGTCCTTTACTTCGCTAAGCTTACGGACAGCATTCATAGAGTCCATTCTCTGGGACATGGGTCTTTGACCCAACACTTCTCCGGAAATGATGAAGTCAGCATTATACTTTTTAAGCATTTCTCCGGCTTTCTTAAACATCAGTCCATGACAATCCACACAAGGATTCAATTGTTTACCGTAGCCATATTTTGGATACTTCAGCATTTCCAGATGTTCATCACTGATATCGATTACTTCTATATCAAATCCGGCTGACTTTGCTGAGGCAGTTGCCCTGGCTTCTGAAAAGAAAAGTGATTTGAAGAAGATGGGAGTCACTTTGTACCCCAGTTTGCGCATATATAACACACATAACATGCTGTCCAAACCGCCTGAAAAGAGGGCAATGGCACTATATTCTTTCAATTGTATCTCCTCATACTAAAAAACCCATAGGCAAGCTATGGGTAATTTCAATGGAGCTAAAGGGGGGATTTGAACCCCCGACCTGCTGATTACGAATCAGCTGCTCTACCACTGAGCTACTTTAGCGTCTCTTCTCACCGATAAGAGTGAGAGGTTTAAAATTATCTTTAATAACTGCCTGGTATATCTTTAAATAAGAAGAATTCGAAACAAAAGGCAGCAATTTATTATTCATCATCACGGTATAAGATGCTGATGTAATGACTTCCAGGTTCACATTCACAGAATCAGCAAGATTATTCGGAAACCACACATAATTACCATTTAGTTTAAAAGATCCTTTTGAAATTTTACAAAAATCAAAATCATCTAAGGGATTGATTGTATATCTAATCGTTAATGCAACTGAATCAGACGTGATATCTTTCTTACCATATTCGAATTCATAGACTTTGCAGTCCCTTTTCACCTGGGTCAGACGGAAAGGTCTAACACTGGCACCAAAATCCTTAGGTTCAAAATAAAACACTTCATTAAGAGCTGTAGAAATACCATTTATTTCCAGGGATTCCATATATATATGTTTATCCATGGCAAATGATCCACGTTCTCTGCCTTTGATATCTTTCAGATTAATGTAGATATCATCTCTACAGACAAAATTCTTCAATAACTCATTAAAGATCATTGTTAAATGATGATCACAATTTGGAAGCATATATACTTCCGTTCGTTTTACTTCTTTATCACTACCGTTCTTAATACGTTTAACGAGACTACACCCGCAAAGCAAAATAAGAACAAGCATGATGATGACCAAGATAGATACTTTTTTCATGGACCACCAACCTTTAAACATGAGCTTGTATTCGCTGACAGTTATTATCGTCAAGAATTATCTTAAAGACAATATACTCAATTTGGTCATAATTTATTAGAAATAATACGATTAAACATGCTTTTTTATAAATACCGAAGTCCTTTTGTTGAAAAGGCATTTGCAGTTAAATCTGCAAATTCATTTCTCTCCCATTTTCCAACAGCAGCAGCCGCTATCATTGCTGCATTATCCATACAATATTCAAAACGAGGATAGACTGTACGAATATGAAATCTATCAGCATGTTGAGACATTAGCCTACGCAGCGTCGTGTTTGCAGATACACCACCCACAACTATGATTTGTTTTAGTCCTGATTCCCTGGCATAGCCAATGGTTTTCCTGACCAGGACATCGATGATTGCCATTTGAACCGAAGCTGCTATATCAGCTTTATGTTGATCTATAAAACTTAACTCCTGCTTCGAAATGTAGGTCATGATTGAAGTTTTCAAACCACTAAAACTAAAATTATAATCTTTTTTCTGATTTAATCCTCGAGGGAACCGAATAAAATCAGGATCACCGGTTAAGGATAGTTTATCAATTACAGGTCCACCGGGATAACCTAACCTTAAGAGTTTCGCTGCCTTATCAAAAGCTTCTCCGGCTGCATCGTCCTTTGTTTTACTAATGATTTTAAAATCGGCTTCTGTAGTGAAATGAACCAGTTCAGTATGTCCACCGGAGACAACTAATGCAAGATAAGGAGGTTTTAAGTGAGGATTTTCCAATTTAGCAGCAAAGACATGACCCAGCATGTGATTCACTGTTATCAAAGGGATTCCTAATGAATAAGCAAGACTCTTGGCAAAAGATAGACCAACTAACAAGCTCCCAATCAGCCCTGGATTCACAGAAACAGCAATCGCAGAGATATCTTGGAAAGTACAGCCGGATTTGATTAATGCAGACTGAGTCAAGGTCATTACATTTTTCATATGCAGCCTAGATGCTAGTTCAGGAACCACCCCACCATAGAGATTATGTTCCACTTGAGAAGAAACCAAATTAACATAGACTTTATAATCAGTATTTACGATGGCAATAGAAGTATCATCACAGGATGTTTCAATTGCTAAAATCTTGATTGGATCAGTCATTCTTTTGTATTCGAACTTCTTGAGGAGTAAATTCAACCAGGTGTACAGGCTTCGTCAGCGTAACCTCTACGGGAACCCTTTGATTATTCTTAACTCCATCCGTTTTAATACTTGCATGAATATCACTAACCATAACCTGATCAATATCAGATTTTGCTCCCTGGAGTTTAACCGAGACCCAGGCAGGTATCATTGTGACTTGGCTATTTGAAGACTGGATAGGAATCATGGAAATAGTTCGAGTCGTATACTCCATTTTTCCAGGTAATAACTGAAGCGAACGCTGGGTTAGCACAACTGATTTAGAAGGACTGATCAGGTCGATTTTGAATGCTGAGCCTGTTAGCATATCCATTAATATTGGCTTGGTCTGTATTTCCCTGATTTTATCAATACTGCTTTGTGGACCAGATATTTCAGCAAAACTGGTATTCTGCTCTAAAGAAATTTGCCTAAACTTATTTTCCACTTCCAAAGATGAAAATTGAAGAACGATAGGAACCGTTTTCTTTGCTAGAATATCCGTTTCAAATTGGATAAGATCATTGCTAACAGGTCTTATCTCAGTAAGAGAGATATATCTTGGGAGATTGATCTTGTATTTGTTCAAAGGAATAATATTATTTTTGGATTTGAGATCTTGTGCATCTATTTCCAAGTAGGTGTGAGAAAGTTTTAACAAAAGAATATCGATTCCCCTACCCGCAACATGAAAGCGTACAGATTGAATGATGGGATGTTTGAAAGCTATCTGTTCAGGAACATTCGTTAATTTGACAGGAAGATTGATATCCGTACTCTGATGCTTAAGTAACATCGCTTGAATCCAAATAAAAATCGTCAGGATAACCGCAAGTATCTTGAGTGTTAGATTGTTTTTCATTTGTATAGGTTACTGGAATCTTCTTTTGATATCTGATACTGCTTCATTTTTTTATAGAGTGTCGTTCTTTCAAGACCAACACTGGAGGCAGTCTCATTGATCTTCCATTCGTTACGTTGCAGATGATAAATCAGGTAATCTTTTTCAAATGCTGCAACACCATCCCTGATTGTTTCCATATCCAGATACTTTTGAAATTGGTCTGTTGAACTGGCACGGTAGTTAAGATTTTTTAATACCAGGTATTTTGCTATGATCTTATTGTCTAATTGGTTTTCATTAATCATAATATGCTTGCAGAAGTTTCTCAATTCTCTGATATTACCAGGCCACGGGTATTTCAGTAATTCATTTTTTATTGCATGAAGATCTAGCCGAATTGGAATCGGATATTTTTGGGCATACATATCAATGAAGAATTGCATTAATACAATTACATCATCTCCCCTATCACGAAGAGCAGGTAAATTGATGACATTCCCCTCAACCCTGTAGTATAGATCCTGTCTGAAATTTCCTTCACTAATCATTGTTTCAAGCTTTTGGTTAGAGGCAAAGATTAGTCTTGTATCTACTTTCCTGGTTGGTCCGCCTACGACTTGGATTTCATTATACTCAATCGCACGTAAGATTTTGGATTGGGAAAGTACGCTCAAATTGCTAATTTCATCCAGAAATAGAATTCCATTATCACATCTTTCAAAAAAGCCTATCTTGTTACGATCAGCACCGGTAAACGATCCTTTCACATGTCCGAATAATTCAGATTCGATCAGCGTTTCAGTCAAAGCACTGCAGTTCACTGTATGGAATGTTTTTGCAAACCTTGGTGAATTCTGATAATAATAATGAGCTGCTATTTCCTTTCCCGTACCTGTTTCTCCAAAAATGAGAATATCTTCATCCGCTTTGGCAAATTTCTCCATCTTTTCACGAGCCTCTTGAATCAGGTCACATTCACCGATGAAAGGATAACGTTTAATGAGCTGTTTCTTCAGATTCAGATTTTCGAATTGTAGATTCAGGTTTTCATTTTCCTTTCCCCTAAGTTGAACCCCATTCTCTACATTCAAGAGTAATTGATTTAAGTTAAAATTTGCCCCTTTCTCCATAAAAGTATATGCACCAAGTCTGCGAATTTCATTCACTTGTAATGAACTTGCCTCACCTGAAATCACGATGATCTTGGAAGTTGTTTCATACTCTGCACGCAAGTATCTCATTACCCAGATACCATCATGAACACTATTGGCTAAATTGATATCAAGCAGGATCACCTCAGGATTAAACTCCGGATAGTCATTGATGAATCCTTCACTTTCAAAGTAGACTTTAACCATATAACCGTTACTTTCAATGATCTGTCTTAATTGAGCAGATAGATAACGATCGTCTTCCAGGATCATGACTCTTGCATGCGAGTTTCTTTGCATCTATTTGAGCCTTTCTTCCAAATCCGCCAAGGCATTGACGAAATAAATATATGCCTGATCAGGGGAATCATAGGGTGAGAAATACTTGTGTACATCTCCATCCTGGAAGTATTTTGTACACATATAATAGAAATGGTCAGATGTACTTAATAATCGAGCTTGCCGTAACAAACTCTCATCACCCTTCTGTTTGATTTTCAAGAATAACTCGTATAAAGTTTCTATGGCATTTTTCTGCATATCATTTTCCAGCCAGGCAGAAAGGTCACGTTGTTCATCTGCCCAGGAAATCGGATCAGGAATAGATAAAGCTTCCTGCTGATAATTTGCAAATTCAGATACTTGTTTGGGGAAGATGAAGCCTAAATGTGGGAGTTCCAATACCATTTCTGGCAGTTTTTCCATAAACTGAAATATCCCGGTTTCTGCCCATTGATGCTCACCAAAAGTTTCATAATCCATGAAGAGATTTAGAAACAGATTTCTATCTTTCTCTTCACTTAAGGTTAATTGATTTACCCAATTCACATATTTATCAACGGTAAGAGGAAATTCTTCCCAGCCTTTGTTGGAAAACCTAAAAGCTATGTCATCAGCCATTTTATAATATTTACAGAGAAGATTCAGCGTTTTCGTATAGTTCTTATATGCATAAAGTGGTTTTCTCCACTTCATGATCCGATCCACACCTTCAGTGAGGATCGTTTTATATCCTTCGACTTCATAGATTAGATCAGATAACCTATCTTGGTAGATCAGTTCCGTATTTCTGAAAGTTACCGTATCCATATTAAATTCAGATTTCATGAGATCACGATGCATATTAACCTGATCCAGGAATTCATTGGTATCATAGAGATATGCCAGGGAATGGAAATATGTTTCTCCAAGAAATTCCACACATCCTGTCTCGGCTAATCTTTTAAAAGAATCCAATACTTCAGGAGTATACTTTTTAAACTGTTCGATAGCCACACCTGTAATGGAATAAGATATCTTAAAATGAGGATAATAGCGTTCGATTAGTTTCAGCATTAAAGCGTTTGTTGGTAGATAACATTTTTCAGCAACTTTCTTCATCACCATTTTATTCAGATCATCATTGAAATAATCCTGACCCGAACCAATATCAAGTACATTAATATGCCTTAATCGATAAGGCTGATGAACCTGGAAATAGAACACAAAATTAAGCATTGAAACACTCCAATGGTTTAGTTATTTTACTAATTCCGAATACACTTTATTGATTTTCACGGCTGCTGCATCCCATTCGATCTGATGTACTTCGATTTTACCCTTTCGTCCCATCTCTTCACAAACATCGGGATTATCCAATAGATAATTAAGAGTTTCTGTCATGCGGTCAATATCCCAAAAATCTATTTTAAAGGCGTTATTCACTACTTCAGCAACACCTGCTTGCCTGGAGATAATGGCTGTCACTTCATAAGCCATTGCTTCCAGGGGAGCAATACCAAAAGGTTCTGATACAGAGGGTAACATATAGATATCTGAAGCGCTCAGTATCTTTTCTACTTGTTCACGATTCAGGAAACCAGCAAAAAGAAATCTGTTCTTTAAGCGCATGGATGCAGATTTACGGAGCATCTTACGCGCCATATCACCTGAACCAGCCATAATGAACCTGGCTTCGGGATGTGATTGTAAAACTCGTTCCGCCACCTCGAGAAAATAATCTGGACCCTTTTGCAATGTTATACGTCCCAGGAACAGGATTGTAGGTCCTGTGAATAATCTCCTCCGCTTGTAGTCAACTTCATCATCTATGGTATAAGCATTATGTATGATACGTATCTTCAATGTATCGACGCGATAACGAGACATGATCATCTGGGAAGTATATTTTGATACTGCTATCACCCGATCAGCATATAGCATACCTGCATGTTCAATTTTATGAATACGTTCATCTCCGGTACCTCCGGAACGATCGAATTCGGTTGCATGAATATGAACAACAAGAGGTTTTTCACTAATATTTTTGGCAATCATACCTGCAGGATAGGTCAACCAGTCGTGACAGTGAATCACATCATATTTAAGTGCTTTCGCGATCTTTTCTGCTCTAAAGGTAAATTCTTGTACTTTCTGAAAAAGGTCTTCATCTCCAATTAAATGCAGTGCTACATCTTGCCACACTTTCTCCTTTTCCACAGTCTCAATATGCTCTTCAGTAGTGAAGGTTTTCATTGCACGGAAATTCTGGATCTCTGCCATTTGGAGATAGGTTTCCGGATGAACAGTCATACCCATGTATTCCATTTTTTCCTGGATTGTGACAAATTGAATCTGTGAAAATTCCTTTTGCCTAACCGGGTCAATGTAAACTACAGGTAGAAGATCGACATCTTCAACTTGAACTAAAGGAAAATAAACCAATTCCTTTGTTGGAAGAACAAGATCAACTTCCACACCCAATTTCAGAAGGGATTTTATCATACCATAACATGCCATTCCCATACCGCCAGAGATTAGTGGCGGAAATTCCCATGTGAACATTAATATTTTCATTTTTCCTCTTACTCCAATGTCTGGAGATACGTTTCTATATTGTACAGGGCAGCAACACTCCATGCCTGGGCTGGAGCACCTTTAGGAAAATGAGGTGCTTCACCATCCCATACTTCAGCAATGGATGCAATATGTCCTTTCATGAAACTCGTTCTAAAGGTTGCAATCATAGAATTGATTTCTAATTTCATCTCTGCATCTGATTTAATACTTTTGTAAGCTTTCAGATAGACACCGCAATAAGGTCCAAGCAACCAAGCCCATACTGACCCTTGATGATATGCCAGATCGCGTTCAGTTTGATTTCCGTAGTATTTTTTATGAAACCTGAAATCTTTCGGAGTTAAAGTACGGATTCCATAAGGAGTATACAATTCATTTTTTGCTTTTTCAAATAGCTGTTGTGCCTGCTTCTGAGTGATTAGCATTTTTGGTAATGCAACTGCAATTAAGGAATTCGGTCTGAATTCCAGTATTGGTTCATCTCCAATCAGACGATCAGCCAGATAATCCTCAACCCAGAATTTTTGGAAAGAAGTTGGGATTTTATCACGAATTTCTAGTAAGCCTGGAAGAGCTTTGTGCTTTTTCTTTGAAGTTTGATTATGAACGTTTAACATTTCCTCATAACTGCAAATTGCATTATACCATAAAGCATTGATTTCCACAGGTGCCCCATCACGAGGAGTAATGCAGATATTATTCTTACGAGCATCCATCCAGGTTGCATAAGCAAAATTATGATTCAAGGATATTAAGCCATCAGTTCGAATCACAAATAGTTCTCCTGTATGATTCATAATTCCAGTGAATATTTCTTCAGCTATTTGAATCAGTTTTTTCCACAATTCATCGTTCTTTTTATATTTACCAAGTTTGTTTAAGAGAATAACATACCAAAATGTGGCATCGATTGAATCGTAATTTCCTTCCAAACCTGATTCCGGGAACATATTAGGAATTCTGCCATCCTGGATATGCTGGCTGTACTTTATGAGAATCTGTTCACAAAAGTCGATCATATCAGGTGAGTGAAGAAATGCGTTGATCGTAACCATCGTATCTCGACCCCAAGCTCCAAACCAGGGATATCCAGCAACGATGTCATCATTCACTAGAAAATCACTTAAAGTAAACTTCAACACTTTCATATACTGATCATAATCGAACATCTGGTTATCATAATAATCAAGCTGATCCATCAAAAGTCCCTCTAGGGATTTCTCAGGATAGTCTATCGGTAGGGGAAGCGTCAGATATCGATTACGGATTGATTTAATAGTATTTGTCAGATCAGTGATCGGTTCATCAGAGAAAAGAATATAATTCGTTTCATTTACTCCCAAATCAAAACCTATTTCCCAAAATGCAATCTGATCACCTTCACCGGCATAACCTGACATCACTTCCCAGGGATAGAATACATTACGATAATGAACGGTATTCTGCGTCACTTCACCCTGAGAAATTGCTCCATAGACTTCGATGAAGTTAGATCTTCGTAATGTTTTAAAATGTGTACCCCGCAATGCTGGAAGAGAATTATGCTCAAAGTCATCAACCTGTAAGGTTCCGGGTGAGTTAATTTGATGATGA
The DNA here is from genome assembly GCA_963662275.1 of Cloacimonadales bacterium (SeqCode). Classification (GTDB taxonomy): domain Bacteria; phylum Cloacimonadota; class Cloacimonadia; order Cloacimonadales; family DAONDQ01; genus DAONDQ01. The sequence continues at coordinate 1,327,242 of OY759316.1, read as the reverse complement.
TTACACATCGTGAATTTCGGACGCAAGCAAAGATGCAATTTATGACTGCCCAGATTCGTATATTTAATCATGACTGTATTGGATTTCTCACTCATCATGATTTCCTTACGAACCAGGATATCATCATTATGCGGTAAAGATGAATACAAAAAGACCGGATATGGTCTTAGCCAGGATTTGACAAGATGCAGGAAACCTTCTGGAAAGATGCAATTACTGTAGTTATTGCTATCCAAGTAGAATGAATCACCCCGCCATTCAACCAATTCTTCGATCCCTGAGACCAAATGTCTTCGCTGGAAATTGTAATCACTTGCTATCAGTAATCCGTGATACTTTCTCTGGTTTACCAAATTGCCAGTTCCAAGTGCATAGCCACCTTTTGTATTGGTTAATATCCATTCATGGTGATGAGTTTCAAGAAAATAGTCAGCCATTTTTCCCTCTTGACGTTAGTGGTTAGTTTCTTATACTAAAGTATATTTCTATCTTACTAAATGCACACATAAATCTATTCATAAAAGCTGTAAAAAATAGAATGCTGTAGTAACACTATTTTTTTTGAACAAGACCATCAAAATAACCTACCAATCTTTTTTTGAAGTCATTCTGAATCTTTCCTGTTATCGTTCTTACAGCCCTTGCGCGTGCTTCCGGGTAATTAATATGTCCTTCTCTTCCTATATCGGTCATTGTAAAGAGTGAGATTCCGTTCGCATCTTTCACATCGACATTCAAGGTATAACGTATGAATTTCTGGGAAGCTTGCAGATCAACCTCCTCAAATAGTACATTACCGTTGATTTGAATAGCATTCTCAGGATTTAAACCGAATCCCATATCACTGAGCAAGCTTGTAAACTGAGCCGTGATTTTATTTCTATCATCATTTTCTATATTTACATTGAAATGAATCAGACTTGCAGCATCAGATAAGCTTTTCATAATGACAGGACAACCATAACTAAGCTTCGTCATTTCTCTATCATCCGGAGAAATGATCGCAAGCTGATCTAAAAGGATTTGGTTAGCCTCTCCAATCACTGCTGCTGCGCTTAAATTAGCATAGATGCTTTTAGGATCTTTTGTAAGAAGTTGCTGATCCATAAAATACTTGATGCGTTTATCATTTTCATCGATTTTTTGAGAATAAATATCGGCTGTCTTTTGCCGATTGATGTAAGCAATGGTATAGACCTGACCAAGATCATCAGTCCAGGAAGGTCCTATTTCCATATTCAAAAGTTTCTGATCAGCACTGACTGTCGTACTTTTATTGAGTTCTGTGGCTGATTCGGATGAACACTTCTGATCTGTTATCAGTTCCTTGTATCTTTCATTATACTCACTTGTCGATTTAACATTCGCTTCAAAGATACGGGCAAGATTTCCCATCGCTGTGTTTTGTGCTTCCTGGCGTCCCGATCCTGAACCGACTGAAGAAAGATAAACAGTCTCAGGATACTCAGATTTAGGATCATCTACCCAAGCTGGTTTTTGCATAACATTGCTTTTCTTTGCCAGGCAGATAACAGAAAGAGCTAATAAAATCAATAGGATAATCAGTATTTTTTTCATAATTCACCTCACCGCAGATAAACGGTTTCAATTAAATTCAATCCATTAGGCTGGATATCTTTCTCTCCCAGGTTTTCAGTATAAAGAACAACTCCGTTCAGATCGTAGTAATTCACTTTGAATATATGTTTACCGGGAGTCAGGTTCAACTCTCCGATAAGTGCTTTACCAGGAAAGAAACGTGAAATTCTGACATCAGCATTTTCTGTTAAATCAACACCGACATCGGTGGCTAAACTCAACAATTTCCCTTTTATCCCAGGATTATTGGCTTCCATCTTTGCTTTCTGTTTCTCAGCTATTACACCTTTGACAACAGAACGCGTGAGACTCTTCAGATAAATCAAAGGTTCTTTCACTTTGAAAGTCTCTGTAGCTACATTGTTAATATCTTCGAGCTTAGCCAGTTCAAAGGATTCACCCTCATCAACAACAATTTTTACTTTACCGATCACTGATATATTTGGTGATATATAGGGTACTGAAAACTTAAAATGATATCCCTCTTCCACTGGAATAGCAATAGAAGCCTGGAAGAATTCAGGTCGCGTTACACCGGTAATCGTTACATAATCTTTATGAGTAGTGATATATAGATCATACTTTTCTTTTTTGGGTGACTTACCAACAAAACTTAAAACATCCACTTTCACGAGTCCGTTAGTACTACTTAATTCCTGGGAAAGATCAGGCTGCTGGAAATTATAGATATTCTTTTGCAATTCAAATGCATCCTGAATTTTACCATAATCTATTCTCGCATCATCCAGTTTTCCTTCGGTTCGATAGAGAAGCATACTTAAATATCTACCGAGTGCATCATTATTGAACTTGATCTGCCCCGTCTTGAATTCGGACTTCTTATCAGATGATTTATTCATTTCTGTAGCATATTTCTGATATTTATCCTCTAACATACCCAGCTTCAAATTAATCCGACGTATTTCTACGAACGAATCGTCATATTTATCAAGTTCAAGATAATTTAATGCCTTGAATACATTGACATAAATGTCCTCATAATCCTCTCCAAAATAATCCATGGCATTATCGTTCAGTAAGAGAGATAGGGCTGCTTTTGATATGCTTTTCGTATATAGATCCTGCATATCATTTTCTGCCAGGGTCAATAACTCATTGCTTTTTTCATATTGATGCGCATAATGATACAGCATTCCCAAATCAAGATAATAGAGAACTCTGTCCTTCTGCTTATATTGCTTATCCTTAGCTGCTTCAATTTGACTGATTGCAGCATTATAATCCTGAGAAGAAAGCTTCTGATCTGTCCCTTTATATTGAGAAGTTGAAGTCATCATGTTTGCACAACCAACCAATCCCATACTGATGATAATGAAGAAGATAATGACAATGTGACGCTGTTTCAACTGCATGAAAATCCTCCCATGAGACGTTATTATGAAGACTCTAGAGTCAGTTCAAATCTGGAAATCGTAAATCGACTTTTTACCACTTTTTATTGGATTGAGTAATGACCTTCTTGATCTTCTTCGTTCCCAGCCATACTTTTTCACTGGATTCAACGTTGATGAGTTGCAGATCTACCTGGTAAAATTTGACCTGTTTGCCTTCGACAGCATCTGTGATCGTCTTAATTGATCCCTGCAACATGAAATCTGCTCCCACTTCCTGGGCAAGACGCTTGGCGGTTTCTTCTGAGGCATTGGATTGCTGATCCGTTTTCTCGGAACGAACTTCTCCACGATCTCCTTTACTTGCCACAAACTTCACATTCCCGCCATTAATCAATTCACGTTCAATATCGCTCTGGAAAGCTCCGGTCTCAATATGCTCTTCTGAAAGATTCCTGATCGTACCTACAATCACCACAGGCTTTGCACCTTTTTTAGCTACGAAATCTGTTAACCAGGGACGTATTGTCACATCTTTCACCATTTCTTCAGCCACTAAACGAGAATCCACATCATTCCACCGACCGCTAAGGTCAACTGTAGTATCGGTTGCTGTTCTTTGTACGGTACGTGTATTACCGGCACAGGCACAAAGGAACAGGATAACCAGTAGAAGCAATAGACTTGCTAGAGTAGATTTGTTCAACATATTTCCTCCTCGAATTTCAATTCTTATATCATGATTTATTTATGATTCAAACATGGATTATTCTGCTAAAATAGGCAAGAAAAAAAGTCTCTAACCGTGTTTTTATTGAAATTATTATTCATATTCCAAATGTCATTTGTTTTTATACCTGAAAATCGGCAAGAGAAATATAACATATGATATATTCTTTCAGATAATTTTGGACGCTGTTGCTATTACTTTTCATATCGAATTTGTTATCTGATTTATTGCAGCTAATTATATAAATCAGACACGGTTATCAAGTTTGTATAAATTACAGCGCAAGAATGTCTATAATGAATTAAAATCGTAATCGCTGCAGTTGTTAATTTCCAATTGAACTCTTTATCTTCTCACCAATGATTCAGTTATCTATAATCTGTCCACCAACTTTCCGATTATCCTGCACTTATATTATGAGTAGGGAAATTGTGTCTTGAAATTCTGAACTTCGATAGTAAACGATCATTTAAAAGATGACCTTGTGATTACTAACCTAATGCGTAACAGTAGGAGTAAAAATGAAATATCTATTCATATTCCTTGTCTTTTATCTAATCTGCTTTTCAACTTTATTTGCAGAACATTATCAAAGCCCCAAATCTTGTCGATCTCGTTTATCCCCCTGAGGGAACATATAATGCAACTAATTATTACAACTTGGACGTAAATCTAGATGGAACTGATTGTTTAGGAATATGTAGTTATAATAAGTATGTTAATTCTTGGACTTCGACGACTGATGTGCCATTTAGAATCGGAAAACCCTCGATAGGGGCAACTAATCATTTTATTGTAAAAATCCGTGTTGATGGTGGTGATACTGAAACCTATAGTATTGTTATTGGGCATGATGATCTTTATCAAATTTGTACTTTAACCAATTTAAGTTATGGAAAGCATACTATTGAATTTGGTGTTTGGTTAACTGCTAGCGGAGCAACTTTAGTTGATACAATGGATTTTCCAGAAGAAGAAAGGCTTCAATTTACTGTTCTTCCTCCCTGGTGTGTTTTTCAGAATCAAAACGGAGATATGCTGTACCATTTTCAAAATAGAGTAACAGCAATAGGGGTTAATCAGCCTGTTCTATTTGTCGATGGTGATGATCCCGTTAATAACCACAGCCGTTTTGAATATTGGACAACTCATTTAAACGACGTGCTTGCTGCAGATCCTAATCTTGATTTAAACTCAAAAGATATATATATGCTCATGTTTAGGGATAGCCGTAGAGACGCTAGACTGAATGCAATGTCAACTCTTCAGGCAATACAATATGTCCACAATCATATTACTGATAGCTACCCAAATGCGATGATTGAAGGCACAATAGTAGCCGGATTTTCATTAGGAGGTATTTTATCCAGATACGCCTTAGCGTTTGCTGAAGAACATAATATCCAGCATTTTTGTTCTGAATATATTGCGATCGATAGTCCACAAAGAGGAGCATCACTGAATGTTAATTTTCAACAAAGTGTTGAAGATATGAATAGTTACTTATTAGCCGCCGGATATGCGGGTTTCTCACATCTTGGATCTGATTTAAATAAAGCACTAAAAGCGACTGATATTTTCAAAAAAGGTCTAACTTCAGATTCAGCTAAACAGTTGATCAGGACAAATAAGTATGCTGGAGCTTCAAATTCAAATCAAGCATATATTGATGGTACTAATGAATGTAACAGATTTTTCTCTGAGATAAACGTGGAAGATCATTGGTCAAACCATTCAACGGTAGTTTTAAATTCATTATCTAACCCCAGACCGGGATTTCCTTACAAGCAAAATAATATTAAATGTGTTGCGATATCGAATGGAAGTCTCGAACTCAGTGGTGTAGAAAATGGTAATGATGATATTATTTCCTGGTGGTTGATGGTAGGTTCTTACACTACTCATGGTGAAGATTATGATAAACAGCCTGGTTCAACATTTGGTTTCAAATCCGATGATGACATATTTCCTCTCAATTATGATCCGGTTCTCGTTCCAACAAGATCTGCTCTTTATTTAAAACCGGCAAGTAATTCAAATCCAAATAATATCGATAACCAATTTTTAATCAGCAATTATAATGCATTCAGTTTCCCTTCTAATGTCACAACTCCAGAAGCTAAACAGGAATACATAAAAGATCACTCCTATTTTGATGAAGTAATGTACAAGCAACCTTCATCCGATCCTTCCTGGTTTTGGAAACATGGTTTAGATGATGATTATACGAATGCTACGGCGAGTAATGTTATTGCCAGAGTATTAGAATGGTCATCAAACCCGATGAACAGAGCAACAAGTATAATATCAGGAAGTGTATCGAACTTTGATCATAGCAACATTACGATCAAAGCATATATTGGCAGTTATGAATTAGTCTTAGGATCTGATTGCGATCATGTCCAATCTGATGGAACCTTTAGAGTTCCTTATACTTTAATGAATGATGCAGATGTAAAACTTGTTTTCATTAAATCCGGCTATATTCCAACAACTAAACATTTCCATTTCGATTATAATGAAACACATGGAACGATCAATTCATTTCCATCAGCGAATGTTTCTTTATTTCCTTTTTCTTATGGCAACATATTAGTAGGACAAACTAATAATGTTAGTTTTCAGACAATTAATGATGCGTTATCTTACATTTGGGGAGTTGTTAATGGACCAGATTATGATAACAGCCCAATTGTAATTAAAGTTTATCGGGGAGAATATCCGGGAACATTGTATTTACACAGTGATGGTCATATTCCTTCACTTACCTTGGAAGGTGAATCAGATGGTGTTATAATTAAGGGCGGAGACTTAAACAATTCTGCCATTAATTGCTTTGATATTCCATATATCACTCTTAGGAATCTAACCGTTACTCGCTTTAATGAAAATTGCAACCGTGGTATAAGTCTATCTGGTGCAATTGAAATGGCAACTGTAGAAAATTGTATATTAACTGATTGCTGCTCTCCAGGTGTTGGTACTGTTCTTAGTTCTAATGTCCCTTCAGTTATACGAGATTGTGAAATATATGGTAATCATACTTCCGACGATATGGGAGCCCTGTTCCTTAATTCAGTTGCGGCAGATATGACAACGATTCAAAATTGTAAAATTCATGATAACGATGTAGGTAATGAAGGAGCTATATACATTACAGGCTCATCTCCTAAATTAATCACAGGCTGCACTATTTATAACAATCATGCACAATTTTCTGAACAGTCTACTACAATCAAGTGCGTAAACGCAGAAAATGTGGAAATCTGTTACAATCTGATTTATTCAAACTCAAATGAAGAGGATCCTGAAAATCCAGTATACAGCATAAATTTGCTGAATAGTGGAACAACGTCACATCCTGTATATGTTCATAACAATACTATTGATCATAATCAATGTGGAATAAAGAATGAGCGGACTACTAACGATGAACCTAAAGGATATGTTAAAATTACTAATAATGTAGTAAAAAACCTATCTTATGGTATTTCCTTCAGTAATTTTCCTTCGCAAAGAATTCAAATGTCATATAATGATATTTTTCATTACTCTGCAGGAGGGACTGGTATTGATGTTAATGGCTATATACCAAATCTTTCAGCCAATCCAGGTATGATCTATACCGATCCGCAACTTTCCTCCGATTTTAGACCCATATGGAATGCCACAACAAAATCTATCTGCATCGATGCAGGTGACCCTGATCCTTATCCACTCCTTCATTCGGATTATCTCCCCTGGGATGAAGATACCGATCATTCCCGTTTCGATATCGGTGCCCTCACTCCCTGGAATACAGGTCACAGAAACGGTTTGATCACCCTGGAGAAAAGTGAAGTCTGGAATTGGGTCAGTATTCCAGCAATCGATTATCCAAATTCATCCCGATATGCTGATAATATCACGAATGTGTTCAATAACTTTAGAGAGAATGATCTCTTTCTATCTGGTAATCAATATCGTACGATGGAAGATCTGCAATGGCTATATAATACGGAAAGTGGAAGAGTTGTTTGGGGACTAAACTCATCTTTATTTTATTTTTCTGACCCCAATCATCACGTCAGATCACAATATGGCTATAAGATCAAATTACGCCAGGATGCTGGTCCGGAAACAAAGCAAATAGAATTTGATGGTTTCCAGCCAGGTAATCCTGGAAACCCTATAACTTCTCTCGAATTAATGCCGCCGGTAGCTGGTGCAAACGGATGTACAGTTAACCCGGAGACAGGAGTTCTGGAACGGGAAGTTTGGCTGGGCTATTTCCTCGATAAAAGCATGAATCCCTTTGTTGCATTAACATCTGTTCTTCCCCATATCGTTGCCATCAAATCCCAGGAATGGTGTATGGAAAGAGAGCTGGTCTTAAATGCGAATAACATGCTTACATACTCTGATACTTGGATCGGACCAATGTCAGCAGGACATGAAGGCGGATTTGTAATCAACCCCGGAGAAATGGTTGCCGTGAGATATATCGGAACTTCTGATATGCAATTTCATTGGGGCGGAGAAAATCCTGAACCCCCAATTTCTCCGATTTTCAAACGAGAAAAAGCAGAGCATTTCGTCTATAATGAAAAAATAGATTACTTGCCTATCTTCGCCTATTTAGATCTTTCCGGTTATGAAGAAGGTAAAGCTCCCGCTGAAATTGCTATTTATGTCGATGGTGTGTGCAAAGGCGCTGAAAAAATCAAAGGAGAGGAAATCCAACTGAAAGCCTATATCCTGGATGATCCTGTTTTGGAAGGCAAGACTGTCGAATTCAAGTATTGGTCTCCTATTAAATCCGGCTCCCAGGCTAATCCAACCTACCAGGTATTGGACAATCATACCGGAACCTATACGACGCAATTTGCATCGTTAAACCATAGTGGTAATTACATCAAAATCAAATTGGATAATCCCGATGCAGATAATCCCCAGTTACCAATGGTAACTGCCTTGATGGGCAATTATCCCAATCCCTTCAATCCTGATACTATTATCAGGTTTTCTCTGGTAAATGAATCTAAGGTAACATTAGATGTGTTTAACATCAAAGGACAAAAAGTCAGGACATTGGTAAATGAAACAAAAGCTGCCGGCTTCTATTCCTCTAAATGGGATGGGAGAGATGACAACGGTAATCAAGTTTCCTCCGGTGTTTACTTCTACCGGTTGAATGCTGATAAGAATAGCTTGACGAAGAAAATGATACTGATGAAGTAATGCAGAAATGGAAGAAGGTGCTAGATGCTAGGTTCTAGACAGACAATACGGTACATCTTATTGTCATTCTTGCGAATGCGAGAATCCATGCCAAATAATATATAGGTTCATAAATGAATCAAACTCTCCCCTGACCCCTCCCTTTATCCAAAGGGAGGGAGATCAGAAGGGGGTACAGATTATAATCCAGGTGGGGAGCGAAAGCTCCCTGCCTAATCAAAATATGGAGTAAGAATGTTTAAATGGATTTCCTTGATTTTGCTTGTGTGTATGGTTGGTATGCTGAGTGCTGCAACCCTTACCGTAAATCTGGATGGAAGCGCTCCATATACTACGATCCAGTCTGCCATAGATGCTTCTGTTAATGGAGATATTATACAAGTGTATCCGGGAGTCTATGCAGAAGCCCTTGAAACAAACGGGAAATCCATCACTCTGCAAAGCTTGTATCCAACCACACTTTCCCAGGAAACAATCGACAACACTGTTATCCATCCTTCAACGGTATCTTCCTGTATCGAGATAGATCATGGTGAAACTGTCACGATCAATGGTTTTACTTTCACTAATAACGATCCTGTGAATCTGATCCCTGAATATTATGATGCGAACCAGGATGGCTATTTTGGGGGGTGTGTTGAAGTAACAGATCAATCCAGTATTTTCTTACTGAATTGCGTGATTAAAAACAGTATAGCTCCTTGTGGTGGGATATATTTCGATGGGACAGGATTTAATATGTCCAATACTACCATACGTAATTGCATTGGAACTGAGCTTGCCGGGGGATTGACAATCGAGGCTAACAGTAATTCCATTATACAATTCGACTCGGTTCATCGTAATAGTATATACAACAATAAGAATCGAGATGTGTTTATGAGAGACGTTCCGAACACTCTACAAATCACGTTTAACATATTCAGTGTCATTCTTAATCAACCGGACAATTTTTTCTTTTATGTAATTGATTGTCCAGATGTTCATATCAATGTACATAATCCGTATTTTAACTTGGTCAATCATGACCTTTATGTATCTCCCGATGGCAATGATGCCAATTCGGGACTTACTGAATCTGATCCATTAAGAAATATACACTATGCAACAAAGATCATTCAGTCTGACAGTCTGAATCCAAAAACCATTCATTTGGCGGCAGGAATCTATTCAATTCTTGGGAATGAACAGTTTTTCCCGCTGCGTTTAAAATCTAATACAAGATTAAATGGAGATAGTTCTCAAACGACTATACTTGATGAGAATCATGCTAATAGATACTATTATTTGACAGTTGGTTATCAAAATAATGTAGAAGTAAGTAATATAAGGTTTGTTGGCTATCCAGAATATGGAGCACCTGCAGGTTTTTACGAATCTAATGATATAATCTTCAAAAACCTGGAGTTTGATGGGAATGCGGGTAATACAGATGGAATTGATGGTTCAGATAGTCACGATGTTGTATTGGAAAATATTCTGGTACATAACTCGACAGTGAATGATGACGGTAACACGGCATTTCGCATGATGTATGTTGATAATCTGGTGATGAATAATTGTATCGCTGATAACTTGCAGATTAACGGATACAATGCGAATAATGTGGGATTTGAAATCTGGGAATCAGATGTTTCTATCCGCAATAGTATTATCTCAAATTGCACGACAGATAATGCCTATGTCCTTTTTTATCAGAATGTGAATGAAGAAGAGTCTGCATATAGCCTGGATATGTCCAATATGCTGATCGTTAATAACTTCTCCGAGATCAATGACCCCTGGGCAAGCTCCCTGGTTTCCCTGCACAATAATTTCCAGAGAATGCAGATCAGTAACTGCACGATTGCCAACAACAGGGGAAGTGATACATGCCCCATTGAAATTAATGGAGAAGTAGATGTCCGAAATAGTATCTTCTATAATCCTGATATGTACTGGGATGTAGGTTTCTTGACCTTCGATGAGGTTCAGTACCATCCCACGATCAGCAATACATTATTGCATCGGACTGTGGCTGCTGATCATTTGGAATATGTGCAGCAGAATAACCTGCTCCTGAACAGCAATCCCTTATTTGCAGGAGCATTCAGCGATACTCTAACTGTCTCTGATCCTGCCTATTATCAATTAAGCTCAAGCTCTCCCTGCATCAATGCAGGTCTCCAGGATACAACCGGCTTGAATATTCCGATTATGGACTTAGCAGGTAATCATCGGGTATGGGATAGCAGAATCGATATGGGCTGTTATGAATTTGGTTCGATGCCTGTGGGGATTGATGAAGAGGAAATACCCGCTGAAGTGGGTGCTACACTATACACTTATCCGAATCCGGTCTATCTGAATGGTACAAGATCACATGCCGTGTTCCTGGAATTCAGCTTACCCGAGAAGTCAACTAAATCACCTATGATAGAAATCTTCAATATCAGAGGGCAACTTGTCAAATCCATTGAAGTTTCCAGCAGTATGAATGATATGCGTTCTTTAACCAAAGATAAGACAGGCTTCAGTCAAACAGAAGTACCTTACTCCACAGCCTGGAATCTCAAGAATGACCAGAATCGTGAGATTAGTTCAGGTGTTTACATCGTGAAGCTCAATGCAGGAAAGTACCAGGCTGTTCATAAGATGATGGTGGTGAAATGAAGCAGCAGCTTCATTTCAATTAAAAATTAAAGATTAAAAATTAAAAGTGGTAGAGGACAAGGGTGGCTACTGCTTCAGCTTGTGTTAATTTACAGTAACCTGAAGGATACTACTACCTGGCGGTAGTCACTGTCTTTAGCTTGTGCTATTTTACAGTAACCTGAAGGATACTACTACCGGTCCGTAGTCACTGTCTTTAGCTTGTGCTATTTTACAGTAACCTGAAGGATACTACTACCGGTCCGTAGTCACTGTCTTTAGCTTGTGCTATTTTACAGTAACCTGAAGGATACTACTACCGAATGTTACATCGTAATTCAGGTGGGGAGCGAAAGCTCCCTGCCTAATCAAAAAATGGAGTAACAATGTTTAAATGGATTTCCTTTATCTTGCTTGTGTTTATGGTTGGAATGCTGAGTGCTGCAACCCTTACCGTAAATCTGGATGGAACAACCCAATACACTTCTATCCAGTCTGCCATAGATGCATCTGTTAATGGAGATATTATTCAAGTGTATCCGGGTGTCTATTCAGAAGCACTAGAAACAAACGGAAAATCCATCACACTGCAAAGTTTGTTCCCAACCACACTTTCCCAGGAAACAATCGATAACACTGTTATCCATCCTACCACAGTATCTTCCTGTATCGAGATAGATAATGGTGAAACTGTCACGATCAATGGTTTTACTTTTACTAATAACGATCCGGTGAATCTGATCCCTGATTATTATGATGCGGATAATGATGGCGTATGGGGAGGAGGTATTGAAATTACCAATCATTCAAGTGTTTCAATACTCAACTGTATCGTCCAGAATTGTATAGCACCGGGGGGGGGAGTCTATTTTCACGGAACAGGATTTAATATGTCCAATACTTCCATTCGTAATTGCATTGGAACTAATCTTGCAGGGGGATTGACAATTGAGGCTAACAGCAATTCCATTATACAATTCGATTCTGCTCATCCTAATAGCATTTACAACAATAAGAATCGAGATGTGTTTATGAGAGACGTTCCGGACACATTACATGTAGATTTCGATATCTTCAGTATTGAACTAACGGAACCTGACAGCTATTTCTTTAGTTCTTCATCAAATGTTCATATTACTGTTCAGCACCCTTATTATAGCTTAATTAACCATGATCTTTACGTTTCTCCGGGTGGGGATGACACGAATTCAGGTCTTTCATCAAATAATCCCTTTAAAACTATTTATCATGCGATTCAAGTCATTCAACCGGATAGCCTAAATCCAAAAACCATCCACCTGTCACCCGGTATATATTCAATCACTGGAAATGAGCAGTTTTTCCCTTTAAGATTAAAATCACATATGAAACTGATTGGCGATAGTTCAGAAACAACGATTTTAGATGAGAATAATGCTCTGAGATATTATATTGGTGTTGCCAACAAAAACGATATTGAGGTCAGAAATCTCAAATTTGTTGGATATCCTGAATCTGGTGCGCCAGTGGGATTTAGTAATACTTATAGTGCTATTTTTAGAGATTTGGAGTTCGATGGAAATGCTGGTTATACAGATGGAATTGATGGTTCAGATAGTCGCGATATAGTATTAGAAAATATCCTGGTACATAACTCGACTGTGAATGATGACGGTAACACGGCATTCCGTATGCTCTATGTTGATAATCTAATCATGAATAATTGTATCGCTGATAACATGCAGATTAACGGATACAATGGGAATAATGTGGGATTTGAAATCTGGGAATCAGATGTTACAATCCGTAACAGTATTATTTCAAATTGCACGACAGATAATACCTATGTCTTCTTTTATCAGAATGTGAATGAAGAAGAGTCTGCGTACAGCCTGGATATGTCCAATATGCTGATCGTTAATAACTACTCCGAGATCAATGATCCCTGGGCGAGCTCCCTGGTTTCCCTGCACAATAATTTCCAGAGAATGCAGATCAGTAACTGCACCATTGCCAACAACAGGGGCAGTGATACATGTCCGGTTCAAATCAATGGAGAAGCGGATATCCGAAATAGTATCTTCTATAATCCTGATATGTACTGGGATGTAAGTTTTATGACCTTCGATGAGGTTCAGTACCATCCTACGATCAGCAATACATTATTGCATCGGACTGTGGCTGCTGATCATTTGGAATATGTGCAGCAGAATAACCTGCTGCTGAACAGCAATCCCTTATTTGCAGGTATGCTCAATAACTCTCTTCCTATATCTGATCCTGCGTATTATCAATTAAGTTCAAGCTCACCCTGTATCAATGCAGGTCTCCAGGATACAACCGGCTTGAATATTTCGGTTATGGACTTAGCCGGTAATCACCGGGTATGGGATGGCAGAATCGATATGGGCTGTTATGAGTTTGGTTCGGTGCCTGTGGGCAATCATGATGATGTTCAAGGGATATATGACCCTGAAGTGTCCTTTACAACTTATCCGAATCCGGTCTATCTGAATGGTACAAGATCACATGCCGTGTTCCTGGAATTCAGCTTACCCGAGAAGTCAACTAAATCACCTATGATAGAAATCTTCAATATCAGAGGGCAACTTGTCAAATCCATTGAAGTTTCCAGCAGTATGAATGATATGCGTTCTTTAACCAAAGATAAGACAGGCTTCAGTCAAACAGAAGTACCTTACTCCACAGCCTGGAATCTCAAGAATGACCAGAATCGTGAGATTAGTTCAGGTGTTTACATCGTGAAGCTCAATGCAGGAAAGTACCAGGCTGTTCATAAGATGATGGTGGTGAAATGAAGCAGCAGCTTCATTTCAATTAAAAATTAAAGATTAAAAATTAAAAGTGGTAGAGGACAAGGGTGGCTACTGCTTCAGCTTGTGTTAATTTACAGTAACCTGAAGGATACTACTACCTGGCGGTAGTCACTGTCTTTAGCTTGTGCTATTTTACAGTAACCTGAAGGATACTACTACCGGTCCGTAGTCACTGTCTTTAGCTTGTGCTATTTTACAGTAACCTGAAGGATACTACTACCGGTCCGTAGTCACTGTCTTCAGCTTGTGCTATTTTACAGTAACCTGAAGGATACTACTACCGGTCCGTAGTCACTGTCTTTAGCTTGTGCTATTTTACAGTAACCTGAAGGATACTACTACCTGGCGGTAGTCACTGTCTTTAGTGATGATTTGAAAGTAATCTGAAGGATACTACTACCGAATGTTACATCGTAATTCATGTAGGGAGCTTGCTCCCTACATGATAATAAAATATGGAGAAACAATGTCGAAATCACAAATAACGTTCTGACGGATAACTGGTATAATCCAAACAATAACCAGGGTTTCCCTTCCACATGTATTTGTCTTCATAACAGCGGAACTGAACTGAACCCCATCAAATTGCGGAATAATACCTTTGCCAATAATTACAAAGGTGTTTATATTCAGAAAGACAGCGGACATCAATGTTATACTGATATTCATAACAATATCTTTGATAACCATCATGAAGGACTTTCTTTTTATTCCACACCCGTTTCCTCTGAACTTCAGCTTTCTTATAATATATTTCGTAATGCAAGCGGTTCAGCAAGTATCGTGGGTTATACGGTGAATCCATTGAGCAATCCAGGAATCAAATATGTTAATCCACAACTAGATACCAATTATAAACCCATCTGGAATGCAACTGTCAAATCTCCCTGTATTGATGCCGGAGACCCTATCATGTTTGATTCTGATGGAACGCCTTCTGATATTGGCTGCTATCCTATATTTGATCATGCTATAGATAGATACAAGTTTTTAGATCAGGATCCTGATAAATATTATTGGATTGGCTATACGTTGAAGGATAGTTCACTGCCCCAGGTTGCTTTAGCATCGATATGGAATAATGTTATCATGGTCAAAACGAAAGATTGGTGTATGTCGCGCGTTCATGATAATATTTGGCTTAGTGCTAGCAAGATTTACCCGTTTAATTATGGAGATATGGTTGTCATAACGACTCGCAATAACCGTACTTTCCATTGGGGGGCACCGAGTATAACGAACCCTGACAAGAAACCGGAGACCAAGCACTTTGAATTTCCTGCAAAACTGGATTACATTCCTGTTTATCTGGATTTAAAAGAAGTTAATATGAGTAGTCTGAAAGAAATCGGTCTTTACGTGAATTCAATCTGCAAAGGCGCAGTTGTAGTAACAGATAGTCTTGTGCAACTCAATGCCAATCTGGATATTGATGAAGCAATCACTTCTGATAACGTGGAATTTGTATTCTATTACGAATCGAAGAATCAACCTCAGGAACTAAAGTCAATTCGACTAACTAACAGTAAGCTTAACAAATCATTTATTGACGGAAATGCAGCATATCCATATTATCAGGTAAGTATAAAGGGCAGTGATATGAATGCACCTGTAAATGCAGTTACGTCACTAAATCAGAATTTCCCTAACCCTTTTAATCCGACAACAACAATATCCTATAATCTGAAAGAGGATGCAAAGGTAGCTCTAGATATCTACAATATCAGGGGGCAGTTGGTTAAATCGTTGCAAAGCGGTTTTGTTACAAAAGGATTGCATAGTGTCATTTGGGAAGGAAAGGATACAGCCGGTAATTCATGTGCAAGCGGAGTGTATCTCTATAAGATGACCACAAATGATACTTCAATCACTCATAAGATGATGTTATTGAAGTAGGGACAGACCCATGTGTCTATCCTCTTATTTGGTTCATTGAGTTGTCATCCTTGCGAAGGCGAGGAGCCATGACAAATAATACACAGGTTCAGAAATGAATCAAACTCTCCCCTTACCCCTCCCTTTATCCAAAGGGAGGGGATCAGGGGTAAAGATCGTAATCCAGGAGAAGATATGTCAAAAAAGATGCTGTTGATATTCCTTATCTGTTCATTAGGATTGTTGTTTGGAATTACCCGCATTGTAGATATTGATGGCTCAGAGCAATATACCACGATTCAATCTGCCATAGATGCCTCTGCCAGTGGAGATGTGGTGCTGGTTCACCCCGGAAGGTACGTGGAGAATGTTTCTATCAGTACCAATAATTTGACTTTGGAAAGTCTGGAAGCAGTCACCAATAATCCGGCTTACATTGATTCCACTATTATAGATGGAAATGCAATATATACATGCTTTAAAGTATTCTCGAATACCCAGGATATTGAGTTTAGGGGATTTTCCCTTACTAATGGATTCAACAATGGGAATGGTGGTGGAATAGGAATATCTCCTAATGTTACAGCTATAATTCAAAACTGCAAAATATTCAATAATATCGCTTTGGGGGGGGGCGGGATTATTACCGCTGGATCTGCTGTTACTTTATCAGGAGTTAAAATCTATCATAATCGTTGCCTGGCAGGAGGAGGAGGGATCCTGATTACGAATTCAGGTTCTTTGGTTACTTTCGATCCTGTTAACCGCTGCTCAATTTATAATAATATCGCCGGTGGCAGTCAGGATATCCTGGTGTGGAGAACGAGGACTGATATCGATATTTACCTGGATACTTTTACAGTCTTGAATCCAAGTAATTATTTTGCTCAGAATTGCAATGATTATGGGTATCAGAATTACATGAACTTACATATCCTAAACGCCTTTACTCAAGAAATTAATCATGATCTTTATGTGTCACCTTTAGGCAATGATGAGAATGATGGCTTATCTCCCCTGTCAGCATTAAAGACAATTCATACTGCTATCTACCGCATAGCTGCGGATAGCCTGAATCCAAAGACTGTCCACATATTGCCGGGAACCTTTTCGTTAACGGCAAATCAGCAGATATTCCCCATTACCATGAAAAGCTGGGTGAATGTGGTTGGGGCAGGAATGGATAGTACAATCATCATTGGAGAGGATCATCCTCAGTTTTCCTCTATTTATGTCACAGATATTTCAACAAGTTATAAGAGCAATTATACACTAGCAGATGTGAGTTTATCTTTTGTGGATTCAATGAATGGTAAATTGATTGGGGGTACTGAAGGAAGTCGAATTACGTTTCGAAATATTAAAGCTGAAAATTTAACTCTGTATCAAGCAGACCTGATTTCTTTAGATTTTTTACGAGATAGTGTTATCGATGGTCTTATCATAGATAATGTTACCTTTAATGATGGCAGCGTAGTTAATATTTATGGAGAGTTCAGTGGAATGATGAAAAACTGGAAGATCACAAACTGCAGGTCAACGGCAGTTTATGTCAGTGCCTGGGCTCATCCTTTAATCTGGTTAAAATTATCAGATACATCCATTGAAAATTGCATATTTGACCATATGGCTATGGCTGACAGTCATTCTCAGTGTATTGCTTTTGGCGGTGTTGATAATCCCGCCCAACCAATTACCATGAACATTAATAACACTTTGTTTTCAAATATTAATGGGGAAAATGGTATTATCAACTTTGGTGCTGCCAATAATGCAAATATTAATATCTCAAATTGCGACTTTGTTGACAATTTTGGACATGATTACAATTTGCAGCTATATGGGATAGCGCATATACAGAACTCAATCTTTCTTAATCAGACACCTTATGAAATACATGTTCCCGTCCCTGATAATGGGGAACATATAGATCTGACTTTAGACTACAACAGTATTCAGAATGGGCAGACCGGCATATTGAACTCAAGTACTGCAAATCATGTCTATTATTTGAATCATAATATCTCCTCAAGTCCCGGTTTCCTGGGAGGTGACGAATATGACCCGTTACGCTATTCGCTGGCAGCAGGTTCTCTCTGTATCGATTCCGGTACACAGGATACTACAGGACTTGCGTTGCCTATCTCAGATCTGGCAGGCAATTACCGTATCTGGAATAACCGCATCGATATGGGCTGTTATGAGTTTGGATCGATACCGGTGGGGAATGAAGATGAATTACCTCCTGAAGTAGGCGCTACAATTCTGTACAATTATCCCAATCCATTCAATCCAAGTACAACGATTTCTTTCAGTATTCCCAAGTCATCCCATGTGACCTTGTCTGTCTATAATATCAGAGGGCAGAAAGTAAGGCAATTGATCAATGAGAATATGCCGTTGGAATTGCATAAAATTATCTGGGATGGAAAAGACGGAGATGGAAAAGCCTGCGCAAGCGGAGTCTATTTCTATCGTCTGAACGCCACAGATAAGTGTGTAACGAAGAAAATGCTGATGCTGAAGTAGCACGTCGGTAGTCACTGTCTTTAGCTTGTGCAATTTTACAGTAACCTGAAGGATACTACTACCGGTCGGTAGTCACTGTCTTCAGCTTGTGCTAATTTACAACATAAGAGCATTACGGTAGCAATACGGTAGCATTACGGTAGCATTACGGTAAAAAACCGTAATGCTACCGTAATGATATAGCGATGAAACCATATTGCTCAATACAAGTAAGATATAGATTTTCTTTGACTTCTTCTTTTCATTTACTTATATTGGAAGTTGATTTTGAATGAATGGAGAGTAGTTGATAAAGTATCGATTCTGAAGTCCGCATGCCCTTTTAGTCAGTGGAATAATTTATACTCAACATAGGGCATTTGAACTCCAGAATCTTTGTAAAAGGATTAAATATGGAATTTATGGATGTCGTTCTTTCTCGTCAGAGTGTACGTAGTTTTACGACTGAACCTGTACCCCAGGAGATTATCGATCAGATATTGGAAGCAGGCAGGTGGGCACCTTCCACCCAGAATCGGCAGCCCTGGCGTTTTCTTGTGATCACAGATCGGGCTTTGATACAGAAATTACCGCTGCATTGCGGATTCATCGGTTTAGTGAACAGCTTCATGAAGGATGCAGCCTTTGTAGTAATCGCCTGTGCTGAACCCAAGGAGGATTTGGTCTTAAATGGACAATCCTATTATCTAGTGGATACAGCTATAGCCTTGCAGCAGATGGTTCTTACCTCCTGGAATTTCGGGGTTGGTTCCTGTTGGCTGGGAGCATTTTCTGAAACAAGCATAAAAGCTTTTCTTGACATACCTGATTCTATTCGTGTAATCGCAATCTGTCCTTTCGGTTACCCTAAAGATAAGAAGACACTATATGCCAAGGCAGTGAGTTCTTTTGCCGGAAGCAGGAAACGCAAACCCAAAGAAAACATATTCTTTATGAATAAATGGAGTGAAAAATGACAAAAATTGATGGAAAAATGAAACTAAGAAGAGAATTTATAGAAAAATTACCTAAGGTTGATCTGCATGTTCACCTGGATGGTTCTGTACGTATTGCCACGATCATTGACCTTGCTAAAAAATTCGATGTCAAGCTTCCAGAAACTGATCCCAAAAAATTGGCAAAGATCGTCTGTTGTTCAGAAGCCTGTGAAAGCTTGGACGAATATCTTCAAGGTTTCCATATCGTGAATCTCGTCCTGCAGAACCGGGAAGGATTGTATCGTGCAGCCTATGAACTGGCAGAAGATGCAGCGAAAGAAAACGTGCGCTATATGGAAGTTCGTTATTCTCCAATCCTGCATACTAACCAGGGTATGAAACTGACAGAAATCTCAGATGCTGTAATCGAAGGTCTTCGAGCTGCAGAGCGTGTTTTCAATATAAAAACAGGTGTCATTATATGCGGTATCAGGAACATGGATCCGGCTACATCGCTGAAACTTGCGGAACTGGCAATTGCCTATAAGAATCGTGGTGTCATTGGTTTTGATCTTGCCGGTGCTGAGTATAATCATCCGGCGAAGGAACATCGTGATGCTTTTGAACTCGCTCTGAAAAATAACCTGAATATAACTATCCATGCAGGTGAAGCTTATGGACCTGACAGTATCCACCAGGCACTTCATTATTGCGGTACACATCGTCTTGGACATGGAACCAGGCTGGTTGAAGATGGTGACTTGCTGAATTATGTGAATGATCATCGTATTCCTATGGAAATCTGTCTAAAAAGTAATTTCCATACAAAAGCAGTGAAATCCATCCAGATGCATCCGGTTGATTTCTATCTTGATTATGGCTTAAGAGTCACTTTGAATACTGATAATCGTACCGTCTCCGATACGACTGTAACCGATGAGTATATGCTGGCAATCGAATTATTGGGTCTAAGCTACCGTGATATAAAAGGAATTATCATCAATGGCTTTAAGAGCGGTTTCGTTCCTTACAAAGAACGAGTAGCCATCCTGGATGCAGCATTAGCAGAAATGGAAATATTGGAAGAGGAAGAATTTAACTCTAAGTTGAAGATGGAAGAGATTATATAGCAGAAGGTGTTAGGTGCTAGGTGTTAGGTGCTAGGTGCTAGGTGTTAGGTGCTAGGTGTTAGGTGTTAGGTGTTAGGTGTTAGGTGTTAGGTGTTAGGTGCTAGGTGTTAGGTGCTAGGTGCTAGGTGTTAGGTGCTAGGTGCTAGGTGTTAGGTGCTAGGTGTTAGGTGCTAGGTGCTAGGTGCTAGGTGTTAGGTGCTAGGTGCTAGGTGTTAGGTGCTAGGTGCTAGGTGTTAGGTGCTAGGTGCTAGGTGTTAGGTGCTAGGTGCTAGGTGCTAGGTGCTAGGTGCTAGGTGCTAGGTGCTAGGTGCTAGGTGCTAGGTGTTAGGGGTTAGTGAAGATTAGGAAACAATAATAGGAGGGAAAGATGATTGTAAAAAGTTATCAAGATTTGATTGTATGGCAGAAATCAATGGACTTAACTGTTGAAATATATCAATTGAGCAAGAATTTTCCAAATGACGAATTGTATTGTCTTACAAATCAAATTCGCAGAGCAGTAGTATCAATTCCATCCAATATAGCAGAAGGTAAAGGTAGGAATTCCAAAGCTGAATATCTGCATTTCATTTCTATAGCACAAGGCTCGCTGGCAGAAACAGAAACGCAAATCATTTTAGCAATTCGTCTTCAATACATTACAGAAAGACAAGCAAAAACTTCCATTGATCTACAAAATGAAATTAGCAAGATGCTAGCAACATTGCGAATCAAGCTTAACAATATTTAATACTGATAATTATACTTGTCACTAACACCTAACCCCTAGCACCTAGCACCTAGCACCTAACACCTAACACCTAACCCCTAGCACCTTCTGCCCTACCTGAACGGCCACACCCTGATGCCAATAGCCATACGGAAATCTGCTTCTGAGACAGGTTGAAACTGCATCATGGGAACAAATTCCAGGAATAAATCCATAGGAATGTCATGGAATAGCAAATCAAATCCAATTGGTGTTCTCAGTTTCACAGAGGAATTATCACTGTTCTGATTATTCGCATCGGGATGAGAATCTGCCCGGAAACCTAGTCCTAAATATGCAACAAGATTTGCCACATTACCATCATCGATAGAATTTGTATGCCAAATGTAATCAGCACTAATCACTGTATTATGGATATGATTGTCCTCAGTCCAGGCAAGTGACAGATCAAGAGCTGATTTAGAATCTAACCAGCATTTCGCATTAATTCCAGATGGGTCTGAGTAAATAATACCTGCCCCAAACTTAGAATCTTGTGCCCATACAAAACTACACACGATGATGAGTACTGATATCAGTATGATTCTATTCATGATGACTCCTTTTTATTGTGAATGAACTTTACATGAAAGTGACGATTTCAGACTATAGGAAGAACTAACGCCCCCTTAATCCCCCTCTTTGCAAAAGTGGGGGGAAAAGTTACTTCGTGACTGTATTATGGCAAGGCAAATATTCGTTTCGCCTCTGCCGGTGTAGCCAGGGGTCTGCCAACTTCCTGTGCAATACGAGCCACACGGGCTACTAATTGCGCATTAGACTCAGCAAGTATGTTCTTATGATAGTAGATATTATCTTCAAATCCGATCCTGATGTGACCACCCATTGCCATAGCCATTAATACAGATGTTACATGCCACCTGCCAATACCGGCAATACCCCACGTCGCTGATGGTATCTCTTCTTTCAGATGTTCAGCCATATAGAGGATATTCTTAGGTTTACCGCTCATTCCCCCTGGAACCCCAAGCACAAATTGCACATGCAATGGATCATGAACGATATGTCCTTTACTAATCAGCTTTGCTACTATATCAATCATACCAGATTCATAAACTTCAATTTCCGGGACGACATGATATTCCTTGAAGCTTTCTGCAAGACGAACAATATCTAACGGATGATTCAAAAAGACCTGGTCGCCAAAGTTCAACGTACCCGCATTCAAAGTAGCCATTTCCGGTTTCAGTTGCAGGGGAGCGAGTCTTTTTTCAAAAGCTTCTCCCACTGCACCACCGGTACTGATCTGGATGATTATCTCAGGAACTGCTTCTCGAATAGCGTTTATAGATTCTGCAAAGCGTTCCAATCTCTGGGTTGGTTTGCCATCATCTTCCCGAACATGGAGATGAATTACTCTTGCACCTGCTTCAAAACATGCTTTCGCTTCTGCAGCCTGTTCCTTGGGTGTTATTGGCAGATTGGGCTGATCTTTCCTGGTCGTTTCCGCTCCAGTAATAGCAGCGGTGATGATCAATGGTTCCATATTCTCTCCTAACCTGGTATAAGCTATGCAAGTCTTTTCAATTCATCAAGACTTTCCTTGATGGCTTTAACCGTATAAGTCAAATCTGCATCCGTATGGCGATAACAGATATATCCATGATGATAAGGCTGTAAGAATACTTTACGGCGAATCAATTGCGTATAGAATTCATTACGCAATACTTTGTATCTCTTAGCAGGATCAGCATCGAATGTTATGAAAGGCATCCAGGGTCCACCACTAAGCTTCACCGGCATACCGGATTCAGAAATGACCTTCTGAACTTCATCCGAAAATTTCGCACCTTTATCCATAATCTTATCCAGGATTTTATCCCTTTGGAGAATCTCTATCGTCTTTATCGCTGCAACCTGTGAATCACTATTGGGGAAATATGTTGATGACAGGAACACCTTTTCGGTCAGCATACTCATGAACTCTTTTTTACCGACAAGAGCGCTTATCGCATAACCATTCGCCATAGCTTTTCCAAAAGTTGAAAGATCAGGAGTTACACCGAAATACTTCTGCGCACCACCAATACTAACACGAAAACCGCTTCTGATTTCATCAAAAATCAGGACAACCCCATAACGGTCAGCCAGGGCACGAACACCTTCCAGGTAACCGATTTTAGGCATTTCAACCTCATGTGCAAGAGGATGACCAACAGGTGTAATGATGATTGCAGCCATGTCATTTTCATTGGCTTTGAGAATATCTTCCAATTGCTGCAAATCATTATAATGAAATTCTATTGTATCTTCATATAGTTTTTCCGGAATACCACCCTTTACTTCCACACACCAATCATGCCAGCCATGATAACCACAACGGGCTATCTTCGTTCTTCCCGTTTTGGCACGAGCAACGCGGATAGCTATTGTAGTTGCATCAGAACCTGTTTTCATAAAGGCTGCCATTTCACAGGAAGGGATGATTTCCTGCAGTTTCTTCACAAGAATATTCTGCGTAGGTTGGGTTAGAGAAAAGCAAAATCCTTTAGTGCGAATCTGTTCAATTACTGCATCATCGATCTCCTCTTCCCTATGTCCAATAATGATAGGACCATACGCACAAAGATAGTCGATGTATTCATTCCCATCAACATCAATGACATGTCCGCCTTTTGCAGAATCGAAGAATATGGGATATTCACCCGGTACAAAATTATACGGTCTGCGAATACCTGCAACGCCACCAGGGACGAGAGTTTGAGCTTCATCAAACATAGCGAACGTATTGGTAAGATTTAATTTATCAGTCATAAGATACTCCTTATTTTCTTTCCCAAGTTGTAGCAATTCCCATACCACCGCCGATACAAAGGGAAGCTAATCCTTTTTTCTTATCCTGTTTCATCATTTCATGCAATAAAGTAACTATGATCCGGGTTCCACTGGCTCCGATTGGATGACCAAGTGCAATAGCACCACCATTGACATTGATAATATCCGCATCCAGCTTACCTAAACCAGCTTCCTCAAGTCCTTTTATCACAGCAATCGATTGTGAGGCAAACGCTTCATTCAGTTCAGCTAATTCCACATCATGCAACTTCCATCCGGCTTTATCAAGAGCTTTCTGGATGGCAGGCACAGGACCGAAGCCCATTACTGATGGATCAACTCCACCTGAAGCACTTGAAACCAGGTAAGCGATAGGTTCCAAGTTCAATTCCTTTGCTTTATCTTCTCCCATGAGAAGAAGCATAGCGGCACTGTCGTTGATACCGGAAGCATTTCCGGCAGTCACTGTGCCATCCGGTTTGAAAGCAGGACGAAGCTTTGCCAGGGCATCAATGGTTGTACCTTTGCGTGGGAATTCATCTGTCTTAACGATAATTGGATCACCTTTACGCTGCGGAATGACGATAGGTACAATTTCCTCATTAAAACGACCGGAGATCATGGCGATCTCTGTTTTATTCTGGCTAGCAGCAGCAAAAGCATCTTGCTCTTCCCTTGTAATATTGTACTGGATTGCAAGATTCTCTGCTGTCAAGCCCATATGATAATTATTAAAGATATCGCTGAGTCCGTCTCGGATCATCAGATCGACCATTGTCTTATCTCCCATTTTGGCACCCCAGCGGGCATCGGGAAGGATATACGGGATTTGACTCATATTTTCTGTTCCACCAGCCAGGATGATATCAGCATCACCCATAGCGATCATATTTGCAGCAAGAGCAACTGTCTTCATACCTGAACCACAAACTTTATTAACAGTATATGCAGAAACGGAGACAGGTAATCCTGATTTGATTGTTACCTGGCGTGCTACGTTCTGTCCTAAACCAGCACCACAGACATTACCAATGATAACTTCATCAATCATTTCCGGTTTGACTCCAGTTTCCTGTAGAATGGCTTTCACTACTTGTGTACATAACTCAATGGCTGAAACTTCCTTAAAAACACCACCAAAACTACCGATTGGACTGCGTTTAGCAGCAACAACAACGGTTCTTTTCATGATTCCTCCTATTTATATTATTTGTTAAATTTAGTTGTTTGTATCTTCTTTTCCAAGATATCTGTGACTTCCTGCCTGGAAAAAGTGTATTCTTTATTACAAAAACGGCAATGAGTCGTCACGGGTTCAGATTTGATTTCTTCCAAGTCTGAAACATCAAGCAAGCTTAATCCCCGAGCAAAAGAATCCTTGGAGCAAGAACAATAGTATTGAGCATCTTGTTCTTCAGTAATTTGAAGATCCATATTTTTGAAAAGCACTTTTGCACATATCTCTTCAATTGTCAGCCCCATATCCAATAAATCAGACATATAAGGCATGTTGTTGATATTTGTTTCCAGTTGTTCCAGCATTTCTTCGGGGGCATTTGGCAATGCTTGAACCATAAAACCGCCTGCACGTCTGACTGTTGCATCCGGATTCACAAGCACACCGAGTGATACAGCCGTGGGAATCTGTTCCGATTGCACATAATAATAAGCCAGGTCATCCGCCACTTCACCTGTCTGGAGTTCAACTTCACTTTGGTAAGGGGCAGAGATTCCAAATTTCTTGATTATCGTCAATATACCTGAACCCACCGCTTTACCTACTTGTATATTTTTTGAGTTTTCTTCGAGGGGAAGTTCAACTTCAGGATGGAATACATATCCGCGAATACGACCATTAGAACGGCAATCTACAAGTGCACCGCCAATGGCTCCATCGCCATTGATCTTCAAAGTCAGGGAATCTGTCTCATTTTTCAGATCGCTTCCCATCATCAAACCGGCAATCAGCATCCTGCCAAACAGGACTGTTGCAGTAACCGACAATTGATGCTTATTCACAGCATCCTGCACAACATTGGTCGCATCCACTGCAAAGAAACGAAATGTCTCCTGACCAGCCATACCTCTGATAAGTTTGTTTGGCATAAGTGCTCCTTCTTAATCTAAATCCCAAAATATCACTTAAATTGTCAACATTCTAAATGCGAAAAAACAAAATAAAGAAATCTATCATATAAAAACTGTTTATTTTCGCAAATCACAATAAATAACTTGCATATTTTACGAAATCTCTAATCTTTTCTCAAACGCTATTGGAGGAAATTATGAAAAGAAACACCAAATCATTTACCATGATCATTGCAATTATTGCAGTGGCATTCCTGTTCACAGCCTGTATGGGGAATTTTACCTTAACAAAAGCTGTATATAAGTGGAATGAAAGTGCAACTGATAACAAGTATCTCAACAATGTTATCTTTTGGGTCTTAGGAATAGTTCCAGTTTATGGAGCAGCAATGTTTGTCGATCTTTACATACTCAATTTAGTTGAATTCTGGACTGGTACAAATCCCATGGCTATGACTGATGGTCAGAAAGAAGTGAAGATTGTGAAGAGCGGTGATAAGGAATATCAGATCACAGTTACAAAGAATCGCTTTGATATTATCGAATTGAAAGGTAAAGATGCCGGAGATACTGTTGCTTTAATCTATACTCCTGAAACAAAGGAATGGAAATTGGATGATGGCAGCAAGATGGTTACAATTGCCCGTATGAGTGGTAATGACTTGAATTTACGCTATCCAGATGGTAAAGTCCTGAAAATCAACTTACGTTAAAAAAAACTTAGGATTTGGAGTTCATTTTCCCGATCTCAACTAATACTTAATTACTGATTAAAAGGGAAAGTGGACTTCATATCCGACCTTTCATCCCCAGCATTAGAACCTGCTTTATTCAATTTCAAGATTTCGACTTAAGAGCGTCCAGAAGTCCAAAATTCCCGTCGAAATCTAATAATCAAACTTCAAACCTAAAGGAATTTAGGACTCATGGATAGCGACATCTTGGCTCTGGATTCTGCATCTTTTCTTGACAAATATTCTCTTTTTCTACATAAATACTAATGCCTCTGCTATGCTCTTCCAATTCATAATTCGTAATTTCCCTGCTCCAGAGCACCACTTTCTAAAATCACTTATCTGCCTTTCAAATATCATATCCAGAATAATAGGAACATACTGATGTGGATTTTATCAAATCCCCTTGCGTTAGGATGCCACAGAATTTGTTATTGACAGAAAGCACTTACACAAATGGCATAAAATATAGAACAAGTAGCTGATTGTAATCAAAAATGTGTATTTGAAATAGACTAGACTTATTGTGTCATACAAACGATAAATTGAGTATTCAAAAAAGGAAAGAATATGAAGCAAATTCTTTTAACTTTATTTGCCTTATGCATGCTCAGTGCAGTAATGTGGGCACAAAACGGTGAGCCAGAAATTATTGATTCAAATCAATTGACTTTCGCTCTTCAGTCCAACCAATTGGCTGTCAGTAATGGCTATGGCTACACCAGAAATACTCTGCCAACTGCATCTCTTTGTCAATTTGATCTCACAACAAGGCAGTCTAATTGGATCAGAAACATTAATACCATTTACAATGGTACAGTCATGGATGGGCATGGACTAGCAGTAACTCCGTCCGGTAATATATGCTATCCCGATGGAGCTGACATTATAGTTGTATCGGAGCAGAATGAAGTTCTTTGGAGTAGAAGCCTAGCCCCCTACCTAACCGGGGGCATTGGTTTTACAATAACTGCTGCTGAGCAATATCTAATAGCTTACAGTATGGGAAGTGATTTAATACTTCTGGACTATACTACGGGGCAAGTAATTAATTATTGGCACATACCAACCTCTGGATTATCCAGTTGCGGTGATCATAGTGCCTTTGCAGCAACTGATTCTGTTTTCTATTGTGTTGATGGAATGCCGATGGGAGTCGTGTATAACACGGGGAACAAACTAACTAAAGTCAAAATTGTAAACGGAGTTCCTCAAATTATATGGGAGCATGAAATTCCTGACATGAGTGACTCACGAGTTGCTATTGATGGCAATACGATATTCCTCCAGGGTCGTCAAGTGGATCCGTGGTGCAACAGCATAATTGATGTGATTATTGATGATGGTGAAAGCTATCATTTGAACGCTACAATTAATGTCAGCGGACCAGATAGCGTGACGATAGTTAATGGAATGAGGATTTGGAATCACAAATTGTTGGTAGCCGCTCAAACAAGGATTGGAGATGACCCCAATTTCACTGGTGGGAGATTTGCTAGCACAATAGTTTATAATACAAATGGTAGTGTATATTGGCGAATCAACCAGTATATGTCGCAGTTT
Organism: Cloacimonadales bacterium (SeqCode); assembly: GCA_963662275.1. Classification (GTDB taxonomy): domain Bacteria; phylum Cloacimonadota; class Cloacimonadia; order Cloacimonadales; family DAONDQ01; genus DAONDQ01. The sequence continues at coordinate 1,298,514 of OY759316.1, read as the reverse complement.
TGTGCAAACTACGCTGTCACTTTCAACACTCATACAATTTATGTCTTAGGGGCTAGTCGACCAACCTATGAAGCTTGGCAGCAACAGGTAATGTGGTTGACTGAGATTAGCGCGCCAGTATCTATTCATGATCCAATAATCCCTCCAATTCCTTCTATATTAACCTGCTACCCAAATCCATTCCAAGGAATTACAAGTATCAAGTTTAACCAAACAGAGACTAGCCCTACCACTCTGACTGTTTATAACATAAAAGGGCAGTTAGTCAGGACATTGGTCAATTCACAAAAGTATCTAATTGGCGAGTACACTGTAACTTGGGATGGCAGAGCAGATAACGGTTCAAAGGTTGCTCATGGTATTTACTTTGTTCAGCTTGAGATTGGCAAATATAAGGAAATTCGCAAAGCTGTTTTAACGAGATAGTATGCAAAGTGCATTTTAATTTATTAGGGCAAATGAACTCCAGATACTCAGTTTTCGCTACAGGGGAAGAAAGCTGAGTTCTCCGAGTGAATTGCGTATATCGAGTGTTATTCTACTGAATAACGTATCGAGATGAGCAATTTATATTGAAGAGACGACATTCCTAGCTATTGAAGTGTAACGTCGGTGCATTTCGATACAATTTCTCCTTCGTCGAAATCAACCAATGAACAGTCTCGCTTTCATGTAAATTCGTATATATGGAAATAAACTAGCTCTCCCCCGACCCCTCCCTTTACAAATGGGAGGGGAGTTCAGACAGGCATCTGATCCTCTATATCTATTCCCTATTCCCTATTCCCTGTTACCTGTTACCTTATGCTCATTCCATCCATTCCGTATAGACTTCACAATCCGTATAATAAAAATGTAGAATATCCTTGTAGGACATTCCTTCCCTGGCACGTCGCAATGCACCAACCTGGCACATGCCTACCCCATGCCCTGATCCCTTGCCTTTTATGAAGTATGTCCCCGAACCAGTCACATAAAAACAGGAGCTTGGCAGTCCACCAAAGACTTGCCGTATTTTATATTCATTATCCAGGATAATACTGTTATTTTTTCCCTGTATTTCCAGTAATATGATCCTGCCTGATTTTCCACGCTTCTTGACAATGATGTTTTCAATGCCTGCAATACCGCTATTCTTTTCAAGCTGTTCACGACTGATCGTTCTATCCCAGGAGGTTGCCCGTTTTTCCCAACTTGCACCATCAGAGAGCGTTGATTTCTGGTCTATCCATCTAATCGCGTCATCATCATCCATGAGGTCATAATCTGCGGCATCAGGCTCACATGGTACACTTTTCAAATATGGAAGAGCTTTCCCTTTCCAGGCATACTGGTTTTCTTCCGTACTTCCTCCGCAGGAACTACCATAGACAGCATCTACAAGAATGGTATCGCAAATCATGACTTCTCCGGCAGTATCCAATACAGCTTCTTCGATATTCGACTGATGTTTGAAATATCCTTTATATACCTGGCAATGGGTAGTATTACATAGATCTGCATTATCATCAATATGCCTGTTATATAAAAGATTACAGACTGTTTCAGAACGTGCAGCTACAGCTTGCGCTTTTAATGCTTCCAAGGGGGCATTGTCACCAATTTCATTAGGAACCACACCCATCAGGTATTCTTCAAGCTCAATATCATTCAGAATTCTCAGTACCTTACCAGCAGGCTGAATTAGCAGGTTTCCGGCATAGCCATCAGGTTCTCCATCCAGGTGTAAACCATCTTTCCCTACAATTTGTATAGGTAATTCGAGATAATGCACTTCACCACTAAGATCACGTACTGATACTTGGGTATTCGGATAAGTAAGTTTCTCGATGGTCTTAACAGAACGCTTTTCTGCCTTTGCTATTTGCACAGCAGTTTCATGAGTCTGGAATGTCCTGGAATCGTATATTTTATAATAATCACGAATCAGAAGCTTTCCATCTACCCAGGTATTCTTACTCACTTTTTTGAAAGTTTTAGTTTCATCTGGAGAATTATTCTGTTCCACAGGTATGGTATTAATGAGGAAGGCATAGTAATCATCCACCTCTGAATGAGTAAGAGATATTTTGATGGGCGGCATCAATGTGTAGGAAATGGGTAATGAAATTTGTTCAACCTTGAGTTCATGATCAGCATAAACCGTTGTTTGACTGGCATATTTAATCAGGATATCCAAGTAAAGACCACCATCATGAATATGGGCTGCCATCAATGATAAACAGCCCGTAATCATGAAGAATGTGAATATATATTTCATGGATTGATTGAGATAACTTCCATCGCTGTTATGATACCGGTGTACCCTCCGGTACATCGAAATCAGGCGTCATAAGAGCTAAACCATCTTCTTTGACAGCACAGAGTATCATGCCCTGTGAAGTGATTCCGCGCATTGTTCGTGGTTTAAGATTCACAAGCATAAGAACCTTCTTCCCTATGATTGCTTCCGGCTCGTACGCTTTTTGGATACCTGCAATCAACTCCTTGGTCATACCACCGATATCAACCTTCAAGTGGAGTAGTTTATCAGTTTTCGGCACTTTCTCTGCTTCCAGGATACGCACCACACGAAGATCAAGCTTTTCAAAATCTTCATATTCAATCTCAGGTTTGATCTCTTTCACTTCTTCGCAGATTGGTTCAGCCACAGAATTAGCCTTGAGAAGTTCAAGTTGCTGCTCTATTTCTGAATCTTCTATCTTACGGAAAAGAGGAGAAATTAAGCAGATTACTATCGGTTCTTTTAAAGAGCCGCCTAATTCTGACCAGTCAGGTGTTTCGAGTAAATTCATCATCTTGCGCAGTCTCTTCATGCTCTTTGGTAATATCGGATAGAAAACAATAGAAAGAATGTGAATTAACTGACCACAAACAAACATTGTCTCTGCAGCTTTGTCTCTATTGTTCTTTATCTCAGCCCAAGGCTTGGTTTCATCGAAATATTTGTTACCAAGACGCGCAATATCCATGACCAAACGACAAACCTTACGCACTTGGAAAGTCGCATATGAGTCCCTGATTTCATTCACCAATGAATAAGCTTCGGACAATGTGGATTGACTGAATTCACTCACATGTGGTACATAAGATATATTGCTGTCGAATTGTTTTTGACAGAAAGTAAAAACTCTATTCACTAAATTACCCAATACATTGTTCAAATCACTGTTCACTCGAACCTGGAATTCTTTCCAACTGAAATCACTATCTTTGTTTTCAGGAGCATTGGCTGCCAGTACGTAGCGTAGATAATCACCATCGAAGTATTTCAGATAATCTTCCACCCATATCGCCCAATTACGGCTGGTGGATATTTTATTGCCTTCCAGATTAAGATATTCGTTAGCTGGTACATGATATGGCAAAACGTACTTGGTCTTCTGTCCCATCAGAACAGCAGGCCAGATGATTGTATGGAAAGTTATATTATCCTTGCCAATAAAATGATAGAGCTTTGTATCAGGAGCCAGCCAGTAGTCTTTCCAAAGTTCAGGTTCACCTTTCTTCTTTGCCCATTCCACCGTTGATGAAATATAACCGATAGGCGCATCGAACCAAACGTAAAGTACTTTACCTTCGGTATTCGGTAAGGGAACTGGAACACCCCAATCGATATCACGTGTAATTGACCGTTGTATTAATTCTTCCTTCAGCATTCCGAGTGAGAAATTGAGTACATTCTCTTTCCAATCAGTTTTCTTTTCTAACCAAAGCTGCAAACGCTCTGTGAACTTTGGAAGATCAAGAAACCAATGTTCAGTATCCCTTAAAATTGGCGTATGCCCGCATATCTTGCACTTCGGCTCTTTCAGTGTTATGGTATCGATAAGCTTACCACAAGCATCACACTGATCACCACGAGCACCATCTGCTCCGCAATGCGGGCAGATTCCCTCAACATAACGGTCTGCCAGGAAGCGTTTGTCATTTTCACAATAAAACTGTGTGGTTATCTTGGTTAGGATGTAATCATTTTCAAAGAGATCAGTAAAAAACTGTTGTGAAATAGCATGATGTTCCGGTCGGGCAGTTCCGGAAAAGTTATCGAAGTCAATTCCCAAACCGATAAAGCTGTCTTCAATGCTCTTGTGGAATTTATCTACGATATTTCGGGGTGTCACACCTTCTGCTTCTGCCTTGATGGATATCGGGGAACCATGTTCATCTGTTCCGCATATATAGATCACATCTTCCTTCTGAAGACGAAGATAACGCACGTATATATCAGCAGGCAAATATGCACCTGCCACATGACCAATATGTAATTTACCATTCGCATAAGGAAGTGCACTGGTAACTATCTTTCTACTCATTATTAATACTCCTATCTATTATGTGGACGGTTATTCATAACCGTTAAACAAACAAATCCTCGGTCATCAGGCGTTCGTGAAGAACGTTAACAGCCTCCGCTACTTTATTTGAGGGAATGATAAGAATCAAACCCAGGTCATTTCTTTGTAATAAACGGACAGTAGCTTTAATATCATCCATGGCTTTCATCACATTAGCCACAAATTCCAAATCATAGTTGATACCTACACCGACAATAGATACAGAACCCAGTTGCGCTTCCACATCTATAATCTCTACCCCGGCATCAGTCAGTAATTTGCGAAAATCATGCTGATACTTCTCTTCCACCGAAATATACATCTCTTTGTCATTAATAACCTGGTAATTGAAAATATCAAATCCCAAATTTGATAGAAAGTGGATGATTTGGGTTTGATCTGCAAAGCGAAGATGTGATCTGCACAGGTTTTCCTTATGTGCAATAGCAGTAATTCCGCGTTCTTCCATATTTATATCCTCAGCTATTAAGGTTCCTTCTTCAAAAGTGAAGGAAGATTTGATTTCCACGGGTATTTTATATGCGCAGGCAAATTCCACAGCTCTCGGATGTAATACTTTAGAACCGTTATTCGCCAAAGCAAGCATCAATTGGTAGGACACTTTAGTCAATTTCTTCGCATTTGTAACAATACGTGGATCAGCGGTATAAACGCCATCGACATCTGTAAATATCTCGCATTTATCAGCTTGAAGGTAGGAAGCCAAAGCAACTGCGGTTGTATCCGACCCTCCCCTGCCTAAAGTCGTGATCTCCTTATTCATGGAAACACCCTGGAATCCAGCAACAATGACAATCTTTCCTGTAGAAAGCTCTTCCTTAATTCGAAATGCCCTGACATTCAGTATACGTGCATTACCATGCTTAGTATCCGTGAGAATTCCACTCTGTGAACCGGTGAACGAAATAGAGGGCAATTTCTCTTTCTGCAAAGCCAGGGATAGAAGAGTCATGCTGATCCTTTCTCCAGCAGTCAGTAACATATCCAATTCACGACGTGAAGGATGCTCGGTAATTTCGTAAGCTAAATGAAACAGGTCATCTGTTGTCTTTGCCATAGCAGAAACAACGATAACAATCTGGTCATCTGGTTTTTTTGTACGGGCAATTTCGTGGGCTATCGTCTTTATTCGCTCGATATTCCCAACCGAAGTTCCCCCGAATTTTTTTACTATTATACGCATAGATGGATTCAGTTTGTGACTCGTGTGCTGTGTCAAGAAGTTTTGCAGGCAGAAGCTGTCAGTCTCTGTTCTGTGATCGAGACTGTTCATGAAGTTATTCATAATATTCAATAAGTTAGAAAGTAGCAAGTTGAAAAAAGTGGTCGAAACGGTCATAATTTAACATACCTTCCAGAATTGACAGATAAGCTCTGCTAAGGACACCAAATCACAAGTTAAGCTTTTTGACTAAAATTGAAAAACACGCGATTATAAGTAATGTTTCGAAGCCGTTTCTGACTAAATGTGTAGTTAAAATCATATAAAATAGTTCTTTACAAGTTTTTTGCTATAGCTTCAATGGCATTTGTTACCTGGTAACAAAAGGGAGGATATTATGACAAAAAAACACTCCAATTCAAGAAGCGGTAAGTGTTAGTCATGAAAGTAACCAATACCATGTAAGTATTAACGTACCATTTTCATTCACTTTGCCTGAGACAACATCAAACCACAAGTTCTTAATAGCGTTTCTACGCTTATTAGTAGGAATAGGCGGAGACAACCTCCTTACACTTCAGCAAATAGCTGATCTGTTTAACTACGCAGACCGCAGGAATGTACATAATTTCTGGCAAGAGTTTGAGCAGCATGGTCATGATATCCTGGCATATTTAAGCCGGAAAGTTGACCTGCTGGAGTGTATTCCTCAGATCGAGAATTTTGTTATCAATAACCTGCTTTTACCTTTAAATGTCATGTATCAGGAGTTCATCAGCCATCATGATTTTAAAATGTCCTATACCACTTTCTGCAAATATGCTTCTCAGGTCAATTCTCTGTCTGTAGTTAAGCAAGCTCAGAAGCTTCTTCTGAAAAAGACAGTAGGCGGTGATGCTGTACATCTGCTGAAACTGCTTGCCGGTCAGCAGAATACACCTGTTATCTGTGACAGACTCCTGGAACAAATGAAGACTGCTAAAGGCAATACATCCCATAGAACCGCCGATGCAAAGCCGTTCCATAGTCTGGAACGCAAGAACCTGTGTCTGCTGGTACATTACCTGGTTGGAAGCGGTATGAACTTCGAGACGATAGCTTTGCTGCTCAACACCTGTAAAGCTACAGTCTCAAATCTCTGGCATGAAATCGCTGACCTGCAGAGCCTGATTCTGAACTCAATCGGTAAGTGGAGCGGAAAGATCAGCATTGATGAGAAATATGTGAAGATCAAAGGTATTCCGTACTATGTCATCAGTATTGTTGATTTTGTGACTCACATCCCTCTGTTTTGTGAGTTGTATCCTGACACAAAGAAAGAATCATTCGAAGCATGTTTCAGAACCTTCAGACAGCTCTACAGGAAAGATCCAACCCTGATTGTCAGTGATGGCAGTAAATCGTTAGCAGTTGCAAGAAAAACAGTGTTTCCAAAAGTCCATTACCAACTCTGTAAGTTCCATAAGATACGAAATCTCTTCAAAAGAATCAGTCAATGTCATCTCCCTGAAGACAGGGACAAGTTCTTTAAGAAGAGGATTATGAAAGCTTTCCGAAGAGAAACGGCGGGCGGAAGGAAAAAGGGTATCGCAAGCCTGACAGCTATTACTCCCCCAACCGCCGCCGAATACATCAAAAGCAATATCATTAGTGATTGGAGACACCTCAGCAAAGGTTTGACTTCCAATGTCTCTGAACGCTGGAACCGCAAAATCAAGAAGGTGACATCCGGTAGATTTGGACTAAAATCTGAAGAAACCACCCGCAACCTTGTGTTTTCGCTTTGGTTCAAAGAACTGGTCGATAAAGGTCAACCAATCATGCGTCAGGAATCACTTTTAGCAAGTTTAAATATCTCCCGCATATGTCAAGAAAATGTGGATTGGTCGCACTTAGACCACTTTTTCTCTGTCACTACCAATAAGGCTGCGTAAAATGGAGGTTAATTTTGAACAGTCTCCTGTGATCTGTCTGATCGTTTCTGCATTTAATTCTTGACGATAATAAAAGTATAGCAGAATGATACAAATTCAGATCATGTACTTAAACTGTCATCTGAATTGATAGTAACATTCTTTTGGAGCATAAATGAAACCATCGTTTAATATGGAGGATCTCATTGATAAAGAGATTCATTTCCCACAGGATTTTGCTGATTCTATCATCAATTCTTATGGGATACTCTATTATAATGATGATAATAAAGATTCCTGGGACAGCAATCATGCCATAATCACAGATTTAACATCTGATTTAGATCATGCATTCCAGGAAATCCTATCCTTTTACAGTAGTAAACAGATCATTCCACGTATTTTTGCCTCTATGCAGGCAAAAGAACTGGATATTCTCCAACCTTATTTTGATAAATATCAGTTCCATCTTGCCTATCAGAACTTGAATCAGTATTTTTTATGGCAGAAACCATCGGATGTCAGGATCGTCCAAAATATCACATTTCAGAGAATTTATGAACTTACACCCGATGTGAATGCTATCATTTTCTCTGATGATGATGGTGGTGAATGGACTGTTAAGGTCATTGAAAGGCATCTGAAACTACCCTCATTTCATTTACTAGTCGGTTTTGTAGAGGATAAACCTGTAACAATAGCATCATTGAAGATCATGGAACACTATTCACGGGTCGATGATGTCATTACGCATGTAAAATATCGCGGGAAGGGATATGGAAGATCACTGATGCATTTCTTAGTTGATTATCACAACCAAATATCCGATAATTATCTCTACTTATATGCCAGCAATCCGGTGGCAATTAAGAATTATATCATGTGTGGCTTTGTAGACTTGGACTTCCAATTTGACGATTGGCAGGTACGAACATAATATCAGAAATCTTATCAATTGAGTTAGATCTAATGGGAGACTGTGTGTCGCTATTTTGGGTGGCATTTGTAGCACTTATTTCAGAATGCCTACATCTGGTTTAAGTTTTAAGATAGCGTTTATAACCTTTTGAGATCAAAGAAGAGAGGTTTATCAAAATTTCAGGTAACGACAGTCCTCCCGGAGAGGCAATGTAGATCGGCTCCCAGGTTGGATCAAATTTCTCTTTGTATGCTCTAAGCCCTTGCAGTTTATATACCGGATTGCCAAATTGGAATATCAAAGAGCCTAACCGATGCCATAAAGGTGCTAACGATCGATTATACAACCCGGATAAAGGAGCCATTCCAAGTTCAAACCATAGATATCCATTTTCCTTTCCCCAGATAATCAGCTTTAGGAACAGATATTCCATAACACTATCAGTTTTACCAGGGATATAACGCATTAAATCGATTGACATTTCATTTTTAGTATTTGTCGTCCAGATATTCGCAAAAGCAATGATCTCTTCATTTTTTTTCACAACAGCAACAGGGAATTGCCTGATGTAATCAGAGCTGAAATAGCCAAGTGAAAAGCCTTTCTCACGAGCATTCTTGGCAACTAACCAGGCATCAGATATTGTTTGAAGGTCTTGCATGATATCCGATACTTTATCAACAGGAACCATTTCGAAGGAACAGCCATCTAATTCTACAGTTTTAAGCGTTCTACGATGTCTTTTATGTCCGGCAGCTTCCAAATCAAATAAGCTCAAATCGATTCTGGCAGTTTCTCCTATTTTTGTTAGAGTTAAACCCATATCCAGGAAATGGTCGAGATTTTTGGTTCCAACTTCATAAAAAACAGTTCTCCCTCCATTTCTATCGCAATATTCTCTAAATTGCCAGGCTAATTCCTTGATTTCTGATTCTTCACCAATAGGATCACCCATGACAATCCAACTTCTTCCTTCAATCGCATACATGATGAATGCTGTTTTCTGTTCGTTAAAGAAGAAACGTTTATCTCCCAATAAAGCCAGGTTAGAATTTGTATTATCTGAAGATTTTAGTATTTCTTTGACTGCATTCATATCAGGGGTTTCATCAATTTTCGGAGATGTAATACGCATCATGCGAATAATACTGAATATCAACAGGAATCCGGCAAGCCCCACTAATTCACGTAAGAACCTGGGGGCATCTCCATGAAGAGTGAAACTCCACCATAACTCTTTTGCATATTGAACATGCTTGAAAGAGAAGAATCCGAGCCATACGGTACAACAAAGTGCGATGAATATTGACAATATCCACATCGGTGTAAATGGCTGGTTAAGTAATGATGATTTTCGATAAAAATGCCGATGACTGGGAATCAAGACAAGCAGCATGACACTTAATATCAATGCTTCTTCATAGTCAAATCCCTTGAGCAAAGAAACAAGTACGCCTGCTAGCATCATCAAAATCGTCAGATAATAAGCAGAATCGAGTCGTTTTTGTAATCCTCTCGCTAAGAACAATAGTGTAATCCCAATGATACTGCCCATGAAATGAGATATTTCAATCACAGGAACTGGAATAATTTCCTGCAAAGCCATTAACCTATGATGCACGGAAGGTGTCACTGTTGAAAACAATAAGATAATGCCACCCAGGAAGACAAGAATCGCATATAATTGAGGTGCTAGTGGAGCAATCAACTTATCATAGAGGTTCATCACATATTTCAAGTGCTTGCGTTGACGAACAAGTTCATTACCGGCAAATAGCAATGACCCAAATCCTAAAGGAATTAAATAATATATCATGCGATTTGCCAGCAAAACTCCCATTGTTGTTGCTGGAGTAAAAGCATTACCGAGTAACAGCAACATTAAAGATTCAAAAACCCCGATTCCCCCTGGGACTTGACTGATGATTGCAATTACCTGGGCTAGTAGATAGAAGCTCATGAAAGTAAAGAAATGAATACTATGCCCTTGGGGGAGCAGCAAGAATAATACCGAACCGGCAAATATCCAATCCAATGAAGATACAAAGAGCTGGCTGATGGCAATTTGCGGTCGTGGTAACTCAAAACTCCATTTCCTAAATGGAATCTTGATTCTCTTAAGAAAGACTAAGCCAAAATACCCGATGACGATACTTAGAAATAGGAAACCTATGATGCGTATTGAATTAAACGGTAAGTGAATACTACTAGGCAAATGCATGGGAGCTATCGAAAAGAATAAACCGGCAAGAAACACAAAACCCAGCCATAATGTAAATGTGCAAAAAGCCACTACTTTGGCTATATTAATGGCACTCAATCCCCATGCAGAATACAATCTGTATCTGACGGCTCCTGTGATCAGCGGATGCCCCATGCTATTGCTGAATGAATAGGCAATGAATGAGGAAAAGGATATTTTAGAATAGGATAGCTTGAAATTAACGTAACGGAGAGCTAGATAATCATAGAATGTCATTACAAAATAACTTACAAAGGTTAACCCCAATGCCCAGAGTATGTGGATTTTCGAAATGCTATGCATGGCAAATACAATCTCATGATAATGGTATTGTTTAAGTTTTACATGTATGATCCAAAAGGCAATGCTGAGAAGAACAATGCTAATAAAGGAACCTATGAAGGCACTGATATTTCTTTTCACTGACATTTCACTTCCTAATACTTTACATTCAGCATGAACTGCATCCTACTCTACATTCAGCAGGATCGGCGTCCTACTCTACAAGTTATTTCTTCATTCCAATCGCTTTACGGATAATCCCAAAAGATTTCCTAACTAGTAATTCAGGATTCTTGCGAAGAACAAGCGCTACAAGATTCATATCATAATTTCCTTTCATCATGGAAACGACAATTTCCTTGTCCACTTGCTTCAGTAATTTAATCCTCGCTGTCCATTCACTATCAGTAAATTGCCTAATTCTTTGATTAATCAAATTTGAAATGTAGAAATTCGTCTGGTATTTTTTCTTCCATGAAGCTTCAAATGTTTTCAGGAACGAAGCTGAAGTATTACTCTTTTTCACGGCATCTGCTGCCACATTACCTGCCATTCCTCCGATATCAATTGCATATCTGATGCCTTCGCCGGCAATACCTGAAACATGACCTGCACTATCGCCAGCGATAAGGAAATTATCGGTGTATGTCTGTTTTAATGTACCGGAGTTTGGTACTGAACCAAGATGGACTTCCATAAGACTATATGGTCGTAAACTCTGAGCAATTTCGTCATCACTTTCCATGAAATGATCCAAAAGTTGGATGGGACTCTTCTGAGCATCAGGATAGATGATACCTGTTCCTATTCTAACCTTGTGATCACCACAGGGAAAGACCCAACCGTAGCCATTTGGAGCAAATTGAGACCCAAACAATAAACCTACATGATCCTGCTTCCAAGAATCAGTAATGAGTTCATATTCAGCACCATAACCATAGCTGGTGATTTCATCCATCAAACCAAGCTTCCGCGTTAATACGCCATGAAATCCACTGGCATCGATAACGACTTTGGCTCTGACTTCCTCTTTAATACCATTTCTGATTACATTGACCCCTATGATCTTATCATTCTCCATTAAAGGCTCAGTAACATGTGAATTAACTCGAATGATAGCTCCCTCCAAAGCTGCTTCCTGCGCAAGGAATTGGTAAAGACCCCGAATATCAAGTACGCATGAAACAGGTTCAGGAAAATCAAATGTGGCTTTATCATCTCGAATAATGAAATCGACTTTGGAAATTGGATTCATGAACTTCTCTGGAATACCTAGCTCTCTCAATTCCTTTATCCAACTTCCACCGCTCGTATGCACTGGATATCCAATCTCTCGACTCTTTTCGAATAACAAAACAGAGACACCCTTCTGTGCAGCAGATTTTGCAGCAGATAAACCAGCAGGTCCGCCGCCTACTATCAAAACATCTGTTTGAATCATAATTATCTCTTGGTTAAATCTGTTTAGGGGCTGACATCCCTGGCAGCCTTTTTCAACATCATGCATGCCCGGAGGTCATGCGCTACGAAATATTAAACGCAGTCCCAGTTTATATCCATCCACGGCGCTACTGATGATTCCTCCGGCATAACCTGATCCCTCGCCAATAGGATATAGATTAATAATATGAACGGAAGAACCTGTCAATAAATCCCTGGTAATTCTTACAGGTGAAGAGGTTCGTGTTTCAGGTGCGATTAGAAATCCCTTTTCGCAAAAACCCTGGACTTTCTTATTAAATGTATTCAAGCCATCTTTTAAAGCAATGATAATATCTTTTGGGAATAAAACACTCAGTTCTTCACTTTTAAAGCCTGGTCGATAAGATGTTGAGATATTGCCGGATGTAATCTTATTCTGTAAGAAATCAGAAGCCTTTTGGATAGGTGCTGAATAGTCAGGACGAAAAGCCTTTGCTTCTATCATTCTTTGAAACCTGATACCTGCAAGAACACCATCTCCAAAATCACTTTGATCGACAGTTGTTACAATCGCACTATTGGCATATCGACCATTTCTTCGATGGTTACTCATGCCGTTTGTGACCTGCATACCCGTTTCAGAAGCTGCGGAAATCACATCACCACCGGGGCACATGCAAAAACTATAGACACCTCGCCTTCCTGATTTAGCTGTGAGACGATAGGTGGCAGGACCAGTCAGGGAGAAATCTGTTTTATCTCCGTAGAAGCTTTCATTGATGAAATCCTGTGTATGCTCAATCCTGACGCCGACGGCAAATGCCTTTGCCTCCATTTGGATACTGTGTTTATGCAGCATTTCAAATGTATCACGGGCTGCATTACCAATGGCAAGAACAAGTATTTCAGGCTTGTACTTCTGACCATTGATAACAACTTCAGTAACCTTGTTATCAGCGATAATCGCTTGTTCCAGTTTGTGATTCCAGAAGAAACGACATCCCTTTTCCTCAAGATAACTGCGAATATTTAACAGTACTGTTTTCAAAACATCTGTCCCAATATGAGGAAGAGCTTCGAACTTGATACTTTCATCTGCCCCGAATTGAATGAGAAGTTCATATACTTGCCGGCTGTATAGTGACCTGCTGCGTGCAGTTAATTTGCCATCTGAGAATGTGCCTGCACCACCTTCACCAAACTGTACGTTAGATTCAGGATCAAGTTTACCTGTTTTCCAGAAGTTTTGTACCTTCTTGTTTCTTTCATTAAGATCATCTCCCCTATCAAACAGATAGGGTTGCAATCCCTGTTTCACCATAGCAAGGGCGCAAAATAGACCAGCCGGTCCAGTGCCAATAATGAAAGGATTTATATCCGTGACATTGTGAGGAGAAACCTGGTCAGGAATTTCTTCATGATTAGGCAGTAAATCGACATGGCAGGGAATTGGTACGCCTATTTCTATGAGAAGAGTGTAATTGAAGTTAAGCCTGTTACGATGCCTTGCATCAATTGAACGTAATAATACTTCTTGATGTAAGAGCTGATTTGCAGAAATACCCAGCTTTCTGCAGATGTATTGTTTTAAATCAGGTTCTTTTTGTACTGGTATTTGCAGGTTTTTCAATAGATACATGCTTTTATCTCTCCTGTCATGGGACTGAAAAGAAAAAGGCACTCGCAAGAGTGCCTTTGATTTATGGTGGCAAGACCCAGAATTGAACTGGGGACACAAGGCTTTTCAGGCCTCTGCTCTACCGGCTGAGCTATCTCGCCGTATATTCACAATGTGGCGTTATCAAAGAAAGGAGGGTATTCTTGTCAAGCAAATAAAATCTTGTTTATTGCGATATTAAATCAAGGGTAATGAAATGTTTGTGTTCGCTGTTTCCACATGGCATCCTGATAATAGTTACAAACACATCCTGATCGTTTGCATAGGTACTTCTCTATGGCAATATAAATGATGTAACTGGGTTATCTAGTGTTTCAGACAGATGACTGGTTATAAAAAATTAACTTTCATAATTTGCATAATTCCTCAAATAATATAAATTATAATTATATTTTGAATCACAGGGGGTATTACAATGAACTTATCAAATGATATTCAGAAAAGTGAAGAGCTTTTTCGTTCAACATTTGATAGTTTGATGGAAGGATGCCAAATCATTGGTTTTGACTGGACATATCTGTATGTAAATAATGCTGCTCTCGTTCACAGTCATTTGTCCAGAGAAGAAATTCTAGGTAAAAAATATATGGATGTATGGCATGGAATTAACCAAACAGAAGTATTTCAAATATTACAGCATTGTATGGAAGAGCGTGTAGCACATCATTTCGAAAGTGATAATGTTTTTCCTAATTGTTCAAAGAATTGGTTTGATCTAAGCATTCAGCCTGTACCCGAAGGAATTTTTATCCTTTCCAGGGAAATTACAGAGATGAAAAGCGCTGAGGAAACATTAAAAGAAAGTGAGGAGAAATTTTCCAAGGCATTCCAGACATCCCCCTATGCTATCACCATTACTCGTGCTGAAGATGGTAAATTCATCGAAATCAATGATACTTTTTGCACAATCATCGGATATACACAGGAAGAAGCTTTAACCAATTCTTCCATCGGATTAAAATTGTGGGTAAAGGAAAGTGATCGGCAGGAGGTTATAAATATTCTTCATTCAGGTTGTGAGGTAAAAAATAAAGAATATTTATTCCGAAAGAAAGACGGTAAAATTATTAATACTTTATTTTCAGCCTTAATGATCAAATTAAACATCGGAAACTGTATTCTTTCCAGCATTAATGATATCACAGAACAAAGAAAAGCCGAAGAAGCATTAAGAGAAAGTGAAAGAAAACTCAGTGAAGCTAAACAATTGGCACAATTGGGTTATTGGAGTTGGGATATTCAAACTGGGGATGTTGCCTGGTCAGATGAAGTATATCAGATTTTTCGACTTGATTCAAGGGAATTCAAGCCTCAAATTGATTCTATCATGTCATTGTCCCCTTGGGCAGAAGACCACGAACGTGACCAGGAATTAATTAAGAAGGCAATGGAGTCTCATGAAAAGGGAAGTTATGAACAAAAATTCCTTCGTCCAGATGAAAGTATTGGTTATTATCAATCTACTTTTCAAGGCATATATGATAGTGATGATAATCTTATTTCTATCATCGGTACAGTTTTTGATATTACAGAACGGAAAAAGGCTGAAATACTCTTGTTCGATCATATGAAGAATTATACTGTTGAACTCGAAGAACAAGTGGCAAAACGTACAGCAGAACTTGAAGTTGCAAATAGAGAGCTGGAGGACTTTGCATCTTCGATAGCCCATTACCTTCAAACACCACTTCGGGCGGTTGATGGATTTACGCACATCCTCCAGGAGGATTATAAATCAATTCTCGATACTGAAGGTAAGCATCTCTGCTCTATCATCACGGAAAGTACCAAGGATATGAGTAAACTCATTGATAACTTGCTTACATTCTCACGTATCGGTAGAATACCAATGCAAATTTCGAAGATAAATATGGAAGTAATAGTTCAATTTATTGCACGTGAAATTATCAGTCCAGGAAATCCAGGGAGGATGGATTTCGAAGTCAGTAAATTGCCTATTGTTACTGGAGATGAGAAACTAATTCGTCAAGTGTGGTTTCACTTGCTTTCGAATGCCGTAAAATACTCATCAAAAAAAGAGCAGGCGATCATTGAAGTGAATGCTGCTGAACAAGAAAACGAAATTATTTTTTCTGTCAAAGACAATGGCGCTGGTTTTGATCAACTGTATATGGATAAGCTTTTTAGAATATTCCAGCGTCTGCATAGCACACAGGAGTTTGAAGGCACAGGCGTTGGTTTGGCTATTGTGCAGCGTATTATTTTACGTCATGGAGGCAAGGTCTGGGCTAAGGGAGATATTGATGAGGGAGCTACATTCTATTTTTCATTACCAAAATGATATGTAAAACTACATTACTTGCGATTCTCCTCTACAAAGTCATGAACGACAAACTGATGCAACCATTTACATAAATGGTATTACTCTTGTCAAATTATTGTTCTTTCCTCAAAATCTTCTATAGATGATTTGAGATCATAGCACCTTTTGGCCTTTAATCACTCGAATTAAAATGACGATAACAGCAATCACCAAAAGTATGTGAATAAAACCACCCAATGTATATGATGTTACTACTCCCAGTAACCATAACACGATTAAAATGATACCAACCGTTAATAACATATTGTTCTCCTTTTTTAGAATTATCTGATGAAGTTTCTGGTCACTACATAAGTCGACATGGGATAAGATAGTGTGATTAGCTGAAATGACCATTAATATGTACTGGAGGAGACAAATATTCGCCTGGCACACCTAGAGAATAGGGTACTCCAACCTTTTCTTCAATTTCAATGCTTCATTATGAATCTGTAGAAAAAAGTCCAGACAAGCATGCCGGAGTTCAAAATTCCTACGAAAACAACCATACTACTACCAATTCATAGGAATTGCGGACTTCGGCATTAGGGGAATAAACGAATTTTAAGTGATAATAATCAATTGTTTAGGTAATCGGAATACTGAAGTCCGTATCGCATATAATTAATCGATAATCAACAAGTCACGGTGGCGATTTGGACTCCAATATTCCTTTGCTACTTTTTTCCACAGAGTCTAATTCTTTTTTCTCTATTCTTTCTGCTTTACTCCTTGACATATTCTACAACAGGAATACCGGTAGTTGTTGGAAGAAGTCCATTCGGACTATTCCAAATGGATAGTACCTGTGCTTGTGTAAATACAAAATCATACATACCAATTTCATCCATCCTGCCTTTAAAATATATATAAGAGCCATCTTGGGATATCCTAGCAATACTTACTATTTCAGTGGAATTGTATATTGGACCACCGACCGAGCCTGTCGCAGTTCCAACAACAACACCGTCATAATAGATTTTGAGCGTTAAACCATTATACGTAATACACATAAGATGCCAGGTACCCTGGGGCTTCACTTGCATTGTAGAAATTGCTTCGATCCATTCCATGTTTTGCGTCAAAATACCTGCGTGGAGATAGTCATTCTTGATCCACAAACCATAACTTGGTTTATTCCAATAACTAGTATTATTTGGCAAGGAAGCTTTCCACATAAAGGGAATCCAGCCATTGGGGTCTGAGTTCCAGTTGCCCCAGAATGACCAGGAGAAATTAACGGGCATATCAAGTGTTGGGCTATCTTCGTAGGTTACGTAATCGTTACGTCCATCGATGAATACGGCTGCATTATTGAGTCCATTGCTTTGAAAACGGATACCATTCAAACCTGTTCCATCGTTCCCATTGGGAGATGAATCCAGAAAGTTATAATCATAACTCCAGTGAGCCAGGTTCCCTTTCCCACCGATAGAGCTAATACCACTAATACCAGCCATCGTACATCGGCTGGCAGTCTTTCCATTGACTGTTGTTCGAGTATATGTTTTAATTTGAAAAGCTTGTTTTGAAGTCACATAAGAATAACGAATACTATCAATATATCCATTGCGATAAAAAAAATTGTTGAAAGTCTGCTTCCTCGTGAATCCCGATCTTGCTGGAAAATGTTGAGATTCAGCAAACTGTAGTGCATACCGAACAGCATAATTAGACAGGTTTTTCGTCTCTTTTGTGGAAATTTCACTGACTGCCACTTGCGGTAATTTTGTTGTTTGAGCATTAGAACTCAAAATAGCTGTAGAACAAACAACCCCAATCACGACAATACCAATTAGTAAGAGCTTCCCCATCATCACCTTCCTTTTGGCATAGCTCAGTTCATGATTCATCATCCGTAGATATAACATAATAAGCATTTCCCATCATAGACATGATTGGATATGCTGTTGAACAAGCTCAAGTAGCAGGGTGATTTTGAATATGTATTTGGAAATTGCTTTTTGAAGATTTCTTGGGTTGAATTGGATTTTTACAATTTTAGCAGAGTCTTTTACCAATGGAAGAGATGATTTTCTTTTCAGAAGTTATCAAATCACTTTGAGATCAGACTTTTTGTGTATGGGCTGATATTGTTTTCAAGTATTTTAGCAAATTGCCTGTAATATTTCGGTTGTTTCTATAATTTAGGCAAGACAATCCCGTCGGTAAAATTAACTTACAGTTTACCGCCATCAAAGCAATTTGCCAAAAACAACAGCGACCAAGGCGGTGATCTTGGTTTTCCGGTAATTGAAGCATGCTGTGTCATCTTTGATTTGCAATTAGGGCAGAGGTCTTTTTCAAATTTGGGAATTACAAAAGTTTTAGCTGTCTGATTCTTGTCATTAGAATCGGACTTTGCTGGGAAAAAGCTGTTGACCATCTCCCAGACAGATTTTGCCGCCGGACTGAGAAATCCGTAGTATCTGATTTTCTGAAATCCCTGCGGCAGAACATGCATCAGGAACTTATTGATAAACTCCACGGAGTCGACGCTTTTAAAGGCGAATTTAGCTGAACCTGCCGGCTTGTATTTAAAGGTTACCAGCCCGTCCTTTTCCCAAAGGATGCGATTGTTGGTGATGGCGGTCCGATACACATAATTGGCCAAATAAGTCAGAGCCTCCCGACCTTTTCCGACGGGTCGGGAGTCTGTGACAAACTCTTTTTGCTGCCAGACTAGCGGGGATATCCGACCAAACAGATGCTGATTTTCCAGTCGAAGCAAATCACGGAATTTTGCCCGGTAAATCACCGAAAGAGCTTTGACCGGAATCAGGAACTTATTGCCTGCTTTTTGCCATTCCTTTCGTTCTTTATTCCAAGCTCCGCCGGGGACTATATAATGAATATGAGGATGATATTCAAGCTGCCTTGTCCAGGTATGAAGTACCCCGGTAAAGCCTGAAACGCCACCGGCATATTTGGGATCTGAAAGCAATGTCTTTAAGGCTTCAGATGATGCTTTGAACTGAAGATCATAAAGCAGTTTCTGATTTGACAGGCATGTTTTGTGCAGTTCCCGGGGTATGGTGAAAGTTACCATGAAGTACTTAACCGGCAGCAGTTTGGCAAGCTGCTTTTCCAGCCATTTCGCTGAATCATTACGGCCACACTTCGGGCAGTGACGGTTTTTGCAGGAATGATAGGAATAATGCAGTTCCGCACATTCCTGGCATAAATAGACTTCTCCGCCCAGTTCAGGTGTCCGGCAAAGGAGAATATCTCTGATCGCTCTTAAATGGCTTTCCGGTGACTGGTTTCCATATTTTTCCAGATACTCGGACAGGTTGTTTTTGAGAATCCTGCTAAAATCCATTTACATCTTATTCATCAGTTCATTGATGATTTTACATGACTGCTCTCGGGAAACGTTAGTCAAATGCACGTATACCATGGTCGCTCTAAGACTTTCGTGCCCGAGCAAGTCTTTGATGATGATGATACTGACACCTGCTTCCAATAAATGTGTGGCATAAGAATGTCTGAGTGTATGACAGGTTACATGCTTAGGGATGCGTGTCTCCTTTAAGGCTGACTTCAGAGCTGACCGAAGAGTTTGGACAGAAATCTGGTTCGAGGTTGTCATTCTGTTAATATCAGCCTGTCTGGTGCTTCTGCTCGGGAATAAAAGCTGTCTGTTCTGATGGGTTTTCCAATATTCCCGGAGTTCCTGATACAATTTTTCAGGCAGAGGTATTGACCTGTCTTTGTTGCCTTTGGATTGCCTTACCGTGATGGTCATCAATTCCCGGTTGATATCGGCTATTTTAATCTTGACTGCTTCCGAAATCCTTAATCCGCATTGATAGGTAAGAGTCAGTAAGAGTCGATAATCATAAGTATGAATGCGGGAGATAAGCATTCTAACTTCGTCTGTGGTCAGAATCACAGGAAGTTTGTGCTCAATCTTTGCCTTAAAAAAGGTAAAATCCTCTTGCCTGAAACCAACAACATGGATGAAAAAAAATCTGATGCCATAATAGGCTGATTTTAAACTCTGAGGACTATAATTCTTGACGTTATGCAGGTAGACAAAATATGTTCTTACCTGTTCAATAGATAGTGTGCCGGGGTCTTGACCATAATATGATGCTAAAGAAGTGACTTGTCTGATGTAATTGTATTTTGTCTCTCGGGACACGCCTCGAAGATCAAGGCACTCTAAAAAGCGAACTTCGTATGATTCCATACTTACCTCCAGTTAATTTTGGGGGTAAGTATGCTTTTAGTGAGGGTTCAGTATATCAATAGTTTAAATGCATGAAACACGAGTTTACTGCGAACGGTACTGCTGCTTGCAGCTTCGTTCAACAATACTGAAATAACGATTTTTCCATATATATGTGATGCAATTTGGATACCAATAAATTGCTTAAGTTTAACACCGATAAAACAAGTATTGAAGCATGTTTGGAGAATAGTGAAGATTTTCTCTGTCACTGGATCAATATATAAGTAGGATATTTGTAATTTTTTTATGACGTAAAGGAAGGGATTAGAGATTAGAGATTAGTAAGCTACCTGGAGTCCATAATTCCCTTCGAAAACTATCAAAATCTAATTCATCAAACAGGGAATTTCGGACTTCAGGAAAGCTAAGTATCTGGAGTTCATTTGCCCTAATAAATTTCTTTGATAACGTAGCTAAAAGGGCAAGTGGACTTCATGATACGACCTTTCATCCTTGGCAACGAAAACTCGTTTTCTGGGAAGTTCAGGAAAGCGACAATTTTGCATAGTTCTCATTTATTTTTATATAATTAGGTGTATGAAATCTTGAAGTCCGAATCGCCAATAGTATTTAGCAATAAGTCAATCTGGATAAGGCGATTTGGACTCCAAGAATTCTTGTCTACTTTTTCCCACAAAGTCTAATTCTTAATTCCTTCAGCCTCACTCTCTAATATAATCTACAATAGGTATTCCTGAAGTTGATGGGAAAATACCATTATTACTGTTCCAAATGGAACTAACCTGGGCAGGAGTAAAAACTATGTCATATAAACCAACTTCGTCCATTCTCCCTTTAAAATACAAGTAGGAACCATTCTGAGAGATTCTTGCTATCGTAACTATTTGGTCAGAATTGTATATGGGACCACCGACAGTGCCTGTCGCTGTTCCAACAACTACACCGTCATAATATATTTTTAGAGTTAATCCATTATATGTGATACACATAAGATGCCATGTACCCTGGGGTTTCACAGTTGCTGTGGATATGGCTTCAATCCATTCCATGTTTTGCGTCAAAATACCGGCATGAAGATAGTCTTGATAGATCCATAATCCATAAGATGGCTTATTACGATAATTGACATCATTCGGCAATGAAGCTTTCCACATGAATGGAATCCAACCATTAGGGTTGGAATTCCAGTTGCCCCAAAAAGACCAGGAAAAATTTACCGGCATATCAAGGGTTGGACTATCCGGATAAGTAACATAATCATCTTTTCCATCAATAAATACAGCCGCATTGTTAAGTCCATTATTCTGAAAACGGATACCATTAAGCCCAGTCCCATCATTATGATTAGGAGATGAATCAAGAAAATTGTTATCAAAGCTCCAATGTGCCAAATTTCCTTTCCCCCCGACATTACTGATACCCCTGATACCTGCCATAGCTACATGTGAAGTGCTTTTACCATTGATAAGAGTCCGAGTATATGTTAGAATTTGAAAGTTCTGTTTTGCAGGAATATAGGTATAAGAAATACTATCAATTTTGCCATTTCGATAAGAAAAATTATTGAACTTCTGCTTTTTCTTGAAACCGTGTGAAGACGGAAAATGCTGGGCTTCAGCAAATTGAAGTGCATAACTTATCGCATAATCAGAAAGATTTCGTGTTTCTTTACTGGATACTTCTTCAAGTGCTACTTGAGGTAATTTATTAGCTTCTTTATATGAATTCATGATTGCTGAAGAAAATACTACTCCTAAAACGATAACACCAATTAGTAAAAGTTTTCCCATCTTTAAGCGCCTTTTTTGCAAAGAACAATTAATTATACAGTCATCAATCAGCTAAGAAGTTTTTTTTGCAGATTATGTGGGTTAATCTATATTATTGCAATTTTTAGTCAAGATTATTACTAGATATATGTTAAGTTAATTATATTGAAAATATATAATGATTGCATAATAACTTTATTGCCCGCTATTTGAATATAATACAACAAATTAAGATTCTTTTTCTCAGATTAAATCAATGTCCTAATGAGTGGGAAACTAAACGTACAAAAGTTTAAACTCTAATAAAATCGAACATACTAATAGTCTGTGGTATGGTTGACTACTATACTACTCTTTTACGTATTCAACGACTGGAATCCCCATACTGGAAGGCATAATGCCACAGGGGCTGTTATAAATTGAAAGCACTTGCGTAGCAGTTAAACAATAGCCGTAGATTCCAAATTCATCGAAACGACCCTTGAAAAAAACTGGTGAAAGAGTAACTGTCTTTGTTGCAGGCATGGTTAATATCATCAAATCCTGGTTGGAATTAATAGGTTGGGATGTTGCAGCACTTGTTTGTCCTACCAATGCACCATCGTAATATAGCTTAATATAATTCTGACCAAAAGTAATAGCAACAAAATGCCAATTCCCTTGAGGTTTAATATCTGTAGTAGATTTTGCCTGTATATATTGCCCCGAGGCAGTTGTTACTCCCGCATATAAATAATCCTGATATATCCAGGCACCATAGGCAGGTTGTGTACTGGCATTTGGAGTTCCAGGAGTTAAGGATTTCCAGTAAATAGGTATCCAACCATTGGGATTTGAGTTCCAGTTAGGCCAAACAACCACAGAAAATTCAGGAGTCATATCCATGAAATTATTATCTGGAATTAGAACTTTATCATCATTTCCATCAGGCCAAATGCAGGAATTATTTAAACCATTATTTTTAAAACGGATATTTCCATAACCAATTCCATCATTATGATTAGGTGATGAATCCAGATAGTTATTTTCAAAACTCAAGTGTAGAATATCACCCACACCTCCAATTGGACTAATACCCTTGATCCCAGCCATTCCAACATGCGTGGCAGTTTTACCGCTGATCGTTGTCCGGGTATATGCCTTGATTAGAAAACTCTGTTTTGAAGCCACATAAGAATAGCGAATGCTATCGATATATCCAAACCGATAAAAGAAATTGTTGAACGTCTGTTTTTTTGTAAATCCCCTTGTTGCGGGAAAATGCTGTGATTCTGCGAATTGTAAGGCATATCTCGCAGCATAGTTAGACAAATTCTTGGTTTCTTTTGCTGATACATCTGTGATCACAATTTGAGGCAATTGAGCTGCTTGAGCACTTGATTTAACAATAGCAGTAGAAATAACCACACCGATAACGAGAACCCCAATTAATAAAAGCTTTCCCATTTCTCCCTTCTTGGTTAAAATCACTTTTTTGGCATCTACATAAATGATGCGTCCGAATAAAAAATTCAAATATTATTTAAAATAATAGCAATTTTTGAGCCATATGTGTAGTTAATAAAAATACTTAACCATTTTTATGAAGTATTTATATTTGCTGATAGATATTATTATTGTTATTACACCTGTTTGCGATAACACTCTCGAACCTTGCTGAAAACTGTTGCAGAATCAAACTCTCCCTTAATCCCTCCCTTTATCCAAAGGGAGGGAAATCGGCGTTTTACCCATTCCTCTCTTTGGATAAAGAGAGGTGGCACTTGAGTGTCGGAGAGTTTGAAAAGCTGATTTCTAGCATGTTGGACTTCGAATTACCTTCGAAAACTAGTATAGAATCTCGATTATAGGTGATTCGGAGTTCAACTCCACTGTAGTTATAATTTTCACGCGCTAGAAATTAACTCGTTTTTGAACTCCAAACCCTAAGTTTTTATGCAAAGTGCATTGATTAAGCTAAGATCAATGTTCTTAGGGGTGGAAAGCCATTAAAATAGACAGAACTATAACTGGCTGTATAAGCACCGGTAGTAAAAATATATACTTTATCTCCTATTTCCACGGTCTCGGGCATATCATAATGATAGTTCTCATATAGAATATCCATGCTATCGCATGTTGGACCAGCGAGAATCACTTCTTCCACATTCCCTTCCCGATCAAAGAATATAGGATATTTAATGGATTCGTTCATGGTTTCGATTAAACCACCAAACATCCCGATATCCAAATAAACCCAGCGGTTGGAACTGTGCTTTGATTTGGTCGCAATATTCACTACTTCTGCAACGATTATACCGGCATCAGCAGTCAGGGAACGTCCAGGTTCAAGGAATATCGTCGGTAAGCCATCTGCGAAATCTTCTTCCAGGAATCGGGTGATTTCATGGGCATATTCTTCCACAGGAAATGTCTGCTCCAGATATTCAGCAGGAAATCCTCCACCGAGGTTAATCATCTCTAAATTTATCTCCTGTTCTGTTGCAGCATCAAACAGATACTTGCATCGGGATATAGCATCATCCCACTGACCAATATCACGCTGCTGCGAACCTACATGGAAAGATAATCCGAATGGATTAAGTCCAAGTTCCTTTGCTTTCAGGATGAGAGAATAGATCATATCCGGATGTGCTCCAAATTTACGGGATAAAGGCCAGTCTGCTCCTCTGCCTTCGGTCAACAGTCTAAAAAACACCTTGGAACCGGGTGCATATTTGGCAAGATTCAGCAAATCTGTATCAGAATCGGTCACAAAAAGCCTGATTCCCTTCTGATAAAAATATTCGATATCCCCATGCTTCTTGATTGTGTTGCCATAACTGATACGGTCTGCAGAAACACCTAACGACATCACCTGATCCAATTCAAACCGACTGGCGACATCAAAATTTGAACCAAGATCGCGTAATACTGTGATGACTTCATTCAATGGGCATGCTTTGACAGCGAAATATACTTTAGCAAAGGGCATATTCTTTACCAGATTTGTGTACCTGGTTTTTACGATATCAAGATCTATAATCAACATTGGCGTTGGTTTATCTTGTATGAAGGATTTGATCTTCTCAAATTTATCTTCCGTGATGAATCTATCTAAGGGAAATTTGTACTTTGAAATTTCTTCATTATACATATTGCTTCCTCCCAACTCATGTTTTTGGTTGAATACAGAAGAAGAATACAGAATAATCTTGCAAGAATTATTTCTGAGATTACATTGATTTTAGATTTAAACCGCTTTCTCTTGACAATAGAAAGATAATTTCCGTATTTAAGCAATCTTTGAGATGGGAGATTCTTATGTGCATTAAAAGTCAGTTACTGCTGATTGCTTTCTGGATAACATCATCACTTTTTTCTATTAACCCGATCTCGATCGAAGATTATCAGTTATGTCATGATAAAGAATTGTGGTCTGTTTTGAAAGCAAATGAAACAGAATTATTAGGTTTACAACAAAAAATACCGCAAGATGCCAGGACATATCCAATTCTTACTGATCTTGCCTTAAGTGAACAGGATACATTAAAAGCACTAACTATTTTGGAAGCAGAAGCAATCAACACAAGAAACCTTGATGCTGCTGGATTAGCATTTAATATGACTCAGAAATCACATGATCCAATCCTTCTGAATCAAAAGAAGGAACTGATCGAAAAATTAGCATCACTATTCAAAGATCCGGCGGATAATCTTTACATTCGATTTATTTCTTCAGATATGGACAATGATGCATTTATTAAGGAAGTAAGCCTATTAGATCATTATTCTCCTGAAATTGAGCGGGATTTTTGTAAGGACAGCATAGATAATATTGCGGTGGAAAGGAATGACAGCCTTCGAATTAACTTGATTAACAGATTTATAACTCAGTACCCTCATTCAAAATGGATCAATACTGCACGCTATTATAGACTTTCAGGACTTGTGAATCAAAAATACTACGATCGTGTTGTGGATTCCTTACTCACCGTACGTAAGGAAGCACATGATTATGTATTTTTAACAACAGCTCTGATGCTTGATCCTGATGTTCGTAAAAACTACAGGAATGGCTCTGCTAACCAAGAATTGTTACTCCTGGCAAAAAATGCAATTTCTGATTTAATGAAGATTAAGATTACAGATAGCATTCAAATCAGCTACGAGATTCTAGATAACCGACAATGGCAGAACCGTCTGCGGTTCCTATCTGTAAAAGCTTCTTATTATACAATTCTCTCTGAGTTAAACCGGTATGGAAATGAAGATAGTCTCTGTTTTCTTTTACCTAAGAAAACAGACTCCTGGAATTCAGGGATGAAAGAACTAAATTCTGTCATCTTTGATGATAACGATGCTGGAAGACAAGCTGAAAAGACATTTTGGGAAGGAAAATATCTGCAGTTAATCGACAATCCCCAATCATATATGGAAGCTGCCTTGGCTTTCACAAAATGCCTTATCTTGGGTTCTCCTCGTAACCGTTTCGATAAAGCAGCTATCGGTTACCTGGAAGTACTCCAGAAAAAGTTGAATGTTACCAGTGATTTATTAGACTGGTGTCGGTTTTTAAAAAGATACAACGGTCCTATATTCAGGGATATTACTAAAACTGCGGGCTTAGATTCCATCAATTACGGACGTGTGGCTTTCGGTGATTTCAATGAAGATAATTACCCCGATTTGCTTTTTAATGGATGCCGTTTGTATGAGAATAAAAAGTACTTGAAATTCGAGAATATCACTCAAGCAGCAGGTTTGAGCAAATACAACGGGAATGGGGGTCTGTTTGCCGATTTCAACCAGGATGGTTCATTAGACTTCGTAATGACTTCTTCTTCCCTCGATGAAAATGGTGACCGCTTATTCAAGAACATGGGTAATGGAAAATTCGCTGATGTAAATGAAAGAGCTGGCGATATCAATGATAAATCCCCTACAGAAGGGGCAGCTTGGGTAGATCGGAACCATGATGGCTTTCCCGATTTGTATTTTGCTAATTATGAAACGTGGAATGTCCGTGATGGTTATCCTGATTTCTTCTGGGATAATCAAAAGAGCTTTTTCCATGATGCTTCCAACGAACTGGGATTCAGGACTCCAGCTTATACACATGATCATGGACAAGCCGGCAGAGGGGTCTCCCCTGCTGATTATGACAACGACGGTGAAACAGAAATCTTTGTCAGCAATTATCGCTTGGATCGTAACTTTCTCTGGGATTGGCAGGATGGCAAATATGTGGATATTGCTGCTCGTGATGGCTTAGCTGGAAAACTCAAGAAAGGATATTACGGTCATACGATTGGTGCAGATTGGGGTGATTTCGATAATGACGGGGACTTGGATATCTTTATCGCTAATCTTGCTCATCCAAGATATCTGGATATTTCAGATAAGAGTATGCTCCTGCGCAATGATGGCAAAAAAACTCTTATTATCGGTAACCAGAAGATTTTATACAACCAGTTTACAGATATCACCAATCAGTCAGGAATTCATTATGATGAATTGCATAGCGACCCGAACTGGTTTGATGCTGATAATGACGGTGATTTGGATTTATTCATCACATCCATTTATGAAAATGAACGTTCCTACCTGTATTTGAACAATGGAAATGGTACTTTCTCAGATGTGACCTGGCTCTCAGGAACCAGGGTCTATAACGGCTGGGGAAATGCGACTGCGGATATTGACCGTGATGGTCTGCTCGATCTGTGCGTTGGCAGCGGCAGCGGAGTTCATCTCTTGCATAATGTGACAAGCAACGGATATGTTTCTGTAGAATTTCAACTAACCTGGGAAAAAAATATCATTCAAATCAAGCGTGTGCAAATTAAGCAACCGACAAACAATCGAGTCAGATTAATTGGAATTCCAACGATGATTAATTCTCCTGCATTTGGTACACGTATTCGAGTCACTGGCATGATTAAAAATGGTAAACCCATTTACTGGTATCGTGAATTGAATGGTGGTAAAGGCACGACTTCTCAAAATGAAGAAGTTCTGCATATCGGCCTTGGAAAAGCAAATTTCATAAGAGAAGACATCATACAATTAAAAGTTAAAAATTAAAAATTGCAGAGTAGGGGCGTGCGGCAGTACGCCCGTGTGGAACTTTTCTACACCACCCTTGAGACTAACTCCCCCCTTGGGAAGGGGGGTAGGGGGGTCTAGTGTGTGTGAGTCAAATTCCTTTCACCCTCAGTAACTAAATGAACACAACGAGCAAAATGCATTTAGTAGGATCGGAATCCTACTCCACGAAAGGAATCAAGTAAGATCGGAGTCATACTCAACGCAGTAAGATCGGAGTCTTACTCAACAAATAAACCGCAAAGATACTACCAATCCATATCCAATCCCATACCAATCCCAATCCAATCTCTTTCCTGTCTCGCGAAACAGGAATGAAACTGGTATGAAACAGGAATCAAACTGGTATGAAACAGGTAGTAATTAAGGGCAAAGAAGTGCAAGTTCATATGTTATTTTAGTTTTGGGATATTAGTTTTGGAATATAATGAAGAATGTAAATATGTGGAGATTTGACTATCGATGCCTTATCTAATAAGACAACTTATCATGATGTCCATAATATCTTAGTCCAATTGTGACAACAGGCGTACAGAGAACAGTTCAGAGCAGAAGAGAAAAGAAGACGGGTTTACTACCGCAAACCCCTATCCTGCTAATAATCATATCTTTGCGGAAATCTCATGCCTACGGCAATGACAGGTATGAGATTCACATTACTGTAGTTCAAGGGACTGATCTCAACTCCACAAGTCACACTCAAGGTCGATATTGATAACCAATTGGGCAGTGCCAGATTATAAAGTAAACCAACCCTCCAAGTATTTACATCTTTCTGCCTTCTAATTTCATTATCTGGATTCACATAATGCCAATAGTCAATCGCTATTCTATCGTAACTTACCCTTGTTATGATGGAATGGAGAAATGGATACTTCCCGGGTAATGGATTAAACGGGTATTTGCTCTTCGTTTTCCAAGAGATGATTATGGGCATCTCGATAGTATGAATAGAAGCATCATAATACATATCAGCATGCCCAAGCAGTTGAGGTTCAGGTAGTTCAACACCAGTACACTTTTGAAACTTGAGACCAGGCATCACAGCAATTGAAACATTCTGTTCAGGATGGTAAAGACGATATTTCATGCTGATCTGATAGGCAATGAGAAATGCTTCTCCAATAGGTTCATGACCACCAGACAACTTTGTATCTATTTCCATGTCTTTCCCCAAACCAAGACCGACTTGAATTCCACTTAAACATCCAATATAGGGCTGATTGATTTTGGAAATAGCACCAAAACCAAGTGTGTCAGGAACTTGTCCTGCTAAGGTAAATGCATCTATGCCCAAAGACTGATATTCCGTGATTTGTAATTGTTTGGCTTTCAGAGGAACAGCATTATCCAGGATTGATAAATCTGCTGTCGCACAACCGGTAAGGAATAGAACGCCCAACAGGGGAATCAGATGTATTATTCGCATATACACCGCCTAAATAATAAGTAAGTATATGCGGAAATACAGTCAATATTTATCTGATGTTAAATGTAGAAAAACCTGGAATACAGGGGTGAGGTTTCAGGTGTCAGGTACTAGCTCGGAGAAAAAGACCCCCCTACCCCCCTTCTCAAGGGGGGATTGAGGACGAATTTCCATACAACTCACCTCCTACTCAAGGAAGGTCAGGTTTCAGGTTTCATGTATCAAGTCCCAGCTCAGAGAAAAAGACCCCCCTACCCCCCTTCTCAAGGGGGGATTTCAATCCCGTTCCTCACTAACACCTAACACCTCACTAACTACTAACTACTAACTACTTCCTATTCCCTAATCCCTATTCCCTAATCCCTATTCCCTATTCCCTATTCCCTAATCCCTATTCCCTGTACGCTGTACGCTGTACGCTGTTACCTTCTGCAACCTACTTCAGTAGAAAAACCACATAAACAACATAGATCAGGATGAATAAAACGCCTTGCCATCTATCCAAACGGTGTTTCCGAGCAATGAACATATAAGCGAATAACAGGGCAGTAGAGAAAATCATCAAGTAAAAATCTATGTTGAAGGATGTTTTATACAAAGGTGGGTTAATCAAAGCGGAAACACCTAGTATCAGCAATAGATTGAAGATATTGGAACCGACGATGTTGCCGATGGCAATATCGGGGTGTTTCTTAAAAGCTGCCACTGCTGATGTTGCCAATTCCGGCAAGGAAGTCCCGGCTGCGACGATAGTAAGAGCAATCACTTTTTCACTGATACCGAATTGTTTGGCAATGATGATTGCCTGTTTGACTACCAAATCCCCTCCAAAAATCAAACCGACAAAGCCAGCTACTATCAATCCAATTGTGAGCAGAAGAGAATAAATCTTTACATTTGATGCTGTAATTGCTCCTGTTTTGCTTAAGTGCAATGTATAAAGAAGAAACAAACCAAAGAATCCCAGCATGAGCAAGCCGTCTAATCTGCTCAACAAATCAATCGCATTGGGATTGAACCATTTGTTATTCACCAGGAGCAAGCATAAAATTGCAACGAATAGAGCAAAAGGAATTTCCTTCCAAATTGTGCTTTTCTTAACATCAAGCGGACAAATCATAGCACTAATCCCAAGTATGATCAGGATATTAAAGTTATTACTGCCGATGATATTGCCAAAAGCGATATCTGAAGCACCCTTGATACTGGAAAAGATATTCACGATCAATTCTGGGGTTGATGTCCCAAAAGCAACCACAGTCAAACCAATGGCAATTTCAGGTACATTGATTCTCTTCGCCAGTGAACTTGCTCCCCTTACAAGTCCATCAGCTCCTAAAATCAGTAATACAAAGCCAAGTATCAGATAAATAATAGGTATAAGCATAAACACCTCATAGTATCAAGATACTTCAAAAATTAATTGTGTCAAATGGAATGTAGGTTTATGAGACATGCAGATCTGTGGAAACAGATAGAAGATAATATACCATCTTCATCCTTGCATCTTGGGATTCGAGTGTTCTTTTATCTCATCGCCGTATTGAAATCTGATTGTTAATAGTTACATGATGCTCATCTGCTCTGAACCTGACACCTAACACCTAACACCTAACACCTAACTACTTCCTATTCCCTGTCCGCTGTACGCTGTCACCTTCCCCCAGCCTACTTCAGGAAATATACGCAATATCCCACATAGATGAGGATAAACAAGAGTCCTTGCCATCTATCCAAGCGATGTTTCTTTGGGATAAACATATAGACGAACAATAAGGTAGTAGCAACAAGCATTAAGGTAAAATCCTGGTTGAACGCTATTTTGTATGGAAGTGGACTGATTGTTGATGAGATACCTAAAATGAATAAGAGATTAAAGATATTGGAACCGACGATATTGCCGATGGCAATATCAGGGTGTTTTTTTAAGGCAGCGACGACTGATGTTGCAAGTTCAGGTAAGGAAGTTCCGGCAGCCACGATCGTAAGTCCTATGACTTTTTGACTAACACCAAATTGTTCGGCAATGATTACAGCCTGGGTAATAACAACCTTCCCACCAGCAATCAATCCAACTATACCTGTAACGATAAACCCAATGGTAAGAAATAAGGAATACACCTTTACATTAGACGCTTCAATTGCTCCTGTTTTGCTCAAGTGCACTGTATAAATAAGAAAGAGACCAAAGAAAGCCAACATGATAATTCCATCCCATCTGCTGAGCATATCAATAGCTCTGGGATTCAGCCACTGGTCATTTGCCAGGAACATGACTAATAGAGCGACAAAGAGAGCAAACGGAATTTCCTTCCAAATTGTGGCTTTTTTTACGACAAGAGGACACAAAAGGGCGGTTATCCCTAAGATAATGAGAATATTAAAATTATTACTACCGATGGCATCACCAAAAGTAATATCTGTGACGCCTTTTAGCCTGGACATCAGATTGACCATGAGTTCAGGCATTGATGTACCGAATGCTACCACAGTCAAGCCAATGACAATTTCAGGTACATTAAACCGTTTAGCTAAGGAACTACCACCTCTGACTAACCAATCAGCTCCTAAAAGTAACAGTGCAAATCCAAGAATTAACAAAATAATCGGTATTATCATATTCACCTCGTTGAAGTAGCGTACAGCGTACAGGGTACAGCGTACAGGGTACAGGGTACAGGGTACAGGGTACAGGGTACAGCGTACAGGGTACAGCGTACAGCGTACAGCGTACAGCGTACAGCGTACAGCGTACAGCGTACAGGGTACAGCGTACAGCGTACAGGGTACAGGGTACAGGGTACAGCGTACAGGGTACAGGGTACAGGGTACAGGGTACAGCGTACAGCGTACAGGGTACAGCGTACAGGGTACAGGGTACAGCGTACAGCGTACAGGGTACAGGGTACAGGGTACAGGGTACAGCGTACAGCGTACAGGGTACAGCGTACAGGGTACAGGGTACAGCGTACAGGGTATAGGGTACAGCGTACAGGGTACAGGGTACAGGGTTAAGAAGAAGAGAGTTTCGCGTATAAGGCAAATAGCATCTTGCCAACCTCTTCACGAAGATTTAATGAAGCATTAATTTGCTGTTCGTCAATGAATTGCAATCTTAATGCAACAAGTAATTGCGTTTCAACTTCAGCCAATGACCCTTTTGCAATAGATATGAAATGAAGATATTCAGCTCTGGAATTTCTTCCCCAACCTTCTGCAATATTTGATGGAACTGATGTAACAGCTCTTCGTATTTGGTTAGTAAGAGAGTATAACTCATCTTTCGGAAAGCTTCTGCTAAGCTTATACACTTCTACTACCAAATCCATTGCTTTTTGCCAAACGATCAACTCCTTATAGCTTTGCACCGGCATAAATCCTCCTAAACCCTAAGAATAAAGTTATCACTAAGAACTGTATTTATTGAGAATATGTCAAATATTATTTTCTTAATTAAAAACTGTATCCCCTATATTTCCCTTTCCCCCCCTATCCCCTGTACCCTATACCCTGTCCGCTGTACCCTGTACGCTGTCCCCTTTACCCTCTCCCCGCGCACAGCTTCTCCAAATACACCGACTTCATCTGCTTACTCGCCATTATCTGTTTTACAGGTGGAAGCTTCAATATCACACCTAATATGGCTGCTAAAGCACGGTGACTGGCAAATGCCTGGTTATCAAAGAGCAGGTTTTGAAACGTACCTTTTTCTATCGCCATCAGGACAACCCGATGAACAGAATTGATAGGTGTGATGATTCTCTCGGGACGGCTTTCCAAAGACAGTGCCTTTGTAGGACAGCTTCTAACGCAGACTCCGCAGCCAAGACAAATCTCTCTGTCAATCTGCACTTTAGGTTTTTCTTTATTCCCCGGGGTTGGATTCAGGTAGGAAATTGCCTCTATCGGGCAAGCTTTGATGCATTTACCGCACCCGATACATGCAGAAGTATCAGCTTGTGTAATAAAATTGGATGTATGAATGGGCTGCAGCGAACCAAATTTCTTTGCATTCACAAGAAATTCACAACAGCAGCTACAGCAATTGCAGATAAAATTGACTCCCTGACGCACGTTTTCACCACATTGCACAAGGTTATGTTCATACGCCTGGTGCAGCAATTCCATTCCCTCAGAGACATCAACCTGCCTGGCAAATCCAGCTTTGATTAAAGATGTACCGGCTCCATTGAATGTCATGCAGATATCCATGGGAGCATCACATGCTTTGCCGACATGCTGCATCTTATGACGGCAATAACACATCCCGATACCAATTTTAGTGGCAGTCTGAATCACATTACTGGCTCGTTCAAAGTCAAGGATATGTATCGCATTGTCGTTACTCAGTACTTCTTCCTGAACAAAGACTCTACCTAATCGTGTTTCACTGCCCAAGAGCAAATCACGGATAAAATCTTCTTCCACATTTAGATACTGGTAATAAAGCTCTCCAAGTAGTTTCTGATCGATATCACCACGGACACGCATCAAGGAGAATTCAAAAAAACCTGCCATTGGTGGAGGTAAGGTATAGTAAATGATTCCGTTAAAATCTGCATCTACAAGAATAGCTCGTGATGCCAGTTCTTTAAGCACTTTCCGGGAATCAGGTACTGGTATCTTCCATATTTTAGAAGCATCTATTGCAGTAAAAGGCTTAATGGGAAGTTGGGAAACGAGTTCTGCTTCCTTTTTGCTGAAAAGTATTTGTAAAATCTTATATAATGTATCTGAAGGAGGCGCTCCCTGGGGAAAACGGTTCAACCGTTCCTGTAATTGATAATATTCTGATTTAGCTGAATGATGAGCCATAAGATACCACCTGTTTCATATTGCATATAATTATATATTGTATTTCCTATACTCATTGTCAATATTTATTCCACCCCATTCCAGATAATTAATCGCGATGCAACTCTATACTATTTCTCACACGAAAACACCTGTACCCTGTCCCCTGTACCCTATACCCTGTACCCTGTCACCTTATTCATTGACATATTCATTATCAAATCGAATATTGAAATAAAACTCACCAGGAGTCAGGATGTCAAAAATCAGGGTACGTTTTGCCCCTAGTCCGACAGGATATCTGCATTTAGGAAGCCTGAGAACTGCGCTATATGATTATGTTTATGCTCGTAAGATGGGCGGAACCTTCGTTCTACGCATTGAAGATACAGATCAAACCCGTTTAGTTGAAGATTCTGTAGATAATCTCATCACCTCTCTTGCCACTTTAGGAATTGATTATGATGAAGGTCCTCATAAAGATGGCGGATTCGGTCCCTACTTTCAGTCACAACGATTACCATTATATATGAAACATGCATTGGAGCTAATTGAGAAAGGACATGCCTATCATTGTTTTTGTTCCAAGGAAACCCTTGATCAAATGCGAGAAGAACAGGTAGGAACACACAACAACATGAAATATGACGGTCGCTGTTCCCGTTTATCAAAAGATGAAGTAACAGCGCGTCTTTTAAATGGTGAACCGCATGTAATCCGCATGAAAGTTCCCAAACACCAAAGTTTTGTATTTGATGATATCATTCGGGGAAGGGTGGATATTGAATCGGATTTAATCGACGACCAGGTTATCATCAAATCTGACGGTTTTCCAACCTATCACCTCGCAGCAGTTGTTGATGATCATTACATGGAAATCACTGACGTCATACGCGGTGAAGAATGGCTTTCCAGCACACCAAAACATATATTCCTGCATGAAAGCCTTGGTTGGACACCCCCCCACTGGGTACATCTGCCATTGCTATTGGGAACTGATCGTTCCAAGATGAGCAAGCGCCAAGGTGATGTCGCTGTAGAAAGCTATCTAAGCAAAGGATATCTCAAGGAAGCTATTATTAATTTTGTCGCCTTGTTAGGATGGCATCCTGCCGGTGATAAGGAAATCTTCTCTCTTGAAGAAATGATCTCAGAATTTGATTTCGCACATGTAAATAAAGCAGGGGCTATTTTCGATGTGACCAAGTTGGATTGGATGAATGGTCAATATATTCGCAGTCTGCCTTTAGAATATATAGCTGATTGTTCAAGAACTTACTTTTTGGAAGCTGGTTTTGATATCAGTGACCACGGAAAGTATCTGAAAGTTGTCGATAAATCACGCAATTATGTTTCCATTCTATCATTGATCACGGATTATGCTGCTAAATTTTACATCTTTCCCAAAATCAAGGAAACAGATAAGGATTTTCTGACTTCAGCATCAAGCCAAAAAGTGCTAAGTTATTTTTGTGATCGACTTAGGATAAAATACAATTGGACAAAAGATGAACTAGCTGAACTAGTCTCCAAAGGAATTGAAGAATTGGAGATCAAAGGAAAACAATATTACCAGCCACTCAATCTCGCCTTATGGGGTGAGACATCCGGTCCCGATATTCCAACTGCGTTAGATATCTTGGGCACTGAAGAAACCATAAAACGATTTCAAGCAATAATGAAATAGAAGAGGCAAATATGAAATACTTTAAAAAACTAACTGGAGAAAGGGTCTTCCTATCTCCGCACAATCCCGAAGATTATGAACGTTTTGCAGAATGGGTCAATGATCCTGAGATATGCATCAGTATGGATATTCTCTCCAATGTGTACAGTATGGAGAAGGAACGCGATATTCTTCATCAATACGCCACAGGTAACAGTTATAATTTTGCCATTGTCGATAAGGAAACAGGCAAACCTATTGGAGGTACCGGGCTATTCAGTATTGATGCCATCAATCGTAAAGCTACCTTTGGTATCTTTATCGGGGATCGCAATTATTGGAATGCAGGGTTCGGAACGGAAGCTGTGAAACTGGTTTTGGATTTCGGTTTTCATATCTTGAACCTGAATAACATATCTCTGCATGTTGTCGCATTCAATAAACGGGCGATCAGATGCTATGAAAAATGCGGATTTAAGCAAGTGGGTACACGGAGAAACAGTTACTTTGTCGCCGGTCAATACCACGATGAATTGATCTTTGATATCCTTGCAGAAGAATTCACGGATTCGTATATCAAAACCATCTTGGATAAAGCCTTAGCTGACGATCACATTAGTAAGCTTTCCATCATCTAGAATGCTAAGAAACATCCTGGGTCAGGAGCAGGCTATTTCAGTCCTGAATCATGCTATTCATTCGGGTAAGGTAGGACAGGCATACTTATTTTATGGACCGGAAGGTGTAGGTAAATTCACTACCGCTCTATATTTTGGTATGGCATTGAATTGCTTAAGCGAAGACAAGGAAAAACCTTGTGGTGTATGTAATTCCTGTAAAAAATTTCTGCAATTCAGTCATCCTGACTTTATCTATGCATTTCCAACACCTAATATGAATTTTAGCAAGGAAGGAGATATCCAAGTCTCGAAGTATATCTCCGAATACGAATTGTATTTCAAAAATAAGATAGAAACACCTTGGAAAGAATTCTTTTTTTCCACAAATGCCGAAATCCGACTGGATAGCATTCATCATCTTCAATACCGTATGAGCATGTCTTTGAATGAAGCTAAATATCGTATTTGTATCATAGAGAAAGCTGAATTCATGAATACAAAAACAGCCAATGCTTTTTTAAAAACACTGGAAGAACCTCCGCAACAAACGGTGATTATTTTAACTACGGTTCAACCTTCCCTGCTTTTACCGACGGTATTATCACGTTGCCAGCATTTAAGATTCAAGGCATTAGCCAGTAAGATCATTGAAGATATACTGGAAGAAAAGATGCTAGTGGATAAGGTGGCGGCTAAAACCATCGCTCGAATTTCCAATGGTAATTTGAAGCAGGCATTGCGATTAAGTGAAAGTGGAAAATTGGAAGCACGTGCATATTTGATTACCTTCCTAAACACAATCCTGGCAAGAAATGACTTAAAATTCCTGGAGTTCCTCAATGATCGAAAAGTCAGTAGAGGACCATCATTTTATACAGAGATTATTGAACTGTTTATCATCCTGGTCGGAGACTTGGCTTTCCTGCATGACGCACCTGAACACATTATTAATGTGGACATTATATCTCTTTTGGAAATGTGCTATCAATCCAACCCTTCTTTGCATGAAGAATTGCCTTCATTACTCGAAAAAATGGAGAAAATGCATTTTCGGGTGGAACAGCATGTGAATAACCAATTAATTCTCATCAGTATTTATCATTTATTTCAAAAGGCGATATATCCAAATGATTAAACGTAACCAAATTCTCATGCGAATCCCCTTCGAAAAATACAAGCCAGAGTTAGCAGTTCAGCATCATATTGGAATCGAAGCTGCTTTCATAGATTCAGAGAAATTCTATCATAATCCGCATTTTATTGATGATTTCAGAAAACTGATGAACCGGGGTCCTGTTCCTATTGTGGCACATCTCCCCTTCGTAGGTCTTGATCTTGGTTCAAATGATAAATGGATTCGTACTCTTGCCACAGATATCGTAAGAGAGGGATTGAAAATTGCCATAGATTGCGGAATTAAGCGTGCTGTGCTACATGTAGCTATTTTACCATTGCATACGGAATTCACACGGAAGCTCTGTCTGAACTATTTCAAGGATTCTTTATCTGAATTGATGCCGATAATTGAAAAAAACAAGATAGAATTGCTCTTGGAAAACACATGGGAAAAAGAACCATCCTTCTTCCAAAAACTGTTGGCTGATATTCATTCAGAGTATGTTTGGATGTGTTTGGATGTGGCTCATATTCATTGTTTTTCAAATATTCCCTTCCAAGTCTGGTGGGATACAATGAAAGACAAGATCCGGCATATTCACCTCAGTGATAATCTTTTCCATGAGGATATCCACTTGATTCCGGGAAAAGGGAAAATTGATTTCCCAGCTATACTTCCGGTTCTTTCAACAAAAATAGACCTGACCTATACCCTGGAAATCAATCCTCAAGAAATAAAGAAAGCGTTGGAATATTTGGAATCAATTGATTCTATAGATTAGTTATAAAAACACAGATCAATTCAATAAATTCTCATTATTTGCACTTTTCCTGCATATTTTAGCTTGACACACAATTTATATTTATATATTTTCAATTTTATGCAGATTGCCTGTATTTCATGACAAGGTGGGTGATACTATGATTATATATTTCAGTGTGGAGAACTTCCTTTCCATTAGAGAGAAAATAACTTTGGATTTCCGCGCAACCACAGATAAAACTTTGGAAGAATATTATTGTGTTAATATCGAAAAGCCTAAAATGCGTATTTTGAAAATGGCTATGATATATGGCACAAATGCATCAGGAAAAACAAATCTCTTAAAAGCTATTGATTTTTTGAGAGATATGGTTGTTACTGAATCTCGAAATAAAAATAAAAAGATACCTGTTTACCCTTTTGCCCAAGATAATACAAAGCATACAATAATTGAAATCTGTTTTTACCATAATTTCATAACTTATGAATATAGGTTAGAAATATCCAGAAAATGCATTTATAAAGAAACTTTATACCATTATCCCAAGGGAACTAAAGCTTTAGTATTCTCGAGACAATCTCTCTTTGATGATCAAACAGTTCCAAATGAATACTCATATCAATTTTTCTGGAAAGGGGCTAACCTCAATAAGGCTCAACAAAAAGATCTAGAAGTTTCTGTTCAAAATCAGCTTATTTTGAACAGAATATCCGCAATTAATTATAATGGACCTATTCAAGAAGCCCAGAACTGGTTTCTTGATTACATGCAATCATTAGTTACACCTTCTTCTGATTTATTAACAAAAACAATAGAGAAGTTCTTTAAAGATAATTCAAACCAAGCTCATTTCCTGATTGATCAGTTACAGACTGCTGATTTCAATATCCAAAATATCAATTTGGATAATGACCTTGAAAAAACCTACATAAAAGAAGAATTAGCCATGTTATCTCCTGTTTTTGAAGATTATATTGATAATTTATATAAATTTAAGGTGCATTTCATTCATGGCAATTCAATCAGAGATATGTATCAGATAGATTATTTATCTGAATCACTTGGAACACAACGTTATTTTGGTTTTATTGCACTTCTTTATGAATTAGTAAAGGAAGAGCATTGCATTTTAATTGATGAAATCGAAAATTCACTGCATATTGATTTATTGATACATTTTTTACTTACTTTTTTATTGAACTCGCGAAATAGCCAATTGATATTTACCTCACAAAACACAGAACTCTTAAATGAGAGAGAAATTATAAGAAGAGATGCTATATGGATAACCAGCCGTAAAAATGATGGAAGTACAGAACTAGCTTCTGTGTCAGAATTTCCTGTTCGCAAAGAACATGCAATTGACAGATTATATCGGAAAGGAGCTTTAGGTGGTATTCCAAATTTAGGCAGTCCTGTTATGGATACTGACAATGAGAAATCAAAGAAAGACTAATCCTACCCGGGCATTAAAGAAAAGCATTAGAATTATCTGTGAGGGAGAAACGGAACAGAACTATCTTTCAAGCATGCGAGTGGATAGATTTAAGGAGAAACGAATAAAGATTCAGCCCGAATTACCGAGAAAGACGGGATGGAATGGTTTGCTAGATATGGTCGAAAGAATCCTGGATGATTCATCTAATTCGAACGTGATAACAGTATTTTGTGTCATTGATATGGATACTATCCTATCACAGAATCAGATGGACAGATATGATTCAAAGAAATCAATGTTACAAAAACGAGCTGCCAAAAAAGCAATTCCTCTCTTTTTTATTGAATCAATGCCCTGTATTGAATTCTGGTTTCTACTTCATTTTATAGATACTGATCGATATCACCCCAATTATGAATCGATAGAGCCTAAGATAAAAGAGTATATCCCTTCTTACTCTAAAAAGAAAGAATTCACTAGAACAATATTTTCTCAGTTAAAGCAACATTCTTCTACTGCTATCTCCCGTTCCATCCAGATTAATAGTAAAGAAAGACTGGAAAGAGAAAAGTACTCATTCACAAAAATGAATGAATTGATTTCAAGGATAGATGAATTTACTGAATAGGGCTTTTCTTACTAGGTTTGGAGTTCAATTACCCTAAAATAATTATCATTGAAAACCAGATTAAAAGGGCAAATGGACTTTACATGAAAGCTGAGAGTTTGGAGTTCAAATGCCCTAAACAAATTATCATTGAATACCTGACTAAAAGGGCATTCGGACTATAAAACCCGACCTTTCATCATCGGTAGCGAAAACCTGTTTTCAGGGAAGTTCATAACCGACATTACTATTTTACCAGTATCATCTTCTTAGTTTCTGACTTCTCTCCCGCTTTAATTCTGCAGAAATACAAACCACTGGCAACCTGCTTTTCATTCTCGTCCTTGCGAATCATATCCCCATAAACCGCCCTCATATGAGCAGCATAAATGAGAATAATTACAAGCTAATCAGAAGCTAGTCAAAAACTAAATACTTTAGGAGCTGGTTAGGTGCTGGTTAGGAGCTGGCTACTATCTCTTTTTAGTGCCACTTGTTCTGCATGAGGGGGTAGAATGAGCTACTTGGATGTTGCAGAACTAGCTCTCCCCTAACTCCTCCCTTTACAAATGGGAGGGCAACCATACTGATTTCCTGCTATAAATCCCTACAATTCTAATCTTCAAACATTAAACTTACACCGATACATTTCTATACGATTTCTCGTACCTCGAAATCACTCAATGAACCGTCTGTTCTGCAATTTATAATTTTTAGTTCTCTTACCCACTCAAGTTTATCTGCCTGGTCTTGAATCCATAGCCTAAAACATCATATACATCTGTCACGATCATAAAAGAATCAGGATCTATATCTTTCACTATCTCCGTTAATTCATGGACCTGGCGCCGGTTCAGAACACAGAAGAGGACATCAATGTCTTTTTCATCAGAACCGGTCTTAGCTTTCAGGAATGTCACTCCCCGATTGATATTTTCATATATTTCATCACGTATCTGGTCAACATGGTTAGAGATGATATAGACACCTTTTATGTAAGGCATTCCTTCACTGGCAAGATCGGTGATCTTTGTAGAAATAAAGAGATTGATATAGCCCCAGATTATCAGTTTCA
This sequence comes from Cloacimonadales bacterium (SeqCode), assembly GCA_963662275.1. Taxonomy (GTDB): domain Bacteria; phylum Cloacimonadota; class Cloacimonadia; order Cloacimonadales; family DAONDQ01; genus DAONDQ01. The sequence goes on along the minus strand of OY759316.1, from coordinate 1,256,652 downwards.
TATCCTGGAGCATCAGTCCCACGGCAAAGATAATCGCTGTTTCCACAATCCAGTAACCTGTTCCAATGGATAAACCGGCTCTTTGTTTGATAAGTGCTACAGGGATATCCGTTCCGCCTGTGGAACCACGGAAACGGAAGATAATGCCCAATCCCAATCCTAAAAGTACTGAACCAGCTATGGCAGACAGATAGATATCGGAAGGTGCCAGCATTGCAATGACTGTATGTCCACGTTCATCAACGAAAGTATATTTAGCCAAATCCTTAATAAAGCCTAATTTATATAATGATTCCGGTCCAAGCAAATCTGTAAGGAAAGAACTGACCAGCATACCATACACAGATTTACCTCCAAAAGATTTCCCGATCAGAAAGAAACTGATCACGAAAAGAGGAATATTCAGGATGATCATGGTCAAACCGACCGGTAATTGGAAGAAATAATGCAGGATCTGGGCAATTCCCCCTACACCACCAGGTGCTATGTTATAGGGTATGAGAAACCAAGAATATCCCAGTGCAAAGAAGATACTTCCAAAAATGATTCCTACATACGATTCAATCTCTTTTTTCCATTTTTTTTTGCGAATCATACCATTTCCTTTGATTGTAGATAATTGTGTTTCAGGTACGGATACTTGAAGTGAACTTGCTTGGTCAATTTATTTCTTAATAATCTCTTAATCTCGAATCATGCTATATTTTTCTTGACCGACTTAGGCTATCTACGTTTTATCTTAGTGATAAGGAGTTGCGATGTATCAGATATCTTCCTTAATACTAATTATTCTGTTATCCAGCATTTGTACCTTATTATGCATTGATATGACTCTTCCTGAAGCAAGCTCAGATTCTACTCAACAAGTATTCAATATAAATAACGCCATAACTGATTCAACCTCGATTGTAAAATCCTATTCCCCTTCATTACTTGCAGGATATCATGATGGATGGAAAAAAAGAGATACAAACGTAGAGTATATTATTGGTACCTTGCTTTTAGGGACATATATACCTGTCATCGGACCGCATATCCTTTATATTAGTGTCAAAGGTGCTACACCTGATTCCATTCCAGAAGGCTTGGATTCTAATCAGTATATTCGTGGATTCAAAGCGGCTTCCGTTTCTAAGAGAAAAGCCAGTGTTGGTGTTCCAGGTCTTTTTATGAATTATATGTGGTCCTGTGAGATTTGCATGATAGTATTATTAATCGCTGCATTAAATCACACGAATTAAGTATCGGAAGAATTGAAGTGAAAAGAGCGCTTAAATTAATAATTCTAATCTCACTGGTTTGCTTTTTGTTCTTTTCATGCCTGGAAGGAATTGAAGCTGATACTAAAAATGCCATTCCTTCTTCTATACCGTTAAATTCTGATACTATGTTTTTACCTGCGCAATACAATTCGTCCTATGTATTAGGTCTTTATGAAGGGAGTCAAACAAACACTCACAGAGCATTTCAGAAAGGATTAGTAATGGGATTATCACTTAATTTCGGTGGTATTATTGTCGCACCACTTATAGCTGGAATATCTCAACCGGAAAGATATCCTGAAGGTTTTGTAAAAAATGATTTTAAGAAAGGCTACGAAGACAGATCTGCTTCTTTGAATAGATATGCTGCATATAAGGGAGCTACAACAGGAGCTATCATACAAACAGTATTATTCACCATTTTTGTTATTAGTAATACGCATGATTAGTAATTGTTCCTTCCAATTGCAGTATAATACTCATATGAATTACAAAAAAAGAAAATTATCTTGTCAAACCTAAGGGTGTCATAATCCTTCGCTACAAGGAAACAAGATATGAAAATATGGATGATAATCCTAATCTTAATTGCTTCATTTTCTCTTTTCAGTATTGAAAAGACAAAACTGGCACGTCTGCAATATGACGGCGGTGGTGACTGGTATAATGATCCGGAAATCCTGCCTAACCTGGTAAAGTATTCCAATGATGTACTTCATACTGACTTTTCTTCGGAACAGGCAATTGTGAAAGCAACTGATGCTAAATTATTCGAATATCCATTTTTATTCATGACAGGACATGGAAATGTTAAGTTCACAAACAGGGAAATCGAGCAACTAAGAGCTTTCCTTTTAAGGGGAGGATTTCTTTATGCAGATGATGATTATGGTATGGATGATTCCTTCCGTCGTGAAATGAGACGTGTATTCCCTGAGAAGATTCTCATGGAACTTCCTGCTTCTCATCCAATCTTCCATTGTTTTTATAATTTCCCAAAAGGACTTCCAAAGATTCATATACATGAAGATAAACGTCCCCAGGCATTTGCAATTTTTGACGATACAGGACGATTGATGGTTTTCTATTCTTTCGAATCCAATATCAGTGATGGTTGGGCTGATCCGGGGACACATAAGGATCCGCCTGAAATACGTGATATGGCATTACAAATGGGCGTGAATATGCTTCAGTACATCATGACAAATTCTCAATAAACGATAGCTATATGAATATTTATATCATTTCCGATATGCATATCAAGTTCTGTGAATCTAATGAAGATAGAGAACGACGAAAAAGGGCAATTTCCTTCCTGGATTCTTTGAAAGGAAATGCTGATTTACTGATTCTCAATGGAGATATCTTTGATCTTTGGTATGATTGGAAAAGTGTGATCATCAAAGGATTTTTTCCCATTCTGAAGAAGCTGGCTGACCTACAGGAATCCGGTTGCCAACTTATACTGATTCCCGGAAATCATGACTTCTGGTTCGGGGACTTTTTCCCTGAATATCTTCAAGTCAAAATATGCCAGGATCAATATACAGATACTATTGATGGAAAGAAGATACTGGTCACACATGGTGATCTTCATACATCGAATGATTTACGTTACCATATCTTCCGATCAGTGATCAGAACTGGCTTTGTCCGTACCCTCTTTGGGGTCATCCATCCAAATATAGCCTTATGGCTTGGAAGACAGCTATCACGATCCAGTAGAAAACGCAAAGTACCCAGACCGCTCCAGGAAGTGCAGGAAAAGGGGCTTCGTGAATTTGCCGAGAAATCATTTGATATCTATGACATCATTGTTATGGGTCATTCTCATCAAGCAGTAAAGTTTGACTACCCCGGAGGTGTGTATTTGAATAGTGGTGAATGGTTTTTATCTAATAGTTACGTAAAAATAATTGACGGCAAGGCAGAGCTTTGCCAATTTACACAACAAGGAAATTAGAAGGAGTTATTCATGTTTAGAAATTCACCAAATTATCGCACACTACTATTGCCGGTACTGCTCATGATCTTAATTTTTATGAGTGCAAGTATGCTATTTGCAAAAAAGACTGAAAAAGATAAAACACCACCCGCAAAGGATGAAACAAAGATGACAACAGATTTAACTAAAACAAAGCAGATCGTTATCATGAAGACTAATCAAGGTGATATTCAACTGGAATTGTGGCCTGATATGGCTCCTAAAACTGTTGCCAATTTCATCAAACTATCAAAGGAAAAGTTCTATAATGGTACGTATTTCCATCGTGTGATTCCAGATTTCATGATCCAGGGTGGAGACCCGAATACAAAAGATACGACTCGTACCAATGATGGTCAGGGCAGTCCAGGATATACTTTTGAAGATGAAACTTATATTATGGGAGCTCCGATTACCGGTGAAATCAAAGATGATGCTACAGCATTACAAGTTTTTACAGACATTTTAGTTCCCTATCTTCGGGCAAATACAACTCCTGATACGGTACTGGTTAATATCGCTAATGCATGTGGCAAAATGCAAAGCGGTGAACCATTGAAAGCTCATCCGATAGAATTCTACCTTGAAAAGACTGGGACTAAGGATATGCGAAAAAAGGAATTGAAAGCAAAGGTACTATATGGTGAACTCTGTATGGCAAATTCAGGACCCAATACCAATGGCTCCCAGTTCTTTATTGTAACCGCAAAAGACGGAACACCATGGTTAGACGGAAAACATACTGTATTTGGGAAAGTGACGGCTGGAATGGATATCGTTCTCAAGATTCAGGCTTTGCCAAAGGATGACAAAGATAATCCGTTAGTAACTAATCAAGCAATTATTCAGAATATTTTAGTAAAACAATGAAAAAAGCGCCAAGGAATAAACCCAGTGGCGTTAACGAATGAAGTAACGTTACAAAAATTGAGGTTATCATGAGTATTATTTTTACTTATCAGGAAAGCAATTCAGGAAAGATACATATTGTCATTCCAAAAATCAGGGAAATCACAAAAGCCATGGGGAATGTGATCATTACTTTTGATAATGGTGACAGAAAGACCCTTGATGTACCTGATGCAGATACTATCATTGATCACATCTTAGAGGAATTGGAAAATTACTACGCCATCACAAGATAAGTAAGTCTGAAAAATCCTAGTAAGATTATAAATAAAACCGCCGAAATAATCGGCGGTTTTTCTTAGTTCCAAGAAATTTAGAAGTGCAGTGTCAAAGCTGCGTTTGCAGCATTTATGGAAGTTGTGTACGTACCGATCATATTGTCTGCAGTTTGAGTTTTGATTTCACGATCAGTGAATACAATATGTTCAAAGTTTACATCCAAATCCATTTGACCAAACTTCAAACCTACACCTATGTTTCCACTCATTTTATCATTAGTATCAGGCCAGGTTGGACTAAGAGATTTATCTGCAATAGGAGATTCGTCATAATAGAAACCTAGGCGTATTGCCATCATACTCATCTTATATTCAGTACCCATGCTGAAACGGAAAGTATCATTCCAATCTGTAAGTAAATCTACTTTTTTCAGTTTAATGGGTATTTCGGGCTTAAAAGTAACGTTCAAAGTATCGTCGAATTCGATTTCAACCTTATCAAAACAACTCCAATAAGTATTGGTTAAATCCATCGTCACGACCCAATTCTCCACAGGATAGAAGGCAAATCCAATACCAACATCAGCAGGTAATTTTACATCTGCCGTTGCACTGCTCTTATCTGTCTTAACCATTCCTGAAGAAGCTGGAACACCTATGATTACGTTATTCAGATATACGCTGGCATCTCCATCACCTTCGAGTTTAATTATCGAAGGTAATTTACCGGATACACCAACCTGGAGTTTTGATGTCGCTTTCCAAAGAACTCCCATGTTAGCTCCAAATCCAAGTCCTGTACCCTTTAAATGCAGTAACATTGGAATATAGGCATTCACCATTTTTAACTTCTGGATTTCGATCATACCGTATTGAACGCTTATGCCGGCACCAATAGCGAGATTATCACTCAGTTTGTAACTTAAAGTGGGATGAATATCTACAATACCGATTGAACTCATCATCTCATTTTTATCCATAGTGGCAGGATATACGACATGCATATAATAGTGCCGTGCAACTTCCATAGAATCAGGAGTTTGATATAAATCCCAAGTAGCTCCAAGGCCATAAGGCACATAAGCACCAAGTCCAAACTTCAGAGGAGATTCTGAAGAATATACTCCAAATGCATTGGGGAACATCCAAGTTTTCTTTTCAGCTTTCATTTTCTGATTATAAGCAAAACCGGGAGATGATAAAGTATCAAATGGAACCATCGTACCTGAATATATGACCGATTTGCTCAAGCCTGTAAACTCAGATGAAGGCATGATCGCAGCCCCTGCAAGAGTAACACAGCTTTGATTCATAAAACTTAAACCGGCTGGATTCCAATACATCGCTGTTGGATCATCCGCAAGACCACGGAATGCACCACCCATACCGATTGCTTTCGAGCCGATTCCAGAAAGAGCAAAACCACCGGCAAATAAAGCCGATGACATCGCAAACATCATCAGAATAAAAATAATAATTCCTTTTGTTTTCATAATTCCTCCATCTTGAATGCGTATTATTACTCATATACGCATAATTTGATGTGACTTAGGATATAATTATTCCGTCAATCTATTTTTTATATTTAATGGGAAGAAATTAGCAGGGTAATTCGTATTATACTATATTACAATAAGATATGATTTTGAACACTATTCAATAAATATCAGATTGAACTCCATTACAGACTATTATACTTACTCTTGCAGAAACTGAGTTAGAGATAAAATTGCTCTTTCAGATAATAGTTGTTTTTTTAGAGTCTTGTTCTTCTTTTCCATCTCAATTTGCGGTAATATACCAAAATTAGCATTCATCGGTTGAAATGCCTGTTCCTTCTTTACCATTAAATGACGCCAGAGCTGTCCGCTCATTGTATCTTCCGGTAGCATGGGCAGATTCTCATCCAGGATACGAGCCACTAATAATCCACTTAAGATAGATTCTACATAACCTTCCACTCCACTTAATTGACCGGCAATGTAGATATTGGGATTGTTCTTCAATGATAATCTCTCATCCAGTATTTCAGGTCCATTCAGATAGGTATTTCGGTGAATTGAACCATAACGCAACACTTCAACAGCCGCAAAACCTGGTAATAAGCTGAGGATACGTTTTTGCTCACCATATTTCATCATTGTTTGACAGCCAACCAGATTATAAGCTGTTTTATCCGTATTTTCAGCTCTCAACTGAAGAATAGCATAGGCTCTTTTCCCGGTTCGGGGATCTTCAAGACCTACCGGACGCATTACACCGAAACGTAATGTATCCTCTCCTCTACGTGCTATTTCTTCAATGGGCATACAGTTTTCATAGAACTTGAACTCTAAGCTTTGAAAGAACTGGTTCTCAAATTCCTTTGCCTCATGTTTATCAGATTCCCGAAGCGCTTCCACAAAGGCATAATACTCATCTTTATTCAAAGGACAATTCAAGTAATCCGCTTCCCCTTTATCATACCTTGTCTTTGAAAAAAGGATATTATGATCTAGAGAATCAGATGAGACAATTGGAGCTATGGCATCAAAGAAATATAACTGGCTTTTTCCAATCATTTTTTGAAGAGAGAGAACCATGGAATCTGAAGTAAGAGGACCAGTAGCAATGATTGTAGTTGAATTAGGTACATCTTTGACTTCTTCCCTGATTACCGTAATATTTGGATGATTCTCGATGCGTTTGGTCACATCTGCTGCAAATTCATCCCGATCAATGGCAAGTGCATTTCCCGCTGCTACAGAATGAAGTTCTGCAATTTCAAGAAGCTTACAACCCAGGAGTTTCATTTCCTGCTTCAACAAACCGGACGAAGTATCACTCAGCTTCGATTTGAAGGAATTGCTGCATACTACTTCTGCTAAATAACCTGTGTTATGGGCAGGTGTCTGAACCTTGGGACGCATCTCATACAGTTCGATATACCAGTTCTTATCTGCTAGGTATAAGGCTGCTTCGCTACCTGCCAGACCGCCACCGATGATCTTTATATTCTTCAATTATGCTCCACCCCCCTCCCCGAGGGGGGATTAAGGGGGGTTGTATTAGTTCTGATTTTACATGAAAGCTAAGAGTTTGGAGTTCAAATGCCCTAAACAAATTATCATTGAATACATGACTAAAAGGGCATTCGGACTTTAAACCCGACTTTTCATCCTCTGAGGATTTGGAGTTCAATTTCCCAAGCAAACAATCAATTACCCCCTGGCTAAAAGGGAAAATGGACTTCATAATCGACCATTCATCCTCGGCCGCGAAAACTCATTTTCAGTGAAGTTCAAACCACTCATTTCTCGAATAACTTTAAGGAGAAGTTAGTTCTTCATTACTTTTACGATATTACCCATTCAGAAGAGGCGAAAAGAATTCGCCTCGCACGCCGATAACAAATCGGCGTTCCCTGTACGCTGTACCCTTCTGCTACTTCAGCATCACCAGCTTCTTCGTCTCCTGATGATTCCCCGTGGAAAATCTGTAAAGATAAATCCCGGAAGCGCACTTCTGACCATTCTCATCCCTGCCATTCCAAATAGCCAGCGAATGAACAGCACTGACCTCAAATGCCTTCACTTTCTGACCTTTGAGATTGCAGATGGTCAGTGAGCCTTTCTCATTGCCTTTCATTGTTGTCTCGAAATTAACTGCAACTGCTTGTAGGAATGGGTTGGGGTAAGCTCTGATAAATGATGGGATTGGTGTACTTTGTGTTTGATCATCATTATACACAGTACCATTTCTTACGATTGCAACGGAAAAATACTCTCCAGCAGCTATAGCTACATAATCGCTTCTTTGTGGAACATTACATTGCCCAAATAAATTATTACCCCAAGCGACTAATGAACCATCCGACTTTAAAGCAAGACTATGATAATAACCTGCAGCTATTGCGGTATAGACGTTACCTCCAGGAACATTGCACTGGCCAGATTCGTTATTTCCCCAGGCGACTATTGAACCATCAGACTTCAAAGCAAGACTGTGATCGTATCCTGTTGAAATAGCAGTAAAATCATATCCAGTCGGAGTATTGCATAAACCATCTGCATTATCTCCCCATGCAACCAGCGAACCATCAGATTTTATGGCAAGACTATGATTCCTCCCTGCTGAGATCGCAGTAAAAAACATTCCTGCTGGAACGTTGCATTGTAAAGAATCATTTCTTCCCCATGCGACAAGCGTACCATCTGATTCCAAGGCTAGACAGTGTCCATCCCCGACAGAAATATCAGTAAAATTGTTACCAGATGGAACATCGATATTGATTCCCCATGCAACCAGTGTGCCATCTCCCTTCAAAGCAAGGCTATGACCACCCATATTATATCCACCAGCAGAAATAGTAGTGAAATCAAATCCCATTGGTACATTGCATTGCCCTGAATCGTTATTTCCCCATCCAGCCAATGAACCATCTCCCTTCAATGCAAGGCAATGATTTCCCCCAGAAGCAATTGATGTAAATGTGTTACCAACTGGCACATTGCATTGCCCGTTACTATTGTCACCGACTGTAAGGACAGATCCGTCAGACTTTAGTACAATATTGTGCAATCCTCCAGCAGTGATGGTAGTAAAATCGTTTCCAGCCGGGATATCGCATTGCCCACAATCATTTCTTCCCCAAGCAACCAGCATACCATCAGTTTTCAAAGCAATGATATGACCCATACCGGCAGAAATAGCAGTAAAACTATATCCAATGGGTGCATTGTACTGACCAGATTCATTATCACCCCAGATAAGCACAGATCCGTCTGACTTTAATGCTAGACTATATAAGTTGCCAGCAGCAATAACTGTAAAATTGTTTCCTATAGGTACATTACATTGTCCTTCATAATTTCTTCCCCAGGCGACTATTGAACCATCAGACTTCAAAGCAATACTGTGACCGAATCCAGCTGCAATAGCTGTAAAATTATTACCTGCTGGAACATCGCATTGTCCATTACTATTATCTCCCCAGGCTACCAGCGAACCATCTGATTTTATGGCAAGATCGTGCCAATCACCTGCAACAATAGCTGTAAAATTATTACCATTGGGTACATTGCATTGTCCATGATCATTACTCCCCCAAGCTACTAGAGAACCATCTGATTGTAAGACAAGGTTGTGATTTTCTCGAGCACTTATTGCTATAAAATTGTTTCCTTCTGGTACATTGCATTGTCCTGAAGTATTATTTCCCCAAGCAACTAATGAACTGTCTGACTTTAAAGCAAGGCTGTGCCAATTTCCGGCTGTAATTTTTACAATATTGTTTCCTAATGAACTTCCTTTCATACTACCCCAAGTCATCAAATATCCGCTTTCCTGTGCAGTTAAGGTTAGTGCAAAAAGCAACATTACAAATAGACTACAAATCAACTTCATTGATTTCCTCCCAATTTATTTGGTTTCTGGTTCAAACATTTTCAAGCTTTTTGAGTTTACTCAAAAGCTGGGATGCCAAACTCTGATTTGGCATGTGGCGAAACGGAGTTCGCCACCCCTATCATTCTTATTTCGAAAACCTGTTTCCTAAGAAATTCGATCCAGTATTTACCAGCACTCTGTTTCAATTCTATAACCTGAAACCACAGTATGCGTTGCGTCACAAACAATACGACCTATCCACCGATGAAAAATCAGCGCTCCATCTTCAACCTTCAATCTTCAATTTTCAATCTTAAATATTTACTTGCATCGTCTGTCAATTATTAATTAATATATTTCAGAATCTTTTAGTGTGAGCATTGCTGAAGATAACTTCCTACAACCTGATGTCAAAAAGACCGCCTATGTATTACTAATTTCATTCCTGTTTTAATCCTGTTTCAATCCTGTTTCTTGAAACAGGAAGGAGATTTGTAAGGGATTTGTATGTGATTGGTATGGAATTGGATAGAAATTGGTAGTATCTTTTCTGATTGTTATCGGCTGGTTTCAGGGTTGAAGAACTAACTCTCCCCTTCGACTACGCTCAGGGACCTAACCCCTCTCTTTGCAAAAGAGAGGGAGACGCCTAACTTGGGCGTCTCATTCAATTCGCATTCCATTTCCAGATAGTAGAGACGCCCAAGTTGGGCGTCTCTACATTGATTCAGATATTATTATTCAGATCAAGGACAATGCTCATCCACCAATATACCAGAAAACATTAATATTAAACATTACCAAATTTAAACTTGCGATTGAAGGAATGTTTTTACTTTATTTGCATAATTACTTGACAATTAATCTTGGGATATCTAAAAATATACTATCATGTAAGGAGGCGAACATGAAATCTATAAAGTTATTTATTATGTTTCTACTATTGTCTTTTGCATTCAACTCTATTCTTTTTGCTGCATATCTAAGGAATCAGCCAATCACCGACAAACAACCTGATGGTACAGTTCTCAATCTATATGCATCAGGAGACGAATTCTATAATTGGGTACACGATAAAGAGGGTTATACTATTATGCTTAATGATAAAGGCTGGTATGTTTATGCCATGCAAAAGGGTTCCGACATTACTCAATCTTCAGCCATAGTGGGTAAAGATAATCCTGCTGCTTCAGGCATCAAACCTTTGGTGAATAAATCACCTGAGGAAATCGGACGAATCAGGAGAAGCGGATATCAGCGAACCAACTCTAATGGTATAGGAAATGCACCACATACAGGTGCAATTAATAACATTGTGATTTTTATCCGTTTTTCTGATCAAACGGAATATACCCATCCGATTTCCACATACAGCTCAATGTTCAATGGCTCTACAGGGAATACAATGCAAGCTTATTTTAATGAAGCTTCATATAATCAGTTAAATGTCACATCAACCTTCTATCCAATCCCAGGAACGATTGTCGTTAGTTGGCAGGATAGCCATCCCCGCAATTATTATAGACCATATAATGTCACAACTAACACGATTGGATATCAAGAAGCAGATGTCATGTCAAGAGAGCATACATTACTCGTTAATGCCGTTACTGCTGTTCGTTCAGCAATCCCTACAACGTTAAATATTGATGGCGATAACGATGGGAATGTAGATAATGTATGTTTCGTTATCCAGGGAAATACAGATGGGTGGAACGATTTATTATGGCCTCATCGTTGGGTTCTTTATTCACAAACAGTTACAATCAATACAAAACGCGTTTATGATTATAATTTCCAATTATCCGGCTCAATGGCTACTGAAGGTGTAGGTGTTTTATGTCATGAAATGTTCCATTCAATTGGAGCTCCTGATCTCTATCACTATATTGATGATGGTAATGAACCTGTAGGATATTGGGACATAATGGAAGGAAATACTAATCCTCCCCAGCATATGAGTGCTTATATGAAATTTAAATATGGGTTATGGATCAGCAGCATTCCAGTCATCAATGCAGCAGGTACGTATTCATTGAATTCCTTGGTGAATTCCACAAATAACTGCTATCGAATCAATACAGCAAATTCTACCACAGAGTATTACGTCCTGGAATATAGGAAAAAAACAGGAACCTTTGAAAACAGTTTGCCAGGAAGTGGGTTAATCGTATATAGAATCAATTCCGCCGTTGTTGGAAATGACGATGGACCTCCTGATGAAGTCTATGCTTATCGTGTCAATGGCACAATGACAGACAATGGAGATGTCGATCAGGCAAATTTCAGTACAGAAGTAGGACGTACTACTTTCAATTCGAATACGAATCCGAATCCTTTTCTTTCCACAGGAACTATGGGAGATATAACTCTATCAAGCATTGGTAGTTCATCTGGAAATTCAATTACCTTCAATTATGGCTCCCAGATTCCCCAAGTTCCAATCATCGAGAATTTTGAAAGTGGATTCACTTCTCTCCCTTGGACTTTTTCCGGAAATGCCAATTGGACTATTGATACAGTTCAGCATTATAATGGTATTAAAAGTGCAAAATCCGGAGTCATCACACACAGCCAAGAAACTACCATGCAGGTTAATGTAACATCCATTACAGGACAAGTCAATTTCTACTATAAAGTATCTTCTGAAAACGATTTTGATTTCTTGTATTTCTATGTAGATGGTGTTATAAAAAGTGAATGGTCAGGTGAAGTAAATTGGTCATTCGCAACCTTTGACATCACTGCCGGTAATCATGTTCTAAAATGGGTTTATTCGAAGGACGAAAGTGAATCAGTTGGTTCAGATTGTGCATGGGTGGATTATATTGGTTTGTCGAGCAATTCAACCGGATTCAATCCACCCACAAACTTCAATGCGGTCGCTGGAAATACTTCAGCCATTTTAACCTGGAATGCCCCTATTAGTGGTACTCCTTCCGGGTATAAAGTATTCCGCAATAGCACACTTGTTACAACTTTAGCATCAACAGTTATGACCTACACGAATACCGGATTAACGAACGGCACACCTTATGAATTCTGGATGACTGCCACCTATACAAATCCTGTCGGTGAATCACCTGCTACAGCTCATATCACCGTTACACCGAGTGTGCCTTCTCTAAATCCTCCAACCAATCTGGTTGCTACACAAACTGCTGCCAGTACAGTGACATTGACTTGGCAACTTCCAGGTACAACAACCGGAGGTATAACGGAAGGTTTTGAAGGTACATTCCCTGCTGCTGGTTGGACTCAAACCATAACCGATAACAGTACCAATACTTATGGTGTTCTTCCAACCTGGTGCCAGGTAGGTGCTATTAGTTCAATTTCTGCCACACCCCATGGTGGAGTCAAACAGGTAGGTTTGTGGTGGTCCATGAATCACCAGGACGAATGGCTGATCACACCTCAATTTGTTTGTCCTTCTGCTGGAAATCTGACATTCTGGTCATACTGTACACAAGGTTCTACCAAACTGGATCATTATTATGTGAAAGTATCCACCAATAATGGCAGTTCCTGGACAGTATTATGGGATGCCTCCACTCTTCCTCAATTGGAAAATCACTACACCACTCCTTATACAATCAGTTTATCTGCTTATGCAGGACAGAATATAAAACTAGCCTGGCAGGGGATTGATGGACCCAGTATGGATGGGATATGGAATTACTGGTTTCTCGATGATATCACTGTCTCCGGTAGTAGAAATGTGATCCGTTTTAACAGTGATGATTTTACTGTCAGAAGTGAAACAAGTCCTTTGACGGTTAAGCCTGTCTCAATGGGAACAATTCAAAACCAAACTCGAAGTGGCAATGTCCTGCCATTAGCACCATTACCAAGTAGGAGTTTAACCGGAGTAAAAGTCTATCGTAATAATACACTCATTCAAACGATTGCTAATGCGACTGCTGTTCAGTATGTGGACACTGGCGTGCTTCCCGGCACTTATATCTACAAAGTCTCTTGTTACTATACGAATCCCACAGGTGAATCAGTATATAGTAATGAATCATCTGTCACGATACCTGGGACGAGTTTCAATCCACCCACAAACTTCAATGCCGTCGCTGGAAATGCTTCTGCCATTTTAACCTGGAGTGCCCCTATGAGTGGTACTCCTTCCGGGTATAAAGTATTCCGCAATAGCACACTTGTTACAACTTTAGCATCAACAGTTATGACCTACACAAATACCGGTTTAACAAATGGAACACCTTACGAATTCTGGATGACTGCCACATATACAAATCCTGTTGGTGAATCATCTGCTACAACTCATATCACCGTTACACCGAGTGTGCCTACTCTAAATCCTCCAACCAATCTGGTTGCAACACTAACTGCTGCCAGTACAGTAACATTGACTTGGCAACTTCCAAGTACAACTCCCGGAGGAATAACGGAAGGTTTTGAAGGTACTTTCCCTGCTACCGGTTGGACTCAAACTATCACCGATCACAGTACCAATACTTATGGTGTTCTCCCAACCTGGTGCCAAGTTGGTACTATCAATACAGATCCTGTAGCCATGCCCCATGGAGGAGTCAAGCAAGTAGGTTTGTGGTGGTCCATGAATCACCAGGATGAATGGCTGATCACACCTCAATTTGTTTGTCCTTCTGCTGGAAATCTTACATTCTGGTCTTACTGTTTTCAAGGTTCAACCAACCTGGATCATTATTATGTGAAAGTATCCACCAACAACGGCAGTTCCTGGACAGTATTATGGGATGCTTCCACACTCCCAGAATTGGAAAATCCCTATACTACTCCATATACAATCAGTTTATCTGCTTATGCCGGACAGAATATAAAACTAGCCTGGCAGGGAATTGATGGTCCTAATATGGATGGTTTGTGGTATTACTGGTTTCTCGATGATATCACCGTATCCGGGAGTAGAAATGTAATCCATTTTAACAGTGATGATTTTACTGTCAGAAGTGAATCCAGTCCCATGACGGTTAAGCCTATCTCAATTGGAACAATTCAAAACCAAACTCGTAATGGTAATGTCCTGCCATTAGCACCATTACCAAGTAGGAGTTTAACCGGGGTGAAAGTCTATCGTAATAATACACTCCTTCAAACGATCGCTAATGCGACTGCTGTTCAGTATGTGGACACTGGCGTGCTTCCTGGTACTTATATCTACAAAGTCTCTTGTTACTATACGAATCCTACAGGTGAATCAGCATATAGTAATGAATCATCTGTTACGATACCTGTAACGACTTTCAATCCACCTACAAATTTTCACGCAGTTGCTGGAAATGCATCAGCAGCATTAACCTGGAGTGCTCCTACGAGCGGTACGCCAACAAATTACAAAGTATATCGGAATAATACCTTAGTAACAACTTTGGCTTCAACTGTTATGTCCTATACAAATACTGGACTAACCAATGGAATAGCTTACGAGTTCTGGATTACTGCGGTCTATTCGAATCCCACAGGTGAATCACCAGCAACAACGCATATCACAGTAACACCGGTCGCACCTACATTTAATCCACCAACCAATTTAGTTGCTATTCAAACTGCATGGAATGCTGTTACTCTAACCTGGCAGTTACCAGCTAGAAGTAAAAGTAGTAGTAATAACGGTAATAGTTTGACACGTGAAGGATATACTCAACTCAAAACAAATCAATCTGATAGAAGCTTGGCAGCAGTGAAAGTCTATCGGAATGGAAGCCTTCTCCATACTATACCAAATGCAACAACAACTCAGTATATAGATACCAGTGTGGTTCCCGGAACCTATATCTATAAAGTCACTTGCTATTACACAAATCCCATTGGTGAATCACCATATAGTAATGAAGCAACTGTAATTATTCCTGCGTATGTGTTCAACCCACCCACAAACTTCAATGCACTTGCCGGTCATGAATTGGCAACATTAACATGGGCTGCGCCCACAAGCGGGACACCGACTGGTTACAAAGTATATCGCAATAACACACTTCTGACAACTTTGGCTGCTAGTGTATTGACTTATACTAATACTGGTTTATCTTACAGCACAACTTATGAGTACTGGGTTACAGCAACTTATTCCAATCCGACAGGAGAATCTGCAGCCACAGCACACATAACTGTCATTCTGGAAACACCACCAATGAATCCCCCTACAAACTTAAGTGCAGTTCAAACTGCATGGAATGTGGTTACATTAACCTGGCAGCTTCCCGAAGAGATAATTCCGGGTGCAGTGAAACGTTATGAAGGATTATTCCGTGATCGCAGCCTGGCTGGAGTAAAAATCTATCGAAATAGCAGTCTCCTGGAAACTATAGCCAATATAACTGCAGTTCAGTTTGCCGATAGTAGTGTTGTTCCAGGTACTTACCTCTACCAGGTCACTTGTTTCTATACTAATCCTGTTGGTGAATCAGCATTTAGCAATGATGCTTCAATCACGATTCCACCCTATGAATTCAATCCGCCGACCAACTTTGCTGCAGTTGCTGGAAATGCTTCAGCGACTTTAACTTGGGCTGCACCTGTAAGTGGAACGCAAACTGGTTATAAAATCTATCGTAATAATGAACTAGCTGCAACTTTTGATTCCACAGTGACAACCTATCAAAGTACTGATTTAATAAATGGAACTCCCTATGAGTTCTGGATTACTGCAACATACACTCATCCGACGGGTGAATCTGCTGGAACTGAACACATCACAGTAACGCCTCTTGCACCACTCTTGAATCCACCAACTAATCTCACAGGCTCAATTATGACAGGTAATTCAGTCCATCTTGCATGGGATGCACCTGTGATAGAAGAACACGTTGTCTCCAATAAAGATGCTGAATATCCAAATCGTAGTCTTCTGGGATATAGGATTTATCAAAATAACATCTCCATCCAAGATGTTATGAACCCGCAAACACTGGTTTATGATGTTATGGATATTGTGAATGGCAGCTATAGTTACAAAGTAACAGCTCTCTATACAGAAGGGGAATCAGATCCCAGTAATACGATATCGGTAGTTGGCAACCAGGATCCTATGATGCCAATATTAACTGCTCTACATGGAAATTATCCAAATCCATTCAATCCTACAACTGTTATTTCCTATAGTATTCGAAAAACCGACTATGTATCTATTGAAATTTATAATGCCTTAGGGCAAAAAGTTAAAACGCTAGTGAATTCAAGGATCGAAGCCGGTAATCATACTACAACTTGGAATGGCAATGCTGAGAAAGGAGTACCTCTTAGCAGTGGTATCTATTTCTATCAGATGAAAGCTGGGAATTACTCTTATCTCAAAAAGATGGTTTTATTGAAATAAGATAATCGTAGAGACGCCCAACCTGGGCGTCTCATTTCCTCAATAACTTGATTCTCGTAGAGACGCCCCAATTGGGCGTCTCTACTTTTATTACGCAATTTTCTTGACAATATCTTTTAATATCCAATTGTTAATATAAAATTATTAAAGAGGTGAATATGAAACCGATTAAGTTACTGTTTTTGTTTCTTCTTCTTTCTGTTAGCTGCAATACAATTCTATTTGCTAGTTACGTAAAAAGTCATCCCATTACACTCAAGCAACCTGATGGTATCGTCCTGAATCTCTTTGCTACAGGAGATGAATTCTATAATTGGGTAAAGGACAAAGACGGTTATACGGTCGTTCGAAACAGCAAAGGCTGGTATGTCTATGCTAAACAGGCTGGCTCAGATATTGAACCTTCATCTTATATTGTCGGACAAGTAAACCCCGCTATTACGGGTATACAACCTTATGTGAATAAATCATCGGAAGAAATCGGTCGTATAAGAAGAATAGGCAATCAGCGGATGACATCGC
Organism: Cloacimonadales bacterium (SeqCode); assembly: GCA_963662275.1. Classification (GTDB taxonomy): domain Bacteria; phylum Cloacimonadota; class Cloacimonadia; order Cloacimonadales; family DAONDQ01; genus DAONDQ01. Next base: position 1,239,066 of record OY759316.1, on the reverse strand, counting down.
AAGGTGATGGTCGCGCACCGCACTCGGGTACTTTAAATAACATTACTATATTCATCCGTTTCTCTGATCAGCCTGAATTTAATGAAAATATCTCATCATACAACTCCTTGTTCAATGGTATGACGGGAAACACAATGCAAGCCTATTTTAATGAAGCATCTTATAATCAACTCAATGTATCTACTAGTTTCTACCCGCTTCCAAACACATTTGTCGTTAGTTGGCAAGACAGCCACCCTCGTGCATATTACAGTCCGTATGATGCCTCTCTCAACACGATTGGTTACGAAGGTGGTGCTAACGGAGATGAACGACAGTCAAGAGAACATACGCTATTAGCAAATGCTATCAATGGTGTTAATTCGGCAATACCTTCATCACTCAATATCGATGGAGACGATGATGGTAATGTGGATAATGTATGTTTCATTATTGAAGGTGATTCTGATGGTTGGAATGAATTATTATGGCCTCATCGCTGGTATTTAAATAGCCAGGAAGTGTTTATCAATGGAAAAATGGTGTATGATTATAATTTCCAACTGTCATTATTCTTACAAGATAGGGGTGTTGGAGTTCTTTGCCATGAAATGTTCCATTCACTTGGTTCACCCGACTTGTATCACTATTCTTATGATGGTAATACACCTGTTGGAGGATGGGATATCATGGAATGGGATGCTAACCCTCCCCAGCATATGAGTGCTTATATGAAATTTAAGTATGGTTTATGGATCGAGAGCATTCCTGTGATCAGTACTCCTGGAACTTATACATTGAATTCACTGGTAAATCCCACGAATAATTGTTATCGAATTGATACTTCAAATTCAACAACAGAATACTATGTCCTGGAATATCGGAAACAGACAGGAGTTTTTGAATCGAGCCTGCCAGGAAGTGGTTTAGTTATTTATAGAATTAATATGAACGAAGAAGGGAATGCCGGTGGTCCTCCTGATGAAGTCTACGCCTATCGTGTTAATGGTACAACTGATAATGATGGAGATATTAACTTAGCAAACTTCGGTTTTGATGTGGGACGCACTATATTCAATCAGTATACGAATCCGAGTCCGTTTCTTTCAGACGGCATAAATGGGAATATCGCCTTATCTAATATTGGTAATGCGACTGGAAATACTATTTCATTCACTTACACCCCTCAAAGTTCACTTCCCATTGCCGTTGATAGTTTTGAGTCTGGATTCACTTATCTCCCATGGACATTTTCAGGAGATTCTAATTGGACAATAACGACTGCTAATCATTACAATGGTATTAAAAGCGCTAAATCCGGTTTTATTTCAGAAACTCAATCTTCAGTTATGCAAACCAGCATTACATGCAATGCTGGTCAAGTCAGCTTTTTCTATAAAATATCGTCTGAAGTAAATAATGATTTCCTGAATTTCTACATTGATGACATTCTTCAGAATCAATGGTCGGGAGAAAGTAATTGGGGAATGGTCTCTTTCAATATCTCTGCCGGTGGTCATATCCTGAAATGGGAGTATATAAAAAATGAGAGTCTTACTGACGGTACTGATTGTGCTTGGGTAGACTATCTCTCCTATCCGTTTATCGCTGTGGGAAACCCGCCAACCAACTTGGTTGGTACACAAACTGCATGGAATGAAATTACTCTGAATTGGGCACTTCCAACTTCAACTCAATTACCCAGCCGTAGCTTGGCAGGTGTTAAAATCTATCGAGGTGGTTCACTTCTACAAACGATTGCAAATCCAACTGCTCTGCAATATGTCGACAGCGGTCTAGTCCCTGGAACTTACGTCTATCAGGTTACCTGTTACTATTCAAATCCCTCTGGGGAATCCAATTTTAGTAATGAATCTACCGTAATTATTCCAGCTTATGCATTTAATCCGCCTACAGGTTTTACCGCAACACCAGGAAATGAATCTGCTATTTTAACATGGAATGCTCCTATAAGCGGCACACCCACAAGCTATAAGGTATTTCGGAATAGCAATTTTTTTGTTACTACATTAGCTCCTACAGTGCTGAATTATACTTATCCTGGTTTAACCAATAACACATCTTACATGTTCTGGATTACTGCTACATATACAAACCCTACAGGAGAATCTGTATCTACACCACATATCGCAGTAAGACCAGTTGCACCGCCTTTAACTCCCCCATCCAACCTATCGGCTACAATTATTACCGGGAATAGCGTTCATTTAACTTGGTCTGTTCAAGCTATCACTGGTAAAAATTCTTCTGTCAATCCAGGTGATATTCCTGATCGCAGTCTTACCGGTTTCAAGATATATCTAAATAACAATCTCTATGAATCAATGACAACGATAGCTTTCGAATATGATATCACTAATTTACCTAATGGTTTATCTACAATTGGAGTTACTGCCGTATATACAGAAGGCGAATCTCAACCCGCTCTCATTACAATTACTGGCAATCATGACCCAACCATGCCCATGATCACGGCTTTGAATGGAAACTATCCGAATCCATTCAACCCTTCTACAGAAATATCCTACAGTGTTACTAAGCCAGGTCATGTTTCTCTCGATATATATAATGCTCTAGGACAAAAAGTCAGGACTTTAGTGAATACATATACCGATGCCGGTAATCATACTGTCACTTGGAATGGCACCGACGATAAGAGTAACGCTCTTGGTAGTGGATTGTATTTCTATAAAATGCAATCAGGAAGTTATTCCTGTACCAGGAAGATGATACTGATGAAGTAAGGTAGAAGCTTATTGCTGATAGCTTGTAGCAAGGACAGAAGGCAAGAAGGACAGAAGGCAAGAAGATTTCCTCCCCCCTTGGGAAGGGGGGTAGGGGGGTCTAACTGACTATTGGAGCAAATTCCTTTCGCCTATCCTTGTCTACGGTTTCGAACTTTGAAAAATGTGCAACCTCCTTCAATGTTCAAGTAGCTCTTTCATGTGTTATTCATGTATATAACTCATAATTTCTATTTTTCTTAACCTTTCCTTGACAATCCATACCATTTTTTCTATCAATAATTATCCTTTTCTTGGAGATGACAATGAAAGCAGTTAAACATATGTTCTTATTAGTTCTGATTACGATTATTTTCCAAACTATCCTCTTTGCCGCCTATGTGAATAACCAACCTATTACCTTGAAGCAACCGGATGGAACAATTCTCAATGTTTTTGCTTCAGGTGATGAATTCTATAACTGGTCGCATGACAAAGACGGTTATACAATCATACGCGATTCAAAGGGCTGGTATGTATATGCACAGCAAGCAGGTTCTGATATTGTGCCATCTTCACTCATTGTGGGTAAGGATAACCCGATGATGCGAGGCATTAAGCCGAATGTAAATAAATCATCTGAAGAAATTGGACGAATCAGGCAGATTGGCAACCAGAGAGTAACATCTCATAATGAAGGTAGAGCACCCCATTCCGGTACACTGAATAACATTGTCATCTTCATACGTTTCTCTGACCAAACTGAATTTACAGACAACATCTCCACATATTCCTCTATGTTCAATGGTACTACGGGTAATACAATGCAGTCCTACTTTAGTGAAGCTTCCTATAATCAACTGAATATAGCCACTAGCTTCTACCCTACGCCCGGTACAACTGTCCTGAGTTACCAGGATAGTCACCCGCGTGCATATTATAGCCCCTATGATTCCACAAGTAATTTAATAGGATATACAAGTTCAAATTCCACTTCCAGAGAGCATACACTTCTTAGGGATGCTGTTATGGCTGTTCGCTCTGCCATCCCAACATCACTCAATATTGATGCCGACAATGATGGGAAAGTAGATAATGTCTGTTTCGTCATCCAGGGTAATTCAGATGGTTGGGCTGAATTGCTTTGGCCTCACCGTTGGAGTTTATATTCCATGAATGTGTATATCAATACTAAACGTGTGTACGATTACAATTTCCAATTATCTTTGTTCATGGCTTCCAGGGGCGTAGGTGTTCTTTGCCATGAAATGTTTCATTCTTTAGGTGCTCCTGATCTTTATCATTACACAACCCAACCGGTTTCGCCTGTGGGAGGTTGGGATATCATGGAAAATGATCAAAATCCACCCCAACATATGAGTGCCTATATGAAATTCAAATACGGACTGTGGATCAGCAGTATCCCTGTCATCAGCACAGCAGGCACTTATACTTTAAATTCATTGGCAACTTCAACAAATAACTGCTATCGAATCAATTCATCTATTTCCACCCAGTATTTTGTCTTGGAATATAGGAAGAAAACAGGTACATTTGAATCCAGCGTTCCCGGTAGCGGTTTGATGATTTATCGAATTAATACTACAGCCAGCGGTAATGCCTCCGGTCCACCAGATGAAGTTTATGCTTATCGTCCGAATGGTACCACTCTCGTAAACGGTGATCTCAGCACTGCTTTCTTCAGTGATGAAGCAGGTCGTATCATCTTTAATCAATATACAAATCCGAAACCATTTTTGTATGATGATTCTGTTTATGGTTTGAATTTGAACAGCATTGGAAGCTCAGCGGGTAATTCCATTACTTTCACATATAGTACATCAAACCCATTAACACCTTTAAGTGAAAACTTTGAAAACGGTTTCACTTCACTTCCCTGGACTCTTTCCGGTAATGCTAACTGGTCGATCGACACAGCGAATTACTTTAATGGTGCAAAGAGTGCAAAATCAGGAGTCATCACACATAGTCAATCGTCTGTAATGCAAGTTACTACTCCCTGCATAGCGGGACAAGTAAGCTTCTTTTACAAAGTATCATCTGAATCCGGTTATGATTATCTTAAATTCTACATTGATGGGGTTCTCAAGAGCAAATGGTCTGGAGTTGTTGATTGGTCGATGGCAGCTTTCAATATCACAGCCGGTGATCATATCCTGAAATGGGAATATATGAAGGATGGCAGTGTTACATATGGTTCAGACTGTGCTTGGGTGGACTATATTGCCTATCCTGCTGTTACATTCAATCCCCCGCAGACCTTGACTGCTGTAGCCAGTATCGGATTTATTACATTAAATTGGTTAGTTCCCAGTTCCGGTACTCCAATAAGTTACAAAGTATATCGTAATGGAAGCCTGCTTACAACACAGACAGGTCTTACATACGTGGATAATACGGTTATTAATGGGACTTCATATACCTACTATGTTAAAGCGGCCTATACAAATCCTTCAGGCGAATCTGTTGCAAGTAATACTATCAATGTCACGCCAATCAGCACTGCTGTCATTTCGATTGGCACCGAAACAACAGTCTCACGTAAACCCATCTCAACATATTACGGTTATGAAAGAAGCGCAAATCTCTTTCTACAGTCCGAGGTTCCCATATATGGTACGGTGAATTATCTTACCTGGTATCCAACGATTGCCACAACTGCTGCAATACCTACGAAGATTTACCTCAAGACGATAACAGCTTCAAGCTTGACTGCTGATTCCTGGAGCAACATGATCCTGGGTGCTACTCTTGTATACGACGCTTCTATTACTGCACCTGCAATTAATACCTGGCTGAATTTAGATATCACAGATTACCCGTATTCAGGGAATAATCTATTGGTTTTAATGGAATGCAATTATGGTGGTTCAGGTTCCGGCGTTTCTGCCGGTTCCGGTTTTCAATATTCTGTTTCAGCAGCGAATATGGTGCAAAACTGGCAAAAAGATACAGATGCTCCCATAACCAATGGAACTCTTTCCAGCCAGAGACCTAATATTCAAATTACGATGGGCAATATTCAATCGACACCAAGCTTTTCCGTCAGTCCAAGTTCAATTGATTATGGTACGATAGTTTACACCACTGTTTCCGATTCAAGAACTGTTACTATTACAAATACCGGTGGAAGAACCCTTACAATAAGCTCGATCACTAAAACAGGCTTATATCCGAACAGCTTCATTATTACAGACACCAATACTTATCCGAAATTACTGAATACCGGGCAGAGTATGACTATCTCAGTAGTCATGACAGCAACAGACCTAGGTACTAAAACCGCAAGTATAAGAGTGACTGATACTCTAACAAAACAGACTCATGATGTTACTCTCACAGGTACAAGCAGTGATCCGACAGTTGTAACTTACCCCTATACTGAAGGATTCGAGGGAGCTTTGTTTCCACCTTTTGGTGCTGTGAATGCACCGATTGCTCCTTCTACCCAGAGTTTTGATAAACAAACTACTGGTACATATCCCATATGCTCACCTCATAGCGGAGCAGCGATGCTTAGATATAACAGTTATAGTATTGCTACCGGTAACTCAGCCTTTCTTGCTTTACCACCTTTGAGAATGGTCTTAAGTAAGAACTTCCGAGTTAAATTCTGGATGTACAGGGATAGCTTGTATGCATCCAATGCAGATAGTATCAATGTGTACTTCAATTCTACGCAGAATTTAACAAGCGCTACGCTTCTCGGAACTATACATCGAGCAAGAGGTATGAGTCCTACCATAACAGCAGTTGGCTGGTATGAATATAGTTTTGATTTTCCAATCAACCAGGGTAGTAATAAACGATATGTGCTCTTCCAGGCTGGTAGTAAATATGGCAATAACATCTTCATTGATGATATTACAGTGGAAGAAGTTATTCAATTACCGGTATTTAATATTGATAGGACAGCCTTGGATTACGGCTGTGTGAATATAGGAAGTTCAAAAACACTCCAGTTCACTATTTCTAATACTGGAACAGTAGCTATGACAGGTTCAATCACTGCATTACCAGGCTTCTCGGTTAGTATTGCAACGGGAAGTAAGAAAATGCTTGAGAGTCGAAATGCACTATCCTACAATTTAGCTGCAGGAGATAGCAGCATATTTGATCTGGAGTTTACTCCGGATACGAGTGGATTAGTTGATTCGAATCTGACAATCTCGAGTAATGATATAAATCACAGCTCAAATATCATTCATATATCAGGAATTGGTTTTGCAGCACCACAAGTGGAAGCACAGATAACAATAGATGGAAACCAGTTATCCTGGCCTACGGTAATCGGTGCTGATGGATATAATATTTATTACGCTGATTCACTGGAAGGTACTTTCGAGTTAATCTCAACAGTTTCAGGTACATCATATCCAATTCCAACAGAAATTCATTCGGGATTCTATAAGATTACTGCTATTAGCCCATCAACAAAGTCTCAATTGATCCGAGATAAACGATGATTGAATGAACCGTGAATCATGACACCAAATGATATTAAAGAACTAATCATATATAGATTGGTGATTATTGGTTTTATCCTTTGCTTTGTGTTCCCCTGTTTCGCAGTAATCACTGAAGAAACAGGATCGTTTAGTAATTTCCTTTTCTTTTCTGAACCTGCTTGTGCATATGATAAGTGGGTATCTCATGTTTCAGAAGGTATCGCCATCCCAAATTACAATCTATATGCGCCTTGGGATCGTCAGACAAATGGTTTTGGGGCATTTCATATCGCTGCTGCGAACGAACTGCTGCATTGGAACAGGGCAATTAATGAACTGCTCGCGGCTAGATATGGTGCAGCGCAAGATACTCTTACAGCAAATAATATCCCCTACCAGGTTGTCAAATTCAATGATACAGATACTGGACGAATTTACTATCTCCTGAGAGAGAATCTCGTTACAGCATATTTTGATGACCAGGGAACAATGGATACCGGAGATGATGAATATGGCAGTTTTGCATATGGATGGGGATTGTTTGTCTATTATCCATTAGCAACATCACCTATGATCATTAATGTTGTCCATCCGAATGATGATTTTATTGCTCCTTATATCGCCGCGAAAGCTTTTGTTGAATGGAATGCGATGTTCTTCCAAATCGCTGGGGCAGGCAGGGAAATTGCCTGGAGTGGAACTTATACTAATTCTACTTCACTATCTGATCCTTCCAGGATTGATGCAACTGCCTTCAATTATGCATATAAGATTTTTTGCAATAAGATCAGGCTGCAATTTGGTAAACGTGAACTATCTATCCAGGTTCACAGCTATGATTGGAATCGCCACGTGGGATATGCTAGCAACCAGATTTCAGCAGGTTCAAATAATGTCTGCCTGAATTTGCCTGTCCGAGATCTTTCCAATCTCCATGAAGATATGATCCATCATGGAAATCCGGTCATGCTAACTGCAAACACGATCGGAACTCATAGGCAAGTTATGTTTAATGATTATTATGCTTTTTTCAATCATGCTTATCCGGTATCTTATTCGAATGCGGATACTACTTTTACATGTAATACGAATATCGATTTACCTGGTTACTCCATGAATAGACAAGCCATTTATTCTTTAAACGGCTGGAATGATTATGATATTTTCGACCCCTTCCTTCATATTGAAATGGATGAACTGCCAAATTGTTTTGACCAGACAACAAGCAATCTGAACTGGTTTTATGGTTATGATACACAAACCGGTAATTACAATCTAAACAATGTGTATGACCATGCATGGGCGTACTATGAACAATTAGTGCACAATCTTACATCCACTTTACCCAGTCTTTTTGCCATGAATGATAACCAGCTTCCTTCAACACCAGCAAACCTGCAGGTTCTAGGCTATAATTATAATTCTGTTAATTTGTTATGGAACAGGAGCTATGCTTATGATTTCAAAACTTATGAAATCATGTATTCCACAGAACCAATCACAGGTACGAATTTTCTTCTTTTTACACGAAATAATAATGCTCTTTTAGCAAGCCAGGCAAATAATCAAATATCCATTTCCAGTTTGAACGGCAATACAGAGTATTATTTTAAGATCAGAGCTAGAGACTACAATGGGAACATCTCAGGTGAATCAAATATGGTTTCTGCTACAACGAGATTAACAGCACCCAATGTCCAATTATCTTTGGATGCAAATGGTATTCAGTTAACTTGGAAAGCCGTTATCGGTGCAACCAGCTATAGTATTTATCGAGCTGATGATCCAAATGGCACTTTTGAACTAATTACAACTTCAACAAGAACCACTTACAGTATTCCTACAGCATTCGCATCTGGATTCTATAAAGTGACTGCCATGAATTAAATGAACCTTAGAGACGCCCAAGTTAGGCATCTCTTCTTAATTTCGGTATCATACATTGACAAGATATCCTGTAAATCAGTAATATTAAATTATTTCCCTGGGGAGGTATTTCCATGAAAATACAGCGACAGAAAACGCTGAAGCTTGATCTTAAAAATGAACTATTCCAGATATTTGATGCCACGACAAAAGAAGTGCAATTTGTGAAAGTGCCTAAACTCCCATTCCTGATGATTGATGGTGAAGGGAATCCCAATTCAGACGAAACTTATCAAAATGCAGTTGAATGCTTATATAGTGTATCCTATACCTTGAAGTTTGCCTATCGGGAACGTCAGGATTATGTTGTGATGCCATTGGAATGCCTTTGGTGGATGGATGATATGACAGAATTCTCCATGGAAACAATCGATAAGTGGAAATGGACTGCTATGATCATGCAACCGTCTTTTGTTACCGTTTCCATGCTGCAAATGGCGAAGCATGATGCTGCTAAGAAGAAACCTCTTCCAGCTCTTTCATTACTGAGAATGGAAAAATGGGAAGAAGGCTTCTGCGCTCAAGTTCTGCATAAAGGTTCCTATGCTTCTGAAGCACCTACTATTGAAAGACTTCATGCTGCCATTGCTAATAAAGGTTATTCTTTGGAAGGCAAGCATCATGAGATCTATTTGAATGACCCTCGTCGTTCTGCTCCGGATAAACTGAAAACCATTATCCGGCAACCGGTGAAAAAGTAAGAGACTGTTCATGAAGTTATTCATAATATTCAATAAGTTAGAAAGTAGCAAGTTGAAAAAAGTGGTCGAAACGGTCATAATTTAACATACCTTCCAGAATTGACAGATAAGCTCTGCTAAGGACACCAAATCACAAGTTAAGCTTTTTGACTAAAATTGAAAAACACGCGATTATAAGTAATGTTTCGAAGCCGTTTCTGACTAAATGTGTAGTTAAAATCATATAAAATAGTTCTTTACAAGTTTTTTGCTATAGCTTCAATGGCATTTGTTACCTGGTAACAAAAGGGAGGATATTATGACAAAAAAACACTCCAATTCAAGAAGCGGTAAGTGTTAGTCATGAAAGTAACCAATACCATGTAAGTATTAACGTACCATTTTCATTCACTTTGCCTGAGACAACATCAAACCACAAGTTCTTAATAGCGTTTCTACGCTTATTAGTAGGAATAGGCGGAGACAACCTCCTTACACTTCAGCAAATAGCTGATCTGTTTAACTACGCAGACCGCAGGAATGTACATAATTTCTGGCAAGAGTTTGAGCAGCATGGTCATGATATCCTGGCATATTTAAGCCGGAAAGTTGACCTGCTGGAGTGTATTCCTCAGATCGAGAATTTTGTTATCAATAACCTGCTTTTACCTTTAAATGTCATGTATCAGGAGTTCATCAGCCATCATGATTTTAAAATGTCCTATACCACTTTCTGCAAATATGCTTCTCAGGTCAATTCTCTGTCTGTAGTTAAGCAAGCTCAGAAGCTTCTTCTGAAAAAGACAGTAGGCGGTGATGCTGTACATCTGCTGAAACTGCTTGCCGGTCAGCAGAATACACCTGTTATCTGTGACAGACTCCTGGAACAAATGAAGACTGCTAAAGGCAATACATCCCATAGAACCGCCGATGCAAAGCCGTTCCATAGTCTGGAACGCAAGAACCTGTGTCTGCTGGTACATTACCTGGTTGGAAGCGGTATGAACTTCGAGACGATAGCTTTGCTGCTCAACACCTGTAAAGCTACAGTCTCAAATCTCTGGCATGAAATCGCTGACCTGCAGAGCCTGATTCTGAACTCAATCGGTAAGTGGAGCGGAAAGATCAGCATTGATGAGAAATATGTGAAGATCAAAGGTATTCCGTACTATGTCATCAGTATTGTTGATTTTGTGACTCACATCCCTCTGTTTTGTGAGTTGTATCCTGACACAAAGAAAGAATCATTCGAAGCATGTTTCAGAACCTTCAGACAGCTCTACAGGAAAGATCCAACCCTGATTGTCAGTGATGGCAGTAAATCGTTAGCAGTTGCAAGAAAAACAGTGTTTCCAAAAGTCCATTACCAACTCTGTAAGTTCCATAAGATACGAAATCTCTTCAAAAGAATCAGTCAATGTCATCTCCCTGAAGACAGGGACAAGTTCTTTAAGAAGAGGATTATGAAAGCTTTCCGAAGAGAAACGGCGGGCGGAAGGAAAAAGGGTATCGCAAGCCTGACAGCTATTACTCCCCCAACCGCCGCCGAATACATCAAAAGCAATATCATTAGTGATTGGAGACACCTCAGCAAAGGTTTGACTTCCAATGTCTCTGAACGCTGGAACCGCAAAATCAAGAAGGTGACATCCGGTAGATTTGGACTAAAATCTGAAGAAACCACCCGCAACCTTGTGTTTTCGCTTTGGTTCAAAGAACTGGTCGATAAAGGTCAACCAATCATGCGTCAGGAATCACTTTTAGCAAGTTTAAGTATCTCCCGCATATGTCAAGAAAATGTGGATTGGTCGCACTTAGACCACTTTTTCTCTGTCACTACCAATAAGGCTGCGTAAAATGGAGGTTAATTTTGAACAGTCTCAAAAGTAAAGCAAGACGCCGTTCTTGCTATCTGCTGGTGGAGTAGGATGCCGATCCTACTGAATTCGTAGCTCCGCCTTTAGACCGTTTAAATTCTTACATCATTAATCTCGTAGAGATGAAATCCGATAGCTAACGTGTGAACGTCAGGATTGCAATGGGAAATCGTAACAAAAATATGTTAGTTGTTTTGTTGTTAGGTTTGTAACCTCGGAGTCTGATCAGAGTCATTGGGATGCAATCCCAATGACATAACAGCTTCCAAAGCTATATTACAATCTCAGAGTACCACCCCTTGTCAGGGTTCTATAGGTTTGGCGGGATTATTTTCCCATAGCTCACGCTATGGGTTATTATCTGTCATCTCTCCGAGATTCTGAAAGGTTGGGAGGATTCTTTCCAGTGGCTCACACCATTGGTTATCATCTTTCATCCTTGTAGGATTGGTTCATCAATTACGAATTGCATAAAGACTGCATAAACTAAAAGCTAGTAACTAAAAACTATAAGTGACAGAAAAGAGGATGCTAAATATCGACAAATAAGTCGCATATAAAACCAGGTATGAATCACCTAAAGACCACCTAAGAACCACCTAGGAATAACCTAGACTTCTTTAGGTTGTCTTTTGTAGATGCTTTATTTATATCCATTTTCATCTTTGTTTGTATTAAAAGAGGAATCCTTATGGCTCACTCTTGGCATCTAAATGAGATAGTATCCAGCTACTAGTCAGATCCTAATCAGCTCCTAAAGTATTTTAGTTTTTGATTAGCTTCTATTTAGTATCTATTTGGTTTTCATTTCCATTGTCATTTGAGAGCAATTCAAGTGCAAATTACGAATTATGAATTATGAATTGGAAGAAAATAGAATCAAACTCTCCGACCTAAAGGTCACCTCCCTTTATCCAAAGGGAGGAATGGGTCTGCTGAAGCAGACCCTTCCCTGAAACCTGGCACCTAATACCTAGCACCTAGTACCTAACACCTAGCACCTAGTACCTAACACCTAACACCTAACACCTAGCCCCTAGCACCTTACACCTATTATGCGTGTATTATCGTTCCGGTCTTACCCTCAAACGCATCGACGATCTTTTCGATGGAAGTAATGAGCACTTCTTTTCCACCCTGTTCGATGAAACTGATGGCAGCCTGGATCTTGGGACCCATGCTTCCTTTCGGGAATTGACCTTCAGCATCGTATTTCTTGGCATCAGCGATGGAAAGACGATCAAGTTCTTTCTGATCAGGTTTGCCATAATTGATAGAAACCTTGTCCACACCTGTCAAGATGACAAGAAGGTCAGCTTCGATCATACGGGCTAGTAAAGCAGAAGCAAAATCTTTATCGATCACGGCATCAACGCCTTCATAAGTTCCATTTTCTTCAATATAAATTGGAATTCCACCACCACCGACTGTGATGACGATATCTCCCTCTTCCACCATAGCTTTCACGGCTTTGGCAGGAAGAATATCAATCGGCTTTGGTGAAGGAACAACACGGCGATAACCCTTACCGGAATCTTCCTTCAATGTCCAGCCTAAATCGGCATGAAGCTGATCAGCCTGTTCTTTAGTATAATAGGTACTGCCGACATACTTGGTGGGGTTCAGCATGCTGGGGTCATTCTTATCCACAACAACTTGTGCTGTGACTGTGATGACCTGTTTATCAATGCCTTGAAGATGCAGACGGTTCTGCAGGCTCTGTTCGATCATGTAGCCCATTGTACCTTCGGTTGCTGCATTGAGGATACCCAATGGCAGGGGAGCAATCCCTTCTTTCTCGCCAGCTTCCTGCTGACGAAGAAGATTACCGACCTGTGGTCCGTTTCCATGTGTGATTGCTAAATGATAACCCTGGCGAATGAGTTCCACTACTCCGCCAAGACTATTACGTGTATTTTCAAACTGCTCAGAAACTGTACCTTTCTGACCAGCCATGATGATTGCATTGCCACCTAATGCCAATACTGCTTTCTTAATCATATTTCGAATCCTCCATTGCTTTTCGTAGGGGTTTGCGGGAGTAAACCCTTCCAGTTCATTGAGACGCCCCAATTGGGCGTCTCTACATAAGACAAGGAAGGAGACTTACCGTAGTAAGTCTCCTTGCCATTATGATAGTTTATATTTAACTTTTTTAGAAATCTTTCAGAACATCAGCGATCGTTGGAGCGCCAATTTCCTGGAGATCATAAGTTACACGGCAGGCTGGTTTGTTGATCTTAATGATACGACGAAGGTCGATTGGAGTTGCAATCACAACTGAATCGCATTCGGTTGCATTGATCGTCGTTTCCATATCTTTGATCTGCTGGTCGCTGTAACCCATTGCAGGAAGAAGAATACCAATATCAGGATACTTTTCGAAAGTTTCTTGAATTTCGCCAACAGCGTATGGACGAGGATCAACTAAGTCTTCTGCGCCGTACTTCTCTGCGGCAATAATGCCGGCACCGTAAGTCATTTCACCGTGGGTGAGGGTAGGACCATCTTCCACAACGAGGACTCTTTTACCGGTGATGAGTTCGGGATGATCCACAGAAACAGGAGAAGCGCCATCAATGATGATTGCTTTCTTGTTGATTGAGCGGACGTTCTCACGAACTTCAAGGATATCTTCCAAATCGGCTGTATCGATCTTATTGATCACAATGACATCAGCCATGTGAACATTCGCTTCGCCTGGGTGGTAAGATAATTCTGCACCTGGACGATGTGGGTCGACAACAACTATCTTCAGTTCTTTGTCAGATGTGTAGAAAGGCGTATCATTGTTTCCGCCGTCCCATACGATCACATCAGCTTCTTTCTCAGCTTCACGAACGATTGCTTCATAATCGACACCGGCATAAATCACGGAACCGATAGCAATATGTGGTTCGTACTCTTCCATTTCTTCCACTGTGCATTTGTGCTTCACAAGATCATCAAGTGTTGCATAGCGTTGAACTTTTTGTGCTACCAGGTCACCATAAGGCATGGGATGACGAATAGACACAACTTTCAAGCCTTTTGCTTTCAGGGCTTTCACTACTGCACGTGTGGTTTGGCTTTTGCCGCAACCTGTACGTGAGGCACAGATAGTGACCAAAGGTTTGGTTGTCTTAACGCGGGTCTGGTTTACGCCCATAAGGACAAAATCAGCACCGGCTGCAGTAACGAGAGATGCATTATGCATCACACGTTCATGAGGAACATCACTGTAGGCGAAGACGACCAGATCGACATTGTATTTTTTGATCAGGTTTGTCAATTCGGCTTCGGGGTAGATGTTAATCCCGTTAGGATACAGTTTCCCGGCTAATTCGGCTGGGTATTTCTTGTCGTCGATTCCAGGAATCTGAGTTGCAGTGAAGGCAACCACTTCATAGGAATCGTTGTCGCGATAGAAGAGGTTGAAATTATGAAAATCTCTTCCTGCTGCACCCATGATAATGACTTTACGCTTCATGTTCTACTCCTTGCGGTCTTTTTTTTCCTAATTTTCGGTAGTATGCTTATGCGTCAAGGAATATTTGATTAGGTAACAGAATCTCGGAAGTTCGAAGGACGAAGTTGCAGAGAAGAGAAGAGAAGAGAAGAGAAGAGAAGAATACCAAAGAGTCCGCCACATCATACCTGTCGTCCGTACTGGACTGGTGGATCGGTCGCTTAGAGTCACATATCGCCGGATTGAAATCCGAGCGTTATTACCTATCGTCCGTACCGGACTGGTGGATTTCATACTCAGCTATCGTCCGTACCGGACGATCCGCAATATCATACTTGTTATAAGAACCGGACAATCGTGCTTGCATATACTCTTATTCCCGTAGGGAAGAAACATATTAACACTGGATTTTAATCCGGTGCTACGAGAAAGAAAAAAACCTAAGTCCCATCGGGACGATAGATGATTCAAAAGATTTTGGAGTTCAAAAGCCCTACCTATCATTTGTGAATACCTGACTATTAAGGCTTGCGGACTTCTGAATCTGATAACAAGAAGTATGAAGTCCACTCATCCTTTTAGCTAATCCAAATAGATAGATACGAAGGATGAATGAACTCCAAACTTCCGGATAGAAGAGAATCAAACTCTCCCCTACCCTCCCTTTATCCAAAGGGAGGGAAATCAGACCTGATGCTGACTTGTATCATTCCTCCCTTTGGATAAAGGGAGGTGACCTTTAGGTCGGAGAGTTTGATTCTGTTATTCTGGTGTTCATTTGTACTAGATAATGATGAGCGAACAATAGTTGGGTACTTTAGTAATTCGGGGTTGAACTCCAAATCTCCTTTTAGTCAAGTTAGAAACATTAGATATTTTGGAGATTTGAAGTCCAACGCAAGCATAAGTTGCCAAAATATTCACATGGATTACATTTTAAATTATAAGCGTATGTGAAATAAATGAGGATGATATGAAAACATTATCTGACAAAGCGGTAGAAAGCTACCATCAATACAATGCCCAGATTTTAAATACCGTCATTCGCTCTTTTCAAATTGAGTATAGTCACTCAGGAACAGTTACCCCATTGCAACTGCAGTTTATCATTGAAGCCCAGAGCCACTTTGCCTTGAGTTTAACTTCCATCCTGGAATTTGATATCAAGGAAGCCTTGTCTGAAGAAATTAGCTTCATTGTCGGGTCATTTCTACATAGGCAAATCCCCACAGATATTCTGATAAGTATGATGAAATTCTGGAAAACAGCCATTATGGCTAACCTGCCTGCAAATCTATCTGCAGAAATTGTAAACTTCATCACTTCAAACCACAATTATGATCCTCATAGTCTTTTCAAGAATGAGACTCCACCCCTGGAAATTACTCCTTTCATTCGGGCTTTGATGGATAATGACCGTATAATTGCATTCTCCCTGGTAAAAGATTACTTCTCTAATAATGACATCGAATGTACTATCGAGCAGTTGTTTCTTCAAAGCCTTCGAGATATCGGAACTCTCTGGTGGCAAAACAAAATCAGTGTTGCTGATGAACATATCGCTTCCCTTAATTTGCTGATAGTGGCTCATCAAATATTTTCTACACTGACTTCCGAGAACAAGCTTGAGAAGAAAATCTGTATCACCTCAGTACCGGGTGATCTTCATTCCATAGGCATGAATCTGCTTTCCCGTTATCTTGAATACAAAGGTTGGACGGTGATATTTATGGGAAGCAGCATGCCAAAACAGGATATCCTCAGTGCTCTCACAGCCTTCAAACCCGATGCACTTATCATTTCTGTCAGTATGCTTGCCTTCCTGATTCAATTCAAGAGCCTCATGCAAGATGTTCGGAATGAATTTCCGAAGATGCTGACAATTGGAGGCGGTAGTAAATCTTACCAACCCATTCTCAAGCAATTTTGTAATCATGTGCCTGAAAACTACTCGGACTGTCACAAAGTGCTTCTAAAAGAGCTGATCCATGCGTAGTTTAGCTGCCTTTAAAATGCTGTTCCATGATCGTGCTGCTGCCCTGGGTTCTATAGCCGGGGTAATCGTCATCATTTTCCTCGTTGGACAGCAGTTAACTACTTTCTTCGGGCTTACCGCCTTTATGTCAAGAATCGTGGATATCAGTGGAGCAGATATATGGGTTTTTGCCCAGAATACAGATAATATCAATGCCACAGGATCCATTCCCAGTGCCTACCAGGATAGATTAGCAGGCTTATCCGGTATCAAATCAATCGATCCGCTGATCATCAATGCCGGAACCTTGAAGCAAAGCAATGGCTACAATGTAGGTGTGCAGGTCGTTGGTTTGAATCCCCCACGGTATACAGGTGCGCCTAACCGTTGGTATGCAGGAAGACTGGAGAATCTATATGACCCTGAAGGAATTACACTCGATAATCTAGACCTGCCTTCACTGGGGAATCCCAAAATTAATGACATCTTTGAAATCAATGGCGTTAGAGTTCGGCTGGTTGCACTAACAGAAGGTGTTAGAGGTTTCGGAGGCAGCCTGGTCTTTACGAATATCGCCAAAGCAAGAGAAATTGGTGGTGTTGGCTTGGATCGCACAACCTGTTTGCTGGTGAAGGTCGATGACAGCATAGACAAGACAAAAATGAAGGAAATGATCAGCAGGCTTCTTCCCCGCACGGCTGTTTACCTCACTCCTGAAATTTCAAAGAGTACCGTATTCTATTACCTTAAGAACTCCGGTATTGGCACGAGTTTCGGATTTTCCACACTCATCGGCATCCTCGTAGGCTTTGTCATTATCGCTCTAACGCTATATACGAACGTGTTAAATAAAACAAGGGATTACGCCATGCTCAAAGTGCTGGGTGCCAGGAATAGGGACATAGGTTGGATCGTTTTCCTCCAGGCAGTGTACATTGCGATAATCGGGATATTCGCTGGCTTTGTCCTATTGGCAGCTTTTCTAACAGGAACATATGACACTGCCCTGCCGAGTTTCATGCCCTGGTACATCTCCCCGATTTTGGCAATCTCAACATTCTTGATCTGTCTTGTAGGTTCTTCCATTGCCCTACGGAGAGCCATCAGCGTTGACCCTGCAGGCATTTTCAGGTAATATGAGTATGAAAGATATCAATCCAAACCTCGTTGCTCCTGTTGTTCAAATGATAGATATTGCGAAGGACTTTTCAGACGGACGTAATATCAGGAGAGTTATCTTTCCTTTGAACCTGTCTATCTATCCGGGAGAATTAACAGTCATATCCGGTCCTTCAGGGAGCGGAAAGACAACCATTTTAACCATGATGGCATTGATTCTCAAGCCGACAGAAGGCAAGATCTTCGTCAACAACAAGGATATTACTTCCTTAAATGATAATAAATTAGCTTCCATCCGTTTACGGAATTTCGGCTTTGTGTTTCAAACTGCAGCCATGATACCTGCATTGACTGTGATGGAGAACGTCCTGATCGCATTGGCTGTGCAGGGCGATCCTGTCACGACAGAAAAGAAGATACAGGCGAAAAAGACATTAGACTTATTAGGACTGGGAGATTTTCTATCCTACAATATTGAAAAACTATCAGGTGGTCAAAAACAGAGAGTTGCCATCGCCCGAGCTCTGATCAATAATCCTTCCCTGGTTCTTTGCGATGAACCTACATCCTCCCTGGATATTGAAAGCAGCACAATAGTGCTGGATACTCTGAAGGCTCTCAGCAAGGAGAACAAGGCTGTTGTACTGGTAACGCATGATTCACGTGTGTTTCCATATGCGGACAGACTGATCCAGGTCATCTATGGTAGAATTACAGCAGATACTCGTTATAACGAGACTTGAGGTAAATTAACATGAAAAAATACATCATCATTGCCCTTATTCTGATCGTCGTGGCAGCTATGTCATACTTTATCTTCAATAGTCTAAAGAAAGTATCCCACACTTATCCTCCAGCAAAAGCACCGGTACTGAATGCTACTCCAATTGAATTTTATGGACAGGTTCAACCCGAAGGTAAGATCATTACATTGAGTCCAAAAACAGCAGGAATTATCAAACAACTGAATTTTATTGAAGGTAGCCATATTGTGAAAGGGCAATTGCTCATCGCTTTCGATGATATTACGGAAAAGAAAGCCTACGAATCATCGCTGTCACAGGTCGATTATGCCAAAAAAGTAGCTGAAGCAAGTAATGACAGTTATTCACGCAGTGCAATTTTATTTAAAGAAGAGGTTCAACCCCAGGCTGATTACTTACAGATCAAGATCAAGAAGGAAATTGATGAGGAACAGGTAAAGGTCAATCAGAAGAATGCTGAGACGAACTTCGCAAAATTGCAGGATAGATACCTTTACGCACCCCAGGATGGAATTATTTATAAAAGTGACCTCCACGTAGGAGAAGCTTTCAGTCCAACTGATATAGACCGTTTACAGATGGGTTCCAGTAAACTGGAGATCGTAGGTGACCTGGAAACCTATTGGATCGGGAAACTCAACCAAGATAAGGCTTTCCAGGTCTTCAATGCAGAAACAGATGTATTACTCGGAACCGCTACTTTTAAATCAGCATCGAGATTCTTGAGACCAAAAACAACTCAGACAGAAAATACAAAAGAGAAAACATCCGCTAAATACCAGGAGATCATTTTATCCTTCCAGCCTAATGTAGCCAATATGCCGATCGGATTACCGGTCAAAGTGAAGGCGGAGTAGCATACGAGCTTGTAGGTTACAGGTTACAGGTGGTAGGTGACAGGTGACAGTGTGATT
Source organism: Cloacimonadales bacterium (SeqCode) (assembly GCA_963662275.1). Lineage (GTDB taxonomy): Bacteria > Cloacimonadota > Cloacimonadia > Cloacimonadales > DAONDQ01 > DAONDQ01. The sequence goes on along the minus strand of OY759316.1, from coordinate 1,219,171 downwards.
TCGACGAAGGAGAAATTGTATCGAGATGCACCGATGTGACCCTTCCCTCCCTTTGGATAAAGGGAGGGACCGAGGGAGAGTTTGATTCTTGACTAAAAAATGAGCGTCGATAACACTCGTCTAAAATAATTTCGGAATTCAGGAGGACTGCATGCAAATTAACGAAGCGATCGAAGCAGGAAAAGAACTGATCCAGAATAGTCGTATCTGTTTCCTGGGAACCAATCATACCGATGGTTATCCCCGTCTGAAAGCTATGCTCAACACAAAGCATGAAGGTATCGAAAAAATCTGGCTACTCACCAATACCGGTTCAAAACGCGTTGCTCAATTGCGTGATGACACAAAGGCTTCCATCTACTTTGTGGATGAAACAAGGTTCATGGGCTTACTCCTGGTTGGTGATATCACCTTACGGTTCGATCGGGAAGCTCGGGAAATGATGTGGAAGCCCGGTTATACCATGTACTATCCCCAGGGAATCGATGACCCTGATTATGCAGTTCTTGAGTTTACCACCCGCCAGGGCAACTACTACCATGGCTTGACCAATGTGGATTTCACTTTGTAGACTGAACCTTCTGCTCTGCCAATCTTCCATCTTCCATTCTGCTGGCCCTGATCTGCCAATCTTCCATCTTCAATCTTCAATCTTCAATTCTTGAACTCTACTCTGCCATTTTAATTTTGAATTTTTAATTTTTAATTCTCTTCACTCCCCTTTCCCACATGAACCGCTCTTTTAACAGAACAACAGCACAACCGCTACACTACCGCAGGACCACCGCAGCAGAACCGCAGGAAGGAGCGGTTTTGTTTTGTTTGTTTGGCGGTTTTTGACTGTACTATTATGGTAGTATTAAAAGACACTTATGAGGGGTTATCTTTAGCCAGAAAAGAGCATGGAGTGAGGAATTTGGATGGAGATTTGTGAAGTTGTTGAGGCAATAGTGTACTTTGTAGGGATTGGTGGCAAGGGAAGATGGCTATGCTTCTGCCGGAACGCTTAATTTACTAGGCTATTTCGAAGTTCGATGTGCGAAGTACGAAGTTGCAGATGCATAGCCGGTTAAAAACAGCTTTCCGGGTGGAGCGCTTAATTTATTAGGCTATTCCGAAGTTCGAAGGAAGAGAATGACGACAAGATAAATAGTCATTGACATTCTTTCAAAATCTAAGTACATTTGCATATATCAGTTACTACATACCATTCGTTTCTGGAACCTGAATACGAGCAGTCCCTACAGCACACGAGTGGCTTCTATATGATTACCGAGTGATAACCGAGACATGACGAGAAATAACCGAGACATAATCGAGACTTTTTTCGACCATGGCTGGTTGATGCCTTTTTCATGGTTTGTTGTCGTTTTCTTCATATATTAGGGGCGGATCGAAGGGGCTTAAGCCAATTAAAAATTAAAAATTGCAGAGAAGAGCAGACTGCAATTGGAGTTTACATGAAAGCAAAGAGTTTGGAGTTCAAATGCCCTAAACAAATTATCATTGAATACCTGACTAAAAGGGCATTCGGACTTCAAACCCGACCTTTCATCCTCGGCTGCGAAAACTCGTTTTCTGGGAAGATCAAAATCGAGTAAATAAGCTTGGAGATATTATGTTTGACAAATTTTCCAAACAGCGTCCTGCCTTACCCTACGAAATCGCAGACCATTACGCATCAATATATAAAACTAATCGAGAAGGAATGTCCATCGCCTCAACGATGTCCCAACGACTAGAATCCTGGTGCCATCGTCAAGTTGCTAAGGATGTCATGATCTCAAATGAGTCTAACAAAGTAACTCTGGAACTTGGAGCAGGAACCTTAAACCAGTTGAGATACGAACCTTTAGTTTCGTTATATGATATTGTCGAACCTAGGGCTGGTTTATTTGAGAATTCACCGCAAATCGAAAGAATTAGGAATATTTATGCTGATATCTCAGAGGTTCCTATGAATAATCGTTATGACAGAATCACATCCATTGCTGTACTTGAGCATATCTGCAACCTGCCGCATAGCATTGCAAAAAGCGGTCTTCTTCTAAATAAAAATGGTGTTTTCAGGGCATCCATTCCAAGCGAGGGAACCGGGTTATGGAAGTTAGGATGGAAAGCAACAACAGGGCTTGAATTTCGATTGAAATACAAGCTTGATTACGGGTTGATTATGAGACATGAGCATGTGAATACAGCAGATGAGATTGAAGAAATTTTAAGATATTTTTTCGAAGATGTAACATGTCGTGTTTTTGGGATCTCAAAAGGTATTTCCCTATATCGGTATTATGAATGTCGAAACCCGATATTAACAAAGTGCACCCAAATGAGTTAGTTCTTTTATCTGAACCTGTCACCTGTACGCTATACGCTGTACGCTGTACGCTGTATGCTGTACGCTTCTTCCCCCTTCTGCCCTTTTTCCTTGACACTGCAAGAATAAACTGGATTTTGATAAAAGATTGAGTATAAGCGATAGGATGATATGTGAAAGATTTGATTCGTATCTATAAAATCATGCTGCACTACTGGGGATTCGTCGTCGGTGGTATAATCAGCATGTTCTTATATGCTATGCTTGGCGGTGTCAGCATTGCGATGATGATCCCTCTTCTCGATTATGTCTTTGTCAAGAATAAACCGCAGATATTGTATCCGGATTATAGCTCTTTTTTAGCAGCAATGGGGCAAGCAGTCCATAATTATACATTAAACTACGGCTCCCTATTAAAAATGCGACCAACAACGGAATTTGCACCTTTAATAGAATCCTTTAAAGCTGTTTTAAATTCAACCGATTCCATGATTCTTCTTTTCTCCATTTGCTATATCATTCTTGGGCTTTATATCCTGAAGAATATCTGTTACTATTCAAATCGAGTCATGTTTACGAATCTTCGCGGTAAGACGATCCGTGATGTGCGCAGCCTGATGTTCAGCAAATATTTATCCCAATCCCTGGCATTCTTTAACCAGAATAAGGTTGGTGATTCACTCGTACGTATGGTGAATGATGTGGAAATCGTCAGTAATCAATTCATCAATAATCTATTCAGCACACTGCAGAACATCATATCCATCATCATCTATATCCGGCTGGCAATATTTCTGAATGCTCACCTGTTCCTCTGGTGCCTGTTAGTACTTCCGGTCTTCACTTTTTGCATCACGTATATCGGCAAAAAGCTGAAAAGGAACTCTAAAAAGATACAATCACAGTTCTCTTCCATGTTCAGCAATGTAGAAGAAGCACTTAACAGTATGCGAATTGTGAAAGCTTTTTCGCATGAAGAATTTGAGTATAAGAAGTTTAATAAGATCAATAACAGGTATTTCCACCTTTGGCGGGTATCAGATCTGTTAGATGGACTGAATATACCCATCGCAGAGATGAATACTGTGATCATTGGAGTCCTGATCGTTTTTATGGGCGGTACTCAGATCATTGGCAAGACCAGTACTTTTTCCTTTGGTGAATTTACAGCCTTCCTTTTTGCTGTCTTTTCCATGCTTCAACCCACAAAAGCTGTTACCAAAGCATACAATGACATTAAACGTGCGTTGGTTTCATTGGAAAGAATCTCTGTGATCCTGAACCGGCAAAGCGAAATTGCTGAAGATCCAAACCCCATAGAAAAGACCGGTTTTACAGATAGAATCTCCTTCCAGGATGTTTCGTTTTCTTATACAGGAACAAAGGATGTACTCTCACATATCAGCTTCGATATCGTGAAAGGTGAAAAAGTTGCCATTATCGGCAGCAGCGGGTCAGGAAAAACAACGATTGCGAACTTACTGAACCGCATGTATGATTATAATTCGGGACAGATACTAGTTGATTCAATTCCTATCCAAAAAATAAAACTGATCGATCTCCGAAACCTATATGGCGTTGTGACCCAGGATTCAGTGCTGTTTACGGATACTGTCAGGAATAACATCAGTTACGGCAGTTCGGTTCCTGTTTCAGATGAACAGGTACAGACGGCATGTGACATCGCCAGCGCTTCAGAATTCATTATTCATTTCCCTGGGCAATATGATGAACTTCTTCAAACAAAAGGTTCCAATCTTTCCGGTGGGCAAAAACAGCGTCTTTGTATTGCTCGTGCAATTGTTGGTGATCCTCCAATCCTGATTTTTGATGAAGCTACCAGCGCTCTTGATACAGATTCAGAAAGAAAAGTCCAGGATGCTATTGATAAAGCTACGGCAAATCGGACAGTTGTTGTCATTGCCCATCGGCTATCTACAATCCTGACTGCTGATAAGATCGTAGTATTAGAACATGGTAAAATTGTTGGAATCGGTAAACATGAAGAGTTACTTCAATCTTGCCAGAGATATCAGCAATTATATAAATTGCAGTTTGGGAAGTAATGAATATTCTGTTTATCAATACAAAAGGGAAATTTGGCGGAGTCGTCGGATGGATGTGCAGAGCAGTGGAAGCCCTGGAAAAACGGGGTCATCACTGCTGGATTATTTCCACTAAAAAATCTGAATTAAACCAATATGCACCTAAGAATATCAAGATCGTTGAAATCAATTCCGTTAGTGATTATAGCCCCATCATCATTTCCTTCATCTATCAGTTCATTAAAAAGAATAAGATCGATGTAGTATTCACAAATACAACCAAAGAAATAACGGTGGGCGGAGTTGCTGCGAAATTAGCCGGTATTCCCAATATCCGTCGAGTCGGGAACTATACTGATCTCAATAATTCGAAGAAGAATAGATTTCTTTCCAAGCACTTTGTTACCCATACAATTGCACCATGTCAAGCAATTCTCGACAAGGCTCAAAATACTTATCATTGGCTAAAGCCGGAAATGTATTCCGTGATTTATAACGGTAGGAATCCGGTTCCCGTTGATCCGGACTCAGTTCTGCAATTAAAGGAAGATAACAGGATACCTCCTGGTGCATTTGTGTTCGGAATGAATGTACAATTAGTTCGAGCAAAAGGAATTGGAGATGTGATACGCGCTTTTGGTCTTGTGATCATCAAACATCCTGAATGCTATCTAATCATATGCGGCGATGGTAATTTGAAGGAAGAGATCAATCATAATAGAAGGCAAATGAGAATGGAAGATAGAATTATCACTCCCGGATTCCAGAAGAATGTCCTGGAGTGGTCATCCATGTATAATGTCGGGATGTTGGCTTCCTATGATGAAGGCTTCCCTAATACGATCGTAGAGTATATGGCTGCGGGAATACCCGTGATATCCTCCAATGTGGGCGGTGTAGCTGAAATCGTGAAACATGAACACAACGGATTTCTATTTAGAGCCGGCGATATTCAATCCTTAGTTCGAGATATGAACCAGGTGATAGAAGATCATAAATTACGCTTGGAAATGGGTGTTAATGCCTTGCAGACAATTCAGGACAAATTTACAGAAGATATTATGATCGATAAACTCGAAGGATTGATCAATGAATACATTCCTCATCAGCATCGCTTGTCAAAATCCCAATAAGAGAGTGTAGTTCAACCATGAAGAACTGCATTATCATATCAACCTCTTTTCCTCCAATTGGAGGGATTGGTGTCCAGAGAGTTACCAAATTTGTTAAATACTTACCCCAGGTTGGTTGGAATCCAATTGTCTTAACTCCTCCCACATGGTCTTCAAAAATGATAAAAGATCCTTCCATGCTAGAGGAAATCCCGAGTGATATTCAAATAATCAGACCTTTCTTCCCAAATTTCCCGAAATTCTTGCCTGGTGAAGTAAAAAAGATGCTGCGCAGCATGGGATTATTGAATTATTTACCTGATGAATATATCCTCTGGCTTCCTTACCTTATCAAGGAAATAGACAGGATCACGAAACAAATGAAAATAGAAGCCATATATATGACCGTACCCAGCTTTTCCCTGATGGCTATCGTATCAACACTGAAAAGAAAGTTCGGAATACCGATCATCATTGATTTTAGGGATCCATTTACCTTGAATATCTATAGCGATAGAAATTATCATAACGATTTATATCAAAGAAAGTGTGATTTAGAGAAAACCTGCTTTAGTGATGCAGATCACATCATCCAGGTATCTGAATCGATTGCGAAGATATATCAAGAAAGATACCCTCAATTCCAGGATAAATTCGAATTTCTCTATAATGGATATGATGATGCTGATTTTCCCTCCACGAATACTGATGTGAATGATTTAGATCTTGATGTTTTAACCATCGGTTATTCAGGGAGTGTCAGTTCACTAGTTCCGCTTGATCCAATCGCAGATGCGATTCTGGAGATTTATAAGCAGCATTCGATTAGGATTCAATTAAATCTTTCAACAAAATATCCCTATAAAACATTCAGCAAAAAGTTTAAAGAACTCATCGATCATAAATTACTCCTTTTCCACGGTTTTCTCCCCCACAAACAGAGCCTTGAAAACCTCATGAATTCTCATGTTCTGTTAATTATGCTGTTAAAAAATAAAGAACTGAATGGGACATTTCCAGGGAAAGCATTCGAATGTATTCGATCGAATCGCCCAATTCTCCTGTTAAACGACAAGCACAGTGATTTAGCTCAATTCATTTCTAAGACGCAAACAGGGATTACAGTTGATATTGATGATAAGAAAGAAATCATGCAAGCTCTTTTAGATTTCCAGGCTGCTTTTAAGTCCAAGTCATTCATTCACAATCCAAATTGGGAAGAAATTCAGAAATATGAAGCAAAGAACAGGACAAAGCAATTGGCAGAATTATTCACTTCCTCTAGCTTGTAGTGTTTTCTTCAGGAAACGTAAAGATTACTTCAGGAATCTTGGAGCCCTTCAGGACGACAATCTTGTAACTAACATTGGCAATGTGTTGTAATCGATAATGGTATTGTCGAATTGTACTTCCATCGGGGATTACCAATCCGCTCATACAACAGAGTACCACTCTATGTTACGAGACTCCTACAGTTGCAAACTTCAGGTTATAACAAGATACAATCTTATGTCACAGAAAGCTAAAAGCTTGAAGAAAGCCCAAAGAACAAAAACTCAAAACCCAATCATTTAGCCCTAAACAAACGGAACCCAATGAAGAAGTACCCGCAGTCGGGAGAGAAATAGTCGGGGCGGCAGGAAACACGGCAGTTGAAGCCGAAGCTGTTCCACGAACCGCCCCGCAAGACTCTGTACGAGCCCGCATCTGCACCCTGCGGGTTGGATGCAGTGCTCTTACTGTAATAGCTTTTATCATACCAGTCCCAGCACCATTCCCAGACATTGCCGTCATATCATATATGCCAAGTTCATTCGCCTGCTTCTGTCCAACCTGGTTGGTTTTGGAAGAGTTACCATAATACCATGCCACGCTACGAAGTTTTTTGCTTCCAGAAAATCTTAAACCTTTACTTTTATTACCGCCTTTAGCAGCATATTCCCATTCTGCTTCCGTAGGAAGTCTATAACCATTTGCATTCCAATTGCAGGTGATTTTTGCTCCGCTTCCACTGTAGCAGGGTGTTAAATCTTCTTTTTGGCTCAGTTTATTGCAGAAATCCACACAGTCATACCAGCTAACCTGTTCTACAGGTAGATCATCGCCTTTGAAATATGATGGATTATTACCCATGACTTCCTGCCATTGTTTTTGCGTTACTTCATATTTACCGATATAAAAAGATGAAAGCGTAACTTGGTGAGTGGGCTTTTCATCGCTTGATCCTCCACCGGCTGTATCGCCCATGGTGAAAGAACTGCCTTCCACATAGACCATGTCTATTGAGCCAGGAGGGGTACTGGAAGCAAACAGCGAAAAGCAAAAAGTAAAAATCAATGAAATTATACAAATCCAACGCATGATATCCTCCTTTGTGTTGTATCAGAAATAGAAAAATATTTGATTTTATATGTCAAGAAAAGGGTGGGAAAGTACTAAGGATAGCTGTAAAGTGTATAAAATTTCACATAACACCTCTTTTATTAATTCTAAAATACTTAAGTAACAAGTACAGTACTGTACAGTACATTTTATTTAAGTTTAAACGATATTAACAAACCTTAATCACCTCTAATACGGTCCCATAAACTTACTTCCATTAAAGTGTATCATATGATCAGGATTATCAGCAATCCTGACTTCTGTTTCCCATAATCTATATCTCCCTCACATTCGCATACAGCAAATGGATATAATTCTCTTTGATTCTAAATTTAGTACCATGATTATGACCGGTTCTGGCATCGAAATCCACATAGATCAGATCATGTTCAAGGGCATCAATGAATTTTTCTAATGAGAAAGTACTGAGCATCTTTATATCAGAATATTGGAAATACTCTTGCCCATCTTCTTTCTTCACTTCAGCAGCTACATAAAAGCAATTGATTAGCTTTGCTCCGATATGTGCCCCGACATCACGAAAGCCCCAATACGGAACAGGATTAATATCTGCTAAACCAATTCTATTTTTAACTTCATTTAACCATACCGAATGACGTTCATCAACCTTTGTGTAATCGAATTTGATAGTTATCTTTTCTTCTTTCCTATCTAATAAAACCGTAAAACCTCTGTCGCTGTATCTTTTACAATATATCGTCTGCCGAAAACTCATTTCATGTTCTGGATATTTAATTCCAGCTTGTTGGTGTTTCCAGCCATAACATGGTAAAAGTAATTTAGAAACGAGGTCTGCATTCCTGGGAGATGGTTCATTATGTAGGAGTGTCATTAACGATGAAGAATTCTTTCTTTTGGCTTTGATTTCCCATTCACCTGAATTAGCAACGGCAAAGTTATTCTCAGGAATACCGAGTAAATCTTCTAGCATATTACCAACTGAGCCGTCATTCCCTTGCCTGGTATTCTTAACCCAGCCCAGGTTTTTAATCTCTTTCAGCTTTGCAATAATCTCTTCTTTAGAATAGACTTCTAACATGCAAGCTCCTTTATCAGGATTTGGGTGGTTTCCAAAAATCTAAAAGATATTCAAAAGTAGTTCCCATGGTGATGTAATTACTAGGCCAACCGAAGATGCCAATATTATTGACGATATTGGTTCTATCCCAGATAATCGTGTTACGAAGTTCAAAACCTCTTCTATGCAATTCTTCAATCAGGAAAACATGCAGAACTATCCTCTTATTCTCCCACCAAAAATCAGGTACATTAATGACACAATGAGCTTTTGTTTTCATTAGAGGCAATAGAGCTTCAAAGATATCTCCCATTTCCTTTGTCCATTTCTCAATATCATAGGTTCCTAAATCTCTTTCATCCTGTGAGTATTGCTCCACCTTATCAAATTGATCATTCAGCCTGTCTCTGCGTGATTTGTTTTGTCTTTTACGATTGAGAAGATTAGCGTATGGAGGAGATGTCCAGACTAAACTCACGGTATTATCTTCAATATATTGATTGATATTACGAGCATCATTGCATATTCCAATCTGTTTTGTATCTGAAAAAGAAAGCTCTTGGGCTACTCTTGTTCGACAGACTTCGATATAGGCTTCATTTAAATCAAAACCGACACAATTACGATGTAATTCTAAACATGAAAGCATGGTAGTTCCACTTCCAACAAAAGGATCAATGACAAGCTGACCTCTATGGGTAAATAAACTAACAATCTTGTTCGATAAATTAATAGGAAACGTAGCAGGATGAACTGTTTTATCTCTAACATCACGTTTATCATAGGTAAATTGCCAAACACCGATTTGGGATTTCATCCATTCCTTAGGAGTCATGCAATTGATATTTGTCGGACCGCAATCACAGATTCTTTTGCTTCCTATAGCCAATTTCTTGGATATATTGGGAGCGACATAATACGACTTTAAGCTTGGCTCCTGTTCGCTGACCTGATCTTTAGTTTTCTTCATTTTTATACTCATTGTGATTAAGATTATTGATTGTAATGAACTGCATTTTATCCTCCCACCGATTTTATATCATATTCATTGCCTGTAAATCTATCAAAAGAATTTTTAAACAAATCGAACTATAGGAAAAAAACGTCAAGAAGTAAAAAAGAAGAAATTACTGAATAGTCACTTCTTGTACGGTTCTACAACGTGATTTCCATCAAAATGTATCATATGTTCCGGTTCTTCGGCAAACCAGGCATTTGTTCCCCAGGCTAAATCAGTTTGAGACTCATTCATTTCCTTTTTATTACGATATGCATTTACCAAAACCAATTCTGCAGGAGTATCTTTAAACACTTCAATCAGTTCATTGCATCGATTACTATCCATTGTTCCATGCTTGGTAATCAAATCGATTAATACTAGCCAGTTGGAATCAGATTTATATAAAATAATATCAGGTAATGTCTGAGAATTGTCAGTTGGAATACATAACTTAACTTGAAGATTTTTATCGAGCTCAGGAGAATCAATTGCTAGAGTGGAATAAACTAAAACCGCATCCGGCATAAACTTTGGAACGAATTGATTTATTACTGCTTTACTCAAAACGTCATGCTTCCGGGAGTTAAAATCTAAACTTGTATTATCCATTCATTTATCCCTCTTATGAATTTATTCATTGCAATCATTCTTTTTCCTGTCAACAGAAAAGACAGAAGGTGACAGGCTACGCCAATTAAGAATTAAAAATTAAGAATTATGAATTGGCATAAGGTTCCATGTGTAAAGTAGTCCTGGATTCCCGATTCCTCGAGAATGACATACGCTTGTAGATTGTAGCTTGTCGCTTGTAGCAACAGAGTAGATTATGTGATCTACGATAAGTCTAGGATAACATGATTATGACCTTATGATACTCTATTGGCACCAAAATGAGATAATAACCAGCTACTAATCAGGTACTAGTCAGATACTAACCAGCTCCTAAAGTATTTTAGTTTCTGATTAGCTCCAGATTACCTGGTTTTTAATCTCACATGTATTGGTCATTTAAGGGTCATTTGAAGAAGGGGGGAAGGCAAGAAGGCAAGATGAGAATAATCAATACGAATTCCAAATTACAAAAAGACAGAACAATTAGATCTGTCTGTCATAAAAGACTAAAAGCTAATAACTAAAAACTAAAAGTGGAAGAGAAGAGAAGAGAAGAAAACACCTGAAGGAGTTTCCACCAAGCCTAAAGGGTGAACTACCGAAAGCATATGATAATTCCGGTCTGATTTAACTCTTGACTGAATATCACAGAGAGTAATATTTGCCAGGTTATCAACTACATTTTTCGATATTAACTATGAGGTGTAATCGTAATGAAAATTGAAGTAGCAAATGGCGAAATTGTCGATAAAGTGACGATCCTGTATATTAAGCTGAACAGGATCAAATCAACGGAAAAGCTTGCAAATATTAAACTTGAATACGACTTTTTAAACCAATCCATGCAGGACATCGGTATTGATGATAATTCCAAGCATTATCAGGATTTATTAGCAGTAAATATGCGCTTATGGGATATTGAAGACAAGTTAAGAATCAAGGAATCAAAACAGGAATTTGATGATGAGTTCATTCAATTGGCTCGTTGCGTCTATTTTGAAAATGATATACGATCTGAAATCAAAAAGCTTATTAATGTTGAGACCGGTTCCACTGTGATTGAAGAAAAGGAATATGTAAAATATAGGTAGTAATAATTATGAAAATTGATGATCAGAAAATCAAAACTATCTTAATTATCCAGTTAGAACCTTTTGGTGATGTATTGCTGAATACATCCTACCTGGCTGCTCTTCAAAAAAAGTTTCCCAAGGCTCGGATAGACTTCCTGGTATCCAAGCCTTTTGATTCAATTCTTGAAGATAATCCCATCATTTCAAAAGTGATCACTTTCAAGCGATATAAGAACATTCGATATTCTGTTGAACGCTGTCGCATATTCTCCCTTATCTGGAGTCGCAGATATTCATTGGTAATTGACCAGCAATCTGGAGTTGGAACTGCACAAATCGTCTTCTTTAGTGGTGCTAAATATCGTTTAGGCTTCGGGCATCTGAAATGGAGCTGGATTTATAATCTTAAAGCTAACCGAGCTATTGAGCGTTACAGTGCATCAATGCGTTTTGATCTTCTCCAACCGCTGGGAATCAAAGAAGAACCATTCGAATTATATTATCATATCAAAAAGGAATCTTACTCTTACATCAGAGAATGGTTAGAAAAAGAGGATCTCTTAAATGAAAAGCTGATTTGTTTTTCACCTGGCAGTCCTTCGCTGAAAAAGAAATGGGGTATCCAATACTATGCGCAACTTGCAGATAGAATCCTGTCTTCAACATCTTATCAAGTCATTATCCTGTGGGCTAAGTCAGAAGAAGCGGACGTGAAGAAACTTATTTCGTTAATGGAAAATAAGCCTATCTTAGCTCCCCAGACGACTTTGAACCAAGGGGCTGCTCTCCTGACTCATTGTTCACTCCTGGTCTGCAATGATGGAGGATTAAATCACATTTCCATTGTCACAAAAACACCCTCACTGGCTTTCTTTGGACCCACGAATCCTTTGAATTGGTGTCCGCATTCTGTTTTCCCGGAACATTATTGCCTGTCAAATCGAGAGAAATACAATAAAACTGACTTTTCCTTTGGAATCCCCGAGGAAGAAGCTTATGCTAAAGTTATGTCTATCTTAAATATTGATTTGTCACAAGAACAATCAGCTATCTACTTGGAATCAGATCAACATGACCAGCAGAAGTCCTAAGTTAAGCGTCACCATCATTACCAAAAATGAGGAACATAATATCAGGCGTTGCCTGGAATCGGTAAAATGGGCTGATGAAATCATCGTTTTAGACACAGGCTCAGAAGATCATACGGTTGATATCTGTAAGGAATACACATGCAATGTTACTACTATTGACTGGTATGGTTTTAGCAAATCAAAACAGATGGCTATTGACAAAGCTACTTCTGACTGGATATTATCCATTGATGCAGATGAGGAAGTCACTCCAGAACTTGCGAAAAGAATTGAATCGGTAATTGTAGATCCGAATGCTCTAGACGGATATCATATCAATCGTATTTCCTTTTATTTAACAAAATGGATACGTCATTCAGGATGGGATAAAGACTCACCTCTACGTTTATTCCGAAAAGGAAAAGGTCATTTCAACGATAAGCTGGTTCATGAATCCATTCTCGTCACAGGTAGAACCGGTCATATTAATGAACTGCTCAAGCATTATACGTATCCTGATTTAACTTCATACATACATAAGATGAATTCCTATGCGGATTATTGGGCAGAAGATCAGTTCAGAAACGGCAAGAGAGCCCAAATTCATGATGCTGTATTTCATTCCATTTCCAAGTTTTTGCAGATGTATTTTATAAAAAAAGGCTTCCTGGATGGCAAAGTGGGGCTGGTTCTTTCAATCAATTCCTCTTTCTCGGTATATTTGAAATATTTAAAGCTCTGGGAAAAGCATGCTCAAGGATAATCCCACAATCATACTCTCACGCACGGATCGAATGGGTGATTTAGTTCTTAGCTTTCCATCAATTAAGAGATTACGCCTGATGTATCCTCACTGTAAACTCATATTACTAGTCAAGCAATATACGTTTGACCTGGTTCGTTTTAATCCATATATTGATTTGATAATTACAATAGACACATTGAGTTATGATGCATTACTGAAACTATTACTTCAAGAGCATCCGGATGTCTTTATTGCCTTATTTACGGACTCTTTCATCAGCCGTTTAGCAAAAAAGAGTAGAGCAAAAATAAAGATTGGACCCTTATCAAAACTGAGCTCATTCTTTTCGTATCCCCAAGGTGTAATTCAACATCGCTCCCAGGCAAAAAAGAATGAAGCTATGTACAATCTTGATTTAGTACGACATCTAAATCCTTCCCTATTTGATAAATTCAAGGATTGCGATTCAGAACTGTTTTTCCCTCCTGAATATCAAGATCATGCTGCTGCTAATTTCTCAAAAATGGGCATCCCTCCAGTTGCTAAAGTAATCCTGGTTCATCCTTTTACCGGGGGTTCCACTAAGAATCTCAGCTTGGAACAATACGTATCTTTAGTAAAAATAATCCTGGAGCAAGACCAGGATGTTCACATCATCATATCCTCTGTTCGCAATGATGAACCTTTATTACATAAGTACTTCGATATGAAAGCTGAAAGACTTCATACTTTCATTAATGACGGTTCTATACTTGATTTTGCTGCTTTGTTACAGTATATTAATTTATACATCGGAGCTTCAACAGGACCAACACATGTTGCCGGATGTATGCAAAAAAAGATCGTTGCTGTGTATCCCAAGATACTCATTCAATCGCCGATACGATGGGGTATCATTAATAATTCCCAGGTTCAATATGTCCAACCTGATGTGAACTGTTCCTTTAAATACGGATGTCGAAAACATTGTCCCGTATATGATTGCTTTACTACAATCGATTTACCTAAAATGGCAACTCAATGTCTGAAGCTTCTGGATCAAGAGTAATAGCATTATGAATGATAAAAGAATTCTCGTCGTACAGACTGCATTTGTGGGAGATGTCATCCTTATCACACCATTGATACGAGCTATAAACCAGTTATTCCCAAATGCTAAAATCGATGCGATGGTTATCAAGGAAACCAAGTCAATTCTTTCAAATAATCCGTATTTGAATGCGATTCTTGTATTCGATAAAAGGAAGAACAAACTATTCTCACTCATCAACCTGGTTTTTAAACTGCGTAAAAATCAGTATGATATGGTACTTACACCCCATAGCTCCTTCACTACTTCTGTATTACTCAAACTTGCAGGAATACCGGAAAGGATTGGTTTTGACCGGTATATTGCCAGGTATAATCTATCAAAAAGAGTCCCCTGGATATCTGGACAACATCGTATCCTGAACAACCTGAATCTTCTTTCCATCTTATCTGAACGGAAATGGGATATGCAGACTGAATTATTCCCTTCCGAGAAAGACAAAATGCACGTGAATCATCTGCTTGAAGGAATCAAGAAGCATACAACAATGCTTGCCATTGCACCAGGTTCAGTCTGGAAGACCAAATGCTGGGAAGAATCTTCTTATGTTCAATTAACCAAAGATCTAGCGGATTCAGGTTATACACTCATTTTTACAGGAAGCCCCGATGAAAGGGCATTATGCGATAGAATCATTACTTCTGCGGGAATTTCTGCTATTAATCTAGCCGGAAAGACCAGTATCCTGGAATCCGCTGAAATCATTCACCGCTGTCGTTTATTGATCTGCAATGACAGTGGTGCTCTCCACTTGGCAAATGCAATGAAAACTGACGTATATGCCTTCTTTGGACCTACCGTAAGGCGTATCGGGTATTATCCATATCGTAAGAATGATAAGATCTTCGAAGTTGATCTTCCCTGCCGCCCGTGCGGTAGCCATGGAGCAAGAGTATGTCCTGAAGGTCATCATAATTGCATGAAATTAATCAATCCCGAAGCTGTTGTGAATGAGATCAGAAAACACTATCCGATAGAAAGGATATAGGGCTAAATATGGATATTGGACATTACCCAACCGGTTGGTTTGATTTCCATTGCCATTTCTGTGATATTATTGAATTCGATCAAGCTGATATTGCTGAAGAAGTCCTCGAAGCAGAGAAAGTGGGAGTTGTTAAATTCTTCTCCAGTGCCTATAATAAAGAGCAATTCGAATGGCATTTGAACTACCAGCAGAAGAATGTGAATACAGCAGGATCGGCGTCTTGCTCTACAATGCAGCAAATTACGAAGACAGCAGGAACGGCGTCCTACTCTACAAATATGGAATGGTATGCAGGCATCCACCCCATGTTTGTGGAAGAGACAAAAGGTGATATTGATTTGGTAGCGGGACTTGCACAGCAGGGAAAGATCATAGCCATTGGTGAGATAGGATTTGATTCCCGCTATGATAACCAGAAATTACAAGAAAAGCTGCTTCTTACTCAATTGGAAATGGCTAAAACATATGACCTGCCAGTCGTATTTCATTCTGTCGGTAGGTATTACGACCTATATAAATTGATTAAGAACAACTTCCCAAAGACCAGGGGAATTTTACATAGTTTTGCCAGTTCAGAGGAAGTAGTTCAAATCTTTAAATCCTTGCGTTTTGGCTTCTCTTTAGGAGCTTCCATACTGTTATCCAAAAATCATGAGAAAGTACTCAAAAACATACTCGATTGGGGCTTAATTGTGATAGAAACCGATGCTCCTGCACAAAAGCCATATTTTGCTGAAACAGAATGCAACAAACTCAGATACTTACCTCAAATTGCAGAAAAACTTGCAGAAGCAGGAGCAGTCGATACTTTATCTTTACGAGCATTGACTTGGAAAAGTTTGGATGAATTAGGATTTACCGGAACCATGAAAACGGTTTAGGAAACACATGAAAGATCAATTTAATCGCACTGAATTATTATTAGGCAACGAAGCTGTACAGCGTCTTCACGAATGCCGTGTTGCAGTTATCGGTCTTGGTGGAGTCGGTGGTTATACCTGTGAAGGATTAGCACGAAGTGGTATCGGACGCTTTCTGCTAGTTGATTTTGATACGATCGGGGCAACAAACCTTAACAGGCAGATTATCGCATTGCATAGTACAGTTGGGAAAATGAAAGCTGAAGTTATGCGAGACCGAATCCTGGATATCAATCCTGAGGCAGAAGTAGATATCTTTGCAGATTTCTGTGCGATAGAAAGCCGAGACCAGCTTCTCCAGAATGTGGACTTCATTGTAGACGCCATTGATGGTCTTGGACCTAAAGTAGGTTTAATGGAAGATGCCTATCACAGGAAGATTCCCATCATCTCCATCCTGGGTGCAGGTAATCGAATGGATCCTTCCCAGATACATTTAGCTGATATCTCTGAAACCAGCCGTTGCCCATTAGCAAGAAGGGTAAGGAAATTCCTGAAGCGAAGAGGAATTGCATCAGGAATACCTGTCATTTATTCATCTGAATTTCCTATTAGGGAATTTGCCGAAGATTCAATCCCCTTGGATGAAACCATTTCTGCTCGGGGCAGATCACGCGTAACCATTGGTTCTGTCGGTTACATGCCTGCCATCATGGGAATGTGGGCAGCCTCCTATATTATACGAAATATCGCGACTGGTTATCAGTATTCAACCCACAAGAAACATATTGAAAAAGATATGGATGCAATTACTGATCATGAAGAAAGAGCATAAAATGAAAAAAAATAGTCTATTGAAGCGTATTGGAATTTTCATTCTAAAACTGCATCTTTGGTTCTTGGGAATTATCTTCATCCTGATCATGCTGTATAATTTTATCAACCCACCCATCACAACTTTGATGATTCAACGTAAGATCATACGCGGTTATCCTGTGAAATGGGTCAAATTCATCCCCCTCGGAAGTATACCCAAGAAAACATATTCCATGCTGGTGAACCTGGAAGACAGTAATTTTGCTGAACACTGGGGATTTAATATCGACCAGATCAAACATGCCTATAAAGTCAACAAACGCCGACACAAGATAAAGCTGGGAGGTAGTACGATCACAAATCAATTGGCTCGAACCTTATTCCTGACAACTGATCGTAACTACCTGCGGAAATACATGGAGTTCTGGATATCCGGTGAACTCGAACTTCTCATGCCGAAACGAAGAATACTTGAATTGTACCTGAATTACATCGAATGGGGTAAGGGTACCTTCGGCATTGAACAAGCTTCTCTTCAGTATTATGGGAAAAGTGTTTCAAAGCTGAATCGGGAACAATCAATTCGGCTTGTGACGATAGTCCCTAATCCGATTCGGTATAACGTCAATAACTTCAATCGCAATCGCATCCTGCGTCACCGTTATTCAGTGCTGAAGACCTATTATTAAGATGAATTTGCCAGAGAGATATCTCTATCACATTTGGGATGCACGGCATTTCATTCCAGAAATGGCAACGGTCACTCACAAACACATAAAAATACTCTTCCCCGGACATTTCAACACCAACGTTGGACCTGATTATCATCACGCTGTTTTGGAAATAAATGGTGTAATCAAACGTGGAGATATTGAAATTCACCTTAAAACATCAGATTGGATTGCACATCGGCATCATGAAGACCCGGTTTATAATCATGTTATCATGCATGTGGTTTTTGAACATAATTTAAAACAGCAATTCACGATTGCGGAAAATGGCAGTATCATCGATATCCTGGAATTGAAGAATTTCCTGGATAATGAGATATCTCAACTAACACCACCTGCCATACCTATTCCGAACCGGGAACCATTGTGTCATTTCTTCGCAGGTCTGCAGCCGGAACAAGTCAAAATACTTTTAAATCAATATGGAATGGAACGCTTACACAGGCGAATAGCCAGGTTCCAGGCTGAATTACATTTCAATGATATGAATCAAATCATCTTTCAATCCTTGATGGAAGCTATGGGATATCGGCAGAACCAGTTTCCCTTCCTCATCCTGGCAGAACAGCTCCCCTATCATCAATTACAGGTTTGGAAAAAAGCCGGTATGACTATGGATGAGATGACTGCGATCTTTCTGTGCAGTTCCGGATTGATTACTTCCATTAAAAACACGGAAGAAGCCCAATATTGGCTGACAACGTATAAGAAACAAAAGTACTTTCAACAGCAAATTCCCTGTGAATGGAATCATTTCCGTATCAGACCAGCCCATCATCCACTAAAAAGAATACAGGTTACCAGGAATTTTCTATATCGCTCTCTAGATCATCAATTGCAAGAGCAAATTCATCAGATATTCCAAAATTATAGCAATAAATCAGCAAAATCGCTTGAGATGGCATTAAATGATCTCTTAAATGCAGGGTCTCCTCTCCATTCCGTTCATCAAACCTGGGGCAGGAACATGCTGCGTTTATTCATTATCAATGCCTTGCTACCCATCGAGATGATCTACGCTAAAAAACTCAAAAATGCAGACTTAAGCAAACAATTGGAACATCTCTATATCATTTATCCCGGGTTACCTGAAAATGCCCATATCAGGGATATGAAGCGTTTTATGACGATCAGCCAGTCATCTCAGCTTAGGGGTTCTGCCCTCCGTCAACTGGGTTTGCAGCAACTCTATCGTGAATTCTGTATGATTCATGATTGCGAATCCTGCCAGCAGCATAAACACAAATTATTAGCCCATTTATAAATGAGGAAACAATGAAGCCTGGAATGGTACAAAGCTCACGAACGTCACAAAGAGAACATAAGAAAACAATCGACATGGTCACTCGATTATATGTTCATTTACTGAAATCTGATATACGTGTCAGTTCTGATGAAGTTGCCATTCTCTATTCAGTATTAGTGAATCTGTTTCATAAAGTGGACGTTTCCTGGGAAGTCTATTTGCGCCAGGTATTAGAAAACGATATTCCCGTAGAACAAGTAATATCCTATCTGAACATTCACCTGACTCGCCTGGATAAGATTCGGATTCTCTTGAGTATCGTGATTATGGCAAATTCTAATAATAATTTAGTCATCTCTGAAATTACCACGATCCTCGAGTTAAGCAAACTTTTCAGTTTAGATACTGAAGGGTTCATGTCTCTTATCAATTCCTTCGAGACAAAGAATGATAATCTGATAATAATCGAACATGGAAATCTATTCTCTTCAGCTCATACTTCGCTCTTTTATGATTATTTAACATTCGGCAGAGAGAAGGAAAACGATATCATATTTAAGAATAAAAACGTTGCCGATCGGGAATTACTACTCATTCTCATCGATAAATACATGTTTGTCCTGACTTCCGCCAAAACAACCTCGCAAATCAACGGGAATCCTTTGAACGCCAATGTGATCTATTATCTGCCCAAAGACAGCGTCTTAACAGTTGGAAATATCAATTTTGAGCATGATATTATGAGCAAAATGTATATGGCTCAAGAAACTTATGATATCATCTATTTCCATAAGCAAGACTACGATTTTCGGATTATTAATAACAAAAACCACTATTCTGTCATTCTCAACCAGGGGGCTGTCTATCGGAATGGCAAGAGTGTTCCTCATAATCATGAATGGTCTATCGCCTATGATGATATCATGCAGATCAAAGGTGACTATGGATCTTTCACACTCCAGGATGTAATTCATGAAAGATCGGATATTGGTGTTGAAAGCATAATCCCCAATGAACTCTTTATTAACCACGAAGGAGAGTATTATACTCTATCCAGGACAGCGAGTACGAAAACTGTGATTCGTTTTACGGTAACTGATGCTCAACTGATGATTTATCCTGTGAAAAAAGGATTTTCATTTTCAGTCAATGGAAGTATCATCAGCCAGCCTTCTCCTTTTCATCTGAATACAGACGTTTTATCTATTCAGAAACGAAATTATCGAATCAACAGTTTTTACGATTTTGTGGAAGTTCCCTTTGAAATCAATCATATTGAAATCATGGATATCAAACACTTTTTCAAGGATAATACTCTTGCCCTGGACAGTATCTCTTTCAGCATGAATAAAGGAAACTTCATAGGCATCCTGGGACAAAGCGGATGTGGAAAATCAACTCTTTTGAAAACAATCAGTGCTGAAATACATCCAACCTATGGCACAATCAAAATCGATGGGAAAAACCTCAATCGTAATCTTATGTATTTTACGGAACATTTTGGTTATGTACCTCAGGAAGATCTATTATTCAGTAATCTGACTGTTTATGAGAATCTCATGTACAGGGGCAAAATGCGTATGCCCACAATTTCTAATGAACAACTTGATCAGAAAATCAGCATCATTCTCAACCAGACAAATCTGATGCAGCGTAAGTACTCGCCGGTTGGTGATGTTAAGAACAAATTCATGAGCGGTGGTGAACGGAAAAGATTGAATATCGCTTTGGAAATGCTGTTCGAACCAACTCTCATTATCTGTGATGAACCTACATCCGGTTTATCTTCAAGTGATGCTGAACAAGTCATAGATATGCTGAAGGAATTGACGATCCAGGGAAAGATAGTCTTATGCACAATTCATCAGCCTAATGCGGATATTTATGCGAAATTCGATAAAGTCCTGCTGATGGATATGGGTGGAAAACAAGTCTATTATGGCTCTCCCGATGATACTTTCTCCTATTTCGATATTGAATTAGCACAAACCACTTTCAAGAAGAGTGACATCGAAAAGAAACGTTCTTTAAAAACGCCTGATTATGTTTATGATGTAATCTCTTATCCGGAATATCGTGAAAATGGTGAAATTGCCTATGAGCAGGTCAACCAGCGTATTGCAGTAAAACGCAAATTTCCTCCCGAATACTGGAGAGACCGTTATAAAAGAAAGATGCTGTTTGAAATCATCAGTAATGAAATGCCGAATGATTTTGGAGATTTACCGGCAAAACAAGTGAAACAGAAGAAACTTACTCTCCTTGGCAGATTCAAACTCTTCTTACTTTATATCAAGCGTAGTTTCCAGTTAAAAATACGTAATCGAACCAATATCATCATTACTTTCCTGGAAGCTCCAATCCTGGGGCTGATAGTGGGATATATCTTAAGGCTGGCACCGGAAGCAGATAAATACAGTTACTATAAAAACACAAACATTGGAGTATATATCTTCGTTTCCATCATTGTGTTCATCTTTCTTGGCATGTCATCCAGTATCCAGGAAATATTGGAAGAAAGACGTATGATCCTGAGGGAGAAAATGATGAATATGCATCCCAGTGATTACCTGGGTGCTAAAGTGATTGTCCTTTCTCTCTTTGCCCTGGTACAAGTACTTCTGTATTATGGAGTCTCAGCATCTATCTTAGATATGAAGGGAATTATGCTGCCCAGCATCATGTATTATTTCGCCTCCTCCTTCATTGGTTTTTCCATGGGACTGTTTATCTCCACATTCCTAAATGACAACAGGGCAATCATCAACATCCTTCCGTTAGTACTGATACCCCAGATCATCTTCGGCGGTGCCATCATCCAATATGAGAAAATGAACCAGGACCTGAAAGTCCTGAAAAAAAGCCCAATCCCTGAAATTGTACAAGTCATTCCATCCCGCTGGTTATTTGAAGGGATGTTGACAGCACAGGCAAATCTGAATACTTATGACCGTCTCTTAGACAAGCAGGAGAAAAAAAGATTGACATTGGAAAAAAACTATAGAAAAGGATATATTGGATTTGATGTATTTCAGAAAGGCACAGATAGGCTATATTCTGAAAAAGCTATCATTGCTAGGAATTATCCTTTGGAGAAATTCTCAAACCGTAATATTAATAATGCTGTGAATATGATGGATGGTCATTTTCTGAATACAAATCAGAATGTGTTTCTATCATCGTATATACATGTATTTAACCATAAATACAGAACCTATTACCTGGATCTTTGGATCGTAATTCTTTATGCCTTGTTCTTTCAAGCTGCGACATTAGTGAAACTGAAGTACTACTTCAAGGAATAACGAATTAGATTTAAGGAAGCTAAAATTAACATCTTTGTTTATTAATATGGAGGAAATGATGAAGAGATTCTTAATTGTAACACTAATATTGGTGGTTATCTCCACTCTTATCGTTGGTTGCAAGAACAAACAAAAACTACCCCCTAAAACTGCTGAAGAAGTAACAGATTATTACCTTGTACCACTTCCAAGCCTTTCATCTATCTTATCTGGGCTTGATTTTCTTAAAAATGCTGATTATGACAAAGCTGTCAGCAAAGACATCTATCAATCCGAAAAAGAAGTCTATAAAACATCTTTCGCTCTCGGAGTGCTGACTGCTGATGGTGTTCTCGCTGTAAAAGCGAAGAATAAGACCAAACTTATGGCGATTTCCACAGCCATGATCGAAGATTCAAAATTTATCGGTATCGATGAAAATATCCTGAAATTTGCTGATGAACTGCAAGGTTATGTGAAATCTGAAGATTGGAAAAACCTGGAACTTGCTCTGGATAAATATAAGATTGATGTCGAATCATCTCTTTTTGAGACCAAACGTTATGATTTGTTTACGCTCATGCAGTTAGGCGGATGGACTGAAGGTTTGAATCGCATGTCTTACCTTGTCAATACCAACTATAAAGCAGACAAATCGACGATCGTTGACCAGAAAGGCATCCTGAATGAACTCATCGACAATATGAACAAACTGACTAACGAAAATATCATTAAATCTGATTACTATATCGTTTCGAAAACAAACTATGCCAAAATCAAACAAGTCATCTATGCCCCGACTGCCGGTTCTTATACGAAAGAACAACTCGATGAATTGAATAAACTCACCCAGGAAATCAAAGACGCTTATCAAGCAAAATAAATTATCATGTAGAGACGCCCAACTTGGGCGTCTCTACGAAAACTCAACTTCGGCGTCTCTACGAAAACAAATCAGACTTCTCCATTCTAGTACCAACTTCTGATTTCTTCTCCTCTTGAATGATCTACTATTCCATTACTATATCAATACGGTAGCATTACGGTTTTTTACCGTAATGCTACCGTATTGCTACCGTATTGCTACCGTAATGCGATTTAGGGCTTTGACTTTCTGCTAAGTGCTTTACATTGTTGTTAGATGATATCCCGTATTTAAAAAAATGACTTTGCTGATTCTTTAAATTTGGTTTTTGATTCGATAAACAATCGTATTGTTCCTAGGAGAAGAGAATGCAAGATAGATCTGCAACTAAAAAATATCTTGGTGCAATTCCCGGTAAAACCGGAGTCACTTTTCGGGTTTGGACTCCTTTTGCTCAAAAAGTATCTGTCACTGGAGCTTTCAATCAATGGGGTTCAACTCCATTGAAAAATGAAGGAAACGACTTATGGTCAGCAAGAATTTTGAAAGCTAAGATAGGCGATGAATATAGATTTCTGATTGAAAGTTCCGAGGGTACTTTATCACGTAATGATCCTTATGCCAGGAAGGTGACTAACTCAATCGGTAATAGTATCATCTATGCTCCTGATGTCTTTGATTGGGGTAATGATAGCTTTACGATTCCCACATGGAATGATCTTGTGATTTATGAATTGCATATTGGAACATTTCATGTTAAAGAGGAAGGAAAGCCTGGAACGTTTACCAGTGCGATAGAGAAAATGGACTATCTGCAAAAATTAGGTATCAATGCAATTGAAGTTATGCCTATCGCAGAGTTTCCAGAAGACTTTTCGTGGGGCTATAATCCTTCTCATCCTTTTGCTGTAGAGAGTATCTATGGCGGACCTGATGCCTTCAAACAATTTATTAAAGCTGCTCATGAGCATGGAATTGCCGTTATCGTGGATGTTGTTTACAACCATTTTGGACCGGAAGATCTGGATTTATGGAGATTTGATGGTTGGAGTGAAAATGGCAAAGGAGGGATATACTTCTATAATGATAACCGTTCTTTTACGCCCTGGGGAGATACACGTCCCGATTATGGTCGTGGTGAAGTAAGACAGTATTTATGCGATAATGCATTGATGTGGCTGGAGGAATTCCATGCAGATGGCTTGCGTTGGGATGCAGTTCCCTTCATAGGCAATATCGCCGGTAGAGATGGAGATAGCGCAGATGATATTCCCAACGGCTGGAGCTTGATGCAGTGGATCAATGAAGAGATTAAGAAACGTTTCCAGGGTAAGATCAGTATTGCTGAAGGAATGCAGAATAATGCCTGGGTCACCAAAAATGAAGAGATCGGTGGGGCTGGTTATGATGCGCAATGGGACATTGAATTTGTAGCACCCATCAGGCAAGCTATCATTGATGTAGATGATTCATCACGTGACCTGGGGGCAGTCTGTGATGCTATTCAATATCGTTACGACTTAGATGCTTTTCGGCGTATTATCTTCACGGAATCGCATGATGAAGTCGCAAATGGTAAAAAACGTATTCCAGAACAGATCTGGCCCGGTAATGTGGACAACTGGTTTTCCAGGAAACGTTCAACCTTAGGTGGTGCCCTTGTTATGACATCTCCCGGTATTCCCATGATATTTCAAGGTCAGGAATTTCTGGAAGACCGCTGGTTCCAGGATAGAGACCCAATCGACTGGTCAAGGCTGGAAGACGAACACGGAATATTCAGAATGTATAAGGATTTGATAGCATTACGCAGAAATGTTTCAGGTGTGACAAAAGGCTTGGGTGGTCAATATACGCATATGTATCATTATGAAGATGCTAGTAAGATTATCGCTTATCATAGATGGATGGAACAATGCCCAAAAGATAGCGTCGTTGTTGTTGTTAATCTGAAGAATTATAACCATGATCATGATGATTATGTAATTGGATTTCCTCGAGCCGGAATATGGAAAATGAGATTTAACAGCGATTCTTATAAATATGACCCGAACTTCGAAACACATCACTCTCCCGATGTGCAGACTTCTGATATACCATACGATGATTTGCCATTTTCAGGAAAAATTAGCATTGGACCATACTCCGTAGTAATATTCTCACAAGACGAGTGATTCTTCAATTCTTACCTGAGCTGTTAGTGTAAGCTGACAGCTCTGCTTCATAAAACCATTGACACCAATCTCTCCAATACATTAAAAAGACATCTGTATTTAAATATTCGAAACGTTGTGGAGTAAGATTCCGATCTTACTGAATCAATAAATATTCATTCAGAAGTCGTGGAGTAAGATTCCGATCTTACTGAATCAATAAATATTCATTCAGAAGTCGTGGAGTAAGATTCCGATCTTACTGAATCCAATCCTAAAGTATGCGCTACGTTACTTTTATATTAATTATCCACCTGTGTATTAGATTTAAAAGGAGCTGTTATGAGTGAGAAAGAAGCTTCCACGTTTACTTCCTGGGTATCCCGTCCTGTTTTCTTAAGCTCCACATTCAAAGATATGCAGGCAGAAAGAGATCATCTCAACAAGGTTGTCTTCCCTGAACTGGCAGAACGCTTGAGGGCACGGCATGTCTTACTCGAGCCCATCGACCTCAGACAAGGTGTGGAAGTTGCGAATGAAATAGATATTGAAGCACGTGAGCTTCTAACCTTGAAAGTATGCCTGGATGAAATAGATAAAAGCCGTCCGCTATTAATAGTGCTTCTCGGTGACCGCTATGGCTGGACACCTCCCAAACAGCGGTTGGAAGCTGCAGCAAATGAAAAAGGCTTTCAGTTTGAAGTAGAAGGGAAAAGTGTCACGGCTCTCGAAATTGAGTATGGTCTGATTAAAAAAGATCCATGGCTGCGTACCAATTCCCTTTTCCTCTTTCGTAAACCTCTCCCCTATGCTAGAATGCCTAAGGAAAAGGCAGAAGACTACAGTGAAGAGTATTCAAAAGAAGTGAATGCAAGTGAGAAAGCAAAAAACCTTAAAGCTCTCAAACAGAAGATTATGGATGACCCTGTGCTTTGTAAGCAGGTACGACCATATACTTTGGAATGGGATGAGCAAACTGAGCATATCACAGAAACAAGTCTGAAAGATTGGGGTGTTTGGGTACAAGGAGAGATCTGGAAGATTCTGGATGAAGAGACCAAAGATATTGAACAGAAAGTCCCCAAATCCTGGGAAGAAGAAGAAAGACAGGCAATTGAAGACTTCGTTCAAGATCGCAGCAGGAACTTTGTAGGACGTGAAGATATTCTCTCCGAACTCCGCACTTTTGCATACTCTGAAGCAAAGGAAGGAGCAGATTGGGGAGCATGTATCACTGCCGGACCGGGGACAGGAAAAAGCGCTCTCTTTGCTAAGCTGTATCGTGAATTTGAACAAGATGAAAGTATCCTTCACTTATCCCATGCAGCAGGGATCACTCCGCAGTCCGGTGATGTAGATTCCATGCTCCTCAGGTGGATAACAGAGCTTTCATCATTCTTGGAAATTACCAATCCACTATCTGAGAAATATACAGAAGAAGATTTAGATAATACTTTCGCATCGTTACTGAGTCGTTCTTCTGTGAAAAAGCGTGTGGTGGTACTAATCGATGCCTTGAATCAGTTTAATCCTACTACCCGTGGTTTGCACATGACCTGGCTGAAACGTCCCTGGCCTCTGAATGCAAGGATCATCGCAACTGCAATAGAAGGAGAAGCGGCAGATGGCTTAGCTCAATGGGCAGGAGTTTTAGAATTTGAACTTGAAGGTCTTACAGAAAAAAATGCTGTAGAAATTATCACTGCTATATATGAACGTTATCACCGTAAAGTAAGTTTTGGAGCAAAATCTATTATTCTAACAAAGCTTGATTTTAAAGAAGAAAAAGCTTTTATGAATCCTCTTTGGTTGAGCCTTGCCTTAGAGCAATTGAATTTATTGGACGAAGATGATTATTCATTGGCTAACAAAGCTGGTTATGATCCTTCTGAACATCTTGCGAATAATGTGCCAGGAGATGTATCCGCATTATATGAATGGATACTAACTCGCTTAGAAAAGACTTATGGAACAGAATGGGTTGCATCTATTGTATCTTTGGTTGCTGTCAGTCGTCAAGGTTGGCGGGAGATGGATTTTGAAACCATGCTTCCAAATGCAGCTAAAGTGCTTTTTTCAGATTCTCTGTCTATCGTTTGGGATCCATTGAAGTTTGCAGTAATTCGACGTGGTTTGCGAGGACAATTAATCCAAAGCGGAAGTAGTGGAAGATGGAAATTTATGCATCAGCAGATGCAGGAAGCTGCTGTATATCATATCCAGAAAGTCTTGAATCTTATTCAATCAGATACTGAAATGAATAAAGCTCTGCATTCTTTGATTTGCGACCACCTTTTAAGGCTGAAAAGCGACGATCCTATTCATGTCAGCGAGACTATGTGGCATTTAATTGCAGCAGATGATAAGAAAAGAGCTGCAGAATACTTAAGTGGATCCCAACCCGAACAAAGCAATGATGCTTCCCTTAAAACACTTCTGGATTACTTGCTATCTGGTGAAACTTGTTCAGATAATCTATCTTTGTACTGGGTTTGTGAATTATTAGATCAAAAGCTTAAATCGGAGGATATGTATTATAATTTGTACAAATTATTCCTGCAAGACCTTGATGATGTTCTAAATCATACTGGCAGATTCAAAATACGAGAAGTAATACTTGAAAGTGTCCTCAGAGAATTAATACAAATGAAGAAAGCTCAAGATAGTACTAAGAGGCAAAGATTTTCAGCAGTTGTTTATGATCGTCTTGGGAAAATACACTGGGCTTTGGGATATACTAATAAAGCTCTAAATGATTGTAAGGAGAGTGAGAAATTAAGAAGTGAACTTGTAGCATCTAATCCGAATGAAAACAAATTCCTTTTCGAGTTATCAGTAAGCTATCAAAACATAGGGGATATTTATGAATATCAAAATAACCTAAAAGACGCTCTAAAAGAACATCAGAAGGGTCTCATGATTGCTAAGCAATTAGCAAAATCTGAATCCGATAGTCTACAGTACAAATCCGATCTATGTATCAGCTTTAATAGAGTTGGCAAATGTTTTTTAAGACAAGAAAAATTACAAAAATCCTTACAAGAATTTCAGGAAGGATTATCGATAGCAAAAACATTATTTGATTTAGATCCTAAAAATATAGAATATAAGAAGAATTTAGCAATCAGCCATCAATTTGTTGGAATAGTATTTAGGAAAGAAGGTAATTTACCTGCTGCACTGACTGAATACCAAGAGTTTATAGAAATAATTCGGGATATTACAGAAATTGAACCTGATAACTTAGTAGTGCAATGTGACCTATCTGACTGGCTCCAAAATATAGGTGAAATCTATCTTCAACAGGGTAAACATGCCAGAGCACATGAGGATTATGAGCTTAGTTTGAAAATAATGATTAGATTAACGGATTCTGAACCAGATAATACTACCTGGCAGAAGCGACTATGTATTAGTTACGAGAAATTGGGAGATGTCCTAAGAGCAGAAGGAAAACTCCGTCAAGCGCAAAACAAATACCAAGCAGGTATTAAGATCTATGAAAATCTTCTCAAGTATGATATAAAGAATGCAGATTGGCAACGAGGTTTATCTGTATTATATATGAAAATAGGCGGAATCCACCAAGAACTAGGCAGAAGTAGTCTATCAGAAGCTCTTGAAATATATCATGAATGTATGAAAATTAGGGATAATTTGGTTACATCTTTTCCTGATAATCCCAATTCTCTTTATGATTTAGCACTCATTCATGGAAGGTTGGGCGAAATATTCCTTGAAAAGGGGAACTTAACTGATTCTTTATCTGAATTAAAAATTGCAAAGAAAATTATCAAAAAGCTAATTATATTTAGCAAAAGAAATACAGAATATCAGAGGGATTTATCTGTTTTTTATGAAATAACAAGCGAAATCTATGAGAGCCAGAATAAAGTCTCATATGCATTGAATCATAAAAAAGCAGCTCTTAGAATTATTGAAAAATTGGTTAAAAGAGACTCTTCTAATGCAGAATGGCAAAGGGATTTATGGATTTATCTTTATAAAATCGCTCAGTTTAAGAGAAAACATAATATGAACGATTATCTAGATGATTATCTGAAAGTAGCGGGTATTATTCATGATATGAAAAAGATGGAGATGTCTTTCTCTCCTAAAGATATTCAGGAATATAGAAAGATAATCGAGTTGCTTAACTCTAATGGATATAGCTATAAGGAGCAATTATGAAACACATTATCATAACGGGTGATGTCACAGCAGATTGGAACATTGCACGGATTAAGAAGGGAAAGACCGGTGGTCAGGCATGGAATGCTGTGGATACTTCACGGGCATGTTTACAATCTGGTGGTGCAGCCATGCTGAGTGATTTGATTGAGGAAATCAAATCCAGTAAGGGAATGGATATACATTTAATAAAGAGTGAACTTCCTTCAACACCGCTGCTACCCAATGACCATAGAGTCCATCATTCCTATGCCATTTGGGAACCTTCAGACAAGACTGATAAAGACAAGGATAATCTCGTATGGAGAGTTGCAGAATTCATTGGATTAGACAGTTTCTGTGGCGGTGATACGCCAGATACATGTGAGATAACTGCCCCTGTCGAAAACCCGGAAACCGCAGATATTGTCATTATTGATGATGCAGGTTTAGGATTTAGAGATCACCAGGAGTTATGGCCCAAAGCCATTCAAAAAGGTAAAAAGCCAAGCTGGATTATTGTCAAATCTGCCAGTCCTGTTGCGGAAATGAAAGAAGGTAAAATATGGCATCATATCGTTAAACATCATGCTGATCGAACCATCGCGGTACTCACACTCACAGATTTACGCCGTACTTCCATCCACGTGAGCAGAGAACTTTCCTGGGAGAGAATGGCTCAGGATTTGTTTTGGGAACTAACCCACAATCCATGTGTAAGCAGCTTGTCTGAATGTGCTTATGTCATTGTTTCCATCGGACCGGAAGGTGCCTTGCTTTTGAAGAAGAACAAGCCTGAAGATTGGGATTGCCTGTTATTCTTTGATCCAAATTATTATGAAGGTACTTGGGCAAAACCCTATCCAGGTATGATGATAGGTTATACTGTTTGTTTAACTGCTTCTGTTGTTAATGAGCTTATGAAATCCTCTGCTCCGGACTTAAACGCAGCGATCTGTTGTGGTGTGAATGCCATGAGAAATCTGCAAAAAGAAGGATTTGGTCCGCAGAAAAGCAATGACAAGCTCACTCCACCTGTATTTCCATTAGACTTGATAGCATCCCAGATAGATAACGAAGAGAACTTATCTGTAGTTAAAGTACAGAATCCTGTCAGGAATCTCGATCCTCTACACCTGCCAATTGGTTATCGGAGCGGAACCTGGACAATTCTCGATGAGATGTATGATCAGCCTGGTGTATTGGGTGACGAAGACAAACCCAGTCTTGAAACCATTGCTGAACAGATTGTGACAGATGGATACAAGTCAGCACTTAAGAATGTACCTTTAGGAATATTCAATGATTTTGTAACAGCAGATCGTCGAGAAATCGAGGGATATCAAAGCATCAGTGCCCTGATAAAGCAATATGTCAGCGAACCGAAACATCGCCCCCTGTGTTTAGCTGTCTTTGGACCTCCTGGTGCTGGTAAATCTTTCGGTGTGAAACAAGTGGCACGTGCCATAGCGAAAGATAAAATAGTCGATATCACCTTTAATATCTCCCAGTTTGGAGATTCTTCTGAATTGGTAGGCGCACTTCACCAGGTACGTGATATAGGATTGGCAGGAAAGATTCCTCTTGTATTCTGGGATGAGTTTGACACAGGTGATAAAGAATGGCTTCGCTATTTTCTTTCCCCAATGCAGGATGGCGAATTCCAGGATGGACAGGTCACTCATCATATCGGTAAAGCTGTCTTTGTATTTGCAGGTGGTACTGCAAGTTCTATCACTGAGTTCGATAAAGGCAGAGCAAACACTGAATTCCGTAATGTCAAAGGACCTGACTTCGTAAGTCGTCTGCATGGCTTTCTCAATATTATTGGTCCAAATCCTCTATCAACGAACGGCATTCCTGATTCTCACTATATCATTAGAAGAGCTATATTGCTTCGCGAATTACTGACCAGGCATGCACCCAAGATCGTTCAACGGGAAGGAAAGACTGATAAGGTCAAGATCGATCCAGGTGTTCTTCATGCTTTTCTCTGTATTTCCGAATATAAACATGGGGTACGTTCTATTGAGTCTATCATTTCTTCCAGCTTATTAAACGGAAAAGGCTATTATGAGCGTTCTTGCCTCCCTCCTGAAGAACAATTGAATATCCATGTGAATGGACGTGAGTTCCTGGCTTTGGTGCAAGCTCCGGTGCTGAAGGACGAATTGCTCGAAAAGCTTGCTGCAAGCGTTCACACGGTATATCGTGCAAATGTGAATTCAGCGAAGGCAAACGAAGATTATGAAGGTTTAAAAGAAGATTTCAAGATAGAGAATCGTCAAAATGTGAAGGATATTGTGGAGAAATTGCGATCAATTGGCTACATTCTCTATCCAGCCCGTGCTAATCAGAAATCCATTAGTCTTAGCAAAGAAGAAATCGAGTTTCTTGCAGAAAAGGAACACTGGCGCTGGTGCTTATCCAAACTCAGTCGAGGTTGGGTATATAACAAAGTAAGAGACGAGGAAAAACTATATCACAATTGCCTCCTTCCCTGGCGGGTGATGAGTGAGGAGGAATGGGCTGGCATTGAACCTTGGATTGCTGCCAGGATGGGAAGAACGGAACTTTCTAAGGAAGAAAAGGATAAAGATAGAATAATAGTGAAAAATATCCCTAAATTCCTTTCAGAAGCTGGTTATACAGTAGAGAAGGTAAAAGAGGTTAATCTTACAACATCTAAGAAACCGACAGAGGATAAGGCAAAACTCCAAGTTGAAATAAAGGAAAACCCCGAGCAGGTTACTGTGATTGTTCAGCCGAAATAATACGATTCATTGAAGGAGGGCAATATGCCAGATAACCTGAAATCCGATAACCGTAGTATCCGTATCTTTGTCTCTTCCACCTTCCGTGATATGATGGAAGAGCGTAATGAACTCATGAGCCACTGTTGGCCGGAACTGCGTAGCTTCTGCAGAGAACGACATGTGGAATTGACTGAAGTAGATTTGCGCTGGGGGATTAATGAAGAACAGAATACTCGCAAAGAAACACTGAAGCTATGCCTGGATGAAATCAACAAATGCCGTCCTTTTTTTTTGTAAGATAGTTAGGCAGGATATGTTTTAGTGAAGATATTGGAGATTTGAAATGAATACACCAAACAATGGTTCAGGAGCTTGGATATTCGTTTCTCATTCAAATAAGGATATTGAGAAGGTTCGTGAGATAAGAAACGAACTTGAAAGTTTAGGTCACAACCCTGTATTATTCTACCTCAAATGCATGGAGGATACAGAATCAGATGATGAATTGCTTTGGAAACTTATTGAACGTGAAATCAGAGCTCGTGAATGGTTTTTAATCTGTGATAGTCCAGATGCTCAGAGTTCTAAGTCTGTTATGAGAGAAATGAACTTAGTAAAGTCGATGGAAAAGGAAGGAAAGGTTGTTGAAACAATTAATCTAGAAAGAGGTCTTCAGTTCGAACAATACAAACTCACTCGCTTATCAAAACGTGCAACCATATTTCTATCCTACTCAAATCAAGATATCGAAATAGCCCATCAAATAATTGATTACCTCTCTCATGAAGGTTTTAGTATCTATTACAATCACGATAATCATACAAAATCTGATTGGATTAACTCAATTGCAATGACTTTAGAATATTTCATCCAAAATGGCTACGTTTTATTACTGATCAACAGAGCATTTTTTGAAAACCCATTTTGTCTTAAGGAAATAGTCGACTCAATTGGAACGATACAAAAATCACAACGACAGAGTATTTTGCTAGTATCGCTAGTTGATCTTAACGAGATTATGGAGTTGCTACCAAATCATGAAGAGCATGTTTTGAGTAAGTTGCAATGGTTTGATCTCAGTTCTGGTCATTTTAAGGAGGGGATGTCGGAACTTGTCCGTATTTTGAGAACTGCAGAAATTGAGTAAATATGTACTATTGCTACACAACCCAGGTATCAGGCACCAGTGAGGTGTATTACTTACTTCAGGATGTAACGTAGCGCATATTTCAGGATGTTTTAGTATCTGGTGGTTGTTTCCTTCAGGTAACTTGGCAACATGATTTATCTTGTTTTGTAATGAGCCGACAATGACTTAAAGAACATTACCCACATGCTGAAGCAGTAGCCACAAAAAACATTACCCACTGAAGTAAGTGCTACGATTATTTACCTCCTGAAGTAGGTGCTACGACTAAAATCTTTCCAGGCAGGTAGGTTTCTGCTGATAATAGAAAGCCTGCTCCAAGAAAGGAATATATTTCTTATCTGATATCTCCACCAACCCATATTGATAGAGAGTCGTGATATCAATTGCATTCAGAATCCAGGAAGAGAAATCAGAGACATCAAACTTGAGTTCGAGGTCGTATTTCTTGCTTTTAGATAAACTGGCTTTGCCTGCTTTCCATTCCATGACGAAATCCTTTGGGCAGTCTTCCACAAAAGAATCATTGAGGATAAATCGGATTTTGATGTTATCTAATGTACTTGGTCTTTTTGTGATTAATTCTATCGAGTTTAAGCTTCTATACATAATGCCCATGCCGGCATCATAAGTATGATGATAGCCTGGTTGTTTTAATACCTTATGATCAATATGCCGGATATCTGCGAAATTATAGAAGAAATCTTTGTATAAAGTAGAAATGGATATCTGTCTCACCTGGTCAGATTGACTGTTTAGGAAGTTCATAGCAGCTTTAAGTCCTATTGGAGTTGTAAATAGCAGGTCTAATTCCATATCTGTTTCATTGTTAGTAGAATCATTTGATATCAGGCGAAAAACCAATAATGCGGTCAGTTTTTCTTGTTCCCGATAGCAGACAAAATACAAGCCGGGAGTCTTTAATAAAGCAGCAATATTCTTCTCTTTTCTCGGGGTCATTCCATGAATGCCTTGATAAATCTCATGATAAAAAGCCAAGATATCATCGACATCAGATTGATTGAGATAATCCATCTTATAGTTTTCATTTGATTTAGGTATCAGATTGGGCTTGGTAACATAATTATAGCAGGTTGTACCATATCCAAATCCCATTTTATAATAAAACTCCGGTTTGAAAGCATACAGCATGGCAAGGGGATATTTCTGCTTAAGAGAATATTCCAAATACCAGTGCAGCAGTTCCTTGCATACTTTCTGCTTCTTATGCAGGAATTCCACAGCCACTGCCCCAATGCCCTTTGCTTTGATCTCATGACCATAATAGTTAATTACAAAGTCATACAATATCATGCAACCCAGTAAGATACTATCTTCAAAAAGCCCATACCATGTACCGGATTCCTGGTTGAAATCCTCCAGTATTCTTGTTTCAAATTCCTGTAGTTTTAACTCAGATGTTAATCCCATCATGGGATAAGCTTTTGCAGCAATACTCAGTGCATCTTTTAGTTGATTCTTTTCTAATTTTCTTACTTCCCGCATGATAACTCCTAAAAATCATATGATGGACTTAGAGGTATTAAGTATGAGAATATGTCAATGAGAATGTAAATGTAGAGTAGGACGCCGATCCTACTGAATCAACGTTGTAGAATAAGATTCCGATCTTATTAAATATGAGTCTCAAATATAAAGCCTCCTAAAGTATGCGCTTCGGTCGTAGAGTAGGATGCAGATCCTACTGAAGTAAACATGCTGTCAGATATAAAAAAAAGTTTGACTAAAAATTGAAGTTCAGAAGTTTTAAAAAAGCATATGTCTTCAAGGCAATGCTATAAATCCATGTCAGATATGCTAGGGGACGAGTTAACTGACATACAGTCTTGAATATGCTCTTATTTCAATCTGTAGGTTTAAAACAAGGAGTTAACTATGAAGAGTTATCTATTGCCCCTGCTCATTCTCATTCTGTCTATTAGCAGCCTCACTGCACAGATCAGCAACTACTACACATTCAGTTCAACAACTGGGAATTACAATGCGATAACGGGTACTGCCATCACCACGATACTGGGAGACAATGTCCTTTCCAGTGCCTTGGATATCGGCTTTTCCTTTCCCTATGGACTGAACACTTATACTCAAATCAAGATGTCATCCAACGGATTCATGTACCTTGGCACTATTGGTACCAGTACTTCACAAAACAACAGCCTGGTAAGCACGACAGTATGTCCGGTTGTCGCTCCCTTGTGGGATAACCTTAACCTTACGGGAGGCGGAGCTGCTTATATTACGGAAGGTACAGAGCCTAACCGGGTTTTTACCTGCCAATGGTCAACCTGTAAATGGAATAACAATTCAGCTTCGACATTTGATTTCCAGGCAAAGCTCTACGAAAATGGTAAGATCGAATTTGTGTATGGCAATGCCACTGGGACACCAACTAGTCCTTCTGCTTCCATTGGAATCAATATGAGCACTGGAGGAAGCGATAATTATCTCAGCGTAACCCCCGGTTCACCTGCAACGAGTTCATCCACAACTGAAATGTCAACGATTGCTGCGTTTCCAGGCAGCAATGTAATCTATAATTTCAATCCTGTTATACAAGTTCCCAGTAATATGGCTTGCTTAAGTATCAGCGGGAATATCACACCTACCATGGGGATACCTTCCAGGTACAGGATTACAGTTCGTAATGCTGGAACTGCTGCGCAGTCTGACTATTTAGTAAAAATCATGTCTGGTGATACGGAACTGGCTTCTGTTCCCGGCATTGCAATCCAACCCTTGACTTCGGCTACTGTCACAGTTAGCTGGACACCTTCTGCAACAGGTGATATAACCATCTACGGTAAAGTGATATTGGTTGGAGACACAATTACTGTGAACGACCAGAGTTCTTCAATTAATCTTACTGTACAGGAAGCAGGGATTCATCTAATTACAATTGGTAGTGGAAATCAAACATCTATGATTCCGATGGATATGTATTACCGCAATAGCCTCTTTGAAACCGTCTTTCAAAGTACAGAAATTGATACCTTCGGTATGATTACAGAGGTGTCATTCTACAATAATTTTGTATCCAACCTGGCAGCCATGCCTACCAAAATCTGGCTCGGAACAACAGCTCAATCAGACCTGAGTACTGGCTGGATTGCTTCAACCCTACTCACCCAGGTTTATGATGGTACCGTGAATTATCCAACAGGACAAAACATAGTACATGTCAGTTTCACAACTCCTTATACTTATACAGGCGGCAACCTGGTCATGATGGTCAACAGACCAATTGAAGCTCTTTCCTACAATAGCAGTGATCTCTTCCAATGCCAAACTGTAGGAACAAACCGCTCACGCAACATTTACAGCAGCACAGTCACATATGATCCTACCAGTCCTCCAACCACTGGCAGTACTCTATCAGGACAATTTCCAAAGACCTCATTTACGTATTACCCGGTAAATCCCAATCCTGTCTTTGGAATCAACCCATCAGCCAAAGACTGGGGCAGTGTCCTGATGAATAGCATCAATACACAATCATTTGTCATATTTAATTCGGGAAGCACTGCTCTGACAATAAACAGCATTGCTGTGACTGGTAGCGAAATGTATTCACTTTCAGGATTACCTGTGTTTCCTCTGGTTATCGAAGCCGGACAAACTAGTACCTTTAGTTGTATATATCAACCCACAGCAGCCGGTTTGAGCAATGCAGTCATCACCATCGCTGATAACCTGAATTGGAAAAGAGCGATCCACTTAATACCGCTGCAAGGCTCATGCTACGACCCTACCATATACTCTCTTCCCTATTCACAGAACTTCGATGGAGTCACAACTCCTGGCTTACCACTGGACTGGCTGAAATATGTACCAACAACATCCAATGGTTCTGTGACTACTGTTACATCTGTAATCGTAGCTCCAAATAGTTCACCCAATAGTGCAGACTTATATAATAATACAGACAATGCAGGTACTATCCTCCTGGTTGCACCGCCTTTGGTGGATACAATCAATCTGAATACAACACAAATCACGTTCTGGGCACGAGGTTATCAAAACAATTATACTCTGTCAGTAGGTCGAATTAGTACTCCTTTTGACCCAGCTACATATACGGAATTACAATCCATCACCCTGGCTGCAGCTTGGACTGAATACACCGTCCATCTTGCAGACTCTACCGAAAGCGGTCATTATGTTGCTTTTATGCATGGACTGGGAGGAACTTACCGCGGATTGTATGTTGACGATGTAATCATAGAAACCATTCCCATTCCTATTGAAGAAGGTCAATTACAAGGGCATGTCTATGGAATCGATAATCAACCGCTGCCTAATGCTACAGTTCAAGTTGTTGACGGTGGTCAAGCTATTACGGATGAACTAGGTAACTACATGATCAGTAATATCCCCATAGGAGAACACCAGGTAACTGCCAGTTACTTTGGATTCCATGACCAGACGATTACGGTAATAATCATACAGGATAGTACTCTCACACAGGATTTCAATCTGAATGAGGTTCCTTATACACCTGCAGGACTAAGCGCATCAGAGAGCCTTGACCATACCAGTGTAAATCTCACATGGCTGGCTCCAATTCTTCCTGATAGTAATAAACAAGCTACTTCCCGTTTACAGATTAACAAGACCGGGACACTTACCCGATCTCTCATCGGTTATCAGGTCTGGAGACTCAACTCAGGTCAGGAAAGCAATGAAGGAACTTGGGTGTTACTTACTCAAGATGCCATTAATACACTTAATTTCACTGATACAGCTTGGAGTACTCAGCCTTCCGGTACCTATGAATGGGCTGTCAAAGCAATCTACACAGGCAATATTCCATCTCAGCCCACTTTTTCCAATATCCTGGAAACCCCGCTTGTGGTCTTCGGAACATTAACTGGGTTTGTCTCTGATGGAACATCTAATACACCTATCAATGGCGCCAGGATTTCATCTGGCAGCTATTCCACTTTCTCGAATGCTGATGGGAATTACTCACTGCTTTTGCCCCAGGGTGAACAAACTGTCCAGTGCATGGTACAGGGATACCCAACGGATACCCAAAATGTGACTATTATTGCCGGACAGCAATTGGTATTGAACTTCCTGTTAATTCTTACTTCCACATCAGACCCAGGAGTAGTTACAGCTACAAAACTTCTTGGCAATTATCCAAATCCATTTACGGGTACTACTCTTTTGTCTTTCTCTGTCAAAGATGCTGCTCCTGTGAAAGTTGAAATCTACAATATGAAAGGTCAATTGGTACGTACACTAGTTAATGATACCAAGAGCAAAGGTACCTACAAGGTATTATGGAACGGTAAAGACCAAAATGGAAACCAGGTATCTAGTGGTATATACTACTGCAAGATGTATGCAGGAAAATACTCTTCAACTCGGAAGATGTTACTGATGAAATAAATAATCAAATCAAACAATACTAACATACAGCCGGCAGGGTATCCCCTACCGGCTGTTTTGTAACGCTTTATTCATATAGTGTATCGCTTTATTCATATAGTATCTCGTCTGAGCGAGAACAGAATGAATTCATCTGTGCGCTGAATATACCTGACAGCAGGTTACGCTACCGATGATGAAAGGTCGGGTTTGAAGTCCGAATGCCCTTTTAATCCGGTATTCAATGATAATTTGTTTAGGGCATTTGAACTCCAAATCCTCAGCTTTCATGTAAACTCCCCAGTTTAAACTTTTTTCTTGACTCAAGAGTCGGTCTCATTCACCTATATTTCAAAATACAAGCTTAGATAAGGAGTACAAATGTTACGTGGTGATCAAATTAAACCTGCTGAAGGCAAGCTTGGTATCGTAATTGTTGGACTTGGTGCAGTTACAACTACTTTCATTGCCGGTGTTGAAGCGATAAAAAAAGGTATTTCTGAACCCATCGGTTCTGTAACTCAAATGGCAACCATCCGATTGGGCAAACGCACAGAAGACAGACACCCCATGATAAAGGACTTTGTGCCATTGGCAAAACTTGAAGATCTTGAGTTTTTAGCCTGGGATATCTTTGAAGCGGATGCTTATGAAGCTGCCTTGAAAGCCGGTGTTTTGGAAAAGACACTGCTTGATCAGATCGAACCTGAACTTCGTAAACTGAAACCACATAAAGCTGTGTTTAATCCTGAATATTGTAAGAACTTACATGGTACACATGTGAAAGAAGCTCCTAACAAGCTTGAATTTGCCAAACAATTAATGGCTGATGTCGAGAACTTCAAAAAAGAAAAAGGTCTCAACCGTGTGATGATGGCTTGGGTTGCTTCCACTGAAATTTATATGAAACCAGACCCCATACATGATACAATAGAAACTTTTGAAAAAGCAATGATGGAAAACCACCATGCCATCTCCCCCTCCATGATCTATTGCTATGCAGCCTTAAAAATGGGAATCCCGTTCATCAATGGTGCTCCGAATCTCAACTTGGAAGTTCCTGCCCTCCGTGCATTAGCAGCACAAAACAAATGTCCTGTGGGCGGAAAGGACTTCAAGACTGGTCAGACTCTTATGAAGACTATTCTTGCTCCGGGTTTCAAAGCCCGCATGCTTGGTTTGAACGGCTGGTTCTCCACAAATATCCTTGGTAATCGTGATGGTGAAGTGTTGGATGATCCAGAATCATTCAAAACTAAGGAAGTCAGTAAATTATCCGTAATCGAAGACATCCTGCAACCTGAGCAATACCCGGCACTTTACAGTAATATCTATCATAAAGTCAGAATCAATTATTATCCGCCACGCGGTGACAACAAGGAAAGCTGGGATAACATCGATATCTTCGGTTGGCTTGGTTACCCCATGCAGATTAAGATCAACTTCCTCTGCCGTGATTCCATCCTGGCAGCACCGGTACTGCTCGACCTGCTTCTCTTCACAGACTTAGCACGTCGCTGCGATATGTACGGAGTCCAGGAATGGCTTTCCTTCTATTGGAAGAGTCCTATGGCTGCTCCAAATCTTCATCCAGAGAACGATCTTTTCATCCAGCAAACGAAGATGAAGAATACGCTGCGTTATATGATGAAGGAAGATCTAATCACTCATCTCGGACTGGAATATTACGATTCCATGTAGTTTTTGGAGAAGCAGCATTTGAAGAAAATCAAACTTCTCTTTAAGATCGGATACGTTTACCACAAGGCTGCTTTTGATCCTATTATCGAATTATTATTGAATAATTCGAAGTATGATGTGTGGTTTTCTCTCGATATCGAAAAGAAAAAATACTTTTTCTTTGAATTTCCCTATCGCAGCAAGATCATCAAAGCATGGAAGAAACAGGGGTACCGATTCACCAGGGAAACAAAAGGCTTTGATATCGTCATTTCCGGTGATACCATACGTAATGCCAAGGACTTTGGTAAGACACTCCTTATCTTCCTGAATCATGGTACAGGTATCAAAAACATCCTTTACCGCAATCTTGCGAGGTCGAAGGGAGTTCGATATCAAATCTTCGTAGAAGGTCAGCATCGTGTTGATTCTTTGCTGAAATGCCCTGACCTGGGAACGAGTGAAGTCCAATTGATTGGTCTTCCAAAACTGGACTTCTATTTCCAGGGACGTTACGATCGTGATGCCATCCTGAATAAGTGGGGTCTTGATCCAGGCAAGAAGACAGTGTTATTTGCTCCAACCTATAAACCCACCTGCCTGTATGATATCAGGAAGGATATTTTCGAGCAGACGAAGGATTATAACCTTATCATCAAGCTTCATCCTTATAGCTGGATGGGGAAATATGCACCGCATAAACAACACTCCATCTACGAAAGACTTGTTAAAAAATACATGCATGCTGTCTTGCTGCCTTTCAATGAATACAACATCGTTCCATATTACTTCGCTGCTGATACAATATTAAGTGAAGCATCCAGCACTGTATTTGATTTTATTGCTTTTGAGAAATTCGGTATTGTCTATGATCTTCCCTGTGATGATTTAAAGCATTCCGATGGACAACCCCTACTGGAAATTGATAATCGTGAATTCCTGAAAGGGGCTTTTCCACATATCCAATCCGGAAAACAAATTGCTGAAGCTATCGAGATTGCTCTGCATCCAACTCCTGGAATGATAGAAAAAGCCAATGAATATCGAAGCAGGTACTTCTATAAATTAGATGGTAAAGCATCCGAGCGTTTTATAGAAAGAATGGAAGAACTTTTTGCAGAAGGTGTTAGGTGTTAGGTGATAGGTGTTAGGTGTTAGGTGCTAGGTGTTAGGTGATAGGTGATAGGTGATAGGGGTTAGGTGCTAGGTGCTAGGTGTTAGGTGTTAGGTGTTAG
Organism: Cloacimonadales bacterium (SeqCode); assembly: GCA_963662275.1. Taxonomy (GTDB): domain Bacteria; phylum Cloacimonadota; class Cloacimonadia; order Cloacimonadales; family DAONDQ01; genus DAONDQ01. Next base: position 1,177,361 of record OY759316.1, on the reverse strand, counting down.
GTGTTAGGTGTTAGGTGCTAGGTGCTAGGTGTTAGGTGTTAGGTGTTAGGTGTTAGGTGATAGGGGTTAGGTGATAGGGGTTAGGTGTTAGGGGTTAGGGGTTAGGTGTTAGGTGATAGGTGATAGGTGTTAGGTGTTAGGTGTTAGGTGTTAGGTGATAGGGGTTAGGTGATAGGGGTTAGGTGATAGGGGTTAGGTGTTAGGGGTTAGGTGTTAGGTGTTAGGTGATAGGTGATAGGTGTTAGGTGATAGGTGTTAGGTGATAGGTGTTAGTGATAGGAGACGGTTCACGGATGATTTGTAGCTCCGCCTTTAGACGGTTGAGAAATTATTTCGAGATACACCGATGAAACCCATTCCTCCCTTTGGATGAAGCTTATAACTCGTAGGGGTCCGCGTCAGCAGACCCATTCCTCCCTTCGGATGAAGCTTGTAGCTTGTAGGGGTCCGCGTCAGCAGACCCATTCCTCCCTTCGGATGAAGCTTGTAGCTTGTAGGGGTCCGCGTCAGCAGACCCATTCCTCCCTTCGGATGAAGCTTGTAGCTTGTAGGGGTCCGCGTCAGCAGACCCATTCCTCCCTTTGGATAAAGGGAGGTGACCTTCAGGTCGGAGAGTTTGATTCATTTGAGTATAGATGTAAGCTATGGAGTTTGGAGTTCAAATGCCCTAAACAAGTTATCATTGAATACCTGACTAAAAGGGCATTCGGACTTCAAACCCGATCTTTCATCATCGGTAGCGAAAACTAGTTTTCAGGGAAGTACAAACCAGAATGTTGCAACGTTGCTATTATTAGGGTTGAAGTCCAACCTCGCAGAGAATCAAACTCTCCCTTAATCCCTCCCTTTATCCAAAGGGAGGGAAAATTACCAGAATTCGAGGTATATCATGAAAGCAGTCATTATAGCAGCCGGTTTCGGAAGTCGTTTGTGGAACCTCAGTAACCAAGTTCCAAAAACGCTTCTCCCCTATGCGGGTGGTTCGATTCTTTCCACGATTATTCATCAGCTCAAACTATCCGGTGTTACTGAATTCGGGATTGTAGTGGGATTTAATCAGAGATATATCCGAGACTACATTGAAAAAACTGATCTTGGAGTACCGATAACATTCATCGAAAACCTGGAATGGGAACGCGGTAACGGCTTGTCTGTGTATAAAGCAAGGGATTACGTACAGGATGAAAGTTTCATTCTTTCCATGTCCGATCATATTGTAGCTGTTGATGCCCTGAAGAGTATTGTGAATGCCCCTGGTAAGATCAACCTGCTCCTGGTGGATCCCTGGTGTGACAGCATTCACGATATAGACGATGCCACTAAAGTTTTCTGTGAAGGTAATAAAATCATTCATATCGGTAAGGAAATTGCTGTTTACAACGGCATAGACTGTGGAGTTTTCCGCTTGGAAGAAGATTTCTTTACAGCGGTTGAATCAGCTCTAACCAGAGGAAGTGAATCAATCAGCGGTGCTATCCAGGTATTGATTCAAAATCAGCGAATGCAAGCTGTGAAAATACTAAATCCATTACAATGGCTGGATATTGATACCCCCGATGCATATGAATATGGACAAAGATATGTGAGAAGACTGATAGGAAATTAGAAATTACAGAGGAACGCCTCACCCCGTGAGGTGGCACAACGCACCCCGTGCGTTGTAATAGTACGAAAAGAAGTAACCTTTTAGTCACTCATATGGCATTCAAATGAGATAGTAACCAGATACTAACCAGATCCTAGTCAGCTCCTAACCAGCTCCTAAAGTATTTAAGATTTTGGTTAGCTTCAGAGTACTAGCTTTTTGTGTTCTAGTAACATACTTATTTGGGTGCGGTTTTAGGAAGGCAATAAGAATTGTTCTCACACGCCTTAAGACCCCCCTTCCCCCCTTCCCAAGTTGCAACTGATAGTTAATAGTTAACAAAGAAGCCAGCTATAAAATTATGTATGTTTCATCTAGGGATAATCTAGGAATCATCTAGGCATTATCTAGACTTTCTTAGATTTTGTTAGGATGGTACTAAGTTTTCATTTATTTTCACGCTTTTGGATATTCTCAGCGGAATTGGACACAACACATTGGCAATGTAAGCTACAAAGCCAAGTCCGGTACGGAAGATAGATATTAACACTCGGATTTTAATCCGGCGACCTGAATCACCTACCTATATCAGTCCAGTATGAAGAACAGATAATGGGTATAAAGCCTGGTGTAAGTTACAATCTGTCATCCCGATGGGATTTATGTCACTCTTCACATACATATCACCGGATTAAAATCCAGTGTTAGTATCTTTCTTCCCGATGGGAATCAGAAATGTTTCAGACATACTACCGGTTTGAACTTCCCAGAAAGCAGTTTTTGCTACCGGGGATGAAAGGTCGGTTTGAAGTCCATTTTCCCTTCTAGCCAGGTGGTAATTGATAGTTTTGCTTGGGCAATTGAACTCAAAATTTTAGCTATCATGTGAACTCCAGAAACTTAGTTAAGTATTATCATCAAATCTTCAGGTAAAAACAGACTGTGATGATAAATACAAGACCGCCCTGCACCATGTAATCAATAATCTTCAAATGATCTTCATGCAATGCAGTACGTTTATTAGAAAGTCGGAAACCTCTCATTTCGAGAGAGATTACACGAAACTTTAGTGAAGAAACTGCTCTAGCCAGTATTGGGAAAACAAGCTCCTGGTAGGCATTTAATCTCTTCAATAAAGGTAATCTCCCCAATTCTATACCGCGTAAAGTGAGTGCTTCTCCCACTAATTGAAATTCCCTTCTTAGAATAGGCAGGAATTGCAGCACGGAAGCCATGAGGAAAGATAGTTCATACGGGAGTCTCCAGGATCGGAACGCCATTAGATATTCATAATAGGAAATACTCAGCAAGTATCCAGCAGAAAGGAAGATGATCAGTATTCTGAAAGAAGCAGCAACGCCATAGTTGATTCCTTCCATTGAAATGCGAACAACTCCCCAATGCCATAATAACGTGCCTGCAGGTCGGAATAGGATTTGAATGAACATAAGACTGAATATTAATATCAATAGAGATTTGAAATTGCTTTTAGAATGATTAGAAGAAGATCGCCTTTTTCCAATGATGTAAAGGAGTAAGGAAATACAGGTCAATATGGCAAGTATCCAAACCTGGCTGTATAGTAGGGCAAGAAAAGAGAGGGTGACAACCATCAGTATTTTCGTCCTGGTATTTAGTCGTAGCTCCGGGTTTAGCCGGTTGTCCTTTTCTTCCTGCATCAGAATTCCTTCTCTAAACCAAAGCAGAAGTTGATTCCCTGTGCAGGGAAGCCGTATTCTTCCTGGTAATTAGTATCTGTGAAGTTCTCTAAGCCAAAGGTTATTGAAAAATCACGCCATTCCTTTTTCAACGCGAGATTATGTACCCAGTATGAGTCCAAATGATGATATTGGAAATTTGAATCTTCACTGAAACGCATATCTTCCCAATTTGAAGAAACAGTGACTTTCGTTCTTACGGGTAAAAGAAAAGTCCAGTTCAATCCAACCGTATTTCTGGGGCTTTCAGTCAAACGATAGCTGCTTAAATCGGCATAATCGAGATAGCAATATGAATAAGTCATATTCCACCAGGAATAGGGTGCTATTTCCAAATCCGATTCACCACCGTAAGAACGCACTTTATAGATATTTTGATAGGTATTTCCATGAATATCGATTAAGTCTTTCACATCATTCAAATAAAGACTCAAGCTTAGAAGTCCATTTGCAGTATTCAGCAGGAATGGCTTTTTACCAGTAATTTCATATTTCATGCTAACCTGGGGACGTAAATTGATGTTGCCATTCTCTACACTAAATAACTGTCTCATCGTTCCAAAAGCCGTATTTCTACCTGCAGCCAAAGATAATGAAGCGTGATTTGGAAACTCATAGTAAACCCCCAGGGAAGGTTCGAATAACAGGGCATTACTTTTTTCAACATCTTTTGAGAAATAGGAAGCCCCAGCACTGCCAGTAACAGTCAATGGCTGGGATACTTTCCATTCCACCTGGGAAAAGAGATTATGCAGCATTGTGGAATGATCTGTCCAGGTTGGGTAGTTTCCATTATCCTTCCGATTGCTGAATTGCCTTTCACCCCGATATCCAATGCTCAACTCGCTTCCATCCTGCATCTGCAAATTAGCGCGGTGTGTAAATCCAATAGTGAAATTCTTCATATCAGAATCCATTGCCATATGATGGAAATTGGGGTCATTAAACTCTTGATATGTGTCCTTTCCACCATCCAAATAGAGCATGGAATCCAGCTTCCAACCAGGTGAAAGCTGAAGATTGCTGCGAATTGTGCCTTCCAGGCGTTGATAGTCTTTATAAAGTCGATATTTAGTTTCATAAATGGATGATGGCAAATACTTTGTAGGAATACTGGCAACCCCTGCGGTAAAAGTGATCATGTGAAAATCAGTGATATTGCATGTGCTTTTAACTTCCACAAGCTCTTGGGTTTTGCTGGCATTATCACGAACACCACCATTCTCTGAATTAGTTGCTTGAAAGTCTTTTGGAAGAAGAAAGCCATCGCTGTGCTCAAGAGAAGCAAACAACCAATAGTTCCAATTTTCGAATCGATGAGAAGTAGATAACTCGAAATGATTTGTATTATTCCTTTTAACGCTCATGCCCAATTTGAACCATTTTCTTGTTGAAGGATCCCTGGTAATTAAATTAACAACACCACCCAAAGTATTACTGCCATACATCGAAGAAACTGGTCCTTTCAATACCTGGATTTCACTGATACCTGAAACTGGCAGGTTTTGGAGATTAACATTCCCGAAATATCCTGCATTGAGAGGTCTTCCATCCAACAATATTTTCACTTCGTTCTTTCGAAAACCCCGGATACGTAAATTACTTTCATCCTTTGAACCAACAGTCATACTGATACCGGGTAAGTTTGTTAAAGCATCTTTCACATTTTGCAGACCGGGTTGATTTGCATAATCAATATTAGTAATATTGACTGACCCAATCGTTTCACTTGGTTTCTCACCAATAACACGCAGCGCATCCAATGTGTAATGCCTGATTTGTAAACTATCCTTCGCTATCGTATCTCTACCTGCAATAGTATCAGCATAAAGTGATGAAATCGTTAAAATACAGATTAACGGAAAAAACAGGTTGTTATTCAACATACTTTAATCAACTTTCCATTTTTCAAATGATAGTGTGCATCGTATTGAAAATCATCTGAAATATCCAAATGATTAACGATCATCGCTCCATATCCTTGTTCTTTTCTCTCAGAAAGCTGTTTCTTTAGTTTCATTATCAAATTAGTATCCAGACCAAGATATGGCTCATCCAGTATCCAATAATATGAAGTGAATAGCGATAAGGTAGCAAGACCAATCCGTTTTACCTGCCCTGCGCTCATTTCCCAGGTTGGAATATTCTTTTGATGAACAAGATCAACACTTTTAAGAGCCTCTTCCCTGGCTTTTTCAAAAGTTGTATTATCCTTCTGAACGAATTTTCTTTGTCGAATCATTAGGTCTTCACCAGGTGTAGCTGCAACGATGTTTTGAATACCTTCCTGTTTGAGATATAGTACTTTTTCAGCAATCTGATATGGTTGATAGTTCTTTAAATCACTATTTTCCAAGGAGATTATTCCTTGATAAGCAGATATGAGACCTGTTAATAATCTGCAGAAAGTTGTTTTCCCCGAACCATTGATTCCTGTGAGTAGAGTGATCTCGTTCTCCATGATAATCATGCTTATTTCATCCAGGATAAGCTTTCCAGGAACATAGCCATAACTGATATTTTGCAGATTATAGATCATCAGTATCGACCTTGTTCAAAAAATACGGCATAGTAATCCGGTGATGAGCAATTTGCACTAATTCGGAATTATGATCTGCAAAGATAATGATTCTTCCCTCAGCGGATAAATTCAGCAGCAGAGTCTTTAGCAGTTCACATGCATATTCATCCAATCCGGCTGAAGGTTCATCCAGGATCAGAATCTGGCTTTCCATTACTAATAAGGATGCAAGCGAAACCATCTTTTTTTGACCATAGGATAATTCAGCGGTGTGGGCAAAGCGTAAATCCTCGATTCCCAGGAGATTGAGGTTTCTACAAATTCTTTTCTCGATTTGAGAAACAGGTAAACACAAGTTCTCAGCTCCAAATGCAATTTCCTGTTCAACAATTGGAAACACTAATTGATAATTTGGGTCTTGCAGCAGTATATTCATCCATTTCGAAAGTTGGGGTAAAGAATATTTGGAAATGTCCTTATCAGAGTAATTCACCTGACCTTGCAGATTTCCTTTAAACAACAGCGGAATGATTCCGCAGATTGTATAAAGTAACGTTGTTTTACCACTGCCATTGGGACCGGTTATTGCAGTAATGCTGCCCTTTTCAAATTGAAATGTCAGATTTCTGAATAACCAGTCATATTCTTTGTGATATTGGAAAGATAAATCAATCAGTTCAAGTGAAGAAGATGATGACACTCTTATTCCAGTATGATTTGAACAATATATTTCAGCCAACGCTGCTCAAAAGAGTCCTGCAGCATGATAAGTTTCAAATCATACTTACCGCTTTTCTTATCTTTCACAAAAGTAATAAATGCCTGGTTATCGGTAATTTCATCCATCGGAATCGTGATCCGCATTCCATCTTTTGCCACCAAAGTGCATTGCTGATATTTTTTAACATCGAATCCATTCTCCGTAAAGAATTTGGCAAGATACACTCCATGCCATACCGAACCTCGTTTAGCTTTGACTTTTTGGGTCATTTGTCTTTGAAAGATATGATCAGCTATATTGTATGTTTTCTTTTCGGTGACGATTTGAATAATTCCTGTACTTGGTATGATTTGTTTGGAACATAGCTCTAATGCTGTCAGGATTAATACAAGGCCGATAAGTAATATGGGAATTGGTTTCATTTATTAACTCCTTGATGAATACGATATTTCCAGATAATATAACCATTCTTTTCTGCCTGTCCGAGAAAATCTGCATTATTCCTTATGTCCGTGAATTGAAAACGATTTGAATCACTGGATGATGTAACTGAAGCAAATGGATTATACAAATAGATTTTAGAAATGTCCCTGATATTGGCTGGTGAAGGCAGGGAATCGTTTTCTACAAACCACTCATTATTTTCATACTTTAAACTTATCATTCCGAATTCATCTGCAGTTACTCCAACAGCTATTGAATCAGAACCTACGATAAGAGCAGCTTTCACGAAAGGTATTTGAGTCTGAACAAAGTCACCAAGATTCGTATTATGAATGATCATAGGATTCTGAGAACCATCTATATACAAAGGCAATGGTTTCGACCACAACAAGAGCAATGCGAAAGTAATAAGAATAATCACAACTAATTTCTTCATTTGACCTTCAGTTGAATCGATGGATAATGAGTAATTAGAGCGTTCGACAAGTTTATCATTTGTAATTTTAATTCCTTGTTTTCCCATGACTTGATCTCATTAGCCGGTGTATCTTTTTCAATAGGTATGAAGGCAGTCACATTCTTCCAGAGAAGCATATCAGCTAAATCCTGTAATGATTTCTTCTGAAAAGCCTCTTTGAAAAGTATACCTGTTTTACTGAATTGAACATAAGCGATGTTCTTAATCCACATTCCTGCTGGCATATCCGGACTTTTGAGCCAATAACCTTCGCTTTCTGTCTTTTCCAGTACTGCCTTTTTTAAGAATTTGCGATAATCCAATAGATGCCTGACTCCATCTTTGCCCATCACTAAGACATCGCCATCAGGGAAGGGAATATTGGGTTCAAGTAAATCCGTAAAAGCATAACCCTTCATATCCTTGAATGGTACGATATCAGTTCTTAGCTGTTTGGCATGAATAATCGGTTCTGCCCAATATATGCAACTGGGAATGTTGGCTTGATCTTTATCCTGAAGTGTAATCTTTGAAATGTTCGTAATCCAGTACATATCTCGCATAGCGGGAAGTATGAGGCGTATATCCTTTTGCTCAAGTGGCTGATTATTTTGGAATATCGCTATCAATGCTTCCTGTTTGACCAAATCATCTTTAGATAATCGAACCTGGTAATGATCTGAAGATTCCAAAATAATCTCACCGAAATCAGTATAACCATTCTTCTCCAGCCAATCCTGAAGAAGAAATCCTTTCCATTGATCAGAAAGATGCTGTCCCTTCTTATCCCGTTCTGTCTTTACTTCAATCATAGGCAGCTTAGAAAAGCTGTCATTTGTAAACACTTTCGTACCTCCATCTGAATTGGTTACTACCCAGCCAATTAGAATGGATGGCAGACACATTGCAAGTATTATTATCAAACTTAAAACAACATTACGCATAGTTCAATCCTCAATAGTAACTAAATGATATGCAATCATTTTTTTAATCAACCAAAAAGAAAGCAAACCACCAAGACACCCGGATATAGCAGCACTGGTTAGAGCAATCATAGCCGGTATGATTGATAATCGCATGATTAGTAGCGTCACCATGATCGTACCTGTTACATTAGCGATGATCACGAATAGAATTTGTGCCCATAAACAGGCTCTATGTTTAATCATAAGAGCACAAATGTCTATCAATAAACCTGGGAGAGAATAACTGATGATCGATACTATCCCATGACTTCCGGTAATACCTAAGACCAGAATTGAAAGGGCTTGAACGATTCCAACAAGAAACCCTGTTCCAAATTTCGGTATTAAAGCAACTGCCATAGCCAGCCACATCATATAAAACCCGCCAGCAAGAGAACCGCCTGGAATCATTAGCGGCATGGAGATCAAGTGCACCAAGGGAGTGACGATTGGTTTAATCGCCAATCCCAAAGCGCTGAATAACGATATTAAAAGCAGATCATGTGTACTGAACCTGCGAAAGAATTTATCCCACATGAGTGATTTACTACTTCGATAGTCCGGTAACATCTGTTGTTGTATAACTATTCATGCTCGAAGGCATCAGAAAGATCATATCTGCTGTTTCTTCAAGAGCATTGATGAATGTAAAGGATTGAGGTGAAGAGACACCTATAACATCTATATAAGCCAGATTCTTTACTTTCCATATTCCAGGAGTGAGTGTAGTTCCATTAAGTAATGGGAAAGTAGTTACTTCTGAATCTAACAAGTAGTAACCATCCGCAATTTGTGCAGAACTATATGTACGTGAAAAACCATCTACTCCCACCATTTTCAGTGAATCATAAGCTGCAATTCCCTGTACTAAATCACTTAATTTAATCGCATTTTCCTGTACATGATTCCAATTATCGATGGGAAACAAAGGTAAACTCTTCAATTCGACCATCTTTGTTGAACCGTCAGAAGCAGTTACATCTATTTTTCGATATAATCTGAAGAAACCGACACGTTTAACTTTAAAAGCTCCAGGGAGAGTAGTATTCGGAAACCACGATATCAGATTAGCATCTGAGGGCATATAGAATCCATTCTTAAACTGGTTCCAAGATAAATCATATCCTGCTGTAGAAGTAGCAGTACGAGGACTCCAGTGATCAGAATCAGCACTGACAATTTCATAAGCGTAAAGATTACGAATTTCGACTGAATCAGCCATAGAAGTTGAATGAGTAGTAGAATCAAATACTGCTGTTTTTGAAATGAACTGATCCAGTTTATAGCCATAAACCTTCGTGGGACTCTTATCCTTTTCGCTGCATCCGAAAAGCACAAAGAGCATTGCAATTGTGAGAGTTAGTAATAGTAGCTTTTTCATGTTACCTCCATGTTTATGCGTGGAGGCAAGACAGTCCTGTTATTTCTGTCCCGCCTTTCCAAAGGGAGGTATAACCGTTTCCCGTTATACCCTATCGGTGACAGTTCATGCTATGTAGTTTAGAACCTGCCACTCGGCGTGAATTCCTTTTCAGTGATGATGAGGTTTTTGTCAAGCAGAAGGTCTTAGGTTCTAGGTGCTAGGTGCTAGGTGTTAGGTGTTAGGTGCTAGGTGCTAGGTGCTAGTCCAGATTGAGAATATCCATTTTCATGAAATCAAGCTGTATTCATTCTTCGGATGTGTATTTTTAGAATTTGTTCAGAAATTAACTCTTCAATGGAAAAAGCCCCGATCGTTATCGGGGCTTATCTTTAGTAATAATCAATATTAATATTCAGTATAGTATTCCGGTATTTGGTGGAAAAAATCTTCTCTGCCCCTTACACCTAGAACCTAGAACCTAACACCTATAAGCGACTGATATGTCCTTTTCCAACACCTTTGACCTTGCAGCCAAGAGCAATATACTTTTTAATTGTATCATCATCAAGTAAATTCGAGCAATCAATGATCAGAGGTCTCGTTCCACATATTTCAATGAGTTCACGAGGTAATATTTTCCTATATTCATCGTGCCCAACTGCAAAAACGACTACATCTGCTTCCGGAAGTACATCATCGATATCTCGATAGACTCTCACTTCTTCCATCTCAGCCCAGGATTCGACATAAGGATCATGACATCTAACAAGGGCATTTTCCTTATTCAAAAATTCCACTAGTGTCTTAGAAGGTGAATGACGAGTATCACCTAAGTTTTCCAAATAGGAAACACCAAGTACAGCGATCTTCACATCCTTCAGACCTGCAAATTCAGGTTTGATCAGTTCAATCGTATGTAAAGGCATTGTATCGTTGATATTCACCGAACGAATAGCAACATCAAGCTTACCTTCCAAATTGAATAAGGCACCCATCGCCCAATTAGCAAGAACCGGGTCTTTAGTAAGACAATATCCACCCACACCAAGGCTTGGACGAAGAAGGTTGTCATGTGTGCCTTTACGTTTACGAATGGCATCACGGACTTTGAACAAATCGACACCAATCTGCTCTGCAAATTTAGCCCATTCCAAGGTCAGGGCAATGTTGGTTGCACGGTAAGAGTTTTCCATCACTTTAGACATTTCTGAAGCATTTGTGTTATCCAATTCAGTCAAAGGGAAATTCTTTGTATCAAGAACATCGGTTAGGAAAGCACGGCACATATCGATGCTTTTCTGGTTTACACCTGAATACACACGCCAGAAATCACGGATAGAAGCAACATACTTTGCACCTGGCATGACACGTTCATAGGAATGTGCAATTAATGCAGGCTGGGTAATCCCGCGTTTCTTAAATTCTTCTTCTATGATAGGTTTGACAACTTTCTCACAAGTTCCTGGTGGTACAGTTGTTTCCACAAGAATCAGGCATTCAGGTTTAATATATCTTCCCAGCATACGGATTCCTTCCCGGAATGCAGAAAGATCGCAATAGCCTTTCTCAGCTTCGCCAAATGCAGGTTTCGTGGCATCAAGTTGAATATCTACAACAACAACATCTGCCATTTCATATACTGAATCTTCCCAAGTGGCACGAAAATTCTTCTTTTCATTCACGCAGCGATGGAAGATTTCAGGTACTTCAGGATCTGAGGAACTCACAGGTGGAATACCTGTATTTATCATGGGAACTTTCCAATAGGAACGCTTTGAGGCTCTTTGATGACCATGAACATAATAGATAGGTTTTCCATTGGCATCGGTTGCATCTGCAACAACTGTAGCCATGACACAGCCAACGAAACCCAATCCTTGAACCGCTACAATCTTTCGACCAAGCTTTCTTTGTTCATCCGTTATTTTAAGTAGAATCGCTTTTTCTTTCTCGCTATCCTCTGCAACTGGCAAAGGATATTCGGTTCCATCAGGAGCAATTGATATATTCAGCATAAGACATCCTTTTCCTTGATTATTTTGAATTGTTAATAACTAAAAGATAAAATATCATGTCAAGGATAATCTGAAAACAATAGAAAGATGTTAATGGAGACTGTTCAAAATTAACCTCCATTTTACGCAGCCTTATTGGTAGTGACAGAGAAAAAGTGGTCTAAGTGCGACCAATCCACATTTTCTTGACATATGCGGGAGATATTTAAACTTGCTAAAAGTGATTCCTGACGCATGATTGGTTGACCTTTATCGACCAGTTCTTTGAACCAAAGCGAAAACACAAGGTTGCGGGTGGTTTCTTCAGATTTTAGTCCAAATCTACCGGATGTCACCTTCTTGATTTTGCGGTTCCAGCGTTCAGAGACATTGGAAGTCAAACCTTTGCTGAGGTGTCTCCAATCACTAATGATATTGCTTTTGATGTATTCGGCGGCGGTTGGGGGAGTAATAGCTGTCAGGCTTGCGATACCCTTTTTCCTTCCGCCCGCCGTTTCTCTTCGGAAAGCTTTCATAATCCTCTTCTTAAAGAACTTGTCCCTGTCTTCAGGGAGATGACATTGACTGATTCTTTTGAAGAGATTTCGTATCTTATGGAACTTACAGAGTTGGTAATGGACTTTTGGAAACACTGTTTTTCTTGCAACTGCTAACGATTTACTGCCATCACTGACAATCAGGGTTGGATCTTTCCTGTAGAGCTGTCTGAAGGTTCTGAAACATGCTTCGAATGATTCTTTCTTTGTGTCAGGATACAACTCACAAAACAGAGGGATGTGAGTCACAAAATCAACAATACTGATGACATAGTACGGAATACCTTTGATCTTCACATATTTCTCATCAATGCTGATCTTTCCGCTCCACTTACCGATTGAGTTCAGAATCAGGCTCTGCAGGTCAGCGATTTCATGCCAGAGATTTGAGACTGTAGCTTTACAGGTGTTGAGCAGCAAAGCTATCGTCTCGAAGTTCATACCGCTTCCAACCAGGTAATGTACCAGCAGACACAGGTTCTTGCGTTCCAGACTATGGAACGGCTTTGCATCGGCGGTTCTATGGGATGTATTGCCTTTAGCAGTCTTCATTTGTTCCAGGAGTCTGTCACAGATAACAGGTGTATTCTGCTGACCGGCAAGCAGTTTCAGCAGATGTACAGCATCACCGCCTACTGTCTTTTTCAGAAGAAGCTTCTGAGCTTGCTTAACTACAGACAGAGAATTGACCTGAGAAGCATATTTGCAGAAAGTGGTATAGGACATTTTAAAATCATGATGGCTGATGAACTCCTGATACATGACATTTAAAGGTAAAAGCAGGTTATTGATAACAAAATTCTCGATCTGAGGAATACACTCCAGCAGGTCAACTTTCCGGCTTAAATATGCCAGGATATCATGACCATGCTGCTCAAACTCTTGCCAGAAATTATGTACATTCCTGCGGTCTGCGTAGTTAAACAGATCAGCTATTTGCTGAAGTGTAAGGAGGTTGTCTCCGCCTATTCCTACTAATAAGCGTAGAAACGCTATTAAGAACTTGTGGTTTGATGTTGTCTCAGGCAAAGTGAATGAAAATGGTACGTTAATACTTACATGGTATTGGTTACTTTCATGACTAACACTTACCGCTTCTTGAATTGGAGTGTTTTTTTGTCATAATATCCTCCCTTTTGTTACCAGGTAACAAATGCCATTGAAGCTATAGCAAAAAACTTGTAAAGAACTATTTTATATGATTTTAACTACACATTTAGTCAGAAACGGCTTCGAAACATTACTTATAATCGCGTGTTTTTCAATTTTAGTCAAAAAGCTTAACTTGTGATTTGGTGTCCTTAGCAGAGCTTATCTGTCAATTCTGGAAGGTATGTTAAATTATGACCGTTTCGACCACTTTTTTCAACTTGCTACTTTCTAACTTATTGAATATTATGAATAACTTCATGAACAGTCTCTGTTAATGTATAAGTTTATTATGTTTTCCAGGATTTTCTTGGTCTTAACTGGCAGGCACAACCTCCTACCAATTCATTATCCGTATTAATGCAAATAGGCATACCATCACTCTCCCAATCAAGTACTCCACCGATATGTGATGCCACCAAAATGTATCCTTTCTCTGATAAGAACTTCAATCACATTCACCATGATTCATCTACTGTTTTAGTGCAGGAAACCAATGTTGAGTGCTATTCGCTATCTTTACAAGCGTTAGCATGACAGGTACTTCCACCAAAACACCCACTATTGTCGCCAGAGCAACAGGAGAAGTGGGTCCAAACAGGGAAATTGCCACTGCCACAGATAATTCAAAGAAATTGGATGCGCCGATCATACCTGCTGGTGCTGCAATGCTGTATGCAAGTTTCAGTTTCCTGCTTGCCAGATAGGCTATGAAGAAGATTAGGAAGGTTTGAATGGTTAATGGCACTGCGATCAGGAGAATATGCAGCGGATTATGAAGAATGATATCACCCTGGAATGCAAATATGATGATCAGTGTCAATAGCAGCCCACCAACAGTAACATGATTGAATTTGGTAATAAAGCTCTTATTGAAGTATTCCTCACCATTGCGTTTGATAACAATCATACGTGTTATTATACCACCGGCAAGAGGAATAACGACAAACAGTAATACAGAAAGTAACAATGTATTCCAGGGAATGGTAATGCCACTGACACCAAGCAAAAATGCTACGATTGGTGTAAAAGCAACCAGGATGATCAAATCATTGGTTGCAACCTGTACAACTGTATAAGCCGGATCACCTTTTGTCAAATGACTCCAGACAAAGACCATCGCTGTACATGGTGCTGCCCCGAGTAAGATTGCTCCTGCCAGGTAATCCTTCGCAAGATTGGCAGGTATGAGTGATTTAAACACGATAAAGAAGAAAAACCAGGCAATGGCATACATCGTGAATGGCTTGATCAGCCAATTGGTTACCCAGGTCACATACAATCCCTTGGGGTTCTTTCCAACATTTTTGATACTGGCAAAGTCCACTTTCATCATCATAGGATAGATCATCAGCCAAATCAGGATGGCAATTGGAATAGATACTTTGGCATATTCAAACTGTCCCAGGAAAGCGGGAATCCCCGGAAGGAATCTGCCAATTAGTACTCCCGCAGCCATACATAGGATAACCCAAAGCGTTAAATACTTTTCAAAAAAACCTATCCCTTCGTTCTTCTTGATATTCTTCTTCATTATGACCTCGAGTTTATTTCTTTGCTAATTTCTCATCGATCAGCTTTTCTATATCCTTTTGTGGATAGAAGCCCTCATGCCTCCAGAATTCCTTTCCTTTAGCGTCTAAAAATACCTGGGTTGGTATGAGTTTGATATAATACTCATTTGCTTTTGCTCTTTGTTTATTCACATCATAGAACACAACTTTCACTTTACCGGTATACTTCTCTTCGATTGCTTTCATCACAGGTTTCATCTGTCGGCAGGGAACGCAATTCACAGAGCCAATTTCCACGAATGTAATTAGCGGTTTAGCTTGTGGTTGCTTCGTATTTTGGGGTGCCGTTTTGCTTACACCATACAAAGCATGAAATATAACGAGCAAACTCAATACTATCAATATCCTTTTCATATACCCATCTATATGTTATATCTTACTTTTTTGCAGTTCTCTTGATACCAAGTTTAGGATCGATTAGTTTCATGATCTCCTCTTTAGGAAAGAAACCTTCATGCCTGGAAAATTCCTTACCATCTTTATCCAGAAAGACTTGAGTAGGTATCAGTTTAATCTTATATTTGGCAGCCTTATCCTTATCTTTCGGCTGCCAGACATCATAAAACACGACCTGCACTTTATCTCCGTATGTTGTTTCGATTTCCTTCATCACAGGCTGCATTTGCTTACAGGGGATACAGTTCACGGAACCAAGTTCGATAAATGTAACCTGAGGCTTTGCTTTCGCTTTAACTTTAGCTTTAACAACTGTCGGTGTAACACAAAACAAGGAACCGACTATCATGATCGCACTTAATATGATCATTAGTTTTTTCATTTATAACCCCATCTCTTCAATTTCATTAATTAATCTTGGCAATACTTCACTATCATACTTTAACGTACCATCTTTTTTGATACCCATTTCAGTAAGTACAATATGGTCATAATTTGTTATGCCCTTATTATCGAACATATGCTTCAAGCATCCAACAGGACAGCCATCGATCAAGAGATTAGTATTATCATCAGATTTAGCTTCGTTGATAAATCCACCTATATCTGCTCCAACTCCAATAGCACAGCTGATTTTGTACTTATCTATCTTATGCAGTTCGATTGCCAAGTCATATGATAACTTGCCAACATTACTCGCTCCGGAGCAGGCGAAGACAGATTTGTTCGATGTACTGGAAGCACAGCCGCCTTCACAATTACATTTAGCCATTTTGACTCCTTTATCCTAGTAACTTAACTACGTCAGAGACACTGAGCAATCTGCCTGCTGAAACAACTTTTTCATCGATGATCAGAGCCGGAGTACTCATCACTCCATAGCTCATGATTACTTTCAAATCAGTGACTTTTTCTACAGTTGCTTCCAGACCTTTCTCTGCAACAGCCTTGCGTACGTTTTCTTCCAGTTTCTTGCATTTACTGCATCCGCTTCCCAATACTTTGATAATCATAATGAACTCCTTTATTTAAAGATTAGATATATACCTGCAGCAATCACGAGGACTGCGCAGACTTTTTTCATCATACTCAACCCCTTGGAACCTTCATTCCAATTCAATAATTTTTGCACAAAACCAACTGACGTGCCTGCAAAGACAATGACCAGACAATGCCCAATAGCGTAGGAAACAGTAATAGCAATTGCTGCCAAGAGTTTGGTTTCTGCCAAACTGAAAACTAATGTCAATACCGGTGCCATGAAGGCAAAAGCGCATGGACCCAATGCCATACCGAATAACAAACCAACCAGGAATATGGTGAATGGCTTGGTGCCATCAATTTTAACCTTGGAAACCAGAGAAACTGAGCCAAATGGAATGACATCCAATAGAAGGATCCCGCCAATACACATGGCTATGCCAAAGATAAGATTGGCGTGGCTGCCCAAATCACCTATCATGCGTCCCAATAATG
Organism: Cloacimonadales bacterium (SeqCode); assembly: GCA_963662275.1. GTDB lineage: Bacteria > Cloacimonadota > Cloacimonadia > Cloacimonadales > DAONDQ01 > DAONDQ01. Next base: position 1,160,441 of record OY759316.1, on the reverse strand, counting down.
CAGTTACAATCCCGATAATCAGAAAACTGAATAATACACCTATGGCAAATAAAGTACTAAGCTTCAGGGCTTGTTTCACCGTCAGCACTCTCTTTCCAGTGAGCATGGCAACCATCAGTGGAATACCGGATAGATGGCAGGGGCTGAGCAAGATACTTGCCAGACCCCACAAAAAGGCTGCAAGTATAGCTAATGCCATATTGCCATACAAAGCTGTATACAATGCATTAAATATGTTTCCTATCATCTTTTACTCCTGATAAGATTTTGGAGTTCAATTTCCCAAATAAAGCTATTAATTAACACAGTCTAAAAGGGCAAATGGACTTCATAAACGACAGATCAGAACTAGCTCTCCCCTAACCCCTCCCTTTACAAATGGGAGGGGAACCAGACTGCTCTCTGTACCCTGTACCCTGTACGCTGTACCCTGTTCCCTTTTGCATCACATTATCCAGTTGAACAAATACCCCGTAAACACAATCCCCAATCCAACGATGCCCATGAAGATAGCTAATAATTTTGGTTTCAGTACTTTTCTCAACAGGATTGCTTCGGGAAGTGATAACGCTGTCACAGCCATCATGAAAGCCAGGGCTGTTCCCATCGCCACACCGGCACGGGTCAATTCACTGACCAATGGGATCACTCCGGCTGCATTGGAATAGAGCGGAATACCGATCAAGACAGCAATGAACACAGCAAAGGGATTATCTTTACCCGCATAGACAGCTAAAGCATTCGCTGGAACCCAGCCGTGCATGATACCGCCGATGCCGATACCGATGGCTACATATATCCATATTTTTTTGATCAAATCGATCGTAAAGCGCCAGGCATCTATGAAACGATCGGATTGTTTAGGAGTACATTCACAGCTTGCACCGACTTTCATTTCAAAGACTGATTCTTCAATGTACATTTCCAACTTCATGCGACCGAGGACAATTCCTGCCGCAATTGCGATGACTTCACCGCTCACAATGTAGATTAAAGCTATCTTCCAGCCGAAAAGAACCCACAGCATTCCCAACGCCACTTCATTCACCATGGGAGCTGAGATAAGATATGTGAAGGTCACACCCAAAGGAATTCCTGCTTCAACAAAACCAATGAATAACGGCACTGCCGAACAGGAACAGAAAGGTGTTACAATCCCCAACAATGCTGCAAGGATATGCCCAATGTAAGTGCTGCCTTTCCGTTTAGCTAATAAAGCCTTCGTCCTTTCGGGCGGAAAGTAGCTTCGAATATATGTAATTGCGAAAATTATAACCGCGAGCAGTATGAATATTTTGATCGTATCAAAGAGAAAGAACTGTAATGCGGATGCCCAGCGATTGCCATCTGCTAATCCAATAACGCTGTAAACTAGCCATTTTGTGATGTTTTCCCACCATGTGAACATCTAATTACTCACTTCGTTTTGATGATGCAATTATAGATGTCAAGCACACAAGGGCATTTCAGGCGATAGTAAACCTGGTTGTTCTGCTTCCGGCTATCTATGATACCTGCATTCCGTAAAACAGAAAGATGTTTAGACACCGTTGACATGTCCGCCCCAATCATCTCCTGTAACTCGCAAACGCAATGCTCTCGCTCGTTTAAAGTATCCACAATGAGTAATCGTGTGGGATGAGCTAAAGCCTTCATAGTGGCAGCCATTTCATTGTATTTTGACATATCTTTCATGTTTCCCTCTTATTACAACCTACAACCTAGTATTTGGCTACTTTGCCAAATAGCCATTAATCAGTCAAGGTTTATTTGTCTGGTGATTTCTTCTCGAATCAGGGTATCATCTTCAGATGATAATTACTGTAATCAAACAAATCGCGTTAGCCTTTCGGGAAGTTAGACATTATTGAAATAAATAAGCATATTTCTCTTGCTGATTGTACAGGAATACATTAATTGTATTCATTCTTAAAAGTGACCAAAGAGATTAAGGAGTGTCATATGTCGGTTAATCATCACTATTATTCTAGATTCATCGGATTCATCACTATTCTTTCCCTAGTTTTTTCAATAACAACGGGTTGTTCTACACAAAAAACTTTAAGAAAATGGCAAAGCAAACCGGATATAAATGGCAAAGTCGTCGCAATAAATAATGCAACCCTATTCTACAAGATCAAGGGGAGCGGTGATAAATTAGTCATTATTGAAACAGGTTTTGGAACACTTTACAGCAAATGGATACCTTTACAGGACAGTCTTGCTAAATATGCTAAAGTACTCATTTATGACAGGGGGGATTATGGGTACAGTACAACAAACAATTATCCCCGAACACCGGATCAGATAAGTAATGAACTTAACGAACTTCTAATCAAAGAACATTTAGATGCTAACCAAATTTATCTCTTGGGTCATTCGTTCGGGGCAAATCAGATCATTCATGATGCATTAAAAATCAAGAATGTTAAAGGATTGCTTTTATTGGATCCCGCCCCATATGATTTAAAAAGTTTCGTAACTGAAATTAAGCATAATCCGGATTTAGATGGCAAGACAAAGAAATTCGCCATCAATACTTTGTCTGGGAAAGGCGGTTCATCGATTCAAAAAGCGGGTACAATAGGACTAATCTTTTGGTTATACAAAATGCAGGGCGGAAACGAAAAAGATAGCAATTATTCTGTAGTTCTTAATACTGCTTCAAAGAATTACTATAAGGCAATGAATAGTGAATCAGAAAATGAAGTCATCGACTTTACAGATAAACAAAAGGAACAAATTGCGAATATTCCAATGGTTCTGATTACAGCCAATTGGTTTGAAATTGCTAAAACTATCTCGAAATCCTATAAATTAAAACAAAATAGTTCTGAATTGCTGATGAAATTGTTTAATGAAGAACAAAAGCAATATCTGAATTTATCGAACCAATCTATATTCAAACCAGCTACTACCTCTGAACATGATATTTACAGATTTGAACCCCAAATAGTCATTAATTCAATGCTAGAATTAATGAAATAGAAGGCACAATCTATTTGTTTAGTCTGCAATATCCTCTTTCGTCTGTACCTGACTTGGTGATAGTTACGTTTCACTGGTCGCCGGATTAAAATCCGAGCGTTAATATCTATCGTCCGTAGGGGACTTCTATTTTATCAATAAATAGCTAAAACGTCATACCATCCAATGCACAACTCCCCTATAGACCATAACCGCGATCACAGAGACAATCATACCCACGAAAATTGCGACCTCCGTTTCCCGATCTTCGATGACATCCCACCCTAAAAATACGGCAGAGATGATTTCTAAAACTAGCACATAAATAATTGGCAGCAAGACAAAATTCATCCAAAACCAGAGAGTTTTACTACTGAAATTACTCAGGATCCAATATGCTATAATCAGAATGAGAAAAGTGATAAGAAATACATTGAAGAACTTATCCGACATCTTGAGTTTCCTTAGAACGAATTTACTTTCGTTCAGCTTTTCCGGATGTAATTTCTGTAGATGAAGTATCTGATTACTTAAGTTCTTTATTCCGTTTCTGTTCTTCTAACTTTTGTTGAAATGCTCTTTGCTTCTTTCTGACATAATAGATAAAACAGGCTAAAACCATAACAGCAGCAAATAAAGGGATGAAATCGCCCATGAAAATTTCAAAAACAATAAGCCCTAATACAACGAGACCTTCAATAAACAATACTAATCTTTCCATTCTCTATCCAAATCATTGAGTCCATTAAAACAAATACTCTTCTTCATCCTCTTTGGCTTTCATCGAAGGTTTCTTATATGGTTCAATTACATTGGGAGGTAAGATTACCCGAATCGGTTCTGCGAATAAATCATCTACTGTCAGGATCTGTATCTTCGGTATCTTTGTTTGGGTAACACCTTCCATATAGCGATAATCCCTTTCCCCACTTTGTCTTTTCTCGTATGATCTATAAAAGTTATCACACCATCCACTCCCTTTTCACCAGATTTAATGGTAGGAGTGGCATTCAACTGACTGACAGCCCATACTTCAAACTGGAAAGGAGCCTGTTCTGCCAGCTTGGTAGCAGAAAGAACATCATTGGGAACACCGAATACTTTGAAATCAACTTTCTCCACTAAGTCATTCTTCTCTAGGCGTTTCTTGATGCTCTTCTTCAGATGCCAGGTGCTAGGTACTATTCCTCCCTTCAGATGAAGGGAGGTGACCTTTAGGTCGGAGAGTTTGATTATGTTAATTGTAGTAGCTCCGGGTTTAACAGATTGCCATCCCATCTCCCTTTTTGCAAAAAGAACTCACAATTCTAAAGTAAATGAACAAGATTGATAGCAAGCATCTTTGCATTGAAACGTACTAGGGTTGGAATACGATACTATTACGGTAGCATTACGGTTTTTTACCGTAATGCTACCGTATTGCTACCGTATTGGTACCGTAGTGCTCTTTGGTTTACTGATGATAACAAGGTTGGGGTGTTGCAGCCTGATATGGAAGGATCAGAGGACAGACACATGGGTCTATCCCTACAATAGAGAAATGGGATTGAACATATGTTCAATCCCATTTCATTAATAACTTTATTCAGCAGGAACGGCGTCCTACTCTACAATATTAGTCCATAACTTTGATTTCAACTCTGCGGTTTTTGATTCTGAGGGCATTTGTACTGTTATCATTCAATGGCTTTGTAAGACCAAAACCTATGGAAGTGAGCCTGGAAGGATCAACACCTTTAGCAATCAAATAATCCATAACTCTTTTTGCACGTCTCTCAGAAAGCCACATATTATAGGATGCTTTACCCATATTGCATGTATGACCAGAGATTTCCACTTTGATATCCGGGTTATTGAGAAGTGTCAGTACGATCTCGTTAATAACAGGGTTGTATTCTTGTACCAGCATGGAGCTGTTAAATTTAAACTGGATATTATCAAAGACAAAGACCTTTTTGGCTTCCATTTTTTTAAGAGTGATATTCAAACTAAATGTGGTATCTGTGGGAGCAGGTGTGATCTCCTGAGAATAGAGAAAATATCCATCATCATTGATAACAACAGTGTATTTTTCGGCACGAGGTACTGTAATTTGAAAATCTCCATTATCATTTGAAGCAGTAATATCTCTAAATTGATTACCATTTCGATCATAATTAAATTGGATATCTGCTGATACCGGACTACCATCTTCATCAGTAAGTTGACCGGAAAATACGATTGGTTTCGATGATAAATCAATTTCTTCTACTTTTCCTGAAATCGGAGAAGTTTTGTCTTCATCAAAGACAGTTATTTTTGTGCCGGTACTATCGGCTATTTGGAATTCGCGAGGGGCATAGACAAGATTGAGAGCAAACATATTTTCGAATCCATCCACACCTCGATTTGAACTGATAAAAGCTTCATTCGTGTTCTTGAGATGATAATAATAGCGTTCATCATTGATAGAATTAATCGGAAGACCTAAGTTTTCCGGTACAGACCATTCAGTCCAGCTATTACCAACTTTTACAGATTTGAAAATATCATAACCACCAAAACCAACATGACCGGAAGATGCAAAAAAGAGGGTTTTCCCATCCCAGTCTAAAAAAGGAGTTTGCTCGTTGTCAGAAGAATTAATTGCTGATCCGAGGTTAATTGGAGTTTGCCAAGTATCTCCATCTTTGATACTCACATAGATATCAGTACCTCCAAAACCTCCTTTCCTGGATGATGTAAAGAATAAAAGGTTATCGTTATAGACTGATGGGTGTACGTCAACCTGGTCACTATTTACGTCCTTCAAATCCAGTGGTTTTTGCCAGGAACCGTTATGTTTACTTGAGTATATATCACCATCTATCTTTCCTTTTTCATAATTTCCGGATAGATAGGCAATATCACCGTTCGCAGAAAATGAACCAATCGCTTCATTTTTATCCGTACAGAGTTCCGTGACTAGTTCCGGATTACCCCAAAGAGTGTTTAGCCTTTCAGCGCGCCAGATGTTTTCTTTTCCATAAGGAGCAGGACGCAGGGAATTGAAATAGAGGTAATTTCCCTTAGGAGAAGCCACAGCACCGTAATCCGAGTTACGGCTATTAATATAGGAAGGCATTTCCCGCATGGTGATGCTTTCAAAAATCAGTGTTTGGCGATTAATGATCTCCAAGTAATCTTGAACCTGGGTAAGATTAGCAGTATCGTGAGAATCAATATATCGCTTCAGCCAGTATTTTGCCTTTGAAGTATCAGCAAGTGCGATATGCAGCCGACCCAGCCAGTAGAAATATTCTGGTTTACTGCCTTGGGCAGCTTCATCAGCAGCTTTAAACATCAGGATAGCGTTGTGATAATCTCCATGCTGATAGTACTCAATACCATCAGTGGCATAACGTTCGCCCTTGAGCCCAATGCCCATTAAGCTGACCATGATACAAAGTAAACAGATGCTGATAGATATTATTTTCATCTCCATAACTCCTTTGTTTCTGAAGTTTCCAGGTTAAAACCTGAGAACCAGCGAAATTACGTGGTCATCATTGAAGATGTCATGGTTATTGATTCTGTAGGCATAATCGATTTCCAGGTTATGCAGTTTGATTCCGGTTCCCACTGAGACACGACCATCGTTAAATCCAACTCTAAGACCTGTTTGAGAATTAGCTAAAATATCCTGCCAAGTATTGTGTTCATTAACAGAAATTACTGAAAGCTGAGAATTAGCTTCATTATCCTTTCCTATCGATGTCCAATATTCAGCACCAAAGATTACTTTAGGATCCATATCCTGTTCCATTTTAACATCTGCTCCCAAGGTAATTCCTAGAAATGGATATACCGCAACTCCTGCTGAAAACTCGTAAGGAATTTTATCTCCATCTAATGTACCATAAGCATCACGCATCATGATACCGGCAACCAGGTATTGGTTAATATCATACTTGAGTCCCAAATCCAATCCAAAACCTGATTTTGTATCATCGCCCAACTTCGACATATAGATTTTGGGTGTGATGCCATATTGGATGTGCTTCATTTCCCCAGCATAACTGAGACTGATATTATGTTCATTATCATTGAAAAATCCTGTGGGCTGATTTGCTTCAGTAAAACCTTCAAAATCATCTACTGACGCATTTACCCAAGATAGGGCAATGGTTCCAAATTCATATCTTTTCCCAAAGGCAGCATACTTGTAGCTGCGATCAAGTCCCATATTCATGTTGTACATGGTGGAAAATTCCATGCCCTTCATATTATACAATCCTGCTGGATTCCAATGAGCAGACGTAATACCAGTAGTTGTGGCAGCTCCGGCTTCTCCCATGGCAATGATACGAGCTCCAATTCCCATTCTGATATAAGCAGCGGCTGAATTGTTATCCTGGGCATTCAGTAATATTGTCGCAAGCAGCAACAGAGTGATAATAAGTATTTTTTTCATTGTGACACCGTTTACTTGGTTAATCATGATTGTTCTCATCTTATCCTCCCCCTTACTTCACTGCGATCTTGATGATTTTCTCGGAACGGTCTGTGCCATTATTGGCTACCACCCTGGCAAAGTACGCACCACGCGCCACCTTCGCACCACCGGAAGTTGTCAGATCCCAAGGAATCTCTATCTTGTTTGAATTAGAAATCGGCACGATGAGAGTCTGCACTTTTTTCCCTGCAAAATCATAAATGGTAACTGTCAGTTGGACATTATCCCTCCTACTGAGTACCAATTGAATTTTACAGGAATTTGTGGCAGGATTTGGATAGACATGAGTTGCTGCACTAATGAGCTGACCTTGAGTGACATATTCAATGGTAGTGTAATTACTAGGATTACTCTCTACACCGCTGTAGACCGCTGTCACATAATACTGATAGGATTCATTAGATTGACCTGGTTGTGTCTGCTGGATGGTATAATCATCAAAGTAATATACAGTATCCTGAGGTGAATAGGTGTTCACTAAACCTGAAGTATTGATCTTAGTAAATCCCGGATCTCCTACTTGTTTGCGATAAACATTGAAACCATCTAAGGCTCGACCTACAATTGGAGAATTCCATGAGATTCGGATGTAACCCTCATAGGAATTGGCTCTCACATTGACTGGTAAGAGAAGTACGGAATAAGTACCACTAACCGATGTACTTGTGAGCCAATTATCTTTAAATGCTTTACCTTTGACTACAAAGCCCTGAACATTATCAACTATTGGGATTCCATCTGTATAGATTGGTGAAGAAGCATCCGGTTCAGTTCCATTGGTTGTATAGTGAATCACAGCATTTTCTGTAGTACAAGACAGAGTAAGAGAAAATGCTTCAGAGTAAATTCCACTTGTATTTGAAAGTACTGGATCAGCAGTCTGGAAGTTATACGCTGCCTGAGCTGGATCTGAATCCACCCAATTATTCTTGAAGGCGATTACTTTAAGTATTGTATTTGCATTCAGGGTAATTGGAGCAATATAGAGTGTTCCATTAGTTGCGGAAGGTGTTGACCCATCCAATGTATAATTGATTTGAGCATCTGCTGGTGAAGTTTCACCTAGAGATACTACTTGAGCTGTACTATAGGTTCCTTCCGCTAAGGAGAAGATAGGTGGATTGGAGAATATGACATTACCAGTAACAACATAGGTCTGCATTGTCGTTTCACTTGGTATCCAATCAGTTTTAAATGCCTTAGCTTTGATAAGCATCGTCGTATTCAATGGAATCTGAATAGGTGTAGTATAGACAGTAGATGATACGTTTGGTTCACTACTGTCAGTTGTAAATCTAATTAATGCATCAATAGTCATTGTTGAGAGAGCAACCGTTTGAGCAGTCTGATATGTATCTCCAGGTAGACTGAACGCAACAGGAGCTACCTGACCAGTAATTACATATGCACTCGTCATAACAGCACTGGAAATCCAGTCTGTTTTATAAGCAATGACTTTGATGGTTTGCGTAGAGTCAATTGCTATCGGTTGTGTATAGAGTGTTCCCACGGTAGAGCTTGGATCAGTTCCATCAGTTGTAAAACGTATGGAAGCATCGGTTGGGAATACAGTGTTAATTGCTAATGTTTGAGCAGATGTATAGATTCCAGCAATTGGGTTGAACACTGGTGTATTGAATGCAACCTGACCAGTTATCACATAAGTTTCAAGTGTTGTGATACTAGGATCCCAGTTTGTTTTAAAGGCTTTTGCATTGATCTGTAAACCAGTGTTTAAAGGAATAACTATCGGAGAAGTATAGGAAGCAGATGCCTCGCTAGGTTCACTACCATCAAGAGTATAACGGATGACTGACTCAGATGTGGTTGTTGAAAGAGCTACATTCTGGGCAGTTTGATAAGTACCTCCAGGAATGCTGAAGGTAACCGCTGCCACCTGACCAGTTATCTCGTATGAAGCAGAGGCTATGCTGCTGCTGGTCCAATTTGTCTTATATGCGATAGCTTTGATGGTTTGTGTTGAACTGACTGAAATAGTTCCTGTGTAAATGGTTCCCACCGTTTCACTCGGATTCGTACCATCAGTTGTATATCTAACAGTTGCATCAGCAGGGATAGGTGAACTGATTGTCACAGTTCGGGCTGATGTGTAAATACCACCTGCTGGAGAGAATGTGGGCTGGGTGAAGGCAACCTGACCAGTCACTACGTATGATTGAGTTGTAATAACACTAGGAGTCCAGTTTGTCTTGTAAGCTATAGCTTTGATAGTCATATTGGAATTGAGTGGTACAACGACTGCAGATGTATAAAGAGTAGAGCTTACAGTAGGCTCGCTTCCATCCGTTGTGTAACGGATTGAAGCACCATCCGTCGCTGTGGTCAATAATACATTCTGTACAACTTGGAATGTTCCACCAAGAGGATTGAAGCTAACCGGTGCTACCTGGTCAGTGATGTTATAAATACCTGTCTGAACATCACTGGGTAACCAGTCGTTGGCGAATGCCCGGGTATTGATAACGACCTGTTGATTAGTTCCAATACTGATAGCAGTTTCATAAACAGGTGAACTTTCAGTTGGACTGCTGCCATCTAAAGTATAGTGAATTACGGCTGTAGCTGGAATGACATTCGTATTGATACTAATTTGCTGAGCTGTCATATACAAACCCGGTTCAGGTGTGAATACTGGCTGTGTCATTGTAACTTGGCCTGTTACTGTATACAGAGATGAATAGGTCTGACTTGAAATCCAATCTGTTTTAAATGCTTTAACTCTCAGATCCATAGAACTATTCAACTGAACATTTAATGGAACTGTGTATGGAGTAGAACTAATTGTTGGTTCCGTTCCATCTAATGTATAAGTGATGATCGCATCCGTTGGAATTGCAGTATTCACTGTGATTTCTTGAGTAGATGTATATGTCCCCGCTGGAATACTGAACACCGGCTGGTTAATAGCAACCTGACCTGTTACAGTATAGATCTGCGCTGTCATTAAGCTTGGGAGCCAATTGGTTTTGTAGGCAATAGCTTTGATCGTCATAGTTGTGTTTAATGGTACATTGATAGGATCAAAGTATGGAGCAGATGCTTCGCTTGGATTGCTGCCATCAGTAGTGTAATGAATGACTGCATCGGCTGTTGTAGTTGAAAGTGTAACATCCTGAGTCGTTTGATAAGTACCGCCCGGTGTACCAAATGTAACACTAGCAACCTGCCCGGTTATTTCATAATTTGCTGAGGTAACAATACTGCTAATCCAATTGGTTTTATACGCGATGGCTTTAATAGTTTGAGATGTATTGACTGTGATGGGACCTGTATAAATTGTTCCCACCGTCTCGCTTGGATTTGAACCATCTATCGTATATCGTACAATTGCATCACTCGGATTTGGTGTATTTACTGTAACCGTTTGAGTAGAAGCATAAACACCACTTACAGGCAAGAATGCAGGTTGGTTAAAAACAACCTGACCGGTAACAACATAGGTTTGTGTTGTCGTATTGCTAGGATTCCAATTAGTCTTAAAGGCTTTTGCCTTAATGGTCATACTGGTATTGAGTGGTACAATGATCGAAGCAGTATATAGTGTAGAACCGCTTGTAGGTTCCGTACCATCAGTTGTATAACGAATTGTTGCTTCGAAGGTTGATGTGGTTAGCACAACACTTTGCGCTGAGGTAAATGATCCGCCATTAGGGTTAAAAGCTACTGGAGCAACAGTGCCTGTAATTTCATATGTACCTATAGCTATAACACTGCTTGTCCAATTTGCTTTATACGCAATAACTTTAATTGTATGCGAAGTGCTGACAGTTATTGATCCAGTATAGATAGTTCCCACTGTTTCACTGGGATCAGTGCCATCTATCGTATACCTGATTGTCGCATCTGAAGGTATTGGAGTACTAATAGTAACTGTCTGTTCAGTCGAATAGATACCAGCAACAGGTGTAAAGACAGGTTGATTCAAGACAACCTGACCTGTAATAATATAAGACTGTGTTGTTATAATACTAGGAGTCCAGTTTGTCTTATAGGCTTTTGCCTTAATAGTCATGCTGGTATTTATCGGTATCATGATCGCTGAAGTATACAGCGTAGATAATGAAGTTGGTTCACTACCATCGGTAGTATAGCGGATGCTGGCAGATTCTGTTGTTGTGGAAAGAAACACATTCTGCATTGTAGCATACGTACCACCACTGGGGTTAAAAGTAACAGGTTCTACTATACCAGTGATTTCATATGCACCAACAGCTATAATACTGCTAGTCCAATTTGCTTTATACGCTATTGCTTTAATGATTTGCGATGAACTGACAGTAATTGATCCGACATAAATCGACCCGACACTCTCACTTGGGTCAGTACCGTCGATAGTATATCTGACAGTAGCATCTGCAGGAATTGGAGCAGCGATAGTTACTGTCTGAACAGATGAGTAGATACCAGCAGCAGGAGTAAAGACAGGCTGATTAAAGACTACCTGTCCAGTTACTACATAAGTCTGTGTAGTAGTGATACTGGGTATCCAGTTGCTCTTAAAAGCCTTTGCTTTGATGACCATGCTGGTATTGAATGGAACCGTTATCGCTGAAATATATGGTGTAGATCCAGAATTAGGTTCACTTCCATCTGTTGTATACCTGATACTGGCTGCTTCCGTTGTCGTTGACAGGAATATATTCTGCGAAGAAGTATAAGTTCCTCCATTAGGATTAAACGTTACTGGAGCAACTGTCCCTGTGATTTCAAATGTACCTGCAACTATCACACTGCTAGTCCAATTTGCTTTATAGGCAATTGCTTTAATGACCTGAGAAGTACTGACTGTGATTGATCCAGCATAGATAGTTCCTACTGTTTCACTGGGGTCAGTACCATCTGTAGTATACCTGATAGTAGCATCTGCAGGTATTGGTGTATTGATCGATACAGATTGTGCAGTAGCGAAGATACCTGCAGCAGGTGTGAAAATAGGCTGGTTGAATGCAACCTGACCCGTAATCACATAAGACTGTGATGTGGTATTACTGGTTGTCCAGTTAGTCTTAAAGGCTTTTGCCTTGATGGTAACATTTGTATTTTGCTGTAAGGTAATAGCTGAAGTATAAAGTATAGATCCGGTATTAGGTTCACTGCCATTTGTAGTATAACGAATGGTAGCGCCATCTGTAGCAGTCGTCAGGAAGACATCCTGCTCAGTTGCATATGTGCCACCAAGAGGATTGAAAGCAACAGGTGCTACCATGTCTGTGATATTATACACACCTGTCTGAACATCACTTGGTATCCAGTTGTTGGCATAAGCACGGGCATTGATAATCATTTGCTGATTTGCTCCGATACTGATGGGGTCTAAATAGATCGGTGAGCTTTCAGTTGGGCTGGTTCCATCTATTGTGTAATGAATAACTGCATTGGATGGTGTTACATTACTGATGATACTGATCAACTGCGGGGTTGTATAAAGACCTGGTATGGGAGAGTAAACAGGTTGAGCCATCGTCACCTGTCCGGTTACTATATAGGAGGCAGAATAGGTCAGGCTGGAAATCCAGTCTGTCTTAAATGCCTTTACCTTAAGATCCAGAGTACTATTTAAAGGCAATAACCATGGTGCAGAATAAGTGAAAGAACCAAGACTTGGTTCCGTTCCATCTGTCGTGTATTTGATTACTGCATCTGCCGGCAGGACAGTATTCAGGCTGATTGTCTGTACTGAAGTATAAATTCCAGCGGAAGGATTAAACACAGGCTGGTTGAATACGATCTGACCGGTTATCACATAGGTCTGGGTCGTAGTACCACTTGGATCCCAGTTGGTCTTGAATGCCTTGGCTTTGATCGTCATTGTTGTGTTCACAGGGATATTGATCGCAGCAGTATAGGAAGCTGAAGCTTCACTTGGTTCACTGCCATCGAGCGTGTAGCGGATGTCTGCGCCGGAAGTCGCTGTGGATAAAGTAACATCCTGAGCAGTTTGATATGTCCCGCCCAGAGGATTGAAAGTCACATTGCTAACCTGTCCCGTGATTTCGTAGGCAGCAGAAACTATAACACTGCTGGTCCAATCCGCCTTATAGGCAATCGCTTTGATCGTTTGGGTTGAATTGACATTGATTGAACCTGCATAGATAGTTCCCACTGATTCACCGGGATCAGTACCATCTATCGTATACCTGATAGTAGCATCAACAGGTATTGGTGCATTGATTGATACTGATTGTGCCGTAGTAAAGATACCTGCAGCAGGTGTGAAGATAGGCTGGTTGAATGCAACCTGACCCGTAATCACATAGGACTGTGATGTTATATTACTGGGTGTCCAATTCGTTTTAAAGGCTTTCGCCCTGATTGTCATATTGGTATTAAGGGGTACTGGTATCGAGGAAGAGTATACTGGAGAGCCAGTATTAGGTTCACTGCCATCGGTTGTATAACGAATGGTAGCTCCATCAGTAGCGGTTGTCAGGAAGACATTCTGTGCTGTAGTGTAGGTTCCGCCTAATGGATTGAAGGCAACAGGTGCTACCATGTCTGTGATATTATACACACCTGTCTGAACATCACTTGGTATCCAGTTGTTGGCATAAGCACGGGCATTGATAATCATTTGCTGATTTGCTCCGATACTGATGGGGTCTAAATAGATCGGTGAGCTTTCAGTTGGGCTGGTTCCATCTATTGTATAATGAATAACTGCATTGGATGGTGTTACATTACTGATGATACTGATCAACTGCGGGGTTGTATAAAGACCTGGTATGGGAGAGTAAACAGGTTGAGTCATTGTCACCTGTCCGGTTACTATATAGGAGGCAGAATAGGTCAGGCTGGAAATCCAGTCTGTCTTAAATGCCTTTACTTTGAGATTAAGAGAACTGCTCAACGGTACTGTCTGAGGAGTATAAATCGCTGAGGTCTGAATAGGATCATTTCCATCTGTCGTGTATCTGATCACAGCATCTGAAGGAATTACAGTGTTGAGGTTAATCGTCTGTGCCGATGTATATGTTCCGGAGGCAGGACTGAACATAGGCTGGTTGAATACGATCTGACCGGTTATCACATAGGTCTGGGTCGTTGTACCACTTGGATCCCAGTTGGTTTTGAATGCCTTGGCTTTGATCGTCATCGTTGTGTTCACAGGGATATTGATCGCAGCAGTATAGGAAGCTGAAGCTTCACTTGGTTCACTGCCATCGAGCGTGTAGCGGATGTCTGCGCCGGAAGTCGCTGTGGATAAAGTAACATCCTGAGCAGTTTGATATGTCCCGCCCAGAGGATTGAAAGTCACATTGCTAACCTGTCCCGTGATTTCGTAGGCAGCAGAAACTATAACACTGCTGGTCCAATCCGCCTTATAGGCAATCGCTTTGATCGTTTGGGTTGAATTGACATTGATTGAACCTGCATAGATAGTTCCCACTGATTCACTGGGATCAGTACCATCTATCGTATACCTGATAGTAGCATCAACAGGTATTGGTGCATTGATTGATACTGATTGTGCCGTAGTAAAGATACCTGCAGCAGGTGTGAAGATAGGCTGGTTGAATGCAACCTGACCCGTAATCACATAGGACTGTGATGTTATATTACTGGGTGTCCAATTCGTTTTAAAGGCTTTCGCCCTGATTGTCATATTGGTATTAAGGGGTACTGGTATCGAGGAAGAGTATACTGGAGAGCCAGTATTAGGTTCACTGCCATCGGTTGTATAACGAATGGTAGCTCCATCAGTAGCGGTTGTCAGGAAGACATTCTGTGCTGTAGTGTAGGTTCCGCCTAATGGATTGAAGGCAACAGGTGCTACCATGTCTGTGATATTATACACACCTGTCTGAACATCACTTGGTATCCAGTTGTTGGCATAAGCACGGGCATTGATAATCATTTGCTGATTTGCTCCGATACTGATGGGGTCTAAATAGATCGGTGAGCTTTCAGTTGGGCTGGTTCCATCTATTGTATAATGAATAACTGCATTGGATGGTGTTACATTACTGATGATACTGATCAACTGCGGGGTCGTATAAAGACCTGGTATGGGAGAGTAAACAGGTTGAGTCATTGTCACCTGTCCGGTTACTATATAGGAGGCAGAATAGGTCAGGCTGGAAATCCAGTCTGTCTTAAATGCCTTTACCTTAAGATCCAGAGTACTATTTAAAGGCAATGACCATGGTGCAGAATAAGTGAAAGAACCAAGACTTGGTTCCGTTCCATCTGTCGTGTATTTGATTACTGCATCTGCCGGCAGGACAGTATTCAGGCTGATTGTCTGTACTGAAGTATAAATTCCAGCGGAAGGATTAAACACAGGCTGATTGAATACGATCTGACCGGTTATCACATAGGTCTGGGTCGTTGCAGCACTTGGATCCCAGTTGGTTTTGAATGCCTTGGCTTTGATCGTCATCGTTGTGTTCACAGGGATATTGATCGCAGCAGTATAGGAAGCTGAAGCTTCACTTGGTTCACTGCCATCCAGCGTGTAGCGGATGACTGCGCCGGAAGTCGCTGTGGATAAAGTAACATCCTGAGCAGTTTGATATGTCCCGCCCAGAGGATTGAAAGTCACATTGCTAACCTGCCCGGTGATTTCGTAGGCAGCAGAAACTATAACACTGCTGGTCCAATCCGCCTTATAGGCAATCGCTTTGATCGTTTGGGTTGAATTGACATTGATTGAACCTGCATAGATAGTTCCCACCGATTCACTGGGATCAGTGCCATCTGTCGTATACCTGATAGTCGCATCTACAGGTATCGGTGCATTGATTGATACTGATTGTGCGGTAGTAAAAATACCTGCAGCAGGTGTGAAGATAGGCTGGTTGAATGCAACCTGACCCGTAATCACATAGGACTGCGATGTTATATTACTGGGTAACCAGTTCGTTTTAAAGGCTTTCGCCCTGATTGTCATATTGGTATTAAGGGGTACTGGTATCGAGGAAGAGTATACTGGAGAACCAGTAGTAGGTTCGCTGCCATCAGTTGTATAATGGATCGTTGCTTCGTCAGTCGCTGTAGACAGGAGAACATTCTGTGCAGTAGTGTAAGTGCCTCCAAGTGGATTAAAGGCAACATCACTAACCTGACCGGTAATAATAAATAGACCGGACTGCACGTTACCGGGTATCCAATTAGCCGCATAAGCTCGGACTTTTATCTCCATCTGCTGATTTGCTCCGATGCCGATGGGATTTAAATAAACAGGAGAGCTTTCATTAGGAATGGTCCCATCTATTGTATAATGAATAACCGCATCCACTGGAATGACACTACTATTGATACTTATCGTCTGAGGTGTAGTATACAAACCAGGTCCAGGAGTAAATACTGGCTGAGCCATTGTTACTTGACCGGTTATAACATAGGTCTGAGAAGTAGTATTACTGGGATCCCAATTGGTTTTAAAAGCTTTCGTTTTGATAGTCTCCGTTGAATTTAAAGGAACATTGATTGGCGCAGTATAGGAAGCAGAAGCTTCACTAGGTTCACTTCCATCTGTTGTAAAACGTATATCTGCTCCAACAGTTACAGTAGAAAGTGTGATATTCTGTGCTATCTGGTAAGTTCCACCAAGAGTACCGAAAGTAACATCTGCAACCTGACCTGTAATTTCATATGAAGCAGAAGTGATACTGCTGCTGATCCAATTAGCTTTGTATGCAATTGCTTTGATCGTCTGAGTAGCATCGACTAATATTGGAATAGTATAAATGGTTCCATTCGATTCACTCGGATCCGTATTATCAGTTGTATATCTAATGGTTGCATCAGCAGGAATTGGAGAATTTATCGTTACGTTTCTTGAGGATGTATAGACACCGCCAGCAGGAGTGAAGACAGGTTGAGCAAACGCTACCTGACCAGTAACAACATAAGTCTGAGAAGTAGTAATACTGTTTGTCCAATTGGTCTTAAAGCCTTTTGCATTGATGGTCAGGCTGGTGTTAAGCGGAATTGCGATCGCTGTTGTATAGAGTTCAGAAGCGATACTAGGTTCAGTACCATCAATTGTATAATGGATTGTAGCACCGTCTGTTGTTGTATTCAGTAAGACATTTTGCGAAGTAGTGAAATTTCCGCCCATAGGAGTAAAAGTAACCGGTGCAACCATGTCTGTGATGTTATAAACACCGGTCTGAATATCACCAGGTATCCAATTTGCTGCAAATGCGCGAACACTGATGATCATCTGCTGATTAGCTGCAATGTTGATTGAAGCACCATAAACAGGAGAACTTTCCGTAGGAATAGAACCATCAATGGTATAGTGAATAACAGCAGTAGCTGGTGTCACATTTGTATTGATATGAATCGTCTGGGGTGTTGCATATAGACCGGGTGCTGGATCAAAGACTGGTTGAGACATCGTTACCTGTCCGGTTATCTCAAAGGAGGCGGAGTATGTTAGGCTGGGTATCCAATCTTCTTTAAATGCCTTAACTTGAAGAATAAGAATACTATTTAATGGCAATAACCATGGTGCTGCATAGATCCGAGATCCCAGATTTGGTTCTGTACCATCGGTCGTATATCTGATCACTGCATCTGCGGGTAAAACAGTATTCAAGCTGATCATTTGAGGAGAAGTATAGATTCCGGCAAGAGGATTGAATACAGGCTGGTTAAAAGCAATCTGACCAGTAATAATGTAAGCCTGACTGGTTGTTGAGCTTGTAATCCAATTTGTTTTATATGCTTTTGCCTTGATTGTCTCTATAGTATTTAATGGAATATTGATTGGTGCATTATAGGAAGCAGAAAATTCATTTGGATCACTTCCATCTAAAGTAAAACGAATAACTGCCCCTGTTGTAACTGTTGAAAGGGTAATATTCTGTGCTGTCTGATAAGTTCCTCCAGGTGTACCGAAAGTAACATCTGCAACCTGACCTGTAATTTCATATGAAGCAGAAGCTATAGCGCTACTTATCCAATTGGCTTTGTATGCAATTGCTTTGATCGTTTGGGAAGCACCTACTGAAATTGGAACAGTATAAATGGTTCCATTCGATTCACTTGGTTCCGAACCATCAGTTGTATATCTTATGGTTGCATCAGCAGGGATTGGAGCGCTGATCGTTATATTTCTAGAAGATGTATAGACACCACCAGCAGGTGAGAAGACAGGTTGAGCAAATGCTACCTGACCGGAAACAACATACGTCTGGGAAGTAGTAACACTGTTTGTCCAGTTGGTCTTGAAAGCTTTCGCTTTAATTGTCATGCTAGTGTTGAGTGGTATTACGATCGCAGAAGTATACAGTGCTGATCCGGAACTGGGTTCATTGCCATCAGTAGTATAATGGATAGTAGCTCCATCTGTTGTCGTGCTTAGTAAGATATTTTGGGAAGTAGTGAAGTTTCCACCAAGAGGAGTAAAAGTAACCGGTGCAACTATGTCTGTGATGTTATAAACACCTGTCTGAATGTCTCCGGGTATCCAGTTTGCAGCAAATGCTCGAACGTTTATGATCATCTGTTGATCTGGTCCGACACTGATTGGAGCACCATAAACAGGAGAGCTTTCAGTAGGTGTAGAACCATCTACAGTATAGTGAATAACAGCAGACGCAGGTGTCACATTTGTATTGATATGAATCGCCTGGGCTGTGGCATATAAACCGGGTGCTGGATCAAAGACGGGTTGAGCCATCGTTACCTGTCCGGTAATCGTATAGAATGCAGAATAGGTCAGGCTTGGTGTCCAGTCTGTTTTGAATGCTTTGATCTTTAGATCGAGAGTACTATTCAATGGCAATAACCATGGTGCAGCATAGGTATAAGATCCCATATCTGGTTCTGAACCATCTATAGTATACTTGATTACAGCATCAGCCGGCAACACTGTATTCAGACTGATTGTTTGAGCAGTAGTATAGATTCCGGCAGGAGGATTGAAAACTGGATGATTGAAAGCAACCTGTCCGGTTATAATATAGGTCTGTGATGTTGTTGTACTTGGATTCCAGTTGGTTTTGTATGCTTTCGCCTTGATCGTTGTTGTAGAATTGAATGGAGTATAGATTGAATTCAGATATGTTGCTGAAGTCTCATCTGGTTCACTTCCATCTGTCGTATAACGAATAGCAGCTCCAACGATCATTGTTGAAAGTGTAATATTCTGTGCTGTCTGATAAGTCCCACCTGGAGTGCTAAATGTAACATCTGCCACCTGACCGGTAATCTCATAGATACCTGAGACGATTGCACTTGGATTCCACCCTGTTTTATATGCAATTGCTTTCACAGTTTGTGAGTTATTAATCGGTATTGGAATTAAATAAATCGTTCCATTTAATGCACTTGGGGCTGTTCCATCTATTGTATAGCGAACCTGAGAGTCTACTGTAGGACTTGTTATTGTCAATGTCTGAGAAGTAGCATAGGTTCCAGATGCAAGTGATAATATAGGATTGTCTGTTTGGAACACATATGTAGCTTGTGCTATCTCTGAATCTTGCCAATTATCTTTGTATGCCTTAACCTTTAAAGTTGTATTAGCATTAATAAGAATTGGACCGCCATAAACGATACCATTAATTAATGAAGGAGTACTCCCATCAACAGTATATTTAATGGTAGCATCATTTGGCAATGTTGTATTGATGCTAACCGTCTGATCTGAAGAATATGTACCGCCGGCAGGTGTGAATATGGGTTGGTTGAAGACCACCTGACTGTTAATCACATAGGATTGTGAGGTAGTGATACTCGGAGTCCAACTAGTTTTAAAAGCTTTTGCCTTAATAGTTAAGCTGGTATTGAGCGGTATCGTAATTGTTGAAGTGAATATAGTTGATCCCTCATTGGGTTCACTTCCATCAGTTGTAAAGCGGATAGTAGCACCATCAGTAGGCGTTGTAAGTAAAACGTTCTGTACTGTGCTGTAAGTTCCTCCAACAGGATTAAATGCAACTTGAGCAACTTGATCTGTAACTGTAAACAATCCGGATTGAATCTCACCAGGTATCCAATTGGCAGCATAAGCACGAATCTTGATTAATAGCTGCTGATTAGCACCAATACTGATTGGATCAGTATAAACCGGGGAACTTTCTATAGGGTTCGAGCCGTCAAGTGTATAATGAATCACTGCGTCTGCAGGTACTACACTAGTATTAATGTGAATCGTCTGTGGAGTTTGGAACAAGCCAGGATCTGGTGTAAAGATAGGTTGAGCTATCGTTACCTGTCCAGTTACATTGTAGGACGCTGAATAGGTCTCACTGGGAGTCCAATCCAGTTTAAATGCCTTCACTTTAAGATTGAGTGAATTATTCAAAGGTAATAATAGAGGGGCTAAATATGAAAAGGAACCAAGATTTGGTTCTGTGCCATCCGTCGTATATTTGATGATGGCATCTGCTGGTAGCACAGTATTCAAGTTGATCGTCTGAGCGGTAGTATAATTTCCTGCAACTGGCGTAAACACAGGCTGATTGAACACAACCTGACCGGTGATCGTATAGGTCTGGCTTGTTGTAGAACTGGTAATCCAGTTTGCTTTGTAAGC
This sequence comes from Cloacimonadales bacterium (SeqCode), assembly GCA_963662275.1. Taxonomy (GTDB): domain Bacteria; phylum Cloacimonadota; class Cloacimonadia; order Cloacimonadales; family DAONDQ01; genus DAONDQ01. Next base: position 1,139,487 of record OY759316.1, on the reverse strand, counting down.
TTTTGCCTTGATAACCATTGTTGAATTAAGTGGAATAGTGATCGCACCTGTGAAAGTCGCTGAAGCTTCGCTTGGTTCACTGCCATTTGTCGTATAGCGTATTACTGCTCCAGGAGTTAATGAAGTGAGGGTAATATTTTTGGCTTCCTGATAGATTCCTCCAGGAATATCAAAAGTAACATCAGCAACTAGACCTGTTATATCGTATGAAACAGAAGCAATACTGCTACTAATCCAATCGGATTTGTATGCAATGGCTTTTATGGTTTGAGAAGCATTAACTGTGAAGGGAACAGTGTAAGTTGTTCCATTTAATTCACTGGGATCGCTTCCGTCTACCGTATATTTGACGGTAGCATCAGGAGGAGTTGGTGAACTTATGGTAACTGACTGGGCAGAAGAATATACTCCGCCAACAGGAGTGAAGACAGGAAGACTAAACACAACCTGACCTGTGATATTATATACTTCGCTTCTTACGTTACTATTCACCCAACCATACTTCATTGCAATTGCTTTAACTGTAGTATTCGTGCCTAAAGCAAGGTTTATCGGAGCTGAATATAACGGAGATGCTGCATTGGGGTCATTACCATCAATCGTATAATGAATACTGGTACCTTCTACTGGAGAAGTTAGGATAATGTTTTGAGATACAGGATATGTTCCGCCAACAGGATTGAAGACAACACTGGGAAGAGTACCTGTAATAATATAGGTTGCACTGGCAGTTAAGCTATTAACCCAAGTGTCTTTAAATGCTTTAGCTTTAAATGTATACGTATTATTAGTATTCAGGGTGATAACTCCTGAATATAGAGTTGAAGTTGCTGTAGGTTCGCTTCCATCCAGAGTATAGCGAATTGTTGCACCTTCTTCTGGTACTGATATAGTCAGAAATTGCGGGAATTCAGTATAAGTTCCCGAAGCAAGGCTAAATATAGGTGTGGGTACTACATTAGCATTATAAACAGCAGTCTCAATGTTGCTATCCGCAAAACCTGGAGCAAAGGCACAAGCTTTGATCACCAGCGGTGAGTTACCTGCGACTATAATAGGAATTGTATATACAGGAGAAGCAAGTGTAGGATCAGTTCCATTGATGGTATAATGTACGGTTGCTTCTGCTGGAATAGCTGTGTTTATCACAACTGACTGTGATGTTGCATAAAGTCCAGCCGGAGGATTAAACACTGGTTGATTGAAAACTACTTTATTGCTGATATGATAAACAGCGGTTGCAATATCGCTGGGTATCCAATCAACTCTAAATGCTCTTACCCGCAGGGTTGTTGTTGCTCCTTGTGGTATGACAATTTGAGATCCAAAGACATATTCAGGAGAAGCTTCTGTAGGATCGCTGCCATCGAGAGTATAATAAACATGAGTTCCAGCAAGTGTTGTACTGGTGTTCAGAGTCACAAATTGTGCATTCAGATAATCACCGGCTGCTGGCGTAAACAACGGAGTTGGTATTGCTATCTTTCCGGTGACATTATAAGTTTCCGAATAAATCGCACTGGGAATCCAATCTGCCTTGAAAGCACGCACTTTGATTGTCGTGATGGTTGCCAGCGGAACTGTAACTGCACCTGCATATACTGGAGATGCTTCAGTGGGAACACTTCCGTCTGTCGTATAATGAATCACTGCATCAGCAGGGAAAACTGAACTAAGTATAGATACATCTTGAGCTGACTGATAGGTTCCTGATAATACACTGAATACAGGTTCACTCATTGTGACTGTTCCTGTGATGAGATAAACAGCCATATTGACTACACTATTTTGCCAGTTCGACTTATAAGCAATCGCTTTGATAGTACGGGAAGTGTTAATTGGGAAATCTATTGTTGAACCAGCAACATAAACAGTTCCAAATAAAGGAGTCGGTTCAGGTCCATCCACCGTATATCTAATCTCAACACCACTCTCAGTGGCACTTGTAGGAGAAGAAAGCGATACGGACTGAGCAGTCGTATAAGTTCCACTCGGAGGTGTGAATTCTGGTTTAGCAACTTCGAATTTATAGTTGGCTTCAGCTCTGGAGGAAATCCAATTTGTTTTATAAGCAACTGCCTTAATTAATGTATTACCATCTATATGAATAGATCCAACATATGGTAATCCATCAGTTTCTGTTGGATCCACACCATTTGTCGTGTAACGAATAGCTGCCCCATCAGTCGACGTTGAAATAGCTACATCCTGGGCAGAACCATAAATATTAAGCGGATTTCGAGAAAAGATTGGTGTAGCTACTTTAAAAGTATAAGGAGCGATGGCAATGGTTGAATTGTTCCAGCCTGCCATATAAGCAATTGCCCTGATGGTTGTAGCTTCAGTGAGTAGAATTGGGCTATTATACGGAAGTCCATTCACATCACTGGGATCAGTTCCATCGAGTGTATAACGGATGCTAGCTGTACCAGCGGAGAGAGTAATACTCTGGGCAGCATCGTATTGTCCAGCAGAAGGACTGAAAGTGGGTGGATTGAGATTGAACATGTACACACCTTCAGCAACATCAGAATTTTCCCAATCAAAAGTTGGCATAAATGCAATAGCTCTGATAGTCGTGTTAGAATTAATGCTGAAAGGTCCTGCATAAAAAGTTCCTATCGCTGAGCTTGGTGTGGTAACACCATCTAATGTGTAACGTATTTGAGCACCTGGTGTTGGTGTTGTTAAAGTGATTGTCTGTGCAGTATTAAAGGTATTCGGCAACGGGCTGAAGACTGGTTTTGTCACTTTCAGAATGTAATTAGCTTCAGCCACTCCAGAATTTAAATACGCGCTTTTATACGCTATTGCTTTCAGAATTGTACTTCTTGTTATGGGAATAGCCTCATTGTAAATATCACTATGATCTGTAGGAATACTGCCATCGAGTGTATAGTAAATCGTAGCATCGGTAGGCATTGTGCTGATCGAAACATTAAACGTATTCAAATAAGTCCCTGGTGCTACTGAGAATTCTGGGGTACGAACAGCTCCATTAATTACATAAGTTGATATGACAACTGGAGAATTATTCCAACCGGTTTTATAAGCTATGGCTCTGATTGTTGTTGGACTAGAACTAATTTCAAATGAACTCAGATATTCTATCCCTATTGTTGGAGTAGGATCAGGACCATTAATGGTGTAACGAATTGAAATCCCATCTGTAACCAAAGATGTTGGGCAACTAATAGATATTGTTTGATTACCTGCATAAACTCCAGCAGATGGAGTGAAAACTGGACTATCCACATTGAATGAGTAGCTTGCAGTTGACACTAAAGAAGTCTGCCAGTTATTTTTATAGGCGATTGCATTTATTGTCGTTGCAACACCGATTGGAATAGTGTTACCACTGACAAACTCAGTACCATATATTTCAGTAGGAATGCTGCCATCTGTAGTATATCGGATCGTGGCATCTACTGGGAAGGTTCGGATACTGACGAACTTCGGACTATTGTAAGACCCGCCAATTGGAGAAAATATCGGACTGGAAATGATACCATTAATAGTATAGATAGCATTGGATACAGGAGAAGTGATCCAATCTGTTTTATAGGCTACTGCCCTTACATTAGTACTTTGGGTAATGAGAATTGGAATTAGTGGATCATAAGGAATACCTACTGTAGCACTTGGTAATGCACCATCAACTGTGTAGCGGATAGAAGCACCTGGAGTGGTACAGTTTAAATTGACAGACTGAGCAGAAGCATACTCGCCTCCCGCAGGATCAAAAGTCGGTGCTGCTACAGCCCCAGTGATATAATAGTCTGCTGTGACTATTTGTGATGAAGTCCAGCCTAATTTATAAGCAAAAGCTTTTATTGTTGTATGAGAAGAACTGACTAAGATTGGATTTGCGGCATTAAAAAGAGTTCCATGGATTTCGCTTGGATCTGAGCCATCAATCGTATATATGATACTGGCATCTATTGGGCTAACACCGAGATAAACCTGCTGAGCATTGGCATATATACCTGCAGGTGGAGTAAAAACAGGATTTCCAACAATACCTGAAATGATATATGTTGCCTCTGTAACATTGGAATTATTCCAATCTGCCTGATATGCTATAGCTTTGATTGTCAATCCTGAAGAAACATGGATAGGATCACTATAAACTGTTCCAAAGGTAGGTGTAGGAACAACTCCGTTAGTTGTATATCTAATCGTACTACCGGGAGTTGTAGAGAAAATTGATACATCTGTTGGAAGAGGATAAGTACCTGATGGGGGAGCAAATTGAGGATCACTAACGGTACCTGTGATCGTATATGTGCGTGCTGCTACATCACTGGGATTCCAACCAGCTTTAAAAGCTCGAGCTCGAATGATGGTTGTTGTATTCTCAGCTAAGACTATGGGAGAAATATCATTATACAAATTAGAATCTTCTGTAGGATCAGTACCATCCAGAGTATAATAGATTTTAGCAGCTCTCTCCGAAACATCAGTTATATGGATAGTCTGTGATACGGGGTAAGTTCCTGACACAAGATTGAAAGATGGCATCGGGAGCCTTGCTATACTATATATACCAGTCGTTATTGCACTAGGTTCCCAGGTATTCAAAAAAGCCCTGGCTTTCAAAGTCGAATATCCAACTGGAACAGTTACTGTAAATGGAGCAGTATAAAGGAAAGTATTAGCAGCACCAATGACAGGTTCACTCCCAATAAGATTATTTTCAAGTGTATAATAAATGCTAGCTCCTGGAGTAGCGCAGCTAATTTCAACTTCCTGGGAGGAAGGATATACGCCAGCAGGAGGCATGAAGGCAGGTGTTGCCACAGTACCAGTTATCGTATATCCACCTTGATAAACAGGACTTTGTCTTAACCCTGAATAGGTAGCTATGGCTTTAATTATCTTGGATGAAGTTATGAGAACTGGTCCAAAGTATTGGAAGGTTGTGAGACCACCAACGACTGGATCTGACCCATCAAGTGAGTAATAGATCGAACCGCCTGGTGGTATTGTGCTATTGATCGTCACATTTTGAGAAGTAGAGAAGATCCCTGGTGCAGGATTAAATACTGTATTATTTGGATCAGGATAACGATCGATGACTACCTGTCCAGCTATATCGTATTCGACGCTGATAATATCACTGGGCTGCCAGTTTGTTTTAAATGCTCGTATTCTGATTGTTGTCGGTGTACTAAAAATAAAAGTATGACCTGCGTTATAAACTGGAGAGCTTGTTGTAGGTATGCTGTTATCAATAGTATAATGTAGAACTGCATCCATTGGAGCTAATACAATATTATTGATATTGACATCTAAAACATCACCGAGTGGAACATCGTAATGACCTGGAGAGGGATTAAATTCATAATGACTGATCACAACTGTTCCCGTAACATTATAGGTAGCTGTGACAATACTACTAGCTTGCCAATCTGTTTTCATGGCAATTGCCTTTATGACTTTCGTGGTGTTCAAGGGAACATCAATCGGAGTTAAATCTGAATACAGGAAAGTATTAGGCGCACCGACAACAGGATCAGTTCCATCTATTGTATAATAAATGGAAGCACCGATAGTCGGTGTGGAAATATGAACCTGTTGGGCATTAGGATAATAAACCGCAGGATCTGGAGAAAACACAGGGGCATGTACAGTACCTGTGATTTGGTAATTCTGCGTTATGATACTAGATGGGGGCAATCCAGTTTCATAATAGATTGCTTTCACAGTCACGATGTTGTCATTATTCAATCCGGCAGAAATCAATATGGGATTGGCTGGATTAAAAAGCAACGACGTGTTATCCGGTAGTGTCCCATTTATGGTGTAATAAATGGGAGCAGTCGGATATTCTGCAGGAGGAGTAAGAGTCACTGAAACTGGATGCAAATATACTCCACCCCAAGGATTAAAGATAGGACCTGTCGGTGCAACAGTCACATTCCAAGTCTGGTGAACATGATTCACCCCATCATTTACATCGACCTCTACCGTATACAGTCCCGGAAAATTGAAAGTATAAGCACCGGTGGAAAGAGTCGAAAAAACATCGGAAAAGGGAACTCCGTTATGAGTACCTGAAACAGTCCATGAATAATCAAGCGGTGTCAAATCCACATCATGTGCTACAATAGAAAAATTCAATGTACTGTATTGCTCAATATTCTGGTTTGTGAGTATAGGGATAAAACTATCGATTACTGGTGCATCATTTACAGCCTGTACATCCACAGTTATAGTTGTTGAAACGAGGGCACTCGTTGTTCTATCAACTGCTGTTAATACAAAATTCACTTCACCATTGAAATCATGTTTTGGTGTAAATGTTACAATTTGACCAATATTAGCAGGTACTTGGGATATTTCGACATTGTAAGGTGGAAGTTGAGTTTGCGAAAGATATAAATCAAAGTTATTGGGAGCACTATCAACGCACTGAACATAATCTGCAAAATTCACAGTTAATGTGGTATCTTCTAAGAATTCGGGAGGAAATATTAGAGGAAAGTTCAAAATCGGTGGATCCGGAACAGGTGTAACATTCAACCTAATTATAGCTGTTGAATAGGCTCTGCTTTCTCTGCCTAGGGGTACATCAGATACAGTCAGAATAACCATTTCTGAGCCATTCCAGTTCAAAGGTTTGGGGGCAAATGTCAAGATGAGAGGATTCACGAGATCCTGTGTTATGGTAAAGTGTTCTGGATTACTGTAATAAAGATAGTAAGTTCCACCGGCAGGAATAACAAGGGTAGTAAAATCTTTTGTCCAGGATGTATCCTCCAGAAATAGATTACTGACAGCTATTTCCGCCGTTGTTGGTAAGTTATAAGGAGAAGTAAAATTAAAAGAGGGTCCACGGACATCTCGGTTACTATTTTGTATATCTTGAATTACCTGGGGGGTAATAGCAGAGCCAGAAAGTTTGAGCCAGTCTGTCGGCGCTGCATTTAAGATGGACAAGCTGATAATTACCATTAAGATAACATAAAATATCCGTTTCATAAATCACACTCCTGTAAATACGCTTATTCTTTTTGTATAATTAATTATTAGTTAATGATAGATTTATATGATACTCCAATATAATTGACGCATATATATTTTATCAGCGCCTACCCGATTGGAAAATTACTTATTATTCTACCACTCTTATTATATCATCTTTGTTTATTCCATATCCATTTGTCAATGTTTTTTTCATTTGGGACTACTTATAAATTAGGAAAATCCTCTATTTTGTGATTTAAATTATAGTACAATCAGAATTATCCTTGTTTTGTCTTTTCCTTCTTTTCAATAGTTTATCTCCAAAATATTCTCTAGGTTGTGCCAGTCAACAATCGGATAAACAGTTAAAACTTCGCTTTTTATAAAATATATACATCTCATCTGCTTCATATTATGTTCAATTTAAAAAATACTGACTTTGATCTCAGTATTCTCATTTTCTTTTCTTTCCCATTCCCTTTTCTACTCACTTCTAATTCATTCATACCTTGTACTGTACTCAAGTATGTCGGATTATCAACAGTGAAAAAAAGACTAGAAAAGGAGAATAATTAGAAGTTATTTTCAATAATTTCTCCTGAGTAATATCTAATAGTCTAAGTCAATGCAAAATTTAAGCAAGAAAGAATTTCCAGTATTTAGATAAAACAAGGAGTTACAATATAAATTCATATATTTTCATGATTTACTAGTCAAGAAAATTACACTCACTTCAAAGTTAGCAAACTCTCAACCAATACTCATTTTTCTCTCAGGTCTTAAGAGTTATTTAAGAGTTGTCTGAGGGAGTCCTGAGAGAAGTTTAAAGATGAGAAAGTCCTGAGAGAAGTTCAAAGATGAAGAGGTTGGCTGATTATGTTATAATACAGGAATAAATGAATGTTTGAAATTAATTATTGACAAATAAAATAACATATAACGATTCAGACATAGTAATAAACTATTGGGAATTCAAAGATACATAAGGGAATTTAAAAGGATGGGTAAATGCCGGATACTTTGATAGATTCAGTGTTATTAGATTTTTTTGTGAAATCATCCGATCGAATCATTCCTGTGAACAATGTTCATTTAATTAATCAATTTCTATCATCCAATGATAATGAAGAAAAAACTGATATTGCCCAGAGATTAATGATTCAAACGATACGTAATCTTGGATTTGAAACGCATTGTATCGAAAGAATCCTGCAAGGGTATATTACTTCACTTTTAAAAGTTGATTATGGATTCCCGTGGATTACTAAAGATTATCGATCACATTATCTACATTCTGTTTATAATTATCTGATGGGTTTGTACTTGATGAAAGATGATTTTCTGGGGAATATGCTGCTTGCGAATATCGATTTTGAAAAGCTCGATAATATATATATGAGTCCATCCTCGGAAGTCCTGCCTTTATCTCATCACCCAGATTATGAAAGATTCCATAGACGTTGGGCTATCACTGCATTTTTCCATGATATCGCCTATCTTCCACAAATTAGCTATAACGCCATGAATATGGAAGCTAAGCACCATTTTCATACAACAAATCAGGTTTTTTCTGTGACAATCCCACATTTCGAGGATATTATCAATATTTCAGGAATAGCCGAAATTGAAAATTCCCTCACAACAGGATTTGTCCCTCCTTATTTACTCCATGATAATGCGCTTGATATTATAAGCCATCGACTCCAAGGCAGGCTTGGAAAATTCTCAAGTAATCAGATAAGTGATTCAATAAAACGAATTGCTGTGGAGAATTTTGTCGAAGAATATGGTTCTCATGATATACTGGGTGGTTTAGAAGCAATAAAAGGTTATTATCACGAACTGGGAATATTTTTAAATAGCAGTGAAACTACTATTTCCTATGCAAGTATCATCCGAATCATCCAGGAAATGAAGGATTTTACAGATGCAATCAGTAATGCTTCTCTCCATCATTATGATAAATTTAAAGAAGGGATTTTCAGTAAAGGATATAAGGAAAAGATATCTGGGATAAGATTACCTCTATTATATCTGTTGATTCTGGTTGATGAACTGCAAGTATGGAATAGGGAATTAGTTTGCCAATTCAAGCCAATTGCTTTTAACGATTTTAGAATCAATGATACAGCATTAAGTGACAATTTTAAAGACAACTGGACAAATATGCTGCTTCGCTTAGCGCAATCATACAGAAAAGCTGACCTGTCAGCAGATTTGACCTTAGAAATACCATTTACGAAAAATCTGATTAAGCAAATCAAAAAATTAGAAAAATCCGGTTCTCATAAACAAGAAGAAATCAATGAATTAATCAATACTTTTGAATATCGTTATCAAAATCTAAATCTCACTGAATCCTGCACATTTTCATTAAATCCAGTCTTATCCCAATTGAGGAATATCGGTAATTATCCTATCTCGAATTATGAACTGACCAGAATCATCGGAATTCTTGAATCCAGTTGGAAGGAATTTAGTGCTAATCATCAGACATATTGTATTTTTATGGAATATCTAATGTTGTTTGAGGATCTGCTTCATGAATATGAGAGTTTTGATAAAGATCTTCAACTCAAACTATTCAAGGATGAATTGATTGATAATCTTAGTGAAAATGAACTTACCCACTATTTCAGAGATAAGACCTCTATCATTGAACTAAAAAATTCTCTTGCGCCAGAGAAATATATCAGACAGCTTAAGGATAAATTTGTTACTCAGTTGTATCTGAATTTACTTTCCAAACATCCACCTATCACTAAGCTTAACAAATTTCTCAAAGATAGTCTTTTTGAAGGTATCCTGGAAAGAGAGGAACAAATTCTCTCTATCGTAAACGAGGCTCAGAAGGCTTTTTCAGCCAACATCATTAACTTGATTAGCAAGTATTTAATCGATTTGGAGACGCTATATACCCAATTAAAAACTTCTGACCAGTTGTGGATACCCATAGAATGCATCACCTATAACCGACTGCAGAGCATGGATCATCATCCATTAGAACATCTGGAATTGAATTTTGGCGGTAAAGCAACACAGAGTATTCAGTTAATTATAGACCGATGTTTAGAGGATTTTAAAAAACACTTTTCAATTCAAGGGTCCAGCAACCAGGTTCTTTTCCATCTTGTAGACAAAGTACGAAATCACATACAAAAAATTCTTTCACTAAATTAGGAGGACGCATGAAAATATTGGAATATACACAGGCTAGCTTTAATTTTCTTAAAGACTTGGAAAGACATGTTAATCATGAATATGCAAAAAGCAGAAATTCAACAACCGAGACTATAAATTCCACAATCGAGGAACTCCAGAAAAGTCAAATGGGTTGGATCACCATCAAAATTGATAAGAAGCAAATTGAAGAACTGGAAAGGATCAGATCTGAAGAATCAAAATATGAAGATGTTATGCAACAACCTTATACTGCCATGCTTGCTTTATTAGACAACATTTTTTATGGTTATCCGAGTTCAAAAGATGAATCATCGGACGAAGTGAAACTAATATCTGACCCTTCAATTGCCTGGGAAAGAACCTTTTATAATATTTATTTAAAACGTGATGAAACAACTAAAGAAAAGTCAGTTGAAATCTTAATCAAGGATTTTATAGCGATTCCGAAAGATTTCATCTGTTCCTATTTCGGATATGATACAGGAATATCCGGGTTGAATCAACTGATGATGGGTGGCTTTCTACTTCCTAAGAAGAGCACTGCCATGATCACCGTTGATGGAGAATCAGGTGCGGGAAAAACAACTTTTTTAGTGAATTTAGTATGTGCTTTGTTAAAAAACTGCGATGACCCCAGATTTATGCTTAACAAAAGCAAAACTAAAATACATTATAAGAAGGCAGAACCACTTTCTTTTGTTATCGATTATTTCATTCTTGAACAATCATATACTAATATTTTGCGTTGTATTACCAGTTTTGATTTACTATGTATCTATGACGAAAAAACTTTACCTACAGGACTAAGTAAAGATGAAGTGGTTTATATCCAAGAGGAAAAAGAAGACTGCCTGAAATTATTCAAAAAAGTAAATAATACAAAAAAACTCGTGATGTCAATCCATCCTGTTCCGATGTGTTCAGCAGCAGACTTACTTCACAAAGTACAGGTTCATGAGGAATCCTTTCAAAAGAGCAGATCATCAGATGAAAGGCATATTGTGGTGATCGACTCAATCAATGCTGTTTTGGATATGGATGTTGAGCAGTCAAAATGGCGACAGGTGTTACAGGCGTTTCGATCCATTCTAGATACTATGCCCGACAGAAACTCAACCAAACAGAATAATACTATTCTTCTGCTAACACAGGAAAAAGATCCTTCCATTAAAGATACTATGGTTGAGTACTTCTGCGATGTGGTGATGGGTTTTGAGAAAAGAAATATCAATGGTGAGTATCTTCGGTATATAGAGTTAATTGAAAGCCGTTTCCAGGATATGTGTTATGGTCGACATCCCTTCCATTTTTCGACAAAGGGTCAAGCTCCATTTGGTATTTATCCATCAGCCTCTGCCTTAATGGAATTGATACCAAACCAGTTAAAACAGATACAGCCAATTAGAGAAATGAAAGAATATGGAATCAAAATTGATGGCATCATCAATTTCTTTGAATATACGCATCTAAAAAAACCTGAAATGAAACCATATTTTTTAAAGAATTCTGTTAGTTTACTTAATGGCGAGAAGGGATGTCATAAATCATCATTTTCCAAGTTCTTTACTTTGAGTTCGTATAGAGACGAAAAATGGGTATTCATAAAAGAAGATAATTTTACTAATGATAATTTCTTACAAATTCCAATTGAGTTACCTGGTGATATTAGTGAAATTAATTACTCACAAACTGAAGCAGATAAAATATGGACAGAAATGAAGGAAGTATCAGCAGTCCGTACTAAAAAAGGCGTTCTGAGGAATGCTTATCCCATCGATAAGGCAATCGGTTTAATCGTTAAGTTTGGAGAAAATTATGAGGAAAATGAGTATGATAAGGTAATTGATGCACCTTGGGGAAAAGTGATAATTCCCGCAAATGCATTTGAGAAGAAACCCGAAATTTGGGGAAACGTTTCCGATGTTATCTGTCATTTTGAAGTCAGGAATTTTTCCGAAGAGTACTATCTCGAACAAATCATGGACGTCATTCGTGCACTTGAATCGTTTGCTATAAATGAGATAATCACTGATAATTTTGATGATTTATTTTGTCGGATTAAACTATCAAGAATCCTTTGGGAAAAAGCAAATTTGAAAACCGATAATAGCAAAGATGATCCAATTAAGTTCAGTCCTTCTAAAGCTATTTATCAAGGCAAGGATTATTTAACTGAACATGCAACAAAGAGTAAATTAATCGAATATGAAAAGTTCGATTTTTCATATAAAATCACCGTACCAATCAAAGTAAGGAGGCTGGTCTTAGATAATACGGAAAATCTGATCGATATATTCAAGCAAATTGAAGCTCAGGATTTGATCACAACAATTACTCATTTTGGTTTGGCGAAGGGAATAACAATAATTATAGTCAATCAAATCAGTAAAGGCTCACGTAATCAGATTAATGATATCAGCAATGCTATTGCTGATAACATCTTTGAATTCCAGAGAGAGTACTTTTGCGGAGAATGGTATTCTGTATTCCATATCAAGAGATCATCGTCCAGTTGGCACAACCGAATGTACTATAACATTCACAAAAGACATGATGGGCTCCTTGAGTTGATGGATACTTTTGCCTTTGTTTCGAGTTTTCACAATGAGTTGAAGGAATTAATTCCCATTAGACTGTTTCTCCCAGGAAAATCTCAGTCTGAATTCGATATGTATGCCAATCTGCAAGTAAAATTGAATGAAAAATATCCCGATTCCAGGTCATTCATTTATGATAGGGATAAGAAATCTCCACTTCCTTATAAAGATTCTCACGAGCAATGGCATAAGTATCTGAAGGAAATGATCATCTATAGTATGACACATCCGGTCGTAGAGATTATAAAAGCAAGTGATCCGTTTACGGATATATCGATTATTATTGAAGATGAGAGTGTTAAAGATGCATTGACAATCAGTTGTATTCCCGGACACTTAATCAATAGATATAAATCAAATTTACTCAGAATCACAGACTACATCAATATGAGTCCTAAGAATAAATTGTCAACCCCAACAGACAACAAAGTTTTTTTGAGCGAAAGATGGATGGGTTTGAATCAAGTAAAAAAAGATCATAAAGAAGGTAGATTTGGGAAAACTAATTACTTTCTGAAACCGTCATCTCTGAGTTTTGTGGCTGATGATGCCCACAGAAATGCCAATCCTCTCTCCTGGATAGAACCAGACCTATTATTCAATCCGGTACTCGATATCAGTCACAACCAGGCAGATACAAATATCAGGACAGCTCATGCTCTTGCGTATCCATTCTATATCAATCCGCGACTGAATTTGATCATCAGACGTAAGGATTACGAAGGGACTATTGAAGTAAATCATTTTGGTTCTGCTACGACTGAGGATTACTTCACAATGTTTTTAGAATTGCTATTTTCATATAGCATAATCGAACCTGGAGAAGCCATGAAACAGGCTGTGAGTGAATTTATCGGAATAGCCAAACAATCCAGTATCGGATACCAGGTAGATGACATATCAGCATTGTTTGAGGCAGACCCAGATGCTCCAGGTTATAAACCAATCTTTGTCTCAAGGAACTGGTTTGCTTCTCATCAGCAATTTCTGGAAATCCTGACAAATAATCTATCTACTGATCAGTTGAATCAACTTTGTATTAAGTATCAAGTACCTGACATATTCACATATGCCACTTGGTATTTAGGTGTTCCATTAAACAGTCCGCGAAAAGACCGTGCCTGTGAGATTATCGTTAAAATGACCGAGTATCACGATCTAGCGAATTTTCAGTTGAATGGGATTGGTATCCAGTTAAGTAATTATGTTTTCGAGAAAGATACAAGCTATAAATATTATCCTGAATTAGCGTATGAACAAATAAGAGATAGAATCAGGAATTTCAAAGCACAAAGGACTGCACATACACAAACACAATATGGAATTCCGTTGGCAGCGCTGGATTGTTTTTATGAATTAATCACACCTATCGGAGGTATCTTACAGAATGTTCATCGTTTGCTAAAATCATTAAGTCCATCTTGTGTTGATGATGATGCTGATTTTTCTAAACTTCAAGCTCGTATGATCAAACAAATTACAAGTATCTTTAAGGCGTATGCATCAGATAATAAGTGTAACCAGTGCTACTTTAACTACCTTACTAGTACTCAACCATCTGGAATTGCCTGCGGTTGTTGGTTAGGGCAACTATTCGGTTTAAAAAGTAAATGATCCTAAGGTGAAGCAGGACAAAAAGCCAAAAAAAAATAATCCATTGGCAAAGATTTAGTCGATTCTCGATCAGGAAAAGGGATAATATGTAAATTCCAGAGATTGACTTTAGAAGATAAATCGGAAATTGTTTCTTTTTGAGTCGTAGAGACGCCCAAGTTGGGCGTCTCTACACATGCAGAAAATAATGAAATTGATATTTCTCTTGACACATTCCCTGTATTTCAATTTTAAACCCTTTATATACAGGAAGTTATTTCATTAAATTATGGATATAAGGAGTACCAAATGACTAAAGCCGATTTAGTAAAAATCATTTCAACAGATACTGGCATTATTCGGAAGGATGTAGCGATCGTAGTTGATACTTTTTTGCAGTCAATTAAGGATTGTATGAAAGATGGCAATCATATTGAAATTCGCGGGTTTGGAACTTTCAAACTGAAAGTCAGAAAGCCTCGAATTGGCAGAAATCCGAAAACTGATGAAAAGATTCCTGTACCAGAAAGAACTGTACCCACATTTAAGTTCTCCAGAGAGTTCAAAACTGAAATCTCTGATCAATAAATTCTATTCATAGGAGGAGTAATGCCCTGCGGAAAAAAGAGAAAAAGACATAAAATCGCAACACACAAAAGAAAAAAACGCCTACGCAAGAACAGACATAAAAAAAGAATCAGATAATAATTCTTGAATGGTATAGATCAAAAAGGTTCTATGAAATTAGAGCCTTTTTTGATTTTCCCTGTAAATAAATTTCTTGACGAAATTCCACGTTTAACCTATCCAATAATCATTACCATTCTTCAAGGAGATTCCCATGATTGAAGTGATCGTGGATAAATGTATAGGATGCGGTCTATGTAGCAAAGCATGTGCCTATGATTCTGTAACAATATCGAATAAAATAGCTGAAATTAATTCGGATAAATGTGTTCTCTGTGGCGCATGTGTTAGTGCATGTCCCTTTGAAGCAATCATGATTCGGAGAAATGTAAAACCAACCCTGAACAAAAATGATTATTCCGGAGTTTGGGTCTATGCTGAACAACATCATAAAACCATTGCTCCCGTCACCTTAGAGTTATTAGGAAAGGGCAGGGAACTAGCTGATGAACTTGAATCCGAACTGACGGCAATCCTGATCGGTTCTGAAGTAGAACCACTCAGTTCTGAGTTAATTGCTTATGGTGCTGATAAAGTCATTGTTGTAGATGATCCGGTGCTCCTCAATTATACAGAAGAAAGATATGCCTATATCCTGACTGAACTAAGCAGAAAATTTAATCCAGAGATCATCCTGGCTGGAGCTACAGCCACAGGGCGTTCATTTATACCGAGAGTTGCCGTTAACTTGCGAACCGGTTTAACTGCTGACTGCACTGGACTGAAAATTGATTTGGAAAATAGAAATCTTCAACAAACTCGACCAGCTTTCGGGGGTAATATCATGGCAACCATTATTACTCCCAATCACAGACCTCAAATGGCTACTGTACGACACAAAGTAATGAATCCCCTGGAAAGAGATCCCGATCGTTCCGGTATCGTCTTAACGGAGACTATTGATATCCCTGAAGATTGGAAGATTTCTGAGTATATGGAATTCGTAAAAGAACAAACCAGCCTGATTAATATTGTTGAAGCTAATGTCATTGTTTCCGGAGGACGTGGTCTTAAGGATGCAGCTAATTTTAAAATATTGGAAGACCTGGCAGATGCTCTTGATGGTGCTGTTGGAGCATCTCGAGCAGCCGTTGATTCTGAATGGATATCTTACAGCCACCAGGTAGGACAGACAGGGAAAACAGTTAAACCCCGTATTTATATCGCCTGTGGTATTTCCGGGGCAGTTCAGCATCTTGCCGGGATGTCCTCTTCTGATTACATTATAGCCATTAATAAAGATTCTGATGCAGCGATATTTAAAGCAGCAGATTTGGGTATTGTGGGTGATTTGTTTGAAATTGTCCCTAAGCTTACAAAAAAAATCAATGAAGTTCGGTCATGAAGATAACGATAGGTAAAACGGCATATCCAGGTCGAAAGATCCAAGAAAATGTGACAATTAACATCAGTACTGGACGAAATTCAAATTCTCAGCTTGACTTCAAGACCGCTATTGTCTATCCTACTCTTATCAATTCTCATGATCATATGATCGGTAATTGGTATCCCAAAGCCGGTACTCACCGTCCCTATATCAATTCTCACATCTGGGTTGAAGATATGAAGCAAACAGAGTCAGTTTTAGAGAGAAATAAAATATGGGTAAATGATGGTAGTTTCGACTTAATGAAAGGGGAAGCACCTCTTCTGGCATTGATTGGCGCATATAAGAACATCTTTTCAGGATGCACTGTTGTCCAGGATCATGGACCGAATCAAACGATAAAGTATTATGACCTCTTCCCTATCAACATACTTCGAAATTATCGGCAATGTCATTCCCTGACTTTAGGAAATTGGTGGGGAGGATTGACTCCAAATGAAGAGTGGAAGTTAACTAAGCTGAAAGAGCCTTTCATTATTCATTTAGGTGAAGGATTTGATGAAGTAACCCGGAATGAATTCTCTAAACTAATGGAGATGGGATTGCTCCAACCCAATACCATTATTGTTCATGGAGTAAGTCTCACGAAACAAGAGATCAGACAATGCGCAGATGCTGGTTCTACACTCTGCTGGTGCCCATCATCTAATTTTTACTTATTAGATAAAACCTTAGATATTGAAACCTGTCTTGAATATGGTCTGAATGTTATCCTTGGTACAGATTCCTCATTATCAGGCAGCATCAATTTATTCGATGAAATCCATACAGCTCACCAGAAATTTCCACATATCTCCATGATGAAGATTTTTGAAATGGTAACTGTGAATGCGGAGAAAGCTCTTTTCCTACCCGAAAGTGAAAGAAGTTCTCATATACATTCAGAATCAATACTGATCATGGATTCTTTAGATGATGATCCATACTTGAATCTAACAAAAGTAAAAAGTATGAACATCAAGCTGATGTTATATAAGGGAAAACCCATTTATGGGGATGCGGAATTACTCGATTCTTTTAGCATTGATCAAGCACAATACTCGAATTTTACAGTTGATGAACGCCATAAATTCGTTATCGGTGATCCCATGAAACTCAATAATCAGATTGATGCCAAACTAGGTTATCACAAACATTTACCATATTTTCCATTCTGATTTGTTTGATCGAGATTTCGTTTTATGCTTTCAGTGACAGAGATTTTCCTCAGTATTCAAGGTGAATCAACTTATGCTGGCTTACCTTGTATCTTTATTCGATTGAGCGGTTGTAATCTTCGATGTAGTTACTGTGATTCAACTTATACTTATGGTGAAGGAACAGATTACACAATTGATAAAATCCTTGAGGAAGTCACTTCGTATGCTCCAATCAAATTGGTTGAAATTACTGGTGGTGAACCATTACTTCAAAATGATGTGTATGAATTGATTTCAGATCTTCGTGACAGAGATTACAGCATACTCTTAGAAACGAATGGTACAATTGATATCGCTCATGTCCCTTATTATGTAACCAGCATTGTGGATGTCAAATGCCCTTCCAGCGGCTGTTCTGACTGTTTTGTACTGTCCAATCTGCATGAGATACATAAAGACCATGACGAAATTAAATTTGTTCTTTCCGATAAACAAGATTATCAATGGGCTTTAGCATTCTTGGAGAAATATCACCTTTGGGAACATAAGATACTGTTCTCTTGCGTTCATGGCTCATTAGAGCCAAGTACGCTGGCAGAATGGATAATTCAGGACAAGATACCAGTCAGATTGCAGATTCAATTACACAAGCTTCTATGGCATCCTGATAAGCGTGGAGTCTAGCCTATTCAATTCACCATATAG
Source organism: Cloacimonadales bacterium (SeqCode) (assembly GCA_963662275.1). Taxonomy (GTDB): domain Bacteria; phylum Cloacimonadota; class Cloacimonadia; order Cloacimonadales; family DAONDQ01; genus DAONDQ01. Next base: position 1,121,227 of record OY759316.1, on the reverse strand, counting down.
CTTAGGTCTCGATCCTACTGAACGTTTAGTATTGCAAGAATGACATCCTGATCTAACAAACTTACTTCAGCAGAAGCATTTTCCTAATAAATGTCTGTTTTCCTATACAAAGTTTACTGTAGTAAATACCGGTAGCTGTTTTCTTCCCGGAAGAATCAGTCCCATTCCAGACAACTTTATGTATCCCTGCATCCATTGAGGATTGAATTAGAGAAGTTACTTTTTGTCCCCGAATATCAAAAACCTCAAGCTTAACAAATTGGTGATTCAGCAAACTAAAAGCAATTGTCGTTTCCGGATTAAAAGGATTTGGATAATTTGGAAATAAGTCATTCTTGGTTATTACCGAATTAATCTGATCATCAGTCGCCGTATAGTTACCTGTTGTGAAATTCCTGATAATTGAGAAATTACTATAACCTGCGATATTGTGTGCCCGAATTCTCCAGTAGTAATGAGTATTGGGTAATAAAGAAGCAACTTGATAACTTGTCTCTGTGATATTATCATGACTGATTACTATTTGAGTAAAATAATTATCTCTGGCAATTACTAATTGATAACTATCAGCTTGAAAACTGCTGTTCCAGGAAAATTCAGGATTCGCAGGTAAACCAGATGCTGAATTGACAGGTAAAGACATGATCGGGACAGAAGGTGTAACAGAGACCTGTCCTGTTATGAAACTTTGGGTCTCTGTATATTCACCCAATCCAACTTCCGTATTCGAGCAGACATGCCAATAATAAGTGGTAAATGGATTCAAGGTAGGGGTTTGATAATATGCGTGTGTTATATTGCTTTGCTCGGCTATGAGTTGTCCAAATTCAGCATCAGTTGAAATCTGCATTTGATACGAAAGAGTTCCGATCGTAGTTTGCCAGGTCAGCATTGGATTCGTCACGACATTGGTTGCCTGGTTCTGAGGTGAAGTGGGTGTTGGTATTGGAATATTGTTCAAAATGGAAAACGAATTATTGCTGATATCAGTCCAATTATTGGTTAAATGAGAAACCCGCACAATGCAATTGGATGTATACAGATTGGGTATCTGATTCCAAACATAACTTCCTGTATTGAAAGTACTGGGGACAATCATATTCCAGGATAATCCGTCATCAATCGAATATTCAATTTTAACATAGCCGGTAGGACTAAGTGAAGACCAGCGAATTGTCTTGGAAGTTCCATAGAACCATACTTCTCTTCCATTTGGTGACATCACCTGGAGATTCGCCAGCTTGACATCAAAAGTTATCGTTTCTCCTGCTATACCGATGTTACTGATATCCAAGCCGCCCGGTTGACCATCAGACAGGAAATCAGCCGGATTAGAAGAATCATTGATAAAGGTTCTCCCTGATTGAGAACTGAAAGCTGCAAGATCTAAGCTCCCTGAGTTTGTTAATGTACCGTTTGGTCTAAAGATATAAAACTCATCCGGTGGACCGTAAGCATTTCCATTTTCTTGACTATTCACCCGATAAACGACTAGTCCCTTACCTGGTACGGAATCAAACATTCCTTCCTGCTTACGATATTCTACAATAAAATATTCACTAGTTCTATAGGAGGGTATTCGATAGATACTATTATCTAAAGATTGATTTGGATACAAAGTATAAGTACCAGAGGTAGTAATCGTTGGTATTGATGTCAGCCATTGACCATACATATATTTCATATATACTGCCATATATTGGGGTGGATTATGGTCATTTGACATCAAATCCCAGCCACCAATTGGTGAAATTGAAGTATCAGAATAACGATATAGATCTGGAGAACCTAATGAATGAAACATTTCGTGGCTTAACACGCCCGCACCAGAACTATATGTCATCGATTGAAGCTGGAGATTGAAATCCATGACTCGTTTTCCCTGAATATATGCGTCCACTGAATATAATGACCAACGATGAGGCCATAAGAGGGAAGACCACCCATTCGGTGAACCCTTTATCAGGAAGCAGACATTATCAACTTCGCCATCATTATCGCCATCGATATTCAAGTTCGCTGGTACTTGGTTGGAGATACCATCTATGGCACTTAAAAGTAATTCATGTTCTCGAGTGACTCTTTCATCTCCATTGTCTCCGCCTTGATATCCGATATTATTCATCTCGCTGAAAGGCTCATAATAACCTCTTGGCTGTAAATCCTGGTAGGATACAATAAACGAATCAGGGGAAACAGGATAATAGTGAGACTCAATATCAAGCTGCCCATATGAGGCAACCTCAAAGTAATGATGCATCGAATTGGCATCTTCAGCTTGTGAGTTGAACATATAATCAAATGCGTTCATAGTCTCTGAAAATTCGCTTTCATCAGCAAAACGAATGAAAACAACGATGTTGTTTAACACACCTGTATGCGGTGCCCGTGTATTTCTGCTATGAGAGGAAGTCATCTGTTCAAATTCAAGACGTCTCTGTCTGACAAGTTCTTCAGAAACATTAATCTTTGGAACTAAACCAGCCGATTGAGGATCGATTTGCCCAACGATATATGAGCTTGATTTCACATTCATCCCATCGTGAATGGCATATGTATACCAGCCGTTATGAGAATCCTGTATAATTGTATATTGATTTTTATCATGCAGCCAATTATGAAATTCATCTCCACTTGCAAAACAATGAAGTATCGTTCCATCCGGTTGAGTCAAATCTACAGGTGTATTGAACACTGGAGCAGCCAACAAAATAGTCGTGGCAATTGTCAAAAGCATGGCAATAAGCAAGTTCTTTTTCAAAAAACCCCCTAACAGAATAAACTAGTTTCTACCTTGATTAATAGTGCAAATCATGTTCCATATTTTGCTAGATATTCGTTTTTACAAAAAAAAACAATACCTCGCCCGAAAGCGAGGTATTTTCATTGTCAAAAGTCCTGGCTGATCTTGAAGGTCAGTCTTAAACTATATCTCTTCACAAAAATTAGATTACTCCATTTTCTTTAGAACATCATTGTAATAGTTTGCCATCTCTTTTTTACCGAGTTTCCCAGCGGAAAGAACGATAAATTGGACAGCAAGCTTGGCTGAAGAATCCATTTCATACCATTGCTGAGCAACAGGTAATAAATCTGTATACATGGCATTACTGGATAAAAAATAACAGTACTGGCTCAGGTTATCAGTGGTTTTATTTAATTCTATCAGTTTCACAAAATACTTCTTCGCTTCATCATTCTTTTTCAGTTCCACGGCAAAATTCCTGGCATTATCGATAGCGTCTAAGTTATTGGGATCAAGTACAAGAATCTTCTGATCTGTTTCATAAGCTTCCTTAACCATCTTTTTATCATAATAGATGCCAACCAAGCTAAACAGATTATCCGTGTCCTTTGGTTTCAAGGTTTCGATTTGCTTAAACACTTCCAGGGCTTTATCCATCTGTTTGTTAGTATAATAGAAGGCACCCAGTTTTGAAAGTGTTTCCGGATCCTTGGGATTGATTGCAATCAATTGATTTAGAAGATCTTCAATCTTTGTATTATAGGATGCTTTCATTGTCTCTGCTACTGCATTTTGTTGTTCTAAATAGATGAAGAGCAGCATTTTCATTGCTTCCGGTTTTTTTAAATCTAAGAGATGCAGTTTGTCGAAGATTTCTATGGCTGTTTTATAATTTTCCATAGAGACATATTCTTTACCGGTACGGAAAATACGAGCTTCACAGCCCAGCATTTTCTTGGAAGTTTCCACTTTCCAAGATTCTTCATCCTTTGACAGGTCTGATTTGTCCTTGCTTAATTCCTGGAAACGTTGATACTGCTTAAATGATAAGATATATGAATCAACTGATTCAGTATCATGTTTGATCTTCTGAAGTATTTGGTCATCTTGTGATTTTGTTGTATCAATAGGTTGTGACACTTTTTCTTCACCCCAGGCAAAATAAATATCACCTGTCTTTTTGATGGATTCTATATTATTCGGATTTTCCTTCAAAACTTCCTGGTAAAAAGACATCGCCTTATCCAATTTCATCTGTTGCAGATACATATTGGCATTTCGCAGATTAACTCTTCCCTTTGGTGTTACTTTTTCTGCTGCATTTGCACATGAAATGCCGAAAAATGAAACAAGCAAGGCTAATAGAATGAATGTAAATTTACGCATCTTTACTCCTTCAATTCATATATAATGTGTTAAAGTTTGTCATTATACTTATTCGTCAAGATAATTTGGAGTATCCTATATTTCCGCTTTCCATAAAAAAAACATACCCAATGACAGAAATAACATGTTTGGAATCCAGGCTGATAGAATTGGTGATAATAATCCATTGTATCCAAGACTTTGAGAAAAACGTAGTGCTGTTAAGTAGATGAAGCAGACAAGTAATCCAATCATAAAAACCCATCCTCTTCCCTTGCTGCGAACATTGGCTGTTGCAACGGGAACACAAAAGAATAGGATAATGAAATTCGCTAAAGGATAGGATAATTTCATATACAAATCAACCGTTTGCTTCGTATATTTCTCTCCGACTTTTTGGAGCCTGTTCACATAGGACTTCAATTCAAAGTAATTCATGGAAAGTGGTTTTTTTGCACTTTTAATAAAATCGATAGGAGCAACATCCACCATCGGCAAATATGTAGCTTCAAAATGCTCATAAGAAACAGGCGTATGATTTTTGAATTTCCTTATATCACAATTTCTGAACAACCATTTCCCCGCAATCCAATTCGCTTCTGAAGCTGATATTTTCTCAACAATCTCACCTGTTTTTGAATCAAAATAGGAAATATCAATTACTTTCAACTGGTTGCGATATCCATCAAAAAAACCAATGTAATACATCTGATTCTGCTTTCCAATATAATGGATGCGTGCTCGTAATTTTTCATCTTCCGGAGGCTGATTCTTGATCTTGACATTATAAACATAGTCACGGGATGTTTCTGCCCAAGGTAATACATATTCGCCAAAAATACCCATAAATATGCTGATAAACAGCCCTAAACCCAGTAATGGCATGACCATTCTTTTCACACTTATCCCGGCTGCCCTTACAGCAATTGATTCATTGTATTTAGCCAGGGAATTCATTAGGAATAAGCCTGTTAAAAGCAGCGTAATAGGAGAAGTTAATACAAACAGGTAAGGCAGGTTCAGTAAATAATAACTGACAGCTAACTGAAATGTAGCACCGCTCCTAATCAATCTTGGCAGACGATCAATCACATCGATGACGATGAAAAGTACTGAAAATGAACTCAGAATTATGAAGTAAGTATTCAGGAATTCCCGAATGATGTATCTATCTAATAATCTCATGCGAATTCCTACAATCTTAGAAGTTTTGTGAGTTTATCGCGTAATTTGTGAAAATCGAATAAACTCTTTTCACGTATAGAAGCAAAAATTAAAAAGCCTGCTAAAATCAAAAACAAAATATCGGATAGCCACATGGCTATAAATGGTGACATAATACCTTTATCAGCCATTTGCTCCCCACCTACCAAGGATACATAATAGATTAGGAAGATGAAGGAACTCACAGAAAACGCCATCCCTATTCCGCTTGATTTTGTCATCAGCCCCAGAGGAATACCAATAAGTACAAATATAATGCATGCGAAGGCGATTGAGTATTTCTTATTATACTCAACTTCAAAGGAACGGATACTTTCCCTCAGATCAGTTAATCTATCTTTATTCATTCTAAGAAGTACTTCTGCCTTATGGGATTCCCTGACATATTCCTCATTGGAAGGATCGGCACCATAAAATACACTTTTCCTTAAGAGACGATGATTATCCTTCTCCAGGGTGGCAATCTCGTTTTTACGGCTTTGAATCTCTGTTTTCAATTGTTTTGCACCCATCTCTCTATCACTTCGAAAACTGGTATCTTCAAAGTCAAGATTGTTCCCGAGATCCTTGATATTTAATACGAGTTTTTTGAATGAGCGCACTTCGAATTTATTTTGATCCTTTTCATCCCGAATCATCATCTCACCATCATATAATATCGCCCGCATTGAATTCCCAGATGCCATTTGGACAATATTTCCCCGCTTTGCCGTGATGGTCTTTGGATAATGACTGCTTTCCGTATCATAAATGATGATGCCCTTCATTTCAACACCGTCATTTTCCTTCACATAAATTGTGTAGCTCGTAACAGAATTGAACTCACCAGCCTTAATGATTGTCATAGGTCTGTAATAAGCAATTTTGATCATCATGTTCTTCAAACGATGATTAGTCTCAGGTAGAATATAATTATTAAAATAGATCATGAACAAAGACAGGAGCATACCAATCACGACAAGAGGAGTGATTAACCTGTAAACATTAATCCCACATGATTTAATGGCGATGATCTCAGAATCAGTTTGCAGTCTGCCGAAAGCCATAATCGTGGCAATGAGTACTGCCATAGGAATAGAGAGAGCCAGCAGGAATGGAATAGTAAGACCAAACACATTCATGATCGTTATAAAATCCAGTCGCTTTTCGATAATGACATTTAACAGATCCATGATCTGATCCATTAATAGAACAAATGTAACGACCATTAATGACACAAAGAATGGTCCTATATGTTCTTTCAGGACATAGCGATCAAGGGTTTTAGTCATTCTTTAAATCCATGCTTCATAGTTCATATCTCATTCTTTCCCATCATTTTCAATATCTCTGATTCCGATATGATTGCCACTGTTTGTAATTGCTTTGCTTTGTCCAGTTTTGAACCGGCATTTTCTCCAACGATAAGATAATCAAGATTCCTGCTCACGGCGCTTAACATTTTACCACCCTCAGATTCAATCAGTTCTTCCATGGTTTTTCTTTCATAATTGGGTAACGTACCTGTGATGATGAATGTCTTTCCTGCCAGTAGAGAACCCGTTGTCTTAATTGCTCCCCTGAATTGAAGTCCCGATGCCTGAAGCGCTTCGATCATATGAAGGTTATCTTCATTCAGGAAGAAATCTACGATGGATTCAGCTATTTTAATGCCGATTTCCGGTACTTCCTTCAATTCTTCTCTACTTGCCTTTTCCAAATCATCAATAGAATTGAAATGGCTGGTAAGAACCTTGGAAACCTTCTCCCCCACAAAGCGAATTCCCAAGCCATAGAGTACTTTCTGAAAAGGCTGTTGCTTGGATTTTTCTATCGCCTTCTTCAAATTCTGAACAGATTTTTCTCCTTTGCCATCCAAGTTTTGCACTTTCTCAAAATCAATTGAATATATATCTTCCAACTTATGAATGATTCCATTCTCCAGAAGCTGAGCTACCAGAGCTTCACCCAATCCCTCAATATCCAAAGCATCACGGGATGCAAAATGCTCTATACTTCGCTGTAATTGGGCAGGACAATTTGCATTATCACAGTAGGTAATGACTCCGTCTTCTTCCTTACAAAGCAGGCTATGACAGACAGGACAGTTATCAGGTATTTTTATTTCTTTCGCGTCTGCCGGTCGAAGGCTTACGTCTGCACCCAGTATTTTGGGAATGATCTCACCCGATTTGATGACCGTGACTGTATCTCCAATCATTAAGCCCAATCTTCTGATTTCATCATCATTGTGAAGAGTAGCCCTGCTGACAGTAGAACCTGAGATATAGACAGGCTTCAGCTCTGCTACAGGGGTAACAGCTCCTGTTCTTCCTACTTGGAAAATTACATTCAGCAGTTGAGTCTGCTTTTCCTGGGCTTTGAATTTATATGCCACCGCCCATTTAGGACTCTTGGCAGTGTATCCCAGTTCTTTCTGCAATCGAAAGGAATTGATTTTGACGACGATGCCGTCAATATCCACATCCAATTCTGATCTCTTTTTTTCCCATTCATCACAGTAAGCCCTGATTTCTTTGATAGAATGGGCAACTTTTGTATAGGGATTTACGGGGAATTCATTAGCTCTGAGAAATGCCAGTAGTTCAGATTGTTTTATGATCGATTGATTATTAAATAAACCTATCGAATAGAAATAAGCATCGAGCTTGCGACTCGATACAACTTGTGAATCCTTCAATTTTATCGTTCCTGCTGCTGCATTGCGCGGATTTGCAAAAACCTTTTCTCCTGAGGCTTCACGTTCTTCATTAATACGTAGAAATTCAGAGATCGGAAGAAATATCTCTCCCCTGATTTCAATCGGTTCTGAGTATGCAATCATCGTAGGAATTGAAGAGATTGTCTTCACATTGGCAGTTACATCTTCGCCTTCGAATCCATCACCACGTGTCACGGCATATTGGAGAATACCATTGCTGTAATAGAGATTGATACTGAATCCATCGAGCTTATGCTCAAGAGTAACTTCCGGGAAGGAACCGTATGAATCAGATATTTTAACCAGGAATGTTGTTACTTCTTCCAAGCTATATGCATTATCGAGACTGTACATGCGCACTTTATGGGGAATGACCTTGGAACCCGGCATAACGTCACTGCTGATCTGGTTAATCGGAGATTTCTCCGTTTGATATTGAGGATAGTGTTTTTCCAACTCTTCAAGCTGCTTCACTAACTGATCATATTCGAAATCACCAATGGCAGGCTGGTTCTTTGTATAATATAACTCTGCCAGATCAGCAATCTGCTTGCGTAATTGTTCAATCTGAAGCTTTGTTTCTTCTTCCCGTGACGGCATATCCACCTCAACCTATATTTGATTACATCCTTCTCATCTTCAAGAAAATAGGCAATGAATTTTTAGATCATACAATTTATTGAGGTGGAAAGAACTGAAGGGATGATAGACTGAAAGAAGAAAGAAAGATTGAACCAATGGTTTCAATACCAATGGGTGGCACTAGCCACCCATTGGTGTATTTTATGTATATTCAATTTGGATTAGATTACTTGAGCATAAGCGCTTTTCGTGTCATTGACTTACCCTGGAAATCAATCCTTATCAAATACAATCCGCTGCTGGAAAGCTTACCCATATCATTCTTCCCATCCCAAATCAGTTTGTGATTACCTTTTATCTGGTTATCATTGAAGAGAGTTCTAACAAGTTGCCCTTTGATGTTATAGATATGAATCGCAACCTGAGCTTCTTCAGGAATTGAATAGGATATGGTTGTACTGGGATTGAACGGATTTGGATAATTCTGTTCTAAACCAAAAATCACAGGAATTTCAGGAGATAGAGTTTCGTCGATACCGCTTTTACCATTGTATAACATATCTAAAAGATTCGTTCTATTATCCAAATACAAACCTACTGATTTTGGTTTTAACCAAGCTATCCGTCCTGTAAATGCTGATTTTTCAGAATTTTCTGCTAAAAGAAGATAAGTATAACCTGCATCTATTACTGCAAAGATGGAATCAGGAAGGTTATCGGGATTCTGGATAATATCTTCAAAGTATGAGATAGCTTCTTCATATTCACCTTGTTTGATTTTGCATATGTTGGCTAAGTAATCTGCAATTTTGCAAATCCTTGGATCATCTCTTAGCTCAGGGAATGTTTTGTAGTAGATTTCAAGAGCTTGGTAATTCTGATTATACTTTTCAACTAAAAATATCAGTTCTTTGGCAGCATCAGGACAAACTTTTGTATCAGAATATTCTGCAATAACCTCTTTAAGTAAAGCTTCTGCTACTACATAATCCTCATTATTCTCTGCATCTAATGCTTGATCAAAGATATCTTGTGCTTCATTTTCAATCACCTCTCTATCGCGCCCAGGTATCCAAATCCTTAGGTATCTAAAATGCTCTAATGGGACAATATCTCTTTCAGGTACAAAATCATTTGACCAATAATTTTCAGATATATCTATTACAGGTCCATGATAATCTCCCCACATTCGCAAATATGGGTAATTATGATTAGTTGAATAAATCTCGTTATAATACATATGTAAAGGAATAGAATTTGATTCGAACAATATTTGTTCTTTCTGGTTATTATGAATTGACTGGATAGCAGCAGGGGAAGGTATATTATCACCGATCAGTGACCATTGTGATGATCTCTCTGCAACAATTCCATTACCAAAAGGACGATTTGATGTGTTTGAATTATAGGTAATCTGATTAGTTCCTGAAATATCAATATGCGATCCATATAGATAGATTCCATTCGTATTAAATGAAATATTATTTGTTTTTATTGAACCATCCATACAGTGGTATAATTCTATTCCACTTCTATTTCGCTGAATCTGGCTACCCATGATTTTTACAGAAGCAAAACTCAGTGCCAATTAATGCTGTATTATTGGGTTCATTTTGAAAGGTGAAGTTTCTCGTAAAATCACCATGGAGAAATAATGAACCGTAAGCATCCAGGCAACCTGCTCCAAAGAAATCAGAAGGAGTATTTGGTATTAGTGGGTTATTTCCATTAGCATTGGCAAGCAAAATATCATCAAGATGATGTGCACCAAGTTTAATTTGTCTTTCGATTTCCGCAGGTGTCATCCATGGATAGAGTGATGCTAATAAAACACAAACACCTGCAACTTGTGGTGTAGCAGATGAAGTATTAGTACTTGGTTGCAACATAGGGATAATTTGAGTGTGATCCTGATTAACAGTAAAGCTTGTTGTCCATACGCACCATCCAGGTGCATTAATTTCAACTTTATATAAATCTGGATTAGAATTATTAGAAGAATCGTCAAAGTGTGTGGTTATTTTATAATCTGGATTATAATCACCAACACATATTACTCCTTCAAATTCTTGTCCTAAAATTGCTGTTAAGCTTCTATGGTCTAGATCTCCATATCCTCTGGCTACAGCAACTACTATATTTAGTTCTTGTGAATACCTTCGAATCCAGTCTTCCCAATAAGGTAAGTATGTAAGATCTTCATCATAATAGAAAACAGTACTGACACTTAATACCCTTATATTTTCAGCCGGATGAGAATTGATAAAATCATCCAAAGAAGTACTATTGAAATTTTTACCTATCAGCTTTGCATGGGGTGAAATACCTATACTACTTCTTACAGATAATGTGTTTTCTTGTGTATTCTCTTCTTGCCCAACAAGGATACCGGCTATATTTGTAGCGTGGTATTCATTCTTCCACTCGTCATGATCCTGAGGAGGTCTTGGAATACCATTTGGAGGTGTAGAATGAAATGCAGTACTCCATTGGTTTATTAAATCTGGGTGAATACCCCAATATGTAGTTTCATTATTAATAACCGTTACCCCTTCGCCCTTAGTATAATCCCATGCTTTTACCAAATCATCATACTCTGGAAGCAAATGCCATAATCCAATATGCCCATGCGGTTTATATTGCCATGGAAAAAGTGGATGAGTATGTAAGCCCATATCCTGAAAAGTCATATCAGGGAAAAAAGCAGTATATTGAGGTACTGTATAAATATTAAGCGGATTGTGGGCAGGGTTTGGGTCGTAAAAGAAATTATAGATTCCCCAGTAATTATCATCCTGCACATTTTCTATTTCTCCCATAGTATCATCTGGATGAATAAATGTCGGTGCGTATAAATACTCATTAGGAGCACTTAACTCTATGGGTTCTTTTAGTATTATGATGTATTGGCATAATGTATTCCCTGCTGATAAGTATAATGGAAGTATTGAGTCAATTTTACAAACATATTTGTCAAAAGACATTACTAATATGTTCCTAATATATTGTGAAGTTGGAATATCTTGATATTCGAAATTATTTGCGTGATAAATGACATTTAATGAATCGATCGTTTGAATTCCGGTATGTACTATACCATCATTCAAAGTTGGACTAATTGATGTGTTGAATTTTAATACTAAAGCCGGGTATTCGTAATTATTAATTCCAGAAGCCAAGGTGCTAAAAAAAAGAAATATGAATATTAGATGTACAATGTTTTTCATTATGCCTCCTACTTGAGAAAGAGAATCTTATTGGCTCTCTTAGATTCTTTATTGGTTTGCAAGTTTACGAGATAAACACCCTCAGATACATATCTGCCATATTTATCTTTCCCATCCCATTTTATCGAAGTATTTTTATCTGACTGATAGCTTCTAACTAGCTGTCCCTTAATGTTATATATATAAATTTGAGTCCTTTCATTTTTGATGTTTGAAAGATATTCGATAGTGATACTTGAATGAAACGGATTAGGGTAGCATTTCAATACAGGTTTCGAAACTGCCAATGCATCATGATTATCGGTTGTTCCTATGATTCTGAATTTCTTAATATAATGAGATGATCCCGTGTTAAAATCTATAAGAAAGCAAGAATCAGCCAAATTCCAATAATTAATTTGAGCTTGATCTAATGAGTATTGTTCAGTTAAACCTGAATATTGATAATTGGGGAAATCAGATAATTCTGATATTCCTAGTACATTCTCATTTGAATAAAATAAGGTTACAATCAGGTTGCAGGGATCAATGAATTGTCTGTATGGAAATGACTCTGTTGGAATAACATCATTATAGATAATATCTCCAAAAACAAGTTTCATAAGAAATCTAACATGCATACTTTCATTATTATAAAGAAAAGCTAAATTGCTTTGATCCAAAACAATAATGTCATACACAGTCCCATAGTCATTGAGAATATAAACAATTTCATTTTGATCATTAAAGACAACAAGAGCATTTCCTTCCAGATTATTACTATAAGCCAGCATGATTATATACCCTCCCAACTGATTGATTGTTACATGTTGAGGGTTAAAATTCAAATCCGGTAAATCATTTAAACCACTACTTTCATTTACAGTTACAGTATCCGCTATTGTCAAATCATTGTTAATAACCAGATAATATTGATGAAATAAGTCTGAATTATATTTAATTAAAAATTGTTGATTGTTATATGGTAAGCTTCCCAGTGCAAGGTATATTGGACTTAAAGAAAGAGAATCTAAATCATGAGTGATTATGTTTAGTTTATAATATTTTGTTTGAGTATTATAAACTATATGTGATGCATCTATAGGAAGGAATATATGAGAATCTAATTTCCTGATTAACTGCTCATCACGAAAGATATAAAATAATGAACCTCTTGTTGTGGAAACTTTGAAATATTCATTTCCGAATAAGTTAGAATAATATATTAAGTTTGAATTTGAGACTTGATCTGTATAAAATGTCTCCAATCCTGAAAAAACTAAATCATAAGATAACGTGAATTTGTTAAAACTGATTTCATTGAGAGTGCTACTAATTTGAAAAAAAGTGATAGATCCATCAGTATTCTGTTTAAAGCAATTATATTCATATGGAACTTGAAGTGAATCAACACAGATAGCATGATAATGATGGTCTTGACCAAATAGACAGACAGAACAAAGACAAATAATAAAGATTACAAGTTGATGCTTAAACATGCTAGCTCCTAATGGTTAAAAGTGTGTATAGTGAGTAACAAATATGAGAAGTTTCTTTCTGCACTAATTGAATTAGTTAAGATCATGCAACTAGTATAACGAAAATCATGCCCAACCTTAATCATGCTTTCCTCCATTTTTATTAAGTAAGTAAAACTACCCTTAATAGTGTGACATCTACCTATTACCAAAAGAAGTAATATTCATTTTATGCGTCAAGTAATATTATCAAAATATCTAAATTCTATTAAACTCTTCTCCATCTGCAAATCTTGATTACTTTTCAGCTCACTTTTAAATTCCTACATCAATTTGCTCTGCAATCCTTGCTTTTGCATTTCGGGTAAATATTCTTCAATTCCTATCTCCAGAATATTTCGGGGTTAACAACCACCTATTTAACAGCTTAACAAGTCGTACTACACATATTTACCACTCTCTGCTCCTTCCTGGCTCCCAACCAATTTCTCGAAACAGATACAAAACAGGGTATGATTACTATATCATTACGGTACAAATACGGTTTTTTACCGTAATGCTACCGTATTGCTACCGTATTGCTACCGTAATGCTCTTATGTTGATCAGACGATTTTACTCCTAGATTTCTTGCCTACTTTTTTCCACAGAGTCATACTATTTCATCATGATTAGTTTGTTAATTTTAGTTCCGTAGGAAGTTTTTGTTTTACATAGATAGACACCTGATGATACTTTCCTGCTCTGTTCATCCAACCCGTTCCATACGATTCTGTATTGTCCTTTTTCCTGTTCTTTATCCGTTAACTGAATCACTTTCTGCCCCTTGATATTATAGATTGATATATTCAGATGAGTATTTCGGCTTACAGATATTTCCAGGTTAAGGATTGGATTAAAAGGATTTGGATATACACGGACACTTAGTTTATTTGATAAAGGCGTGATTTCAGGATCATCCACTCCCGTAGGATTGTATTCATAACAGCCTCTGTCAATGATTATAGAGCCGCTTTGATCTCCATCATATACACGAGGTGAACCGATTATATCTGTTTGCAAAAACTGATAAAGGGACGGATCAGGATTACCGGAATCTACCGCCGGTGAACTTGACTGGAGTCGATAGTCTGATTCTGATAGAAATTGCGGGTTTGAGATAAAGTTATTTCCGACATCTACCGCCTGTGAGGATAAGGGGAATTGATGAATATTATACGACATCGTGGGGTGGGCTGCTGCTGCTGCATTCGTGTTATACCCGATGTCTGCGTGGTTATTCCATAAGATATTGTTGATCAAGGTAGGTTCAGAAAGGTATGAAAGCCATACACCTGCAGTGTTGGCGCTTCCATTCGTATTATTGGAGACAATTGTATTATTTGAAATGAATGGAGAAGATTGCACTAAACAGATGCCGTCGTTAACATTGGTTTTGATCAGGTTGCCTTGTATGTAACTTAGCTCTTGGGTTGAAAGAGTATCGCAATAGATGCCCCATGCGTTATTATTTACAATATTGTTCAGAATTTTCACATTGCTATTAGCTGCACAGTAAATACCCTGATATGGACAATCATGGATAATGTTGTTTTTAATTGTCGCAGTGGCGCCTCGATCAATAGATATTGCGTTACCTCCTGACACTATGTTATTTCCTTCAATAACAACGTTAGTTAAACCCGGTCCAATACCCACTGCTGGCCATGAATCAGTATTCTGAATCTGGTTATTGATAATGTTTATCATAGAAGTAGAAACTGTACCAACATATGCGCATATGGCATTACCAGCATTACCAAAGACCTGGCAACTTTCAATAGTGAGTGTAGCATTTGGATAAACTACTATTCCGGAATAATGAGTACTGAGTCCGTTTTCGGTAACAATGCAATTAGAAACAGTTACATTTCCGTTATTTCCTTGAACCCATAAGCCAAAATAGTAACTGCCTATAATTAAACAATGATCAAAGAGAATATCACCATATGAATTTTGAATTTGAGCACCTTGTGATTGAACAATACGACAATAGCGAAGTTGCGAATCCGAAACATCGGAAGATGAATTAAAATAAAATTCGCCCCAATTCTGATCAGCAATGTATGGCAATAAGCTTATGGAATCATTTTCAGTTCCATTTGCCATGAGTTCTCCATAAACCCAAAAAGAAATATTAGGTTCAAAATAGATTTCGACTCCGGAGTCAATGCTGAGAGATTGACTTGCTGGCACAAGAATCCCAGCATCTGCATAATATGGTGATCCCGCACGATCAAGTACACCTGATAGATTACTGTTTGTAATTCTATTATAGATTTTGATGTATTTTGGTTTAGACTTTACAAATACGGTTCCTGTGGAAGAAGTTACTGTTAAAGATATGGAGAAATATCCAGGCATACTATATGTATATGTGGGAGATGCGACATTGGACGTATTGCCATCATTGAAATCCCAAAGAATTGAACTTATCGTACAATTGAAAGGGTAAATACTGCTGTTGAAATGCATTGGAGTAGCATTTGAATTGATAGCTGAAGTAATATCTACTTCAAAGTCAGTATAAATTGTTGATTGAGTGTTCGGAAAGATAAAAGCTCCGATATCCGGTCTTGTTCCATCCAAGTCAGCAGCCACAAATGGAGAGCCGGTGTTGATGCAGGAAGAGGATGCCAATAAGTGATAATTACCTGCATCATGGTCAACAAATAAAGGTTCCGTTGAGATATTTCCTAAACCGGCTGTGGCTACTGAGATATCGCAGAATTGGATGAGCGCTTGGGATGAGGCATTATTGATTTGAGTCGTATTGTAAAAAACGATACAATTAGTGATTTGCGGTGAAGCTGTAGTCATAATACGGATACCTTCACCATTGTTGTGACAAACTGTCAGGTTTTGTAATATAGCATGGGAGTTCTGTAAATATATACCAGCACCGAAAGTTCCGGAATTACTATAGACAGAATTATGTATAAGTTTTGGAGAAGCATTGCGAATCGTAATTCCACCACCAAGATTGTACTGTCCTCCTGAAATCGAAAAACCTATCAGTACTGAAGTTGTATCTTCACTAGAAGTAAAAGTCACAACACTGCCTGTACCGGTTCCCTGGATTATCGTATTCTGGATAACATCAGGGTCATGATTATTGAAATAAGTTGAAGCAACGGTTATTGCCTTTCCGTTAAAATTTATGTTCTCCGTGTAGGTTCCAGTTGCCACTAAGACAACATCATTGTTAACTGATGCCGTAATGGCAGCCTGGATAGTGGAATATTGTGCAGGTACATTCAGGATTGTGGCACAAACCCTGCCGATAAGAAATAAAAATAAAATTGTATATACATATTTCATAATATCCTCCTTTTTTCTATTAAAGAGGAAAATAATTTGATGTCAATCTTATTTATTGAGAATTTATACAAGTACGAATTGCTAAACATAAAACAAATGACAACTCAGCGTTCCCTGCATGTTTTGCATTATTTGTTTCTTTCTTTAATTAATTACATTTATAGGAAGGCAATTTGATTTGCATCAGATTTCCACCTGCAAGCATTGTTTTTTTCATATTTATAAAAATATCATTTGACACAAAACATTATCAATCCCACATGGAAAACTTATTTATTGAGTAGGCTTATTTATTGAACATTAAAGTACTTGGAGGTTGTTGTTTGTGTTCTTAGCATTTAAGATACCTTATTATTAGCTAAAGAATTAATTCAGTTTTATTCATAAGCGAATATTTTTTCAATTTCAATCACTATTCAGATAATTAAATCATCCTCAGGATAGTAAGCAAATTGATTTGCAAATGAATTCTATTCATAATGTAGTATTCGCAATTCATTCTGGTCATGTCTATAATAATAAATGCTCCTTTCAACCTAATACCAGATAAAGGAGATGGATTTATCAACCAATACGAATAGGAAATTTCAAGAGTATAAGGGGACGAATATGAAAACTCTTAGTTTCAGAACATTGCAAATCTTAGTTCTATTGATTGCTGTTTGTCCAGTTTTTGCATCAACTGTTACCATTGGCACGGGTACTTCAACTCAAAATGCCCCAATTCATGCTGTGTATGGTTATGTGCGTGATGCTTCGCTCTACACGGCAGCAGAAATCGGGGCGAATGGAACAATCAGCGAAATCTACTGGAATAATTACGGCACAACAGGAACAAGTTATCCGGTTAAAATCTATATGAAAACTACGACTGCGACAACATTATCGAGCAGTACATGGGCAACAATGATCACTGATGCTACTCTAGTCTATGACGGAACAGTAAGCGGATTCACCATGAATAGTTGGAAGAAATTCGATATCACTGATTTCCCTTATACCAGTAATAATTTAGTCGTCCTAGTTGAGACGAATTATGGGGGCAGCGGAAATTCTTCAGCGCCTGGCTGGTATTATACGACTACGGGAGGAAAGCATGAAAATTGGGTGAGAAGTGTTACTCCACCAACTTCTACAGGGTCATTGGATACTTTTAGACCCAACATCAGGATGATCTACTTCGATCCTGCTGCTCCAGCCACTTTTAATGCAGTACCATCGAGTTTTGATTTTGGCAATACAACCGTGGTCAATGCAACTAGTGCCTACCAGGATGTTACGATCACAAACAATGGGGGAAGTCCTCTCACAATTACCAATCTTGCCTTCACATGTACGGATAGCGATAGATTTCTGCTCAATCTCAATGGCAATACTGACCCTTCAGTCACTCCCTGGGTATTGAACGGAGGGCAATATAAAACGATTAAAGTTGCTTTCAATCCAGTTGATATAGTCACTTATAATGCCTATTTGACTTTTACTCATGATGGAACAGATTCTCCAAGCAACATCCCTCTTACCGGGAGGGGCTGCCTTGCGAATACAATCACGACTTTCCCTTATACACAGAACTTTGATTCCGCCACTTTTCCGCCTACCGGCTGGACTACCTCAGTGATTTCCGGTACAGGGACTAATTTGTGGGTTCGTTCAACCAGAAACCATTCCGGTTCAACTGCAGCCTCTGCCTCAGTACAACAGATTGCAACGAATAAACAAGCGATATTAGTCACTCCACCTATCAATTTCCCAAGTGATAATTATCGCATAGCATTCTGGTATTATCGATTACACTATTTAGATAATCCTAACAGCTCTATTTATGTGTGCTACAACACCCAACCGAATCTGACCGGGGCAACTCAATTAGGTACGGCAATACCAGTTTTTACAAATAGTGCTCCTTATGAAATCAGTGCTACAGGATGGTACAAATATTATTTCAATGTTCCTTCGGGTGCAGTAGGAGAAGCACGTTACCTGATCTTCAATGTCATTTCAAGTGATAATGTTGCTTTGACTATCGATGATGTCACAATAGAACAACAGACGACTCCTCCACCTGCGAAATTAGTTTCACCTGCACTTTATCCATTATTTACTGACGCTTCTCCTAATCAGGTAATGACTTGGACACCTGATCCAAGCGGACCTGCCCCTACAGGCTATTATATATATTTCGGTCCAGGAACAAATCCATATTATATAAAAGATAATGGAAACTCCCTGACCTATGTCAATAGCGCCAGTTTATCTGCGAATACAACGTATTCCTGGTATGTAAGCGCGTATAATGCACAGGGGACCTGTGGCTATAGCCCTGTATGGTCATTTAAAACCGCGGCACAATTGACTGCCAATGTAACAGGACAATTACCGTCTAATACTGCGACAGGAGTCAGCAACATAGGCGCATTAGCCTGGTCATCACTCTATGGTGCTACGAGCTATGATGTCTATTTTGGTACTACTCTCCCGGGAACACCCACTGCAACTGTGACTACGCCATATTGGATACCCCCTGCAATGGCTTATAACACGACATATTCCTGGAAAGTAGTTGGAAAGAATGGCTTCGGCATTTCCTCTGGAACTCCGGTAGTCTATACATTCACTACTTGGGACGATCAAACTTTTGACTTGGCATCTTCGTCCATATTACAAAATTTTGAGGCAACTTCTCCTATTCCTCCTCTGCGTTGGACATCATACAAGACTGATACTACAACATCTTCAGCAGGTACTTGGGGACGAAGTACATCTGCACTACACAGTGGGTCTGCAAGTGCAACTTTCAGTGCCGGTTATGCAAATGGAACCCAGGGACTGTTGATTTCACCACGATTTAATATGCCTGGTGTGCCTTGCAGATTGAAATTCTGGGTCTATCGTTCTAGCTGGTATACTTCATTTGAACAGGAAAAGATTGAAGTATATTTCAATGATAATCCTACCTTGACTGGTGCAACTCTTCTTTCCTCGATTGCCAGCAATATCAATTGGACTCCTGTTGTTCCGGCTCAAGGCTGGTATCAGTTCTCCTTCACCTTACCGGGAGGAGCAGGAACAGGGAAATATGTCATATTCAAAGGATACACAATGGCTGGTAATAATCAATATATTGATGATGTAGCTATTGAAAAGGATACTCCCGATGCAGCTATTATTGGTTCTCCAACGAATGGGGCTACAGCTCAAGGACCGTCTCCATCATTTACATGGACAGCACCTACAACAGGAACTGCCCTGACAGGATATAAATTCTACCTGGGAACCAATAACCCTCCTACGAATCTAGAAAATGGTACTGATCTTGGAGATGTAGTATCGCATGTATTTGAATCTGCATTAAGTCCTGGAACCACATATTATTGGAAAATAGTACCTTATAATGGATCGGGAGATTGCCCGAATTCAGTTGCCTGGTCATTCTCAACAATTCCTTCCGTTACAGGTATTACATCAACTCCTTCCCCTGCTGATGGAGCAATAGGAGTTCTCAGTTCTTCTCATTTAAGTTGGGGAAGTGTTGCAAATGCAACGTCCTATGATATCTATTTTGGAGAAACACTACCATCTACAGCAAGTGCAAACGTGATAGGTAATGCTTGGGTACCATCTTCAATTGCTGATTTCAAGACCTACTTCTGGAAGATAGTTCCCAGAAATGCTTTTGGAGAAACTTCAGGGACACCTGCTGTTTGGTCTTTTAGTACAGTAAACTATGTGACAGGAATTGCAACTAATCCAACGCCTATTGATGCAGCAGTAAATGTCAGCATTACCCAGGGTTTGAGCTGGAATGCTGTAGATAATGCTTCCTCATACGACATATACTTTGGAACTTCACTTCCTACAGCTACTTCCGCCAATGTAACAGGTTTAACCTGGACTCCTTCTGAATTGCTATACGCTACAGATTATTTTTGGAAGATAGTTCCCAAGAACGGATATGGTGAAACTTCTGGTACACCATCAGTATGGACATTCAAAACTGCGGATGATCCCAGGATAACAGTGTTCCCACATAGGGAGAACTTTGACGGAATTACTCCACCTGGATTACCAAATGGCTGGATTCAGGATAATTGGTATTCTGATTATTCATATTGGGCAACAACAACAGGATCGGGTAACTTGGGATCAAACTGTGCATCTTTGTATGGTTCTTATGATAGTCCAATGTGTGATTGTCTTTATTCTCCACCTATTCAAATGACCGGTGGTGAACTTTACACAATTTCTTTTGATAGTCAATCAATGGGTACATCTCCTTTATTATATCTGGAAGTTGGACCTTCACCGTCATGGGCAAGTATGAATTATTTGTGGTCTAACTACATTGTTGATACTTCCTTCACTACCCTGACAGTTAGTTTCACTCCTGATGTAACAGGTGTCTATTATTTCTGTTTCTTAGGGTATTCCGATAGTTATGCTACTCTATTATTGGATGATATAGTAATCGATCATGTAGTTCCCACTGAGTTGACTGTTCCTGCAAATGTAGCTCTAAACACAGATAATTCAGGAACAAAAATATCCTGGGATGCCGTCGATAACGCTACGAGTTATGAAATTGATTTTGCAGCAGATCCTTATACAGCTCAAGAAAACTGGATACTATATGGAACAACAAATGAAACTTCTTACTTGATCAATGTTGCAGATCGCTGTGGATTCTTCAAAGTGAAAGCAATGAATGAAAGCAGTTCTATGACTAAGCCAGTTAAAAATCTCAATACCCAAAAACCTGTTGATTTAACTAAGAAGCCGATAAAAGTTCTTGTTCCCCGCAAAAAATAGTTCTGTGAAAAAGAAGGCGGAGATAGATTTATCTCCGCCTGTGTTTACTGTGTAAAATGATTCTCTTCATATTTCATAAACGAAATCTGACAAGATTAATCTTAATTATCGATATATTCCTCAACAGCGGTACCAATGATCCATCCAGAAATACCGGTATTAGTTGTTACTTTCATCCATGCAGATAGTAATGGTTGACCTTCTATCGTTATCAGGCTTTTATTAGATGATCTTTCACCAAGATAAGAGACTTTATCATGTTTATTTAACGTAACCAGGAGTTTCCCATCTAATGATGGTTGATCCCTTAACCTCATATCGTTATACAAGACTATATAATCTTTGGCATATTCAACATCACTAATTGTATTCTTATCCGGTGATACTGTAGTATTCGATGATACTTCATTAATGGAAATTCCAGCAATAGAATAACCTGAACTATAAAGATATAATTTTACATTACCGCTATGTCGTCCGATAGAAATACCTGTTATGTTAACACTTTCACCATTTAGTGGGAAATATCTGACTTCTAACAGATTCACAGGTAGTTGTTTGAAAGTCACTTTACCACATTTATCCAAGGTCAGAGTTTTCAGGAAATCTCCCTGTGATTTATTTGAAGAATCAGAAGTATATAGCTTAACATCCCCTTCCTGAATAGGTCTTTGTGTACTTGGATCAATCACATAAACTGTAAGTGATGGCTCAACAAAAGATTTGTAGGCATAGGGATACAATATAATGCCAGCTACGATAAGCATTAAGAACCATACAAGTAATAAAATTTGCTTTTTCATGACATCCTTTTAATCAATGATTTAGATTCAAACCAGTATCATTTATAATGCGACTTTACTCTACTAAGTGAAAGTCTTAAGTAACTGTATTCAGCTTTGCACTTTTCATTTATAAAAACATTGTTACAAATACATTAAAAATAGGCAATCATTTATTTTTCTATATCTAAAACCAGGTTCATTGTCGTGAACAACAAATCATGACTTTTTTCTTCTATTCAACACCCAAATAATTTCATTCGCTAAAAGCAGGATTACAAATGGAATGCTAAGCCAATTGAATGAGATTGCTTTATAAATATGTCCATGGGCAAGTGATGTCAAAGCTCTTCCCATGCCACAGAAATAACACGGTTTATCATACACTCTCTGCCATTCACAAACCGGCAATGACTTAAGGATAAATGGCTGTGGAACAAATATGATAATGACGATACTTAGCAATATCAGGATACTGATAATATTCCAGATGATTCGAAATGCTTTTCTGTATTCGTTCATGGCTATGCTCCTATTATTCACTAGCACCTAGCACCTAATCCCTTCTTCAATAATTTCCATTGACGTTTCATGCAATAAAAATCTTCAATTCATGCTGACTGGAGGATATGGAATGAAATACGATTTTGACACTATTTATCAAAGGAAGAATACGGGTTGTTACAAGTATGACGCTTTGAAAGTATTCCTCGATTCTGACGATCTGATCCCCATGTGGGTAGCTGATATGGATTTTGCCACGGCGCCTGAAATCATTTCCTCCCTCCAGGAACGTCTCAATCACCCTGTATTTGGTTATAACTTCAGACAATCTCATTATTATGAATCACTCATCGAATGGATAGAAAAAAGACATCAGTGGTCAATTCATAGAAAATGGGTCATCAATACTCCTGGGGTTGTACCTGCGCTGGCTTTAGCAGTCTCATCATTCACGCAAAGAGAGGACAAAATACTGATTCAGCAACCGGTTTATCATCCCTTTTCAGAGATTGTTACGGATCATGGACGAACTCTTGTTGTGAATCAGTTGGTTGAGAATAATTTAAAATATTCGATGAATTTCGATACTCTTGACCAACAGCTTGATAATGTGAAAATGGTATTCTTGTGCAGTCCTCATAATCCGGTTGGTAGAGTCTGGTCGAGAGAAGAATTGATCAAGTTTGGCACTCTATGTAAAAAGCATGGAGTTATCGTGATTGCTGATGAAATCCATAGTGATTTAATCTTCTCTCCACACAAACATATTCCTTTCGCTTCTTTGGAAGATTTTGGACAATTTACGCTCACTTGCTATGCCCCGAGTAAGACTTTCAATGTTGCAGGACTGGCGACGTCAGCGATAGTAACAGAAAATCCCGAATTATATGAAAAGTACAATAAAATGGTATTCAAAAGACAATTATTCTATGGAAATACATTCGGCATTACCGCTTTTCAAGCCTCTTATCGTTATGGAGAACCTTGGCTGCATGCTTTACTTGATTATTTACATGATTCATTTGATTATATCCGACAATTCATTTCATCTGAAATTCCTCAAATCAGGATATGTGAACCGGAAAGCACTTTTCTATTATGGCTCGATATGCGTAACCTTGGGTTGAATGATGAACAATTGCAGGAATTGATGCTGAAGAAAGCTAAGATCGCCTTTGATTTTGGTCCTCATTTCGGATTAGGTGGTAGTGGTTTCTTGCGGATGAATTATGCCTTTCCAAAATCAGTGTTAGAAAAAGCACTTCATCAAATGAAAGATGCTATTGATAAAAAAGATGATCAACCGGTTAAACCCGGAGCTACGAAAAGATAGAGGTGAATATGGAGTTACAGAAATTAATCGAAGAATTATATGAAAAACAGCATTATCTTATGGAAGATATCTTAATCTTCCATGAATTCAAGAATGCCTTGAATCAAGGTACGATAAGAGCTTGTACAAAGATCAATGGAGACTGGATTGTCAATACTTGGATCAAGAAAGGAATTCTGCTTGGTTTTCGTATGGGTATGCTGTCGGAAATGAATGGTGGAGGAAGTCAGACATTCTTCGATAAAAACACATATCCATTGAAGAAATTCCGCATTACTGATAAAGTCCGTATCGTACCAGGTGGTACATCTGTCAGAGATGGATGTTACATTGCCCAGGGAGTTACTATCATGCCACCCGCTTATGTGAACGTGGGTGCCTTCATAGATGAGGGCTGTATGGTCGATTCCCATGCCCTGGTTGGCAGTTGTGCTCAAATAGGTAAGAATGTACATCTTTCAGCAGCAGCGATTCTAGGTGGTGTTTTGGAGCCTATAGGCGGTAATCCCGTAATCATCGAGGATAATGTATTCATCGGGGGTAATACAGGCCTGTATGAAGGTGTCATTGTGAAGGAAAATGCCATTATCGCTGCCGGAACAATCATCACAGCAGGGACACCTGTATATGATTCTGTTCATCAAATATTCCTTCCCAAAACAGCAGGCAAAGCTGTCATTATTCCTGCAAATGCCGTTGTTGTACCCGGTAGTCGTGAACTTACGGGCAGACCCGGATTTCATGCCTATTGTCCAATCATTATCAAGTATCGAGATCATAAGTCAGACCGTTCTGTTGAATTGGAAATGGACTTACGTTAATGCAAACCAAAGTTTCCCATAGAGTCTCTGGGATAGAAAAGTCCCTGATACGCCAAATCTATGATTCTGCCCCATCAGATGCAGTTAATCTTGGATTAGGTGAAATACAGTTTCCCATGCCTTCATTCTTAAAAGATAAAGCAACTGAACTTGTCAGGACCACTACTTTCTCTTATACACCCAATGCCGGACTTCCAGAACTGCGAGCAGCAATAGCCAGACACTATGATGATGAAGCAAATACAGAAGGAGTCTGTGTTACAAATGGAGCTGAAGAAGCATTATATGCTTCTCTAACTTCTTACATTGATACAGGAGATAAAGTCATTATCCTGGAACCTTGTTATCCGGCTTACAGTGCCATAATCAGGATGCTTGGCGGAGTCCCGGTCTCTGTTCCTTTAGATGCTGCAAACCAGTTTCAGTTAGATGATTCTGTACTCAATGAAGCAATGAAATTAAAACCTAAATGCTTGCTCATCTGCTATCCATCAAATCCTTTGGGTACAATATTTACGGAAAAAGAAATAAATATTATTATAGAAGGTTGCCGACAAAACGATGTGATTCTAATTGTAGATGAAGTATATCGGGAATTATCTCTCGATATACCCATTCCAAGCTTTTACGGAAAATATGATCAATTGCTGATTGTTTCAGGTGTTTCTAAATCGCATTGTATGACTGGCTGGCGCATAGGTTGGGTCATTGGAAATGAACAACTGGTCAAACCTATCGTAATAGCTCACCAGTATATTTCCACTTGTGCAGGTAACTTGGGACAGCGACTTGCTATTTCAGCCTTATCCGCAGAAGGAATGGAATCCCTGACCAGGTTAAATGATACTTTAGAGACTAATTATCAAATTTGTATGGATATTCTGAATCGTTCAACAAAAACACTTGTCATTAAGCCCGCAGCAGCCTTTTATCTTTTTCTTAACATCCAACATGATGACCTGGCTTTTGCACAAAAACTGGCGAAGTCAGGTGTAATTACGGCACCTGGAAGAGCCTTTGGTATGAACGGTACTGGTTGGCTGCGTATCAGTTATGGTTTAGGAGTGGCAAAACTGGAAGAAGGTCTGGATGTTTTAGTGAGAAAATTAGTGAAGCTGTAGTTATCACTTCAGGGATGGTAAAGATTACTTCAGGAAGCTTCTTTGTCCTTCAGGACATTAGTTAAAAATGAACGATACGCATTCAATGATCATCATACAATCAACCCCTTAAGTAGTTTCAACCCTGAAGGAGGAGCTACCGAATCATTACAGTTCTTTTGCTATTAAAGCACCGAGACGCACATTATTCCTGATCAATTCAATATTAGCTTTCAGGGATTCACCTTCTGTTAGTTCATATAATCTTTGTAATAAATAAGGCGTTGTTGCTTTCCCTCTGATCTTCAATTGTTTTGCATCAAGAAGAGCACGGTCGATCACTTCACTGATCTGATCAAATGGTATTTCATTCTCAAGCGGTATTGGATTGGCAATCAGCATTCCCTGTTGCATAACCAATTTTCTTTGATAGAGAAATGTCTGAGCAATTTGTTTTGGAGTATCGATCCGATCAATGGAATACGGTGTTGTTCTCGAATAAAAAGCTGGGAAGCAATTCGTCTGATATCCAAAAACAGGAACAGATACAGTTTCCAGATATTCCAATGTTTTGGGCAAATCAAGTATCAGTTTTGCACCGGCACAGACAACCAGCATAGGGATAGAAGCTAAAGCTGTTAAATCAGCCGAAACATCCATTGTTTGCTCACTGCCACGATGTACGCCACCTATGCCACCTGTTGAAAATACTGATATTCCAGCCTGGTGCGCCAATAACATGGTTGCAGATACTGTAGTGCCTCCGTTTTGTTGATTCAGACATGCATATGGAATATCACGTAAGGATAACTTGGCAGAATTCTTAGCTTGTCCTAGTTCAGAAAGATCATCTTGAGAAACACCGATTCTTATCTTTCCGTTCATCACGCAGATCGTGGCTGGAGTAACTCCAAGATTACGGGCTTCTGTTTCTAAAATGAGTGCAGTTTGCACATTTTCCGGAAATGGCATTCCATGTGTAATAACAGTTGATTCGAGAGCGAGAATAGGCTGTTTATTAGCTATCGCTTCCTGAACTTCATGGGATATGATAAATAAGTCTGTCATCGAGTAGATTCTGAAAGTTTCGGTTCTTCCACTCCAAGTACCTGTACTTGTACATATTTCACTCCTGCCTTCAGCATACCCAATTCTGCAGCAGCGGCATGAGAAAGATCAAGATCCATCTTTCGAGTAAAAGGACCACGATCATTAACGCGTACAATAACCTGCTTACCGTTATCTTTATTGGTGATTTTAAGAAGGGTATTGAAGGGGAATTTGCGATGGGCACAAGTAAGTTTATTTTTATCGTAGTGTTCACCATTTGTCGTGCGTCTTCCATGTAAGCTATTGGAATAATAGGTAGCTTTCATAGTAAACGTCTGGACCGAATCGGCAGGTGGTTCTTCAACAAGTTCTCCCTGCAATTCGCGTTGGCTTAGATCATTCTGTCTCATATTATTACTCTCCGTTTTCACTGTCACCGCGGGTGAGCTGCATAAGCTTACCGCTGCCAGGGAAAAAGCGCCGAGTAATAAGATACTAAATCTTTTTAACATTTTTTTACCTCATATCTAACGAGGTCATGGTGGCAAAAGTCAGATTTCCTGTCTACTAAAATTTTGTTATCAAATAGCTTAATATACTGATATATAAATAGTTAAGCACATTTACATGCTCTCTATTTTAAGGAATTGACTGACTTCTTTTATTGATTTTTAGCTTTCCCAGGATACGCAATCATTAAAATATCCTGCCCTACTTGTTTCAGCTCATCGATGTGAAATTCGATAGCTTCTGATAAGTTGGCAACACCTACATGATCAAAGAGAATATGCTTTCCGCCAACGACTTTGGGTGCAATAAAATAGTATAGTTTGTTGATCAAGCCATGCCTCAGAAAGGAGGAACTTAACCTAGTTCCAGCTTCAATCATGACCTGCATTTTCTTCTTCTTATGAAGAATCCTGAGAATCGCTTCTAAATCCAGTCCTTCTGAAAGAGAAGGAACTGATTCGATACAAATACCTTTTTCAACCAGCGAGCTTTCCTTTTCAGGATTTGCATAATCGAGAGATTTGATTACCAGCGTCGGAAACTCATGGGCTGTTAATACTACTTGTGAATCGGATGGTATATCAAGCATAGGGTCCAGCACAACACGTAAGGGTTGTTTATATACTTCCGGTAAACGCACATTGAATAATGGATTATCCGTAATAACAGTACCTATACCGGTAATAACAGCATCTGCTTCCTGCCTGAGATGGTGAACAAAAGTGCGTGATTCTTCACAGGATATCCATTTGGAATTACCGGATTGATCTGCAATCTTACCGTCTAGTGTTACCGCATTCTTCATGAAAACAAACGGAAATTGATGTGTTATGTAATAAACATAAGCTTCTAATTGCTTCTCTATCTTCTCTTTCCATATTCCAACTGTAATCTCAATTCCTGCATCTTTGAGCTTCTGAATACCTTTTCCATGAACAATGGGATTGGGATCTTCAAGTCCTATATATACTCGCCTAATTCCTTTTTCGATAATCAAATCTGCACATGGTGGTGTTGCTCCATAATGTGAACAAGGCTCTAAAGTGACATACAGTTCTGCATCCTGGCAATTCGTACTAGCGGTTTTGATTGCTTGGACTTCAGCATGATCATGTCCATAAGGTTGGGTATAACCCGTACCGATGATGTTTCCATCTTTTACCAGTACTGCGCCTATAAAAGGATTTGGAGAGGTTCTTCCTCTTCCCCGTTCTGCTAGCTGAAAAGCTAGATGAAAGTACTTTTCTTCGTATGGCATATCAGCTCATTTGTTAATCAAGTGAATTGGGGTCAGTATTTGTTTTAATAAAATGTTCAAGATTCTTCGCCACATTCTCGTTGTCGGGATCAAGTGCCAGGCATTGCTCCCAAAGAGATTTTGCCTGGGCATTGTTTTGTTTCATCAGAGCGACAATAGCAAGATTATTCATCACTTTAATATCTTTGGGGTTTAGTTTTAATAGGTACTCATAGTGAAACTGGGCACTATCAAGCTGATTATCCGCATGTAAGATGAATGCCATATTGAAACGTGCCTGGTGAAAATCCTGATCCAGCAAAATGGCTCGATTATAATGAGCAATTGCTTTCTTTTTATCAGCTTGGATAGAATAGTATAGACCCCAATGATATTCAAGATCTCCAGAATCCTGGAAAATCCTTGAATATTTATCCAAGGTTTCATACGTTTGAGAATACTTCTGTTGACCAAGAAGATGCTCTATGTGTTCTAATGCTTTCTTTTCTCCATAGATCAATTGCGGATTTCCACCTATCTTTGCCCATAATAACCATTTCCCATCCTTCTTCTTCCAGTGAAGGGTCAAATCATCTTTATGATTGATATCAAAGAATACCAAGCCTTCTTGACCATCTTTGGCATAAGCAGATGAAATCATGGAGTAATGTTTTATTTTCCGAATTAGAGGTTGGGAAACAAGCGATTCAATATAGATTTTCGTATTTTCTTCAGTTTGATAAGAATCCGCTTGATATAAATAAGGAATTGTATCTTCCCATTTCTGTAATATCAGCAACTCCAAAAATTCATTGCTCTTGGATTCATAATCAATGATGGGTAATTTCTCTTCCTGTGTAGGAAGGTGCAGTCTTTCCCGCAAGTAATTTAGAGGAAGTAGAATATTATTCGGAATCCTATCAATATAATGGGCTAGTTTTTCTCGTCCTTCAACTGTTTCAGCAATCTTTAATGGAATTTGCTGATCAAAATCCTGGCTTGGCACTAGAAGCCATTGGTCAACAAGTTCGCGGTTTAAATCATAATTTTCACATACGGAGTCAACTTTACAGCGTCCAATAGCCAGTGCATCTTCCCCATTTTTTTGAAGCCTGTATTCGCAACCTTTTGGACAACGATTATCAATCCTCATCTGATTACAGCAATGCCAGCATATATTTTTATCTTTTCTGAGACAATATCTATTCCCGCGATAGGTCTGGCAAAGCTTACAACGATCGCGTTTCAGGAATCCTATCAAAAACCCTCCATCAGAACTGGTAATCGACGTTTAAATGCTGAAACCTTACCCAAGTATTTCACTCTCATGATTTCTTGTTTTGAATAGCCTATTTCAATGATCTGATCATCTCGAAGATTTTCTTCCATGATATGATATAAAATTGCATCGAGACGTGTATAAGTCAGACCTAGTTCATCTTCATCTGTCTGGTCAGCCCAGAGATCAGCAGTGGGAGGTTTTTCGATTATATTCGAAGGAATACCAAGTATCTTAGCCATCCCCCTGACTTCTGTCTTATATAAATGACCAATGGGTTCAAAGGCACATGCTGAATCTCCATATTGAGTACAATAACCTGTCATTAATTCTGACTTATTGCTTGTTCCAGCTACCAGTGCTTTATGCTTGCTGGAATGATCAAAAAGCACACACATCCTTGTACGAGCCATGAAATTGCCCCGCCGAAGAATATCCGCTTCCTGTTCATAATTTTGAAAATATCCATCAACCATTGGTGAAATTTCAATAATTTCTGTTTTAATACGCAGAAATTCTGCTAACTTCAACGCATCTGACTTACTAAATGGATTGCTTGTGCGATAAGGCATCAGAACACCATATACATGCTCCTTTCCTAAAGCTCTTACAGACAATGTAGCTGTGAGAGAAGAATCAATTCCACCAGACAATCCTACAATTACATTTTCAAATCCATTTTCTTTTGTGAAAGAAGTGATAAATTTGCAGATTTTTTCTACTTCGTTTTGCAGATTAATTGATCTCATTTTTTCCCTTGTTCCTAAAGAAGAGTAGCACCCACTCCAGGGGTATCTTCTGATTGAAATTATTTGCTTCTGAATAACAAAAAAAATATCTTCTTCAGTATCCATTAAGAATTCTGAAGAAGATAGAAAATGATCTATACGCCGATAACTTCTTTGACTTCCGGAATTTCTTCCTTAAGAACCCGTTCAATTCCAGCCTTCAAGGTCAAGGTTGCCATGGGACAACTTCCACAAGCTCCACTTAACCTTACTTCAATCACGTTGTCTGTACGAATCTTGATAAGTTCCACATCTCCACCATCTGCTTGAATAGCAGGACGAATGCGATCTAACACTTCTTCGACTTTTGTTTTATCAATCATAATTTCCTCCACTTGATATTATAAAGTGCTGTCACAAAAAGTACAAATACAATTTCGTCAATATATTAGAATAAGCTAAATTACTCTTGGGTATGAAGACGCTAATAATGAGTTTTTTTTCAGCCACGCTTGTTTTACATGTAAACAGAAAGCACATTTCCATTACTAATATCGGAACGCTGTTTTCAAACGGCTATGCTCTGAGAATGCTTTTCTACTTCGTCCTTTACATGAAAGCTAAAGTATCGAACGAGAGAATACACGGTTCATTGAGTGATTTCGACGAAGGAGAAATTGTATCGAAATGAATCGATACTACACTCAAGGTTGTATAAATGTCGTCTCCTCGACAAATAGATAAATCAGTTCACTCGGAGAACTCAGCTTTCATCCCCGGTAGCGAAAACTCGTTTTCAGGGAAGTTCAAAAATAGTATGCTTGACTTCAATTAATCTTGACACTAGTATTGCATTTAAATCTATCATCATTATGTGTTATTAATTTATAAGGAAGGGGCAAATGAACAATCTGTTTTATGGGGATAACCTTGATATTCTTAAGAAAAGCATCAAAGACTCCAGCATTGACCTGATATACCTTGATCCACCTTTTCAAAGTGGTCGCGATTACAATATCATTTTCAAACCAGAATCCAATGGCTTGAAAGGTGCAACTTCACAAATAAAGACATTTGAAGATACCTGGAATTGGGGTGCAGAAGCAGAAAAAGAATATATTGAATTACTCATGGGTACGCTTACCATTGAACCTCCAAGTCAAAAGCTGATAGATTTGATGAAAGCTATGCGTAGTTATCTCGCAGAATGTCCATTGATGGCATATTTGTGTATGATGGCTCCCAGGCTTTTAGAAATGAAAAGAGTATTAAAACCAACTGGTAGCATATATCTTCATTGCGATCCCATAGCAAGTCATTATATCAAAATGTTAATGGACGCTGTTTTCGGTACAGGTAATTTCCATAACGAAATCATTTGGAAGAGGACTGATGCCAAAGGAAATGTTCAAAAGAAATACGGTTGGATACATGATGTAATCCTATTTTACTCGAAAACAAATGACTGGACTTGGAACCAACAATATGCTGCATATGATGAAGACTATGTTGAGAATTTTTATAATAAAATCGGTAAGAATGATAGGAAATATCAATTAACGGATTTGACTGCCCCCATGTCACGAGCATCAAAAGGACAGATCTATTCTTGGAAAGGATATACTCCTCCAACTTCAAGATGTTTCGTTTATAATGAAGAGAAGATGAGGCAATTAGACGATGCTGGGAAAATTGCCTATACGAGTAACGGATGTCCTCGTTTAATACGTTATTTAGATGAGATGCAGGGCAACAAGTGTCCAGATATCTGGACTGATATTAAGATAGCTTCCAAAGAAGAACGAATGGGTTATCCTACTCAAAAACCAGAAGCCTTGCTTGAGAGAGTTATCAAAGCGAGTACTAATGAAGGTGATATCGTTTTAGACCCATTCTGTGGTTGTGGAACTACTATAGCAGCAGCAGAAAAGCAGAAAAGAAAATGGGTGGGAATTGATATTACCTATCTTTCGATAGATGTAATTAAGAAGCGATTAATCAAAAATGACCTTATCGAGAAAGTAGATTTTAAAGTAAATGGTGTTCCAAACGATTTACTATCTGCAACTAAACTAGCTGAACAGGCACCATTCCAATTTGAAGTCTGGGCTGTCAGTCAATTAAATGCTACTCCAACGGTAAAATCAGGTGATAAGGGTGTGGACGGTGTAATCAATTTTGTAGATCATACCAGGAAAGATAAAGTGGGAAAGGGGATTATCTCAGTAAAA
Organism: Cloacimonadales bacterium (SeqCode); assembly: GCA_963662275.1. Classification (GTDB taxonomy): domain Bacteria; phylum Cloacimonadota; class Cloacimonadia; order Cloacimonadales; family DAONDQ01; genus DAONDQ01. The sequence continues at coordinate 1,088,182 of OY759316.1, read as the reverse complement.
GGTGGTCACAGTATCAATCCGGGAATGGTGAGAGACTTGAAAGGAACTATTCAAAGCCAGAATGCTGAATTTGGAATCCTAATAACTCTTGAACAGCCTACAAAAGGAATGATTGAAGAAGCTGTGAAAGAAGGAACTTTTAATTACCGCTATATGGAAGGAATTACCCAAACTAAGATTCCTAAAATACAATTATTAACGGTACAAGATTTATTCGCAGAGCAAATTAGAGTCGTATTACCTCCAAACGTCATAGAGCCTTATAAAAAACCTTCCTTAAAAGCAAAAGAAGAGGAAGAAGGTTATTTGTTTTAAATTTAACCGTATCAATTTAGTTGAATAGAATCAGAATTGATAAATAAGACTCTGAGGAAAAAAAGTCCAGATAAGCATACTGGAGTTCAAAATTCCTTCTAGTATAACTATTCTCCTAATCATTTGTAGGAATCGCGGACTTTACATGAAAACCAAGAGCATGGAGTTCATATTTCCTTCGAATCTTTTACGAATACCCAAATACTAGGAAATGTGGACTTCATCTCGAGCTTTCATCATCAGTAGCGAAAATACTTTTCAGGGAAGTTCAGCATTAGCGACAATAGACTAACCTCACTTGATAATATACAATTTGTTAGGCAATCGGAATCTTGTAATCCTCTTGAAAAAGAACTGCAGCAGAACCGCAGAACCACCGCAGCACAACCGCAGGACAACCGCTCCTATGTGCGGTGCTGTTTGGGTTATGTTTCTTTTGTGTTTCGATTGTTTTATGTTAATTCTAAAGGTGGGTTTAAAGTGCGTTTTTAGGAGAGAGAGTGATTGTAGGGAATTTATTTAAGGACTAAATAGAGGGAGAATTTCAAAATAATTCGAAATTATGTAAAATTTAAGATTGATAATGAGTCTTTGTTCTTATCAATGATATTCTCCAGTATCTTTTCAGCAACAACTCCTACTTCAGGATTGGACAAATCATCGGATGTCCAAGGCTTAGCAGCACCTTTTTCAAACCAGGCTGTTGTACGATTCAGATCGAAGATATCTCCAAGCAGTACGATATGGATATGTTTTGCATTCTTGCTGAGTTTTTTCAAATCATCAGTAAAACCTTCAAAGGCTTTTGAATTAATATTGTGTTTTCCAGCAGTGGCATCTTCAAAATGCAGATCACTTAGAAAGACTAGCATTAAGCCCTCCGGGTATGATTGTTACTTCCAAAGAATCATCTTACTCTTGCCAGCCTGAGCAATATGTTCAGGAGATGTATTAAATAGATCGACTTCTGAACTGAGAAAATCTGCGCCGGCAGACTGATAACAGCGTCTTGCATAAGCACTGCAAAACATGGCATGATATCCGGCAAGCGGGTTTTTAAAACCGAACCTGTGCATTTGGATTGCCAACCAAGTATGAAATAAACCGCCGATAGGATACATGACTTCATCGTCTATCATTTGTAAAGCACTTGCTAAAACCAATTGCTCCTGGAATAAATTCAGCCCAAAGTCGATAATCGCTGCATATTCTACTTTTACATCGCACCACTTCCCCAGCCAATTCTCCTGCGCTCCATTACGAATCTGCATATGTTCGATATTTAGTTTAATATCGCTTTCAAAAATATAAATGCTTTCTACAGGTGTCTCCACGGAATTTCGCAAATCCAGCCTTTTCCTACCCATAATAAAACAATGAGACCATCGAGATGGTTTTCCATTCATCATGCGACTTTGCCCACGACGAATCGAATTCCCAATCTTATCTTTTGTTCCGACCATCCCTATAATACCAGGTTTGTAATTTTTGGAGAAGAACTCAAGCAAATCAGGATTAATATTATGCAAAATAACTCCTTCGAATCGAATAAATCAAGAGAAAATATGTAACTGTTCTCATCAGATAGAAACTGTAAAAAATTCTATAGCTCGATATCCAAAAGTAATTCATCATAAATCTTGTATGTTTCTTCATCAAAACAGACAACATATACGAATTTGGGGAAATTGCTCTGTAAAGTATGATTTTTTATCTCACGAATAGCAATCTGGGCAGCACGGGTTTTCGGAAAACCGAAAGCACCTGTGGATATTGCCGGGTAGGCAATTGTCTCAAAACCATGCTCACTTGCGATTTTCAGACTGTTCCGATAGCAGGATGCAAGCAAGTCATCTTCTCCATGAGAGCCATCACGCCAAACAGGACCAACAGTGTGAATCACGTGTGGAGCAGGTAATTTGAATCCGGGTGTTAAACATGCTTCACCGACCGGGCAATGTCCAATTTTCAGGCATTCTTCCAGCAATAATGGACCTGCAACCCTGTGAATAGCTCCGTCCACACCACCTCCACCACGCAAAGATGAATTTGCAGCATTGACGATAACATCCATTACCATCTTCGTAATATCACCTTTTACAATTTCAATCATGAAATCCTCCATGGCTAGGTTATATTTATCAATATGATAATCTGGATGTCAAGGATTGGATTAATTATTTTTATTTCATGTAAAGATGCCCAACATAGGCGTCTCATTCAAAAAAAACAAATCGTAGAGAACCCCAACGTGGATGTCTTACGAATGTGGAAGAGTCATGAGAAGTTTTTTCATGATATTGGTATTTTCCCTGATTTCATCTACTAAAAGTTTGTCTTCTGCATCTAAGACACCGTTATCATCCTCAAGTAAGATAAGAGAAATTTCGTCAATTCGTTGCAATGGCTTCGTAAAATTGTGAGCAACATTGGAAGAGAAAGTATTTAGCTCATTGGTCGAAAGCTCTAATGCGATTGTTCTGTCTTTGACTTTTCGTTCAATTTCCACATTATTATTTTGGATAATTTCTTCAGCAATTTTATGTGCTGTGATATCACGAACAATACTGGTTACGCCGACGATCTTTAAAGTACCATCAATAATAGGTTTCCAGTCCATCTCATAATAGACGTTCTGATTAACCAGGTGCACAACTTCGATGAATCTCACTCCTTTCAGAACCTTGTCTATACTTTGCTTTGTTTTTTCTGCATATTCCGGTATGTTTATATAGTCTAAAATACTCTCACCGATTTCAATCTCTGCTTGCCAGTCTTTTCTCATTTCTTCTTTGTGATTTTTGTTAAAAGCAGTATAACGATATTCATTATCAAGAGAGTAAATCATATCGTTAGGACTGTTGATTAATGCCTGCATGAGAATAAACTGTTTATTCAGCATTTGTTCATGATGTTTTTCCTCTGAAATATCACGGATAACGCAATTGTAGACGAATTCATCTATTTCTTTGTCATAGATTCTTGTAGCTTCCATACATACATAAAACTTTTTGCCATTGTGGGCTAGCATTCTCAATTTACATGTAGCTATTTTGCCTAAATCCTGAAATTGCTTTTTGTGTTTATAAAAGATGTCCTGGTCATCGGAAAAGATATAATTAGTAATGGGCTTTCGAATAATATCCTGGCGCTGGTAGCCTAGTAGATTACAGAAAGTCAGGTTAACTTCCATGATAAAGCCATTATCATCTAAAGTCATATAACCCACTGGAGCCATATTATATAGTTCAAAAAACATCGCGCGGGATGTTTCAAGTTCTGACTGAATATTCCGCAATTCCTCATTCTGCAGTTCCAGCTCTATCTGGTGCACCTGCAAATCGTGAACAACCTTATTGATATCCTCTTGAGACAAAGAATCAATATCGATATCGTCCATAGCTACGTTATTCTTTGCCAATTTCTCCGCACGATTGAGCAGATTTCTTGCCTTTGTTAAATCAGCTTTCTTAAAATTCATTTCTTCCTCCTGTTACATAGGATTGCATTCTTGGGTTCTGGTGATCTTTGGAGTTCAATTGCCCTAAAAAACTATCATTGTATACCTGACTAAAAGGGCAAATGGACTTTACATGAAAGCTAAGAGTTTGGAGTTCAAATTTCCATCGAATCTATTACGACTTCTCAAGTAGTAGGAAATTCGGACTTCAAAATCGACATTTTCATTCTCGGTAGCGAAAACCTGTTTTCAGGGAAGTTCAAACCCGATTAGTTCACAATCAGCTTTCAAACTCTCCGAAGAAGGGCATACTACCGCAAGCCCCTACACCCACCTCTTTATCCAAAGAGAGGAATGGGTCAATACAAGCATCCTGTCTTGTTTCCCTCCACCAGCGTAGAGACGACCAACCTGGGCGTCTCATTTCCACCCGCCAGCGTAGAGACGACCAACCTGGGCGTCTCATATCTACCCCAACCGGATGAGACACCCATGTAGGGTGTCTCTACGAAATCACGGGTAGTGTAAAATAAAACTTCGCACCTTTATTCACTTCGCTGGTTGCCCAAATCTTCCCGCCATGTTTATTCACGATTCTTTGAACAATGGATAAGCCTATACCGTTACCTGCAAATTCCTGGTCACTATGCAACCGATGAAATGTTTCGAACAATTGACTGTAATACTCCATATCAAATCCGGCACCTGTATCAGCGACACAATACTCCGCAAATTGTTCTTTTACAACTCCGGTTATCGTGATCATTCGAAGTGGCATTTTTAGTGTAAATTTGAGTGCATTCGAAAGAAGATTTTCCCATACAATTTTGACTAGGTTGATGTCTCCTATTGCATCCGGAAGTTCAGTAAGATTCAAAGATGTTGCACCTTTGGTTTCGCGTTGAATTTCTTCCCATACATTCGAAACTAATCTCTTCATTTCTATTGGAGCTTGATATAATTCACTTTGCGTTATATGGGCTAAATGAAGTAGAGATGTAATAATCTCATCCATTTTGATAGCGCTTTTCCTGATTCTCTTTAACAGAAGTTTTGCTGCATCATCTAATACCATATCGTAATCTTCTAACAAGATTTGTGAAAAACCATCTATTGAACGCAAAGGACTTGTAAGATCGTGAGCAACCGAGGCAGAGAATGCTTCAAGCTCATTTTTCGATAACTCCAGTTCAGAGGTTCTTTCCTTCACTTTCTGTTCTAAGAATACATTGTTGTTTTTGATGATCTCCTCAGCCATTTTTCTTGTCGTAATATCTCTAACAAAAGCTGTCAAACCGACTATTTTCGAATCATCGCCATAAACCGGATTCCAATCCATTTCGTAGTATTTATTCTGATCAGACTGATGAATCACTTCCGTAAACCGTTCACCTTGGAGAGTCCTATCCATGCTTTGTTTAGCTTGATCAACGAATTCAGGTATAGACATGTATTCTAAAATCCTATCACCAACAGAAATATCTGCTTTCCAAATCTTCCTCATTTCTTCTTTATGATTGTTGTTGAAAGCAGTATAACGGTAATTTGTATCGAGAGAGAATATAATGTCCTCTGGACTATCGATAAGGGTTTGAAGAAGACGATACTGAGCATTTTTCATTAATTCCTGCAACTTTCTTTCAGAAATATCGGTGACTACAAAATAATAGATAAATTCATCTGTTCCTTCTATATATTCCCTGGTAGCAGCAATACTGGCATAAAACTGCTTAAGATTTTTTGTTACTAACCTCAGTTCACACGACTCCTTTGAATCTGATTTCTTGAATTGCTTTGTGAATTTATAATATATATCCTGGTCATCTGGAATGATATGATTCGAAAAAAGCCTGTTGATGATATCTTTTCTCGGATATGCCAATAAATTGCAGAATAGTAGATTAGCTTCCACGATCATTTCTTTATCATTTAGAGTGATGTAACCAACTGGAGCATTATTATACAATTCAAAGTACTTTGCACGCGAAAGTTCCAATTCTTCCTGGGTAGTTTGCAATTCCTCATTTTGGAGTTTTAGCTCTATCTGATGAACATTCAATTCATGAAGTTGTTTCTGAATTTCCTCTTTGGATAAAGAGTTAAAATCTAAAGTATCCAGCTTTGAATTAGCTAATTGCTCAGCTTGCTCTCGAAGTTCTTTTACCTTTTCCAGATCAGATTCGCAAGAGTTCATGGTAACTCCTTTGTTCGTCCTTTGCATCATTTGGAGTTCAAATTTCCTTCGTATCTTTTGTGACTACCCAGCTAGTAGGAAATTTGGACTTCAAACCCAACGTAACTTATTACTCAATTCAGGCTTGAAATCCAACTTGACTATTACATTCAGATCATTTCAAAGTCATCTTGGCAAGTTGAACTCCAAGAGCTTTAGAATCTGACAATACCATTGTCAGTTACAACAGATTACCAATCTATGTTACAACGTACTACAGATTTATCAGGTTGCTTTCTTCCTTTTCAGTTGTTGATATGGCATAAACGGCACCATCCGCATTAATTAACGCAGTTCCCGTTACCAAAACCTGTATGATACTACCATCTTTACAGATTCGTTGCGCAGGAAAAGGTTTAACTTTTGTATGAAGGATAGTCGTAAAAGCGATTTTAGCTGAACTTTTCTTTGATTCCGGTATGATATCATATATTTTCATCCCCAGGGCTTCCGTTTCAGTGTAGCCGTACATCTTTACAGCAGCGGGATTCCAAGCTAGGATTTTACCGGATAAATCAAGTACAGTAATCGCATCTGAGGCATCCAATACAACAGCAGTCAACCTCTTGAGCGTTTCATGTTCGTGCAGAATAATTTCCGTTGCTCTCCTGATTGTCGTGAAATCAGTAAAAGTAATTACAGCACCCATGATTAGATTTTCCAAAGTCCGATAAGGAATAATACGCAGTAAATACCAATCTTTGTTATTAGCCTGGACTTCCTTTTCGAAGGGAATCAAAGTATCTAAAACAGATCGAATGTCATTAGATAAATTGTCATAATTGATCAGGTTGGTGATAATATCGCTCAACGGACGTCCGATATCCCGATCAATCAGCTTGATTATTTTACAAGCAGAAGGAGTATAACGTTGGATTATCTGCTGTAAATCGACAAAGATCGTACCAATTCCGGTACTGGATAGAAGATTGCTTAAATCGTTTTCAGTCTTGGAAAGATTTTGGATTTTGCTCTGTAATTCAGCATTTACGGTGGCAAGTTCTTCATTAACGGATTGCAATTCCTCCCGCGATGTTTCCAGTTCCTCATTGGTCGACTGCATTTCCTCATTCACAGATTGCAGCTCTTCATTGATGGATTTCAATTCTTCGTTAGAGCCTTCCATTTCCTCATTATAGGTTTGAATATATTCTTCTTTAGTGCGATTATCCAATTCAAGAGCAGTGATTCTCTTCAGTAATTCATCATTCTGAGTAATAGATTTTTTGCCTCGAATTGGCTTCTTTTCTTCAAAATCGGGAAAGGGTGCTACCTCAAAGATCACGATATACAAATCACTATCAAAATTTGCCTTCTGGTTCGCTAATAGTGCTATCGGTTCTACAGACAGATTGATGGTTGTATGATCACCATTGGTTTTTACTCTCACATTCGGGTAAATTACAGAAGTTTTTGTAACCGTGGCTTTATGGATTGCATTTACCAGGTTCGTATGCAAACCTTCGCGTGCCATCTTAACCAGCATGATTTCTGCATTTCCGGGTGCAGGTTCCAGGTACTTTCCAGTTCTACCGTGAAAATATAAAGCTTCGCCTTTGGAATTGATAATTACTGCTGCCGGGGCGTATTTTTTCAATAGCGCAGAATCAGCAATTTCCTTAAATGATATTTTCTTTATTTCACCACCTATGGGTTTTAGGATCGGACTAAAACCAAACAACTCCGGATTGGCCAGATTTCTTTCGCTGTAATTGCGATTGGTTGGCAAACCCAAGCGCTGGTATATCTTATGATTCTTAATTATGGAATTAAATAAGTCATGGTGTTCTCCTATGGATTCTGAGGAACCTAAGAATAGTATACCTTTCTCATTCAGAGAATTATGCATCATAGGAATTATCTTCTTCTGCAGGTCTGTATCCAGATAAATCAGGAGATTACGGCAGGAAATTATATCCATCCTTGAAAAGGGAGGGTCTTTGATGATGTCGTGTTCTGAAAACACAATCAATTCCCTGATTGTCTTTCGGATTTGAAAAGTATGTTTATCCGCGCTTAATACAAAATAGCGGGACATCCTTTCGGATGTGATATCTGCTGCTATATTCATAGAATAAATACCTGCCCTCGCATGAGCAATGGCAACCGCATCAAGATCAGTGGCAAAAATCTGAATCGTATAATCCTTATCAAGTTTTTCAATATACTCCTGTAAAATCATGGCAAGAGAATAAGCTTCTTCTCCTGTGGAACATCCGGGAACCCAGACTCGAATCACTGATCCGTCCGATTTATCAGCAAAGATAACTGGTAACCCCTTTTCCTGCAGTGCTTCAAATGAAGATGGATCTCTAAAGAAGCTGGTGACTCCTATCAAAAAATCATGAAATAAAAGATTAACTTCCAAAATGTTAGTCTGGAGATACGCGAGATAATCTTCTATCTTTTCGATTTGATTGATAGACATTCGCCTTTCGAGTCTTCTCATAATTGTTTTTGGTTTATACTGCGTAAAATCATGCCCTGTACGAGTACGAACTAAGTTAAATATTTTATCCAAATAATTCTGCTGTTTTGCAGAAGACGATTCTATATCAGGCTTAAAAACTAGCGTATGTGAAGTATAGGAGATCAAAGCAGCAGGCATTTCTCCCGGAGCTAATACATAATCTGCCAACCCATTGGAAATGATGCTTTGAGGCATACCATCATACTCTGTTGTGTCCGGTCTCTGAGCTATGACCAATCCCCCCTCACCCTTGATGGCTCTGGCTCCAAGTGTGCCGTCGCTTCCCGTACCTGAAAATATGATGCAGATGGCAAGATGCTGCTGATCTTCTGCCAGGGAACGGAAAAAGAAGTCGATAGGCAGCCTATAGCCACGCTGGGCTATCGGTGGTGTCAAAAAAAGTTTCCCTTCTACAAATGCCATATCTTTAGAGACTGTTCAAAATTAACCTCCATTTTACGCAGCCTTATTGGTAGTGACAGAGAAAAAGTGGTCTAAGTGCGACCAATCCACATTTTCTTGACATATGCGGGAGATATTTAAACTTGCTAAAAGTGATTCCTGACGCATGATTGGTTGACCTTTATCGACCAGTTCTTTGAACCAAAGCGAAAACACAAGGTTGCGGGTGGTTTCTTCAGATTTTAGTCCAAATCTACCGGATGTCACCTTCTTGATTTTGCGGTTCCAGCGTTCAGAGACATTGGAAGTCAAACCTTTGCTGAGGTGTCTCCAATCACTAATGATATTGCTTTTGATGTATTCGGCGGCGGTTGGGGGAGTAATAGCTGTCAGGCTTGCGATACCCTTTTTCCTTCCGCCCGCCGTTTCTCTTCGGAAAGCTTTCATAATCCTCTTCTTAAAGAACTTGTCCCTGTCTTCAGGGAGATGACATTGACTGATTCTTTTGAAGAGATTTCGTATCTTATGGAACTTACAGAGTTGGTAATGGACTTTTGGAAACACTGTTTTTCTTGCAACTGCTAACGATTTACTGCCATCACTGACAATCAGGGTTGGATCTTTCCTGTAGAGCTGTCTGAAGGTTCTGAAACATGCTTCGAATGATTCTTTCTTTGTGTCAGGATACAACTCACAAAACAGAGGGATGTGAGTCACAAAATCAACAATACTGATGACATAGTACGGAATACCTTTGATCTTCACATATTTCTCATCAATGCTGATCTTTCCGCTCCACTTACCGATTGAGTTCAGAATCAGGCTCTGCAGGTCAGCGATTTCATGCCAGAGATTTGAGACTGTAGCTTTACAGGTGTTGAGCAGCAAAGCTATCGTCTCGAAGTTCATACCGCTTCCAACCAGGTAATGTACCAGCAGACACAGGTTCTTGCGTTCCAGACTATGGAACGGCTTTGCATCGGCGGTTCTATGGGATGTATTGCCTTTAGCAGTCTTCATTTGTTCCAGGAGTCTGTCACAGATAACAGGTGTATTCTGCTGACCGGCAAGCAGTTTCAGCAGATGTACAGCATCACCGCCTACTGTCTTTTTCAGAAGAAGCTTCTGAGCTTGCTTAACTACAGACAGAGAATTGACCTGAGAAGCATATTTGCAGAAAGTGGTATAGGACATTTTAAAATCATGATGGCTGATGAACTCCTGATACATGACATTTAAAGGTAAAAGCAGGTTATTGATAACAAAATTCTCGATCTGAGGAATACACTCCAGCAGGTCAACTTTCCGGCTTAAATATGCCAGGATATCATGACCATGCTGCTCAAACTCTTGCCAGAAATTATGTACATTCCTGCGGTCTGCGTAGTTAAACAGATCAGCTATTTGCTGAAGTGTAAGGAGGTTGTCTCCGCCTATTCCTACTAATAAGCGTAGAAACGCTATTAAGAACTTGTGGTTTGATGTTGTCTCAGGCAAAGTGAATGAAAATGGTACGTTAATACTTACATGGTATTGGTTACTTTCATGACTAACACTTACCGCTTCTTGAATTGGAGTGTTTTTTTGTCATAATATCCTCCCTTTTGTTACCAGGTAACAAATGCCATTGAAGCTATAGCAAAAAACTTGTAAAGAACTATTTTATATGATTTTAACTACACATTTAGTCAGAAACGGCTTCGAAACATTACTTATAATCGCGTGTTTTTCAATTTTAGTCAAAAAGCTTAACTTGTGATTTGGTGTCCTTAGCAGAGCTTATCTGTCAATTCTGGAAGGTATGTTAAATTATGACCGTTTCGACCACTTTTTTCAACTTGCTACTTTCTAACTTATTGAATATTATGAATAACTTCATGAACAGTCTCTATCTTTATTGGGAGGAATGATGTAGGCACTGTTTGGCTTTACAATTAAACCATCTGTTACTTCATACACCGACATCTTTGTATATCTTCCAATCAATTCTGAAAGAATGCTTTTGTAGTCGGGTGAAAGATGTTGCACAATAATAAAGGACATACCGCTGACAGTTGTGGATGGCATGGCGGAAAAGAAAGTTTCATACGCAGCCAATCCTCCGGCAGAAGCACCTATGGCTATGATGGGAAATCTTCTCTTTGATAGAGAATCTTCAGTATCAGGCAATTTAACAATGGCAGCAGTTGGTTTTTGCTTTGAACCGATGGCATCTTTCTTCATTCTTGCGTCCTTTCCTTCCAACAGAAGGAATTTTCATTTCTTTGATTTTTTATTTAAAATTTACCTAACTTTATATCCATGTCAAGATTAATTAGTAATGCCATGTAGAGACGCCCAACTTGGGCGTCTCATCCCATCCATCCGTCAATTGTGCCGTAGAGACGACCTACAAGGGCGTCTCATCCGGTCACACTACAATTGAGACGCCCAAGTTGGGCGTCTCTACTTTAATATTGACAAAATTGTATTTGCAGAATAAATATATTTCATAATAAGGAGGGTAATTATGTTAGATTCTCAAAAATTTAAAGGACTATACCGTATCGATTCCATTCGACTAAATGACTTCGACTATTCCCAACCTGGTTTGTATTTCGTAACAATTTGCACAAATAATCATGCGTATTATTTTGGTGATGTTATGGATGAGACAATAGTATTATCTGTAGCAGGACAAATTGCTCTGAAATATTGGAATGAAATACCTTCGCATTTTCCAAATGTTCAATTAGATAACTACGTAATTATGCCGAATCATATTCATGGCATTATTAACATCGTAGAGACGACCTACAAGGGCGTCTCATCCGGTCACACTACAATTGAGACGCCCAAGTTGAGCGTCTCTACATTAGGTGTTATTATCAATCAATACAAACGTATTTGTACAATAACGATGAAGAAAGAAGGTATCAATTTCGCATGGCAATCGAGATTCTATGATCATATCATTCGAGAAGGTGAACTAGATATAATACGGCAATATATTATCAACAATCCCAAAACATGGAAAAATGATGATTTGTATTTTGAACCGTAGAGACGACCTACAAGGGCGTCTCATCCCATTCATCTGTCAATCAGGGAAATGAGACGCCCACCTTGGGCGTCTCTACTTTTTAATTTGACATCATATTGCATAAAAGTTAATATAGTAAAGAAGACTAAGATGTAAAAATACTTCATTAGGAATGTTAACCATTCTTTATCATGCTACCGGGATAATGGATTGATATTCATTCTAGGAGATGAATATGAAGTTTACGCTGAAACGCTTATGGAAGCCAGTTGAGATACTAATAATTCTGGTGATAATCTCCACAATACTTGGATTGTTGAACTGGTTGCATCACAGTTGGGAATTATCAGCATTCCGCTCAGATTTATTGCCTTTGGCTCCTACTTCGGCTTTCACAATTCTGTTTCTTTGTTTTTGTACTCTCTTTTCGTTATCCTATGATACAACCAAATATTATAAGTTGATATTTTATACACTGTTAGGAACGATCATTTCATATTGCATGTATGTTATCGTAATACGACTTGGAAACTTGGGTACCCCGATAATCGATAAAATGATAAGTGGAGATCGTTACATCAATGGCATACAGCTTGGAGTAATATCTCCTACTACAGCTTTTGTGGCTATTTTAACAGTAATATCTCTGCTGTTTAATCATAAAATGCATGGTAAATGGAAAATCCTTCAATATGTCGGATTATCTGTAACTATCTTAAATATTCTTTTTTGCCTAACAATCATTCTCAGCTTTGCTGCAGGTATGCCCATATTTTTTGACTCATCCGTTTTGACAATGGCATTATATTCAGCACTTGCCTTTTTTCTGCTCAACTTTGCGATACTGAGTATTTATGGCTTCAGAGAATTAATCCCCGGTATTTCTCATGAAGAAGTTGGAAGTTCAAAACTGACAAGTCATCTCATAAGCAGCAGTGCAGCAAGTAATTATATCCTAATATCCTTTCTGATTTTAATCTGTGGTATTGTTGTTCTGAGGTTTTCTTATAATGCAGCTCGGAATTCAGCTTTCCAGGAATTAAAAATCATTGGTGATCTAAAAACAGATCAAATAAGCAAGTGGTATCAGGATAAATTAGCTGATGCTGACGTTATTCTAAATAATGTCATCGTAAAAAATGCGGTTATCAGTTATCTTAAGGACAAATCAAATGAAATAAAAAGAAATGAAATTGAACAGTGGATGCTAAATCGTCAGCAAAATTACAAATATGCCAGATTTGTTTTATATGATAAACAAGGTACAAAACTAATCAGCATACCAAACGGGTCATACAAATTTGATTTGCTTCATGATTCATCATATTATTGTGCATTAGCTGAAAATAAAATATGCGAATCTGATTTTCAGATTGATGTTGATCATAGTACAGATAATCATTATAATACCCGTTTAAATATCTGGATACCAGTCTCAATCAGTTCTGGTAAACCCCAGGCAATATGGCTCATTCAATACGATCCAGCACTTTACCTCTATCCTTTGATTCAGAACTGGCCTACTTACAGCAAAAGCGGTGAGACACTTCTAGTACGCAGGGAAGGAAATGATGTTGTCTATATGAATGAATTGAGACATAAGAAAAATACAGCTTTCCGTTTGCGATATTCAATCGACAAATACAATCTTCTTCCGGCAGTAATGGCAGTCAAAGGGAAAAAAGGGATTGTGGAAGGCATGGACTATCGTGGCAAACCTGTTCTTGCTATGATCGGCACGATTCCCGGAACCCCTTGGTATTCCGTATCAAAAATAGATCGATCGGAAATCTATGGACCATTGAGATCAAGAATATGGTTCATCCTCAGTTTTGTTATTCTTTTAAACTTCCTTGTTGCATTTATGATCAGATACAGGGAAAAAAATAGAGACCAACTCTGGCTGCAAAGACAATATACACTTACGAGGGAACGTCAGGTATATGCGGAGCGAGTTGCCAATCTCACAAAATACTCCAATGATATCATCTTGACCTTGGATAAAAACCGCAATATCATTGATGTAAATCAAAAGGCAATCGATACTTATGGCTATACAGAAGACGAACTGGTAAAATTGAATCTTGATGATTTACGTTTAACTTCTATGCGCCATCTGCAAAGTGATTTCGATTGGGACTCACTTGCTAAAGAAGGGATCCGCATGGAGATTACTCACCTGGCAAAGGATGGCAGACATATCGAGGTGGAAGCAAGTATCCGTTCTATATCGATCGACGATGAAATCTTACAGCAAGCTATTATCAGGGATATCACTGAGCATAAAAGAGCAGAAGAAGCTTTGCAGATCAGTGAAGAGAATTTCCGTAACATCTTCACCAACTCACCGGTTGGCATCTCTCTCACTTATATGAATGGCGATTTGAAGGTCAATAAAGCTTTTTGTGATATTCTAGGATACACAGAAGAGGAATTCCATGCAGCGAATTGGACTGAGATTACATATCCCGATGATATTGATGTAAGTCAACATCATATCGATATGCTTTTAGCAGGCGAAGCAAAGAGTGTTAGATTTGAAAAGCGTTATCTCCATAAGAACGGCAGTATTGTCTGGGTGGAATTGCAAACTACAATACAAAAAGATGCGAGTAATCAACCACTTTTCTTTTTATCTTCAGTCAGCGATATTACTTTGAAAAAGCAAATTACTGATCAACTGAAGGAAACTACAGAGTATCTTGAATCCCTGTTTAACTGTGCCAATGCACCGATCATTGTCTGGGATAATGAATACAAAATAACGAGATTTAACCATGCTTTCGAGAGAATGACCGGTTATGAAAGCAATGAAGTGATTGGTATGTATCTCAAGATTTTGTTTCCTGAAGTAAGCAGAGATGTATCATTCCATAAGATTATGGAAACATCAGCCGGAGAAAACTGGGATGTAGTGGAAATTCCGATTCAAACAAAAGATGATATGGTGCGAATAGCCTTGTGGAATTCTGCAAACATCTACTCTAAGGATGGCTCATACTTATTAACAACCATCGCCCAGTGGCAGGATATTACTGACAGATATAATGCTGAAATTGCTCTTCGATTAAGCGAGAAGGATTTAAATGAAACACAGCGAATTGCTAAGATTGGTAGTTGGCGATTGGATCTTGCAAGCAATCAGGTAAAATGGACGAATGAGCTCTACAGAATGTATGACTTTGATCCAGAGCTTCCGCCACCTCCTTATACTGAACACCAAAAATTATTTACACGTGAAAGTTGGGAGAGGTTGTCAACAGCTTTGGCTAATACAACTAAAACAGGAAATCCTTATGATTTAGAATTAGAGACTGTTCGAAAAGATGGTAGTAATGGATGGATGTGGGTGCATGGAAAAGTCGAATGCGATGCGAATGGCAAAATTGTTGGACTTCTTGGAGCTGCTCAGGATATCACGGAACGCAAGCAGGTAGAAGTCAAACTTCAAGTTGCATTAGAAAGGCTACAATCAGTAATTGACAAAGTTCCTTTCGGTGCTCATACTTATGTTGTGGATGAAAATAATGAATTAATCTTTTCTAACTTCAATTTATCTGCCAATGAGATTCTTGGTTTTGATCATAAGCCTTTTATCGGTAGAAAAATTGAGGAAGTATTTCCCATGCATGCAACAAGTGAAATTCCTGAGATCTACCGCAGAGTAGCTTTGACTGGTGAACCATTTGCCAGCATTGACTACGTCTATCATGATATGACAATCTCAGGCGCTTATGATATCAGGGCAATTCAAACTGGTGAAAGACGTGTTACCGCTTTCTTTATGGATGTTACTGAACGTACAAAAGCAGAAGGGGAGATTAGAATTAACCAGGAAAGACTCAAGATGTCTCAAGCTATTGGTCACATTGGCAGTTGGGAATATGATCTGAAAAGTGATACTATCTGGGGATCTGAAGAAAGTCTCAGGATTTATGGATTACCCCAGGAAACCAGTCAGATGCCAATCGAACAAATAGAAGCATGTATCCCTGAAAAAGAAAGAATTCACCAGGCTTTAGTGGATTTGATTGAAGAGGATAAAACATATGATCTTGATTTTGAAATACATCCTGCCAATCATAGCGCTACCAAGATCATCACATCAAAAGCAGTCCTGATCAGGGACGAAAACAACAATCCGATGAAAGTCGTTGGTGTCATCCAAGATATCACGGATAGAAAAAAAACCGAAGAAGTCATTAGATTGTTAAATGAAAGTCTTGAGCAAAAAGTCATCGATCGCACAAAGCAATTATCTGCTGCATATAAAGAATTGGAAGCCTTCTCCTATTCTGTATCACATGATTTACGCACCTTTTTGCGGGGTATAGATGGCTGGAGTATGGTATTGTTAGAAGATTACAGCAACGTATTAGATGCTCAGGGGAAAAGACATTTAGAAACAATTCGCGCTGAAGCTCAAAATATGGGACAAGTGATAGATGCTCTTTTGAGGCTAGCACATGTATCCAGGGAAGAAATGGAGTTTGAGGAACTCAATCTGAGCAAGATGGCTGAGATAGTAAGTCAACGTCTAAAATCTATAAACAAGAATAGATTCATTGTCGTAAACATTCAACCCGATATGCTCGATCAAGGCGACTTTCAGCTCATGGAAATTGTCTTAATCGACCTATTTGATAATGCCTTCAAATATACGCAGACAAGAAATCAAGCAAGAATTGAATTTGGACGCTCTCAAATAGATGGAAAATTAGTATATTATATTAAAGATAACGGAGTTGGATTTGATATGCTTTATGTAGATAAGCTGTTTGGAACTTTCCAGCGTCTGCATAAAGCTTCCGATTTTGCTGGTACTGGTATTGGTCTAGCTACCGTTAAAAGAATAATTAACAGGCATGGTGGAAAAATTTGGGCAAATGCTGAAATCAATAAATATGCGATTTTTTACTTTACTCTTAAGGAGGATTCATGAATACAAAAACCATCCTTTTAGTGGAAGACAACCCCAGTGATGTAGAATTGACAAAACGCGCTTTAAATAAAAGTCATATTTGCAACAACTTGATTGTTGTGGAAGATGGAGAAGAAGCGATGAATTATCTGTTCTGCACAGGTAAATATTCTGCTAGGGATATCAATGATCTACCAACGGTCGTACT
Organism: Cloacimonadales bacterium (SeqCode); assembly: GCA_963662275.1. Taxonomy (GTDB): domain Bacteria; phylum Cloacimonadota; class Cloacimonadia; order Cloacimonadales; family DAONDQ01; genus DAONDQ01. The sequence goes on along the minus strand of OY759316.1, from coordinate 1,071,151 downwards.
ACTTGATCTGAAACTGCCAAAAATTGACGGGTTGACAATCCTGAAAAACATTCGGTCGCATCCAAAAACCAAACGCTTACCAGTTGTGGTTCTTACTTCTTCCAAAGAAGATATCGATGTAGCATCAAGTTATGATAACGGTGCTAACAGTTATATCCGTAAGCCGGTAGATTTCAATCAATTTGCCGAAGCGATCAATCATTTAGGATTGTATTGGCTCGTGATAAACGAACCACCGCCTGTTAATTAATTGAAAAACTTGGAGTTCAACATGCCAAGATAACATTCTAAGTATCTGGAGTTCATTTGTCCTAGCTATATTCAAATGAACATATGATTAAAAGGACAAGTGGACTTCATGATACGGAATTTCATCACCGGTAGCAAAAATTCGATTATGAAGTCCACATGCCCCTTTAGCAAGATATTCAATGATAAAGAAATTGGGCATATGAATTCCAAAATCTCAACTTTCATATGAACTCCAGAAACTGGAATTCATTTTGGATAGACACGTGGGTCTATCCCTACTTCATTAATATCAGAGGTGACAATGATTCAAGGTATTTTTATCGGTCTGATTTATAATGCAGCCTTATTGTTAGCTCTAGGTATTATTTTCGATTCCGTTACCCTGCAAGGTTATCGTAACACGCTAATATCAAAAATTCTGACCGGAATCAGCCTGGGAATCATTGTTCTTGCCATTATGCTGAATCCTTGGGTATTAAAACCAGGAGTAGTATTTGATACACGTTCAATCTTATTAAGCTTATCTGCCTTATTCTTTGGCATTTTGCCTACCTGTATCGCAGCCATCCTTGCCCTACTTTATCGAATATGGAAGGGAGGAGCTGGTATTTATATGGGTTGCTCAGTTATTATTGCATCAGTTCTCTGGGGTTTCCTATGGAAAGCACTCAGGAACAGATGGAATATACCATATAGTTTCTTTCTCCTATACACTTTGGGAATTGTCACCCATATCACGATGCTATCATTAACCATCTTACTCCCTACAAAAATCAGGTTTGATGTCTATAGGGGGATATCGCTTCCTGTTATCATTATTTATCCAATTGTAACCGTAGTTTTGGGAAAGATAATAGCTCGCAGAATCCAACGCAGACAGGAAAAAAATGAGTTGGAAATCAGTGAGAAGCAATTACGAAATTTGTACGAACAAGCTCCCATTCCCTACCAGTCACTAGATATAAACGGGAATATTATGACCGTTAATGAATCCTGGTTACATGCACTCGGATATGCAGCACAAGATGTCATCGGCAAGAATTTTACCGAGTTTCTCAGCCCTGATGATTTGGAACATGTTGGTTGCTGTTTCCCAGAATTTAAAGCTCATGGTCATATGGAAGGTATTGAATTCAAGCTGGTGAAAAAAGATGGTTCACAAATACTTGTTAGCTTTGATGGAAAAATCGTGAAGCATGAAGATAGCAGTTTCCTTGCCACTCAATGTGTTTTCACTGATATCACAGAACGCAGGAAACAGGAATCGGCTCTTCGCAGTATCGAATGGATGCTCACTAAACAACATGTGGAATCGGATATCGTTTCAGTTTACTGGGATTTAAACGACCTGAATGCTAACAGGCTCATTGTGGATTCAGTGGGGTTGGATGTTTTAAAGGAATTGATGAGCGATTATATTTCTTTATTGGATACATCCGCTGCAGTTTATGAAAATAATGGTGATTATGCTACAGTCCTTTTATCTTCAGCTTGGTGCCAGTACCTGGATAAAGTATCCAAACAAAACGAGGATGAATCAATTCCAGTGAAGTATGAAAATACCCGCCATTGTCATATTAGACAGTGGAAAGAGATTGCTCAGAATGTAATGAACTCCGGACAGGAAAGTGATGTGGAAAGCCCCGATGGTCTGCATGTTTATACTGTTCCCATACTAACTTCCACCGGTGTGATTGGCTGTATTAATCTCAGTTATGGTAATCCGCCAACTAGTGACCCTGAATTAAGTGAAGTGGCAGAAAGATTCCAGGCAGATGTGGATGAACTCCGAAAAAAGGCACTTCTATATGAAACTAGACCTCCCTATATCATAGAACAAGCAAAGCGAAAACTGCAAACTGTTGCTAAGATCGTTGGTGAGATTGTGGAACGGAAGATGGTAGAAATCAACCTGAAAAATGCGAAACAAGAATGGGAAGACATTTTCGACGCAATTCCTCACCCAACGGTCATTCTTGATAGCCAACAGAATATTATTAGAGCCAACAGATTAGCTGAAATAGACTTAGACAAAACACAAGAGCAAATGGAAGGTCAGAAATGCTGGCTAATCTTCCACGGAGAAAATGCTACTGAACCTCCACTCGAATGTCCATTCAGGAACATTGTCCCAACAGAAGAAACTTATGTGGAAGAAATGGAAGTTGAAGCCTTGGGAGGATACTACGTTGTATCCTGTAAACCGATTTACGACAATCAAGGTCAACTAGATAAAGTGATACATATTTCAACGGATATTACTGCCAGAAAGAAAGCTGAAATCGCCTTGAAAGAAAGTCAATCACGCTTCGTGCTATTTATGGATAATATTCCAGGAAATGTGTTTATTAAGGATAAGGATAGTCGGATCATTTATGTGAATAAAGTGATGAGGGAAGTTCATGGAGCTGCAAGTTGGATTGGTAAAACAACAGAAGAAATACTTCCACAGGATGAAATAGCTGAAGTTAAAAGCAGTGATAAACAGGCTCTTGAAGCAGGATTTTATCAGATGAGTGACTCCATCATTAATCCTAGCGGAGATATTTATTACTTTGATACCACCAAATTTAAGATACTAAGTGAAGACGGAACTGTTATGATCGGGGGATTATCGCTGGACGTCACAGCTCGTAAAAAAGCTGAAATCGCGTTGAAAGAAAGTCAATCCCGCTTCGAGCTATTTATGGATTTGCTGCCTGGTGGTATATTCATCAAAGATAAGAATGGTAAAATCATCTACGTAAATCGTTATTTAATTGAAAACCTCAATGCTGCCAGTTGGATAAATAAGACTGCTGAAGAGATATTCCATCCTGAATTAAGTGAGTTCATGGCAGATGCAGATTTTCGTGTTTGGGATAAGGGTTACCAGGACAGGGAAGTAAGTGTACATCACCCTGATGGGAAAATCCATATTTATGAGACAATCAAGTTTGCAATTCAAAGAGATAAAGCCGATGAACTTCTTGGTGGAATATCCCTGGATATCACAGATCGTAAACTGGCAGAAGAAGAACGAAACAATTATGCCAAGCGAATGGAAATCCTGCATGAAATTGACAGCATTGTCCTCGAAACCTTGTCTTTTGATACCGTATGTAAAACTGTCTTGGCTAAACTTTTAGAATTAATACCTTGTTCATTAATTACTGTTAATGAGATTGAGTCATCAATAAACACTGTCAGAGCTGTATCACTTAATTCCGAAATCCTCTCCTTTATTGCTGTTGGAAAATCTTACCCTATAAGCAAAGCTTATACTGACATTCTTCAAAACCGGAAATTAGTTATAATTAATGATGTTAATATTGCATTAAATCCTGATAGCAACCTAGTATGGACAAAACTGGTTGAAAATGGACAATCCTCATATATGTATATCGCCTTGATTGTGAAAGATGAACTCTTGGGATTCTTAGGCTTTACATCTGATATTCCAAATTTCTTTATAGAAAAGTATCAAGCAAGTGCGTTAGAGTTTGCTAATCAATTGTCCATCGTGATGCAGCAGTTGCGCTTGATAGAAGCAATTAAACAACATGCAATAGATTTGGAAGCGAAAGTAGAAGAACGCACTCTTCAGCTTCAATCAGTAAATAAGGAACTGGAATCATTTTCTTATACAGTCGCTCATGATTTGCGTTCGCCACTCCGGTCAATTGACGGTTTTTCTACGATTTTACTAGAAGATTATGATTCGATTTTAGATGTAGAAGGAAAGAAGTTGCTTCATGTTATTAAAAGTAATGCCTTAAGAATGGATAGCCTGATTATGGAACTCTTGGAATTAGCAAATCTTAATCCATATTCCATGAACTATAAAGAATTAAACATGTATGAATTAGTATCAGATCTACTGAATTCCATTATCCCCGAAGACACTAGGGTCCTCTTCGACTTCCGGATCAATACATTGCCTGTTGTTCAAGCTGATGCTATACTGATGAGACAAGTCTGGCAAAATCTAATCACGAATGCAGTTAAGTTTACCCTTCCACAAGTTGAAAAAAGAATTGAGATAGGAAGTATCGATCGAGAACATGAGATTGTATTCTTTATCAACGATAGTGGTGTAGGTTTTGATATGAATTATGTTAGCAAGATTTTTGGTTCGTTTCAGCGCTTACATTCACAGAACGATTTCGAAGGAAATGGGATTGGATTAGCTATCGTAAAAAAAATCATTCAACGACATAAAGGAGAAGTTTGGGCTGAAAGCGTAGTTGGAAAAGGCTCAACCTTTTATTTCACAATACCAAAATAACCGTAGAGACGCCCAACTTGGGCGTCTCGTAACCTGGGTGTCTCATGAAATTCACAGGAAAAAAAGAGACGCGCAAGTTGAACGTCTCTACGAGGCATGTAAGGAATACAGAATTGTATGTTTAAAATTTACTCTATTATCTTGTGCATATTCATACTAAGTCATCTCTACGCAATTCCGATTGACAGTTCAAAAGCACGGATAGCTGCCGTAAGACATCTGTCGAGAATAGATCAGGCAACTCATCTCACAATTTCAAGAACTTCCAGTATTCAGAAGTGTGATAGATTGCTAGCGTATGTGTATCATCTGGCACCTATTGGCTATATAGTAATTTCAGGAGATGATGAGCTTCCACCCGTCTTAGCCTATTCCACAACTTCGACGTTCAACGACTCTTCGAATCAGGATAACATACTGGAAGATATTATCATTCATGATCTGGAACTAAGGATAAACAATCTGAATTCGGTACCACGGAATGTAATATCCAGACACCATGAGGCATGGGTAAATCTTTTTGAAAATCGACAACAGCAGCGCTTCCAGCAATGGCCTCCTGAAGGAACAACAGCATCTGGTGGATGGATAAAAACGCAATGGACACAAAGCGCTCCTTATAATATGTTCTGCCCCATGGATTTGGTTACTGGAATCCGCAGTCTTGCTGGATGTCCTGCTATTGCTATGGGGCAAATCGTCAGTTATTACGCTTCCATCAATGGAATGAGCTTCACTGATGTAGATGATTATCATCATATTTACGCAGGTAATAATTACTGGATAGATGATGACTTCGCAACATATTCATTCCCTTCTTTTCCAGAATTGAATCAGTATCTTCAAATAATGATGCATCATTATCGCTACCAGGAAGAAATAACTGATTCTGATGAAGCTGCATTAGCATTTGCTTGTGGGGCGGCTGCTAACCAGGTATTTACTTCTGAAGGTTCGGGAACATTTAGTGTCAATCAAGCTCATCAGGCTTACCTGAGGTTTCACTTTAGTACGGCGCAACTACTGACTGAAGAGAACGCTGAGATGTACACAAGCATTTCGGAAAATATCATGAATGCAATGCCGGTGCATCTTGCTATTGAATCAACAGATCAAAGATCGGGACATAATGTAGTGGTTGATGGATATAATACGAATGAATTTTATCATTTGAATTTCGGTTATGCTTCTGCTTACGATGGTTGGTATCTACTGCCTGATGACCTGCCGTTTGGATTTACTATGATTGAAGGAGCCATTGTTGATATCAGACCTGTCCAATATATCAGGGTTTCACCAGATACTTTGATAATCCCAACATCATTACAAATGAATCAACCATTTAGTATCGCCATTCAGGATGTCTTCAATGAAGCGGAAGTGATGATTGAAGACTGTTTGTTTGATTCATCGTTTGCAGGCATAACCTGGGTAGTTGAACATGATCCATTTCCCACGATACTAACACTCGGAGATAGTACTCATATCGTATTGATACCGCAAACACAGAGCATAAATACAGGTAATCTGTATCAGACTAATCTCAGGATCATCCTGGATAATACGGCTATTGACGTACCTATTCAATATCAAAGTGCTGTTATTAATGATGACGAACATCAGACATCCATCAGTTCAATCCTGAAATCCAGCAATTACCCTAATCCCTTCTCAACAATAACTAGTATCAGCTATGAACTTCAGAAACAAACCCGGGTTACTTTGAGTATTTACAATATTAAAGGAGAGTTAGTGAACCAATTGAAGAATGAATTTCAAGCGAAGGGAAACCATGCATACCAATGGGACGGAACGGATAAGAAAGGAAGAAAGTTAGCTTCAGGTGTATATTTGTATAGTTTATCAGCAGGAAAGGAATCTATAACTAAAAAAATGATACTTCTGAAGTAAATGCTAACTGTACATCTGACGAAGTATGGATATATTTAGATTGTAAAAGCACATAAATATCCCGATCATCAGATAATAATGAACTAATATGGAGGATTTATGAATATAGATTATAACACAATTATATCAAAGTTGTTGCTTTTTGTACCAAAGCTTTTCGCAGCTATACTGATCCTGGTAATTGGTTGGATTATTGCCCATCTATTATCGAAAACCGTACGTAAAATAGCTCATAAATCTAAAATGAGTCTTACCCTTGCTACTTTTACCACAAACCTTACTTTCACAACGATTATGATCTTTGTGGTGATTGCTGCTATCGGAAAAATTGGAATACAGACCACTTCCTTCGTTGCTATGATTGGAGCGGCAGGCTTAGCCATTGGCTTGGCATTACAAGGTTCACTATCAAATTTTGCAGCAGGTGTAATGATCCTGATTTTTCGTCCATTCAATGTTGGTGATACGATACAAGTGGGCAGTATTACTGGTAAAGTTGACGAAATACAGATTTTCACATCCATCTTGTTGTCTCCCGATAACAAGAAGATTATAATTCCAAATGCAAAGATCACATCAGATATCATCATCAATTTATCTGCAATGCCAGTAAGGCGTGTTGATCTGGTTTTCAGTATTGCAAAAAAAGATGATCTTCAAAAAGCCAAGAATATTATCAAAGCTGTTCTTGATCAGGATGAACGAATTCTTAAGAGTCCACCTGCAAATATTTTTGTGTTGGAACTCGCCGGAGATAATGTGAATCTTGCAGTACACTTATACGTTAGAACCGCTGATCATACAAAAGTCATGTATGAAACAATAGAAAATGTCAAACTGGCTTTAGATCGCGAGCTTAATGTATAGGTAGGGATAGACCCATGTGTCTATCCAATATGCAAAATGATTTTTCTCTAAGAGGATAGACACGTGGGTCTATCCCTACAAGAAAATATCCAAAAGGAGGATTTATGAAAATGCATGTTACGATTATTTGTATATTTGTGTTGCTCTCTGCTGCTTTGAGTGCAGAAAACTGGAAGTATCAATCCAATTTTAATTTATCACTTACCCAGAATGCCTATAGCAATAATTGGGCAGGTACAGAACTCGGAAGCATTTCCTGGGCTTCCACTTCAAATACAACTGCTGATAAACAAATCTCAGATTTAATCCTCAGTAAAAACACCTTGAAGCTTGCGTTCGGACAAACTCATTCTCAAAAATTAGATGCCATGGGAAAACGTTATTGGGATAAACCTGAAAAAACAACTGATAAAATTGACTTTGAAACCATTTTCCGTTTCACCTTACATGCTTATGTTGACCCCTTTATCAGTGGGAGAATGGAGAGCCAGTTCGTTGATTTTTCAGATCCAGCCAAAACAAGGATGCTAAATCCCTCCCAGTTTACTGAAGCAGCAGGTATGGCACGTACGATCATCACCAATGAAGATCATACACTCAATACCAGGCTTGGCGCTGCGGTTCGTCAGAGAGTTGATCGTGATAAATTGAATACGGTCACCATGGAAAGAAAAACCACTACTGAAAGTGATGCAGGTATCGAATTTGTAGCAGTTTATAATCAAATCTATAAACCCAAAGAACTCACTTTTAATAGCCGATTACAAATATTCCAGGCTCTCTACAATTCAAAATCAAAGGATTTGAATAATGACTGGAAAACTACTGACTTCACTTGGGAAAATACCTTTGGCATGAAAATCTACAAAGTAATTACTTTGAACTTATACTTGGAAATGCTCTATAACAAAGAACAGGAAAAAGCAGTCCAGTTTAAAGAAACATTAGGATTAGGTATCGCATTCCAATTATTGTAATATTGTAGGGATAGACACGTGGGTCTATCCCTACATAATAAAAAGGCGAATGAGTAATTCATTCGCCTTTTTTCATTCATTGATTTATCTATTTACTAGCTTTCATTTCCTGTTTTATTACATTTGCTAAACGCTTGATACCTTCTCTTGTTTTATCGATCGATGTATAAGAGAAATTCAAACGCATGGTGTTCAAACCGGAACCATCACAATAGAATGATGTTCCAGCAACAAAAGCCACTTTCTCCTGGTCAATTGCTTTGATAAGCAGATCACTTGTATCCATATATTCAGGACATGATAACTGAAGGAACAATCCACCTTCCGGTTTTGTCCAGGTTACACCTTCCGGCATATACTTCTCTAAAGACTCAAGCATCACGTTCTTCTTGATACGATATTGGTCTATGATATCCTTGATCTTTGAATCGAGGTATCCTTTTTCCATATAACGAGCAGCAATTCTTTGCGTAAAAGCAGGTGTGCATAAGTCTGCTGCCTGCTTGCCAAGAACTATCTTGTCATTGATGGCTGGATCAGCAATGACCCAACCAATACGGAAGCCAGGTACAAATGTTTTTGAGAAAGTGCAGATCATAATCACTTGTCCTGTACCATCCATCTCATAAAGGGTACGCTGATGTTTGCCTTCATAACGAAGCTCACGATAGGGACTATCTTCCAGGATAAGCACATCATATTTATGTGCAATGGCAAGAATTTCAGTACGACGTGCTTCACCCATTGTTACACCGGCTGGATTCTGGAAATCCGGGATGATATAAATAAATTTTGGCTTTTCACCATGTTTCTTCATTTCTGCCAATTTCTTTTCTAAAAGGTCTGCTCTCATTCCGTTGTCATCTACAGGTATCCCAATCGGTTCTCCCCCATAGGAATTGATTGCACTTAAACCGCCAAGATAAGATGGTAATTCAACGATGACTTTATCTCCACGATTGAGGAACATTTTGCATATCAAGTCTAACGCTTGCTGAGATGCTGTTACAATCACCAAGTTATCAATGGTGATATCCATACCGAGAGAACGATAACGGGTAACTAATAATTCTCGTAAGAGTGTATCGCCTTCTGTGGCACCATACTGAAGCGCAAAAGCTGCTTCTTTTTCCATGACACCGGCAATAACTTCCTTGAGTTCTTCCACGGCAAAAGAATCAGGAGAAGGTAATCCTCCGGCAAATGAGATGATCTCTGGTCGACTGATCAGTTTGAGCAATTCACGAATTGCTGAGCGTTTCATACTTTTGATGTTTACTGATAAGATTTCATCAAGATCACGAATCATAATTCCTCCATTTTTTATATTTACATCATATTGGTTATCTGAATTAATGAGACATTATATATTTTTGTTCTTTAAAATTGTCAACTTGTTCTTTGATATTTTTTAACAAACTTGATGAGGTAATAAGATGCACAACATATTCTTTTGATTCTTCATCAAAATCAGCATCTATTACTTCCGTTTGTTTCATGATAAAAGCGAGTAGTTTATCCATTTCCTCCGGAATTCTAACTTGGCTTGAATTGACTCTTCGTTCCAGGTTCTGGTTAATCATCTGGATCAAATCCTGTATATTTTCACCTGTTTTTGCAGAAATAAACACAGCGTTATGATATTGCATCTGCATTTGTTTCCTGAGAAACATCTTCCCCACTCCATCCACAGCATCCCATTTATTAAACACATAAATTGTATCTGTCTGATCAGCTTTAATTTCCTTCAGCACTTCAGCAACTGACCGGATATTATCTTGCATTTGAAAATTACTGAAGTCAATGACATGCAATATCAGATCAGCTTCAACAACTTCAAGTAAAGTAGCATAGAACGATGATATTAATGTATGAGGTAAGTTTTTGATAAAACCTATCGTATCTGTCAGTACAACTTCATTTCCATTGGGGAGTCTCAAGCGTCTAGTCGTTGCATCCAAAGTCGCAAAGAGCTGATCTGCAACAAACACATCTGAACGTGTCAATCTATTGAATAAAGTTGATTTACCGGCATTTGTATATCCGGCAATTGCAACAGTAAACTGAGTATCCCTTGTTTTCCTTTTTGTCAATTCATTCTGCTGAATTTCCTTCAACCTGCCCTTTAAGATGGAAATACGCTTTTTGATTGTCCTTCTATCAATTTCGATCTGTTTTTCACCAGGTCCACGCATACCAATTCCACCCTCAATACGAGACAAATGCTGCCAAAGATTACGTAGCTTGGAGTAATTATATTCCAGTTGTGCTAGTTCAACTTGTAGTTTGGAAGAGTTTGTCCGGGCATGCATAGCAAAAATATCCAGGATCAATTCAGTTCGATCAACAACATTGCAATGAGTCACAGATGTGATGTTCTTTGCTTGTGCTGGGGTGAGATTATCATTAAAGATTAATGTATCTACACTTGCTTCACTCAAATGCTGCTTAATTTCCTTTAACTTACCTGATCCGACATATGTCTTATTATTTGGTTTATCTAGAGACTGAACAAACTTGTTAACAACATCAACATTCACGGTACCCGCAAGAAGTTCTAATTCATCGAGACTCTCTTGAAAATGATCGCGTTTCTGTTCATTTTTTTCACAAACACTAACGAGGAAGGCACGTACTTTACTATCAGGCTTCATACACCAATACTTTTTTATTTTCCCTTCGCCATTCCAAAAATGCTTCCTTTACCTCCAACTCAAACAGAACTTTCTTATCCTCATTTTCAAAAGTGATAATGTCAATATAGTGCATTTTAGCATCTTTTCCTTTAAAACCTTTCTGAGGTAATTCCACTTCAAATTGATTTTCTCTGTTAAGAATTGTAACCTCATTGATAAAAACACCGTTACCAAATTCTATGACCGCCCGGGCTTCTACGATTCCGGAAGAAACATCTCTAAAACGTATATTCATTATACTCTCCACTGAATTCACTACTGCTTGAATTTATGATTGTCTTAGATATTGAAAACAAAACAGTACGGTCAAGGAATATTTTAATTGAAACGGATATCATCATTACCTCCGATCTGATTATAAAAAAAGCCCGGTCATCACCGGGCATAACTTGCTAATCTTTTTTTATTCAGATTGTTTGCTTAATAAATCTTTGATATGATTAACATACTTAACTGGTCCACCAGTTTGATATCCTGTTCTGTTTATCTCCGTACCGGAAGCATTAACCAGGATGATTGATGGATAACCTTCAACTTTGTACTTCTGTTGCAGCTCCTGATTCTTCTTTTTTTCAGCCACTGTTTGTGGTATGGCGCGAGGAAAGTCAATTTTCAAGAGAACCAGATTCTTCTTTGCATAATCAGTGAAGACTTTTTTGTCGAAAACTTCTGACGTTAATTTTTTACACCAGATACACCAATCTGAACCAGTGAAATCGATTAATATTGGCACATTCCGAGCTTGAGCAACCTTCATAGCTTGATCAAAATCTGTAAACCAAATGTTTTTTTCTGTAGTAGCCTTATCTGCTGCCTGCTTGGAAAACAACATGATTGGCATAATCGTCATGAAAATTAGTAAGATAATGGTTAATTGCTTCATGCTATCTCCTTATCGTTGACAAATATTTTTGTCAGAATATGTGATGATTTACTAAGCATAGCGTACACACCGCAATATCTTGTCTGCGATAATTCAATGGCACGCGTGATAAATTTATGTGCGATATGTTCCATTGTGAAATGATAATGAAGATGAATCGTATGATAGATGACCGGATGTTCTTCCGTCAGCTCACCTTCAACTTCAATCCACATTTGAAAATTATCCACATGCATCTTTTTCAGTAAAGAGACAACATCCATACCTGTACATCCTGCTAAAGAAACCAGGAGTAAAGGCTTTGGTGTGGAACCTTCACCGTTCCCACCAAATTCAGGAGTGGCATCCAAAGTGATCTGATGTCCATTGATATCAGTATCAAATTGCATACCACCCTTCCATTGGATAGTAGCTTTAGAAGTCACTCCTTGGAGCACCCTCTTCCTTCAATACTTCATCATAGATTTTCACATAAAGCTCTAAGAATTCGTACAAACCTTCCGCTTTATCAGCAGATAACTTCGTAAGGACTTTTTCCTGCTGCTTTAGAATACTTTGTTCGCTGAATTCTGCAAGTTTTCTGCCTTCATCTGTGATGGTGGCAAACCAGCGACGACGATCAATTTCTGAATGCTGGCGTGATACCAAGCTTTTCTGTACCAAGTTATCCATGATCCTGGTAATACGGCTGTGTGATACGTTTAACTCTTTTGATAATTCATTCATACTCACAGGTTTTTTTACCGCATGCAGGTATTGAAGTAAGGCACATTCCATCTTACCAGCCTGGATACAGGCTTTTTGGGAAAAATCACGTTCATTCAGCATCATTGCCAATCTGTTTGTGATTTCCAGGAATTTTTCAGCTTTGTGTTTCATATCGCTCTCCTTTTCTTTTTGGGTTTTACTACCCTTGTTTTATTTTTGATTTATTTCCCATTGGGATATATCATACTGTTTCGATTTCAATGACAGTTGACAAAATAAATATTTTGCTAATCAAAGCAAACCTTTTTTTTATTTTTTTTTATAAATCTACCGATTTCTCCTGAAAGATGCCTTTATTTCTAGATAAAGAGTGTTTCCTAATTAAAATAATTTCGAACAATCAGTGTCTTAGATACTGGTCATTTATTTGAATTTCTCGTATTCAAAACAAATAATGACAATATTTCTTTTATGGAGAATTTCAAAACTGTAGCTCGATGAAACAACAAACAATTTTTTTATTCCACATACAATAATCTAGTTGACTATTTTTTCTACATTTCATTCTGTGAAATTTGATGAATTAAATTCATAGATATTTATTGAAAATATTATGAGATTTATGAAGTAATCAAGCTTCTAATTTGGAGTAACTATGTATGCAATCCGAAATGAGGCAGTTGCAGGTATGTTTTATCCTGCAGATACTGATACGCTAACTCAAGAGATCAGCCATTTTCTCTCGAAAAAGCCAAAGTATTCATCACAGGATCCCATTTCCGCTATTGTAACTCCACATGCCGGGTACATATACTCTGGTGATTGCGCAGCATCAGGATATAATGCCATTTCAGGTCAGGACTTTGATATTGCTATCATCATAGCACCCAGTCATCATTCCAATCAATTCGCCTTTTCTCAAGGCAAATACAGCCATTATCAAACTCCTTTAGGGAATATCCCTGTAAATAGGGAGTGGCTTATTGAATTGGATAACTATCCGGAATTCCAATTCAGCGCTTATGCTCATGAAAAAGAACATTCACTGGAGGTTCAACTTCCCTTCCTCAAGTTCATCAAACCTCCCATTGAAATCGTCCCTATCCTTCTGGGTCGTCAAACACTTGAAAACAGTCTTAAACTCTCTTCCATACTTCACGAAATACAAGAACGCAAAAACGATAAAGTCATGTTTATTATTTCCACTGATTTATCTCATTATCATTCCAAACAAATCGCAGAAAAAATGGACAGTACTCTCTGCCATGACTTAGAAACACTTTCAGAGAAAACTCTGAATCAGCATTTTAACGAACGATCAATTGAGGCCTGCGGAATTGGTGGACTTTTTACCATACTTGCCTGGAGTAATTATCTTTCGAACCCGATTTTCAAGATTCTACAATATTCACATTCAGGTATGGTGAATCTGGATGATAGCCAAGTAGTAGGATATATGTCCGGAATACTCACGGGAGGAATTTAATTTGGATATTTCAACAGAACAGAAGAAGTTTTTACTCGCTCTTGCTAGAAAAGTAATCCAGTGTCATTTAGATCAAACTCCTTTTGAGGAGACATGTCCAAATAATGGATTCTACAAACAAAAAACGGGTTGCTTTGTGTCTCTTCTCTATGAAGCAAAATTACGCGGTTGTATTGGCTACGTTTTTCCTTATAAATCAATCTATGAAACCGTGATCGAAATGTCTCCAGCCGCAGCTTTTAGAGACCCAAGATTCCCCCCCATTACAAAAGATGAGTTTGAAAACATCAAAATCGAAATATCTGTTCTCTCTGAAATGATCATTATCAAAGGACCTGAAGATATCGTTATCGGTAGGGATGGTTTATATCTGAAGCATCCTTATGGATCTGGTATGCTCCTTCCCCAGGTATCACTGCAGTGGAATTTAGATGCCAATAGCTTCCTGGAAGAAACAAGCAAGAATGCCGGATTACCACCCAAATTATGGAAAGACCCCGCATCTAGATTGTTCCGTTTTGAAGCGGAAATCTTTAGTGAAGAATGATAACATAAAATTCTATTGACAAATAGACTCTATATTTTACAAAGGCTCACTTGTATGCGGGAATAGCTCAGTGGTAGAGCGCAACCTTGCCAAGGTTGATGTCGCGGGTTCGACCCCCGTTTCCCGCTCCAAGGCGACATCGCCAAGTGGTAAGGCAAGGGTCTGCAAAATCCTCATCCCCGGTTCAAATCCGGGTGTCGCCTCCAAATATTTAATGTGCGTGCCGGAGTGGTGAAATTGGTAGACACAAGGGACTTAAAATCCCTCGGGTGCAAGCCCGTACCGGTTCAAGTCCGGTCTCTGGTACCATACCATATGAAGTTCTTTTTTTAAGAGCGGGAATAGCTCAGTGGTAGAGCGCAACCTTGCCAAGGTTGATGTCGCGGGTTCGACCCCCGTTTCCCGCTCCATTGTTTTACTTGACAGTCTGGCGGAGGTTTCAAGTCTTGCATTTCATGGAACGGGGTGTAGCGCAGCCCGGTTAGCGCACTGGTTTTGGGAACCAGGTGTCGGAGGTTCGAATCCTCTCACCCCGACCATCATTTTTTTACCACATAAGTGGGTGCATAGCTCAGTTGGGAGAGCGCTTGCCTTACAAGCAAGATGTCGGGGGTTCAAGTCCCTCTGCACCCACCACTTTATCATCCCCCTAGAATCTCCTCAAATCACTTAATCTTCTCTTACGTTATACCAAGCTCAATCCAATCCAATCCTAAGTTCATATCAATAACATACTAAGCTCAATCCTGTTTAACGAAACAGGAATCAAACAGGAATGAAACAGGAATGAAACAGGATTGAAACTGGTATAAATTAAGGGGATACTGACCACTTCGCATTACTTCCACCTTGACACTGGATCATTTTCTTCTTTAATGCAAATCAAGTTTCACAGTTTATCAGGAAATTTCTAACCATATTCATTCATTATACGTTAGTTGTATACAGGAGATGTATGATGGTTTTAAGACTCATTTGTATGATTCACAAAATTCTTCCAACACTTTTCTCTCTTAAATCGTTTGTTATGATGTAAATCGTGTGGAGAGTGGATGAATACTTTCGAGAAGTTGATTACCGATCACAGCCAATCATTATTTAACTATGCCAAGACATTGGCGAGGACAGAGGATTTGGCTGAAGACCTGGTGCAGGAAACCTGGCTGAAAAGCACACCCTACCTGATGATGTTGGAGGGAATGACGTTTCAGAAACAGCGAAGCTGGCTGTTTTCCGTATTGAAGAATCGATTCCTGGATATCAGAAGACATCAGAAGTTAGAGCAGCTAAAGTATCACCAGCCTGCGTGTAGGACAATGGTTTCTGAACCTGGATTCCTGCTGGAAAGACATCTCGATCATCTTCCACCTCTCGACAAAGAGATCGTCTATCGACGATACTGGCTTGGTTATAACAGCCGTGAAATCGCACGGGAAATGGGTTTGCCGCAAGGTACCATACGCTGGCGATTGAAAGAGGCTTTGGACACATTAAGAAAAATCATTAAACCGATTCTAGAGAAGGAGGAATCATGTCTACCCTGATTCAAAACGTGGGTATGTTGGATGCCCGGAAAGCTACACGAGAGAAGGTAGCGGAAATTACAAAGATACGCAATATTGGTACTCTGATATTCAATCCTGACAACAAGGATCTCTTCCAAAAAGTCAGTATGGAAAATGTGGGAAGTTCTTTGGAGTTGGATGATGATTACGCCCTGCAAACGGGTAATATTCATATCACGAGGGGAATGCTCGAAGCAGCCAAACCACCCATGAAGTTGTGTTTGGTGGGAAATATCTCTTTCGCAGATGACATTACTCCAGAATTGATACAAGAAAAAATCACCGGTCTTGTAGCGATTGGTAATATCAAAATAACTGAAGTGCTCCATGCTGTGCTGATGGCTACTGCTAAACAGGTTATCGGGCAAATTTCGTCCTCTGTGAAAGGAGAAAAATCGATGACGGGAAAAGTAGAACTGACGAACCAGTTCCTTGAAAAACTGAACGATCAAACTCCCTTATCTGTCGTAGGAAAATTGATCTTTGCTGAAGACATTGATCCAAGCCTCTATGAGAGAAAGATTCTTTCCTTATGTGTTGTGGGAGTGATTATTGGTGATAAAGAGCAGAAAGATTTAATCCACGGAAAGCTGACAGATAGCTCCGAAGCGAAGATCAAAATCATATCCAAAGATACACATTATCTGAATGGGGATGGAAAGCTGGATGCTTTTACTTTGATGACCATAGACAAACCGATCATCTCAGCAGCAGGACATTTGTTCATTCAACCGGATATCACGCCTGAGATACTCAAGGAAAAGAACGTGCATTTCGAAAGTAATGGAGTTACTTATTTTCCAAAGGCTTTGATGATGCAGATGGCAAAGCTGATCAGTTCAACCAGCAAAGGAATACCTTATGATCAGGATATGTTTGTTGTAATTACCGGCGAACAGAATATGACAAATGTCAGATTAGCTGCTTTGAAAGATAACACTGTCCTAGTGAATCTCGGTGATTTGGAATTTGCAGCCGATGCAGCATTGGAGCAAATAACCCTGAAGATAGGTATCCTGGATAACTACGGTGAAATCCAAGCTTCGCCCGACATTTGCAGTATCCTGCAAAGCAAGCTCCGCCAGAATGAAGGTGACATTTCTTCCGAAGAACATGAAGAAGACGAAGAACAATTCGATCATGTCATCCAGAACGCAGGAATATACCAACTCTAGGGAAGTGCGAAGTTCGAAGTTCGAAGTACGAAGTGCAAATTAGCAGAGTAGGGGCGTATGGCAATACGCCCTTCCTCTCATATTCTGGTTTTGAAGTTTCAGAAGATGTAGAAACGCGCAGATTGTAAGTCTCTACTTGGCATGTGTTCATTTGAAATCGCACGGGAAATAGAACTCATAAAACCTAAGCTTTTGGAATTTGCTTGACAGCAGAAAGTAAACTAAACACTGTAATTTTGTGATTGCATTCACTAAATTGTATAATAAAAAGTGAATGAAATCACTAAAATGTAGTTTATGGAGTTTAATCGTTATGGGTATGATAGTTAGAACTTTGTTACAGCATTTGGAAGCAGATATTTTCAAAGGTAAAGCGCTTGTTATCATGGGACCCAGGCAATCAGGTAAAACCACATTAGTCAATATGTTGCTTGATAAGCACAAACATAGGCGCACCCTATATTTAAATGCAGATGATATTTTCGTTCGCAATCAACTAACTAATCCTTCTACTGCTCAGTTAAAGAACATTATTGCGGATTACAAGATAGTCGTAATCGATGAAGCCCAAAGAATTGAGAACATCGGGTTGACTTTGAAGATAATTGTAGATCAGATCAAAACAACACAAGTAATAGCTACAGGCTCATCTTCGTTTGATTTGGCAAACAAAATCAATGAACCCTTAACCGGGCGTAAGTTTGAATATACGTTATTTCCTCTATCATATTCTGAAATGGTGCAACATAGTAATTTTATTGAAGAACAACAGATGACTCCGCAACGGATGATTTATGGTTACTATCCGGAAATTGTTACAATGCAGGGAAGCGAAGAAAAGCTGCTTAGAGGATTAACTAACAGTTACCTGTTCAAGGATATCTATGCTTTGGAGCAGATAAGCAGACCAGTTCTACTGGAAAATCTGGTGAAAGCTTTGGCTTATCAGGTTAGCAATGAAGTAAGTTATAATGAACTAGCTCAACTGGTAGGTGCTGATAAATCTACCGTGGAAAAGTACATTGATTTGTTAGAAAAGGCATACATCATCTATAAATTGCCCGCTTTACATCGCAACGTCCGCAACGAAATTAAAAAGGGAAAGAAATTTTACTTTTGGGATAATGGAATCCTGAACACAATTCTGGGGAATTTCAATCCTCTTGATTCTCGCTCTGATGCGGGAGATCTATGGGAAAATTTTATTATCACGGAGAGAATTAAATACATCAGGAATATGCAGTTGTATCGCAATTTCTACTTCTGGAGAACAACGATGCAGCAAGAGATTGATCTAATCGAAGAATACAGTGGAATCTATGCCGCTTATAAGTTTAAATTAAAGCAACGTAGTAAAGTTGCCATTCCAAAGACTTTTTCTACTGCCTATCCGGTTACAATCCAGAAGGTTATCTCGAAAGAGAACCTTCACGATTTCTTAAGTGAGTCTTAATAATAAAAAACATTTAATAGCATTGTTATCGGTAAGTGCCGTCTTCCAGACTCTTACGTACAAATTTCAGGTGGAATCTACATTATATCGCAAACCCAGGAAGGACTTACTGGGCTAACGGAATGGCATCCTACGGATTGAATCAAATGCAGCTAAGCTTCTGGAGTCAAAATGCCCTAGCCTAATTACCAATAATACCTGACCAAAAGGGCATGCGGACTTTACATGAAAGCCAAGAGTATGGAGTTCATATTTCCTTCGAATCTTTTACGAATACTCAACTACAAGGAAATGTGGACTTCATCTCGACCTTTTATCCTCGATAGGGGTAACCTGCTTTGATTGGAACGCTTAATCTATTAAGCTATTTCTTGCATTTTGCCAGTTGAAACTGCATAGCCGTTTGAAAACAGCGTTCCGGCTAAAAAGGGGAATAGAGTAAAAGAAATGGAAAATCATTGAGGATTCCGAACAAGACGAAAGCCGTTGTAGCTGAACCTACCGTCTGGACCGCTGCCGCTGCGGTAGGAAATACGGCAGAGGTTGACACTGAAGCCCCAAGACCCGCCCCGTAAGACTCTGTACGAGCCCATATCTGCTCCTCGAGGGTTGGATGCATGGTTCTTGTTGTAGTAGCTTTCATCATACCAATCCCAACACCATTCCCACACATTTCCGCTCATGTCGTATAAGCCAAGTTCGTTTGCCTGTTTCTGACCAACCTGGTGGGTTGTGCTTGAGGCATTATCAGCAAACCAAGCAACACTTCCAAGATCGTCACTTCCAGAATAGTTATAACTACCGCTCTGGTTACCACCCTTGGCTGCATATTCCCATTCTGCTTCCGTGGGTAATCTGTAGCCGTTAGCATTCCATTCGCAGGAAATATCTGCTCCGTTTCCATTGTAACTGGGTGTTAAGCCTTCTTTTTGACTCAGCTTGTTACAGAATTCCACACAGTCATTCCAGGATACTTGTTCCACTGGCAAATTATCACTTTTGAAATTGGATGGGTTATCGCCCATTACTTCTTTCCACTGTTTCTGCGTTACTTCGTATTTACCAATAGAAAAGGAAGAAAGCGTAACCTGGTGTATAGGTATTTCATCATCCTCTTCACCACCGGCTGTGTCACCCATTGTGAAAGTTCCACCTACTACATAAACCATCTCTCTATCAGCATTTGCATTGCTTTTTACATTGCTAGAAGACCCTCTAACCATTCTCAGATCAATCTTTGTATCTTTCCCTTTTTCAACTGTAAAACTCGTCTCTTTCTTCATGTATCCATTGAGAATGGCAGTAACAGTGTAAGTGCCTACAGGCAGGTCTATGTGGTTGGAGCCGTCCCATTTCTGCCCTGTATTCAAGCTGACAGAAGCCTCCATCGGTTCCACGGTAAACATGAGCTTGCCCATTTGCTGAATTAGGCTGATATTCAAACTTATGTCTTTTCCCTTTTCCAAAGTTATCTGTCTCGTTTCCGTGTCGTAACCTGGTTTACCAACTTCCAGTTTATGCGTACCTGGTGCAAGATCGAGGGAAGTGTTATTATAAGGCTGATTATCTATATTCACGATAGCATCGGAAGGTATTACTGTTAGGTTCAATGTCACTGAAACTTTGACAAGGTTATAGCTAAATGTATTCAGACCTGTTTCAGTGACTGTAATCGTATCTTCCACTGTGTCATAACCGCCTTTGATCAGACGCAGATGATAGACTCCCGGATATTTATAAGGCTGCTTATTCGTAGTTCCTTCAGGGATATTATCGATGAATATCTGTGCTTCTGACGGAATACTCTTGATGGTGATTTTCACCGGTTCGGCTTGTTCTAATTTGTATTGCGCTGCCACATTATCCTTACTCACTTGCAAAACGGCTTTCAAGGTCTTGTATCCATCTTTCCTCAATTCCAACTGGTGCTCTCCAATGGCAATCTGTTGATTCTGGCTGCTTCCCAGTTTCTCTCCATCCACCCATTTCTCTGCATCTGCCGGGTCGCTAATGATGGCAAAAGGTATCTTTTCATGCTCGGGGAAATTCGACAGAACAAGTTCATAGCATCGCTTTTCCTTCGCATCGATACGATAGTCGTTAAGCAGATTGACTTGGACAGTTTCATAGCCTGGAGCCCCTATTTCCAATGATCGCTGTGATACATTCAGATAGCATTTCCAGTATCCATGCATTTTGTCATAGATCGGGGCATGCTTCGTGGGACGGCTCACATTCTGAAACTGGATGCTTTCCAGGTTTGTTTTTATCATCAGCAGCGGTGCTAGCTTACCGTCAGCATCATATTTGTCTAATTGCAGTTCGTTCTCGGGAAGAGCCTTTACACTCTCAACTTTCAATGTACCAAGGGCAAAGCAGTTTAGGGATAACAGAATGAAAAGAAGTAATATCGGATATTTCAGAGTTACCTCCAAGAATATATGTTTTTTAAATTTCATTTAATGATTAGATATTGAAATAATCTTTTTCATGTCAATAGAAATTGCAGAAGGGAACAGCGTACAGCGTACAGTGTACAACTTAGATAGTCGTTCATTCATGTGAAAGATTGACATCTGTACGATTCGGGTTACTTTTTCTTTAAAGAGGTGGTGATATGCGTATTCTGTATCTACTTATAATAGCCTTAACCTGCATGATATCCAGCATTCTCCCGGCAATTACAAATGATATCAGTAACGGATTGGTAAGAATCAAATGCAACATTATGGATTCAACTCAAACCATGAAGGAAACATATTTTGCTGGTGAACCTATCACTTATTCGCTGACAATTGTCAATTTAGGTATCTATGCAATTAAATATCGTACCAGTTCTACAAATACTGCCCTAGCCGTCATTGATGTTGTTTCCTACAGTGATACTTTGAAATCAAGCTCAACAGCAAGTGCAACCAAATTGGATACGATATCTGTTCTCCAACCAAACGATCAAGTGTTTGTAACAAATACAGTTTTTATCAAAAAACCTGGGAAATATGAATTCGTTGTTAATCCACTTTTCAAATTCAAGAAAGGTACATTGCCTGACATCGGTAACCTGAATCGTATATTTTTTGTACAATAAAATTGCGCATCAATAAAAGCAGGTTTTCGCTACTGGGGATGTAAGATCGATTATAAAGTCCGCATGCCCTTGAAGTATGATTTTAAATGATAATGAGCTTGGGCATTTGAACTCCAGACGCTTATATCTTTACCTTATAGTTTTTAGCTTTTAGTTTTGAGTTATTAGTTGTTTTCTTTTTTCTTGCCATATAGTATTTATCCAGAAATTGATGATATTATAAGATTGAATGAGTCGTTACCCGCTGAAGTGGTTGCTACATGAATAGAATTACCCGCTGATACTTTCGACAAGCTCAGCAACCGTGGGTGCTACACTAATAATTCAGAAACTTACCGCCTGAAGTCGGTACTACATAAGGATTGCGAATTGAAAAGAATACTTATCACAGGTGCTAATGGATTTGTAGGTTCTTATCTTACCCAATATTTACAAGAACAGGGATATAGCGTTACAGCTATGGTTCGCAATTCTGCAAATTGTAAGCTTCTTTTCCCCCATATTCAGCAAATTAAGACAGATTATTCACAAGAGGATTTGAATACAGCATTTTCAGGACAAGACATTATCATTCACTGTGCTGCCTTAGTTCGTGCCCGAAATTGGAATGAATATTATCAGGCAAATGTTGAACTAACAAAGAAAGTCATGTATGCCTATCAATTAAATGAAACAAATAGTCAATTGGTCATGTTGAGCAGCCAGGCAGCTGCCGGTATGGCTGCACCGTGTCAAGCAAAGAAGGAAACTGATCCCTGTAATCCTATTACCGATTATGGACGCAGCAAGCGTATTGCTGAGCATCTGCTAATCGATGGTTGCCTGAAACCGTGGACAATTATCCGCCCGGCATCCGTGTATGGTCCTGGAGATAAAGATTTTCTATCTTTTTTCCAGGCAATTCAAAAGCATTTGTCAGTAAATTTGGGAAAACCAGACAAAAGAATCAGTTTCGTATATGTCAGGGAACTGGCTGATTTGATATCGAAAGTTCTGGAAGCTAAAGCATCCCACTACCAAATATTTTTCGCATCTGATGGGAAAACATATAATCAGTCTGATTTCGTTGATGCTTTACATAAAGTGATTCCTACTTGGACACTGCAACTTCAATTACCTGATTCTCTCCTGATACCGATAGCAGCTTTATCCGAAATGGGTGGTTTCCTGACGAAAAAAGCACCTGTCTTGAACTGGCAGAAGAAAGATGAAATAACAGGTAAAAACTGGGTCGTCAGTAATGAGAAAGCAAAAAGCTTGCTAGGTTTCAAGCCCAAGCCAAATATGGTCAATAATTTAAAAGAAACCTACGAATGGTATCAAGACAAAGGGTGGTTATGAGATATTTGTATGTGTTCCTGTTACTGATTGGATGCGCATTTCTGTTTGCTCAGGATGCTGATTCCTTAAACGTTAGGCAAATAGAGAACTCAGACTCATTGAATATTGAGCAATCAATTAAGGCAGACACAACCCAGGTAAAGCAGGAAAGCACATTCAATCCAGTTACAATGAAAGCTACTATAGATTCACTCGTTTTGGTAAATCGTACATTCCAGCCTTTTGAACGTGTTAATAAACAGGTATTCATGTACAATTCAGAGTATCATGTCGCTGCATTACCAGCACAAGACATCTATTTATACGATCATGGCTTTACCGTTCGGCAAACACCTTTCGGAATCGGTTATGAGCTTCAAAAACGTATGGCTTTCACAGATTGTATCAGCTTCGGCAGATCCATCTCATTTGAAGAGAACCTGTATCCCTATCCAGCTTCTCTTGCTTCAACAGAATATGGCATCGGTGGACAGGATATGAATTTTGCTAAAATGCAAATCAGGAAAAAAGAACTTGTCTCTGTAGATAGCTTGTATGGCAGATTTGGAGCACTGTTCCAACGCGGTATCTGGGGTGGGCAGAATGATAATTCAACCATTGAAGACATCTTTTTAAAATTCGCTGCCAAAGGTGGGAACCTCCAGCTTCATGCCAACTCACTCGATTGGGATGTTCCCCGTTTTCAGTATGAAACGATCTATGCTGCTCCAGGATATCAGACGATCAGAGAGAAAAGCGCATTGGTCTCTCTATACTGGCAGAATCAATGGCTGAATGCAGGATTCCAGATGAGTCATGCCAATTGGACCGGTGATTCTCTATCTTTCAGCGGTGGTCATAATTTCTGGCAGGTACTGGTGGATAAAGAAGTAAATTTCAAACCATTCATCATGCAGGTCAGATATGAACATTTTGGTGGAGCAGAATTGTATTCACAATACAATCAGTTTGTAACACCTACTGATTTGAAAGACCTGGGTACAATGATGATCAAGTATGAAAGCTCAAAATCACTTTTAATAAGTAAGATATACATTTCAAATCCACTATCTTTTGGGTATGATAATGAATGGCTGTATAGAATTATAGGTAGCACCGCGATGGTATTGAATGTATCTGGTTTTAAAAGAACCGGTGATATTCAAAACGTAAGCATCCCCTATGAGAAGATCTTACAATATTCTAAATCAACAATTGGTTTTCAGTTTAACAATCAGTATAATCAGTTGTACCAGTTTAATTTCGGCTTTGTCACCAAACAAGAGAATCAGGATAACGGGTTTAATATGCTTACCTATAAAGCGGAAGATCAGATGCCCTGTATTTCATTGGTCGCTAATATGCCCTTTACGTATCATAAGCTATACACAATAATCAATTACAAACTGGAAGCACCTTATTTTCAATCTACTTTAGATATTAATGCATTTATGGATATGGCATATTATAATCGTTTTATGTTCGGATTCTCCCAAACATATTGCGATAAATCATTCCTGGATTTTGGTATGTCACCAACTTCCATACTTTCAGCTCGTTATGAAAGCCTGGATGATCTTCTCGATGCTTATGTGGGATTGCAAATCACGAAGCAATTTGACATACGTTTCACGGTAAAGAATATCATGAACCAGGAAAATGCTTTTAATACTTCATTGATGCCATTAACTTACTTGTTGAGTATTAAATGGGATTTTGTGAACTAGTGTAAACAGATTTTTCTTGCCTACTGAACCAATTCATTAAATTTAGCTCAAATTCAATCCTTAAAGGAGAGCGACATGGCTTTTAACTTAAGAAACCGGCACTTTCTGACATTACTCGATTTTACACCAAAAGAAATTCTATTTCTACTTGATTTATCTGCTGACCTGAAGAAGGCAAAATATGCAGGTACAGAACAACAACGATTGAAAGGGAAGAATATCGCCCTTATCTTTGAAAAAGACTCCACACGTACCCGTTGTGCCTTTGAAGTGGCAGCTTACGA
Source organism: Cloacimonadales bacterium (SeqCode) (assembly GCA_963662275.1). Taxonomy (GTDB): domain Bacteria; phylum Cloacimonadota; class Cloacimonadia; order Cloacimonadales; family DAONDQ01; genus DAONDQ01. The sequence goes on along the minus strand of OY759316.1, from coordinate 1,045,945 downwards.
CCAGGGAGCACATGTAACGTATCTTGGACCAAGCGGCAGCCAGATCGGCAAGAAAGAATCCATCGCTGATACAGCCCGTGTCTTGGGTCGTATGTATGATGGTATCGAATATCGTGGTTATGGACAGGAAATTGTCAATGACCTGGCAAAGTATGCAGGCGTCCCTGTATGGAACGGATTAACCACTGAAGATCATCCCACACAGATATTAGCAGATTTCCTCACTGCTTCTGAACATTTGAATAAACCATATAATGAAATGGTATTTGTCTATTCAGGCGATGGCAGAAACAATATGGCAAATGCCCTCATGATAGGTGCAGCTAAGATGGGGATGGATTTCCGGATCATTACTCCCAAATCATTGAACCCAGACAAAAAGCTAGTTGATAAATGTAAGGATATTGCTATTGATACAGGTGCTAAGATCACCATCACTGATAACATCGCTAAAGGTGTGAAAGATGCGGATGTGATCTATACCGATGTTTGGGTTTCCATGGGGGAAGCTGATTCCGTATGGGAAAGCCGTATCAAATTACTCAAACCTTTCCAGGTTAATATGGAAATGATGGCAATGACAGGTAAATCAACCACTCTTTTCATGCATTGCCTGCCAGCTTTCCATGATCAGAATACTGTGATTGGTAGAGATATCAATAACAAGTTCGGACTTCCTGCTATGGAAGTAACAAATGATGTATTTGAAAGTCCCAATTCCGTTGTCTTTGATGAAGCTGAGAATCGTATGCATACGATCAAAGCTGTGATGGTGGCGACACTGGGAGACTAGCGGAAAGGTGTTAGGTTCTAGGTGTTAGGTGCTAGTAAGTACCTGACACCTATCTTTTTAAAATGTCTTTTATCCCTTGATACAATTCGTTGAATTTAATCACTATAGAACTCACGTACAATTCTTAATGCTTTCTCTTCTCTCTTTCATGCCTTTGTGCCTTCTGCTATCAGCACCTGGAACCTAACACCTTCTGCATCTCTTCTCTGCTCTAGCACCTAGAACCTAGCACCTAACACCTTCTGCTACTACTTCTTCTTCGCCTGGTCATGCAATTCCCTGCAGATAGTTTCCACTTCACGGAAATTCACTTTTCCACTTCCCATCATCGGTAGATTATCCATGACATAGAACTCTTTGGGCATGGCAATGGAAGGGAGTATCTTTTTCAATTGCTTTTGAATATCCTTTGCAACGACTTCCTGGGTAGTCAAAGCAACCACAATCTCTGCTCCTTTCGAAGGATTAGGAACCTCAACAACGCAGCAAAGAGTTCCTTCCGGTAAAAGCTTCTCCATCTCTGATTCAACATAAACCAAGGATATCATTTCTCCGCCTATCTTGACAAATCTTTTTAGCCTTCCCTTATGCCAAAGATAACCATCATCATCTATCATACCCATATCGCCGGTATCATACCATCCATTACGGATACGGACTGAGGTCTCTTCTAAATCAGCGTAATAACCAAGCATGACATTATCACCCTTGACTAGTACTTTCCCCACTTTACCAGGTCCAAGTATTTCGTCTGTTTCACGATCGACGATTCGTACTTGGACTCCGGGAATAGGTTTACCCACACTCCCAAAACGAGTTGCGTGAGGAGTATTTACAGCTACTACCGGACTGGTTTCAGTAGCTCCATATCCTTCCATAATTTCAATACGATGCTTCCGAAGGTACTCATCACGAATTTGGGAAGTAAGTTTATCCGCTCCAGCCATGAGATATTTCACAGAAGCAAAATCATCTGGACTTGATTTCTTGAGATAACCATGCAGAAAAGTAGGTGTTGCCACAACTAAGGTAGCTTTGTATTTTTTGATGGAATCCACGATCATTTGATAATCCAATGGATTGGCGATAGCCACAGAAGTTCCACCTAGGATCAGAGGCAGAAAAAAAGTAACGGTAAAACCAAATACATGAAATAATGGCAAATTCGCCAAGATAATGTCATCCTTCGAAAGAGCAAACATTTCCGGAAAAGCATTGATATTCTGAAGAAGATTCTTATGGGAAAGCTGTACAGCCTTCGGGTCTTTTTCACTTCCGCTGGTAAAGAGAATCACAGCTGCTTCTTCGCGAGAGCCTTTGTGAACCAGATTCTGAAGAATTATCGTGGGTAGTTTAGATTGAAGGGCAGCTTGTAATTTCTCGATGACATTCAGTGAAGCCATAATATCTTCTAAAAAGACCATTCCAGGTATTGGTGTAAGATTAAGTTTTTCCAGGAGAGCCTTGCTAGTGATGATTGTTTTAAATCCGCATTTTCTCTGCGCATATTTGGAATTATCGATCGCACCTGTAGAGAAATTGATCATTGCCGGTGTTTTCCCACTCATCAGGATTCCCATTACCGTTACCATACAACCAATAGAAGTAGGTATCATAACGCCAATTCGAGTTTCAGGATATTTCTTGAAACGATGCGCTAAAATCAATGAGGCAATCAGAAGTTTATCATATTTCAATTCTTTGCCCATCATAACATCAATAATAGCTAGTCTATCCATGTTCAGTTTAGCGGTTTTAATAAATTCCTGGTGAAGCTGCATAATCATATCCTTTTCTAAATCTATTGAATGACATTCATTTAGCAAATAGCGTTCCAATCAGTATCTGAAACACATTGATTGAATTGATTCTCAGAGTATTCTTGTCAATGGGAATTTATCCTGCACCACAATTGAACTATCAGTAAAGAGAATATATTATATGCTTATCGATGTAAATTTTTGTATCCAATAATTTAGTATGTATTTACAATGGAACTCAATGATTTAATTTAGGAAGGTGAATAATATGTCAGAAATAGAAAACAAGCAGCATCGCTCTATCTTACGCAATATTGCTCATCGTGTTATGATTGAAAGAGGATTACTTCCAGATTTCATGTTATCAGAACTTGCGGAATTGGACAGGATTCACGGACCTGCTACTCACATGGAAAAAACATCTCATGACTTGAGAGAGATTATCTGGTGCTCGATAGATAATCATGATTCTCAAGATCTTGACCAGCTTACTTATGCAGAGAAGCTACCCGGTGGAGATGCCAGGATACTGGTTGCCATTGCTGATGTTGATGCTCTTGTGAATCAGCAGTCTGAATTGGATAAACATGCACGACATAATACTACATCAATCTATACAACTGCTGAAATATTCCCGATGCTGCCTGAGAAACTCTCGAATGATTTCACTTCATTAGGTTTTGAATCAGATCGTATGGCAATTGTGGTTGATATGATCATGGCAAATGACGGAAGTGTGAAACAAGCGGATGTGTATTCCGCATTAGTCAGGAATTATGCTAAACTTAGCTATCACAGTGTTGGACAATGGCTGGAAGGATTTGAACCTATACCATATGCTGTCAGCCTTGTGAATAGATTGGAAGAGAACCTGCGTCTCCAGGATGAGATTGCCCAAAAAATGAAAGCTCTGCGACATGAACATGGTGCTCTTGAACTGGTAAGTATGGAAGCTACGCCTGTCTTTGAAAAAGATGAACTTACTGATTTGATTACAGATAATACGAATCGGGCAAAAGATATTATTGAAGATTTCATGATCGCTGCAAACGGAGTTGTTGCCTGTTATCTTTCAGCAAAAGGAATGCCTTCTTTGAGGCGTGTTGTCAGAATTCCCAAGCGTTGGGATCGAATCATTGAGCTTGCTGCTGAAAAAGGATTTAAGTTACCAATAAACCCTGATCCAAAGGCACTTAACCAATTTCTTTTATCAGAGAAACAAACAGATCCTGTCCACTTTTCTGATCTATCACTCAGTGTTGTTAAACTACTTGGCGGAGGAGAATATGTAGTCGAACAGCCCAGCAGCAATTCCATTGGACACTTCGGTCTTGCCGTTAAAGATTACGCACACTCAACTGCACCTAATCGCCGTTATCCTGATATCATCACACAACGATTATTAAAAGCAGCGATGGCAGGTCGTCCTACCCCATATCAAACCCAAGAACTGGAAGCTCTTGCCAAACATTGTACGGAAGCTGAAGACGCTGCAAAAAAAGTGGAACGGCAAGTCAGCAAGTCAGCAGCAGCCTTATTACTGGCTTCAAAAATAGGTGAACAATTTGATGGTATTATCACAGGTGCATCAAATAAAGGGACGTATGTTCGTCTTCTTCACCCCCACGTTGAAGGAAGACTAGTCAGTGGTTTTGAAGGTATGGATGTCGGTAACAAAGTACGTGTACAACTTATAAGCACAGATATCCAGCACGGTTTTATTGATTTTAGGAAAGCATAGTAAAGCAAGACGCTGTTCTTGCTGTCTGTTCCGCGTAAAGCAAGACGCCGTTCTTGCTGGATTTCTGCTCTTTGGTCTTCAGATAGTAACAACGGCGTGTTACTTTACGAAGATAGCTTTCTGTTCCGCGTAAAGCAAGACGCCGTTCTTGCTGGATTTCTGCTCTTTGGTCTTCAGATAGTAACAACGGCGTGTTACTTTACGAAGATAGCTGTCTGTTCCGCGTAAAGCAAGACGCCGTTCTTGCTGGATTTCTGCTCTTTGGTCTTCAGATAGTAACAACGGCGTGTTACTTTACGAAGATAGCTGTCTGTTCCGCGTAAAGCAAGACGCCGTTCTTGCTGGATTTCTGCTCTTTGATCTTCAGATAGTAACAACGGCGTGTTACTTTACGAAGATAGCTGTCTGTTCAATGTAAAGCAAGACGCCGTTCTTGCTGGATTTCTGCTCTTTGGTCTTCAGATAGTAACAACGGCGTGTTACTTTACGAAGATAGCTGTCTGTTCAATGTAAAGCAAGACGCTGTTCTTGCTGGATTTCTGCTCTTTGGTCTTCAGATAGTAACATCGGCGTGTTACTTTACGAAGATAGCTGTCTGTTCAATGTAAAGCAAGACGCCGTTCTTGCTGGATTTCTGCTCTTTGGTCTTCAGATAGTAACAACGGCGTGTTACTTTACGAAGATAGCTGTCTGTTCAATGTAAAGCAAGACGCTGTTCTTGCTGGATTTCTGCTCTTTGGTCTTCAGATAGTAACATCGGCGTGTTACTTTACGAAGATAGCTGTCTGTTCCGCGTAAAGCAAGACGCCGTTCTTGCTGGATTTCTGCTCTTTGATCTTCAGATAGTAACAACGGCGTGTTACTTTACGAAGATAGCTGTCTGTTCAATGTAAAGCAAGACGCCGTTCTTGCTGGATTTCTGCTCTTTGGTCTTCAGATAGTAACAACGGCGTGTTACTTTACGAAGATAGCTGTCTGTTCAATGTAAAGCAAGACGCTGTTCTTGCTGGATTTCTGCTCTTTGGTCTTCAGATAGTAACATCGGCGTGTTACTTTACGAAGATAGCTGTCTGTTCCGCGTAAAGCAAGACGCCGTTCTTGCTGGATTTCTGCTCTATGGTCTTCAGATAGTAACATCGGCGTGTTACTTTACGAAGATAGCTGTCTGTTCCGCGTAAAGCAAGACGCCGTTCTTGCTGGATTTCTGCTCTTTGGTTTTCAGATAGTAACAACGGCGTGTTACTTTACGAAGATAGCTGTCTGTTCCGCGTAAAGCAAGACGCTGTTCTTGCTGGATTTCTGCTCTTTGGTCTTCAGATAGTAACATCGGCGTGTTACTTTACGAAGATAGCTGTCTGTTCAATGTAAAGCAAGACGCCGTTCTTGCTGGATTTCTGCTCTTTGGTCTTCAGATAGTAACAACGGCGTGTTACTTTACGAAGATAGCTGTCTGTTCAATGTAAAGCAAGACGCCGTTCTTGCTGGATTTCTGCTCTTTGGTCTTCAGATAGTAACATCGGCGTGTTACTTTACGAAGATAGCAAGAACGGCGTCTTGCTTTACGGGATTTGTACAGGTTTCAAATCATCTCTTATCCAAGTTCCATTCCAGTCAGTCCACTTACTAACTAAGCCTGCTTTTACTGGGTTCTCTATAATATATTCAAGTGCATGGTAGAGATCATAATCACTGTTAATAAGATGATCGTATGATTCATGATGCCACAGACTTCCTTCTCTGTTCAGGTTACTATTGATTCTGTATGCTGTATATTTTTTCCATGTATATGTTATATGAGATGGTGAATAAATATCACCGTCCTGTTGTGTAACAGGTATAATTAAAACATGTACATGATTTGGCATTATGCAGTATGCTAAAAGTTGGTAATGCTGATTATCAAAAAAATGAAAAGATTCTTTGATGATATTGGTTAAATCAGCTCGATGAAGAAGTTGTGGAACTTCGGATGACTTAGTAAGAAACTCATCGAACCATGAGAAGAATAAGTGATCTCTGGTTTGTATTTTCTTCTTCTTTTCGATGTCTGTAAGAGATTGTAATTCAGAGTTCCATTCTTGTTTCATTACCTCCAATGCTTCTATTATTGATTTTGGTAATGTGAATTTCAGTCTATACGTGATAAAGATAGGTTTGTCGATATCATACTTATGTGGTAGATTCCGAGAACGATAAAAGTACTTTAAATTCTCCTGACCTATGTTATTAACTCCCTTCATTTGTTACCCCCTTTTTATTTGTAAAGCAAGACGCCGTTCTTGCTGGATTTCTGCTCTTTGGTCTTCAGATAGTAACAACGGCGTGTTACTTTACGAAGATAGCAAGAACGGCGTCTTGCTTTACGTAACTTCAAAAATACAGATCCCTCTCCCCCGCTTTAATCTTATCCATTCTCTGGAGCAGTGTTGTTTTCATCGGTGAATCTTCCATTGTATCCAGTTCAGCCTGGATTCGTTGCAGACCGTATTTTAAAGTATCAGGCGAGGCATAATCCTCTAGATATTCTAAAAAAGTAAGAACTGCATTTGGAGTACAATAACGTTTCACAAATCCTGGAATGGCAAATTCCATGAAATGTTCACCAGTTCTTCCTAAGCGATAGCACCCTGTGCAAAAGGAAGGTAGAAAACCATCTCGTGTCAATTCACCAATGACTTCATCCAGGGAACGCTGATCACCTAAAACAAACTGACTTCTTTTATAGGCTTCCTGGTCATGAGCAGAGTATTCACCCACTCCAATACTGGAACCAGCATCGATTTGTGATACCCCGAAATCGATCACTTCATTTCTCACGGCAACAGATTCCCGAGCTGTTAGTATCATACCTGTGTAAGGTACCGCAAGACGAAGAATAGCAACCAGTTTCTTGAAATCAGCATCACTCACAGCATAAGGTGGCTTGTCAGTAAATTCAGTACCGTTAGCAGGTTCAATACGAGGGAAGGATATTGTATGAGGTCCCACTCCAAAACGTTCTTCGAGATGGATCGTATGATAGAGAAGGCCCATCACTTCAAAACGCCAGTCAAATAGCCCGATAAGTGCACCTATACCGAGGTCATCAATCCCCCCGAGCATTGCTCTGTCTAAACCATCAAGACGCCAGAGAAAGCTGCTCTTTGGTCCACGTGGATGATATTTCTCATACGTATCCTGGTGATAGGTTTCCTGGAATATCTGGTAAGTGCCTATACCTGAAGATTTAACTATTCGAAAACCTTCCACATCCAGGGGAGCAGCATTGATATTTACACGCCTGATCTCGCCGTTGCCTTCCTTAGTATCATACACTTTTTTCACTGTTTCCGCAATATAATTTGCATCATACTTGGGATGTTCACCATAAACCAGGATCAAACGCTTGTGTCCTTTTTTTTCCAATTCCCGGGTTTCTGCCTCCAGTTCATCCATTGTGAGTGTCTTCCTATAGCAATCGGGATTGGAAATGCGAAATCCACAATAGACACAGTCATTGATACATTCATTTCCGATATATAAAGGAGCGAAAAGAACAATGCGGTTGCCGTAGATCGTTCTTTTCAAAGTACGTGCACCTTCGAAAATCTCTTCCAATAGTTCAGGATCATTCGTATTGATAAGACAGGCAACTTCTTCAGGATCAAGACGATTCTTCGCCAGGGACTTTGCTATTATTTCCTGGATGCGTTTTTTTTCAGGATTCTTTGTTTTCTCGAGAAACATCCATATTTCATCATCAGGGATGAAGGATTTGATGCCATCAGTATTCATATTCATTGCTACCTCTATTTATATTTTTAATGTTGTTACTTTAACTTTGACGGAAGGAATCTGACCTAATTTACCGGAAAAGGCACCTATTTCATCCAGGGTCAGTTCCAGAATAATGAAAATGATTGAAGCTGATTTGTGAGGGATAGGATACCCGACTCTCAAGGAAATACTATCAGCATACTTATGCAATAATTCGTTTACTTGGGCAATGGCATTATCGCGATCTGTGATCACGATTGAAATGATATGAGTAAGCTTTTCCATAAAAAAAATCCTCATCCGCGATGAGAGGATGAGGATAAATTTATCCTTGAACATCTTCCCTTGATGACAGAACGTATCCCTCATCGCAGGTTACTAAACTTATTTAACTATTTCTTGGGATCAATTAACGTAGCACTTAAAAATTCGTCCAGTTCTAAATTTCTTGTCATTTCTACAACACCATTCAGTATTTCCAACATATTAGGAAATCCAACACGCATTAAAAAAGCTTTATAATGCTCCGGTGCGCTTTCAAAAATGATTTTGACAGACCTTGGCTTGACTTCGGTCATTTCCATGCGCTTAATTTGTATATAATATATGATGAAAGGCTTCCTAATCACATAATTAAATACAATTCGATCACTTTCGAGGACTACTTTCTGTAATGACATTGTATGACGTAGAAGCGTTTGCCCTGACAAAAACGCAATAATCACCGGTAATATCTTTAAAATAAGATGGGATTCGACGTTGACAATGGAAAAGATAAACCATATCGAATAGATAAGGGCAAAAGAGGCAATGATCATAGTCATCGTGCGAACAATCGGACTGAAGCGATAGATCCTGGGGAATTCTCTTCTTGATTGCGATTGGAGTAGATTATTGAATTCTTCGTGTTGATTCATTATGACTCTATCGATAGTATTTTTCTATATCTTCCAGGACAGCTTCGGGAGTTGAAAAACTGCCAAAGACTGTTCCACGATTATCTTCACCATGAAAATCACTCCCCCCGGTACGTATCATTCCGTACTTACGAGTAATCATCTCATAGAATGCCACTTGCTGAGGACTATGGTCCATGTAATAGACCTCTAAACCCGAAACTCCCATATCTTTGAAATCATCAATATAGAGATTACTGAATAATTTATATGGATGAGCGATTGATGAAATACCACCTGCTTCCTTGATTATCCGAATAATATCTATTGGTTCGAGGGAAGGCTTGGGCACATAACCGGGACAATGATCGCCTATATACTTATCGAATGCTTCCCGGATGGAACGGCAATAACCTTTTTCCATCATTGCTCTTGCCATGTGTGGACGACCAAGAAGATCATCATCACCTGACAATCTAAATAAATCAGCCATATTGATATGAATACCTAATTTATCAAGATTAGCCAGCATCTTTTCAGCACGAGCGATTCTTCCCCTGTGAATATAATCCAGTAAATCCTGTAATTCCTGGTGTTGAATATCGAAGCAATAGGCAAGAATATGCACATCATGACCTTGATGATGACTGCTTATCTCGACACCGGGAATAAGGTTTATTTTATATTCTTTAGCCAACTCAACTGATTTCAAATAACCTTCAATTGTATCATGATCTGTAATTGAAATAGTATGATATCCAAGCTTTCTAGCAGCTTGGAGGAGTTGTTTTGCGGTATAGAGTCCATCTGAATCTGTCGTATGCAGATGGAGATCTATCTTCTTCATTCATTACCTCTATATTATTATCATTATTGAATATGTGGTGTTTCTAACTGATAGGAGTACTCAACTTGGCTAAACTTTAAATTTAAAGTGCATGAGTCAACAAATTATTAATAAAAAAGCCAATAGCATATCGCTATTGGCTTTTTCAATTCAGTTATCTGTTATTTAACCAGCATGATTTTCCTGGTCATGGTTTTTCCATCGAAGACCATCCTGATAAAGTAGATACCAGACGGACCAGCATTGTTCTGACTATCTGTACCATCCCATGTGAGAGAATAAACGCCGGTATTCTCATATCCATTTTTTAGTTCCTTAATCATCTGACCTTTGATGTTATAAATCGCAATTTTTACAGTACCTGTATTATGTTGATTGTATTTAATTGTCGTCTCCAGATTGAAAGGGTTGGGATAATTGTAAAGACTCGCCTCAGGTGCAATTTCAACTAGATCATCATTTCCGACAGGACTACGGATAATAGCACGTATCATTAAATTACCTTCCGTAATTTGCTGCCAGGGACCAGTACTAGATAAGTTCTTCCAACTTCTATTATGAGAGTCAGTGTCTAAACCAACTGCAGAAGAACCTGCATAATCAAGTATTCCAATGTAGAAACTACCAGTTGTCTCTGGAGCATAAAGAAGCATTGGAATTATGTTCCAACCTTGCACGAGGCTTGTATGGGGATAACTGAATAAAAGTAACTCTGCACCAGGTGTGCTATTAATACCATTTGCATTATAAACACGTATGATCAATGACCCTATACCAACAGTGTTCACAAATACTTTAGCATAGGCAATTTCACAACTGACACCATATGGAATATCGGGATCAAACTTGACAACCATTGAGTGGGTTGAACCAGCATTGTAACCTTGGTCAGCTTCATTATCATCATATAGAATTTCTGAGTAGTCAGCACCAAATACAAAGATAGATGCAATACTAGATGGATAAGATTGATTAATACCATAAACACCGGTTACCTTGTAATAATTCATTATACCAACTGCCGGGAACTGATCAGTATATGTATGTGTTGTTGTATCTATAATATCAGCAATTTCAGTGAATGTACCTACAGGATCAAGTGAATGGAACACTTTGTAGCCCGTAAGAACGGGAGCTGTTGGATCTGCATCATATATTGTAGCAGACAATCCGCAGTTAACAAGACCTGAGTAAATAATACCAAGTGATCCCCACTCACCACCAATGTTTACAAATGAATTTGATATTGGACTGGTAGCATCACACAACAAACCTTGTGCATTAACATCACCCGGATTAATATCACTGATACCGACAAAGATTGAACCATCTGAAGGAATCATGATATTGGAATTTGTAACATCTACGTTCTTCCAAGCATAGTTATCAATTTCTGTGATTCCATGAATAACTATCAGTTCAGTACCAGGAAATCCTGCTTCGTTAGCCCAGACATGAATGGAGGGAGTACAAACGATCGGCATACTATTTTGGCGATAGAGCATGAAATTAATTCCATGCAACTGAGTAGGTGTAGAACCAGGATTGTCAATTTTCATGGCATATGCATCTGCGCTTGAAACATAGTCTGACCAATTCTCATTTGTAGAAGTCAAGAAATGAAGAAGTATTGCGGGATTTGGTGCCATCCAATTCAAATGAACATTCGAATTTGATAACGTTGCACTCAGGTTCACTGGAGGTGGTATTCGCAATATATTGGTAATCGTAAAATTATCGATCATAATGCCTGTGCCATGTACATTTGTATTTGTTTCAAAAAATATCCTGAATTTGACCATTAGACCTGAATAATCTGAGATCAACCCATCGAAGTAACTTATGTAGGCTTCTGTTACTGATCTCCAGGTTGAGGGAGCATCCGTAATCCAATCGATATTAACAGGATCATGGTATGGATTCATCATCGAATACCAGTTTGTTCCATTATCGGGTGATATCTCCCAACTCCAATTATTAATATCAGGGATTGTTCCAAAATTAGAAAAACTCCCTTTAATTTGAAAATCTGCCTTGATATCTCCGAATTCAGGTAATTGTATGGAAGGACTCACCAAATAATTTAGCATACTGGGATTATAGGAACCAGCATCGTTTTGACAGATCATAGCATGTGTAGGTGAAGGAGCATCTGCAACTTCTGCAATATGCCATAACTGACCACCTACCGGTACCAAACTGCTTGCGGTGAAACCTATACTGGAAGAGCTATCATTGGTAAAACTCCCCAGATGTATATCATCGACCATCATTCCAAACATAGATGATACATCGCTTGTTTCCGGGAAATCATCGGAGGCAAATGCAAAACGAATGATGACATCCTGCCCTACATAAGCACCCAGATCGAAGGAGGCATTCAACCAACCATTGGAAGTTCCACCCCACCCGGGAATATTTGTTCCTTCTCTATGCTCATATCCGAAAGAATAAGCTGATAACACATTATAAGCGGGTGTTCCAACCAGGATAGACCAAATGCTGCCACCATCCGTAGAGATGCGAATATTGCACGCATCCCAGCCATCATAAGGAGTTGTGGCTCCAACTGGTGACTCAACATTATAATTCAAGGTAAAGGTCAGTAAAGCATTGGAAGAAGATACTTGGATCGCAGGAGTATCCAATACTAGGTACTGTTTTTCATGATATCTGCCAATATTACTACCAGTTGCAAGAGCCGGATCACCCATCCACCACACCCAGCCATCTGTAGGTGAATTGTAGTTATGAAACAAATTCGGAGGTATAGTACCATCAGCAAAGCTCCAGCCATCATTACCATTCTCAAAAATCTCCTGGTAAGTGATTATTTCATCTCTATTGAGTTTATTGTTGTTACCTGAACTTGGGTATGGTTGATACAATTTATGAACAGTCCCTGAACTCATCATATTTGAATTAATCCCAGAATTAATTGATTGGTTCTTCGGAGAAGTCAAAGACTTTGCTGAAGCATATAAACTCCCAGATAAGAGAACCAATAGAATTGTGATTGATAATGTTCCTTTCATTTTATCTCCTTACTTAATACATTATAGTGAATCCTTACTTAAAAAAGCATGTGATAAACTTCATTATAAGCATTTCAACGATCTTTAAATGCATTTCTCTAAATTCAACCATTCAATCAACACTTCTGAAATATATACAATATTAAGCATATTGATAAATACTGTCAATGAATGAAAGTATATATTATATCTATACTTCATGCAAATCTTATTAAAAAGCATTACGGTACCAATACGGTAGCAATACGGTAGCATTACGGTAAAAAACCGTAATGCTACCGTAATAGTATCGTATTCCAACCCTAGTACGTTTCAATGCAAAGATGTTTGCTATTATCTTGTTCATTTACTTTAGAATTGTGAGTTCTTTTTGCAAAAAGGGAGATGGGATGGCAACCGGTTAAACCCGGAGCTACTACAATTAACATAATCAAACTCTCCGACCTAAAAAGTCACCTCCCTGCATATTCCGCTCAGAAAAGCCACCTTGTCCGATTAAGTTGATCCAGTGCTCCACTATAATTGAGCCATACTATATTATCTTTTTGAGCCACACGACGTATCTTATTGCCTTATTACATATTATCAACTTTATTAGGGAGGATGAAGTTCCGGCTGCTGCGGAGTGAGGACGTAGTCCGAGCGAAGCAGCAGCCGGAACGATGCATCTAAGAGGGAACCGGCTATTTCTTATTGATTTGTATTATTCCCTTGCGTTCTCTCATTGACATCTTCCCATCGATAAATATATGGTGAGAGTTATGAACAAGCCGGTCAAGGATGGCATCAGCGAGAGTGGGTTGTCCAATCTTCTCGTGCCATCCTCCGGTTTTGAACTGAGAGCACAAGACCGTAGATGCTTTGGAATACCTCATCTCGACTATTTCAAAGAGATCTTTAGCCTCCTGTTCGTTTATCCTGGTTAACAGCCATTCATCAAGTATCAGCAGTTTCGCATTTACATATCTGTCTATGACTCTTTGATGCCCGCCTTCACAACGGCTAACAGCGAGGTCATCCAACAGTTCAGGCAGGCGGACGTATTTTACAGTGAAGTACTTCTTGCAGGCAGCTATGCCAAATGCACAAGCCAGCCATGTTTTACCGCTTCCTGATGCTCCCGTGATGATGATATTCTCATTCTCTCCAATAAATGAACATGATGCCAATTCAACGATTGCACTACGATCAAGTTTCCTGTCTTCATGGTAGTCAATATCTGCTATGCTCGCGTTACTGAACTTGAAGCCGGCACCGTGAATCAGACGTTTAAGCCTATTATTCTTGCGCTTATCCCATTCTATATCAACCAGCATGCCAAAGCGCTCATCAAAGCTGTAGTTTTCCAGTGATTTATCGTTAACCTGATTTCGGTAGGCATCTGCCATGCCATTTAACAGCATCTCTCGAAGTTTAATGATAGTAGTATTATTAGTCATTTTCGTTTCTCCCGTAGTAACCTGATTCCCGGCTGATGGCATACTCTGAGCTTTGCACCGCTTCAGCATCATTATCGGTGCTTCTCTTCTGTTCATTTGAGTTTAGAATAGTCTTGATGATTCTGTAACTCGGATTTGGTGTGTAGCTTAATGCTCTCTGACAGGCATTTTCCAAATTTTGACAGCCGTACTTTTTTGAAGCGCTTAGCACAGCCATGCAGGTGCGATAACCTTGCTGTTCAACCCTGCATGATCCCAGGATTGACTTGATTACCAACTCAGTGCTTGTTCCAAGAGTACAAGCCCAGTCAACAAAACTATCTGCATCCCATTTCCGGTATTCCTGATGATCCTTGGGCATATGTTCGGCATTGGTCTGATATCGCTCAGAGTTTCCCTCCAAGCCCCTGGGGGAGGCTATTCTGACTGAATTGTAAAAGACCTCCACCACCCTGGCGGTTAGGCGAATATCTACTTTGTGGTGGATATATTCATAAGGCACTGAATAGTACTTCTTATCAACCATAATGTGATAGTTGTAACCAACCGTTGCTGTAGCCCATGTAGCCAGTTCATAAGCCTCCTCCGGCAAGGGAAGCAGCTGCTCTCGTTCTTCTTGCCAAAATACGCTTTCACGGGAGCCATCTTTGACCTGGAAAGGCTTACTGTTAAATTCAGCCAACTTTTCCCTGATTGCCTTATTGAGTTCTCTAAGCGAGAAGAAACTCCTGTTGCGAAGAGCAGCCAGAATCCAGGTCGAGATAATACCTACTGTCCCTTCAGCACTTGCCTTATCCTTGGGATGCCTGACCCTGGCAGGGATGACCACTGTATTGTAGTAATTAGCCAGCTCATTATATGTCCTGTTGATTACACTGCTTCCACCGGATACCCGCTCCACACCTGTCTTGAGGTTGTCAGGAACCAGTATTTTTGCCACGCCGTTCATATATTGAAAGCAGTTTACATGAGCCTGAATCCAGTTACTCAGACTCATATTGGGAAGTGCTTCAACATAAGCATAGCCACTATAGGGCAAAACAGCGACAAAGACTGGAACTTTAAGCTGTGCCCCGGTAAGATTGTTTGTCAAATACGCAGATTGACCTGCCCAATCAACCTCAAGCTTCTCACCCGGCTTGTGATGAATGCGCATGGTTGCCTTGGTTTGATGAGCATATTCCGTGTAAAGCTCGCAGAATCGACTGTATTGATAGGGTATCGTCTGATTCTGCCGGCATAGCTCTGAATACTCGTGCCATAATAACGACAAGGTTACACCGCTTTTACCTAACTCCTTGTGTATATGCTCAAAATCCGGCATCTTGCGACACCCTTCGATATTTACAATGGGAAATAGCATCTTCCCCAATTCCCTGTCACTAATTGTATCAGAAATTGGCCAGAAAACAGCTTGTTGGGCTGCTGCCCTCAGCACCTTGGATACGGTATTGCGGGAGCACGGCAGGCTTTGAGCAATATTCCTTTCACTAATTCCTTGCGCCTGTAAACGCAAGATTTCTCGATAATTGGTCATTTTGTGACCTCCATTGTGTTATTTGCGCTCTTCAGCGCATTGCCACATGGTTAATCACACTCTGATTTATGCAAGGTGGCTCAAAGTAGAATATTCCCTGGCTCAATTATAGTGGAGCACTGGCTCAACTTGGGAATACTCATGGCTCAAATTCATAATATTATTCACCTCCCTTCATCTGAAGGGAGGAATAGTACCTAGCACCTAGTAACTGACACCTGAAGAAGAGCATCAAACTCCTTAATCCCTCCCTTTATCCAAAGGGAGGGAGATCAGATCAGTCTTCATCTGACTGACACGTGTGTCACCTCTCTGTCCTCACGGTGTACAGTACTATGTATCCTGTCCGCTGTATCCTGTTCGCTGTCCGCTGTATCCTGTTCGCTGTCCGCTGTACCCTGTCCGCTGTATCCTGTTCGCTGTCCGCTGTACCCTGTCCGCTGTACCCTGTCCGCTATTCCCTCCTCCCCACATTCAACATTGACAAAGAATGTTTAATTCATATTATATCTTTGTAAGAAAAAATCTAGTAAATAATGGAGCATATAAAGGAGTTTACTATGAAACATCTGGGCATCTTCATCTTGTTGTTTTTTACTGCATTTTTATTAACCTCATGCTTCGAAAGCAGTTCTTCAGAACATCATCACAATAGCTACGGCAGCCTTAAAATAGTTAATAATACGAATGCGCCTATTTATGTAACTTGGGCAAATAATACACAGGATATCATTGACGCCAATAGCAATACAACTTTCGATTTATATATGAAGAGTTCCATCACTGATCCGAAAAGTACATCTGTTTCCTATACTTGTGACGGATTATATCTTCGATCTGTAACTCTCACCGATCATGTAAGCCAAGGTGAAGTAACTACCAGGGTACTTGATCCTAATCGGGGATGCATCCAATTCATCAACCTAACTGCTGGAATCGTCATTCTCACAATTCCCGGGCTGGATGATCCAGTTTCGATTAACGCTAATGGCAATTATACCCAAGCCTGGTATATGACAGAGGCAAGCAATACTGCCGATTTCACTATGACCGGTACTTATGTTTTTCACGATCCTTATACAGCCACGGTTAATTTAAATGCCACCGAAACGTATAATATCATAGCAAACGCTGCTGCTATTACCGTTAGAAACTATTCTTCAGAAACCATTAACGAAGTATATTTAAGTCCGCATTCATCCACAGATTGGGGAAATAACCTTCTATCGGGAACCTTGGCATCTACAAATTATGCGTCTTGGACTGTTACTCGCGATACTTGGGATGTAAAAGTGATCACGAATAGTTTTATCACTACCTGGACTGAAAACAGCTACATCAATAATAATCAGATGCTTGTAATCAACTATTATACTCCAACTCGGCAAATGGATATCTCCCGAAAAGCTGAGGGAATAAGTTCAGTAAATGATCAGCGATATAGGATAGAACAGTTCCAAATGAACATGCCTTGAGAGAAGTGCGAAGTTCAAAGTGCGTAATGGAGAGTAATGATGTTATATGATAAAGTCAAAGATAAACTAGCCACGGTCATTGACCTATTTCCCTTTTTGAGAGTAATCTTTTATTTCAAGCAGCATCTCCTGTTTTTAAGAGAATGGTATGTCTTTCGAAAAGTCAGGCAGTACTTTCCTCCTGATTTTCCTGTAAAGTTTTATGATGCAGGTGCAGGATTCGGACAATACTCCTATTTTATTCTAAAAAATTGGAAGAATGCAGAAGTCCTGGCTGTTGATTTAAAAACAGATTACATGGAATCTTTTGCCAGTTTCGCACAAGATCAAGGGTGGAAGAACTTCAAATGTCGGCAGGCTGATCTCCAGGATTACATTCCCAAACGTCACTTTAATCTGATTTTAGCTATTGATATTTTAGAACACATTACAGATGATGTTCAAGTCCTGAAGAATTTTAGATCGGTTCTTGATCCGGGTGGAAAGCTAATCATTTCTTCCCCAAGTAATTTAGATATAGCTGCAGAATTCACAGAAGAACATATTCGACCCGGGTACTCAAAAGAAGATATTACATCAAAATTAGAAACTGCAGGTTTTAACGTTGTTTCCTTTGAATACTCTTATGGCTTTTGGGGGCATCTCTATTGGTTAATGGCTCTGAAAATCCCAATGAATATCCTGAAAAAGTCGATTCTGCTATTTCCCCTCCTGGTTCCTTATTATTTAATTTACTACCCGATATGCTATCTTTTTATGCACCTGGACATGCTGGGTAAGAATCCTAAAGGTACAGGGATCATTGTTGTTGCTGAATAATAATGATGAAGTAATGAAGATTAAATTACGCAAGGGGCTAAGCATTGCATTATTCATTTTTATCCTGGGTATATGCATTGTGCGATTACTTCCTCATATACTTGATTATATATCCAGGAAAAAAGTGGAACAATATAATCAAAATCTCGGTTTCGTTGGTTTGAATAAAGGCAGTTATTCCTCCAGTAAAGCTTGTCTCTTACATGATGGTTCTGTTCTGATTGCCTCATCAATATTGACAGAACCTGGTACAGTCTCATTGATAAAGCTTCTTCCTGATATGAAACTCTCATGGGAAAAAAAACTCACAAATCATTCTCTCAATTATTGGAAAAAGCACTTTCAACATAAAAGTACGATCACGATCTCAGATTTCCAGATACTCAATGATAAATGCTATGTTTATGCAATCAGGGAACAAGAAGGGATATATAATCCGGTTATCATCTCCACGGATTTGCAGGGTAATTTACTCGGATATCAATCCGTTGCATATCAAGTCTCTTCACATACACCTCCTAAGGGCATCTTAATGAATGATTACGCCTTTTTTTTATGGTATGATGATGTTGAGAAAACAGTGAACCTGGATAAGCTATTATTACAAAACCAGAAAATTAGTGATAAGAAATTCGTTTACCTCATCCAGGATAGTCTCAGGATAACTTCCATAACATGCAATCCAAAAAGCAATACTGTTTTTGCGACAACATATGATCCCTATAAAGGTTCGACGCTTCTCACTTACCATGAACTGGATGGATTTAGAATTATGAGTGATACGAATAAATATCAGGCATTAAAACTAGTCACTTCGATTGATGCGAAATTGTATGTAGTCGCAACAAAGGACAGTTCCCTTGTTGTTGGAATGATTCATCCAGATAGGGAACCTGATAAGATATTATCATGTGATATCCCTACGGCTGATTACACGCCACGCTTTTTTTTGGTTAAGGATAGTACTTTCTATATTGGGATTGATGAAATAAATACTTCTCAGCCAGATTTTGGAATTGATGTCTATATCCAAAAGTATCGACCAAATAATAGCAAAATCGGAGAACTTCAGATCCGAGGTAAATACTCAGAAACACTGAATCAACTGTTGTTTTGTCCTGATGGTGATTTACTGGCAATAGGTAATTCAGAAAGTCATAAATCAGGGATGGGATCTCGTGTTTTTGCTACAAAATTTAAGCTCTAGAAACCGGTTTTTCATATCATACTTGTGTCGAAATCAAATAACATTTGACATTTTCTCCATGATCCTTTGATTGTGCGTAATATTTAGTGATATTTTAATTTGTAGAAATCCCTTGGTGAGAGGAATATGAAAGAGAATCGTTATACGCCCTTTCTCTATATTTTACCGGCATTTGCCTTGACATTTGCCTTCCGTTTCGTACCGATTGTCCTGACTTTCTTTGTCAGCTTTTTTGAATGGACAATCAATGGTGCAGGTAAATTTATTGGGTTGGAAAATTATACTCATTTATTGAATGATCCTGATTTTTGGACTTCCCTTCTTAATACCTTCTATCTCGTTATTTTTGTTGTTCCACTCAGTATAGTGCTTTCCCTCTTTTTTGCAGCGTTACTCAACCAGGTGAAACATTTGAAAGGCTTCTTCCGAACGATTTATTTCCTTCCTTTTGTCACATCACTGGTTGCCGTATCCATTGTTTGGAAGATCATCTTCAACCAACAAAGCGGTTTGGCAAATTTCTTCCTGCAAAAGGTTGGCTTAGGACCGCAAGGGTGGCTTGCAGATAGTACCGGTATTTTCACCTTATTCTTTTCACAGTTTGGTATCCACCTTCCTGCCTGGCTGGGTGGTCCATCAATGGCGTTATTCTGTATCATCATTTTAACCGTTTGGAAAAGCCTGGGTTATAATACGATTATCTATCTTGCCGGTCTTCAGAATATACCAAAGGAAATGTATGAAGCTGCAGAGATAGACGGTGCTACAAAAACCAGGCAATTCTTTGGTATCACGATTCCCCTTGTCTCTCCCACATCATTCTATGTTTTGATTATGACCACTATCGTCACATTCCAAGCTTTTGCACAGATCTATCTTATGACAGGTCCTCCTATTGGCGGTCCGCTGAAAACGACTAAAGTGATTGTCTATTATATTTATGAAACTGGTTTTGATAATCAGAACCTGAGTTATGCCAGCGCTGTTGCGCTCATCCTTTTTATGATCATCCTGGGTCTGACGCTTTGGCAGAAGAAACTGGAAAAATCGGTGAACTACTAAGGAGGGGGCATGATCAACTGGTTAAAAAACAGCGTTATTTACATTATTCTGATCATTTGTGGTCTATCCATGATAGTTCCATTTCTTTGGATGATTACTACTTCGTTGAAATCTCAAAATGATGTGAATGAAGGAAATGTCGGTTTCATCCCAATCGATAAATATCAAACGTATACCCTGGATGGGAAAACATACAGGGTTCAAATCGTCCTGGATAAAGGCTCTGACAGTATCGTCAACCTATATGATGAGCAAGGTACATTAGCAAAGGAATACCAACGTATCCCAAAAGCAAGTATTCACCAAATCAAGAAATTCAAACTTCACTGGGAAAACTTCGGGGTTGCTTTCAAGAAAGTGCCATTTGCCAGGTATTTCGCCAATACTATCTATGTAGCATTGGTTACTTTAATTGGCGTCCTGATTACATCCGCTTTAGCTGCTTATGCCTTTGCCCGCATGCAATTCTGGGGTCGGGAATGGTTCTTTTTCCTCTTTATCAGTATGATGATGGTTCCTGAACCTGTTTTTATGATACCGTCATATATTCTATTGGATAAGTTGGGGTGGATCGATACATTTAATGCCCTTATTATCCCCTGGTTGGCGAATATCTTTACAATATTCCTATTCCGTCAGCATTTCAAATCCATTCCGAATGAGTTATTTGATGCAGCAGCAATCGATGGCTGCACTCGTTTCGGTATGCTCTGGCGTATAGTATTGCCACTGTCAAAACCTGTTATTGCCACCGCCTCTATCTTTTCTGTCATCGGCTCCTGGAATAGTTTTATGTGGCCTCTTGTCATGACCAATAGCGAAGAGCTTAGAGTTCTCCAAGTCGGATTAAGTTATTTTTCACAGGAAGCTTCATCCCAAACTACGCTTTTAATGGCAGCTTCCAGTTTTAGTATTATGCCATTAATCATCCTGTTCCTGTTTGCCCAGAAGCAAATCATTGCCAGTGCAGCTTCCACAGGTATGAAAGATTAAATTGGAACGTGGAGTAAGATTCCGATCTTACTGAATACGAGACTGTAGATCACGACGCCGATCGTGTGAATGCGAGAATATTATTTAATAAATTAGCTGGATGAATAGTAAGATTAGAATCTTACTCCACCAAGCAGAATATATGGAGAACCTATGATAAAAAAAAGACCCGCAGAAACAGCCCGAGCTGCTATGCCTAAACCAATAGCAGTTAAAGATTCAATCTCTTACGAGAAGTTAAGACCTCAAAATATCCTGGCACCAAGAACAAATTGGATCATCGCCATCAGTATTTTTATCTCAACGCTGATTGTATATTTACTGACTAATGCGAAAACAATGTCCTTCTGGGATTCTGGAGAATATGCAACCTGTATTTCCATATTGGGAATCCCCCATCCACCAGGTAATCCTTTCTACATATTTATTGGTCGTGCCTTTGCCGTGATAGCTAACGGTATCCCCCATGCTCTTGTAGCAAGTTCTATGTCATCCTTCATGGGTGCTTTCTCGATT
This sequence comes from Cloacimonadales bacterium (SeqCode), assembly GCA_963662275.1. Taxonomy (GTDB): domain Bacteria; phylum Cloacimonadota; class Cloacimonadia; order Cloacimonadales; family DAONDQ01; genus DAONDQ01. Next base: position 1,024,069 of record OY759316.1, on the reverse strand, counting down.
ATGCTTGTCTATTTATACACAGTTAAGATCGTCAGTATGTTTGATAAATCTCCATTTAGAAATGCTTTTGCCGGTATCATGGCAGCATTGCTTTCAGCATATTCTTTCACCTTCTGGACAAACTCGATCGAAGCAGAAGTGAACGTAGGTATTCTTTTTATCGATAATTTAGTGATTTATCTCACTATGCTCTGGGTGGAAAAATCAGAAGATTTCTCTAAGCAGAACATTCTTCTACTTATCGTATATATCTTCTTTCTCGGTTTCTGCATTCATCAAACCTGTTTGCAAATCGCACCGGCAGTCCTGTTCGTTGCCGTTTATCCCATGCTGATTCAAAGTATCAAGAATGGTACTTTCTGGATTCGTACCGTTGCTTATCTCTTACTTGTATTTCTGGCTTATGTGATATTCAAGAGCTTTGCTGTTAATATGCAAATCCCTGATCTTGGAAAATATGCATTTGTGACAATTGTCCTCGGGTTAATGTATTATCATCTGCATGGAAAGATCGAGAATCGTGTTTGGCTGATGGGAATATTAATGGTATTAGTAGGATTATCACCTCATATTTATCTTCTCGTTCGTTCTCAACTCAGACCTTTTGTCAATGAAGGCGACCCACGTAACTTAACAATGTTCCTGGATTACATCCTGCGTCGCCAATATGGTGTGACATCCTTTATGGAAAGACGTGCTACGATGAGTTATCAGTTTGATTATCATTTTCTTCGCTATTTTGGATGGCAATGGTTTGACGGTCCAACCCTTGCCAGTTGGTTCCATTCTTCTGCAAATGTGATCAAATTCATCGGAAACTTGCTTGTCACAGTGTTAGGTTTTTTTGGAATATACCATATTGCCAATAAAAACAGACATGCCTTTGCCTATTTCTTCTCTTTCTTCTTCATGGCATCGATAGCTATGGTTTTCATTATCAATTTATCAGATGCAGAAGTTAGGGATCGCGATTATTTCTTCAATCTCGCATATAATCTCTGGGCAGTTTGGATGGCAATCGGTACAATCGGTTTATTACAATTAGTTGAAAAGAAAAAGATACTAGCTGTTATTATAGCGATTCTGTTATTTGCCTTACCTGTTGTGAATATGGCTTCCCAATATAAGGTTCATGATCGCTCCCAAGAATTCATGGCACTTGACTATGGAATGAATTTCCTGAATTCATTGGAGAAAAATGCCATTATTTTCACAAATGGTGATAATGATACTTTCCCTCTTTGGTATAATCAGGCAGTCCAAGATCCCAATTCAAGGGAATACATTCATCCCGAGAGAAATACTTATCCTGACCAGGAAGCTAGGTCTGCAATCAAAACAGCTATGGTTTTTAAGAATAGCGAATTGAAAGGTATTCGCAAAGATGTGACAATAGCCAATCTCAGTCTTCTGAATACACCCTGGTATTGGCACCAGCTTGAAGACCATGAAGGTGTGCTTTTCCATATGGCATCTGATGAGATGGATAACATTCAGCCCATCCAGCTTCCCCAGGATATGAGTGTTGAGATCAAAGGACCTCGACCTGAGATGAACTTCTCTATTAATTATAAAAAGGGACAGGTTCTTTATGTGAAAGACCTGGCAGTCATTCAGATCATTAAAGAAAACTATGGTAAACGACCGATTTATTTTGCGGTTACTTGTGCTGAATTGACTGGTTTTGATAGCCACCTCAGAAATATTGGCATGGCTGATCGAGTTGTCACTGAATCAGGACAGGATATGATAGATGGACCAGTTCTAGAGCTGAATGCGACGAAGGTTTACTCTTATCGATCCATTGAAGATAACAATGTCTTCAAAGATGATAACATGACAAGACTGATTAATAATTACGGTGCTGCATTCATGCGTTTATCCCGGTATTATCATAGTATGAATAATCTGGAAGTTGCGAAGAAATATATGGAACGGGCGATTCGTTACGTTGATGACAAATCCCGTTTCTATATGGCGATGGCTACCATGTATTCAGAATCGAAAGATGTCGAAAAGACAGATTCGCTGTTAAAACTTGGCTTGGCTTCCGCACAAAACGATCCCGAGAAGCTTCAGCAGGCTGCTTATATTATGCTCAACATGGAAAAGGCAGATGCAGCTATGACTTATTTAGAACAAGCCTATAGCGTCATAATAAAAGACACGGATGAACAAAATAAAATCAAACAGCTTACTGACTTAGGGGTATTCTTATATAGGGCGATGAATCAATATTCTATAGGAAAACGTGGTGAAGAACTGCTTGCAAAGATTGAACCTTATATACAGGCAGCGCAACAGGAACAAAACAAACCCAGTTCTACATTGCCTCTACCGTAGATTATAAATATCAAACTAAAAAAATAAGGGCAGCTCTCACTGCCCTTATTTTTTTAGTTTGATATTTATTAAATAATGATTTCCAATTTAGTCACCAGGTGTTTCAATAACTCCGGTTTTGTATTCAAATCAGTAGAATGAAGGAAATCACGACGCTGCTTGAATCTATCCTTCAGCCATTCGAGGTAAATTTCCTTATTCTGACGTTTCTTGGGATCATATTTATCGTAGTAACCCGGAATCAGAACATTGATAGACTCCTTCGTCGGAATCATTGCTCCCGGTAAATTTTTCCACGGTTCCCACTTGATCTTTTCCGTTAGGATTCCTGTCTGTAATGTCAGTGATGTTGTCAGCGAGATGGCTTCCAAATCCGTATCTGAACTGCGCCAGTATCCCTTCGAATTAAAGCTGTAAACATCGGCGCCTGACTCAACGACATGCAGGAAGGACTCAACATCCTTATATAATTCATAAACACGGAAAGGATTGGCAAATGGTTCAAATACCAGCTTCTTCAACTCTTCCTCAGTCACATTTTCTGCTTTATTTCTCATCGTTATGAGAGCTGCCCCCATGGCAATCGCCAGGTATGGATCACTGAATTTGATGATGGGAGGAAGTACTGTATCCTTCATCAGCCAGGCAAGTGCTTTCGGAAAACTGCATTCATTAACCCAATTACCAAGCAGGTCACGGTCAAGAAGCGCACGACCGTTGGAATTTCGGATATCTAATCCCACAGGCCAATTCTTGCCATTGATTTGGAATTGAGAATGATTCATTAGAGAAAGCACATACTTCCAATCAGGATTATCCAGATCACGGCTGTCAGTCTTATCGAAGAGAGTAGGTTCCCAAACACGGCAAACCTTCTTTTCCATATCGATTTGGAAGGCATCATCATGTAAAACAACTTTCGTGAAGCCTTTGGGCAATGTACCAGCGTTATCAGGACTGTTAGTATGAGATGACTTGCCTGTTCCTGAAAGACCGTAAAACACGATGGAACGCTTTCCAAGAGGTTGGAGTTCCTTATCTTCACAATTACTAAAATCAATTTCCTTAATTCCACCATGACAGGCAGCCATACCCAGCGTCATAGCTGAAGTCCAACCGAGTGTAAGCGTACCCTTCTTTCTTTCTCCAAAATAACGCATCCCCAGATTGATGATCACATTCTGCTTTTCATCAACCAGGGCAAGCTGTGGCTGTCCCACATTGTTATAGAACGTATCGTTACATGTCCATTCATTGAATCCCAGGAGAATAATATCCATGATGGGCAATTGCTTGCTGGCTGCATACTCCTTCACCATGGATTCCATAGGCGCAAAATTACAAAGCCAGTTGAAGACGTTCACTGCATCGGTTTCTGTAGTCACAAAAGTGGCTTTCAACATCAGATAGTTGGTTAGACCCAATACTGCTTCCGCCTTAATGAGAGGATACTGCTGCATTTGGAAGATCGCTTCAGCCAGATCGCCTTCCACCTTCGTCTTATCAGAGGAATTCAAACGATTGTAGAAACGACGTGCCTTAGCTGTACGACCGACGATCTTCCCGTTGCAATCATTCAATACTGTTGCGCCTTCAGGTAAACCATGCAATTTAGCAAAAGCCGGATAGATCGGCATATCAGTATCCGATACATTCGTTTGCTTCTTTGCCAATTCATAAGCTTCAGCAATGTTGATCTTGCGAACTTTGCTGTTGTTCATCAAGGTTTCAACCATCGCCCTGATCGGCGATATTTCCTTCAAGCTCTTTACGAGCTCAGCACTTGGCTTGCTTGCCATTTTTGCCTCCATAATCTATATTTTGGTTTTTTATCTATAATTTATTTGGAATTTGTGATTTGCATACAAAATACCCATTTATCACTTTTTACTGTCAAGGATTGTTTTCAGAGAAATAGCTTAATGTTCTATGTTAATCGTATTCTACGTTAAGATAGATATGAATGTAATTCAGAATAATGTCATGAATACAGTAAACAATAACACTAAATTGGAAGAGGTACAGGGGGATTTGATTCTAAGTACTGTTTGACCTTTGTAATATAGAGCTTATGAAGAGAATCGAAATCAGAGGTAAAATCCTCTTTTGCTTCTTTAGTGAAGATGTGATAAGCAGCAAACAGATTTGAAGCATTTTTGGTTATTTGATTGGGATTATCTTCCCAAGTTGCTAACTTAATATACAATTTTTTACAAAAGCTAATATTGAATTCATCATGATGTTCCATAATACTATCATGGTTCCCAAGTATATCAGATAGTGCTTTCTCGCAATTATCTCTTTCATCAACAAGTATGATATTTTCCATCAGATTAGACTTCTCAGGGTTGGATTCTTGAAATCCCTGAGAATATCCTAACTCAAATGGCATATTTCCACTTACATAATGCACCCATTGCTTTTCATCCAAACTTTCTATAAGATTAGGATGACATTTTTCGATATCTTGAAAACAATCCCGTATTCTTTTTTCCATCAATTCGCGATTGCTAAATGGTTTCAGATTGGTCATTTCGTGAATACTATATCTTGATTCGATTATACAATTTTTAATTCTATGCATTCGAGCTTTGCTACTATTTCCGACCGATGCCAACTTAGGTTCAAATCCACAATATATTAAGGCAAACATGATAAACTTTAACATATTGGCATACTTGTCTTGAAAAGGACAATTAATGAACACATTATGATTCCAATCAGACATAGAACTTTCTCCCTATTTAACTATAGAGTAATCTTATTAATGCTCTTTTCTGTAGGTTGGCAGTAACTCACTGATTTTTGACTTGTCTTGATTCAAATTAACTAATTCTGGATAGGTCTGAGAAGATTGTAATGTAAAATCTTCTTTATATATATTTAACGAAATTTTATTCTTTTCTGCTATTTCCATCGCAACATTCAAAGCTTTTTGTCTATTAGCAACTAAATATTGGTTTTCAAATACAACAATGTAATTTTTCTCTGGACCGCAAATTATATCTACTGTATCATGTATTAATTTGGTCGTTCTGATTTTGTGATTTGCTAATAAAATACTACTCTTGACTTGAATTCTTTTCTTTCTCATTGTTACCTCCTTATTTATATTATATATTTTCCAAATTTATTGTCAATATTAAAATGCTTGTGATTATAGTCAACTTTATGAATTCTCTACTCACTTTCCAAAGACATACATTGAAATCCATCTCGTTTAATATTCAGCAACAAAATGCATGAATATCTGCACATCACTCATGTCTTTAGGATATAAGGCTTTCAGATCATAAAAAAGCTGCCTGCAGATCGAATTGATTTCTGTAAATTGGTCAAATCCGATCAAGTGACCAGATAGCTTCCTTTCAATGCCCAGGAGCTTGAAAGCTTTTCCCATCCTGGTAATCTTCATGACAGAATAGGCTTTGGGATCATAAATAAAATGACAGAAGAGAATAAAGTAATTCACAGCAGCAAAACCACCTGCTAATTGATCTGAGAAGTATGAGCTATAGTGTTCGAATGTTTCATTATCTTGAATAGGTAAAGCTCTTAAGAAATCTGTACATTCCTCCTGGAATCCTTCATTGCCAGATATATCACGCCAACGCATCACTTCTCTCCAATCAAAGTAGTAGGTCACGCTATTCAGGAACTTACCTAGAAGTGATATAAATTCATCCTTCTCTAACCCGTTCTCCTTCAGTTCATCCAGGATTTGTTTCGCCTTAACTAAGCCTTTTGTATGAATATCTCTTATCCAAATGATCTGATCTGACTGAGAATGCTCAAAATCGATGAATCCAGGCTCTTGCAGCTTAAATTGCTCTATCACTTGATCGATGTTGGGCAATTTCATTCCTGCCTTGAAATATACTTGTTGCATTTCTACCTCCAGTTCAAACTATAGATAATAGCGAATCATTACATATTAAGAGAAATAGCAAAATCAAGTCCAGATATTTGTATTTGAATATCATAATCAATATCTATCCTCTGAATGCGATAGTAAGGAATGAATGAATTTTGAAATTAATCGAAAAAAGTGTAAGAAGTTCAAATAATCTTGACATCCATATTGCATTTAAATCTCTAATCTAGTAGTTAATGATTTATAAGGAAGGGGCACATGAATAATCTGTTTTATGGGGATAATCTCGACATTCTAAAGAAAAGCATCAAAGATTCCAGTATTGATCTGATATACCTAGATCCTCCTTTTCAAAGCGGACGTGATTACAATATCATTTTCAAACCTGAATCAAATGGCTTAAAGGGAGCTACCTCCCAAATCAAGACTTTTGAGGATACATGGAATTGGGGAGCAGAGGCTGAAAGAGAATATATTGAATTACTTATGGGCACTCTTACTACTGATCCACCAAGTCAAAAGCTGATAGACTTTATGAAAGCAATGCGCAACTATCTTGCAGAATGTCCATTGATGGCATACTTATGTATGATGGCACCCAGGCTGTTAGAAATGAAAAGAGTCCTAAAACCCACTGGTAGTATCTATCTGCATTGTGACCCTACGGCAAGCCATTACCTGAAATTGCTCATGGATGGTGTTTTTGGAACAGGGAGTTATCGAAACGAAATTACTTGGAAAAGATCGTTTGCTCATAACGATTCCAAACGTTACGGTGCCAATGTGGATATTATTCTCTTTTATACGAAAACCTTATCCTATACTTGGAATCCAATTTACACGCTGCATAATGCAGAATATATAGCAAGATTTAGACAAACTGATATTGATGGAAGACTTTGGACGGATGATAGTCTTTCTGCTAAAGGTTTATCCGGTGGTGGTTATACCTACGAGTATAAAGGAACGACTTCATTATGGCGTGTTCCGCTCGAAACCATGCAACGATTAGATACTGCTAACAAATTGCATTTCACGAACAAAGGTGGAATACGCATGAAGCGTTATCTAGATGAAAATAAAGGTACTCCGCTACAATGTCTTTGGGATGATATTCCTCCAATTAATTCTCAAGCTAGAGAAAGAATGGGTTATCCAACTCAAAAGCCCGAAGCGTTATTGGAAAGAATTATCAAGGCAAGCAGCAATGAAGGGGATATTGTTTTAGATCCTTTCTGTGGGTGCGGAACTACTATAGCAGCAGCAGAAAAGCAGAAGAGAAAATGGATAGGAATTGATATTACCTATCTTTCTATCGATGTTATAAAGAAACGTTTGGAGAAGAATGAACTGGTTGAAAAAGTAGATTTCAAAGTAAATGGCGTACCAAATGATGTTCTTTCTGCTACCAAGCTTGCAGAACAAGCTCCATTCCAATTTGAAGTATGGGCTGTAAGCCAATTGAATGCTACTCCTACAGTTAAATCCGGTGATAAAGGTGTTGATGGAGTAATTAATTATGTCGATAATACAAGAAAGGATAAAGTTGGTAAAGGTATCATTTCAGTGAAAGGAGGTCACAGCATCAATCCAAGCATGGTGCGAGAATTAAAGGGAACGATGCAAAGTCAACATGCTGAATTCGGTATTCTCATCACATTGGAAAAGCCCACAAAAGGTATGATCGAGGAAGCTGTGAAAGAAGGTACTTTTGATTACCGATATATGGAAGGTGTTACCCAAACAAAGATTCCTATCATCCAACTGCTAACTGTTGAAGATTTGTTTGCAGATCCGATCCACGTCATATTACCTCCAAATGTCTTAGAGCCATATAAGAAACCTTCATTAAAGGCAAAAGAAGAAGAAGAGGAGTATTTGTTCTAACAAACAACGCCAAAAGATTTTATATTTATTTTCATTATTCATACACAAGTAAGTCTCATAATAATTCAAGTATGTTTCATCTAAGGATAATCTAGGGATCATCTAGGGATCATCTAGACTTTTCTATATTTTCTTAAGATTTTCTTTATTTTCTGTTTTTGTTCTGTATTTCTTATCTTCAAAGAGACCTGTCGTTGGCAGAATTGATACATCAAATCAACACATTTTAATGAGATAAATTCGGATAGGCAGATATGTTAAAACATAAAACTGCTAAAGCAGTTGCTCCAACAACTGAAGTTGTTGCTACTGTATTGAAGTTGTTGCTAATGTTTGAAAAGGATTTTTCTTGCTCTAAAAAACGGATCGTATATCTTGCATTTTGCAATGAAAGATTGATCTAAGTACTTGGGAGAGATTATGAATCAGAATACCCTGAATGTTCTAATCGTCGATGATGAAATAAACATCCGGAAGACTTTATCCATTTTTTGTGAAACCCAGGGATATAGCTGCAAAACAGCAAGCAATGTGGAAGATGCAATGATGCTGAATACAGAGCTGTTGTTTGACGTAGCATTTGTCGATTTACGACTGGGAACAGATAACGGTCTTGATCTTCTTCCTCTGTTATTGAAAAATAATCCTTCCTTAAAGATCATTGTTATCACTGCTTATTCTACAATTGAAACAGCCGTACGAGCTTTGCAGCTCGGTGCTGCAGACTATCTTCCAAAGCCATTCAGACCTGATGAGTTATCTGCCATGTTACAACGTATCCAGACTATGCAAGCAATGGAACACAGGATTCTATCGTTGCAGGAAGATATTGGCAGATTACAGTCAGAGACTTATCTCGTAAGTAATTCTCCTGTGATGCAGAAAGTATATGAGCTTGCCCGGCAGGTTGCCAAGTCTGAAGCCACGATTATGTTGGAAGGTCCAAGCGGTACGGGAAAGACGGTACTGGCAAAGCTAATTCATCAATGGAGTAATCGCTCAAATAAACCATTCGGAGTTATATCCTGTCCAACATTGAGTCCAGAATTACTGGAAAGCACATTATTCGGTCATGTTCGTGGGGCTTTTACGGGTGCTGTTCGTGATAATCCAGGTAAGGTCGCTCTTTGTGAAGGAGGGACTCTCTTCCTCGATGAAGTCGGAGAACTGCCTTCTTCGATTCAAGCAAAGCTTTTACGATTTATCCAGGAAAGGGAATATGAGCGGGTTGGTGATCATATTACTCGTAAGGCAGATGTTCGGATCATTACTGCCACGAATACTAACCTGGATACTGCCGTAAAAGAAGGAAAATTCAGGGAAGACCTTTTCTTCCGTTTGAGAGTAATCTCCATAACCCTGCCAACTCTTTTTGACAGAAAGGAAGACATTCACCCTCTCGCTGAATCGATGCTTGCATATTTCGGAACTCAAAACCATCATTCCTTTTCTGGTTTCGCTCCCTCTGTCATCAATGCTTTTCAAAATTACAACTGGCCTGGAAACCTCCGGGAATTGCGCAATGTAATTGAACGTATGGCTATTCTTTGTTATACACCACTAGTTGGTGCAGAATTGCTACCAGAAAACATGATATTTCATCCTGACCAAATTCGGATCGGTGATGCTGTTTCTCTCGAAGCAATAGAAAAGTCACATATTCAGAAAGTTATCATGAGAAGCACTACTCTGCAAGAGGCAGCTGAAATCCTGGGTATTGACCAAGCTACACTATGGCGGAAGAGGAAGCAATACGGGTTGGACTAACAGTAAATTAAAGATTATAAATTATAAATTAAGAGAGAAAAGAAGCCGGTCGGTAGGCGCTGTCTTTAGCTTGCGCATATACAGTAACCTGAAGGATACTACTACCGGTAAGCGCTGTCTTTAGCTTGCGCATATACAGTAACCTGAAGGATACTACTACCGGTAAGCGCTGTCTTTAGCTTGCGCATATACAGTAACCTGAAGGATACTACTACCGGTAAGCGCTGTCTTTAGCTTGCGCAAATAAAGGTAACCTGAAGGATACTACTACCGGTAAGCGCTGTCTTTAGCTTGCGCATATACAGTAACCTGAAGGATACCGCTACCGGTCGGTAGGCGATGTCTTTGCTTGCGCATATACAGTAACCTGAAGGATACCGCTACCGGTCGGTAGGCGATGTCTTTAGCTTGCGCTAATAAAAGTAACCTGAAGGATACCGCTACCGGTCGGTAGGCGATGTCTTTAGCTTGCGCGTATACAGTAACCTGAAGGATACCGCTACCGGTCGGTAGGCGATGTCTTTGCTTGCGCATATACAGTAACCTGAAGGATACCACTACCGCCCGGTAAGCGCTGTCTTTGCTTGCGCATATACAGTAACCTGAAGGATACTACTACCGGTAAGCGCTGTCTTTGCTTGCGCATATACAGTAACCTGAAGGATACTACTACCGGTAAGTGCTGTCTTTAGCTTGCGCATATACAGTAACCTGAAGGATACCGCTACCGGTCGGTAGGCGATGTCTTTAGCTTGCGCATATACAGTAACCTGAAGGATACCACTACCGGTAAGCGCTGTCTTTAGCTTGCGCTAATAAAGGTAACCTGAAGGATACCGCTACCGGTCGGTAGGCGATGTCTTTAGCTTGCGCGTATACAGTAACCTGAAGGATACCACTACCGGTAGGCGCTGTCTTTAGCTTGCGCATATACAGTAACCTGAAGGATACTACTACCGGTAAGCGCTGTCTTTAGCTTGCGCATATACAGTAACCTGAAGGATACCACTACCGGTAAGCGCTGTCTTTAGCTTGCGCATATACAGTAACCTGAAGGATACTACTACCGGTAAGCGCTGTCTTTAGCTTGCGCATATACAGTAACCTGAAGGATACTACTACCGGTAAGCGCTGTCTTTAGCTTGCGCATATACAGTAACCTGAAGGATACTACTACCGGTAAGCGCTGTCTTTAGCTTGCGCATATACAGTAACCTGAAGGATACCGCTACCGGTCGGTAGGCGATGTCTTTAGCTTGCGCGTATACAGTAACCTGAAGGATACCACTACCGGTTAGTATACGCTACGTCCATTGCATAATGCAATATCAAATCAGATTATCCTTACAATTTGCAATCTAAAAACCAGTACTAGAAATCGTAACCTATTGTGATATATGACTAATCATGAATGGCTCAAAGGGTGCTCCATGTGCTTTCAGAGGATATATAAAATGATTGGATTACGAACTAAACTCACTCTTGGTTTTAGTAGTTTGCTTATCATTGTTGCTGGAATAGGAATGATGATTATGGTACAACTGTCTCAATTAGGGAATGCCATAGATGTAATTCTGAAAGAAAACTACCGGAGTGTTGTAGCCTGCCAAAATATGAAAGAAGCCTTGGAACGCATAGATAGCGGCATTCTTATCAATATGACAGGGAATACAGCAAAGGGTGATTCATTGATAAGCACAAATATGATCGCCTTCGATCAGGCATTTGATGTAGAAATGCATAACATCACCCTGCCGGGAGAACAGGAATTGGTAAACACCTTGTCACGAGAATTTTCCCATTACAATGCTATTGTAAAAACACTACATAATCATAACCTATCATTCCAGGAACAACAGCTGATCTATTATGCGAAGGCATATCCTCAATTCATGCAAACCAAGGACACAGCACAAAAGATACTCATCCTGAACCAGGAAAATATGAACCAGGAAAACAACAAAGCCAGAAAAGAATCTGCATCAGCAAAAGGTCGTATGTTAATTGCCATTATCACCTGTGCAGTTATCGCTGTGACTTTCAGTTTCCTAACACAAGGCTGGGTATTACGTCCCATCAATCGTTTGATTGGGTCAGTTGAAGATGTGAGTGCAGGCAATATTGAATTAGTTCTTCATGCTGGTGTAAATGATGAAATTGGAAGATTAGCCAATGCCTTCAATCGCATGACTCAATCCTTACGTGAGCGCAAAAGATCTGATAATATAACCTTGCAGCGTACACAGTTAGCAACGAAAGAAGTGATCAGTGCGTTGTCGACTGCAATCGCCATTACAGACCCGGTTGGTAAAGTTGAAATCTCCACAGTTAGCGCTCAAAAACTATTCGGCTTAAATTCAGGTATTTCTGTTTTTGAAACATCCAATACCTGGTTGCCAGACCTATTCCGAAAAGCAACCTCCGAAGGAAAAATCGCTGAATATTCAAAAAAGAACGGTTATCTACAAGTGTTCAATGATTTAAAGGAATACTTCTTTGAACCGGTTGTTATCCCAATTTCTTTGAACAATGAATCAAATGATCCTTCAGGTGCGATCATACTATTCCGGGATATGACGCAATTACATGAACAGCAGGAACTGAAGTATAATGTAATTTCGACTGTTTCTCATCAATTGAAGACACCCCTGACTTCATTGGGGATGTCAATTCATCTCCTTTTTGATGAACGTCTGGGTATGCTGAATGAAAAGCAGGTTGAGCTTCTTCAAGCTGCAAGTGAAGATGCAGAAAGGTTGACTCGAATCATACAGGATTTACTTGATATCCACCAGATCAGCCAGGATTCGCAGTTGCTTGAATTGAAAGTTACCGATCCGCATGCCCTTGTTAGAGATGCAATCTATCCGTACATTTCAGAAACCCGCAACAAAGGAATAGAATTAAAGACTGATATAGCCTATGGTCTTCCTAGTGTTATGGTTGATGCCCCACGCTTTGCCCCTGTCTTCGATAATCTCATTACGAATGCCATGCATTATACATCCCCAGGTGGAAGAATTACTGTGTCGGTAAAAGAACATGGGGATAGAATCCTTTTCCGGGTAAGTGATACCGGTATTGGAATTGCGTCGGAACATCAGTCCCTCATATTTGAACAATTCTATCGTGTACCTGGTAATTCCAATCATTCCGGTGCTGGTTTAGGCTTAGCTATAGTAAGAGAAATCGTCCATGCACATGGTGGTGAAGTTGGCGTTGAAAGCATACCTAATCAAGGTTCCACGTTTTGGTTTGAACTTCCATCAGTTCCCAATAAACAAATCGTTCTATCGAATAATCTCCAAGGAGTCCTGTAATGAATTGGCTCGTATATGTTATAACATTGTTCTGCTTTGTATATCTTATCTTTGTGCTCATTAAACCGGAGAAGTTCTAAAATGATTATGATATTACCATTTCTGATGATTATCACTGCCTCTGTTCTATCCTATCCCCTGGGTAAGTGGATCACCTTTGTGCTGGAATTAAAAACAAAACTTAGTGTTAATGTTAATGCACCATCGGTTATCCCGTTTCCCCCACAGGATTGGAAGAGTTATTCAATTTCACTCATTGTATTCAATGCCATAGCTTTCGTTTTTGGTATGTTAGTGCTTAGTTTACAACAATTTCTTCCCTTGAATCCAGATCACCTTGGACGTATTTCCCTGGATCTCGTATTTCATACGTCTGCCTCATTTGTTTCAAACACAAACCTACAGCATTATTCAGGTGAAACTTCGATGAGTTACTTTTCCCAGGTATTTGTCCTGATGTGGTTTCAGTTTGTTTCTGCAGGAACGGGATTAGCTGCTTTATGTGCTATCTCAAGAGGACTTGGTGGTCAATCTTCCATGGGTAATTTCCACCAGGATCTGAAACGAAGTGTCCTTTATGTCTTACTTCCTCTTGCTTTCATAGAAGCGATTTTCCTTTTGCTGAATGGTGTACCAATGACTTTCCATGGTGCTGCTCATGCAACAACGCTGGAAGGAATCCCACAGGTTATTGCACGTGGTCCTATTGCAGTGTTTGAAGCGATCAAGCAATTGGGCACAAATGGCGGTGGTTTCTTCGGAGCGAATGCAGCACATCCTTTTGAAAATCCCAACTTCCTGACTAACTGGGTTGAGTGCTTAAGTATTATATTACTACCTATGGCTTGTGTCTGGGTCTTTGGATTCATTACTAAAAGAATGAAACATGCATTAGTTCTTTTCAGTGTCATGCTTTTCCTTTTCCTTTGCTTTATTTCAATTGGCATATCCCAGGAACATCGACCAGCTATAGCAATACATGGTCTCAATGTAGTTCAAAGAGCCAATCTTGAAGGCAAGGAATTACGCTTTGGAGGCAGTTCATCTGCAGCCTGGGCTGTTTCAACAACCGTAACCAGCAATGGTTCAGTGAACAGTATGCATGATAGCATGAATCCCCTCACCGGATTGATAGCCTTGATCGGGATGTGGATAAACAGTATATTCGGAGGCATAGGTGTAGGGTTAATAAATATGATCATCTATATCATTATTGGTGTTTTCATCTGCGGTATGATGGTTGGTAGAAGTCCTGAATACCTGACGCGTAAAGTTGAAACCAAAGAAATGCGACTGGCAGTCCTCGCACTATTACTTCACCCTCTGATGATTCTCGGTGGCACGGCATTGTTTTGTGTTACGGATTGGGGACACCTCAGCACCAATAACCCAGGGGCGCATGGCTTCACAGAGATACTCTACGAGTTCAGTTCTGCATCTGCAAATAATGGGTCGGGGTTTGAAGGACTGAAAGATAGTACAGCACCCTGGAATATCGCAACAGGTATTGTAATGCTGCTTTCAAGGTTCATACCTATCATCCTTCCTCTGATGATTGCAGGTTCATTAGCCCGGAAAAAGGCTATCCCTGAAACGATTGGTACATTCAGGACAGACACGCTTCTCTTTGGAATTATACTATTGGGAAGTATCATTTTCATTGGAGCACTGCTTTTCCTCCCGATGGCCGTATTAGGTCCAATTGCTGACTCTTTAGGAGGGATGCAATCATGAACAGTATATCCCCAAAGCTTCAACGACGTCAGTCAAGACATGCTGCCCTATTTGATCCGAAACTGGTGAAAGGTGCTATCAAAGGTGCATTTACAATGTTAAATCCACATAGGATGGCAAAGAATCCTGTGATGTTCGTCACTGAAATCGGTGCTTTACTAACGACTGTTGTGTTAATCAATGATCTAATTCAAGGAACTCACAATTTTTCATATAATCTTTCTGTAACTCTGATTCTATGGATCACTGTGCTATTTGCCAACTTCGCTGAATCACTGGCAGAAGAAAGAGGGAAAGCACAGGCGAATACACTCAGGAAGACACGCCAGAGTACACCTGCTAAACTGGTGAGAAATGGCAAGACTGAAATGATCATGTCCAGTGACCTTGTCTTTGATGATGTGATACAGGTACTAGCAGGTGAAATCATTCCGGCAGATGGTGAGATCATTGAAGGTGCTGCAATGGTAGATGAATCAGCTATCACTGGTGAATCTGCGGCAGTTCTCCGTGAAGCCGGAGGTGACAGATCAGGGGTAACAGGAGGTACAAGAGTTTTATCTGATACATTATTGATACGCATCCTGGCACAACCTGGCAACTCTTTCCTTGATCGCATGATTGCCATGGTGGAAGGGGCTGTGAGACAAAAAACGCCAAATGAACTAGCTTTAACTGTGACCTTGGCTGGATTAACACTTGCATTCCTGATTGTCGTTGCAACGCTCTTACCGATTGGACACTTCTTTGGTATTGAACTTTCCATACCTACTTTGGTGGCATTATTTGTCTGCCTGATTCCCACAACGATTGGAGCATTACTCGCTGCTATCGGTTTAGCTGGTATGGACAGAGCTCTTGGGGCTAATATCCTTTCCAAAAGCGGTAAAGCTGTTGAATTGGCAGGAGATGTTGATACACTCCTTTTGGATAAAACTGGTACTATAACGATCGGTGACCGCCAGGCAAGTGCATTTATTCCTTTCGAAGGAGTTACTGATAAGGAATTAATTGAAACATCAATTTTAGCATCACTTAGTGATCAAACCCCTGAAGGTAAATCCATTGTCACTCTTGGTAGACAGACTATTGATATTGATAACTACGATAGTGAAGCTAAGGTCATTGATTTTTCTGCGCAAACACGCATCAGTGGATTGGACCAGTCCAATGGAATTCAATACAGGAAAGGGGCACCAGATGCAATAATCCAGTTTGTTAGCAGTCAAGGTGGAGTAATTCCTGAATCATTTCAGGAAAAGATAGGTTTGGTAGCAAAAAATGGCAGCACTCCACTCGCTGTGGCTAAAAATGATCGTGTGTTGGGTATTATCGCTCTTTCTGATATTTTGAAACCAGGTATCAGAAAGCGCTTTGAACGTCTGAAAGCAATGGGGATTCGTGTCATCATGGTAACAGGAGATAATCCGCTCACAGCAGAAGCCATCGCAAGGGAAGCCGGGATTGATGGCTATATTGCGGAAGCAAAACCGGAAGACAAGCTAGCCTATATTCGCAATGAACAACAGCAAGGTCGAATCATTGCTATGATGGGTGATGGTACCAATGACTCTCCGGCACTTGCACAGGCTGATATAGGTGTCGCCATGAATTCCGGTACTCAAGCAGCTAAGGAAGCTGCGAACATGGTTGACCTCGATAGTGACCCTACAAAGTTGCTTGAGGTTGTAGAAATCGGTAAACAATTGCTGATGACCCGCGGTGCACTCACAACATTCTCTATTGCCAATGACCTGGCAAAGTACTTCGCAATTATTCCTGCCATGTTCATGATCAATATTCCTTCATTAAAAGTTTTAAACCTGATGCACCTGCATTCGCCAGAAAGTGCTATTTTGTCTGCTTTGATCTTTAATGCCATCATTATTCCGATATTGATTCCCCTAGCTATTAAAGGGGTCAAATATCGTCCACGGGGAGCTGATTCAGTTCTCACAAGCAACTTGTCAATTTATGGATTAGGTGGCGTAATAGCACCATTTATCGGTATAAAACTGATAGATATGCTGTTAAGCACAGTGATATAAGGAAATATAAAGTAATGAATTTCACTAAAAATCAGATTTTCGCAACAGATGAGGGAAGTTCATATAGCAGAATCAAACTCTCCCTTAATCCCTCCCTTTATCCAAAGGGAGGGAAATCAGACAGTATGCGCGTTACCCATTCCTCCCTTTATCTAAAGGGAGGGAAATCAGACAGTATGCGCGTTACCCATTCCTCCCTTTATCTAAAGGGAGGGAAATCAGACAGTATGCGAGTTACCCATTCCTCTCTTTGGATAAAGAGAGGTGGCGGTTGCTGAGCGGAGTCGAAGCATAGTGTCGGAGAGTTTGAAAAGCTGATGTTAACTTAATATATCTTCTAAATTCCAGAAACAAAGGAAAATATGATGAATGATGTTATTTCTTCCTGTAAGAATATAGTTCTTACTCTTCTTATCTGCTGCGTTCTTTATCCCGGTATCGTTTGGATAATTGCCAAGAGTATCGCACCTGCTAAAGCAGAAGGTTCATTGATCAAGAATTCTTCATGTATTATTATAGGCAGTCACTTGATAGGGCAGCAATTCACCAGTCCTGGTTACTTTTGGTCACGACCTTCTGCCGTTGATTACAATGCGTCTGGTTCAGGCGGAAGCAATCTAGCAACAACCAATCCTGCCTTGAGAGAACGAATCAAGAAATCATTAGCAAACCTTGATCAAACAAATGAAAAGCAAGTACCTTTGGATATGGTAACGAACTCAGGAAGCGGGCTTGACCCAGATATCACGATAGAGGGAGCTTTGTACCAGGCAGAACGGGTTGCCAAGACCAGGGGAGTTGATGTGAAAAGCGTTATCAAACTTGTCTTACTGACCACAAAAAGAAATGTCTTCAATGAATCATCGATAGTAAACGTATTGAAATTGAATCAATTATTGGACAAAGAAATTCCTTATGATAAACAATCAATCGTATTCTAATTGATAAGAGGTGGAACTGTCATGAGTGAGCAAAGGGCAAACAGTTTTTTGCACTTAATCCGAAAATCACAACGCGGTAAGCTCAAAATATACCTAGGTTATTGTGCAGGAGTTGGTAAAACATATTCTATGCTGCTAGAAGCAAAACGATTACTTAATGAAGGTGTCAATGTCATGGTTGGATATGTGGAAACACATGGAAGAACCGAGACTGAAGCTTTATTGAATGGATTAACGCTAATACAACGTCGTTCTTTCACATATCATGATATCAATATCACCGAAATGGATGTTGATGCAATCCTCGCCAACAAACCTGAAGTTGTTCTTGTTGATGAACTTGCCCATTCCAATGTTCCTGGTAGTCGGAATTCCAAGCGTTACCAGGATGTGGAAGAAATTCTGGCTGCCGGTATTCACGTTATCACGACTATGAATGTTCAGCATATCGAAAGTCTTTATGATACTGTTGTTTCAGCCACAAGTGTTAAAGTCAGGGAGCGAGTCCCTGATAGAATTCTAGTGGAAGCTGACCAGATAGTAAACGTGGATGTTTCGATTGAAGATTTGATCCAAAGACTCCAAGATGGTAAAATCTATGTGCCTGAAGGAATCAATTATGCCCTGATGAACTTCTTCAAAATCAATAATCTTGAACAATTACGAGAATTAGCTCTACGTGAGTTAGCCGCTCAAATAGATTTTAAGAGACGTGATCAAGTGGATGGTGATACTCTCCCGAACTCAGATCAAGTAATGGTATGTCTCAGTTCACGAGGAGCAAATCGGGAAAAGCTGCTGCGTTTTGCTTCACGACTCGCTGGTCGACTAAATAGAAACTGGTATGCTGTTTATGTGCAAACACCTGCTGAGACTCCAGATGTTATTGATTCAACGACGCAGAATATTCTCTCTGAAACGCTGAAACTTGCACGTCAATTAGGAGCGACTGTGTTCACTTATAAAGGCGAGGATATTGTGGATACCCTTCTCCAGTTTTCCAAGGAATATCGAGTAGGACAGATCGTGATTGGGACTCCCGGGAGGATAACGAATCGATTACAGCACATTTTTGGAAAGAAGAGCATTTCGGAACGTCTTATTGAGGAAAGCAACGGAGCGACCGTCATTGTATTTGATACGAGAAATCAAGCGGAAGAGGACTTGGAAAGAAAAACAACGGCTACTCTCCCATTTCAAATAAATACTTCTTTTTTCGATATCAAACATCCGTTGCATTCAGCTAATATACAAGTTTGGCATGAAGTAATTGAGTTAAACGAAGCGATTCTATCACTTGTACAAACTGCCTGTGAAATACAGCAGGGGCTTAGTATTGATAAGGTCTGGGCAAAAGTCATGGCACGGGAACAGCAAGGTGCTACATACCTCAGCGAGGAGATCAGGTTTCCTCATTGCCGCATCGAAGGTATTCCCCATCCCATCCTGGTTATGGGAATCGCCAAAACAGGCATCTTAGATTCCTTTTCAGGCGGTACGTCTAAGCTGATGATGCTGCTTCTTTCTCCTGCTGAAGATCCCAATATTCATATTAAAATGATTGGATACCTCGCCAGGTTAGCAAGCAACGGCATCTTCCTGAAACAGATCATGGAATCGCAAACGGATGAAGATGCCATGAAAATGCTGAAAGAATGGGATTGAATACAGGTAACAGGTAATAGGGAACAGCAATTCTTCCTTCTTCCTTCTTCCTTCTCCCTTCTTCCTTCTTCCCTTCTGTAATTCTTAATTTCCCTAGCCCTGGGTCTCTAGCCTCTAGTTCCTTTCACAGGTATGTATATCTCCATCTCACTATCAGGCTGGCATACTTGAATTTCTGTCCATACCATTCGATTTCATCCACATTTGCCATTTCATATCCTTTCAAACCTTGGGTAAATATCTTTCCATATGTATCCTGCAATTTATCCAATGAACCTTGATGTGTAAAAACAGCATAAGTTGCAGCAGGAATCTTTCTGACAGTCAATCCTGCTGGAACTTGGTCAGTTGATGTTACGGGTATAGCAGCCATATATTGAAATTCATCCTTCTCAGTAAAACCGTCCATATCAACCCAAAAGCAGATGCCTAAAGCCACGTTCTTTTCAACAGCATGGGGAATTTTATCCATATACTTGGAAAACTCATCCCATAGTTGAGGAATCTTGTTATCTTTCATTGTTGTTTTGATAATCAGTCCCACGACTGTCATATCATCCAGCTTTTTAATTGTAGGTTTCATCAAATCTCCTAATAGGTATTCATGTGTTCAATATAGAATAGCTGTAAAAGAAAGTCAATAGTTAGCTTAAGGAAATCAACATGAGAATGGACATTTTATATTGGATAAATTAACAAACCTGCTTCCAATAAAGGTTTAGATGCTAATATGTGCCCATGTCCATCCAGTACATATGCTCCACCACAGTAAATATCAACACAATCCAAGTCCATAATTTCTAATAAATTTGTAATCAGGACAGTTCCATCGAGTCCCTTCCATTTATCACGATAATGCGGTAATTCAATCGTGTCCCATTGCTTTTGTATATCAGCATTGTTGGCAAAGCTTCTTGCCATGATATAAATGACAATATCGGGTTTCGCTGCTATGGTTTTTTCAGAGATCCCTTCGGTAAAGAGATCACCGCAAATAAGAAAGGAGATTTTCCCGAATTTAGTCTGGCATAACTCTATATCAACACCGCAGCAATATAATTTCGAATTTGCATTAAAATCGATCCATCCACGACTCATTCTTCTATGATGTATTAATATTTCGCCTTCATCATTTATAAGTAAAGCACTATCATATAATTTCTGTTGTTCAATCTCTAACCATCCGAATGCTATATAGATTTCGGAATCTTTAGCCATTTGGCGTATAGACATAATTTCATCGGCATCAATATTCAATCCTAGCTTTGAATCCTTCTCATAATTACTCGATAAATCAATTCCGGTTAAACAGGCTTCAGGAAATACAATTAGATCACAATTTTGATTTGCAGCTTCTAGAATGTAATCCTTCATTTTGCTAACAGAAGTGTGAATATCACCTTGAATGGGAAAAACACAAAGAGCTGACTTCATAGATCTCCTTTTGTCAAATATCTGACTCTAAATCAATTTGAAAAAAGCAGGTTATGCGTCCAGATAAGAATTTTCTGAGTGGTAATTTCGAATTCGACTAGTTGATACTAAATATCTTCTGCACTTTTTTAATACCAATATCACTCAAGACTCCAATTGATCCAATAACGACCAGATATGCAACCATAGGTTTGAATGCCAATAAGAATCTGTAATCCAACAACCTGAAGCCCAATCCCTGGGAAACTCCCAGCATTTCTGCAGCAATTACTGTACTCCAGCCAACTGCCCATAAAATGCGATAAACATTGATGAGTTGTGACATGATCATGGGTAACTCTATGTAGCGGATCAGAGTCAATCCATGCGCCCCTGAACACTTTGCTTCTTCCAGGATGTCCTTGGGAAAGAGATGCATCACTTCGTAAACCATTAGCACAGAGGGGAAAAACATAGCTGTGAAGAGGACAAATTGGATGGGTATTTCACCCAAACCAAATAGGATAATGGCAAAAGGCAGCCAGGCAAAAGGCGAAATCTGCCGAAAGAAGTTTAAGAAGGGCAGGAAGATTTTATATAGTATTCTACTTTTTGATAGCAGGATTCCAATCATGATAGCAATTAACCATGCAAAGAGAGAGGCGATGACAATCCTGCTTATTGTATATAAGGAATCTTTCAGCAGTAAATGTATTTCCAGCATCAGACTTAATCTTTTGATATATAATACATATCGCTATCTGTTGATAGATTTTCCAGATAGCCCTTACAAATAAAGTTCTGCATCATATTACGTTCCCAGGCAATATCTTCAGCAGATACTTTTAACTTAAATTTCACATGCTGCATGGCTTTTCCTGCCTGAACAGGTGTCAGGTTAAAATAGTTGGCGATGTAATCAATAACATCATTCGATTTGGAATTAAAAGTATCAATTCCTTCCTGTAATAATGCCATAAGCCTGTAAATTTGTTTTGATTTTGTCTCTAAAGCCCTTTCAGTTACCACCAAGTTACAGCAGGGGTGACCTGGATAGTCATCAGAAAACCAATGCAACACGTGCAAATTAGATGGCATCCGCTCAATGATGGGAACATAACTGACAATTGCATCCACTGCTCCTTTAGATAAAGCCTCTGTAAGTTCATTAGGAGTTCGAAAATAAATGGGAGTAAACTTGATAGCATTTCTAGCAGCATAATCATCAAGGAGTGCTTCCAGAGATGAAGCTCTCAAAACACCAATTTTAGCATGATTCAAATCATTTGCAGCCTTAATATTATCTTTTACAACAATACCATCCGTTTCCCGCTCAAGACAAGCCATCGTTTTTACTTTATAGCCTTTGGAACGAAGTGTCCAAGCATATGTAAAAGGCATGATGGCAAGATCGAGTTTTCCTGCTGCAATTGCTTCCTGTACTTCCCAGCCTGATGTGAAACTAATCATTTCATAATTGCCACTTATTTGCTGATTTTGCTGGAGTATAAAACTCAATGGCATATGATTGATAGAGGGTTTGATATATCCGATAACCAGTTTGGAATTATTCTTTTGGCAACCAGATTGGATTAGTAAAAGAAACAGCAGTATCAAGCTTAATAATAGGCATTGTAGTTTTCTCATTTTATCTCCTTAATAAAAAAAATAGCCACTCCGACATTGCAGTCAGGGTGGCTAAATTTTATAACCTATTGCTTAACTGATAAGTACAGTTATTTTCAGCATGGCAAGTATGTCAATTTTGTTCTTTGTCTATCTTATAGAAATTTCTTTTTCTTTTTTAGCTAGTATATATTTTGAATTGACTTCCTAAATACTAAATGTAAAAATAACGTTAAAGAAGGTATGATGAATGATTTACAATTGAAGATAGAAAAGAGCCTGGTTGAATATCAATCAATCTCAAGTAGATTGATCATGGATGAAGATCAGAATTCAATCCTTATGGATTTGGGCAAAGAGTTAAGCTCGGATCTTTCTCTCGATAGTATTAAACTCGACCCCTATTGGCCTAAATGGAATAGCCCCTGGTGGAAAGCACTTTTACTTTATGAAGCTGGATACAAACATCTTATACCTCACGAATTTTTGGATAACCTGATTAACATAATAGATTCTCATTATCTTCACTATTTCCCTTTAATTCAAGCTGATTTACCTGAGAACTGTGATCCTTATAGGCATGTAATTTGTTTTTGTGCTTTGGGAAATATGTACAAAATATTAGAGGATTGTGGTTACGATGTTCATATGCGTCTTCCCTGGTGGTATGAATGGTTGGAGAAGTACCAGTTGCCTGATGGGGGATATAATTGTGATGAAGCTGTTTATACGAAGAATATGAAAGGTTCATTCCTCTCCACTTTACCGATGTTGGAGGCTATGCTTATCGTTTTCCAAAAGACAAAAGACTCCCATATTAAAGCTTTATTGGATAAAGGTGCTCAATATCTTTTACAACGTGGCTTGTATAAGACATCGACTCTCCAGGATATCAATAAAGGCTGGTTACAACTCTCCTTTCCACGCTATTATGACTACGATATTCTGCGGGGAATTACTTTCATCATTGATTGGGCATATCATACAGGTTCTGAATTACCTGGAGATATCATCCGTGATTGTTTTGACCAGATCGCAAAATTAGTGAATGAAGATGGCTATCTCGTTCCTGCAATTAATAAGATCAGCAGTGAAGGCAGTCTTTTTTATGTGAATCAGCAATCTCCTGTAGCTCCGCCTTTAGACGGTTGCATCGTAGCTCCGGGTTTAACCGGTTGTCACGTTGAAGTCAGTCTGTTAGCTGTAAATAAGCAATGGATATGGAAAGACCAGTCTGACTCCTTTCCTGCTTTGGATTTATTCAATCTTCCCGGAGAAATCTCGATCCCCTTGACTTTGGAATGGTATAGGACTTTAGAGAAATTGATAAAAGTAAAATTGGATTAGAAATTCTTAGGAATACTTGGAGATGTCCCGAAACTAAATGATAGAAAAATAGCAACTATTAAATATTAATCATATTACTTGACATATTGTTATAGGGTGTATTGTTGCCTTTAAAAACTAAGCATAGAGAGAATTATGAATTTCAGAGAGCACAATCCGAATCAGGGGACACTCTATGGACTTAATATTGAAGAGAGAATACCTCCCCAGCACATGGTTCGTTATGTTAACGATGTCGTTGAGCAACTGGACTTATCTGAGCTATATACAAGATACTCTGATGAAGGTACACCTGCTTATCATCCCAAGATGATGTTGAAGATCATTGTATACGCCTATATCAATGGTATTTATACCTGTCGGAAGATAGCTAAGGCTGTTCGGGAGAACATCAATTTTATCTGGCTGGCAGGAGAACAGGAACCTGATTTCAGAACGATCAACACCTTTGCCTGGACTAAGTGTTCTGATATTCTTATTGATGTATTTTATCAGGTAGTACTGAAAGCATCATCATTAGGATATCTTGATCTCGACACCTGTTTTGTTGACGGGACGACGATTCACGCAAATGCCGGCAAGAATTCCTACATCTGGAAAAGCAATGCGCTTCGTTATCAGGAACTGGTCAAGACACGAGTTGAGGGATTGTTTAAAAAGATCGAGGAATATAATCAGGAAGAGCAACAGCAATATGGAACCGCTGATCTTCTTGAGCTTGGTGAGCAATTGCATGCGGTTGAATCAGAGAAAACTGCTACAGTCGCATCTGAACAGATCAGAGATAGACTGGTCTCAGCAGAAAACAAGCTGAAAGAAGCAATGTCCCGACTACAGAAAAATCATCCGTCAGATACTCGGGCTATCAAGAAAATCAAATCTCTTTTGCGCGAAATCTCCAAATCAAAGAGCAATGATATAACTAAGCTGGAGAAATATGAGCAACAGCTTGAGATAATTGGAGAAGGACGCAGCAGCACATCCAAGACTGATAATGATGCCACATTTATGCGATTGAAAAATGGACAGCTGGCACCGGGTTATGTTGCCAGTATCGGAACTTCAGAGCAATTTGTCACAGGCATTCACTTATTCAATATCCCTAAAGAAACCGTTGAATTTCCCAATCTCATGGAGCAAATGCATGATGAATTGGGACAATATCCTACCGACGTTGTTGGAGATGCTGCCTATGGCACTGCGCTGAATTTGAATTATGCTGCTGAAAAAGAGATAACAAGCTATCTCAAGACCCAGGATTATAAGAGAGATTATCGGGACTCTCTTCTGACAGGCTTCAGCTATGATGAGGAGCATGATGAGTGGGTCTGTCAATTTAATCGGAGACTGGTCAAAATCAAGGAAGAAGAGACAGAGAAGAACGGTCCGAAACGAATCGTGAAAACCTATATATGTAATGACTGCAGAGAATGTCCTCACAATAAAAAGTGTATTCCCTACAAGGATAAAACACATAAATCACTGACCTACGATCCTCATATAGCTCCACTAAAACGTCAGACCGTCAATAATCTGCTTTCTGAAAAAGGCGACAAGCTGAGAAAGCAAAGAGGCATCGAACCGGAGGCTGTATTTGCTTTCATGAAGTGGAACAGGAAGTTTGAGAGATTTACTGTCCGTTCATTGAGAAAATGCAAGGAACAGTTATCCCTCCTCTTTTTAGGACATAATATAGGGAAAATGTTTCTGCACTTACAAAATACTGAAGGAAAAGCCTGATGAAGACTCTTCCTACCAGAATTCAAACATGAATTAGGTAAATATTACTCCGTTTTTCCTTGTCTTTGCATCGCTTTTCGGAAACTATTGAGTAATTTAGTTTGCCTGTAAAAACAATCACATATTTTACAACAGAAGAAAATAAAATCATGCTAGTTTCGGGACATCTCCTAGGGGGGTCTGTTCCTCCCGCACTTCGTAATTCAACAAGGGGGTCTCTGGTCTCTTCTGCTGTTCTGCACTGCCAATTTTTAGCTTTTAATTTTTAATTTTTAATTCTTCAAGCCTTTTTTCCTTGACACAGACCCTGTAATTCAGATTATAAACGCTTGTGAGCGGGAATAGCTCAGTGGTAGAGCATTAGCTTCCCAAGCTGAGGGTCGCGGGTTCGAGCCCCGTTTCCCGCTCCATATTTTGCAATGACTTACTTTCCTACTGTTGCTGTGATATGGCTAAACAGCTCCGGTGACCAGTTCTCCAATTGACGAACATCCTTTATGAAGGGCATAACATCATTTTTTGCCTGTTCGAAATCCACACCATTAATACGCGTGATCAGCATTTCCTGAAACAGATCATCTGTTAGTTTTACATCCTCTTTTAAATGACCACTTTGTTTCAGCCTGGCTTCCAGATGTTGAAGATTCAATTTTACCTTCTGTTTACTAAACCAGATGAAATCGTACCAATCACGACCCTTCACACGGGTTTGCCACTTTCTGGCAAGCAAGGCATGAATTTTACCGGCATATATATCCGATAAAGCCATAACGCGTATATGAAAGGGAATCGGCTCCAGAAGATAATGAAACTCACTTTCAAAACTACATGGCGGATTTGCATCAACTTCAAATTTCACATGACTGACTTCATTACGATGCATACCTTTGATAAAATTCTTAGGTATCTCAAACGAGATCATCCTATCCAATGTGTTGGTTTTAATAAAGGCAGATTCAATGTCGGAGTTATTCTTTTCGACCATCCCTACGGTTGCATCAATTCCCCAAGCTGTGAGTTCCCTTTTCACAGCATCCAGAAAATCACTTAACGAAAAGTCTGTTGAGGGGTTGAGTAAAGAAAAATCAAGGTCTTCGGAGAAGCAATCATTTCCATGAACTATGCTTAATGCTGTTCCACCATAAAATGCTGCATATTCAAAGAATCCGCCTCGCCACAAACCTAAGAGACAAACCTGCTGGATAGCATGTAATAGCCTTTGTTTGAACTCTGTAGAATTACTTTGTTTTTGCCCGTCTATCAGATTGGAAAGTGGATTGCTATTCATTATTTTGCCACCATTGCTGTTAATAACCTTAAGTTATTTGAGTTTGCGTTTTGTGAATATTCAGCTATCAGACGAGAATTTAGGCTTCGAAACTTGTCTGTGTCTATACGTAGTTCGTCGAATAGAACAATCTCCATCTCGGCAACACTCTTCTGGGAGGGGAATAGGTACAGCTTATCACATAGTGCCTTTTCCGGCGTAGCAATGAGAAAATTGACACCTTCCAAACTATGGATTAGATACCCCTGTCTGTAGTAATCAGGCTTAATTGTCTGATATGAGAAAGTACCAATCGAAGTGGAATATACCTTCTTGCGTGATGTGGTCACAGAAGTAATGTTGAAAGCCAGTTCCGGTATCAGATGGTAGTAACCCAAAGCATAATCGAGGGAAATATAGGATGGACCATAAAGAAGATTCGCTACTACTTCCGGTATAAGCAACTTCTGATAGTTCGCAGAAAGGACGTACATACCCCGCTTTAATTGAATAAGATCACCACTATCCAACAACTTGGTAATCTTGTTCCTGGGATAGCTATAGTCCCTTAGCAAGCCGCTCAGATACTGATAATCGAAAGGCTGCACTTCTACATCCATTAATAAATCATTCATACTATCTCCATCATGTGGACAATATATCCACATGATGGTTGCGATGTCAAGATAATTAGTTAAAATTAGTCTATTGGGCTGATTCCTTTTTTGCACAAGGCGATATTCAAGATATTCTTTCTTTCCTCATCCGATGCATATCTGTGACTCAGGATATATACCCTCAGATCATCAAGCTGAGGGTCGCGGGTTCGAACCCCGTTTCCCGCTCCATATTTTGCAATGACTTAATTTCCTACTTTTGCTGTTATATGCCTAAACAACTCCGGTGCCCAATTCTCCAATTAGCGAGCATCCTGTATGAAAGGAAGAATATCCATCTTAGCTTGTTTAAAACCTACTTCCTGAATTCTCTTACTAAGTAAATCTTGCATCAAAACTGGAGTTAGAGTAACATTATCTATCAAGTTACCGCATTGTTTTAGTCGAGTTTCCAGATGTTGAAGATTCAGTTTGACTTTCTGTTTATTAAACCAGATGAAATCATACCAATCTCGACCCTTAACCCGAGTTTGCCATTTTCAAGCGGAAGGGATGTTAT
This sequence comes from Cloacimonadales bacterium (SeqCode), assembly GCA_963662275.1. Lineage (GTDB taxonomy): Bacteria > Cloacimonadota > Cloacimonadia > Cloacimonadales > DAONDQ01 > DAONDQ01. The sequence goes on along the minus strand of OY759316.1, from coordinate 995,921 downwards.
CCCTGGATCTTATTCTCAATTTCCTGTATATTTCGTTGGGACATTCAGCAGCGATTTAGTTCATTGAGCGAAATCGAAATGTCGATTTATAGCTCGCTAGCATGCCTCGCTGTACAAAGATCGACATCTTTCTTCACAAAGAAAACAAAGGTAATTTCAGAGAAACAGGAAGCAAAAATGAACCAGCCATTAACGAGAACGCTCTCGATTAAGTCTCGGTTATGTCTCGGTTATCTCTCGGTAATCATATAGGAGCGTTTCAAAAGGTTATTAGGATAAAATCATGAGGATTCTGCATCGTCTAATATACACAAATAATGAGAAATAGATTTCCGTTTGTCAATTTAATATCTAATAAGACATCGTAGTGTCGAAATCCGATAGCCAGAGGAGTGTGCCCATGGAATATTTAGTAATTCCTATATATTATTCTTAAATTCCTCATTTATTTTTTTTGAATACATTCTCAATAGCATCGCTTAAGGTTTTTTTTTGATTTCTGTAAATCGCAATTGAAATTATCACAAATATAAAATATGTAATATTAATAAGTGAAAATGAAGGCGACATAATTGAAACAACGAATGGCAATAGCACGATTGCAATGTAAATATAGAAAAGAAACGGCGGGCAATAGTGTACATCTGCAACTAATAGAAAACCATCATCAACTTGATCAGCTTTGATTGTGGAAGTATCTTTCCTGAAGATAAAATGCAACATAGCGAGTGCAATAGATTCAGTTGTGATCTTATCTCCATTACGATTCAAGTTGGTAGATACTTTTTCCATTTGTTCTTCAAGAGCATTCATTATTTCGACGTGAGATGTAGTTGTGCTGATTCTCTCTGTAACCTGGAATTTCATAGTTCCTCCTATATAAGGTTATTATATGTATTCCAAGATAAATTCTTTTTCGGAAATGCATAAAAGGTAAACTTCTATTTTAATTTATTTTGCCAAGTTATTTTTTGTGTATTGCGATGTATTTCTTATTGTTTCTCTGTGACATTATAGAATCAAATTCTCCCTTTGATGAAGCTTGTAGTTTGTAGAAGATTAGAATCAAACTCTCCGACACTAAAGTTGCTTCATCTGAAGGGAGGAATGGGTCTGCTGACCCGGACCCCTACTCTGCAACTTTTAGTTATTAGTTATTAGTTTTTAGTTCTCCTGCATCAGCCTTTCGCATTCCAGTACTTCTGCCACCGTATGCAATGAACCGCAGACGATTACGATATCATTATCCTGGCAATCTACTATAGCTTTTTCCGTAGCAGAAATAACATCAGGACAGGTTTCGTAGGATGCATTGCATTCTTTCAGAACTTTCTCCTCATCGGCGATTTTAGCTGCTCTGTCTGAATGGTTTTGGGTGAGATACATACGATAGGCAATGCTACTCATTTTTCGAAGCATGGATTTATATGGTTTGTCATTCAGAATTGCGGTGACGATAAGATATCTTTTATTGGGGAAGATTTCCTGTAAACTGGAAATAAGACTGTCCACACCCTCATCATTATGTGCTCCATCCAGGAGCATGGTTATTTTACCTCGAACCAACTGTAACCGTCCCTGCCAGGAAATATGCAGTAATCCTCTCCTGATAGTGGTTTCTGACCAGTGTTGCTTCGTTATTTTGCAGTAAATGAGGAATGCTGTTAAAGCGAGGGAAATATTTGTCGCTTGGTATTTACCGATCAGATTTGCTTGTATATTATTCCAAACGATATTTAATTTTGGGAAACGGTAGTCAAAGAAAGTCCCGTCCTCTCCAGTTATAACATTTTCTACGAAAAAGTCCATTCCACAACGGAATATGGGTGCTTGCCTTTCCAAAGCAACTTTTTCTATCACTTCCAAAGCAGGGGTTTGGATTGGACCAAGAACAACTGGAACACCGGGTTTGATGATACCAGCTTTCTCAAAGGCAATCTTTTCCACGGTAGTACCCAGGCTTTTCGGGTGATCAATAGAAATTGTGGTTATCACACAAACAGTTGAGTTGAATGGATTCGTTCCATCAAGTCTTCCTCCGAGTCCAACTTCAAAGATGGATGTATCGATCTTATTCTCATAGAAAAGTTGAAAAGCGATAGCCGTTGTAATTTCAAAGAAGGAAGCATCCCATTTTTGAAAGACAGTTTCCCATTCATGATATATGCGGAGCACTTCTTCGAATTTGAGATTACTTCCCTGGAGGCGGAAACGTTCGCAATAATCGATGAGGTGAGGAGATGTATTCAAACCTGTTGATTGATTATTCGCAAGTGCTAATGCCTCACAAGCAGCAGAAGTAGAACCTTTGCCATTCGTGCCGGCGATATGAATGCCTCGCAATCTAAGATTGGGGTAATCCATATCCTCCAGGATACCTTCCATTCTCTCTAATCCAAGTTTCACATTGCCTGAATAACGTAGAAATATATGATCGAGAAATTCTTGATATGTAAGCATAGTGTTTTTATCCTCTCTATAATAAGAAAACCTTCAGACGCTAGTCTGAAGGTTTTCTTATATAATAATTCCTGATTTATGGTGTAATTTTAAGGCTTTCAAAAAAGCTCTCAGGTATAACATGAGCAGGGAATTCCTTTGCATTAGGGCAAGTAACGGTGATCTTATTACCATTGGGGCTGTATTTACCTGACATGAAATACTTATCACCAATACCATCTTCAGGGCATTCGAAAATAGCTTTCAGGTAACCAGTAGTTTTAAGGTCCATACCATCACCTTTGAAATCCGACTTCTTATCATTCATATATTGATTGATAGCACGATATGTTTCTTCCATATTCTTGATGCATTCATTCTGTTTTTCTTTACGATTGACATTGAAAAAGGATGGTAAAGCCAGAACAAAGATCAATGCTAATGCAGCGATGATACTAATAATGGAATATACTGAAAAACCTTTTGAGTTGCGTAACATAGTCATCTCCCACTTGGATTCTTAATCTACTTTTAAAAATTAGAGATGAACTTTCTCGTCAAGATATTTCTCTTTTGTCTATGTTCTGGAGAATCAGAGCTTTTTACTTGCCTGTTATGTAAGATATTTTATTTTGCATTTCATAGAATATTGAGGAGATTTCCATGAAAAAAATTACTGTTCTTTTATGTGCCCTATTGTTGAGTATCATTTTGAATGCTGAGCCTATCAATATGTACCGATTCGGTTTTCTTGCACCGCAGGATGCAAGCATTGGATCAATGTTTGGCTTTTGTTATGGGTCAAGCATTGATAATACAGTAGTTCTTTTCCCCAGCGCTGATCTATTTTATAGAAATTTCTCCAAGGAAAGAAAGATCGGTTATGCAACGGATAATGCCAATAATCCAGTACAGACAATCCAAAAGACTTCTGACATTTCAACCTACTATCTTCCACTTCAATTGAATGGAAAAGTGAATATCCCTGCAGATAGCAAATTCAAACCCTTTGTGGGGGGAGGATTCGGACTAGGACTTCTATGGGAAAATGTCTTTGTTGCTGCATTCCAAGAAGATAATGCCGATCATACTTTTCACAGCACGGTCAAGGAAACAAAATTTTACAGCGGTTTCAATTGGAATCTCCAAGCTGGGGTACGTTATTCTTTAAGTCGTCATACGGCTATCTATGGTGAATTGTTTTATAATGGCGGTAGGATGAAAAGAGATATCCAAGTTACTGACACCGGTATTACCTGGAATGAAATCGATATGAGTGGTGTTGGTTTACGTATTGGTTTGGAAGTACCGGCATTTTAGCGTACAGCGTACAGGGAACAGCGTACAGGGAAGCGGTTCATCGAATAATTTCTCGGTCATTGAGCGGAGTCGAAATGCACCTAAGAAAATAAAATAGTCATGTTAATCCAAGCAAATTCAAATAATCGGGTTATCTTATCATTAGTCTAGTTTAATGGAGAAAATATGAAAACACTTAAAATATCCCGATTACCGAGTTTATTTATTCTATTGATATGTGCCTTTCTAGCAAGTTGTGTCATGACTGTCACAGAAGCAGATACGTATGGAAATCATCATCGCCATCGTCATGTGTGGGTAGAAGATGTGTATTATGACCAGGATTATTATATCGATATGAATACGCACCAGGAAGTTATTTTCAGGCAAACTGAAATCAGACATAGAAAACAGCACAGGCAGCATGAAGACAATGGCTATCATGGTCACAAGTAATTTGAATTGATATCAACCTTCTAATATAATCCCTTGAGTTTCTCAGGGGATTTTTTTTATTGATTCCTTGGAGAGAATTTCCCAATTCCTCTCTTTGGATAAAGAGGTGGATGTAGGGGCTTGCGGTAGTATGCCCTTCTTCGGAGAGTTTGAAAAGCTGATTTATAACCTAATATCGCTTCTGAACTTCTCAGAAAACAGGTTTTCACTACCGAGGATGAAAGGCCGATTTTGAAGTCCGAATGCCCTTTTAGTCAGGTATTCAATGATAATTTGTTTAGGGCATTTGAACTCCAAACTCTTAGCTTTCATGTAAAGCCCAATTTCCCTTTTAGCCAGGTGGTAATTGATAGTTTTGCTTGGGAAATTGAACTCCAAAACCCTTAGTTCTCGTGCAAATTCTTATTTGATAGCGATATTGTGCTGATCATCATGGCACTAAATAGTAATAAAGCACCAATCAACATCCTTAAGGAAACAACTTCATGAAGTAGCAGCCATCCGCCGAACATAGCAAAAACACTTTCCAGGCAGAGAATGATGGATGCTGTAGCGGGTTCGATTCTTTTCTGTCCTTCAATCTGCAAAGTATAAGCAATTCCTACTGAGAACAAGCCTCCATACATAATGGGAATGGAAGCATGAAAGATGTTGGTAAAAAGGGAAAGATTCATGATAGATTGCGGATGCTTCCACATGATGATTACCAATCCGCAGACTAAACTAATAATTGCACAGACAGCATATTGAGAAAAAGCTAAATACAAACTGTCCATTTTTCGTGTATATTTACTGATAATATGCACATGCAATGCCCAAAAGACAGCACTCAATAAAACAATCAAGTCACCCGGATTAAACTGGAATCCTTGCTTAACACTCATCAGGTAAATGCCTAAGCAAGACAAAAATACAGCAAGATAATGGCGCATATTCAAGCTTTGACCAAGATAAATCCCTAATATTGGTACGAATACTACATATAATCCTGTGATAAATCCTGCATTCCCAGCAGTAGTCCAGATAATTCCAACCTGTTGAAGTGAAGCAGCAATAAACAGTACAATACCTGGCAACCAGGGAAACCCTCGGAAGTTCGAAGTGCGAAGTGCGAAGTTCGAATTCACAGGTTCGAACTTCGAACTTCGAACTTCACACTTCAAAATCACGGGGGGTCTCATCCTTATTATCAACCCCACAAACACAGCTCCCAAGGCAAATCGAATACCATTAAAAGTCATTGGATCAAGCGATTCCATTCCTTTTCTCTGAGCTACAAAGGCAAATCCCCAAATCATGGAAGTGAGAAGCAAGAGAAATACGGATCTGATGTTTTTTGACATGGTGCTCCAATTAAAAGCTGTTTTCTATAAATCGGCAAAATGATGATATTATGTCAAGATACAAGTAGAGAAGTCCAACATGGGCGTCTCATTATTATGCTTTCTCTAAGGTCATGAAATAAACGAATCATTTGACAGATATTCCTCATTGTTTTCAATTCAAAATAATATGATCACAGAAAGGAACGAACCATGATAATTATGAGGAAAGATAAATGAGTCGCTCATCAGCTTATCAAATAGCGGAGATTATTGGCAGTCTACCATTAGCTAAAGCTATCGAAAAAGTAATATTGGTTGCTTTGGGTAATTCGAAAGTACACCTTGTCTCTGGAAAAAAAGCATGGGATATCTTTAGATATTCTCTTGATGCTGCTATACGCGATATTAATGAACATCCTCGTGGTCAGCTTTTTAAGAGGTTAATTGCTTATGGTCTTTGCGATATTGAGGAATCAGACACTTTTGTCAGTAATGGCAAGGATAAATTATCACCTGAAGAATGTGCTGACTGTATTAGATTTATCTTCTTCCATATGGTGAATCGTTTCAAGGGAGAACTTGCTGAACTATTATCTATAGGTAATTGTATCAGTCTTGCAGAGAAACTAGCCTGTGAAAACTGTATTCCTCAGATATATGAACTATATTTTGGAGACACAATTCGAGAACCTTGTCGAATCGCAGCATCCGATCAATCACTCAGGCTATCTAATAATCGATGGGCAAAAGGTGCAGATGGGTTGATAATATCACGCTCAAGAGAACTGGATCAAGAAGTGATCAATATTCATGCTGTCATCGAAATGAAATCAATGGTCATTTCTAACAATCGGATAATGCAACAAATTGATCGGCATATTGAACGTCTTCAAAGAGGAATTGAACTTGGAGGAGTTTTTTACAAAGATAGCCAGATTCAAGTTCCTGACCCAATTAAAATTGCCATAGAACCTTCGACATGGCGGGTATCGCGCAAATGGAAAAGCGTTCCAGATGGACAAATAAGACGACTTCTCTTGCCCGCCCCTATAACTTCACCAATCAAAGCCCGATATAATCAATTACACTCTGATCAGTGGTGCATCACAACATCATGGTCGCAAGAGGCATTAGAACAGGCTGCTTATGAGATGACGTTCCATTATATGGCTCAAGTAGGGGAGCAAGTTTTCACAGGTGAAACCTTTCAAGCAAGGAGTGAAGGAATGACACCTCTAAAGGCTGGATATAATGCCATCAAAGATGCTCTATATTATATGCTCTTGTTCAAAATGAAACCGAGAATATATCGGATAGCAACAAAGCTCTACAATGTCTATTGTTTTGGATATGCAAATGGGGCAAGTAGTCCAGAAATGCTCTGGCCTGATGATTTTTCAGAGTGAATATTTCAGATTGGAATTGATGTTGATTCTAAATCGCGATTTCAAAGCAAAATATAAAAAGAAGTTTCTTGTTCATATTTCTTGACATCAGTTTTATACCACAAAGAAAATAAATATCATAAGATTTGATTAGATCCATACCTCATAGGGGATGGTATAAATATTTGTTAATAAATGAATCAGGAGGAACCATGAGTTCACAAGATAGCTTCGACCTAAGGGAAATAAAAGCTGAGCCTTCAAAACAGCGAATATCATTATTACGCCAAGTGTATTTGACCTCCGCTATGCATATTGATCTTGAGTATATGGATCTTTATACTTGTACTCATCAGACCAGTGATGGATATAACGCCCTGGAAAGAAGAGCGTATTGCCATGCTTATGCCTTAGCTCATATCAGTCCCAGTATTCGGGATAATGAATTATTGGTCGGCAGCAAGACAAGATATGTACGAGGTGCCATTCCCTATGTAAATTATGCCTGCCAATATGTGCTGAGAGAAATGAACAAAGAGGAACATGAGGCACAGGACAAATTCACTGATATTGGTACAGGAGGAGGTATTGACTTAAGTGCCAAACTTGCTCGTGAAGGTAAATATGAAGTATTTGGAAAGAAGTTTCTCATCACTCCTGAAGACAAAAAACACTTGAAAGAAATGGCACAGTACTGGTCTGGAAAATGTATGCAAGATGAGAGTGACAGGGTTTGGAAGGATTCTTTTGGTGAAGCTTCCTATATCGAAAAGGGTTGGAAAATCGGTCTTTTCACTGCCCCTCATGATCCTGCACCGGAAGGTCGATATGTCCTGGACTTTGAGACTGCATTGAAAATAGGATTGAATGGCATCATCGCTAAAGCTCAGGCAATGATCGATGATTGTGAAATCACCGATCATGAATCTGCTGAAAAACTTTTCTTTTGGCGTGCGGGCATCAAGGTGCTGCAAGGCACTATCACCTGGGCACAAAACTATGCTAAAATTGCACGTGAAATGGCTTCTACTGAAGCCGATAAAGACCGCAAAAACGAATTACTGCAAATTGCAGATTGCTGTGAGCATGTACCAGCAAATCCACCTCGCTCTTTCCGAGAAGCCATGCAAGCATTTTGGTTCATATATCTCGCTGGTCATATAGAAGGCGCGCAGTTAGGGTATTCACCCGGACGTTTTGATCGATATATGTATCCCTATTTCAAAAAGGACATGGAATCAGGCAAGATCACATCCGAGGAAGTCTTGGAACTGCTGGAGGCTCTACGTATCAAGATGACCGAGATCGAATATATGGCTTCCTTTTCCTGGGAAGGATTAGGCTCGGGAAACCTGTATCAGAACATGATGCTTGGCGGTTTGGATGAAAATGGACATCCGGCTGACAACGAACTGTCGATACTTATTCTGCAGTCTGCAATTAACTGCCAAACCACACAACCAACCCTTTCGATCTGGTATGATGATCGTCTTAGTGACCCATTCCTCATGAAAGCTATAGAATGTGTTAAGACTGGCGTGGGCTTTCCAGCATTTTTTAATACTAAGATTTATATGCAGCATGAACTGGAAAAGAGTCACCTTCCTTTGGCAACAATACGCAAATATGCAGCCATGGGTGGATGTACAGAACCTACCTTAGAAGGAATGAGCTATGGGGTCGTACAAGCAGGTTTTATTAATCATGCAAAAATATTTGAACTTGCTCTGAACGGTGGCACAGATCCGGTCTCAGGTATATCGATGTTAGCTTGTGAAATCCCCCAAACTGCTTCACAATTAAAAGACAATTATCTGAATATCTTGAAAATCAGCATTCGTAACTGGCAGAGATATTGGAATTACGTCATGGCAGCCCATCGTAATATCTGCAATCTGATCTATTCCTCCATGCTCATCCGTGATTGTATTGCCCGAGGTAAATCATTAGACGATGGTGGTGCCATTATTAATGGCAGTCCTACGACTCTTAGTACAGGAATGGTGAATGTCGTGAATAGTCTGGCAGCCGTCCAGGATTTAGTAGATGAGAAAAAACTGATCAGCATGGATAAATTGAGAGAAGCACTAAAGAATAATTGGGAAGGTTACGGTGAGCTGTTGCAAATGGCAACACACTCACCCAAATGGGGAAATAATGATCCTAGTGCTGATGGTATCTATGAAGAATTATTCAATCATTACTGTGAGTTCGTATCCAGTCAAAAGAACTTCTTGGGTGAACCTTATGATCCATCCATGCTGGCTATCAGCACGCATGCTCCTTTTGGAAAAGCCTGCGGTGCAACACCCGATGGCAGACATGCAGGTCAGACTCTTGCTGATGGGGTAACTTCACCCTATCCGGGAACTGATACCAATGGTCCACTGGCAGTGCTGCTTTCTGCGGGTAAAATTGATCACACAAAAATACGTGGAGGCTTACACAATATGAAGTTCTTGCCTTCCAGTATTCATGGAAAATCAGGTTCTCGAAAGCTAATCCAATTAATCAAGACCTACTTCGATACTTTAGGTTTTCAAATACAATTTAACATTGTGGATAGCCAAATGTTGCGAAGAGCCCAGGAAAAGCCTGAAGAATATCGTGATCTCATTGTGAGAGTGGCTGGTTTTAGTGCCTTCTTTGTGGAATTGGGTGCTTCTATGCAGAATGAGATTATCTCACGGACAGAACATCGCTTATGACAGGTAATCTCTTTGATATCTCGGACTTTGCTACACAAGATGGTCCGGGAATACGCACTGTTCTGTTTTTCAAGGGCTGTCCTTTAAACTGTCAATGGTGCTCGAATCCGGAAAGTCAAAGCATCTATTTCGAGCCAATGCATCATACAGAGCATTGCATCAAATGTGGAAACTGTATCAAAAGTTGCCGATTACAGGCAATCCGATTGGAAGATGAGATCAGAATTGATCACAGTAAATGCGCAATTTGCTCAACACAATCATGCGCCACAGCCTGTTCCCAAAGTGCCATTCAAATTGTCGGTAGAAAATATAGTGTGGAGCAAGTGATAGATAGAATTCTATCGAATCGCCTATATTATCAGAACTCTTGTGGAGGAATCACTTTCTCCGGAGGTGAGGCATTGTTTCAACTGGATTTTGCAGTGGCTTTAGCAGAACGAATAAAAGATGAAGGCTTGGGACTGGGATTGGAAACCTGCGGTTACTTCGACGTGGCTCGTTTATCAAAACGTGAAGCATTTCTCAAACTCTTTGATTTTGTTTATTTTGATATCAAACTGATGGATGAAGCAACTCATCTTCATTATACAGGTCGTTCGTTACAGCCAATTCTGAACAATCTGGAATTGTTAGTCCAGACCATTGGAAGTGAGAAGATTCAACTCAGCCTGCCGATTATTCCCTTAGTCAATGATAATGCGCAATTCATTGAGGCTGTCTGTGAGCTTGCTCAAAGTTTAGGAATATCTAAGATCAGGTTACTACCATATCATGCATTTGGTAAAAATAAATACAAATCTTTGAACAGGGAGTATCTTCTTTCAAATGCAGAGACACCAAGTTCCATTCAAATGAATGATCTGGCTTCAATTATTCGAAATAATAGATTAGCATGTGATATCATTGGAATAGATGATTGATTAAACTCTTTCAACAAAAGCATATAGAAAAATTTAACTACATCTGGTTATTACTGGTTGAGAAGAGAAGCCAAAATTGGAAGTCTGAGTTGAGTGAGTTGAGAAATGACCTAGAGGCGCTCAAGTTGGACGTCTACACTTCTAAAGAAAATAAATAAAAGGTCAGCATTAGCTGACCTTTATTCATGACTGTATAGTTATTTTGTTATTTTTTAGGTTCTTCTTCAGTTTCGTCGATGTTACATTCATCATCATCGTCACCACAGCAGCAACAGCATTCGTCTTCATCCTCTTCATCCTCTTCACCTTTTACATAAACATGAATACTGAGTTTTTTATTTCCAAGTGAAGGGAAGAAATCTTCCACATATTCACGAACTGTTGATTCAATATCTTCATGTTTGTCTATTATCTCTTGGGTGAAACCGGTCTTGATGATCACTTTGTTCAAAGCCATGTTGATATGAATCTTTGGAATTTCCCCATATACATTTTTTAGAAATTCCGGTAATGCTTTGCTTAAACGGACTATCGAGCTGACTTTTTTATAGGCTTTAAACCCTAAGTAACCTGCCGCTGCTGTTCCGCCTAATATTAGTAGGCTTTTAAAAAACTTTTTCATGTTTCTATCCTCCAGATATTACTTTATTTATATATCGATTTGATTTTACCCCAGGACTTATGTGAATTCAGAACGGGGGCTCTTTTTTGTACATCTAATGAATTTCTCGGCTGTAAACAGAAAGTACCATGAGAATATTCAACAATTCCCATAAGATAAGAATAAATGATGCCGATACCAGAATTAATTGGAAATGGAATTGATCCGGAAAAGAAGCCATCGTCAATTTTAGCTGAACCTGAACCGTCATCCACATACAATTCATTTTGTGAATTTGGAGCAATGGTGCAGGTAATATCCTGAATTTTCACAAAGCAGCTTTCATATGCCTCTTCGGAAGCTAGTTGTCCACTCGTCAGAATGAGAGGATTGGGAATTGCATTATTTGAGCTTAACACATTAATTACCGTACATTGACGGATTTCTGTCATGCCATAATATTCCTTCACCGTTCCCGCTACTGTTACTAAATCGCCGACCTGTACCGGATGGCTGGCATCATCGATAAAGATACTACGCCATGCCCCGCCCATGGGATCAGATAGGAAGAATTTTGGACCTGAAGAAGCATGAAATCCAGTTGCGGTAACAATCCCTGTCACCGAAACGTTTTGATTCGCCAAGGGAGAAGGATAGGTATTATCGACACCTGGATTCGAGGTGTACTGGATATCATAAATCGTTGTTGCAGCCAATACTAAAGAAAAGGAAAGAACTATCATTAAAAACATATATTTCATGTTTCCTCCAAATACAAATGCTTTATGCATTTCTATTAGACTCACACTTCACAGAGAATAAGGTATCAATACACATTTTGTATACTTTGTCTGTGATGTCAAATATTATTTTGAAGTTTCTCTGTCTTGGACTACTGGAGTTGATCCAAGTGTCCGGAATTTATACCATTTTGTGATATGCGCATGCTTAACCTGGTTGTTTACCCAGTTAACGAAATAATCATTCATCCGCTGCTTTTGTAATCCTGCTATGATCTGCTTCTTTTCAGTTTCTAAATTATCCCAGCTAGGAGCGTGATAAATTTGACAATACCCAATAAAATATCCATCCATAGTTGGAATGGGGTTGGTTATCGCATTATTCGATTGCATTCGTAAAATCGCATCCATTATTGCTTCATATCCTTTTGTAGGAATTGTCGAAGACATCCGCAATTCTTCGAAGTCAAGAATTGAATTTCCTGACATTCTCAATATTGAAAAGTCCTGTTTCTTGTATTTCTCATAAAACAGATCAGCAGCTTCTTTTGCCATTACTTTCTGGGTTTGTAGTGTGAGAATACTCCTGATGGAATCTTGCACAGCAGTGAGTGGCAATTCCTGGAAAGGCTGTGTTTGAAGAACCTGGATTAATAAATAGGCATGAAGATCTGGTCTGAAAATCGGTTCAAAGAGATAACTTGGTTTTGCAGCTATCGCTCTTTCAATAACATTAGTATCAAAAGAGATATTATTCCTTTTTGGTTTGTTCTTTGTTAGGTTCTTAATGATTGCATAGGATACATCAAATTCACTTGCAGCTTTCTGTAAATCCAATTGGAATGATAAATCACGGACTTTGATAATATGATTAAGCAGTAATTCTTTTGTTCTATCTCCAATCTGTGCAGAAATCCTGATTTCTCTCAATTTGATCAAATTCTTAGTTTTATCATCGATCTTATATAAAACCCAGGAATCTTTCATGTGAATTGGTTTTGAAAAATGTCCAACTTCCATATTTCTAATTTGTTCCTGGACGTTTACAGGTAATGTTGTCAATTCAAGATATCCGATATCACCGTCTTTTGTTGCTGAGACAGACATGGAATACTTAGAAGCTAAGAGTTGAAAGGATTCCCCATTCTTCAGATTTTGGTAAAGTGAGTCTATCTTGGTTTTAGCATACAAGGTATCTTCTTTTGAGGGTTCTATCGGAAAAATTGATACACCTATATCGCATTGGGGGGATCGAACAAAACTGCCCATGTTATCTTTGTAGTATTTATCGATATTCTCATTTGTTATTAACGGTTTAAATCTAATATTGATAAAGGGAAAAATCGAAGCTTTGGCTGATCCATGATTTACGGCATATTGATCCCGAACTTCTTTTTCAGTGATCATCATGTCGGCTGCCAGTTTTTCTTTGAGTTTATTCTGCGGAATAACATAAAGATAGTAATTTTCTCTAAGCCAGGATAAATCAACGGGTTTATCAGTTTGTAAACTTTTAATATACAATTCTTGCTCGAAGCCATCTTCATTTTGGAATAATGGGTGTTCCCTAATGAAGTTTGGAATGTTATTCTCCAAATCATTCATGACTTCCTGCTCGGTAACAGTGATTCCGTATTTTTTATAGGCATCAATTAAGATTAGCTGTTTTGTGCTGTTTAACCAAGTTTTATCGTAGATATTCAGCCACTCAGCATCACTTGGTTTTCTATCATGCTCAAGAACGAAATTCTGGTAATGTCCCCAAAGTGCTTCTGCAAAATCACTTTCAGTGATGAGATGACCGTTTATCTTGCCGGCGTATTTAATATTCTGCGCGAAATTCAGGAAGGGCAAACAAAACAGTAAGGTTAGCAGTAACAGCTGTTTAAATTTCATTCGTAATCACCTCAATTTATTCAATTTTATCTTGTATTTCTTTTAACTTTTGCCAAGCTTCCATCGGAGATACACGATCGAGTTCTAGGTCCTTGATCTCAGCCAGGAGTTTATCTTTTTCTTCTGTTTTTTCTACAATTACTTCAAAAATACTCAACTGGTCATTTTTCTGACCAAGTTGTTTCTTGATCTTTGCAGTCAAACCTTGCGGACTTAGTTCATGTTCTTCCAAGTTACGCAGGATATCTTTTGCCCTTTTAATAACCTTATCCGGTAATCCTGCCAATCGTGCCACCTGGATACCATAACTTTGGTCAACGCCACCACGTTCTATCTTTCTCAGAAATATCATTTGCTCATTCCATTCCCTAATTGCAATATTGTAGTTTTTTACTCCAGAAAGGACGTTTTCCAACTCAGTTAATTCATGATAATGAGTAGCAAACAGGGTTTTAGCCTTTTTAAATTTATGAATATACTCCACAATCGCCCAGGCAAGACTTAAACCATCAAAAGTACTAGTTCCTCTTCCGATTTCATCCAGTAGAATAAGTGATCTTGGTGTTGCCGAATTCAGAATATTAGCAGTTTCGACCATCTCGACCAGGAATGTGCTTTGTCCCATAGCTAGATTATCAGAAGCACCAACTCTTGTGAAAACTTTATCAAAAATCGGTAAATGAGCTGATTTTGCTGGAATATAACAACCCATTTGCGCCATGATCACCAGCAGACCGATCTGTCTCAAATATGTAGATTTACCCGCCATGTTCGGTCCTGTGATAATGGCTATCTTAGTACATTCATCATCAAGATTCACATCATTTGGGATATATTGTTCATCCAAGAGAATCTGCTCGATCACCGGATGACGACAATCGATCATCTCCAGTATTCCCGAATCTGTGAAAACAGGTCTAACATAATTTTTATGATATGCATGGAAGGCAAAGGTGGATAAAACATCCAGTTCTGCAATCTTTTCCACGTATTTCTGCATACTTCCCATGTAATCTGCTATTGTATTGCGGATATCTTTAAAAAGCTCATATTCTAAACTTTTGATACGTTCTTCCGCTCCTAATACTTTCGCTTCATATTCCTTCAACTGAGGAGATATGTATCGTTCACCATTAACCAATGTCTGTTTTCTGATATAATAATCAGGTATTTTTGAAACATGAGCCAAAGTCACTTCAAGATAATAGCCAAAAACCTTGTTATACCCAATCTTGAGGGATGGGATACCTGTCTTTTGCCTTTCTTCCGCTTCCAGTCTTGCGATCCAGCTTTTCCCATCACGGCTGATCGAACGAAGTTCATCCAAATCAGCATTATATTCGTTTTTGAAGATATTTCCTTCCATAATAGTCATAGGTGGAGTATCTGAAATTGCTTTATCAATCAATTCAATCATGGGAGCAAAATCAGGAATGTCTTGAGAAATTGATTCTAAAACTGAGGACTCGTATCGTTTCAAGAGATTATGAATAGCGGGTGCTGTACTCAAATAATGACCTAGTGCCATTGTTTCCCTGGGATTGACACGTAGCGCTCCCACTTTACTTAATAAACGGCTGAGATCACCTATTTCCTTTAATATCAGACGAAGATCTTCCGTCAAAGGATATTGTGAGAGGAAATCTTCTACCATATCTAATCGCTTTTCAATATGTCTCTGTTCTAGAAGCGGATTCATCATCCATTGATGCAATAGCCTTGAACCCATAGGAGTCTGAGTTTTATCAAGAACATCAATCAAACTACCGCTACGGTTTCCATAACGCATGGAGCGAATCAGTTCTAAGTTTCTTCTTGTGATTTCATCTAACTGCATAAATGAAGACAAGGAGTAAAAATGTAATGATGTGATATGTGATAAATTATCATCTCGCAAGGACTTAACATAAGCAAGAGCCGCACCTGCTGCAATAGCTCCTGCATTATGTCCTTGAGCGCCGAGGCTTTCCAGGGTTGTTGTATGAAAATGTTCTTTTAGCAGTTTAGTGGATTCCTTCAAATCAAAATACCAACTGTCATATATGGTAATAGCCGGTGTATAATCCAATTTAAGATCATCAATAAAGTATTTAATTTCTGGATTCTGGATGATAATCTCTGCAGGATGAATCCGCTGAATTTCATTTTTTACATCCTGAATTTCCATTTCACTAAACAGAAAATCACCAGTTGAAATATCCAGATAAGCTAGACCTGCTATCTTCAGCTTATTATCGAGATGAATACAAGCGAAGAAATTATTCCTTGAACCTTCAATTAATTGCTGATCAAGAATGACACCTGGGGTAATGATTTCCACGATTTCACGTTTTACTAAACCCTTTGCCAACTTTGGATCTTCAACCTGTTCGCATATGGCTACCTTTAACCCTGCCTTGATCAACTTATCGAGATATGAATCGATGGCATGGTAGGGAAAGCCGGCTAAAGGTATGGGATTTCCATCACTTTTGTTTCGAGCTGTTAACGTGATACCCAGTATTTTCGACATCGTCTGGGCATCATCGAAGAATGTTTCATAGAAATCACCCATTCGAAACAGTAGAAGTTTATCTGGATGTGCTTCCTTCATTTTTTTGTACTGCTGCAGCATCGGAGTAATCTTAGTATCTTCAGGAATCATATCTATCTCGTCACGGTAATTGCATTGAAGGATTTATCATGTAGTTTTGCTTTCGTTTTTTCTGCTTGACCTTTAGTTGTAAATGGACCCATCAAAACTCGATACGATACTTTTCCATCTGTTTTCGATAGAAAATACATCGCATTGAAGTCATTTTCCTTCAACTGCAGCATGAGTTTCTGAGCATTAACTTCTGCAGAAAAACGTCCTAATTGAAGAAAAATACCATGTCCTGTATTTTTTACCATTTGCATTGAATCAGGAACCGTCTCAACATGGAGTGAATCTCCGGTGAGAGCAGGATTCCCCACCACCGTATTTGTAGTATCAGGTAGCTCTGGTGCAGGATGATAAACACTGTCAGGATATATAAAACTGATATCCAGGTGATTCTTCTTCCTTGATTTCATGGCAAATAATCTGTCTTCAGTTAAAAAGGCAAACTGACTGTACCTATCCAAGGTGTAAATACTTTTATAATATTCAAGAGCTTTGTCATCATTATTTGCCATATCGTATGCATACCCGCGAAGATAGTTGTAGTAGACCTTATGTTTTGGTAAATTCTCTATTTTATCCAGTTTTGCTAATACAATCTGAACATTCTCATATTTTGCTTGATTGAGATATGCATTTGCGATGATATAATATGTATTTTCGATCTGATCAGGATTTGAGGCAGTTTTTAAATAATTCTGACCGGACAGGATTGCTTTCTCGTTTTCATTTAGTTTTTCATAAATCTGAGCAAGCCAATAATCCTTTTCAATTAGATTGGGTGACGTAATTTTTAAGAGATATGCGGATGATTTATCAAAATCTCTTTGCAGAAATGATCTGATTCCTAAATCTAAGTAAGCTCTTTGACCATATTCCGTTTTTGGATAGGTATCTGCTACTTTCCCCAACTCAATGGTAATTGTTAAAGGATCTGAAACTAGTTTTGCCCGATAATACGCGACAAATGCCTTTTCTTCAAGTGTTGTTGGTTTAAGTCCATTTAATTGAGCTTGGATATTCATATCATCAACATGTAGAAATTGGTTCACAATATTAGTATATTCTGGTTTCCATGTTGCCAGTGCATTTACCAAGACAACATTCGACACCATAATAAATAACAATAATTTATATTTTATTCGCATTCTGTTTTCCTATCAAATTCTGTGTTCGTCTTTGCCAACCTTACGATTCCCATTTCAGGTACTAGGTGATCTATGGGAATATGAAATTGCTGATTTGGTTTTGAAATCTTTACAATTTCTTCGTTTTCATCTGTAAATTTCTCAATACTAACGGTACAATCGTCTTCTAATTTGGGAAATATCAGTTCTAATTCATCCCCGACAATGAACTTGCTTCCACAATCAATCGTAATATCTGTATCGGTTCTATCTATAATCTTGCCGATATATTGGTAATCACGTTCATATGAATCCTTACCATATGTCTGTGTATCCTGTGTACCTGTCCCTGGATAAAAACCTTCCGTGTAAGGCCTGTGACTTTGTTTCTCAAGTTCCATACGTACTGACTCCGGTATTGGTAAACCTTTGTCGATAAGATCTATTGCTTTTCGATATACGCGAGTCACATTTGCCACATAATATAGGCTTTTCATCCTACCTTCGATCTTGACACTATCAATTCCTATCTCTTTGATATCTGCAAGCTGATCAAGCAGACAAAGATCTTTAGAATTTAAGATATAAGTACCATGTTCATCTTCCTCAATTGGAAAGAACTGACCCGGTCTTGTTTCTTCCATTAAACTATACGTCCAACGGCATGGATGGGTACAAAGACCTCTATTAGCTGGTCGTTGATTTAGAAATGCACTTAGAAGACATCTGCCTGAATATGAAATACACATAGCTCCATGTACAAAGATCTCCAATTCAATATCCGGATTCTCTTCACGAATAATACAAATCTCATCTCGACTGAGTTCTCTTGCCAGGATAATTCTCTTGATACCAACACTTTTCCAGAATTTTGCACTTGCGGATGAAGTTACATTCGCCTGTGTACTGAGATGTATTGGAAGAGTAGTATGCTTTTGAATCAAAGAGATTATACCCGGATCTGAGGCAATAATACCATCCACTTTGAGCTTATCCAGAAAGCGTAGATATTCAGGAAACTCTTCTATATCTTTGGCATGGGCAAAAATGTTAGCTGTGATATAGAGTTTTTTTCCCATGGTAAGACATAACTGCTTCGCTGTTTCAAGTTCTGCTGGATAGAAATTATCAGCCTTTGCCCTTAAACTATATTCCTTGCCCCCGGCATATATAGCATCGGCACCATAAGCGATGGCATATTTTAGTTTTTCAAGATTACCGGCAGGAGCCAATAATTCCATTAATTACTCAAGGAACGCAGAAATTCTTCGTTTGTTGCTGTTGCTTCCATTTTCTTTCGCAACGTTTCAATTCCTTGCAATGGGCTCATCGTCTTCAAGAATTTACGTAAAACTATGATGCGGTTCAGCTCCGTTGTTGTAAGTAATAATTCTTCACGCCGTGTGCCGGATTTGACAAGATCAATCGCAGGGAAAACACGCATATCACTGATGGAACGATCTAATACTAATTCCATATTACCGGTACCTTTAAACTCTTCAAAGATGACTTGATCCATTCTGCTGCCAGTATCCACAAGGGCAGTCGCGATAATCGTCAGGCTTCCAGCTTCTTCTGTATTACGGGCGGAACCATAGAATTTCTTAGGTTTTGTTAAACCGGCAGAATCAATACCACCTGAAAGAACCTTACCACTTGAAGGTGCCTGGTTGTTATAGGCACGTGCAAGACGAGTTATACTATCTAAAACAATGACAACATCCTGCCCTAATTCCACCATCCGTTTCGCTTTTTCCAGTGCCATTTCACTTACATTGATATGATTCTTGGGGGTCTCATCAAAAGTCGAACTAATTACTTCCCGATTTCCCGGCTTCAGAATACGTTTCATTTCCGTGACTTCTTCCGGGCGTTCATCCACTAATAAGACAATCAGATATACTTCCGGATGATTAGTTAGGATGGCATTGGCAATATCTTGTAATAGAATTGTTTTACCGGTACGGGGAGCTGCGACAATCAAACCTCGCTGACCTTTTCCGATGGGTGTAAATAAAGTCATGATACGAGTTGAGAAATTCTTAGGATCAAATTCGAGGTTCAGACGCTGTGTTGCATAAAACGGAGTCAGATCATCAAATTGTTTTGAATCTACTGCATTCTGGGGTGTGTTGGCATTGACAGCATCCACACGCAGCAGGGCATAATATTTTTCACCTTCTTTGGGAGAGCGTACAGGACCTGAAACCATGTGACCCTTTTTGAGATTAAATCTGCGAATTTGAGTGAGAGAAACATATACATCATCTCTCCCCGGGTTATAATTATTTTCTGAAAAGCGTAGAAAACCGTATCCATCATCCATGACTTCCAGGCAGCCCGTAACGAAGGAAAGACCTTCCTGGGCAGCAGATGTCTCTAGAATTTTATTAATCAATACATTTCTTGGCATTGTGGTATAGCCGGTGATATCATACTGACGGGCTAATTTGTTCAGTTGTGTGGCATTTAGCGTAAAAATATCTTCTAATGTTGCCATGAATTCTCCTTTATTACTGGTACTCAATATGGACCAGATATGGTCATTATATTTGGCATTCCGTTATCTAGTTTGCAATTCATATTTAAGTGCAATTTGTGAGCCATTCCTCAGAATAATGTGTCAGGTACTAGATTTCTCCTACTTCTGCTCTGCAACTTCGTTCTTCGCACTTTATATGAAAACTGAGGTTCTGGAGTTCAATTACCCTGAATATTATCTTTGAATACTTAAGAGTTTGGAGTTCAAATTCCCATCGAATCTGCTACGACTTCTCAAGTAATAGGAAATTCGGACTTAAAAATTGACATTTTCATCACCGTTAGCGAAAACTTGTTATATGTTAAGTTCAAGCTTTGGTCTTGTTGTTGTGTTTCTTTCTCTTTCCAATGAATAATATCCTGGATGCACTCGCAAAACCAATGGTTTTTAGACGTTCTATGAGAACTTCTCCCTCTGCTATGAGACTTTCGGTATTAGACTGCTTGCCCAATTTTTTTATCACTGCCTCACAATTCTTCACAAGATTATTTATGAGAACCGGATCTTTTGGATTATCAGTCGGATAATAATAATCTATTGTTTCTATGCGTAATAGAGGCAGTTTACTTAACATCTCAATGATTTCCTGTTTCAGATAAGTATGATCATGGTAAGTAAGCGATAACTCATCAACGTCGGCAAACCAGTGATGCATAAGAATATGCGATTTCTGTGCTTCTGACTGTTTCCCATCGCTGTACATTTCCGTAGAAATAAACAAGCCACCACTCTTCAGCACGCGCATCATTTCATCAAACGCTTTCTTTTTATGCTCCAGATGATGGATTGAATTTGAAATACAAACTGTATCAAAATGCTCATTAGCAAATTCTATATGCTCAACATTCATGCGTAAGATTTCAATATTATTCTCGGGAAACAACGTTTGAGCATGCTTCACAGCCTGATCAGATACGTCAATACCAACAAGATGTTCGTAACTCTTAAAATCATTTTTTATCACAGCAGCAAACTCACCTCTCCCTGTAGCCACATCAAGCACGGTTCCGGCATCAATCAATTTGAATCTTTCTTCTGCAAGCTTCATGACATACTCCCATACAAATCTTTCGACTTATAGTTTTCTGGATATAAACTTTCTCATTGGTCATTTTAATAAGTTAAATGAACTTGTCTCTTACTCCGATTATTAGACTGAGAATACAATTCTTTGTTTTTATGTCAAAGGAAATTTTGCAGAAGGGAGTCGGAATAAGAGATTAGGAACTAGAGACAAGAGGTAGAAGCTAGTGACTAGCCCCGATATTTATTGACGAACTAATTATCTATCAATTAAATGTTCAATAAAAAAGTGACAATCAAAATAGAAGGGAGAAAATCAAATACACATGGATATGAGCATTGAATGAGTAGTTTGCAAGGTTTTTTACACCATATCAGACATAATAAAACTTCAAATAGCAGAAAAGTCCTGATATTAGCTTCGGGTACAACAATCGCCCAAGCACTGACTATTTTACTCATTCCCGTTATCAGCAGGTTATATAGCCCCCGTGATTATGCAGTTTTTGCCCTTTTCACTTCAGTTCAGACAGTATTACAAGCAATTGCCACAGGTCGTTATGAGTACTCTGTTATGCTTCCAAAAAAAGAAAAAGACAGCTATGCCCTCGTTTTATTATCAATGGGGCTTCTCACTGTAATCTGTATTTTATCTTTCATAGTTATTGCCTTTTTCCGATATCCAATCTCGGGCATGTTGAAAAATCCTGATTTGGCAGAATGGCTATGGTTTTTACCCATCGCTTTATTTATCTATTCTGCAAATGATATCGCAAACTCGTGGGCAACAAGAGGGCAGTTTTATAAAAAAATTGCCATTTCCAGAATCTCTGCCTCTATTTCAAAATCATTCATCAATATCGGATACCGTCTTATATTTTCAGGTCCCGGAGGTTTAGTTACTGGTGGATTCCTGAGCCTGGTTTTCCCAATACTGTATTTAAGAAGCGCTTGCCTGAGAATGATGACAAAATCCCAGATCAAGACGAATTGGCTGAGGATAAAAAGCTGTGCCTTCAAATATCGCCATTTCCCCTTTTTCACAATGCCAAATTCACTTCTCAATGTGCTTTCTATGCAACTTCCCATAATCCTGATATCAAGGTTCTTTTCTGAAGATTCAGTTGGCTCCTATTCATATGCCATGCAAATGATGATGTTTCCAATGGCAATTATCGGCAGTTCTGTAGGACAGGTTTTTTATCAGAATTTCTCGGAACTAATACGCGAAGGAAGAGATGGACGCCCACTTCTTGTAAAGACCTGGAAACGTTTAGCAGTGATTGGATTTCTACCAATTACGATAATTTTCCTTTTTGGAGAAGTAATCTTTTCCTTTATTTTCGGACATCAATGGGCAACTGCCGGGAGAATTGCGGCAATCATGGCACCATCGGTATTTGGGATATTCATCAGTTCACCCACAAGTAGTGCGACCTTAGCTCTCAATATGCAGAAATTGACTTTCTTTTTTGGTATCTCACAGGTTATATATCGCCCTCTGGCATTGTATATTGGACATACTCAAAATAATTTGTTCCTGGGCTTATATCTTTATGTTATTATCGATATTATTCAAGTCATTCTGTATAATTACATCATCTGGCGCCATCTTCCTAAAGTAGCGAAAGAAATCTAAGCCATATGCAAATCTTAGAAGCACAGATTCCACCAGTTTCAATATTCTCTTGCTATTCGCACTTTGACCGATTTCCCATAATCATCAATGTGGAAATCTTTACATATTTGACTCGACAATTTTTTTACTTCAAATATTCATCCTTTTTTAGTAATCAATAAGGAGCCTTGTTTCAATGTCAAAATCATGCATTTTTCATGCACCGTGGGCAGTCAATAATGAATGCTTAGTTCCATCAGAAATCAGACCGAGAAGACTGATTGAAGCTCTTCAGAACATCGGATACCAAGTGGATGTTGTGATGGGACATGCGAAACAACGAGCAATCGCTATCAGACAAATTAAGAGTAATATTAAGAATGGGAAGAAGTATGATTTCCTATATTCTGAATCCTCTACTTTACCGACGATCTTAACAGAAACCCATCATTATCCGTTACATCCTTTCCTGGATTTCTCTTTTTTTTCCTTTTGTAAGAAGAATAATATCCCTATTGGTGTGTTTCTACGAGATATTTTCTGGGCATTTCCTGGTAAATATCGTCAATTCAATTTTCTTAAAGAGCAGATTACTACTGCTTTTCATAAATATGATATCTACAAGTATAACCAATTTCTAGATGCCTTATTCCTCCCCAGTACAAGGATGACACCATATGTTAAAGGATTGCATTCTTCAATCCCATGTGTCGATCTTCCTCCAGGTACAGATTTATTCGATTGTCCTAAAGAAAGAGATCGAAGAGTATTTGCCCATGTGAGTGGTATCAGTTCTGCTCTTAGAAATATTGATGCTCTCTTTGATGTCTTCTCTCAAATGCCGGAACTAAAACTAATTATCAGTTTTCCCGAGAAATTATGGTCGCATTGTAAATCTAACTACCATCATAAAATAACACCTAATATCGAGATTGTCCATTATCGTAGTAATGAGCTTAATAAAATATATGACTTAGCTGGTTACTCGCTGTATTTTGCTCATGAAAATACATATAATTCAATTGGCGTACCCTATAAATTATACGAGTATATCTCTTATGAAACACCTATCATTTCTAATCGTAACAATGCCGTTAGTAATTACATAGAAGAAAACCATGTTGGTTACATATGTAATAATGATTCCACAGATTTATTGAGGTTAATTCAATCCTTACCGAATTACGAAGACTATGAAATCATACGTCAGAATATTAGATTATGTAAAGCAGCCAATACTTGGGAAATCAGGGCAGAACAAATTGCTAAGACGTTGCTGGGAAAATCTTGAAATGACCCCATTACGAAAGATTAAAATCCTCCAGGTCGTACAGGCTTTTGCCACAGGGGGAGCTGAAATTTATTTGTATCATCTGTGTGAGTTACTGAATCGGGACAAATTCGAAGTATACATTGTCAATTTTCTGGAAGGAGACCAACTCAATGATAGATTCTCTCAGCTAAAAAACGTTCATATTACCAGTTTTGATTATTCTTCCAGGTATGATTTCAGGATTTTGTTTTCCTTAATGAAAGCAATTCACTGTATCAAACCGGATATCATCCATACGCAACTTCCCATAGCCAATATCTATAGCAGAATTGCATGTCTATTTTCAAAGCAAATCATTGTTAGTACGCAGCATTCTACTGAATATATCCGTAATTTCTTCCATGCTGTTGATCGAATAACCGCACTGAGAAATACAATGTATATTGCAAATTCAGAATATACAGCCAGGTTTTTAATGAAATATCATTACTGCAATACTGATAAGATTCGTACCATCCCATTATCAATCCAAGCCCCCGATACTACACGGAATCTTCCTTCAGAGACATTGAAGCAACTCAATATTCCTCAGAATGCTGCAGTCATTGGAATGATTGGATCCTTTAAAACGCAAAAAGGTCATGTTTATTTAATCCACGCAATGAGTGAAGTCGTGAAGCTATTCCCTAATTGTATTCTTTTATTATTAGGTGAAGGTGAATTAATGCAGTCTATCAAAAATCTGGTTTCATCTCTTGGTTTAGTAAACAATGTACGTTTCTTAGGACTACAGTCGGATATATATCCTTATATTCAACTTATGAAAATCTGTGTATTCCCTTCCCTTACCGAATCCTTTGGTTTGGCAATCCTGGATGCCATGAGTCAGAAAGTACCCGTGATTGCTTCGAATGTAGATGCCATACCCGAATTGGTGGAACACAACAGGACAGGTCTTCTTGTCCCTATTGCTGACAAAACGCAGCTTGCACAAGCTATCATCTATCTCTTAAACAATGAAACAATCCGTCACAATTTAGCTGAAAATGCCTTTCAAACGCATAAAAAGAGCTTTTCTTTTTCAGATATGGTTCAAAAAACAGAAAAGTTATATTTAGAACTTAGCCCAGCTAAGGACTGACAAATCGGAGTTTAGTATTCCGGCTGTTTCTGTAAACTACTTCGTTATCTCACTTTCGTCTGTCCTGCCATCGTTATCGTTGTAATGACCGATGAGTTTGACTGCCTTTCCATCCTTCACAACTACTTCTAACATAAAATATGGTACTTCGTTGAATTTGAATATTGTCTCGCTTATAGGAATCATCTTCAGCTTGGGTGCGGGTTGTCTTTGGTAAAACAATTCGCCTTTTTCCAAGGTAATGGCTCTTGGCCCATAGATTCCAGTGAACATTTTTTGTTGAGAAGTAGATGGCTTAGATGGGTTGTCTTCTATTTCCTTCATCTTTAAAAACCAACTGATTTTACTTTTATATGTTTCATCTTTCGTTTTAGTAACCAGCTTTCCAAGAGCTAGCTTATATGCAGTATCAAAGGCTTTGCTAGAAGGAACCGTTACATTGGGTTCAACCCCGGTACCTTCCCAATTCGTTTTGGTGATGGGATTCACTGCTCTTCCAAAAGGGATTTTGGCTATAAAAATATCGTTGATCGGATAAAAATTCACAGGATGAGCACCTCCTCCAGTTATTTCTCCAATGATCGTTGCCCGCTTGAGGTTCTTCAGATTATAAGCAAATTCTTCTGCTCCGGAAAAAGTGAATGAACTGGTCAACACATAGACTTCAGCATTCGGATTGCACTTCCCCGGTACAAATGGCAACGTCCAAGCTTGAGTAGTAACTCCGGTTTCACGCAGGAAAAAGGAATTCAGGTGTTGTGTCTCACCTTCGGGATAAAGGTAGGATGTAATAAGTTGAATCATGGCTGGATCACCACCCCCGTTTTCTGTCAAATCGAAAATGATGGCATCGCTATTAGCAAGAAATGCCATGGCACCTATTGCAGTTTTAAAAGCTTCCTGGTTACCTGCAAATTCATTGAACTTGATATATCCGATATTTCCGGGAAGAATTTTAATTTCTTTGAAACCATAATTATCCCTGGCTAAATCGAGAGCTTGTTGCTTTTTGGCTGTTTCGTCGTTCGCAGCGACTCCTTTGTTTTGAGCAATTTGCTCGGGGGCATACTGTAATGCTAAATGCTTATCACCATTCACTGAGCGCAAGTCTGTCGTTAGTTGTTGTGATAGCAGGAAAGGGTCGGTAATGCTGTTATAGGCACCGTTTTTGGAGTTTTCCTCCAGGAGTTTTGCTACTTTTTCTCCAATATCGGGGAATACATAGAGATTTTTCATGGAAGTTGATAATGAATCGATTACTTGGGCTTTTTCTGCTTTCGTTAAAACGGGCATAGTAACTTCTGCTGCCAAAACAACAAATGAGATCAGAGCGATTAAAATAACCACGTAGGCTTTCATTATTTTCTCCTTATTTTTGTAGTTGGTTTACCTTTAATTTTAATACTTGATGACAACCTCTTTCTCCTTGCCTGTATCCAATTCTTTAATTAATATATGCATTCTTGTACCCGTTGGTTGAAGAAACAACTGTGTTAATTCTTCTATTGTTTTAGTTGTTACATCTTCCCCATTAATTTTTAGGACAGCAGTGTTACTATTCATACCTGCTTTTTGGGGTGGTGAACCGGGTGTGATCGCATTGAAACGTTGACTGCCATCAGGCCAAGCTGCCACTAAACTGCCTACACTTTTAAGGTTGTATTCTTTCATCGGAAAAGTATCCATCTCATCTATTTTAAAGATCGGTTTGGACTTCTTCATATCTCCATGTAAGGATATACTTGTTTTTGCACCTTTAGGTAAATCGAGTCTTTTCCTTAATGAATCAGAATCGGTTTTGATAAAAAGATCTGATATAATCGGTTTATCTCCGGGATTACTGATTTCCCAAGTTATCAGATTCTTCTTTTTGTTGAAAGTAGGTTCTTTCACTAAATAGCCTGCAAATCCTGGATTCATGACGTAATCACTGGCTAAAGATGCCGTTTGTTTATCTGTTTGCTTCTCCAGGATGGAGAGCATTTCTTTGGTAGAAATACATTGATTGCGATAGGTTTCAATATAGTTATGAAGAAAGCTATTGAATTGATCTTCCCCGATGATCCATCTGATATAATTCAGTACCAACGCTCCCTGGTAATAAGCAGATACGGGAAGCAAGGGATCCTGGTCTTCAGCACTTCGTTGGATAGAATGAGTAAAATCGATATAGGGAAGAGATACTGTACGTGTCCTGCTAAATATGAATTTCTCTGATGGTAATCCTATTACATCATCAATAGCATCCACTTCAGAGAATTTAGCAAAACCTTCTGCCAGCCAATAATCATCATGAGGTATCATGGATATGACGTTTCCCCACCAAGTGTGAGATATTTCATGTCCCATCGTGCGAATGGGATATCCGATTTCGCTCACCTTTATCTCTTTCGTAAAAAATGAGATAGGCACACAGCAGAAGTTCAGTCCTGAAGCATAATCATATGGGAAGGCATAAACTTTGAATTCTTTTCCTGTAGCTTTTCCATATTTGTTTTCATAATAATGATAGCATTTATTTGTATAATCAGCGACATAATCGATTGATTTATTGAGGCTTTCCGTTGGAACGTACAGATATACAGTAAAATCATCGTATTCCTTTACCACCCTTTTACAGTTGGTCTGGGCAAAGAAAAAGAGACTCCTATCCGTAATTTCAGGATAATTTACCCAATGACTGCATGTACGTCCTTGATTGATACTCGAATTGACCATATGTCCTGAAGCAACTAACTCAAAATTGGCAGGATAATCGAAGTACAAATCGTACCCGGGTAAACGATCAGCTAATCTGCCATAGGGTCTTGGATACCAATTATCAGTACTTGTGAGGCTGGGATTAATATGAAACAGTGAATCGCTGAATTCTCTACCGAATTCCATATATCTGCCTGTAGGATTATTGGGATCTTTTTCCAGTGTATAATCAATCTCTATTTGTTTCCATGGTTTCACAGGATGCAAAGAAATGATGGAATCAGCATAAGTAAATGCCAAAGGATTATTTTCATCATCAAATACCTGCAAGTCCGTGGCAGCAGTACCCCGAAATCCTTCTGCAAGTTGGATTTTAAGGGTATCTATTTTGCCTTTGAATTCAAGAGCTAGATAAGCTCTTATATCCAAGTGTTGGGAGGTTTGTTGAATGTTTAGAAACAGCTTATAATGTGTGATATTCCATTGATGTTGATCATTCTCAGCATATCCCATCGATGTCATGCAGATGATCAGCAAAACAAGAAAATTCAATCTGTATTTCATATCCGTTTCTCCTTCCACTTTGTTTTCAGTTACTTCATCCAAGAAACAAACAAATAACGATCATTGGATATGTATTTACACAAGCGTGTAATTAGTCAAGCATTAATTCACACTTTATAATAAGATACAACTATAATATACTTACTAAATGCAGATAATTTGGATACTCGAAGCACATAATTGCCCTGAATATCATTTCCAGAAGAAATCTAAATATTAAAATACAAATTCTTGAACTTATAATTGACAACTCTAAACCATTCTTGTATCAGCAAGGAATATCAAAAGAGGTGAAATGAATTATACAAGATTTATACAGCTTGCTTTGGACTATATTGAATCTCATTTGAGGAAACCGCTGCAACTCGAAGAGATCGCTGATCATGCAAGTTTCTCTCTTTTCCATTTTCATCGCATATTTACTAACATCACCGGCTGGACAATGAAGGAATATATTCGAACCAGGCGTTTATCAGAAGCTGGAAGTGATTTAGTATTCACATTTGATCCAATCAAAGAGATTGCCGAAAGGTACCAGTTCGAATCGCAGGAAGCTTTTACACGTGCATTTAAAAAAAAGTTCGATGCTACACCTGGAAGTGTTCGGAAGCATAAAAATAGTTTTATCTATACAAGGGCATACAAACTCATGAATCATACAAGCAAAAAAGGAGTGACTATGGAGATTAAGATTGCAAAACTCGATGCCTTGACAGTCATCGGATTATCCTGTGATACTACTATGAAAGAAAACACTATCCCACAATTGTGGGGTCAATTTAATGAAGTTTGCAATGAAATCAAGAATCCTCAAAGAGAAGGACTATGCTTAGGTATCTGTCCGTATGTGGAGATGGAGAACTTCACGGAAGATGACAAATTTGAGTACATTGCAACTCTTCCTGTGACAAAGGTTGAAGATGTCCCCAAAGGTATGAAAGTTCATGAGATTCCTGCTGCTACATATGCGGTGTTTACGCATAAAGGACCACTTGATAATCTGCATGAGACATATGAGAAGATATTCAGTGGCGGACTTGAAGGTTATGAACTTGCCGAAGCTGACCAAATTGAATGGTATGATGATCGATTCCAATTCGGTCAGCCTGGCAGTGAAATGGATATATACATTCCAATAAAAGTAAAAGAATAAGCTCATATATTTGTCAATTCATTTGATACATGAGTTTGTACCCATTACCTAAAATTTCCTTTGGGCTTCACAGGGGGGGGATCCTACTGAAGTTGAATTTGCTTATGAAGTTGCCGTCGATGCCGAAGGAAATAGTCTAACCACTGGTAAATATAGTGGTTCTACCTGTCATATCGGTAGCACTTTGCTGACAAATAATGGGTACGATAATGGATTTATTGCTAAGACGGATAGTAACGGTAATTGACTCTGGGCTAAAAAATCGGTTCTTCATTTCTTGCTACGGGGATGCGTGTTTGTTTCGACAGTCATGGCAACTGCTTTGTTTCGGGATGTTTCGACACTGATGTACAGCTTGGCAGTTTTGCATACACCAGCAATGGTGAAAGTGACATGTTTCTAGCCAAACTAGACCCTGATGGCAACTTCCTTTGGGCAAAAAGAGCAGGCTCTACCGGAGATGATGAAAGTTATGGTTTAAACATCGATTCAAATAACAATGCCCTCATGTCAGGTCTTTTCTCGGGTACGGTGATGTTTGGCTCGCATCAACTCACATCCACAGGTGAATTTGATACTGCGCTCACTAAACTCGATAGCAATGGCAACTTCCTGTGGGTAAAGCAGGCGGGTAGTGCAGATAATGACGTACCCGGACACATAAGCTTTGACGGTGCTGGAGACATCTATTTAACAGGAACTTACTATAGCGGTGGTTCCCATAATCTGCCAGCCTACTTTGATACCCACCAGATCACGAGCAGTGGGTCTGCGGAGATATTCGTCGCCAAACTTTCAGGTGGTGTGAATCAAGAACTTCCAGTTGAATTGTCATCATTCACTGCCACAGTTACATCAGATATGTTTGTCAGTCTGCAGTGGATTACACAATCAGAAACCAGTAACCTTGGTTTCAATGTATTACGTTCTGATACCGGTATTATTGCCACAGCAAGTAAATTGAACATTGGATTTATCAGTGGAACAAATACGAGTTCAACACACAGTTACAATTTTTTTGATAATGAAATAGATCATGGAACCACATATTATTATTGGCTGGAGATGGTTAATTTCGAGGGTACAAGCAGCTATAGCAATTATATCAACGTCAATACCAGCAACCAGGCACCAGTAATTCCCACGACAACAATATTAAGAAACGTATATCCGAATCCTTTCAGGACGGGCACATCCACCAACATTGAAATGGATGTTAAGGCTAGCGAAACAGCAACTCTGACAATCTATAATGTTCTTGGTCAGAAAGTAATGAAGTATGTCCTTCAAGCCGGTTCATATAAGATTACGTGGAATGGTCGTGATGAAAATGGTGATGTTTGTGGCAGTGGAATATACTTCTACAAGCTCAGTTCACCAAGTATCAACAGCACTAAAAAAATGGTGATCATAAAATAAGTAAATCATGTTTTAAAAAAATCAATTCACTGGTAAAACGGAATAATGAAAGGCAGGATGAAAGTCCTGCCTCTCGATTTGTACAAATCACATATCGTTCCCCAAAGATACTACCAATCCAAATCCAATCTCATACCAGTCCTATACTACTTTCAAACCAGTTTGCTGAAACAGGAATGAAACAGGAATGAAACAGGAATGAAACTGGTATCAAACAGGATTGAAACAGGTATAAATTAAGGGGTTCTATTGTGGTTCCCTAGACAATAAGGAGACACAATTTTTAAATGTAATACTATAATCTCAATGTAGTAATGTAGTAATTTCGTAGAACCCATTGCAAAGTATGATGAATAACTTGACAAGATTCATCACTGTGCATTAGATATAAGCATATGCATTGTCGATAGTCCATTGGGAGGATTCATGAAGATAATCATACTTTTCACTTTAGCTTTACTTTGTTTTACAAATTTCCAGGCAATTACAATCCATGAAGCCGTTATTCTGGGAAAAACTGCGCAGGTTGATTCATTGCTAAAGGCTGATCCGGCTTTGCTTGACCAACAGAACAACTTGGGAGAAACACCACTGTTCTTAGCTGCAAAGGATGGTAATATAGCTATTCTAAAAGTACTTCTTCAAAAGAAAGCTAACACTGAAATTCCGAACAATGATGGTTTCTATCCTTATCATATTGCAGCTTGGAAAGGCAAGTTGGAAGTTGTAAAAATACTTCTCAGTTATAGTGTTGATCCAAATCAATTGTGCAATAAATATAGCAGTACTGCACTCGCCTGGGCTGCGGATGGCGGACATCTTGATGTGGTGAAATACCTCCGCGAGTCAAAAGATATGGATGTAAATACAGAGGATAGATTAGAATGGACGCCTATCATTCGGGCAGCCAGTAGAGGGCATGGCGATGTATTTGAATATCTTTTGGCAAAGGGAGCAACACTTGAAGATCCCCAAGACCCGTCATGCGGGACTCTCTTTATCGCTGCGTCCGGTGGTAATACACAGATTGTTCAACGTTTGCTTGAACGTGGATATGATGTCAATATGACCAATAATACATGGAATACAACAGCCCTGATTTCAGCCCTTTGGGCAGAGAAGGTCGAAATGGTTCGCTTTCTCATCGAGCATGGAGCGAAGACATATGGCGTCCATAATCAATGGGGATACGAGCCGATTCTCCTGGTGGCATTAAAAGGTAATGTGGAAATTGCTAAACTGCTATTGGACAATGGTGCTGATGTGAAAACACAGTTAGCAGAAAACCGGACCCAGCCTATACATTATGCTGCCTTGCGAGGCTATCTTCCATTGACGGAATTATTCCTCCAAAGAGGTGCTGATATCAATGCTTTGAATAACACAAAAGAAACGCCTCTATCTTTAGCTATATCGGCAGATCATATTGAACTCGCCAAATTCCTCATTGATAAAGGTGCTTCCCTGAAAATGCGAAGTTGCCCTGTGGAATGGGGTTGC
The DNA here is from genome assembly GCA_963662275.1 of Cloacimonadales bacterium (SeqCode). GTDB lineage: Bacteria > Cloacimonadota > Cloacimonadia > Cloacimonadales > DAONDQ01 > DAONDQ01. The sequence goes on along the minus strand of OY759316.1, from coordinate 963,448 downwards.
TCGACAAATTCAACTTCTGCCGTTCACATGGCGGCAGCCTTCAATGCAGACATTTTATCTTATATCCTGGAAAAGGGTGGAAATCCGAATATGGAGAATAATCTGGGTGAAACACCTATCTTCAATACAGTGTGGCAAGATAGCCTGAGCAGTTTTGATGTTTTAATGCAAAAAAGTATAGATGTAAATCATCAGAACATTCAAGGACAAACGATTCTTCACAAAGCAGTATATTCCAGTAAACAAATATATATGAAGAAATTGCTGAAAGCTGGTGCAAATCCGAACACTATAGATAATCAAGGAATGACACCCCTTCACATTGCCTGTCAGAAAGGTTTTGTGAAACCTGCAGAATTACTGATCGAATCCGGGGCAAAGAAAGATATCAAAGACATCTATGGAAAAACACCACTGGATTATGCCATTCATAATGGTAATCAGTTGATTGTAGAGAAGATATCTAAGAAACATCAGGCTAAGAGCGCAGCGGATGTTCTGAATGCCCAAATGGAAGCTAAAACAGTAAAGATATGGTACCTGGGACACAGCGGTTGGGCGTTTAAAACCAGGAATCATCTGGTAATTGTTGATTATTATGAATCGGGAGCTCAAGCTGATCAATTAAGTATATTGAATGGCTCTATCAACCCAGCGGAGTTGAAAGATCAGAATGTGGTTGTAATCGCAAGTCATGGTCATTCGGATCACTTTATCCCGGGAATCTTTGAATGGAGAAAATCAAATCCTAATATCAAGTATGTCATGGGTTTCAAACCGGAAGAAGATAATCAATATCACGATATCCTGCAGCCCGTACCTGAATATACTTATTTAGCCCCTGATTCTATATTGACAATTGATGGTGTTGTGATCAGGTCATTTCGGTCTAATGATGCCGGTATCGGATTCACCGTATCTTTTGATGGAATCAATCTCTTCCATCCTGGGGATACCGTAAATAAATCACAGACTGTACCCAATGAATATACCCGCATTATTGATAAAATTGCTCTGCGAAATGAGAAATTTGATTTTGCTTTTTTCCCTGTTGCAGGCTGTGGCTTTTCTGATTTAACTGCTTTGAAGCAAGGTGCCTATTACGCAATTGAAAAGCTATATCCTAAGTATGTATTTCCTATGCATATGAGCGATGCGGAATACAAGTATCGTGAATTCGCTCAGCAGGCGAAAATTGATAAGATCAATACACCTTTTGTCACTGTAGATTATAAAGGTGCAAGCTATCTCTATTCAAAAGGAGAAATCAGGGAATTTTGAGAGAAGAAAGATGAGGCGTTGCTGTGCCGTTGCACCAGTGGTGATTACTTCAGGAATCGTGGCAACATGGTTCACCTTGCTTTTCGGAACGCTGTTTTCAAACGGCTATGCAGTTCGGTATCACATACACATAAACCCATGATGAAAGATCATTTAAATTGTAAATCGCAGAACCGGAATTTAGTCTGTTCTGCATTCATAGTAAACGACTTGACTTTTTGTCTCCGGATATTATAAATTTCGAAAGTTGAAGCTCCCCCCTTGGGAAGGGGGGTAGGGGGGTCAACAGTGAATCTGACATTAAGTTCAGAATTCCAAGACTGCAGCGGATTCGGATACAACTGCAGTTTGGAGATTGCTGGAGTATTTGTTTCATCAGCATTGGGGGTTGGGTCATCCAGTTGTGTATTTCCAGCATAAACAAATACTCTACCCGGATAAGGAGAACCTGAGTAATCAAAAGGCGCAGAAATGGCAACATCGCAGCAGCCATCTCCATTGTAATCGCTCATGGTCAGGCAGAAACCAAACATCTTATTGTTATCGTTCAGTGTTGGTGTCAGGTTGAGATCGGGACTCCGTTCATGAGAATGCCTCCTATCCACAAGTAGGCGTCTCCATGACCAAAGCCCTCACCGGCATTTCGACTTCGCTCAATGAACGAATACGACGCTGAACGTTGCAACGAATTTATTCGTTGGTTGATTAATGGTTATTGAGCGAAGTCGAAATACATCAAATCAGCCCATTTCAATGGGGGAATCTCCGGATGTCAGAAAATGTTAAAACATTATAACTGCTGAAGCAGTTGATCCAACGACTGAAGTTGTTGCTACGGTGTTGCTACGGAATACCCGCTGAAGGTGATAAGTGAGACGCCCTTATAGGTAGTCTCTACTGCCCGTACTTCGTTCCTATATGATGACCGAGACTTAATCGAGAGCGTTCTCGTTAATGGCAGGTTCATTTCTGCTTCATGTTTCTCTGGCAACATTGAAGCAGTTTCAGTAGTTTATACGAAAGCTGAGATTTTGGAGTTCAAACATCCTTCGAGACATTTATTTATTTCAATCTATAGGATGTGTGGACTTCAAAATTCAATCAAACACAGCCAGCTCTGAAGTCCGCAACGCCTTGTAGTCTCATATACACTAAAATCTTATATGTGTTTTGGACTCCAGAGATAGGCGATATGAACTCCAAATTTTCAGAGCAGAACTAGCTCTCCCCTAACCCCTCCCTTTACAAATGGGAGGGGGACAGAACCGCCTGAACCCGGAGCTACAATTGAAAAGGGCGTCTTGCGACGCCCTTTGTATATTTTGCTTCTCGACTCACATCAAACGGTCTCTTTCTCTGAACCTGTTAGCTGTAAGCTGTTAGCTTATTTTTGCGGATATGTGACAGCGGCTTGTGCTGCTGCTAATCTTGCGATTGGTACACGGTAAGGAGAACAGCTCACATAGTTCATTCCAACCATATGGCAGAATTCCACAGAACTTGGTTCGCCACCATGCTCACCGCAGATACCGACTTTCAGGTCTTTCTTGGTCATTCTTCCTCGTTCAGTTCCTAACTTTACCAACTGTCCAACACCTTCACGGTCAAGAACCTGGAAAGGATCCTGTTTCAGTACGCCCTGGTTGAGATAAACAGGTAAGAATCTACCGGCATCATCACGAGAGTATCCGAAAGTCATCTGGGTTAAGTCGTTGGTTCCAAAAGAGAAGAATTCAGCTCTTTCAGCAATTTTGTCAGCAACAAGTGTTGCACGGGGAATTTCGATCATTGTACCGACGAGGTATTCAATGCGGTCGTTCCGTTCTGCAAATACCTGTTCTGCCACCTTTCTGACGACATCTTCCTGCATATTGAATTCGTTGACTGTGCCAACGAGCGGGATCATGATTTCAGGAAGGACGATGATGCCCTTGGCTTTCATGTTCAAAGCAGCTTCAATGATGGCTCTTGCCTGCATCTCTGTGATTTCAGGGAAAGTGATGCCCAAACGGCAGCCACGAAGACCGAGCATGGGATTGAATTCAGCTAAAGCTTCCACTTTCGCTTTGACTGTTTCTAAACTGATACCCATATCATTCGCCATTTCCTGCTGGTTCTTAGCTTCATGAGGTAAGAACTCGTGCAATGGAGGATCTAAGAGACGAATAGTCACAGGCAGGTTATTCATGGCTTCGAAAATACCTTCAAAATCACCACGTTGGATAGGAAGCAGTTTTGCTAAGGCAGCACGGCGTCCAGCTTCGTCTTCTGCAAGGATCATCTCACGCATAGGCATGATACGAGTTCCTTCAAAGAACATGTGCTCTGTGCGGCAAAGACCGATACCCTTGGCACCGAATTCAATAGCAACACGTGCATCATGTGGTGTGTCTGCATTTGTACGAACATACATGCGAGTATATTTATCAGCAATATCCATGACTTTCTGGAAATCAGCATCGAGTTCAGGATCTTGTGTTTCCACTTTACCCTTATAAACTTCACCGGTAGAACCATTTAATGAGATCCAGTCACCTTCCACAAATTTCACACCGGCAGCAGTCATAGTACGGGCTTTGTAATCAATAACGATTGAACCAGCACCGGAAACGCAGCATTTACCCATTCCGCGAGCCACAACAGCAGCATGAGAAGTCATACCGCCACGAGCAGTGAGGATACCTTCAGCAACATGCATACCGCGTAAGTCTTCAGGAGAGGTTTCAGTACGAACAAGAATGACTTTCTTATTGCCTGCAACCCAAGCTTCTGCATCATCAGCAAAGAACACGATCTGCCCTGTTGCTGCACCAGGTGAAGCAGGTAAACCTTTGGAAATGACTTCAGCATTCTTCATTGCATCACGCATGAATACAGGATGAAGCAATTCATCTAGCTTTTGAGGTTCAAGACGCATCATGGCTGTCTTTTCATCAATGACGTTTTCACGATATAAATCCATCGCGATTTTCATCATAGCAGCACCAGTGCGTTTACCATTACGGGTCTGGAGCAGCCAGAGCTTTCCGTCCTGGATGGTGAATTCTATGTCCTGCATGTCTTTATAATGATTTTCAAGTTTCTTTTGAATGGTGAATAATTCAGCATATACGACCGGCATAGTTTCTTCCAATGAAGGATACTTTGCCTTTCTGTCAGCTTCATTAACGCCGGCAAGCTCAGCCCATCTGCGTGAACCTTCGATTGTGATGACTTGTGGCGTACGAATACCGGCAACAACGTCTTCACCCTGCGCATTGATCAGGTATTCACCATTGAAACAAGCTTCGCCTGTTCCGGCATCGCGCGTAAAGGCTACACCAGTTGCACTGTTTTCACCCATATTGCCAAACACCATAGCCTGGACATTGACAGCGGTTCCCCATTCTGCTGGGATGTTGTTCAATTGACGATAATAGATGGCTCTGTCATTCATCCAACTGCTGAATACGGCAAACACGGCACCCCATAACTGATCCCAAGGATTGTCAGGGAAATCATTGCCTGTATGCTGCTTCACAGCTTTCTTGAAACGAACGACTAGTTCTTTCAAATCTTCAGTAGTTAAATCAAGGTCATTTATGACACCCTTTTCTTCTTTCACCTTGTCGATGATTTCTTCAAAGGGATCGATCTCTTCTTTAGAGGCAGGTTTCAGACCAAGAACAACGTCACCGTACATTTGTACGAAACGGCGGTATGAATCCCAAACGAAACGTGGATTGTTTGATTTTGCAACAAGACCTTCAACAGCCAGGTCATTTAGACCTAGATTAAGAATAGTATCCATCATACCGGGCATCGATGCACGAGCACCTGAGCGTACAGAAACGAGTAAGGGGTTTTGATTGGAACCGAATTTCGTCCCAGTCATGTTTTCGATATTTTCAATTGATTTGCGTATGTCATCTGTAAGAATTTCTTTCACTTTATCTGGTCCAATCGAGTTAAACTCAGTACAGACTTCGGTTGAAATAGTAAAACCTGGTGGTACCGGAACGCCGATAAGATTCATCTCAGCCAGGTTTGCACCTTTTCCGCCAAGGAGATTCTTCATTTCAGCTCCGCCTTCAGCTTTTCCGTTACCAAACAGATATACACGTTTTTTGGTATCCATTTTTCCTCCAATTTCTTTTATCTTATTTTTTTTAATTTTGAATAGGATTTATATCAGATAATCTGGTGTAAAATCTCTAAAATGCAACAAATTCCCAAGCCAGAACGCTGTCAAACAATAATTGCTATTCAAAAATACAATGCCAATGCCGGTTTGAAGAATAAAAAAAACCGCTCTGGCAAAGAGCGGTTTGAAGGAGAATAAAAGATATTATTTCTTTGGCAAAGATCTATGCCTCATTTCCGGATAAGATTTCGATTCACTCGTTACATTGATATTGGTAGTCACTACTTTGTAGAATTTCTTTTCGGTAACGTTAGTATCAATGTACGTATTTGTTGAGGTAGTCGTTAGATATGTCCAAGGACCATCTAGAGTGGATGCTTCGAAAATTTTGTATCCCAGACTATATGTATCTTCCATCCAATCAAGTTGAACGCCTGATTCAGTCTGAGTAAGAATGACAACTGGTTGATTTAGACTTTCTTCCTGGATACTCAAATCATCTAAAAAGAAGTAATTTCCACCAGTTCCATGACGAATAAAAGCTATATAAATTGTCTGACCAACCCATGGAGCTAAATCAACTGCATATTGTTTATATGTTTCACCAGTATCCAGGTAATCCAAAGCTCCAATGGTTGTTGTAAAAGAAGATGTATCCGGCGTGGTTGTCGATATTCGAATCCAGGTATATTCATCCGGATAATCCCATAATTCAGTCGATAAGTAATCTCTTGCCCAGAATCTTAGCGTATTCGCATCCACAAGTATAGGTGGTGTGATCAGCCAGTAATTGTAATGAAGATAATCATAGCCATAGCCCACTGCTGCAGAACCTGTACTGGTATTATGATTGAGTTCAACTTCGGTGTTTTGTCTCCAATTGGAATCTGGATCAAATGATGTAACAACAGTCCAGCCGGTTGGAGGAAATGTGGTATCGAAGTTCTCGGTATAAGGAAAATCATGAATCCTGGGATCGATCATCACTGTAAATGACCAGATGGGACAATCTTCAGCATCTCCCTCGCTATTCACAGGTATGATCTGCCAATAATATGTTGTTCCATATATTAATGGCTCTTCATGAGAATATGTTAAGACATTACCAAGGTAATAATTATGAAGAATGTTGGTTGGCGGATCATTTGTTCCGAAGTTCATCACATACGCAGAAGGCAAACCACCACCATCCGCCCAATTCATGCTGACAGTAGTACTTTGATTGGTTACTGTATCACCAGGAGAAACAAGAACAGCAGAATTGGGAATTGTCATGGCTATACCTGTTTCATATGCACCTATAGCAGGAGCTGTTTCACTTCTCAATACCGCTTGAATATCATCTACAATACCTGTGATTGGTACACCTGCATGGAAAACAGGCGAAATCGTGTATGGTCTCAGATAATCAAGTGTACTGAATCCAAAAACAGGATTTGCAGAAATAGAGAATAGATCGCGAGAAGATAATGACTTCCAATTTGCTAATGAAGTTGCTTCTGTAGTATTCCAAATACCGAGAACACCTCCAGTACCACTGGCATAATAGTCGTTTCTATCTAAAGTAAGTGCAGTAGTAGAAGTATTCGTATAACCAATTGCACAGTGTTTACCCGTACCTGTTCCATTACTACGGGCATTCATGAAGATATTATCCTCAATAGTCAGATTCGAACATGCATTTTGCTTTAAAAACGCATAACTATTCCCTGCTGTCACTCCAGTACCACCTAGATAAACAGAGTTATAATAGATTTCACAAGAGTTAGTATCAAACCCATTATATTCTATTCCTTTAACATCACCGGTAGTTGTTGAAGCTCCAGTCTCAAGGTAAATCTCATTGTTATAGATTTTCGGTGTCATGGAGACACCATAACTGCCAGAAATCGAGATACCTTCCAAACTGGCTGTTGAAGAACCAACAAGATTATGAATCCTGCAATTTCTTATCACAGTACCGGGCGCATTTGCAATAGAAATTCCACTTAAATCTGAAGATGTCGGATTTGTTGAAGAGATTTCGCACCCCTCAATCGTGGTATTGTTGCTTTCCCGTAAGAAAATTGCTGTCGCCCCAAAATCGGAGAATACATTATTCAGAATTTGTACACCATTGGATGAGGAACTATAGATTTGAATGCCATTGCTGGAAATTCCATGTATATTGCATTCCCTGATCGTCTGGCTACCATTAGCAGAACTAGAGAGATATATCCCAAATCGAGGTTTTATACTCCCATTACCGATATCACAGGAAATAATCTGATTCCCATTTCCTGACGTTGTTGTGTTAATTTTAAGGACACCTGAAAAAATGTTTGTTGAACATCCTTTGATAATGCAATTCCGTATTGTATTATTTGCAGATGTACCGCCAATGTTAACAGCAGCAGAAGAAGAGCCATTACCTATCATCGTAAGAGTGGAACTTTCAAGATAATAATCTCCATCGAAGGTAACATATTCTGCGCCATCAAAACTCAATACACTAGCGGAACCTGCACAGGTTATGCCAACATCTGTCATTCCAGGAGCAGGTGCAAACGTAATCGTATTTGTAGCGCTGGCACCTCTAGTCAACATGATCGTTAAAGGAAAAGTCTCATTCGTTGAATAATCATGATCAATTAATTGGAAAACAGTAGGTCCATCCATCAGACAAGCATTTAACATGGCTATAGCACTTGCTAAAGTAGGATAATCGCCTCCTGGTCCCACAGTCCTGGTACCGCTTAACGGAGTTATATAATAGCTATTGGGAGTGGTTGGGGCAGAGCTAACAGCTATGACAGAAGTTGCTGCAAATCCGTCGTAAGGTTGTGAACCTACATTGGGTGTTGAAAAGGAATCCTGGGCAACAACGAAATACTGGATTGTATCACCGGGAACTACGGCACTGTTTAGTAACGAATAATCCAATAAAAACTCGAAGGGTGATGATGAAGAAGTAGTTTGAGTCCACTTCCAGCCGTTTGTACCTGAATTGTTGGCACCGAATGAATTTGTCTCCGTATTTTTCTTGAAATAAACACGAGGCTTATAGGTTGATGTTACATTCAAACCTGAGCCATCTGTAATGACGACATTACTGAGAGTTTGTGAACTCGTGGAATACGTGTAACCAAAAGGACTATAGGTTATCACAGGCGGATTATATTCAGCCAAAATGAACGTCCCTTCATCTGCACCGATATCAGGTGTAATTGCTGATCTTGTGATTCCATCATAATCTGTATTTAAAACAAATGGTGTCGTTATCGGTAAACCACCACTTTCAACCTGGGTAGGTATTGATAAAGAAATATGAAGGTCTGTTGAACTGACAAAAGGAACATCTTCAGTAAATGACTGTTGATCTATAGTTTCAGCAAGCAGTTTGTAAGAGCTAAGGGTTTCACAGACATTTGATCCATCATAGAAGATCAGGTTTTTACTTCCCGGTGTACCTGCATAATATAAGTTGTTGTTGGTGGATGCTGCGACCCGATATGATGGATTTGTACTTCGCCATAAAACAACTGCTTTTCCGGAAGTACCTGAACCTGTTGCCGATTTATTGATGAAGATATTATTCCGAATATCTATAGAATCAGGTGCATGTGTTGAACGAAAGGCTGCAGTATACAAATCAGTTATTGAAGCAGTACATTCTAATTTAACCGTGTTGTAATAGATACCATAGGTAGTTACTGAATTCAGAGACATACCTGCTGCTGATGGTGCGCTTGTGCTATTGGGAGAGTTGATGTGACTGATCATATTATTGTAAATATTGTGTGTTGTTCCGGAAAAACTATATATTCCGATCGCCTTGGATGAGACCCCATCTGTCGAGATGTAGGAGATATTATTTTTATACATATTTGAATATGTAGTTGAAGAAATATACAAACCATAGGAGCTGCTTGAGGTACTATAGACACCGTTAATCTGATTAGAATAAAAATTCACCGTATTTCCTGCTCCTATATATACTCCATATCCTGTTGAACTGGTTTGTAGAGATTGTACAATATTGTTGTAGATATCTGCGGTTGAATTCGTACCCAAAAAGTATATGCCAAATAGACTTGCAGATGATGTAGTACAAGCTGAATCATTGATTTCAGTCTCAAAGACTTTTGCACTCAATTGATTCGTTGCATACACACCATAAGAAGCAGAAGTATCGCCTCCAAAATTTGTGATACTAAAATGATCAACCGTTTCGCTTCCTATTTCATTTCCAGAGTCATAACACCCTGAAGTGGATGATCCTGCTAAATAGATACCGCTATAAACATTACTGATCGTTACATTGTAAAAGTGATTATAACTGTTGGAACCTCCACTCGAAGTGGCAGTTGAATTTGAATAGATACCTTTTGAATCTGTATTGGTTTTATTTAAAGTGATCGAACAATTCTTGATCGTATTGTGCTGCGCCCCATCAGTTGCAGTTCCATGTAAGTAAAAAGCATATTTTACATAGCTTCCTGAATTAATGACAACATCAATACCGTTGAAGGTGATGTAATCACTGCTTGTGATATCAAAACATGAAGTGTTTAAAGTTGGCTTTACAGTGGCATGTGCAGTGGAAGACTTCTGGAAGATGATGGGACTCGAAGCAGTCCCTGTTGCCGTTATCGTAAGTGACCCTTCAGTAAATACAGTTCCTGAAGTTACGTTAAAAGTCAAACCTGGACTTTTAACTCCATGATCATTTAAATCTGTGATAGCACTCGCGAAAGTAGTATATGTTCCACCAGGTCCTATTGTCTTGGTACCTGATAGAGGAGTACGGATAGTCAAATAGCCAGACGGAGCTGTAACTGTCGGCGTATACTGCACTAGTCCTGTTCCATCTAAATAGACCTGTGGACACTCAGAATCGATATGGTTCCCGTGACCTGCCGTTGATGAAACATCGTAAGTGAGCCAAAAGTAATTCGTCCCTGCTGCAAGTGTTTGATTTCCTTCAAAATAATAAGTTTCAAAAACTGAACTGAATGTTGATCCATACTGGGTAGCTGTGGAGAATGTACTGCTTGTACCTGTATAGTAACATCTGGCATTGGCAACATCACTTAGTAAGGATGTGCCGTTGGAAGCAAATGAAAGCATCGACAAATATAACGGAACACCGCTTCCTCCTATCACAATTTGAACCCCCAAAACAGGCTGCTGGTTTGTTCCTGCCACGACAGTACCTGTAAATTGTGTTGTTGTCGATGAAGTATAGGTCATTGCATTATTAAAAGTCAGTCTGACATTGGGTCGGGTTGAATGGACAGCACCGCTTCCTGTAGGGGGTGTAGTATTCTGAGCCCAACGTTCCTGGGTGTTTGCCAAGGTTGAAAACCTGCAATCAGGACTGGTGGAACCTTGTCCTGAACCAGTACCTCCATAATTAGTCTCCACAAGGACCAGCAAATTCTTTCCTGATGTAAGAGTGAAGTAATTATTGGTTAAGAATTCATTCCAACCACCAGCGATCGTACCAGTGAAACTGCTGTCGTACACAAGGGTAGCTCCGGTAGTCTGGGTAGCCCAGGTTGTAGAAGTGAGCGTTGTAGCAGTTGTCTCTTTCAAGTACATTTTACATGGAACTGTCACTGCTTCAGCAGTCATCGTATAAAACTCGATTTTTGTGATGACGCCAGTATTACTCATTTCAGCAGCGGTATATAATTGTACAGAACGTTCATAACCAGATACACTGCCTAGTGGACTACGCTGTACAGAAGTCCCTGTTCCAATCGTGACTGTACCAACGGAACAAATAGCTGTGACCGATAGCAGCATAAAAAATATAAAAATGGAAATAATCTTGGTCATATATCCTCCTAGATATTTTTCGCATATGTCTTTGAATTATAGTTTGAACGATTTTTGATACTATCTTATTTTGTTGTACTACTTGTAAATATGTCAACTAAATTATTCGTATTGTATCATAATTTGCGTGATATTCCCAAAAATTAATTAGAGTTGATTTTAATTAGTCTATCGATATATATGTATACAAAGCATTCCAGCAATATATTCTTTAAAGTCTGTACATTTTCTGTAACATTCTGTATGATAATATCGATTTGCAAATATCTGCGTATTCAATTTTCAGGGTTGATTGTGGGACAATGAATAGGAATAAAATCAGAATAGTAATCAGACATTGATGGCAGTACCTGCCACCAGTCACTGCCTTTATTTCGTTTAAAAGATCTGCTGTATTATTTCAGCAATATCATCTTCCTCGTAGAGGTATATTGTCCTGCTTTCATGTTACAGAAATATACACCGCTAGTCACGGAACGATTGCTGTCATCAGTGCCATTCCAAAGAACATTATACTCACCTGCATTCATAATTTCATCCACTAAGGTTTTAACTAGCTGTCCTTTGAGGTTGTAAATAGTAATGGATACAGGTGATGCCTTCTTAACCGAATACTTAATGGTAGTGTTTGGGTTGAACGGGTTAGGGTAGTTACCGTGTAAGCTGTTTACTATCGTCATGTTTAGAGGATCTTGATTGGATACTGCGGAACTTAGAACAACATCATCGATCATCAGCATCATTGCGTTATTAGATACACATTGAATTGTAAGATAGATATACTGATTCTGATATGCCACTATGCTATATGAATATTGAGTCCAAGTTGTTGGAACTTCAACATATGGTTCCTCACTGATAAATATAAAATCTGCAGGGAGATTGCCCGTTGTTGAAACACCAACTTTTATACGTTCCAAACCATATTGTGCAGTATAAGACTTTGCCCAGAATGAAAATGAATGGCAATCGCTCCAGGAATCCAAGAAAAAACGTGTGGTTATCAACCAGTCGTTATTAGGATAAGCTGAATCAAAGCAAGCAGCATATTTCGTACCGGTATGTGGTTCAGCTTCTACTAGTGGAGGAATAGTAGCTGTGGGATTGAAGATAATAAAAGCTTGATGTTCTGTTGCATTTAGCCAACTGTGACCTGGTATGACATAAGGATTTTGCATATCAATATCTCTCACTGTCCAGGAACCGAATTCTAATGCGAAATCAGGATAGTAATCAAAACTATCTTCAAAAAGATTATTAGCGTAATTCATAGTAAAGTTAACTGTCGTAACTTCCGGAATGGCATTAACCTCTACATTGTTTTGTGAACTCTGAACATAACTATAATGATAGCATGTAACTGAATATATGCCAGTAGGAACTGTCATTGTATATATGCCGGAAGCATTAGTGAAAGAATAATACATTCCGGCTGAAACTCTTGCCCCAGAAATTGGAGAATTCCAATTAGCCACGGTTCCTGATATAGTTCCATTTATCTCCCGTATCATCTGATTGGAGAAGGTAGGTGCAGATAACATACCCTCTGAATATTCAGCGACAACAGCCCAGACATACTCTCCCTGTGGCAGTATAGACCAACTGGAATCAGAATATGATAACGTTTGGATTGCAGAAGCAGTCAGTGATGTCCAAATTGCTTGGTTATTTTCTTGTCCGACAAGTAAGCGATATACTTTATATTGTACGGGGCGTCTATCATCTGCTGTGTCTGACATAGACTGGTTTCCTGGTGCTTCCCAAGTTAATAAAACATTACTATTAGCTATAGTTGCGACTACATTGGTTACAGGATCGAGCATCTGTGTCATTACGATAGTACCCATGTCAGAATTATTAGAAGCAATTGCAATCGTACCCGATACTGGCTGGTAACCAGCAGAAGTAATAGTATAGTTATAGGTCTGATCTGAAACAACTCCAAGTATTGTAAACTCCCCATTAGCGTTTGTAGACACAGAATATGTTTGAATGTTTGCTAAAGTAATAATGGCACCTTCGATGCCTATTGTAGAAGGAAAGATGGAAACAACCCGACCGTAAACAGTAACAAGGTCACGGAAATGCAACGGAATATTTGGATAATCATTCGCTACCTGCATTTCTAAAGGAAGGTTTGTAGGATCAGGCTCTAAAAGGTCATTACTATAATTTTCTAATCCTTCTGTAATATAGAATTCGTTGGCTGATTCCTCATATAATTGAGTATTCATATGACTCAATGCCATGATCACCAGCTTACCATCCTGGTATTGATAAGGTGTGTTGAACTGAATGTTGATGGGAATTGTACTCATCGTGCTTGTTCCGAAGCCAATATTAACTTCGTTTATCCCACCAGATTGAACTGATTCCGTATTTTTTATAGACTGAGCATCCGAAATAGTGATAGCCCATAAAGCTGATAAAACAAAGCTGAGAGCAAAAGTCATTGCTATTTTGCAGGATCTATTCATCTTTCCTCCAAATTTGGATTTAAGGATATTCCCCTTACCTGTTAACAACTTCTGATACTGACGGAAAATCAAGATGAAGACCAAAAACACAGACAAATAACCAAACACATACATTATTACTAAAACCTAAATCATTGCATTAATCTTTCCATATTTTGTATTTTTATTGCTATCTTTGCAAAACCAGCAACTTTTCAAGATACTCTTGAATAAGGATTTAAAAGCTCTACTACTGTGAAATACAAAATACACTCGGATATTCTTTCACAAAATAAAAGAGACGCCCATATAGGGCGTCTCTACGAATCGGATAATTATTCTTTATTGGGTTGCAGTCACCTTATAAAAACGAAGATCATTCGTTAAATCAGTAGCAGTATAAGTATTTGTTGTAGGCGATGCCAGAAAATGCCAATCCAGATCTGCTGCCGTTGGAGATGTTGCCCAATAGACTTTGTAACCAGTTGCCCCGGAAACGGGACTCCAACCAATAATAGCTGTTGCTCCAGATTGAGTAATTGAGACATTAATAGGAGGTGTGACAGAGCTGATCGTGGTAAAATGCCAAATAGGACAACCTACCGCGCCACCGGCACTATTCTTTGGTACGACTTGCCAGTAATATGTCTGTCCTCCTGCTAATGAAGAAGGAGAATAGGATGTAACCAACCCAATATCTACTCCTGACATGAGATTGTTGGCTGCGAGGTTAGTTCCGAAATTGAGAAGACATGTTGAGGGATATCCACCATCATTTGTCCAATATAAAGTCACACCCAGTGCTTGACCTGTAGCTCCATTTGATGGAGAAAGCGGTGTTGCAGGATTGGGAACTACGAGAGCAAGACCCGTTTCGAATGCACCCATTGCTGGAGTTGTAACATTACGAACGACATCGAGCTTATCATCAGTAATTCCGGTAATTGGTGTACCAGCCCCAAATACAGGGGATATATTATATGGCTGCAAATAAGGGCTTCCATAATTGTAATACGGTTCTGTCGCTATTGAATTAGCATCCTGCAGTGATAACAATCTCCAGGCTGCAATATTGCTGGCATCTGTCGTACCCTGAACACCAAGAACACCACCGGTTCCGCTGGCAAGGTAATCGTTTCGATCCAGTACTAGCGTTGTCGTAGTGGTACCTCCCCCTGTTATACCGATAGCATAATGTTTAGCAGTACCTGTACTGTTACTGCGAGCATTCACGAAGATATTATTCTCCACTTTGAAAGTAGTCGCCGCATCACGTTTATGGAAGGCATAACTAACAGTTGAACCTGTAACGCCTGTCCCGCCAATGAAGACAGAATTGTAGTATATTTCACAGGAATTTGCTGAAAAAGCGTAGTAATCAATTCCTTTTACACTACCTGTCGTTGATGCTACTCCTGTTTCCAGGTAGATTTCGTTGTTAATCACTTGCTGATTCATGACAGCTCCACTGTATCCATAAATATAGATACCTACAAGGGTAGCGCTAGTAGAACCCTGTATATCATGAATTTTGTTCTTCTTTATAATAGCACCAGGATTGTTACCGAGATAAATACCACCCACCAAAGTGGATGTCGAAGAGCCAAAAATTTCGCAATTATTTACAACTACATTGCTTCCAGCGGCTAAATATATGCCATAACTTCCAAAATCACGGATCGAGTTTGTTTGTAACAGGATGCCATTTGACAATGAATTGCTAACATACATACCATAAGAGGTCATGCCTCTAATAGAACAATCCTGAACAACCTGTCCGCCAGTAAAACTTCCAGTAAAATAAACACCTATAGCCGGAGAAGTATCACCCGAACCTAAGTCGCATGAAAGAATTGAATTGCTATTTCCAGCCGTTGTTGTGGTTATATATACAATTGCACTGGAAGAAGATGAATTAGCTCCGTTTATGTTACAATTCTTAATCGTATTCGAAGCTGAAGCTCCGGCAAAATTAATTGTAGGAGCAGTCGTACTATTGTTAATGATAGTCAAGTCTTTACTTGTAGTACCGTTATTGGAACCATCGATTGTTACATATATAGCACCATTCAGATTCCATATTGCAGTAGAATTCGAACCAGTAATTGTAGTACTTACTCCTGTAGCAGGTTTGAAAGTAATCGTGTTCGTTACACTTGAACCAGCAATTGCATTGATTGTAAGCGGGAAAGTCTCGCGAGTTGAATAGTCGGAATCAAGAAAATGATATTCAACCCAACCTACAAGTTCAGCGGAATTGAGAACTGTAAGAGCTTCTGTAATCGTTGAATACACACCTCCAGAGCCAATCGTTTTAACACCGCTAATTGAAGGGATTATGAGATAACTGTTGGGAGTAGTAGGAGCAGTTGTAATCGCTGCTACAGAAGTTCCCACAAATCCATTGCCAGGTTGAGCACCAACATTCGGAGTAGTTGCCAGATCTTGTGCTACCACAAAATACTGGATTGAATCACCACCCACAGGTACACTCCGTAACTTTATAACATCAATAATCAAGTCGAATGGGGTAGCTCCTCCTGCAGTTTCAGTCCACTTCCAGCCATCCCCTGTTGAATTATTTGCAACACCGAATGCATTTGCATCTGTTTTCTTCTTAAAGTAAATCCTTGGTTTAGTTCCTGCAGTTACGTTCACATTAGATGGATCAACTATCGATACAGCACTCAGTGTACGTGAACTTGCAGAGGATGTATTTACCAAAGCTGTATAGGAAATTGTGGGAGGATTTAGATCGTTAATGACAAAGACACCTTCATCAGCACCAATATCAGGAGTTGTTGCTGACCTGAGATGATCCACGCCAGTATCACCATCATAATCACCAGTGATAGCAATTGGGGTCGTTATTGGTATTCCGCCACTTTCAAGCTGAGTTGCTGTAGAAGCGGAGAGATGCAGGTTCGTTGTACTAATGTAAGGAACATTTTCTGTAATGGATGATTGATCCTTAGTTGCGATTGCAGCTTTATATAAGGCAAGCGTATTATAAGTATTTGTTCCATCATAATGGATAGGATTTGTGGCACTCGGTGTTCCTGCATAATACGCATTGTTATTGGTTACCGCAGCGATATTCGTATAGCTTGCTGTACTCTTCCAAAATGCTACAGCTCTTCCAGTGCTGCTGGTACCTGTTGTAGATTTGTTAACAAAACTATTATTACGCATGTCTATGGTTGTTGGTGTTGAAGAAGCATATAAAGCAGCAGAAAACGTACTTGCGACAGTTCCTGTTTCGCTGAGTAGAATACTGTTGTAGTAGATATTTTCAGTGGTTCCGGAACTCAGATATATACCAGCAGAACCAGGTGTTGCAGTACTGGCGACCGCATTGATAGTCCTGATCATATTGTTATATACATTGTTTGTTGAACCACCAGCCAGATAGATACCATTGGCACTGTAGGAACCAGTTCCTGAATATGTTACGTCATAAACATAATTTTTGTAGATATTGTTTGTCGTTCCACCGTATGTATATATTCCATAAACAGAAGCACCCGCACTAGAAAGTGTACGAAGAGTATTCGAGTAAATATTCGCAGTGGTTCCGCTTGTAACATAGATACCATATACATACCCGGAAGAAGTACTGGCTAATGCGCGTATTTGACAATTATAGATGTCGATAGTGCTCGCAGATCCAGAAGTATAGATACCATAAATTGAACCTGTTGTTGATGCTGCAGTAATAACAGTCAAATTGAAAATCTTGGCATTCTTCTGATAATATGCATAGATACCATATACTGATGTTGACGCTGTTGAGGAGCCGATTGTTCCAATCGAAGTAGTTCCTCCTGATATTCCCACTTCATTATCTGTGTCTTCTGCACCGGATGTTGAAGAGCCGGAAAGATAAACACCGTTATATGTATGAGTTGATGTAATGTTATAGAAGTGGTTATAGCTATTCGCTGTTGCGGCAGTTGTCGCTGTTGAATAGGAATAAATTGCTTTAGTACTCGTATTCGTTTCCAATAAGGTAATCGTTGTATTTTGTATTGTACAATGCTGAGCACCGCCATACAAGTAGTAACCATATTCAACTGCATTACCGCCTGATACAATGATAACATCAATACCATTGAATGTGATGTAATCACCGCCATTGATGGCAATACCCGCATCACTGCCTCCACCCGAAGTAAAAGTAGGCTTAATGGTGGCATGACCGGCAGCAGATGTTGTGAAGAGGATCGTTCTGTCAGCAGCACCGGTTGCAGTAATAACAGGTAAGTCTTCAGTAAATATGGCTCCCGATGTCAGACTAAATATTACACCGCCAGCCCCTACCCCGAGTGTATTCAGAGCGTTAATTGCTGCTGTCATCGTAGTATAAGTCATACCCGTACCGACAGTCTTGGTTCCGGTGAGAGGCACATTAATGGTTCTACTGCCTGTTGGTGCTGTAATCGTTGGTACATGTGCCACACCGTCGATCGTCAAGGATGGGCATTCAGCATCAATAACATGACCAGAAACAGATGAGGCTGAAACATCATAAGTCAGCCAAAAATAGTTGTTTCCCGATCCTAGTGTTTGAGTTCCGCTTACTGTGTAATTCGCTAGGGTCGGTGCTGCTACAGTTGAACCGAATTGGCTTGTTGCCGAGAAAGTGGAATTTGCACCTGTGTAGAAAATCTTTGCATTGGAAATTTCGGAAACAGATGTAGTTCCGGTTGCTTTCAATGTAAATTGCGTCAAATTCAGTGGCGTGAGTGAACCTGTCATGACGACTTGTATCCCAATGACCTGCTGTTGTGTATCTCCAGCCCAGACAGCGGTAGTATTTTGTGAAGTCGTGCAAGAAGTAAATGTCATTGGAATGGGATTTGAAATTGTAATACGAATATTGGGTCGGGTTGCACTCACAGCTCCCGAAGTAAGTGGTGGATTATTGTCCGCATACCAATATTCATTTTGGCTAGTTGCAGTTGAATATGCACATGAAGAAGAAGTGGAAGGTGAAACACCAGTTCCGCCATAATTGGTTTCCACCAGCACGATTAAATTATTCGCTCCTCCACCATAACTAAAAGGAGTTGTTAAGTTGATAGGAAACCAAGTGGTTCCTGGGTTAGAAAAATTGCCATTATAAACCAATGTTGCACCGGCAATCGCATTTGCCCAAGTATCAGCAGTCAAAGTTGATGCTGTTGTGGTCATTAAATATACTTTTACAGGGACAGTGACAGTTTGTGCTACTGTCGGATACCATTCTAAAATTGATATATCTCCTGTTGTGCCAATCTCTGCCGAAGTATAAATGGAAGCAGAACGTTCATAACCCCAATAACAGCCTAGAGGTTGTCGTTGGGTTAATACTCCTGTACCAATGATTACTTGGTCAGCCCATGCTGAAATGGAGATAAGAAGCATGAGAATTAGAAAAACTAAAGCGTTGCGTTTCATTGTACCCCCTCTTTCTTTGAGTTTTTTTTGTCTCTATTTATGATATGTAGAGTAAATCATTATCTATCACATCATTTCAAGAATATTTCGCTGGGTCAACTACTGATTACTGATTTTCGGTTTTGCTTGTTAGTGTGTCAATAATTTTTTTTCTTATCTCAGTAAAAAATAGCGTACAGCGTACAGGGTACAGGGTACAGAGTACAGCGTACAGCGTACAGGGTACAGCGTACAGCGTACAGGGTACAGCGTACAGCGTACAGCGTACAGGGTACAGCGTACAGGGTACAGGATACAGCGTACAGCGTACAGCGTACAGGGTACAGCGTACAGCGTACAGATGCAATCCCCCCCTTGAGAAGGGAGCGAAGTCGAAGTATAGGGGGGTCTCTCTGATTCCCCCTTATTTCTACCAAAATAATAGCAAGTCCAAACCAAGTCCAAACCAGTCTCATTCCAATTTCTCCAAACAGGAATGAAACAGGAATGAAACAGGAATGAAACAGGATTGAAACAGGAATGAACTTGGTGTCAATTAATAGGAGTAGAGACGCCCAACCTGGGCGTCTAGAAAAAAACCAACACAGGCATGTGAAGATGCCCAACCTGGGCGTCTCTACTTAAGTTCCAAGTATTATATTGACGAAGTAAGTAGTATAACAAAATTGACATATATGATTAATCAGAGATCAGAAAAAAGAAGAGGTATGATGAAAGGAACAGTTAAATGGTTTAATACCAACAAAGGTTATGGGTTCATAGTTACAGATGATAATTTGGAATACTTTGTTCATTGGAAATCAATCGTAACAAGTTCACCCATGGATCTGAAAGTACTCGAACAGGATGAAGAAGTTCAATTCGATTTATTACAAACCGATAAAGGTGTACAAGCCATCAACGTAATGAGGATACCAAATCAGAATTAATTTGTTAGATAAAATTTTGAAAGGTAAAGAGTTTTTTCTTTACCTTTTTTTATTATCCAATTTAGGTATCATATATGAAAACTAGCACTTGCTTTTTACCCATGAACGCTGATGAAATGAAACAGCTTGGTTGGAAACAATGCGATATTATACTTGTTTCCGGTGATGCCTATGTGGATCATCCAAGCTTTGGAACTGCCATCATTGGCAGATATTTGGAATCTTTAGGCTTGAAAGTTGGAGTAATTGCGCAACCTGATTGGAAATCAGACACTGATTTTCAGAAATGTGGTACTCCTCGCCTATTCTTTGGCGTAACATCCGGTAATATGGATTCGATGATCAACCATTACACAGCTCAAAAAAAGATCAGATCCCATGATGCCTATTCACCCGATGGAAAAATGGGACTTCGTCCGGATAGAGCTGATATTATCTATACTCAGATACTGAAAAGACTATTCAAATCAGTCCCTGTAATACTAGGTGGAATAGAAGCATCCATGAGACGTATACCTCATTATGACTATTGGTCAGACAAGGTTCGTAATTCCATACTTCTCGATTCAAAAGCTGATATTCTTGTCTATGGCATGGGGGAAAAACCGATTCATGAGATAGCCTATGGACTTGATGCAGGTAAAAAGTGCAGCGAGTTATCTAATATAGCCGGAACAGTCATAACAGTTAAAGAAATAGATAGTGACGTTTCAATTTTATTACCGCCTCTAGATAGTGTGATCGAACCCGTTGGATTCTATGAAATGTCTAAGCTCTTTCATGAAAACTATCAGCAAAAAGCTATCTATCAACCTTTTGCCGGTCGTTTCCTGAAACACAATCCTCCTCCAGAACCCCTTACAGAAATGGAGATAGATACAATCTACGCACTTCCTTTCCTAAGAAAACCTCATCCATCCTATGGTAAAGCTAAGATACCGGCATTTGTCCAGATATGTGATTCGATTACTTCCCATCGGGGTTGTTTTGGCAGTTGTCGATTCTGTACGATAGGTTATCACCAGGGAAAACAAATACAGTCACGATCAAAGAACTCAATTCTTCATGAAATTGATGGAATTTCTAAGCACGCTTACTTTAAGGGAACGGTGAGTGATGTTGGCGGTCCGTCTGCCAATATGTATGGGATGTATTGTACGAAGCACATAGAACGAAGCTGCAAACGTGACTCCTGTCTTTACCCCGATATCTGCTCTTTGTTGAATAAGAATCACACAGCCCAACAGAATATGATTCTTGCAGCCAAATCCAATCCACATGTGAAGCATCTTTTCATTGCATCCGGAATCCGCTTTGATCTTTCCTTATCTGAAGATGAGTATATCGCCGATTTAGCTTCCTCTTATGTGGGCGGACACCTAAAACTTGCACCTGAGCATAGTCATCCGGATGTTCTGAAAGCTATGGGTAAGCCTGATATCTCTGTATATGAGTCGTTTTGTGAAAAGTTCCATCAAGCTGCTAAGAAGCAAAATAAGAACCAAGTGGTGATTCCCTATATCATCGTGGGGCATCC
This sequence comes from Cloacimonadales bacterium (SeqCode), assembly GCA_963662275.1. Taxonomy (GTDB): domain Bacteria; phylum Cloacimonadota; class Cloacimonadia; order Cloacimonadales; family DAONDQ01; genus DAONDQ01. Next base: position 941,860 of record OY759316.1, on the reverse strand, counting down.
GGGTTCTGGACTGAAAGAAGGACTTGATCTGGCTCTCTATCTCATGAATCATGAGATTCGACTGGAACAGATACAGGAATTTACGCCAACTCCGATGACTTTAAGCACGTGCATGTATTATACCGGACTGGATTGGGATACAGGGAAACCTATGCATGTACCTAAAGGACGTGAAATCAGATTGCAAAAAGCTCTTGCTCAGTGGTTTATGCCGGATAATAAAAAATATGTAATGGAAGCTCTTCATAAATTGCACAAACTTGACTTAATGAACCAGTTTTATCCAAGTAGGGGTCCGCGTCAGCAGACCCTTTCCTGAAAGCGCGAAGGTCGAAGTACTTATGAAAAGAAAATAGGTCCGCGTCAGCAGACCCTTTCCTGAAAGCGCGAAGGTCGAAGTACTTATGAAAAGAAAATGGGTCTGCGTCAGCAGAACCTTTCCTGAAAGCGCGAAGGTCGAAGTACTTATGAAAAGAAAATGGGTCTGCTGACGCGGTCCCCTACTTTTCATGAAAACACAGATCAGCAGGAAAGATGTACTGCGCTTCTCTGCTTTCTCAACGTAAATGCTTTCAAGAAGATACCAAACCACACAAATAGCAGAACACCTTTCACGATACTGGTGGAACTCACGCTCCACCAAATGCCATTCAAGCCCAGTAAGGTTTTTGCTGAAAGAATTATCGCTAATGGTATTCTGAGAGTATTCAATGAAATGCTGACAATGGCAGGGATATAAGCTTTACCTAAACCGTTGAAAGCACCACCAGAAGTGATTTCAATGCACATGAAAAGCTGTGAATAGCCCAGGATACGCAGATAATCAATCCCCAGTTTCACTGTCTGTTCTTCCTGGATGAAGATATGGAAGATAAATCTTGGGAACACGATGAGCGCAATACTAGCTAATAATCCAACAATTCCCATAACGCCCATGGCAGCCATGTATCCCTTACGAATTCGTTTATATTCACTTGCTCCATAATTCTGACCTGTAAAGGCTGATAAAGCAGTTGCAAATCCACCGGCAGTCATCCAAGAAATTGCTTCGATTTGTGAACCTACCCGTTGCACAGCAATAGGTATAGGACCCCATGAAGAAAGAATGCGAGCTATGATCATGGCTATGAAAGCAAAAAGTGCACTCTGAATCGCTACAGGACTTCCAAACTTGAGTATGGTACGAACATACTTTTTTTGCAATCTACCTATGAAGAAACCAAAATGTAAAGGTGATTTCTTACCATGAAATCGCAAATAGAAAAGAATAAACACAACAAATTGAGCAAATACGGTAGCAATAGCTGCCCCACCGACCTCTAAACGGGGAAAAGGACCAATACCATAAATGAGAAGAGGATCGAGAACTGCATTGATAATCAGTCCAGTCACATTATATTGAAAAGGCAGTTTGCTATTACCAAGGGCATTAAATATGCCTGAAAATGTAGGATTGAGAAAAAGGAAGATCGTACCTGTCGATACAATCCTTAAATACTTGATCCCATTTGTTGTAGCATTATAACCGTTCTCTGATAATCCGAGATGAAAGAAACCCAGCAATGGCTTTGCAAAGACATAAAGACAAATTCCAAAGAATACTGCAAGATAGAAAGCAAGCCGTACTGAATTTCGAGAAAAGGCTTTTTCTCCTTCTATATCTTTTTTACCTGCAGATTGAGATACTCCCACTTCCGCACCGGTTTTAGTGGTGTACATGATAGCATTACAAAACCAGAGAAAGAATCCTGCTGTGCCAACTGCAGCAACAGGTCCGCTGCCAAGCCTGCCGATCCAGATCATATCCGTAAAATTATACATCATCTGGATGAACATCGTGAGCATGATCGGGAAAGAAAGGTACAATAATTCAGATAGAATTGGTCCTTTCGTTAAATCTCTTACGACACTCATGTTTATTCTATTATCATGCAAGTATCCAGAAGAGAATCATATTTCCTAAACCAATCAGGAATGAGATCGCCAAGAATATATACAATACAGGCTTATAAATAAATCTATTGAAATAATGAATCAGAATATCAATATCAAGCTTTTTATCCAGGAGATCAATATAAGAATGCAGATGATATGTTGAAATGACAAAAGGGACAAATTTATGTAAGAACTGCTTCACAAGATTTAAAACAGCATTGGCAATGAGATTTGATAGTTTATCCCGCCACTTGCGGGGAAGGAAGTTCAATTCTCCCATGCTAATGATCTTATCCATGACAGCATCATGAATGTTCTGCTCCCATCGTTTCAGATAGCCATCAGGATAAGATTCATCCTGGGCTTGGTGAAGATAATCATTCAACAGTAATCTCAGTTTGTAAAACACCCAATTTCTCTTCCGAACAAGATAACCTTGCGTTATTGGAATTTTCTTCCCAAAGAATTTAATGGGTTTAGGTCTGAAGAGAATCATTTTAAATGCATAAACTAGGATAAATGCAACCAACATGTTGCAAACGATGAAAAGCAATCCTTTTAAAAAAATAAACAGAAAAGTCATTAGAAACCTCCTCCTGCACCACCGCCACCAGAGCTGCCTCCACCAAATCCACCGAAGCCACCAAAACCTCCGCTTCCGTCACCAAAACCACCACCTCGACGTCCGCCACCTCCAAAGTTGGAGAATAGCAGTAACCAGATGAGGATTCTTCCCCGAGTAATGATCATGAGAAAAATAAAAATAATTAATAAAAGGATTGAACCATACTTGGAGTTTCTGGTTCTATCTTTTCCCTGATTTGCGTTGTATGCTGATACACCTTCAAGAGATACTCCTTTTTCAGTTGCTATCACTGAAAGCAAAGCATTAACTCCATTCGATATCCCTGTATCATAAGCACCTGTGCTCAGGCTTTGAGCAACTAACTGGTAGACCTGGTTGGAAATAAGATCTGTAACATAGCCTTCAGAGCCATAGCCTACTTCAATCTTGATTTTTCGTTCCTGGACTGCAACTAAGATAAGAACGCCTTCATTGTCCTTATTCCCAACGCCCCATTCCCTGAATAATTTAACAGCAGCTTCATTATAATCTCTACCGCCAATATCAGGTAGAATTGCCACGGCAATTTCTACATTCGTCTTTTCTTTTAATTCAGTTATCTTACTTGTTAGGTCATCAATCAATTGGGTAGAAAGCTTACCTGAAAAGTCATTTACCCAACCTGTTGGTTTGGGAAAATCTGCTGCTGATAAATATAAGAAACAGCTTACAAATAACAAAAGAAATATGATTTTATACTTCATCAAGTATATGCCCCATTTTTTTCTTCTTGGTTTCAAGGTAGAAACGATTTACGTCATTCGGTTCTATTTCTATGGGAACTCTTCCCACAATTTCCAGTCCATAACCTTGCAAACCGACAATCTTCTTGGGATTATTAGTCAGCAGTCTGATCTTATGCAGTCCCAAATCTTTCAATATTTGGGCACCAATACCATAATCGCGCAGGTCTTCGGATAAACCCAATTCCAGATTTGCCTGTACGGTATCCCGACCATGATCCTGGAGATGATAAGCACGTATCTTATTTAGCAAACCAATGCCTCTGCCCTCTTGCTTCATATAAAGAATGACACCCACTCCTTCATCCGAAATCATTTCAAAAGAACAATATAACTGAGAACCACAATCACATCTGCGTGAAAACAAGGCATCACCTGTCAAACATTCCGAATGAACCCGAACCAAGACACTCTCCTGCTTCCGGATATCTCCTAATACTAAAGCAATGTGGAATTCATCTGATACTTTGCTTTGATAAGTATAAATTTTGAATTCTCCAAATTCTGTAGGAAGCTCAGCTTCGGTTACCATTTCTACTAATTTCTCCCTATGCTGCCTAAATTGAATCAATTGCTCAATGGAAATGATATGAATATCGAATTTATCTGCAATTTCTTCTAACTCCGATAATCGTGCCATTTCACCATCATCCTTGATGACTTCACAGATGACTCCGATAGGATTCAAACCAGCCATAGTAACCAGGTCAATAGTTGCTTCCGTATGTCCGGCACGTCTTAAAACACCACCTTTTTCTGCAATTAAAGGAAATATATGACCCGGTTTCATAAAGTCAGCTTGTGTACTCGTTGGATCTGCAAGCTTTTTAATGGTTAATGACCTATCTTTGGCAGAAATACCGGTAGTAGTACCTTTTTTTGCATCTACAGAAATTGTGAATTTTGTACCATGTCTTTCGGTGATATCATCTGTCATCAGGGAGATATTTAAGGCTTCCAATCTCTCCGCTTGCATAGGCACACAAACCAGACCCTTGCCATAGGTAATCATAAAATTGATCTTCTCAGGTGTAATGAGATCTGCTGCTGTTAAAAAATCACCTTCATTCTCACGATTTTCATCATCAACCACCAAGATTATCTTACCGTTACGAATATCATCAATCGCTTGTTCTATCGAGGCAAATTTGTTATTCATCCTAATATCCTGTTAATGTTTTTCTTGAATATGCACAATCCAGTGTTCCTGTCAACAAAGATTATCATTTAATGTCAACCAATCGAGGCAGTATGCCATATCTGCTGGAACAGGAGCTTCGAAGACCATCTTCTCTCCTGTACAGGGATGTATGAATTCAAGCCGATATGCATGAAGTGCTTGTCGACCAAGATGATGATACAGCGCTTTCACTTTACGATGCATCTCATGGGATAAATAAGACAGCAAGGCATCTGTACCGCCATATAAGGGATCACCTAATATGGGATGATGTTTCCAGGCTAGATGTACTCGTATCTGGTGCATCCGCCCTGTAGAGGGAAAAACATTCACCACAGCAAAATGCTGGAAGATGGATGAAACTTCGTAGCCCGTAACCGACCATCTACCTGATAGACCTATTTCCATTTTTATCGGATTCTTGGGAGAACGGTGAAGAAAACTTTCTATCGTTCCCTTTAGAGGGTCAGGTGTTCCCACCACAATTGCCAGGTAATGCTTTTGTACTTGATGCTGCTGAAACATATGTGACAGACGTACATGTGTGGAGTCGTCCTTGGCTATGATAAGTAAACCGGATGTCCCTACATCAAGCCGATGGACAATACCAGGACGGGCAGGGTGACTGCCGGCAGAAAGGTTTTCATGGAAATGATGAATTAAGGCATTTACCAAAGTATGAGATTCATTCCCATGACCTGGATGAACAACTAATCCGGCTTGTTTATTGATAATCGCTAAATATTGATCCTCAAAGATAACTTCTATGGGAATATCCTCCGGCTCCAGTTCAACAGAACGAGGTTCAGGAAAGATGATTTCTATACTATCTTCAAAATCTAGTAAATAGCTCTTTTTGATAGGATTTCCATTAACGAGAATACGTTTCTCATCTAACAATCGTTGAATTTGCATTCGGGAATAAAATTCCTCTAATCCTAAGGAATAAAGATATTTATCGATCCTTTCCGCTCGATCCAATTCATATCGAATGATCACATCTGATTCCGTGGTTTTTCTTTTGCTTTTTCATGAATTTCTGGAAGCCCGTAGAGTGCTACGACTGTGCCCATTGGCTCACCAGCCTCATCACGTACAATATAGCTTTTCACGGAGATTTCCAGATTCTTTATCTCAGAATGAATAACTAAATCCTTTCCTTTTGAACCGGAACGTAATATTTCAATCACATAAGGTTTGATTGAAGTTTCGATATCACTTGAAAAGATATCATCGAAAAAATTCTGATTCGCCTTAAATTCAACATAATTATTTTTGATCAGATCATTTGCATAGATTACATCTCCAGATTCAGCAATAATCATAAATCCGTTCGATGCAAGATTTAATAATCCCAGGATACGGTTGTTATGTTCCGTAATTTTTTCAGCTTTTAACTGATCGAATTTTACTACCACTTGCAGCATTTTCCTAATAGCCACTACAAATTCCAGGAATTCTTTGTCTTGGTCGAATTTCTTCAAATCAATTTCAGGATGATAATTTCCTTCCGTAATTTCCCTTAACAAATAATGAATCTCTTTCAATTTCCGATGCAGCAACAATGGAATATAGAAAAACAACATGACGGTAAACAGAAAAATCAGAAACAGAAATATATACACAAGATTCTGGATGTCATTTGTAAGTTGAATTATGTTACTGGAGCTATTAGCAGTAGATATGATTAAGCCTGCCTCAACGATGATAAGAAGCATGAATAATGCCAAAAATATCCGTAACCTGGAAGTAAAGGAATCCTTCCACATAATTTAGTCCCTTTCCTTGGATGTTTCATTGATCAATTGATTAATCTTAGCCTGGGGTCCCAATAAAATCAGAACATCTCCCTCATTTATGATATCACTAGCTCCAGGCATATCATTCATTTTCCTTTCTATGACATTTTTACCATCTTCGGTGACAGCAAGTTTATTATATTTAATGGCAATTACATTAATGCCTCGTTTCATAGGTAATGCCAAATCCTGTAAATTCTGACCTACAAAACTCCGCGGAGCCACCATTTCCAGCATGATATGTCCCGATGACAAGTTCACATATTCCAAAATATTACGCGAAAGAAGAGTCTTTGCCAACTGAACACCAACCATTTCTTCAGGAAACAGGATATTCTGCACTCCTATCAACTCCAGGATACGACCATGTAAATGGGTTTCGACCTTGGCATAGATCTTACCGACACCCAGTTTCTTAAGTATCGCACTGGTAAGAATACTTTCCTGGATGTTACTCCCGAGGGCAAGAATTACAGCGTCCATATTTTCCAAACCCAGTTGTTTAACTGAATATTCATCGGTTGAATCCATGATGATAGCAGCCGTCACACGATCCTTGATTTCCTCGACAGCTCTTTCATCTTTATCGATGACCAAGACTTCAACTCCATTTTCAAAAAGAGTGGTTGCCACTGTTGTCCCAAATTTCCCTAAACCGATCACGGCAAATTTGCTCATGATTTTACCTCATTTATCAATATATTACCCAATCCCGATTTTTTCTTCCGTATATTCCAAATGAAATTTACGTTTCCTCTGGGATAAGGCGTAAATCAGTGTTAATGGACCAATACGACCAATATACATTAAGATCACTACTATCGCTTTCCCGGCAGAAGATAAGTAAGGTGTTATTCCCATGGACAGACCTACTGTCCCGAAAGCGGAAAGGGCTTCAAATACAGTTTTTACAAAAGAAAAAGGCTCTATCAGCATCAGGATAAATATGAGTGAAGCTATAAATAATAACGAAATCCCGATCAAGCTTAGAACTGTCTTAATATGTTGTTCTGAAATCTTCCTTCTAAAAGCTGTTACATCGTTACTTCCCTGGATCATGGAAAAGATGGCAAGAATTAAAATGGCAAAAGTAGTTGTCTTGATACCACCACCTGTGGAGCCAGGGGAGGCACCAATATACATTAAGATCATGGATATCAATGCCGAAGCATTGGTCAGCTTGGTTTCATCAATCGTATTAAAACCTGCTGTACGACTAGTAACAGATTGAAAATATGAAGCTAGTGCTCTTTCTTTCAAACTGAATCCAGCCATTGTTGTATAATATTCAGCGATAAAAAATAGAATAGCACCAACGATAATCAAAGTAAGTGTAGTTATCAGAACTAACTTTGTATGTAAACTCAACCTGCTAAATGAAATCTTGCTTGCTAAGGTCGTTCTTACATCCGTTAGAACAGTGAAACCAATACCACCTGTAATAATTAATCCTGTGATAACCAGGTTTACATTCCAATTACCTAGAAATTGCATCAGATTATCACTCCATAAACCAAATCCGGCATTACAAAACGCTGATATTGAATGAAATATGGAATAGTAAATTGCCTGTATCGTAGATTGTGTATAATTTCGAAATGTAAAAAATAGAAAAAATGCACCTGCCAGTTCTACAAAAGCAGTCAGGATGACAATGTTTTTGACCAGCTTGAACATATCCAGCCGTGTATTTTCTCCCACTACATTCTGCATCAGATGTTCAACGCCCACTGACATGCGTTGCCCGATGATAATCGCAAATGCCGTGGATATTGTCATGATTCCCAGTCCGCCTACCTGGATCAGCATTAGAATGATGAGTTGTCCAAATACAGAAAAATGTGTACCTGTATCAAGAACGGTCAGACCTGTTACACATACTGCTGATGTGGAAGTAAAAAGGGCATCTATGAAACTGGTAAACTGTCCCTGCACAGACGAGGAAGGCAGCATGAGCAGAATTGTCCCGGTTAATATGGTCATTACGAAACTCAGCATGAGTGTAACTGCCGGGTTTTGGGTCAATTGTTTGTAGATATTCCCTTCATAAGCATTGATGACTAAATGCTTCAGGAGTACAAATGTTTGTCGGAATAGAATTATCATCAGGAAAAGATTCGGTGCCGCAACAAGCGAGAGAATGCCAACCAAAAGGATCATAAAATTCACAATAAAATCACTTATTTGCCTCTCATAATGCAGTTTTCCCCAATATGAATGGAAAACAAAAACTGCATAGAAGCCGATGAGAAATAGTGAATAATCTTCAATCACTCTTTGATTCGGTATATAGGATGTTAATATGGATGAAAAGAAAAGAATAATGAAATTAATGAGGGCAAATATATTCAAAAACAACCTAAACAACATTGTGAATGTTGTATTTAGCTTTGAAGCAAATTTAAAGATGCCCATCTGTTTTCTACAGGTACGTTAGTATCTCTTTCTGGACTTCTTCAATGCCCTGATTTGCATTGATACGATGAAGTATACCCAATTCTGCAAAAAAAGATGTAAGATGATCTGTTTCTTCATGAAATTTTTCGATTCTCTTCGCAATTGCATCTGGCGTATCATCACTGCGGGTTATGATTTCTCCTCCACAAAGATCACAGATTCCATCCACTTGTGGTTTTTGAGTTAGAAGGTTATAGTTGGCTCCACATGATTTGCATATGCGTCGGCTCCCGATTCTTTCTATCGCAATCTCATCCGTTAAATTCAGGTAAAAAACATAGCCGATCTCATATTGAGACATTAAATATTCTGCTTGGGCTATCGTACGGGGGAATCCATCAAGAAGAAATCCGTCAGGACTTGTCTGCATTTCAGAAGCTACAATTTCGAAGACTAGATCATCCGGTACGAGATTACCCTGGTCGATAAAAACCTGAGCCTTCTTACCGAGTTCAGTCTGCATCTTTAAATGATGACGAAAGATTTCTCCCGTCGTAATGTGTTTGATATTCAATTTAGTACATAGCAAGTCAGCCTGTGTCCCCTTTCCGCTTCCCTGGACACCCATGATGATAATATTTTTCATTCTTTACTTCCTTTCGTACTTCGCATTTCTAGATTTTGGAGTTCAAATTTCCATCGAATCTACTACGACTTCTCAACTAATAGGAAATTTGGACTTCACATGAAAGCTGATGATTTGGAGTTCAAATGCCCTAAACAAATTATTATTGAATACCTGATTAAAAGGGCATTCGGACTTCAAACCCGACCTTTCATCATCGGTAGCGAAATTCCTTTTCAGGGAAGTTCAAAACCGATTTACTGATTCATACTTCGAACTTCACTTTTGTTATTCTTGAAAATGCGAGAATCTATCTTCTCTTCTTTTCGTACTTCGCATTTCGAACATCGAACTTCGAATTATGTCATTGAAATTGAGTGTTTGTTATAGTCAAGTTTTGTGATTTTGTAGCACTGCCTACGTGGAGTAGGATGCCGATCCTACTGTCTGCTCTTCTCCTACAAACTACAAGCTAGAACCTACAAGCTTCTGCAAAGCGTGCAGCAAGACGCCGATCTTGCTAAATCTGCTCTGCAAATCCTGTAAGGATGCAATATAATAGCCCATAGCGTCAGCTATGGGTAAGCGATCCCCAAAAACCTTTAGAACCCTGGCAAGGGTGACACATTATGCCGGAACGCTGTTTTCAAACGGCTATGCTCTGCAACTTCGTACTTCGGACTTCGCACTTCCAAAGAACGCACGGGGTGCGTAATGCCACCTCACGGGGTGAGGCGTTCCTCTGCTCTGCCAATCTTCAATCTTAAATCTTAAATTCTTCGGATTCCTTCCAGCGTCATACTATCCGAAATCACATCATGGCTAATCAGCATATATTCCCATGGCTTTCCACCATTTTTTTGATTATGTTCTGAAGCATTTTTACACCATGTTTCAGCGGCCTCTTTCTTTGCCAAAACCTCTGGTGTTTCCATCTGGTTACTTGCCTTTGGTTCCAGCATAAGGATGCAATCATCAGTTTCAGCAACGAAATCAGGTATATACTCTTGCGGATCTAAACCTGTCTTGTAGAATATCTGGAACTGTCCTTTGGCAGGTCTGAACCACTTCAAGGTTTCTCTATCAAGAATGACAGCCAGTTTACGTTCGGGGTCTGAATCAAACTTCTGAACTTCATATAAACAATGCTTGAAGTTGCCAAACAGCATCTGACCTATCCGATTCTTATCTTTCACTGCCTGGTGGAAATCAAGAACCGCTTCATCTTCTCGGACAGTGTATGCACTCTGTTTCAATTCTGTGAACCCTTTTGTCACAGTGACTTCATAATCAGAAGCCTTTTCCCATTGCTGTTGTTGCATTTGGGAATGTATCAATTCCACGAGTTGCTTCTGGTAATATTGAATCACATTGCTGATATCATCCTTATCATTTAGGTAACTGCCCAAATGCTTCACCATCTGTCCGGCTAAGTCATATAGCAGTTCTGACTGTTCATCATAGCAAATATCATTAAAGTTCATCAATCCGCGAATCAGGTAGTCTTCTAATCTGTTTTCCTGGTATCCGCTATTGATATAACCTATCACTTCCCGCTTTTGCGTACGTAAATGCTGCAAGAGTATATCTCGTTCCACAGGTTGATAATGCACAGAAGAGCAATCAAGCTTAAACTGATGATAACCAACCTTCACTTCACCTTTAGGCATCACGACAATACGCGGAATATCGATAATCTGATCTACGTAAATCTCCGTAGCTTGTTTTACTATCTTTTTAATATCTGCTATTGCTTCCAGACCGGGAATCTCCAATTGGGAAGGCATCAGATACTCTTGCACTTTTTCTGCAATTTTCACTTGAACAGCAACATCCATCAATTTACGTGAATTGGGAAGTTTCTCGTTTTCGATAATCACTTTATAGACGATCTTCGCAATTGCCTTTTCTGATTCTTTGGTGAACATCGTGTTATCTGCCGGAAGACCAAATACAGGTGACTGAAGCAGCCTGGCTACATTGGAAGGAGAGATAACTGTCTTTGTCTTTGCCAGGTTCGTTTTATTGTCCAAGTAAATTTGAGTCAGGTGTACCGGTGAATCAGCACGATTCGCTTCATCAATGATCTCCTGGAACTTATCATGTGCCACAATACTCAGCCTGTCTATGGCGCTAATGCCAGTGCGTTTGCCGTAAGGAAGGCGTAATCCCCTGCCAATGGATTGCTCAATCAGGACACGTGCATTTGCAGCTCTCAGGGGCACAATCGTATAGAGATTGGTAACGTCCCATCCTTCTTTCAGCATATTGACATGAATTACAATCTCTGTTGGTTCATCTGTTCTTTCCACTGCAAGCAGCCGGGTAATCATTTCATCTTCCTCAGCGCCGGATTTACTTGAATCCACTTGTATCACTTTATCTTTGTACTGCCCTTCAAAGAAATCATCGGAGTGAATCTTCTTAATCAATTGCCCTGCATGGGTTGTATCCCTGGCAATAATCAGCATGAACGGTTTTACTAATGGTTGTCCTGTTTCATGATGATAGGTGGCAAGCTCCACTTTGGTATTTTCATGAAGTCGAATACCGTCTTTGAGTTTGATTTCTTCTAACTGGTCTTTGGAGAAATTATGAGCAATGAAGTTCCTTTGAGTAGCTACCGCAGGTTCTTTCACAAAACCATCTTCCATTGCCTTAGCTAAATTGTATTCATAAATGATATTCCGAAAAGCAACCGGACCCTTGCCAGTCTCAACATACGGTGTTGCGGTCAATTCCAAGCCCAAGATTGGTTTTAATTCATTAATTGACTTTAAACCTGCAGTTGCTCTATAACGATGTGATTCATCCATAATCAGAACAAGATCACCTACATTAGACAAGTATTCAAAATAACTTTGCCCAATGTATTCTTTGAATCTTTTTATACGTGGAGATTTACCCCCGCGTACTTCAGAATTTATCTTGGAAATATTGAAAATATTGATATGAACGGCTCCCACATCCCTGAAGGCGACTGTTTGACCTACTAAGTCTGTTCCAATGCCTTGTACAGAATAGTTATAATCATCACGAACACCAACCCCGTCTTCGTAATTGTCACCTGTGATAATTAGAGGAGGTTCCTGGGCAAATTCTGCTATACCAGCGAACACATATTTAGGAGTATTCGGAGTAAAGTCAGCAATCAGTTTGTTGTAAATAGTCAGGTTGGGAGCCAATACCATGAAATTGCTTTTACCATGCACAAGATACATATAGCTGATGAATGCTCCCATCAGCCGAGTTTTGCCAACACCTGTTGCCAAAGCAAAACACATGGAGGGAAAGTCTCTTTCAAAATCTGAAACAGATGGAAATTCTCTTTCAATTGTTGCTAAATCCTGTTGCAGATCCGTATTCTTGCCAAGTTTGATGATCTCTGTAATGCGATCAAGGATTTCCAGGGATTTCCTTTGAGGAGAACGAAGGCTCATACGGTTTGAAATAGTATTTACCAAGCGATTCATGTCTTCTCCTTATCAACCAAACGTGTAACTTGCCTTTTAACTTCACTTTGAACTATTCGATATTTTCGAATAGTTTCTTGATTTCAATTATCTATCTTGGATAGCATTCCATATCTTGAGTTTGAGCTCTTCATTTTCTTCATTATTCTCAATGATTGCTGTTATAATCTCCCGTAAAAGTTCTTTCCCTATATGCCCTGCTGCTACATGATAACTGATATTTTCCATAGAGTTAATGAATTTTGAATTATAAGATTGAGAAATGACCTGAAGTCAAATATTCCTAATTGTGTGGTATTGATGTTAATGATACCAATTTCGTTAACATCCATTGATTTTGCAATTAACTTAAATGCTGATAAGCGTTTACCCCGTAAAACCTCATAACCGTTTTGCTTTAGCTCATTTTCATGATTTGCTATGTATGTATCTATGGTTCTCGGTGTAACTTCAAAGAAATCTGCAACCTGCTCTTTGATGAATACTATCTTTTGTTCAAAGATAATTCCCTGCATATTAATCGCTTTCTGAATCTCTGATAACGCATACTGGTTATTTAGAATATTCTGCCGGTCGATATTTGAATTTGTTAAATCCTTAAACATTTAATCCTCCTTCTTCCAAATCTTCTTCTTGAACCTGTAAGCTGTTAGCTGTTACCTGTCACCTTCTGCCAATCTTACATTCTGCAATCCGAGGAGATGTCCCGAAACTAGCATGATTTTATTTTCTTCTGTTGTAAAATATGTGATTGTTTTTACAGGCAAACTAAATTACTCAATAGTTTCCGAAAAGCGATGCAAAGACAAGGAAAAACGGAGTAATATTTACCTAATTCATGTTTGAATTCTGGTAGGAAGAGTCTTCATCAGGCTTTTCCTTCAGTATTTTGTAAGTGCAGAAACATTTTCCCTATATTATGTCCTAAAAAGAGGAGGGATAACTGTTCCTTGCATTTTCTCAATGAACGGACAGTAAATCTCTCAAACTTCCTGTTCCACTTCATGAAAGCAAATACAGCCTCCGGTTCGATGCCTCTTTGCTTTCTCAGCTTGTCGCCTTTTTCAGAAAGCAGATTATTGACGGTCTGACGTTTTAGTGGAGCTATATGAGGATCGTAGGTCAGTGATTTATGTGTTTTATCCTTGTAGGGAATACACTTTTTATTGTGAGGACATTCTCTGCAGTCATTACATATATAGGTTTTCACGATTCGTTTCGGACCGTTCTTCTCTGTCTCTTCTTCCTTGATTTTGACCAGTCTCCGATTAAATTGACAGACCCACTCATCATACTCCTCATCATAGCTGAAGCCTGTCAGAAGAGAGTCCCGATAATCTCTCTTATAATCCTGGGTCTTGAGATAGCTTGTTATCTCTTTTTCAGCAGCATAATTCAAATTCAGCGCAGTGCCATAGGCAGCATCTCCAACAACGTCGGTAGGATATTGTCCCAATTCATCATGCATTTGCTCCATGAGATTGGGAAATTCAACGGTTTCTTTAGGGATATTGAATAAGTGAATGCCTGTGACAAATTGCTCTGAAGTTCCGATACTGGCAACATAACCCGGTGCCAGCTGTCCATTTTTCAATCGCATAAATGTGGCATCATTATCAGTCTTGGATGTGCTGCTGCGTCCTTCTCCAATTATCTCAAGCTGTTGCTCATATTTCTCCAGCTTAGTTATATCATTGCTCTTTGATTTGGAGATTTCGCGCAAAAGAGATTTGATTTTCTTGATAGCCCGAGTATCTGACGGATGATTTTTCTGTAGTCGGGACATTGCTTCTTTCAGCTTGTTTTCTGCTGAGACCAGTCTATCTCTGATCTGTTCAGATGCGACTGTAGCAGTTTTCTCTGATTCAACCGCATGCAATTGCTCACCAAGCTCAAGAAGATCAGCGGTTCCATATTGCTGTTGCTCTTCCTGATTATATTCCTCGATCTTTTTAAACAATCCCTCAACTCGTGTCTTGACCAGTTCCTGATAACGAAGCGCATTGCTTTTCCAGATGTAGGAATTCTTGCCGGCATTTGCGTGAATCGTCGTCCCGTCAACAAAACAGGTGTCGAGATCAAGATATCCTAATGATGATGCTTTCAGTACTACCTGATAAAATACATCAATAAGAATATCAGAACACTTAGTCCAGGCAAAGGTGTTGATCGTTCTGAAATCAGGTTCCTGTTCTCCTGCCAGCCAGATAAAATTGATGTTCTCCCGAACAGCCTTAGCTATCTTCCGACAGGTATAAATACCATTGATATAGGCATACACAATGATCTTCAACATCATCTTGGGATGATAAGCAGGTGTACCTTCATCAGAGTATCTTGTGTATAGCTCAGATAAGTCCAGTTGCTCAATGATATCGTTAACATAACGAACCATATGTTTGGGGGGTATTTTTTCGCTTATATTAAGCCCGAAAAGAGTACCCTGATCCGGGTTGTGTTCTCTGAAATTCATAGTGTCTCTCTATACTTAGTTTTTAAAGGCAATAATACACCATAGAACAATATGTCAAGATATATAACTAATTATTTAATAGTTGCTATTTTTCTATCATTTAGTTTCGGGACATCTCCGTCACATCAATAGGGGTAGGGGAGTAATCCATTACTGGCTCCCCTCCCTCCGAACCGTACGTGCGGTTCTCCCGCATACGGCTCTCCAGAAAACGAGTTCTCATTTAAGAGATTGACATAATTCCTGATGGGCTTTGGTTAATGAGAAAAACCCAGCATTATCAAAGATGTAATTTGGATACCTGATATTGTCTTTTCCTGTGGCAATACCATAGCGCTTTTTCCTCTTTCTGAGGATACTGCGTAGCCTGTGTCTTACCCAGCCATCCAAGTTAGGAAAGACTGTTTTGTAACAGTGTTTGTAATACTCGAACCAACCTCTTTGAATCGGCTTGATTTTAGCTATTATGGTTTGTAAGCTGTGGGCATTACTGCGTCCGGTACATTTACGGATGCTGTCTTTGAACTTGTTGATACTCTTCTGTCTGGGGTATCTTTTACCCTTGAAGAAGTGGTATCCTAAAAATTCCACCGCTTCCGTTTCTGCGTCCAGTATTTTAGTCTTTTCAGGATGCAAAACCAGACCTGCTTTTTCAACCCATTCGCCTATTGTACATAAAGCCATTTCTGCTTCCTCTCGACTTTGACACATGACTACAAAATCATCCGCATAGCGTATCATTCTATAGCCTTTGCCTGCCATAAGCCAGTCCAGAGGATTCAGATAAATGTTTGCCAGTAATGGACTGATAACTGCTCCCTGAGGTGTTCCCGTTTCCGGTGTCCAGGTTGACGTTGTATCCATTACTTTTTGATTCAAATAGTCATTGATAAGATTCAGAACTTTCCCGTCTGCTATCTTTTCTCCTACACGCTTCATCAGCTTGTCCTGCGGTATACTGTCAAAGTATCCTTTCAGGTCTGCATCCACAACAAAGACGTATCCCTGCTTGAGAAGTCCATCGACTTGTCTTAAAGCATCTTTGCAGTCGCGTTTGGGACGAAAGCCATAACTGTGTTCGGCAAATCCCTGTTCAAATATCGGTTCGATTACATTGCGCAGTGCTGTTTGTACTACTCTGTCCGTGACGGTCGGTATGCCCAAAGGTCTCTTTTCCTTACTGCCCGGTTTATCTATCCAGACACGTTTGATTCCATTGGGTTGATACGCTTCCTTTTGCAACAGTTCGGAGGTTCGTACTAATCTTGCCAGCGCATGTCTTTTGTAGTGCTGGATGCTGACATTGTCGATACCGGCACTACCTCTGTTGGATGCCACGTGTTTCCAAGCTGATGCAAGGTTTGCCATGGCATATACCTTGTCTATCAGACTGAACCATTTTCCACCTTTGACGCCCATTTCGAGCGCTGCCAACATTTTGTCAGACCATACTGACGGTTCCACCCAACTCCATTGCGGAGGGATTTCTCGTTCTTGTTTAGCCGTTTTCGGCAATAATGAACGTTGATCTTCCATCAATACTCCTTTCAAAATTCATTTTCCTGTGCCCCTTCGCTACTTTCAGGTTATAGTGTCCTGAATATCATCGCTACTATGAACACTCTGACTCCTGCTGATGTCTCTTCCCATCAGCAGGTCTCATAGCTTGAGATAGAAACCTTCACAACATTCCGTCTCCAGTCACTTGATACAATCAGTACATGGCTTTTGCACGTCATCTCAGCCTGTCTGCCATCTTCCGGGGGAAACTCCGGTTCACCCGAAGTGCATCATTCCAGAAGATTTTGGTCTTCGCTTAAGGCTAGCAAGCTCGACATTGTATCCTGCCGAATCGAGTTCGTTATCCTACGGACTGCTGTTTCGTCATTTGTTACTCCCCACCCCATCTCACGATGAAGCAGTTACATAGACTACCAGGCATGACGTAGCCTGAAATGGGACTTGCACCCATCCGATTTCTATCTATCACTATCGTACTAGCCCATAGCGTAAGCTATGGGAATCCGATCCCCGATATACGTTGAACCCTGGAAGGGTGACATATTCATTCGCCGTTTAACCACAGGTTCAGAACGTTGCAAACAATGCAACAACCACCGAAATCAATTCGGCGTTCCTCTGGTCTGCAACTTCGTACTTCGTACTTCGAACTTCAAGATAGGTGACTCTATTTTAGCGAAGACGTGGCTCTGTTGGAGCGTACACTATGCTCTCTCACTCCGAAATATTCATCTGACAACAGCCTGCGGTTGGTCAATACCTCGTATTATAATTGCATCATTATTTGTAGTCTGCATATTTGCTCTGACTTATGTCCTGTTTCCAATCGTAGAAAAGGCTTTGATTTCTGGTACATCAGACTTTTTTGGATATTTCGGAGTGAGAGAGCATAGTGTACGCTCCAACAGAGCCACGTCTTCGGAAAAATAGAGCCACTCTTCTATTTTCAATAATTAATACAGGTAATATACAAAAAAATAAGCTATAACTAATCTTTTTGCGACGGCTGCCGTGAAGTGAGGCCGTAGGCCGAGCGAAGCGGCAGCCGTCGCCGGGAAAGTTGTAGTACCATCCCAAGTATTAACTATCGTTATTCTTTCTTAATGCCATTGCGTTCTCTCATTGACACTTTACCATCGATAAAAATAGGATAGGAATCGTGTATAATCCGGTCAAGGATGGCATCGGCAAGGGTTTCCTGACCAATCTTCTCATGCCATCCTCCGGTTCTGAACTGAGAACAGAAGATCGTTGATGAGTGCTGATGCCTCGCTTCGATAATCTCCAAAAGATCTCTTGCCTCTTGTTCTCTGAGTGGTGTCAGCAGCCATTCATCAAGTATCAGCAGTTTGATCTGCTTGTATTGTTTTATGACTTTCTTAAAAATACCTTCACCTCTGGCAACTGCCAGGTCATCCAGCAATTCGGGAAGTCGTATATATCTGACAGGATAATAGTTCCGGCAGGCTGCTATCCCGAAAGCACAACCCAGCCAGGATTTCCCGTTTCCTGATGCTCCCATAATGATTATATTCCGATTTTCGCTGATGTAACTGCAGGTTGATAAACGGATAATCTCAGATCGATCCAGCTTTCTGTCATCATGATATTCTACGTCTTCAATACTTGCCTGGCTGAACTTCAAGTTTGCCTTCTTAATTAGCCTCTGCAGTCTGTTATTTTTGCGTCTGGCCCATTCAGCATCTACGAGCAGACTGAAGCGTTCTTCGAAAAGCAAATCCTTAAATGCACCATCATGTAATTGCTGGCAGAAAGTATCAGCCATAGCACTCAAATGCATCTCGTGAAGCTTATTGACTGTTGATTGGCTGATCATTTATTTTTCCTCCCGTAGTAGTCTGCACCTCTGGTAATACCAAAATCAGAAGCAGGATCATTCTTTGCAGTCTCTGCCGCATTATTGATCTTATCAAAACCCGTCTTGAGTATGGTTTGGATATTTTTATAACCGGGATTGGGTGTATAAGATAATGCCCTTTGACATGCACTTTCGAGCCTCTGCACAGAATACCTGTCAGCTGATTTCAGAAGTGCCATACAGGAACGGTATCCCTGCTGTTCAACACGATAGGATGCCAGAATAGACTTAATTACGATCATCGTATGTTCCCCTATTTCCTTTGCCCAGGAGATAAACCTCTCTGCATTCCATTCCTGATATTTCTGATGCTGTTCAGGCATATGTTCAGGGAGTGTCTGATACTGACCGGGATGACCAAATTTCCTGACATGGGAAGCGATTCTGTTGGAGTTATAGAAAACCTCGACAACTCTGCTTGTGATGCGTACATCCACATAGTATTTTATGTATTCATAAGGAACCGAATAGTACATCTTATCCACGCTTATATGATAATTGAACTGTACTGTTGCCTTTGACCAGGCAGCAAGCTCATATGGCGACAATGACAATGGAATAAGCATGGGCTGTTCTTCTGCCTGAAAGACACTTTCTCTGCTTCCTTCTTTCTTTTGAAAGGGCTTGGTATTGAACTCTCCCAGTTTTTCCCTGATTGACATATTGAGTTCATGAAGCGAAAAGAATGTCTGGTTTCGCAAGGCAGCAATGATCCAGGTTGAGATGACTCCAACTGTGCCTTCTGCACTGGGCTTATCCTTTGGTCTTCTAACTCTGGCAGGTATTACCGCAGTATCGTAATAAGCAGACATTTCTCCATAGGTTCTGTTGATAACGGGAGTATACCACGACACATGGTCAACTCCCGTCTTAAGATTATCAGGAACAAGTATTTTAGTAACTCCATTAAAGTACTTGAAGCTATTTATATGAGCCTGAATCCAGCTTTCCATATTCATGGAAAGAAAGGCTTCCACATAGGAATAACCACTGTACGGGAGGGTTGCTACAAAAACATAGGCTTTGATCGGTTCACCGGTAATGTTGTTTTTGATGGCGGCAGTCTGTCCAGCCCAGTCCACTTCCAGCTTTTCTCCTGGTTTGTGTTTTATTCGCATGGTTGCTTTTGTCTTTTGTGAGTAATCATGGTAATGTTTGCAAAATTGCGTATACTTGTAGGGAATAGCCTGATTATTCCTGCATCCCTCAGAGTATTCATGCCAGAGTAGCGACAGTGTTACACCACTCTTGGCAAGTTCCTTGTGTATGTGTTCATAATCAGGCATCTTCTGCGGGTTTGACGATAAGTAAGCCGGAAAGAGCTGCTCTTCGATCATCTCATTTGTTAATGTATCAGGAAGCGGCCATTCAAGGCTCTGGTCTGTTGCCCTTTGAATGATCATCGACACGTTATTGCGGGAACAGGATAAACTCGCCGCTATGCCTCGTCTGCTTATTCCCTGGCTGTGTAAGCGAAGGATCTCTCGGTAATTGGTCATTGCATTGACCTCCATGAATTGATTTACACTGATACAGTGCATTAATTCATGTTGGTTTTTTCTTTCAAAATAGCAAGGTGGCTCTATTTTAGCGAAGACGTGGCTCTAAAACTCCGTACAAGTGGCTCTCATTTAGAATATTATTCATTTTTGACTTGGATTTATGTTTCATTCTATATCTTTTACAAATTTAGGTATTCGACCAACCATCACTTTATCTACTTGGGGTATTATTGTTGTTATTTGTGAACGAATAGTAGGATTTGTTTCCTTAGGACTTCTCGTATCAATTACAGCCAATAAATATGCTCGTAGAGCTTCATGAATTTTGCTTCAAAGTCCTAATATTTTCCCAATTCATGTCTCATTATTCAAAATTCTATCCTTCTTTACTTTTCAAAGAAACAAATTAAAGAAATAAAAATCACATTATAAAGACTCAGTAATTGAATTAACTGATTTAATGAAATCTTTCTGTTCACCTTTTGTATTTAGTGAGTAGCCTCTCATTTGAAATATTTTATATAACTTTGGTAATATCACACTTTCCTTATTTCTTTCATACACAAGATATAAGGATACAAACCATACTGCATCAATTATCGGAAGACGCGGTTTATGAATATCAGAGATGCGACCAATTTCATTTACCAATTGTGAGCTTTCTATTGGATCTTTAAGGATGGCAATAATATTGTAGAGAGATTTCACAAGTGCCTCATCAATTTCAGGGACCCGAGGGTTGTAACTATCTGCAATTTTCTTGATCTCATAAGAAATCTCTTTCTTCTTAATTTGATCAACCTGGGTAGCTGATTTATGTACGAGTGTATCTGCTAAAAAGGAATCTATTTCTGATAATCTATGCGAATAATGTTCAGAAATTTGAACAATAGCTTCTATTACGTTTTGTAACTCATTTGAATCGATGAGATTATATGCTACATTCGCAAGAGCATTTGCCCACTCAATATCAATTTCTTTGATTCTTGGATTATAGTATGTAGCAATATTCCTTATTCTATTAGCTAATTGGCGTAAATTACTTTGATCTGTATCTTTTTCCATCAATTCACAAAGAGTTATTGCTAATACAGTGTCAATTTTTGCTATTCTTCGAGAGTAATAATTTGAAATACTCTCTATTTCTTCTGTAATGGGTTTGATTTCATTTGGGTCATTAAGATTCAAAGTTACATGCCCCAATGCTTTTGCTAACTCGATATCGAGCTCAGCAACACGTGGGTTATAGTATCCTGAAATCACTTTGATTTCATCAGCGATACAGCGGATTTCTTTAGGTTTATGGTATTCTTTAGCGACATTGTAAAGGGACATTGTCCATATTAAGTCGATATTTTTATCTCTTGGTTCGTAAAGGTCAGCAATTTTTCCGATTTCATCTGCAAGAAGATGAGCTTCAACTGGATCGCTAATTCGAGCAGAAATATTAACAAGTATTTTAGCCCACTCGAAGTCGATTCCTGAAACACGCATTGGATAAGAGTCAGCAATCATCTTAATAACATTAGCTATATTCAGCTTATCCGCAGATTTCTTTGTTCTTACAGACAAATTGTAAAGGGTCTTTGACAAAGCAGTATCAATACCTTCAATATGTGTATTATAGTAAGCTGATATCTTCCCTATTTTCTTAGCTATCTGTTTGTTTAAAGCTAAGCCATTGAAAAGGGCTGTCATATTATAAAGTGCATGTGCCCACACAGAGTCAATTTCTGCAACTCTTGGGGAATAATAATTTGCAATCTTTTCTATCTCTTCAACCACCAACATACTTTCTGTCTGATCATTAAGCCTTGCACTTACATTTGCTAACGCTAACGATAAATTCGCATCGATTTCTACTACTCTTGGATTGTGACGGTCGGCAATCTTTCTAACTTTTTCTGATACATCATGGCAATCAGTAGGACTATTTATCTGTGCCGTAACATTCGTTAGTGCTGCCGTGAGAGCAATTGCTGGCTCACCAGTAATATTACCTTTAGTTAATTCAGTAAGACATTCTAAAATTAACAAGATAAGGTCTGAATCCCGTTCAACGGAAGATAAATAAAAGAAAATAGTACATAATGAATTGTAAAAAGATTTATTCATTGTAGCATTGTTGAGAATTTGTAGGGTCTTTTTTAACAGAATGGTTTTGATTTCAATAACAACAGCAGGAGAGCAAGAGTATGCTTGTTCAAGAGACAACCATATCTTACTTAGTCCAAGAGGAATGAAAGGCTTAAGTAATTCAGGTAAATCTTGGAGTACTATTTTGAACAATGGGGTATCATTACTAAACAATTCATGGCAAATAGCCATTCTGAAAACATCAGGCTTTAAAATATATTCATTATTAATATATTCGATGAATCCATTCGCAATTAGTTTTTTTAACTTTTGTTTCAATTCAGGAAATCTATCATTAGTGCTTTCTTTATCTAGCCATTTAGAAGGTATATATTCTATTAGAGCAAGAACAATATACATTTCCTGTAAATCAAGTTTTTGTAATTCCCTAGTTATTGATTCAACATATACATGTAAAATTGAATGCTCGCTAGGTAATAGATCAATGCTAATGTCTTGAAGTAGTAAATGTAAACCGACAAGGGATATTTGGGGATTCCCTTGAGCAAGTTTAATTACGTACAATAAATCCTTGAACTGGATGGAAGGATTAACGTTATGAATACATTCATATAGATGCTGTGCATATTCGTTGTATGCTGTTTCGTCTTTTAAGGGTTGAAGGATAGATTCTACAATATTAGCATCATGAGGTTTTCCCAAGTCGATTATTTTCCGATAAATCAACCATGTATTAATTACGCACTTAACTTGCTTATCTGATCTTTCAGGTAACGATAAAAATTCTTTTATTGCTTCTTTGTTTTCTGAACGACAATCATCCCATATTAATAGTAGGGGATTCTCGTAATTCCATGAAATTACAGCGTCATTGAGGTTTTGAATTGCCTTTTCATCAACGAATAGCACGGAATATCTTTCAGATTGTGCCCATTCGGATAAATGTAACATTAAGTATGTTTTCCCACATCCTGGTTCACCATATAAAAGATACCATTTCTCATACGGATTTTTTAGAAAATGAATGAGTTCCTGTTTTTCAGTATCACGCCCTATCAATGGAGTTTGTAAAAGATGCCAAGTTTCATCAGAAAGTTGTGCTAAGCCTTTTCCTACATTACGAACAATTCTATTTCTATTACTGAAGTATTTACTACGGAACCTCTCAGGTGTCATAAAATTATTCTGGAATGTACCTACAATGTATTTAGTGTTGTTTAATATTTCCAGTTGAACTTCAAAAAATGTTTCGCTTAATCGTGAAATAATCGCTTGCAAATTAGCATCTATAGAAGATATATGTGTTTGAACATCACACTTAAAAACAGAAATATCCTGCAATTTAATATCAAAAGTGGTAAAAGCATCTTTAATTAATTCTTTTAACCCTTGATCATTATTTTGAGCTTCATCAATATCTATACTATTTGCATTTATTAGATTGGTTTGCTGATCTATATCCAGTAACTTAAATTGATCTGAAAATTCGTTTACAAATGCCAGAACACCTTTAGCAACTGGATTCACACTGGCTGCTTCAGTCATGCCGATAACTAAAGCACGTAAGATTTTATTCAGTGTAATAAGTTTAGATGTTTTCACTTTACCGCCTTCGCATGCATCTAACAGGGTGTTTCTAACTCTTTCATTTTACAACTCCAACACCTACTGTACATCAAAACAGCATTTATGCAAATCCAAATCATAATTTGTAATAAAGAGATCTTTCTATTTTTCGGATTTATTTATAATGACCATTTGTAAGAATCATCAAATATTCCATCATAAATCTTGTCGAAAATTTTATTCAAATCAAATAGATCAGATTCGATTATGTCTTTTTGTTGAGCTATTTGATATAGATTTGTAACAACAGTAGAAATTATTTCTACAGTATTCTTATCTGGAATTGCTATTGGTATTTTCTTAATATAGTTAGCTGAATTATTGGTACTAGCATTTATCGTTCTGATAAGTTTATTGCAAACAGTGGTATTAAAAAAACCTAACAAGTAAAGTAAAAGATGTTGATATTTGTGCTTTGGAAAAACACCGACAATTGATTGGTCAAAAAGCCTATCATCGAGTAGGGCGCCCGTTATTGAGGAAGAAGATACCATTGGAACTGCAATGCCCTGTTTAAAATAAAACTGGGAATTTTGAAATCTGGATTTTTTATTATCCAAATCCCTATAATTACGTACTGCATCCTTACTCCAATCCATAAACCACTCAGAGGGTTTTGAGAATCGTTTATTACCTCCCTTAACAATGGGTACCCAAAACTTATCACCAGAAATCCCATCAAATTGATGAGTATCAGCTAATGGTTCGAAGTTAATCTTATTTTCATCAACATTAAGATATTTTTCAGTTATTCTTTTATTATGAATCGTTTTTCTTAAAAAGTTAGCATCATTCCCAGAATAAAAACCAGTAACAACATCACATATGCTACCTAAAGGAGGTAGATTACTAGAAAATACTTCTGTGATCCATCCTTCATGATGAATGTAAAATCCATATGACGAGTTCTTTTTAATTTGACGATATGAAAGGCTACTGAGATTAATATGTAGTTTTCTTGCAAAAGTCATATTATCAAAGTCGTATTTAGACTGCAAGTCTGAAAATACCGAGAAACACCAGTCCTTTGGAGCCTTTTCATTCACTAAAGAAATAATAGAAAGACCAGCATAACCAAAATTGACACCTGGGAAGAACTTTGATGGGAAGAGGGTAATTGATTCGATCTTATAATCATGTACAAGCCTTTTCCTTAATCCTTCATGCATATGTAAAGTCATAAATGTATCGGGGATAATAAAAACAAGTTTACCACCAACTTTTAACATCTCCATTGCCTTAATCAAAAAAATACCATATGTCTCTTTTGCATATAGGTCTGGATATTGTTCCTTGAGTACTTTTCGTTTATTGGGAGTTTGATATGCTCCATAAGGAGGATTTGCAATTATTCTGTCATATTGATTGTCAGAATCATATAGAGCAAAATCAGATTCTACAATGGTTATATTATCATATTTTAAGTACTTATTTTTTAAAGAAGTAACAGATTCTCTGTTTAGTTCCAAAGCTGTAACTTGAAG
The DNA here is from genome assembly GCA_963662275.1 of Cloacimonadales bacterium (SeqCode). Classification (GTDB taxonomy): domain Bacteria; phylum Cloacimonadota; class Cloacimonadia; order Cloacimonadales; family DAONDQ01; genus DAONDQ01. The sequence goes on along the minus strand of OY759316.1, from coordinate 916,501 downwards.
TATCTTATCATTGTTGATTATTTGATCTAATAAAGCACCATTCCCAGCACAAGGCTCTAGCAATGACATTCCATCTCTACAATCCAATAGTTTCGCCATATAACCAGAAATATGATCACATGATGTATAGAAAGCTTGATATTCATCCTGTTTTTTATTTACAGCTATTACCATGATAGATATTTAACCAGATCATTTTGTATGAAGATAGAATGCGTCTCAGCAGCAAGATCATCTTCCCATTTAATGTTGTCTTCTATCCATTGCGATAAATTGAAACCCGTGAATTCTTGGATTTTCGTATATGCTTCATGTCCACAATAAACATCCCAAATCCCGGATCTTTTAATCGTTTTTAGGTAGTTATTGTTATCTGCTTCATCAGCTCTAACGAAGAGGAGACATTCATTATTGATAGCAATGATATTTTTGTATATTGAGGCTACTAAAAGAAGTCTGTTAGTATTACCCTTTTCATTAGATTGGAACCCACTTTTAAAATCTACATTAAAATTTCTACCATCTAATCTAAAATGCAGATCAAGTTCTAGTTTTATCTCTCCAGATGTAACCAAACTCCATACTTTATCGTAATAAGCCAGTAGTTGCAGCTTTTCTTCATTTTCAATATTCAAATTATTAATAAATGTTCGAATTTCTGTTTGGAGTATTTCTTTAACTTCAGCAAAAAGTGGAGGTTCAAACAATTCAACATCTGTCCTAATAGGATAGCTGAAACACAATTTACAGAAAGGTTCCCACAATTCACCAATTCTTCTTGAAAAAGTCATATATTCATACTGCCATGCTCTATTTCTAAATTCTATCATGACTACATATGTGCAGTATGTAAGCATTAGCATATTTTTTAAAAGGTCATCTTTCGACCAGGATTGATTAATAGATTGTTGAAAGAGTTGCGTTTTAATGTTATTTGAAGAATTAAATATCTTTTTATTGATTAAATCACTTCTTTTTCTGTAATCTTGAACGCCATAAGTTCGTTCGACCTCTCCGAAAGATTCTGTGGCACGTGATCTTAAATGATCCAATAGCATCGTTTTTTGTTGATGAAGTGTATTCGTAATCTCCATTTCTACTCCTTATTTACAACTTCTGAGCAACCTCTATTTGAAATATCATCTCTCTAATCACATAGGTATCTTACTTAATTTACATACATATTATCAAGAACTGATTGTCAACTACAAAATTGAAAAAGCTTACAAGTTACAGGTAACAGGTTCAGAAGTAGCAAAGAAGAAAAATGTATCTTGATATTTCGTGAATTTTGTAGTTTTAGGACTTTGATTTCACGTTCCAGACCGGATTTCAAATCATCTGACCAGCCATCTAACTTTTGCGCTTCCGTTTCGAAAAACTGGGCATTACGTATGGATATGCCTTTCTGGATATCTTTTTGTCTAACCGTTATTCTTTCATTAATTGCAATAGGCATTTCCAGGTTGGGTAATTCAGTGACTATCTTTCCGGGTACATTGAACATTCTGCGAAGAGCTTCTTCATCATTTCAGTGCCGGAATCGGTCTGACCGGAAAAGATAAGATGATCTTCCACAACATCCAAAGACTCTACGGTAAATAAACAGAGACTCATGACGCCTGATTTTCCTATGAACGGCTCTAAACTTGAGATTTTACCTATATGTTCACTCAAATTAAATTCAATCTCAGATGGAATTAGTGACCTTTCCTTGGAAGTATTCAAAATATGATGTGCCAATGGATGAGAGGGACAATACAGATGAGCTTCACCAAACCTGCGTGGTAATTCTTACAAACCTAATTGCAAATAAGGCAGCATCAATTTGATGTGGATTCAAATCAATCTGGGCATCGACAAGAGTACCGGCAAGCTTTTCAAGGCTGTCAGAGGAACAGCGTTCCGGCTATTCATTATCATTTTCACTACGCATTTTGTTTTTGGCAACTTCAATGGATTGATGTAGTTTCTTCAACAGTAATTCTTTGGGAGGAAGGCTTGTAATGTATTCAGCTACTCGAATATTGCTTTTATGCAGTTGTAAAAGCTCTATATGTTCGTCATTCTTCCCGCTGCAGAGGATAAGTCCTATAGGTGGATTCTCATTTTCTTTCAGTTCATACTTTTCCAGGAAGCGCAAGTACAACTCCATTTGACCTTTGTATGAAGCTTGGAACTCTCCTAGCTTTAGTTCAACGACAATCATACATTTCAAAGAGCGATGATAAAACAGAAGATCAATAGTCTACGCAGTGCGTAGAATTTCTCTTCATTTGGAAAAGTCTCCACAGCGTGGAGACAATGTCTAAGTTGCTTATCACTCCAGCCTGTACCGAACTCCAAGGTCATTTGTTCCGAAAGCTGTTTGATGGTCTGATCACCATAAACAGCCTTTCCTGATTGAAGTATCTCAGTAAGTATTCTTTGCCCAATAGACCAATATAACAAACTAAGTTCAGAGTTAATAAGCATAGCAGTTCTCTGCCTAGCTTCAATAATTAGATGTGTAATATCTGAAAACAATACAGATTTGGAATTTATTGGTTCATTTTTATCATTCATGCTTCCCTCCATCCTGATTTCGCAATTTGCGATTTCAAGTTTCTCCTATATGATTTTATCGTGTTATGATGGTCAGAATGCTTATCTGTACATGGGCAACATTACAGGTGGGAAGCCGGCATCCAGCACAACCTGCTGGATTGCTCGTCGCAGATATGACCAGACGAATTTGTCCAGTTGACTGCCCAGGAACAATTCCCGTATCTTCTCATCTGATAGAAGCGTCTCAACTTTCTCTTTGTCATTATGTGTAAACACCACCTGAAAATGGAAATGACCGATGAAAACCTGCTTCTCCTCAGCTACGCCAACAATTTGGAAGCCAATCAAGCCGCAGATTTGGTCATCCGTTAGAATATGCACTGGCTGATCCCTGCTCATTTGTACTTCGTAGGGCAACGGGATAGTACATCCCTCTTCGACTTTGAAATCCATCCTTGTGAGGAGAACATTGGCAATATCAATGATTCCAAGCAATTCTGTGAAACCTTGCGGACTAATGGGAGTCTTCATACAGCCACTTCCTCCAAGCTCTCGAACTTGACTTTTTTCTGGGGTTGGCAGGATGCTGAGAGCATCTTAAAGACATAATTGCTGTATTGTGATGGGACATAATCCTCAATTGCCTCAGACATCACCTGCTGCACAGTCGTTTTCGCACATTCTGCCATGATTTCCATTGGCTTCCAGAGTTCTTTGGGCAGAGTGAGGGTGTATTCACCATGCGTTGTGATCGCCAGTTTCAAACCCAAAGCCCAGGCATACTTGAAAGCAAGCTCGAAAGATGGAGTGATTCCTGAGTTTTCAAAACGGGAAACTGCAGTCTGCTTAGTACCCATCTTCTGAGCGAGGTCAGCTTGGGTGAGACCCTTTTCGCGTCGGATATCCCAAAGTTCGAGAACCAGGTCGTTCATCATGGTGTGAAACGCTAAGTATCCGTCTTGTTCATCCACGGGCTGCTTATCTTCGTGAGCGTGGAAGTCGTATCCTTCCTTTTCCAGTCGTTCCATCTCGCGGTCTCTCTCTAACAGGAAAGCCCTTTTCTCAGGACTGATCCGCTCTTTCATCTCTTCCTCCAGGTTAATTGCGTTTCTTGGCACGTTCGATTTTATTTTCATCATCGGTTTTGCACTCTGCATCCAGGATTCTGATCCGACTATCGTTTATGCGGAAGTATAAGCGGATTGTACCGCTCTTTGATTGGCTTCCACGATACTCGTAAAGCTCATCTCCCAGATAACTGACTCGTCTTTGTTTCCATGGTTTTTTCGATTCTTCAAGCAGAAATGAAGATACTTCTTCCAGTGTCAGTCTTTCTACTTGATCGAGAAAACGCTTCATCTGTAAATACTGCTGTGGATGATCCCTTTTCATATACGTATGAATATCTCTATACAGTGAGCTTGTCGCATCATCAACTCTGAACTTCGGATAATAGACAATCTCCATTACCTATCCACCCTCATGCAAACAGAAGACAATATAACAAATTTGTTATATTTGTCAATCAGCTTTTTCTGTTCCCTTCTTGAGAAATCTTTCATCTCACCCTCCACCTAATATTAAATAGCGTTTTCTCTGAACACTTCTGCTGTAATTTCTTTTCAATCTCACCAATTAATGTATCACGTTTATGATCTATATCATCCTGGGCTTCAAACAAAGAACGGCGTTTTTGACTGCGTTGTGATTCCAATGCTCTCATTTGCCTTTGCCCTTCCAGCTTCTCTTCCAGTGATGGGGCAAGGGTAGTTGCTTTTCGGACTTCCTTGATTTGCCTGTCTATCTCTTTTATTTCACGTTCCAGACCTGATTTCAGATCATCTGACCAGCCATCCAGCTTTTGCGCTTCAGTTTCAAAGAACAGGGCATTGCGAACAGATATGCCTTTCTGGATATCTTTCTGTCTAACAGTAATTCGGTCATTTATTACATTAGGTATTTCCAGGTTGGGTAACTCTGTTAGTACTTTACCGTGAACATTGAACATTCTTCGTAAAGCTTCTTCATCCAATTCAGTACCGGAATCTGTCTGACCGGAAAAGATGAGATGATCTTCAACAACATCCAAAGATTCTACGGTAAATAAACAAAGACTCATAACCCCTGATTTACCTATGAACGGCTCTAAACTTGAGATTTTACCTTCATATTCACTCAAATTAAACTCTATCTCTGAGGGAATCAGTGACCTTTCTTTGGAAGTATTCAGAATATGATGTGCCAAGGGATGAGAAGGACGATACAGGTGAGCTTCACCAGACCTGCGTGGTAATTCATACAAACCCAATTCAAATTGACAGCCTTGCGGGTTGGATTGCAGATTAAATGATGAATCATCAGTAAAACTGGCACAATCCCTCAATTCATGTTTGGTAAGCTGCATGAGAAGCCGCTCATAAAGACCAAGATATTGCTTAGAACCTTCATCCCGTACACGCAGTTTTTCACGTACTTCATCATCAAAATTCTCAAACAGCTTTTGCCTGGTTTGCACAATTGTATCATTGATATCTTCTGATAACTCGGCTTGCAGTTGGTCAAAGGCTTCATTAATTTCTTCAGGAGCACGGCATTTCTGGTAAATATCAACGATTCTCTTTTCAAAGTCAACACCGGATTCAATAGCACCTAACACTTCATCACTTGCCCCGAAGACTCCTGCAAAGAGATTGAACTTCTCCGAAAGCAAATCATATACCCTTTGATCTGCTTCATTATGATTATTCAGGAAATTCACTACCACAACATCGTGCTTCTGACCATACCGATGACAACGACCTATCCGCTGTTCAATACGCTGCGGATTCCACGGCAGGTCATAATTCACAACCAGAGAGCAGAATTGAAGATTTATACCTTCCGCACCTGCTTCTGTTGCTATCATGATATGACCTTCCTCACGGAAATAATCAACGATGGCAGAACGCATATCCGCAGTACGTGAACCGGTGACTTTATCCGTTCCTTTATGTTGGGCAATCCAATCGGTATAAATCTCTTTTGAACGCGGGTCATTATTCGAGCCATTGAAAAGGACTATGCCTTCTGAGAATGGGCTATCAGCCAAAACACGTAATAGATAATCCTGCGTCTTACGCGACTCAGTGAAGATAATAGCCTTTCTTTCAGAACCAAGCCGTTCAGCCTGTTGAAAAGCCTGCTCCAGGGCAACAAGCAACGCACGTCCTTTGGCATTTGCAGTGATAGAAACTGCTAAGTCACGAAGCTTTCTCAAATCAGCAATTTCATTCTTAATAGCCTGTTCATCAGAAATAGTAAGAGGTTCATTGTCCTGGTCATCCGTCCATTCATCAACCTGTTCAGACAGGATTTCATAATCTTCACCAATCGTATCTTCAAGCTGTTCTTTCTCAGGCTCATTCTCATGCAGCTTATCTGTTAGTCTTTTAATGATGGTTTCTAAAGCTCCGGCAATAGCAAATGATGATGATGCCAGCAGTTTACGGAGAACAAGCGTCATAAGAGATCGTTGACCAACCGGCAGAGCCTGGATGTTATCCCTGCGCAGATAATCTGATACGAGGTCATAGAGCCTGTCTTCACTTTCTTCAGGTGTATATGTCTGTAACATGGGGAAGCGTTTTGTGTAACGGATATACGGCTCCACCTGGTGACGCAGAGTACGATGGCAATACGGCTTGATACGAGCCTTGAGGTTATTAAAAATACGTGTATCGGCAATGGTGGAATACTGCTCTCGAAAGCTTTTCACATCACCAAAGGCATGATCATCCAGAAAACTGATCAAACCATACAATTCTAAAAGGGAATTCTGTAATGGTGTTGCCGTGAGAAGCAGTTTATGGAAACTGCCCAGTGTATTCTTAAGCGTATTGGCAATTACATTGGTAGGTTTATATACATTACGCAGCCGATGTGCTTCATCAATGACCACCAAATCCCAGGGAATGCTGATCAGATCAAATGCCTTTGCTTTTGCGAACTGATAAGAGCAGATAACAATCTGCTTTTGTTCGAAAGGGTGTTTATGACCTTTTTTCAGAAGATTGTTATAAGCTTTGGATTCCAGAATGACTGATTCGAGAAAGAACTTGTCAGACAATTCCTGGTACCATTGCTTTCTTAGATTTGCGGGAGTGATGATCAGTATTTTATGTTTTCTTTCTGCCCACTTCTGCGCTATCACCAATCCGGCTTCAATGGTTTTACCGAGACCTACCTCATCAGCAAGTATGGCACCTTTGGATAACGGTGATTGGAAAGCAAACAGAGCAGCATCAATTTGATGTGGATTCAGATCAATCTGGGCATCGACAAGAGTACCGGCAAGCTTTTCCAAGCTATCAGAGGAACAGCGTTTTGTCAGTTCGTAAGCGATATATCTAGAATGAAAGGAAGTAAAACTCATTGAATGTCTCGTCAAGCATGGGGAGGCAAATTCCGATTTGCCACTGTATGGAGCTTATTTCTGAACCAGATGTGGCAAATCGGAATTTGCCACCCCAAGTCGATTCTACAGATATAATATAAGAAATAATTAATGGGCATGAATGCATCTCCCAAACATTATTAATCGACTATTGAATATTAATATGAAGATTCAGGTGATAGGGAAATTTGTCAAACATTAAAAAGAATACGTTAAGGACAGGCAGAATCAGGGGGGAAAGGATAGATTATGTCACCCCTGCCGGGGTTCTAATGGTACATGGGGGGATCGTTTCCCATAGCTCACGCTATGGGCTATTATCTTTCATCCTTCCAGAATTTTCAGAATAGAAGATGTAAGATTGGCAGAGAGTATAACGTTCCGGCTATTCATTATCAACTTCACTACGCATTTTGTTTTTAGCAACTTCAATGGATTGATGTAGTTTCTTCAACAGTAATTCTTTGGGAGGAAGACTTGTAATGTATTCAGCTACTCGAATATTGCTTTTATGCAGTTGTAAAAGCTCTATATGTTCGTCATTCTTCCCGCTGCAGAGGATAAGTCCTATAGGTGGATTCTCATTTTCTTTCAGTTCATACTTTTCCAGGAAGCGCAAGTACAACTCCATTTGACCTTTGTATGAAGCTTGGAACTCTCCTAGCTTTAGTTCAACGACAATCATACATTTCAAAGAGCGATGATAAAACAGAAGATCAATTGTCTCCGCAGTGCGGAGACAATGTCTAAGTTGCTTATCACTCCAACCTGTACCGAACTCCAAGGTCATTTGTTCCGAAAGCTGTTTGATGGTTTGATCACCATACGCAGCCTTTCCTGATTGAAGTATCTCAGTAAGTATTCTTTGTCCAATAGACCAATACAACAAACTAAGTTCAGAGTTAATAAGCATAGCAGTTCTCTGCCTAGCTTCAATAATTAGATGTGTAATATCTGAAAACAATACAGATTTGGAATTTATTGGTTCATTTTTATCATTCATGCTTCCCTCCATCCTGATTTCGCAATTTGAGATTTCAAGTTTCTCCTATATGATTTATAACAACTTCATTATTATTGTATTTATAATTATTAGTAACATCAGTGTCAAGGAAAACGTGCATAAGATTGTATCTTGTTGAACGAAGCTGCAAGCAGCAGTACCGTTCGCAGTAAACTCGTGTTTCATGCATTTAAACTATTGATATACTGAACCCTCACTAAAAGCATACTTACCCCCAAAATTAACTGGAGGTAAGTATGGAATCATACGAAGTTCGCTTTTTAGAGTGCCTTGATCTTCGAGGCGTGTCCCGAGAGACAAAATACAATTACATCAGACAAGTCACTTCTTTAGCATCATATTATGGTCAAGACCCCGGCACACTATCTATTGAACAGGTAAGAACATATTTTGTCTACCTGCATAACGTCAAGAATTATAGTCCTCAGAGTTTAAAATCAGCCTATTATGGCATCAGATTTTTTTTCATCCATGTTGTTGGTTTCAGGCAAGAGGATTTTACCTTTTTTAAGGCAAAGATTGAGCACAAACTTCCTGTGATTCTGACCACAGACGAAGTTAGAATGCTTATCTCCCGCATTCATACTTATGATTATCGACTCTTACTGACTCTTACCTATCAATGCGGATTAAGGATTTCGGAAGCAGTCAAGATTAAAATAGCCGATATCAACCGGGAATTGATGACCATCACGGTAAGGCAATCCAAAGGCAACAAAGACAGGTCAATACCTCTGCCTGAAAAATTGTATCAGGAACTCCGGGAATATTGGAAAACCCATCAGAACAGACAGCTTTTATTCCCGAGCAGAAGCACCAGACAGGCTGATATTAACAGAATGACAACCTCGAACCAGATTTCTGTCCAAACTCTTCGGTCAGCTCTGAAGTCAGCCTTAAAGGAGACACGCATCCCTAAGCATGTAACCTGTCATACACTCAGACATTCTTATGCCACACATTTATTGGAAGCAGGTGTCAGTATCATCATCATCAAAGACTTGCTCGGGCACGAAAGTCTTAGAGCGACCATGGTATACGTGCATTTGACTAACGTTTCCCGAGAGCAGTCATGTAAAATCATCAATGAACTGATGAATAAGATGTAAATGGATTTTAGCAGGATTCTCAAAAACAACCTGTCCGAGTATCTGGAAAAATATGGAAACCAGTCACCGGAAAGCCATTTAAGAGCGATCAGAGATATTCTCCTTTGCCGGACACCTGAACTGGGCGGAGAAGTCTATTTATGCCAGGAATGTGCGGAACTGCATTATTCCTATCATTCCTGCAAAAACCGTCACTGCCCGAAGTGTGGCCGTAATGATTCAGCGAAATGGCTGGAAAAGCAGCTTGCCAAACTGCTGCCGGTTAAGTACTTCATGGTAACTTTCACCATACCCCGGGAACTGCACAAAACATGCCTGTCAAATCAGAAACTGCTTTATGATCTTCAGTTCAAAGCATCATCTGAAGCCTTAAAGACATTGCTTTCAGATCCCAAATATGCCGGTGGCGTTTCAGGCTTTACCGGGGTACTTCATACCTGGACAAGGCAGCTTGAATATCATCCTCATATTCATTATATAGTCCCCGGCGGAGCTTGGAATAAAGAACGAAAGGAATGGCAAAAAGCAGGCAATAAGTTCCTGATTCCGGTCAAAGCTCTTTCGGTGATTTACCGGGCAAAATTCCGTGATTTGCTTCGACTGGAAAATCAGCATCTGTTTGGTCGGATATCCCCGCTAGTCTGGCAGCAAAAAGAGTTTGTCACAGACTCCCGACCCGTCGGAAAAGGTCGGGAGGCTCTGACTTATTTGGCCAATTATGTGTATCGGACCGCCATCACCAACAATCGCATCCTTTGGGAAAAGGACGGGCTGGTAACCTTTAAATACAAGCCGGCAGGTTCAGCTAAATTCGCCTTTAAAAGCGTCGACTCCGTGGAGTTTATCAATAAGTTCCTGATGCATGTTCTGCCGCAGGGATTTCAGAAAATCAGATACTACGGATTTCTCAGTCCGGCGGCAAAATCTGTCTGGGAGATGGTCAACAGCTTTTTCCCAGCAAAGTCCGATTCTAATGACAAGAATCAGACAGCTAAAACTTTTGTAATTCCCAAATTTGAAAAAGACCTCTGCCCTAATTGCAAATCAAAGATGACACAGCATGCTTCAATTACCGGAAAACCAAGATCACCGCCTTGGTCGCTGTTGTTTTTGGCAAATTGCTTTGATGGCGGTAAACTGTAAGTTAATTTTACCGACGGGATTGTCTTGCCTAAATTATAGAAACAACCGAAATATTACAGGCAATTTGCTAAAATACTTGAAAACAATATCAGCCCATACACAAAAAGTCTGATCTCAAAGTGATTTGATAACTTCTGAAAAGAAAATCATCTCTTCCATTGGTAAAAGACTCTGCTAAAATTGTAAAAATCCAATTCAACCCAAGAAATCTTCAAAAAGCAATTTCCAAATACATATTCAAAATCACCCTGCTACTTGAGCTTGTTCAACAGCATATCCAATCATGTCTATGATGGGAAATGCTTATTATGTTATCTCCTGAAGTTTGTAACTATAGGACTTTGATTTCACGTTCCAGTCCTGATTTCAGATCAGAGGAACAGCGTTTTGTCAGCTCGTAAGCGATGTATTTAGAATGAAACGAAGTGAAGCTCATTGAGCTACTCCGCTTCTACAGACATATTGATATAATTAATGGGCATGAATGCATCTCCCAAACATTATTAAACGACGATTGAATATTCATATGAAGATTTAGAGGATAGGGAAATTTGTCAAAGAATAAAAAATACTTATGAACAGTAGCAACTACTTCAGTCGTTGGATGAACTGCCATAGTTCACGACCTCCGGGCGTGATATAAGGCTGCCGGGACGTCAGCCACTACAGCTAGATTTTTCCCATTGAAATGGGTTTGGTTTGATAAATCAAACCGATACAACGAATAAATTCGTTGCTACTGCTCTTCGGAACTTCTGACTTCGAACCTCGCACTTCGCACTTTCTTTTTGAAGTAAGTTTCATCTAGGCATTATCTAGGGATCATCTAGGGATCATCTAGACTTTTTTAGATTTTCTTAGGTAGATGCTTTTTTCGGAGCTTTTTTCTTCTATTTTTATCTACCACGCGACTTAGTAAACACATATAATTTGTGTCAAATGGAAGATGGAAGATTGGACAGAGGGAGAGCAGAAATTATGAATTACGAATTACAAATTAGAAGAGAAGAAATTACAAATGAGAAGAGAAGAAAAGAAATAACCTAAATCCTGACAATAACAAATTGAGAAGGTTGAAATTTTTAATGAGTAACATTGATAAATTTTATTCTTGACTAATTTTATATTGTAAGTATACATTAGGCATTGTATCTGTACAAGAAATTTATTGAATCTGCCTTAGACGATCTGTTTCTGATAGTTTGATATAAAGTGAAAGTAAGAAACGATCAACCACAAAGGAAAGACTATGAAACGTCTGTTTGTTATCCAGCAGAAGCAACCTGAAGGATGCAACTACCACAAAGGAAAGACTATGAAACGTCTGTTTGTTATCCAGCAGAAGCAACCTGAAGGATGCAACTACCACAAAGGAAAGACTATGAAACGTCTGTTTGTTATCCAGCAGAAGCAACCTGAAGGATGCAACTACCACTAAGGAAAGACTATGAAACGTCTGTTTGTTATCCAGCAGAAGCAACCTGAAGGATGCAACTACCACTAAGGAGAGACTATGAAAATCTTATTCTTATTTTTAATGCTCACCTTCGTAACCCTTTCGCTACATGCAAATCTCGTTTTGAATGAACCTTTCACGTATACACAACCGGACGGAACGAAACTGAATGTCTTTGTCAGCGGTGATGAATTCTACCACAGGGTTCATGACAAACAAGGCTATACAATATTGCAGCAGCCCAGCACAGGCATTGCCGTCTATGCCATGCCGGATGGGAAATCCATCAAAGCATCGAATTATCGGGTAGGGCAAGTGGATCCATCCACATTAGGCATACAACCCAACCTCGTAAAGATTGATGAACACAGCCAAAGCAGAAGTAGTGTACAGCAGTGTTTTCCCAATCGCACCCGAGCATCAACGACAGGTACGATGAACAATATCTGCATCTTCCTGCGTTTCAGTGACCAGACAGAATATGATCATCTAACACCTTTTAGTGATTTTGACAAGGTTTTCAATCTAACAGACAATATTTCCGTAAGAGACTATTTTAAGGAAATCTCGTCAAATCAGCTCACAATTAATTCGACGTTTTATCCTGCACCTGACAGCTCAGGTTTTGTTATATCCTTAATAGACTCACATCCTCGCAACTATTATTTGAAATACAGTACATCCAACCCCATCGGCTATAATGGTTTGACAGATTTGGACACTAGAAAAAAAAACTTGATAACCGATGCTGTTAATGCCGCTAGGTCGATGATACCAATAAGTCTAAATATTGATAACGATTATGACAATAATGTGGATGCGATCACAATTATAATTCGTGGTATTCCGGACAATTGGAATAACCTTCTCTGGCCACAAAGTGTACATTCACCCACATTGTTAACGACTGTGAATGGAAAAAACTGCTATGGAGCAATCATCACCTTTCAAACCCGTGCAAATGTCTCTACCAGCAGTCATGAATTAAGCCATGTCCTTGGGGCACCTGATCTGTATCATTATGATCCATATGAACCTTGGCATTCAATTCATCCTGCTGCAGGTTGGGATCTCATGGATTTGGATGCGGCACAGCATTGGACAACTTATCTGAAAAGAAAATATGGACACTGGTTCACGTATGTGCCTGAAATATATCCCACCAGCACACCCACAACCTATTATTTAACTGCCATCGATACATCACCATATTCCTGTTATAAAATTGCAACATCTATCCCCGATCAGTATTATATCCTCGAATTCCGCAGGAGAAGTGGTCTTTACGAAAGCAATGTTCCGCTATCAGGAATGATTATCTATCGGATTGACGAAAATGATGCAAGCGGTAATCCCATCATTAAAGGGAATGAAGAGGGTCCACCGGATGAATTGTACGTTTATCGACCTGGAGGGACGATCAACACAAATGGTTATCCAGATATCGCAAATTTCTCCCTGGAATCGGGTCGAACAGTATTTAATAATTTTACCGCCTCGAAACCCTGGTTGTATACAAACACAACATCCATGATTGATGGTAACCTGGTCATTTCAGATGTCGGGACCGCAAATGAATCCACAATCAGTTTCACGATATCCAATGTACAGCCGAATGAATGGCTGGGTACAGTAAGCAGAAATTGGTTTCTGCCTGCAAATTGGTCTAATGGTGTTCCAAACAACACACAGGATATCCTAATTGCGCAAAAGACTTATAATCCGCTGATCGATAATGCCATGGCAGCAGAATGCCGTAGTATTAACATCACTGGTACCACAACAACCCTCTCTGTAGATAATGGAAGCCTCCACGTTTTCGGCAATCTGAGTTCCACAGGAACTGTGATGCTGGTGAATAACAATGCTGTTGTCACAGTTGACGGTAATACAACCTGGATGGATGGCGGACAATTCCAATGCGGTAATTCCTTTCAGTCAGCCCGGTTAAGTATTGGCGGTAGTTGGCTATCAACAGGAGGTTCCACCATTAATAGTAGTGGCATCGTCGAGTTTACTGGCTGGAATAATGCCTTCTATGTAGATAAGTCGACAAGCATTACATCATTTCGGACATTGCGTATCAATAAGACAGCTCCTGGGTATGTCAGCTTTAATTCTGATAATACCGTAGATCTTAATGTGGAAATACTTGAAGTGACAAACGGCTGGATGTATTACTATAGTACGCATAAAATCAATATCGGTGACCAATTCAACTGTACTGGCGGACATTACTCCTTTGGTGCCGGTTCCATTCATTTTGTCCGGTCAGGAATACACAAGATCATTGATAATTCCGGTTATAATTCCTTCTATGATGTGAGTATGGAAGATGCCAGTTATGCTCGACTCGATAGCGACATCACTATCAATCATGATTTCATTCTCCAGAATGGTACATTCAACGCAAATGGTAAAACGATTCGCCTGAATGGTGCCTGGGTGGATAGCACTGGTACTGTATTTGTTCATCAGAACGGCAGGGTTATCTTCAGTGGAAGCTCCATACAAACCCTCGGCAATGGAACATTCGGAACACTTGAAGTGGATAAGTCATTTCAATATTTGAACATTACAGGAGCAGTGACCTGTCAATCCTATGATTGGACAGCAGGTCGAGTCCAAGTGGAAGGAGGCAGCTTTGCTGCTGTCGACCTGGCTGATAACGGTATAGACGGTGATTGGCTCCTGCAAAGCGGAAGCATTGATTTGACCCAGGATTCCACACAATTTGTTGATCTACGGGGAACGATCGTTATCAACAGCGGAACGATGACAATTCATGGCGGTATGGGTACAGCCTATATACCCTATCAGAATTCAGCGATGCTGTACATGACCAACGGTGTTTTGGATTTTGCTAATGTAGGCATCTATATTAATAGTATGTTTCCTTTGAATTTAAATATCACTGGAGGCACGATTCGTACAGCCGGATGGTTAAGCATTGCCAGGTCTGATTTCCAGCCCAGTGGTGGTATCATGGAGATGTATGGGTCTGCGAATGCCTACCTGGATGTACAGAGTGGTTCCTGGTTGAATTCACTTATTATTAATAAAGGCTCTCGCAGTGCAGGAGAGCCTCATTTCGTAGATACTCGCCAAAGAGACGGAAGAATGAAACGCATGGAGAGAAGCCAGACAGTCAGTATCAGCAATTCACCTTTGACTTTAAAGGACAGCTTCACTTTAATAGCGGGTACAGTCAATTTACCCATGGAAGTGTATGTAGGTGGTGATTGGATCAATTTTGCCGGCTCCAATGCCGTAAATGAAGGAACAGGTACAGTCACATTCAATGGTACCGGATATCAGTACATCAACCATGATGAGCATTTTTACAGAATGGTGATTAGCAAGGCAAGCGGTGCTTTACGCATAAGTGATGGTGCTGTTGTTGATTGCCAGTTCTTTAACTTCCCTTCCGGCACACTCGATATGCTGTTGGGTACTTTTACGGCAACTGATCTTGATCAGGACGGTATCTATGGAAATTACAATGTAAATCCTGACTGTATCGTGAATCTCCACCAGGATACCAGTTCCTATACGGACTTAAATGCTAATCTGTATATCAATGGAGGGGAATTCCATGTTTACGGCGGTTACTCCTATTCCTATATATCATATTCTCGTGATACATCTATAACAATGGATTCTGGGCTTATTGATTTTCATGACTGTGGTCTGATCATATCAAGTAATTCCTTCACTTTCTCAGAAGCCATTACGGGCGGTACATTACGTACGACAGGCGGATTTCTTAGTTATCGGAATAACTTCCATCCGGAAGGTGGTTCGGTTGAGCTGTATGGAACTGGTAATGTGGACATCTACTTAGCAACGGGGAGCAGCTTTAGTTCTTTAAACATCAACAAATCATCAAGTCGATTATCAGTAAGACGATCTCTACATCCCGCCTATACAACAGAGCGTCCAGCACCCAGGAATGATCGTTCGGAAGGAGCCTATATCTCATCGAATACGAATATAACAGGGGACTTGACCGTACTTGCAGGAATTCTCAATATCGGTGGCAGGACAGTCGATGTCACTGGAAATACTGTAATTGCTGGTTCTCTCAAGATGGTTGATTCAGGGAGTAATGATAATCTCAATGTGCATGGCAATTTTGAGTGGGTAACAACGGCAACGGCAAATATAACTAATGGTAATTTCGATGTGTACGGCAATTACACATTCTATTCAGGTACAACCATTGCTCTGCCAGCCAGTTGTTCTACTGAATTTCGTGGTGTGAATGGAAGCTCGATCAATCTGAATGGAACCGACTGTTCTTTCGGTTCATTGTCTTTCTGTGCTGCTGCCGGAGACCGGGTAAACAATATCTCATCCGGTTCAACTGACTCTTTACGTGTACTTGGCTCTCTCCAGGTAAGTGATGGCAATACACTGAACCTGAATGGTCGAAGGACAAGAGTGCAAAGCTATGTGCAAATCAGTGCAAATGCAAGCTTATCCCTTGGAACCAGTGGATATTTACTCGATAAAGGATCACTGAGTCATTCGGGAACAATCAATGTGGGAAACAGCACCATGTGGATCAAGGGCAGTCCGGGGAATATGATCGGCTCTTCCCTAATCGTTAACGGAGGAACTTTCCGAACGGATTATTCCGGTATAGCTCCAACCATCACGCTGAGTGGAGCTGTGACGATGGCTTCAGGGCTGATCCAGTTTACTTCTTCCGGTATGACTCTGAATAATGATGCCAAGAATATCACAGGCGGTACGCTTCGCTGTATGGGTAACTTCAGTGCCCAAGCTAGTAATATGGTTCATCAAACGTCTGGTGGTGTTGATATCAGCGGTATAGGTACAACGTCAATATCCTGTGACAACGGAAACTACATTGGCACTCTTTGGTTGAATAAAGAATCAGGTACAACCCTGAATGTCATGACGAATTTGGATATCCGTGGTTCAGTCAGCATCTCTTCCGGCATACTCAATGCCCAGGGATATTCCATGACAGTGGGAGGTCATTGGCAGAACAGTGTCGGTACAACCGGTTTTGTATCTGGTTCAAATACAATCACTTTTAACAGTGCTGTAAACGAACAGACCGTATCAGGAAGAACGACTTTCTACAATATCAACGCTTCTACGAGTGGCGCCAACTTCCTTACGTTTAGTTCGCCAGTTACGATATCGGGAACGCTCCATGTCAATAATCTGGCTAGGAGCAATGCAGAACTGACCATTTCAGGAACACTGGAATTAAACACAGCTCTTGCACAATTCCATGCGCTAAGTGGTGCAAATATAGACATAGCCCATTTCGATGGGGGTGGATACATCTATGTAAGCGGTGGTACAATGATTGCTCAAGATCTTGTGGATAGTTCTGTATATGGTAATTATTATGTCTCAGCAGGTTCGCTTTCACTGATACAGGATACAACACATGATATTGATATCAATGGAGGTATTTATCTAAGCGGTGGAATAATGTCTATATCAGGTGGGGCTCTTGACACTTATGTTTCATATGGTGGCGATGCAACGATCAATATGACAAATGGCATACTGCGTTTTCCAGATCACGGTGTTATCATTTCAAGTAGTGGAGGTCATTCTTTTAACTCCGCAATCAGCGGTGGCACGATTCAAATCAATGGCAGTTTCCTCAACTATCGCAGTAATTTCAGTCCCATAGGCGGAACAGTTGAATTCATCGGTGATCGCAATGCCAATATCTTGCAAACAGGAAGTTCACGTTTTTGGGATATGTCCGTCAATAAGTCGTCAAGTAAAGGAGTTAAGCCTATTGAGGTTCAACAGGTCTTCAGAAATGAAGGATATCAGGTACCAACAACTCGGAGCACAGGCGTATCGCTCACCAGTGATGTTAAACTTGGCGGTTCTATGATCATTAAGAACGGACAACTTACCCCAGGTTTATACAGTCTTCATATCGATGGGAATTGGGCTGATACCGTGAGTAGCGGTGGATTCGTTGCAGGGACATCCACAGTCTATTTTGAAGGTAACTCAAATGGCTCCATCCTGACAAATGAAACTTTTTCAACTATCATTGTGAATAAGGCTGACTCTACGAACCGTGCATTGTACATAGCTCCTTCTACTACGGTGACCTTAAATAATGACTTGTATATTCAACACGGTATACTGGTGATGCAGAACATGTGTTCTCTTACTTGTAACGGATATTTCCATATTGCTTCAGGGGCAGGTCTTGATCCCAATGCCAATACCCTTACTGTAAATGGAAATTGGAATGACGAAAACGCTTTTTACAGCTCCAACCAGGGCTTTTCTCCCAAGACATCCCTCGTGAAAGCCAGCGGTAATGCATATACTACCTTCTCAACAGCCTGTCCTTATCTGAATTTCTACGATCTAACCATTGATAAGGGTACAGGGCAATTGACAACGAACAATCCCGTGTATGTAACTGGTAACATCATTGTCAGATCTGGTTCGTGGGGTGATGGAACCGGAAGTACGAGCTATAGCTATGGACATTTCTCCACATCGGGAACTGCCAATCTTCTTTGGAATACTTCCAACACAATGGTTTTTGCGGGACGTAAGGCTCAGAGTATTACATATGGAAGCTCGCTTGGTCAATTGAGAAATGTTACCATCAACAAGCCTGTGAGTATTCTTCCCGAATCATCACAAACAGTAACACTAGCGGGAGATGTGAATTTCTTTGGTGATTCAGGATTGAATATCATGGCAGGAGAACTTTTAACCAATCACCATATACTCCAGGTAGATGGTTCTGTAATAGTCAATGGAGGAGCACAGCTATCTCTTGATAGCAGTTCAATATTGAAGATTGGCAGTGATAAAGCCCTGACTGTTTACGAGGGAGGTGTCCTTTCGAGTATCGGTACTGCTGCAAATCAGGCTATAATTACATCTTATAGTGGTTATTATGATTGCAATATTGAATCCGGTGCTACGATCAGTGCAGAATACACTACTTTTGAACAGCTCAAGACAGATGGAGTTAATATCAAGAATGGTGCCACTGTGAATTCAGCACATCCACTGTCGCATTGTACATTCCAGAATGGTATCAGTAGCGGAACTCTGCTGACAATCAATAATGCCCAGACCCTTACAATTCCTTATGCAGTTTTCCCAACAAATAGCTGGAGTGGAGCTTATAATGTGAAGAAATCTTCCAACCAGGGAACTGTGAATTTCACTTCACCTTCAGGCGCATTTGCCGGTCCCAATCATGAATCCGATGCCTATAACAGGGTGAATTGGGAAGGATTTGTTCCTGACCTTCAATATGTTCGTTATTCTATATCCAATAGCAATCCGAATGCAGGAGACTCTGTACGTGTCTTCATCACGATCAGGAATAATAGTAACGTAGATATCACGAATCTCTTCTATATCGATTTCTACAAAAATCCATCAGGCACTCCAACATCAGGTCAAACTGGAGATACCCGTATTGCTGTATATTCTTTAGGACATGGAGACAGCACTATCGTTTCCTGCAATTTTAATTCCTCCGTTGGAGCTACCTGGCACATCTTTGCTCAAGCAGATGGAGCGAACTCAATTACTGAAACGAATGAAACGAACAATCTATCTCCACAGATTTCCATTACATGGCAGAGTGTGACCCCACCGTCCATTCCGAGTAATATAACAATTAGCGTCGATACAGAAAGCGGTGAAGTTATACTAAACTGGGATGCAAGCACAGGGAATCCAACCGGATATCACATTTACCGCAGCAATGACCCTGAGTTTGATCCTGAAAGGACGGTTCTGATTAGTACGAATACAGCGCTGGACACTACATTTACGGATGAAGGTATAGCCGGTATCGGAAATTTCTTCTATCGGGTAACTGCGTATAAGTAAGAGACTAGGGAAGATAGCAGAGCAGATCGGTAGTCACTGTCTTTAGCTTGTGATGATTTGAAGAAACCTGAAGGATACTACTACCGACAGAAGTATTTTGGTTTTAGCATGGAGAAGAGAAGAATCAAACTCTCCCTTAATACCTCCCTTTATCCAAAGGGAGGGAGATCAGATCAGTCTGCTTTATCCAAAGGGAGGGAGATCAGACAAGTCTGCTCTTCCCCTCCGCTCTTCCTGTCCCCTGTAAGCTTTATCCAAAGAGAGGGAGATCAGACAAGTCTGCTCTTCCCCTCTGCTCTTCCTGTCCCCTGTAAGCTGTACGCTGTAAGCTTCTTCCGCTAGTCCACCATCTTCTTCACATTACCACTAGGTTCTGAGATGAAGATAGTTGGTGTTTTCAAGTATTTTAGAGCAACAGCTTTAATTTGTTCTGGAGTGACCTTTTCCAAGTCTTCATAACCATTGAAGACATATTCCCAGCCCAATCCATTTACTTCGTAATAGGTCAGCCATTCAGGAAGATCATTATCTCCCATGTAGCTTTCCATAATCTTTTTCTGTTCCTGTACTGCCAGGGCAATTTCTTCAACTGTGACATCATTCCCAGAGAGTTTCTGAACCTCTCGTGCAAGAGCTGCAACTAATGTATCTTTTTTATCCATTGAAGTTTGAGAAATCACATCCATTACACCCCAGTTTGCATTCCAATCATGAGTGGCATATGCGTAATAAGCAAGGTTATTGTTTTCTCCGCGAGTTGCCTCATGCAAACGACCACGTGAGCTGGTCAATAAGATAGCTGCTACGGTAAATGCTGCAAAGTCAGTGCTGTCTTTCGTAGGAGCTGTATATTCGATAGTGATATTAACAGGTTCAAAATCATATTGATTGAGGTGTGTTTGTCCATCGAAAATCGGGTTCTTGTTTAAGCGAGAACCATCAGGTATACCTTTGGGAAGGTAACTGTAAAGCTCTTTAGCCATAGCCGTTGCTTCATCCTTTTCAATATCTCCAAACAGAGTTACAAGAGCTTTGTCGGCTTTAAAGTACTTATGATATAAGACTTTCAAACTATCAGTAGTTAAGGTTAGAAGATGCCTGGTGCGTGCTTCTAATGTAATACTTTCACGTCGGCTAGGGAAAAGATATTGATTGATAAACTCATTATGGTTCGCATCATCGCTTGTCAGTTGATATTTCAGCCTGGTTTCCAGATATTGACGATTGCGTTCAATTTCACTTTCAGCAAACGCCGGTTTAGCAAAACTATCTTTTAAAAGCGTCTTCAGTTTAGGATAATCTTCTTTCAGACAGCGAAAGCTGATCACAGTTCCATCACGTCTTGTGGAAACATCCAGACCAATGGAACGATCTTCTTCCCACTGGCTGATATCCAAGGGATCTTGGCCTTCAGGTCCCGAAGTGATAAGACCTACCATATATTCAATACTTCCTACAGTCTCAGGTCTCTGGATTTCACTAGACATAGGAAACCATAATACTCCATGTACCAGTGGTTTACGATTGTTTTTACGGTATAACAATGTTAGCGCTGGATTAATCGTGATTTTTGTGATATCACTTGCCAATTGCTTTCCAGTTTCCTTCTTTTCAAGAATTTTGGCTTCTCCTGTTGGTACTCCTATAAAAACAATACGATTACCGGGAAGAAGATATTTCTTTATCGCTTCATTTACGTCATTTACCGTCAGTTTTTCGTACTTTTCAATGATAACAGCGCTATTATCGGGTTGCCTTGAGCCAGATAAAAGGGTTTCACCTATCTCCTCAGCTTCCGTTGCTGCATCAGGTGTGTCTAGCATTTGTCGTGCTTTTTCTGTTGAGACAACACGTTTCAGTTGCTTTTCATCAATACCTTTGCTTCCAGCTTTAGCTATTTCTTCATCCAGGATTGCAATGATTCGAGGTAAGTTTTTAGTACTATCGGTTTCACACCAGATTTGAATGCTTGGACTAATCTGGTCGTTTTCTTTAGCATAATAACCATAAAATTGGGTACAAAGCTTTTCTTTTTCAACGAGGCGGTAAGTAATAGGTGAATTACGTTGCTGCATCAGGCAATTTAAAGCAGTTTCAATTGCCGTTTCATCTAATGCTGCAGCTTCCGGCAACTGATAATTGATCATCATCGTCGGTTGTTTAATCTCGAATTCTTCCACAATGGTATTTTCTCCCTCCAGGAGACGCTGCTGGTTGAGGACTAATGGAATACGACCTCGCTGCTTCAATCCACCCCATTCTTTTTCGACAACAGCCATCATATCTTCTGCTTTAAAATTACCACAGACAATGACAATCATATTCTCAGGACTATGCCTCCGTTTGTAGTATTCAACCAGGATATCATGAGTAATATTACGAAGTTTATCTGTGTAGCCAATTACAGGATACCGATAGGGAGAGTCAGGATAAAATATCTCGTTCATCCTTTGGTAGACTTTCATTGTGGGAGGAGTGGAGCGCATGACAATTTCTTTTTCAATCACTTTCAGTTCACGTTCCATTTCCGACTCATTTAGTGCGGCATAACCAACGTGTTCTACCAGTTCCTTAACAGCATCGTTGGCATATTGTTTATCCACCTGGATATAGTAATTCACCCAATCTTTCCAAGTACTGGCATTTACAATGGAACCCATACGCCGTCCCATTTCCTCATATTCTTTTTCGGTATGAAATTCTGTGCTTCCACCGGATACAACATGTTCAAGAACATGACTGAGACCCATTCCAATGTATTCTTCCTCATGAACTGAACCTGTACGTAAATAGCAGTAAACAGCTACAGAGTTATTTGAAAAATTCTCTTTAACCACAACTTCAAGACCGTTAGGCAAGGTTTTATGCAACATCTGTTCAGCGGATAAGCTGATAACGAATGATATTAGGAAAAGAAAAAATAACGCTTTTTTCACGGGAGTCTCCTTCATTTTTTAAAAGTTAAAAATACACGATTTTCTTTATTATTAATTTTGTCGAGTTTATTTGGAGCATATAGGGATAGCAGGAAAATAGACCCCCCTACCCCCCTTCCCAAGGGGGGATTTTTTTTACCTTCTCAAGGGGGGATTTTTTTTACCTTCTCAAGGGGGGGATTTCTTTCTTCCCTCCTTCTCAAGGGGGGATTTCTTTCTTCTCTCCTTCTCAAGGGGGAATTTCTTTCTTCTCTCCTTCCCAAGGGGGAATTTCTTTCTTCTCTCCTTCCCAAGGGGGAATTTCTTTCTTCTCTCCTTCTCAAGGGGGAATTTCTTTCTTCTCTCCTTCTCAAGGAGGAATTTCTTTCTTCTCTCCTTCTCAAGGGGGGATTTCTTTCTTCTCTCCTTCTCAATGGGGGATTTCTTTCTTCCCCCCTTGAGAAGGGGGGTAGGGGGGTCTATGACAAAACAATTGACAAATCCCAGATAAGCAGGCAACTCACATTTGAGGTATTGTCATGGCAGGATTATTCACTATATCTGATTTAAGCAGCTTTGAAACGAAGATAAAAAGATCTCGTTTCATTGCGCATCTAAGTCCTGCAAGTACGACATCTGAGGTAAAAACATTTATCAGCCAGGTTAGTAATGAACATAGCTCCGCTAGCCATAATTGTTGGGCATATATCCTCGGGAATCAAGGTGATACAGAGCATGCATCAGACCAGGGTGAACCACCTGGAACAGCAGGAAAACCTATGCTTAATGTATTAATAAAACACAAACTTACGAACATAGTAGTCGTTGTTACCCGTTATTTTGGTGGTACAAAACTTGGCATACCCGGTCTGATTGAAGCTTATTCAGCAGTCGTTGACCAAGCTCTTGAAAATACAAAAATCATCCCTCTTCGTTATCTAGTCACTTTCATACTTGACACATCTTACAATCATCAAGATTTCATTCGTCATCAGTTAACTGAGATTGGTGCTGAGAAAATTGACAGTTCTTACAGTGAAATCGTGCATATTTCTTTAGAGATTGAGGAAGAAAAAAGCGAAACGGTTGAGTTATTTTTAGAAGAGATGAAGAAAATCGATAAAATTAATCAATGGTCAAAACTGTAAGAATTTCAAATAATAACTATGAACAAGGAAATTAAATGAACAAGTACCTGCTTATCTTCATATTACTTACTTTCTGTGTTTTGCTAATGGCACAGGCAGAGAATTATCGTATCATCGACACAAAAACCGGTAAGATTGTAACACTCGACAAGATGGTGGCTGGCATCCAAAAATATGATGTGATCTTCTTTGGTGAATTTCATGATGATGCAATTCTCCATCAGATGGAAGCTGAAATTCTACCTCTCATGTATCAGAAAAATCCTAAGATGGCTATTTCCATGGAGATGTTTGAAAAAGATAATCAACTCGCTCTGAATAGTTACTTGTCGGGTACTGATACAGAAGAAGAGATGAAAAAAAATGTTCGGCTTTGGCCTAATCATGAAACAGATTACAAGCCAATTATTGCATTTGCCAAATCACATACTTTACCAGTAATTGCTGCCAATATTCCACGCAGATATGCCTCAATGGTTGCTAAAAGTGGTATTACTGCCCTTGAATCACTCCCTGTTGCTGAAAAAACTTGGATAATGCGAAAGCCTGTGATATTGGATGATGAATATCGGATCAAGTTCATGGCTACCATGCAGGATGCCATGGGATCAGGCAAAGGTATGCCTGGTGGGAATCAATTCCTGGATAATATCTATGCTGCACAATGCATCAAAGATGATACAATGGCTGAGAGTATGAATGATTACCTGGTTCAAAATCCTGGTACATCTATGATTCATTATAATGGAGATTTTCACAGTGCGGCTCATCTAGGGACAGCACAGAAGCTGGCATTATTAAATCCAAAGCTGAGAATTGCTGTTATTACACCTATTGCTTTTCAACCAAATGAAGAATTATCATATCAAAAGATCTGGCAAAAGGAAGGTGATTTCCTAGTTCTTATCCATCGAAATCCGGCACAGGATGATAATAATAACTCAATGCCAATCGCAGAACCAATCATCAGTCACAATATCAGTATCGAATTATTTTCAGATATTCATTTCATGAAAGGCTCTGATCAGATCAGGTATTCAAGAAATATCACGGAAGAGGATTCATTGCTTTTATCTCCCTATCTTAAAATTAGCTCGATTAAGCAAAATGATAAAGAAGTTAAATACATACTGCAAAAAAATGAAGAAGGTTACCAGAGTTTTCATCTGTTAAAAGATAGTAATTCATCAGAAATAACCGTTTTTTATGAAGGAGTATTGTATAACTATGCTGACCTGACAGCAGAAGCTTCACAATGGGGCTTAATTTCTGAACAGGAAAAGGAAGGAATCTACTTACCTGTTGGTGCCTGGTACCCAACGCCAGGTCATGGTTTAGCAAATTATAAGGTCTCTGCAATTTGCAAATTTCCAACACGACTTGTTTGCTCCGGTAAAGAAGAAATAAAAATATCTGCTGATAACCACTATAATTATATTTGGACATCTGAATATCCCTATGAAGGTGTTACTCTCTTTGGAGGGAAATTCACAATTAAAAGCCTCCAGGTTGGTGACATGCGTCTATCAGTCTATCTTAAAACCCCAGATACTAAAAATGCTCCCAAGTTTCTTACTCAAATGCAAACCTATTATGTTGATTATACAAATTTGTTTGGAAAATATCCGGGGTCTTCCATGAATCTGATAGAGAACTTTTTACCGGAAGGTATGAGCTATCCGGATATGTATATCTTCCCGAGTAATTTATTCCAGGCATCGGATATCTTATTATCATCAACCGTTTTGGGACATGAAATGTCACGAAGCTGGTGGGGAAATGCCATATATGCAAAATCATCTGAAGGGAACTGGACTGATATCCTGAATAACTTCATTTCCAATTACTATTGGCTGGAGATGCATGGAAAGAGTGGTGAAACTGATTTATGGCGAAAGAACGCTCTCCAGGATATTAATTTTCTCTCTCCTCAATATCATTATCCTTTGGAGAACTTCTACTTTGCAGAAAAGAAAAACGATGCTGTGATTGGTTTCCAAAAAGGTGGAATGGTCTTTTACAATCTTTATGACCAGATGGGCAAAAAAGACTTCTTTGCTGGACTCAAGGATTTCATAGCTAAATATCAAGGAAAATATGCAGGATGGACTGATTTGCTACGTAGTCTTCAATCTCAGAATCCACATGATAAGAACCAGGATTTAACTAAAGTTGCTGAGCAATGGTTATCCAGACCGGATTTTCCTTCCTTATCACTTGCTGATGTCAAGCATTCTGGAAAGAGTATTGATTTCGTATTGAAACAAACATCTCCGCCATTTATGCTGCATGTGCCTATTGCTGTCAATTATGCAACGGGTTCAGATACAATCTATGTCGATACAGTGAATATGGATCAGCAAATTCACCTGGCTCTTAAAGGAAATATCGAATCATTGGAAATCGATCCCGGATATAAAGTCATTCGCAAACTATCGGGAAAAGATATGGTTTTTTGCCTGAAACGCACATTCCAGGAAAATCCTCTTATCGTTTTACCGGAATCAGGGTCAAAGATGGCAGAAATTGGGAATATAACTAATATGTTCAAACAAAATGGCATTCAATTTGATACTGTTCTAGCAAGTAAAATAGATACTGTTGATTGGCAAAATCGTAGTCTTCTTGTCTTTGGTAGTGTGCCTACAAATTCCTTCTTTAACCGTTTCCTGAATAAATTACCTTCCGGATTTACCATACTACAGGGAAGCATTCAAGTACCTTCCCGCACTTTTTCTGGACCTAATTCGTCATTGATCTTTTCATTTATGAGTCCTTTCAATTCCGAGCATTCCTTAAGTTTCTGGTTATGGAATACAGAAACAGCAGTCAAATCAATGCGTATTATGTTTAAATATGTCGATCATTCATGGCAGGCTTTTGATAATGATATAGATCCCAAGAATCTCCTTTTGCAGGGAGATTTTGTACAGAATGATGCTTATCCTATGAAGTGGGTGAAACCGTAATTCGCTGATATGAGTCCGGTTATTCTTATCACTTAGCTGTAATATCAGAAGTTACATAATAGAAATATGATTGACCAGCAGTATCCATATCCATATACGAATTCGTATGAATTTCAGCAACACATGTATAAACCCCGTAGGGTTTGGTTGAACGATATAGATAATAAGTTCCTGCACTCGGTACTTCTTCCCATGAGATCAACAAACTACCGTTTTGAGGTTGAATGTTCAGATTCATCGGAATACCTATCTGAGAAGTGACACCAGTACCGGTCACAGCCAGGGTATTTGATGGGTTCAGAGGATCGTTGCTTGTAATGCTGATATCACCAGGATATGTCTGCTCAAGAGATGGAGCAAATGTAACATTGAAAGTAACAGGATAGCCTGCCATAACACTATATGCCAAAGTATTTCGTATGCTCGCACTTTCATTTCGCGTATCCTGAGTCACTGAATAACCAGTAGGTGTTGTAATATTACCGGATAAAGAACCACCGCCATTATTGGTAATTGTAAAGGTACGAACCGCATTCTGCCCAATCATTACATTACCGAAATCCAGGTTTGCCTGGTCAATCGCATAAGCCGGATTCGGTACTGGTGGAACGATGGTCATCCGGATATTAGCCCTGTAGTATGAAGAAGTCAGGCTTGTAGGAGCTGATGAATTATTGCGATTAAATCGAGTCCTGTAATTTGTGGAAGTAGTCGTATATGTCCACAAAGGATAACCTGAAACGAGAGTTGACTGATATCCTTTGACAATCAGCACTTGCAAATTGCTGGTATTGTTATAGATAAAAGGTGAAGTTAATGCAACTTCCATCCATCCGCTCGTTGAATTATTCGTATAGCTTCCTGAATATACCAGCGTATAGCCTGATGTAGAATAAGTTCCGGTATCTAATGTTGAAGATGAAGTATGCTTCATATAGATCGTAACACTAGTGATAGAATTCACATTTGATCCACTGGATTTATTGAAACCTATCGTCGTTAATGATCCAGCCATATTAATTTCACTTTGAAGATAGATTGATTCATAGGCGGAATAACTGTAATTTCGATCGAAAGGGTAAGTCTGTGTTGTTGAGCCAGTTCCAATAACAATTAACGTTGTACCTGGTATGGAGCTAGCTATATTACTTGCAGCAGATTCCGCGGCTGGTGTAGTAAATACGGATGTCACATAATAAGAATAAGATATGCCATTCGTCAGTCCATTATCACTATAGGTTGTCGCTGTTATTGGAGTTGCTGTTATTTTCAAACTATTCCGATATACATTATATCCATTAGGAATCTCTGTCATTGGTGCAGACCAGGACAGATTGATCAATGTATTTCCGGGGGTTGCAGTCAATGATGTGGGAGGAGCAGCAATAGGAATTGCACTCGCGGTGCTGCTTCCTTCAGATTCACCAACCCCAGGAGAAGTATAGACTGCTGTTACATAGTAGCTGTAACTTGTTCCATTTGTTAAACCGGAATTAGTATAAGTCAGACCTGTAATACCTGTTGCAATTGCAAAACCTCCACGATATACCTTATAACTTGCAGGAATACCAGAGGCTGGAGCTATCCAGCTTAACGTCACAGCACCATTTTTTCCCATAGCCACTGGGCTTCGGGGTGGGTCAAACGTGTAAAAACTGCCTGATGATGGAGGAAAAACGATATCATCAACCCAACTGCAGTCACTCCCATAACTCTCAAGACTATCTTTATAATACGTCCATTTGAAAGTATGAGTTCCTGCAGATACAGCATAAGTTGCTTGTGTCCATGCAACATCACCAGACCAGGAACCGGTTTCAGTTGAATCGATATAGAATTTCAGAAAATCATAGGTCTCTTCTGAGGAAACTTTATAAAAGAATGTGATATTCCCAGTATTTGTGATATTCATCGTCACTTTCAGGTCTGTGGATTGGCTATGAGTGATAGCACCAGATTTGGCACAATAACTCCCTGAATTGGCACCTGTATTCACAACTGACCAATAAGGCGTTGTACCCGCAGTTATCCAAGCCAAGGCACTTAAATTACCGGTTTCAAAAGTTTCTGCATATAGACCAACGCCAGGTGTTTCAGTTTTTGATGCTGTATAAGCACCGGCTGTGGCATTGAAGTTCAATGTCACGATACTTCCAACTATCATACTGCTTGATAATGTCATTGTAAATGTCGCTGTGGCGTGTCCACCGGCAGAAATAGCAGATGCGCTATAGGTTTCGTTGGTGATCGTCACACCGGAAGTAGAACTTGTCATTGTCGCAGTTCCGGCAACGGAAGCAGCATGTCCTGTATTATTTAGAGGAATAGTGATTGTTACTGTTTCTCCAGGATCAAGACGTCCATTATTATTACCAGTTGGATCACTGATCGTAATTGAACCAAAGGCAATAGCTGGAGCATTGATGAGCGTTTCAAAATCATACGTCCAGTTATCTGACCCGCTAACCATAGCAATATGGAAAGGAATGAAAGTCTGATCCACGATGTTATTCGCAGTTGAAAAAGTATAAGCATTATTCACAGTTGTCGAAGCACCTGCAGCCAAAGAGCTGATTGACTCTGTATTATCTGATATCGTGATACCTGTGGCAGTCGTACTAAGTGTTGTAGCTATGCTGGTAGCAGTAGTTATTCCTAAATTCTTGTATGTTATGTTGAAATGACCAGTTTCATTATAATCTACAAGGTTATTATTAGCATCACCATATGTGTAACTATCTACTGCTATCCAAGGTCCGGTTACATTTACTAAAGCTACAGAACCAACATGTGAAACTTTATTGAAGGCGGTCACAGTCATTGTCAATGAAGCAGGAGATCCTGGCATATTTGCCAGGGATAAGGTTATACTGCCTGAACTGCTTGTATATCCACTTCCTAGTATCCTGCTGTTATGGTACAAACAAACCAGTGCATCTGTAACACCTGTTGATACAGTAATTGAAGTTGAACCCACAGGAATACTGGCAGGATAACTAACAGTCATTGTAGAAGGTGTTTTGGAGCGTATTTGGAGGGAAGGATCGCCAAAAATGTTCCAGGTAAGAAACGTCTCCTGCCCATCAGCACCATAGTTTTCCATCATTTTACAGGAGGAATTATAATACAATCCCCCCAAAGTATTCTTTGTCCCAGCGGTGAGGAGATCGGTGAATTCATCCTGCGCAAGCATTGGCGGACTCCAGGACTGATTGATACTGGAGGCATAAATACCGATAGCTCCAGAAGGACTTCCACCATTAGTGGCTCTCATCCAGGCTTCAGCAAAGCAAGTCAAACTTACGAAATTGCCATTTACACAAGCTACATTCATAATAAAAGGCAATTTATTGGCATTAGTCAATGCTGCAACATCAGTATTGGAAAAGCTTACAGAACCCCAACCTGTACTTGATCCATGCCCGACATAGTTAACAGATCCACGCCCTGAATTCAGTGCAGATGAAATACCTGCTGTATTGCCTCCTGTACCCTGGTATATCTGATCGACAGATGAATAACCATAGGTTAGTAATTGAGACCGAATATAATTCATGTGAATTGCATCTGATTCATCCATATCACCCTGACCTACACCTCCCTCGTTGGAGGCAATACCTGTCGCACTTTGCAGCCAGGTTGCAGATGTAGTAAGATCACGTTCATACTGGATGGAACGATCGACCTGTGTTTGTAACTGAGTTGTGGTTTCTGCTGAAAAACGTCCGATAATAATATCTGGGTAATTGTCACTACCTGCAACTAAAGAGTAGGAGGGATCAGAACCACCCCCTGAGACAGAAAAAGAAGGTATCTGACTTGCATCACCACAAAGAAGTATATAAGTCAGACCATCACCCAGAGCATATTGATTTTGGATATAGGTTTTCAGAGCTGTATTCGTGCTGCCGATTGTGGCAAAATCAACCAGGGTCGTGTTCAATCCCTTCTGGTTCTTCCAATCCACAAGAGGTTGGACAGTTGATAAATAGCTATTAGGAGCAATAACAATCATTCGTCCACGATCATTGACTAGTGTATATCTGTCAGGGGCAAAATTCATAAATTGATTCTGGTAGATACTCTCGAAATACTTGCTGTATTCATGGTTACGACGCACCAGGGTATTTACTTCATCAGTTCCATCTGCTGTAATATCCAAGACCATATGAGTATAAACTCGAAGAGTTCTGGTCAATGTATAATAAACAAACGGGCTGGCAGTCACAGTAATACCACGAAAATCTCTCAAGATAAACGGAGTGCTAAGCTCGGTTATTGCTGAAGGATAAAGATCTGCTTTTTGATAAATAGGTGAAAAAGTAAAAGGAACTGTTGAAGGATTAATATTACGAGTTATGATACCTTTAGACGGTGCGATTGCCATTGGTATATCAATATAGGAACTTTCAGTAACACTTACTCTCATTCTTGCCTGATCAGGAATAATAATATTTCTATGAATCTGAGGCACTTCAGGATAGCCCTTTTCATATGAGTTAGCTTCCTTACCAAATCTTAACTGGTAGAAAGTCTCAGAACCAATTTGTACAGGTTGATATTCAAAGCTTGAAATTGTAAAAGAAATCTGTGTGTGTTGTTGATTAGAAGATAGCAAGTCGACACTGTTCTGCCCTGGATTGATTCTGTATATTTCTGCGAATAAGCCAGCGCAGACCATGATCAAAAGAATGAATACCATTATTCGTTTCATAATTCGCTCTCC
Source organism: Cloacimonadales bacterium (SeqCode) (assembly GCA_963662275.1). Classification (GTDB taxonomy): domain Bacteria; phylum Cloacimonadota; class Cloacimonadia; order Cloacimonadales; family DAONDQ01; genus DAONDQ01. The sequence goes on along the minus strand of OY759316.1, from coordinate 885,148 downwards.
TATTGTTTGCAAAATACTAATTCTTAATTTTTCAATCAAGAAAAAACAAACACACAGTTGTCTGGAAATTATTTAATTAAAATCATTTTCTTTGTGCTGGAGAAAGAACCGGATTTAATTTTAAAGAAGTATATACCGCTTCCAACTGGTTTTCCTCTATCATCTGTTCCATGCCAGGTAACAGTATGAGAACCTGGTTTGTCATTTTTTTCAACAAGTGTCTTCACGAGGTTGCCTCTTATGTTATAAATCTTCAATTCAACAAAGTCTTTGTTTTTCAATGAATAACAAATCGAAGTGGTTGGGTTAAATGGATTTGGATAATTTTGACCTAAGGTAACAGGAATTATCGCAGTAGGATCAGTTGCTAAACAAATGGCTGTCTGCAATGCAACAAGACCATCCGTTCCATAAACACCACCAGCAATTAGAGATTCTGTGTTTGTCATTTCAATCACTTGATCAGCGCTTGCATCATATACCATGAAATTAGCATCAGCATAATCTGTAGGCATATTGATAACTAAAGTCACATAAGCTAAATTATTTGCAATTTGAATCTCACTGGCAGCGACGCATTCGTTATTGATGAAAGCAGCGACAATATCACCCGGTTCAGCAGAATGACAATTTATTTCAACCGTCGCATAAAGAGTTGCTGAATTATTCGGATAAATAACAGGCTGCCATTCAGGGACAGGCTGTTCATTATTTGCGATCACAGAACCATTACTTCCTGTTTTCGCTATAGGATAAATAAGATCACAGGAAGCATCAACTTTTGCCCAATATCCTTTACCTGGTACTAAATTCGTTAAAGTATTTAAATAGGAAGGTAAGCTTGGATCATAAGATTGTGTCAGGCTCTTTACTTGAAGCACATGACTCAGGATACTTGCAAGCGATGTATTCGTTGCTTGACTAGTTTGTGGTGCAAAGCCAATCAGATTCCAACCGGTATTCAAATGAATTGTAGTTGATGTGGTATTTACTGCAGGCGCAGTTAAGCTTAAGCTTCCAGCAGAACTCATCCGTACCCAGTATCCCTGTCCATCTGATAAGGAACTTAATGTATTCAAATAAGATGGCATTGCCGGATCATATGTTTGGGACAGATTTTTTACTTGGAGAAGATTGGCTATGACAGTAGAAAAGATACTTCCAGGTGCCATGCTGGTTGGATGAACATCTAAACTTATGAGATTCCAACCATTCGCCAAGCTAATTGTTTGTGTTGGATTTGAAACATTTGGTGTTGCATTCACAGTATTTGAAGCTGCAGATTCCTCAACAGGAGTATTATACTGAGCTTTCACATAGTAAGAATAGCTCGTGCCATTCGTCACATTTGTATCAGAATAAGTAGTTGTACTAATTGCAGTAGTTGTAATCAAAGAACCATTCCGATAAACCTTATACCCACCTGAGGGAACAGGAGAAGGTGCTGACCACGACAGATTCACAACTGTGTTGCCAGGTGTTGCAGCCAGGTTCAATGGAGCATGCAAATCATCCATAATGATATTCCGAGATACAACCGAAGTATATGATGCAACGGCAATACTACTGATCGTTTTTGTCTGGTAGCCTGTAGCTGAATAAACAAGTGTATATGTTCCAGGTGCAATCATCCGATAATAATCACCAAATGTTGGATCTGTGATTATCTGTGAATTATCAGCATCATGTCCGGAAACAGTGATAGTAGCTGCAATGCCTGTACCAGCATCATTTACAACAGTTCCACGAATGCCATAATTGGCGCGTTCAAGATATTTATAAAAAGATTTGTAATTATAATTCCAATGAGTCTGTAGTTGAGCTGCTGGTAAGAGCTTTGTGGAAGACAGTTCGATGGTTATTTCCCTTCCATGCGCAAAATAAGTCGTATAATCTTGCCGTCCACCATTCACAACATACCAGGCTGCACCATTTGTAATACCATTTTCATAATCAATCATATAACTGGAATTTACAGCATGTACTGTGTCTGCGTAAGCACGGCATTCTGTCTGGAACCAGGCATCATCAGTATGAAGACGAGTCCAGCCATCCCAAGGATAATTGCAGACTTCAGCACCACCATGTAAATTGGCGACCTGGATAAAATGATGTGCATCTGCAAAATTCTGATAGTAAGTAGTTTCCAATTCCGTCGTAGTAGGATAACCATAAGTAGGATCACGGAAATTACGATTGAGATCAATACCATTGTGATTTCCACGTGTTGAACCACTCACTGATGAATTACCACCAGCATAAGTACCATCAGGATTAGCCAATGGATTGATCCAAATATCCAGGTTATTGATCAATGCTGTTGCACGACTATCTGTTCCATATTTTGAAAGAATATCATTAATAAAATGCAACATCAATATATAACCTGTTGTTTCATCACCGTGTATTGAAGAAGTAAACATCACTTCAGGCTTTGCGGCTGCGGTAGCAACATTGCTGGAAATATGCGCAAATAGAATTTTTCTGCCACTGGCTAATGTTCCCAGTTCGTAGATCTGACATATATTTGGGTATGTAGATGCAAAAGTCGTCATCATTGTTTCATATTGGGTGTAAGTAGGATATGTATCAAATGTCCAGATATCCCGCTCGTTGCTGCTCATTTGCGCATCAATCAACGTTCCTGGATGCAGCAATGGAGTTATTTGATAGGATAACTTAGTGAAGATATCCCATTCTTTCTGATTGGCATATGCATATACTGTATTATCTTTCACATTATCTATAGAAATCATCCGAGTTAATGTTTGAAGTTCGGACTTATCTCTTATCTGGAACGAAAAATATCTCTCTCCATGGTTAACATATACTGGGGTCATAACAGCAAACAGCATAGTCAAAGAGATAGATAGAAGCAAGAACATCATAAGCAATTTTGTGAACATAGTTTTTCCCACCTTATAGACCTGTTTTTATATTAATACGCAACTTTCATTCCTGTCAATAAAAAACAAATGACTGTTCAGCTTCATTATCATTTGCATTTCAAAGTTTTTCTTTATTATTCTGCTGTGATATAATAGAAGTATATCCTTGTTGTATCAGTGATCTCATATGAATTGGTATACACCGTATCAATCCGGTTGTAAGTTCCATTTGGAGTAGAAGATCGATAAACGTGGTAAGTGGTCGCATAGGGTACTGAATTCCATGTAAGAGTACTATTACCGGAATTTGTTATAATTGTAACGCCCGTCGGTCTCTCTGTTCTACCAACCCCTATCACGGAAATGATGTTCGAAGAATGTGATGAATCATTACTGGTAATACTAATATTTCCTGAATATATCTGAGAAAGGGTAGGGGCAAAGGTCACATTGAAAGTTACCGGTGAACCTGCAATAACGCTATATGTCATAGTATTTCTTTCATCCGAAGTGTTTATACGCGCTGCTTGAGCAACCGTATAACCAGGTGGTGTAGTAATGCTTCCGAATAATGTGCCACCACCACTATTGGAAATTGTAAAAGAACGAACAGAGTCCTGACCAGTTGTTACTGTCCCGAAATCAAAACTGGTTTGGTTATTTACATAAACTGGATTTGGCACAGGGAGAATGATCGTAAAGCGAATATTAGCCCGATAATAAGACCTGGAAAGACTTGTTGGTGCTGATGAATTACTATGATTGAACCTAGTCCGGTAATTCGTGGACGTACTTGTATATCTCCAAAGCGGATAATTACTAGTATTCGTTTGATTGCCTTTCATGATTAGTACTTGCAGGTTACTAGTATTATTATAGACAAAGGGATTGGTTAATGTAACTTCCATCCAACCTGCTGTGCCATCATTCGTATAGTTCCCAGAATAAACCTGTGTATAACCTGCGGTTGAGTAATTTCCTGTCGCTAGAGTAGAAGCTGCTGTATGCATCATATATATGGTTACATTGGTTATGGCATTCACATCAGTTCCACTGGATTTATAGAATCCAATCTTGGATAATGTACCAGTTGTACCTATCTCACTCTGAAGATAGATTGATTCATAAGCAGAATATATATAATTTCGATCCATAGGATAAGCTTGGGTGTTTGTTCCAGTTCCAATTGTAATTACAGTTGTTGCATAGGGTGTAGCATTCACTGAATTACTGGCTGCTGATTCAGCAGCAGGTGTTGTGAACACGGATGTGATATAATAGGAATAATTGATACCATTGATGACACTAGTATCGATATAGGAAGTGATAGTAATTGGAGTTTCATTGATCTTAACGCTATTCCTAAATATGTTGTACCCACCAGGTGATTCGTTAATTGGTGCAATCCATGATAAACTAACTTGATTGTTTCCCGCAACTGAAGTTAAAGCTGTTGGAGGAGCTGCAATCGGAGTTGAATTAACAGTATTGCTTCCTGAGGATTCACTTCCTATAGGAATTGTGTACACGGCAGTCACATAGAAACTATAATTAGAACCATTGCTAAGTCCTGAATTTGTATATGTCAGACTGGAAATATTTGAAACAACTGCAACACCACCACGATAAATCTTATAGCTTGAAGGTGTTCCTGTTACCGGAGCAATCCAAGTTAAAGTAACAGCTCCGTTCTTGGCTAAGGCAGTTAGCCCCGAAGGTGGGGCTGCATAGGGGGTTGCAGTAGCGTTACCGCTTGGCGAAGATTCTCCGGCAGGACTTGTATATATAGATGTCACATAATATGTATATAAAGTCCCATTTGTAACTGTATTATCCGTATATGTTGGGACTGAAATGGGTATTGGAGTAATCAGAATACTGTTACGATAAACTTTATATCCATCTGGTGTCCCGGTGGGGGCAGTCCAAGTCAAACGCACAGAAGCATTGCCAGCAACTGCCTGCAAATTCGTTGGTGATTCTACTATACTTTGCATCACAATATTTAATACTGTTGGAGCCCCAGCGACAACAACAACATTATTTATAGTCTGAGATCTGTAACCGTCCGCTGAAAAAGTCAAACTCCATGTTCCGGGAGCAATCATTCGATAGTAATCTCCAAATGCCGGATCGGTTATCATTTCTGAGTTCATCGCATCATGGCTGTTTACTGTAACTGTGGCTGCTACGCCAATGCCAAGTGAATTTGTAACAGTTCCACGTATCGCATAATAAGGTCTTTCCAGATATTTGAAAAGTGATTTATAATTATAATTCCAGTATGTGAGCATAGTAGAAGCTGCTGGCATCTTTGTATTGGATAGCTCAATCGTGACTTCTCTTCCATGTGAAAAATAATTAGTATAATCCTGTCTGCCACCATTGATCGTGTACCAATCTCCACCTTCTGTATAACCACTCGCTGTTACACTTGTCAGATAAAATGAAGATACTGCTTTTGCGGTATCAGCGTATGCCTTGCTTTCAGTAATAAACCAGGCTGCATCAGGATGTGTATATGTAGAACTTGTCCAATCATCCCAGGGATAATTAACTACCTCAGCTCCACCATGGAAGTTGGCAACTTGAACAAAGTGATGTGTATCTGCAAAAGCCTCGAACAAAGTTGTTTCCAGTTCTTGATTTGTAAAATAGCCCAAAATAGGATCACGAAAATCACGATTAAAATCCACTCCATTATGATTTCCTCTTGTCGCTCCGCTCACAGAAGCGTTTCCACCAGCATAGGTTCCATCGGGATTGGCACAAGGATTGATCCAGATATCGAGATTATTCACCATGTTCGTAATACGCGTATCCGTCCCGTATTTACTTAAAAGTTCATTGATGAGATGAAGCATAGTTACATAGCCAGTCGTTTCATCTCCATGCATGGTAGAAGTATATTCCACTTCCGGTTTCGCAGCAGGAGTGGCAACATTACTGGAGATGTGGGCAAAAAGGATCTTCCTGCCGCTAGCTAATGTTCCTAATGTATAGATTTGACAGAGATTGGGATATGTTGAAGCAAAAGTAGTCATCATAGTTTCATATTGGGTATATGAAGGATAGGTATCAAATGCCCATATATCACGATCATTACTCGGTACAATATCAATTAAAGTACCAGGATGGAACAAGGGAGTGATTGTATATTGCAGTTTGTTGAATTCATCCCATTCTTTCTGATTTGCATAAGCATACACAGTTTTACCCTGAACATTATCAATGGAAATCATACGGGTCAGCTTCTGAATTTCCGATCTATCGTTAATCTGAAAAGAAAAGTATCTTTCTCCATGATTGATATATGTTGGATTTGCAGCTATAAGAATGGGTATTGATAGAAAGAGCAACAGAATAATATGGACTAATTTCATTTTCTTTTTTCCATCCCAGTTAATTACTTTCTTAGCTAACCATATATCGCTTATTCTTAAATACAAGGATCAGACTTTATAAGCCTGATCCTGGCATAGTATAAACGCTATTTTGCGATGACTTTTTCAGCAGTTACTTTATAGAAATACATTCTCGCTGTTGCATCAATTGCATTGAAAGAATTCGTATGTACTGTAGCTATTTCAACATAATCACCGCCTGGTGTCGTTGAACGATAAACATGGTATGTATTGGCATTGGCAACTGATGGCCAACTCATAGTAAAATTAGCAACAACTTGATGCAACTGCACACTGGCAGGAGCTTCCACTATAGTAACGATGTCCACAGGGATATCATTATTAGGTGCTCCAAGAGTTACGCCAATGTCGATAGTAACAGTATTTGTCGCTTCAAACACTTCATCTGTGGATAGATCATAGAGTTTAAAACTTACTAACTCACCATTATTTGCCACATTGACTAACAATGTTGCTGATGTGGAACGCCTGGCTTCTAGAACAGCGGAACCACGGCATTCACCATTCACAAAAGCGGCAATGATATCACCGGGTTCAGCAGCAGCATTATCAATGGTTACTGAAGTATAAATAACAGCCTGGGTGTTCGGATAAACGACAGGTACCCAGTTTGGTATGTTGACTGGATTCACGGTAACTTCGACGCTATCTGAAGCAATTGCCCGATATCCGTCATCTACTGTGAAAGTTATACTCTCTGTACCTATCCAATCTGCATCAGCCGTGAAAGTAACCTGTAAGGCATTCATATCCAAATGGATATGCATGTTTCCACTAAATGTGAGAGAAAAGCTATTATTATCTGCATCAGCTACATAATCATTGAAATCCTGGTTTAAATATCCGTTCTTATCAAAGCTGAATGATGCAGGTAATGTAATCGTAGGCGTATGATTGACAACCGGTACAACCAAATGAACAGGAATATTCTTTGTTGGAGTAACAGGATCATTGGAAGTAATGACGATTGTAGCATCATAGGTTCCAGAGGCTAAACCGATTGAATTGTAATTAATTGATAACTGTGTTGAACCATTTCCGGCAATACTACCAGAAAGAGGACTGACACTCAGCCAGGACATGGTTCTTTCCAACAACTTAACTACATTCTTAATATTTGAACGTGAAGAGTAACTGATGGTTATCGAATAACTCAATGATACTCCACCAGAATTGCCTAATGTAACTTGCTCGCTTCCAGTAGTTTCAGGTATAAGAGAAGCGGATAGTGACGATGGATTAACAGTAATTTGAGGTGGAGCTGTCCCTATTCCTGCTAAAGCTACATCATGGGTTGTCGTATCTGTAAAGCGGATGGAAGCAGTCTTTGCGCCGACAGATGTGGGTGCAAATGCCACTGTTACGCTCATACTCTGTCCTGCTGTTAATGCCTTTGGATAAGTATTGGGATCGGTTAAAGTAAACTGGGTTGCATCTGTCCCTATTTTTGCTGTGGAATTGATTGTCAGTGTACCTTGTCCTGTATTGGAAACTGTCAGGATTTGGGAAGTAGATGTTGTATTGATTTGTGTAGAACTATATGTCAAGGATGTGGGGCTAATACTGAAGATAGGAGTAATAGAACCAATTAACATCTGAATATTAGGTCTGTTAGTGGATAGTGTCCCACTTCCAGTTGGAGCGGATGAATCTTGAAACCAGTTTTCTACCATATTTGAACCGGATGTTGAATACTTAAATGCTCCACCTGTAGAAGAACCTGTTCCACTTCCTGTACCACCATAATTACATTCTACCATGATCATAAGATTATTGGCAGTATATGCAAAATCTGTTATGTCAATAGTCTTCCAGGTATTTGCTGTTGTACCTGTTATGGTTCCGTTAAATACTGTTGTGGCACCACTGATTATTGAAGCCCACGTTCCTGCTGGTGAAAGAGAAGTGCTTGTTGTCAATTTCAAATAAATTTTAACAGGAATTGCAGTTGTTGTTGTAACTGTAGGATACCAGGAAAGGGTTTGAATATTACCGGTCGTACCAACTTCAGCCGCTGTGAATAAATTTGCAGTACGCTCATAACCATCATAACTTGCTAAAGGACGTCTCGACGTTGAAGAGCTTGTCCCAATTGTCACCATTGTGGCATTACTTGGAGTAGCACTCACAGTATTGCTGGAAGCAGATTCTGCTGTTGGGGTATTAAACACTGAAGTCACATAATATGTATATGTGACACTATTAATGACACTAGTATCACTGTAATTTAACACTGTGATAGGAGTTGCAGTAATCTTTACACTATTCCGATATACATTGTATCCATTCGGGGTTTCGCTGGTCGGAGCTGTCCAGGACAAACTGACCAAAGTATTTCCAACAGTGGCAACTAATGAAGTTGGTGCTGCTGCAATCGGTGTAGCACTGACAGTATTGCTGGATGCGGATTCAGTCGCCGGGGTAGTGAACACAGAAGTTACATAGAATGTATAAGAAGTCCCATTCGTTAAGCCTGTACTGCTGTATGTCGTTGTCGTAATAGGTGTCGCTGTAATCTTCACGCTATTCCGATACACATTGTATCCATTGGGCGTCTCGAGTGTCGGTGCAGTCCAAGTCAGATTGACTGTTCCATTTTTAGCAACGGCAGCCAAACCTGTTGGAATCGAAGCAATCGGTGTAGCACTGGCAGTATTGCTGGCTTCTGATTCACCAGCACTTGGGGAAGTATAAACAGCAGTAACGTAATATGAATAAGATGTTCCGTTTGTTAAATCGGTGTTCGTGTAGGTTAATCCAGTGAGTCCAGAAACAATGACTTCTCCGCCACGATATACTTTATAACTGGAAGGAGTACCTGAATATGGAACTGCCCAATTCAAGATGACACGTTTATTTAAGGCAGTTGCAGTTAAAGTTTGTGGAGCTGGATATGGAGAAGATGCAACTAATGCAACAGAACCTACATGAGTCACTTTATTGAACGCAGTTACTGTCATTGTTAAAGTAGATGGGACGGTAGGAACACCTGTTAGAGTCAAGGTAACATTACCTCCACTTGCTGTATATCCGGTTCCCAAAATCGTACCGGCATAGGAAAGGCAAACCTTCGCATCCGTAATACCTGTGGATACAGTAATTGAGCTAGTTCCGATAGGAATGCTGACAGGATAGCTTACGGTCATTGTAGATGGGGTCTTCGTACGAATTTGTAATGAAGGTTCACCAAAGATATTCCAGGTAAGAAACATATTGGCACCACTGCTGGTACTCGTAGCTCCATAGCTATCCATCATTTTACAGGACGAGTTATAGTAAAGACCACCAAGTGTGTTTTTTGTACCTGCGGTTAGGAGATCAGTGAATTCGTCTTCCGCTAACATGGGAGAAGCCCAGTCTTGATTAATACTGGCTCCATAGAAACCAACTGCACCTGTGGGCAAACTACTGCTTGTGGCTCTCAGCCATGCTTCAGCAAAACAAGTTGTTGTAGTAAAGTTACCATTCACACAAGCAACACTGAAAATAAAAGGCAGTTTATTAGTATTAGTCAATGCAGTGACATTCGTATTTGCAAAGAAATCAGATGGATTCCACCACCAGCTTGTATCACTTCCATGACCGCAATAATTTATGAAACCCCGCCCTGTATTCACATTTGCAGCAAAAGTAGCTGTCGTTGGACCTGTTGATTGGTATGTTTGATCAACCGTCGTATAGCCATAGCTTAGAAGTTGAGTACGAATATTATTCATATGAATGGCATCAGACTCTCCTGCATCACCACCACTGCCACCTTCATCAGAGGCAATTCCAACAGCCGTTTGAAGCCAGGTTGCAGAAGTCGTCAGATCACGTTCGTACTGAATGGAGCGATCCACCTGGGTTTGTAGTTGAGCTGTTGTTTCAGCAGAAAAACGACCGATCATAATTTCAGGATAGTAGTCACTTCCTGCTAATAAAGAATAAGTAGGATCTGAACCACCAGAGGCACCGCCATAAGTAACTGAAAAAGAAGGTATTTGGCCAATATCACCGCATAGTTGAACAAAGATAAGCCCATCACCAAGATTATATTGAGTTTGAATATATGCTTTCAGTAAAGCTGCGGTCGAACCAATGGATGCAACATCGACTAATGTTGTTTTTATCCCTTTCTGATTCTTCCAATTCACGAAAGGTTGAACTGTGGTTAAATAACTACTTGGAGCAATGACGATCATACGACCGCGGTCATTTACTAAAGTATATCTATCTGGTGTAAAATTGATGAATAGATTCCGATATATCTCTTCGAAATACTTACTATATTCATTGGAACTTCGATTCAAAGTATTCATTGTATCTGCGCCAGTCGCTTTAATATCCAATACCATATGTGTATAAACACGAAGTGTCTTAGTCATTGGATAATAAATGAAAGGACTGGCAGTTACTGTAATTCCACGAAAATCTCTCATAATAAAAGGAGAACTGAGTTCGGCTGTTGTCGAAGGATAAAATTCAGCCTTCTGATATATGGGAGAAAAAGAGTAAGGTACAGTCTGAGGATCAATATTACGTGTAATTGCACCCTTGGAAGGAGCCACTGCCATAGGGATGTCAATAAAGTTGCTTTCTGATAAATTGACAGACATCTTGGCATTATTCGGAATGATGATGTTCCTGTGAATTTGCGGAACTTCAGGATATCCTTTTTCATAGGAATTGGCTTCCTTGCCCAGTTGTAATTGATAGTAAGTGTCATTACCGATTTTAACCGGCTGATATTCAAAGTTAGATATGTCAAAAGAAATGCGTGTATGCTGCTGATCTGATGTGATCAGATTCACACTGTTCTGACCAGGATTAATACGGTAGATTTCTGCTGATATGCCTACGCAGACCATAATTAAAAGAACCAGTATTACTATTCGTTTCATGAATCGCTCTCCTTATACTGGGAATGCCTTTTTCCCAGAAGCGTTATTAAGAATGGAGATGAGAGAAGGAACAACAGAGTTAAAAGCACTATTTTCATTTTCTTTTTCCATCCTAGTTAATTACATTCTTATCTAACATATTATCGCTCATTGTAAAAAAGCCAGGATCAGACTTTATAAGTTTGATCCTGGCATAGTATAAACGCTATTTAGAGACGACTTTTTCAGCCGTTACTTTGTAGAAGTACATTCTCGCTGTTGCATCAATTGCATTGTAAGAATTCGTATGTACAACAGCAATTTCAACATAATCACCGTCTGGTGTTGCTGAACGATAAACATGATATGTATTGGCATTTTGAACTACAGGCCAGGCAATTGTAAAATCGCTCGCTTGCATTTGAAGATGGACATTACTTGGAGCAGCCACAGATGTCACGACTTCCACTGGAACATAATTGCCAGGTCCACCCTGTGTTTCACCAATATTTACTGTAATTGTGTTCTCCGCATCGTATAATACATCAGAACCGGAGTCATATAGTTTGAAATGTATGGTTTCACCATTGGCAGCTACATTTATCAGCATCGTCACATAAGCTGAACGATCAGAAACAACAGTACCTGTTCCTCGACATTCATCATTAACAAAAGCACCTACAATATCTCCAGCGATTGCTGGTAAACCATCTATCGTCACTAATGAATAAATTGTTGCGGAGTTATTCGGATAGACAACAGGAGTCCAGGCTGGTGTATTGACGGGATTTACTGTGATAGCGATCTGATCAAGATTAGTTCCACCCTGTCCATCATCTACTGTAAAAGTAATATTTTCCATGCCAACCCAGTTTTCATCTGAACTGAAAGTAACACTATGATTATTGACAAGTATATGAATATGTGTATTACCACTGTATGTAATAGAAATTGGATCACTGTCAGCATCATTTATGTACGTTGTGAAATCCTTGATTAATGTAGTTCCCTTATCATAATTCCAAGCAGCAGGTAATGCGATCGAGGGAGCATGATTAACAATGCCAACATTCATCGTCACAGCAACCTCTTTTAGCGGTGCGCTTGTATCATTGGAATTGATTAAAATAGCAGCATTGTATGTACCGGCAATCATACCGGTTGAATTATAGCTGACTACCAGATCTGCAGAACCTCCACCGATGATAGTTCCCGATGCAGGTGCAACACTCAGCCATGGTACAGTTGAACCAAGGTTTGATAAAGAAAGTGATGAATTAATAACATGAGGTTCTGCACCATAAACATCTCCGCTAATCTGATAACTCAGTGTCAAATCTCCAGCGAAAGAACCTAATGTGCTTATATTCACTGTACAAGTCGCACTTTCAGTATCACGTACAAAGCCCCAGCCACTTGTTGTTTCACCATGCCAATTGATTGTTACTCCATTTCCGGTTGTTCCGCTAGACACCATATCTCCACCAGAACCTCCAATAAAGCTTGTACTGCTTACAACAGTAACACCTGTGGGTAACGTAAGATTAATATCCTTGATCCATTCTGTATCAGTACTGCCATTATATACCGTAAGAGTAAGTGCCACGGTATTTCCGGGAGTGAAACTTGTTGGAGTACAACTGAAAGTCGATCCCCCAATACTTTTTGATGCTTGTAATGCAATTGTATAATTCAAATTCATTCCACCTGCATTACTGATTGTTACTGTATCGCTACCTGTCTCATTGGGGATGATATCCTTCGTTAATGCTATAGGATTAACACTAATTTCGGGAGGTGTTACACCAATACCTGTAACTGTTAAACTATTTGTCAGATGGTTCGTATCATTACTCGTAATCGCAACGCTGCCTGAATAAGTTTGACCTAGGGTTGGTGTAAAAGTAACAGTGAATGTACCTGTTGCACCGATTCCAAGTGTATAGGCAAGAGTGCTGCGGGTTTTATCAAGAACGCTATTAGTCACTTTTGATGTTTGAACCACAGAATAGCCAGTTGGGGGAGTAATGTTTCCTGTCATACTTGCACCACCAGAATTCGTGATTGTAAATGTACGTGTTGCTGTCTGACCTGTGGTTACTGTGCCGAAATCAAGGCTTGCAGGACTCATGCTGAATACAGGCGCTGCAACGGCTGCATCGATGGTAACATCATCCATAAAGATATTATCACCATATTGGCTCTTACCTTTAAAGATTACATATTTGGCATTTCCTGCTGAACCTGTCCCAAAGGAATAAGTATATTGATACCATCCGGCTGTTGTGACTGTCGGTGCAAAAGTGGAGTTTAGAGGAACGAAGCCAAGTTTTGTGCATAATGTTGTATCTGTAGGTGAAGTACCATACCAAACACTTACTCCTTCATCACTATATTTTGAAGTTGTATATGTTGTATTTACATCTCTGTACATCCAGAAAGTAACTCGAAAACTGTTTGTTGTAATATTCATGGGTGGCGTAGATAATACTCCATGCGTATTCGCCGTTATCGTGTAAGAATTATAACGAGCCATACCTAAACCACTATGAGGAGTGCAGGTTGGATTCGTGCCAGCAGTCTGGCGATCCCAGGTTCCCGGTGAATATGTTCCCACCAAGCGCTGGTTTGTCCAGTCAGCAGGAGCAAAGGTTGTTCCATCAAAGCTCTCGCTGAATGGGAATGATGTGATAGTCGGATTATACCCTGTACCTGTCAAAGCCACGTCATGTGTCGACTTGGTTAAAGTATCAGTGAAACGAATAGCTGCTGTTTTTGCACCTACCGATGTTGGAGCAAATGCAACGGTCACTGTCATACTCTGACCCGATGTTAGCACTTTTGAATAAGTATTGGTATCGGTTAAAGAAAACATAGCAGCATCCGTTCCTATTTTTGCACATGAACTAATGGTTAATGTTCCACCACCGGTATTTGTTACAGTAAGTGTTTGTGTCGCTGTTGTCGTATTAATCATAGTAGTGGAAAAAGTTAAGGAAGTAGGGCTAACACTAAAAATAGGATTGGTCGAAATAGCACCTATTGCCATCTGAATGTTTGGTCTATTAGTTGAAAGAGTTCCAGTAGTTGTTGGAGCAGTATCATCTGCTGCCCAAGATTCAACCATATTAGTGGCTGAAGCAGTATATCTGAATGCTGCGCCCGTCGATGAACCAGAACCACTACTCCCATAATTACATTCAACCATGATCAATAGATTATTGGTTGTATATGCAAAATCGGTTATATCAATTGTCTTCCAGGCACCTGCAGTTAATCCTGCTATCGTTCCATTATAGACTGTTGTAGCGCCACTGATCAGGGTAGCCCATGTTGCTGAAGCAATCGTAGTTCCCGTTTGTGTTGTCATATAAATTTTTACTGGAATTGATGCAGTTGTTGTTACAGTGGGCCACCAGGAAAGAGTTTGAATATTACCAGTCGTGCCAACTTCAGTAGAAGTGAACAAACTTGCCTGGCGTTCATAACCCCAGTAACTGGAAAGTGGATATCTGCTTGTCGAAGCAGTTCCTGTCCCTATTGTAACGACAGATGAACTGTTTGGTGTAGCCGATGCTGTATTGCTTGAAGCAGATTCACCTGCTGGTGTTGTGAATACGGATGTCACATAATAAGTGTATGATGTGCCATTCGTCAGACCTGTATCACTATAAGTTGTCGTTGTGATAGGAGTAGCTGTAATTTTCGTACTATTCCTATAAACGTTATAACCATTAGGTGTCTCGGTAGTTGGAGCTGTCCAGGATAGATTGACAAGTGCATTTCCTGCCGTTGCAGTCAGAGTTGTTGGAATAGCTGCAATCGGGGTTGCACTTACTGTGCTGCTGGCAGCAGATTCACCTGCGGGGGTAGTATAAACCGATGTTACATAGAATGTATAAGAAGTGCCATTCGTTAAGCCTGTACTGCTGTATGTCGTTGTCGTAATAGGTGTTGCGGTAATCTTTGTACCATTCCGATATACATTATAACCATTAGGCGTTTCGAGTGTAGGTGCAGTCCAAGTCAAATTAACCGTGCCATTTTTGGCTACTGCAGCTAAGCTTGTGGGTATTGAAGCAATCGGGGTTGCACTGACTGTACTGCTCGCAGCAGATTCTGCTGCGGGAGACGTAAATACTGATGTTACATAATAGGAATATGATGTGCCGTTCGTGAGACCTGTATCGCTGTATGTTAATGCGGTGATCGGTGTGGCAGTGATCTTCACGCTATTCCGATAAACATTGTAACCTGTTGGAGTCTCAGTTGTAGGTGCAACCCAGGTTAACGAAACTTTCCCATTTTTTGCTACGGCTGCCAAGCCGGTAGGGATCGCTGCGATTGGTATTGCACTGACTGTACTGCTTGCAGCAGATTCGCCGGATGCAGGAGAAGTATATACTGCTGTTACGTAAAAACTATAACTGGTACCATTGGTTAAACCAGTATTTGTGTAAGTAAGACCTGTGATACTGGAAGCAACTGCTACTCCACCACGATAGACTTTATAACTTGCAGGTGTTCCTGTAGCAGGAGCAGTCCAGGTTAAAGTAACGGCACCATTCTTAGCTACTGCGGCTGGTGTACGGGGTGGATCGAAAGTATATACACTTCCCGAGGTAGGAGGAAATACAATGTCATCAATCCAGGCACAATCACTTCCGGTTGCCGTTGAACCATCTTTCAAGTATGTCCATTTAAACGTATGGGAACCGACGGTAACAGGATAGGAAGCCTGTGTATAGGCAGTTGCCGTCGTACCTGACCAGGAACCTGTTTCTGTTGCATCTATGTAGAATTTGAGAAAATCATATCCTGATTCAGAAGAAACCATCTGATAGAAGGAGATATTCCCGGCAGTTGTGATATTCATCGTTACTTTCAGGTCAATTGTTTGGCTATTGGTAATTGCTCCTGATTTTGCACAATACGTACCACCATGAGCACCTGTATTAACAACAGCCCAAGCTGGAGTACCTACCGTGATCCATGACTGTGAAAGCAAATTACCTGTTTCAAAAGTTTCAGAGACGATTCCAACAGCCGGTGTCTCTGTTTTTGATGCCGTGTAAGCACCTGCTGTGGCATTAAAATTCAAAGTCACAACACTACCTACAGCTACATTGCTCGCTACAGTCATAGTGAAAGTAGCTGTAGCAGTTCCGCTGGCAGAAATTGAAGCTGCATTGTAAGTGCCGTTCGTTACGGTTACACCCGAAGTAGTACTAGCCATGGTTACTGTTCCAGTTGCTGTTGCAGCATGACCAGTATTATTCAAAGGAATAGACACTGTCACCGTTTCACCTGGATCAATGCGTCCGTTATTATTACCTGTTGGATCACTAATCGTGATTGTTCCAAAAGCAAGAACCGGTGCATTGATAATACTATTAGCATCATATGTCCAAGTACTTGTTCCACTCACCATGGCAATGTGGAAAGGAATGGAAGTCTGGTCAGCAATGTTATTTGCAGTACTGAAAGTATATGCACTATTCACAGTCGTTGAAGCACCAGCAGCGAGAGATGCGATCGTTTCCGAGTTATCTGTGATCGTAATACCACTGGCAGTTGTGCTTAATGTTGCAACAGTGTTAGTTGCCGTGGCTGTTCCAATATTCTTGAAAGTAGTATTGAAATGCCCAGTTTCATTTGATTCTAAAACATTATTCACTCCATCAGCATAAACATTGCTGTCAACTGTCATATACGCACCTGATGAGGGAGCTATTGTGATTGAACTGATGTATGTTATTTTATTCTGGCAAGTAATGACAAGATCAGCAGTTCCGGCAGTGGTAAAGGGTGTAATCGTCATTGTCAATGAACCACCTGAACCTATAGTGCCAACACCATATATAGTCCCACCTTGTGACAAACAAACATAGGAATTAACCGCAGCTTGCACTGTAAAACTCGTTGCTCCTATCAGAACTGTACCGGGGGCTGTCACTGCATTAGTTGCTGGAACACCCATATATGGAGAAAGGGAAGGATCACCCATAACAGAGTAGATTTCCCAATAATAATTTGTGTTTGAACTGGCAGCTTGAGTAACAGCCAGATTACCCATATAGATCATAGCACCCATGAAAGTAGCCCAATCTGTGGATGCTTCACTGTGTTCATGGAAAATAGCATCATAGGTTCCGATCTTACTAGCCACCCAAGCTGGAGCAACCCCACCTGCAGAAGTAATCTGAGCGGTTGTTTTTTTAGCACCAACACCCCACCAATAATCTTCATCCCAAAGAGTACTATTCGTTCCTCCGATATAGGCAACTGCTCCTTTATTCGCAGCACGTGTGAGTGCTTCACCAAAACAAACGGTATCATCAAAATGATTTGTAAGACAGCAATTGCCGACCATCACAGCGGGTTTGTTTGTATTTGTAAGAGTAGCGACATTCGCAATTGTAAAAGTAGGATCATACCAGCGATCCCAATCACCATGGGCAGTATAATTTACGTAACCCCTACCGGCACTGACATCCGCAATAATTTGTGCATCAGAAGTACCTGAAACAGCATACAAATATGTACTGGAAGTAATACCATGAGCTGCATTAAAATAGTTTATTGTTCCGTAATTGATCTGACCATCACCATGTGTTGGACCAAATGTTGCATCCTGACCCGCAATCATATCTACTTTGCCTAGATAAGTCTTATCAGGCATCGTTGTTTTTTCGAACATGAGTGTTTTATCTATAATATTCTGAAGATCTGAAGTTGTACTTGCTGAGAATCGTCCATAATACATTTCGGGTACATAATCGGTTCCGCTTAATCGAGCGTAGCTCAAGTCTGATACGTGTCCGGATGTAGTAGTAGATGTGAATGAAGGAATTTCTGCTATATCACCTACTAACAGCAAGAAACTGGGAGCAGGATTCGCCACAGTTGCATTTGTCCAAATATTTTGAATATAGGCTTTAATCGCAGTTGTAGTTGTCCCTGTAGTGGCAGTCGTTACTAATGTCACATTGTAACCCTGCTGTTTTTTCCAGGTAACAAAACTTGCCATCGTAGAGGAAAGAGCAGGAGCTGAAATGATAAGATAACCCATCGGAGAACGAAGATTTGAAGCTCTATCATTCACTGGACCATAATTAATCAGGGAATTTGCATAAACTCCTTCGAAAGCAGGTGAATAAGTTTTCAATCGAAGCTGTTCGGTAGCATACAGATCTGCATCATTGAATGTTACTTGAACATCAGCATTATTCCAGACTTTAATCATTTTAGTGGTGGGATTATACTGCACCGGTTCAAAATCTATGGCAAATAATCTGACTCCACGCATAATCCCAAGTTCTTCCACATGGATAAGAGGTTTATCAGTATATTGATTTAACATGTATGCTGCTGACTTATATGCAAAAGGTAGGGTTGCCGGATCAGAGCTCTTAGAAACAGATGCCTGGGCAGGCATAATCGGAAACTTAACCCCAGCAGTCTGTAAACTATATTCATGAGATGTGCTATTAGAAATTTTTAAACTTACTGTTGCTCCAAGAGGCACAGATATCAATCTTCGATTCAACGGCAAGGCAGGAGTTCCAAGCTCATTCGTACTGGTATAGTCCTCAATACTAAGAGAAGAGAAAGTACCATTTTTTGTTGAAATATCAAAACTTTCTACTTTATCTACATCGTAGTGTAATAAAAGACTTGTTGCACTGCTTGAAATTAGCCTTACATCATTCTTGCTGCCAACCTGTAGCACATTGACGGCAGTCAATGATAAAGTCATCAAGACAAGAATTGAGAAAAACAGAACTAGTTTTTTCATGGAGATCTCCTTACAGAACTTATTAACACATATGTTTTGAATTTGTATAAACTACATAGAATACCATGTATCATGCATAGCAAAAAACTATACAAAAAACAAGTACACAGACCCTCGAAAGCAAGAGGAATTAATTTGCATATTCCATTCCAACTGTCAATAGATTTATTTGTAAAATAATGGGATAATCACTTGATTTAGTTCGGAGATAGCCATAGTCTCACTCCTCTCTCGATAAAGAGAGGAGTGAGAAAGATTTAGTTAGTTTATCTTCAGTAATTCTACTTCAAATTTTAACGTGGCATTGGGAGGTATTACACCACCTGCACCGCGAGAGCCATATCCCATTTCAGGAGGAATAATGAGAACTCTCTTCTCACCCACTTTCATCCCCGAAACTCCATCGTCCCAACCTTTGATTACTTGTCCTGCGCCTAAATTAAAACTAAAAGGCTGACCTCTATCCACAGAACTGTCAAATTTCTTTCCATCCATCAGCCAGCCAGTATAATGCACGGAAACATTATCACCCGCCTTAGCTGTAGCTCCATTACCTTGTGTTAATACTTCGTATTGCAGACCCGTTGCTGTCATGATCATTCCTCCTTTGGGTTTGTTTGCTGTACATGCCGTCAGCACGATTGCAACGATCAGGATCATTATGAAAATTCTCATCCTTCCTCCTTTTTTATTGATTCATTTTTTTAAAATAACAAATAATTCGAACTATAATTAAACAAAGAGTTCTTATTCCCCTTTTTCAGGCAAGTTCTTTAATTCTTTAAGTCGTAACCGAATATCTTTCCTGTAGATCCAATTTATCAGATAGAGAATACTAAGTAATAATAATGGACCCACAATTAAAAAATAAGTATATAGAGGGAATTTGCCCCAGAAAAAGACGATATAAGCAATTCCCAAAAAAGCTAAAACTACAGATGCTATCCATTCCCGTTTCCATGTTAAATAAATCATGGTATAAAGTACGAAAGTTGGGATATTGTGAATCAATAAACCCATTAGAACTTTCCAAATATTCGTCGACACCTCAAATACATCAAAGGAAAAAATGATCAGAAACGTAGCAAACACAAGGCAAAGAATTCTGGGCAACCAAAAGATAGTTTTTACTAATCCGAGTTTCATGTAAAACTCCTTATTGAAGATAAGTAATGAGAATACAATTCACTTATATACAAGCTACATATTTTCTAACAATCGTCAACACAATTTAATGAGAATATCGTCTATCATTACAACTCATGATACTAATCAACAATCTCATTGAATACTGCAAGTATGATTGATCTGTTTTCCACAAAACTAGGATTTGGATATGGTTCCAATTTATTGAATCTCTTTCTTCTTTCATCAAAAAGACATATGTTCTCCAGTAAAATATCTGCAAAACGCTGTTTTTCAACCAATTTCAATGCGGGATAACCATTCAGAAAATCAAAAGCTATCTTCTTAAATCTCTCTCTTTGAACCATAGCAGCCCAAAATAGGAGGAAACCTGTCAAATCCCATTCCCGATAGTCCATCCTGGAATCCGCAAAATCAATCAGATAATATCTTTCCTGCTTTGCATCATATAAATAATTCCGAGGATTGTTATCAATATGACACATGACTCTATCTGAATCAGTTTTAAAAAGATGAAATTGATGCAATAACTTGGCAATATGGGAAAAGTCAGGATTCTTCATCTCTCCAATCTGAATAGCATCAAGATACTCTATTTCCAATACTCCATCTGGAGTAGAAGAAATTAACCGAGGTGTAATCTCTTGCTTTTGCTCATAAATACTTAATTCTGCCACAAATTCTGTAGAATTGCGAGAGTATTTTCGAATAATTCCAGCAACCGGATCAACCTCGATCCTGGTTTTCGTGTGATTAGCGATAGAAGCAAACGTAAGCGGTTTGCTCCTTGACCTGTAATTGGAATTTCTGATGTGCTTCCACCATGAATGTTTCACCTTTACAGTATGCTTTCCAGTTTATCTCACCAGGTAGTTTCACAATCAATTCACCTGAAATAACTGTCATATGTTCAGTTGTGGATGTACCGAATTCATAATCACCAATATCCATTACACCTACAGTTGCATTTCCTTCTGCATTCTTAAAGGCAATGGATTTCACCTTTCCATCAAAATATTCATTCGCTTTTAACATCGTATTTACTCCTTGTATTAGGTATTAGGTTCTAGGTTCTAGGTTCTAAATCCTATTTTCTTCCAATCTTAAATCTTAAATCTTAAATCTTAAATCTTAAATCTTAAATCTTAAATCTTAAATCTCCTCACCCTCCGCTGATGAGATGAATCACATCCACTACTGCCCCATCGGGAACGACCGTTGTATCATAATCAGCTTTGCGTACGAGATTTCCATTGATTTTTATCACAAGCATCTTGAATGTATAGTTCATTTTAGTCAGAACACCTCTAACAGTAAGGTTTTCTTCCCACACTATTTCATTTCCATTGACGATAATCTTCTTCATGAATGAATCTCCAATAATAATTGAAGTGTCAGATTTGCCTGCATGTTTGCAACGATTCCGACCCGCGGTGCCAGAGGTGTGTAAGTCCCTTCTAATTCAGTTACTTCATCACCACAAATATATATGTTTCCACTTTGATGAATATGCAATAATTCTGTTCTTCCCCATCCTGCTACTCCGGAAGCTGCAATAATAGGTTTCAAGGGATATAATGACTGCCAGCCTTCGATCAGCATCTGCTTTTGATCTGCCCTATCAAAGGCTTCAATGAGAATATCCGCTGCTCCAAAAATGGAATCCATATTCTCTTCTGTAATCCGCAAGGTATGCATGAGGTAATTTCCATCAGGATTGATACGTTGTAAATTCTGCTTCAAGGCATGAACCTTCAGCATACCAATCTGATCCTGGTAATATTGTTGACGGTTTAGATTAGATGGTTCAACGATATCAAAATCGTCAATAACTAACGTACCCACTCCTGCTCTTGCCAATGAAATAGCAACTACGGAACCAAGACCACCAGCTCCGGCTATGGCAACTGTACTCTTTTGCCAAATTGCCAATACTTTCGGATCATGACGCGAAAACATAGGCTGTAATATCATAAATCTATCCTAATCTTCCCTTTCCGATAACCTTTAAGATTACTCAAGAATGCTTCTATCATGCTTTTCAGGACTTTTTGTATAAAAGGAACCATGACGATTTCCTTATCGTCAATCCAAACTTTAATTCCCTGGTTTCTATCCGTCTGACAATCATCTCTTTTCTTTTCTCCTTTGATTATGGCAGCAACCATTTCCGTGCAATTCATACCGCACATAGTGCAGCATTCAGGATCGGAAAGTGGTAATACATCAAATACTTTTTGCTCGACAATATCTGCAATTTTTTGAATATCCTTTGTGTTATGCAGAACTGATAGATTCTTATAAACCGTCTCATGTTCAGCAATTTTGCCCGATATTATCATAACAGTACCGTCAATAAGATTGCATAGATCCGCTTCAGATTCAGCACACATGATTCGAGGTAGGGGAGCTTCTTTCATTCCTTCCACGATAACCCAATCAGTATCAAGATGTGAGAGCATTTCCTTGAGAGAAAGGGAATGATGCCAGATTTGGTAAGTTTCCTTATGACTATGCGCAAATAC
Organism: Cloacimonadales bacterium (SeqCode); assembly: GCA_963662275.1. Taxonomy (GTDB): domain Bacteria; phylum Cloacimonadota; class Cloacimonadia; order Cloacimonadales; family DAONDQ01; genus DAONDQ01. Next base: position 862,504 of record OY759316.1, on the reverse strand, counting down.
GGTATTATCACTTGCTTCCCAGTGTTTCCAAGTATTCGAACCCGGTGTTTCCATCGTAAAATCATCAAAATGAATATCTTTTATAGAAGAAACTGAATATCCGCGTTTCCTCAATTCTTGGATTAGGTTCACAGAGAGTGTTGTTTTGCCAGTCTGACTAAATCCGGCAATAGATAGAACTTTCATAATTCCTCATTACTCAAAGAGATTTAATCAATTGGGAAAGATGAAAATTCCAGGTCAAGGAAAATTACATATTTGTATTTAGGGACGACTCATTTAGGACGACACTGTAGCAATTACTTCAGTCATTGGATGAACTGCTTCAGCCGTTCTCTATCTGATAGGGCTTAGACTTACTTTTAATCTCTATTTCACAATAAGCAATTTCTTCGTTGAAGTGATGGATGGTGTTACTAATCTATAAAAATAGACTCCGCTTGCACAGCCATTCCCATCCCATTCCAGCGTATGAAAACCTTCTTCAACCTGGAAGGTCTTCACACATTGCCCACGAATATTAAATATAGTTATAGTTCCTGTTTCTCCTCCCTTAATGGCAACTTTGATTTTTGCATTGCTGCCAAAATGGAAAGGATTAGGATAAGCATTATTAAGCAGGGAAACAACAGGCAGTATGGGAGTTTGATTCTCGGTTATTGTGACACTATGAGGACCGTACATGGTGCTTGTACCATCCATATCAACGTTTTCAAGCCAGTAGTAGTACGTCTTACCGATTTCTACTTGCTCATCTGTCAGAGAATATGAGTGCTGTTCAGAAGTATTTGTGGCTGCAACTACACTATTGTTGATACGAATTGAATTGATCAAATCACTGGTTTCACTTCGATATAGGTTAAATCCAAGAACCTGTGTTTCGGATTCAGTTGTCCATTGCAGATTTACGAAGCATTCTGAAGTTTGAACTGCCGTGAAACTAGATAATTCAACAGGCAGTGTCGGGTCTGTATCAGACATTATGACGGGAATACCACCACCTTTCATTGTACCAATTGGAACATCGGTAAAAGTGACTCGAGTACCAGGGTAAGGATTTCCCTGGTGCCAGGCACCGTTGTAATAGATCAGGATGTATTTGCTTCCTTCATGACTGATAATTTTTAGACTACTTCTGCCCGAATCAGATCTCCCAAAAATCTCAAAAACGAGAGCATTGGGAGGTGTATATGGTGGTGGGGGAAAGTTAAAAATATAATCCACCCATCCACCACTGTACAAATTGATATAACACCCGGTATCTCCGTAAATTTCAAATCGGGAATCCTGATAGTGAAATCTGCCATTAAATACGATCATTCTGTCTGATTCAAGATTAAAAATAATATTGTCATCTCCAACAGACCAGAATTCATAATCTGGTTTTTTAACTGTGAAGGTCAAACTGGTATGTGGGGGAATGATAAATGTATAACGTGGTACAGCACTAGTTATCATATCATTAATTAAAATACTTGTGCAATAACCTAAGTTGTAAGTATACCAATTATCTTCTGTAGGATAATCAGGTAGTATTATTGCTATCGGGGCACCCAAAGCATAAGGATCTAATACACCTGTTGAAACGGTGACAGAATAAGGTACCGGTACTGAACTAATTGCAATACTAGCACCTATCGCAAAATAGCTGTTCCCATAGGGAGGAGTATAGGGAAGAGGGTTAAACCATCCCCTTCTCACAAGCGATCCGTCTGATTTCAGTGCAATATGTTCTCCCATGGTTGAATATATCGCTATATAACCATTGCCCGTAGGAACATCGCAATTACCATAGCTGGTATCTCCCCATGCAACCAGTGAGCCATCTGATCGTATAGCAATAAAGCAGTCATCACCACCTGTAATTGCGACAAAATCGTTGCCCGCAGGTACGTTTAACAAACCGTACTCATCCGATGTATGTTGTAAAACAGGCCAGGCTACCAAAGAACCGTCCCTTTTCAAGGCAAGATTAGTTCCGTACGACTGAAGACCGCGACAAATGGAAATTGCTACGAAATCGTTTCCATGTGGAACTTCATGCAGATCGTACATTGAAATTCCCCATGCAACAATTGAACCGTCTATTTTTAGAGCAAGAGAGCATCCATCATTAGCAATTGCCACAAAGTCGTTTCCAGTTGGAACATTTTGAATGTAGTTATTGTAACCCCAACCAACAAGAGAACCATCTTTTTTTAGAGCAAGACGATTCTGTGTCATAATAGCTGCCACAACAGCTATGAAATCACTATCAGCAGGAGGATACCACATACCTTCGGAGAAATCCCAATCCCCATATGAAGGTATATAACCCAAATCAACGATTTTCCCATTCGCCCGTAAAGCAAGGTACCCAGATATAGCTATGAAATCATTACCTGGAGGTATTTCATTTTTTTCATTGTAACCCCAACCAATAAGATACCCGCCCGATCCTGCTTCAAAAGTCCCTTCAAAAACGATATTTCTATCAGAATCGAGATTTACAATGACATTGCTGTCAGAAGTATCAGCTAATGCCCAGGCTACATTTTGCTTTCTTAAAGTATAGGTAACATTCTTCCCTCTCGGTACTAAGAACCTGTGGTAGGAAAGATATCCTGTATAAACGCCATTGGAATCGATCATAGCAGCAGGATTAAAACCGGATGTAATGGTCACATAAAAAGAGGGGATTCCTTCGAACACTATATCTCTATCAGAATCGAGATTGACGATGATATTACTATCCGAACTACTAGCTAATACCCAGGTATATTTTTCTTTCTGTATTGTGTATGTAACTGTTGTTAATGCTGCCACAACAAATGTGTGGGGCGTCACTTCACCTGTACTGGTTCCATTGGCAAGGATGGAAGCACTGGATACATTACTGGCGTTGATAGTAACCTGATAGAATATTTGGGTACAGTTAAATACGATGTTTTTATTTGAAGTTAAATTTACGATGACATTACTATCTGAGCCTACTGCCAAAGCACAAATATAGCCATCCTTCTGAACAGTATAGGTAACATCTGAATTACGTGGTAGTACAAATGTGTGGGGAGTTACTTCTCCGGTATTAATGCCATCGGCAAATATGGCTGCTCCCGTGATACTGTCTGTGGTAACTGTTACGTTGAAATTCTGCGTATCTCTTAATTCATCATTTCTGTTACTATTCAGATTAACAATCATATTATGATCAGTTTTGTCAGTTAATGCCCATGCATCTGGAAAAGAAAAAAAGATAGAAACTGTAAGTAAGATAAGAACAAATAGAGTTTTTTTCATAATCTCCTCCTTGATCGATTATTATCCAAATATAGAACTTATTTTTTATTATGTAATACTATATCCTAGTCAAGTTCTTTTTTTAGTATAGCATCATTTTCTGATATTTCCATTAATACATATAATACTTCACTTGTGTTTTTCTGGTAAATGTATAATAGCTTGTGTGATTTATGACAGGAAATCTGTTCTGCTCTCCATCCCCCATTGATAAGGGGGGTAGGGGGGTCTTTTCTGCATGGTTGGCGGAAAATATGCACACGCTTAAGTGGATGCTACATATTCAGTAGGATCGGAATCTTGCTTTACGAAGAGCAGACAGCAAGATCGGCGTCTTGCTTTACGCAATCGAGTAGGGTGATGCTGGCTAATTAATTCCAGCATCATCCCTCTCACAGAACCGTGCGTACGGGTCTCGTACACGGCTCCTGATAATCCTTGTAATTACTCGTAGTAATTAAATAAAACACTTGTCTGAAGTGATGTCAAATCAAACAACTTCATTTCTTCAAACCACTTGTTCGGCAAGGCAAAGCATAAGTGGAAGCTCTGAGCGTTACGCCATCTGGTCATAGATAGTTTTGGGCATTCTCCCTTGAAGCCTTGTCTGCGCATTGCTTTATGGAATGCTTTCCAGCTCTTCCATTCACGCATCTTCTTCATTCGAAGCCTCCTTCGTATCCATTCCATCAGGCTCGCAAAGATGCTTTTACAACTCGCAACTTTGAAATAGTTACCCCATCCCCTTAGTACAGGATTCAGGCTTCCTATCGTCATGGATATTGGGATGCCACTGTTGCGGGGAGTAAGCTTACGTATCTTATCCTTGAAACGTTTCAAACGCTCCTTGTCGATGCAGACACGGCTTCCTTTGATGAAAAATCCCAGATAGCTGATTCCTGTTTCGACACTGCTGATATGAGTCTTTTCCAGATTGACTTGCAAGCGAAGTTCTTCAAGTATCGCTGTCGCGATCCTTTGATATTGCTCTGCCTTTTTCCTGGTCGGAGCAAATATCAGGATGTCATCAGCATAACGTACTATCCTGATGTTCCGCTGTTTCATCCTCTGGTCGAACTCATCCAGATAGATATTCATCAATAAGGGTGAGATTACTCCACCTTGCGGACTGCCTATCTCAGTAGCTTTGAAATCCCCATCGACCATTACTCCTGATTTGAGAAAACGGCTGATTAATCTCAGCAATGTACCATCACTGATTTTCCTGTTCAGACGGCTCAATATCAGTTCGTGGTCTAAGGTGTCAAAACACTTGGATAAGTCCATATTCACAGCATAACCCAAATTGTACGCTGTAAGAAAACGCTGAGCTTTCGCTACGGCATGTTGGCAAGACCGATGCGGTCTGTAACCATAACTGGACGGATGGAAGTCAGGCTCAAATATCGGTTGTATGATATTCAGGATTGCCTGCTGCACTACTCTGTCTCTTACCGTTGGAATGCCAAGCGGTCTCATTTTGCCATTGGGTTTGGGTATCTCTAACCGCCTTACAGGTGATGGCTCGTAAGTACCTGCCATTAGTTCGTCGTGAAGTTGGTTGATGTTCACTGCCAGTTGTTCGTCAAAGTTTTCTATACTCTGCCCATCAATGCCTGATGCACCTTTATTCCGTTTCACCGAAGTAAAGGAAGCATACAAATTGGGCAGGGAGTACACCTTGTCGATTAAGCTGTAGTATTTTCTCATGACATTTCCTGTCTCATTGTGATTCGTTTTGCGGTGTTCATCGAGGATGAATGTCTCTTCATCAGGGTGTCCTGCCTTCTTTAGCATATAGCAATATGACAGAACTGCTGCTTTTGAGCTTTGCCTGACTAATCAGTCTCGTGCGGTCGGGGTTGAAAGGAAGTTCGTCACCACTGTCAAACCGAGCCTCGAAGCATTTCAGCTTCTTCCTTCGTTTCTCACTTTTCATCGATTACTTTCCACATTTCAAATCATCCCTTTGGATTATCTTCATCCCTTCGCATGAACTGTATCCTTTTGAGATACAGCCCTCAGCATTACCGTGAATGCTGTCCCTTTTGTTTTATCCTCCAGACTGTCACCAGCTTTCATAGGCAAAAGGTTTGTCACTACTACGGAATCATCTGCCACCTGCTATCGCTTGGCTTCTCACTTATCTTTCAACTTGATCGAAACGACTACCTTAAGTAGACAATAACAGGCTTCCCCAGTTAAGTTCTCCTGCCTGAATATGAAGCCATCTGTCATAATCTGTAGAGATATCCAGCTTTCGGGCTTTCCCACTTTTTGAAAGGTTACCCACTCTACAAACCAACATCAGTTCACTTGCGCTATGTTCCATATTCCCTCTGCGTCTTACTTCAGACCCTGCCGTTGCCGGCAACGCCCTTGACCTCGAGTTGACTTCCCGCTGATTAGGTGTCAGGACTTCTTCCAGTCCATCGGCGCAGAAAACATTCTGGGCAAACAAAAAAGCCCGACTGATAAAATCAGTCGGGCTTTAAAAATCTGGCGGAGATGTAGGGGTTCGAACCCTAGATACACGTTTTGCGCATATACACGATTTCCAATCGTGCTCCTTCAACCAGCTCGGACACATCTCCATCAAAGTACGGGATGATAATAGTGGCATTGCCGAATCGGAGTTCAGCAACCCATTAATAATCTCCGTAACAGAATTGCATGTTTAAAAATCCGGTGTTCCTGTCAATTTAATTAATGACGGAAATGCCTCATACCGGTAAATATCATGGCTATATTGAATTCATCACAGGCATTGATTACTTCAGCATCAGATTTGGAACCACCGGGTTGAATCACTGCTTTCACTCCCAGATTATGAAGAGCTTCTATGCTATCTCTAAATGGGAAGAATCCATCCGAGGCACAAATTGACTTGGAGATATCATGATCAAATTCTTTGGCTTTTTGGGCAGCTATGTTCAGAGAATCAATCCTGCTCATTTGCCCTGTTCCCATACCGACGGTCGCTTCTGCAATCGTAAAAGCGATGGCGTTGGATTTCAACATGGAAACGACTTTCCAGCCGAAGATCATAGCTTCCATTTCTTTTTCCGAAGGTTGCCGTTTGGTCATCACTTTCCAATCCTCCGGTTTATCATGCCCCAAATCGATTTGCTGAACCAGTACACCACCCAGGCAGGATTGCACTGTTTTCTGATGCGTCAGTTCCTTCACCTGCAATGGATCGTACTGTATGAGTCTCCTGTCTTTTTTCTTCATCAGGAATGCTAGTACATCCGGTGAGAAGCCAGGTGCCAGGATGATCTCAGTGAATATCTTATTGATGTATTCTGCGGTTTTCATGTCTAAAGAACGATTCACAACAACAATTCCCCCAAATGCAGAAGTTGGGTCAGTGATAAATGCCTTCATATAGGAAGCAAAAAGATCTTCATCAGAGCCTACACCGCAAGGGTTTGTATGTTTCAGGATAGCTGTTGAAGGGTGTTCAAAATTCACGATCAATCGAAGCGCAGCATCTATATCCAGGAAATTATTATAGGAAGGTAGTTTACCATGCAGCACCTTTATACACGAATGCATGTCATCAATATAATAAGAACCCAACTGATGCGGGTTTTCACCATATCTCATCGTCATGGATAAAGGCATGGATAATTGCAGATATTCCGGTATTGCCAAGTCTTTGTTGAAATAAGATGCAATATGCGTATCATAATCAGCAGTATGCGTAAATGCTTTTGCAGCTAGATACTTACGAAATTCCAGGCTGGTGTTGCCAATAGTATTCATCTGTTCCAGGAAAGCTGTGAAATCCTGCGGGTCTGTCAATATCGAGACATATTTATAATTTTTCGCAGCAGCCCTTATCATGGAAGGACCACCGATATCTATATTCTCAATAATTTCTTCTTCTGAGACGTTCTTTTTCTGTAAAGTCGTTTTAAAAGGGTACAAATTGACAACCACCACATCGATCAAACCGATTCCCATATCTTCTGCAATCCGTAGATGCTCCGGTTTATCCCGGTCTGCCAGGATACCGCCATGGATAAAGGGATGCAGTGTTTTGACTCTTCCATCCATAATTTCAGGGAAACCTGTGATCTCTGCTGCATTTGTCACTGGAATTCCATTTTCTCTCAGTATATTAGCAGTACCGCCTGTGCTGATGATCTCATAGTTCAGTTTTACTAAAGCAGATGCAAAATCTAATATTCCGGTTTTGTCACTAACACTGATTAACGCTTTATTCTTTGGATTCATCATCTTGCTCATTCTTATCATTTTTGCCAGCCTTTTCATATGCTTTCAGCAATTTGAGTACGTCCTTATCCGGGAAGAACTTCTCTAATTTACTGCGTAATTTTTCATCGACATAAAATTCAAGAGTCATTCGGATTCTCTTCGTTACTTCAGCACGATTCAAAATAGCTTGATCCTTGTATTCAAATATTGAAACCAAAACAATTCCCCCGAGTATGATGACCCAATTCACATACATCCAGAACAGGAATATCGGAATTAGAGCTAAGACTCCATAGATGGCTTTGTAATGGGTCAGATTCGTAATATAGTAATCAAATAAGACTTTTCCCAGTATCCAGAAAATCGTGGTTATAATCGCACCTTTTAGCAGGGCAGATCTTTTCACCTTAATCGTCGGCATAAATAAATAGAGGAATAAAATGATAAGAAATTGAGCGACAAATGGAATGAGATAGGTCGCCACAGAATTTAAGAAAGGTACTTGTAGGATTCCCGAAATAAGAGGGATGGAAGTGGAAGAAAATAGAACAAGTGTGATAATAAAACCAAATATGATGGTTCCGAAAAAACGCATCACCTGGTTCATCTTATCCGCTTTATATTCAATATCGGGGAGAAGCACTCTGTCAAAGGCATTACTGATCACCCTGAACAAAGAATAAGAAGTAATCATCATGGCAACGAAGCTGACTATATTGAAAGTAACTCTTTTTTCCATAATCTGGCTGAGATAGATGGAAACCTGGTTTGCAGAAGTGGGCAGGAAATTCTTGAAAATGATATCTTCCAAGCGTGATTGAAAATTTAGAAAGGGAAGTAAGGGAAGTAAATAAAACACAAAAATTAAAAAAGGAATAAACCCCAGCAAAGTAATATATGTCAGCGTTGCTGCCACTGAAAGTACCTTTTCCTGGGCAGCCTTTACATAGAAGAGTTTGAGGAATTTCCAGGTTTTCCTGGCATCACTCAAGCCCCGATCAGGGTCTGTGATGTAACATAATACATCTGATATTGAGCCTAAGATTTTCTTGTTGATTTTCACAATAATTTTATTCATTTCGTAAAGCCTCAACAGGATCCATATTACTTGCACGTATGGCTGGAAAGATACCAAATATCAAGCCAACACCTGCTGACACGATTAAAGCAACCAAGACCATTGTTCCTGAAGCTGCGACTACAGTATTCAGGAATTTACCTACATATTTCAGGATAGCAAAGCCGATGGCAATTCCCAGAATACCACCGATAGTTGTGATTAAAACTGTCTGAATAAGGAATTGCAGGAAAATATCTATCCTTCGAGCGCCAACAGCAAGCCTGATGCCTATCTCACGTGTTCTTTCCTGGATCGTAGCAAGCATGATATTCATAATCACAATACCACCAACCATGAGTGATATTGAGGCTACCAGGAAGAAAATGACCTGGAAAAGGAAACTGTTCTTTTTCATGGATTCCATTTGTTCCTGGGCAGATTGCACTTCAAATATGGGTTTTCCATTACGTAAATTAAGAAGTAATGCTTCCAGTTTCTGTCGAATCTCTGTTGCAGATTCAGGATCAGGTACTTTTACGCTGAAACTTTCGAATTGATCCTGGCCTGTGATTTTGTGAATCATCGTACTCAAGGGAATAAATGTCTGGTAATTCAGGTATTCCAGCATATTTCCACCCCCAAAGCCCCCTCCAGGCTGCTTAAATATCTTTTCTTTCATGATCCCGATCACTCGCAATTGAAGATTTCCCATAGAAATATATTCACCTAAGGCGTTTCTACTTCCAAAAAGTGCTTTTTTCGTTGCCGTACCCAGGACAACAACATTATTACTCAAGTCTTCATCATACTTCGAGATAAATCTCCCCTGGTCTGTTGTCCATTCCTCTGCTATGGCATAATCGGGTAAAACCCCAATAATTTGTGCACTATATGTTTTACTACCGTTTCTATATTTGCCATAATTTTCCATCTGAGGATTAAAGGCAATAACTTCAGGAATTTTAGAATGAATGAAATTTAACTCACGTAACGTAAAATATCTTTTCCCCACACCTTGTTCATCATACTGCCAATTCCTTCCTACTTCAATTTTAGTCAGTCCTCCTCGTTCAGACATCCAAGCCAAAGTGCTTTTATTAACCCCGTTCACGATGGCTAAAACAACGATGATAGACATCGTACCCAAAATAATCCCGGTGATGGTGACCAGGCTCCTGATCTTACGAGACCAGAAATCTGAGAATCCAACGATAATGGATTCCTTAAGCGAGATCGCCATTGACTATCCTTCCATCAATGATCTTGATGACCCGGTCTGCGGATTGTGAGACTGCAAGATCGTGTGTAACCATGATAATCGTATGTCCTTCTTTATGCAAATCAGAAAATATGCTTAAAATATCGGTACCGGATTGACTGTCCAAGTTTCCTGTAGGTTCATCAGCAAGAATGATCGATGGATGATTAACAATCGCTCGTGCAATAGCAACACGCTGTCTCTGTCCTCCAGAAAGCTCTGAAGGCTTGTGGTTCAATCGATCACTCAGTCCCACGGATTCCAAGACCTCACGGGCACGTGTTTTTCTTTTCACCCGATTGAATCCAGCATACATGAGAGGAAGTTCGACATTTAACATAATATTCAGATGTGGAAGCAAATTGAAGGTCTGGAAAACAAACCCGATCTCTTTATTTCTGACTGCTGCCAGTTCTGATTTTGAAAGCTTACTGACTTCCTTGCTGTCCAAATAATAGGTACCAGTCGTAGGACTATCCAGGCAACCGATAATGTGCATTAAAGTACTTTTACCCGAACCAGAAGGACCCATAATCGCTACGAATTCCCCCTGCTCAATGTTCATATCCACACCGTTCAAAGCAATAACTGATACTTTCCCCATGTCGTATTCTTTTCTCAGATCTTTGATTTGGATGATATTCATATAAGTCCTTGTTGTATGAATCTTACACGTAGGGGCTGACATCCCTGGCAGCCTTCTTCATGTTGACCGTAGGGGCTGACATCCCTGGCAGCCTTCTGACATCCCTGGCTGCCTTCTAATTGCACGCCCGGAGGTCGTGCACTACTTTTTAAAATCCCAGCGCGCACCCTGGTTCTGTCCAACCTTGATATTCCGTGTTCGCAGAAAGTTCATGATTGACTCAATGGAGTATTCATTTTCCACAAGAAACAAATCTCTTGTTTGGAATTTTGGGTCAAGTTCTTTACTGTATAAGTCATTATCCATGATAATAAGAGAATTCTTCCCATACTTGTCAATCTCTGTTAAATCAATTTTGTCCATTTGAACATATGAGAAATTCATGGTTTTAAAGAGAAAAAGCGAATCGGCGAGAACATTAAAATAGATACTATCCGCTGGATTAGCCACTAACAGTATCTTCGTCTCCGGATCGGCAGGATTGAGTATTCTTGAATGTTTATTCACTTCAACCTGGTGGAAATGACTGTAAATATTCCAGCCACCTTGACCCACAAACCAAACTGCGATAAGAACTGCTGCGATACGGGCGTAGTATTTCATTTTCCCAATGGAAGCCAGCATTCCCGTGAAAGCGAGAGGAAGCAGGAATAGAGTCGTTCCAACAAAGAAACCCATGAACAACATAATACCACTGAACACTCCAGCCAAATCAACCGCCTTGGAAACGGCAATCAGGAAAGACGGGCAAAAATTTATCCCTGTCAGAACACCCATTAGAAATGCGCTTTTTGTTAATTTCAGATAAAAGGGAATGGGGCAGTGTTTTTCCTGTTTAGAAGTTCTGACACTAGTCAGGACTAAAAAGCCGGAAAGCAGTATATAGGCAATTCCTGTGTAAAGGGTACGGTCAATATCCGCAATTTGCGCTCCCAGCCATCCAGCCAAAGCACCAAAAGCAAGATAGGAAAAGAAACGTCCGAAAGAGATTTCCATGACTTTCCAGAAATTCTCTTTCAGTTGCCTTTTTTCAGTTGCTAAATAAGGTAAATAGATGGGTGTGCATGTTAAAAGACAGATCGTCCCTGTGGACAATCCAAGTAAAAATCCCTCTATCAGTGTCTTAAAATACATCCTACTCCAAGTTTAAAAGACCAATTTCGTACCGAAGGATATCAACTGCTGAGAGGAAGGAACCAACCCTTTTTTCCCTATCAGGCTGAAAGTATCAGAAACATAAACCAGTTGCCAAGGTGTGAAATAGAAGTTCAAACCCACGCTAACTTCATTTTCATGAGCTGTCTCCTTCACTCCTGCATTATCATAAAGATAGGTTGGAGAATATTTATCTGTCATATTCACATACAGCTTTGGAATCACGGGATAATTGAATTCTCCAAAAACGAGAGATGTCTTGTTTTCCTGGCTGAGTTTCCCACCAATAATGATGTAGGAATCCCCATTAAGATCATTTGCGAAAGAGTATCTTGCCTGCAGTCGAACCATATTGGAAATAAGCAGCATACTCTCCTGGTCTTTGGAATAGACGGAGCGATTGATATATGAAACGAAGGCTGTCAGATTATTTCCCACCCTATGTGTATATCGCAGTTGACTGGTTACATAATTCTCTCTTTCATCTTTTGATATAGGGTCTTTGGAATACTTGTCTGATTTCATCCTGTCATATTGAACACTTGCATCCAGCATATGGAAAAAGTCGAATCTTCTATCAAAAGCAACACCAAACCCATAATGAGTGAGATCAAAATAATCATCCGTATTGTCATGTTTGGAATATGCGTTCGCAAGAAGAAATAGATAGGGAACTGTGTTAATTTTCGCTTGCGCATTGAAAAAGTTCTCATCCCTCTGAGTTGGAATTTGATGACGAGCTCCCAGATCATCCCACATTGCCAAGTCGTATTCCGAAATTCGAACTCTTTCTCCAATTTCAAAAGAACCCTGACTTGTCTCCCATTTCATTTGCGTATAAATATCATGGATGAAGGTAGGAGTATGGGCAAGACTTTCCTTTGCATCCCAAGGTAAGTTTGGATTCACAACAAAAACATAGCTTCTGTTTGTTTTACCTGGGGCAAAATACTGATTTCTATATTGAATCTTTCCATATTGCTTATCATTCAGGTATTCCATTTTAGCCTGGAAACGATTATAAGCACCGGAAACACGCCAGTTTTTATAGAAGGATGCCGGTTGCGAAGCGCTGGTCATCAGATTCTTCGGGTTGCGATCTTCCCAATTCAAATCAGTTTGGAAAAAAGCAGAAAGAAATTTATTTATCGAGACATCAACGGCATGGACAAATGTACAGCTTGATGTTCCACCCTCGCTGCCATCCTCTCGGCTGGATTTGTCACTTACTTCTCCATTATTTGAGCTATGTGACATGAGATACTGAAAACCAGTATCATTCCATTGATACACAACACTATGTAAGCATGTGCTGAGTATAAGTATAGTCAAACCAACAATAATCTGTTTCATCAATACACCGCATCTTTCGGACATACTCTCACGCAGCGTCCGCATTGCGTGCATTTGGTCTGATCAATGAGCGCTTTCCCATCGGTATCAAAGTCGATAGCATCAGAGGGGCAGATTTGCAGACATCGCCCACAGCTCATGCAGGATTGTTTATCGATGTTAAATTCAGGGTTTGATACTTTTTTACAGCCAATGAGGAAAAGAAGTACTGTTAAGAGAATAATGAAAAGAATGACAAGTACTCTCTTCTTCATTTCTTCTCCCTTATGGCATTGTACGTACAGCCCTTGATGCAAAATTTACAGTCGATGCATTTTTCCTGGTCAATGAGTGATTTTCCGTCAACCATACGAATGGCATCCACAGGACAGATTTTCACACAGTCACCGCAGCCGACACAAAGATAGGGGTCAGTGATCGGTTTTAACCTCACTGCTGCAAAAACCAGTGAAGATATGAAAATCAGGAGTAGTAAAATTTGAAAGCTCTTCTTCATATTCATCTCACTTTAGTTATATTCGTTACTATTGCCAGGGACCATCAAAACAGTCCTGGATCTATTATGTCTACATAATTAAGAATTATCTACTTAAGCTGATGGACAGATTTTGTTGGACAGCCTTTGAAATTCTTGCCATTACCACTTTCACATATCCCACATGAGATACATTTACTGGGATCAGTAATAGCTTTGCTTTTCACCATTGTAATCGCCTTGGTTGGACAATTCTGAGAACAGAGTGTTGTCCCTATGCAGGTTGCAGGAATGGAGGCATACGTTTTCTGATCATTTGTTATGACATAGGGAGTGCCAAGATCACAACGGATGATTGTTGTTTTTGAACCTTCCCTGATAGTGGTAACAAGCATCTGGAGATCAGAATAAAATCCTGTTACTGTTAGTGTGTCTCTATCAGCCAATACTGCACCATGTTTCTCCAAATATTCTTCAGGAGCCAGGATGAGATTGACATTCACAGTATCACTAAATAAGGTATAAACACCTTCATGAATCTTAAGAATTCCATGAATTGTCACGTTCTTTCCCACTTTTACAAGTTTCTGTTCTGCAGAGATATCTGCCTGTGCTGCAATCATGAGCATAGCCATGATACCTAGTATGAATAAATAGATGAGTGATTTCTTCCAATACATCAGCTCTCCTTTTTGCTGGATTATGCCTACCTAACAACGAATTTTAATAGCTTTATGATGTATGTTATATTGTCAAATAAAAAGTACCTATGTCCTGTATTTTATCGTAATAAGACAATTTAAAAAGCAACTTGCGATTCTTTGTTGTTTCAAGTTATCTACATCCAATTCGTACGGAACTAATAAAGGTTTCAAGACATAACTCCTTCGTCGTTATAGGTGCCAGGTGCCAGGTGCCAGTTCCAGAAAAGAGACCCCCCTACCCCCCTTCCCAATGGGGGATGAAGAGAACAGAACTAGCTCTCCCGTCACTTCGTGCCACCCGTTAAAAATGGGAGGAATGAAGACAGTAAGATCGGCATCTTACTCCACAACACTACAATTTCGTACTTCGCACTTCGAACTTCGCACTTCGCACTTTCGTTTTGAGTTGGGTTTCATCTAGGGATCATCTAGGGATCATCTAGGGATCATCTAGACTTTTGTAGATTTTCGTCAGGTTTTCTTTATTTCTTGTTTCTTTTCAAATTTCTTCATCTTCCTTGAGACTAGCATGACTTCGTTGTGCTCCTATCCGATTACTGCGTACACAATCATATCGAGTTAATAACATCCACAAGCAATTATCTTGACATCAATATGTTTCCTAAGTTTTTTTGAATAATTATACATAGGAGGAATCTGTATGCGCTATATACTTTTTAGTTTGTTACTTCTATTGACATTTTCTCTCTTCGCCCAAGATGAAACAAGTGATACTCCACAGATGGGTGAAAACCCATGGCTTCAGAAAATGCCCAACTTTATCGTGTATTCCTTTGATAGGAACCGGGACTTTGATTCTTGCGGATTCTGGGACGGAACAAAGCTGGTTACCAAGGAAGGACGTTTTTGGCATTGCGAATATACTCTTCCTGAAGGTAATGGCAAGACTTCAGGTCTGCAGCTTAGGAGAAATATTACTAACGCCCTGACGGCTATGAAAGCTAAGATAATATTCCAGGGTCCATTCCCGAATAACATTGATGACCCCGAATTCAATCGTGGCAATTATAATACTATCACTGCAACTGCCTCAACGAAAGATGGAAAGAATCTTTGGATCGAAGCTCTAACCTGGGATGCCGGAGACCGCTATTGGATATCCATCATTGAAGAGGAAGCTATGAAACAGGATATGACAGGTGTTGAACTTTATAATAAAATCGTTGCCGATGGATACGTCTCCTTGCATATCAATTTTGCTATCAATAAAGTGGAAATTCCATCAGACTTTCTTACCACTGTCGATCAGATTGTCCAAATGATGAAAGCCAACCCTACTCTTAAACTCTCTATCCAAGGACATACCGATAACACAGGGGATGTAAAAATGAACGCCAAGCTCTCAGGAGATAGAGCATTGTCTGTTAAGAATGAACTCATTAAAAATGGTATTGAAGCAACTAGGCTTACCGCACAAGGTTTTGGAAGTTCAAAACCTGTTGCTGATAATAAGACTGAAGAAGGTCGAGCCCAAAATCGCAGGGTTGACCTGGTTAAGAACTAAACACTTCTTTAAAATAACTTTGTTAGTTTTATGAGGTTGGGTTTGTAATCCAACCTCTTTAATATATTCTGAACTAACATGTCATAATGTCTAATTGATCCGATAACAAAATCCAATTACTTCAGTTTCAGAACCTTCATTGTCTGTTCATTTTCTCCATTCCGGATTCTTATCAGATATACGCCTGAAGCTACATTCCTGGAATTGATATCCTTTCCATTCCAGGGGATCAGATTGCGCCCTACGAGAGTATGTGTTATACTCATTGTTTTCACAAGCTGTCCGCGGCAGTTATAGATTCCGATAGAAATAGGATTTGAATCTGAAGATTTATATTGGATTTGCGTGGAACTAATAAAGGGATTGGGATATGCATGCAATCCAATGGCAGGTAAGGTGATCCCGTCGTGATTTTGTACAGGATCCATAACCTTGAATGCCCTGTAACTGGATACTCCTGTAGGAAATGACAAAGCCTGCACTACTTCCCCAGCAGGGGTTACTTCTGAAGCTGTGATATGCTGAGCATTTATGCCCCAGCCAATAAAAGTATTCCCGTTTGCAAGACGTTGAGAACTGCCCATAGCACTTGAGTAGATGACAGGTTCCGGTGAATACTCCCATACTTTTGTAGCAATGTAATTGATTTCATCAATTGCATATTCTACAACACGGGAATGTGGTGGTGTCTTGAGGTTTCCATTATCAAATACAAGCATGTTCCCATTGGGTAACCATCTTGCACAATGCTGATGTGAAAATCCAGTGAAAGTTGATGTTGAGTCATTGACAAAAGTGAACATATTGTTCTTTGAACGGCTTCCACCCATACGCCAGATAATTTCTCCAGTGCTATGGTCTATTTTAGTAATCTCATCCATATGACGGGATGACAGCAGCAAGTTACCTTCTGTATCCACATCGATAGAATTGCAGTGCGCATAATCCACAACAGGGCCAAGCAGCAATGAATTAGTGGTACAATCAGAAACATCAAAATGATCAAAGGTACTCCACTCAAATATAACCAAGTGATTCTCATCCTGTTCCTGGATTACCATACCCTGTACTGAAGCAGCAGTATTCCCTCCCGGAACAACACCTGATAAATCCATCACTTGACGGGTGTTTCCAAGCATAAAGCTATGTCCATTGGGCAGTATTACTAATTCATGTTCATCTGTCTGATAACCATTACAAGAAAAACTATCAACTACTTCATATTCCTCATTCAAGGCATAGAATTTTCCTTTTAAATTATCAAAATACGTTCTCATTCCATTGGGTTGCAGTTTAAAATCCAAATTCATCCTGGCAGTCATCTGTTGTGAAAAGACTGGAATACCGGTATTGTCCAGGATCATTAAAAATGGCGTATTAACAACACCGAAACCTTGCGTTAAATTGGATAAGTATATCTTACCGGGAGTAGGTTCAGAATTCACGGAAAAGGTAATTACGGGAAAGTTGGGAGGTATCTGACTAAATAGGGATACTGTATATAAACAAATCACTAATATGCTTATTTTCTTCATGAACGCTCCATTAATTATTCAACATGAAGATATGATTACAGAAGGTAAAAAAACAGTCAAACACAATTTATCCTAAGCTTATTCTTTCCAGCATTTTCCTATACGTTTTCCAATCGGGTATAATCTTGGATAACTCCTGGTAGAACAGGGAGCTATGATCGAAATGCTTCAGATGACATAACTCATGAACTATGATATAATCAATCGCTTCACGGGGTGCTCTAATAAGTTCCTTGTTGAAAGTAATTAATCCTTTGGAAGAACAACTTCCCCACCTGCTTTTCATTTTACGGAACTTGAACTCTAGCTTAGGATGTAATTGCTCCGGTACAAATTGTTTGATGAAATACCAAGTCCTTTGGGATACGTATTCTGCGGTTTCATCTCCATACCAGTATTCAAGTGCTTCCTTAACCAGATAAGTATTTCCTGGATCAGGTACTTCAATTTCTATGTAGGGATTGGAGAACCAGACTCTCACTCGTTTACCATGTTGAATACGGAGTTCATATTCTTGCCCGAGATACAGATGCTTTTCTCCATCAAAATATGTGAACTTTGATGGGAAAGGCTGGATTTCCTCACGATGCTGCAACCTTTTGATAATCCATTTCAAACGAGAAAATAAAGCCTGTATAATTTTGGCTTCAGGTATTCCTTTAGGAGATTTGATAACAATTTTAGGTTCACGATGAATGGAGATTTGCAGATTCTTCCTAGTATCATACTGTATTTCGATGGGAATAATTCGATCACCAAACTCAATTACAGGCTTCTTATTGATGTATGTGATGTTCGCTGCAATTTTCATAGAGAGTATTTCTTTCATTCTTACTTTTTTACCTTCCAAACATGATGCTTTAACAATGACAAACTATAAACAAGTCCTCTCTATCTCTCGAAAAAATAGCTAGTCTTGAGATTGAATAGTCACATCATAATTTTCATATATATCAGTATTCGTGCAAGTAATAATTTTGAATATTGAATTTTTATATTGACATGCATATTCATTTTACAAATAGTTTGTTTATGTTTTGGAGGTATTGCAAATGACAGACCTGCAAAAAGAAATTCTATCCCTGTTCGCGATTCGACAAACGGTTGAACTTGCTACATGTGAGGGTCAGCAGCCGCGTATCAGGCCAATGACACTTATATTCCATCAGCAAAGATTCTTTGTTGCCACAGGAACTGCTGATGACAAGGCAAAACAAATACAGGAAAATCCATTTACAGAAATTATCTATCTTATCCGCACTGATAACAGCAGCGGTTATGTTCGAATTTCAGGAATTATGAATAACATTACTGATCCAATCCTTCGGGAAGAAGTTGCAGATATTTCCGGTTTCATCCATGACTTTTGGGAAGATTCTCAAGATTCTTCTTTCCTACTCCTTGAAATTATTCCCCGAGAAGCACAATTGTTGTATCCGGGTGATATGAACGCAAATAAAATCGTATGGGAATCCATACATTAGGAGGTAAGAAATGAATATTCTAGTCGATCTTATTATGCTGGTTATCTTGTTTAGTGTTGCCATTATTTGTCTTGGTGTTGGTGGAATCAATGCGAATCTGATTGCAATGATCGTCATTGCCATCATTATTTTCATTATGTACTTTGGAATTGCGTCTCGTCTTGATGCTATTATTAAAAAGGATAAGGAAAAATAAGTATTTATTCTTTCTTCTTTTGTAAGTTCTTTTCCTTTAAAATCTGAATTTCAAACAAACGAATCTATTCGGATAGGGAAATTGTCCTTAATGGCGAGCAAGAAAGGGGATACTCGCCATTTTTATATTCTTTATTCGTGCTTTTTTTCTGTCTACAGCCATTTATTTTTCCTAAATACAGCAAGCATAAAGATTACAATTGCGATCATGATACCCCACACGACAAAATATGAGTGCTGATATTTGAATTCAGGAATATTGGGAAAATTCATCCCATAGACACCGACGATAAAAGTCAGGGGAATAAAAATAGTGGATATAACAGTCAGAACTTTCATTACTCCATTCATTCGATTGCTGATGTTACTGAGATATGTTTCATGGAGACTATCCATTATCTCACGATAAACTTCAAGATCTTCACTGATACGAATCACATGATCATAAATATCCGAAAAGTACTTTTCTGTAGTTGGATTCACCAGCATATTTTCATGTCGAAGCAGTCTTCCCATGATGTCTCTTAAAGGAACAGTACATTTCCTTAGCTGAATAATGGAGCGTTTCAATCGATACATATCCTGGAGGCTTAGAGGCTCTTCATTGATGACCATTTCATCGAACTCATCGATACCATTTTCAATGTTATCTGTGATGTTGAAAAAGCAATCAACCAAGGTATCTATAATTGTATAAACAAGGAAATCGTTTCCCATTTTGTCTAAATGTGCTCTTTCCAAGTCAAGACGCATTCGGATTGATGCGAGTATATCACATTCGCGTTTTTCCTGAAATGTGATCACATAATTTTCACCAACTACCATACTGACTTGCGAATAGTTAATTTCTTCCGAATCTTTCATCACAGAAGCAGCTTTCAGGGAGAAGAAGAGATAATTTTCATATTCTTCCATCTTTGCCCGTTGCTGTGTATTCATGATGTCTTCCATGGTAAGTGGATGCAATTCCAGGGCATGTCCTATCTGGTCAATTGTACTTCTGTCGTAGATTCCCGTCACATCAAGCCATGTGATAATTGGTTCAGGTTTGATAGGAAGACAATCCTTAAGCTTATCATGTTCATGAAATTGTATCTCCCCATTTGTATAGATCATTTCATAGATACTAATAGGTTGTTGATCAAATTTACCTACATGTACTAATGAGCCGGGAGGTAAACCGGTTTTTTGAGAGATTCTGTTGAATTTCTCTGATTTCGAGTGAATGCGTTTCTTCTTCTTCATTATACCTATTTCACTGGAAGTTCATCTGTCGATGCTACGACGTGATAGAATTTGACTTGTGCTGTTGCTCCAAGTAGGATTGTATAACTAGTTAATGCAGTTGAGCCGAGATATGTAAAAGTCCCTGTTGGTGTATCTGCTTCGTATATTTTATATGAATTTGCTAAAGTAACTTCTTCCCAATCCAGCACAATATGCGTTGTTGTTTTTGAAATTGCTATATTCAAGGGTATTTGAAGAGATATGATATCTCCCACATTAACCCGATAATTAAGACCATTATTGTTATCTACAAAAACCGGTCCATTATAATCTGTAGCATCTACATAAAAATCTACAAAATCACCATTCTGTATTTCTACACCATTTACCAGATCTATACGCCAATAGGAATAGTTCTCATAGTTATTATTCCACAGAAAATCCTTCATGTGCCAGGTTCCGTTATTTACTTTATAATGCAGTTTTGTATTGAAATATGAATTTGCCAGTAAATCAGGAGGTGTTAGTTGAACTTCAAATAACAGATTGCTTCCATTTGCGACAGAACCACCTGCATTGAAATTTGTGTAGATGGATGATGCTAATGGCATAAATTGTACACCTATAAGTTCAACTGGATACACATTGTTGAAGTAATCAACAGGCAATAATTGAGTATAGGCAGTATCATCGATCAGGAAAATGCGGTGTATGCCGTAATTAAATTCGAATTCAGTACCATTCACATATTTATACTGACGTGTAAAATCCAAGCCTATTGGGAATTCATAACTCGCTGTATAAATACCATCTAGATTTGGATCAAGCATCTGTATCTGATTCGTTCCCCAATTCGTAAAATCACCAGCCAGGTAGATAGAATCTGCATGTGCGACAAACCTCATATCCACACTGAATGTAACGGTAACAGGATGAACCAGGGTTGTGGATCTTAAACTCACATGATAATATGTACCACTATTGTTATCGGTAAAGGTTGGTCCATTGTAGTCAGTTCCAGTGACATAGAATGTGATTGTATCACCAGCAACAACGTCAGTTCCATTACGGAGAGTATAACGCCAGTAAGAATTGCCACCGAAGTTGTTATTCCATGCAAAGTCAACAGTTTGCCAAATCCCTGTACCTTTTTTATAAACCAGTTGTGCCCTGTGATGTGAATTATCAAGAGAATCAGCAGGTGTTAGTCTGACTTCAAAATACAGATAGCTATTCCCTGATAGAGAGGCATGATTTTCAAAGTTTGTGAACTCAGACTGAGAATCAGGCAGGAACTGAACAGATAACATGTCACTGGTCGGATTCATATTAAAGTAAGCCATGTCAAGGAGCTGGGTCGGACTTGAATCGTTGATAGTCAGAGCTCGATCTGCAAGACCTACGAATTCCCATACACTTCCGTTCTTAAACTTATAGGTATGCTCATAAACCGTATCAAGCGGAAAGATAACAGTAGCGGTATAGATACCGTCATGATCTTCATCTGACATTAAAACTTTGTTTGTATCCCAGTTTGTAAAATCACCAGCTATAAAGATAGAATCAGCAGGAGTCACCAAGTTCATATTTACTCTGAAAGTAACCGCCACCTGCTGTTGAGTGCCGATCTGATGGATATGCACAGTATAATTTGCAGAGCCATTGGTATCAGAAATTACAGGTCCGTTATAATCAGTTGCAGTAACATAGAATTTAACAGTTTGACCAGGAGCAAAATCCACACCATTATTCAAGCTCAGTCGCCAATATGATGCACCACCAGAGCTATGATCGTATGCAAAATACTTAGTATTCCAGATAATTTCATCCAACGTATAGTGTAGTTGAGCGCTGTGAGTTGAAATGTTCAATGAATCATTGGGAGTGAGTTTCACTTCAATTCTCAGATTGTCATGACTTGCTATTTCTCCGCCTTGAATAAAATTGGAATAGGTAGATGAAGTAGAAGGTTGGAAAAGGACAGCGGTCAATTCAGCAGGAATAAAATAACTTACAACTACTGAATCCGTAAGTGCAGATTCACCGGTTGGTGATGTATATACAGTTTTTAAGGCATATGCATAACGGTTGCCATTAATAATAGCGGAATCATCGTAAGGTACACTTGCGGTTGAAGTCAGTAAAGAACCATTACGATATATCTTATAACTGGTAATCGATCTTGATAGAGGTGCATTCCAATTCAACCTGATTGCTGATCCAACGATTTGAGCAGTCAGATTCGTAGGAGGAGAAAAGACTCCTGTCGTTGAGGATGCAGTAGCATTCGTCGCCATGTTGTAAGTGAAGATCGTCTCATGAGCACCATCAGAAGTAAAGGCAAAATTGATACCTGATGTACTCTGATCCCAGTTCTTTTGCAAAGCAATCTTATATTCATAACTTCCTGCAGGAACGAGTACCTGTAACCGCCAAATGCCATCGTTATCTGTATCTGTCATTACTCCATGAGAATCGGATGTACTCCAGTCAACACCCCCAATTTCTGATAAAAAGCTGCCTGCTACCTGGGGTGCATAGTGAGTAACGTACTCATCACCACTTTTCGCTCCAATGGTAACACCACAATTCGCTCTGAAAACAACAGTCGTTGTTGAAGTCAATGTAAGGGATTGATTGTTTGTAGGCCAATCATTGCCATTCCAGCTTTCGCTCTCCATGACTTTATACAGATGAGTGCCTGCACCGAGAGAAGTAGAAAGCTGCCAGACACCATTATCCTGGAGAACCAGGTCATAGGTATGATTTGTTGTAGTCCAGCTATTCATTGTTCCAACAAGATGAGGTATGACGACCCAGGTTGCTGTTGCTGTATTATGATCCGTATCGGTTGTATTCCCGAAGAGATCCTTCACACCATTGACCTGAACTGTCACAGTTCCTCCGGCAGTGATATTTGCATCAACCGTTAGAACCACTTTTCTCCCAAAGTACAACTTTGCAGAAGTCACGTTCAAAGAACTGCCCAGAGTATAATTAGATATTGTTTCAGCAGAAGTTTGATCCACTACTTCACTGAGCACAACCTGTATTTTACGTGTTCCGACAATATTGGCAGAGCTGACACTTGGACCGGTTAAATCAGTGGTTTGAGAAGCAAGAGTATTCAATTCTGTAACTTGTGTTCCTGAGGGTGAAGCAGTATAGCCTGCAAACAAGCGGAAAGCAAATGTATTGTTACCGGATATCTGGTCGCCTTTGACCATTGTACCTTCGAATTCACCCTGGTGGCTGCCGCCTGCTGAACCTAACACATAGGCAACTGAAGCGCCGGAAGCAGAATTTCTCCAACCGGCATAAGAAGCTGAAGCACCATAGAGACGCTGTAAGTGATTCTTGCCATTCCAGATAATATCCAACATATCAGGTGTCCAACCGGATTTGATATAGCCTGTGGAACCAAAGAAATTATAAGAACAATCCAGGTAGTTCTTTCCCGTTTCAAGTTTAATGACCTTCTTTACACCAACTTGATCAAGAGTAGCTTGGACTAGATTTCCACTGGATTGCTGAATAGAAATATTGTAGATTGATCCCTGCATATTAGGAGAGACTTCAGAAAGCGCAGCAAAATGATTGGCTGAGCCTTCGTTATAATCACCATCAGTTTCTGACCAATAAGCAACATCTGACCCAACCATTGAATATGCGTTTCCATATCCATCCTTGTAGAAAAGCCATTGAGCTTTACCACCGACACCTTCAAACACAGCAAAGATCTTATCATTATGCATGACCAGTTCACTACCGCCATCGTGGTCAATATCATTATAATAGGCAGCAGTTGTCGTTGTATATTGTCCAGCAGCCCAACGTGAAGCTTCAGCATAAACATTCGCATTCTTAATATGTGAAGAATACCTGTGTATCCAACCTGAGACTCCGGCATCATGCCAACCTGTTTCATGAAGATTGATCATCATGATGTACCAGCCCATCTGGGATAACGAATTATTGGGAGCAGTCATGAGATTATTATAAGCATCATTCCAAACATAGCCATAATTCCATTTAGGGCTATGGAAGTCAGAATGTGATTCGGTTGCAGCCCAATCAGGGTACCAGGAGTTATTACTACCGCCGTATCCGCCTGTTCCACCCAATAAGCCGTAATTACCGGGAGTGATATCTATACCTTGTCCATCGAAATTGTGATTTGAAAGAGCAGTATCCAGTTTCCAGCCATTGACGGCAGGATAGTTGTCATGACACCACCAGAGTACACTTTCATAATTATCAAGACGCCATGAACCGTTATGTTCATTCATTTCAGAAGCGACTTCCCAATCCGTACCATAAACAGTAATACCGTACATACCTGTATTCCAGATAAGGTTCTTCGCTCCGCTGGCATCACTCATCATTCTACCTACAAAATCACCGTTGATGGGAATCACACGTAAATTTATCCCCATGCCGTTGTTCATCCAATGTATTTTACTATTTGAGTATCCGTTGCAATGAGGCCAATCATCCAAGACAACAGCTTCCACACCATTCTGCTGCCAGTTGTCTCCAATCCAATCAATGACGCCATTATTTGGATAACGGCTGGGATCAAGCCAAACGCGTTCAGGCACCCAGGCAACTTTAGGATCATAGTTATAGAGATATCGAACCATATCAGATTCCACTTTCACTGACCAGTTATTCATATTATCGTGAACGAAAGGCATGATGTGTTGTCCAAGAGCAGAGGTCATCATGGCAACCTTACCTTGTGATGCCATGGTTCTCAGCCAGGTATTGAATTCAGGATTATGCCATTGAGCAGCAGGCATGAGTGTCCCTGACATATGGAAATTACCTGGTACTCCAGTTGCATCATGCACTTGAAGAACTTCATCAAAACCGCTTGATTCTGCTGGATATTGTCCGTAAAATACTTCCGTATAAGTTAAACCCTGGTTTCCGTGATGAACAAAAGCGACATTACCTCCACCATCTCTAGTAGCACCGGATTTGAAGAGCTGATCAATCACTTTCCCATTTTCATCAATGACGATAATCGAGTATTCCATTTCATGTGGTCTAGCAGGAGATAAGATAGGAAGGGATATTTCAAGCATGTTATTTTCAGGAGTTCGAAGCAATGTATAGGAAGCTGAACGAATCTGTTTTTCAGCGAGAGGTATGCTGATTTCTGTAACTACTTCCCTACTCTTGATATTCATAGCCTTGAAGTTTAACTGCAGCTTACTATCGCTATAATTGTCTTTTACATATTTGTTCTTTTGTCGGATGCACATGTCATCAAAAGTGATTCTGATATTTATAGTACTAGCCTCATTCCGAACAAAGAATGAAGAAATATCACCATACATTCCTGTGCAATCACCGATTGAATCTGCACCAACAAAGTCTTCCATGTTCCAGGTTTTAGGATCGCCTGTGAATTGCATAGCCGTTAGACAAGCAAGTATCGATATCAATATAAGAACTAAAGCCCACTGTTTCATAGTCACCTCGATTTCATTTAATAGAATCTGCCCTTTTCTTTGTATTAAATCTTAAGTTATTTCATTCTTAATGTTTGGCAATATATTTATATATTTTTCTTTTCAAACTCCAATAACCACTTTTTACGCCATAATTCACCACCATAGCCAGTCAGATTTCCATCAGAACCTATGACCCGATGACAGGGAATAATAATGCTGATTGGATTATGATGATTCGCCTGTCCCACAGCTCTGCATGCTTGAGGATTTCCAATCGCAATCGCAATTTCACCATATGTCCGTGTGTATCCGTAGGGAATATTCACTAATTCATTCCACACTTTCATTCTAAAATAGGTACCCATCAATTCAACAGGTAGATCGAAGTTTTTTCTTTTCCCTTGAAAATACTCCGCAATTTGATTCATTGCCGTTTCCAACAAGGGCGTTGGCTGTTCCTCAAATGGAGGCTCTTCATTATGGAAAACCAAGTAACTGATAGCGCTATCTTCTTCCCTGATTTCAATCCAACCGATTGGTGATTCAAACTTCATTTTATTCATTTCCACACCTTCTTTTTGAAACAAAAAAAGGGAGCCTATCGGCTCCCCTTCTTATGATAATGTTAACGCGGTGCAATAACGCGTTTCTTTTCCTTGATACGGCTAGCTTTACCTTTTGCATCTCTCAAGTAGAAAAGTTTAGCTCTTCTAACATGACCGAAACGCACTACTTCAAGTTTGTCTATCAGAGGAGAATGCTGTGGAAAGATTCTCTCAACTCCGATTCCGTCACTAATCTTACGAACCGTAAAAGTCTTGGATATTCCCATACCACGTTTTTGGATGACGACACCCTGAAAAACTTGGATACGTTCTTTAGCGCCTTCCTTAATTTTGAAATGCACTTTGACTGTATCTCCAACGCGATACTCCGGAAAATCACTTCTGAGTTCTTCTTTTCCTACGGCTTGAATGATGTCCATGGTTCCTCCTTGTATTCTACGGAAGAAATCCGATCCAAGATTATGGCAACAGCACTGCGAACCGATAAATGATTGTAATCGGAAGCACCGATAATCGGTTCCAAGATGAAATCTGCCTGGTCATGAAGCTCATTGACCAAACCGTTCCCAGTTCCAAACAGTAGCAGGATGGGTTTATTCTCTTGATTAACTTTAAAAAAATCAGAAAAATAAAGCTGCTTTTCCTGCGCTCTGGCTGTTGTCGTAATCACAAGCGGATCTGAACCTTCCTGGTTTCTAATCCACATCTTCGCTAAATCAATTGAGTTACATATCTCAATGACCTGCAATGCCACATTCCGATCACGATTATAGGATTTTGCTGCATCTGTTTTCCAGAAAGACAAAATCCTTTGAATGATTTGATGTTGGCTTTCGACCGGGGTGATCAGAAAGTACTTTTTCACACCGAACGAAAGACAACTTCGTGATATATCGTGAATATCCAGGTTTGTGACAGATGTAGTAACTGTTCTCATATTACGATCATACACAGGATAATGAACCAGTCCCAGGTAGATATTCGGCTTACTCAATCTATATGTTCCTTTTTCTTATTCAATCTGCTTGCTGGTGCATCTCGATACAATTTCTCGCATTTCGACTTCGCTCAAGGACCGAGAAATCACTCGATGAACCGATTTCTTCTGACACAATAGATTACCGCCTGAAGTCAGCGCTACAGATCACTCGATGAACCGTATTCTCTCTGCAATTCTTAATTTTTAATTCTTAATTCTTAATTATCAAATAAATCAACTCATTGATTTATTTGATGAGATCCGGTCTTCTCTTCCGCGTGATCTCCCTCGCCTTTTCTTCCCGCCACTGCTTGATTTTCTTGTGGTCACCGGAAAGAAGGACTTCAGGAACAGGCATATCCAGGAACAATTCAGGTCTCGTATAATACTGGCAATCCAGAATACCATCCTCAAACGAATCGGATTGAGCTGATGCCGGATCGTTCAAAACACCATTCTGTAATCTTGCCAGGGAATCGATCATGATCATGGAAGCTAATTCCCCTCCCGATATGATGTAATCTCCCAGGGAAATCTCATCAGTTATAAAGCGATCCCGAATTCTCTGGTCTATCTCTTTATAATGCCCGCAAAGCATCACGATTCGAGGTAGTGATTGATATTCCTTTACAATTGACTGATCCAGTTTTCTACCTTGAGGAGAGAAATAGATAACGGGGCATCCTGGTTCAAGATCCAGAAACTGCAGCGCTTCGTAGATCGGTTCCGGTTTCATGATCATACCGGCTTCTCCGCCATAGGGATAATCGTCTGTTTGACGGTGTTTATTAAAAGCAAAATCTCGAATATCAGTAAGATAGACATCAATTGCACTTTGTTCGATAGCTTTGCGTACAATGCTGGCTTCCAGGAATCCTGGAAACATGTTCGGAAATAAGGTCAGGACATCAATGATCATAGATCAATCAATTCCTGGATATTTCGAAAATACATAATTCGCTTATCATAATCTACCCATTCAACATAGGCTTCAACTTCAGGTACGAGTATTTCCTTTCCATCTTCGGAGATAATAATGAGTACACGTTGACCAGGATTTTCAAGATAATCCTCGATTGTCCCGATAACCTCTTCATTGAAGACTGCTTTCATATCTCTTGGGTCATATTGATTCTCTTCGGAAACATACATCTTCCGATATTCATCTTCCGGATAAGCAACTTCCGTTTTTCCAGCATTACGTATTGCTTCTATAACACCATCTTCCGCAAAATGAAGAAAAGATTTCTTTCCTGCTTCGCGGATACGATCAATTGTCACATAAAACACTATGTCCTTGTCAAAGATCAAAAACACATCTGGGTTTTCATGAAAAAAGGCAGGTTGGAAATGATCATTCTTTCGAAAGGAAACAAAGTCTTCCTTATCGATGACTGTTCCCAACCTGCCTACAGAAACAAGATCTTGGATTTCCATTTACTCGATGATTTCGAGTTCGGCTCGCTTTCCCTGCTTAGTGCTTACTGCATTGAGTATTGTGCGGATTGCACCGGCAGTACGTCCTCTTTTACCGATGACTTTGCCAATGTCTGCTTTGGCAACACGTAGTTCATATAGTGTGATCTTATCACCTTGGATTTCGGTGATGTTCACTTCACTGGGATCATCCACCAATGCTTTGACGATAAATTCGATCAAGTCCTTCATGAGCTACTCCTTGGTCCGTTTTAATTTGAGTCTGGGGTTATTTCCTTTTTTTCACATTTCATATTATGCCAAATTTCAAGTATCCCAGCTTTTTTCAGTAGGGAACGAACAGTTTCAGATGGCTGTGCACCAACCTGGAGCCATTTCAATGCTTTTTCTTTATCCAATTGAATATCACTTGGAGTTGGTTTAGGATCATAATATCCGATGCTTTCAATGTATTCACCATCTCTGCTTTTTCTGGAATCTACCGCTATTATACGATAGAAAGGGCAATTTCTTGCGCCCATTCTTCTCAATCTTAGTCTTACCATTTCTATTTTGCTCCTCTATATCGTTCTATTAATATAATTTGAGATTATGTTATAATTTCGGTAAGCGTTTATTGGTCAAGGGATTTTTGTGTATTCTCCATATTTGTTTTTGTAATATCAAGGAAATAGATAAATTACAATTATTATTTTATATCCTTCAAAATATTGAACTCTAATCATGGATAATGATATCAATGTAGAGACGCCCAATTGGGGCGTCTCTACATCCAACTTAAATCTGATTATCTTACTTCATAAATAGAATCTTGTGAATCTCAAATGCTCTCCCTGCGACATTAAACTGCATAAAGTAAATCCCTGATGCAAGGTTCTTCGGAATCCACTCTGTTCTCTCTAATTCTATCTTATTACTCTTTACGAGTTGCCCTTTAATATTGAATATCTTTAGTGAAGTATTTAAAGGTAATTTCTTGTTTGCTGTTATTTTGATTGAAGAAAAGAACGGATTTGGATAAACACTGAAGGAATTACCCTTGGGTTTTACTTGAACGGCATCGTCATTTGCAATTACATGACCTACAGGATCAGTCCTGATAAGATAGATCGCACTATTATCATTCCAAAGATCATTCCAGAGACACGTCAATAAATCACCATTTGGCATTTCCCTGGTTGGATTTCTACCAAGACCGACATAAGTAGCTCTATCTTCAAGGGGATATTGCACCAAGTTACTGCTCCAAAGCAGACTCATGTTAGCATCGAACTTATGTAATTGACCTGTTGCCAAAGGAGTCGTTAACAATATAGAATTATCGGATAAATGAAGGAATTTAGCATTAATTGATGGTTCACCTACATTATGAAGAATAGGAAAACTGTAAAGCGTGTCAAGTTGTGTTGAGTCCAGATGATATCGTAAAATTTGAATAAACCGTTGATTTATTCCTGGATTGTAATGATATCTTGCACCATATAAAATATCATTTTGCTCAATTAGAGCAAGGTTATAGTATGGAGCATTATTATAGTCAATATTCCAGAGAGAGTCTCCTGCATTTGAGACTTTCATCAAACGCATTTGCGGTGACCAAAACAAATAACTCAAATCTGAAGTAAGTGCTAAAGAAGGACAATTACTATAAGAAGAAACCTGATCAATAAACGTGTGCTTCCAAATAATATTATGAGAATAATTGTATTTTGCACATACAAATCTTTCGGGATTACGTTGAAGTCCGGTAATAATATAACCGTCTTGCTCTTCATAAAGACGAATTGGGAAAATTTGTATATTATTGTCATCATAATTAAGAATCATATGGCTAAATTGAAATGTGCTATCTAAAGAATGCAATATACGATCTTCGTTGTTACCACTTAGTGCGAGATAACCTCCACTTCTATCCGGGAAGCATGAAGCATAATAAGCATTAATCAATTGCATTTCAACCATCGGACCCAGAACATAATCTTCATATGTACCATCATTATTTACATTGAATATTGGGGATTGAAAGGTAATCCACTCTTCGGGAGGAGGGGTCATATTTATGGCTAAAGATTGTAATGCAAATTTACCATCGTATTTTACAATTACATTAGATGCCGCAACATCATTTCCACAATAAAAATCCCATGGATCACCTTCAATTGTATATTTGGATACAAAGGTGCTATCTTGCGCAAACACAAATCCAATAGTGAAAAGCAGTGAGATTAGTATCAGGTATCGTATCATATCAGCCCCCAATCTTATCAAAGCACAATCTCTCATCTATAGTCTTAATCATTCTAAAATAAACTGAACATTTATTGCTCAGTTGCGGATTGCACTTCGACAGATACTTGCACTTTCAATAACATTTATATCATGCATAATGTGTTCCATTATACTTCGTATAAATGCAAACTCTTCACCGACATTTCGACTACGCTCATTGACCGGAATGCTGTACACCTCAGCTTCTCCTATTCCCTGTACGCTGTTCCCTGTACGCTATACGCTTCTTAATTACTTTTCCCCTTTCAGATAAATTGTTTTGTGTGTCTCAATTCGTTTTCCTTCGACATTTAAAACAAAAAAGTAAATACCTGAAGCTAGATGAGTTGGTTTCCATTCAATTTTCTCATCTTCTATCTTTAAAGTATGAACCTTTTGTCCTTTGATGTTGAAAATCTTTACTTCTGAATTTGCAGGTATTTTTCTTTTAGCGGATATTTTGATTGTAGAACAAAATGGATTAGGATATATACAAAGGAATTTCCCTGGGCTGATTGGTTGAACTTCATCTTCAATAGCTGTAACCTGACCGAGAGAATTTGTACGAATAAAGAATAACCAAAATGAGTCAGTATATGCACAAGTTAACAAATCTCCATTGGGTAATTCTCTTGTTGGGTAATTCCCAAGTCCCATATACATTGGACGAACAATGGGTTGAGTTGGGAAAACAATACTACCCCATAGAAAATTCATATTAGAATCGAATTTATTTAGTTGTCCAGTAGTCAGGGCAGCAGTCAGTATAATATTTCCATCAGAAAGTTTGAGGAATCTGGGGTTTAACTGAGAATCACCAATATAGTTAACTACAGGCATACTAAACATAATTTCCATTTCTGGTGAATCCATTTGAAATCTACGTATTTGGAGCATAAGCTGATGATTTACATAGTCTGCAAAAGGATATGCAAAATAATAATAATCATTGGTTTCAATCAAATCACAAGGAAGGGAATCAAATGTTGAATATGCAATGTAATTAGTCCATAGTGAATCACCTGACTGGGATATCTTCATAAATTCTAATTGTTCACCGTTCCGCCCCCAAAAAAGATAACCTCCATCAGAAGTTATTGTCATTCTCGGACAATCAACATTCGTACCGTGTTCGTAATAGCTGTAACTCCATAAGAACTGGTTATTATAGTCACACTTAGCACATACAATTTTATGCAGTTGATATCCGGTGATGATATATCCATCAGTATCCTCATATAATTCAAAGGGTTCTATTTCCAGAGAATCAAGTGTGTAGATTCGTACTAAATCACGAAACTGAAATAAACTGTCTAAAGAGTTAATAAAAGGGTAATAAGAAGCAAGTGCAAGATATCCTCCATGTCTGTCCTGGATCACGGATGAAAAGTCACCATCAACAATTGCTCCTTCTTCTGTGATTGGACCATGAACAACATTCTGAAAATTACCTTCTCTATCAAAATTGAAAATGGGAGATTGATGCCAAGACAATGGATTTTCTGGATACATCAAGGTTCCGGTTGTCTGCAAAGCAAAACCACCATCATATTTTATGATTACATTTCCAGCTTTCAACCCGTTTATATAGTTATCATCCCAGGGATATCCAGTCAGTTCATATTGGGATACAAACGTGCTATCCTGCGCATACAAAAAACCAATTGCGAAAAGTAGTATGTGTAAAAGCAGCAAGCGTTTCATTTTGCCCCCTATAAATCAAAGCGTTATAAATATTATAAATACTTTTCTTTATTTCTCACATAAGAATCATAGTATTTATTGCACGATGTAGATTGCCTGTCAATAGATACTTGCACTTTATATTCAAGAAAGTTAGTTCTCGTTTCAATGTAGGTTTGCGTCGCAAGGAATGCGACATATCCGCCTTAAAGAATAAGGCGCTCCAGATTTAATCATCTTCCATAAGATCGGAATCCACTTAGATTATACCAAGTTCAATCCAAGTTAAATCCAAGTTCATACCAATTCCATACCAATCTCTTTCCTGTTTGACGAAACAGGAATGAAACTGGTATCAAACAGGATTGAAACAGGATTGAAACTGGTATAAATTAAGTGGGTCTTTGTGGCTCTAATGACCAGAAAAGCGCGGAGAGCGGGGAAAGAGGGATACATCAGGCTGCATTTTAATTTATTTGTTAAATGCAAACATAAATATCCATTGACATTCATTTCCATTTTTGGAGAATATCCAAATTAAGGGGTAGATATGCGAATTTTGAGTTTTATCTGGGGATTCTTTGCCATCAGCGGTTTCCTGTTTGGCTTAATTCCCTGTCTTGGTTCCTGGAATTGGATCAATATTCCGTTCTCAGTCATTGGTCTCGTTATCGGTATCGTAGGCTATATTGACCGTGGTGATCGGAATAAGGGATTGGCTGCAATCGGTATCGTTTTTTGCACAATAGCAATTGTCGTGGGTTTTTGCCGACTAGTTATCGGTTTTGGAATTGTGTAACTTACATGCAGCAAACTATTAAAGACTTCTGCCAATATCTGAAAGTGGAAGGAAAATCATCCCACACAATCATAGCCTATGAAAAGGACTTACATCAGTTGGAGCATTTCCTTCGCCCCTTTTTTCCTGATGAAATCGTACAGTTTACCCAAATTATCCCACTTCAAATACGTGATTTCCTGAGGAACCGGAACGAAGAAGGAGATACAAACCGAACTTTAGTAAGAAAATTGATTGCTATCAATATGTTCTTTAAATTTTGCCAAAGAACTCATCTCTGTGAAAAAAATCCTGTTGATAAGATGTCCTTGCCAAAATATGAAAAGAAACTGCCAAAGTTCTTTAATGAAGAGGATGCAGCGTTATTAGTTGAATTACCTGATTCGGATAACATTTATGGTGTTCGGAATAGGGCAATCCTTGAATTGATCTATTCTTCCGGTCTTCGAGCCAGTGAAATAGCAACGACACGTCTTTCGCAGTTGGATATGCATAAAAGGGTTCTTCTCGTTCATGGAAAAAGAAATAAGGAAAGAGTGGTACCTGTTGGTAAAAAAGCTATACTGGCAATTCAAAAATATCTGCAATATCGACCTAAGCATGTTTCAGAGGATAGCGGCGATACTTTGTTTCTCACGAAGAGCGGAAAGGCATTTAACCAGAAGGAAATATGGGGTGTCTTAGCGAAATATTTATATGCTGTGGCACAGGAGAAAGGATATTCTCCACATGTACTGAGACACACATTCGCTACGCACCTATTAAAAAATGGTGCTGACCTGCGTGCTATCCAGGAAATGCTGGGGCATGAGCAGTTATCCACGACTGAAATCTATACACATGTAACCCTGGAAGATGTGCAGAAAGCTTATCATAAAGCACATCCACGAGCAAGAGAACATAGTGAAAAAAACGATTCAGCAAGAACGGCGTCTTGCTCCACAGCAAAGGAATATCGTGAAAAAAACGATACAGCAAGATCGGAATCTTGCTCCACAGCAAAGGAACATCGTGAAAAAAACGATACAGCAAGATCGGAATCTTGCTCCACAGCAAAGGAACATAGTGAAAAAAGCGATATAGCAAGAACGGCGTCTTGCTTTACAGAAAAAGAACATATTTCAAAAGATATAGAGGAGAAGGAAGATGAAACTTGAAGGAAAAGTTCTCGTAGCCCAGGGAGGTGGTCCCACTGCTGTGATTAACCAGTCCATGGTGGGCGTTGTTCTTGAGTCCAGGAAATTCACACAGGTAACACGAGTTTATGGTGCCATTCATGGCGTGTCAGGTATTATGAATGAAGACTTCATGGACCTTTCACAGGAAACAACTCACAACTTGGAGCAGGTTGCTGACACTCCCTCTTCTGCATTATTATCGACTCGTGCTAAACCGGATGAGAAATACTGCATCGAAATGTTCAAAGTAATGAAAGCACATGATATTCGCTATTTTTTCTACATTGGCGGTAATGACTCCTCCGATACAGTGCGTATCGTTAATGAACAGGCGAAGCTTGCAGATTATGAGTTCAGGGCAATTCACATTCCTAAAACCATTGATAATGATCTTGTGCTGAATGATCATACACCCGGTTACGGTTCAGCAGCAAGATTTGTCGCTCAATCTTTTATTGGTGCTAACCTTGATAACAGAGCCCTTCCCGGTGTTTATATCGGTGTCGTTATGGGACGTCATGCCGGTTTCCTGACAGCCGCTTCGGCGTTAGCCCAGAAATATGAGGATGATGGTCCTCATTTGGTCTATGTTCCTGAAAGAACATTCAATACGGATGCCTTCCTGCGCGATGTTAAGCGTGTTTATGATCAGTATGGACGCTGCGTTGTTGCCGTTTCAGAAGGAATCATGGATGAGAAAGGTATGCCCATTATGCTGAAATTGACGAAATCTAGTGAAACTGATGCCCATGGTAATGTTCAGTTATCCGGTACCGGAGCACTTGGTGATCTGTTATGTGACCTGATCAAGGACAAGCTTAAAATTAGCCGAGTCCGGTCGGATACATTCGGGTATTTACAGAGATCGTTTATTAATTGCGTCTCGGATATCGATCAGCAGGAAGCCCGTGAAGTCGGTGAAAAAGCTGCTCATTATGCTATTTGGTATAATCTTGATGGTTCTGTTACAATCCAGAGAACAGGATTCTATTCTGTCAATTATGAATTGGCTCAATTAGAGAAAATTGCCGGTAAAACACGTCATATGCCCGATGAATTCATCAATGCCACAGGTAATGGTGTAACAGATGCTTTCAAATTCTACCTTCGCCCTTTACTTGGTTCCGGTTTTCCAGGTGCTCATCGTTTACGCGCCCCCATGGCACCAAAGCTGTTGAGTAATAACTAAAAGAGGATAGTCCCATAATTATCATTCAAAGAAAAGGCTTACTCAACCAGCTTCATCCCGATGACCTGAGACTGCTGAAACTGATTGGTTCATTAGCAACCGAAGAAGGCTTGAAGGTTTATCTCGTCGGTGGTTTCGTCCGTGATCTTTGCTTAGGGCATATCTCACCTGACATGGATTTTACCGTAGAAGGCGATGGGATTGCTTTTGCTGAGAAGGTAGCCTCCTACTTCCATACGGAATGCAGGACATTTACGCGCTTTGGAACGGCAATCATCCATATTCCCGGTCAACGTAAGATTGATTTTGTCACTGCCAGGGCAGAGAGTTATCCTTATTCTGGTTCGCTGCCTGAAGTAGAATTTGCAGATATCAGTTCAGACCTGACACGTCGGGATTTTACTATCAATGCGATGGCTCTGGCATTGAAAGAAGAAGAGTTTGGTACGATATATGCCTTGGAACAGAGTTTTCCTGACTTGGAAACAGGCATCATACGCGTCATTCATTCCCGTAGCTTCAAGGATGATCCAACCCGTATCCTGCGTGCCATTCGCTTTGAAAAACGGTTTCAGTATGCTATTGAACCCGCAACCCTCGATTTGATGAAAGAGAGTATCCATGACGACGATCTTCATAGGATCTCCGTGGAAAGAATCCGTAATGAATTCGAACTGGCTTTCAAAGAATCTAATCCTGAGTTATTTTATTTACGGGCAGAACAACTAGGAATTATGGAATCCATATTTCCCAGTCTGACAATTCCTCACGATTTGGGTATTAAATTTACTCATTATACAAAGCAATATCAGGAATTAGCTTTTTCGAGACAGTATTTATCACTTTACCAGGTTCTATTTGTGCCGTTATTTTCCGGGATAGATTTTCCACAGAATTTAACTTGTTCAAAATTTCTGAAGCTTAAATGGCTGAGTTCTGTTTTCAGAGAGCTGCATCATTTTAAATTGCATATGCGATCAAAGATTCAGAAAACCAGGAAATTAGGGACAGCTTGGAAAAGTATGAAAGGACTTCATAAATTAACTGTTTTTGTAATTCTTTGTGAAGAACAGGATCAGCATATCATAGACATCATCAGAGCACTTCAATTAGCTGAGGTACAAATCCATACGATGCTGAAAGGTAATGACCTGATGGAATTGGGAATTCCAAAGGGAACTGTTATGGGACGTATCCTGGATAGATTATATATTGCCAGATTGGATGGAATATTGAAAACACGTAATGATGAGCTGAATTATGCAGCAAATCTTTGGAAAAGACACCTTGAACAATTAAAAAGAAGAGATGTACAACATTAAGGCTGAAATTTTGCATATATATTCTTGACGGAAAAACTCCGAAATGGTTAATGTTGTTAGATTATTTAATGAGAATAAAATGATCGGGAGAGAGTATGCAAAATTATATCTCTGAGTCTGCCAAATTAGGTACTGATGTACATTTTGGTTTTAACGTCGTCATCATGGATAATGTCCTTATTGGAGATCACTGCCATATTGGCTGCAATGTCGTGATTTATGAAGACAGCATCATAGGCAATCATGTCAGGATTGATGATAACACAATTATTGGGAAAAAACCACTGAGTTCTCCCAGGAGTATTTTTAAGGTTCCAACTGATTTAAAACCTACTCAAATTGGTGATATGTGCCAGGTTGGTGCAAATGTCATCATTTATGCACAAGCCAGGATCGGCTTCAAGAACCTCATAGCTGATATGGCTACTATCAGGGAAAATGTAGAAATCGGTGATCTGAATATCATAGGGCGCAATGTTGCCGTGGAGAATTTTGTTAAGATAGGTAGTCGGAATAAACTGGAAACAAACTGTTACATTACTGCCTATTCAGAAATTGAAGATTATTGTTTCGTAGCTCCCTGTGTGGCAACCAGTAATGATAATTATATGGCACGTGATAAGGAAAGATTTAATCATTTTAAAGGTATCACGATTAAAACAGGCGGTCGGATTGGTGTTCATGCTACAATTTTACCTGGAAAAGTCATAGGAAAAGATAGTCAGGTTGCTGCTGGAGCATTGATTACAAAAGATGTAACTGCTGGTAAAGTATGGGTTGGGCATCCTGCAAAAGAAAGCCGTGATGTATCTGAAGAACAATTACTGGAAAATAATTTAGATAAATGATTTTTTCACATTAGATTAACAGCATAGAAAGTGATAACTTGGAAGGGGAAAAATGAAAGCACTGGTGATCATACCTACTTATAACGAAATTTTAAATGCACCACGCATGATCAGGGAAGTTCTCAAACAGGATCCTTGTCTCAATGTTCTCATTGTTGACGATAATTCACCTGATGGTACAGGAAAAGCTGTTCGAGAAATCCAGGCAAACGAACCCAGGCTGCATTTGTTGGAAAGAACTGGTAAATTAGGACTTGGTTCTGCTTATGTTGCCGGTTTCAAGTACGGTATCTCAAATCAATATGATTTCATATTCGAAATGGATGCAGATTTTTCACATGATCCAATTATGATTCCCAAGATACTAAACACGATTCAAGATTATGATCTGGTCATAGGTTCACGTTATATCAAAGGTGTCAATGTCGTAAATTGGCCTATCATACGATTATTCCTGAGTTATGGAGCTTCCAAGTATGTGCGTTTTATTACTCGAATGCCCATCAAGGATCCCACCGGTGGTTTTAAGTGTTTCCGTCGGGAAGTACTGGAGAATATCAATTTGGATGACATCATGTCTGATGGGTATTCTTTCCAGATAGAAATGAATTATCGAACCTGGCTAAAAAAATATCGTATCAAGGAAATCCCTATCATTTTTTATGAACGCAGTGAAGGACAGTCCAAAATGTCTAAACAGATCATCTGGGAAGCCATATTCATGGTCTGGTGGCTGCGAATCAAAGCAATCTTTCACCATATTTGAGGTTGAAACGGAACATATTGATCATCTTACAATTGCTAAAATCGTCAATAAAGGTTACGGATTAGGTTATTACAACGATCAGACTGTTTTTGTATCCCATGCAATTCCTGAGGATGTTGTCGATGTCAGGGTCATTGGCAAGAAGGGTAATTCCCTCTTTGCGGAAATAGAAACATATCAGTGTCATTCCTCACTTGCTCAGGAACCGCAATGTGAAGTATTCGGAGCATGTGGAGGCTGTGATTGGCTGAATGTTCCCTATGAAGTA
This sequence comes from Cloacimonadales bacterium (SeqCode), assembly GCA_963662275.1. Classification (GTDB taxonomy): domain Bacteria; phylum Cloacimonadota; class Cloacimonadia; order Cloacimonadales; family DAONDQ01; genus DAONDQ01. The sequence goes on along the minus strand of OY759316.1, from coordinate 823,619 downwards.
CAATTGACCTGGAAACAGGGAATCATAGCGGATATTTATCAGCGTTTATATCCCACTGAAAAGATCAAACCTATCATTGGTGCCAATCCATCTACCCATTACCGGAATAAGGTATTCATGCCGATTGGAATGAAGAATGAAGAACCTGTTATAGGTATGTATGCAAGGAAAAGCCATGAAGTCATTCCCCATCAGCAATGTTCCCTGCATCCGACTTTCTTTGATGATATTTTCTCAATCATTCGAACTCATCTTATTTCTGCTCATATTCCTGTTTATAATGAAAAGAATAATACAGGTATTATCAAACATGCAGGTATCCGTTATTCTGAAAGAACGGATGAACTGATTGTGATAATTGTAACCAAAGGAAGAAAATTGCCTTTCGCAATGGTTTTAGTGAAGAATCTACTCAAAAAATACCCTCAAATTACGGGAATAATTCAGAATATCAAACCAGAAACCGGAAATAGAATACTGGGAAATGAAGAAAAAGTACTTTATGGAAATCCTTACTTCACTGACCAGATCAAGAATACAACTTTCCAAATTCATTATCAGTCATTCATGCAGATTCATTCACAGCAGGCGGAGAATTTAATATCCTACCTGGATATCAGGATTTCAGCCGGGGAGAATGTTGTAGATGCTTTTAGCGGTATTGGTCTGATCGGACTATCCCTTGCCAGGAAATGCAACTGGCTTTATTGTATTGAGTCAAATGAACATGCAGTCGAGAATACAAAATTCAATGCCATGCTAAATAACCTGAGTAATGTGACCTGCATTACCGGTAAAGTGGAAGATGAATTACCAAGACTGGTACTTGAGCAGAAAATTGATACTTTAATATTCGATCCACCACGTAAGGGTCTGGAAACCGCTATCATACCTCAAATAGCTAATGCCGGAATACAGAGAATTATCTATGTAAGCTGCAATCCATCTACTCAATACAGGGATATAGAGTTATTTCAGCAGTATTGTTACCAGATCATGGAAATACAGCCTTTTGATTTATTCCCGCAAACTTGGCATGTTGAAAATGTGATCATCCTGGAATTAAAATGATTCATAGAATTCTTCTTATTATTTGTTCTGTCATTTTGATGTTTTTTATTTCTTCCTGTGCCCTATCCAAACCAGAAGATGTCAATAAAGCACAGCTTGAACAGGTACTCGAACAAATACAAATAGATTTCAGACAGCTTGACCTGGATGGTATTATGTCTCATTATTCACCTGATTATCTTCATGATGGGACAGGACTTAGCGTTGAAAGAACGACTTGGCAAACGCGGATGAATACATATTCTTCTTTTGATTTTACAAATTTGCATTATGATATTAATAACGATACAGCAGTTGTTTCTGGAACAGCAAAATGGGTTATCTCATTACAAGATGAGATCACTACTGAACCACAGGAAAATGGTGACTTTTCTTATTTTATTAAAATTGATGGAACTTGGCGCATATATGGTAATCATCATTACTCTGCATCGCCTTCTTCAGGAGGTAGTTCGTCGGTAGCGCCTTCTTCAGGAGGTAGTTCGTCAGTAGCGCTTACTTTAGGAGGTAGTTCGTCAGTAGCGCTTACTTTAGGAGGTAGTTCGTCGGTAGCACCTTCTTCAGGAGGTAGTTCGTCGGTAGCACCTTCTTCAGGAGGTAGTTCGTCGGTAGCACCTTCTTCAGGAGGTAGTTCGTCGGTAGCGCCTTCTTCAGGAGGTAGTTCGTCGGTAGCACCTTCTTCAGGAGGTAGTTCGTCGGTAGCGCCTTCTTCAGGAGGTAGTTCTTTCAAAAAGGAGTAAACCATGAATGAAACTGAAATTCTCCAAAATATCATACACTACCAAAAACGGATATATATGGGTGGCTATTCCACTTCTTCCGGTGGAAATGTGAGTATGAGAATCAATGATACAATCTACATTACTCCTACGGGAAAGGATAAAGGTGCACTGCAAATATCTGACCTGGCTGCTTTCACGATGGAGGGATTTACGGTTATTTCAAAGACACAGCCCAGTTGTGAAATGAAATTGCATGCTGAGATTTATCAGAAACGACATGATGTTAGTGCTATCCTGCATGCTCATCCAACCTATACGACACTACTCGATCTTCTTGATATTCCTCTTCAAACTGACATATTATCTGAAACCTATATATTCATTCCTAAAGTATCATACGTGCAATATGCTATGCCATCATCCTGTGAATTAGCATCTATTGTGGCAGAACAATCTCTCATGGCAGATGTAATAATACTCTCGAATCATGGTATCGTTATCTGTGGTAATAATCTTGAACAGTGTTTCCAAAAACTGGAAGTAGCTGAGGAAACTGCCAGGGTTCAATACTTGTTATTGGGAAAAGGAACCTATAAGCATTTAAATGCTGAACAACGGGAAGAAATTGACCTAACCTTTCATCAAAGCAAAAAATAAATATTAATTGGAGGAATCATGAGTGAAAAAGATGTGAATATCACGGAACAGCTTTCATCCCAGAGTGGAGATACGACACAAGCTTCCAATGTGAAAGTGGCAGAAGAATGTGCAAAGAAACCTTCTCACTTAGATGACATTGTGAAGGCACTTAAATCAAAAGACTCAAAACTTGCCGGTGATGCTGCTGAAGTGCTGACTATGGTAGCCCAGAAAGCACCGGAATTAATCACAAAGTATTCAAAAGAACTTTTCGAGCAAATCGACCACAAGACAACACGTGTCAGATGGGAAATCATGCACAGCATTTCACTGATTGCAGATAGAGTTCCTCGTGAAATTGACAAGATTTATCACAAGCTTGAAGAGATCATGAAATCCGATAAAAGCGTCATTGTCCGTGATTATGCCACTGATGCCATCGGGAAATATGCTGCTGCAGGAAAAAAAGAAGCTCAGAAAGCTTACGAAACATTGAAAGAAAATCTGAAAACATGGGAAGAACGCCATGCTACACGTGTTATGGAAGGTCTTATGGTAGTTTACAAATCATGGCCTGATTCGAAAGAAGAATTGAAGCAAATTGCCACCAAATATACAGAAAGCTCAAAAGCTACGATCAAGAAGACAGCAGCCAAACTGGGTAAGATGCTAAAGTAGGGCATAAGGTAATCGGTATTAAGTAATTGGTTCAGAGCAGACCAGATTTGTACAGAACAGAACTGAATTGGAAATAGTTCAGGGGGTTTGATCGTGTCTCAACTTGTTAGGTTGCAGCACAACTTAACAAATTGTGTTGCTGATCTACAATGGCTAATATTCCATATTTACTAAACAATGAAGTTTTACGCTTGACATTTAAATTTCTTAAGTGATTTTCACGTCAAATAAATTAATTAAGGAATTTATGTTATTTAATTCGTTACACTTCATCGCATTTTTTATCATAATAACGACTCTTTATTTTGTAATACCTCATCCAAAACGATGGTTATTACTACTTCTGGGCAGTTGTTATTTTTATATGGCATTTATTCCAATCTACATATGTATTTTGGGATTTACAATCATCATAGATTATTTTGCCGGAATTTGGTTAGAAAAAATCGAAGGCAGAAAAAGAAAAATCTTCTTAATTGCTAGTCTCTGTGCTAATATTGGTGTATTAGCCGTTTTTAAATATTATAATTTTCTGAATCTGAATTTATCCCTTTTCTTAAATAGTCTAGGTTATGTGAACACCATTCCTAATTTATCTATATTATTACCTATCGGGCTTTCTTTTCATACTTTCCAGGCAATGAGTTATACTATTGAGGTTTATAGGAAGAACCAGAAAGCTGAAAAACACTTTGGCATATATGCCCTGTATGTGATGTTTTATCCGCAGTTAGTTGCCGGTCCAATAGAAAGACCACAAAACCTCTTACATCAATTTAGAGAAGTCCATTATTTTGACTACGACCGGGTAGCTAATGGGTTAAAACAAATGCTGTGGGGTTTCTTTAAAAAAATTGTTATTGCTGACAGGTTATCGATTTACGTTAATGCCGTTTATAATAATCAAGCTCTACACAGTGCTCAAACACTGGTCTGTGCCACTGTTTTTTTTGCCTTTCAAATTTATTGTGATTTCTCCGGTTATTCAGATATAGCTCTCGGTTCTGCACGTGTGATGGGATTTAAACTGATGACTAATTTCAAAAGACCATATTTTTCCCAATCCATCCATGAATTCTGGAGTCGCTGGCATATCTCCCTATCCAGTTGGTTCAGAGATTATCTCTACATCCCGTTAGGAGGAAGCAGAGTCTCCAAGTTCAAGTGGTATCGAAACCTGTTGATTGTCTTTCTGATCAGTGGTTTATGGCATGGGGCTAATTGGACATATATCATCTGGGGCGCTTTACATGGGTTGTTTCTTATTACCGGTCTGGTATTTAAAAAATATACGCAATTTCTTGCTAATATATTTAAAACCGGATACCGAGTAGTCTCTACTATTTTTACTTTCATATTAGTTTGCTTTTCCTGGATATTCTTTAGAGCCAATTCTCTTTCTGATGCTTATAGCATTACGCACAGCATTGTGATATTCAAGAAAGGTTCCTTTTTCCTAGGTTCTCCATCCGGTTTTGTATATAGTATTTTGATGATTATCTTGTTAATAAGTATAGAATTTAAAATTGAATTTCTCCAAAATCTGAATTTCTCAATTCTCAATAATCAAAATAGAATAATCCGATATACGGGATATTCTGCTCTTATTATCCTTATCTTAATGATTGGTGTGTTTAATGGCAGTCAATTTATCTATTTTCAGTTCTAAAGGAAGATGAAGGTGAAGAAGTTTTTTAGAAACCTGTTTATCCTCATTTTTATTATTGTCATTCTTGATAGAGGATTAGGACTCGTAATTAAACACTTTTTTTATCTTGAAGAAAGGGGAGACTCATCCGTAACTACCTATGCTCTGAGGAATTGTAAAGAAGATATATTAATTTTTGGTAGTTCCAGGGCAAATCATCATTATGTACCACAGGTGTTTGCCGATTCATTAGGGATGTCTGTATATAACTTTGGCAGGGATGGTATGGATATCCGGTATTCTGATATTATCCTCAAATCCGTGGTTAGTCGCTATCAACCCAAAATCATTATTCTTGATGTCAACCCCTATGAATTATTCAAGGATGATCCAAAAGATCACAAAATACCTATTCTCGTCAGCGCGTTACTGCCATATGCCTCAGACTTTCCGGAAGTAAGACGGGAATTGAAGAAACTTAACTCAAGAGAAGTCCTGAAAAGTGATATTTCCATGTTATATCGGTATAATTCCTTACCGGCTTCTATTCTCCAACATCTGTTAAAAATTGGACCTAAACTATTGAATGGGTATGATCCGCTTTATACGACAATGAAACCTGGTATTCCAAAGCCAAAAGTGGGAGTTCGAGTACAAATTGATCCTCAAAAAGTGGAGATCCTGAAGAATTTTATTGAAATCTGCCAGTCCAACAAAATTCAACTTGTGATTGCTATTTCTCCAGTACGATATCCGTTTCAATTTGATACAGTTCAACTCACAAAGCAAATTGCTTCTGAATTTAATCTAGAAGTGTGGGATTATTACAATTCTCCAACTTTTAATAAGACAGCATATTTCGCTGATATACCGCATCTGAATAATGAAGGTGCCTTATACTATTCTAAATTAATTGCACACAGATTCAAGGATACTTTCATCCCAAACATTCGAATCCGATAAATTGTATACTTTCTCTATGATGCTTTTTAATTCGCCCACATTACCTGGAAATGGATACTTAACTAATTTCTCAATAAACGAATGATCAACCTGTGGTTTATTGCGGTTGGATTCAAGAGCGTATTTATTGATAAAGTAGTAAATCAGCATTTCAATATCTTCCGGTCTGCTGCGCAACGGTGGAATATATATTTCAATTGCATTGAGGCGATGGAATAGATCAGCTTGAAATTCATTCAACTGCATCAATTCATAGATATCACGATCCGAGGAAGAAATAATTCGGCTGTCAAAAGGATTTTCTTCCGAACCACCAACCGGAGTCACTTTTTTGGAATCTAATATCAGTTGTAGTTTTGCTTGAAATTCAAGGGATAATTCGGTAATTTCATCCAGGAAAAGAGTCCCTTTAGTTGCTTGCAGAATATAGCCTTTGGTTTTGGACGAGGCACCAGGAAAAGCTCCTTTCGTATGTCCGAATAATACGCTTTCCAACAAATCTGCTGAGACGGATGGAAGATGAATAGAAACAAACGGAGAATTCCTGCGGATGCTGTTTTGGTGAATAATATTGGCAATTACTTCTTTACCCGTACCAGATTCTCCCATAATTAGAACATTCGCATTCGGATGTTGGGCTGCTAAAAGAGCTGAATTCAATACTTTCTTGTGCGCATCACTTTGACCAACAAAACCGGACGTGAGTTGATCCTGGTAAGATTTTGCCAAGGAGTTGTAATTCACATTGATTTGATTATACTTTTCAGTCAATTCTCTGATCTGCTGTGTATGGGATTTTGCTTTCTCATTTAGGATCTGGTCGATATAATCATTATAAATCTCATCTATTTTCCGATAAACACTGATACTCTTCTGATACTCATTCTGCTTTTCATAGAGCTGTGCTAGATTTCTTTGAGCAATTAACAGGGCTTTGTAATCCTTGTGTGTTTTATAAAATTTAATTGCAGATTCTAGAATCTCTTTCGCTTCCGATAATTGCCCTAAACTCATCAAAATGTTAGTTTTATTAACTCGCAATTCATGAATCTCTGCGAGATTATTAGACTTCTCTACAATTTCTTCAGCCAGGTTCATATAATGGATGGTTTCTTCAGAATGACCCAATTGCCAATGACAAAGAGCGACATTATTGTAAAGATCAAGTAAAAAGGGGGGATCGTCTAAATTGTGTTCTTTGGCTAATTTATCACATTGATCATAGAGATCGATTGCTTTTTGATATTGATTCAAGAAGTTATTTTGAACTCCCAGGTTAAAAAGCAGTTGCAGCATTTGCCGAGGAAAACTATGCAGTTTGCAGATTTCGATTCCCTTATAGAGCAGCACTGTTGCCTGGGCATAGTTTTTCATCATTGTATAAGTTGTGGCAATATTATTGATGAATCGCAATTGTAAAAATACAATTCCAGCTTTTTGACTTATCTCCAAAGCTTGATTCAAGTATTCAATCACTTTATCATACTGATAATTATGATTATAGAATGATCCAATCCGAGCCAGGATATTTGCTTTTGATATCGATGGTTTAGAGTTTTTTGTTAATGCCACTGCTTTCAGATAGAATTCTAAAGCAATTTTTTCATTCCCTTCATGGGCATAGTAAACACCTATGTGACTAAAAACTTCCGCAATCAGTTCCAAATCATCAGAAGCAATGGCATATTCTTCAGCATTGTCCAGGCAAGTTTTAACACGAAAACGTGTTTCTTGTTTATTATAGCATTTGCTCAAAAGCAGGTTGCATTGCGCTAAAAGAAAATAATCGTTTTTAGAAACTGCTTTCCCCAAGAGATCAATTACCAAAACCTCAGCTTTATCCAACTCTCGCATCATAACTAGTGCTTTGGCTTTGTAATACTTCAATCTCATTTTAGCAGTGGGCTGTATAGTCTGATTATCATAGTTATCAAAATTTTGTAGAAACTGGGGTGGATTTTCTTCCACTAAAGTATCTAATTGAGAGAAAAAATCGACATCAAATTCTTTCATATCATGAATTCCTTTTTTAAACAGTTTGATATCAACTCATGAGTTTTTCATAAGTTACTACCATAAATTCACTACGAATAATAGATTTTGTCCCTAAAGAAAATCATGTATATTTTGTTACACAACTTGAGGAACGTTTATGAATTGAAGAATTTCGTGTCAAGAAAGAGTTGTTACTCTGTTCATAATTTGAAAATAAGCTATTACTGATACGCTTTATCGAAATAGAATTTCTTGGAAGTACTGGCTGGATCAAACCATTCTGAGCCAGCCAGAAACTATGAAGTATCCCTATTGTTTAAGCCCGACGCGGTACAGAACTCTGACTTGTGTTTCTACTGTCACATCCGGTGTGTATATTCCACCCAAAGCATCCGGTGACATCATAGCAGGTTCAGATTTATCATAGCTTGTAACGGTATTTGAATAAGCATTTTCATAGCCTTTACTTCGATATACTTGTTGAGTATTCCACGGTAACTGATCAAAAGGAGCTTCGTCGATCAACAGCACATCGGTGACATTTACACCTAAAATACGTACAATTGTATTTCGCTGTTCGCAGATTCGATTAAAAGCTATCTCTCGTGCCTGCTGACGTATTTTTGACTGATCGTCTAGAGAGTAAGATATATTACTCAGGTTTTCTGCTTTCTTATCCGTTAATATCAGGATTGCTTCATCTAATTTTGTCAGATCACGGAGTGTAACAGTAGTATTCAACGTAGCTGAATAATCTTTTTTATCTGATAATAATGGAGCATTGAGGTTCTTCCCAGTGGTAAAACTGCTTGTTGAGAAACTATCATTTGTGATACCCACGGCAACGAGATCTTTAGTGAGATCAGAAACTCGGGCTTTTGCATTTGTAACTGCTGCTCGTAAAGTTGCGCCATAGCCTGTTGAAGTGAAACTGAACACGGCTTTATCTGCTTTTACTACAACTTTTCCGGATGCTTCCAAACAGAGATGATGATCAGGAAACAGAATTTCTGTCTTGGCTTCTTCAGCAAACAGCAATTGGCAACATAGTACGATAATTATCAGGATATAAATGGCTTTCATAATTCCTCCTAAAAACATTATATTAACATTAAATATTATGTAAGAAGTATGTCAATGAATTTACGGAACGCTGCTTTCAAACGGCAATGAATATTCACCAAGCATCACTGAATTACTATGCAATATAGTTACTTCCACCATTTTCCCTCTCTGCTTTTTCTGCTCGATCAATCTTAGATCTTCAATTTTCCGTCTTCCGTTCTGCAACTATGGAAAATTGAGACTGTTCATGAAGTTATTCATAATATTCAATAAGTTAGAAAGTAGCAAGTTGAAAAAAGTGGTCGAAACGGTCATAATTTAACATACCTTCCAGAATTGACAGATAAGCTCTGCTAAGGACACCAAATCACAAGTTAAGCTTTTTGACTAAAATTGAAAAACACGCGATTATAAGTAATGTTTCGAAGCCGTTTCTGACTAAATGTGTAGTTAAAATCATATAAAATAGTTCTTTACAAGTTTTTTGCTATAGCTTCAATGGCATTTGTTACCTGGTAACAAAAGGGAGGATATTATGACAAAAAAACACTCCAATTCAAGAAGCGGTAAGTGTTAGTCATGAAAGTAACCAATACCATGTAAGTATTAACGTACCATTTTCATTCACTTTGCCTGAGACAACATCAAACCACAAGTTCTTAATAGCGTTTCTACGCTTATTAGTAGGAATAGGCGGAGACAACCTCCTTACACTTCAGCAAATAGCTGATCTGTTTAACTACGCAGACCGCAGGAATGTACATAATTTCTGGCAAGAGTTTGAGCAGCATGGTCATGATATCCTGGCATATTTAAGCCGGAAAGTTGACCTGCTGGAGTGTATTCCTCAGATCGAGAATTTTGTTATCAATAACCTGCTTTTACCTTTAAATGTCATGTATCAGGAGTTCATCAGCCATCATGATTTTAAAATGTCCTATACCACTTTCTGCAAATATGCTTCTCAGGTCAATTCTCTGTCTGTAGTTAAGCAAGCTCAGAAGCTTCTTCTGAAAAAGACAGTAGGCGGTGATGCTGTACATCTGCTGAAACTGCTTGCCGGTCAGCAGAATACACCTGTTATCTGTGACAGACTCCTGGAACAAATGAAGACTGCTAAAGGCAATACATCCCATAGAACCGCCGATGCAAAGCCGTTCCATAGTCTGGAACGCAAGAACCTGTGTCTGCTGGTACATTACCTGGTTGGAAGCGGTATGAACTTCGAGACGATAGCTTTGCTGCTCAACACCTGTAAAGCTACAGTCTCAAATCTCTGGCATGAAATCGCTGACCTGCAGAGCCTGATTCTGAACTCAATCGGTAAGTGGAGCGGAAAGATCAGCATTGATGAGAAATATGTGAAGATCAAAGGTATTCCGTACTATGTCATCAGTATTGTTGATTTTGTGACTCACATCCCTCTGTTTTGTGAGTTGTATCCTGACACAAAGAAAGAATCATTCGAAGCATGTTTCAGAACCTTCAGACAGCTCTACAGGAAAGATCCAACCCTGATTGTCAGTGATGGCAGTAAATCGTTAGCAGTTGCAAGAAAAACAGTGTTTCCAAAAGTCCATTACCAACTCTGTAAGTTCCATAAGATACGAAATCTCTTCAAAAGAATCAGTCAATGTCATCTCCCTGAAGACAGGGACAAGTTCTTTAAGAAGAGGATTATGAAAGCTTTCCGAAGAGAAACGGCGGGCGGAAGGAAAAAGGGTATCGCAAGCCTGACAGCTATTACTCCCCCAACCGCCGCCGAATACATCAAAAGCAATATCATTAGTGATTGGAGACACCTCAGCAAAGGTTTGACTTCCAATGTCTCTGAACGCTGGAACCGCAAAATCAAGAAGGTGACATCCGGTAGATTTGGACTAAAATCTGAAGAAACCACCCGCAACCTTGTGTTTTCGCTTTGGTTCAAAGAACTGGTCGATAAAGGTCAACCAATCATGCGTCAGGAATCACTTTTAGCAAGTTTAAATATCTCCCGCATATGTCAAGAAAATGTGGATTGGTCGCACTTAGACCACTTTTTCTCTGTCACTACCAATAAGGCTGCGTAAAATGGAGGTTAATTTTGAACAGTCTCGGAAAATTGGAGAAAATATAACCATAAAAAATTCTTGACATCTATACTAATTTATATGCAATATCATTACTTTTTTAGTGAAGAACAGATTAATATGATCTGATATTTGATTATATCATGATATCTGAAAGCTTAAGCTGGTTTTCTTTCTCTTCAGGTTCTTGTAACCTATCCCCAGTAATCGTTAGTAATTTTCATACTCCTGTAATTTGCGGTGAACTTGTCTTGTTAGTTATTATAAACGACCCATTCATCAAATAAAGGAGATTTATTATGAATAAAAAATTATGGTTTCTTCTCTTACTCTTGTTAGGAATATCATCTTTCTGTGCTGCTCTCGCTGTGTTAAGTGTAGATTCGCAAGTTTCCTCAGCAAATGTATCACAAGGAACAATAAAAAAACCAATTTATCATTTCCATTTACTTGATGATAGTTACAGTCCTTATCTAACTGGTCTCAACTTTACGACTTATGGAACTTACTCATCATCTGATGTCACTAGGTTTCAATTATGGTGGGGCACAACGGATGCCCTTAGTTCTGCTTCGCAGCTCGGTGGAGATCTGACTGGGGGACCTGGGGTTCATAGCTGGTCTCAGTTCTGGTATCCTATATATTCACATGCAACACAATATGTCTGGATTGTTGCAGATATATCCCCTAATGCAGTTACAACCAAAACAATGTATGCAACCGTTCAGGCTTCAGATATAATCTTGAGAAATGAAGGTGTTTCCGGTTCTGCCGGAACTGGTGGTACTCAAACCATAACTAATTTTGCATCATTATCAACGGACTATTTCCGTTCGAATACATCTTCCGGGAATTGGTCTGCGCCCGGAAGCTGGCAATCATCCCATGATGCTAGTTACTGGGCAACTGCCACATTATCACCTTCAAGTAGTGCATATTCCATTACTATTCTCAGTGGTCATACGATTACAGTTACAAGCAATGTTTCCACTTCTAATACTATCATCGATTACGGCGGTCAGATCAATGTCAATAGTGGTTATACCATGACAATTGCAAATGGTAAAACAATGACAGTTAATGGAACACTGAGGAATAATGCGGGTACAATCACTACGACTGGGTCATTATCTTTTGGAGACAGTAGTTTGTACCAGAGCAATTTTTCTACGACTGTCGGTTTGATTCCCACTGCTACCTGGAATGCTAATTCAACATGTGAAATCATGGGCTATACTACTTTTTCAGGAACACAAACTGGATTGGGTCAGACTTTTGGAAATTTCAAATGGAATTGTCCTGACCAGACAACTAACATTAGTGCAAATTCAGCTCTCGTTACGATTAAGGGAAATTTGACGATGAATGCAACCAACACCGGTTCCTTTCGTTTAATTGCCAATACTGCATCGACTCTTGCTTTGACCGGTAGCTTGATTATCAATGGTGGTACTTTGAACATGAGTTCCGGAACGGGAAGCGCAGTGATCAATCTTGCAGGAAACCTGACAATGACAGGTGGAACTCTAACGGAAACAGGATCCGGTCTAGCTAATAACATCAATTTTACAAGTTATTCGGTAATATCAATTTCAGAGACGGCTACAATCAGTTATACAATCAATTTCGCAGTAACAAATGGTTCGATAATGGATTTCGAAAATAGCAATACAGTTTTAGGCGGATCAAACGGAACTTTTACAACGGTGAATGGTTCAACATTATATATCAGACATGCAGAAGGTATAGCTATGACAGGGAATAATACGGGCTGCATACAAACAACGGGAACCAGGACATTTAATTCAAATGTCACTTACTATTATTTAGGCACTACTCCGCAAATAACAGGTAGTGGATTACCGGCAACAGTCACGAACCTAAACAGCAACAATATTAGCGGAGTCGGTTTATCAGGATCATATACTGTCAGTGGAACTCTGCAGTTATTTAGAACATTAGCCATCGGTTCAAATACATTGACTATTGGTGGTTCCGTTTCTGGTTCCGGTACTTTAGTTGGTGGCACAACTTCTAATATCTCAGTGACTGGTACAGGAAATGTTACTCTTCCTTCGGTTTCTACATTAAATAATCTCACAATCAATAGATCAGGCACATCTGTCAGTGTCACCTTGGGTGGTGATTGTACTGTTGAAGGAGTACTTACTTTTAGTGCAGGAAATGTTACTATCACTTCTCCACGTACTCTTACAATTGATGGAACTGTGATTTTCAACGCAGCAAACTTTGTTACCGGAACAGGCAGTTTTATTCTAGCCGCCGGTGCTACACTTCAGACGACTAATACGGTAGGTATTACTTCAAGCGGATCAACAGGAAGTGTTCAAACAACCATTAGAAATCTCAGTAACCAGGCTAATTATATTTATAATGGTACGTTAGCTCAATCTACAGGGAATGGCTTACCAAATACGATACATGATTTGATCATTAATAATGCGACGAATGTTACACTATCATCTTTATGTACTGTTTTGGGTTCATGCCAATTACTATCCGGAAATCTATCTCTTGCATCTAGTACTCTTACTATAATGGGTTTCGCCATCTTTAATGCCACCAATTTTGTAACAGGATCAGGAAATTTTGTCTTGAACAGTGGAGCTACTCTTCAAACTGCGAATACATCCGGTATTGCATCGAGTGGAAATACTGGAAGTGTGCAAACAACCATCAGAAATCTCAGTACTGGAGCTAATTATATCTATAATGGAAACACAGCTCAATTTACAGGGACTGGCTTACCATCAAATGTACAAAATTTAACTATTAGTAATCCAATCACAGTCACTTTATCAGGTTCATGCGCTGTTGACGGAACATTCTCAGTATCTTCCGGATCTTTTAATGTAGGTTCTTATTCCTTAACAATCAATGGAATAGCCACTTTCAATGCTACCAATTATGTAAATGGTGCTGGTAGTTTTGTTCTCAGCAATGGAGCTACCCTACAAACCGCTAACACATCGGGTATTACGATATATCCAACGGCATCAGGCAGCGTTCAGACTGCGAGCCGTATTTTTAATCTCGGTGCTATTTATTCATATAATGGTACCTCTACACAAGTAAGCGGTACGGGTTTTCCTGATTTATGCACAGGAACCCTCGAAGTGAATACATCTAACGGAATATCATTCTCATTGAGTGAAGCAAGAACAATGAGTGCAAACGGGAACGTCAATTTAGTATCCGGCATTTTCAACGCTGGTACTTCATTAACAATGGGTAGTGGTTCGACAATTACACGAAGTAATGGGATCATTACGGGTACAATCCAGGGAAGTTCACCATATTCAGTCATTTATAGCGGTATAAATAAGCAGACAGGAAGCGAACTTTCCGGTACAGGTCTCGGCAACATAACGATTAATCTTGAAAGTGGAAACACTCTTACTCTTGATCGCTCATTAACCGTTGATAATAATGAACACATTACTTTTATCCAAGGCTCTCTTTCACTGGCAAATTATAATATTATCATGAATGGGAGTTATAATGATGCCAATCAATTCATCTATACTGGTACAGGTGTTTTAAGCGGAGGAAATGTTGGAAATGCTGCAAATGTAATTGAAACAGTGACTTCTCCAGTTTCCATACCATCCGTTGTGAATACACTGACTATTGAACCGGGTGTTGGGAATATCGTGACATTACCCAATAGTATAGCTGCCACAAATCTCATCATTAGCAATGGAAGTATAGCTTTGAACAACCATGTACTGACTCTGTCCGGCAAAGATTTTGGTTTTCAGGGATCAGATAATATTTCTTCATTAAATGTAAGTTTAGATTCTACAACCCACCAGGTTGGAAGCATTACAAGCATTGCACATACATGGGAAACAACTGGTTCATTCAACGGAACAGTGGACATTTCATTTTCATATCCATCCACATTATCTACTACCGCACATATGGAAGTGTTCAATCGTGATCATGTTAGCGGAGAATCTCTATGGAATTATGTTGCCACATGTAATTCAGTTGATCATGGTACGTATCGTACTGTCACAGTTCTTGGTGTCACTACTTTGAACGGTGCCACAAAAGGTGGTTTAGATTGGACACTTACAGGAAGTGATTTGGATTTACCTGTTGAATTGTCTTCCTTCACAGCTATTTCATCAACAAGTCTATTATTGGTTACTCTGCAATGGGCAACTGAGTCAGAGACTGATAATCTCGGTTTCAATATCTTACGTTCCCAAAATACTAACTTAAGTGACGCAATTACCTTGAATACCGATGTTATCACCGGCACAAATACATCCACTCATCATACATACAACTTTGATGATGTTACCGTAATAGCTCCTAATTTCTATTACTACTGGCTTGAAAATATCGATTTAAACGGAATCAGTAATTTCACTGGACCGGTCATGGTTCAGGTTCTTGATCAAGGTGATCCGAATACACCGCATGTCATACCAGTTGCAACCAAACTCAATCATGCATACCCGAATCCATTCAATCCTGAAACGAATATCTCCTTTGATCTTGTTTCAGCAAGTTTTGTGAATATCACAATTTATGATGTTAAAGGTCGTAAACTACAAACCCTTACGTCAAAGGAATGGAATCCTGGTCACCATTCTGTTGTCTGGAATGGACAGGATGAATACGGGAAAGAAGTCGGCAGTGGTGTGTATTTCTATCACATGACCGCTGGTAAATACCAATCTTCTCAGAAAGTTGTATTAGTTAAATAGAAGAATGACGTCATGTCTCGGTGAAATAAAATTTGATAGGTAGTGGCTGTTAGCTGAGATAAGAAATCCAAGGCTAACAGCCCTGAATATTCGTATCTCAGTTTCGTATCTCGGCTTGTTAAGCCGATAGTGGAAGGGCTGTTAGCCCTGAATATTCGTATCTCAGTTTCGTATCTCGGTTTGTTAAGCCGATAATGGAAGGGCTGTTAGCCCTGAATATTCGTATCTCAGTTTCGTATCTCGGCTTGTTAAGCCGATAATGGAAGGGCTGTTAGCCCTGAATATTCGTATCTCAGTTTCGTATCTCGGCTTGTTAAGCCGATAATGGAAGGGCTGTTAGCCCTGAATGTTCGTATCTCAGTTTCGTATCTCGGCTTGTAAGCCGATAATCAATGGGATGTTATCCCGATTCCTAAATCTAAAAAAATCAATACCTCGGAGGTAATCATGTTAGACCTGGAATCTGTATCTTTCTTCTACAAGCGCCGTCTTCCGCATTTATTTCAACAAAACCATCCGATCTTCATCACATGGCACATGAAATTCGAATTATCACCATTAATTAAAAACCACTTATACGATATGAGAATGGAATTCGAGCAATCATGTAAAACTCTAACACAGGAATACAAATCAATGCTGGCTTACAATTATCATAAAAAGGTCTTTGACTGGATTGATCAGCAAGTTGGAATTTCAAGAGAGTATCCTGAATTGTTGAAACAACTGGATATTGCTGATATCGTGCAGGAATCTATGCACTTCAATAACAACAAAAAATACTACTTACATGCATTTTGTATTATGCCAAATCATGTGCATGTTTTAATCACGCCGTATGTAAATCCCATCGATTATAAAAAAACGCTACCTTCCATTACACAAACATGGAAGGGATATACTGCCAGAAAAATTAACCAGTTATTGAACCGTGAAGGTGCTTTCTGGAACAGTGAATCATATGATCATCTGGTTAGAGATGAAAATGAGTTCTTTAGAATTGTAACCTACATTAAGCAAAATCCTGTTAAGGCGAATTTGGTGAGTAAATACCAGGATTGGCAATATACATGGGTTGCTCCAGAAATCACTGAACAGATGCTATTATAATCGTATCACGGCTTGTTTCGTATCTCGGCTTGTTTCGTATCACGGATTGTTAAGCCGTTAAAAGAGGGGATGTTATCCCCCGTTATTCTTCTTGTAGCTTAACAAACCGAGATATGAATAGAATCCAGGGCTAACAGCTCTTCCATTAACGGCTTAACAAACCGAGATACGAATAGAATCCAGGGCTAACAGCCCTTCCATTAATGGCTTAACAAACCGAGATACGAGATCCAGGGCTAACAGCCCTTCCAATTAACGGCTTAACAAACCGAGATACGAAATCCAGGGCTAACAGCCCTTCCAATTAACGGCTTAACAAACCGAGATACGAAATGAACCCACCTGACTGGCTCTTGAATGACGAAGAGATTAGAAACTAAATATATCATCAAAAGATCGTAACGAATGTTTAAAATACTTTAGGAGCTGGTTAGGAGCTGATTAGGATCTGACTAGTAGCTGTTACTATCTGACTTAGGAGCGGTTCATGTGCCATAAGGATATCTCTTTTAATACAAAAAAAGATGAAAAAAGATAAGAATAAAGCATTTTCCTAAGAGAATCTAAGAAAGTCTAGATGATCCCTAGATGATCCCTAGATAATGCCTAGATGAAACTTATTTAATTTTATAGCAGACTTATTTGTCGATTTATAGCCTCTTCTGCACTGCTCATATTTGCTCTGCCAATCTTAAATCTTAAATTTTCAATCTTAAATCTTCAATTCCTTGTGTTCTTCTCTGCCAATTTTTAATCTTTAATTTTTAATTTTTAATTTTATTCTGTCAGTCCTGCCAGCAGCCGGCACAACTCCAGCCTGTCCCAATCAACTTTATCCCTGCCATAGGCATTGACGAATGTATCTGCATACTGATCCGTTTGAAAGTTATATTTCAGCGTCCAGATACCCCAGAACAGATCGTAATGACTGTCTCCAACGCCACCATTTCCCAGGTCAACAAATCCGCTCAAGCAGTAATCCTGCATGATGATATTGGGCAGGCAATAGTCGCCGTGAATCACGGTATCTGCCTGAGCCAGGTGCTTCAATTTCCCGAAAGTTTCTGAAGCTGTATCCATGCTTTCTATGATTATCTCACGGTCGCAATACTGCCTAGTGATATTCCCTTCAGCTTCCAATAGCATCTCTGCTGTTCTGTTTTTTACCGGACAATCCAGTACAGGAAGGCTATGTATCAGCTTCAGGTAGTTGCCAAATTCTTCTGCAAGCCGGTATGACTCTTCCATATGCCTTCCCGAGATACCATCCTCTCCGGTGAGAGCTTCGGTAAGTAAATAATCCTGTCCATTATCAGTGACATAGCCCAGCACAGCCGGAGCTAGTCCATGACAATGGAAAAACTCTGTCATGACACTTTCCCTGTATAGCTTACTTCCGCTGCTTATCTTTAAGAATGCTCGCACAGATCCCTCGATATAGTAAGTTTGAGCAGCCTCTGAACAACTGCTGTTATATATCCGTACATTTCTGATGAATGGCTTTATAACCTCCGGCATGGTTTTAATATCCAAGTGTGTTTCTATTCTCTTCATTGAATAAAGTCTCCTGATTGAGAGGACTGGGTAGTAGGGGTTTTTGTCAAGGATGGAGAGGGATTTGCAGAAGGTTCTAGGTACTAGGTATTAGGTGCTAGTTCAGAATGAGAAGTGCAGAGAATCAAACTCTCCCCTAACCCCTCCCTTTATCCAAAGGGAGGGAAATCAGACAGTCAGCATGGTCTTCATCCAAAGGGAGGGAAATCAGACAGTCAGCATGGTCTTCATCCAAAGGGAGGGAGACCAGAGAGGATGCGGAATTATTCCTCCCTTTGGATAAAGGGAGGTGACCTTCAGGTCGGAGAGTTTGAGAAACTGGAATTGCCATCACTGCAAAAGAACAAGCGAAGAAGAATATGAATGCTTTTTAAAAAAGCATGATTTTCAATATCATCCTAAGGATGATTTGGAATAAAACGATACCATCGTTCCATTTGTTCCCAATCGTTTCCATCTCTGGCTATCGGATATTACATCTCCGATGTAACGGAGGGAAATGATCAATTTGATAAATATACTATTTAATTGCAACAAGACGTATGCAATGTCGTTGTCATGGAATGACAATATCCAATAGCCAGATGCGGAGCTTCTGGAATCTTGCAAAAGGTTGTAGGTTCTAGGTTGCAGCTTGTAGGAGAAGAGCGGAGCGGAAGGTACCAGATTTTAGATGCCAGGTTTCAGGAAGAGCAGAAGACCCCCCTACCCCCCTTCCCAAGGGGGGATTTCCATGGTTATCCAAAGGGAGGGAAATCAGACAGTCAGCATGCTTTATCCAAAGGGAGGGAAATCAGTCAGTCAGCATGCTTTATCCAAAGGGAGGGAAATCAGACAGTCAGCATGCTTTATCCAAAGGGAGGGAAATCAGACAGTCAGCATGCTTTATCCAAAGGGAGGGAAATCAGACAGTCAGCATGGTCTTCATCCAAAGGGAGGGAGACCAGAGAGGATGCGGAATTATTCCTCCCTTTGGATAAAGGGAGGTGACCTTCAGGTCGGAGAGTTTGAGAAACTGGAATTGCCATCACTGCAAAAGAACAAGCGAAGAAGAATATGAATGCTTTTTAAAAAAGCATGATTTTCAATATCATCCTAAGGATGATTTGGAATAAAACGATACCATCGTTCCATTTGTTCCCAATCGTTTCCATCTCTGGCTATCGGATATTACATCTCCGATGTAACGGAGGGAAATGATCAATTTGATAAATATGCTATTTAATTGCAACAAGACGTATGCAATGTCGTTGTCATGGAATGACAATATCCAATAGCCAGATGCGGAGCTTCTGGAATCTTGCAAAAGGTTGTAGGTTCTAGGTTGCAGCTTGTAGGAGAAGAGCGGAGCGGAAGGTACCAGATTTTAGATGCCAGGTTTCAGTAAGAGCAGAAGACCCCCCTACCCCCCTTCCCAAGGGGGAATTTCCATGGTTATCCAAAGGGAGGGAAACAAGCTCTGCTCTTCACTTCGAGCTTCGAACTTCGCACTTCGAACTTTCAAATTGATTGACACACCACCTCCCTATTCTAATTTGACTCAAACTAAAATAGGGAAGAACTATGTTTGAAAAAGTGTTACGCCAATTGTTTGGCGACCCATCAGTGAAAGAACTCAAGAAACTGCAGCCGTATGTGGATGATATTCTAGAGATATATCCCACCTTGGAAGCTAAGAGTGATGATGAATTACGTGATCGTATCCAAGTGATCAGAGCAGAGATTGAGGGAAAAGTCCAGGATATTTTTGACACAATAGATAAACTAAAAGAAGCCTACCAGAAAGAACCTGATGAGCGGGAACAGACCATCATCGGCAATGAAATGGATGCTTTGAAGAAGAAATCGAAACCACAAGTCCAGGAAATCCTGGATGAATATCTCCCGGAAGTGTATGCCATAATAAAAGATACATGCAGGCGCATGTTGGGTATGAAATATGATGTGCGCGGTCATGAAACGGAATGGGATATGGTTCCCTTTGATGTTCAACTCATCGGTGCAATTGCCCTTCATAAGGGTATGATCACAGAAATGGCAACAGGTGAAGGAAAGACCCTTGTGGCAGTCCTGCCACTATTCCTCAATGCCTTGACCGGTCGGAATGTACATCTCGTGACAGTGAATGATTACCTCGCTCAACGTGACTCAGAGTGGATGGGTCCAATCTTTGCCTTCCACGGTCTGACCGTTGGCGTCATCATTACCCGAATGGACTTCGATGAACGCAAGGCAGCATATAGCTGTGATGTGACCTATGGAATGAACAGTGAATTCGGTTTCGACTATCTTCGTGATAACATGGCAACCAGCATTGAACAGGTTGTGCAGCGTGAATTCTATTATGCCATCGTTGATGAAGTGGATAGCATTCTCGTTGACGAAGCACGTACACCTTTGATTATCAGCGGTCCGATAACGCAGGACAAGAATTTCTATGACGAACTTCGCGCACCTCTCGTTCAATTAGTGGGTATGCAGAATGTTCTTACGAATCGTTTATTATCTGAAGTGCGTCAAGCATTGACTGCAGATAAGCCTGACTATGACATGATTGCCAAGAATCTATTACTGGTTTCCAGGGCAGCTCCAAGAAGCAAGGCATTCCTGAAAATGATGCAGGAAGGTGATCTGAAGAAACTGGTAAATGATACTGAAGGCTACTATCTTCGAGACAAAAAGATGACAGAACTCGATGGAGAGCTATTCTATGTGATCGAAGAAAAGCAGAATAGCGCTGATCTGGCTGAAAAAGGCAGGGATTTCCTGTCCAAATCTGATCCTGACTTGTTTCTACTGAATAGCTTGGACGATATGTTAACAGAAGTGGATGAAAATCCAGGTCTCACACCTGAACAGAAAACCATGAAAAAGGAATCCGTTACCAATCATTTTCTCGATAAAACCGAGAAATTGCATAATATAGCACAACTCCTGAAAGCCTATTCCCTCTTTGAAAAAGACGTGGATTATGTGATCAACGATAACCAGGTCGTCATTGTGGATGAATTTACCGGTAGAATGATGCCGGGGCGCAGGTTCAGTGATGGCTTGCACCAGGCTCTTGAAGCCAAGGAAAATGTCAAAATTGAGGGAGGAACTCAAACATTTGCCACAATTACCCTGCAGAATTACTTCCGTATGTTTGATAAACTGGCAGGTATGACCGGTACTGCTGTGACTGAAGAGTCGGAATTTATGGAAATTTACCATCTTCCGGTGCTTCCAATTCCCACGAATCGCCCAGTTTCCAGACATGACCATGAAGATGTAATTTATCTTACTAAAAGTGAAAAATACAATGCCATTATCGATGAAATAGCTTATTGGTATGAAAGAGGTAAGCCTGTTCTCGTCGGTACAGTCTCAGTAGAAGTTTCCGAAACCCTGAGTCGTCTCCTGAGAAGAAAGAAGATTGATCATAACATCCTGAATGCTAAGAATCATGAACGGGAAGCAGAAATTATCCGTGAAGCAGGACATGCTAAAGCTGTCACGATTGCTACCAATATGGCTGGTCGTGGAACTGATATCAAACTCGGTGAGACAGTTGTGACGAACGATAAGGAATTTTACCTGGATGATCCATGGAAGATAACATCAGAATTCGAATATGGTAAACCACTTGATGGTTTGCATGTGATCGGCAGTGAACGCCATGAAAGCAGACGTATTGACCGTCAGTTGCGTGGTCGTGCAGGTCGCCAGGGCGATCCTGGTACATCTCGTTTCTATTTATCGCTGGAAGATGACCTGATGCGACTTTTCGGTTCAGATCGTATTGCCCCTATGCTTATAAAGTTTGGTGTAAAGGAAGGGGAGGCGATTATGCATCCCTGGATGACCAGTGCCGTTGAAAAAGCCCAACGTCGGGTGGAAGAGCATAACTTCGATATCCGTAAACAACTCATCAAATATGATGAAGTAATGAATCAGCAGCGTGAAGTCATCTATTCCTATCGTCGCAATGTACTGAAAGGTTATGACCTGCAGGATAACATCAAGGAAATGATCAAGGAAACGATCTGGGGTCTTGTAGAAACAACGATACCGGAAGGTGTTTTCCCTGAAGAATGGCCTCTTGATAAACTCATCAACTGGTTCAGGTCTAATTGCGATGTGGATTTAACAGCCGAAGTGGCTATGTCAGGAAGACAAACCCCTGAGGGTGTTGCCGCCTCCATTGAAGAGTTCATGATGGAAGCTTATCAGAAGCGCGAAGTGGAGTTAGGCTCAGAAATGCTTCGTGAGATTGAAAGAAGAGTCATGCTGGATGTTGTTGATGACGAATGGCGTGATCACCTGCATGAGATGGACTTACTCAAGGACGGTATTGGTTTACGAGCCTATGCCAATAAAGACCCTCTCATTGAATACAAGAAAGAGAGCCTTGACCTGTTCGAAAGCCTGATTGGCAGGATTCAACAAAATGTGGCACGAAAAGTGTTTACAACATATATTCTCACACAGGAGCAAATGCAGAATATGCTGGCTCAAGCGAGAACAGATCATTCAGAAATATCAGCGTACCAGACGACACATGTATCTCAACCCATAGATGATGGACAGGAACTACCGAAAGGAACTCCCGTACGTGCTGAACTAAAAGTAGGAAGAAATGACCCCTGCCCTTGCGGGAGCGGGAAGAAATATAAAAAATGCTGCGGTAAGATGGAGCATATGAATTCAGAAGATTAAAACTAAGGAAGTTATATAATGTCAAAAGGGCTTATCATTGTCGAATCACCGGCAAAAGCAAGTACGATCAGCAAGTTTCTTGAACACAAGTATATCATTAAAGCTTCAATGGGACATGTACGTGACCTTCCCCAAAAAGAGCTTGGAGTTGATGTTGAGAACCATTTCAAAGCTAAGTATGTCGTGGATACGAAGAAAAAGAAGATCATTGATGAACTAAAAAAAGCAGCTCTCGATGCTGAAACTATCTACTTTGCATCAGACCATGACCGTGAAGGAGAAGCTATATCCTGGCATCTGGCTTATATTTTGAAGAAGGAAATTGGAAATAAACCAGTCTTCCGCATCACTTTCAATGAGATCACAAAAACTGCTATCGTCCAAGCTTTGGAACATCCCGGTCAGATTGACCAGGATAAGGTGGATTCACAACAGGCAAGACGTATTCTTGATAGAATCGTTGGCTACACAGTTAGCCCCGTGTTGTGGAAGATTCTCACAAAAGACCTGAGTGCCGGTCGGGTGCAGTCCGTTGCTTTGCGTCTCATCTGCGAACGTGAAGAAGAAATCGATAAATTCGTTCCTTCCGAATATTGGTCAATTGATGGCATATTCCACAAAGACAAACTGCCATCCTTCAAGACAATCCTGGATAAATGGGAAGGGAAAAAGGTGGAACTGCTGAATGAAAAGCAGACCTTAGAACTAATGGAATCCCTGAAAGCAGGTTTACCAGTCCTGAAGAGTATTGAGAAATCCACTCGCAAGATGGAACCGGGTCCATCATTCATTACCAGTACAATTCAGCAGGAAGCATCAAAAGTATTAGGTTTCCCGGCAAAAAAGACGATGAAAGTAGCCCAGGAATTGTATGAAGGTGTGGATGTCAATGGTGAGCGTGTAGGTTTGATCTCCTACATGCGTACAGATTCTCTGCGTATCTCTGAAGAAGCTCTTGCAGCCTGTAGAGACCTTATCTCGCAACGTTTTGGAAAAGACCAGGTATCATCTAAAGCGCGTGTATTTGCCAATAAGAATAAAGCTCAAGACGCACATGAAGCGATTCGCCCCACAGATCCTTTCCGAACTCCTGAGCAGGTATCGGCTAGTTTAAGTAAAGATCAGTTAAAGTTATATACACTCATCTGGCAGCGCTTTGTTGCTACACAGATGAAACCTATCCAGATTGCCACTACGAAAGTGAATGTGGAATTAGGAAAAGCGCTTTTTTCAGCAACGGGAGCGCATGTCACAGATGAAGGCTTCAGAAAAGTATATCCTCATATTTCTGTCTCGGAAGGTGAGAATATTCATCAGGATTATCATGAGGGAGATGAGCTTCTCATTGATAAATTCGTTCCTCTCCAGCATTTCACCAAACCACCTGCCCGTTATACAGAAGCTGCCTTGATCAAAGAACTGGAATCCAAGGGTATTGGAAGACCTTCCACCTATGTGGCTATTCTTTCAACGATCCAGGAACGGCAATATGTGACGCTTATTCAAAAACAGTTTGCACCTACAGATTTAGGTAAGAAAGTGAATGGCTTCCTGGTAGCTCAATTCGACAAGCTCTTCAATGTAAAATTTACTGCTGAAATGGAAACTGAACTGGATGAAATTGAATATGGAAAACAGAAGTGGGAAGATGTTCTCTCAGGATATTATAAAGTACTGATGGAACTGATGGGAAAAGTGAATATCAAGCAGACAAAGTCTGACATGAAGGAAGATACTGATATGCCATGTACACTTTGTGGCACGGGACACATGCAGATAAAATGGGGTAGGAAAGGTCAATTCCTCAGTTGTTCCAATTTCCCCGAATGTAAGCATCTTGAGAACTTCACACGTACTGCTGATGGAACAATCACGATCGTAAAACAGGAAGTGCTTGAGGAGAAATGTCCGAAGTGTGGAAGTGACCTGACTCTAAAGGCAGGACGCTTTGGTAAGTTCATAGCCTGTACGAATTATCCGACCTGCAAGTTTACGCGTAACTTTACTCTTGGTGTGAAGTGCCCTCAGTGTGAGACAGGAGAGTTATCTGAACGTAAATCCAAGACAGGAAGGAAGTTCTATTCCTGTTCAAATTATCCTGAATGTAAATTTATTACTAATAATAAACCTGTACTTATCAAATGCCCCGAATGTGGAAATCCGTATATGGAAGAACATATTTCAAAGAATGAAGGCGAATTCAAGAAATGTCCAAAGTGTGGTAAGGAAGTTTATTAATGCATCTTTACGATGGCTTGCGCAGCAGTCTGCAATCGATCTTCTCACATAAGATGAGATCCTTGCTCACACTGATGGGTATTGTCATTGGTGTCATGGCTGTTGTAACCATGTTTTCTTCTATCTATGGCTTGAAAATGCTCATTCAATCAAATATGGAAGGCATGGGCTGGAACAGGTCTGTATTGATTACCGGTTCAAATATATATTTTGGTATAGTAATGGAAAACAGTGAGAAAAAAGCATTCATCAAAACAAAGGAAAATGTCAGGGCATTAGGTCTTATTGATTATGAAGCTTTAAAGAAGCAACTGGATCTGAAATCTATCTATGGTATGATAGAAGAACGGCAGAATTACCTGAATAATAAAAAACGCGAAATAGTCCAATTGAAAGCTACAAATAACAGCTTTTTCGTGAATAAAACATATACTCTTAAATCCGGTCGTTTTTTCCGTTCTTTTGAAACGGATACCGGGGAGAAGGTTTGTATTCTTGGTTATTACTTTGTTCAAAAATACTTCAAAGGTATCGATCCCTTAGGTCAGTTCGTCACAGTAGGCAGCATGAGATACCGGGCTGTGGGAGTTTTGAATATGGATAAAATGAACAAAGCTGGTATGGATTTCAATAGCTGGGAACGCAAGAATGACCTGGAAGCCGTGTATATTCCGCTGCAAACCGGTGCTAAGTACCTTCGATCACATAATGCTGTGGATTACATTTATCTCCAGGCAAAGGATGATGCTTCCTATACGCCATTAAAGAATAGGGCTAGGCAGATTCTCCTGGCTCAACGCGGAATGTACCAGAATTTTGAATTTCAGAATATAGGTGATTTTCTGTTAAAAATAACAACTGAGATGAATAGCGCTTTCAAAAAATGGAACATCACACTTTTTGCTATTGCCTCTATTTCATTGATCGTTGGAGGTATTGGTCTTTTTAGTACACTTTTAATCTCTATCAATGAAAGAATGGTTGAAATTGGAGTACGAAAAAGCGTTGGAGCTACGGAAGGTGATATTTTTTTCTATTTTATCATGGAAGCCATCACTCTTGCCGGCTTAGGTGCTTTATTTGGCATTGTGATTGCCTCGGTGCTACTTAAAATTGTCTCTTCATTGGTACATCTGGCTATGCCAATTCCAGCGCAAGGGATTATTATCGGTATAGGTTTTTCCCTCCTGGTAGGCTTTCTGTCAGGTCTTTATCCAGCTTTAAAAGCGGCAAAGATCAATCCGATCGAAGCCATCTTCTATTTCGAATAACCTGCAATTCATATGAAGAAATTCTTCATATACCTCTGCTTTCTCTCTGTTATTCTTCTCCTACAAGCGAAAAACACAACATCTACAGCCACAAATACGTGGCAGAAGTCAACATCATATAAACAACTGGTAAGGAGCGCAGCGTTCAATTTTGCTATCTTCAGTGACAATGAAGGCGATGCTCCCTCTTCCAAGAAGCCATTTCAGCATATGGTCAAATGGATGGAGAAAGATAATGATGCTTTCGTTATTGGATTGGGTGATCATGTGAAGGCAGTTGGGAAGGCTGAATTCATTACTTTCCTTCATAAGAACATCTGGTGGCATTCTCATTTTTATCCCTGTGCTGCAGATGGCGAAAATCAGTATTATGGGAAAGGACAAGCAGATTGGGGAGCAGGAGGAGCCTTCTTCAAAGAAGTCGAATTACAGAATAACCCAAATGTCCAGATACGGTATAATGGCGTTGAATATTATGCGAAGATACCTGTAAATGGCTGGACTATTCACCTGGTTCAACTGCATTATCCTGATCAGCCACCTGAAGACACGATAGCATTTAATAGTGAATCAAAGGCGTATGTGACATCTCTTATTTCGCAGATAGATAAACGGGAGCATGACATCATCATTGTGTGTGCTCATTCTCGCTATGGCTTCTGGATTGACCAATTGCTACTTGAGCAGAAGAAGATCATCATGGAGAAGTGTGACCTTGTTCTGTCTGCTACAACGCATTTCTTCAGTAGGAAAGTAGTACCCGGTTATGAGGATCATGGTGCATTAGTCATCAACACTGGGTCAATTACGCATCCAATTGGCTATGTTCCGCCAGGCTATGTACAAGTCTCTGTGTATGATAATCCACCCGCTCTGGTCGTGCAATACCTGGATGCAGGAAAGACAAAACCGCATTTGCAGAAAGTTGATTATGCATTTGTTAAGAACTTGGGCGGGAAGGTAGAAGAATTAAAAATTAAAAATTAAAAATTGCAGAGAAGAACACACATGTAGTAGCAGGTTTCAGGTTTTGTCGTCCTCGCGAAGGCGATGAGCCAGGATTTGACCTGTTACCTGTCACCTTCCGCATTCCCATTCCTTCATAAACTCGAGCATATTCTTTCCATCCTCATAGGCATCGGGCAGGAAATCAACCTGGACAAGAGAATTCTTATCATCAATTGTAGTGTAATTGAACAAACCGTCAAAGGATTCAAGCAGGAAGCCTACCATGACAAGTTCAGCAGGCTCAACTTCCAGGAGGAAACGATGGGTTCCATCATGAAGTTGAGTCTGTTCGATAAATCTAAAACGCATTTATTTGAGAGCTAATTTAAGTACATCATCGATTGTTTCAGCGAAATTTATCGTCATACCTTCTTTAATTTCAGCAGCAATCTCAATAAGGCTGGGTCGATTCTTTTCCGGAATAATGAGAGTAGTAATGCCGGCACGCTTGGCAGCAATCATCTTTTCAGCCAAGCCACCGATAGGAAGTACTTTACCAGAGAGCGTGATCTCACCTGTCATAGCAATATTATGATCCACGGGTCGATCAGAAAGCACGGAAACGATGGATGTCACCATTGTCACACCGGCAGAAGGACCATCTTTGGGAATAGCACCTTCAGGAATATGAAGATGGACATCATACTTTTTATTGAAATCCTCTTCAATACCGTATTCACCTGCATGTTTACGTGCAAAGGAATAAGCAGCCTGTGCAGATTCTTTCATCACTTCACCAAGATTACCGGTCAGTTTGATCTTTCCGTCACCTTTCATTTTGACAGTTTCCACCTGCAAGGTCTCCCCCCCTGCAGATGTCCAGGCAAGACCAGTGACAACACCAATGGCATCTTCACGATTGATCTCAGAATAGAGATGTTCGGGAATACCAAGGTAAGTTTCAATATCGATCGGCGTTACTTTATAGATTGTTTGGGCGTTATCCTTCATGTATTTTTTGACGATCTTGCGGATAACAGCGGATATTTTACGTTCAAGTTCACGCACCCCAGCTTCACGTGTATAAAGCGCTATAATCTTTTCAATGGAAAGATCTTCAAATTCAATATCAATTCTTCCCGCCACATCATGTTTTTCCAATTGCTTTGGAATGAGATGGCGTTTGGCTATATTCAATTTTTCATATTGTGTGTAACCTGGCAGATAGAGGATTTCCATTCTATCGATCAGAGGACGTGGTATTGAACCTAAATGGTTGGCTGTTGTTATGAATAGCACATGGGAAAGATCATATCCGAAATCAA
The DNA here is from genome assembly GCA_963662275.1 of Cloacimonadales bacterium (SeqCode). Classification (GTDB taxonomy): domain Bacteria; phylum Cloacimonadota; class Cloacimonadia; order Cloacimonadales; family DAONDQ01; genus DAONDQ01. The sequence goes on along the minus strand of OY759316.1, from coordinate 794,880 downwards.
GATAATGATCACGGAAGTTGAAGTTCTGTTCCGGATCAAGCACTTCCAGCAAAGCTGCGGAAGGGTCACCACGGAAATCCATACTCATTTTATCGATTTCATCCATCATGATTAGCGGATTAGTGCTTCCTGCTTTCTTCATACTCTGCATAATCACCCCAGGTAAAGCAGCTACATATGTACGTCTATGACCACGAATTTCTGCTTCGTCCCGCACACCACCAAGAGATATGCGAATAAAATCACGATCAAGGGCTCGTGCAATAGATTTGCCCAAAGAAGTTTTACCAACACCGGGAGGTCCGACAAAACATAGTATCTGCCCAGTCGTTTTTTGTGACATCTTCAAGACGGCAAGATATTCCACAATGCGATCTTTGACCTTTTCCAATCCATAATGGTCTTCATTGAGGATATCTTCAGCAGTTTGCAGGTTAATATCCTTGCTCTTTTTAAGATCCCAGGGCAATTCCAATATCCAATTTACATAACTGTAAATCACACTATAATCTTGGGCATGTTGTGTTAGACGAGAGAGTTTCTTTAATTCCTCTTCGGCGTGCAAACGAGCTTCTGGACTTAAATTAGCTTTTTCCACAAGCTTGCGAAGTTCTATCAATTCATCCTCAGCTTCCTTGGAAATCCCCAACTCTTTATGGATGATCTTCAATTGTTCGGTAAGGTAGTATTCTTTCTGCAATTTACTTAGAGTCTGTTTAACTTTACCTTCAATCTGACGTTCCAACTTCATGATCTCAATTTCCGTATGTAATACGCGCAGAAGAGCTTGGATACTATCATCAAGGTCATCAATCTCGAAAAGTCGCTCTTTGGTTTTTAGATCCTGTTCGATGTATGTCAGGATGAAATAAAAACAATCCTCTGGTTCAGTAAGATTCTCAAAATCCTTCATCAATTCGTCAGGAAGATTCTTATTCAGTTTCGCATATGTTTCAAAGGCATTTTTCAGATTGCGCATATAGGCAGTGGTACGAGGACCAATGAGCATACCTGTTTTAGGAGCCAAGGTATAAGTGGCACGAAGCTGATCTCCGATTCTTGTGAAACGATCTACTTTCACGCGGAATAGTCCCTGTAACAGCAGACGCATATTTCCATCAGGAAGAGGAAAATGCTGGACGATATCACAAATAGTACCGTACCGGTAAAGATCAGAAGCAGAAGGATTGCGTTTATTTTCAATTTCCCGTTTCTGGGGAACACATAAAACATAGTGATTTCCACGGAGAGAATGATCCGCTGCTGAAAGCGTTGCACTTCTCCCGATAAGTAAGGGAACCATCATTGTTGGGGGTACGAGCATTCGACGTAATGGTATCACATCATACATATTGTTCATAGTTGAATCACTCGTCCGTTCTTTCTTGGGCATGTAACCTCCATTTCTAAATTCATTAGAAATCTACTCTCCAGTTCTTTCAAAAGGGCGCATGTGTCAAATTAAATCTCGTATGCAAAACAGTCCTTGACACTCAATAATAATGCTTTGAATGTATTTATAGAGACGCTCAACCCGAGCGTCTCATACCGCCAAACAAGAATTTTGAGAAGTTCAGGTTGAGCGACTCTACAAGGACATTCATGAAAAAGAAGATAATGTTACTTGCGTTCAATGCACGTTTTACACACTCTAACCTAGCGATTTATGCCTTACGGACGAGTTTGCTCAATTTTAGCCATGATATTGATATGAGAGAATTTACTATTCACGATGATCTTTTACTCATTTTGCTTCAAATTGTAGAATCTAATCCAGATGTTATTGGAATATCCGTTTATATCTGGAATTCCATGCAATTGAAACTTCTTCTTCCTGAAATAAAAAAGGTAATTCCTCATACCAAGATCATTCTCGGCGGTCCGGAAGTTAGTTATAATGCAGAACATTGGCTTGATCAGTTTCCTATGATTGACTATATTGTATGCGGTGCCGGTGAAACAGCTTTTCGCAGACTTGCAGAATCAGATTTCAGTTATTCTGATAGGATTCTTCGTATTTCTAATCCAGATTTTTTAACACTTCCATTTCCATATATGTCCAGTGATAAAGAGCTTTTGAAGCATAAGTATGTTTATTATGAAGCAAGTCGGGGATGCCCGTTTCACTGCTCCTACTGTTTATCCTCAAGGGAAGACCAGGATCTGCAATATAGGGATATTGAAACCATAAAATCTGAGCTTAGACAATTATGGGCATTTGAACCTTTCATTATTAAATTTATCGACCGCAGTTTTAATGTAAATCAATCTTTCGCCAGGCAAATTTGGCAATTTCTCAAGGAAGAATCCCCCGATATCATGTATCACTTTGAGATACATCCATTATATTTGGATGAAGAGGATTTCAATATTTTAGGTAGCGTCCCACAGGAACGCTTCCAGTTTGAGATAGGTATTCAATCTATACATTCACAAACCATTCGGGAAATAGGAAGACAAGGTGAATGGGAAATGATTGAACCGAAATTGCGTAAGCTGAAGGAAATTAGGCAAATCCATCAACACTATGATGCTATTGTTGGATTGCCCTTTGAAACTAAAGATAAACTGGGAGAAACGATCAATGAGCTTCTTATCCTGGAACCCGATCACCTGCAGCTAGGATTTTTGAAAATACTTCCAGGAACTGACATGGCAAAGAAAACTGATGAATATGGAATTGAATACCTTTCCGATCCTCCGTATCGAGTGCTATCTACGAAATGGATGTCCTTTGCTGAGATTCAATCTTGTGAGAACGTGGAAATCGTCTTGAATTCTTATATCAATTCAGGACACTTTCCCAGTGTTGTTAGAGATTGTTTTGAATTAAGAAAGGGAAATGGGTTTAATAAGCTTGATGAGTTTGCCTCTTATATCATTACTACCGGAAAGGACATTAAAACCAAGGACTGGCTGAAAAAAGCGAAGATAGTTCAATCTTTCTATCAATTCAATGAACAACAGAGAACTCTCTTAAGAACGTTATCTGCTGAGCAGCTTGATGAACCTTGTGATATAGCATTGATACCGTCATCTTCTGAATTGGACGAACTTCTTCTCTGGGACTGGATTCTCTTTCCATCTAATCTACAATATCCGGATTTTCTTCCCATACATCTTTTGAATGAAGCAAAGCAGGAATCATTGGCTTATTTACGTTCCCTACCCGTTGATCATTACTTTTGGAAATCTAATGATATTTGTCTCGATGATACAAGAAGAGCTTATTTCTTTAAGGCAAAATTAATCCAAACCAGGAAGAAATGTCTGTATGGTAAAGAATACGCCATGATTTTGAAGAGACAAGGGAAAGTACAAGTTACTGTATTCGATATCATTCCATAGATCCTTCGACCACTTTCATGCTACATTGATAACTCCCCTACTCCATCCAAGTAGGTTTCTGATTTATCCAATGAAAACGACATATAATAAACAATCAATGCTAACTCAAATTACTCTCAACCATCTCTAAAATCCTAAGGATTATTTAAGGGTGTCCTGAGAGAATCCTGAGAGAATCCTGAGAGAATCCTGAGAGAGTCCTGAGAGAGTTAAGAATGAAGTTCATTGACAAAAATGCGAAATCACGCTTATTGTCTAAATAAGAGGATAATGAATGAGAAAACTGCTATTCATAACGGATTTGTTTCCGGATGAAGTAAATCCCGTAGCTGGAATATTTGTAAAACAACAAGTTGATGAGCTTTCCAAACGGTATAAAGTGAAAGTGATTGCTACTACTTCTTATCATCCTGCTCAATACCAGGCAAGTGTTCACCCTGAAGCTAACTATGAAGTACTTTACGTGAATTCGCCGGTGAATAAAGTCTCATTTTTTCTTTCCGTATTTGATTATTTCCGGGATGTGATTCCGGGGATCAGACAAACTATCAAGGACTGGAAGCCGGATATGATCCATGTTCATGATTGCCGTCATGTACCTGAGTTGTTCTGTTTACGTAATGAATTGGATAGGAATAGGATAAAGACATATTTAACACTCCATAATATCAAATCACACCCACGTTTGATTAAGAATCCATATTCCAGGATATTGTACAAAGTAACCATGTTCAAATCTTTTTCCAATTGGACGCATGTTTTTACAGTAAATCCAAAGATAAAACAAGATTTGCTATCTTATTTGGATGAAGAAAAGATCACCGTTATTGGTAATGGTATACCCGCATTTCTTCCTGCAGAATCCAATCTCAAGAATGATCTTAAGAGTAAAATGAGACCCGGGAGTTATAAGATTTTATCAGTTGGTAATCTGGTGCAGGAAAAAGGATTTGATTTTTTAATCGAAGCTGTAAAAATGCTGAATCTTGATAATCATGATATTCAACTCGTCATACTGGGAGGTGGTCCAATGAAAGATCACCTCAAACAGTTGATTCTAGATAACCATCTTGAGAGCGATATAGCTTTGATTCCCAGGCAACCAAACGAAATTGTCCGAAATCTTTATCCTCTTTTTGATGCTTTTGTTCTGCCCAGTTATAGCGAGTCCTTCGGTATTGTTTACTTGGAAGCGATGTATGCCTGTATTCCTGTTATTGGTGTGCAAGGGCAAGGTATTGATGGAGCTATTGTTGATGGAATAAATGGACTTTTAATGAAGCCTAAAGACGTAGATGATTTAATAGGAAAAATTACGTATCTGAAACAAAGCCCTGAAAAAGCAAAAGAAATTGCGATAGCTGGGGAGAAGACGGTGAAGGAAAACTATATGCTGCCTAAGATTATTGATAAAATTGAACAGATCTATGAAATGAAAGAAATCGAGTAATGGTAGTATGAATAGACAGATTAGAATCCTGAATATCATCACTCGTTTAGGAATAAGCGGAGGTTCATTTCATGCGCTGCTCGTAACGAAACTGTTTACCAATGAAGAATATCAGTCCTATGTCCTGAGTGGAAAAATAGAAGCTTATGAGACGGATATGACATATTTAGCTGATGAATATGGAATCAAACCATACTACATTGAATCAATGAGTCGCAGCATTCATCCCATTAAAGATATTTTTACCATCATTAAAATGATGAAGATCATCCGCCAAATCAAGCCTGATATAGTCCACACACATACTGCAAAAGCTGGATTTGTTGGTCGAGTATCAGCGTGGTTATGCGGTGTGCCGATCATAGTCCATACTTTTCATGGTAATAATTTTAGGGGTTATTTTGGTAAAATGATGACTCTTGTTTCAATATCAATCGAAAGATGGATGGCAAGAATATCAGATCGGATCATTGTGATCAGCAATCAGCAGCAGAATGAATTACTTCATTTCAATATTGTTACCGAAAAAAAGATCAGGATCATCCCATTAGGTTTTGATTTTTCAAATATCATCCATCAGAGTGAGGATAAGGGCAAATTCCGAAAACAGTTTAAAATTGCTGATAACCAGCATATTATTGCCTTTATCGGTAGATTGACAGCCATTAAAAACCCTCGTATGTTTCTTGATATTGCTAAGGAATTAATCAAAAGTCGAGATGATCTTACCTTCTGTCTGATCGGTGATGGAGAAATGAAGGCTGAATTAGAAATGGAAATCAAAGTAGCGCATCTAACTGATAGAATCATATTCACAGGTTTTATCCAGGAAATGAAGCCTATATATGCCGACATAGATATATTACTATTAACTTCATTGAATGAAGGTACTCCGGTTACAATTATAGAAGCGATGGCAAATCGGAAGATTGTCATTTCCAGCCTTGTAGGGGGAGTAGGTGATCTTATAGAACATGGAAAGAATGGATTTACCTATCAGCTTGATAACGAGCAATTATTTGTAAAAGCAATTCATTTTGTGGTTGATCATCCGAATGATTTTGTTCAGGTTAGAGATAACGCATTTAAGAAGATCACCAATATCTATTCAATTGATAACCTCGAACGAAATCTTAGTTCCTTATTTCATGAATTGATAGAAGCTAAGTTACTATTGGAATAATGCAATATAAGAATTGCTTCATGATGAACTATAATGTGCCTAATCAGAGTTCGGAAGCCCAAGAACATCAATCTCTAAAATGGCATACCCATCTGACCAGGTTTGAATTTGCCACTATTGAAACCTTTCAGCATTTTCTTCATCTGTTCAAACTGACGTAATAAACGATTTATTTCCTGGACGGTTCTTCCACTGCCTTTCGCAATGCGTAACCTTCTAGCACCGTTGATGATATCGGGATTTTCACGTTCCTTTTCAGTCATGGAGTAAATAATGGCTTCAACATGCTTCAGTTCCTTATCGTCGATCTTCACATCTCCCATCATTTTAGGGCTAAGACCAGGTATCATTTTTATCAGTTGATCAAGAGGACCCATCTTCTTCATTTGTTGCAACTGGGCTAGAAAATCTGTAAATGTGAATTGATTCTTTTTCAAGCGCTTGGAAAGCTTTTCTGCTTCTTCCTGGTCGAAATTTGCTTCCGCACGTTCTATCAGGGATAACACATCACCCATTCCCATGATTCTTGATGCCATTCGGTCAGCATGAAATTCTTCCAAGTCTCCAATCTTCTCACCAACACCGATAAAGACTATAGGTTTTTCTGTGACTGCTTTAATGGATAAAGCAGCCCCACCCCGAGCATCACCATCCATCTTTGTAAGAATGACACCATCAAAACTGACTCTTTCATTAAATTCTCGGGCTACATTAACGGCATCCTGACCTGTCATAGCATCAGCGACAAAAAATGTATAATCCGGTTTCACGAACCGTTTCAGATTCTCTACTTCCTTCATCATATCTTCATCTATGTGCAATCTCCCGGCTGTATCAAATATGCAAAGATTGATTGATTCCCTCTCTGCTTCTTTGAGAGCTTTGTCAGCTATGCGAAGAACATCTTTTGTATCATCAGTAACAACCGGAATATCCAGTTGTTTTCCAAGAATTTGTAATTGATGAATAGCGGCAGGTCGATACACATCACATGCAACCAGCATAGGTTTGATGGTTTTCTTGCGGAAGAACTGTGCCAGTTTTGCACAAGCCGTGGTTTTTCCTGAACCTTGTAAACCTACGAGCAAGATCTTTGTCAGTTTATTATCATGTATTTGAACCTTAAAAGTACCTGTCTCCATGAGATCAATAAGTTGCTCATGGACAATCTTTACAACTTGTTGTCCAGGAGTAAGAGACTTTAAGACATCTTGACCCAACGCTCTTTTTTCAATTTCCAGAACAAAATTCTTCACAATCTTAAAATTAACATCAGCTTCCAAGAGAGCCATTCGAATCTCGCGTAAGGAATCTTTCACATTCTGTTCGGTAAGAACTCCTCTTCCGCGCAGACTCTTAAAAACCTTTTCCAGTCGTTCTGCTAAATCTCCGAACATAATCTCAATCTCCTGATTTGTTCCTTATAATCTTTTGCCTTAAAAATGAATGAGCCGGCAACTAATATATCTGCTCCGGCTTTCACAAGATCCCTACCATTCTCATCGTTCACACCACCATCTACTTCAATCAATAAATTCGGATTTATTGATTCACACAATATCTTGAGTTCAGCGATTTTAGGAAGTACAAGAGGTAAGAATTCCTGTCCACCAAAACCCGGATTAACACTCATTAATAGCACAAAATCCAAGTCCGCAAGTAAGTTTTTTAAAGTATGAACCGGTGCCGCTGGATTGAGTGCAATACCAGCCAAAACACCCCTATCCTTAATCAGATGCACTAACCTATGAGCATGGAAAATGGTTTCCTGGTGAAAAGAAATACACTGTACTCCAATCTTGGCTAGTTGCTCAATATAATCGGATGGATTTGTGACCATTAAATGAACATCAAGGGGCAAATCCGTATGATTCCGAATCTTTTCAATCAGAGGTGGACCAAATGTTAAATTCGGGACAAAGTGACCATCCATCACATCTAAATGAAGCCAATCCGGTTGCGCAACTGTAAGCTTTTCCAGTTCTAGTTTAATTTGTGAAAAATCAGCAGATAAAAAGGATGGAGCAATCTTAAGCATTTTTCCTCTCACGACGTTTACTAGTCTTTTTTGCTCTTTTTATGACAAATACGATATCGGTTACTTGAGAAAAACCGCGATCTTGTAATTTTGTAATTAGCGGTTGCTTTAGTATGACATATTCCTGCATCCAAGTCGAATTTGTCACACCAACAAAAAGGACATTCTGATCCAAATGAGAAATAAAAGATCGCTCTGCTAAAAGAGGACCTACCAAGTCCTCCCACAACAAAGCGATCTCAACTAATGTCTTGTACTTTTCTCCAGCGAGACGGAAAATTAAATCTCTTAAGGGACTGGCAGCGTGCTGCCAGGATATTTTAGATTTCGTGCTGATGACCTTTTAACATAGAAAATCCCCACCAGCATAGAATTGAGACAAAGATTGCTGCGAAATAAACAACACCAAGAGTATCATTGCTTGAATCAAATCTGGAAATTAATAATCCAGGTACACATGATTCCGCAATTAGAAGGACATACCCCCCAACTGAAGCCAGACTCTTCTGACTCTTAGCTGTGTTGATCATTTTAATAGCATATGCTCCAATACCAACTAAAACAATAGTTAGTAATAGTTCTACAAAAAAGTTGGGTTTCAGGTTGGGAATTTGAACTCTTCCCAATGTTAAAGCCGGAAGTAACACTCCAAATATAATCAGAATACTACCAACAATCCTTGGTAACCAAATCCATTGTTTTTTTACTTCAAGGTCTCTACCTTGTTTGGAACGAATGACTAATAGAATCACACCAAAAACAGCAGCAAAAAACAAAAAATAGAGTGCTAAAACAAGCCCCTTATTCTTGAAATCTGAGGTAATTCCAATCATTGATAATGCAGCGATAAACACAAACCAAATAATAATGGTCTTCAAGATCACAAAAAACTTTTTCATGATTTCTCCCGTTGCTTTATTCTTGTTCAATCCTTACACTTAGTGAAGCAACAATATCTTTAGCCAAGGTAATTTGTACCTTGAAAGATCCGAGTTCTTTCAAATGATGTTCTATTTCAACCATATTTCTGTGAATTTCAATTCCCTTTTCTGCAAGCCCATGAACGATATCAGTTTCAGAAACAGAACCATAAAGATGACCATTTTCATCAACCTTACGAACAAAAACCAGTTCAGCATAATTGATTGAATCTGCTACTAACTTCATTTGTTGTAGTTTTAGTTCTTTTTCATTTAATGCTCTTTCCTTGATGGATTGAAGCTGCTTTAAGTTCGAAGCGGTTGCTATGATCGCAAATTTTCGAGGTAATAAGTAATTCCTGGCATAGCCATCCTTAACGGTCAAGACATCACCTGTCGAACCCAACTTATTTATGTCACTCAACAAAATGATTTTCATCATTTTCCTCCCTTATTTCTATTTTTCGGAAATTAAACCAATTATCAAACAGTCCAACTAAAGCTAGAAGAACCAACAGAGGGTAATTCAAAAGTATCACCAGGATTAACAACAACCGTAATAGTGGCGACCTGGCAAAATGAACACCCCAGAAAAAATCCAGGACAGCATTTCCCTGAATCAGATACAGTGGCAATATCGCAAGTAACAGATTAAGTCCTAAGACTTTTGTTAGCGGTATTACAATCAAGATCATTGTTCCAATAAAGAGATAGATCAATTCATAAGGTAATTTCAGGAATTTATGATCCCATGTCATGACCCTACTTCTTGTGAGCAGAAGTGATCCAAGATATACTGCGATGATCATAGCGATACACCATAATGCTATATTATAATGATCGATGAGATCCCTGCCCAGTTTTACGATATACTTAAACATCGTTATTTGTTCAGGGGTCAAACTCTTACCCATGGGCAATAATGATGGGTTTAACTCAACCATCAGATCATAATTTTGCAGCATGAACGATCCGAACAGACGGGATCTTACATATGCATAGAGGATAGTGAAACCACTGAAAGCGAGGATGGAAGATTCATATTTTGAAGTTTTCAATAGAAAAACAAAAAAAATGAATGATCCTAAACCGACACCGATCAATACATCCACATATCTGACTAAATCCGCAGGAAATAAACCTAACTGCGTAGTTAGAACCACGATTCCGCTGAACAGAATGAAAAACACATATCCGTGCGAGAAGTTCCTAATGATACTCTTCCCGCCACTAGCAATGAGAAAGATCAAACCCAAAAATGGGGATATAAGACTTATTAAAGCCGTAAAAACAGCCGTTAATAACACCTGTGTAGTTTACTCTATCACGTATGGAATAAGAGCCATTTGACGAGCAAGTTTAATTTCGGATGCAATTCGTTTCTGGTGCTTCGAGCAATTACCGGTAATACGAGCAGGCTCAATTTTTCCAACATCCGAAATAAAGCTGCGGAACATATCAATATTCTTATAATTAAGTTGCAGTTCTTTGTTAACACAAAAACGGCATACCTTTTTCTTTCCGAACTTCTTCTTTTTATCGTAAGTATTCATATTCTCTCCTCTTAAAATGGAACATCGTCATCAGTAATAGGTGGGTTTACAGGCTCAGATTCGTGTAGATTATCCTCGACAGCACTATCTGTTCTGGTTTTATATTCGAGAAATTGCACTGTTTCAGCTACGATCTCAGTAATTTTCTTTTGCTGATTATCACGATCCGTATAATTTCGTATTTCCAAACGTCCCTGAACAATCACCGGACTGCCTTTATGAAGATTTTCAGCGCAGATTTCCGCTAATTTTGTCCAAGTCATAATATCAACAAAAGTTGTTACATTCTGAAAGTTCCCATTTTCATCTTTAATTGAACGATCAGCAGCAATAGAAAAACGTAACGTAGCAGTACCTTTCTGGGTGTACCGAAGTTCCGGATCACGTGTAACACGTCCGCTAATCAGTACAACATTCAATCTTGGAACCTTTAAATCCATAGCCATTATACCCCCCTATTGCTCTAAATTAATGAGATTAAACCGTAGTATCCTTTCATTAATCTGATAGAATTTTTCAATCACTTTTGTATTCTTTGATTCAAATTGGAAGTAATTGATAAGATAGAAACCCTCACTCTTTTTGGCGATTAGATATGCTAATCGACGTTTTCCCCAAATGTCTGTCTTGATCACTTCTCCTCCATTATCCCTGATAAAATCGAGAATCTTGTTGTTTTCTTTCTCTAATTCTTCTTGGTTCAATGTTGGGTCTAAAATGATCATACTCTCGTAAGATCGTATCATTCGTTTCCTCCTTTGGTCATTCGATCCCGGTTTTGGATTTACCGGAATAGGTTTTTTTATTTTGGCTGTAAGCATCAGCCATTACTTGATAATTTCTACTTAAGAACAAATCTACCAACTTGGTTACTTCGTCCAGAAGTTTCTCTAACATTTGCGTTTCTTCTGCTGAAAATTCTGAAAGTACATAATCACGAAGGCTCTGTTGCGCTGGTTCTTGTATCCCGATTCGCATGCGCTTGAACTCTTGTGAGTTGAGAACCTCAATAATGGATTTTAAACCATTATGACCGCCATCTCCCCCTTTTTCTCGAATCCTGATCTCTCCAAAAGAAAGATAAATATCATCTGCGATAACTAAAATATCTTCTAAATTATGATACTTATTTAATAATCTGCGAATCGCTTGTCCACTACAGTTCATGAACGTAGTAGGTTTAATAATCAGGTTATTTTTCCAACGGATAAAATCATAGTCTGATTCTTTCTGAAAAACCAGACCACGATTTTCAGCCCAATGATCTAATACTAAGAAACCAATATTATGACGGGTAAACCTGTATTCTTTACCGGGATTTCCCAATCCTATGATTAGTTTCATTTAGTTTCATTTTTCTCCGTTTCTGCTGCTGCTTCTGCTATCTGATCTGCTTTTTCCTGTCCGCGTGCAGCATGCATACTGATGATAGTTAAATCCAAGGAATCATGAATATGCAATGATTTTACATCTACATCTTTAACATGAATGCTTTGTCCAATTTTGAGTCTGGAAACATCTACTTCGAAATCTTGTGGGATTTCTGCAGGTAAACATGTTACTGAGAGATGACGCATACCGATTTCCAGAATACCACCATTTCTAAGATCTTCAGGTTGACCGTTGAACTTTAATGGAATATCAATTCTGATTTGTATATCCTTATGCAGTTCAAGAAAATCAACATGGATCACATCACGTTTTACGGGGTGAATCTGTTTTTCTTTAATAACGGTGTTGTATTCTTTGCCATCAACTACGATGTTGAAAAAGGCTAGTTCGCCGATACTCTTTTTATACTCTTTCACAAATTGCACTTTGTTAAGACTAATAGATAATCCCTCTTTTCCTTGACCGTAAATAACAGCAGGGATCATCCCGTTCTTACGCAATACATGATTAAGCGATTTCTTACCGACGGTACGCTTTGTAGCTTCCAATCTGAATATCATTTTTCCTCCACATGATTCTATCTAAAAAGACTGCTGATCGATTCCTCAATATGTACCTTTTTAATAGCTATCGCTAGCATCTCCGCAATTGACAATTGAACAATTTTGGAACATGCTCTCTTTTTTTCATTTAAAGGTATCGAATTCGTGATGAATAATCTTTCTATAGGCGAATTTTCCAAGTTGTTGATCGCCTTTCCAGAAAGAACTCCATGTACCGAAGCAGCATATATTTTTTTTGCACCAAATTTCTCTAATGCCATTGCCACTTTTACTAATGAGCCACCTGTGTCAATGATGTCGTCAAAAAGAATTGTTTCTTTTCCAGCTACATCACCTATGATGTTGAGCAATTCTGTTTGATCTGAGTTTCCTTGACGCCGTTTATCGCCAATAGCTAAACTGCAGTTTAACCGTTTTGCTAAAGCTCTAGCGCGATTTGCTCCTCCAGAATCCGGTGATACCACAACCACATTATCCAAAGGTATTATCGACTTAAAATATCTGGCAAAAATGGGAATTGAATACAAATGATCCACAGGAATGTTGAAAAATCCTTGAATCTGGTCTGCATGCAAATCCATTGTAATGACTCGATTCGTTCCAGCTTGAGTAATCAAATCTGCCACGAGTTTTGCTGTTATAGGAACACGCGGCTGATCCTTCTTATCTGACCTAGCATATCCATAATATGGAATTACACAATTTATCCTTTGTGCTGATGCTCTTTTAAAGGCATCTATCATAATCAATAATTCCATCATATTGTCATTGACTGGATAGCACGTTGGCTGAATAATAAAGACGTCCGTTCCCCTGACGTTATCATTGATTTTAACAAATGACTCGTCATTTGAGAACTTGAAGATATCCATATCTCCAAGTGGAATACCCGCAAATTTTGCCACTTCTTCTGCTAATTCCCGATTAGCATTACCAGCAAAAATCTTAAGTCTTGAAAACATCTTCCCTCATTCATTAACTTCAAAATTCATGTTGGATTGATTTCGAGTCTTAGTACAACATGTCCAGTAATCTTTTATTTCAAAATGGTCCTTTGCTTTTTGCATCGTGCTTGAATCATTATAAAATCCAACACATGTTGAACCACTTCCAGTCATAATTGTCTTTATGGCTCCAGTTTTATTCATCTCCGTAATAATTTCACCAATAACAGGGTACTGTCTAATTACTCCTGCCTGAAGACGGTTAAAACACATTTTTACATCGCCAGAACTGATCAATTGTTCCCAATTCGTTGCTTTTTCGTTGTATTCCACTGAAGCATAAGCTTCACTTGCAGAAACTCCAAAATATGGTTTTACTAATAGAATATAATTCCAAATAAATGGCGCTAATAATGCCAGTTTCTCACCTTTGTGGCTACCAAGCATAGTACCACCATATAAAAAAAATGGAACATCACTCCCATACTTTGCAGCTATACTCATCATTTCTGCTTCAGGTAACTTCAGCTCCCACAAATCAGATAGAGACCGTATTGTCACTGCTGCATTACTGCTACCCCCACCCATGCCAGCAGCTAAAGGAATATTTTTTTTCAATTCAATCCGAACACCATAAGGAACTTGGTATTTCTCTTGAATAAAACTTGCAACTTTAACTGCAAGATTATCCTGATTGGATATAGCATTCACGTTGGTCAAAATTTCGATGTTCTTAGTTCTTGTCAAAGTATATTTCAGAACATCAGCAACATCAATCTCTGCAAAAATGGTCTTGATTTCATGGTACCCATCTGGAAGCAATCCGAGAACATCAAGATAGAGATTTATCTTTGCGTAGGAGTTTCGCGAAAAACTTCTTATCTTTTTTGGGCACATCTTCGCCGTAATAATAGTAGTAATAGTAATAATAATTATTCTGTTTCGAATAATATCTATTAATTTGAATACCGTTGACAACGATTCCATCAATTTTCGCATTTACATTAGCAAGTAATTCACGAGCCCTTTTTACTATTCCTTTCTCTGTCAATCCGATTCTGACGATCATCAATAACATATCCACTTTCTTTGCTAAAATCAAAGCATCTGTTACCGCAATAACTGGAGGTGAATCAAACAGTATAAAGTCATAATTCTCTTTTAAGTCCAGAATAAGCTCATCAAATCGTTTTGACGAAAGCATTTCGGATGGATTAGGAGGTATGAAACCACTGGTAATCACATCCAAGTTTGGAATCTCGGTATGTTTGGCAACCTGAGCAACTGTCAGATTAGAATCAATTAGATAATCACTTACTCCATTTTCTTTATCGATCATGAATTTATTCTGGATCATTGGTCGACGTAAATCAAGATCAACAAGGATAACTTTCGCATTCATCTGTGCTAAAGTAACAGCCATGTTAGCGATGCTAGTGGATTTACCTTCCTTAGGTCCTGAACTGGTAACCAGAATTGTTACCGAACGTGGTGGTTTTTTTGCTATAATATTTGTACGTAAAGTACGATATGATTCAGCTATTGGAGATTTTGGCGCATAGTGAGAAACTAACTGAGCCATAACATATTGCAGAGATCTGGTCAGTTCTGTTTTAGATTCGCCATCTGCTTTTTCAATTAATTGATTGAATTCTTCTAAATCTGATTCCGCTTCTTGTATGACTGGTATTGTTCCTAATATCGGTAGTTTAACGAAGGTTTCAATATCATCAAGAGTTCGAATTCTGGTATCCAGGGAATGAACAAGAAAAGCAGCACCAATTCCCAACCCTAATCCTAATATGATACCCATAAGATAATTCGCAGAGGGTTTCGGTTTTATAGGATACGAAGGTACAACAGCACGCTCGATGATACGTATATTACCCATCTTTGCCTGTTCAGCCACTTTAGCATCTTCATACTTTTCAACCATCATATCATGTATTTTTTCATCCAGCACCATATTACGTGTTAAGCGTGCTAATTCCAGTTCTTTATCCGGAAGTACCATGATCCGTTGATTGTATGAATCAACTGTTGATTTGAGACCATCAACTTTAGCTTGGGCAGCAACCAATTCGACTTGCGCTGCTGAAATTTTTTGTACCAATTGTCCCCTAAATTCAAGAGGATTTTGACTTAAACTTCTATCCAGTATTTTAGCTAATTCCAACTGGAGTTTTTCCTTTGCATTTGTTAATTCATTATTCAGTTGTATTATCTGGGGATGATCAGAGGGGTAGTTATTCTTTGTGATCAGTTTAGACAACAAAGCTTGGTTAGTTACAATATTTTGCCGTAATACTTCAACATATGGTGTAGATATAATAGAATTTACATCGGTTAACATGGAATCCTGCTGTATCAATTGACTTGATAAAAAATTCAGCGTCTTTTTTGCCACGCTATAGTCCATTTGAGCTGTTTCATAATACACTTGTATATCAGCAGATTTCAAGATCAAGGAAGAAGTTTCTTGGCTCAATTCGGTGAGCCCATTTTCAATTTTATATGTCCTCAAATCCTCCTCGGAAGTTTGAAGCCTTCTGGAAATAGCATCAAGTTGAGATTCAAGAAATTCACGAATATTCGTATATTCTAATCTTGCATATTGTGTGTTTTGTTGCTCAAGTGCTTCAGCTAAAGCATTTGCAGCGACCATTGTCTCAACGGGATCAGTTGAATCATAGCTTATAGTTAATATATCGGTATCTCGCTTCGAATCAACACGGAAGAGACTTTTAAGTGTACTTACTGGGCTGGCAGATTTTGTGACAGGGAAACTATTAGCATCTTTATTTTTCAGCATAATCTGATAAGCTAATGCGACAACGGGACGACTCTTCATTATCTCCATATTATTATTAATTGTAGAAGGTCCGATACCCGGTACTTGAAGGAATAACATTTGTTGATTATCAGCTTTGTCCTGTAATAGTACTTTTGCAGAAGATTCATAGATCTTCGGTAATCTCGCAGTATAAACCACGGTTCCTGCAAATACCAGGAGAAAAATCCCTATAATTAGTAAACGGTATTGAAGAATCATTGGCAAATAATCAGATATCTTGATTTCGCTTGGACTCTGATCGAGATTCGTTTGTTCCATATATCCTCTAATTATTTTAAGTTATGTATTGTCAAATAAATACTGAGCGCTAATGCAACTTTGGATAAAAAGTCTGTTACTCGTGAAAAGGCGTAGAATATTGTACCCGAAACAATGACAGTATCTCCCGGTTGTAGTATAGGAATAAGAGCCTCATTTCCAGTTTCCATATATGATTTCAGATTCACGAGAATTACTTTTTGGGAAGTAGATGTGGGGCGGATAATTCGGATCTTTGCTAGTTTTGCATTTTCTGATGGCCCTCCAGCAAGTGACAATAATGTCAATAAATCAGTATCATCAGGAACAATATATAACCCCGGGCGAAGTACCTGACCCCAGATGTATGTATAAATCTTTAGCTTCTCTTCATTATTCATACTTCCGGAATAGGTATATGCAGAGGCATTGTTCGTTGTTGGCATTGATGGATATGAACCAGATCCAGCTATTTGACATAATGCAATACTCAACATTAATGACAGTAACACAATAAGCAATAATTTCTTCACAATTGCCCCTTCTAAGCATTTTAAAAATGGTACATTCTATTTTAGCACCATTTCAGTCAAGCAAATTATACAATTTCTGAGCATATGCTCATTTCGTTTTATTGAAGACTATTCGAATTTAGCATCTTGCTTCACGTTCTTTGAGCTGTCTTTACAGATTTGGATTAAACCCAATTATATTTAAACTTACATCTTTCTTTGTTAATCACATCTGTAAGAATAAATTATCGAACATAAAACGTATTTTCGAGAGATTCAGAACCAATAAACTTATTTAAACTGCTGTCCCATTCGAAAGCATCTACTCTCCAAAACAGCGTTGTATTGGGAAGAAAAGCTGTTGTCCCAGTATATCGAATTGCATAAGATGTTTGCTCTTCTCCTTCATAATTCTGTGACCAGATTAAATTATGTAAATCATCGAACAATAGAATTCGGAATTTTGTCACATTTCCACTTCTGTAGTAAATGAAATTCAGACTATCCATTGTGGCTACGGTAGCCCCGTTTGCCGGATAATGCGCAATTTGTTTCTCGAGGAGCCTGTATGATACAGTATCAGATAACGTACTGTTACCGGATTTATCGATAACTTCAATAAAATATGAGTAAGTATAATACAAACTGTCACCATTTATTTTAGCATTTTTTACATCAGTATATGTTTCTTGTGATGGTGGTATTGTAGCGATCACACCAGGTTCAGAAAAATCGCTGAATCTCCAAATTTTCACAAGATCGATATCAAGATCAAGAAAGTGAATCCAAGATAGTCGAATTCCATCAGTATCTGGAATTGCATCGATGCCATTTGAATCATCTGTTAATAATACCCATGATCCATTGAAATAGACAGAGTCAGGAAAATCTCCTGTATCTCCTAAGTGAGGAAGTAAAACCGGTTTTGCTGGAGGTGTTTTATCCTTTGTTATCATTTCTTTCCCTGTACAACCAAAAGCAACCAGAATAAGTATGAAGAGAATGAATACTATGTGTTTTCGCATATATTCTCCTAAAAGTTAAATCTTAAACCTATTCGATTTGTACTACCAAGCGGATTGGTAATAAAAGCATAATCAATATTAAAACCATACAATTTGAATGACACTCCAGTAGAAAAATTGCTGTCATAAAATCCAAATCTTACTGAAGCAATCTTGTGATATTGAAATTCAGTTCCATAATGGTGAACGATTTTATAGGCATAGTCTGTATCCATGGCAAACAGTATCTGTGAGTTCATAAATGAAAGAGGTTGAATTGTGGAAATACCCCATTTTGTATTAAAAAGAACTTGATCCTTGTGATTGGAAGCTACATCCCAAGTGATATCTGTACCGGATACATCTTGGAAATTAATTCCAAAATTCAATTTTCCCATCCAAGCTTGATCAAAGAGTATCGCTAAATCCGTTGCTGTCATAAATGATAAATCAATACCGGTTCCTGAGCCAAGTTGATCATACATCCGTCGTTTAATAAATTTTACATTTCCTCCAAAATAAAAATCAAATGGAACTTCAAAAAATTGCCAACCCAAATTTGCCTTATAGGAAGTATGTTTTGAAAATGCAAATTGAAACAAATCATCCGTGCTCGAAAACTCTTCATCTGGTGTTCCAGGCAAGTGATATTGCGGATTGGTTGAACGCTGGTCAACATTTGTTCCAACTAACCACTTTTCATCGAAGTGAGGTATGTTATCGATGGTCAATCGTATCCAATTGATACCTATTGTAACATCATTAGGCAATGGCTGACAAAGACTTATATTATCATAGGAGGCAATGCCATTATATAAATAGGCATGCATCATAGTCATTTCTGACTGCCTTATTTGTCCAATTCCAGCAGCATTCCAATAGATAGATGAACCATCTTCAGCAATACTCGCATAAGCTCCACCCATTCCTAAAGCACGTGTCCCAGCGCCAATCGCCATAAAATCCCCAGCATATCGGCCTGCAAATAATGTATGTATGCTAACCAACAGAAGGAATAGTATAATCAGTTTTGTTTTCATTTTTCTTCCTATTTCAAAATGGCTAGTTTCTGAATTTTTTCGATTTTTTTCTTACCCTTTTCAGCGATTATTTTGTAAAAATAAACTCCATTGGCAAGTTCAAAACCTTGTTCATCTGTACAGTCCCAACCATAAACTGTACGGGGATACTCATGATATCCGATACCTGAAGGCATATCCCTAAAAGTTCTTACTAATCTTCCGGATACAGTATATACTTTAATGGTTACTTTATCAGCATCATCCGTAAGAATATAGGTAAATCTAGTACGAGCGTCATTGACTGGTTCATAGGCTCTGTTGATTACTGGGTTAGGATAATTAGCCAGATTTGTTATATTAAAATTCGTGTTCACGATAAAGTTAATAGCTCTTCTATTAAAATTGCCATTTACATCAGTACACTGAATCAAAAGGGTATATTCACCCTGATCCAAATTTAACTGATATTTTATTGGTATGCGATTTATCAAATCTGGCTGATAACTAATTGTGTAATTAGATGCATCAATCTCTTCACCATCTAAGGACATTTTCATAGGATACTTAAAAATATCGATCCCATTTGTATCACTCAGTAAAATCGATATTACCCCATTTCCAGAAATCAAGCCACCATAGGAGAATTCCTGATCTTGGACATTAGCATCAATGGATGGTATGACATAATCGTTATCCTGCAATAATGCATAAATTCCGGTTCTGTTTATTCCGTAAATCACAAAATCCGAATCCGCAGATATTTCCCCTCCTTGGTGTACCCATTTACGATATACTTCCTCCCAACGATAAACTTTGAAGTTACTTTCTTGTTCCTGAAGTTGTACAAGTGAATCAGTTGAACTGTAATAGAATTTCATGTTGATCTTCAACGGACTTAAAAAATATCCTAATGAATCTACAACACTAGGATCAGTAATTTCCAGAGAATAAGGAATCGAGAGGTTGTTATCCGCCATTTTCAGTTGCACAGCATCAGGTTGATTTAAGGCTGTTTTTGGAAGCAAATCCAGAATCGAAACATCAACTTCTAAACCTGATTGTACAAAGCCTGTTGGAATAATACATGTCAAATTCTGATCTATACTCTGGATTGATAAAGGAGAATTGGTTGCCACAAAATCATTAACACTAGTAATCATCTGAATATTATTATTCACTCTGGAACCTAATTCAGAAAACGCATTTGATTGATTAACTCTTGCTTCGAAAGTAACAGCCTCATGATAAGGTCTATCTAAAATAATTTGTTCCCATCTTTCTGTATTTGGAGCAAAGGGTAGAATTGCCTGAGTTTGTTCCAAAGTGTAATGATAAGGACTTCCAGAAACAGTATACAATCTAAGATCAGTTGCATAACTAGCTGTTGTACCCATGTTTTTTATTAACACTTCTACTACTGGCTGATGGGCAATTCTTGTGTAACGGATATCTTTGCTGAACAAGTCAGGTCCCCCTACAGTATAATTATTTACAAGAGTCTCAGTAACAGTATTCAGAGAATTGACAATATGAAACCAATATTCCATCATTGATCCAGCTGTTGCGGCAGGTATTGCAGTTGCTGTTCGATATATATTCGTTTCTGGATTGATTAGAACCATAGGAATACTAATAATTTGGCTGCTATCAGTATTTTTTTTATGGACTTTACAAGTAACGGATATCAATCCATTAGGATCAGAAGCTCGAGCTTCAATCTGTACAGAATCAGCAATGGAAGGACTTGTCGGAGTAAGGACGATATCTGTAATATTCGAACTCCCAACGGCAACTACTGTTATTGCTAAATACTCATTTTCGTTATCTGCACCAGAGACCCTGATTCTTCGGAAATACGAACTTGATAAAATATTCGGAAAAACATATTTGATAATGAACAATCCATTAGTAACTTGAATATCAAAAGGGATATTTTTTAATATTTCCTTATCATCAAATACATTGAGACGTGCTTTAGTAACACTACTTGGGAATTGAACCTTTACTTCTAGAGTATCTCCAGGACTGTATACATACTTATTATTAACGTCAATATTGGTGATTTTAATAGGTTTTTTTATTCGAATCATGGGATCACCTATTTCTGCAGATCCCATAGTTAAAGCATCCAATGCAGCTCCATAACTTGTAGAAAAGAATCTTGCCTTTGTATATTGAATGATATCTCCAATAGTAGCAAAATCATATTTGAACATACCTTCTGATAAAGCCAAACTGAAATCTAAGTCCTGATATAAATATCCCAAACCAGTAAATCCTATAGAACCAATGGCACCTTTATCAGTTTGCATAACAAATGCTTCACCTATCGAGGATACTCCCTTTGTGTCAAATGAGTTACAATAACATGCAAGACTACTAACAAAAGGATATACATGATTGTTCAAGGTAGCTACTTCATTAAAATCGAATAGATTATAGTCAGCCCAGATACGTCCTCCTCCATGCCCCATGAATTGAAGAAAAGTTGTACCTTGGTTAATTTTATCTTTTAACTCTTGAGTTCCTCCGAAATATTGAGATAATGCTGGAGATGTTGCTGCATAAACCCTTGATACATAATAATCCGCTGGAATAGTTGTTTTTCTAGTCTCTTCACATTGTTGCGCAAAAATATCTCCACCCTCTGAAGTACTTCCACCTGAAGCCATTATTGCCTGTCCATACCATAAATCAGTAGTATAGGGAGTATTGATATACTTTTGTGATTTTTGTGCAATTGGTAGTATTTGTTCATTTTTCCAAACATTAATTCTCGATATTGCTAAATCAGCTATTTGATCTTCACCCACAATACAAGCATACCAATTATCACTTGCGGTAGCTCCATGTTTTGAAGTCCATAATTTTTTTACAGGTATGATATTAAAAGGCTCTGTATCACTGAAATCACGTTCGTCATCTGTTCCTTCTCCCAATAACAAGATATATCCAAGTTGGGGAGCACTCCAATTGTTATAAGCATAGCGAATAAAATCTTTTAGTGCATCAGGAGATTTTATGCCATAATTAAACTCATCATAAATATCCTGAATATCAACAATCTTTACAGTATGATTTAATTGTTCCCAAAGCTGTTGATAGAGGAGTGTACCTTCATTATTCATAAAATCACGTGCTGTCACAATAAGACAGTCTGCAGCGTTCGCAGGATTCAGTAAATCTGAAGGATAATCAATACCCACCTTTGATGGTAACAGTTTGTTATTTTCCGTTATCGCATAAAACCAAACATCATTTGAATTTACACTATCCTGGAAAGTGACTTTATAGGGTGCCCCTCCACTTATTGTAAACGGTTCGATCTGAAGATTATTCATAATACTGGAACCGATTTTATAGATGGAAATCTGATCATTGCTGAAACCATCTAAAGTAAATTGAAAAAGTTTTGCCGGTTGCCAAGATGGTTTAGAAAATTTGATATAATCCACTGATGTTTTGTATAGACGCCAATACTTAATTTCAGCATAGTCAAGTGCTATCTGTTCACGATCACCTTGAGCAGTATCTCCAGGTAAATCAATGAATAATGTATTTGTGCCGTTTCTCAGATATGCATTAGCCAATGGCTGCGAATTCGCAAAGATCTGTTCATTCTGATTCCGCCAATTTCGGGAAGAAATTAATGCATTGTTGATTCTAACCAGTGCATGATGATCATTTTCGGATGGTTGAAGACTTTCATTATAGGTAATACCAACAAGAGATATTTTGGCTTGGAATCCCCGAATCGATGAATCTTTAGGATATTGTAACTGGAATGGAATAATTTCTAAATTGGGAGCTGTAATCTTACGCCAAAACCAATTATCTTCTCGATAATAATGATTATCAGTAGTATACATATTCCCTAACTTATCCATAACCTGTTGTTGCTCAAGATGTATCGTAGATTCAAAAGCATCAGGAATTGTATAATGAGCCGAATTTGAAACCAATCCACCATTTTCTACTACCATCCGGGCACCAAAGTCATTTGATAATTTCAGTTGAAAGACATTTCCATCTGTGTAACTATCAAAATATGAGGTTTGACCATGATTCATATCTCCATAGAATTCAAAATAATCATTCGTATTAAATCTACCATCTGATTCTCCTTGGAAATGGATAGGTACTGGGCTTCCATGATTTGACAATTCCAAGTATCGAGGATTTAACTCATCTATATTCCACGCTAATGTTATCCCTAGTGAATCTTGGAGCATTTCAATTTGTGATTTCAAATATGAATAAGTGATCTTGTAAATTCCTTCTTTATTCACTATCAACTTCACAGTACTGATCTGATCACTAGCATCGCGTGATGCTATATAATTCTGAGCTACATCTTTGGGTTTTCTCCATTTCTTGGAGAATTCATTATTGAGAAATAATGAATCAGCTACGGCATCAATTTTATTTTTCGAAGTTGTCCATCCTCTTGTCTCTGCTTTAGAACCATTGATTTGAATATCAAAGATCATTTCAGTTACTATTGTGAGTTCTTTTAGGGCAGTTTTATATTGAAATGGAATCAAATGAATTGGTATCATATGCCTATCCCCAATAAATGCCGTTTCACGTTTCATCAATATCTGCCCTGGATATGTGGCATTGCTGTGATAGGTGCTTATGTCCTTATAAAACGAATTCGATACTCCATTTTCATCAACTTTCATCCGATCAGCAGGCTGAATCATCACATTGCGGAGTATTTCTGTTTTTTGGCTGAGGATATTAAAACTGATATCTCCATCTACTGGAATACCTATCACTTCAGCATAATATGGTAATAAAGGCTTCCCTTCATCACATAGATAAGAGGAACCATCTGCTTGAATCGTTTGATAATCAATTCCTGATAGTTGGATTGTTTTTAACTGATATTTTGGAAGAATGAATTTTAAAGTTATATGGTCTGCATTTTGCGAAATGATCGTAAATGGCTTCGCAAACAAACACGTTACAAACAGAACAAAGCTGATTAATACTAAAAGATGCTTATTCATGTATCTCTCCAGGAGTTAACCTAATTTTTCCCATTTTGAAGCTATATCATGACGATACTGCCAATGATCAAAATGAATCATTTGTAAATTCTTATAGACCTTGGCAATAGCTGTATCCATATCTTCTGCCAGTGCAGTCAAACATAACACACGTCCGCCATTCGTAACAAGTTTATCATCGTAACTCGATACTCCAGCATAATAGAGATGAGTATCTGTATCTAATTTACCTAAAATCTGAATTTCAGCCCCTTTTTCGTATACTTCTGGATAACCGGCTGCTGCTGCAACGACACCAACAGCAAAACCAGAATTCCATTCTAAAGTAATAGAGTCCATCTCACATTGGAGAATTCTGGTACAAATCTCGTAAATATCTGTTTTTAGTAAAGGCAATATTACTTCCGTTTCAGGATCTCCCAGTCGACAATTAAATTCGACAACTTTGGGACCCTGTTTCGTTATCATTAAACCTGCATATAAGATTCCCTTGAAAGGGTAACCTTCTGCAGAAAGTTCATTAAAAATCGGTTTGAAAATTATATCTTCCACCTGGCTTCGATAGACTTCGGCAGCTAAAACTGGTGCATATGCACCCATCCCCCCTGTATTAGGTCCCATGTCGTTGTCTAAAAGCCGCTTATGATCCTGGGCAAAAATTGTAGTTTGAAAATGTAAGCCATCGCAAAATGCAAATACAGAGGCCTCCCAACCTTCTAAGAATTCTTCCATGATCACAGAATTACCTGCATTGCCATATTTATTAGAATTCATCAATTCGTCTAGAAAATATTTTGCCTCTATCGGATTTTGTACAATTCTAACACCTTTCCCTGCTGCCAATCCATCCGCTTTGATGACTTGAGGATAGGAACAATGAACTGAATAAAGCAGCGCTTCATCTAAATTATGAAATTCTCGATGAAATGCTGTTGGTATATGTAATTTCTGCATCAGATTCTTGGCAAAAATCTTACTCGATTCTAGTCGGGATGCTTTTTGGCTTGGACCAATGACCTTGATTTTATTCTTTTCTAAATAATCTACAATTCCATCAGCAAGATAATGCTCTGGTCCAATGAATACGATATCTATCTGATTCTCCGTGACTTGGGTCACTATCTCTTCAAATGAAACGAATGGCAATAATGAATAATTCTTTTTGATTCCTGCATTTCCAGGGCTCACAAATATCTTTTGTACTTTGGGACTTCTATTAAAGGCATCAGCTATAGCATGTTCCCTGGCACCGCTACCAATGATAAGAATCCTCAAAATTTACTCCTCAAGCCATGTTCTTTATCATATTATAGATCATAAAAATACACTTTTCAGCCGATTTCTTCCTGATAGAATCGCGATCTCCGCTAAAATGCATTTCCTCATGATTTATTTGTCTGCCATCGGTAACAGCAATATGAACGGTACCTACAGGTTTTTCCTCTGTTCCACCGGATGGACCTGCTATGCCAGTTATACTTGCTCCAATATCTGTTTTTAAGAGTTTTTGGATACCCTTTGCCATGGCAATTGCAACCTCATGACTTACAGCACCATGAAACTCCAAATCTTGTGACGAAACCTGAAGCAGCTCCTTCTTAACTGTGTTGCTATATGATACAACTCCCCCCATAAAATACCTGGAAGAATCAGCATGCCTGGTAATCATTTCCTGTACTAATCCGCCGGTACATGATTCAGCTAGAGACAGTGTTTTCCCGGAACTCAACATAATTTTATGCAATATTGCATCCGGTTCATCATTATCTATTCCCCAAATATAGGGTTGAAGTATTGTCTCCAGATACATACCAACATTCTCAAATGCTTCCTGGTTGGAACCATAGATACGTAGATCCACTCTTCCTGTCTGTGGTAAATATGCCAGGTTTAACCCATCAGGAATAACTAGGTCTGAAAGCATTTCTGCAATGGCAGATTCAGCAATACCAAATGTATGAATCGTAAGCACTAGGAGCGGTGAACGAGGATATTTATCGTGTAAAATAGGAATTACTTGCTCTAAAATTAAATATTTCATTTCCAAAGGAACGCCCGGAAGAGCGAAGAACTGTTTCCCAGCCTCTTCATAATACAACCCTGGAGCGGTTCCATAGTTATTTGTTAAAGGAGTAAAGTCGTGTGGAACTTCTGCCTGGTTTCTGTTTATATTTGGTATTAAAATCCCTCTTCTTTGAAAAATACCCTGAACATTTTCCCAGATTCTCTCAGAAAACTCCAATTCTTTACCGAAAAATTGAGCTATTACTTTCTTTGTAATGTCATCAGACGTTGGTCCCAAACCACCAGTCGTAATAACAATGTCGTTCATCTGCCAGGCATCAGAGAGAGTTTCACGAATAACATCAGCATCATCGGGTATCGTGATTGAACTGGTTAAAACCAAACCAATCCTGGTCAGTTCTCTACCTATGAAAGCCAGATTGGTGTTAACTGTCTTTCCTAGAAGTATCTCATTACCAATCGTGATACAGCATATCTGGATATTATCACGAATCATGTAATGTCCCGCTTACCCAATCTGGTCTCATGGTATTGATGAATGTATCTTCCTTTCTGCGATGAAGCAGATAATCAATAACTTTTAGCGAAAATCACGCGACGTTTGGATGGTTTTCCGCAGCAAATACAGATTCCATCTTCGAGTACAGCATCCAAAGGAATACACCGAACGGTAACTTTCAGATCTTCTTTGATCTTGGTTTCGCAAGCACCATCTCCACACCAATGAGAACTAGCAAACCCACCATGAATTTCAGGTTCGTTGCTGTTTTTGGGTGTATAGAAGGCTTTAAATTGCTCATAGTCGTCTATTTTGTGAGTATTTATACTTCTAAATGCCAAGGCGCGTTCATAAATCGTTTTCTGAATATCTTCAAGTATATCTAATACTTGTGTCAATAGCTCTTCAACAGACATGGATTTCTTATCTTTAGAATCCTGGTCACGACGTCCAACCATGACAGTTCCAGATGCCAGGTCACGCATCCCGATCTCGACTCGTAAAGGAATACCGTGCTTGATCCAACTCCAGCTTCTTTCGCTGGATGTCATATCACGATTATCAATTTCGATTCGCAGTTTCTGTTCAAGATAACGAATACTATGTAGTTTTTCTCCAAGTTCCTTGACGAAACTCATGACTTCTACTTTTTCCTCATCATTTTTATAGATTGGAATCAAAGCGATATGTGCAGGTGCAATGCGTGGTGGAATCACCATACCGTTATCATCGCTGTGAGCCATGATCAAGGCACCGATTAAGCGTGTTGAAACACCCCAGGATGTAGTCCAGGCATATTCCACATCACCGGTTTGACTTTGGAACTTGATCTGTGAAGATTTGGCAAAGTTCTGTCCGAGAAAATGGGAAGTACCGGATTGCAATGCTTTCCTATCCTGCATCATGGATTCAATGCAATATGTGGCAATTGCCCCTGGAAATCTTTCTGAATCTGTCTTTTCACCTTTGATCACTGGAAGAGCGAGATATTCCTCTGCAAATGTGGCATAAACATCAAGCATCTTCATCGTCTCGACAACTGCTTCCTCACTTGTGGCATGAACAGTATGTCCTTCTTGCCATAAGAATTCTGCAGTACGCAAAAATAAACGTGTCCGAAGTTCCCAGCGAACCACATTTGCCCATTGATTGATAAGAAGCGGTAAATCCCGATAGGAATTGACCCAACGTGCAAATGACGCACCTATAATGGTTTCACTTGTCGGACGTACAATATACGGTTCCGCAAGTTCTCCGGCGACTTTTAATCCGCCTTTTCCATCATCTTCCAAACGGGAATGGGTAACAATCGCACATTCCTTGGCAAATCCTTCCACGTGTTCTGCTTCCTTTTCAAAGAAGCTTTTTGGTATAAAGATAGGGAAATAGGCATTTTTATGACCTGTCTCACGAAACATCTCATCTAAAACTCTTTGTATATTTTCCCAAATGGCAAAGCCCCAGGGTTTAATGACCATGCAACCGCGTACATCACTGTTTTCTGCAAGTTCAGCAGCTTTAATGACCTGTTGATACCATTCCGCATAGTTCTGTTCACGAGTGGGTTCTATAGCAGTTCTGACCTGTTTAGCCACGAATTTTTTCTCCTTATTCGCTTTTTAAAGCAGTTGCAGCAAATTCTCTACCGGCGCGAAACGCAAGGATATTGCTTTCTATGATTTTCTCACCTTTTTCTTCAAATACTGCCCTAATTCCCTCTTCTAACTTTTCCGCAGAGATGTCAAGATAATGGGAGGATGCACCCAGCATGACCATATTCATGGAACGTGCAGCATTCAGGCTCTTTGCTATTTCATCCGCATTCAGCATGATCTGGTGAGGAATTTTTTCTATAGCTGTGATGACATTTTCCATCTCAGGATATTTCGCAATGTTGTTGAAAGGGGTAGTATTCGTGATCAACCAGCCATCTTTCGCGAGGTAAGGTAAATAACGCAGGGATTCCATCGGCTCCACGGATAAAATGATATCCGCTCCCCCAAAAGGGATCAAGTCTGAATAGATCATTTTATCTGACAGACGCAGGTGGGATTGCACATCTCCCCCACGTTGACTCATTCCATGTACTTCTGCCTGTTTGATATATAAACCAGCATCAACAGCAGCAGAACCAATCACTGTGGCAATCGTCAGGATACCTTGTCCGCCAACACCAGCAAGTATAATGTCTTTTTTCATGATATCCTCCTATGCCTTATATTTTTTACGTGTGACTTGCAGACATTCCCGACGGGGAATCACCACAGAAACACCTGTATATGCAATTTCTTCTTTAAAAACCTGCACCATTTCATCGTGATGCTGCTTCAGTGGCTTCACAACACGAATGTGTTCACGTGGAACGCCAATACTGAGGCAAATCTCTTCTAATTTCCCAAACGCTGTGAAATCCTGACCGCCGGTCATTCCTGTCGTTGAATTATCTAAAATGACAATGACAACATTGGAATTATCATAAACGGCATCCAACAAACCAGTTAAACCGGAATGTGAGAATGTGGAATCACCAATGACGGCAACAGATGGGAAGAAACCTGCATCTGCAGCACCTTTCGCCATCGTGATGGAAGCACCCATGTCTACGCAGGAATTAATGGCATGGTATGGTGGCAGGAAACCTAATGTATAACAGCCGATGTCAGAGAAAACATGTCCCTTGCCATGAGCTTCAAGCGCATCATTCAATGCATAGAATGAATCAGAATGAGGACAACCGACACAAAGCATCGGCGGTCTTGGAGCAACGACTTCAGGAACGGCTAAACCAAACTTGTTTTCCATGCCTAAGGCTTTGGCAATGATATTGGGGTTCAATTCACCATCACGGGGAATCGTTCCGTCCAATCTGCCATGTATGGTCTTAGGATTTCCCATATAACCTTTTAGCAATTCTTCCACGACAGGCATACCTTCTTCAGCAACCAGGATCGTTTCACATTCGTCAAAAAGACGGGTGACCATCTTCCTGGGAAGGGGATACTGGGAGACTTTTAATAGAGGATATGGGCAACGTCCCGTAGGGAAATTCTCCATCACATAGTTGTAGGCTAAACCACAGGCGATAATGCCGATGGATTTATCAGTACCGTCATAATAATGATTAAAGGGAGAATTTTCTGATTCTTTCTCTAGCTCAGCCTGCACAGCAAGGAGAGCTTTATATTTTCTGCGGGCAATTGCCGGCAGTAGGATGAATTGATTGGGATCTTCAGGCATTTTTAAGGGCTTTTCAGCTAATATTGGCTTACGAGCCACACCTGCCCGGGAATGGGAAAGACGGGTCGTTAAACGAACCATCACAGGTAAATGATACTTTTCAGAAAGATCAAAGGCATGAAAAGCCACATCATAGCATTCCTGCTGATTCGAGGGTTCCAGGCAGGGAAGCATGGCAAACTTGGCAAAAAAGCGGGAATCCTGTTCATTCTGGGATGAATGCATGGAAGGATCGTCTGCAACTGTGATAATCAGACCGCCATTGGCTCCTGTAAAGGCAGAATTCATAAACGGATCAGCTGCTACGTTCAAACCCACATGCTTCATGCAAGTCATCGTACGTTTACCCGTATAAGACATACCGATTGCAGCTTCAACAGCAGTTTTTTCATTGGAAGCCCAAGTGCGGTGAATATTACGATCGATCGCTTCCTGGCTTTCCTGGATATACTCTGTGATTTCAGTGGATGGCGTTCCGGGATATGCATAGACCCCTGACATTCCAGCATCAAGCGCTCCCTGTGCCAAAGCCTCATCACCTAACAAAAGTAATTTCTGCATGATGACTCCTTTTTATCTTAATTTTATTCATTTTTCCAAGATGTAGATTTTTAATAAATTGAGCAAGGATTTTTTTTATTGTTGAGTAAGACTCCGTTCTTGCTATCTATCTTCGTGGAGTAGGATGCCGATCCTACTGTCTTTCTTCGTAGAGTAGGACGCCGTTCCTGCTGGTTGTAGCTCCGCCTTCAGACGGTTGTTAACCATAATTCCAATCTTATGGTATCTTGTCTTCTTTCTTACATCGTACTTCGGACTTCGCACTTCCTTTGTTTCCTTAGTTAAATTTAAAGCCTAAAATTAATTAAGAATCTTTACGTGTCGATTTTCAATCACAAAATCGACACGTTATGAGAACATGTCGTTTGCAGCGACATATCGAATTTATTGAAAATACTGCTATGTTTCTTGACAAAATAATACCGAATATCTGATTATAGCATATCTCGTACAACATTGGAGGGATCAAAATGCAGAATGATCCACAGAGACCTTATGATGTTTTACCTCCCTTACCACCGAATATCGAACTTGAAACCAAGGCAGTCTTGAAAAAGTGTCTTTCTGCAACCAGGGCGTTAGCTGAATTGAAAGGCTGTGGCGGCATTATTCCTGACCAGGCAATTCTGATTAACGCAATTCCTTTACAGGAAGCAAAGCTGAGTTCTGAAATTGAGAACATTGTCACAACACAGGATGAACTGTTCAGAGGTACTTTGGATGAATCAAATGTTACCGACCAGCCTACCAAAGAAGTTCTTCATTATCGGAAAGCTCTTAAATACGGATATGAATCGTTGGCATCAAAACCACTATCATTGACTTTGATTAAAGAAATCTGCAGTCTTATCCACGACAAACCTTTCAATTTCCGCACACAGAATGAACAAGTTTACATTGGAAACCCAAATAGAGGAACCAGAACATATACTCCACCCGCAGGTGGTAAAATAGTTAAGGAGCTGATGCAGAATCTCGAAGATTTCATATTGAAAGAAAGTGACCTTGACCCTTTGATCAGGATGGCTGTATGTCATTACCAGTTTGAAGCGATTCATCCTTTTACTGATGGGAACGGACGTACAGGTAGAATTCTTAATATTCTATTACTCGTTAATTCA
Source organism: Cloacimonadales bacterium (SeqCode) (assembly GCA_963662275.1). Lineage (GTDB taxonomy): Bacteria > Cloacimonadota > Cloacimonadia > Cloacimonadales > DAONDQ01 > DAONDQ01. The sequence continues at coordinate 763,402 of OY759316.1, read as the reverse complement.
GGCTTGCTGCAAATTCCTGTTCTCTATCTGAGTCGTTATATTATACAGAATAAACCCGAATACTACAGATTACTGGAAAGAGTTACAGAATATGAAGAATGGGAACCATGGATTGTGTTTATGCTGGAAGGAATTGAACAGACAGCCCTTTGGACAACAAATCGAATCATAACCATTCGAGATCTTTTCGATTCAACAGTAGAAAAATGCAGAACTCAACTTCCAACCATATACTCTAAAGAGCTTATTGAGCTTATCTTTCGTCAGCCTTATTGCAAGATAGCTTTTCTTGTTGAGGCTGGTATTGTAAAAAGACAAGCTGCATCTGTATATCTGCGAGAATTAGAAAGAATTGGCATTCTCGAATCAACCAAAATTGGAAAAGAAACTATCTATAAACATCCTGCTTTGATTAAAGTACTGACTGCATGACAGAAACAATACGTGTCGTTTTTTTGTCTCTAAAATCGACACGTTATTGGAACATGTCGATAGAAACGACATGACTAATCTGAAAGAACAAAGCTGATTGCTTCATGTCATTAAATCAAAAATTGAATTACTTCTTTTTTTTGTACCATTCATTTCTTGAAGCTGCATAAGTAAAACCTGGTGCTTTATCTTTTCTCCAGTAACATTCGGATGTCTCATATTCATCCTCTCCAACATGTTTCTTGGATACCCTACTTTTTGTTACTTTTTGTGACATGTTTGATTTTGTAACTGTGTTTGTCTTCTTTGTTTGATGGTAATTTATCTGATCTAAAGCTGTAATCGAGACTTCAGCAGTAAAATCACAATCTGGAAAACCCGAACAGCCATAAAAATACTTCTTCTGACGTTGGTTATATTTTGTTTCTATGAAACCACTTGCACAGCTAGGACACTTTTCACCATTGATATTAGGTTTCATAAGTAAATCTTCAAGCTCAAACCTATCAAACAATTCCTTTGCTGATTTTTCACCTTCAAATCTCTCCATATATTCTGTTCTGGTATTATGACTTAATATATTCAAACTACCTATCCATTTAATGTTACGATCAATGATAGCGATTTTCTCATGCATGTTATTTCGAAATTTAACACATATGCCTAATTCTTTCAATTTGCTAATAACGATAGGTGTGTCATTCATAATTGCCGGTGCTTGTTTTGGAGAAAGCGTTACTATATATATCTTTATGTTCTTTTTTAATAAAGAAATTAATAGTAATTGTAGTTTTCCTAATCGTTCGCTTGTAAGAAATGGAGAAAAGATAATTAATTCCGATTTTGCTTTTAGTAGATCGTTATGGAAACTAGGCCAGAATTCATCATGAGAAAACCCGTTCCCAAAATGAATTGGTTCATCGATTCTTGCGTTGATTATATCTATCCATTTATCATAATTTTCGTCTTTTAAAGTTGAAAACACACTTGTTGATAATACCGATATCCCATTCTCTACTATTTCATTAAGTGTGATTCTAAAAAATGAACTCGCTTCGAAACATTTATCAATATATTGTTTATTAGATACAACATATAGTTTACATTTAGCCCTTGTGATTGCAACATTCAGTAAAAGATGAGCATCTTGTTTATCTGAGTCTTTTATTATCGACCATTTTTTTGCTCCATCACCTTCTACACTATCAAAAATGACAATGTCAAATTCGCCCCCTTGGAAACTATGAACAGTATTAACACTGATTTTGGATTTAATTTTCTTATCATCATCTATCATTTTTTGGATTAACTTTGCTTGATTTCGATATGGTGTAATAACCCCGATTGTTTTATCTTTCACAATATCATTCCAAATCATTTTTATCAATGAAATACAGATCATTGCATTGATTGGGTTATATCTTCCTCCCTCATCTAATTGACAACACCATGGATTGTGCCGGGGAAGTATCAATTAAACAGATTGCAGAAGTACCACTTATTCCATCAAGAATTACATTATCTTTTACATGAGTAGAATCATGCAGTTTATTCTCATATATATTTGATCTGACTAAATCACAAATTGATTTATTCATTCTGAATTGCTCTCCGAGTAATTTAACTCCGTTGGTTTGAGCGCTTGAATAGTTGTGAATTTTTAGCAAGTCAAAAATGCTCTTACCAAGCCATTTGATTGCTAACTCATCTTTGGAAATACATATCGGCGGTAATTGTTTGAAATCACCGATAATAGTAACACCTTTTTTTGCTTTTGAAATAGCCCAGAAAAGCATAGGCATTGGAGCCATACTTACTTCATCAACGATTAGGATATCAAAATCCAAATTCTCAAGTTCTTTTGATAGATATGATTTCGTCAGTGTTGTAGCAATGAGCATTGCTTCACTAAGTATTTTAGCTTTCAAATCGTTGATTGTTTGATTTATTATGTTTAGACGCAACTGATAATTTTCATACTCTTTTGTTAAAATAGAAATTTCATGCCCAATATCAATGGTTCTTTTCCCCAGTTCCAACAATCTTGCGGAAACAATTGATTTCGAGGTTTCCAAATTCTTTTGATTAGTAATGATATCTTTTGAAAGCATGTTTAACTGCACATTTGATTTATTTATTAGTACTTCTGTTTCATTAATTTTTCTTTGAATATTCTGTAAATTCACTTGTATCTTTTGTTCATTCAAACCTAAGAAAGTCCTTTGCAAAATACCAGCAGTTTGAGCTTTTGAAAGCTTCAAAGTTTGTAAATGATGCTTTTCTCTTAATTCGATAAGTTCTTCTTTTTGAGATTCAAACTGAGTTTTTTCGTTATTGTAATTGGTAGTTAATCTTACGTTTTCTTGGATATATGAGTCATAAGAACTAAACTGTTCCCTTATTTCTTTGATTTGATTACACTTCTGTGTTAGTTCATCTTTCTCTTTAACTAACACTAATGACTTTTCTCTAACTATATCTTCTATTAGTAATAACTTAAAATCTTTCTTTATCTCATCGTATTTGTCCTTTTGAGGAATTCCAAATCTAACAAGCTTGAATTCTGAGTATTCATTCGTTGGTTGTTTTTGATATATATAATCGGCTGTTTTTATGAGCGCTTGATCAACGGCATTGTTTGAATGCGAAACAAGAAGAACTTTGCGACCCAGATTAATATGATTTGCAATTGCTCTTGAAATTGCCAGGGTTTTACCAGTACCCGGTGGTCCCCAAATGATAGATTTGAAATCATTGAGTGAAGATTTGACAGCCTCTTTCTGTGAAGGGTTGAGCGAATCTTCTCTATCCACATATGAAGGTATTACTTCTGTATCGCATATTTTGGAATCCAGACCTTCGAAGAATCTCATACTATTATTGAATCTTGAAATGCAATTCAAATTATCTTCATATTTTTTCTTAAGTCTTTCATACAAAAACCAAGTATTGATTTTCAATTTTGCTGATGGTACTTGTTGAGCAACAAGTTGTTGAAGGTTAAGTTGTATTTTATTTCCATTTGTTGAAATTACTTCACATTCATACTCTTTTCCTCTGATTTCAATGCTGGCAGGGGTTCCGTCTAATACCTGTAGAATGCTATCCATTGAAAACTCATAAATAAACGAATCTGAATCCTGACGAATTAAGATTCCATTAGTAATAGAAACCTTGTTACCGCCCTTTCCTTTCTTACATTCATCAATCTCAATTTGCAAAGCATCGATAAACTCATTTATAATCGACATATGGTTCCCTTTTATTTATAACTAAGATTCTCATATATGCATAGTCAAAATATCTTTGTTCATAGAATTTGCTCATAATCTAAGCCAAACTCCTTTGCTTTCATTTTCATTTGATAAACCTGTAGTCCTGGATACCTATGCTCGATGATAGTCAAAATCTCTGCTCTATGCTTGGCTATCATTTTGCATCCAAGATAAATAGATTTGATTGCCGGAGTGAAAAAAGTTAAAGTTAAATCATTTCTTTGAAAAGTAATCAATCTCCACTCTTTCTCATATTCCCATTGTTTCGATTTGGCAAATAGTGGCTGCAAAGCTTCTCTGTATATTTCATCAATTGTGCGAGTATCATTATTTTTTGGAGCTAGTTTGTACCATAGTTCAGGATAATCTGTATAATAAATTACTTCATCGCATAATAAGAATAGTTTATCTGGAGAATAATCTGGTATTTGTCTATATATATCATGAACTAATAAATCAACATCCAGTCCAATACAAAATCCTTCATGAGAGTTTGAGTAATGAGACCACATAACAAGGTTATCAAAATCAGAGGTTAGAGAACATACTCCGTAATTGCTTTCAAGCATCTGCCTATGTTGTTCTTTTATCATTTCTTCATTTCTATAATTTTGTTCTTTATTCACTATCTTGGCTCTTTTCAAAGCTTCCTTATAAGGCATTCCTGGATTCTGAGTCCTTAATAATTCGATTCCTAAGAGCAAAATATCTGATTTTGATCCATAAGGTGTTAAAGCAACACAACTATCGAATGGATCATTGAATTTTAATGGAGATGGAAAATACAACTCACAGTTTGTTAATAATCTTTTGTGATATACATCAGACCATGAGCGATATTTATATAGGATTTGGGGAACTGAAGAATGAAAGCTATCAATAATTTCCATATTTTCACTGCCCTTCAAATGATGATTTTCGATTTCTATGGCAGTAATGATGTTCTAAATAAATGTGTCAACGAAATTACTTCAGCAGAATACTTGAATTAGTAACAATCAATTTAAGTTTTAGATTTATGATTCACCCAAACCTCATAACATCTTACAAAGTTCTGGTATATAGAGATTCGGGGTTAACAACCACTCTATTAACGGCTTAACAAGCCGTAATACGATTGGTGGCAACTCCTTTAGCCTGTGTGGTAACTCCTTCAGGCGTTGATTGCTTCGGTATATGTATTGTGCCGTCCTACCGAACTCAAACGTTGTCGTGCCATCTCAACCCAGGAAGGACTTCCTGGGCTAGCAGAGTACATTTATAAAAATAACATCCCCATAGGATGAAGAAGCAGAAGAAGATAGTGTCCCGTATTCTCGATCCTCTCCCGCCGGGCTTACGCCCGAGCGTTACAGAAAGAACATCCCGATGGGATGAAGAAGGAAGAAGAAGAAGCAGAAGAAGATAGTGTCCCGTTATTTTAGAGCTTTTCCCGCCGGGCTTACGCCCGAGCGTTATAGAAAGAACGGAGATGTCCCGAAACTAAATGATAGAAAAATAGCAACTATTAAATATTAATCATATTACTTGACATATTGTTATAGGGTGTATTGTTGCCTTTAAAAACTAAGCATAGAGAGAATTATGAATTTCAGAGAGCACAATCCGAATCAGGGGACACTCTATGGACTTAATATTGAAGAGAGAATACCTCCCCAGCACATGGTTCGTTATGTTAACGATGTCGTTGAGCAACTGGACTTATCTGAGCTATACACAAGATACTCTGATGAAGGTACACCTGCTTATCATCCCAAGATGATGTTGAAGATCATTGTGTATGCCTATATCAATGGTATTTATACCTGTCGGAAGATAGCTAAGGCTGTTCGGGAGAACATCAATTTTATCTGGCTGGCAGGAGAACAGGAACCTGATTTCAGAACGATCAACACCTTTGCCTGGACTAAGTGTTCTGATATTCTTATTGATGTATTTTATCAGGTAGTACTGAAAGCATCATCATTAGGATATCTTGATCTCGACACCTGTTTTGTTGACGGGACGACGATTCACGCAAATGCCGGCAAGAATTCCTACATCTGGAAAAGCAATGCGCTTCGTTATCAGGAACTGGTCAAGACACGAGTTGAGGGATTGTTTAAAAAGATCGAGGAATATAATCAGGAAGAGCAACAGCAATATGGAACCGCTGATCTTCTTGAGCTTGGTGAGCAATTGCATGCGGTTGAATCAGAGAAAACTGCTACAGTCGCATCTGAACAGATCAGAGATAGACTGGTCTCAGCAGAAAACAAGCTGAAAGAAGCAATGTCCCGACTACAGAAAAATCATCCGTCAGATACTCGGGCTATCAAGAAAATCAAATCTCTTTTGCGCGAAATCTCCAAATCAAAGAGCAATGATATAACTAAGCTGGAGAAATATGAGCAACAGCTTGAGATAATTGGAGAAGGACGCAGCAGCACATCCAAGACTGATAATGATGCCACATTTATGCGATTGAAAAATGGACAGCTGGCACCGGGTTATGTTGCCAGTATCGGAACTTCAGAGCAATTTGTCACAGGCATTCACTTATTCAATATCCCTAAAGAAACCGTTGAATTTCCCAATCTCATGGAGCAAATGCATGATGAATTGGGACAATATCCTACCGACGTTGTTGGAGATGCTGCCTATGGCACTGCGCTGAATTTGAATTATGCTGCTGAAAAAGAGATAACAAGCTATCTCAAGACCCAGGATTATAAGAGAGATTATCGGGACTCTCTTCTGACAGGCTTCAGCTATGATGAGGAGCATGATGAGTGGGTCTGTCAATTTAATCGGAGACTGGTCAAAATCAAGGAAGAAGAGACAGAGAAGAACGGTCCGAAACGAATCGTGAAAACCTATATATGTAATGACTGCAGAGAATGTCCTCACAATAAAAAGTGTATTCCCTACAAGGATAAAACTCATAAATCACTGACCTACGATCCTCATATAGCTCCACTAAAACGTCAGACAGTCAATAATCTGCTTTCTGAAAAAGGCGACAAGCTGAGAAAGCAAAGAGGCATCGAACCGGAGGCTGTATTTGCTTTCATGAAGTGGAACAGGAAGTTTGAGAGATTTACTGTCCGTTCATTGAGAAAATGCAAGGAACAGTTATCCCTCCTCTTTTTAGGACATAATATAGGGAAAATGTTTCTGCACTTACAAAATACTGAAGGAAAAGCCTGATGAAGACTCTTCCTACCAGAATTCAAACATGAATTAGGTAAATATTACTCCGTTTTTCCTTGTCTTTGCATCGCTTTTCGGAAACTATTGAGTAATTTAGTTTGCCTGTAAAAACAATCACATATTTTACAACAGAAGAAAATAAAATCATGCTAGTTTCGGGACATCTCCGAAGAAGCAGAAGAAGATTGTGTCACGTTATTCTTGTATCTCTCCCGCCGGGCTTACGCCCGAGCGTTATAGAAAGAACATCCCGATGGGATGGAGAAGGAAGAAGAAGAAGCAGCAGAAGAAGATTGTGTCACGTTATTCTTGTGTCTCTCCCGCCGGGCTTACGCCCGGGTGTTAGTACGATAGTGATAGATAGAAATCGGATGGGTGCAAGTCCCATTTCAGGCTACGTCATGCCTGGTAGTCTATGTAACTGCTTCATCGTGAGATGGGGTGGGGAGTAACAAATGACGAAACAGCAGTCCGTAGGATAACGAACTCGATTCGGCAGGATACAATGTCGAGCTTGCTAGCCTTAAGCGAAGACCAAAATCTTCTGGAATGATGCACTTCGGGTGAACCGGAGTTTCCCCCGGAAGATGGCAGACAGGCTGAGATGACGTGCAAAAGCCATGTACTGATTGTATCAAGTGACTGGAGACGGAATGTTGTGAAGGTTTCTATCTCAAGCTATGAGACCTGCTGATGGGAAGAGACATCAGCAGGAGTCAGAGTGTTCATAGTAGCGATGATATTCAGGACACTATAACCTGAAAGTAGCGAAGGGGCACAGGAAAATGAATTTTGAAAGGAGTATTGATGGAAGATCAACGTTCATTATTGCCGAAAACGGCTAAACAAGAACGAGAAATCCCTCCGCAATGGAGTTGGGTGGAACCGTCAGTATGGTCTGACAAAATGTTGGCAGCGCTCGAAATGGGCGTCAAAGGTGGAAAATGGTTCAGTCTGATAGACAAGGTATATGCCATGGCAAACCTTGCATCAGCTTGGAAACACGTGGCATCCAACAGAGGTAGTGCCGGTATCGACAATGTCAGCATCCAGCACTACAAAAGACATGCGCTGGCAAGATTAGTACGAACCTCCGAACTGTTGCAAAAGGAAGCGTATCAACCCAATGGAATCAAACGTGTCTGGATAGATAAACCGGGCAGTAAGGAAAAGAGACCTTTGGGCATACCGACCGTCACGGACAGAGTAGTACAAACAGCACTGCGCAATGTAATCGAACCGATATTTGAACAGGGATTTGCCGAACACAGTTATGGCTTTCGTCCCAAACGCGACTGCAAAGATGCTTTAAGACAAGTCGATGGACTTCTCAAGCAGGGATACGTCTTTGTTGTGGATGCAGACCTGAAAGGATACTTTGACAGTATACCGCAGGACAAGCTGATGAAGCGTGTAGGAGAAAAGATAGCAGACGGGAAAGTTCTGAATCTTATCAATGACTATTTGAATCAAAAAGTAATGGATACAACGTCAACCTGGACACCGGAAACGGGAACACCTCAGGGAGCAGTTATCAGTCCATTACTGGCAAACATTTATCTGAATCCTCTGGACTGGCTTATGGCAGGCAAAGGCTATAGAATGATACGCTATGCGGATGATTTTGTAGTCATGTGTCAAAGTCGAGAGGAAGCAGAAATGGCTTTATGTACAATAGGCGAATGGGTTGAAAAAGCAGGTCTGGTTTTGCATCCTGAAAAGACTAAAATACTGGACGCAGAAACGGAAGCGGTGGAATTTTTAGGATACCACTTCTTCAAGGGTAAAAGATACCCCAGACAGAAGAGTATCAACAAGTTCAAAGACAGCATCCGTAAATGTACCGGACGCAGTAATGCCCACAGCTTACAAACCATAATAGCTAAAATCAAGCCGATTCAAAGAGGTTGGTTCGAGTATTACAAACACTGTTACAAAACAGTCTTTCCTAACTTGGATGGCTGGGTAAGACACAGGCTACGCAGTATCCTCAGAAAGAGGAAAAAGCGCTATGGTATTGCCACAGGAAAAGACAATATCAGGTATCCAAATTACATCTTTGATAATGCTGGGTTTTTCTCATTAACCAAAGCCCATCAGGAATTATGTCAATCTCTTAAATGAGAACTCGTTTTCTGGAGAGCCGTATGCGGGAGAACCGCACGTACGGTTCGGAGGGAGGGGAGCCAGTAATGGATTACTCCCCTACCCCTATTAGCAAGAAAATCCCGATGGGGTGAAGAAGCAGAAGATTACTCTCGAATCTCTACCTGATACTATCGTTATCGCCACTATCTGATACTTTCGTTATCATCACTACCTTTTCAGCCCGGTACGGGCTTTCCGACCATAACACCGGGCGTAAGCCCGGTGCAGACAACATCAAAGTCACCTAAAAGCCCCAGCGGGGCGACACCTTTTTCTATTTATTCAGATATTATTATCCATGCTATTTCCCAAGGATTTCAATCAGCTTGTATTTCGTTGTACCAAACCCAATATGCTCTGCATAATCCAATTGCTTGGCACCTCTAAATTTCTTTCCATTTTCCTTGAGCAAATCGAGGCATACTTTATCGATAGCAACGGGGTCTGTGGAAATGAATATACCAAAGTCATCGACCAGGTTTTTCATCTTTCTCGGCTCACAATCGCATCCGGCAGTGATATTCATGGCAAAATTGATATAGAGATTGCGTTTCCCTTTTTGAGCAGCATATGCATATTCAATCAGCTTTTCCTGGAAATTGTTCCCAATTCCCAAAAAGTGCATCACACTCGTTAGGGAGAAAATCGAAACCGCTTTGTGCGGACAAATTGAAACACAAGCTCCGCATCCCACACATTTCTCATGATTGATATAAGACTTCCTGCCAATGGTGATAGCATGTTCATTACAGCGGGTTTTACAGAAGTTGCATTTTTTACATTTTCTGTTCACAATATGAGGTTTGATTCCCATATGCATCGCCATCTTACCGCCTTTGGAAGCGTGCCCCATGGCAAGCTGCTTGATTGCTCCGCCAAAACCGGCAAGCATGTGACCCTTAAAATGAGACACGACAATCAACTGGTCATAATCAAGGAATGCTCTGCCAATTTTACATGTCTTGAAGTGTTTTTGGTCAATTTCAACTTCTGTAAAGCCTTCTCCCCTCTCTCCATCCGCAATGACAATTGGTAATTGTGTAAAACCATGTTCTTTAGCTGTTTTTATATGCAATTCCCGATTATGCCTTTGCCCGCCATACATAACGCTGGTTTCCATAAAGCATGTCTCAATATCATGATCCTGGAGATATTTGATGATTCCTTCATAATTCTCGGACTTTATGTAGGAAGTGTTACCCATCTCTCCAAAATGGACTTTTAGGGGAATCTCTTTCTCAAGTTTGATCTTTTCCTTTTCGACAATTTCTTCCAGCAATGATTGTGTTATGGCTTGTACCTCTTGAACCGAAGTACTTTTATCTATCTTTCGAAAGTAAACATTCGACATATCTAATCTCCTTCCAATATTGTTCGACATATTCATATAAGAGACAACCTGTCACTTGTCAATTCGTTTGTTTAGTATTCATAATTTTTCCCAATCATATATACAAAATGTCTATAAGATCGGTATCTTATGTCCCAATTTATACCAATTTCATACCTGTTTCGTACCTGTTTCATTCCTGTTTCATTCCTGTTTCGCGAAACAGGTATGGGACAAGTTTGATATAGGTTTCAAGTTGGATGCAATTGTGTAGCATCTATGGGCAAATTATGTGTATTAATACTACTTAGCCACTATTTATCCAACTCATTTTTGTTGAAATAAACTTATTCAAGCAAGGTAAACCATGTCATCACGATTCCTAAAGAAATCACTACAGTTAGGAACAATAAATTTCAAATGAAATTTCACTTTCATATAATTTCAGGCATTTTTGAAATAACTCGCAAAACCAGATTTTCGAGATACGTGTAACTGTCTTATTTTAAAGCAATTACGAATTTTTCAAAATATGGTACTTTTGGAATAAAACTGTCATTGTATTTATATATGAAAGAAATTAAAAGAAACAATACTAAATAAAAAGGAGTACCTCATGAAAAAACTTGTCTTTTTTGTACTTCTCCTGAGCAGTTTGGCGTTTCTGTATTGCCTAACAGGCACTAAAGAAACTGCCAACACAGGACATCAAACTATCCAGGCTGATCGGCTTCCGGATCTATCTAATCAAAACAACAATGAAGATGCACAGGCTTTCCCAGATTTCAATGAAAGCATCCAACAGCCACTTCAACAGGATGGAACACGGGCTACAAATTCCACGGTAGCTTCTGTCTCCGGTAACTGGAGTGATACCGCAACTTGGGGAGGCGCTCCCGTCCCTACTTCCTCAGAGGCTGTGACGATCAATGCAGGAATCACAGTTACTGTGGACATCCCGGCTGCCTGTTATTCCATTACTTTTGCAGCAGTGACTGCAAGCTCAGCCATTACAATCAGTGGAACCAACTCTCTCGCAGTTACAACAACAGTATCCATGCCAAGACCAGATACAGGCTTCTTCTGCACTATTAACGTAAATGCAGGTACATGTACAATTGGCACCACTTTGACCATGTCTGGAACCTTAATAGCAGCGGGAACACGTACGGACAATATCAACGTAACGACAGGTTCATTCAGCATTGGAGGAAACGTAACTTCAGGAACCACGGGTTGTATTTTTGCCATTTCAGGTACTGGATCAATGAATTTTGGCGGTACTTTTTCCAGTACACCAACAATGACATTAGCAACAACCAGCACTGTCAACTATACAGGCGCCCTTGCCCAGACCATTGCTCCAGGCACATACGGTATCCTGAATCTCTCAGGAGCAGGTACCAAAACGCTTGCAGCATCAAAGACTATGACAGTAAATGGTACTTTAACAAATAGTTCTAATTTTGTTCTGACTGCAGGCACTAGTACTACAAGTACCTGGTTAGTTCTGGTTGGAAATCTAACCAATGCAGGAACCATATCTGCTATAGGTTCGTATACTAGATTTATTTTTAACTCTCCCTATGCGCAGACTTTTACCAATAATGGAACCATTTCTTCACCAATGACAAGTTTTGATGTTTCAAATACCAGCGCATTAGGATTGACCATAGCAGGTTCCAATGGTTTTGTTGTATCCAGGGCGAACTTATTTGCCGGAGTCGTTTCAAATTCAGGCATGATCACTTTAGGAGACGGTGGAACTACTTCTGCTATTGTGCAAAGAGGTGTATCTTCAGCTACAACTCCTGCCGGAAGCTTTGCTGTGGCTCCAAATTTCAATGTTGGCAGTGGCGGATTAAGATTGCTCTATGATAATGGTTCCGTTGCTTACAGCACTGGCTATGAAGTCCCCAGCTCCAATACTGCTATGATATTTTACCTCTTCGATGCAGCTGATGTAACGCTAAGTTCTGATCTGACCGTAACGAGTGAATTGCGTTTTTCTGGTGGAACTGGGGTAGCAGCCTTGAGGATTGGCACCCATACTTTGACGTTGAATGGTGTTATAACCTATAATGCTGCAGGCTCATTTAATGGTGGAGCATCATCCAATCTGATTATGAACGGATCAACCACTCTGAATGCCATAACGGGTGGATTGAATAATCTTACGATAAATAATGCCGGAAACGTTGCTCTTGGCGGAGCCGTTACAATATATGGCACATTAACGCTTACAAACGGAAGACTAGTAAATAGTTCTTACTTGACAATGGCTACCGGGGCAACAATATCTCGTGATGCAGGCGGTTTAAACGCTGCTCCGATATTTGCAGGAACTGTGAATTTAATCTATACAGCAGCTCATGCTATGAATACAGGATATGAGTTACCATTAAATAGCACTGTTCTTAATAATTTGACTACAAATGCAGGTGGAGTAACTCAAAGCGGAACGCCAACAGGTTCAGTTTCAACCATATATACACAAGGTTTTAATGCAGCACCGGCTGATTGGGCAACTGAAATTGTGACCAATCCTGCAGGAAATGCTCCCACCATCACCTATGTTACTGCCGCAACGAGTACAAATCCTACTGTTACTCCTTCAGAAGGAACAAATTGTGTTCAATTCAATTCATATACTTGTGAAGCTGGAGATCAGATACGATTAAAGATGGTTTCCTCTCCCCTTGTTACTACCGGAAAGATAAATATCGCTATTACTTTCGATTGGTATATGGATAGTGGTTATAATAATGACGACAATGTTGTAGTCCAATGGTCAACAAATGGAACAGCATGGAATAGTACGAATAAATATTACAGATATCGTGCTACAAATGGCTGGGTGATAAATAGTTTCTATTTACCTGCCGGTGCTGAAAACCAGGCAACTCTTTATATTGCCTTTCTATTTACCGGCGCTTATGGTAATAATTGCCATTTAGATAACATGAAAATTGATGCTATTACTTTAGGAGTGCCAATTTCTACTACAGCCACGATCAATGGTGTTCTGAACCTGGTCGGTAATTATACGATTGGTGATGGAAATACATTGACTATCAATGGCAACGTGAACCATTCTGGTGGTTCGATCATAGGTAATGTAAACGGTAATGTCAATGTCGGTTCAACAGGAACCATCGAATTACCTGCAATCATCAATACCCTGACATTAGATAATTCAGGTGTTGTCATGCTTCCAAATGATGTAACTGTCGGGGTATTAACTATCACCAGCGGTATTTTGAACCTCAATGGTAATTCCTTGACTTTCAGCGGTGCTCCAAACCTGACCTTCACCGGAGCAGGTATCGTAACAAGTTTAAGCGCTGCAGAAGCGACGGATCCTTTATTGCCTGCAAAAATCAACAGGCAATGGCTTGTTTCAGGTGGAATCACTTCAGAGCTGCATGCCACATTTACCTGGACAGCTCTGGATGACGGCGATTTCAATTGGACAGGAAATGCCCCTGTTGTTTTCCAGGGAACTACAAGACTAACAACCATCTCTTCAGCTCTAAGGAGTGTAACGGTTGCCATCGCTTCTCTTTCAAAGGCTCCTTTTACAATTGGTTTCGAAAACGGTGGAGACCTTCCTGTAGAATTATCATCTTTCACAGCCCTGGTTTCAGCGCAAATGTTCGTGAATCTGCAATGGACGACTGAATCAGAAACAAATAACCAAGGCTTCAATGTTCTGCGTTCCAATGATGGTATTCTTGCAAATGCCGTACAGGTTAACGTGGGTATGATTACTGGAACGAATACAACGACTACCCATAACTATAGCTTTGTAGATCATGAAATTGAAGCACAAAATGCATATTACTACTGGCTGGAAATGGTGAACTTTGATGGTACAAGCAACTTCAGCAACTATGTGATGGTTAATACCACCAATACAGCACCAGTGATTCCGACTACTACCATGCTGAAAAATGCTTATCCAAATCCATTTAATTCCAACCATTCAACCACTATTGGATTGGATGTGAAGAATGGAGAAACGGCAACTCTGACCATCTATAATGTTCGTGGTCAAATCGTAAAGACCTATAGTAAGGAAGCAGGTTCACACCAGATTTCCTGGAACGGTCTCGATGAAAATGGAACAGCCTGTGGCAGTGGTATCTATTTCTACAAGCTCAGTACTGAAAGCATGAATATCACAAAGAAAATGATGATAGTGAAATAGCAGAAGAGACTAGAGACAAGAGGCTAGAATTCTAATTCTTGAATTGAAAAGCTAATTGATAGACGGGCTACTTATAATAGGTAGCCCGTTATTTTTATATACGTTACGTGCTTTGCTTTTACAAAAACAAGAAGAATTCATTCTTAGTTCATAAACATGAGTCTTTTTGTTCAAATAAAAAAAAACTGTTGCTAATTTATCTTCGCATATTAAATTAAATTAAATTGTGAAATCTAAAAACTCTGTGAGGGAGGATATGATGTCAAGATGGATGATGACTGTTTTTTGTAGCTTGTTTTTCATAATGCTCTCTGCTGATCAAACACTTGTACGTACGTTCCGCGATCCATCCGGACAGTTGATTGATGAAGTCACTGTTCCAGGTATTCCAGTTGAACAGAGGATACCCGGTCCTATTGCCATTCCTACACGTTCTTCTGTCATGCTTAGTGATGTTCCTGCATTCGATTGGAGCTATGGATGTGCAGCTACATCAGCAGCAATGATGGCTGGATATTACGATCGCCACGACTATGGTCATGTCTACATTGGTTCAACAAATAGCGGAGTTGTCCCTTTAAACAACAGTACCTGGGGTTCAGGTGAATGTCCTCTGAGCGCTACCCATACCGGGTACGACAATTTATTAACCCAAGGACACGTGAATCGGTTCTGGACCGGTTATAATAATCATGATGACGACCCTTTTGGTACAGGAGATCCAACCGCAAATTATTCCGAGTGTACTGCTGATTATATGGGAACTAACCAGGACTGGTGGAATAATTCAGATGGATCGACCACCTTTTTCTACTTTGCAAATGGCTCTGCAATATACAATTATACCAATTCCGAAGACCACGAAACACGTAAAAGAGATGGAAATCATGGATTAAGATTATTTTTTGAATCACGGGATTATACTGTTAGTACGAATTACAATCAATATATATACGGTTGGAACGGCAATACATTAGGATACACGTATGATTCTTATAAAGCTTCTATCGATGCCGGGATTCCAGTGTTAATCCAGTTACAGGGACACACTATGTTGGGTATCGGTTATGAAAGTACAAGCACTACAATTTACGTTCATGATACTTGGAACTATTCCACTCATACAATGACTTGGGGAGGTTCCTATAGTGGTAAGGCACATTATGGAGTCGGTATTCTTCAACTGGCTGCAGCCCCACAATATGCTATATCTGGTACAATTGTCGATGGGGATTCATTGCCTATGCTCGGAGTCACTGTGAGCGATGGTAATGGATATTCAGCAATTACTAACTCAAGTGGAATATATAGTGTCTCTGTTCCCTATTGGTGGTCAGGATCAATGATTCCCTCCTTTACAGGTTACAGTTTTTTCCCGTCCAACCTCACTTATACAAATGTAAATGCTGCTGCTACAGCTCAGAACTATATGGGAATCAGCGACACCTATGTCCCCACAGATATTGTTATAAATAAAACAACTAGTCAAATACAAATATCCTGGGATGATTACGGAACAGGTTCATATCAAGTGTATTCTTTTACCGACCCAATAACCCCGGTATTAACAAATGTTACTTCTGATGGCACATTCCAGACAGTCTCTGGTCGAGTAACTTGGACTACAGCCATACCAAGTATAAGACAGCAATTCTATCGTGTAACAATGGTTATCTCAAAGTAATAAAATCGAAAAATCAGATTGATAAGTGGTTGAGATTGAATTTAAAAAACATTCCTTTTAGAGCATCTGTTCTTTAAAAGCTAGATAAGACACAACAGCATCTGCTTGGGCAAGCCGTCGGCATTGATTGATTTCCTTGAAGGATGAAATAAGTAGAGCAACAATATCAGAATCCAATTTCCTTGATTCCACGAAGTTATTCAATACTGAAATAGTCTCTTCCCGATTCATTCCCAGCCGATAAGGCCTATCTTCAGTCAAAGCAGTAAAGACATCTGCTACAGCCATAATACGAGCTGGAAAGCTGATTTTAGGATCATCGACATGAAAGGGATAGCCATGACCTGATAGATTTTCGTGATGATAGGCAGCCCAATGGATGGTTTCAAGTGGTAAGCCAATTTTGAGTAGCAAATAGTGTGTATAGTAAGTGTGTTTTCTGATAATATTGAATTCTTCTTCCGTGAGTTTCCCAGGTTTCTCCAAGATTTCTGCCGGTACTGCTAATTTGCCTAGATCATGTAAGTATCCAGCAATCCGAATCAATTCTGCTTCCGCTTCCGTTAAACCTGCTGATATTGCCAAAAAATGAGCTACTGCAGCAACACCACTGGAATGCGTAGCAGTAAAATGACTTCGGAAATCAATGATATGGGAGAAAAGCCTGGAAATCAGAGATACATCCCTCGTTTTTAAATATGTTTGGCGCAATTTGAGTCTTTCCCCTAATAGCAGCTCAGAACTTGTTGAATCAAGTTCCAGCCAGAAATACTCTTTTTGTGCAATCTCCTGGAACATACTAACAAGTTTTGGATCAAATAACTTACTTGAATTACTGGCAATCACATCGGTTATTCTCTTCACCTGACCAAGTATTTCCTGATTTTTACTGATGAGAACAGCTACACGGTCAGCTAGATGCAGTACTTGACTATCGTATGGAACCATGTGCCCCATGAATTTTCTTCCCTTACCATTATCCCAGGATACGTGATGAAAGCGAATGAGACGAGCAGATAGTTTTAATGCAGGAAAATCCTTCAGCAGCAGATACCCGTTTTCTGAATGCTGATGAGGATGTTTTATTTCGAATTGCAGAGCATCCAACCTTTCTTGAAGTGATAGACCACCAATATCATGAAGAGCAGCCGCGATGACCAAGTCTCGAGTACGTTTGGGATTATAATCCAACACTTTACAAAACATCCAGGTGATTAGAGAAACTTGCCTGTGATGATTTGAAACAGCAGGATTAATCAGATCAACTGCTTCAGAAAGTCCTTTAATCAAATCCAGGTATCGTAACCTAATCGTTGATGATTGCATAATGACCCCTCTCTATTTTTTTATTCGAAAGTATATTCCAAGTTTCAATGATAGCTACAAATACCTGACACCTAATTCCAGTCTCTAGCCTCTAGCCTCATGTCTTCTTAAGCAGACGATAGATCTGCACTCTTTCCAGTTGTCCCAGTTTACTGGCTGCCATGACATTATCATCTGTTTTTTCCAGTAGATGCTTAACATATCGATGATCAAGTTCATCAATCACTCTAGCTCGATATTGCTGATATTCTGCCCAGACAAGTGGAACTTGAGTAAATAGAGCTGGTGTCTCTGCTTCAGATGTTTCCTGGAAATTCTCTATACTCAGATATTCTCTCTGACACAAAAGAACAGCTCTCTCCATGGTATTTTCGAGTTCACGTACATTGCCTTTCCATTCCTTCTGTTGTAGATATTGGATTGCCTTAGGATGGATTCCAGTCACAGACTTACCAAATTTCTGGTTGAATTTCTGCATGAACGAATGTATCAGTAATGGAATATCTTCTTTTCTCTCAGACAATCCGGGTACATCGATAGTCACAACTTTCAAACGATAGTATAAATCAGCACGAAAATGACCATTGGCTACCTGGTCATCCAACATACGGTTTGTTGCTGTGATGATTCTCACGCTAACAGGTACATCCTGGCTGCTGCCTAGCGGAGTCACAACCATATTCTGGATTACTCTCAATAATTTTGCTTGAAGAAGCATGGGCATTTCCCCGATCTCATCCAGGAATAAAGTACCTTTATCAGCAGATTCTATTTTTCCTTTTTTATCTGAAGAAGCGCCGGTAAAGGCGCCTTTCTTATATCCAAAGAGTTCAGATTCTAATAACTGCTCAGGGATTGCAGCACAGTTCACAGCAATAAAAGGAGTTTTAACACCAAAGGGATTCTGTTCAGCAAATTGCTCATGGATAGCACGAGCCACAAGTTCTTTACCGCTGCCCGTCGGTCCTGTGATAAGCACATTAACATTATACCTGGCAACCATATTGATTTTCTGAAGCACTTCCTGTATGACTTTGCTGCTTCCAACCATTTGATGCGATTGTAATACATCATTATCCAAGTTAGTCACTTCCCCATGTTCCTGTAAGTATTGATAGAAAACAAGACGTTCCAGGGCATTCTGAACTTGCAGCATCATAATGCGGATAACCTGCTTCTCTTCTTCCGTTTGAATCATCTCCTCACGGGAATCAGAATAGAATATCCCCAAGATTTGATCCTTAGCATATATTGGGCAACTAATAGCATAACGAAGCCCTAAGCCTAAAATGCTGGAATGCACATCGATAGATACTGTTTCATTAAGATGGGAGAAAAACTTCACTCCTCGGTTTTTTATCGAATTCTGTAAAATAGTTTGGCTCAGGATAATCGAATCCAACTCTATTGGCTTCATTTCATGATTCATTGCAGCAATACTTTTCAGTGTGCCATTCTGATACTCCAGGTAGATGGTTCTTTCCATACGAGTCATACGAGTGATTAATTCTAGCGCTTTACTGATAGCCGATGAAAAATCAAAACCTGTGGATATATCCATCCATAGATATTCCAAGACATCTGAACTGTGATCATAAACTCCCGTAAAATGTTTATTGAACTTCCGTAAAGGTTCATAGGCAAAAAGCTCTGCTGATTCCCAGATTTCATCGTAGAGAGTATCTTTTTCGCAAATCATGCCCGTTCTCATTAGATGAAGAGCATAATATAGATAGGAATCTATTTCCTGTTGCTGCTTCAGTTCCTGCAAACGCTTTTCAATGGACTCTACGTCATTATCTAAAAAAAACTTCAACATCGTAACCTTGTCCAGTTTTTTTGCCAATAGAACAGCTTGCCAATAATGTTTGCGACCATACGCTGAAAAGAAAAGCTCACGAATCAGTATTTCTTGCTCTGGTTCATGATGTTCGAGTAATTCCTTATACAAAGAATCCACAATATCATTCGTGTTCAGCTCAGAAAAATGAAGCAGCCAGGCATTAATTTCTGAAGTAAGTATTGGATTCTCCTTACATCTGCTATCATCCAAAATATCTGTCAGACACTGAATTGCTTTTCCTGATTCACCCTGCGCAAATAGCGCTCTGCACATTAGTATTGTTCCATTAACCTGGAGATTCCACTTCTGATTCCTGATTGTTATGGCAATTGCCTTTTCCGTAAAGAAGAGAGCCTTATTCCAATCTCCTCTTTTTAAATATATGTCAGCAAGATTCAGAAATGATATCGTTTCAAATTGCAGATTATTGATGGCTCGCGCCTGCAGTAAGACCTCA
The DNA here is from genome assembly GCA_963662275.1 of Cloacimonadales bacterium (SeqCode). Classification (GTDB taxonomy): domain Bacteria; phylum Cloacimonadota; class Cloacimonadia; order Cloacimonadales; family DAONDQ01; genus DAONDQ01. Next base: position 743,505 of record OY759316.1, on the reverse strand, counting down.
TTGAAAAGACGCTCTGCATCAAAGTAACGCTGGAGTCCAAAATAGACAGCTCCCAGGTTATTCATGGCTCGTAAGGTTGCTTTCCAATCCTGGTTTATCCGGAAAAGCTCTATAGCTTCCTGGTAAATTTCGATTGCCTCATCATGGCGATTCAACGATTGAAGTACGATTGCCTGATCTACTGCCAGAACAGCTTCTGTTAATCCCTTAGTTTCCTTTCTTAATTGTGTATATAAGTCCATCGCTTCTTCAAAACGACCAACAATTCGAGCTATGAAAGCTTCTTTCTTGCGTAATTCAAAGGGATAGTCCGCATTAGGTATCATCGAATGCAACTGACGCAGAAATTCATAGGCAGAAAAATAGTACTGCTTATGGCTTAAATCGTCCACATATATCACCCATGAAGAAAGAGCTTTTCCCACATCTCCCAAGGCAAAATGAATCAAACCGGAAACGTAAAACTGTCCATTATGGAGAGCAGCTAAATCAATTTTCTGCAACAAATCCTCTTGAGGTAGATGAATCGATTTACGTGATTTTTCAACACTGATTTGCTCTCCTTCAAGTCTTAACTGATGTTTGATGATACCATCCTGGATTAATTGATACCAATTCTCCCAAGCATGTTCAGCTAAAGAGACTGGTATAGGAGATTCAAGCCAGGCTAGAAAATCAACCAAATCGTTTTGAGAGTTATGATCGCTTTTCTTACGTAAAAATTCTGTTAACGCCAGGCGTAAGTGAAATGCTCTGCTTGATTTCAGTTGCTTGATCATCTGCTGCTTTTGTGTATCTGGAATACATAAGTTATCAATAATTGAACGAATCTCCGTTGTGCCAACAGGCTTCAAGTCACTTTCTAAGTCATCCCATAGAACCATGGCGGAATGAAATTCTGCTAATTCATCAAAGAAACTGCTAAGTCCCCTGGTTTTATTGCGCTTCAATAGCAGAGAAACTGGTTGTTCGCTGATCCAATCCATGAAGAGATCGCGGAATACGCTTTTATCTCTGTAACCAATAGGAAAAGATTGGAAGAATAAATCCGGCTGAGAAATAAATGAACGTTCATCAAGTACCAGCAGTCTTTTCCCATTGGATTCAGACCATAGTGAGAGTAATTGCTCCAAATGGAATGGTTCATCTGCAAACTGGCATTTTAACTGCTTTTTATTCCATAATCGTTCTACAGCTACCTGCTGAGACTTGAAAATGACCGATTGAATTTCATATATATTCAGATCTGTGCAGGTTATCGTACCCAATTCAGCAAAATGCTTTGCTATTTGATAAGCAGCCGGACGATCCTTGGGTTGGTAATCCAGCATACTCAATAAGAAATCATCTTCAATATGACCGTTAATAAATTCCTGCCATGTTTCCTCAGAACTAAGGAAATTCTGGTATGAATTGATGCCAACCTCATCGACAAGTGTTTTCCCATGTTCTACAAAGTAAATCAGCATACCCATGGAAAAGATATCCCCCGCCTGGTGATTTGTCTGTCTTAATATCTTCTCTGGAGCAGCATAGGCTGTTGTACCTCGAAAATTTGCATCCTGGTAGAGATTGACCGTTGCCAGTCCGAGATCAAGCAGTACAGGCTTATTTTCATGGATTAATAAATTAGTTGGTTTCAAATCATTTAAAACAATACCGCAGGCATGGATTTTTGCTATGATCGAGGCAAGCTGAGCTAAAAAACGATAGGTTATTTTACTGCTTTTAAAAACATTTGGATTTAAAGGACTTCCCTCAATATACTCCATGAGAAGCCACGGATGTCCATCTTCCCCATACGTGATCGGAGAAACTATACCATCACCACGGATTGTTTGAAGAAACATATATTCTCTTCTGGCTTCACTAAGTAATCCGCTTTTATACTCTTTCCTGACAAATCTCTTTCCTCGGGAGTCCTGTACAAGGAAGGTTCGGGAAAAGATACTTTCGCCTAATGTTTCAACTACTTCCAGTTGAGAGAACATAATTTGTTCGGAAGGCATATAGCACCCCATATATTCATTTGTTACACCTGTAACATTTCAGTAACAGATATGTCAATTAAAAAAGGGAAAAGCCTAAGCTTTTCCCTTTCAGATGTACAGATGAATTATTTCAGCATGACCATTTTATGGGTGCTGTGGAAATTGTTTCCCTTTACTTTGCAGAAGTAGATACCACTGGATACAGTCTTACCCATATCATTAGTACCATTCCAACTCAATTGCTGCAGACCGGTTGAAAGGAAACCATGGACCAAGGTCTTAACTTTCTGTCCTTTCAGATTGTAGATTTCTGCGGTCACATTGGATGCTTTAGGGACGTTAAAAGCAATCGTTGTGACAGGATTAAAGGGATTCGGGTAGTTTCTAAGAGATACAGATGTAGTCGGTAAAGTCTGGTATTGATCATCAGTTCCAGTAGGTGCGTTTAAAACAAAATCACGATTCACATTTCCAGTTACCAAGACTTGCTCTTCATATGTAGGAACATTCAGAATAGTCACAATCGCTTTATAGTTCTGATCAGCAAGTTGCGGAATCGAGTATTGTCCGTTTGCATCAGTTGTGGCGAAAGTAATTACATTATCCTGATTATCCTGAAGAGCAACCGTTACATTTGCAAGGGGAGTACCACCCGCTGAGACTACAGTACCTTCTAATGTACCCGGTCCGCTGAGTGGGGTATAATTCAACTGGATATCTATGCCTAAGACGCTTCCATTAACTGTGACAAGTTGAGCATCTTCCCAAGTAATTGAATTTTGATAGTATGTTGGAGGTGCAGAAGGAGCACATGCGACAACGTAATAATCACCAGGACGAACATGACGTAAAGTATATGCACCGTTCTGATCTGTCATTGTGGCATCTTCCCAATCTTCATCACTGGATACAGCTACTACCATAACCGGGTATGAAGGTATTGCACCGTTTTCAGTGATCAATCCACTGATACTGTTAGTTACAGTAGGTACATTAATTGACATCGCAAAGTTAAGACTATCCAGATCGCTATCAACGATAAGATGAGTTGCTTCGAATGGATTTGAAGCTCCACCATAGAATTGGGCACGATAAACATGGGTCGGATCAACAGCCACTAAGACATAATCACCTTGTGGAACGACAAAAGACCAATATCCAGTCTCATCAGTCGTTGCATTGGTGATAAAATCAGGACAGCTTGTAGAATCTGCTGGTCCGGTTGTTGGATCACCATGATGTCCCATCCCAGGACGATCGATGCGTACTTTGATACCGGATAAAGCTAAACCTGTAGTTGCATCAGTAACAAACCCGCTCAGGGTATAAGTTTGAGGTATTGGAATGGTAATATCGATGCCTTCAACATTGGCATCAACAACAGTCACGACACCTGCGGCATCATAATCGGTTGTTGAAGGATAAAATACAGGCATCCAGAAGTGATTGACCAATGCCATATTATAGGAACCCGGAACAATATGCTGTAATGTGTAGTGTCCATCCATATCAGCAAATGTACCAATCCAAAGATAAATGCTATTTGTGGTATTGGGAACAATATTGTACAGTACAACAAAGGCATGTGGAATCGGAAGCCCTTCTCTATTGTAAGCAGTACCGGATATGGAATAACCTTGATAAGGAAGAGTAATATCCAAATTTCTCACATAGGGTAATGAGGTGGTAGTCGTGAAAGGAACATCATTAGAAATTGCAGTCATGGTGAAGTTGTTGATTGCTTTTGCAACATAACTTTGATTTGTTTCCAAACCCATGATGCTATAAAATCCTTCCCAATTCGATTCTGCATAATGGAAAGGAATCAGGGAATCAGGTTGTGATGCTAATGCAACACCAACCATGATACCGCTAAGCGGCAGATCATCTGTACCTTTTACTAAACCACTAACGCTACCGAAGCGTTCAAGAGGTCCACCTTCGCGGGTCATAACAATATTAATCCCTTCGACTTCTTGTTCATCTGCATCAATTTCAATCACATTCAGATGTCCAGTAGTGGGATCAATATAAGGTTGCTCAAGATAGCCACGCTTATCAGCTTGAATGGTATAAGAACCGATTTCGACATTTTCAAAAGTATAAATACCTTGTTCATCTGTAACACTGATTTGGTCACTATGATGTCCAACATGTGGAGGATCCATAGGATTATCACCAATACCATGTAAAGTGACATTACATTGAGCAAGCGGAAGACCTTGTTGATCTGCAATATTACCTGTGATGGAGGCTGCATTAAGAAGTGCCGCCAGACTTACAATTAGAAGAAACACAAAAAATCTCAGTTTCATTTTAACCTCCTGTTCTATTGTGTATCTATAAGTGCAAGAGGTGAGCCACAAATTATTATTTCTGTTATGTGTTTATACTTCAATAAGTTAGAGAAGCATCTTCCAGATAGCCTGATACCTTCACTGTTACATAGATGATACACGTAGATTGCAGAATAGATCATAACATATTCTAAATCAATAAGTTACGTTACACTATAACACTGTTTCATAGTTGAAACAATGTTACATAGATGATTCACTAAAGCTATTTGTCTATTTTAACAGCACCATCTTGTGTATATAGCACTTATCACCTGCTTCCAAACGATAAAAGTATATACCTGAACAGACTGAACACCCTGTATCATCTGTGCCGTTCCAGATGATTTTCTGCTGACCAGCTTCCATAAACTGATTCAGTAGGGTCTTGACTTTCTGTCCCTTGATATTATAGATGGAAAGCTCAACCAGGTTTGATTTTGGCAACTGAAACCTGATCTCTGTATTGGGATTAAAAGGATTTGGATAATTGGGAAAGCCCCTAAATTCAGAATCAATAGCCAGATGATCATCTGTACTCACAACAAGTTGTTCTAATCTCATTGAGCCTGATATATATTGTGCATTTGAGAGATGATTAAAATTATCGACGCAGCCATACCAATCGATTGTCGAAGGAATATGATATATTCCTGTTTCCTGGGAAAATGAACCTGAAAAGTTATACGCATCTGCCACTGAAACTGCTTGATAGAACATAATATTATCTGAGTCTGTCAGAATAAAATTCGCATCACCAGGTATGTCTAGGGTCTTATATACAGAGGGTCTGGTTGAGACATCCATGATATCATCCCACATAACAACCCCGCATAAAACCTGTTTGGAGACATTCAGTGATGTTACCAGGCGGTAATTCTCATCAATCGGAGCTGGTTCAATCAGATTTATATTAGCTGCGGGCATGCTATTACTGATATCAAACTGATATGAATACACATTACCATCAGACGTACTTTCAACTAGATCAAGATATTCTCCTCCAGTTTCAGGTAATGATCCAATGGATGTTTCCACTCGAGCAGCGAAATGACGATTTTCTCCAACCGGAAATGTACAAATCCCATCATTCCCAGTAATTCCCTGCATATCGAATTTCAGTGTTCCGGCAGCATTCACCATTAACAATACCCTGGCTCCGTCGATTGGTTGTTGTTGGTTATCGAGGACAACGATATTAATCGTGGCAATTCCTTCAGAATATCTCTCTGTAATCGGTGTCAGGAAACCATCGCTTCTTGTCTCAAATACTGATCCAAAACTCCAAGTCCATCCGTTTTCATAGACAAAAGGGTCATTAATTGAATGATTTACAGGCTCCCAATGAATCCAATTCTCATCCCAAAACTCATTCCAGGTATGATCAACTGAAATGGCTTGAATACTTGTACAAGGAATTAAAGCTAACCGAGCAGCGGCTGCTGTATAATCAGCATGTTCTCCACATCTTCCAAAATGTTTTTGAAAAATACGAACAGGCTGATGAGGTCGTTCTGCATTAGAAGTAAAACTGATCGTTGCATTGATCCAATCCTGGATAGCGGTTATTGCATCTCCAGGAGTTCCATTCCAGTTTCTTAATGTCTGGCAATTTGCTAATACCTGACTAAGAACAGGAAGAGTGTCCTGCTGTACAGAATACAAAAAAGTACGCCAGAACTTGCCGGTAGGTGGGGCAGCGATATTATTCACATGTGATGTATTGCTTTCAACGATAGACGGATCTATATAAGCAGGTATTTCATCCGTAATTTTAGGATGCACAATATACCAATAATAGATATCGCGGGGCACTTCTATATAACTGATCGTACTATCAGCATTCATCCTTCTGTAACGTGTTGTTGAATAATAATCAGGATTCGTTGTGGAAGTACCGTAATCCATGATATCCACATATGGCAAATTAGTATCTACCTGGTAAATCATGTTGGCATTTTCTATCATGAGCTGTGGATTTGCATAGGTTGACGATAAATATTGAATGGAAGAATGAGCAATACTGAAAGCGATCTCATCAATATACGGATCAACAGCATCATTGATGACACTTGCCCATATCAGTTGCTTTGCAACTGAAAGTTTATTCAGCACACTTTCCAAATCAACCCTGAGCCATGCTGGAGATTTTTGTATTGCCGTTTTTGATTCCGGTATTAGTTCTCCAATATTCGTGAACAACATTGTATGATGACTATTTTGCTGATATTGAAACCCCAAATAACTTCCTGCTGGAAGGATTGTATCAAAATGAAGTGTATCCACAGGTTCCCAGTTATCCCTATCCAGCGGATGCGAAATCAGTATTGATTGGTTGTGTTGAGGTAACTCTATTGCTGGAGCATGACCAACTATGATGCCTCCATCAGGATAAGGATTCTGTGTCGTCCCACGCGGTAACGCAAAACAAAAGGATGTGAATAGAAATAAAAGAACAAATGCTGTTTTCATGATACCTCACTTTTCTTAACATAATTGTAATTCCTAATGAATGTAACTTTTATACGGAAACTATGTCAAGAGAAATGGTTTGGCAGAAGGTTGTTGGGCGTAGGTTGTAGTGGACAGAAGAATTGAAGGAGGGAAGGAAGAAGGACAAAATGTTGGAATGGAAGATAAAAGGTGAGAATGGAAGATAAAAGGAGGAAAGAAGAACTGTCTGCGCTAATCGAGTAGGGTGATGCTGGCTAATTAATTCCAGCATCATCCCTCTCACAGAACCGTGCGTACGGGTCTCGTACACGGCTCCTGATAATCCTTGTAATTACTCGTAGTAATTAAATAAAACACTTGTCTGAAGTGATGTCAAATCAAACAACTTCATTTCTTCAAACCACTTGTTCGGCAAGGCAAAGCATAAGTGGAAGCTCTGAGCGTTACGCCATCTGGTCATAGATAGTTTTGGGCATTCTCCCTTGAAGCCTTGTCTGCGCATTGCTTTATGGAATGCTTTCCAGCTCTTCCATTCACGCATCTTCTTCATTCGAAGCCTCCTTCGTATCCATTCCATCAGGCTCGCAAAGATGCTTTTACAACTCGCAACTTTGAAATAGTTACCCCATCCCCTTAGTACAGGATTCAGGCTTCCTATCGTCATGGATATTGGGATGCCACTGTTGCGGGGAGTAAGCTTACGTATCTTATCCTTGAAACGTTTCAAACGCTCCTTGTCGATGCAGACACGGCTTCCTTTGATGAAAAATCCCAGATAGCTGATTCCTGTTTCGACACTGCTGATATGAGTCTTTTCCAGATTGACTTGCAAGCGAAGTTCTTCAAGTATCGCTGTCGCTATCCTTTGATATTGCTCTGCCTTTTTCCTGGTCGGAGCAAATATCAGGATGTCATCAGCATAACGTACTATCCTGATGTTCCGCTGTTTCATCCTCTGGTCAAACTCATCCAGATAGATATTCATCAATAAGGGTGAGATTACCCCACCTTGTGGACTGCCTATCTCAGTTGCTTTGAAATCCCCATCGACCATTACTCCTGATTTGAGAAAACTGCGGATTAACCTCAGGAGTGTTCCATCACTGATTTTCCTGTTCAGACTGCTCAATATCAGTTCGTGGTCTAAGGTGTCAAAACATTTGGATAAGTCCATATTCACAGCATAACCCAAATTGTACGCTGTAAGAAAACGCTGAGCTTTCGCTACGGCATGTTGGCAAGACCGATGCGGTCTGTAGCCATAACTGGACGGATGGAAGTCAGGCTCAAATATCGGTTGTATGATATTCAGGATTGCCTGCTGCACTACCCTGTCTCTTACCGTTGGAATGCCTAGCGGTCTCATTTTGCCATTGGGTTTGGGTATCTCTAACCGCCTTACAGGTGATGGCTCGTAAGTACCTGCCATTAGTTCGTCGTGAAGTTGGTTGATGTTCACTGCCAGTTGTTCGTCAAAGTTTTCTATACTCTGCCCATCAATGCCTGATGCACCTTTATTTCGTTTTACCGAAGTGAAGGAAGCATATAGGTTGGGCAGGGAGTACACCTTGTCGATTAAGCTGTAGTATTTTCTCATGACATTTCCTGTCTCATTGTGATTCGTCTTGAGGTGTTCATCGATGATGATTGTCTCTTCATCAGGTTGTCCTGCCTTCTTTAGCATATAGCAATATGACAAAACTACGGCTTGTCAGCTTTCCCTGATTACTCAGTCTCGTGCGGTCGGGTTTGAAAGGAAGTTCGTCACCACTGTCAAACCGAGCCTCGAAGCATTTCAGCTTCTTCCTTCGTTTCTCACTTTTCATCGATTACTTTCCACATTTCAAATCATGCCTTCGGATTATCTTCATCCCTTCGCATGAACTGTAGCCTTTTGAGATACAGAACTCAGCATTACCGTGAATGCTGTCCCTTTTGTTTTATCCTCCAGACTGTCACCAGCTTTCATAGGCAAAAGGTTAATCACTACTACGGAATCATCTGCCACCTGCTACCGCTTGGCTTCTCACTTGTCTTTCAACTTGATCGAAGCTACTACCTTAAGTAGACAATAACAGGCTTCCCCAGTTAAGTTTTCCTGCCTGAATATGAAGCCATCTGTCATAATCTGTAGAGTTATCCAGCTTTCGGGCTTTCCCACTTTTAGAAAGGTTACCCACTCTACAAACCAACATCAGTTCACTTGCGCTATGTTCCATATTCCCTCTGCGTCTTACTTCAGACCCTGCCGTTGCCGGCAACGCCCTTGACCTCGAGTTGACTTCCCGCTGATTAGGTGTCAGGACTTCTTCCAGTCCATCGGCGCAGAAAACATTCTGGGCAAACCAAAATCCCCCCTTGAGAAGGGGGGTAGGGGGGTCTAATTCTGCCATCGACTTCCTTTTTTAACAAACGGGAAGGTCCGGTTACTGTGCGAAGTTGAAGTATCGCCGGGAAAATTAACATAAACGCACAGGGTGCGTTTTGCCTCCTCACGGGGTGAGGCGTTCCGTCTGCTGTGCAAATCTTCCATTTTCCATCTCAAATTATATATTTATATATCAAAGAATATAAATATGATTTGTGAATACCTTATGCTGTATATGAATCTCGGAGAGATGAAATTCGATAGCTAACGTGTAAACGTCAGGGAATATGGAAGTAGGGATAGACCCATGTGTCTATCCTTCCCTTCCAATTCGTAGAGATGGCAGATAATAACCCATAGCGTGAGCTATGGGAAATGATCGTATAGCAACATAAAATGGCATTTTGTTGTATGAGGTTATTGGTAATCCCCGATGAAAAGCAGAATTCGATAATACCATTATCGAATACAACAATTTACCAAATTATGTTACGATCTCGCCATTTGAAAATGCATAGCCGTTTGAAAACAGCGTTCCAACTACTTTGCCAAAAGATTCCACTTAATTTATACCAAGTTCATACCAGTTTCAATCCTGTTTCATACCTGTTTCAATCCTGTTTCATTCCTGTTTCGAGAGATTGGTATGAACTTAGTATAAACTTAGTATGAACGTGGATTGAACTTGGTATCAATCAAGTGGTATTGAGTCGTCCTTGAGTTCAGAATTGATAGTGGATATATAGTTAGATTCTTTAGAATAAAGTGGAAAAAGTAGACAAGAAATCTTGGCATCACATTAGCTCATTCCGATACGATTTCTCACATTTCGACTACGCTCAATGACCGAGAAATCACTCAATGAACCGTCTCTCGTTCAAGGTCGTATCATGAACATCCCTGAAAACAGGTTTTCGCTACCGACAATAAAAAAACGGTTTGAAGTCCAATTTCCCTTTTACCCAGGTGGATATTGATAGTTTTGCTTGGGAAATTGAACTCCAAACTCTTAGCTTTCATGTAAAGATTATTTCGTGCGACTCTATCGTTTTTGATTGCTTTGACATCAAACAATTGTACTGGCTCATTTACGGTCCAAGCGAAAATATTCTCCGAAACATTATGACTTGATTCCAAAGTACCTGGTTTGTGGAAAATTTCAACTTTGTATTCATCAGCATCAGGTATTATATCCCAGGAAAGTGTCAGCAAAGATCCGTCTATTTCAATTGTAAGGTTCTTGGGAGTAGTGTTTTTGGTGAAAAAGTATACATATTCCTGACTTGCCTGTCCCAAGCTATTTACAGCTTGAAAATGCATCTGATATTCATTACCTTCAGTTAAAGCACTTACCGATGGCGCTATATCGATACTTAAATCATTTGCCGGAGTTGTAATTACATGACTGAAAATTTCATCAGGGTTAGCGTCGCTACCTGTGAAATGCCATATGAATTTGACCACCTTGTTTAAACTCGCGTCTGTTTTAAAATAGGGTCTATAAGAACATAAACTCCACTTGCCTGAGGAATCCTCAGACCTGATATACAAATAATGCAATCCAATCGATAATGCATTAGTTGAAATATCGGGGCTAAGACTGATATCTGTTGTTCCCGTAAAAGCTATAGCGGTTGCATTACCAAAACCTGGATCGTCATCAAAGAAATATTCTACCCTAACGATCTGTGCAAAGATGGACAGCGTCAGGTTGAATACAAGTATGATCAGAATGTACTTAAGCATGATAACCTAATTATTTGAGCGAGTACCTAAGTGCACAGGGATTGAAATCCTGTGACAGGTGCGTCAAATTCATATATTGTCGGGATTGTTGGAATTCCTGATAGCTTATAAGGAGCAAGTCTTCCATATATACCACAATCTACATTGTTCATTCCTGCACTGATCGCTGGAGAACCTTCGCATAATTGAAATCTTCCGTCGCTGGTTCCTGTGTTTAGAAATACTTGCGCTGAAACATTAATTTGGTTATCTTCTCCCGTAATTCGACCAGTCCAGTCGAAGTATTGTACACTGCCGAAGATGTTATGATGGATGCTGCAAGAACTGACATAATCCCAATTATACCATCCCTGGTTTCCAATTCCTATAAAGATGTTGTTATACATTTCTGCATTTCTGATAGAACATGTTCCATTGATAATATTGTTGTAAATCAAACCACTGGATGCATAATATATTTGCATTGCCCGGTAGCCTGGCGTCCAGCCTATATAATTATTAGCTAAAATATAGTTTACGGCTGAACTCATATTAACTGCATTTGAACCCTGTTCAATGTAATTTTGCATAATAATGCAATTGGCAGTATAGGTGATATTTATCGTGTTTATATAATTACGCTGGATAATTGCATCGTTACAGTTAACAGAAAGAGTTCCAATTTTTATTCCGGATATTACAGAACCCATAGCTCCGGTGTTAAGAGTAATTACATCAATATAAGCTGAACTTATATTTTGCTGTAAGCCTTCATTTTCATTGAGGAAATAGCCGGGACCTATGATCGTGAGAACTTTGCTGATCGTTATCGTCCCATACGAGGTTGGAGAACCATATACGTAGAGAGTGTCCCCATTTAAAACATCAATACAGCTCACGGCATCGGTTAAGCTTATAAAATCTACTATTATCCGTGGTATATTATTTACATGCCAAACCGTAGCACTCAACAAAGCAACTAAAGAAAAGAAGCACAGGACTAAAAAAATAACTTTCATTGTATCCTCCTTAAATTATAGTTCGGATATATTATTTATAATTTTACCATAGACTAAATCAAGATTCAATTCTGAAAGAGAACGAAGTGCTAAGTGATAATCCTCAATCTCCACTATATATTTTATTCATACACAACTATATAGTACTTGTCAAGAGTTTTGTTGTTTTGGAAATCTCTGGAGATACATCAGGTATTAGGTGTCAGGTATCAGGTTTCAGTGACCATTCCTCCCTTTAGATAAAGGGAGGTGACCTTCAGGTCGGAGAGTTTGAATAGCTGATTAGGAACTTCGAATCTTGGCTTTCATGTAACTTTCATAGTAGCAGAATCAAACTCTCCCTTAATCCCTCCCTTTATCCAAAGGGAGGGAGATCAGAGGATGCAGGTTATCCATTCCTCTCTTTATCCAAAGGAAGGGAAATCAGACTGGATGCAGGTTATCCATTCCTCTCTTTGGATAAAGAGAGGTGGCACTTCAGTGTCGGAGAGTTTGAAAAGCTGATTAGGAACTTCGAATCTTAGCTTTCATGTAACTTTCATAGTAGCAGAATCAAACTCTCCTTAATCCCTCCCTTTATCCAAAGGGAGGGAGATCAGACAGGATGCAGGTTATCCATTCCTCTCTTTATCCAAAGGGAGGGAAATTAGACAGGATGCCTGTACTCACTGACACCTAACACCTAGAACCTATGGCGTAAGCTTTATCCATGATTTCTTTCTTGCCTTCCACGTCATCGGGCATTCGATTTCCACCGCTCACTAAAATCTCTGCAGGTTCAAATCCAAAGATAGAATAGGTTTTGATGGTCTTGCGGAAATATTCCAGATATGTGTCATCTGCCTGTCCCTGGCTGACTACAAGAGTAAGCTTTGGATGTTTGGTTAATCTGGGTGTGAAATCCATGTTCATGAAAGCTAAGAATCTGTCCGTTATGGTTTTGAGCTGTGAAGTCATCTGTTCCATGTAAACAGGAGTGCCCAGAATGACATGATCAGCTTCCTGCAAAGCACTGTAGATCTTTTGCATGTCATCGGTATGAGCACAGTGCCCAAGTTGAAAGCAGGCATTACAGCCACGACAGCCGTGAATGTTCATATCTTCCACTCTGAAGAATTGTGTGTCATGTCCTTTGTCTTTAGCTCCCTGTAATATCTTGTTCATCATCCGTTCACTATTGCCATTCTTGCGGGGGCTTCCTGAAATTGCGATTACTTTCATCATTCTTTCTCCTTTTATAGTTCGTTATCGAACCTTTTGCATATGTCAAATTTCTTATCATATTTTGGATATCAATCGTAGGGGTAGTTAATTTTTCTTTTCCATATTGTTCATGATTCTTGTCAGCCACAGCATGAAAATAGAACTCTCTTCCTCGCTGAAACCCTGCCATATTTGAGCATTTACCTGTTCTGAGATTATCCAGAAATTTTCCTGGAACGAGCGTCCCTTTTCTGTCAGCTCTACAAAACTGCAACGTCCATCCAAAGGACAAGGTACTTTGCATATATAGCCTTTTTTCTCTAAATTCTCCACTAAGCTATTAACGGTTGACTTAGTACGATGGATGAGAGGAGGTATATCTTTCATCTGAAGTTTGCCGTTATTTCGATAAAGAGCACTCAGGATACTGCCATGACATGGCTGCAGGTCTGGAGCACCGTATTGTTGCAAGTGCTTCTCTATGGAAACATTGAATTGCTCACGCAGGAGCGAAATTTTACCAATCAGGCTTTGTTTATTTATCATGAAGTCATATTAGTTCGATATCGAATTAATGTCAAGAGGAAAGTACTAAAGCGAAGCAGTTGGATAGGAATGGGCATATTGCAGAGGGTGGCAGGTGTTAGGTGTTAGGTGTCAGGTTTCAGAGAAGAGCAGAACTAACTTCCCATCTCGAAGTACGAAGTTCGAAGTGCGAATAGCCGAAGCATACAGCGTACAGCATACAGCGGACAGCGGACAGGGCTGAGAAACAGAAGGGAATAGCAAATAGCGAATAGCCGAAGCATACAGCGGACAACGGACAACGGACAACGGACAGGGCAGAGAAACAGAAGGGAATAGCAAATAGCGAATAGCGAATAGGGGAAGCATACAGCGGACAGCGGACAGGGCTGAGAAACAGAAGGGAATAGCAAAGCTGCAATCGATTTAACCCGAAGCTACATCTCACTTCTGCTCTGAACTATTCCCTATTCCCTGTACGCTGTACGCTGTACCCTGTACGCTTCAGCTAAAAATATCTGACAACGATATAAATAGTGGAAATGACTAGGGACGTGAGTGTGAAGATGATGCCGTATTTGGTAAATTGCCAGAAAGAGATTTTATGTCCGGCCTTTTTTGCTAAGCCTACGGAAACGACATTGGCGGAAGCACCGATCAATGTCATGTTACCACCAAGACAGGCACCAAGAGAAAGTGACCACCAAAGGGGTTTGATGACTTCAGCAATTTGCAGTTGGCTCAGGAGATGGATTTGCCCATATTCTATCCCCATTCCTTTGATGATGGGAATCATGGTTGCGACAAAAGGAATATTATCAATAACACCGGAGGCAAAACCGGAAAGCCAAATCGTGGATATGGCTGTAATCTTTATATCACCACCAGTTGCTTTCATCAAGTACACTGTTGCTCGAGCAATGAGACCTGTCTCCACCAAACTGCCGACTACCATAAAAAGACCCATAAAGAACAGGATGGTTCCCCATTCAATTTCATCTGTTAGTAGTATATCCACATGCTTCTTACCAATAATAATTAAAACAGCAGCGCAGAAGATAGCCAAAGTGGCTGCTTCCATATGATGTAAACTCTGGGTGAAAAGAGCTGCCAGGAATAAACCAAAAATGAACAAAGATTGCTTAAGGAGTTTATGATCTGTGATTGCATCATGTTCATTAAATTGCATGATTCGCTGTTTCAGGTGTTCAGGGACATGGAATTGTTTACGGAAAAGAAAATATGCCAAGAGAACACTGAAGATCATGATGATAATAATCACAGGGGCAACATGGACTATAAAATCCATGAAATTCAGGTTGGCAGCGCTGCCAATCATGATGTTGGGCGGATCACCTATTAGTGTAGCAGTACCTCCGATATTGGAAGCGATTGCTTGAGTCACTATGAAGGGGATAGGTGATATCTGAAGTTCTGATGATATTAAAAGAGCTACTGGAATAACAACCAGAATAGTAGTTACATTATCTAAGAGAGCAGAAACAAAAGCTGTAATAGAAAAAAGTAGTAATAGTATCAGTATGGGATTTCCCTTGGCGACTTTAGCAGTTTTGATCGCAATGTATTGGAATACCCCCGTATGTTTCATGATGCCGACAATGATCATCATTCCTGCCAGGAGGAAAAGCACATTCCAATCAATATAACTAAAGGCTTTCTCTTGAGTCATGACTCCAAATAAGATCAGAATCATACTGGCAAGCATAGTGGCAATCAGTTTATGAATAATTTCTGTTGATATGATGATGAATGTAACTACAAAAATTACTAAAGCAACGATCATATCAAAAGACATTTTTATCTCCATTCATAGATTGATAAATTACAATATGTGCTTCAGCTTCTTTCATGCAAGATATTTTTCATTTACTTCTATTCTATATGCTTCAAAAAAGAAAAAATGGCTTCTTATGGGAAGCCGGTTTATATGAAAGTGATAGCGTATAAATTACATCAGATAACGAAGATAAATATAAGCTGTGCTGATGATTAAGGATATTACTGTTAATATAGCTCCGTATTTTGTGAATTCCCAGAATGTAACTTTGTAACCGGCTTTCGTACAGATACCTGCGCCGACGACATTCGCAGAAGCGCCAACCAGTGTTCCATTACCGCCTAAGCATGCGCCTAATGATAATGACCACCAAAGAGGTTCCACCATCTTAGCAATTTGCTCAGGAGTCATACCCGGATGGGCAAGTCCCATCTGAACTGCGACATCTTTAATCAACGGAATCATGGTAGCAACATAGGGAATATTATCCACTATTGCTGAAAGAAAGCCCGATATCCAGATGACAGCAATAGCTGTTATAGTCAAATTACCGTGAGTCGATTGCATTAAGAGAACAGACAATTTACCTATTACCCCAGATTCAACAAGCCCACCGACAATGATAAATAAACCGATGAAAAAGAAAATAGTGCCCCATTCAATGTCTTCCATCAGCATTTTCTCCACATCATTTGTCTTACTTACGATAAGAAGCAACGTAGCAGCAAGCATAGCAAGCGTAGCAGCTTCAAGATGAAGAATGCCCTGGGCAAAGAAACTGGCAATTAATAAACCTAATATGACAGAAGATTTGATTAAAAGAGGATAATCCTGGATTGCATTCTGTTCATTGAAAGCCATGATTTTTAGCTTAGAAGCTTCTGTTACTTTCAGTTTTTTTGCAAACATCAGATATACTACAAACATGGATGCAGTCATGATGAGCACAATGACGGGAGCAAGATTGACAATAAAGGAGAGGAAATTCAAACCGGTAGCACTTCCAATCATAACGTTAGGCGGATCACCAATAAGAGTGGCAGTACCGCCAATATTTGAGGCAATTGCTTGAGTAATGATCAGAGGAACAGGCGTAATTCCTAATTCGGTAGCGATTAATAGAGTGACAGGAGCAACGATCATGATAGTCGTCACATTCGGTAAAAATGCAGAAATCACGGCTGTGACTACAAACATGAACAACATAATGCGAACGGGATCGCCCTTTGCCAGCTTTGCTGTTTTGATGGCGATATATTGGAATATGCCCGATTGTCTAACAATACCGATGATAAGCATCATTCCAATCAGGAGGAATAACACATCCCAATCTACGTAAGTACCAAAAGCCATTTTCTCGCTCATAATACCTAGTGCGATCATCAGTAGTGCACCGGCTAAAGCAGAAATGATCTTATTTACAACCTCCGTAGAAATAAAAATATATGCTATTAGGAATATAGCTATTGAAAGGAACATTTGTGGTGACATGATTAACCTCGTATTACTTTTTTGAAGATATCGTTAATACTAACGATACCAACTAAATGATTGTCCTGAAAAATTGGTAGATATCTGCTTTGTCGTTTCGCCATTTGAAAAACTGCTTCCGAGATCGAAGACGCGGTTGTTACTTTATAGATGATTGGAGTCATTATTTCCTTGATCGTGAGGGTATCTTCTTTCCGGAAGATATCTTCAAGAGGTTCGATTGTCTGTGGAAACTTAACATTCTCCAGTAAAAGAGTATACTTAGGAATTCCTACTTTCAAATAATCAAAAAGGGTCACTTCACCAGTGACTTGATTATTTGAATTCAATACTGGAAAATAGTCTGATTGGGTTGATTCCAGCAAATTCCCTAATTCTTTGATATTGGCTGTTTCTTGTATAGTTGTGAATTGTGAACTCATAATATCAGCAACTGTAATTTCATTTAATACACGAATTTCTTCATTATGTAATCGATCGAAAAATGAACCGGATTCTGTCATCAGACATAAATCATCGAAAAATTTTGTGTTTTTAGCAATAGTCAGGATGGCTTTCACAATGTTCAAATACAATTTAGAAGCTATTTTATCAGTGATGATCAAAATGAACATCTTGAGAGGTATCTTATTCACCAGAACATGATTCATGGGAACAACAATAGCGATAATGGGATTAGCCAGATTATCGACTCGTATATGTGGTATACCGATACCAATTGGGTATGCTGTTGAATCTTGAGCTTCACGAGCTAGAAATAATTCAACCAATTCATCTGAAGATTTGTTTAGATGAAGATTTTGTGTCATGGTTGGAACAATTTGTTGTATCAATTCGGTAACGTTCTCAAAAGAACGATCCAAAAAGATCAGCTCTTTTTTTATAAAACTTGTTAAATGCATATAAGCCTCGATTTCTATTCTTTGAATCAAAAGAGAATAGATATTGTGGTCAAATCAAAGAATGAATCAATATGTCAATTTATATTTCTGAAATTTGATATCTCCATCATACATTGATTTCAGTTGTAAACAAATCGAGTAGGGTGATGCTGGCTAATTAATTCCAGCATCATCCCTCTCACAGAACCGTGCGTACGGGTCTCGTACACGGCTCCTGATAATCCTTGTAATTACTCGTAGTAATTAAATAAAACACTTGTCTGAAGTGATGTCAAATCAAACAACTTCATTTCTTCAAACCACTTGTTCGGCAAGGCAAAGCATAAGTGGAAGCTCTGAGCGTTACGCCATCTGGTCATAGATAGTTTTGGGCATTCTCCCTTGAAGCCTTGTCTGCGCATTGCTTTATGGAATGCTTTCCAGCTCTTCCATTCACGCATCTTCTTCATTCGAAGCCTCCTTCGTATCCATTCCATCAGGCTCGCAAAGATGCTTTTACAACTCGCAACTTTGAAATAGTTACCCCATCCCCTTAGTACAGGATTCAGGCTTCCTATCGTCATGGATATTGGGATGCCACTGTTGCGGGGAGTAAGCTTACGTATCTTATCCTTGAAACGTTTCAAACGCTCCTTGTCGATGCAGACACGGCTTCCTTTGATGAAAAATCCCAGATAGCTGATTCCTGTTTCGACACTGCTGATATGAGTCTTTTCCAGATTGACTTGCAAGCGAAGTTCTTCAAGTATCGCTGTCGCTATCTTTTGATATTGCTCTGCCTTTTTCCTGGTCGGAGCAAATATCAGGATGTCATCAGCATAACGTACTATCCTGATATTCCGCTGTTTCATCCTCTGGTCAAACTCATCCAGATAGATATTCATCAATAAGGGTGAGATTACTCCACCTTGCGGACTGCCTATCTCAGTAGCTTTGAAATCCCCATCGACCATTACTCCTGATTTGAGAAAACGGCTGATTAATCTCAGCAATGTACCATCACTGATTTTCCTGTTCAGACGGCTCAATATCAGTTCGTGGTCTAAGGTGTCAAAACACTTGGATAAGTCCATATCCACAGCATAACCCAAATTGTACGCTGTAAGAAAACGCTGAGCTTTCGCTACGGCATGTTGGCAAGACCGATGCGGTCTGTAGCCATAACTGGACGGATGGAAGTCAGGCTCAAATATCGGTTGTATGATATTCAGGATTGCCTGCTGCACTACTCTGTCTCTTACCGTTGGAATGCCTAGCGGTCTCATTTTGCCATTGGGTTTGGGTATCTCTACACGTCTTACCGGTGAAGGCTCATAAGTGCCTGCCATTAGTTCATCGTGAAGTTGGTTGATGTTCACTACCAGTTGTTCGTCAAAGTTTTCTAGACTCTGCCCATCAATGCCTGATGCACCTTTATTCTGTTTCACCGAAGTGAAGGAAGCATACAGGTTGGACAGTGAGTACACTTTGTCGATTAAACTGTAGTATTTTCTCATGACATTTCCTGTCTCATTGTGATTCGTTTTGCGGTGTTCATCGAGGATGAATGTCTCTTCATCAGGGTGTCCTGCCTTCTTTAGCATATAGCAATATGACAGAACTGCTGCTTTTGAGCTTTGCCTGACTAATCAGTCTCGTGCGGTCGGGGTTGAAAGGAAGTTCGTCACCACTGTCAAACCGAGCCTCGAAGCATTTCAGCTTCTTCCTTCGTTTCTCACTTTTCATCGATTACTTTCCACATTTCAAATCATCCCTTTGGATTATCTTCATCCCTTCGCATGAACTGTATCCTTTTGAGATACAGCCCTCAGCATTACCGTGAATGCTGTCCCTTTTGTTTTATCCTCCAGACTGTCACCAGCTTTCATAGGCAAAAGGTTTGTCACTACTACGGAATCATCTGCCACCTGCTATCGCTTGGCTTCTCACTTATCTTTCAACTTGATCGAAACGACTACCTTAAGTAGACAATAACAGGCTTCCCCAGTTAAGTTCTCCTGCCTGAATATGAAGCCATCTGTCATAATCTGTAGAGATATCCAGCTTTCGGGCTTTCCCACTTTTTGAAAGGTTACCCACTCTACAAACCAACATCAGTTCACTTGCGCTATGTTCCATATTCCCTCTGCGTCTTACTTCAGACCCTGCCGTTGCCGGCAACGCCCTTGACCTCGAGTTGACTTCCCGCTGATTAGGTGTCAGGACTTCTTCCAGTCCATCGGCGCAGAAAACATTCTGGGCAAACAAAAGAACCCCATCTAGGAGATGGGGTTATAATCATTGATTTTATAATTACTTATAATTTACTGAAAGGGTTATCCTCTGGAACGCTATTCTTTTCGTTGGCATATTTTTTCCATTCGCTATCATTACTACTACCGCGTCCACGTTGTTTTCTATCACCACCGCCTTTGCGATCGCGATCCTGTGGATTGAACTGCGTACTGGATTGTTGTTGCCCCTGCTGTCTAGGTGCCCTTTCTTCAGGTACGAAATCGAGTGTTTCCAAGGAAATGCGCTTTTGTTCCTTATCAACGGAAGATACTCTTAAAGTAATTGCCTCACCATTATGATACTGTGCATCCCTGGGAACACGTGAACGAGGAAGTAATCCTGTAACACCATCCTGGATAGAGACAAAAATACCAAAATCGGTAGTGTTTTCAACAATTCCCTGAACTTCTTCACCAATTTTAGCAATTTCATCAATATTATCCCAAGGATCCTGCTGGAGAGCTTTCATAGAAAGAGAAATCTTCTTTTCAATCGGGTCCAGTCTCAAGATTTGGGCTTCCACAAAATCACCTTCCTTGACGATATCACGGGGATGATTGATTCTTCTTCCGCGAGTCATTTCGGAGAGCGGAATCAGTCCTTCAACACCCGGTATTAATTCCACAAAAACACCAAAATTTTGTAAACGCATCACACGACAGTTTATGAGGTCGCCTTCCTTATAGTTTAGGAAAGCTGCATCAGATGGGTTTTCCATCAATTGTCTACGGGAAAGGGATATCTTATCGCCATCAATTTTTAAAACTTTTACTTCAATTTCTTCACCAATTTTTAATACTTCTTCAGGTTTTCCAACATGTGACCAGGAAATCTCAGAGACGTGAAGAAGTCCTTCAATTCCACCCAAATCAACAAAAGCGCCGAAATGAGTCATTCTTGTCACAATCCCTTTCAGATTTGCATCAACAACGATGGAACCCATAACTTTATCTCTTTTTTCAGCGTTTGCCTGTTCTAATAAAGGTTTACGGGAAACAATGATGTTTCTGCCATTTTCCGAATATTCGACTATTTTGAAGTCGTAACTTCTATTCAGATATTGTCCGGGATTGTCATTGGGGCGAAGGTCAATCTGAGAAACTGGACAGAATGCACGTGCACCGAGTATATCAACGCTAAAGCCACCTTTGACCTGACCAAATACTTTGCCCTTCACAGGTATTTCCTGTTCGAAAGCGTCTTTCACCGCTTTTTTATCCACATGGGATTTGTTAAGGCTTGGAGCAATCACGATACCAGTATCATTGATATCAATGATGAAGCCCTTTAAAACAGTACCAACTTCATAAGGGAGCTTGCCCTTGTCGTCAGTATAGTCTGTTTTATCAGCGTAGGCATCATATTTGCCGTCCAGGCTGATGAATAAATGGTTATCGGAGATCGTTACAATTTTACCTTCCACAACGTCACCTTTGCTCCATTCGGCTGTCTTTGTAAACGACTCTTCCAATAGTCTCTTGTAATCTTCTTGCATATTGGTTTCACTCATGTGCGCACCCTCTTGATATTTGTTCAACGTAAATGAATACGTTTCGATATAGCAAGCCATTCCTTTGACTGACCTATATTTTGTCCAGATTATTTTGATGTATCTTAAAAACCTGAAATTTTCTTTGCCAAAATTTGGGATAATCAAGGTTATGGTTCTCATAAGGAATCTGCTTCATTTGGAAAAGAAAAAAAGACATAGTATCAGGTTTGATGCAGGTTCGCAACTCAATGCCTTATTTTAACGGAGTTAAGAACAATGAAAATCGTAGAAACACATGCCCATTTGGATTTACCAGATTTTGATCAGGATAGAGATCAATTGATTCGTCAATGCCGTCAGGAAGATATTATTAATATTATCGATATCGGTTATAATAAAGAAACGTCTGAAGACGCAGTTCGTCTTGCAGAAAAATATGATTTTGTTTATGCCACAGTTGGTTATCATCCCCATGAGGCTTCTGATTATCAACCGGATGTTATAAAACAATTAGCTCGTCATCCGAAAGTTGTGGCAATTGGAGAAATAGGATTGGATCTATTCAGGAATATATCACCAAAGAAAACTCAAAAAGAAGTCTTTGAAGATCAGATTATTCTTTCCCAGGAATACAATCTGCCTCTCGTTATTCATGATCGGGATGCCCATGAAGAATGTTACGAGATACTCAAGAAACTCCAGGCAAAAAAAGTAGTATTCCATTGTTTTTCAGGGGATATTGTGTTTGCAGAAAAACTCATCAAGGAAGGATGGAAACTATCCTTTACAGGCAATATAACATATAACAATTCGAACTTGCATGATGTTATCAGGATGATACCTGAGGATTCTTTTTTTGTTGAAACAGATTGTCCTTATCTTTCTCCTTTACCCTTACGGGGGAAAAGAAACAGCCCCTTAAATCTATTACTGGTTGTCGAGAAGATAGCAGATATCCGTTTGCAAACGCCAAAGGAAATCGCTGAAATTACAACAAGAAACGCCCTGAAGTTCTTCAACATACCAGCAAAGTAGGGCAGAAGGTATAAAATAGGTGTTAGGTTTTAGGTGTTAGGTGCTAGGTGTTAGGTGCTAGGTGTTAGGTGCTAGGTGTTAGGTGCTAGGTGTTAGGTTTTAGGTGTTAGGTGCTAGGTGTTAGGTGCTAGGTGTTAGGTGCTAGGTGTTAGCCCGGACTGTTCATCGAGTGATTACGAGCTTGCGAGTAATTGTATCGAGATGCACAGGAAGAAGGTGCTAGGTGTTGGGTAATAGAGAGTAAGGTTCTTTGAGTGAACAAAGACTTCCCTCTTTTGGAACAAGAGAGGGATTAGAGGGTGAGTCGATGAAGGAGAAATTGTATCGAAATGACCGATGTATGCAACGAAACTCGGTAAATGATGCCTTCTCCCTGATACGAACCAGATAGATCCCCGCAGGATGACAAATCAGTGAACTCACTCTGGACTATTTCCTAACACCTAAAACCTAGCACCTGACACCTGATATCTGACACCTTCTGAAAAAATGTAGCTGGAAAACCAAACTATCGTTGTTATACTTTGATATAAGCTATTTCGATAAGGAGTTCCCATGAAGAAACGATATATCTGGATTATCGTATTATTGATCATTGTCATTGCATTCTTCACTTTTGGAAAGAAACTGATCTTCAAAAAGGAAAAGATACAATATCGTACTTCAGAAATAACTGAAGGTGAAATCCGTGAAACTGTAACAGCAACTGGTACACTTGGAGCTGTTGAAATGGTGAATGTGGGTACTCAAGTATCCGGGACGATAGAAACGATTAATGTAGATTTTAATTCTCATGTACAAAAAGGTGAAATAATCGCTCAAATTGATCCTACTTCATTACAGACTGCTGTGACGGAAGCAACTGCGAATGTCCAAAAAGCCAAGCTTTCCATGCAATTAGCTAAACTGCAAATGGATCCAATTCTAACTTTAGCGAAACAGAAAATGGTTTCCCAATCAGAAGTCGATAATGCAACAATCTCCTATGAATTAGCGCAAGAGAATGTCAAAACATCGCTATCTCAATTGACTCGTGCAAAAACAAATCTTGAAAATGCAACGATTACGGCACCAATCAGCGGTATTGTAATTGCTCGCGCTGTAGATGTTGGTCAGACAGTTGCAGCAAGCTTCAGTACTCCAACTCTATTCAGTATTGCCAAGGATTTGACTCAAATGGAAGTGATTGCCAGTGTGGATGAAGCAGATATTGGAAAAGTGAAAACAGATCAAACTGTCACGTTCAATGTAGATGCTTATCCTGACCGTGAGTATGATGGAAAAGTGAAACAGGTTCGTATGCAGCCTTCTACAGCAAATAATGTCGTCACTTACAATGTTGTTGTGACGGTTGTGAATGAAGATCAATCTTTACTACCCGGTATGACAGCGAATCTGACAATTCTGATAGATTCTAAAGATAAAATATTGAAAGCTCCTGTTGCTGCTTTGCGTTTTAAGCCTGCCGGCAGTTTCGGAAGAAACAAAGGTGGAGCAAGAGATTCATCTAGTGGTCAGGGAATACACTCAACGACAATGAATATGAATTCAACTCATGTTACACAACCTGCAAAAACGAATTTAGCAGAAGGTCAACGCATGCCAGCCGGAGGAAGACAGGGTGATAGAATATCAGGGAAAGGAAAAGGACAGAGAGATAGTCTATCCGGTTCTGGACAAAAGCTAGGTGAAAGATTTGCCGGGATGGGTCGTGGTCATGGATTCGGAGGAAAAAATAACAGAAGACAAAATCCTATTAAAGGGATGGAACCAGGGAAAGTATATATCTTAGTGAATGATTCTCTACAAGTTCGTAGAGTCATGACAGGCATATCTGATGGTACTTTTACAGAAATACAAGGAAAATTGAAAGCTGGAGACCAGGTAGTTATTGGGATTCAACCTTCCAAATCCAAGAACAATTCAGCCAATGGCGGTCAAAACCAGGCTCCTGGTTTTGGTGGCGGTGGACCAAGAGGTCATTAATATGAATCTCCTTGAAGTCAAGCATCTGATAAAAATTTATGATGCTGAAGGCATGGCAGTACATGCGTTACGTGGCGTAGATTTCTCAATTAAAGAGGGAGAATTTGTGGCAATCATGGGTGCTTCCGGTTCTGGGAAAACAACACTCATGAATATTGTAGGCTGCTTGGATACAGCTACGAAAGGTGAGTATTTCCTGAATGGTCAAGAGATTGCTGGCTTTTCGATGGAAGAATTAGCCATCATACGTAATGAGCGAATCGGGTATGTATTCCAATCATTCTATCTTCTACCCAGGACTTCAGCAATTGATAATGTCATGCTACCTCTTCTATATGGGAAGAAACGCTCTCATGCAGAGATGCGAAAGATTGCTGAGGATGCTTTGGAAAGAGTTGGATTGAAGGATCGTTCTCATAATTTACCTAACCAATTATCCGGCGGACAGCAGCAGCGAGTTGCTATAGCCCGTGCTTTAGTGAATGATCCGATTCTGATTTTAGCTGATGAACCAACCGGTAATCTTGATACTCATACAAGCTATGAAATCATGTCTATATTACAAAAATTGAATAAGCAAGGGAAAACAATTCTACTGATTACTCATGAAGCAGATATTGCCCAATTTGCTCAACGCAATGTAATTTTCAGGGATGGGAAGATCAGTAAAGATTTTCAGGTTACGCAAATTAAGGATGCTGCGATAGAATTGGAGAAAATCCCTCCTTTAGAGGATACAGAATGACATTATACGGAACATTCCGCATTTCTTTGCTTTCATTACAAAGAAATAGAACACGTACTTTTTTAACGATGCTGGGTGTCATTATTGGTGTTGCTGCTGTTATCTCTGTTCTTGCCATAGGACAAGGAGCCAGAAATTCTGTCCAAGCTCAAATTGCCAGTATGGGTACTAATGTTCTGATGGTTTTTCCATCATTCCGGCAAATGTCCGGTGCTCGTGGGGAAGCAGGGAGTGCTTTAAGTTTGAGTGAAGAAGATGCAATCGCAATACAGCAACAGGCTATCCGCATCAATGAAATTTCTCCTGTCGTCAGGACAGGTGCCCAGGTTATTTATGGTAACCAGAATTGGCGGACATCTGTTATGGGTGTTTATCCATCTTATTTGACAATTCGTGATATGCAGCTTTCAAGCGGAATATCATTTACTGATAATGATATGCGAGGTTCTACGAAAGTATGTGTCATAGGTCAAACAGTTGCAACAAATCTCTTTGCTGATGATGATCCAATCAACAAGGTTATCAGAATTCGGAGCATCCCTTGCCGAGTGATTGGTGTTATTGCATCCAAAGGACAAAATGCCATGGGACAGGATCAGGATGATACTATACTGGCACCATTTTCTACAGTTCAAAAACGATTGTTAGGCGAATGGCGTCCTATGTCGATTCAGATATCCTGCACCAGTCAAGCTGATATCCCTTTTGTACAGGAGGAAGTGCGACAAATACTTCGTACTCGTCATAAACTCAATGAAGGTGATGAAGATAATTTTGAAATACGTTCGCAAACTGATATTGCCCAAACTGCCGATTCTACTTCCAAGACAATGACCATATTACTTGCCAGCATTGCTGGTATTTCCTTGCTAGTGGGCGGTATCGGGATCATGAATATCATGTTTGTTTCTGTCACGGAAAGAACGAAGGAAATTGGTATTCGTTTAGCAGTGGGAGCAAAGAAAAGAGACATTCTGCTTCAATTTCTAGTCGAATCAGTCATGATCAGTTTCTTAGGTGGATTTCTAGGCATCGCTCTAGGTTCCGGTGTAACTCAAATTATTTCCAAAACACAGGGCTGGCCTGTGAGTATAAGCATCTGGTCAGTTGTTCTTGCTTTCTGTTTTTCCACAGCCGTCGGTATTTTCTTTGGATGGTATCCAGCCAGGAAGGCAGCAAATCTGAAGATTATCAATGCTCTAAGGTATGAGTAGGGCGATTAGGTGCTAGGTACTAGGTGTTAGGTGTTCGCCCAGACCGGTTCATCGAGGGATTTAGAGCTGCGAGAAATCACTCAATGAACCTTCTACTCACCCACTGCTCCCTGCTCCCTATCACCTAGCACCAAGTACCTATTCCCTTCTGCCTCCATAAAGATAAATTGACAATAGACAAACCTCCTTAATTTTTGATAATATGAAAAGGATTATAGGAGAATTGAATGACTCTTTCCACACAGAGATTTGTAGGAATCATATTTATATTACTTATTAGTATAGTTCCCGTATGGGCAGGGAACTCAATCTTTTCCTTCCAGGGATTGCCCAACCAGTATTATGGCAATGATATCTATGGCTTCAGTATGGGTGATACTGGAATGGCTGATTCTTATAGATTAAATACCGGTTTTGGGAATCCTGCACTTATTTCAAGAATTAAAAATGCTGTTTTTTCGACAGGAATCATGACAGGTGATACTTGGTATGAAGATAAATCTCATCCCAAATATACAGATAATTCTCTGGATTTTCCTTATTTTAATATGGCTATTCCAATTGCAAGTCATAAGTTAGGATTTCAATTCCAATCTCTTTCTTCAGGAGTAGTGAAGGATCAAAGTACCGATACTTTATCTTCTATTCACTTCACTGAATATAATTCTGTTGATTCTTATTTATATCGCGTTGATCTTATGTATTCCTATCCTTTCAAATTAGTTGATTTTGGTGTAGCCATCAATTATTACCTCGGACATGAGAATCGTGCGATTTCCCAAGATTCAGGGAGTAGTCCTTTTAATACATACTATAGCATGACAAAATCTTATTCTAATGGAGGTATTTCCATTGGTATCATGAAGAAAACGGATCGTTTTTCAACAGCTTTTACCTATACTTCAGCTTCAAAACTGAAAGGTGAAATAATATACAAAACTCTATCCTCAACAGAGAATCAAGGAACATCTCATTATAACCTGCCCAATCGTTTTGGATTGGGAATGACATTCAATCATTCCGATGTATTACGTACTTCATACGATGTCCATTATGATATGTGGAAAGCAGTTGATAATCCTGAGAATACTGAAGATAGCTGGAAAGTTGGTATTGGTATTGCTTATGATGCAAATCAAAACGCAGATAAATTCTTTCGCAGGCTTCCCTTGCGGGGAGGCATTTCATGGAGAAAGCTTCCTTTCCAAAAAAATAATGCCAGTATTGATGAAAAAGGTGCATCCATTGGTTTCTCCTTACCTTTGAAGAATCCGGAAAATCGCATTGATCTTGGATTTCAATACTTGATGCGTGGAGATTCAAATAAGAACGCCGTTCAAGAAAGTTCTCTAATGTTTCTTTTTGGGATTACAGGTTTTGATATTTTCAAACAGGAACAAAGACGAACTGCTCCCCGTGAAATCCCTAAAGTTGAGGAAATTCGATAATGAACCTGAAATGGGTTCTTCCCGAAAAGTCTAAACTCCCTATATTCGATCAGATTCTGATCCAAAAGAATCTAACTGTCCAACAATTACGGGCAGGTTTGGAGCAACTTCCCGATGAGGCTTTCCTTTCAGATATTGATATGGCTGCACAACGTATCATCAATGGCTTATATCGTAAGGAAAAGATCGTAATCTTCGGTCATGATGATGCCGATGGATTAACCAGCACCTATATTCTCTATGATTTTCTTGATAAATGCGGATTTCAAAATCATCATTATTTTGTTCCCAATCGAATGACAGAATCTCATGGCATACAAGAGAGTTTCCTGCAATTTGTAGAACAAGGGAAATATACGCTGGTAGTAACCGTTGATAATGGTATAGTGGCTTTCGACGGTGTGGAGAAGTTAAATCAAATGGGATGTGATGTGATAATCACAGATCATCACCTGACCTACAATGATCAATTACCTAAAGCGTATGCGGTTGTGAATCCTAAAAGGACAGACGATAAATATCCTTATAAAATGCCGGCAGGTGTTGGTCTCACATTATTGATCATCCGTTATTTAGCAAAGATGTTGAAGATTGATGTCCCTCGCTGTTATTATATATGGACTGCCATTGGTTCGGTGGCAGATAAAGTACCGATTGATGGAGTGAATCGCATTCTAGTCCGTTATGCCTTAGACAACATTTATCAAATGCATGATGACAGCTTTGATTTTCTTTTGAATTTCACGAATGACCTATATACATATTGTGAAAAAATGAATTTTCTGAATAATATTGCGAAACTCTTCTCGAATGGACGGCAGGAAGGTGGAAATCATCTGATCATGCAATTTCTCTTAGCTTCCGGAGCGGAAAAGAATGATTATTTTAGGAATCTGGATGCGATTAGAACTGAACATGAAAGCCAGGTACGGAATATTCAGAACTTTGTTGTTTCCCTCATTGAAGATCATGATGGTCCTGGTTTTATTTATTATGATAATACGGATAAAATTCCATATTCCTTACTTGGAATGGCTGCCAGTCAAGTCACAAATAAGCTTCATGTTCCCGCCATATTCTTAAAGAATAAACAGGATGTGATCGTCTGTGAAGGCAGATGTTCAGAAGGTTTCAATATGGTGGATGCATTCCGCTATTGTGAAGAGCATCTCATCCAGTATGGTGGACATGTGAAAGCTGCTGGATTTACGATGAAACCAGAAGAAATCTACTTATTTATTGAGAAATTTACGGAATTTCTTCACTTAAATGAACATCAAATATTAGAAGGTCAAAGTATTCAAATTTCCTGTCCTATCATGTTAGAGGATTTCACCGATGAATTGTGGGATAAACTAAATCTGTTACAACCTTATGGAATGGGAAATACCGAACCAATACTACTATTAAGGAATGTATTAGTTCCAAATAACCTGCTTTGTTTTACTCTTGAATATGAAACAAAACCCATTACTGATGGTCTTCATTATGATCTCCTGGTACAATGGAAATCGCATCATACACTTAGAATTATTGACTATCGCTTAGCTTTGAAAGATGATAATAAACCCTACAATTTGTGATCTATGCGGTGCATGCATCAGTGTATGCCCGGCAGATGCCCTTATTCTTCGTGAGAATCTTGTAGATTTCAATCCCGCAAAATGTACCAATTGTTTGAACTGTGTTAAGACCTGTCCAATTGGTGCTGTAGAGCAAAAAGCCGAATCTCTGAATAATGTGGAGTAAGATTCCGATCTTACTGAATCTTTTCCCCGCTCTCTTGTCAAGAAGGGGTTAGGGAGTTAGAAACCAATGAAAGAACGTTCTGATTTCTACGATATCGTAATTATTGGCGGTGGACCTGCCGGTTTAACTACTGCATTGTATGCAGCTCAAAACGGAGTGAGGGTACTGGTATTGGAAAGAGATCGTACGATTGGAATTCCTGTAAGATGTGCAGAAGGTGTATTTCAATCTAATCTGTCTGACATTCTGGATATCCCTGATGAAATGAAATGCTGCGCCATATCAGGAGTCAATATATATTCACCGGATAATACCATGGTCGAAATGATCAGCCCGGAAGTGGGTTTTGTCCTGGATCGGACACGTTTTGATAATTATATCGCTCAATTGGCGATCACTGCTGGTGCAGAACTGCTGACTAAAGCAGACGTAATCAATTCAATGTATAGTAATGATTCTAAGATAGAAGTGACCTATAGGATTTTTGATGAAATTCATATCGTGAAATGCTATATTGTGATAGGTGCTGATGGTGTTGAATCTAGAGTCGGGCGCTGGTTTGGCTTGAATACTAACCTGGCATTAATGGATATTGATTCCTGTGTCCAATATCGATTGGAAAATCTGGATATTCCTCATAACCGCTGTGCGGTGTATTTCGGGAACGAAATTGCCCCTGGAGGTTATGCCTGGGTTTTTCCCAAATCCAAATCACAAGCAAACGTTGGACTGGGTTTGGTTGCAGCCCGTAAAACAGATAAAACGGCAAAAGAATATCTGGATTCATTCATAGGAACACATTTCCCCGGCAGTAGTGCTTCTTCATTTATTGCAGGAGGAGTACCGATTGCTGTCTCACTATCAAAGATCTATCATGATCAGGTGATGCTTGTAGGAGATGCTGCCCGGCAGACAAATCCGCTCACAGGCGGAGGTATTGAATATGCCATGCATGCAGGAAAGATGGCTGGAGAGATTGGTGCAAAAGCAATCAAACAAAAAGATTACAGCCGTAAATTCCTTTCTTCTTATCAATCGGCATGGGATGCACAATTTAGAAAGAAACAGGAAATCGCCTATATTCTAAAAAATAAACTTTACTCTGCGACTGATAAGAGAATGAATGAATTGTTTCATGAAATTGCTAAAATACCGATACAAAGTCTCTCCTTAAAGGCATTATTCTTCTCAATACTGAAGAATCATCCTTTACTGTTTGCGAAAATTGCGAAATCGTATTTAACTGATATGATTCATTGATAAGGAATGGTTCATGTTTTTATCCATATATCAACCGGCTAAACCCGGAGCTGCGAAGATGATTCATTAAAGAGGACGGCTCATGGTAATTAACCCTCAAGCCATCAAGGAAACTCTTCGAAAATCGATACACCTGAGTTCTATGGTGATACCACTCACCTACAGGTATATTCTGCATAATAATCGAACCTTGATGTTTAGGATTGTACTCGTTCTCTGCATTCTTGCTATTATCATCGAGCTGATTAGGTTGGAAAGACCGACCGTGAAAAGGATTTTTCATAAATTATTCGGTTTGCTGCTTCGTTCACACGAACGGAAAGATTTTACCGGTGCTACCTATATGATGGTATCTTCAGTTCTTTGTGTTGCTTTTTTAAGTCCGACAATATGTTTTTGTTCCATGGCTTTTCTCTCGATTGGAGATACTTTTGCAGCCATTATCGGGATGCCATTTGGTAAAAGAAAGATCGCCGGAACGAAGAAGAGTCTTGAAGGAGGAATAGCTTGTTTTACCAGTACCTTTATCTTTGGTCTTTTTTTCTTGCCTCCTTTCATCGCTTTAGCTGGTGCCCTGGCAACTACTTTATCCGAAATCTCGAATATTCCGGTTGACGATAATATCAGGATTCCATTAATCGCAGGAATCGTGATGTCACTGGTTTCTATATTTATTTAAAAGGTAGCTCCGTCTTCAGGCGGTTTAGTAGCTCCGTCTTCAGGCAGTTTAGTAGCGCCGACTTCAGGCGGTTGGGTAACTCCCAGTTCAATGTATAAGAAATTAGAAAGAGGAATGATTATGCTGTTATCCTTTGTAATTCCATTGTTCAATGAAAAAGACACAATCGAAATTCTGTACAAAGAAATTCTACAGAACCTGAATGGTCATGATTATGAAATCATTTTTATTGATGATGGCAGTAATGATGGAAGTTTCGATGTTTTAAGCAAAATAGCTTCTAATGACCCGAAAGTCAAAGTCATCAAATTCCGAAAGAACTTTGGTAAGGCTGCCGGATTGAATACCGGTTTTCGATTAGCAAGTGGTGATATTGTATTCACAATGGATGCAGATTTACAGGATAATCCTATTGAAATACCAAATTTTCTGAAAAAGATTGAAGAAGGCTACGATATGGTATCCGGCTGGAAGAAAAAGAGACTCGACCCTCTTCATAAGCGAATTCCTTCTAAGTTATTCAACTCAGTAACCCAAAATACATTCAAATTGAAACTGCATGATTATAATTGTGGTTTTAAAGCATACAAACGCGAAGTAATCAAAAACATCGATGTCTATGGTGAAATGCATAGATATATTCCAGCTTTAGCTTATGCAAAAGGCTACAAAGTTGGGGAAATTCCTGTACAGCACCGCTCCCGTGAACATGGTGTTTCAAAATATGGAATTGAACGTTACCTGAGAGGTTTCTTTGACCTGCTTACTGTGAAACTTGTCACCCAGTACATTCGCAGCCCCTTATATTTTTTTGGTGGCTTGGGTACTGTACTTACCTTGCTTGGTTTTCTCATTACCCTCTATTTAAGTATTGCCAAGTTGTTTTTTAGTATGCCTCTAACCAACAGACCTTTACTCTTCCTGGGTGTTTTACTCATTCTTGCCGGTTTGCAGCTTTTCTCTCTCGGACTTCTTGCAGAACTCATTGTGCACCAGGGACGAAGACAGAATCATGGAGATACTGTTTCCATCGAAAAAACTCTGAATTTTGATTAGGATATTAAAAAAAACTATACACAAAGTGAAAGAGATCTGTCATTCCAGCGAAAAGTGAGTTGTCATTTCCGATCTGATCTTCATCAGCAAATTGCTTATTGTTTTCTGTTTTTATTACGTTATCTTATTAATGAATTTGTATGAAAACAATGGCTTTGGAGTTCATATAATTGCCAAGAGTTTGGAGTTCAAATGCCCTTAACAAATTATCATTGAATACTTAACTAAAAGGACAAATGGATTTTGCATGAAAGCTAAGATTTTGGAGTTCATTTGCCCTAGCTAATTTTAAATGAGCATATGATTAAAAGGGCAAGTGGACTTCATAATCGACCTTTCATCATCGGCAGCGAAAACCTGTCTTCCGGGAAGTTTAAAAACTGACAGTATTACGAGGAGAATTAATGGTCACACAAACGTGCAAAAGCTGTGGAATGCCTATGGAAACAACTGAACAGTATGGTGGAGAAAATCCGCTGAATCCATATTGTACTCAATGTACTGATCAAGTGGGTAATTTGACAAGCTACGATGATGTACTCAAAGGAATGACACAATACATGATAACAACAATGAAACTTGAATATGGGATCGCGGAGAAAACTGCAAAAGCAGAAATGATCAAGCATCCGGCTTGGAAGGCATATGCAAAGAGAATGTGAATATCCATCTGCACGTAGTTCCTAGCTTCTGGTCTCATGTCACTTCTACCCTTTCCGGCTTCTTCAAACCGCCCTTGAAAGACAAATACAAGTAAAACTAATAACCTACTAATCAGAAGCTAGTCAAAAACTAAAATACTTTAGAACCTGGTTACTACCTGACTAGTTCCTGGCTAGTACCTGTTTGGTATCTCATTTAGGTACAAAGAGTGTGCCACAAGGATTCCTCTTCCAATACAAAAAAAGTTGAAAAAGAATATGAATACAGCATCTTCCTAGGAAAATCTAACAAAGTCTAGATGATCCCTAGATAATGCCTAGATGAGTCCTAGATGAAACATACTTAATTGTATAGCAGACTTTTTATCGATTGGTTAAAGCTAATTAAGTTTTAAAGAGCAGACCTGAACACCTCACCCCGTGCGTTTCGGACTCCCCTGGCTTCTGCTGGTTTAGAGTTCAGATTTCCTTCGAGACTTTGGAAATTATCCAGATAAATTGAAATTCGAACTTTACATGAAAGATCGGCTTTGAACTTCTCAGAAACAGGTTTTCGCTACCAACGATGAAAGGTCGAGTTTGAAGTCCGAATGCCCTTTTAATCAGGTATTCAATAATAATTTGTTTAGGGCATTTGAACTCCAAACTCTTAACTTTCATATACAGTCCATTTTCCCTTTTAGTCAGGTATTCATTGGTAATCGATTAAGGGCAATTGAACTCCAAATCCTCATTTAACACCCGAATAAGTAATGAAGGGCGTATTGCCATGCGCCCCTACTCTGCCTAAATTCAATCCGTAGGATGTCATTCTGCTAGCCCAGGAAGTCCTTCCTGGGCTAGCAGAATTCCGTTCTCCGAACTTCATATTCTTTCAATACGTATTTATTTTCCTTTGAAGTGTTTTATCGATATATCCATAATTGTTTTAACAGTTTTAACTTATCCCCATCCTCTTTCCCCACTCTTAACTCTTTCTTGTCACAAGAAAGCCACCTATATAATAACCGAGGCATAATCGAGACTTTTCTCGTTGATAGTTCAGTCATGTTCCGCTTATTTCTCTTTAGCGTTCTCCTGATTTTAAAGGGGGTGTATAAAAAAGCTCTATCCTCTAACCACTAGCACCTAACACCTAGTACCTAACACCTAACACCTAGTACCTAACACCTAACACCTAGTACCTAAAACCTAACACCTAGTACCTAGCACCTAACACCTAGCACCTAGCACCTAACACCTAGCACCTAACCTCTTTTTGCATTAATTACGAATAATTACCTCTTTTCTTTGACATTTTAAATAATCATTCTAAAAATGACAATCAACAAATTAATCAGCTACGGAGGTAGACACGTGATTTCAGTGAAAGAAGCAGCAGACAGACTAGGTGTTTCACAAAAGAAAGTTTACCAATGGATTGACAGCGGTCGTCTCAATACACATAAACTTGGGAATGAGATATACTTAGAATTGGTTGATGTGGATAATCTACTGGCACTTACCAGGAAAGTCAGCTTTGAATTTCCCCAGAAAGATATTGATATTTCAGTTAGTAATATGCTGCAGCATGGTGGAATCTTTTACCAGGTTGGTGGAGTCACAAAAAGTGAAGTACTGCATAATGCCTTGAAATTGGTTAAAGGGCTTGCCTCTCCCGAAATGAAACCCATACTTCAAATGTTCCTTGCACGGGAAGACCTTTACTCCACCGGAATCGGAAATGGCATTGCTATTCCCCATGCCAGCGGTACTCTGGTAGGTTACGTTAATCAGCCTTTAATCTCATTAGCATTCCTGGAAAATCCGATTGATTATAGCGCTTTAGATGGAAAACCTGTGCATATACTATTTTCCATCATCTCTCCAAATGTCAGCACACATCTGCGTATATTGGCAAAACTTGCTTGTTTATTACATGATCAACACTGCAAGGAGACAATTATTTCTGTAGCCTCAGAAGATACTATTCTTCAAGTCTTCCAGGAAGCTGAAGAACGTTTATGTGAAGGACAATTGAAAGGCTGAGATGCTCTTATTTATAGCTGGGTGTTTCATTATCTTTTGCGGCGGGGTATTTTCACTTATTTTAGAAGACAATCGTAGCAATTCCCTAACTTCTATTATTGGTGTTTGGTTAGGTAGTGCAATCATATTTGTGCCCGTTTTTAATACTTTACGTGGTAATACTCAAATACCCCTCGACTTCAATTGGTCTCTGTTTGGGGGAACCCTTTCTTTTGGGATGGATGCTTTATCAGCATTTTTCTGTATTCCCATCCTACTCATTTCTCCATTAGCCATCCTGTATGGTAAATCATATCTAGCCCAAGAAAAGCGAAGATTATCTTCTCACTGGTTTTTCTATTGCATCCTGGTTATTAGTATGCTTCTGCTCATGGTATCCAGGAATGGGCTGATGTTTCTAATTGTTTGGGAACTAATGGCTGTCAGTTCCTTCTTCCTGGTGATGTTTGATCATGAAAATGCGAAAGTGAGGGAAGCGGGTTGGACATATCTCGTAGCTACACATATTGGAACTGCAGCCTTGCTGATATTTTTTGCCTGGCTGGGAAGCAGTGCCGGTTCCATGCAGTTCGATCAAATGTCGCTTGTGCATCCAATCGCCTGGCAAGGCGGTATTTTATTTCTTTTAGCTCTCTTCGGATTTGGTGTGAAAGCTGGTTTCATCCCTTTGCATATTTGGCTCCCGGAAGCGCATCCTGCTGCACCGAGCCATATTTCAGCTTTAATGTCCGGTGTGATGATTAAAACAGGCATATACGGTATTTTACGAGTACTGGTTTTATTGGGAACGCCTTCAGCCTTTTGGGGATGGGCTTTAGTACTGATCGGAATCACATCCGGTGTTTTTGGAGTTGTTTTTGCCTTAGCACAACATGATATCAAACGTTTACTCGCTTATCACAGTGTGGAAAACATCGGTATCATCACCATTGGTCTTGGTGTAGGTGTTTTAGGAGTATCCTGGAATATTCCTGCCCTCATCCTTTTCGGCTTTGGTGGTGGATTGCTGCATGTGCTGAATCATGCTATCTTTAAAAGCCTATTATTCTTCGGTGCCGGAGCTGTAGCTCATAGTACCGGAACAAGAGACATTGAGCAATTGGGTGGTTTAATTAAACGTATGCGTTGGACAGGAACAACTTTCCTCATAGGTTCTGCTGCCATTGCCGGATTGCCTCCCCTGAATGGTTTTATCAGTGAGTTTTATATTTACCTGGCAGGCATCAGCGGTATCCAGTCTGCCTTACCGGGTCCTATCATCCTGGCAGCATGTGTTCTAGTTGGATTAGCATTAATTGGTGGTCTAGCTGTTGCTTGCTTTACCAAGGCATTTGGCATCATTTTCTTAGGAGAGCAAAGAATTGAATATTCTGAACATGTACATGAAGTGGATGGGATGATGAAATATCCTATGGCAATTCTTGCCATTTCATGTATATTAATCGGTCTTTTTGCTCCTCTTACCATCAATTGGATCTTACCACCTGTACAAACACTGGCAAGCAGCAGTGTCTATGGTTTTGTGAATCCTACTTTAGGTATGATAACCATTTTAACCAAGATCAGTATCTTTTTTATAGCTGTTTTTTTACTAGCTGGTTTAATATATTTATTCAGAAAGGCTTTGCCTCGTGCCAAACAAATTGGGATTACAGGAACTTGGGATTGCGGATATGCTAAACCTACATCCCGCATGCAATACACTGCTTCCTCATACGCACAACCCCTGGCAAGCTTATTCAAGATAGTTTTAAGTACGAAGAAAGAAGGGAAGGAGATAGAAGGATATTTCCCTGCGAAATCCACGTTCCATACTGATACACCTGATGTGATGAAGAAACAGCTTTTTGAACCATTATTCAAGCTAGTCGCTAAATGGATTTCTCCTTTTCGGAAGTTACAGCATGGCAATTTGCACGGATACCTTTTATACCTTGCATTGACTTTGATCATTCTTCTCATCTGGAAAGTTGGATTTGCACAATGAACTATTCATCTTTCATTTTTCCTGCATGTGCCTGGATATTATCTCCGCTTCTTTTCGGTGTGATTAATCGTGTGAAGTCTATATTTGCAGGAAGGAAAGGACCAAGTGTCTTTCAATTATATTTTGACATATTTAAACTCTTGCAGAAGGGAAGCGTGTATAGCAGAACAACGACTTTAGTAACACGCTTAGCTCCTTCAGTAATTTTAACATGTCTAATTCTTGCAACCCTGATACTTCCCTGGGGTGGAATGTCTGCTCCTGTTACTTTTTCAGGAGATTTTATCCTGCTGATCTACTTGCTTGGCTTGGCTAGGTTTGCAACTGTTCTACTGGCATTGGATACCGGTTCTGCATTTGAGGGTATGGGAGCCAGCAGAGAAGTACAATTTGCTGCATTGGCTGAACCGGCTTTATTTTTAGGCTTCCTTGTGCTAATTCTTCATACAGGCAGCCTTGGTTTATCAGATATATCCTCTGGTATTTCCATCACTGATTGGCAGACTTCCGCAGCATTACTTGTGATGGTTTCCTTTGCCTGGTTTTTTATTCTATTAACTGAGAATTCACGTATTCCAGTCGATGATCCGAATACTCATCTTGAACTGACTATGATTCATGAAGTCATGATCCTTGATGCAAGCGGACCGGATCTAGCCTATATTGAATATGCCTCTTCCCTCAAGTTGTGGATATTTAGCGGACTACTCGTGAATTTGGTAGTGCCGTTGAGGTTTGAAGCTCTCTGGCAGCAAGTTGCTGTGTTTATCATCGGCATGTTTTTTGTGAATGTCATCATAGGTATTGTTGAATCAGTCATGGCTCGTTTTAAATTACTGCAAATACCCATCATGCTTATCAGCTCTGCTGCTTTAGGTTTGATTGCACTGATGATCAAACTTTTGGGGTATTATCAATGAATACGATATCGATTATCCTGATTCTATCCTGTCTATTTATCCTAGGTTCCAGTCGTCCCAGGACAGCTATCAGAGTAGTAGCTATACAAGGAATATTCCTGGGATTACTGCCACTGGTGAGAAGTGTTGGGCATATCTCAGTTGCTATATTGATTTTAGCGTTAAGCGGTATTCTATTTAAGGGTATCATTCTTCCATTACTGATGCAGACTGTTCTAAAACAGACTGGTATTATGAGGGAAGAACACCCGATTGTTTCTTTCAGTGGTTCCAT
Organism: Cloacimonadales bacterium (SeqCode); assembly: GCA_963662275.1. Lineage (GTDB taxonomy): Bacteria > Cloacimonadota > Cloacimonadia > Cloacimonadales > DAONDQ01 > DAONDQ01. The sequence continues at coordinate 704,884 of OY759316.1, read as the reverse complement.
TCTTATCGGTGTTGTTTTATTAGGATTATCAGCTTGGCTTTCGATTCAAATGCAGTTGCCGTCACATATATCCATTGTGATGACGGCAACAGCATTATTCCTGATATTAGTAGGTTTGTTTTTAATGATTTCCAGGCGCAAAGCCATTATGCAAACACTTGCCTATCTTTTATTAGAAAACGGAGTGTATGCACTTGGTGTGAGTATCAGTCTTGAATTTCCCTTAATTGTTGAACTGGGTATTCTACTCGATGTATTTGTGGGTGTATTCCTGATGGGTAACATGCTGTTTCATCTTGATCGTGAATTCCAGCATACAGATGTTGATCGTTTCACGGAATTATCTGAAGTACCTGCAGTACTGGAGCTAAATGAGGAAGGGGAATCATGATGCTGCTTTTATGTATCATCCTCATCCCTGTATTGACTGGTATCCTGGCATATTTTATCAAGAATGACCGTGTTAGACGATCATTGTGGGTGATCACAGCAGTGGCTCATTTTGTTCTTACTATTAAAGCTGCTTATTTTACTGAATATTTGCTGGCTGAACAATGGATTGGCATGGATTCGCTCAGTGCTTTGTTTCTTTCATTAACCAGTTTCCTGTTTATGATTGTATCCGTTTACGGACTGGGCTATGTTTCAAGAGAACCAGCAGATCAAAGACCTGATTCTGAAGCAGGAGGTTTACTGAATAATGCTCCTGAATCTGTATTTACCGGCAGTATGCTGCTTTTCCTGGCATCCATGAGCTTGGCTATCCTAAGCAGGCATCTAGGCTTGCAGTGGATGGCAATTGAAGCCACCACACTGGCAAGCGCTCCCTTGATCTATTATCATCAGAACAGACGCTCCCTGGAAGCTGCCTGGAAATATCTGATTCTTTGCTCCGTCGGAATTGCTATAGCCTTGATAGGAATTTTCTTTATCGGTTTATCGCTACCTCCCGGAGTAAAGGATATAACACTATTGTCATTGCTGCAGAATGCATCAGTTCTCAATCATAAATGGCTGGAACTTGCATTGATTTTCATGCTTGTAGGCTACGGAACAAAGATGGGTTTAGCTCCAATGCATACCTGGCTTCCTGATGCACATAGCGAAGCACCTTCACCTATATCTGCACTATTATCAGGAACACTGTTGAACTGTGCATTCCTGGGGATACTACGCATTCAACAAGTATTCTATGCTGCCGGGATTGCTTCTTTTGGACAAAGCCTTCTCTTGTTATTTGGTTTGGTTTCAATCGGGACGGCAAGTGTCTTTTTACTTGGACAGACTGATTATAAACGTATGTTGGCATACTCCAGTGTTGAACATATGGGGATATTGACCTTGGGTATAGGAATTGGTGGATTGGGTGTGTTCGGAGCACTGCTGCAGATGATCAATCACTCGATTGTAAAAGTAATACTTTTTATGACAGCCGGTAATATTCATTCCAAGTTTCATACAAAGATAGCAGCTAATGTGAAAGGATTGAGCAAAGTCATGCCAGTCACTGCTATTCTTTGGCTTGTAGGCTATTTGGCAATTGTAGGTTCACCACCTTTTGGTATTTTCATCAGTGAATTCACCATATTGAGAGCGGGTATTGGTCAGCATCTCTGGCTTGTCAGCATTCTTTTCAGTGTTTTTCTTATATTAGCATTTATCGGCATGACGAATGTGATATTGCCAATGGTATTTGGAAAAGCATCCATGAGAAGAAGACGGGAAACTTGGGTGATGATCGTTCCCGTGATTTTACTTGCAATCCTGGCATTAAATATGGGTCTTTGGGTTCCTAGCTGGTTGGATGAAATGATTCGCAAAGCAGCACTTCTCTTTGAAGGAGGCATGAATTGAAGAATCATCCTCATTTGTATAATGGGCAGGCAATTCCCTATTCTGAAGTTCCAGAATTATCAATGCATGATTTTCGTCAGATTATGATTGAAGTTGTAAACAAAGGATCACGAGTATCATCATTCTTCGGTATGCCTGAAAGGGATGAAATAGTACTGATCTCAGTTCTGGCTAATTTTCCTTTAGGTAATCTGGAGATATACCGCACTAGAGTCAAAGATTCATATCCGTCTCTCACGAAAGACCTTCCCCAAGTACATTGGTTTGAAAGGGAAATAGCCGAACAATGGGGGGTTCTTCCTGAAGGACATCCCTGGCTTAAACCTATCCGTTTTCATCAATCATACAGAAAAGGACATGATGCCTGGAATCGAAGTGAAATGGATAATATTGAACCAGGTGTTACTGATTATTTCAAGGTGGAAGGTGAAGAAATCCATGAAGTAGCTGTGGGTCCCGTGCATGCCGGAATCATTGAACCGGGACACTTCCGCTTCCAGTGTTATGGCGAGATAGTCAAACACCTGGAAATCGAACTTGGTTATCAGCATAGGGGAATTGAACAGGCATTACTGGCAACTCCGAATCTGCGTTCTATTCATTTCATGGAAACATTGGCAGGAGATACAACAATAGGTCATTCGACTGCTTATTCCATGAATATGGAGGCTTTAAGCGGATCAATGCCTACACATCGGGCAAACTTGATCAGGGCGATAGCTCTTGAATTGGAAAGATTGGCTAACCATACAGGTGATCTGGGAGCATTAGCTAACGATGTGGGCTTTCTACCAACTGCATCATATTGCGGACGCTTGCGTGGAGATTTTCTGAACCTGACTGCCATGCTGTGTGGAAACCGGTTTGGAAGAAATCTGATTCAACCTGGTGGTGTACGGTATGATATGTCTTTAGAAATTATCAATGAGCTAAAGACTCGGTTGAATATAATTTATGATGATGTCAAAGATGCGATCAACCTGTTATGGGATACGCCGACAGTCATGGCTCGTTTTGAAGGAACAGGAACGGTTTCAACGGAAGATGCTGTCAATATTGGTCTTGTTGGGGTAGCAGCTCGAGCTAGTAACGTGAATTGCGATATTCGCACTGAATTTCCCTGGGGTGCCTATATGTCTTTGGAATCTCCAACAGTCACGATGCAAAGTGGAGATGTATATGCCAGGGCAAGTATGCGCTGGTTTGAAATACAATATTCCATCCTTTTCATTCAACATGCCCTGGATGCATTAATAGCAGAACCAATTATGAATATCATTGGTTCTTCGAAGCCGAATATGATCTCAGTCTCCATGGTGGAAGGCTGGCGAGGAGAGATTTGCCATGTTGCTTTGACGGATTCCATTGGTAATCTGAAACACTACAAGGTAACCGATCCTTCATTCCATAACTGGTTTGGATTGGCTTTATCCCTTCGTAATCAGCAAATATCAGACTTTCCTCTCTGTAATAAAAGCTTTAATTTATCCTATTGCGGACATGACTTATGATTATTGTTGTAAAGCAAGACGCCGTTCTTGCTATTCTTCGTCCGGTAAAGCAAGACGCCGTTCTTGCTATTCTTCGTCCGGTAAAGCAAGACGCCGTTCTTGCTATTTCTTCTCCGTTGAAGAATATTCTAAATACATCCATGACTAGTAGGTGGATTTCCTGATGGGAATCCCAACGGAGCTGTTCATATGTATAATATCTTAAAAACCCGCCTCAAACAAGGCTACCGTACTTCTTCCTTCCCTGGGAAAGAACCCGTATTGCCTGAGAAGTTCAGTGGCAGACCAGTCTTTGATCCCAGTAAGTGTCAAAAGAATTGCCAGGTATGCATCGATATCTGTCCGACACAAGCTCTGTCAAAAATAGAGCAAAAACTGACAATCGATTTGGGTAAATGTATATTTTGCCATAAATGTGTTGAAGGCTGTCCTGCATCCTGTATTGATTTTAACAAAGAATATCAGCTTGCTGTAAATGATAGGAACTCATTGCTTCTTTCAGGTGAAGAGTATCCCATTGCGAAAGCTCTGGAAGAGCATACGAGAAGGCTATTTGGACGTTCGATGAAATTACGCCAGGTAAGTGCAGGCGGGTGCAATGCCTGCGAAGCTGATACTAATGTTCTCAATACTCTCGTCTTTGATTTAGGACGTTTTGGCATTCAATTCGTCGCTTCTCCGCGACATGCAGATGGTCTACTGATCACTGGTCCGGTTACCAGGAATATGGAACAAGCCCTCATGAAAACGTATGATGCTGTTGCTTCTCCCAAGATAGTGATTGTGGTAGGAGCTTGTGCTATTTCAGGTGGTATCTATTCAGATTTAGAGCAAACAAATAGTGGAGTTAGTGATTTACTGCCTGTTGATCTCTTTGTACCAGGCTGTCCTCCACATCCTTATACAATTCTCGACGGACTGCTCAGGCTGCTGGGCAGAATTAAAAATTAAAAGTTAAAAATTAAAAATTGCAGACAAGAATTGCAGAGAAGAACTGGAGCGCTGATTCCTCATCGGTGGATAGGTCGCATTCTTTGCGATGCAATATTGAAGAAGATTCCAGGTATTAGGTATTAGGTAATTACGCAAACATGCGTTACGCATATAAGCGTAAAAATAATTATCTATTTATGCGTAAAATAACTTGTCAGTTTCCTATTCCTTATTATATTTTGTACTATGTTAATTTAATAAGGGGTAAGAGATGCAGAATCCATTTCAATATGGCAAAGTTGTCCAAGAACCGTATTTTACTGACAGGAAGCAAGAGCTTGTTGAAATTAGGGATAACGTCCTCAATCAGAATAATTTTGTCCTGTATTCACCTCGAAGGTATGGAAAAACATCTATTCTATTCAAAGCATCGCAGGAATTGAAAAAACAAGGATATCATACAATATATATCGATTTTTACCGTGTTTCCTCCAAATTGGACTTTATTGAACTATGTACAAAGGCTATTTTCAAAGAATATAAAAAGCCTATACCATCTTTATTGAAGAAGATCAGCTCTCTGATTCGTGGTATAGTACCAAGTATTTCATTTGATTTAACTGGGAATCCGGTTTTGTCCATTAATGTGATGCCAGGCTCTGATATATCACAGACTTTGGAAGATACGTTGAATCTGACTGAGATACTGGATAAAAAAAGCAAATGGCTTGTTGTGTTTGATGAATTTCAGGAAATTACCAAATTAAATGGAGATAGATTTGATAATTTACTTCGATCAGTCATTCAGTTTCATAAAAACACTTCTTATATCTTTTCCGGCAGTAAGCACCATTTGTTGTTGAATTTATTTAATAAACCAGAAAGCTCTTTTTATCGCTTTGGTAAAATTATGCAGTTACATAAGATCAATCCTGAGTTCATGTGTGATTTCCTGATTGAACGTTTTCGATCAACTGAGGTTTCATTATCTAAATCCAATGCAGAGGAAATTATCCTTCGAGTGGACAATATCCCAAATTATGTACAATTCCTAGCATCAGAGGTTTGGCTATTAGTGCAGGGTAGTGATATCTTACCAAGCACTGAGATATTAGATGTAGCCTGTCAGAACATTTTGGATAACTTGCAGGATTATTTCTATCAAATATGGGAAGGACTAAGTAATTATCAGCAGAAAGTAATATGTGCCATATCACAGGAAAACACCAATCCCTTTACTCTTGATTTTCAAAATAAATACCATTTGAGTGCTACTTCTACTACCCAAAGAGCTATTAACAAACTATTAGAATCTGAAATCCTACAAAAAAATGGAGCAGTTTATTCATTTACCGATCCATTGTTTAAGCTTTTCATTAAATTACGGATACTTGTTGAACTTTGAAAGCACAATTAGGTAAATTATAAAATTCTCAAAATAAGCAAGTTCAAATTAAAATCAATACAAATTCCATTTTCTTCCAAAGGATGCTTTATAGATACTGTATGAATACTTCATGAGTGTTGCATTTATTATGTAAAATGAAGTATGCAAGAGCTGAGATGAAAGAAGTAAGTGATAAGGCAGATGGGTTCGATTGTTTATTTCAGAACAAAAAAAAGATGATATAAATCTAATTAATATATTATTGTACAAAACTCGCTACAATGCAGATATAATCGGCAAATATTCAATAAGACATGTGTTAAGCGAAGGTACTATAAAGAAGAAAGTAAAAAAAATCTTATGTTTCTAGCTATAAAATTGAAATTGTTCTTGACTCATCACTCATCATTTGTCATTCTTTTCTTCGGTGTTTTATTAGATTTTACAATCAAAAATACATAGTCTCGAGGGAGGTTTTTAATGAAAAGGTCATTGCTTTTGTTATTTTTTTGTTTACTTCTTATTGCTGTACTGCAAGCAGCAGGTACTCCAAGAGCATATTATCAGAAGGTCGTTAGCCCCACGGTTGACATCCTGACATTGGTTTCATCAACTGTTACTAGCTCTACAGCTTCTAATTACACAGTTACGGCAGATATTGTGGAAACAACCGGTGAAGTACTGAGTACTGCCACAGGAACAGCCACTTCTTCTCTTCGTTTATATAAGGCAGGCAATGGTACAACAACTCCTTATTATGCAGCAGTATTCTGCCAGCTTGGAACTTTTACGACCGCTTGGCATGCCGGTCAGACTTTGAGAATTACTGTCACAATGACAAATATTATACCTAATCAATCCACATCATGGGATTATGTGATTCCAACCGGAACAGCTCAAATCACTATCACAAGTCCTACGCAGAACATTCCGCCATTGTACTACTCCATGCAATATGTAATTACACCAGGTCTCAATTTTATTGCCTTGCCAATGGATAGTGGTCTTACATCGGTAAGTAGTATTTCTGCTGCTTACCCAGGTTTGGTTGATATGATAGCTTATTGGGATTCTCCATCTGCAAGTTGGATTGCTTCTGTTTATTTAGGGGATATGTGGGATAATGAATTTACTTTATCTCCCGGTATGCCATTAATGATTAATGCACTTGCGTCATTCGATTTTTATAGCACTGGCGATATTCCATTAACTCCAATTTCCTACTCCTTACTTGAAGGTTTGAACACGGTGATGATTCCATTGAATCTCACTGGACTATCTTTGGCAAGTCAAGTGGCTGCTTCAATAGGAAATGTTGATCAAGTAAGCAAGTGGGATCCTTCAATGCAAAACTGGGTAACCGCGACCAATCTTGGTGGTTTTTATGACGGAGATTTTAGCGTAACAGTTGGAATGCCTTTGTTTGTCAATGCCACTATTAGTAATACATGGCCAGTTACTAGAAGTTCTTCAAATGCTACGAAATCTTCCAAAGCTTCGAAATAAGGGAGATGATCATTATGAAAAAAATATTAGTTTTGTCATTATTCTTACTTCTTCTTGTAGTCTCAAGTTATGCCACCGGTAATCCGAGAACATATTACCAGAAAGTAGTTGCTCAAAATGGAATAGATATTCGTACACTTGTTACAAATTCCGGTAACACATCCTATTCAAATTACAGGATACAAGCTGATATCCTGGAAACAACAGGAGAAGGGCTTGATACCAATACAGATTCGTATAATAACATACGTCTCACTAAATTAGGTGATGCTCCTGACGATTATGTTGCAGTATTTGTTCAGCTAAGCACTTTTACCACTCCCTGGGCAGAAGGACAGACATTAAGAATTACTGTCACCAAGACTGATGAATTTCCGGAACAAACAACACAATGGGATTATGTGATTCCCGCAGGAACTACAACTATCAATATTCTTGAACCAGCCCAAGAAGTTCCTCCCCTTGGCACGTCTGTGAATCCGAAACCTTATATGGCAAATTCTCCCAATCCTCCTAATTTTGCAACCGGTGTTCCGATATCATCAAGCTCATTGAGTTGGACTTATACATCAAGTCCTGATTATACTGACCCAACGGGGTATAAGGTATACTATGGAACATCTTATCCTCCAACGTCATTCTCGTTGGTTGATGGTATGTCGAATACGATCTTATATATTCCAACATTGGGTTATCACGAAACATGCTATTGGCAAGTCATTCCCTACAATACATCCGGGGATGCCGTGGATTGCCCAGTTTGGGAGTTTATTACAGAAGATTCTCCACCTATAGGCTTTCCTCCTTCAGCAACGACACCCACAAGCCCAATGGATTTACAATCCGATGTGGGTTTATCCACTTCGCTAAATTGGGATATATCTCTTATGGCAACTGGATACAAGCTTAATTACGGCACAGATTATCCACCCACGAATCTTCATTATGCATATGATCTCGGTAGTACTACATCCTACAATACGATGCAGCCAATAGCCGTTGGGATGACATATTACTGGCAAATTGTACCTTACAATTCATACGGAGATGCTACTGATTGCCCTATTTGGTCATTCTCAACACCAGGGGCGACTCCTGAGAACCATGCCACCGGAGTCAGTATCAATACAACTTTAAACTGGCAAGTTGGGGAGCCAACATATTTAATGAGTTATTATCTGTATGTCGGTACAGACAACCCCCCAACCAATATTGTGAACGATGCTTATCTTAACGGTTCATCTCTCTCCTACGATTATTTGCCTACCTTATCATACAATACAAAGTATTACTGGCAATTAATTCCCAACCAGTCAGTTGAATCAGCGCAATTCTGTCCGATTTGGGATTTTACTACCATGCCGGATCCAGCAACTATAGCTTCAGATCTCTTTATTTCTGAATATATTGAAGGTACCAGTAATAACAGAGCAATTGAGATTTTTAATGGTACTGGTGCTTCTGTTGATCTAAGTCAATATTCTTTCAGGCTTGCCTCGAATGGCGGAGCATGGTCACCCGATATTACAACTCACCGTATACTGCCTAACAATGATGTTTTTATCATTGCAGATGCTGGAGCAACTGCTGCTATTTTAGCACAGGCGGATACGATTAGTGTAATCACTTATTTCAATGGAAATGATGCCATTGGATTGTTCAAGAATGGTTTGTTAATTGATGCAATAGGTGTACAGGGTATTGATCCAGGTGCTGGTTCAGGCTGGACTGTAGCCGGAACTCCAGATGCTACTCTCAATCATACACTCATTAGGAAAGCCAGTATTTCCAGACCGACAACCAATTGGACTGTCTCTGCGGGAACAACTGCCAATAATTCGCAATGGGTTGTATATCCCATTGATTATATATCGAATTTAGGTTCTCATACCTTCACCCCGGGAGTTCTTAATCCGTTCATTGATGTCACTGGTTCGTTAACAAGTTTTACATCAACTATTGGAGCACCATCCAGTCCGCAAAGCTACCATGTCACGGGTATCGATCTTTCAACATCAATAGAGGTAATGGCTCCCCATGGTTACGAAATTTGTACTACAGCAGATGGTACATATAGTACTTTATTATCTTTAGATTCAGCATATGACGGACTTGTGTATGTGCGTCTTTCTGGTGTTATGGCTGATTCATGTTATGGGTACATAACTCATAACAGTACAGGAGCTTCACAAGCAAGCTTATATGTTACTGGATTTGTTATCTCTTCTCCACCCTCGGCGGTTAGTTATGTGAGTCCGCTGAATAATGCTTTGGATGTGAGTTTAACGACCACTTTTAATTGGAATGCATCTGATACTCAAAATGGGTATAAGTTCTACCTGGGAACTGATTATCCGCCTTCGAACCTGATTAATGGATTTGACAATGGAAATTACACATCATACACACTTACCTCTCCATTGAATAATTCCCAGGTTTACTACTGGAAGGTGGTTCCATATAATAGCCTGGGAGATGCCATAGATAATTCAACATGGCAATTCACAACATTATCCGGCAGTAGCACCGTGGCTTCCGATCTGTTCTTTTCAGAATATATTGAAGGAAGCAGCAATAACAAAGCTGTTGAAATTTTCAATGGAACAGGAGCACCTGTCAATTTGAGTCAATACACAATCAAACTCGCTGCTAACGGTGGAGCATGGAGTACTAGCCTGATATCCACTCGTACCCTGGCACATAATGAAACGTTTGTGATTGCGAACGTCACTGCGAATGCCACTATTTTAGCACAAGCAGATACGACCAGCACGATTACTTATTTTAATGGTAATGATGCAGTTGGTCTTTTCAAGAATGGTTTCCTGATTGATACAATTGGTTTGCAGGGAACTGATCCAGGAGTGGCCGGATGGGATGTCGCTGGTACTATTGGAGCTATGCTAAATCACACAATAGTAAGAAAACCAACAGTTATTAGTCCAACCACAGATTGGGCAGCTTCTGCCGGAACAAATGCGGATAATTCCCAGTGGATTGTTTATCCTATCGATACTTTTACCGATTTGGGAACACATACATTCACACCCGGACCTATCCCTCAACAAGTGGCAGCACCTGAATTTTCACCTATGCCAGGCACATATAATGAACCACAGTCTGTAACGATCTATTCCGCTACAACGGATGCATATATTCGTTACACAATAGATGGGACAACTCCTACAGAAACAAATGGAATATTATACACAGGGGTTATTCCTGTTGATGGAAACCAAACAATCAATGCTATTGCATACAAAACAGACTGGAATTCGTCTGCTGTCACGACGGCTACTTATAATTTCGTTGTATCTTCTCCCCAGTTTATGCCTCCTCCAGGAATTTATACGAATGCGCAGACTGTATCAATGAGTTTTACAACATCTGGGGCAGAGATACATTATACCATTGATGGTACAGATCCGAATTCCGATTCTCCACTTTATGTAATTCCAATCTATATTCCATTAAACACAAACATGATTATCAAAGCAATAGCCACTAAACTAGGATGGTCTAATAGTGATATTGCTTCGGCTGGTTATATCATCACTGGTCAGGTTGCTTTTAACACACCCGTGTTTAGTCCACCAGAAGGCTCTTATTCGACAGAACAGTATGTGGCAATCAATTCACCCATACCTTCTGATGCAACAGTAATGTACACAACTGATGGTTCTGATCCGAGTCCTTCCAATGGGAATTTATATTCCGTTCCTATCTTTGTGAGTTCTAACCAAACTATCAAGGCGATCGCTTATAAAGCCGATTGGACAAGCAGTACAATTGAGCAGGCTACATATACTTTCTTTGTTCCCATTCAACCCCCCAGCTACTTACAATGCGCAGATGATTTTACGGCAATAGGTTATGTGAACATCTCCTGGAACGCACCTTATTCCTCTGTACCGGATGCATATCGTCTCTATCGTCAATTTGGAACACAAACTCCAGAAATGATTATGGAAATGGATTCACTCCATTATCGAGATCGTGTACATGAACCAGCCAGTTATTGGGTGAAAGCTTTATATGGGACAACAGAATCAGTACCTACAGAGACAGTTCTATTTACTCCCCAGTCTTGCGATTATAATGAGACTGCCGGATATGCAACCAACGTGGAAATACCAGCTTTAAGCCGCCATGCAAACATGTTTCCCGGTTACGATGTAGATTATTATATGTTCTATGTTGGATCGGAACTATCTTCTTATATGCTGGAAATTAAAACTGAATGTGCTGAATATATTCCGATTGATTTGCAAGCTTCCCTATACGGTCCATATCCAATGGTACAAACTGAAGTGAACTCAGCAGATTTGATAGCAACTGATGATAACTCAGCAGGAGATCTTCAACCACTGATTCGCACATCTGTTTTGGGTCGTTCCGGCTATTACTACTTAAAGATTGATAGACCTGCACGACAGATAAAGAGAGAATCAAGAACCGGTCTGCCAAATGATTTTGGTGATTATAATCTTCAAATTCAGCTTTTGGATATACCAGTCGCTATTGTATCAATTGATAGTATTGATTATACTGCAGAAGCAGCTAATAGCCCCACTTCCATCGTAGGTTCTTTTGTTATTACGAATACTGGGGCTGATTCTCTTGCAATACATGTTGAATCAAGCAATACTACCTTTTTGACGTGCAACTTGGGTATCTATTATCTTGGGACAGCCGACATTAAAGTGGGGGCTGGCTCTAGTACTAATTGTTGTTACTATTTCAACACCTATAATACGCCTGGAGTATATAATGGAGTTATCACTTTAACGACGAATGATAGTTTTAACCCAATCAGAACTATCCCTGTAACCTTACATTTGAACCGGCAGTCATTCAAAGCAGAATTCACTGCATCCCAAACAACCGGTGGAGCTCCTTTGACTGTCAGTTTTACAGATCAGTCATATGTAGATGAACCAGGGGCAAATATTAATTCCTGGGATTGGACATTCGGTGATGGTAACACATCTAAATTACAGAATCCTGTTCATGTTTACCAGGGAATTGGAACTTATGATGTTGGTCTTACAGTTAGATACTCATCCGTATCCGGTACTGATACTCTCTCGTACCAGACAACGACAACCAAAAACGAATATATTCATGCTACAAACACTCCTCCAGTTATTAGTCATCAGATTGCTGATTTGACTATTAACGAAGATACTCCCTATATACTGAATTTGGCAGGAGCATTCACTGACCCTAATGGACAAGTGTTAACCTATAATTTCTCGGTGAGTGATAATTATGATATTCAAGGTCATGATAGTCTATATACAATCACTCCTGCTCCCAACTGGAATGGCACAGATTCCATCAGGGTAACGGCAGATGATGGAGTTCGCAGTACTGTGTCACAATCCTTTTTGCTGCATGTCCTTCCTGTAAATGATCCTCCAATAATTATTACTTCTCCTCCTACAAATATAACTTTTGCTGAGGATACAGAAGATTATAGTCTCCATCTATATGAAATCTTCAATGACCCTGATGGGGATCCACTATCATTCTCAATATCCGGTGCTGAAAATATTCTCGTGGATATTGAAGAAGGAAGTGTGACATTGCATCCTGAAGCCAACTGGTGGGGAACAGAAAATATCAGATTCATCGCAAGGGATAATTATGGAACCAGCAGTTATGCTACTTTCGTTGTGGAAGTCACAGTTACGAATGTCAATGATGTCCTGACGCTCAGCCTTCCTTCAACGATATATTTCAATAAAAATGCATCTTACAGTTTTAATGTTCGTCCCTATATCAGCGGAACAGACTGGTCAACGCAAAGAGTTAGTGTTTTGCCAACAGTCAATCTGATCTCTTCAGTTGAGGGTACGATCGTTAATTTATCTACAACTTCTGATAGTGATTTTGTGGAGAATTTACAGGTAGCGGTTGAAGATACTCTATACCGTGAAATTGTCATTCAAGACGTGGCAGTTCATGTAATTGCCCAGGGAACAGGTATTTCCAACACGGATATTGTATCTGGTGACTGGGAAACAACAGGTTCACCATTCTATATTATGGGTGGATTGGATATATCTTCTACAGATTCTTTAACAATCCAATCAGGTGTTGTTGTCAACTTCCTGGCAGATTCCACCTTTGTTGTAAATGGAAACCTTTCGGCTGATAGTGTTTCATTTGGTACACTCGAGGGTGGTAGTTGGGGAGGACTTGTTTTCGGAACAGGTTCTGATGAAAGCCAATTGAATGACTGCTTTATTTTTAATGCTCTGCAACCTATTCTGATTGAAGGTTCTGATATTGAAGTCGACAGTTGTACTATTGAAATCGACTCCACTCTCACTACTCCCACTGGTGCAGCCATCCTTGTGACTGGTGGTGGTTCACCCCATCTGACTAATCTGATAATTAATAACTATAACCAAGGTATTGTGATTGAAAATCTTGGGACACGTGCAACCACTACGCCTTCATTATCCAATTTACGGATTCGTAATAGCAGCAATTCAGGTCGGACAGATGCGATAGGCGTACTATTAAATGGTGATATTGATGCTAAATTGGATAGCTTGGTGATTGAAAATTACGATTACGGTATTAAGTACCAACGCGGAAACCAGGCTGGGGGGAGAACAACTCCTTCCCTTTCCAATCTGCGAATTCGTAATAGCAGTAATTCGAATCGTACCAATAATACGGGTATTTATCTGGAAAACATGGCAAATGTAATCATTGAGAATGACAGTATTGGCAACTGCCTGAAAGGCATTGAAATTGTGAATCAGGCACGTGGGACGGCAACACCTTCAATGTCCAATCTTCGTATTCGAAATAGCAGTAATTCCAACCGAACAGATAACTACGGAATTGTATTAACAGGTAACATTATAGCCCAGATAACAAATTCAGTAATTGAAGAAGTGATGTTCGGAATCTATTATTCTGGTTCCGCTCCCATACAAAGAACGACACCATCCTTATCTAACCTTCGAATTCGGAACAGCAGTAATTCAAGAAGTACCGGCAAAACCGGAATATACTTGAGTGGGCTACCAGAAGTGATTGTTGATAATGATTCCATTACCGGATTCAATAACGGAGTTGTGATCGAAGAGACAAATCGGGCAGCAACAAGCACACCCACATTAAGTAATCTGCGAATTCGGAACAGCAGTAATTCTAATCGAACAGATACGATTGGTATGTTGTTCCAGGGATCAGTAGATGCAAAAGTTAACCTCTGTGACATTGACGGATATGTTATCGGAATTCGCTACCTTCGCCAATTAGATAGGGCAGGTACGGGGACACAGTCGTTATCAAATCTTAGAATCCGAAACAGTTCCAACAGCAGACTTGTGGGAACATTTGGGATGTATTTGGATAATATGGATAAAGTGTTTATCGTGAATGATTCCATAGATGGTTATGCTGTTGGTATACAATTCGCTAACACCAGTCGAGCAGCAACAGCAGCTCCAACACTCAGCAATCTGCGTATTCGTAACAGTAGTAATAGTAATAGAAATACCGGAATTGGTCTGATATTGCTGGATTCCCGCCAGGGATTGGTCAAAAATTGTTGGTTCGAGAACTACGGTACCGGTATCAAGATTCCTGATAGCAATCGCATGCGTATCACAGGAAATACGATCAAGAATTGCACGATGGGCATCGAGATCATTGGTTCGGCTGCACTTCCTATAGTGGATCATAACCAGCTTTATTTGAATAGTAGTTTTTATTCAAGTAATCCGGGAACAGCCAATTGGGCTATCTCAATTAATGCTGCTGACAGTCTGACCATCCGCAATAATACTATAAACCAATATAGCCACGCACTCAAACTGGTCGGTTCAGAGTTACGTTTTGTACAAAATATCTGCTGGAATGATGTACCTAATCCACAACCTGTTGAGAAAACAGGCTCACGGTTGGCTGCTGATTACAATGATATCAGCTTTTCTGGTGGTTTATACGAGGGAATTGGTAACATAAACACCAATCCTCTTTTCAGGAATCCTCTCGCAGATGATTTCAATCTGACATTGGATAGCCCCTGTATTGATGCTGGCGGTCTCCATGAGAAAAAAGATGAAGATGGAACATTAGCAGACCAGGGAGCTATACCTTATTTGCATAAAGCAGGCTTCATAGCAGATAAGCGCTTTGAAACTATTGGAGAAGTGATTCAATTCACCAGTGTCTGCCTAGGACATGATCCTGCGCTTTCCGCTTATGCCTGGGATTTTGATAATAACGGAAGTTGGGACTCCTATGAAATGAATCCTTCTCATACTTTTGCTGTACAGGGATTCTATACTATTAAATTGCGTGTTCAGACGAGTACTTTAGTTGATTCCATTGTCCAGGTCAACTATATTGTTATTCAGAATGCAGCGCTTTCAGCTCCGCAGAACATGCATGTCATCAGGCAGAATAATAGCCTGGAACTGAGTTGGAGTCCGGTTACACATGATTTGCAAGGTAATGATGTAACTGTTAATTTCTATCTGATTTATCATGCAAATGATCCTAATGTACCATTTGAGTTCCTGGCATCAACGGAAGGTTTAACTCATTATACACATTTAAACGCTCTGGACCAGGATGCTCAACAATATTACTTTGTCATAGGCTTTGTTGGTACACGAATCCAGATGCAACAATTTGTAAATTCACACCGTAGAAAGTCTTGGCAAAAAGAAGAGCAATCGTTAACAAAACCTTTAGAACGAAAGTAAAATAACCGATAAAAGGGCGACTCAGGTCGCCCTTTATCTTGCTTATAAGGAAAAATCATGCCGCACCAAGTTTCTTTGCTTCCGAATTACATCGTGGATATGGTCAAAGGTATTCAATTATCACGTTCATCTCAATATCCCATTGTACGTACAGAAGAAATGGGTATTATTTTCACTGATGTAAGTTCTTTTACTAAGATTACAGAAAAGGTCAGTTCAAAAGGGCATTATGGAGTTGAGATCATCACCGAAGTTCTGCATACCTATTTTAATGAAATGGTAAATTGTATCACTATGTTCGGAGGAGATGTCATTAAATTTGGTGGTGATTCGATTGTAGCAATATTTTGTGGAAAACGTGATGCTGTACTTTCGCAAATTGATTCTTGCGTAAAAGATATGCTTATTGCCTTAGACAGAATAAATCCTACTTTCCAACAGAATTATGGCTTTACAATTTCTTTTCATGGTGGGGTATCCTATGGTGCAATTAATGCCTGCATTGTTGGTGATCCTGCTTTCCATCTTGATTATTACTTTACAGGAGATTCTTTGCAAGAATCGTTTCTCCTGGGTGAGAAGGCAATTGCCGGACAAATATTGTTTCCAGAGAATTTCAAATCACACTCTTCTGATATGACTCCAATTGTTATCGCTGAACAAGAGGTATCGCATGTCAATTTACATATTGGAGAATATTTTCTTCCTAAATCTGTGCAAACAAAACTGAAAGCTCAGTCATCTCAAGCTGAGTTAAGAAATGCTGCTGTAATCTTTATCGGGCTGAAACCGAAAAATGATGATAGTACTATTCCCGTAGATGCATATCATATGTTCTATCGTGAACTACAGCGTTGTGTCTATGAGTTGGATGGTACGATCAATAAGATCGATTTCACTGATAAAGGATATCTGATTATATTAAATTTTGGTATTCCACTAATTCATTTCGATGATATCGAACGTGCTTTTATTTGCAGTTATCGTATTCTTCAAATCCATAATGATGCCATTCAGCTTAGGATAGGTATTACTTATAGTAATATCTACGCAGGTATTTTAGGGAGTGATCTGCGTTATGAATACGGAATAATTGGTGATGCTGTCAATACTGCTGTGCGCCTAATGTCTACTGTCGAATATGGTGAAATCGCTTTTTCAGAAGAAATCCTACCGAAAATAGTCTCCCGTTTCGAAACGCTATTTCTAAAAACATCGACAGTGAAAGGGATTAAAATTCCCATCCGGATTTACAAACTTCTACGAGAATTACCAGAGAACTGGGTGGCGTTTAACCATCAATTTAAAGAACAAAGACTGGTTGCTTATGAAAAGGAAGTAGACACTATTCTCCATGGTTTTGAACAAAAAAAACTGGAAATAGCTGCTCTTTCAGGTGATCCTGGTGCCGGAAAATCTTTCCTCTCATATCGAATCATGGACCATTTCAATGAAGCAGGAAAATGCATTGAATTGATTGTTCTTGATGAATTTGATCAAAACGGTCAAATGCAGTTGTTTTTCAAGATTTTACAAAGACGGTTATTTCTAACGAACCTGGCAAAGGAATATTCCCAGTTGGAAAGCTATTGTAAGGTAAAAGGACTTGCTATTGACTTTCATCTGCTACAGAGATATCTCTCTGCTTCCAAACAGGTTCATGATAATCCTGATGAAAGTCTCCTAAAGGAAACTCAGCTTCTCTTCGCCAATATGGCACAACTCCTTGCTGAAACACTGAAAGGTGTCGATCTTCTTTTAATTGATAATATGCATTGGATTGATGGCAGTTCGAAAGCTATTTTGCTGAAGCTGATACCACTCATTCTGGCAGACAATTGCTGCGTTACAGTTACGACCCGTTTCAATGAAAATCTTGAATTTCTAAACAATTATCGTCATTTTCTTCTTGAACTAAAGAACTTGAGCCAGCGTGGTGTGGGAGCCATGATCCAGGCGAATCTTCCCAATGTGAGCCAGGATGCTATTGCTCATCTATTCAAAATCACACAGGGTAATCCGTTATTTGTTGTAGAAATGTGTAAAGTGATTAAGCAACATTTCAACTACAAACAGGATTTATTGACAGAAGATGCACTTCTTTCCCTTGAACGGCAGGGATTGATTCCACAGACCATAGAGAATTTGTTTGTGAATCAGTTTGAATCTTTGGATCAGGAAGCTCAGGAAGTTCTAAAAATCGCATCAATTATCGGGAAGGCTTTTACTCTCGATGATTATATCATTATTAACCAGCAAATACTTCATCAGGAAATATATGCCATCCTGAATCACTTAAGTTCCGACCGTATCATCGATCAGAAATCCTTTGATCCCAAAGTGGAATATGCTTTCAGTAATCATCTTATGCGCGACGCCATTTACCGCATTATCCTGATGAGCGAGAAACGTTCATTACATGGTAGAATTGCTGCTTTTTATGAACAAAAATATGCTGCTGATCTCTATCCCTATTATGAACTTCTCGCCAGTCATAATCAATTAGCTGAAGAGATTGAGAAGACTTGTGAATATTGTCGTTTGGCTGCAGAAAAGAACTTCAGTCTGAGTAATTTTGGAGAAAGTATCTACTTTTATGAAATGGCACTCAAAGTCACACAGGATATCCAAACACAGACTGAACTACGCCTAGCCCTTGTAGAATGCCTTCTTTTTAAAGGTAATACGAACGAAGCTGTGACACAATTTGAAACTATTGATTCTACTACTGAATTATCAGATCAGACAAGGGATAAATGGATTTACCTGCGTGCCAAGATTTTGGATATCCAGGCAAACTATATAGAACTCAAGCAATTCGTTGAGTCGATGACAGTAAAGATCACTACCCAGCCCTATGCTAATTGGTTTGAATTTGTTTACCTGGATGCTCTCCAATCCATGAATTTTGCAGAGCAATTCGAAGAAAGGGCACTTCATATGTACGAGGAATTTGTTACAGAACAGGATCATCATAATTTGGTTAGGCTTGGGTCAGTGATAGGACAATACTATCTCAACCAATCCCGATACCAGGATGCCATACAGTACTACGAAACAGTATATCGCTCAGGATTAAAAATAAAGGACAATATAGCTAAACGAACGGCACTCAGCAGTTTTGGTATCATTCATTTTCGAAAAGGAGAAAGACAGAAATGCATGTCCTTCTACAGACGTGCCTTACGTCTGGCAGAGAAAACAGGGGATAGGAACGGATATAGTAAGGTGATTATGGATATGGGAACAATCTATCGGAATGAAGCCAAATTTAATAAAGCGATTGCCTGTTATGAAAAAAGCCTGATCTTTACAAAGCTAACTGGTAACCGGCAGCAGGAAGAGACAACGCTGTATAATATTGGGGAAGCCTATTATTACTTAGAAAAAAAAGATATAGCTCTCACTTACTTCCAGCAGTCTCTGGAAATGTCTCAGCTCATTGGAGATTCAACTGGTGTTTCCTATGCTTATGACGCCATAGGTGATGTATATTATCAAACAGGCAATAATGCCAAGGCAAAGGAAATCTATCTTATGAACCTTGAACTGCAGCAAAAGCTGAAGGACAATGAAGCCATTGCCCATACTTATGGAAACCTGGCAAATGTGGCGAAATCAGAGGAAGACTATGCCCTTGCGGAATCCTATTATCTGAAACAAGTACCATTATTGGAAGAAACAGGTGATATTGATGGTTTGGGACGCTTCTACTACAACTATGCCTTACTGGATTTTGTACAAGACAAATTCTCCGATGCTATACCCAAGTTACACAAAGCTATGGAACTCTTTACTTCTTGTTCTGCTAAGGGTTTCATGGAGTTGACAGACAAGCTGATAGAGGAAACTTTACAAGAAATTAGTTCTCGAAAATAAACGTGTCGAAAATCTCCTTGACATCTTCACCTCTCCCTTCGAATTTACCCCTATCTGTGGGGCATTAGCTCAGCTGGGAGAGCGCTTGACTGGCAGTCAAGAGGTCAGCAGTTCGATCCTGCTATGCTCCACCATTGTTTATGAGACCGCGAAAGCGGTCTTTTTTTTATCAAATACAAAAAAAAGATGCTATCTGGAATCAGATAGCATCTTATGAGAATTGATTATCTATTTCAGCAATACTACTTTCTGAGTAGCCTGATATTTTCCAGCCGTCATATGTACATAATAAATACCTGAAGCTAAGCTATTTCCATTGTCATTTTTCCCGTTCCAGGTTATTCTCGCTTGCCCTGCGTCTTTATCGGTATCCAGCAAAGTACAAATCTTTTGTCCTTTCATGTTGAAAACCATAATTTGGACATGTTCTGCTTTTGCCAAGTCATAAGCAATGGTAATATCAGGATTGAATGGGTTTGGATACGGATTATTCAGTTTTGTCAAGATAGGAATCACTGGTTGAATATCTGGAGGAGTAGAGATCTGTACTATAACGGATATGGGACCATGTACAGCAAATTCACCATCGATATCTTGGTTCTGAAGCCAATAATAATAAGTTCCATCTTCGGTGATTTCATTATCAGTAAAGCTATAAGTGGTTGTCTGTGACGTATTGGTGGCTTCAATGAGAGGACTTACCATAGTTGCGCTATCGAAATTTCCACTTGTATTACGATAAACTCGATAGCCTAGAACTCCTGTTTCTGATTGTGTTGTCCAATCCAACGTAACATAATTCTGTGCTGTGATTACTGCTGTAAAGGATGTAAGTTCCACGGGCAGTGTTTGATCGTCCAACGTAATGTTGGTAGACCATCCGGAACTATTCATGATATTCTTAATTGGAATGTCGTCCAAAGTACGAATTTCAATCCGCTTTATTACTTGATCAGATGCCAATTTGAATTGAGCTCTATTTGTAGCAATATCTGTTGAAGTTGCAGAAATCAGATTACCATCAACTGTCTGATTATACCCCAATACCACATATTTATTTGTAGTAGGATATCGAGTATTACCTATGATGTAACCTGTAATATCGAATGTATTTCCCGCTATCATTGCTGTAGGAGTACTGCAGGGTATTTGTGTGTGATAAGCTGCATAATTTGCTGTTAATGCATCAACAAAAGTTGCATCAACAGTCGAGTTCCCACCCGGAATTATGGGTATCCAGAATCTGCCTGCTGTTGTCGATGGATTATGATAAAATGGCACACCATTACTGGCATCAATAGAAGTAGGTTGTTGATATGTTCCCGTAATATGATTCCAGACTTTATAATAAGTGGGACTCGTTAAAGAGCTTGGAAGGATATACTTAGCATTGCTGTCATAGCCACCGGCATCAACTAAAATAGCAGACTGGGATGTATCGACATTGCGCAAATCCATTCTTATTGGTCTATACAAAAAGATAGAACCATTATTATCGTTCAGTGATCCACCATTTGTGAATGCTGCATTTGTTAAACTCTGCATTGTCAGATTAACTGCCCCAAAAGTCGGCAAAACAGAAGTTCCACTGGATCCTGATGTTTCATTCAACAGCCAGAAAAAATTCGGTAAAGGAGCTTCATCAGGAACATTTGTTTCATTCGTAACTCCATCCATGTAGTCATCAGCAATCTGTCCGGTATCTTTATACTGCCCCATCCAAAGAGCAACACCACGGATATTGCCTACAAAAATACGAGTTCCCGGGTTATTTGTTCCAGTGCTCGGACTGCGTCCAATCCAAAGACGATCAGGATTCGGAGCAACGTTAGTGATAGGATTGATATCCCCAGTACGAGATGCACTCGCTTCTTCAACACCATTCACAAAAAGTTTGATGTAACTGCCTGTGTAAACACCAGCAATATGATACCATGTATCTTTCAGTGGTTGTGTACGTGACTGAACAAAATTCCTACCTGTTGTAGTTCTTAGAGCAAATTCAAATTTAGTATTCGTTACATCATGCTGTAGCCAGAACTGACCTATATCACTTTGGTATGCTCTGTCAATTGTAACGATATTTGCCCATTGATATATCGCATCACTTGGGGGAGTAACTGACCATTTTACCCAGGCTTCAACAGTCATTCTATCCTTGTGCGTTGCTGTATCCAAGCCAAATTGTGTTCCATTCGGAGCAGAAAGATAGGGATAGCTATTAGACACTGTCTGTATTCCATATTGAAGCCTGGCATTAGCTTCTCTTGTTACTACCAGCGTATAATATCTTGCCGTTCCTGAATTTTTGATTACTCTGAGATTTAAAGTATTGATGCCTTTTTTTAGCTTAATCACGACATCACTGTTATTTGCTACTAAATCGTTATTTATGGAGAAAGAACAATCTGTAGGTACCATGGATGAAACACAAATACTGCTAGTCCCTGCTGCTACAGTAACACTAAAAATGGTACTATTTGGCAGGTCAGCTTTGAATGCGGGGTTGATAGTCAACGTATCAGTCAATATATTAGCATCGCAAATAACCAATTTGCCTAAATGTGCAGGCCAACCAGACATACCAGTAATATTGTAGCTGTATTTTGAAACTCTATTCAGATTGGTTCCGTCTGTAGTTTTGGCTCTCACTTTAAATGTTCCATTGCTCAAAGGATGCAAAAGACCATTGGTATCGAAATATGCAGTTCCTGTTTCTGCCTGGACATACCAGTTAAGTGCTGTGTATGTGGGAGTAGTGTCACCATTTACAAGTGAGGGGGTATCAGTTCCAGGAGTAAAGGATACGTTACTACCTGTCAAGGCGGAACTGTATTGCGTATTTCCAGTGATGCTATACAATGGACTTGCCGTTGAAGCAGGCAGTAACTGAGCCATTGATCCAACAGCGCAACCCATTCTGCGTCGGAAATTCAAAGTGTAGGTTCTTTCGAAACCTGTATTGTTTTTATTTACGACGATGGTGATAACATTCTTTTCATCCGTACTGGCATGTCTTGCCATTTCCAGGTCTGTATAAGCAGAATCGGAGAGGGTTCGGGTTGATAAAACGACTGTACTCAAATTAAAAGTATTGGTAATTTCAACTGGATTATTTGTATTGGCAACTGAATGATTAGGAAAATAAATAAAAAGACCGCGTAATTCATGCCTGAGAGTGGCAGTATAAGTTAATGTTGCCGGAGAGAAGGAAAATGCAGTGTGCAAGTTCCCTGTATTCCAAATGGGATAACCGTCATTATTGTCATCTCCATTCAGCCCTTTCACTATGATACTTGAGAGTCCTTTCACGTTATTCAGCGATAACACAGAATAAGCTCCGTAACCGCTATTATCTCGAGCTCTTACTTTAACTGTGTACTTATTGTTGTTGCTTGAGGGTGTGCCATCTGCAAGAAGAGTTGCATGGAAATCATAAGTTAGACTTGCAATGCCAGTTACTTCTGCACCGAAAGCAGAACCGTTTTTATACAATTGAGCAGAGTAATCTAAAGCTCCACTAACTGCAGTCCAGCTTACGACATCTGTTTCAATATTCCAGATAGGTTTTGTTACTTGTCCAGGAAGTGCAAAAAGATTTGCATTTAAGAACAATATGCAAATAAAAGAGAGTAAACTAATAAGCTTCATACTACCTCCAGTATTTTTTGCTAATAATATGATAGCATAATACACACTTTAGCCAAATTATAAATTATCTGTTTGTATGAAAATAAGTTTAATAAACAAGATAAAATAGATAATCTTCATATAGGAGTTTATATGGGTGTCTTTACAAATGGCGAAATACTGCATTAACTGTAGAGACGCCCAAGTTGGGCGTCTCTACAGTAAATTAGGAATTACGGTCTGGCTTTTTTCTTGGTCTATCAGGATTGTTCTGTTTCTTTTCTGTATTTTGTTTTTCAGAGGAATTTGGTTTTCTTTCAGACGATTGTCTGTCAGAATTGCCAGGTTTCCTTCCATAATATTGTCCATCAGGTTTGCCCGATTTTCTTTCAGTATATTTTCGTTCAGGATTATCAGATCTCTTATCCGAATATTGTCTTTCTGGATTACTTGGTTTCCTGTCAGAGTATTGTCTTGCAGGGCTGCTTGTTTTTTTATCCATAATATTCGCTTTAATAGGAGTGCCATAATACTTAGAGATATTCATTTCTTTGAGAAGTTGTTGGCTATAATGCGAGTCAAGCTCTACAATTGTATCCTCTGCACCGATACTGATATTGCCAATTTCAATACCATGTGCTATTCTCATACGATTGATAAATTTGATCAATTCACGTTTGGTAAGGTTTTCACGATAGCCGATATTCAGTTTGAAAGTACAGAAAACTATGTTCTGTTTGTCTTTATGAGAAAAAGATTCAGGTGCCAGATCAAGATCAGTGGCATCTTTATAGTAGTTTATGAAACGATTGAATTCTACTGAAACGAAACGCTTGATTAACTCCTCACGACTTAAGGTGCTAAGTTTCTCATAGATATTCTCCATCATTGGATCGATTAGCTTATCATCCACTTGTATGTTTTCCATCGTTTCAATCAGATTATAGAGTTGCTTTTCGCAAATATCTCTACCGGTGGGAACATGAGCAAGAATGATTTCCCTGCCGAGTCTTTTTTCCATCGCTTTCAGTTGATTCATTTCCCTGCTATGGATGATTGTGACAGAAACACCGCTTTTCCCAGCACGTCCGGTTCTTCCTGAACGATGGATATAAATATCTGATTCCATCGGTGCTTCATAGTTGATAATATGGGTAAGATCATCCACGTCCAATCCTCTTGCAGCTACATCCGTAGCAACTAATATCTGAAGATATTTGCTGCGAAAACGACTCATGACCAAATCACGCTGTGCCTGGGATAGGTCACCATGAAGTGCATCTGCATTGTAACCGTCAGCTTGCAATTTTGTGGCTATTTCCTGTGTCTCATTACGAGTCCGGCAAAAGACAATCCCATATATCTTGGGGCTGATATCGACGATTCGCTTGAGAGCTTTGTATTTATCTTTGGCTTGTACTTTATAGTAGTAATGTTCAATATTGTCTGCGCCTTGATCCTGACTGCCAACACTGATACGGAATGGCTTATCCATGAATGTGTTAGCTAATTCTATCACATCCTTTGGCATAGTAGCAGAAAAGAGAACAGTCTGCTTTTCATCAGGAGTATGGCTCATAATACTGAATATTTCTTCTTTGAAGCCCATATTTAGCATTTCATCAGCTTCATCCAGGATAAGTGTTTTCACGTTATCAAGTTTCAGAACTTTCTGACGAAGCATATCAAAGACTCGTCCGGGTGTTCCAACAACAATTTGAACACCTCTACGCAATTGATCTTTTTGGGTAATGATGGATGCTCCGCCATATACGGCACAGATCCGGATAGCCGGCAGATACTTCGCATAGCTTTCAAAATCTCTTGTAATCTGCATACAAAGTTCGCGAGTTGGGCAAAGGATAAGGGTTTGTACAACCAATCTATCGCTGTCGGTCTTAGTTAATATTGGAAATCCAAAGGCAGCAGTTTTACCAGTTCCAGTTTGGGAAAGGGCTATCATATCGGTATCATTTTCCAGTAGCCAGGGAATGGCTTCCTGCTGTACAGGTGTGGGTGTTTCGTAGTTCAAGTCGGTTGCTGCTTTTAAAATGGCAGGGGGTAGATGCATTTCGTTAAATTTCATTAAATCCTTCTATTTCTATTTGATACCAAGTTATTTGGAAGCGGATTTCTGTCAAAGTTAATGAATGAGGACATGGCAGAAGCTGTTAGCTTGTAGTTTCGAACGTCGAATTAATTTCGGTGGTTGTTGCATTATTTGCCATGTTCTGCTTATTCTATTGATAGAAGCTTTTAGTTGGTATTCATTCCTCCCTTCAGATAAAGGGAGGGTGCGGTTACTGAGCGGAGTCGAAATATAGCCGGGAGAGTTTGATTCTCTGCTAAGGGATGAATTACACTCCCATTAGGAAAGCTGAAAAGAAACACACCTATTGGGAAGTGGGGAAGCACTTCGTCCATTTTCCCGTCCCAAACCGCATTGTATCTCTTTCGAAGAAATCATTTAGTATTGCATCTCTTCAGTAGAGAAACATCAATAATCATAACCTACGATCATGGTATAAAATGTAATCGATAAGGTCAAGAATACAATTAGTAAGGATCTGTATGACTGAGAGAATGATAGATTTTCCTAACATCCTCAGTACTCACAGAAAGCGGATTATTAGCCATATTTCTACTGTTCATGACTTCCGTTATTTTTTCCATAACGAAGTCATCTGCGATTTCAGCATCAAAAGATAAATTCAATAACTTCAACCATTCATAAAATTGATTTCGGGAAATCTGCAGATAATCAAAAAGATCAGTGAGTTCATGCTGTAATACAGGATAATATAGATCCATCACACTTTGCATTACGATACCGTTAGCCAAACCATGTGAAATACCATACGCTGTCGTTAAAGGGTACCCGATAGAATGTTGGAGAGTCGTGCTGGTTTGAGAAATGACCAATCCTCCATAATAAGCTGCTCTCATCAGAGCGTCCCTGTATTCAAGATCGTCGGGCATTCGAAGGGCATGAATGAGATGATTATAGATAAGTTCAATTCCTTTATAGATAAGTGGATAAAGGAGAGGATTTCTCTTATTGGAATATATTCCTTCCAGGAGATGGCTTAAGGCATCAACTGCTGTATCCCTTGTGACCGTACTTGACATAGTTAATGTATACATGGGATCCAGGATGGCAAATCTAGGAAAATAATAATCTGAACCAAAACCAGCTTTTTTTCTTGATAACCTGTTTGTTAAGACGCTGAATTGAGTAACACAAGAACCTGATCCTGCGGTTGTTGGGACAGCCACGATAGGAAGGGCACCTCGGATCAAGGAAACATCACAAATATCATCACCATGCAAATCATTCGCTACTGCTCCCGCAATTGCCTTTGCTGTGTCGATGACACTTCCGCCTCCAATACCTATCACAAAGTCACATGCTTTGGTGCGACAGAACTCAGCTCCCTGGTCAATCATCAAGAATTCAGGATTAGGAGTTACACGGTCAAAAATGTCAAAATGAGTTTGAAATACATCCAGGATGGAGATAATATCAGATAATGCTCCTGATCGATCTGCTGAGGAAGCTCCTGTTACAATAAGCGCTTTCTTCCCGAGGGTAGTAATCATCTCTTTTCCTTCTATATGCCCATCCGGACTGTACAAAACCTTGACTGGTGAGTAAAAAATGTGCATTTGTTTTCCCCTTGCTTCAGTAGGGATAGACCCATGTGTCTATCCTCTTCTAAAATAAATGATTATTCACTTGGATAGACACATGGGTCTATCCCTACATGATTTTATGTAGGATGCCGATCCTACTGAATTCCTATTCTTCTCTGAAACTGGTACCTGGCACCTGAAACCTGTCACCTTCTTCAAACATCTCTTTTAATCAGAACCAGAAAATCACCCAGTTCCTTGAAACCGTATTTTTTATAGAGATGCTTCGCGGGTAGATTATTTCGATCGACTTCCAGTTTTGCCTGGTAGCCTAGTTTATGAGCATAATCTAAAGATGATTCCAAGAGGAAATGAGCAAGCTTTTTCCCTTGCCAGTCAGGATGAATAGCCATATGATGAAGATAAAGTCTGCGGAAGTCATGAGTTAGCCATACCGTACCTATGATAGTATCATTTTCCAATAATGTAAGTATTTTTCCACCCTGCTCTATAGTTCGCTGCACTACTTCATAATTGTCACCACGAGCAGGATTTCCCACCCCAGTCTTATGCCAGATATTTACAATTTCCTGAAAAACATCTTCATTGAAAACTTCACTTATTTTGTAAGAGATATCTTCCATGCAAAACCTCATTTTGAACTAAACAATAACATCTTTTTTTTCAAATGAAGGTAGGAATGTCAATATCTTTATCAATCCGGACAAAGTAAATTGATGACTCCAGGTATTATACTTGAAACCAAAGGCAAAGGCATCATGGGTTTGTTTTGAAATGCCAATAGATACATCAAGTTCTGACGACAATCCTTTTGGCTCAAATCCTTATACGAGAAATACCGGAAAATAGAAGCAGAATGAACAGGTAGTTGGAAGCTTCTTTATACCTGCTTTTATTTGATATCCAGGAAAAATGTCTGCTTACCGAACTTATTGCATTTTAGAGTCATCTCGATCTTGTCCCCTGGTTGTACGTCGATGATCTTATAGATCAGGCTTCCACCATTTGCTTTATCTTGTTTACTTAAGGTCTGGTGAATAATCTCTGTCTTATTCAAACGGATACTTACATCAGATATAAAATGAGCGTTCGGATCTTTTGATTCATGCGTAAAAGTGAAGGTCAGCAGGCTTTTTTCCTGGTCGAAATTTGCAGATAGTGCGCTGGGTGGGTTTGCAAATGCGGAAACAATGCTGAAGAGTAAAACACAGAGTAATGTCCATTGTGTGATTTTCATGCTATCTCCTATTTTATCGTTGTTAATAATAAAAAGTATAATCCGATTTCAATAGAAGCAGAAATTTGTTATGAAGTAAATGCTAATTTATAAGCATTCTGGGGGAACACCACCCCACTATTCACTACTTCAACGAAGAAAGATATTGATTTGATCTATCCGGAAAACGAAGGAGATTATCAGGATAATTATGTTTCTCCAAATCCTTTGTGATCCAACCGATTCTATTTCGTAGATTCTCAGTAGTATAGTGATCATTATTTGAGGGAATAGGGTTAGTAACCAACCGCTCAAGCAGGTTCAGTATCGCATGAGGGTCATAACCTGCCCTGGCGGTAAAGAGAAGACCAAGTTTATCAGCTTCTTCTTCATATTTCGTTAAACGTCCCTGGATGAGATATTCAAAAATATTGAAAGATTCGTCTTCCAGTTCCTGCTCTGTTTTTGCCAATTCAGGATCCGATTCAGGTGGTAATTCCTTATCGAGTTCTGCAAATGCCTCTTCTGAACCAATCTGGTTCTTTCTCTTGGCAATTTCCTGCACACCATGTAAGCGTGAGACATGAGCGATTTCATGCCCCAGGATACAAGCGAGTTCAGCCTCGCTTCGAATATATTTCAACATGCCTTTGGTAATAAAAATGATTCCTCCCGGGCAGGCATAGGAATTTGCTGCAGGAATATCCAGGACAAAGAATCTGAATTGAACATCGGGAACATCACTGGCATCGACAACCAAGTTTCCGACATTATTCACATATTGCATCACCTGCTCATTTCTATACAAGCCCTGCGAAGCAATGGCTGAAGCTAAGCCAAGTCCAAATCCGGTTTCAGCGTCTGTATAGTAATCAACATCTATCCTATCGGGCAAAGGATTCGACTTTCTTATTTTTCTGATGCTAACGCTTTTGTATGTATCTTTACGAAATTTCTCGTATTGTCTTGCATCCAATTGATAAGTCATTGCCAAATCCAGGAAGGAAGGATCACCTTTGAAAACCTTTGTGAACCGTTCTCCGAATCCCTTCACACCGGCAGACATGCCATATCGGGATACAGTTGTACCTGTCTGCTGCGTTGCCATTTGAGCAAAAACGTTATTCCGCTGCGGTTTAGCTGTAATAATAGAGGTCGTGACATAACCTTCTGAACTTCCGGCTTGTACTTTTAGCCAGGGGTCATCAGATTCAAGCAAATCCAAAGATGTACCGATCGGGAGTTTCTTGATAATTTGAGCATAGGAGCCCTGGGCTGCCCGAAGAACTGAATTCTCTCTTTTAACTGTAAGTTTCGTTTCGGTAGAAAAAACTAAGCTGATGATTGTAAGTATGAAAATCGTTATCCAGAACCTGCGCATATTTCCTCCTAAACAAGGTGAATAAATATTACATATCGTTGAATCGGTGTCAAGAAAGATTACTGGCAGAAGTTTACAGAAAAAAAACAGAGCAGCAGGTGTAGCTTCTATAGTATCAATAATAAAGGTTTACTAAGTCTCTTAGAAGATAATAAATGAAGAAAAAAGCTTCGATGAAAGTATCTACCTAAGAAAATCTAAGAAAGTCTAGATGATCCCTAGATGATCCCTAGATGATCCCTAGATGAAACTTACTTAATTTTATTTGAGACTTTCTCTTCTGAAGGTATTTTTCCTTCCCATTTGTAAAGGGAAGGTGGCACGAAGTGACGGATGAGCTAGTTCTGCTCTGAAACTGTAAGCTGTACGCTGTTAGCTGGAAGCTTCTGCCAATCCTGGAAGGATGCAACTCCGCTAGCCCATAGCGTGAGCTATGGGAAACATATAAATACGCAATCGATTTGAACCCTGCAAGGGGTGACACGATAATTGAACAAATTTACATTAAAGATTTTAGTAAAATAGAAAACCTCTATTTTTTGCAATAGAGGTTTTCAGTTTGTAATGTCAGTTGATTTAACTGACATTTAAGTTAGCGTTTAAGATTGCCTGGATATCCAAAACGTCTGGCATTTGCTTCACAATCCGAACGGTTTTTATAACCTTCAGTAGAAGCACCTACTTCTTTGCCATTTGGAGCTGTACATTTCCATCTCCATTCAACATTTTTATCCTTGTAGAATTCCCATTTATCCATGGTCTTTCTCCTTTTTTAAGCTCTTTCGAGCGATGAATTATCAATTACAAGATAGAAGTATTCCGTTTTGCTAAAGGGTTACACTAAATAATAATTCTTTCACCATCCTTTGCAGGACAGAAGTACACTTCGGAACAAACCAGGCATCCCCCCGTAATTTTCTTAACAATTAGTTTAGAAGCGTTTATAGTAACAGTCAAACGTTTTGCCGACTTTGAAAATCTGTTTAACATCACTGGTTGGTCAAAACTCCTAAACAGAAACTAGTGCAATTTGTAATTTACGGTAAACAGAAGAGTTGTGTTTTCACGGTAAAAGCAAAAAGCAGGTATTTTAATAAAACTTATAAAATTATGTGAGAAAATAAGATAACTATATAGAATGTCCATAATAAAACTGTACAAAAAAAGTGTCTCCGATCTTTTGTTCAAGCACTAAACCAAACCTAAGAAGGAGACACCCATGATTAATAAGAAGCAAATCAAAACCAGAGAAACCTTGCAAGTAAAATTGTTACAATTTCTGAATAATTTTAGAGAAACGCAATCTCTACCTGTGTATAAGTTCATACAGGATATCTGCTTAGGGATACTGAAAAGTAAATCTGTAATTATGCTCCAAATAGCGAAACAGCTAAATGAACCAATCACGGTTAAAAAGCTCTGCGAACGTTTCACCCGACATTTGAATAAGAAGCCCTTAGGAGATAAGCTGCAAGCGGAAATAATTAGGCATCAGTGCCAGGGTTTTGATGATGAGACAGGCATCATAGTTGATGAAAGTGATATCGTAAAAACCAAAGCCAAAAAGATGGAGGGATTGCAGAAGGTGCGTGATGGCAGCACCGGCAGTCATGATCAGCAGGGCTATGCATTGCTGAATATAATTGCCTATCAGGCAGGCAGTACAGGCTATGAGATAAAACCCATCAGTTCAGACCTGATAGCCCGAAACATGGAACTGGATAGCGTCTCTCAGATCATGGAAGACCGGCTAGTGGGGATTATTCTTGCAAGTGGTAACCGTGGAGTAACTATTTTCGACCGTGGCTTTGACAACCGAAATCTATTCAGCTTTCTGCATGAACATGGACTAAGCTATATCATCAGATCAACAGGTGAAAGAAGTCTTATCATGGATGGCTGCGAACAGAACTTCATGGCAGTGGCAAAGACAGTGAAACTCGATCATACATTCAATCTGCAAGAATCAGGACAACAGATAAAATGTGGTTTAACGCGGGTGAAGCTGCGTTTGAATCCTTACCCTGTAAAATACCCTGATACTACAGATGCCTGGCTTATTGTTGCACAGTTCAGTCCCGATGCTAGTGGCAGACAGGGATATTTCTATTTCATCTGCGACTTTCCGACACAACCTTATCTGACGGAAAATGCTATCATGGAGAAGGTTTTGCGGATGTATCGCATACGCTGGAAAATCGAAGAGGTCCATCGCCATATCAAGCAGGAATATGGTTGGGAAAAGATACAACTGAAATCATATACCCGTCTGAAAAACATGAACCAGCTGCTTCTGCTAGCTATGTGCTACCTGTATTCTCTGAAAAAGTATGCTGGCGTATTTTTAGATGCCTTCCCAAATCTTATGAAATACTCAAATAAACAGTGGAAGCAGATATATGACTTTGTGTATTATCGTCTGTCAATGCTGATAGAGATGTGTTTTGCCACCGTGACAAGGTACAGGCTCAATCCTTTTGCAGGAAAATGGCTGGATAATCAGCAGCTAAAAATACCTGGTTTGAAAAACGGGGGGATGTGAGACTTCGGAACAAACTACTTGACAAAACGATTTGATTTAGCCATTTGAAATACAAAAACGACCATGTTACACGCATTTTCGTTTTATCAAGCAGGGGGAAGCTGCAACTTCCTTCTGCTCTTTTAATAATAAGCAGACGTTAAAATAGACTGCCAATTCCTGTCAAACTAATTATAAAGTTTTTTTTGTGCTTTCATGAAAATAAGATAGAAAGTAAAATAGAAAAAGACCCGAATCTGCTCCAGAGCTATATCTCTTTAATTTACAGATAAATCGCGATTCTTTTAAATTCAAAATAGAAAGCAATATTAATTGGTATAATATTTTTGACAAAGGATTCATAGAGTATTAGCAATATCAATTTCTGTTGACATATATACTCTCATTTCAGTTATTCAACATTATTAGAAACCTTGCGCTTAGTCATTTATGTATAAATATATAATTATATAAAAGGAGTCATAATGGTTCTCAAGGATTGAGAATTATATATGTCCTCTGGTTCAAAGTTGTCCTTTCATTTAGGAGATCCTTATGAAACGGTTTGATAATGCTGATAGAAATGATAACAAGGCAAAATACTTACAGATATTCAATTACTTGCTTGAGTTTTCAAAATTAAGGAGTAAACCGGTAAGGGATATTGAAAATGCACAGACCCAATATCCAGAGATTATTTGGTTATCAGACATTCCCATTGTCGAAATTTTTGATTGTTTTACTTTTCCAAACTATGATTCTGATTCTGACTATTTATTGAAGATAAACAAACCCAGAAATGAGCCTCAACGACCATCATATCCAAAATTGAGTTCAACCCTTACTCAATGGATTGATTCTGCAAGTCTTATTGACGAGAGTAAAATACCATTTTTAAAACAGAATATTGAAGATGATGGGATTTTGATTAATATAACGGAAAAACCGGAAGTGGTAGCAGAATTTCAGAAATATCTTAACAATCAATTATCGTTAGATAGAAGGGCATATAAAGAAGTTTGTGCCCAATACAATAAACTTCAAAGTGAGTTTGATCTTCAAAGTGAAATTTACAAAAGGTTTTTTAGTATTTTCAATAAAGTACAACAATTCGGTGAAGAATTCGAATTAGTATTTGGTATCGGTCTTTTGGCATTTCATGAGAATAATGATACGCCAAGAATATGCAGGCATTTATTTACTTTAAAGGCAGAAGTTACTTTCGATTTTTCAAATAACGAAACATATATTTGCGTCACTTCAAGTCCTGATGGTAAACTCCAGATAGAAACAGATGCAATTATTGATTTACCAACACAATTCGACAGTAATACGATCGTTGATGCTGAGAATGTTACAAAACAACATATTGATGATGAAAAACTAACTGATGATATCTTTGATAATCAATTTACCAATACAATTCAGTTTTTTTCCGAAAGATTAAGAGCTGATTGTCAATTTAAGAATGAACAAGCCAAACCCAAGGTAATACCAGTTGAACCAACTGTATATTTCGCTCCTGCACTGCTTATGAGGAAACGAGATACAAGAAGTTTTACTGCTATGTATGCTAATATCATTTCTCAAATTAGTTCGTCTCCTGATAACATAGATATACCTTCTCTAAATGACATTATCACTGATGACCAGGCGAAAGATGATCCTGATAATCCAGATCGTATAGAAAACACGCATTTTATAGAGAGTGATAATACTATATATTTCCCTAAAAAATACAATAATGAGCAAATTGAAATCGTTAAAAAAACAAGAATGAACAATAAAGTTCTTGTTCAAGGTCCTCCCGGGACGGGAAAGTCACACACGATAGCTAATCTCATCTGTCATTTGTTGGCAAATGGGAAAAAAGTCCTTGTGACTGCTTATACGAAAAGAGCCTTAGAAGTACTGAAAGATAAGTTACCTCCAGAGTTTCAGAGTCTGACAGTCAATCTGTTAAGCGGAGATTCTTCATCAGTAAAAGAACTTGAAGCAAGCGTGAATGAAATTAACGCTAAAATTGCTGATGCAAATATTGGAGAAAGTAAAAAACTAATTGCTCAGCTTTCTTCTAAATTAACTGATAATAATGAAAAGAAAGCGGAAACAACTAATAAATGGCTGAGTGTTAAAGAACAATCGACTCGGAATCAGATTATCAATAGTAATTACCAGGGAAAGTTAATTGATATTGCAGAAAGATTAGAAAACGATAAATCCATTTTTTCTTGGTTCCACGATGACATTACTGATATCAAATACATCAGTTACATACCGAATATTGAAGAGTTGTTTTCTCTTCACAAGTATTACAGTAACTTGGATTGTAGAGCATTTGAATTGAGAATCCCCTTGAAAGAAAAGCTGCCTTCTGCAAGAAATCTTATGGAATATTGTGAAATACAGAATGCGTTAAAAGAAAAATATCAAGGGAAAGCAAGAGATGTAATAATTGAAAGCAATGATTACGAACAGTTACTCAATCACCTATCAGACCTTAAAGAAGTCTTTATCAATATTGAAAGGATTGCTTTCATATTAAAATCTGAAATTATCAATGATTACCCAAAAAATCTTGGTCACTGGAGCGAAAGGGTCTCGAAAACAAATAGTTTGATCAATGAACATCCTATACAGAGATTGCTTGAATTCGAAAGAGATTACATAATTACTTATCCTAATCATAAAGATATAACCCAGTTAAAAGCTGATGCTCTCGCATTGCTTAATTTTCAAAACTTAGGCAACAAGTTGTCTGGGATGATATACAAATTAAAGAAACACTTACTCTCTAAGGATATCAAAGAAAGATTATATTTTATTGAAGCTGTAATAGTGAACGGAAGTCAATGTGACACAGTTTCAGAATTCAAAACTGTTCTTGAAGATTTGAGAATTAAGCAGGATATTGCAGAACTGAATATTCTTTGGTCAAATCCCTTCGATAAAAGCGATAAATCATATTCAAAAACAATTCAATCATATATTCAATTAAATCAGGAATTATCAAATCTATTGAATCTATTCAAAACAGCCTACGATTTGAAATCACGCATTGAACCATTCATAGCTCTGGATTTTGGTAATTTGAATACTGCTAAGATCAACGAAACAATCAATTATGTTGATCATAGCAGATTGCTTTCTTTTGAAAAGGAATATAAGAGAAATTATGAACTCGCAATCAAGTACTTGTCCAATGAAAGAAATCATCCATTAGCAAAGGATTTAATTAAAGACCTTACTGATATTGTTTGTGAAAATTATGCAGATCATCTTTCTCAAATTGATACTCTAAATCATGAGAGTATTGCTTACCATAATTTTATTAAGCTACAAGATTTATTAAAACAATCATTCCCGAGATTAGTTCAAGATATATTGTCAGGCACTTTTGAATCAAAGAATTTAGGATCATTAAACAGCGCAATCTGTTTTAAGCATGCATATAGCATGATTTCAGAGCTTATGAAAGACGATATAGAAGAAAAACTCACGAATGAAATTAACGAATTCGATCTTAAGGAAGAAAGATTGATTACACAACTGTCCTCAAATAAAGCATGGCTTCATGTGCTCGAAAGTTTGAATAGCAATCCTCAACTGAGAAAGCATTTATCAGCATGGGTTTTAGCTGTTGCGAAAATAGGGAAGACAGGAAGAGGTCCAAGGGCTATAAAATTTAGAAAACAAGCTCAAAAAGAAATGGAAGACTGCAAAGATTCAATTCCATGTTGGATCATGCCCTTATATAAAGTAACAGAAGCGATAACACCTATGCAGGGAATGTATGATTTTGTGATAATTGATGAAGCAAGTCAATTAGGAGCCGATGCTATTTTCCTGCTTTATATTTCAAAAAATATCATCATTGTTGGTGACGATAAACAAACAAATCCTGAGTATGTTGGTATCAATCAAAATCAAATGGATCCATTCATTGTAAAACATTTACATGATATTCCTCGAAGCCAATTATTTGGAATCGAGTATAGTCTGTTCGATTTTGCTAAAGTAGTATGTAACGGTATGACTGTATTGAGGGAACATTTCAGATGTATGCCTGAGATAATCGAGTTTTCAAATAAGCACTTTTATTCACCAGAGAAAAAAGGGCTCTATCCACTCAGACAATATTCGGAAAACAGGCTTCCACCTCTGATGACAGAGTTCTGTCAAACAGGGAACAAAGAAGGAGAGGGTCAGAATATTGTAAATAAAGTTGAAGCTGAAAGTATTGCTAACAAAATGTTAGAACTAATAAGTAAACCAGAGTATAACGAAAAAACATTTGGAGTAATAGCTTTACAGGGGAGCGCACAAGCTTCGATTATCGAAAGATTATTAATTAGCAAATTAGGGGAAAATGAATTTAACGCAAGAAAGATCATTTGTGGTAATTCAGCAAGTTTTCAGGGAGATGAACGAGATATCATGTTTTTGAGTTTGGTGACTGCTCACAATCATCAGAGATCTGCATTGACTGGTGCTAATGATGAGAGAAGATTTAATGTTGCTATGAGTCGAGCAAAAGACCAAGTTTGGTTATTTCATTCTGTCATGTTAGAAGATTTGAGTAATGCAAATGATTTACGATATAAGCTACTTGATCATTTCCTTAATTATCGTCCTAAGCAAATTATGGAAACAAAAAACGTACCACGCCAACATGGAAACCAACCCCAACCTTATGAAAGCTGGTTTGAAGTAGACGTATATAATGATATTGTTGATAGTGGTTATAATGTTATACCTCAATATGAAGTAGCCAAGGGAAGATATAGAATTGATTTAGTTGTGCTTTTAAAGGATGGTACTAAGATAGCGATAGAGTGTGATGGCGACAAATTTCATGATGCTGAACGATTTATGGATGACTTGATGCGACAGAAGGTTCTGGAAAGGTGTGGGTGGAATTTCTTCAGAGTCAGAGGTGCAGAATATTATTCAAATCGAATTGAGGCATTAAAACCACTATGGGAAATGCTTGAACAATACGAAGCTATAGCTATGCCATCGACTTCTGCTTCTGAGAAAAAGGATGGGGAAATAGATACAATTCTTCCAAAACCAGACCAACCCAATAAACCAAAAATAGAACCTGAACCTGAAAAGAAGAAACCACTAAAGAAATTGATAGAACAAAATTCACAATTAGAGTTATTCCCGCAGGAATTAAGTACAGATGAAATTAGGGAATGGGATTCAGCAACATTACATTGGAGCACTGTCCAAAAGCCTGGCTACAAATATGCCAGGACTAAAAAAGCTTGGTGGATAAAAAAAGAAGATTTATACAGATGATTAGAATCAGTGACATTATTCATTTTAAGAAGTGATTAATAATATAGGGGAGAATTATGGCTGTCTTAATTGAGGGAATATCTTTAATAATCAAACTTGAAGTGATTCAGATTCAATATCCTGGAGGATGGGAACAGTTTAAAACAGATGTTCCTAATCAAACACTCTGTTGCGATTCAGAAATAGCAAGAGTTGGATTTATGTCACCTGAGTTTATTGAAAAATATGTTCATTTCTTGGAAAGCAAAGGATTAGTCTTTCAAAGGGATGGGAAAACGATTGATATGGCAGTAGTCGATCAGCAGCGCGGTTTTACAATTAGTTGTGATTGGGCAGAATTTGGACATATTAATTGGGAAGGTGATCCAGATAAAAGAATATCGGCATGTATTATGAAAAATACCAAAGAAAAACGTGTTTTTACACCAGATGGATGGGTCTTTGAGAATTCACTAAGTCATAATTATACTTTTTGTGAAAATGATAAGTTCGTAAAGAAGTTCGAATTCATTGGGACTGATGATTCAGTTGCAGTTTATCGGGAAAGAGAAACAGGGAAGAAATTCTATATGGGTACGACAGGTGATTGTAAATTAAAAAGAACAGCCAGCAATAACTCGAGTTTAAGCCTAATAGACGCATGTATCATTGTTGCAAAGTCATTCAATAACTTGGATATTTCAGTACTTCAACCGTATTTAGCTGAGGACATAAGATATACATCGCAATGGGTTTTTGATGAAATGCATAGTAAAGTAACATTTGTAGATTATCTATCTCATAAATTTGAAGCGATTAGAAAAAGTACAACTCATGTTTTTGCTGAATTGGCTCGTCATGGTGGAGAAAATGATTATTGTTTGGTCATTGCACAAGGCACAAAAATTTATTTATCAGCAACCATGCTTATCAAGATCATGAATAACAAGATTTCACAGATTGATATGTGTATGGTTCCAAGTCCTGAAGAATGTGTTAGATTAGGTATTTATCCTTGATGATGATTGGTTTCTGTCACCCCTGGCGGGGTTCTAAGGGTCTTGGGATTTCGCCACCCATAGCTCACGCTATGGGTTATCTTCTGCCATCCTTACAGGATTTAATATTAGAATGCATTCTAATTATTTGAAAATGGAGCATCTATGATCTACAACATCTATTGTGATGAGTCATGTCATTTAGAGCATGATAGGCAGAAGTCTATGGTTTTGGGAGCTGCCTGGTGTCCGTATATGAAATGAATGAATATATATTTTAATTTGCAGGAGGGAAGAATGTCAGTTAAATTATTGCTTGACGAGTTTACCTATGGGTTAACTTATGGAACGTAGTTACACAGAAGTTAACTTAGATTCTTATCGCAGAGAGCATCAGATTGCAGATACCCGGGTAAGAGTATATATGGATATAGAGAATTCTGAGGAGATTTTGTCAATAATCACTCAATATATGACAAGGTTTCAAATGATACTATACTGGGTTTTGAAGGGTGTTAAATCATATAATGATGATTTTTATGGTGATGAGAGTATATCAGGAAAAACAAAGGGAATTTATGCTATGAAGTTCAAAACCGGTAAAGGTCAGAATTTCAGAATTTATTGCAGAGAATTCTTCAATCCGGCACAAACACAAAAGAAAGTGATAATGGCTTTCGGTTATCATAAAAAATCGGAAGACGTGGATAAGAAACTGAAAAACATACTTGGTTCAATTGCGGAGTACGATTATGAAATCACATGGTAAAAATATAGAACTGCAAAATAAGCTGGCAAATCTGATTGATACTTCTAACTTGGAAGAACAAATCGAAGTTGAAACAATGATCATGAATTCTATTATTATGGAACAGATTGATTTCTATCTCAAAGAAAACAACATGAACAGGAACGACCTTGCAGAAAAATTAGGAGTTTCAAAATCCTATATTAGCCAGCTATTCAGTTGCAACAAGATCATTAACTTGGAAACTTTAGCTACTCTGAAAAAGAAACTGAATCTAAATGTATTTATCAAGATCAATCCTCCTTTGTATTCTACATTCTGTGACATGAAGCCCGTTAATGATAATCTATGGAAACAAATGGATAAAGTTGCAGAAGTAGTAGAACCGAGTGACCAATATAAATTCAAAAAATTGTCAAAACGTACTGTCATCTTTAATGGGCAGGGGTAATTCATGGATATTCTACGATCTGAATTAGAGTTAAAGGACTTTGTCGTTCTTACGTGTAACCTTGAATCCATCTTTCCTGTTGAGAAAGCTCTCAAATCATCTCAAGCTTTGAAAGACCTTCCATTGGATATTGATTTTGACCTGTTCCAAAATAAGGAATCGAATGAATTCAGAATTGTGATAGGAATAAAAGTGAATTGCATAAAAGAAAAACTTCCAGGATATTCCGTTGCTATAAAGGCTGTTTCACGTTTTGATTTGAATATTATTGATGAGAATCCTGAACAAAAAAGTGGTCTAATCAATTCAGCAGTTCAAATCACATTGAATTCAGTACGGGGCTACTTGTGGAATGTGAGCTCATTTGGAATTTATGGCAGATATACATTACCAACAATTAATTTACCAGCCTTAATGAAAGCGAAGATTGATCAGAAAGATAACAAATAAGAACAAATTAAGCTATTTATGTCGGAGATGTCCCGAAACTAAATGATAGAAAAATAGCAACTATTAAATATTAATCATATTACTTGACATATTGTTATAGGGTGTATTGTTGCCTTTAAAAACTAAGCATAGAGAGAATTATGAATTTCAGAGAGCACAATCCGAATCAGGGGACACTCTATGGACTTAATATTGAAGAGAGAATACCTCCCCAGCACATGGTTCGTTATGTTAACGATGTCGTTGAGCAACTGGACTTATCTGAGCTATACACAAGATACTCTGATGAAGGTACACCTGCTTATCATCCCAAGATGATGTTGAAGATCATTGTGTATGCCTATATCAATGGTATTTATACCTGTCGGAAGATAGCTAAGGCTGTTCGGGAGAACATCAATTTTATCTGGCTGGCAGGAGAACAGGAACCTGATTTCAGAACGATCAACACCTTTGCCTGGACTAAGTGTTCTGATATTCTTATTGATGTATTTTATCAGGTAGTACTGAAAGCATCATCATTAGGATATCTTGATCTCGACACCTGTTTTGTTGACGGGACGACGATTCACGCAAATGCCGGCAAGAATTCCTACATCTGGAAAAGCAATGCGCTTCGTTATCAGGAACTGGTCAAGACACGAGTTGAGGGATTGTTTAAAAAGATCGAGGAATATAATCAGGAAGAGCAACAGCAATATGGAACCGCTGATCTTCTTGAGCTTGGTGAGCAATTGCATGCGGTTGAATCAGAGAAAACTGCTACAGTCGCATCTGAACAGATCAGAGATAGACTGGTCTCAGCAGAAAACAAGCTGAAAGAAGCAATGTCCCGACTACAGAAAAATCATCCGTCAGATACTCGGGCTATCAAGAAAATCAAATCTCTTTTGCGCGAAATCTCCAAATCAAAGAGCAATGATATAACTAAGCTGGAGAAATATGAGCAACAGCTTGAGATAATTGGAGAAGGACGCAGCAGCACATCCAAGACTGATAATGATGCCACATTTATGCGATTGAAAAATGGACAGCTGGCACCGGGTTATGTTGCCAGTATCGGAACTTCAGAGCAATTTGTCACAGGCATTCACTTATTCAATATCCCTAAAGAAACCGTTGAATTTCCCAATCTCATGGAGCAAATGCATGATGAATTGGGACAATATCCTACCGACGTTGTTGGAGATGCTGCCTATGGCACTGCGCTGAATTTGAATTATGCTGCTGAAAAAGAGATAACAAGCTATCTCAAGACCCAGGATTATAAGAGAGATTATCGGGACTCTCTTCTGACAGGCTTCAGCTATGATGAGGAGCATGATGAGTGGGTCTGTCAATTTAATCGGAGACTGGTCAAAATCAAGGAAGAAGAGACAGAGAAGAACGGTCCGAAACGAATCGTGAAAACCTATATATGTAATGACTGCAGAGAATGTCCTCACAATAAAAAGTGTATTCCCTACAAGGATAAAACTCATAAATCACTGACCTACGATCCTCATATAGCTCCACTAAAACGTCAGACAGTCAATAATCTGCTTTCTGAAAAAGGCGACAAGCTGAGAAAGCAAAGAGGCATCGAACCGGAGGCTGTATTTGCTTTCATGAAGTGGAACAGGAAGTTTGAGAGATTTACTGTCCGTTCATTGAGAAAATGCAAGGAACAGTTATCCCTCCTCTTTTTAGGACATAATATAGGGAAAATGTTTCTGCACTTACAAAATACTGAAGGAAAAGCCTGATGAAGACTCTTCCTACCAGAATTCAAACATGAATTAGGTAAATATTACTCCGTTTTTCCTTGTCTTTGCATCGCTTTTCGGAAACTATTGAGTAATTTAGTTTGCCTGTAAAAACAATCACATATTTTACAACAGAAGAAAATAAAATCATGCTAGTTTCGGGACATCTCCTCTAATGGTGTTTGGGGGATATGTTACCTGACGTTCACACGTTAGGCTGATATAGTTAGATAGTTATATATTATAATATATTCATAGTACTTGGCTTTCTGGAACCCTGCAATGACGCGTAGGGTACCGAAGCGTCATTGCAGGGTTCCAGAGACGCTGATTTTCGATCTGAATTCTATGATTAAATCGAATATTACTTATCAAAGCTCTCTTGGTTCTACATCCCGATCTTGCTGATATACTGGATTACCTTCTGATGGTATCCTATTCTTACTTTATCCTATCTGAGATAATACCCGCCGGTGTGCTATAATGAGCTATGGTAGAAGGTCTTGTAAACAAGCCTTAGTGCCTAATGACTACATCATCCGGCGAGTGAACCAATCTAAACACCTCCATTATTTTTTGACTACTTTTTTTTCTTGGCTCACTGATTATTTTCAGTTAAATAACCTGCATATAGCTTTCGCTGTTCAGGATCAAACGACCTTTCATATTTAACCATTGAGTACATGATTCCCAGTAATTTACTGCTCAAAGAAACGATAGTTTTGACCTTGTTATTACCTCGCTTTTTTACTTGATAATTATATATCTGATTGATTAATTGATTGTTTATAATCATTTCCAGAGTAAGCATATACAAGATCCTTCGCAACCTTACTCTTCCTACCTTAGAGATATGATATTGCCCATGGTATTCTCCTGATTGATTGTGTTTTAAACTCAATCCGGCAAGTTTGACTAAATCCTGATATCGACCATATTGATTGATATCTCCAGTCTCCGCCAGAATTAACCCCACTGATACTTTACTCAAACCAGGTATTGTCACCAATAACGATCCATAACTGATTTTATCTACACATGTCATGATTGCTGTTTTGATTTGTTTGAGATGGTATTGTTTATAGCTGATATCCTCATAGATCGCATTTATGACCACTCTCGCACTATCCGCTCCCTGACTCATGCCAATACTTGTTAGAGATACCTGATATAAACTGTGAAGCTTCTCTGTAGCTATGCACCCTTTGCTTTTTGTTTTCATAATCTTCAGAAAATTCTCATATCCTGCATTTACGATATCCTGAGGAAGAGGAAAACACTCCATGATATACATTACTCCCGTACTGTTAAATTTGAAAAAGTTACTCAATTCAGGAAAGTAACAGGCATAAGAGGCTTCCAGATAGTTCCTCTGCCTGCGAATATCTGTGATTAACTGGTGATAATAAGCTGCATAGTTGTTCAACTCCGCGAAAACACCTTCAGGTCTCCGATGATGGATGCTCTTGCCCATTCTTAACAGAGAGGTAATGATAATACTGTCTTTCAAATCATTCTTGGATGGATGATTATCTTCAATATCCTTCCATCTTTTAGTGTGTAATGGGTTGATGCTTTGGATTTGATAGCAGCGTTCTTCCAAGAAGTACTGGAGTGGCTTTACATATGAACCTGTTGGTTCCATTCCAAATACAATCTCGTTCAGATTCCACAAACGCTTTTGCTGTTCTGCTTCTTTTAGCAGATACTGAAAACCATCATGATTGTTTGTAATAAAAAATGGCTTACGCTTCCGTTCACCTGTAAAATCACAAAAATACACACTGTGTTTGTGCTTGCTGATATCAATGCCAACAAGCATCATTTCTGAGTTGACAAAAAACCTCTTTGGGTTAGATTTTGATGTGGTAATCATTGTTACCTCCTTTGTTGATTTGATCTATGTATATCAACGAGGGAGGTTTTTCTACCTTAATTTTCTAACCTTCCTATAGTAAGCTATGGGATTTCATCTCTGCGAGATTCAGAGGAAAAGTGCCGGGTCTCATATCACCGGATTGAAATCCAGTGTTAATATCTTTCTTCCCTATGGGAATTAGAAGATTTTCAGTCATATCACCGGATTGAAATCCAGTGTTAATATCTATCATCCCTACGGGAATTTGTTGTTGGAACGCTATTTTCAAATGGTGGAACGCTTAATTTATTAGGCTATTCCGAAGTGCAGAGCATAGCCGTTTGAAAACAGCGTTCCAACGATTGTACCATATGATCGTATAATGTTTTCCCCGAAGGTTTGTAACCTTTGGGGGCTTGTCGAGCTACATGAAAAGATAGTGAGTAAAAATCTCTTTACATTTTTCTTAAGATTAGTATTATATAAGTAGTTAATTTTGGGACGGTGAAGGAGGAATTAAATGACATTTATAGCTACAGTAAAAGCAAGAGATGGTTTCGCAGTTATAGCAGATTCTTGAGTTACATCACTCACTCGAGTGATAGAAGAAAATGACCTTTTCACTTTATTGTAAAACAAAGAGAATGGAACCAATCCAATTTCATTAGATCCACAGGAAATTATGGATCTCTTTAAGTAAAAACCACATCACACACGAGATTTTGAAGAGAAGCTTTTTAAATA
Organism: Cloacimonadales bacterium (SeqCode); assembly: GCA_963662275.1. Classification (GTDB taxonomy): domain Bacteria; phylum Cloacimonadota; class Cloacimonadia; order Cloacimonadales; family DAONDQ01; genus DAONDQ01. The sequence goes on along the minus strand of OY759316.1, from coordinate 660,394 downwards.
TGATGAATTTACTGCAATAACCACATCTGGCACGGCAAGAATAAACAACATTAGAATCTCCGAATTGATACAGGAAAAGAAAGACATCAACGGGCAAAATCCACAATTCGGCAATATGGATTTACAAACGATAATCATTGATTTAAAAGATTTTCTATTAGTGAAAATCAAAGAATCATCGCAAATAACAATGCAGTTGGTTACACAACTTTTATTATCAGTAATTTCTCTCCATTATCTCAAAAAACGGAAGTGTATCAAATCATGATTTATGATACTCAGCCAGGTATGCAAGTTGAGGATGATAAACTAATCAGTTTTATTCAACGACTTGATTTCCAGACAGTAGTATATGATGGGCAATATGGGATCACTGAAGGTATTCTCTATGGTTTTTATTTCAAATTGTTGAATTTAATACCACAACTTATTCCAATAATAACCAAAACGTTGGATATTACTGATTATGAATTATCGCAGGAGAAATTACTCAAAATCAGTGAAGAAATTCTAGCTGTATCTGATATTCAACAGGATTTAAAAATCTTAAAACTCGGAGAATTAAGTTTACAACAAGCAGTTGATTTGTCTTGCTTGCTGCTTCGAGTAGAAATGGATTTTCAGAAATATACGGAAGATATCCCAACAGTCGGCGGGCAAGTTAAATTAGCAGTTGTTGACAAAAAAGGATTTAGATATATTTCTTGTGACGAAGTCTTAGCACCTACGATTTTGTAGAATGTGGAGGAATTATGAAAACGATAATCAGACAAAGTGATGAGAGATCTTTAACTGATGAACAGATAAAAGATATGATCATCAAAATGACTGATCAAATCATTGAGCAAAGGCAACTGGAGAAACAAAGGCTTTTGGACAGGATTCTTTTTGTCACAAAAGGAAAGCCAATTATCTTACAAAATAAGGGTTAATATATAACTGAACAGAAAGAAAGTAACTTTCATAATGGACGGCAGCAACAGCCGTCCATTAGTGTATGTATTAAAAACACTCATTGTAATAAGCAGCTTCCAGATTTGATTTGAACATCATTGAAGAAAACCCGGAAGAAAAAAGGAACGGTCTTATCAATTCAGCAGTCCAAATCACAATAAATTCAGTAAGGGGATATTTGTGGAATGTGAGCTCATTTGGACTATACGGCAAATATACATTACCGACAATCAATCTGCCAGCATTAATGAAAGCGAAAATTGATCAGAAAGATAACAAATAACAACTAGTTAAGTCTATTTATGTCGGAGATGTCCCGAAACTAGCATGATTTTATTTTCTTCTGTTGTAAAATATGTGATTGTTTTTACAGGCAAACTAAATTACTCAATAGTTTCCGAAAAGCGATGCAAAGACAAGGAAAAACGGAGTAATATTTACCTAATTCATGTTTGAATTCTGGTAGGAAGAGTCTTCATCAGGCTTTTCCTTCAGTATTTTGTAAGTGCAGAAACATTTTCCCTATATTATGTCCTAAAAAGAGGAGGGATAACTGTTCCTTGCATTTTCTCAATGAACGGACAGTAAATCTCTCAAACTTCCTGTTCCACTTCATGAAAGCAAATACAGCCTCCGGTTCGATGCCTCTTTGCTTTCTCAGCTTGTCGCCTTTTTCAGAAAGCAGATTATTGACTGTCTGACGTTTTAGTGGAGCTATATGAGGATCGTAGGTCAGTGATTTATGTGTTTTATCCTTGTAGGGAATACACTTTTTATTGTGAGGACATTCTCTGCAGTCATTACATATATAGGTTTTCACGATTCGTTTCGGACCGTTCTTCTCTGTCTCTTCTTCCTTGATTTTGACCAGTCTCCGATTAAATTGACAGACCCACTCATCATGCTCCTCATCATAGCTAAAGCCTGTCAGAAGAGAGTCCCGATAATCTCTCTTATAATCCTGGGTCTTGAGATAGCTTGTTATCTCTTTTTCAGCAGCATAATTCAAATTCAGCGCAGTGCCATAGGCAGCATCTCCAACAACGTCGGTAGGATATTGTCCCAATTCATCATGCATTTGCTCCATGAGATTGGGAAATTCAACGGTTTCTTTAGGGATATTGAATAAGTGAATGCCTGTGACAAATTGCTCTGAAGTTCCGATACTGGCAACATAACCCGGTGCCAGCTGTCCATTTTTCAATCGCATAAATGTGGCATCATTATCAGTCTTGGATGTGCTGCTGCGTCCTTCTCCAATTATCTCAAGCTGTTGCTCATATTTCTCCAGCTTAGTTATATCATTGCTCTTTGATTTGGAGATTTCGCGCAAAAGAGATTTGATTTTCTTGATAGCCCGAGTATCTGACGGATGATTTTTCTGTAGTCGGGACATTGCTTCTTTCAGCTTGTTTTCTGCTGAGACCAGTCTATCTCTGATCTGTTCAGATGCGACTGTAGCAGTTTTCTCTGATTCAACCGCATGCAATTGCTCACCAAGCTCAAGAAGATCAGCGGTTCCATATTGCTGTTGCTCTTCCTGATTATATTCCTCGATCTTTTTAAACAATCCCTCAACTCGTGTCTTGACCAGTTCCTGATAACGAAGCGCATTGCTTTTCCAGATGTAGGAATTCTTGCCGGCATTTGCGTGAATCGTCGTCCCGTCAACAAAACAGGTGTCGAGATCAAGATATCCTAATGATGATGCTTTCAGTACTACCTGATAAAATACATCAATAAGAATATCAGAACACTTAGTCCAGGCAAAGGTGTTGATCGTTCTGAAATCAGGTTCCTGTTCTCCTGCCAGCCAGATAAAATTGATGTTCTCCCGAACAGCCTTAGCTATCTTCCGACAGGTATAAATACCATTGATATAGGCATACACAATGATCTTCAACATCATCTTGGGATGATAAGCAGGTGTACCTTCATCAGAGTATCTTGTGTATAGCTCAGATAAGTCCAGTTGCTCAACGACATCGTTAACATAACGAACCATGTGCTGGGGAGGTATTCTCTCTTCAATATTAAGTCCATAGAGTGTCCCCTGATTCGGATTGTGCTCTCTGAAATTCATAATTCTCTCTATGCTTAGTTTTTAAAGGCAACAATACACCCTATAACAATATGTCAAGTAATATGATTAATATTTAATAGTTGCTATTTTTCTATCATTTAGTTTCGGGACATCTCCTCAAATGGATGTGTGGTAATCGGTTACCTGAGGCTTACGCCTAAGGCTATCGGATTTCATCCTTGCAGGATTTAATATTAGAATGCAATCTAATTATAACAAAATGGAGCATCTATTGTGATGAGAGTTGTCACCTGGAGCATGATAGGCAGAAGTCTATGGTTTTGGGAGCTGTCTGGTGTCCGAAAGATAGAGTGAAGGAATTTCAAAACAGTCAACAATAGCTAATACCGTTTATCTCTAAACGGCATCGTTACTCCTTCTACAACTTGGTAGATGAGCTGAACACAATATACAATTGTGTTTACTTGATGTCAAATTATTTTATTCCTGGGGCATTGAATTTTATACAAGTGCGATTTCATTATTTATTAATTCCAACCTGGGTAATATATCTGTCAGATGTGGCTTCGACTAAGAGGCAGAGCATAGCCGTTTGAAAACAGCGTTCCGGCAGAAAACAAAATATAACTAATAACTAAAAACTAAAAGTGACAGAACAGCAATCCAGCTAAAAGTGAATAACTAGTAACTTAAAGATACAGGTACAGAGGGAGAATGCAATAAGTTCAACTTTTAGTTTTCCCCTCTTCACTATCTTCAACTTTTAGTTTTTAGTTATTAGTTTTTGCTTATTTGACCTCAAGTGTTAGAATTCCATCCCAGGTGGCAGGTGGATTCTTGATCAGATATTCGCATCGTTCACGCATCGTGAGAGAGGGTTGGTCTTTCAAGTCGCCTTCATTTAAAGCTTGGAATATGAGAATAGCTTCCTTCCAATCACCTTTACGGTAAAGCTCCAAGGCTTTTTCGTATTCTGCGATCCAGGAATAATCAATTTTTGCTGAATTGGCTTTCTCGTCCAGGAGTTCGAATATCCTTGTAGGTTCCTTCTTTCCTTTCACACGGAGGTAATCCAATTCACGGCAAATAAAGAGATCAGAAACCTGCTGATAAGTCGATTCGCTGATAATGATATTCGTGTGAAAAATCTTATTCACACCTTCCAAACGGGCGGAGAGATTCACGGCATCACCGATGGCAGTGTAATCCATACGTCGTTCAGAACCGATATTTCCGGCAACGATCTTACCTGAATTAACACCTACTCGCGTAAATAGATGCAGGTTTTCAGCAGCAGTCAGTTCAGGTTTTGTTCTTAATAGTTCCAAGCTGTATACTCTATGGGCAAGAGCTGCCTGGCATGCCAGTAAAGCATGATCTTTCCTGGGAATCGGTACACCCCAGAGAGCCATCAAACCATCTCCCGTATATTTATCCAATAAACCATGAAAATCTAAAATCGAGTTAGTGAAATGACTGAAATATTCATTCAATGTACGTACCAACTCTTGGGGTGTTGTCTTTTCGGATAGAGTAGTGAAATTATAGATATCGGAAAACAGGATGGTAGCGTCGATTTCTTCACCTCCCATCTGCACAAGATCTGGATTTTCAACAAGTTTCTCCACAACGTCAGGATGCAGATAACGGGAAAAGATCTTACGAATCTCCCTTTTATTCCGTCCTTCCATCAGATAACTGATAGCAAGAATATAGAAATAAGCCATAAAAAAAGCCAGTAGAGGACTTACCAGGTTCAGTAAATATCTCCCATTTGACCACAAGATAAAATTGGATGCCACAATGAACATCAGCAGCAACAGCAAAACTAGCTGATTCCATTTATTGCCGATATGACAAAATGATATCATCACAAGGAAGGAAACTAGCAATAAAAGGACAAAATTAAACCATGAAGGGATAATATGAATGAAGTCATGATTCAATAAATTACTCAGTATCGTTCCCCAGATTTCCATTCCCGGCATGATCTGTGTATAAGGACTGATCTTCAAATCCATTAATCCACCAGCAGTAGCACCAATGATCACATATTTATCCTTAAAATAACCGTTCGGTATTTGAGGAGGTAAACCAACAGCGTTAGCAGATGCGGATTGAAGTACTGAAGTGAAGCGCAAGTATTTGAAAACACCATTAACTCCGGCGGGACCGTACCAGTTTATCAGGTAGTTTCCTACTTTATCAAAGGGTAAATTATGTAATTGGGTATTTTCAGCCTGGTTGTTCAATAACCAAGTGCTATAACTGATTTGAGGATAGTATTTATTTCCGAATTGATACAAAAACGGCACACGTCTGATAACTCCATCTTTATCAGGTTCGATATTGATGATACCAACTTTCGCAGCACTATTCATAAACTGAGGCAACGGTGCTAATACTCCCTTGTAACGTGTTGTGGAAGGAAGAAGCACAGATGGTTTCAGAGAAGCAAACCTGGATAATTCGGAAGGAATAGAAGTGGCATCAGGAACCAGTTGCATACCCAGGACAACGCGCTGGTTCTCAAGGATGGACTGAGCAAATTCCTGGTCTAGAACTTCAGAACTTACATCCGCCCTGTCATAATCCGGTTCATAGAATTGCATATCAAAAATGATAGCTTTTGCTCCCTGGCTGCCAAGATAGTTCACAACAGCAGCGTACATATCTCGTGCCCAAGGCCAGACAACACGGTTCTGACGCATATCACGCAGGCTGTTGTCATCGATGGCTATCATCACAACATTCGGGTCAGTTCGATTTGCTATTGGAAAAAGACGAAAACGATAGTCGAGGGTCTTGGATTCAAAATCCTGGAAGAAAGAGGTTTTTTGAAAAAAGAGAATAATCAAGCTTAATACAAGTGCTATTAATAGATTAATGTACCAGCTTTTGTATTTTTTATGAAAGAAATTACCCAAACTGCCAGGCTGCATATTTCCTCCTATTTGACATGTATTGATTCAGAATAACCGGCTAAAGACGGCGCAACGATAGTACAACCGGCTAAACCCGGAGCTACAAGAACGACCGACTGAAGACGGCGCGACAATAGTACAACCGGTTGAACCCGGAGCTACAAGAACGACCGACTGAAGACGGCGCGACAATAGTACAACCGGCTAAACCCGGAGCTACGCTAGCATTTTGACCAGCCACAACTCAAGCATTTCATACACCCTTCACTATGTTCAACCGCACTACCGCATTCAGGACATGTACCGCTCATGTTTCCTTTCTGACTGTATTCCTGGTAAGTTCCGGTCGTGATATTCTTGATATATAAATCTCCAGTCTGATTCGAATGACTAAAAGTTTCTAATGCTTGAGCAACGGCATCAGCACAGGAAGTGATCATATTTCCCTTGCTCCACATGGGAGAAGGACAACGTATTCCCTTCAATTGTCGAATGATAGAATCAATTTGAATGCGTGATCTCAGTGCCAATGAACATAAACGGGCAATAGCTTCCAATTGTGCAGAAGCGCAACCACCAACTTTTCCCATTTGAATGAATACTTCGCAAGCACCTTCATCATCGCGATTTATCGTCACATAGGAATGTCCGCAACCGGTTTCCACCCGCTGGGTAATACCAAAAGTTACATCGGGTCTATGACGTGGTCCGATCTTTGAATCGGGATGTTTTTCATCCTTTATGGAAGAGCCAATATTCAGCACCTGGTTTTCCCGACTTCCATCTCGATACACAGTGACACCCTTGCAATGGGATTCATAGGCTAATTCAAATGCCATATGAATATCTTCTTTTGTTGCATCACGACTGAAATTAATTGTTTTTGAAACAGCATTATCAGTAAATTTCTGGAAGGCTGCCTGCATCATGATATGCCATTCAGGGGAAATATCATGGGCAGTGACAAATACATTTTTAATTTCTTCAGGTATTTCAGGGATATCATGAAGGCTTCCACATTCAGATACTTTTTCCATCAGTTCAAGACTGAAGAGACCTGCATCTTTCATTGCCTTTTCGAAGTATTGATTGATGTATAACAGCTTTTCTCCATCCATCACCTGCTTTACATAAACAAGAGAAAACTGGGGTTCAATACCGCTGGATGCATCGAGAATCATACTGATGGTACCTGTTGGAGCAATTGTGGTAACCGTGGCATTACGTAAACCGTTTTTCCGGATGTCTTTGACCAGGGCTTGCCAATCGAGTTCATATGGTGTGCGCTGAAGAGTTCCTTCGCTATATATGCTGCCTTCAAAGTTTGGAAACCTTCCATATTTAATGGCTAATTCCATTGATTTGTGCTTGGCATGGAAATCAATAAATTCCATCACTTTTTCAGCCAGGAGAACTGCTTCATCGCTCTGATATGGTATGTTCATCATGAAAAGCAGATCTGCCCATCCCATAATACCCAAACCTATCTTTCGATTCCCTTTCACCATAGCTTCAATTTGAGGAAGAGGAAATTTCGATCTGGAAATCACATCATCCAGGAATTCAACACTATCTTCAACAACGTTTTTCAAGGTTTGCCACTGAAATTGATTATCTGTGTAAAGATTTGCTAAGTTAATAGAACCAAGATTACATGCCTCATTCGGTAGTAATGGCTGTTCCCCGCAGGGGTTGGTTGATTCCATCCTGCCAAGTTTGGGTGTTGGGTTGAATTCATTGATCCGATCCAGGAAGATAATACCCGGTTCACCATTCTTATGCGCCATTTCAACCATTAGTGAGAATATATCAGCAGCTTTCACAACTTTAATGACATTTCCCGTATTAGGAGATATCAGTTCGAAATCTTCATCCTGGTGAACTGCCAGCATAAATCGATCAGTAACTCCAACACTGAGGTTAAAGTTCGTCAGTTCGTTTGTATTTTCCTTGCATGTGATGAATTCCATGATCTGGGGGTGATTCACATCGAGGATAGCCATATTAGCTCCCCGTCGTGTACCTCCTTGTTTCACAGCATGAGTTGCAGCATTAAAAACGTTGAGAAATGAAATAGGACCACTTGACACACCGTTGGTTGATCTAACACGGGCATCTGATTCACGTAGCCTGCTAAAGCTGAAACCTGTTCCACCACCACTTTTATGGATAAGGGCAGCATTCTTGATGGTTTCAAAGATACTGTCCATACTATCTTCAATAGGAAGCACAAAACAAGCAGAAAGCTGCTGAAGATCATTACCAGCATTCATTAAAGTAGGGGAATTAGGAAGAAAATAACCGGAATCAAGGAGTTTGAAATACCTGTCTGCTTTATCAGGTTCCTGGGCAGAGATATTCAGAGCAATCCTGGTAATCATAGCAGTCCAGTCTTCTAATAACTTTCCTTCCTCATCTTTTCGATAATACCGTTTTTCAAGCACTTTGAGTGCATTGTCACTCAATAGCATTCTTTCCTCCAAAAGTGATTATTTTATCCAATATTCATAAACTTGTCTGAGTGAACATATCCAGCCACCCTGGTGTTTTACTTCCCTGATAATTTTCCAATACAATGGACCCCAGCCTGGAAAGTCAACTGGATCGAAGGTTGTGTTATGCCAGAGGATCGATATATGTGATTTAAATAGATTAGCCCGATGAATTAACCTTTTAATCCGGCGAAATGCCTGGATCGTAGTTAAATTCATTGCCTTTGTAGATAGCAAGGTTGTATCCATAACAATGAGTGGTATCTCAAGAACTCTAAAGGGTCTGTTTTCTGCTATATTAAATGGGTAGAAGGGAAAGCTTACCCCGGCACGAAAACCGATATGTTCCCAGTATCCTAAAGTAGCATCATAGCAAATTCCAAGTTTTTCTAAGATAGTGAAAGTTTGTTGATAATGAAAGGAAAGAGTGTGTGCTCTGTAACCGATGGCATCGTATCCACCGCTTTTGATGGAATCCCATTCCTTTTGAAGAATATTCTCATGAAAAGCTGATTCCGGGCTTCCATGTAAGGCAATATCACATTTTCCCAACAAATTATTGATATCTTTACGGTAATCAGGATTTCCAAAATAATTCATTCTTGTATCTTTGAAATCTGATTTCGTCAGGAGAAAATAGGTAGGAATAACTCCTCTTTGTTCTTCTTTTTTCACAAGATGTTTCATTCTCTTGTATGGATCACTGGTAAGTTGTTTATCAATAGTATGTGAAAAAGCCTTATAAATGGCATTTAACGGTTGTTTGAAGATTCGTTTGAGATTATAGCGTAAGACAAAGCTTCTATGTTCCTTAGTCCAGAAATCCCAGTAATCAACATCATGAGAGATGGATACGGCAAAGCGTTTATCATCATGCCAGGTGGTGATGCGCATGAATTCAACCAGGAAAAGCTCCAGCATTTTTTGAAGCAATTCACAGTAGACATCCACTACGGGTGTTTCGGTGAAATCCCAGTACTTCTGAACGCTCCTATTAAAGTCAAAACGGTCACTTGCCTGGTTTCCGATGACGTGTTCTCTCCAGCAGGAAAGAAAATAAAAACCGGAAGCAATGATATCCTTACGAATCAAACCATGACTATCATTGAAAGCAAAGATTTGACCAGGGAGAGAGAAAATAAATGGGATAAATTCACCTTTGTAATTTACGAAATTGACTTTTTCAGAAGCATAGATCTCTTTTTTCTGGTAAAATTTAGCCACTTCAGGGTTGTAATGAATTCTCAGGGGGTAGGTATTTCCATTGTCAATTCCGTAATAGATATGTACTTTCTCAAAAGTTGTTCCATAATGAAATTTGGGATTCAGCTTTAATATATGACAATAGGTCTTGAATACATATTCAGCTTTAGGCATATAGGATTCAGCTACATTAATCAGGATATTAATTGATTGATAATGATCCATACACCACCCATGGGAACAATTTATTTATTGAGAAATAAGATTCAACTCAATGAATCCCATTCGAAACGTCAATCTTTTAGTAATACCATGGAGATAATCTCGGAGATATCCCTGACGTAAAAGAATTCCATATCAGACAGTACATTTTCCGGTACTTCAGTGAGTGAATTACGATTCGCTTCGGGAATAATTACAGTATTGATACCGGCACGCTTCGCAGCCAGTATTTTTTCACGGAGCCCACCAATAGGCAATACTTTTCCCAGGAGGGTGATTTCACCAGTCATAGCAATGTTCGGATTTACTTTCTTTTGCATGAAAAGTGAAGCGAGGGAAGTTGTCAGTGTAACTCCTGCGGAAGGTCCATCCTTCGGAACTGCTCCAGCAGGGAGATGAATATGGATGTTGTGTTCTCCAAAAGACTCAGGTTTAATCTTATATTTCTTATAATTTGACTTCAGATAACTTAAGGCAATACGTGCAGATTCCTGCATTACTTCGCCCAATAAACCTGTCATAGTGATTTGACCATTTCCAGGCATCCAGATGGCTTCACAAAAAAGGATTTCACCCCCATAAGCAGTCCAAGCCAAACCTGTTGTGACACCAATTTCCGGTTTATGGCTGGCAATCTCTTGAGAATATATTCTAACACCCAAGTAGTTTTTTATTTCATGACTCGTTATTTTTTTGGGAAATTCATTACCCGTTGCCACTTCTTTAGCAATTTTACGAAACACTGTTCCGATTACACGCTGCAGATTTCTGACACCAGCTTCTCTTACATAAAAGCGAATGATTTCCTGCAGTGCAGATTTCTGCATCGTAACATGATATGCTGCCAATCCATTATTTTCAATTTCCTTCGGTATTAAATAATGCTTGGCAATTTCAATTTTTTCTTCTTCAATATAGCTGGAGAACTCAATAATCTCCATACGATCTCGCAATGCTGCTGGAATTGTATCCAAGGAATTAGCTGTCGTGATAAACATCACTTCAGATAAATTGAACGGAAGATTTATATAATGATCGATAAAGGAATTATTCTGTTCCGGATCCAGTACTTCCAACAATGCTGAGGCTGGATCACCACGAAAATCATGTCCAAGTTTATCAATTTCATCCAGCATGAAAACCGGATTAGCAGTTCCGCAGCGCTTGATTTCGTTAATGATCTTACCGGGAAGAGCACCAATATATGTTCGCCGATGTCCTCTAATTTCAGCTTCATCATGAATACCACCAAGTGATAGTCTTACAAATTTCCGATCTAATGCTCGAGCAATCGATTTCCCGATAGAAGTTTTCCCAACTCCGGGAGGTCCAACGAAGCAGAGAATTGGACCTTTCAGTTCACCTTTTAGCTTTTTCACTGCAATATATTCCAGGAAACGTTCTTTCGGTTTTTCCAAGCCATAATGATCATGCGATAAAATATGCTCAATTCTTTTCAAATCTAATCTATCTTTGCTATAAATCTCCCAGGGTAATCCAACAATCCACTCCAGATAGTTGCGAATCACGCTATATTCACTGGAAGCTGGCTGCATAGAGGCAAGACGGCTCAATTCTTCTTGTGCCACCTGCAAAACATAATCAGGTAAGTGGTTATCTTCAATTTTCTGTTTCCAAGAATCAATTTCCCGGCTGACTTCATCTTTTTCTCCCAATTCCCGACGAATGGCTTCCAATTGTTCACGGAGATAGTATTTACGCTGATCTTCGGTCATTTCTAACTGGATATTATTCCGAATACTGTTTTCCAGTCTAACCTGCTTTACTTGATCTGCCAGGAAGCGATTCAGTTTTTCAAATCGTGATTCTATATCTGTAGTTGCTAAGATTGTCTGTTTATCTGATAATTTCAAATCAGTATTCCCGGTTATGATATCCGCAATTCTTCCGGATTGTTTAATATTTTGTAAGCCATCTATTAATTCTCGACTAAGTGCATTATTATCAGGTACGATTTGTTCCAATAATTCAACAGCGATCTTACGTAGAGCAAAGATTTCCGGTGTTTCTTCCACAGATTCCGGTATCAATTCCACTTCTACCATAGTGAATGGTTCCTGTTGAACGATTCTTTCGTATCGAATGCGTGACGTCCCTTGTAATAATAAACTGATAGAACCATCCTGGTTTCGTAACATCCTTAGGATGGTTGCTGATGTACCAATTTCTTCTAATTCAGGCTTATTTTCATCAGACCCGGTCTTTTCCAGGAAGACAGCAAGAGATTTATCATTGGATAATGCATAATCCACAACTTTTTTTGTTACTTCGTCCGTTACTACCATGGGAATTAGCAGGTAGGGGAACATCACAACATGGTTCTGCTGCATGACCGCCAATGTCCGCGGAATTCTATTTACCTGATCTTCCATAATCAACTCCTTTTTGAAAGTATACTCAGTTATGTGTGGAAAAAAAACGCAATGGAAGTTTATTCAATTTTTTTTTGATGATTCACTATGCCCAGTAAATCAATATTCAACTTATCTCCATGTCTTTAAAATAATTCTTTACTAAACTAAGTCAATTTATCAATTAGAATTTGAAGACTTATTTAGGAGATTTAATGAACTGGTATATTCAATTAGTGACTACTTATCCGATTGGGTCAGCAATGCTGCAATTCGCTGTATTAGGAACATTTGGTGAAATCATCGCTCGTTGGGTTGCAAAAAAGAAGATCTATTATCCTTTTAGTTCCAATGCTACAATTTGGAAAATGATCTCCTGGTCTATTTTAGCGGTATGTATCAAATACGCTTTTGTAGGAACAGAAGGTTTTGTTGATGCACTTGTTTATCATCAGCCAAATTCCTTATTACCTTTGGCTTTTAAAGAATCTATCTTTTTAAATGCCTTTGCCAAATCAGTATGTATGAACCTTCAATTTGGTTTATTCCTGGTTATTTTACATCGTATCCTGGATAATATGTTCCTTTTTAACAAGAACTGGAGCAATTTAGATTCTGCGATGTTAACTTTAATCTGGTTCTGGATCCCAGCTCATACAATTACTTTTATATTACCACAAATCTACCAGATTGGTTTAGCTGCTTTGTGGTCATTAGTTATGGGAGTGATACTCGGTTCTTTTGTTGCAAAACCCCCGAAAAGAATTAGAGTCAAGAAAAGAGAGGCATTTGCTAATTTTTAATGCCCTCGCAGCATTAATCAAAATTTCCTTTGAAGGATATAAAAATGACTGAACTAATAAAGAATGAAATCACCAATGCGGAATTGGATGGGAAAGAAAAAGATCCTGTTTCCAATTTTATTCGTTTCATTATCGATGAAGATTTGAAGTCAGGAAAACACAAAAGTATTGTGACTCGTTTTCCTCCAGAACCTAATGGTTATCTGCATATTGGTCATGCCAAATCGATTTGTCTGAACTTTGGATTAGCCAGGGATTATCTGGGTATTTGTCATTTACGTTTTGATGATACTAATCCCAGTGCTGAAGATGTGGAATATGTTGATTCTATTATGGATGATGTTCGCTGGCTAGGGTTTGACTGGAAAGACAAACTCTTTTATGCTTCTGATTACTATGAACAACTATATGCATATGCTGAAATGCTAATCAAAGATGGAAAAGCATTCGTATGTGATCTGAACCAGGAAGAAATGCGTACATATCGTGGCACTCTGACTGTTCCAGGTACAAATAGCCCCTGTCGAGAGCGTTCCATCGAAGAGAACTTAGATTTGTTCAGGAGAATGAGAGCCGGAGAATTTGAGGAAGGTACAAAATCGCTACGTGCAAAGATAGATATGTCTTCTCCCAATGTGAATATGCGTGATCCTGTGATCTATCGCATTAAAAGAGCACATCATCATCGAACCGGAAATGACTGGCTGATCTATCCAATGTATGATTATACACATTGTATTTCTGATGCTATCGAAGGAATTACACATTCTATTTGTACTTTAGAGTTTGAAGATCACAGACCTCTTTATGATTGGTTCCTGGATCAATTGCTTGTACCATGCCATCCGCGACAAATTGAATTTGCACGATTAAACCTGACTTATACTGTCATGAGCAAGCGTATCCTGCGTGAGCTTGTGGAAAGCGGAATTGTGAATGGCTGGGATGATCCACGTATGCCGACTATTGCTGGATTACGTCGCCGTGGTTTTACACCTGAATCCATACGTGATCTTTGTGAACGTATCGGGGTAGCGAAAGCCAGCAGTATTGTCGATTACGAATTACTGCAATTCTGTGTACGTGAAGATCTCAATCTTCATGCCAACAGAGCAATGGTAGTCATTGATCCGCTGAAAGTTGTGATTGATAATTATCCTGAGGATTTGGTGGAAGAATTTGAAGCAGATAATAATGCTGAAGATTTAAATGCAGGTAAAAGAAAGATCAAATTCTCTAAGAACATATATATTGAAAGGGATGATTTCAAGGAAGATGCACCTCATAAATGGTTTCGTCTTGCTCCAGGTGCAGAAGTGCGCCTGAAACATACATATTACATCACTTGTGTGAAAGTGATCAAAGATGCAGATACCGGAATAATCACTGAACTACATTGTACATATGATCCCGAATCGCGTGGTGGTTATACCCCTGATGAAAGAAAAGTGAGAGGAACATTGCATTGGGTTTCTGCATATGATGCCGTTCCTGTGCAATTAAGGCAATATGATCAGTTGTTTACAATACCCAATCCCATGGAAACACCACCAGGTAAAACACACAAAGACTATCTCAATCCTGATTCTCTTGTGACGATCGATACAGCTCTTGCTGAACCATGTATTGGTACTGCCGAGATAGGGGAAAGATTTCAATTCATGAGACAAGGTTATTTTATCAAAGATAAGGATTCAACGCCTGGAAAAGCAATTTATAATCGAATCGTTACCTTAAAAGATACGTGGGCTAAAATCGAGAAGAAAGCAAAATAACCTAGCACGTGGAGTAGGATTCCGATCCTACTGGATATCTGACTAAAAAGTAGGATTCCAATCCTACTGGATATCTGACTAAAACGTGGAGTAAGATTCCAATCCTACTGAATATCTGACTAAAACGTGGAGTAGGATTCCAATCCTACTGAATATCTGTCCAAACGTGGAGTAGGATTCCAATCCTACTGGATATCTGACTAAAACGTGGAGTAGGATTCCGATCCTACTGGATATCTGACTAAAACGTGGAGTAGGATTCCGATCCTACTGAATATCTATCTAAACGTGGAGTAGGATTCCAATCCTACTGGATATCTGACTAAAACATGGAGTAGGATTCCAATCCTACTGAATATCTGTCCAAACGTGGAGTAGGATTCCGATCCTACTGGATATCTGACTAAAACAAAGGGTGGAGTAGGATTCCGATCCTACTGGATATCTGACTAAAACGTGGAGTAGGATTCCAATCCTACTGAATATCTGTCCAAACGTGGAGTAGGATTCCAATCCTACTGGATATCTGACTAAAACGTGGAGTAGGATTCCGATCCTACTGAATATCTATCTAAACGTGGAGTAGGATTCCAATCCTACTGGATATCTGACTAAAACATGGAGTAGGATTCCAATCCTACTGAATATCTGTCCAAACGTGGAGTAGGATTCCAATCCTACTGGATATCTGACTAAAACGTGGAGTAGGATTCCAATCCTACTGAATATCTGTCCAAACGTGGAGTAGGATTCCGATCCTACTGAATATTTGACTAAACGTGGAGTAGGATTCCAATCCTACTGAATATCTGACTAAAACGTGGAGTAGGATTCCAATCCTACTGGATATCTGACTAAAACAAAGGGTGGAGTAGGATTCCGATCCTACTGGATATCTGACTAAAACGTGGAGTAGGATTCCGATCCTACTGAATATCTGTCCAAACGTGGAGTAGGATTCCAATCCTACTGAATATCTGTCCAAACGTGGAGTAGGATTCCAATCCTACTGGATATCTGACTAAAACGTGGAGTAGGATTCCAATCCTACTGAATATCTGTCCAAACGTGGAGTAGGATTCCAATCCTACTGGATATCTGACTAAAACGTGGAGTAGGATTCCAATCCTACTGAATATCTGTCCAAACGTGGAGTAGGATTCCAATCCTACTGGATATCTGACTAAAACGTGGAGTAGGATTCCAATCCTACTGAATTTCTGACTAAAACGTGGAGTAGGATTCCGATCCTACTGAATATCTATCTATACACAGAGCAGCACACTATCCTCCTCTTCTTTAATAATATATCTCCACTTTCGAACCTACACCAACGACCTGTACCAGTTTCAATAAATCAGCGTTATTCAAGCGAATGCATCCCTCTGTGCAAAGAGTGCCAATGCTATTCGGATCATGTGTTCCATGAATCCCAATCCCTATCCAAGTCTTGCCTGAAATAGTCTCCAATGCCGATGTACTCAAACGAATGAACCATGGTCCATAGGCATTTTTGATCGTTCCTTTCCCATCTGCGAAATCATGTGTCCAACTCGATGAATCTTCGATACTGACAACTTTGAAAAGACCTTCCGGTGTGCGTTTATCACCGGCAATTTCCTTATCACCGATATTCTCTCCGATTCCTACCTGGAAAGTATTGATTAATTCACCTGCTACAAAGATTTTCATTTCATATTTTGATTTCATAATCCTGATAAATACATCCTGTTCCATATTCTCCCCTATAATTTGCAATTGAGCATTTTGTATAAAAGATGCCAAAAAAGAAACCTCTAGCCTCCCTGTTCCCTGTACCCTGTACGCTGTACGCTGTACGCTGTCATTCACTCGAAGCAACTACCAGATAGAATTTCTTTACCGCACTGGTTTCGCTATACCGGTTAGTATTCACCGTTGCGATAGGACTTCCCCAGCTTGCGGGATCTGGTTCATCTGCTACATAAATCCGATAGAAATTAGCACCTGTTACAGGATTCCAAGTCATACTTACCAAATCTCCAGTCCGATTCACATTGATTTCTGTAACATCGGGAAGAGAAGGTAAAAGGGTCTGAAACGACCAAACTGTTCCGTCATATGAATATGAACCCCTGGTGGCGTTCACTTTCCAGTAGTAATTTGAATAAGCAGATAATAGCCCGCCAATCTGGGTATTGGTCAGGCTGGATATGACACTGCCGGAATAAACACTGTGCGTGGGTGGATTTTCAGTACCGAAATACACTTGAACTGTCTCGGCAGCATCTATATTTGTCCAACTGATAGCTGCATTTGTTGATATACTATTAGCAGAATTTGCTGGAGCGGGATTCTTAGGTAATGCAACAGCGGGTGGATTCACAAGAGTCAGGCTATGTGTCCAGGTATGGGAACTACCGCTCACCACCCAACTATATGTATTGATTGTTGGACCATACCAGGGATCCATCAGGTATAATGTACTTCCGGAAAAGCCATGACCTACCACGAAATGTCCCCCTCCGGAACTCCATCCCCAACGTATGAAAAACGGCTTTACTTCATTGATTTTTGCTGTAGATTCACTCAATGTCAAGGCTCTGGTATAACTTGTCGTGGCAAGTGAGCCGAAATGCATCAGAATGAGATTGATTCCCCTGCGTGTGGGACCGCTGGATTCCCCATACAGCCAATTCCAATCATTTGTGCCATTGGTTCCATACAGTGCGATTTGTTCCTGCGTATAGTTGAATCCATAATAATCAAGCACTGCTTTTGATGTTCCTGCCCAACACCACTGAGTCTGGTTCTGATATACCTGTTCAACACTGAGAACGAGACTATGTAAACTGACTGCGCTGCATGTGAGAAAGAAAAACAAAAATCTGAGTTTTTTGAAAAGTATTGTTTTCATGATCAGAATCCTCCCTTCATGTTAGCATCAACTTGCAGGCGAATTCTATCCAAATTGTAGCCCAAATCGTTGTTGAGAGACAATCCTTTTTTTTGCTCATACTGCAAAGGATAGAGTTTTTGTGGTTCTGTTATCGGCTTTGCCAGGAAAAACTCCTTAGCCTGGTAGACAACAACCAGTTTTATATCATTCGAAGCTTTCCAATCCTTTGAAGTGAATGCCTGATCCAGGTAATTTGCAAGAGGAACATATCCAAAGGAAACTGGAGTTAAATGTCCATCGGAGGACTCTTCAACAACCAGCATGGCTTGTATTTCCTGATTAACCAGAACAGGAAAATACCATTGGGAAGTCTTTACTAATATCTGATTGATTGTCGTACTTTTCCGATAATCCAGGATGGATTCAGGTTTAATAAAATACAACCGGAAAGGCATCCCAAGCCTGGTAACACCAAGTTCTGCATCATTTGCGAAACCATAATCAGAAAGTCTATCCTGCGGAATTTTGCTGATAAAATCTGCTAATCCGCCTTGTATGGATGATATCTCTGAATCAGGGAATTGATCGATAAAAGTGTTTGGCGATGAAACATGAGTCTTGTCGATAGAGAATAACATAGAACACAAAAAGATGATAATAATAAATACATAGATGTTTTTCATACCTGCTCCAAGGTTCATTGGGATTTTCTTTCATAGTAACCCTCAACCAGGGTTGTTCAGCAACTCAGCATTTATGATAATAGGAAATTTATCGATAAAAGCTAATATGTCAATATTTTTATTGAAAACGTCCAAAAAGGACAAATCGCAGGGTGAGTTCTACTCTGGTTCCCCTCTCATTTATTAAGGTAGGGGTTAGGCTTGCACTGAGCGCAGCCGAAGTGCAGAGTTAGTTGTTCTCTTATCCCTGGCACCTTCTGCAATAGGGAGTTAGTTCTTCTCAGACTTTTTTCTACAGAGTCTAACTACATATCCACTATCATTCCACATGAATTATACCAAGTTAAATCCAAGTTCGTACCAATCCCATACCAATCTCATACCAGTTTGCTGAAACAGGAATGAAACTGGTATGAAACAGGAATGAAACTGGTATGAAACAGGATTGAAATGGGTATAGTCTTTTGGCAAAGTAGTTGGGATTGCATCACAATGACTCTGAGCAGACTCCTAAAGTTACAAAATTCAGGAGATAATATGATACAATCAAATTGCTGTAACATAAATTGATAATTTGTTGTTTTCGATAATGGCATTGTCGAATTCTGCTTGATTTCGGGGATTACCAATCCACTCATACAACAGAGTGCCACTCAATGTTACAACGATACATCTCAAATTAAGCATTGACATAATACTCATCAAAACCAAAAATATTATTATGGATAATAAGAAAGAAGAAACCACAATTCCCCCAACATAAGTAGCTGAGGGATTCGGAACGCCTCACCCCGTGAGGTGGCACAGCGCACCCCGTGCGCTGAGAGACTGTTGAGTGCCAATGTTTGTAAGATAAGAAGGAATGACTGTTATTTAAGGAAAAACTATTTGACATTACATATTGAAAGCGAATAAATTGCATGTGATATAAACTGAAGATTGGAAACGCACGGGGTGCGTTATGCCACCTCACGGGGTGAGGCGCTCCGAAAGTCAAGCGTTCCGAATGTCAGACGTTCCGGGTTACAAAGGGGGGATTTATGTTGGAAAAGGAAATTGATCATTCGTTCTATTGGCGACGACTTCCACATATGCAACCGGAAGATGGATATTTATTTGTTACATTTCGTATCGCAAACTCACTTCCTAAATCTTTCATAGATCAATTAAATTCATATCAAATTGAATTGGATAGGACAATAACGCAAGGTTCTAATTTCAAGAACGTAATTCAAAAGAAAGTGTTTGGATTTTATGATGAACTCCTGGCAAAGAGCATAACCACTACAACTAATCTATCAGAAAATCCAATTGCTGAAATTATTAACAACCAGTTGAAAATCATGAATAATGATTACATTCAATTGATCTGCTATACTATTATGCCAAATCATGTACATGTTCTGTTTCAACCGCTACAGGATGAGAATCACATGCAACACACACTTTCTGACATCATGCATTTGCTGAAAATGAGAACAGCGAAAGAGATCAATATTCATTTGGAGAAAAGTGGAAGGTTTTGGCAAAGGGAGTATTTTGATTATTGCGTACGGAATGAGCAGGAGATGATGAATATAATAAATTACATCATGATGAATCCCGTCAAAGCAGGATTGGTTGAAACACCGGAAATGTGGAGATGGTCTTGGCTGAGAAATTCGGAACGCCTCACCCCGTGAGGTGGCACAGCGCACCCCGTGCGCTACGAGACTGGGGTATACAACTGCTTATGATAAAAGAAATGAAGACTTTATGAGCTGAAAAACTATTTGACATTATATATTGAAAGCGAATAAATTGCTTGTGAGATAAACTGAATACTGGAAACGCACGGGGTGCGTTTTGCCACCTGACGGGGTCAGGCGTTCCGGTGTGGAAGTTTTGGTTGATTAATAAATGATGAATGTTAATTATTTATAATATTAGGAATTAGATTATGATGGATGATACTGTAGAAAAAACGAAAATCGATCAAGTGCTAACGTTAATGCAAGAGATTGCTATTGAATTGCAAAACGAAGGGAAGGATGTATCACCATTATATCAATCCAGTCCAGATAAATGGTTTGTATGTTATTCAAAGTATTTGAGATCATTTCAAACAAATTTTAATAATGCACATGCAACTCTGAGAATTCATGTAGGTAAACATAGAGATGTTGAAGTCAGGTATTATATACATTATGGCAAAATTAGGCAAAATAAAAAATCAATACTTAATGATAAGTTGCTTGAGATACAAAATGATATTCGAGAATATATTGCAGATAATTTCAGTAATAAATATCAAAGGGTTGATGAGCGTTTTATGCATTGGGATGCATTTTTATCTCCAAGTAAAAGTGTCACATGGGATGATTTGATAAATGATCCAGATAGAGAAAAAGCTTATCTTAAAAACGCACTAATTGAAATGTGGTCTGACTTTGAAAATGTGTTTAAGGTAATATTAGAACCAAATAAAGTAGAGACAAATGTACAAAAAGTGGAGGTAACTATGCTTGAATCAAGAATTGATATTCCATTGAATCAAATACTCTATGGACCTCCCGGTACTGGAAAGACATACAACACTGTGAATAAAGCTCTCGAAATCCTGAATATAGATATACGCAACAAACCCCGTAAGGATATCAAAACCCTCTTTGATGAGAATGCCAATAAAGGGCGTATTGTATTTACTACTTTCCATCAAAGTATGTGTTATGAGGATTTTATTGAAGGTTTGAAGCCATTACCACCAGCAGAAGATGATGGATATGTAAAATATGATGTCGTACCAGGAATCTTTAGAAGGATTTGTGATAATGCTAATATTCCAAAACAAAATAACTTTGAAGAAGCATATCAGAGTTTGATAAGAGAAATCTCTGTGCAAGCAAAAGAAACCATTCAGTTACAAACAAAAACAGGTAGAAGTTTTGAGATATCACTTAATGGACATGATAATCTCAATATCTATCTTGATTCAAAACTAACTGGTTCTCTAACAAAAGAAAAACTGATCAGCCAACTGAGTGGTAATCATAAGTTTTTCCAGGAGAGTTACTTGTATAGTGTAATAGAGTATTTGAAGCTTAAGCATCATTTAAATGAATCCACAGAACCTAATACTAATTTCGTTCTCATCATCGATGAAATCAATCGAGGCAATATATCCCAGATATTCGGGGAATTGATTACCTTGATTGAAGAAGATAAACGACAAGGGAAACCTGAAGCATTAGAAGTAACATTACCTTATAGCCATGATAAGTTCAGCGTACCGACAAATCTTTATATCATCGGGACAATGAACACAGCAGACCGAAGCATTGAAGCTCTGGATACTGCTTTGCGAAGAAGGTTCTGTTTTGAAGAAATGAAGCCTTTGTATGATTTACCTCAACTGGATAAGGAAATTGCAGGTGTATCTCTGAATTACTTGCTTCAGAAGATTAATAAACGCATTGAAAAGCTGGTGGATAAAGATCACATGATCGGGCATAGCTATTTGATGTCTATTAAAGACGTGTCAGGTTTGAAGAATGTATTTCATAATAAGATCATACCTCTACTCCAGGAGTATTTCTATGGAGATTATGGGAAGATAGGGCTGGTTTTACGGGAAGGGTTTTTCTTGAATGGTGGAAAACAAGATAGTACGGAAGAGTATATCTTAGAAGACTTTAATGATTATCGAGTGGATGATTTGAACAGTCGTCATATCTATCGGCTTCAAGATGTTGCACAGATGAGTGATGATGATTTCATAGGTGCAATCCAGACACTTCTTAAGAGTAAATGATAGATGTTGAAGTCTCCCTATGCTGTTTTTGAACATGAGTGTATTCATTTAGGAACAGATAATCAACATCTTTCTCTTGAGCAATTAAGGGCATTTCAAACTGTTTATGGTGAGAAGGGTGTCCCGTATTTCACATTAATACATAACGGCATTCGTTTTTGTGAATACGTGGGTGTGATACAAGTGGGAAATACGGTCATTGAAGTATTACCCAAATCAGACAAAAGCACAAAAGCGGAAGAGAAAGAAACTTGGCGGAACATGCTGATTGGGATGTTGAAAACGGTTGGCTTATTCGAAGTAAAAGCACCCAGCAGCAGTGCGTTACAGCTAAAATCAAATTCCATACTCGATCTGTACTTTGAGTTATTCTTGGCAGAAGTTGAATCCTTATTGCATAAAGGGCTGGTTAAAAAGTATCATAAAATTGAAGGCAATGCAACTGCATTAAAAGGCTGTATCAAATTCGGTAAACATATCCAGAAAAACATCGTTCACCGGGAACGGTTCTACATCAGCTACTCGACATTCGATGCTGAGCATAAATTGCATTTCATACTCTACAAGACAATCCGTTTGCTGAAACACATCAATACAAGTACTATTCTTCAAAGCAGAATTGGGGCTTTGTTATTGAATTTCCCTGAAATGCCCGACATAAATGTATCAGAAGTTATCTTCGATAGCATCACATACAATCGAAAAACTGAACCCTACAGAAAAGCTATAGAGATTGCAAGATTGATTTTGCTCCAATATCACCCCGATATTTCCACGGGTAGAAATCATGTCCTGGCGTTGATGTTCGATATGAATGCCCTGTGGGAACAATTTGTTTATGTCAGTTTGAGACAAAGTATCAGGAAGAATTATGCAGGATATCATATCAAGGCACAGATTCCAGTGGACTTCTGGAAACCTGAGAATGGTTACAAGTCTCGTATTCAGCCAGATATCATCATTGAAAATGATAACAAAAAACTCGTTTGGGATACGAAATGGAAGAACCTGGGTACAGGGAATCCATCTCCTGATGATTTGAGGCAGATGTATGCTTATCATGAATATTGCCAGGCAGATAAAGTGGCTTTGGTATATCCGGGGGAACATCCACCAAGAAAAGGTAATTATTATAAACCTGGAGAGAATCATCCCTCTGACAAAGAATGCAGCATAATTTCCATACCTGTTGGAAAGGATATCCGGGAGTTTCAGAAGAATATATGGGATGCGTTTGCAGGATGGATTGTTCCGGAACGCCTCACCCCGTGAGGTGGCACAGCGCACCCCGTGCGCTGCGAGACTGGGGTATACAACTGCTTATGATAAAAGAAATGAAGACTTTATGAGCTGAAAAACTATTTGACATTATATATTGAAAGCGAATAAATTGCTTGTGAGATAAACTGAATACTGGAAACGCACGGGGTGCGTTTTGCCACCTCACGGGGTGAGGCGTTCCGAAAGTCAGGCGTTACGCGTAATTGCAATAACTATAATGTTTATCCCTTCAAGGATTAAAAAATAATGCAGCATTATCTCCATACCTGTCGGAAAGGACATCCGTGAGTTTCAGAAGAATATTTGGAAAGCATTTGCAAGATGGACTAACACTGATTTGAAGAGATTTCATAATAAATATAAGCTGGAAAATATAATTCTGCTTTGAACCTAACTGAAAGCAGGTTTTCACTATCGACAATGACAGGGGGTGGAGAGTTCCGATTTTCCACAGGATGCCCCATCTCCTCAAAGTCTGTCAGATTTGCAAATCGGAATTTGGCATCCAGCAAGGTCAATCTGCCGAATCGAAATTCGGCAGATTGGAAAATAAAAGGTAATAAAACTAAAAACTACTGGACTGACCTGCAGAGCCGGAATCCATCTTCGAAGTAGGTGTAGTATTGATCACCCCAACCCCTATTTGAAATCCTGCAGTAGAGTGCAAGTCCATCCCATCCACCGCCACGTCTCAAATGACCGGTACCGCTAGCAGCACCATGAGGATTCGTCTCCGGGCTTGAGCTATAAGCACCATACGAGTCCCAACACATTTCCCATACATTGCCGCTCATGTCATATATTCCAAGAGCATTGGGAGCAAGTCCGCCAACTGTATGACTTGAATTATTTGCTGTTCCCCAATTATCCAGATACCATAAAAGGGTATTTGCGTCTTCGCCACCGCTATATAAATAATCCGGAGTGGATGTTCCACCCCGCGCGGCAAATTCCCACTCGGCTTCAGTTGGTAATCTGTAGCCATTGGCTGTCCAATTACAAATTGCTGCATCCCAAATAGCATCGACGGCTATCGGAACTGCTCCCCAATAAACAGGATTGGTAGAGCTATTGATAGTATAGACCGGAGTAAGACCTTCATTAATACTTCGCAGATTGCAGTACTTCAGGATAGCATACCAGGATATGTTGTACACAGGATAGTTAGGACCTAAACCAAAGCCACTGGCAGGATTGCTACCCATCAAGGTCAACCATTCTTCCTGAGTCACTTCATATTTGCCAATCATGAACGATGATAACGTCACGCTATGCGTAGGCAATTCGTCTGCGTCTCCGCCACCATGTGTATCACCCATTGTAAAAGTACCGCCAGGGACAAGTATCATCTGGGTAGGAGTTGTCCCCTGACTGAAAGATATACCCGTGATTTCATTTAGATCAAAGGTACTGGTCCCGGTTGTGGTGTGCACGTTCATCTGGGCCTGTGCAAAAAGAAATGAAGTAAAAAGTATTAGGCTGCTAATAAGTAATATTTTGTACATCGTATGCTCCTATTTTAACATCAGCATTTTGTTGACTTTGATTTGGTCATCGCATTTCACCTTATAAATATAAGGTCCAGAGGCGCATGCTTTTCCTGTTTCATTCAACCCATTCCAGGTCAATTCCTGAACACCTTTTGTCATATATTCTTTAGCCAGAACCTTTACTAGTTGTCCTCTGATATTGAAGATCGAAACTTCCGTCTGACACGGTTCAGAAAGCTCAAACTTAATTATGGTTGAGGGATTAAAGGGATTGGGATAATTCGTTAAAAATTTAATTGATACTTTAGGTAGGAACGCTACCCAATCATTGTTGGAGACATTATTAAAATTGATCTGCTGAATATCTTCAACTTGGAATTCAGCAGTTGTTCCATTGGAGAGATGAACATACATGACTTCACAATACAACAGAAATGGAGCTAGACAGAGGCAGACGAAAAAGATAATTCTCATAGTTCCTCCTAATGATTTGGATTATTATTATTGTTCTACTTACAACTGAACTTGAAATATGTGAAGTTAGTTAGTCAAGTTTTTTTTCTGCGATATTTTTGTAGGGCAGACAGGTCTGCTGACGCGAACCACTACAAATCACCTGATTTACGACTAGTTTTAGGGCGAAAGGAATTCGCCCTATCCGCCGATGAGGAATCAGCGCTCCTACAAACTACAAGCTACAACCGTCTAAAGGCGGAGCTACAACCTTCTGCTTGACACGTAACCTATTCTTCATATTTAGACTTATGTATATATTTTATTAGGAGTTCACATGTTTGATGCCAACAATCAATTTATTAAACTTAGACTGGAAAAGATGGCGAAGATACGGGAAATGGGAATTGAACCATATCCGACTACATCGACTCGAACACATAAAATTGGAGAATTACACGAGAATCGTGATACATTCTTAGAAAGTAACCAGCCAGTATCCATTGCCGGACGGTTAGTTGCCATGCGGCGCCAGGGGAAAATAGGATTTGGAAATCTGCTGGATGTCAGTGGAAAAATACAAATATTTGTGAAACAGGATGAACTCGGCGAAGTAAATTATGAATTATTCAAACTCTGTGATCCGGGTGACTTTATCCAAGTCGATGGTACCTGTTTAGTAACACAGACTGGTGAATTTTCTGTAAAAGCTTCACATATTACAATGCTAAGCAAAAACATCCGTCCGCTCCCAGCAGTGAAAGAAAGAATTGAAGAAGGTAAGACTGTTCGTTATGATGAATTTACAGATATAGAACTCCGCTTCAGAAAGAGATATTTAGATCTGCTGTTGAATCCTGATAATAAGCATGTGTTTGAAAAACGAGCCAAGATAGTTACTACGATCCGTAGTTTCCTTGATAGGCAGGGATTCCTGGAAGTGGAAACACCCACTTTACAACCGCTTTATGGTGGCGCTAATGCACGTCCGTTCATTACACATCATAATACATTGGATATGGACTTATACCTTCGTATCGCCACAGAATTGTATTTAAAAAGACTGATTGTCGGTGGATTCGAAAGAGTGTATGAAATCGGTAAGAATTTCCGTAATGAAGGTATGGATCGTTCCCATAATCCAGAATTCACTTTGCTCGAGCTTTACCAGGCATACACTGATTTGAATGGTATGATGGATATCACAGAAAATATGGTATATGAATGTGCTATGGCTATAAACGGTACGGATCAAGTTCCTTTCCAGGGACAGGTCATTTCCGTTTCCAAGCCCTGGAAACGTGCTACAATGCTTGATTTGATCAAAGAAACAACAGGATTTGATGCTTCTGATTTCGATGAAGTGAAAATTGCTGCATTTTGTAAATCAAAGAAAATCGAGATTCCCAAGAATGCAGGGGCTGGACGTCTCATTGCTGAGATATTCGATATCTGCGTTCAAGAAAAGTTGATACAGCCGACACTTGTTTATGATTATCCTAAAGAGGTCTCCCCTCTTGCTAAATCAAAACCGGGACAGCCACAACTGGTTGAACGGTTTGAGTTATTTATCAATGGTAATGAGTTTGCCAATGCTTTCACAGAATTGAATGATCCTCTTGATCAGCGTGAACGTATGGAAAAACAAGCAGCATTACGTGCGTTAGGTGATCTGGAAGCCACCCTGGTTGATGAAGACTTCCTGGAAGCGCTCGAATATGGCATGCCTCCGATGGGAGGAATGGGTATCGGTATTGATCGGTTAGTCATGCTGTTAACAGATAATACTTCTATTAAAGAAGTGATATTTTTTCCCCAGATGAAAAGAACATAATGAATTTTAGCTTGCGCTTGGCGTTTCGATATTTACGAGGAAGAAACAGATTCCTCATTCAAGGTTCAAATCTGCTAAGCTTGGGTGGAATCATTCTCAGTATTTTCTCCCTGCTGGTAGTATCCTCTGTCATGAATGGATTCGACAGAGATATCATGGATCGGATTATCGGAACCAAAGCAGAAGTAAAACTGTATCAACAAAACTATCAGCCACTGGAAAACTATGTTCCTTTGTTAACTGAATTGGAAAAAGATCCTCTAATTACCGCTGCTGCACCTGTTGTTGAAAATGAAGTGATGCTTATAAAAGGAAAGAATATGCTCGGGAGTGTCAATTATGGAATAGATCTCCCGAGACATAAAAAAGTAACTCATATCTTTGATCCTATTCCTGATGATATACAAAAAAGGAAAGAACAAGTTTTAAGAGGAATCGTCAACGGATATGCTGACCAAAAACTCTTCGCTGAAGATGGAATCATATTGGGTATGGATCTCGCGATACAATTGCAGGCAAGTGTTGGTGATACTATCCAGGTTGTTTCACCGGTTCATACAACGCCTACTCCCTTGGGAATGCTACCGATAAATAAGAATTTAATCGTCATTGGGACTTTTGTTTCAGGGATGCCGGAATATGATCGTCTTTTCAGTTACATTTCCCTTGCGAATAGCCAGTTTTTCAGTCAAAATACTCACGCTGTCAGCTACATTGAAATCAGAACATATGATTCACGACATCTTCAAACCATCACTCAGCAATTACAGCAGAAATATCCGAAATACGTTGTTGAAGATTGGAGCCATTTTGACCCAAATCTCTTCAATGCCATGAAAATGGAAAAGATGGTAATGATTTCAGTCCTGAGTTTAATGCTGTTGATCACATCCTTCAACATGACAGGGAATCTACTCAAATTGACGGTCTTAAAACGCAAAGAGATTGGTATTCTTAAGGCATTGGGGACGAATAATCTAAACATCCGTAATATCTTCCTTTTCCAGGGCATGTTTCTAACTTTAATTGGTATTATCATCGGTGTATTCATTGCCTTATCCTTACTAGAATTGCAAGCTCATTATCACATGATCAAAATTCCCATGGGTACATTTCCGCTTTTAGATCTACCAGTCGAAATCAAATTAATGGATTTTATTCTAGTACCTCTTATTAGTATCCTGATATCACTGTTCAGTGTATTCTATCCTTCTCGGAAGATTGCAAAATTAAATCCCATGGAAACGATAAGGAACTGATTCATATTTTTTAATTGACACAGAATACTTAAAAGTGAAATTTCAAAAGAAAACAAATACAGGAGGTTGATGTTATGAATTCTCGTAAAGAAGCTTATATTTTAGCAATTCAGAATGAGATCAGATCACAGGAATTATATAAAGCCTTAGCGAAGAGTTTTAAAGAGGAAAATGCAAAAAAGGCATTCCATAGTCTTATCCCATTGGAAGAGATTCATGAGGAAAAGCTCATAATTGCCTACAAGATAGAGTTCCCCGGTCAAGCTCTCAATATCATCAGGGATGAAGTACCTGGTGACATTCCTGCTGACTTGATCAGTGATCCGAAAAGTATCCTGGAATTTGCACTGAGCAGAGAAGATTTAGCTCATGATGGGTTCATGTATCTGGCTCTGAGTTGTAACGATATGGAAATTCGTACTTTATTTGAGAAATTCGCGAAGGAAGAATACGATCACAAAATCATACTTCAGACTGAGATTGAACGTATCCAAGGATTGATTAGCTGGTATGATCCTTCAGAATTGAATGGTCTGGTTGAAGAATAATACAATATTCATATTGTAAAATGACTGCTCAAATCTTTTAGGATTCTTGAGACATTACATTTCTGCTTGACACAATGCATTATCTACGTAAAAGAGCAGGAACGTTAAGTTGCGTTGTAACTCTTTGTGGAAAAATGATTAAGCATATGGAGACCCTATGAATTTTCTAAAAATCTTTGGTGTTTTGGCAAATGATATTGCTATTGATCTCGGTACTGCCAACACTCTCGTATATAAAAAGAATTCCGGTGTTGTGATTGATGAACCTTCCGTTGTTGCTATGTCAGCAGATAATAAAAAAATGATTGCCATTGGGATGCCAGCAAAAGAAATGCTCGGAAAAAATCCTGATGAAGTACGTGTAATTAAACCATTAAAAGATGGTGTAATAGCTGATTTCCAAGTGACTGAGCTCATGCTGAGAAACCTGATTCTTCGTGCTCAGAAAAAAAGACTCTTAGTTCGTCCGCGTGTAATTGTCTGTGTTCCCTCCGGTATCACGGAAGTGGAAAAACGAGCGGTACGTGACAGCGCTCTTCATGCTGGAGCCAGGGAAGTGTTTCTGGTTTCGGAACCAATTGCTGCTGCAATAGGTGCTGATCTCCCAATCGACAAACCTTACGGTAACTTAATCATGGATATCGGTGGTGGTACTAGTGAAATAGCTGTTATTTCCCTTTCTCATATCGTCGTTCATAATTCCATACGTATCGGTGGTGATAAGCTTGATTTGGATATTGTGAATTACCTGCGAAAGAAAAACAATATCTTTGTTGGTATTCAAACAGCAGAAAAGATCAAATTAAAGATCGGTTCAGCCTATCCTTTAAAGCAGGAACTTAACATGGAAGTCAGGGGACGCGATATCATCACTGGTTATCCTGTTACAATTAAAATGGGTTCTGAAGAAATTCGTGAAGCTCTGGCTGAGACGGTGACTGCTATGATTGATGCGATCAAGCGTCTCTTTGAAAGAACGGCACCCGAATTAGCTGCTGATATTGCCGAAAGGGGTATCTTCCTGACTGGTGGTGGTGCTCTACTTAAAGGGCTGGATGAACGAATTCGAAATACTGTCGACTTACCTGTTCATGTCGTACCAGACCCCTTGACTGCTGTTGTCAAGGGTGCCGGTAGAATCCTTGACGACATTGAAAGCTATCGAGAAGTTCTGATAAAAAAAATTGAAGACTGAGTATCGTGACCAAGGAACGTATCGTTGCGCTTTTGTATTTAATCCTGGCATTATTCTTATTACTGGGTACAACACAAACACGAATACAAAAAGCACAATGGCTGGGTAACTATATATTTCCACCTTTCATGAAAAGTGTGACTAGTATTCAAAATACGAAGACATTAAGTGAAAACAACCTCAAATTAAGTGAAAAGGTAGCTCAGCAAACGCTTTATATACTCAATCTGGAGAACCGTTTGTACACGATACAAAACAGTATGAATATACCTCGTAACCTGGCTGGGAAGAGTTTTATTGTTGCAGAAGTCATTGGGTATAGCGGTAATTTCTGGGAACGTAATCTGATTATTAATAAAGGATTTCATGATAAGATAAATCAGAATGATCCGGTAATTTCAGCCGAGGGAGTAGTTGGTAAAGTGATTACCGTTACTCGCAATTATGCAGTCATTTTACCATTATCACATAGCCTGTTCAAATTAGCAATCATGGATAAGACATCTAATGTGCAGGGAGTTCTGGAAACAGATTATTATGGTCGAGTTTATATGGGTATGATAAAATTAGGTTCACAGATCAATATCGGTGATACTCTTGTAACATCCAATATTTCGCAGATATTTCCAAAAGGATATCCGATCGGGAAGATCATAAAGCTGAAAGAATCCCAGGATAATCTTTTTTTAAAGGCAGAAATTCAGCCTTTTGCCTTGATTGAAAACGCCGAAACGGTATTCGTCCTGAAAGGTAATAGGGAGATGAGTTATGAAAAAGAACTTTCAACCAATCATTGAGATTGATAGCATCCAATACGAAAGAATTCCGATAAAAACCAGAATTCTCATGCCCGGTGATTCACTTACAGATATTATCCTAGAATCAGCCGGAAATGTTCTCCAACAAGGAGACATCATTTCCATTAGCGAAAGTCCGCTTGCCATTACACAAGGCAGGGCTGTTCCAGTCTCGCAATTGAAAATAGGACTCCTTGCCAGGATATTATGGCGTTTTGTAGCAAAAGTACCCTATGGCATCGGGTTAAGAGCTCCTGAAAGTATGCAATGCGCTATTGATGAGTGTGGAGCTTGGCGTATTCTTTTTGCTGCTCTTGTAGGTGCCTTAGGTAAGTTGATAGGCAGGAAAGGCGACTTTTATCTTATCGCGGGTATGCAGGCTGCCTTGATTGATGCAGCACATACTTCACCTGTTCCTCCTTATGATCAATGTGTAATTAAAGGTCCTTTGCATCCGGAAAAGGAATCTCAGGCAATTTATGACGCCTTAGGATATGAAACTGCGATTATGGATATCAATGACATTGGCGGATGTTGGATGATAGGTGGCAGCAAAGGAATTGATAAAGCATTCATGCAAAAAGTGATGAAAGATAATCCACAAGGCCAAGGAGATGAACTTACCCCTATCTGCATTATCCGTAAACATTTAGCAGGTACTGCTTGAATCGGGAATTTCCAATGTGGAATCTTATTCGTTTAGTTGGAATGGGAATCATCCTTTTATATATGCAGGTCATTATTGCCCCGGGTATTTCCATATTTGGCATTGTGCCCAATTTTATGCTTGCCTTCGTTGTATTTCTTAATCTTAATATGAGTATCATCCCTGCCTTAACAATCATTTTTTTTCTTGGAATCATGCAGGATTTAACAACTCCGAATCTCCTGGGAATTAATACTCTGTGCTACATAGTCCTCTCATTAATCGTTAATAGTTTTCACCAGAGTCTAGATAAGGAAAAGTTCCTCTCCCATATTATCATCATCAGCATTGTAAATCTCATATATTTTATCATTTTTTTTGTAGTTCAACTTGTCATGATGGGTTATTCCATCAAACTGATACCTTTAGTTCTTTTCAATATTGTTTATAACACTGCTTTATCAGTCATTTTTACATATGCCCTATCCCTATTCTATCGAATGAAATTGAATTTCAATGAAGACTAATTTCACTCCATCCAATACATTCCGCATTATTCTTGTAGCACTTTTCCTTTTCCTATTATCTGCCCTTTTTGAATTGCAGATTATCAAGGGGAATTATTATCACCAAATCGCAGAACGTAACTTTGTCAGATTAAATAGAATACCTGCAACTCGTGGTGAAATCTATGATCGAAATTATAAACCAATGGTCATCAATATTCCATCTCTCAACCTCTATCTAACTCCTGCCAAAATCAACAACACCAAGAGATTGAAGCAATTTTTGCAAGTCAATTATGGAATTAATCATATGGAAGTCGATTCCTTGATCTTAAGCAGCAGATTTCGTTCATACCAGGATATCCTGATAGCCGAAAACACCGATTATGATACAATGATGCGAGTTTCAGAAGATTTAAACTATTATCCCTGTTTGAATTTTAAGGTAGAAACAACACGCCAGTATCTGATTCCCAACCATTTTACCGGTTATGTCGGTCGTATCAATGCTGTTGAGTATGATAAAGTGAAAGAAGAAGGTTATTCCATCAATAGCAGTTTAGGAAAAACAGGTTTAGAAAAATATTATGAAGTCCTTTTACATGGAAAAGATGGAAATGAGATTATCCAGGTAGATGCTTCCGGGAAAAGTCTAAATCTGTTTAAACATAACCTGACTCAAACTCCTGAAAATGGATTGAGTTTAATTCTGACTATTGATTCTGATTTACAGCAATTCGCTAGTTCTGCTTTTCCAAATGGAGTCAATGGAGCTATTGTTGTAATGGATGTAAAAACAGGCGGTATCCTTGCATATGCCAGCAAACCGGACTTTGATCAGAATATCATGATGACAAAACTAAAAAAAGAAGATTGGGATAAAGTTAATCTTGATCCCAATAAACCAATGCTCGATAGGGTAATTCATGGAGTCTACCCCCCGGGTTCTGTTTTTAAACCCATACCAGCAAGCTATGGCTTACAAAAAGGTATTATCAGTCAGTATTCCTTAGATCGTCCATGCACAGGAGGACTCCAGGTTGGTAATCGATTCTTTCGCTGTTGGAGTCGAACAGGACATGGCTCACTTCCCGTCGAGGAAGCACTCCGTGTCTCATGTGATGTATTTTTTTATGACCTTTCCTTAAAATATAAATTAGATGATTTCCAGGCTTTTGTTTTTGGAAATCACCTGGCACAGAGAACAGGTGTGGATTTACCGAACGAAAGAGAAGGCTTGTTCCCAAATACTCTCTGGTACAAAAAACACTACGGAAAATCTACAGGAATTATCGGACCAAAAGTCAATCTTTCAATAGGCCAGGGAGAAATTCAAGTTTCTCCCTTACAGATGTGTGCCTATTATTCAGCACTTGCTAATAATGGTAAATGGATCAGACCTCATTTACTGGATCGTGCTATTGGCACAAAAACTATTCTGTTTAAGGACTTGAACCAGGATCTAGAGACTCAACTCCCAATTTCTTCAAGTACACTAAGAATTATTCATGAAGGATTGTTTAAGGTTGTTAATGCTCCAGGAGGTACTGGAGGTGCAGCCAGGTTTGATGGAGCCTCGGTTTATGGAAAAACAGGCTCTGCTGAAAATATTGCTGGCAGATCTACACATGCCTGGTTTGTTGGTTATTATTGTACCGATACTCCACAAATAGCTGTGTGTGTGTTTATGGAAAATGCTGGACACGGTGGTTCTTCAGCAGCCCCGATTGCTGGTCGGATCATGCACTATTATCATGATCAAATGAAAAATGGTACGGAAAAAGTAGTTGCGGGGAAATCTTAATGTTTTTACAGAGTAAGAACTTCGACTGGACTTTGTTCATTCTTCTTGTAATCCTACTTCTTTTAGGAGTATTTGCTATATATAGTGCTTCGACAACGAAGATTGGCGATAGTTACAATATCAAGAACTTCTGGTGGAAACAGGCAATTTTTGTTGTCTTTGTTCTTGTGACACTTTACTTGTTATTTAGAATTCCTTTTGCCATTATCGATTTGCTCATCATTCCCGGTTATATTTTTAGTTTGCTGACATTAGTCGTTGTTTTATTCTTACCTGCAATCAATGGTTCTCATAGATGGTTCCAATTCGGTTTCCTTCATTTCCAGCCATCTGAAATGGCTAAACTATTCACAATCCTAGTTGTGGCAAAGGCTTTATCAAAACCTTACCTCAGTGAACTTTCCATTATGCTGAAGGGTTTCGTCCTCACACTCTTGCCAGTATCGCTCATCCTTATTGAACCAGATTTTGGAACAACGATCGTTTTCTGGTTCAGCTTACTTGCCATATATGCGGCGGCTGATATTCCCTTTATTTACATTCTTTTAATGATAAGTCCAATATTGAGCATCATCACTTCCTTTTATTTATTAATATTTATAATTTTTATCTTGCTATTTATTTATCTTTTAGTACAATACCGCTTATCTTGGGTTGGAATTGCCGTTGCGGTTGTCATCAATGTCTTTATTTCGCTGATTACACCATTTATCTGGCAGGGATTGAAAACGTATCAGCAGAATCGGATACTAACTTTTCTTGATCCGACCCTTGATCCATTAGGAGCTGGTTATCAGATCATTCAAGCGAAAATAGCGATTGGTTCAGGTGGTATACTTGGGAAAGGATTTCTTCTGGGGACGCAGAAAAATATGAACTTCCTGCCCGAGCATCATACGGATTTTATTTTCTCCGTTATTGGTGAAGAATTCGGATTTGTTGGTAGCTCTATTTTATTAGTTGTATTTTTTTTGTTCTTATGGCATCTTACACTTGCATTGGGAAAACTGAATGTAAGAGAAAGGAAAATTGCATCAGCGGGGATAACAGCTTACCTTTCATTCCAGATTTTTATTAATATTGGAATGAATATCGGTATCGTACCCACAACTGGTATTCCTTTGCCATTTATCAGTTATGGTGGTTCGAACCTATTGATCAATTCTCTTGCAGTGGGAATCGTGATGAAATATCTGTTAGAACGTGGCTTTATGAAGTAAGGAAGGGGAAAACATATGAAATTTGTTCTTAAAGCATGTCTTACTGTAGCAGCACTAATATGTCTTACTAGCTGTTTCTTTGGACCTAGTCTGTTATTCTATGACCGAGATATCATTGGAAAACCTAACCTGATTTCCAATCCTGATTTCGAGATGCCTCTTTTACCGGATAAAAAGCTTCCAAAAGATTGGACATTTCTCTCCAACGCAGATTTCCAAAATATCATCTCCTGGGATTCCCTTTCTGTTCAAAATGGAGACAAGTCCATCAAGATTGATGGTCCAACTCAGCAGATTCTCATTGTCTCTGAAGCTTTCCCTGTTGATAATCGATCAGCTTATGTTAATCGTTGTTATGTTAGATCGAAGGTACCATCAGCAACTCCTGTGACTTTGTATTTTCGGACTTTTGATAAAATCGGAAATAGAAAAGATAGTTATATGAATAAGTTAAAAACGATTACTTACTGGCAGGAAATTCTCCTTTCTACAGGATTTTTTCATCCTTCCGTCCAGTTTGCCCGTGTTATTATTTCTATCCCTATAGATCCTGAAAATACTTATTGGGTGGATAATATCGGCAGTTATCATGTTCATGCATTCAGTCGATAAATCAATATTTTTTCTTTGACAACAAGAATCTATCCGTATTTTTTGAACCAAAATCTGATAGGAGGTTAGGCAAAGCAGTAATTGATATGGCATTGTGAAGAATGCAAATCTTTTCAAATTATGGACGTACTCATTTTTGGAGGAATAGTGAAAAGAGTAAAACTCATATCTCTCATCTGCTTCATAATTTTAGCGGTCCCTGCTATAGTTTTGGCACTACCGGTTACCGATAATGGACAAAGCCCATTTGTTAGTATCGTTAAAAATGTTCGCGATGGTGTTGTCCAAATCAAAGTTGAAGCAAAAATCACAACTGGTTTAAACAATTCAAACCCCAATGACTTCTTTAAGTACTTCTTCCCTGAAATGCCTCAACAACAACAACAGGCAGTATATAGAGGTTCTGGTTTCATCTTTAGATATGATCAGGAGAAACAGGAAATCTATATTTTAACCAATAATCATGTTATCGCTCCCGGTAAAGATGGTACAATAACAGTTACTTTAGCTGATAAAGCAAACTATTCCGGTGAGATTGTTGGTGCTGATAGAATGACTGATGTTGGTGTTCTCAAGGTAAAAGTAAAAAAGGAAGATAAGATCGTAGTTCTTCCCTTAGGTGATTCATCCAGTATGGAAATTGGTGATTGGGCTATTGCTATTGGTAATCCTTTTGATGAAGGTCTGGAACGAACAGTCACCGTGGGTGTTATTTCGGCAATTGGGCGAGCCAATTTGAATTTTGGCAATGATTCTCCGATATACCAGGATTATATTCAAACCGATGCAGCCATCAATCCTGGAAATAGTGGCGGACCTCTCATTAATATCAAAGGTCAAGTCATTGGTATTAACGCTGCCATTACTAGTCCAAGCGGTGGAAATAACGGTATCGGATTCGCCATCCCTATCAATCTTGCTAAAAAAGTATCAGATGACTTGATCAAAACAGGTAAAGTAGTTCGAGCTTACATGGGAATTTCTCCCCAGGAAATTACACCTGAACTGAGATCTAGCTTTAATCTACCGGATATTGCCGGAGTCCTTGTTGCTAAGGTTGAAGAGAATACTCCTGCCAGTAAAGCTGGTCTCAAGAATGGAGATGTTATTGAAGAATTCAACGGAACTGCAGTATCTTCGGTAGCAAAATTCCGTATCGCTGTTGCTGAATGTAAAGTTGGTTCTACAGTTCCTGTGAAAATAATCCGAAATAAACAGGAAAAGAATCTTTCTGTTCAACTGGAAGCCTATCCTGATGATGATGTAGCTTCCAAGACTGATGAAAGTGGTAAATCTTCCGTTGCAACCGGACTTACAATAGAATCTCTTGATAGTCAAACGGCTAAGTCACTTAAAGTAACTGGTGATAAAGGGGTCATTATTTCCCGTATCGAACCCAATTCTCCTGCATCTAAAGCTGGTCTAAGTATTGGCGATGTTATTATGCAAATTAATGATACTGAGATTAACAGCATCTCTGAATTCAATAAAGCACTGACAGAGGCTAAAAAAGATATCGAGAAAACAGACAACAAAATCATCCTGCTTTATGTGAAAGACCGTAACGGTACTTATAGATATTTCACACTCAATATGGGATAAATTTCCTGGATGTAGAGACGCCCAATTGGGGCGTCTCTTCTTTTGTCCTTCCACCCTTTACTCTATTCTTCTCTTCTCTTCAATTTGTAATTCGTAACTTCTTTACAAGTTGACAACCAACACATCATCGCATATATTGAATATAGAAACAACACGGAGACTATATGAAATATGATATTATCATTATCGGCGCTGGACCAGCAGGTCTGAGTGCTGGTATTTATGCGGCACGGGGTGGATCGAAAACTGCCATCTTCGAAAAGGGACTCGTTGGTGGTCAGATCATGCTGACTACTGAAGTTGAAAACTATCCAGGTTTTGAGAATGTCGTATCAGGCTATAAACTTATAGAGCAAATGCAATTACAGGCAGAGAAGTTCGGTGTGGAAATCATTGAAAAAGAAATAATGGCTGTTGCGATGGATGGTTTATGCAAGATCATCGAGACCGAGTCAGGAATATATGAGGCAAAAGCCATCATCCTTTGCACAGGTGCACATCCTCGTCGCCTGAAAATCCCAGGTGAAGAAAGACTGATCGGGAGAGGTGTTTCCAATTGTGCCACCTGCGATGGAGCTTTATACCGGGGTAAGATCGTTGCAGTGATCGGTGGTGGTGATTCAGCAGTAGAAGAAGCCTTGTTCCTGACGAAATTTGCCAGCAAAGTGTATATCATTCATCGTCGAGATAAATTGCGTGCTATTCATACCATCCAGGAACGGGCTTTTATAAATGAAAAAATTGAATTCATTTGGAATACCATTCCATTGGAAATATTAGGAGAGAACCGGATCGAATCTTTAGTTTTATACAATAGAATTACGGAACAAACCTCCGAATTACCTGTGCATGGATGTTTCATATATGTCGGTATCCTACCAAATAATCAATTGCTCGAATCCAGGGTTGAGTTAGATGAACAGGGGTTTGTGGTCACTGATGAATACATGCATACGAATATTCCTGGTATCTATGCAGCAGGTGATATCCGGAAAAAGGTTCTCCGTCAGATTGTCACTGCTGTAAGCGATGGTGCTACAGCAGCTTGGTCTGCTGAAAAATGGATTGAAGATAATCATGATAAATTCTGCCATGCTATTATCCCGGCATAAATCATGGAGATCATAACCAAAGGAATATGAAATGAAACCTGCTTTATTGATTATTGATCTCCAGGAAATTTATTATCGAAATAATCCTTCAATGCAGCAGGAAATGCTTGATGCAATTACTGAGATAAATGCCATGGCAAAAAACTTCCGGCAAAAGAAATTGCCGATAATCGTGATCTATCACAACTCAGAAAAAGAGGGAGTCATACCAGGGACAGATGGTTATGAAATGCATCCAAACCTGATAATAGAAAATTCTGATATCCG
Source organism: Cloacimonadales bacterium (SeqCode) (assembly GCA_963662275.1). Taxonomy (GTDB): domain Bacteria; phylum Cloacimonadota; class Cloacimonadia; order Cloacimonadales; family DAONDQ01; genus DAONDQ01. The sequence goes on along the minus strand of OY759316.1, from coordinate 621,628 downwards.
CATCACCAAAACTCATTCCAGCGCATTCATTGGAACACCACTGGAAAAGAAATTGAATGAACTGGGCATTGATACCCTCATTTTATCTGGAATTGCTGCTGAATATTGTGTCCTGGCTACCTACCATGGAGCAGATCACTACAATTTCCGTCCAATCTACTTTGCTCCTGGTGTCGCTAGTGTGAATGGAATCACGCAAACTATTCTTTCGATCGTAGAGAATATGACAACTCTTCCTATCCTGAAGATGCTGGAACAATTCGAGTAAGAATCATTTTTACTGTAGAGACGCCCAACTTGGGCGTCTCACAAATTGGGTGTTATCCAGCCTGGAAAATCATGCATGAACGGAGTTCTTCTCTACTTTCAGAGGATAAACACGTGGGTTTATCCCTACTTAAACACCTCCATACCGGTGAAATCACGATATAGATCGAAACTCTGCAAGACGTGAAGATCGTCTTTTGTCATATCATGTGTCACAATGCGCGATAATAATTCTGCTGCACCCGGTCCGAGCATGAAGCCCTGTCCACACATGCCGACGGCATTTGTATAATTTGGGACTTCATTGGTTGTGCCTATAATGGGGAAACCATCAGGTGTCATGGGATATTGACCACGCCAAGTTCTTCTTACTTTCAGTTTTCTCAGTCGCGGATATACTTGCAGCATACGTGCAGAACACATAGGAAGGAATTCAGAGGTGGAACGATTATCCACTCCCCAGATCTGAGGTTCAGGAGTGATACAGAATACGACCTGTCCTTCATGATTCTGATAGAAATAGAAGTTTGCAGAACCGGGAGCCTTGCGCATATCAATGACCATTGGACCAAAGAACTGTTTCACAGGTTCTGTAATACCTGCTTCATGGCAATCAGGGGTTACAGGTAAATCGAATCCAGCCATCTTCCCTATCACATTGGCGTTATTACCTGAAGCATTTATAACATGGGCACAGGAATAGGAACCTTTATTGGTTTGAACTTCCACGATTTTACCTGCTTCGAGTTTCATACCTGTCACTGATTCGTGAAATTTGAATTCAACTCCGAGTCTCTTACTTCTAAAATAGAAGGCAGATTCAGCCAATAACGGAGAACAGCTTCCGTCTTCGGGGGAATAGGTGGAACCTCTCAAGCCTTTCATCTCAATCCCCGGCACCAGTTCATTGTATTCCTCAGCAGATACCCATTTGATGTTTACACCAAAAGATAGCTGAATCTTCATCAAATCCTTGAGTTTTTTTTCATCTGCTTCGTTATAGGCAGGATAGCTGTAACCATTGGACATCCAGCCCAAGTCATCACCATACATATCTTTCCAGGTGGAGAAGATTTCGATGCTTCGCAGGCAAGTCCTGATCTTTCCAAAATCTGAATGTGTGGCGCGTACACCACCGATTGCCTTTTTATTGTTTGCTTGTCCCGGACCTGCAAGTTCTTCAATTACCAGGATTTTCAATTTCTTCTCAGCAAGGTTCATGGCTGTTGGAACACCAATTGAACCAGCACCGATTATGATCACATCATATTTATTGTTATTCATGTTAAGCCTTCTTCTTCGGGTCTGCGAACTTTTCGAGTGGAACTTCAATGAAAACAGGACGTTTCGTGTTGGGAACCACATCCTCAAAGGGAATACCTTCTTCACGGAATAAAGATCGAATCATCACATCACATGTCTTTGCTCCGCAAGGTCCCATGCCGGTTCTGGTAACAGCCTTAATCTGGTTTAAATCCGTTATCCCTTCCCGAATCAGTTTACGTACTTCACCAACTGTCACACGCTCACAAAGACATATCATTGAATCATCAGGTGTATGATTGGAAATGATCGCATGTGCCAAAGGCTTTGTCACTTCCACATTCTGTACCCTGAAAGAAGCAACACGTTTAGCTATATTTTTTGGAACTTTCATCTTGATCAATTGCATTTTAACATTCGGATTCTGAAGAACTACTGTCACTTCCGCCTTGCCAAGATCATTGCCTTCAATTTCAACAAGATCAACAAAATCACCGACCTTCACAGGCATATTGCTGATTTCATAAGCAATGGTCACGGTCGGAAATTCTTTATCCTTCCGATAATCGACTAGCGTAATTGCCAGTCCGGGACAAATCAGCAGGCATTTATTACAGCCGATGCAGCTTCCCGTATATTTGGGAAGACCCATCAGAGTTCCGTCTTCAATATTGATGGAAATGGTGGGACAGACAGTCGTACAAGGATTACAGGGAATTTCCTGCAGGCAATGAATGATGGGCATGACACCTTCTTCCACTGTCATTTCAGGATAAGGGAAGATTCCACCGGGATGTGATTTCAGGACTTCTGCCTTCTGATACCATTCATCCGGAATATCTTCCACCTCAGCACCCAGATCTTTTGCTATCTTGAGACCCATGATCTTACCATTGAACATGGCTGAGGAAGCTTCCGCTATTTCAAGTGCGTCTCCTGCTGAATAGATGGGAATACCGGCTTCGTTTGCTTCAATCGTGAATTCACTTAAAGGATCAAGACCCACAGCTATCAGGATTGTGTCGCAAGTAAATGTCTTTTCCGTACCGGGTATCGGTTTGAATTTATTATCGATCTCTGCAATCGTGACTGATTCCACTGACTCTTTTCCGTTCGCTGATAAGATCGTATGAGATGTATAGATCGGCACACCAAAACGTACCAGTTTATCTGCATGAACTTTGTAGCCACCGCATTGCGGCATTGCTTCTGCCAGTCCAACGACTTGAATACCAGCTTGTAAAGCATGATAACCGGCAATCAGACCCACGTTTCCCCCACCGATGATGAATAATCTTTCCGTAGGTTTTACAAGATCACGATTGACCAAAGTTTGAAAGGCACCTGCTCCGTAAATACCAGCCAATGTGTTGCCAGTAAAGCGCAAGAACTTCTCCCTTGCTCCGGCTGCATTCAGGATGACTTTCGCTTTCACAATTTTATAGACACCATCTTTCAAAATACCGACTTTCTTATCACTGAACACGAAAAGAGCAGTGCTATTCATCCAGACTTGTATTGTAGATAATTGATTCACTTTATCCGCCAGGAGCTTGCCAATATCGATACCTCGAGTACCGGCATAGGAATCTTCCTGCGAACCGAAGAACTTATGAGTTTGAAGAACCAACTTTCCACCGAGTTCATTTTTATCATCAATCAATAAAGCATGCAGGTTATGATTACCAAGTTGAATTGCAGCAGCCAGACCCGAAGGTCCACCACCGATGATCAGAATATCAGTTTCCAGTTCTTCAATTTCTTGTGTGGAAGGAACTTCACCAAGATCAATCAGATCCGGTAATCCGTCTGCGCTTTCCACGACCATGTTCTTTTGCACTGCTGTCATGCAGGATTTAACAATGACCCCATTCGCAATAACAGAACATTTTGCACATTGCCCATTGGCACAGAATATACCTTGTGCAGAACCATCCTTATGATGATGACCAAACACGTGAATGCCATTAGCAATGAGTGCAGATGAAATCATCTCGTCTTTTTTTGCCGTAAGCAGAATCTTATTCCAGTAAAAAGGAATATCTTCCCGCTCCGGCACGTTAAGAATCGGATGTGAAGCAATTCGATGCTGATCCATGCCTCTAACTCCTTATTTGTTACTCGTATTCTGTCTTTAAATTTTATTAGATGAAACCATTGTCAAGGAAAAGGATGGCAGAAGCGTACAGCGTACAGCGTACAGCGTACAGGGGGAACCATTCCTCTCTTTGGATAAAGAGAGGTGGCACTTTAGTGTCGGAGAGTTTGATTCTTTCTCTAGTCTATAACTTCTTCTTCAAGAGAGGGATAAGAGAATGTGTAGGAAAAGTGAGAAACGGTTCTTATCCTGTGGCTCCGGGTTCAGCCGGTTGTCTTGTACCGCTGACTTCAGGCGGTAATCTGTAGAATACCAGTCCGCAGGACGTAACTCTGTTAGCCCAGGAAGTCCTTACTGGATTTACGATCTAACAAAAATACCACCTAAAGTTTTTGCAAAAAAAGTCTGGAAGACGACACATTAAGCTGATATAGTTAGATAGTTATATATTATAATATATTCATAGTACTTGGCTTTCTGGAACCCTGCAATGACGCGTAGGGTACCGAAGCGTCATTGCAGGGTTCCAGAGACGCTGATTTTCGATCTGAATTCTATGATTAAATCGAATATTACTTATCAAAGCTCTCTTGGTTCTACATCCCGATCTTGCTGATATACTGGATTACCTTCTGATGGTATCCTATTCTTACTTTATCCTATCTGAGATAATACCCGCCGGTGTGCTATAATGAGCTATGGTAGAAGGTCTTGTAAACAAGCCTTAGTGCCTAATGACTACATCATCCGGCGAGTGAACCAATCTAAACACCTCCATTATTTTTTGACTACTTTTTTTTCTTGGCTCACTGATTATTTTCAGTTAAATAACCTGCATATAGCTTTCGCTGTTCAGGATCAAACGACCTTTCATATTTAACCATTGAGTACATGATTCCCAGTAATTTACTGCTCAAAGAAACGATAGTTTTGACCTTGTTATTACCTCGCTTTTTTACTTGATAATTATATATCTGATTGATTAATTGATTGTTTATAATCATTTCCAGAGTAAGCATATACAAGATCCTTCGCAACCTTACTCTTCCTACCTTAGAGATATGATATTGCCCATGGTATTCTCCTGATTGATTGTGTTTTAAACTCAATCCGGCAAGTTTGACTAAATCCTGATATCGACCATATTGATTGATATCTCCAGTCTCCGCCAGAATTAACCCCACTGATACTTTACTCAAACCAGGTATTGTCACCAATAACGATCCATAACTGATTTTATCTACACATGTCATGATTGCTGTTTTGATTTGTTTGAGATGGTATTGTTTATAGCTGATATCCTCATAGATCGCATTTATGACCACTCTCGCACTATCCGCTCCCTGACTCATGCCAATACTTGTTAGAGATACCTGATATAAACTGTGAAGCTTCTCTGTAGCTATGCACCCTTTGCTTTTTGTTTTCATAATCTTCAGAAAATTCTCATATCCTGCATTTACGATATCCTGAGGAAGAGGAAAACACTCCATGATATACATTACTCCCGTACTGTTAAATTTGAAAAAGTTACTCAATTCAGGAAAGTAACAGGCATAAGAGGCTTCCAGATAGTTCCTCTGCCTGCGAATATCTGTGATTAACTGGTGATAATAAGCTGCATAGTTGTTCAACTCCGCGAAAACACCTTCAGGTCTCCGATGATGGATGCTCTTGCCCATTCTTAACAGAGAGGTAATGATAATACTGTCTTTCAAATCATTCTTGGATGGATGATTATCTTCAATATCCTTCCATCTTTTAGTGTGTAATGGGTTGATGCTTTGGATTTGATAGCAGCGTTCTTCCAAGAAGTACTGGAGTGGCTTTACATATGAACCTGTTGGTTCCATTCCAAATACAATCTCGTTCAGATTCCACAAACGCTTTTGCTGTTCTGCTTCTTTTAGCAGATACTGAAAACCATCATGATTGTTTGTAATAAAAAATGGCTTACGCTTCCGTTCACCTGTAAAATCACAAAAATACACACTGTGTTTGTGCTTGCTGATATCAATGCCAACAAGCATCATTTCTGAGTTGACAAAAAACCTCTTTGGGTTAGATTTTGATGTGGTAATCATTGTTACCTCCTTTGTTGATTTGATCTATGTATATCAACGAGGGAGGTTTTTCTACCTTAATTTTCTAACCTTCCTATAGTAAGCTATCTATGATTTTGAATTTCACATGAAAGCTAAGGATTTGGAGTTCAAATTTCCTTCGAGTCTTTTACGAATACTGAGTAATAGGAAATTCGGACTTCAAAACCGATTTTCATTGGAACTCTAAAACCTTAACTTTCCTATCAAGGGGCTATCCTGACGCAGCGGAAACCGAAATCACCAGCTTTGGTAGTCGCAGTGTTGAAGTTACGACTGGAAACGGTACAGAAATCCGCAATTAGTTGCCAACTACCACTGCGAAACACACGGTAAGATCCGCTGACCGCACCATGCGGGTTAGTCTGAGCACCGGATGGATATGAAGTATTGATATTCCAAGTCCATTCCCAAACGTTCCCACTCATATCAAATAAGCCAAGTTCATCTGCTGTCTTAGTACCTACAGTATGGGTAGTTCCACTAGCGTTTGCACTATACCATGCGTAGTTAACTAATTGTGCAGTATAGTTTGTTCCGCTATACATAGCTAAGATATTACCGCAAATCGCTACTTTTCTCCGGAACTTCTGACTTCGAACCTCGCACTTCGCACTTTCTTTTTGAGGTATGTTTCATCTAGGGATCATCTAGGCATCATCTAGGGATCATCTAGACTTTCTTAGATTTTCTTAGGAAGAGGCTTTATTCGTATCTTTTTTCAAACTTTTTTGTATTACTAGTGGAATCCTTGTGGTACACTCTTGGCAACTATATGAGGTAGTATATATGAGAAAAGGCAACCTGAAGGATGCCACTACCGTACACTCTTGGCACCTATATGAGGTAGTAAGCAGGTACTAGTCAGATCCTAGTCAGCTCCTAACCAGTTCCTAACCAGCTCCTAAAGTATTTTAGATTTTGGTTACCTTCTGATTAGTTGATTTTTAGTTTCACTTGTATTTGTCTTTCAAGAGACATTTGAAGAAGGCGAGAAAGGGGAGAAGGAAAGAAGGTGTGAAGGCAGGAAGAGCAAAAGACGGGCGTACTATCGCACGCCCCTACTTTGCTATTTTAATTCTTAATTTTATTAAATCCTTCTTCAAAGAAAGAATACACAACAGGAATAAATATAAGCGTGATCAATGTCGAGCTAAGTAATCCGCCCACAACAGCTCTTGCAAGAGGTGATTGCGCTTCTCCACCCTCACCCATACCGATAGCCATAGGAATAAGTCCTAATACCGTGGCTAATGCTGTCATGAGAATAGGACGCAGTCTTCTTCTTCCGGCTTCTTCAATAGCTTCTCGAGTTGGCATACCATCACGTCGTCTTAATAGATTAGTGGTGTCTACCAAAAGAATCGCATTATTCACAACGATTCCCCCCAACATGATACAACCTATATAGGATTGAATATTGAATGTAGTACCTGTTAAAAAGAGCATAAGAATAACTCCAATCGCTGCCAGAGGTACGGAAAACATGACAACAAACGGGTCTTTCAATGATTCATACTGACAAGCCATCACCATATAAACTAGAATCAATGAGAGAATGAATCCCACCATCAATTCCTTAAATGCTTTCTGCTGTTCGGCATAATCACCGCCAAATCCTATACTGAAACCATCCGGAACAGGAACGTCCTTGATAGCCGTCTTGATATCCTTCATGACAGCGCTCATGCTTCTGCCACTCAAATTGGCAGAAACATCGATCATTCTTTCCTGGTTTAAGCGTTCGATCATGGTGGAACCTGTACTCTTCTCAACCCGTGTTACATTACGAAGAACAATAGGCAAACCACTCGAATTCACAAGAGACATATCCAATATTTCATTGAGAGGAAGCTTATCCGTATCCTTGACTTGAACCCTGATAGCATATTCTTTTCCGGCTTCACGGTAATTTCCCGATTGGGTACCGGATAACACTGTTTCCAACATTTCGGCGATCTGCTGAACTGTCAGCCCGAGTTCTTCCGCTTTGGCACGGTCAATGACTACCAATTCTTCAGGGCTTCCGGCAGTACGGCTAAGATTTGCATCAGTTATGCCATTCACATTTTCTACAGCTTTCAGGACTTTTCGGGCTACTCCTTCAGCGGTATTAAAATCATGTCCCCGGATCTGGATCTCAATACGTCCTCCTCCACCCATGAAACGCGACATCATGTTGTTAGAAGCAGTACGAACCCTGATGGTAACGCCGGGTATATTGGTCAGCAGTTTACGCATATCAGTAGCAATATCTTCACTTGATTTCTTTCTTTCTGTTTTGGAAACAACGGTAATTCTGAACGAACCCTGGTTGGAAGAGCTTGGACCCCAACCGGAACCACCGGCTGTAGAAACAATATTCTTGATCTCTGGTATCTTAGCAGAAATGATCTTTTCCACCTGGTTCATCTTTTCACTCAGGATCTCCAGCTTTGTACCTGCTTCCATTTCTACGTTGATACGCAGTTCACCTTCATCCGTTGCCGGCATCAATTCAGAACCAATGAACGGGACTAGGATCATGCTGAAAAGCAATAAGCCTGAAGCAATGAGAGTCGTTGCCCGTCTATGGTTCAAAGCTAAATGAAGAAGCTTGGTATATTGCACTTCCACAGTATGTAGAAAAGCGCCAATGGCATCTCCTATCTTAGCGAAAAATGACTTTGATTTGTCTTTTACATCCTTGATTGTCAGTAATTTACCTGCAAGCATAGGAACCAGTGTAATGGCTGTAATTAAGGAACAAGCCATGGAGAAGACGACAACATAAGCCAATTGCTTGAACATGATTCCTGTCATGCCACGTACGAAAATCAAAGGTAGAAATACGACAACTGTCGTGAGTGTGCTGGCAATGATAGGAGGCAGTACTTCTTCAGCACCGAAAACAGCAGCTTCAACACGATCTTTTCCACCTTCAGTATGCCGGAAGATGTTCTCCAATACCACGATGGCATTGTCGAGGAGCATTCCGACACCCAAGGCAAGGCCGCCTAGTGTCATCAAATTGAGAGTGAATCCGTTAAAGTATAATAAGCCGAATGTGGCGATAATCGAAATCGGAATAGCTGTTGAAATGATCAAAGTGCTCTTCAGATTCCTGAGAAAAACGAGGATGATGAGGACTGCAAGAAAACCGCCAATGAAAGCCGAACTGGCAACATTATCAATAGAACGCTTGATATATATGGATGAATCTATGATGGGAATGATCTTAATCTGCGGCACTTCTTCATTAATGTTATCCAGTTCCTTGATGATACCCTTCGCTACATTGACCGTGTTTGTCCCGGACTGTTTATTCACTGATATATTAATTCCGGGTTGTCCATTGATTCGTATGATTCTTGATATTTTAACGTAAGAATCGTCAACCGTGGCTATATCGGATAGTTTGACTGGTGAACCGCCACGCTGCATGATGACAGTGTTTCTAAGCTCATCCAGGTTTTTATATTCCCCGGGAGTTCTAATCGTGACTTGGTAGCTACCATCAATGATGTTTCCAGCCGGTAAGTTGACATTTTCTGCCCTGATCTGATTCATCACCTGGTTTAACTGGATGCGTAAAGCTTTTATCTTCTGAGGATCAATATTGACGTGTATTTCTCTTTCCAATCCACCGCGTACATCCATCGCAGCAACACCGGGAACTCTTTCCAGGCGATATTTGACTTGATCATCGATGATCTTGCGGACAGCGATGGGATCAAGCTTGCTGGTTACACCAAGGGTTAAAACAGGCATAGCGGATAGGTCAAATTTACGTAGGGAAGGTCTGCTTGCCTCATCTGGAAGCCTGGATATGACACGGTCTAATCTGTCACGAAGATCATTAGCTGCTGTATCAAGATTGGTTCCCCAATTGAATGTAATGCTAACATCGCTGTTGCCTTCTGATGACTCAGAACTGATATCTTGAACACCAGGTACGGCAGCGACTGCTTGTTCAATGGGTTGGGTGACAAGTTGTTCCATTTCCAGGGGACTGGCATTCGAATAGCTTGTGGATACACTGATCGTAGGGGAAGAAACATCTGGCATGAGATCGATGGGCAAGCGCGATAAAGCAAGCCCACCTAGAATAATCACGATCAGGACGATCATGATCGTAAAAATAGGTCGATGAACAGATTGTTTGGAAATGCTCATGGACGTTTACCTTGTCCTTTCTTCCCACCTGTTTTCTTGTCTGAACTATCTGTTTTTGGTAAACGTATCTTCTTTCCATCTTCCAATAAGTTATTTCCTAATGTGACAACTTCACCCTGGATGAGAGGTTCCACGATTTCGATCATATCCCCTTGCTGTATCCCCGTTTTAATAGGTATGAACTTAACGGTCATGGTTGGCTTATCGACAAGATACACACCTTGAACGCCTTTGCTTTGGGTAAGTGCAGCCATAGGAACGATCGGAACATTAGGATGAGTTTTAAATTCAATGAAGACCCGGGCAAACATACCCGGTTTCAAGAGCCCATTAGAATTGGGAATATCAATTTCAACACGAGCTTGCCTGGAATCTTCCTTTAATTGAGGAGAAATACGGGCTATTTTCCCAACAAATTGTTTGTCCGGATACGCATCAGCGGTGATTACAGCTTCCTGCCCAATTTTGACTTTAGAATAATCACTTTCGATAATATCGATTTCTGCTGTCATTGAACTATTATCCAAAACAGAGATGATTTGAGAATTGGAAGTCAGCATTTCTCCTGTATCCACAAATCTTTCACCGACAATACGTGTTTTGCCACCATCGTCCCAAGAAACATGAATTTTAGTATATGCTAATTGAATCTCGGCAGCCTTAAGTGCTGCTTCTTTTTGTTGAACAGTTGCAAGAGCTACATCTCGTTTTGCTTTTAAGGAAGTATTCTGATTTTCAGCTTGATCAATTTCTACTTGAGATATATACGCCTTTTCTAAAAGAGTCCGTTGTCTTGCCAATTCCGTATCGGATACTTTTAAAGCACTTTCCGCTTCCTTCACTTGGGCTTTTGTGATAGCTAAGGCAGCTTTTGCTTGATTAATATCCTGTTCATAAACTCCACTATCAAGTTGAGCAACTACTTGTCCATTTTTCACAATACTGCCGATATCCACAGTTAATTTTTCTAATCTTCCAGAAACTTTAGGGGAGATGATTATTCGCGAACGTGGTGACAAGGAACCACTGAATTTCCCTATATCCTTAACGGTTTCCTTATTAATAGTCGCAAGTTCGACAACCACCGCTGCATTGCGATTCTTACCACCTCTACCAGCGTCACCCTTTGATTTTATCTGGTTTATCTTCAAATAAACTCTCCAGGCAAACAGAATGACGATGACAATTATTATAATTCTTATCCAAGTTTTTTTCATATGGTTTTCCTTCTACTGTTAAGAGCTAATAAAGAGAAGACATAGATTTCTCTTAAACTTGCATTATTTTTACCACTAATTCGAAGTTGTCTGTATATGCAACTTATTTATTATTGCTCTTGTAATTGATCAAAATGCTGAGACTGTTCATGAAGTTATTCATAATATTCAATAAGTTAGAAAGTAGCAAGTTGAAAAAAGTGGTCGAAACGGTCATAATTTAACATACCTTCCAGAATTGACAGATAAGCTCTGCTAAGGACACCAAATCACAAGTTAAGCTTTTTGACTAAAATTGAAAAACACGCGATTATAAGTAATGTTTCGAAGCCGTTTCTGACTAAATGTGTAGTTAAAATCATATAAAATAGTTCTTTACAAGTTTTTTGCTATAGCTTCAATGGCATTTGTTACCTGGTAACAAAAGGGAGGATATTATGACAAAAAAACACTCCAATTCAAGAAGCGGTAAGTGTTAGTCATGAAAGTAACCAATACCATGTAAGTATTAACGTACCATTTTCATTCACTTTGCCTGAGACAACATCAAACCACAAGTTCTTAATAGCGTTTCTACGCTTATTAGTAGGAATAGGCGGAGACAACCTCCTTACACTTCAGCAAATAGCTGATCTGTTTAACTACGCAGACCGCAGGAATGTACATAATTTCTGGCAAGAGTTTGAGCAGCATGGTCATGATATCCTGGCATATTTAAGCCGGAAAGTTGACCTGCTGGAGTGTATTCCTCAGATCGAGAATTTTGTTATCAATAACCTGCTTTTACCTTTAAATGTCATGTATCAGGAGTTCATCAGCCATCATGATTTTAAAATGTCCTATACCACTTTCTGCAAATATGCTTCTCAGGTCAATTCTCTGTCTGTAGTTAAGCAAGCTCAGAAGCTTCTTCTGAAAAAGACAGTAGGCGGTGATGCTGTACATCTGCTGAAACTGCTTGCCGGTCAGCAGAATACACCTGTTATCTGTGACAGACTCCTGGAACAAATGAAGACTGCTAAAGGCAATACATCCCATAGAACCGCCGATGCAAAGCCGTTCCATAGTCTGGAACGCAAGAACCTGTGTCTGCTGGTACATTACCTGGTTGGAAGCGGTATGAACTTCGAGACGATAGCTTTGCTGCTCAACACCTGTAAAGCTACAGTCTCAAATCTCTGGCATGAAATCGCTGACCTGCAGAGCCTGATTCTGAACTCAATCGGTAAGTGGAGCGGAAAGATCAGCATTGATGAGAAATATGTGAAGATCAAAGGTATTCCGTACTATGTCATCAGTATTGTTGATTTTGTGACTCACATCCCTCTGTTTTGTGAGTTGTATCCTGACACAAAGAAAGAATCATTCGAAGCATGTTTCAGAACCTTCAGACAGCTCTACAGGAAAGATCCAACCCTGATTGTCAGTGATGGCAGTAAATCGTTAGCAGTTGCAAGAAAAACAGTGTTTCCAAAAGTCCATTACCAACTCTGTAAGTTCCATAAGATACGAAATCTCTTCAAAAGAATCAGTCAATGTCATCTCCCTGAAGACAGGGACAAGTTCTTTAAGAAGAGGATTATGAAAGCTTTCCGAAGAGAAACGGCGGGCGGAAGGAAAAAGGGTATCGCAAGCCTGACAGCTATTACTCCCCCAACCGCCGCCGAATACATCAAAAGCAATATCATTAGTGATTGGAGACACCTCAGCAAAGGTTTGACTTCCAATGTCTCTGAACGCTGGAACCGCAAAATCAAGAAGGTGACATCCGGTAGATTTGGACTAAAATCTGAAGAAACCACCCGCAACCTTGTGTTTTCGCTTTGGTTCAAAGAACTGGTCGATAAAGGTCAACCAATCATGCGTCAGGAATCACTTTTAGCAAGTTTAAATATCTCCCGCATATGTCAAGAAAATGTGGATTGGTCGCACTTAGACCACTTTTTCTCTGTCACTACCAATAAGGCTGCGTAAAATGGAGGTTAATTTTGAACAGTCTCTAAATGCTGTCAGTATGATGCTTTCACTTTCTCATTGACACAAACACGGTGAGCAGTAATGAGTTCCTTGTGGAGGAAGTCTCAATGAAGCAAGAACTTATACGTAATTTCTGTATCATCGCTCATATAGATCATGGCAAATCAACTTTAGCTGATCGCCTTTTAGAAGAGACTGGAGTCATCAGCCGGGGTGGGATGGCACAAGTATTAGATGATATGGATCTCGAACGTGAAAAAGGTATTACCATCAAATCTCATGCTATCCGTATGACATATAAATACCAAGGTGAAGAATATGTTCTTAACTTAATCGACACACCAGGGCATGTAGATTTTTCTTATGAAGTCTCCCGCAGTCTTGCTTCCTGTGAAGGAGCTCTTCTATTAGTGGATGCTTCTCAAGGTATTGAAGCGCAAACAATGAGTAATTTATACTTAGCAATGGCAAACAATCTGGAAGTAGTGCCAGTTATCAATAAAATTGATTTGCCTAAAGCAGATATTGAAGGAACACAACATGACTTGGAAGAAATACTGGGTGTAACTGCTGACCAGATTTTAAAGACTAGTGCCAAAGCAGGCTTAGGTATTATAGAAGTACTCGAGGGTGTTATCAAACATATCCCTCATCCTGTAGGTGATAATTCTCATCCACCTAAAGCCCTGATCTTCGACTCCTATTTTGATACATATCGGGGTGTCGTTGTTTTAGTCAGAATCTTTGATGGGCAGCTTTCCAAAGGGGATAAGATTAGGCTAATGTCTAATAATCATGAATATGATATAGAGGAAATAGGATATCTCGGGATTAAGGGAATTCCAACAGGTGGTCTGACAGCCGGAGAAGTGGGCTATATTATCTGTAATATCAAGGAAGTATCTGATGCTCGTGTTGGGGATACCATTACACTGGCAAAAGGTGGTTGTTCAGAAGCTCTTCCCGGTTTCCAGGAACCAAAACCTATGGTTTATAGCGGAATCTTCCCCATTAATGGTGAAGATTATGAAGATTTGGTTGTTGCTATTGCCAAGCTTAAATTAAATGATGCTTCCCTTGTCTATGAAAAGGAAAGTTCTCTTGCCTTGGGTTATGGCTTTCGATGCGGTTTTTTAGGTATGCTGCATTTAGAGATAGTGAAGGAACGCCTCTACCGAGAATATAATCTACCTATCATAGCAACTACCCCAAGTGTCAGATTCAATATTCGATTAAGAGATGGAAGCGATATCACAGTATATAATCCGATTGATTTTCCTGATCCCAGCAAAATCGATTACATTTTAGAACCGATTATGGATGTAGAGCTAATCGCTCCCACAGATTTCATAGGTAATCTCATGAAACTGGCACAAGAACGACGCGGTATTCAAAAGGATATTCAATACATCGATGAAAAGCGTGTTTCTCTGCATTATGAAATGCCTCTAATTGAGATCATCTTTGATTTCTATGATAAACTTAAAACTGTCAGTCGCGGTTATGCTTCCTTGGATTATACCTTCAAGGAATATCGTGTTTCTGATGTCGTAAAAGTCGATATCATGATCAATGGCGAGAAAGTGGATGCCATGTCGTTTATTTGTCATACGGATAAATCCTATAGCTGGGGTAAAAGTGTAACGGATACGCTTAGCGAAGTCATTCCCCGCCATCTTTTCAAGATTGCCTTGCAAGCTTCCATTGGTGCCAAGATCATCGCCAGGAGTACAATTAATGCTATGAGAAAAAACGTCCTTGCGAAGTGCTATGGTGGTGATATTACCCGTAAGAAAAAACTCCTGGAAAAGCAGAAGGAAGGAAAGAAACGGATGAAGGAAATCGGTTCCGTTACCGTTCCCCAGGAAGCCTTCCTGGCAGTGCTGAAAGCTGATCGAGAATAATTGAATTCATGGTAAAACCGTCTGTGGGTGTAACAAATTTCAAACGACCGTATGAAGACGAAACTACAGAGAAATTTCATAAAGATAGCACTACTCCAAGCAGATTGAAGTTATCGATAGCTTTATTCTGGAGTTTCCTGGAAATTGGAACATTTACTATCGGTGGCGGATATGCCATGCTTCCACTCATTCAAAAGAAAGTCATCGAAAAACGCAAATGGATGAATACCGATGATTTCATGGACGGTCTGGCATTATCACAATCACTTCCCGGTCCAATTGCTGTCAATATTGCTGCTCATACAGGATATGTCTTAGCAGGTTTACCGGGAGCTATAGCTGCTGTAATGGGTGCTGTTCTACCATCCTTTATAGCCATTTTGTTGATTTCCATCTTTCTCTATCAATTTCATCAGCAGCCTCTCTGGAATAGAATATTTGCAGGTATCAGACCGGCTGTTGTTGCATTAATAGCAGCCTCACTAGTGAAACTTGCACAGATGAGTAAACTCTCGTGGAAGATTAGCTGGCTTCCAATTCTTGTTTTTGCAGGTATTTCCTTTTTTGGTATATCCCCAATATACATGATTTTGCTGGCATTGATTTCCGGTATCCTTTTCCTGAAGAAAAAGAAATGATCTATCTAATCTTATTCCTGGTATTTGCGAAAATTGGCTTGTTTAGTTTTGGGGGCGGATATGCCATGCTGCCATTTATTCAACAGGAAGTTGTGAGTACACATCATTGGCTTGTGAATACTGACTTTATTGATATCGTGGCTATTTCTCAGACAACTCCCGGTCCAATTGCCATTAATGCAGCAACATTTGTCGGTTACAGAATAGCTGGTTTCTGGGGTTCTTTTGCAGCGACTGCAGGATTAGTTACAATGCCGTTCCTGTTGATGATATTGGTTACAAAACTATATGTCTCGTTTAAAAAGAATACCTTTTTTACTGCTGCTTTATCCGGGATCAGACCAGCTTTATTAGGATTGATTGCAGCCGCTGCAGTATTATTAGGGAAAGATTCAGTGATTGATTTGAAGAGTGGAGGTATATTTCTGCTGATTCTTTCTATCTCTTTGAAATTTCGAGCAAATCCAGTTTACCTGATACTCATTTCAGGATTTATTGGTTATTTGATATATTAGCATTTGAAGAACCAGATGCTGATTCTGCTCTATTAGATACTTATTCTTTTTTTGTATTTCTATATTTATTGATGATTTCAGATAAAGCCTGGTAGGTTATAGGCTTGGAGATAAAGTCATTCAATCCTTTTTCGAGACAAGCATCGCGTTGTCCGGCAAGTGCATGGGCAGTCAAAGCAAGAATTGGAGTGAATTTACCAGTCTTTTTTTCAATTGTCCGAATGATACGTGTGGCTTCAAAACCATCCATTACAGGCATTTGAACATCCATTAAAATCAGGTCCATCTCGTGTTTATGATACATATCTACAGCCTGTTCGCCATTGTTGACGGCTAACACATGATGTCCCATTTTTTCAAGCATACTTACAGCTATTTTCAAATTGATGACATTATCTTCAGCAATCAAGATTGTTAAAGGTTCTTTATCAGCAGAATCTGTTTGCTCTTCATTCTCCGGATCGAAAGAAAGAGAAGATGAGTTTTCATCCAGGATGAGTTCCCTGAGTAGATGGATCATCTTTCTTAATTTGACAGGTTTCTGTAGGTAGCGTTGAACTCCTATTTTACGAGCGAGGACGAGATCTTCACTTCGCGTTACAGAAGATAGAATTGCGATTTTAGGTTCCTTAAGCAATTCAAGAGTCTTGATTCTTGAGATAGCTTCAAAACCATCCATATCCGGCATCTGGACATCCATGAGAATGACATCGAAAGATTGGTGTTGCACATCTGCTTCTTTTACCTTGGTAATGGCAATTAAACCATTGCTTGCTGTTTCATAAGAAAAACCATAACTCTTCAATATCTCAGATAAAATAAATAGGTTTGTCGAATTATCGTCAACAATGAGAATCCTACTTTTGGATAATAGAGCAGAATCAACTTTTCGAGTCTGTGGTTCTGTTGATTTCAATAAGAGAGATATTTCAAAAGTAAAAGTAGTTCCACTGCCTATTTTACTGGTTACGGAGACACTTCCACCCATCAGTTCAATAATCTGTTTTGCAATTGGCAGTCCTAAACCTGTTCCTCCATATCTTCGTGTGATTGAACCGTCAGCTTGCTTAAAGCTTTCAAAGATTTCCGTGATTTTATCTTCTGCTATACCAATACCGGTATCGGTGACTTGGAATTTGAACATTCCAACTTGTTCTTGTTTATCGATCATGTCCACAAATACATGAACTTCTCCCTGGTCAGTAAACTTGACGGCATTACTGATCAAATTATTCAGGATTTGGTGCAGACGATATGGATCACCCATGCATTCTTCAATGGCGTTAGGATTCATGTGATACATAATTTCTATATTTTTTTGATCGGCTTTAATGGCAAAAGAATCAATGATAGATTCCACCAAATCCCGGAGATTAAAAGCAATACAGTCAAATTCCATTTTACCGATTTCTAATTTGGAATAATCAAGAATATCATTGATGAGATTAAGTAATGAATTGGAGGAAAAATGGATGATTTCAAGCAGGTTCTGCTGTTCCAGGTTCAGCTCTTTCTGATCAATTAGATTGATAGCACCAATGATCCCATTCAAAGGTGTGCGTATTTCATGGCTCATATTTGCCAGGAATTCGCTTTTGGCCTTCGTTGCCGATTGAGCTTCTACGAGAGCTGATTCAAGTAATATACGGTCTTCCTGCAAACTACCAAGCATGGAATTGATTTGGAATTCCAAACGGGAAATCTCATCTTGACCTTCTTCTTTCACTCGTTTACTAAAATTGTTGTCTTTCCTTATTTCAATGACATCATTCTGAAGGTCGACAAGGCGAGTTAGAATTCTCCGATCCAGGATATTTATCGTGACATAGATAATCAGGAAAGTGAAGAAGAAAAATACCAGCATGAACGTAATGATCGTTGTTTTTCCAAGATTGAGGATCTCTGGATTTGCTGTAAGTTTGTAGGCAAAAATCGGCTTCCCATTAATATCGTTCAGCACACCATATGTAATGCGCATCTTTTTATCAGAAAAATGAACGACAGGTTTTTGCTGAGTTACCAGAGGTATAAATTTCTGATCAATCGGGTCACTAATTGCCCGATCCAAACGGTATCCTTTGATATCGAAAGAGTGCAGCGTCGGCAACTGATGCGGATCGTTTATATCCAGAATTCGACCAACTACCAGATAACCCATGATAGGTCCCGAACCATCAGAATGTAGTATTGGCTTTGAAACAACCATCATAGGATAATCTTCCAGTTGGATCAATCCTTCCTTACGTGACGAATCTGAATCAGCAGTATAGAGATATTTCCTATCAATTATGTTGACAAGTTCATTCGACATAACAGGAACTCTTTTCATATGATGATCAAACATTTTATAGGTTAGTGGTTGATTATTCTTATCGAAAATGGCTAAAAAATTAAGATTGGAATTAGTGAAAGTATCATCTATCATATTGCTTTTAATGTAAGCGGTATTTGGTTTTGAAGCATAATTCCAAGTATCATCCCAGGAAGACCAATCCATCGTGAAACTATTCAAGTTCATAAGTTCTTGTTTGATGGACTGATCAACTTTTTCTGCTTGTTGAACACCGCGGATGACTTCCAATTTGGTAAAAGCATTGAGAATGAGAAAGCGAGAAACAATCAGAACAATGATAATATACAATACAAAGGCATATATTGTATAAATCATTGCTGTTTTTCTGATGTTCATCTTTTTATTACCTTCTCTTAAATCAAGTTAAATTCAGGTTTTCTTCCGATTCAAACAAAGTCTATCCAATAATTGCCAAGTAATTAAAACACGGTTAATATGTCCAGTCAAAAAAAAATTCATTTGAAAGACATTCCCTGTCTTTTCCTAGTTGAAAAGTCCTACAAACAAGACAGTTATGCATTTCATTGTCTCCACGACGTTATTCTATACAGATCGCTCTGTTCATATCATCAATTCTTCCAGATCACGCTGAATATTATCCTTCGTTGATCAGTTGTCAATAACAGCTTAATAAATTTTGTACTCATATTGAAAGACTTCATTTCATTCATTTCATTTCAAATTATTTTGTTTTCTGCCAAATAATCTGAATATCATATTAATTCTTCTTAAATGTGCCTTCACAACGAGATGCTTGATTAATCAACAATGCAGATGAGAAGCCATAAGGAACATTATTCATAACATATTACAATAGGATAGGTTAGTCAATGAAATCAAGCATGTAGATAGTGGCATAATGGAAAAAATGTTGAATATTTACAACATAGATAGCGGAAATTCAACCGAATTCATCAATGAAAATAGGTTGCTTATATTGTTGAGAGAATATATTTGGTCAATATATGGAGTCAAAATGAGTAAGAAAAAGAAATTGATGTTGGAAGCAACAATTCGTCCATGCATGTTATCAGATCTTGCTGGTATCCGTGAGATTTCGGATTTAACTTGGGGGGGCGATGATTACTTGGGAAGAATTGCTGAGGAATGGATCAATGATGGAAATTTTTACTTAGCAGAATACAAAGGAAAGATAGTGGGTACTGCCAAAATGACACTATTTCCAGAGAAAGTAGTATGGCTGGAAGGACTGCGAGTTCATCCGGATTATCTCAAGCATGGGTTTGGAAAGCAACTGAATAATTTTCTTATGAAAAAAGCTCTGTTAAGATTAGAGCAGGGAACAAGCAAAACGATTGAATTTTGCACATACTACAAGAATATTGAGAGCATTAGCATGGCAAAGAAGGTCGGATTCCGGGTCGTCAATGAATCATTTGTACTTAGCCGTTCTGTCTCGAAAAGACAAATCGAACCGGAAAGTGTGGAACTTCCTCAATCACTCCTGGAAAATCACGGAGCGTATCTTCCCTACGGTTGGAAATCTGTGCAAAATTCCAAACCAGGAAGAAAATGGATGAAAGAACATGCGCACGCATATCAAGTTGGCAGAACGATTTTTTACCTTGGAGGTTACGAACTCTGTGCAGTCATACCTTCACTCACAGAAGAAAGTCTGATGGAAGTGATACCTGCTCTGAATTACCTCTTTCGAAATTCAAAGGAAATTGAAATCCTCGTACCTGCTACTCAAGCGAATATGATACCCATACTAAAAAAGCACAGATTCTTCTTCTGGGCTAAGCCTGAAGAACCCAATATGCTGATATTCAGATGGTTTGCAGAAGGGAGTGGGTTGTAGGAGATGAATAATGGAAAAAAAACAGATGGAAGCTCCGGGTTTAGCCGGTTATTCGACCATTTTATATTTTTCCGTTTCCTCAAATTTTGGAATACTCCGTTCCCCTTTCGAGTTTTTGGTCTTTTTCGTGGTTTCTTCTCTGCTAATCTGAAATCTGACTCTGTGGAAAAAAGTAGCTAAGGAATACTGGAGTCCGCAATTCCTATAAATTGGTAGTAGTATGGTTGTTTTCGTAGGAATTTTGAACTCCGGCATGCTTGTCTGGACTTTTTTTGCCAAAGCAAGAATCAAGATCAATCATCTGCTGGAAACAGCAAGCCTTGAAGAATAGATACTTCCTGAAATAGGAGCTAAATTAAGAAAGTGTTGCAGAAAGTTTAGATAATTTAGGTAGAATGCCTTATTCAGTAAGGTGTAAAATGTACACGGTGAGATGGCAAAAGGTACACCATGCGATGAGAAACCTCACGACACACACTCTTCAATATAGACAAAAAGGTGTTATTTATCTTTACCCAGCGTGCGTTAACGAATAGTAGAGAAAGCTGTGCAATAGCATATCGCACTTATAATAAATGGAAGGTAACGATGCTTTCATACAAATGAGAATTATCCGGCAGTATCTGCCATATTACATCAAGTACGGGATTGTTATATTGTATCCCCGATAGTAATGGTGTATTCTACATATCTGAACTGCTAGAACAACTGCTGCAATTGAAGAAATACCTGCGGTATGCTAGCATAAAAAAATTAACACCTCAGGTCTTTTTACAGGGAAAGGAAAAACTTTATGCCTGCATACGGAAGTGCCGGCAAGGCATTTCAATCTCAAGATGATAGCATGATAACCCCTTTAGCAAAAATTCGGTGACGATTTCAGTTTAGAAAGCAATAAAAACTGGATTGTGAAGATATTTGAAATCTTTAGCACGAAATTGGCATAAAAAATGTATATAAAATTAGAACTGAAACAGTATTTGGAGGAACTTGTGAAACGTGGACTGATCTTATTTTTGTTCTTGACTTTGATGATGAGTTTGTCGGCAAAAAATCAATTTGATATGCAAAAAATGACACAAGACTGGAACCAGCTTCATCCGGGTATGCTGCCACATTGGATGACTCCCGACGAAGCAGCCGGCATAAATCAGAATACACGCATATTCCAGGAAACAAATCCTCCCGTAGCACCGGTTCGTGCAGTAGCTGAATTTGAGCAATCGACAGGAGCCCTGATTCGTTGGCCTCTAGGTATTCCCTATACGCTGATTGCTGAATTGTCTCAAGATGTAAAGGTCATTACTATTGTTGCAAGTACATCACAACAGAACCAGGCGATTACAGCATATCAAAGTAATGGTGTGTATATGGAGAATTGTAGTTTCATGATAGCACCTACAGATTCATATTGGACAAGAGATTTCGGACCTTGGTTTGTTTTTGATGGCAATAATCAGCTTGGTCTAGTGGATTTTGTATATAATCGCCCCCGTCCCAATGATGATGAATTACCGCGGACTTTTGCCTCAATGAATGATATTCCTTTATATGGAATGAATCTCCAGGAAACCGGTGGAAATTTTATGACTGACGGTTATCACACAGCCTCTCAAACCAAAATAACTTATACAGAAAATGGTGATAATCAAACTAATGTAAACCAGAAAATGCGTGATTATATGGGAATTGAAAACTTCTATGTTCTTGATGATCCGAATAATACTTATATCGACCATATTGATTGCTGGGGTAAATTCCTGGCACCCGATAAAGTACTGATTAGATCTGTTCCCACTTCTCATCCTCAGTATAGTGCTATTGAAGCAACGGCAAACTATTACACAACCCATAATTGTGGTTACGGTTATCCATTTCAAGTCTACCGTGTATCCACTCCCGAAGATCAGCCATATACTAACTCACTGATATTGAATAATAAAGTTTTTGTACCACAGATTTCTGATATCGCAGATGATCCTGCACTCCAAGCATATAAAAATGCACTACCGGGTTATGAAGTCATTGGGTTCATGGCTGCTTCATCTACGCCTTGGGAATCAACGGATGCATTACATTGTAGAGTTCATGAAATCATTGATAAAGATATGCTATTTATCGACCATCTTCCGCTTCACGGGGCATATTTGTATGGGCATCCCATTTCATTGAGTGTTAATTTCATCGCTCATAGCGGAATGCGTCTTTATTCTGATTCTCTAAAAATCTATTATAAAATAAATAACGGTTCTTTCCAATCTTTGAATCTAGTACAAAATGAATCAAATCCTTCTTTATGCGAAGTCACACTGCCTATAATACCACCGGGGTCCCAGGTTCAATATTACATACATGGAGCTGATGAATCAGGTCATAGTGCCAATGTTCCAAGAATGGGAGTTTTTGATCCATTCCGGTTTAGCATTTCATCTGATAGTTTGGCACCAGTTATTGATATAAGTCCAATTCCAAATATTACCCTTGCTGCTTTCCCTTACCAGACAATTGCTCATGTGACCGATAATTCAGGTATCGACCAGGTAAATTTAGTATATGGTATAGATACCACCGTTCTTTCATACTCACTCAATCCAGTCTCGGTTAATAATAGGGATTATTCTTTTGAAATTCCAATTGATAATATCAACGCTGGAGATACCGTTTATTACCAGGTAAATGCCTCTGATATCTCAATTCCAGCTAATTCCTCATCTTCCCGATGCCGTCATTTTACAGTTGTACCAGCCACGAATAATGATGATCAATCTGCGATATTTACTCATGATATATTCCTCGGAGTATATCCCAATCCTGCTCTTTTGCGACACATGTCCGATAGTAATACTGTATCATTAAAATATCGGTCTGTAACAACGCACAGTGTTATCTTCAAAATCTATAACATCAAGGGGCAGTTGGTACGTTCACTATCTGGACAAGGTGGAAAGCAAGGAGTTTTTATATCTTCATGGAATTGCCAGGATTCAGATGGGAAGAAAATCAAATCAGGTATCTACTTGATTAATATGCAGTCTGGTTCGCAGGTACAGACACGTAAACTGGTATTTATTGAATAGCATATCCACATAGGATTCTGACATAATAATTGACAAAAACAACTCTAATTTGATAGATGTAAGCTGGTTGTTATTACAAATTAAGAATAATTCTTCATTTTGTAGATAATTTGGAACTGAGAATAACATACAAATTACTCATTTTTTACGGAGAGTTGAGATGAATACTTTTTTGGTTACAGGTGGTGCCGGTTTTATTGGTTCGAATATTGTAAAAACGCTTTTAGATAAAGGATACAAGATTCGGGTTCTGGATAACTTTGCCACTGGAAAACGAAGTAATATTCTGCCATTTATGACAAATCCCAATTTTGAAATGTTCGAAGGTGATTTACGCAGTTTCCATATTGTTCGCAGTGCTGTGAAAGGGGTGGATTATGTTCTTCACCAAGGTGCACTACCTTCTGTTCCCCGTAGTATTAATGATCCCATAACAACGAACGATGTGAATATTCTAGGAACCTTGAATGTGCTGGAAGCTTCTCGTGAGTTTGGTGTGAAAAGGGTAATTTATGCTTCATCGTCCTCTGTTTATGGAAATAGTGAAATTATGCCAAAACAAGAGGATATGCCTGTTGCACCACTTTCACCATATGCTTTGACGAAGTATGCTGCAGAACGTTATTGCCAGATATATACAAGCCTGTATAATTTGGAAACAGTATGCCTTCGTTATTTCAACGTATTTGGTCCAAACCAGGATCCCACATCGCAATATAGTGCAGTCATACCCAAATTCATCACATGTATGATGAAGAATATCAGACCTGTCATCTATGGAGATGGGACGCAATCCAGGGATTTTACTTACGTGGATAATAATGTGGCAGCGAATATTATTGCATGTACAGCTCCCGGAGTTGCCGGTAATGTTTTCAATATAGCTTGTGGCGAAAGATTTACTCTACTGGAGTTAGTGGAATCTCTTAATGAGATATTAGGTACAAAGATAGAACCGATTCTATCTCCGGAACGAGCAGGAGATGTAAAGCATTCCTTAGCCAGTATAAAAAAAGCTGGTGAAGGACTGCAATTCAAACCATTGGTTAATTTTAAATCAGGATTAATTAAGACAGTCGAATCCATAAAAGCATCGTATTAAAATATCGAGAAAGGTGAATTCATGAAAGCAGTGATTCTAGCTGGAGGTTTAGGCACGAGACTTAAACCATTTACGGAAGTGATTCCCAAACCCTTATTGCCAATTGGGGAAAAAGCTGTCATGGAGATTCAAATCGAGCATCTCAAAAAGCACGGCTTTGATGAAATATTCTTAGCAACGAATTATAAATCAAATTATATAGAAAATTTCTTCGGTGATGGTACACGCTATGGTGTGAAACTTAGTATCAGCCGAGAAGAAAAACCTCTCGGTACTGCTGGTCCCCTGACGCTTTTGAAGAAGGAACTTACGGAGCCATTCCTCGTTATGAACGGTGATATTTTAACTTTGCTCAATTTCTCAAATTTGTACGATTTTGCTAAACAAAAACAAACAGTTTTAACGATCACAGTCAAGAAAGATATAACACCATTTGCCTTTGGAAATATCTTTTTTGATGGAGACTATGTTACAGATATCCAGGAAAAGCCAGATATCGTCCTCTATCTTCTTGCTGGCATCTATGTGATGACTCCCCAGATATTTGACTATATACCAGACGATACCTATTTTGGTATGGATAGCCTGATTAAGAACCTTCTGCATGATAAAATTCCTGTTTCGAAATTTGATTTGAAAGAATATTGGCTCGATATTGGTCGTATTAACGATTACGAAAAAGCACAAGAAGTCTATCAGGAGCATTTTTCAGGGAATTGATAACCAATAAATTACTGAGAAATAAACCCAAATATCAGGATTTTTTACAAATCTTATCAGGATAGAGTTTCGTGATTTGAAGGTTAATCATGCAACACAAATAAAAAAAGTAGATAAGGAAATAAGATGAAATTACTGATCACTGGAGCAGGCGGTTTTATTGGTTCACATTTGGCAGAATATTGTGTTGAGTTGGGTTATGAAGTAAAAGCATTTGTCCATTACAACTCCAAGAATTTTTGGGGTTGGTTGGAAAATTCAAAGTACAAGAACGATATGGAAATCGTAACCGGAGATATACGCGACTATGATTCTGTATATGATGCGATGGATGGATGTTCCACTGTTCTTCATTTAGCTGCTCTCATCGGTATTCCGTATTCTTATGTTTCGCCCTTAGCTTATATTCGTACCAATATTGAAGGTACATACAATGTTCTTCAAACCGCAAGAGTACGAAGTTTGGAAAACATTCTTGTCACTTCGACAAGTGAAACATATGGAACCGCTCAATATGTTCCCATTGATGAGAATCACCCGCTTGTTGGTCAATCACCCTATTCTGCATCTAAAATTGCAGCAGATCAAATGGCAATCAGTTATTACCGTTCATTTGGCTTGCCGGTAAAAATAGTCAGACCATTTAATACTTATGGACCGAGGCAATCAGCACGTGCGATAATTCCTACTGTCATTACTCAAATACTCAGCGGTAAGACAGAACTCAATCTAGGTAATTTGCATCCCACAAGAGACTTGACATTTGTAAAAGATACAGTTCGAGGCTTTATCTCTATTCTTCAATCAGATCGTTTATTTGGAGAAGTGACAAATATTGGAATGTGTGAAGAAATCTCCATTGGTGATTTGGTAAAAAAGATAAGTAATTTATTACAAATTCCTATAGAGATAAAGACGGATGATGAACGGATAAGACCTGGTAAAAGCGAGGTTGAACGTTTATATTGTGCAAATCAGAAAATTATGGAGAATACGGATTGGAAACCTTCATATAATCTTGATTCCGGTATTCGTGAAACGATTGAATTCTTAAACGAGAACCTCTCTCTTTATAAAACTGACATTTATAATGTTTAGAACCCAGGATTAAGTATGAGTTATAATATACCACTTTTTGATTTGAATTTTGACCATGAAGAAGAAAAAGCTGCCTTAGAGACAATACATTCCAAGTGGATTTCGACAGGTCCAAAGAATATTGAACTGGAAAACATGTTTGCATCCATGCTTGGAGTCAAGCATGCAATTGCCTTAACAAACTGTACGGTGGCATTGCATTTGGCATTTGAAGTTGCAGGCATTGGAGACGGGGATGAGGTTCTTGTTCCTGCCATGACATTTGTAGCTACCGTGAATTCTATACTTTATGTCAGGGCAACTCCCGTTTTTTGTGATATTATTTCGAAAGATGACTTAACGATAGATCCCGTTGATATCGAAAAGAAGATTACTCCTCGTACAAAAGCCATTGCTGTCATGCATTTTGCTGGTTTCCCCTGCAAGATGGATGAAATTATGGCAATTGCTGAAAAACATAATTTAAAGGTAATTGAAGATGCCTGTCATGGACCTCTTTCCGAATATCATCATCAAAAATTAGGAACAATTGGAGATTTAGGTTGTTTCAGTTTTTTTTCCAATAAGAATATTTCTACAGGTGAAGGCGGTATGATCATTACAAATAACGATGAGTATGCTGCCAAAATCAAATTGCTCCGCTCTCATGGAATGACTTCCATGTCATATGAACGAGCTTCCGGACATTCGACTTCCTATGATGTTGTAGCTTTAGGCTATAATTATCGGATGGATGATATCCGAGCATCCATTGCCATCGTTCAACTTCGCAAATTATACGTTGATCTACAAAAAAGAATGATACTCCGTAAGTATTATCTGGAAAAGCTGAGTACAATTCCTAATATTACTATTCCCTTTAAAGATCATCAGGAATTCTGTTCTAATTACATATTCCCCATTATCTTAAATAATGGTGATTATGAGTATCGTGATAGAGTGCGTGACAAGTTACATACAATAGGAATTCAAACAAGCATACATTATCCAGCGGCACATAGATTCTCAATATATAAAAACTATCATGCCGATTTACCTGAAACCGATTTTGCCACTGACCACGAAATTACGCTTCCAATCTATTCAGGATTAACGATACAACAGATTGATCTAATAGTCTCAGAACTTGCATTAATTTTGGAACAGATGTGAATAAAGCCATCATGATTTTTGGAGGAGGTGGTCTCCAAATTTCGATCATACAAACGGCAAAAGAGATGGGTTTTGAATCGGTTGTCATTGATCCGAATCCTAATGCAGAAGCCAATACCATTGCTGACTATTTCTACGTGGTAGCTGGAAATGACTATGAATATACGCTTCAACTTGCACAAAAACATAATATTTCGGGTGTTGTAACGGCTGCGACAGATCATCCGATCTCAATGATGGCGCGTATTGCAAAAGCAATGAATTTAGTATTTCCTTCTTATGAAAGCGTTGAATTAGTTCTTAATAAAGGTAAATTCAAAGAATTTTTAAAAGCTAATTCATTTCGGCATGCCCAGGGAGGAGTTTATCATATAAATACTATTCCCAGGGAAGATGAGATAGCATTCCCAGTCATTATTAAACCACTTCGAAATTCCGGAAGTCGAGGGGTTATAAAATGTGATTCATATGATTTTCTTTTGAAATCTGTTGAAGAAACCTTGCGATATTCTACTATTGATGAGTTTATTATGGAAGGATATCTGGAAGGAGATGAAATCAGTGTAGAAGCATTTATATACAAGAATGTGCTAACACTGATACAGATAACCGATAAAATCGTTACTCCCCCTCCGTATAATGTCGAATTAGGACATATTCAACCATCAAAGTACACAATGGACTTCAAACTCTCACTCCACGTTCTGTTGCAGAAAGTTTTAACACAGGCTGGTTTAAATAATACTGCAATTCATGCTGAATTGAAAATACATGATGGTAAAATTACGATTATTGAGATTGGTCCAAGGCTGGGAGGAGATTATATTACTTCTCGTCTCGTTCCGTTATCAACAACCGTGAATATGGAAAAGCAAGTCATCTTAATAGCTATTGGTGATCAACCCCAATATTCTATTGAGAATAAAGCCTCGATGATAACTTATCTTAATTTACCCACAAACCAGATGATAAAACATCTTCCAAATGAACAAGAGTTGAAGCAGAAGTTTCCTTGTATTGAAGAATTTACGTGCGATTTAATGGTCAACAGCATGACTTGGATAGTGAAGAATAGTCTTGACAGATATGGATATTTTATAATCAGTAGCGATAAGCGTGAGAAATTGGAAATACAATCAAATAGCATCACCCATTATATATCACAGTATATTTTGAGTGATTAGTTTTTTTTAAAAGGAGCCTATTAGTGAGCAAATATCTACTGAATGGAGAGCATATTTCTTTTAGGCAGATGAAGAGCGAAGATCTGGATTTAATTAATGAATGGCATAATAATGCAAATTATAAGTACTCAGCCATGATGCATCCATATCCTGTTACAATACAGCAGGAAGAAGACTGGATGAATTCAGTAGTTAGTTCTACAAGTAATAAAAATATCTATTTTTCTGTGATCGATAATGAAACATCTCGTCTTTTGGGTTTCACGGGACTAACGAATATCAATTATGTGAACCGGAATGCAAATCCTTTGATAGTCATTGGAGAACATGAAACTCATGGCAAAGGAATCGGAACAGAGATATTGCAATTGCTGATTGATTTTTCATTTGGGAATTTAAATCTGAATAAGCTTACATGCTTTATTACTTCTGATAACACTGCTTCGAGAAGAGTTTTTGAAAAGAATGGATTTATCCTGGAAGGAACATTAAAAGCACAGCATTATCATAATTCCTGCTATCATGATGTACTTCTCATGTCATTGTTTAATTTCAACCAGAATCATCCCTTAATTCAAGACTAATAGAGAATTACTTCGTTTAACTTGCACTGGAGCAAATAGTGAAAATTTTAACCGTTATTTCATGCTACAATGAGGAAGGAGCAATCCTAGATACAATTGCTGACTTTCGTAATCATGCCAAAATAGACGCAGATCTGTTGATAATAGATAACTCGTCCGTTGATAGAAGTTATGAGCTAATAAAAAAAAGTGGAGAAGAGTATTTGCGTCACGCAGTTAATACGGGTGGGGTTTCCGGTGTAATTAAAACCAGTTTTCTTTACGCTTATCTCAATGATTATGACATTTACTGCAATCTTGATGGAGATAATCAGCATAATGCTTCTTGTCTGCATGACCTACTACAACCTGTCTTGGATGGAAACGCTGATATTGCGATTGGATCAAGATTCATTACAAATGAAGGATTTCAATCATACAAATTTCGAAGACTTGGAATTACCATATTCTCTGATATTGTTACTTGGTTTACAGGACAACGCATCACAGATATTACTTCAGGATTCAGAGCATATAATAAAAAAGCAATTCACTTTTTTGCAAATCAGCATAAACATGAATATGAGCATTGTGCACAGATGCTGATGATTGCAGCATATGCCAAATTGAGGATGAAGGAAGTACCGGTCGTGATGAATCCACGTACTTCGGGGAAATCTGTTTTCAATTTCATGAATAGCGTTAAATTCATCATTTACGGAATTATATCGATAATCGGTACAAGATTACAAAAAGATCAAATCAGAGGTTCATAATATGACATTAACGCTTAGAATTTTAGCCCTGATATCAGCGTTATTTTTCCTATTTGTTTTTATCTTACTAGTTAGAAAACGCTCTATCAAACCATTTTATTCCGTGCTTTGGCTCATTATCAGTTTAGCTATGTTCTGCCTGGTCATCTTTGAAAGTCAGATAAAGGCTGTTTCTGTTTTAATTGGATCTGCAGATGCTTCAGGAATCGTCGTTGTTGGTGTCATATTCTTCCTCCTTATTTATATCTTACATCTGTCGATCAAGCTCTGTGAAGTTTCCGATAGGTTGCAAGAAGTAATATCCTTCTTAGCTGTTAATGACGGGATGATAAGACAACAGAAAAAAAAGAATGAACGAAGATAAGCTTAGGTTGCAGATGGTATTGATTTTCATTATTTGTTTAGCTGTTGGAGTACTTGGACAAGTATTAATGAAATATGCCTCCCAGAGACTCGACTTAAGTTTGAAACTAATATCTTTAGATTTTGTATTTAAAAATATTTTAACGAACTGGCAATTGATTACAGGAGTATTCTGCTATGTTTTATCGATGTCGATATATTTATATATCCTGACATCTGTTGATATCAGTAAAGCTGCTCCAATAATGAGTCTTTCATATGTTCTGGTTCTTCTATTTGGTGCTTTACTTTTTCATGAAAATGTGAATACTTATCGAATTTTTGGTGTTTTTGTCATAGTAATTGGCGTTTTCCTTGTAACACGAAGCTGAGAAAATTGAATGAAAATTACTAATACTAGCCTTTTATTTTATATCATATCAGTTGCTTTCATAATACGTTTGATCTTGGCATTATATGGTTACTATACAAAAGTCTATGAAGGTTTCGCTGATGATTTAGCGTACTACAGTCTTGCTGAAAGTGTTATGACACAGGGATTTTTCTTACCGGATATTACATCGATGAATTCAGTGGCAAAAGTAGTTGGACCTGGGATGGGTTGGATTTTAGCAATTCTTTTTACGCTATTGGGAAAATCCTGGTTGGTTATTTTCTTATTTAATACACTATTAAGTACGGGATTATGTATCCTGATCTATTACTTAGGGAAAGAGTTGTTTAATGAAACCATTGGACTTATGGCTTTAATATGGAGTTCTGTTTATTATTTCTATCTTCGATTCATCGTAACTTCAGGAAAAGAGATTTGGATTCATTTTTTATTTTTATCGACCATATTTTGTGTTTTACGTTTTAGAAAAGTCTCTAGGAAATGGATTCCCCTACTTCTGTGTTCACTCTCTTATTCTCTCTTGATCCATATTGATGAGAGATTTTTTGCCTATATTCCTCTCCTATTTGTAGCATTATTTATGCTTAATACAGATAGCATTATCAAAAAATTACAATCTGCTTTGATCTTTTCCTTAATTGTATTCATGTGTATGGTTCCCTGGTTAATACGTAATTATCATGTTTACCATAAAATTGTGATTCTTTCAGTCAGAACAGCACCCATTACTGACAAACTTTTCGGATACCCATACCAGGAGTATTATGCGAATAATGATTGGGCATGGGAATTAACACCAACACAAATTGACTCCGTTAGAAATGGTTATACTGCACATCTGATTGATGGAGAAATTCGACCTGAATTCGCGGCAGCCATTCGAAGAGGTTTATTGCCCCATAAATTCTCAACTGGTGAGAAGTTATGGTCGCGGTTTCTAGAGTTATGGGCTCCAGTAGATTTCCACGAAGGGTATAAATTAGATGGTTATCTCTGGGATGGTAAATGGTCTCTAAAACACAATCTTGTTTCTGGATTGATGTATGGTATGCTCATACCTTTTTTTTTCTATGGAATGTTAAAACTGAAAACAAAAGATAATCAGATATTTGTTTTTCTGCTGTGTATCTTCATTTGGCATACCATAATACATGTGCTATTTATCCCTTATACCCTTGAGCGTTATAGAATTGTGCTTGATTGCTTCCTCATCGTATTGGCTGCCTCAAGCATTCAACCATTTATGAGTAAAATGCAAAGAAAATTCAGACAGATTAATTTTCAGAATTGACTAAAGGAGAAGACATGAAAAAAGACCGATTTATCGAAGAGTTGTTAAATGAATTTGCTGATTCTTCAGATCCTGACGCGCCCAAAATAACTGTTAATACCAAACTAGCAAGCATCGAAGGTTATGATTCCTTATCGGTTGTGTCACTCGTATCTTTTATCAGTAAAAGATTTGGAATCAATATTATAGCAAAAAAACTGAATGAAGTTGGTACGATTGGTGATTTAATGAATCTAATCGGGATGGATAAATTTGAGGATTAATCTATTCATTTTATGATATATGCAATTGTATCCCATATGCTAACAAAAGGGAAGGTTGAAGATGAAATTATTTTCAAAGTTAAGCGAGACAAAGCCACTATTGGCTTCATTACTCAAGTATTTCATTTTAAGCTTTCTCTTTATTTTGGCTATTGCTTCTATTGCTTTTAACCATATAATTGTAACAACAAGCAATCCGTTTTTCTATGCAAATTTCTAATCATTATCATAGCATCAACCAGATTATAGATCTTGGAGAAACTTATTATGTTGGGTAAGGTTCTCTTTTTCCCATTTGTAATCATTACAGTTTTACTTTATTGGTTAATTCCCAATCAAAAGTGGCGTAATACATTCTTAACATTGATTAGCTTCATTTTTATCGGATACCTTGATCCTAATGCGGTATTGGTAGTCATCGGATTAACCTTATATACCTATGGGATAGCTATCTTGATGGAAAAAATCCGTAAACATTACGTCCACACAATGGGTATTATCGGTCTGATACTTGTTCTTCTTATTTTTAAGTATCTTGGATTCCTAAGCGGTATCATAAATAGTTTGATGAGTTTTATTCATATCCTACCCATATTTCAAATAGATAAGCTGTTTCTACCTTTGGGTATATCCTATATTGTTTTCAAATATATTAGCTATTTAACTGATATAAAATGGGAGATCATTCAAAAGGGTAAATTTCTGGATTTTCTTTGCTATGGTTCTCTTTATACAATTTTTATTGCTGGTCCAATTGAGCAATTCGTTCGCCTAAAACCACAGTTAGAAAGTCGACGTATTCAATTTCAAACCGCTTTTATCAGTGTAGGTTTTGAAAGAATCGTTTATGGTTTAATCAAGAAATATGTATTGGCAGATTGGTTAGGATATCTTATCAATCCGGTTTTCAGAGGACCGGAACATTATTCATCTTTAATTCAAATAGCAGCTTTGTTTGGTTTTTCCCTGCAAGTCTATTTTGATTTTTCAGGTTATAGCGATATTGCCATTGGTTCATCCAAATTGTATGGTTTGACAATCATGGAAAATTTCGATAACCCTTTTTTTGCTCCGAATATCAGTCAGTTCTGGAGACGTTGGCACATATCCTTGTCTGATTGGATAAGAGATTATATTTTTGTTCCTCTATCACAAAAAAGCACAAGCAAATTCTGGATGTTTGTATGTACACCCATCATAGCAATGGGAATATGCGGTCTGTGGCATGGTGCAGCTTGGCATTTTGTAATATGGGGTATCTGGCATGGAGTAGGAATTGCTATCTGGAGATTATGGAGCCAATTCAAACGTCAACATCGTTCTCTCTCAAAAGCTGCTGAAGCAGTATGGTTTCAGTATGTGAGTGTTGTTATTACTTTTGTTTTCGTCACCGTTGGAACTTGGTGGTTGAGGTAATTAGATGTATGTATATTTATATACTAGGAAGTTTTGTATGTTGACTTCGAAACTCAAAATAGCACTTCTATATATTATCATTACCGCCATTTCATTTGTATGTGTTGAATTTTTAGTAAGAGTAGTAACACACTTCCCGACTTTAGGGTTTGGAAAATCATATCATATCTATCCGAATGATAAAACTCCCAATGCTCCTCTTTACGAAAACGAGTTTTTACCTCATGCGAGTTATTATTCATTGGAAGGTGGATATCATGTCTATAGGAAAAACAATCTTGGGCTTCAGGGAACAGATGTAGTTATAAACGATAATTCCAAGTACATTTATGTTATGGGCAACTCATATGTTGAAGCAAGAGCCACAGCTCCAAAGGAGATGTCCACATCGGTATTCCAAGAATTATTAAGTAAGCATATATCTAAAGATTTTCAAGTTATCAATATCGGTCTTGGTGGACAAATACCATTTGAGGGATGGTGCCGATTGATTCATTGGTCAAAAAAAATTAAACCTGATTATGTTATCTTAATTATTAATGATGGAACCGTAACAAATATGCTAAATGCTAAGTCTGAATCATACGTATTACCAGATAATTTTGATCAGGAAACTCATGACTGGAAATTCGATATTGTGAAGTTGATCTGTAATAAATCATCTTTAGTAAATCTGGTAAGAGTCAGTTTCCGAAAACCGGGTATCGTTAAAGGTTCAACAAAAGCAGAAAAAATCTATTATCGTCCTTATTCATCTCTTGAATTTAATCAAGAGGCATATCTCATATTGTTATCAAATCTTCATGAAATGCATAGACAATATGGTGATAGGTTTTTGTGCTTATCAATAATGAGCGATAAATGGAATAAAATAATTGACGTTGATTGCCGAAAAGCAGGAATTAATTTTGGATATGATGGTTCTATTAGTTATGATGGACGTTATTTTATCACTGGTGGACATTTTAATACTCTAGGCAATCAAGTACTAGGTTTAGATCTATTCAAAACCTTCAAACAGTGAGTTATATTGTTCTCATTTATTGAATCCGACTAAGAAAAGTACTGAACTTCACATTCATCTTCAATGAACCACAATTCATTTTGTGTATAAAAGGCTAGTTATCGGTTGCAGTATTGCTATTTTGTTGTAACTTGGAATCCGGATCTCTTAATGACATCAATTATACTTGCTAAAAAATCATTTCTCGCTTTTTGAGAAATATGTACAAGATCAACGTAGCAGGAATCAGGATAAGTTGATAATTGGTCATCGAAACGATTTAGTTGAATAGCTTTATGTAATTGAGCCTGAATGCTGTTATGACAATTGATCTTTTCATATTGCTTCATATAACAATCCGGATAAACGGGATAATAGACAATCATTTTTCGGTGTTTTTGATATACTAATTTATCGAGTTTTGAGACATTCTCCATAAAACGCTGAGATATATTATAAGTAGAAAGATAAAACCATTGATTGAGTGGAGGTTGATCAGATTCTGCAACCTTACTTGGAATAGTGCTGCCGAAATCATTTAGCTTTGTATCAGTGTTGTTATTCATGACAATTTCCTTTATATTCATGAAAACGTTACCTCCATCTACGATATTCATTGTAGTGGGGAAATCACTATTATTTGCAGCAACATAATCGAATCGTTCTTTCAAACTCCACTGAGACAATAGAATGTTAAAATTCTTATAATAAATCTCACTAAGGATAAAGGGGTCGATACCATACAAAATGAGAGCATTACTAGCAAAGCTATTAATGTACTTGTTCACCAGAAAATATGTGATCTCTGGATTATTTGGAGTTGTCGCAAGATTTATTACTTCCCCATCCTGCAATCCTAATGCCTCCTGTAGCGCTTTTGACGAGTAAGCTCTTCTCGTCGTACAACTACCTACCAAGATTATTTTGGGACTTACAGATAGTTTAGTAACCCATTGATAGGGGAATTCTTTTGTATACACATAGTCAGCAAAGTTACTACTAATCATCAGATTAATTACATTATTCAGGATAATAGTACAGGGTATGAAGATAACTAAAAAAATTAACTTTTTCATCAGAAACCTGCATAAATAAAAAGCGTCTTGGCTGATGATAAATTTAAAATGCATTCCAAGATAATAAACAAAGTAAGCCATTTCAAAAATTGGTAGTATCTTTTCTCTGATAATTTCTTCAATATGTTATTATAATTGGGTACGAGAAAAATGCATAGCAACAGTACTAAAATGAGTACTGTAGAGCGTATACTTAATGCTTTCCCGCCATGTTTGATCAGAATATCTGTCACATGGGAGATATCTGTAGAGAGAAATAACATCCATCCCAATGAAACATAGATAAATGTAATTATCATAGCAACAAAAGAAATTAAAGGAGTATTCAGAGCTAATACTGATTTTTTGTGCTGTCTCTTATACTTATTCCAATTTTGATAAATAACAATCCCAACACCGTGCCATGCTCCCCATATCACAAAATTCCATGATGCACCATGCCACAATCCACACAAAGACATTGAGATTATCGGTACACAAATCAGAATCCAGAATCTATTGGATTGATTTTGGGACAGTGGGAAATAGATATAATCTCGTATCCAATCGGACAATGAAATGTGCCAACGACGCCAAAATTGGCTGATATTAGATGAAAGATACGGATTATCAAAATTCTCCATTATCTTCAAACCGAGTAATCTAGATGATCCGATAGCAATACTACTGTAACCGGCAAAATCGAAATAAATCTGAAGGGAATATCCAAATAGTGCTGTGACCTGGGCTACTAAGGAGTATTTAGATGGATCTTGCCAGAATGTGATCGTGTATTCAGCTAATCGGTTTGCGATTACTTGTTTTAATAAAAGTCCGAAGATAATCCTTTCTATTGCTACTTCAACATGTTTAACATCAAATATGATCTTACTTGATTCTAGTTGAGGCTGCATCCTTTCAAAACGTTCAATAGGTCCAGCTTCTAAAATTGTAAATAAACTCCCGTAGCATAACAGATCAACAAAACTTCCTTTCTTTAAAGTCCCCCAATAAATATCAGTGATATAACTAATATACTTAAATATAATATATGAAATACCTAGAGGAAGAAATAATTTTTCTATTTGAAAACTCGGAAGTTGATGCACAAAGCTCACTAAGCTATTTAGAATTCCCGATAAAAATCCCAAGTATTTAAATATGGCAAGTATGATAATTAATCCAATTACTCCGATAGTATGAGCAAGTTTTCCTCCATTCCTTTTTTCAATCCAACTAGCTATCGCAAAAGTGAATATCGTGAGACCAAGAATGACCACAATGGATTTTTTATCAAACCAATAAATGAATACAAAACTAACGAATGATAGAAAAATATTCCGTATTTTTTGTTTAGGAAGCATCCAATAAATGAAAGCTACTATCCCTAAAAAAGGAAAATAGAACCAACTTAAAAACATAACTTAAATTTCCGAGCCACTGCTAACCACTGATTCATCTTGATTGTTATTAGGATCATGAATTCAATTGGAATGCTCTTTTTCATATTAATATCAGTTTCCTGATTTCTGTATTAACCTGAGGATTCTTGGTAGATTTGTTTTCTTTCCTTTTAGTGAAATGTGAATCAAATCAAGATAGCATGAATCTGGGTGTGTTGTTAACTGGTCTTCAAACCGGCTATACTTTATGACTTTATGTAATTGAGTCTGAATATTGTTATGATAATTTAATTCAATATATTGCTTCATAAAGCGATTTGAATACGCTGGATAATAGACGATCATTTTTCTGTGTTTTTGATATACAAGATTATCTAGTTTTGCGAAATTCTGTAAAAAACGCTGAGAAATATGAAATGTAGAAAGACAAAAAGATTGCTCGACAGGTATAGTTGGATCTAATCCTCTTAAATACTTAGTACTTCCATAATCATCCCCTTTGGTATCCTTACTGTTAGTAACAAAAATGTCCTCGATATTCATGAAAACATTCCCCCCATTAACAATATTCATAGTTGTTGGAAAATCAGTGTTATGTGATGAGATATAACTAATTCTTTCCCTTAATGACCAGTGCGATAATAAAATATTCAAATAATGATAATAAACTTCACTAAGAATTTCTGGGTCAAAACCATACAATATTAATGCGTTATCATCAAATTTATCAATATACTTCTTCACAATAAAGTACGTAATTTCTGGACTACTAGGAGCGGTGGCAAGATTAATCACTTCTCCATCTCGTAATCCTAATAATTTCTGTAGCTCTTTTGCAGAATAGCCAGTTTGAGTTGTACAGCTACCCACAAGAACTATCTTAGGTTTTACATGTAATTTTTCCACCCATTGATATGGATATTCATTCGTAAATACATCCTCAGCGAAGTTATTACTGATAGTCAGATTAACTAGATTATTCATGGTGATAATGCAAGGGATGAAAAGAATGTAAATAATGAGCTTTTTCATCAGAATCCTGCATAAATAAAAAGCGCAGAAGTGGCTGGTGATAAAAAGAAGATAGATTCAATGATAACAAATAACACAAACCATTTCACATATGGGTAATATCTTTTCATCGAGATTTTCTGTAATATCTTATGATAATTGGGTACAAGGAATATGCATAGCAGCAAAACTAATATAAGTGCTTTGCCTCGAATACTTAATTCTTGCTCGCCATGGTGAAAAAATAAATTTGTTAAATGACCGAGATTTGTTGTACGAAAAATAATCCCCCCCAACGAAACATAGAAAAATGTAACAAGAATAGCCGTTCGGGAAATTATTGGAGTATTTAGAGCTAATTCAAACTTTTTATGTTTCTTCTTGTACTTATTCCAATAATGATAAATAGCTATTCCTACTCCATGCCAAATACCCCAAAGTACATAATTCCAGGATGCTCCATGCCAAAGCCCACATAAAGCCATTGCAATAATCGGAACACATACGAAAAGCCAAAAACTATATGATTTGTATTGATACAGAGGGAAGAATATATAATCACGAATCCACTCTGACAAGGAAATGTGCCATCGCCTCCAGAATTGACTAATATTAGATGCCAAATAAGGATTATTGAAGTTCTCCATAATTGTCAATCCAAACAATCTAGATGAACCGATTGCTATACTACTATAACCGGAAAAATCTAAATACATTTGGAGTGCATATCCAAATAGCACTATTATCTGAGATACTAGAGTATACGTTGTTGGATAATACCAGAATTGCAATGTATACTCAGCCAAACGATCAGCTAATATTTGTTTCTGAAAAAGACCAAAGATAATCCTTTCAAAAGCAACTTCAACGTAATTCAATTTAAAGACAATTTTATCAGATTCGAATTGAGGTTTCATGCGATCAAAACGTTCAATAGGACCTGCCGCGAAAATTGTAAACAAACTTCCATAGCAAAGTAAATCAAGAAAGTTACCTTTTTTGAAAAGCCCCCATTGTATATCTGTTAAATAACTTATGTATTTAAATGTAATGTATGAAATACCCAACGGAAGAAATAATTTCTCAAATTGAAAAACTGGAAGTTGATGTACAAAGCTAAATAGACTGTTTAAAGTCCCCGATAAAAATCCCAAATACTTAAATATGGCAAGAACAAGTAGTAAACCTACAATACCTATCGTATGTGCAAGTTTTCCACCTTGGCTTTTTTCGATCCACCAAGCAATTAAAAAGGTAAATAGAGTTAAACCGATGACGACAATAACAGCATTTTTATCAAACCAATAGATGAATGCTAAACTCACTGCTGTCAGAAATAGATTTCGATTTCTTTGTTTCGGAAGTGCCCAGTAAATAATTGCCGAAAAAATTAATATTGGGAAATATGGCCAACTTAGAAACATAAATTCAGCCTTTTATCCGCACACAAACAATTTTCCATTTTTTCCTATGGTAACTCGAATCATTTTAGCATATTCTCTTTTATCTAATTAAAACTATCATTTCCTATTAGGTCAACTAAAGACTGTACAGTAGTAATATTATTCAGTTGCCTTGCATTGAATTGCTTTCCAAATTTTTTATGTAAGAATGCAACTAAAGACATAATAGCCATAGAGTCAAATTCATCAAGTGATTTGAGATCTGTATTCAGATCGATATCTTCAGACAATTCAAGTAGATCTTTAAGATCATTAAGAAACTGATTGAT
This sequence comes from Cloacimonadales bacterium (SeqCode), assembly GCA_963662275.1. GTDB lineage: Bacteria > Cloacimonadota > Cloacimonadia > Cloacimonadales > DAONDQ01 > DAONDQ01. Next base: position 581,714 of record OY759316.1, on the reverse strand, counting down.
AACCATTTTATCTCCTCAATCTATATTGTAATTATGGTTGAACCATACGAATAACCAACACCGAAACCAGCTAAAAGTACCCTATCACCTTTTTTTATTAACATCTTTTCCAATGCGTCCTTCAAGGCAATAGGAATCGTTGCTGAAACAGTGTTACCTGTATTCATCATATTTAAATAAAACTTACTCTCAGGTATTCCAATGATATCTCTGAGATAATTCAGCATGTATTGATTTGCCTGATGGAAAATAAAATAATCCACATCAGCAAGTGCAACTTTATTCTTTTTCAATACTTCTTCAATTAATTTAGGAACAGCTTCAATAGTAAAATTGAAGATTTCTGGACCATTCATATACAGATTATTGTCATTTCGAATTGATCCCGATTCATCAATCCAATCTTCTGAGTTATTTATGGAAGAATTTCTCATTCCTTTATTGCGGATAATTAAATTTTCCCATCCTCTCCCATCAGTACCTAGTTCAAAATCAAAAATCCCGTTATCATCAGAATCAAATACAATGCATGCTGCTGCCCCATCTCCGAAGATGCTTCGATTTCCTCTATCTTGAGGATGTATGTGTTTTGAATAAGTTTCTGATGTTATGAGAAGAACATTTTTTGCAATATTAGCGCTGATCAAGCCCTTGGCAAGAGCTAAACCATAAACAAACCCTGAACAGCCAAGATTAAAATCCAATGCACCTATTGTCGTTGGAAGTCCCAATTGATCCTGAAGAATGCATGCTGAAGTAGGAAGCAGATAATCAGGACTTTGAGTGCAAAGAAGCAAGAAATCTATTTTTGATTTATCTTCTATCAGAAATAACTTTTGACAGGCTTCTCGAGCAAGATCCACAGCAGTTTCGTTTTCAATAGTGACATGTCTTTCTGCGATACCAATTTTTTTTTCAATTTTCTGAGGTGACCAATCGGGAAACTCTTGTGACAAATCTTCATTCGTGACAGTTTTTTTGGGAAAATATGTCTCAATCATTGATATTTTACATCCTGGCATAGCTCTATCTCCAATTCAACACTTCTATGTGTTTTTAAAGACGAATTGTTGCTATCTTAAATTGATGTCAATGATTTTCATCTTTTTTGGATATTTTCTCTCACAGATATGATCGATTTATCCTTTGATACCTCATAAATCAAAAAGTTCGGATTACAAAATTACAAAAGGACAATAAACTAAAGATAACATAACAAAGTCTAGATTATCCCTAGATTATCCCTACATTATAAATGAAGACACCTGCTATTTACGAGATTAGAAATCACAAATAGAGAGAAATAACAAGAACTATTTTGCTTAAGAGTTGGAATTCATCCTACTTGATCTAAGAGGATAAGCAGAAACGAATACAGTAGTCTTGAAATAGTTCAAAAAATGAAATATCTGGACATATTCCGAATAAATTATATAGATGCAATTTTATAATAATTATCGAAAATAAAGGAATTTTATGGATTTCTATAAGAATATGCATTCAAGGGTTAAGCAGCTATGAAATTTATCGACTTATCATCCCAAACCATCGTAATTTCTGGTGCTTCATCTGGAATTGGAAGAGCATGTGCTATCAGTTGCAGTAATCTCGGAGCTAATTTAATCCTTCTCGGAAGAGATCAGAAGAGATTAAACGATACTATGCAGTTGTTAAAAGGTATAAACAATCGAAACTACTCAGTTGATATTACGAATTACGAATTGATTCCAGAAATAATTGAAAATGCTGTAAAAGAAGTAGGGAGAATTTCTGGTTTTATCCATTCAGCCGGAACAGAAATGACTAAGCCTTTTCCAATGACGGATCCAATTGATTATGAAAAAATTTATTCGCTTAATGTTGTAGCAGGTTTTGAACTTTCAAAACAGATAATTAAAAAGAAAAACATGCAGCCAGATGGGGTAAGTCTCGTTTTTATATCTTCTGTCATGGGCTTATTAGGAGAACCGGGAAAAGTTGCCTATTGCAGCAGCAAGGGAGCTTTAATATCCGGTGTAAAAGCACTTGCTTTGGAATACGCTACAAAAAGAATTCGGGTAAACTGCATTTCACCAGCAATTGTACAAACAGAATTGGTACAGAATCTTTTTTCGAATCTATCCAAAGAGTCTGTAGATGATATCATTAGTCGACATCCTCTTGGTCTAGGTCTTCCTGAAGATATTGCCGATGCAGCAGTTTTTTTTCTTTCCAATCGGTCACGTTGGATTACAGGCTCTAATTTGGTTATCGATGGTGGATATTCTGCGCAATAAGGTTGAGAACTCAGATAAGAAAAAAATGTTAAAGGTGCTATTAGTAAGTAGTGGAAATTCTTCATATGGCATATCCCCCTTTGTCAAAGAACAGGGAGATGCTTTAAGAAAACAAGGGATTCATGTGGATAACTTTCTGATCAATGGTAAAGGAATCCGTGGATACTTAAAAAATATCTTTCGTTTGAGAAAATACTTGAAACGTCATGATTATGATATTTTACATGGTCATTTTATCTGGTCCATCCTCGTTTGCCTGTTTCAATCCAAGATTATCAAAATCGGTACTTTTCACGGGTGTGATTTAAATCGCCCTTCTTTTCGATTTGTTGCGGATAAAGTTGTCATACCTAAATTAGCGATAAGTATTGTTGTCAGTGACAAAATGGCAGCATTAGTACCTAAGCAAAAAACGACAGTGATACCATGCGGTATTGATATTGATACTTTCTGTCCCATGACGAATTATGTGTTACCAGATAATCCTTTGATTGTATCTGGAAAAGTGAATATTCTTTTTTGTTCGGATTTTCAGATACCTGTAAAAAATGCTCCCCTTGCTTTCCAGGCAGTCAATTTGCTTAAGGAAAACTATGATATAAACCTGATAGAGTTAAAAGGACTGAATCGTTCTGAAGTTAATTTGTTGCTGAACCTTGTTGATTTAGTTATCATGACATCCTTTTCAGAAGGCTCTCCCCAAATTATCAAAGAAGCTATGGCTTGTAATTGCCCTGTAGTTTCTACAAATGTTGGTGATGTCAGTTGGTTGGTTGGTAATGAAGAGGGTTATTTCATTTCATCCCATGATCCTGTAGAATTTGCACGTAAGATTGATCTTGCATTACAATATGGTACAAGAACTCATGGACGTGAAAGACTAATCCAGCTTGGACTTGATTCAGAATCAGTAGCAAAAAAAATCATAACACTCTACAAATCTGTACTAAAAAGAGGAACGGTATAATATGTGTGGCATATGCGGAATATACAATCTGGAGAATAAACCGGTTGCGGAGGAGAAAATTAGATTCATGATGCATGCTATGAAGCATCGAGGTCCAGATGATGAAGGGCTATATATTAACAAGAACGTTGGCTTGGGATTTGTCAGACTTAGTATTATTGATCTAAGCCAGGCAGGACATCAACCAATGATTTCGGAAGATAGCAGGTATATTCTTACTTTTAACGGAGAGTTATACAACTATATCGAATTGCGTGAAGACCTCAAATCCTTGGGACATGTTTTCAAGACAAATACTGACACAGAAGTTCTACTGAAGAGTTATTTACAATGGGGAGATGCATGCCTTGATCGCTTTAATGGAATGTGGGCTTTTGTAATTTACGACAAGATTGAGAACAAGCTTTTTGGTGCAAGAGATAGATTTGGAGTAAAGCCATTTTATTATTTATATAATAAACAAAGTTTCGTTTATGCTTCTGATATCAATGCGATTGTTGGGCTGGATAAAAGTGAATTATCTATAAATAAACAAACCATGCTTGATTATCTGGTTTTCAACCGTACTGATCAGACAGAGAATACATTTTACCAACAGATCCGTAAAATCCCTCATGGGTATAAGTTTTACCTCGATTGTGACGGATTAGTCCTGAAGCAATGGTACAATTTGAAGATGAGTATTACAAAACCTTTTATGAACCCTGAAGAATATCTTGATGTTTTTACATCTTCAATCAATCTACGACTAAGAAGTGATGTCCCAGTAGGAATATGCCTAAGCGGTGGATTGGATTCTTCAAGTATCGTGTCAACTCTGATAAGTAAATTTGGAAAAAATGATATTCATACTTTTTCTGCAGTCTATTCCCAAGGAGAAAAGGGTGATGAATCAAAATTTATCAACCTTTACAAACATCAATTAACAAATATGCACTATACTACGCCTACGGCTCAAAGTCTATTTGATGAAACTGAAGATTTTATCAATGCAATAGGAGAACCGGTAGCTTCTACAAGTCCATATGCCCAGTACAAGGTCATGCAGTTAGCAAAGGAGCATGTCGTTGTAACTTTAGATGGACAAGGTGCAGATGAACAGCTAGCAGGATATCATTACTTTTTTGGTTTCTATTTCAAAGAATTACTGCAAAGAGCTGATCTAGCAAAATTAGGTAAAGAGATGATACTGTATCTGAATCAACATAAGTCAGTATTTGGGATTAAATCTATGATTTATTTTCTACTTCCATCTTCATCAAGAACCAAACTAAGAGTTTCTGAATTTGGATATCTAAATCCTGATTTTGTATCTCAATACCTTGCAACAAATCAGGTATCAGATAACTTGTATTCGTCAAAGTCACTGCAAGAAGCCCTTCTCAATCATTTCGAATTTAAACTTGAGCACTTACTCAAGTGGGAAGATAGAAATTCGATGCACTTTTCTTTGGAAGCCAGAGTACCATTCTTAGACTATCGATTAGTAGAACGTACGTTAGCTACAAAATCTGAGATGATTATCAAAAACGGTATGACAAAGCATATCTTACGTCAAGCTATGAAAGGTATTTTACCGGAAGAAATCAGGCTTAGACAAGACAAGATAGGCTTTGGAACTCCGCAGGATGAATGGTTTAGAACACCGATTTGGAAAACAAGAATTACAGAAATCCTTTCATTACCTGTGTTGAGTGAATATATTGATTTAACAAAAGCGCAGTCTCTTTATAAGAAACATCTATTACGAAAGACTCATGCAGCCAAGGAAATATGGAAATGGGTAAATATGTATTATTGGATGAATCAAAATAAATAACAAGTAATTGACATCCCAAATTATTGACTCATGATTTGTTGTTCAATAAGACAGTCTAATGTTGATAAACCCAAACGAAATCCATATTATTCATCATACGCAAGTGATTTCACATGGACAAGCTGAATTCAGAAATTCTTCATCTCATTTCAACCAATAATTCTGTACATTTTTTTTCTAGAATAGTTGGCATCATGTTTTTTTTCTTGCTAATTTCGCTTGATTATTTGTATTAGGTATATGAAAATTCAAATGAATAAATTAAGGAGCAGTATATGAAACTGAATGATGTTACAATAAAAGCATTTTATCATAAGTGCACCTTGATTAGCCTCATTCTTTGCAGTGTATTAATAATGATAAGTGGTTGTTCTTCTCCTACATCTCCCAAAAGCAATTTAACGGGTAGAATCAGTATTGAAGGTTTAACTGATTACTCTGGAGCTACCGTTGCTATTTATCATCTAGCTACACTTGACACAACCCTTGTTCGAATAAACCAAGAGTATCCAGCACTTGGAGTTCAAGTAAATCAGCAAACGGAATTTGATTTTAGGGAAAAAACTCCTATTAAATCAGCATCAACAAATGCGGATGGAACTTTTTCCTTTTCAGGATTGAAGGAAGGAACATATAATGTTGTCATTAGCAAAAGTGGTTATGGATTCAAAGTCTTAACTAATATTGAACTTTCATCAGGCGAAAATGATTTGAACACCGCTTCTGAAACTGCTATCATAACTCTTTATCAAGAAATCACTTATACTGGATTGGTTACTGGAAGTCATACTTTATTATCTGATCATCATTACATTTTCAGTGGAGATGTGAATTTTGATCCAAGTTCATCAGTAACTGTTCAACCAGGAGCTTATCTTAGAATCACCCCTGCAGGATCTTTACGCTTTTATGGGCTTATTTCTTTCCAAGGTACTCTGAATAATATGATCCATATTACATCCAATGATAGTTTGATCGTAAACAGTAGTGCAAAAGAGCCAAATCGAGTAGTTCAAAATTATTATCAGATGACATTTGAAATAGGTGCATCTGTAGTTAATAACTTGCTTGAAGGATGTATCTTTACATACGGAGATTACGGATTAACTAGTAAGGTTCCTTGCAGCCTGAAAAACACGATTTTTCGTTCTACTATTTCTTCTTTTAGTGCAAATCAACTAGATAATGAATCCATAGAGAATTGTATTTTTCAAAATACTTCAAGTGCACAAAGTGCTTTAGAAATGTCTTCTGTCAGCAAAGTATCTTTTCTGAAAAACATTTTTCTCAACAATAAAGTCGGACTCTATGTCAAAATGATTGATACCGGAATAATTAAAAACAATTATTTTATCTATAACAGCGATAAAGCGATTCGAATTGAATTCAACTCTCATCCTGATGTAAGCCATAATACAATAATTGGTTCTGCTTTTGGAATTTATATATACCAAGAAAATCGGTTTGATATTTCTTTCAATCACATTGAATCAAATATTGGAGTACATATGGGTGGAGCTTATGTGTACACTCCAATGTCCAATAATAACTTAATTTGTCCCCTTTATGGAGTTGAATATTGGACTTTAGGATCAGGAAAGTTAACTACCACAAATAATTACTGGGGTGTAAACAACACAGAATTGATACCTGGAAAGATTTTTGATAAAAATGATATTGCAACCAATTACCCATTTTATGATCTTACAGATTATGTAATTGTTAATCAACCCAGGGTTTCTTCAATAAGTTCAGCCGGAGTTGAACGTTGAGTCAATTAATAGAAAAAACTGGGGCTTCTCTATATTCAAAATTAGTCTTAAAATTCACTGAATGTGATGCTATTTTTTTTCTTCTTGTTACGTTAGTATATATTAGTTTTTACTATACTCCACCTATCATCGGATTATTCATTAATGTTGCGGTTGCATTATACTGTTACAACTCCAAATACCCGCTTATTCTTCTATTTCTTTTTCTGATCGTTGTTACACGCATGAATGGTATGTTAGATTTTGATAAAATGCCACTTCTATCAATGGCTGGTAATTCGCTAAGTTTGTTAGATATGCTTGCTTTAGGAATGTGGATAAAAGTCCTAAAATTACATCAAATAATCAGAAAATCAATGTTCGGCAGTGTTTTCATGATGATCTATTTAGTACTCTTTATTACGGTAATGATAAACGCTGTTAATTCCGGTATCGACAAAAAACTAGCGATCAATTTGTTCCGTTCTTTTTCGTATTATATATGCTATTTCTATGTGCTTATTGCATTTAAGGATATTTCAGATTTTAACTTTATTTTTAAAGTCCTGTTTTTTTCTACAATCTTAGTGCTCGGAAATCAATTGACTACAGTCATTATGAGCAAAACTTTAAATGAAGTACTTTTCAATAAGGGACCGGGAGTTAGTTCAAGAATAGGAACATTCTCAAAATACACCGGTGAATATCGGACTGATTTTGCCAGGGGAGTTGTCTGGGATGGAGTAAATCCTCTACTCTTATTGTATTCTTCTCTTGCTTTAATAGGTTTAACATTAGATAAAAAAATGCGCAATTTTTTAATACTTTCAATTGCTGCAATTACCATGATTACTTTCATTGCTGCAACTCGAGCTTACGTAATTATTAACTTTTTACCATTTATTCCCTATACTAAAAATATGCAAAACGTGTTGAATATAAGTAAAATCGTAATAATTACGATAGTTCTATTGCTCTCAGTATTTATTTTAATTGGTGGTTTTGGTTTTGCTTATTTCCAAGATGTATTACTACGTTTTTCAGGGCTAACTAAAGTTGTTAGTTCAAGTACAAGAGGGGAGGTAGAAACTGCAGTTGCTAGATTAAATGCTGCAAAAAGTATTATTGAAATAATTTCGAAAAGTCCAATTGTAGGTTATGGATTCTCAAGAACAACACGAGCATTAGATGATGACCTTGGCTTTTTGAATACTCTCGTTATCATGGGTTTACTAGGTTTATTTGTTTATCTTTATCTGATCATTAAATTCATCAGTACGTGCCGAAACTTGATTCGAATGATAACAAGAAATAATCCATTCAGAGTGGCTGTTAATGTTTTCATGTTTGCTATGATTGGTCTTTCTATTGGTTATGCAACAACTCTAGATTTCTTTAGTTCTGGCACCCAGAATTTAGCTTTCATTGCTGCTTTTCTCGGATTAGCAGAAATAATTTTCAAAGAAGCGATGAAATATGATGCAACTCATGCTCAAGAAAATATATAATGCTTAAAATATGGAAAACTATTTTCACCCGTTTTTGGAAAGAATCACATGATAGAGAAATTGATTACAAACCCGATGTTTTAAGAATCTCTATCAAGTTGTAGCGGAGAATATCTTGTCAAATCCTCGCATCATTGTTCTGATGTTAAATTATAATGGTAAAAATCTTTTAGAAGATGCTGTCTCCTCATATTTAGCAAATGATTACGACAACTTTGAAGTAGTTGTCATTGATAATGGATCGTCAGATGGATCAGTGGATTATCTAAAGGCTAATTTTCCTAGTGTCAAAATTATTCGTTCTGAAATTAATCTGGGGTATTCCGGTGGTTTCAATATCGGTATGAAATATGCTTTTGAAGAGCAAAAAGCGGACTTTTCCCTGATTACCAATAATGATGTAAAGGTAGATGAACATATCATTTCTGAACTCGTGAGAGTTGCTATCACGGAAACATGTATTGGTTTCGTGATTGGAAAAGTTTATCATTTTGATAAACCAACAGTTCTTCAAACTGTGGGAAGGGAAATACATCCTGTATATTGGAGCGGAAGTTCCATGGGTAGTAACGAAATTGATCTGGGTCAATATGATCAAATCGCTGAAAGGGCTTTTTGTGATGATATCTTCTGGTTAGTTAAAAGGGAGATGTACGAAATTACTGGTGGATATGATCTTAATTTTTTCCTTCAGGCAGAAGATTTTGAATGGCAAGCCAGAGCAAAAAAAAATGGTTTCAAAATATACTATACTCCTTATGCGAAATTATGGCACAAAGCCAGTATGACAATTGGAAAAAATTCAGGTATAAAGGCATATTATGATGCTAGAAACCGGATGCTTGTGATCATGATGCATCAGACTCCAGAGTTTTTTAAACGATATTTCCATGAGTATTTTCCCAGACTTGTAAAAAATATATTAAAAAACATATTTTCATTCAAACTGGATATTGCAATAAATCAATGTCGAGGTCTAATCTCTGGTTTATACTGGGGAGTTAGGAACCATCAATTAACATGGAGGCATTTTATATGATAAAAATGATTCGAAAACAATATACTGATCTATCTCAAGATGAAATCCAGAAAATCGAAAAAATAAATGTCGAGTTCGGTGGATTAATCTTTCATGAAACCAAATTTAACCAGATCGTTCAGGAAACTTTTAATACAGAACTGTCTTACTGGATTGCTCTATCCTCAACTGGTACGATGATTGGATTTTGCCCCATGCATACGGAAAAGCGAGGTTTTTTAAAGTATTCTTATTCAAGTCCAACACATTTAAGTGTTCCCTTTGGAGGATGGATTTTTAATTCTTCTATGGTTACTCATGACGAATTGATACAAGGCATGAAGTACGGTATAAATGAATCGGGGATTTATTTTTCTTCCATTCAATTTCCAACTGATTCATTTCAACAAACAAAACTTCCCGTAAAACGCTTGTCAACACCGATTATAGACCTTTCTCAAACAGAAGAAGACATTTGGAATAACTCACTGAAACCATCACGACGAAAACGAGTCAGGAAATCTCAAAAAGAAGGCGTTGTCATGAAGAGGTATGGGGCTGAAGGATTAGAAATACTCTTACCTTGCATCAAAGATCTCTATCAAAAAATCAATAGACCGGATAAACCGGATGATTATTATCGTAAAGTAATAGATTATTATGCTCCCAAAAATCAAGCATGCATTATTGTTGCCGAAAGGGATGGTGAAGTTCTTGCTGGTAATATCGTTATTGGAAACAAGTTTTATATGCATCTTTGGGCTGGAGCAGTTCGATATAATGCACCATCCATTGGTCTCTCTGAAGCCATCGATTGGGAGAGCATAGCTTGGGCTAAGCAAAATGGATTCTCCTACATTGATTTATGTGTAATTGATGAAGAAAATCTTCCTCAGCTCGCTTTCTATAAGTTAGAGATAACGAATCATGTTGTTCCATTCTATCATATGGTGACTTCAAAACTAAGTTTCAAGATTATAGCCAAGTTACAGAAGTATCTAACTCCTGGTAAATAGAGTATAATGATAGAAATTTCATAACTTAACCTATCTTATAACTATATGCAAAATAGGCAGATGCTCCCTACAACGGAAAGGATAAAATAAAAAAGTGTTAAAACAGAAATTTGTTCTGAGCTACTCGACTCAGATCGTTGGTCAATTTGTGCAAATGGTAGCAAGTATTATTGTGGCAAGAGTTGCCGGACCATCAGTATTAGGAACTATTGCATTCGGTTTATCTTATGTAAACATGTTTTCTTTTATTTCGACTTTCGGTTTGGGTAGTGCTCATATGAAGATGATCTCGGAAGGAAGGAATCTCGGAGATTGCGTCACAACTTATCGAAACTTGAATTATTTAACTACAATCTTATTTATCCTTGTTACAATGGGATTTTTTGCGTTTCAGAAATTCATACTACATACGAATTTTGAATCTTCTGACCATATCTTTGTGATCATTGTTTTTACATTAACAAACAGTATTCAAGCTTTAATAGGAGTAGCTAAAACTACTTTTGCGGCGCGTGTAGAACAAGCGAAACAGGATATCCCTGAGCTTGTTCGTAACATTTTATCGCAGATTGCCCGTATCATCCTTGTTTTAATTGGACTTAGAGCAAAATCGCTAGCAATAGTGAATTTAGCATCTATCATGTTACTCGCCGTTTGGATTACATACTTATTCAAAGGGTATCCAAGAGGTCGTTATGATAAGGAACTTGCTAAAGCATATTTTAAGATCGCAATTCCTGTTGTGATACTTGGTTTTGCTTCCTCCATGATTTTTAACCTGGATAAAGTATTACTCCAGTTTTATACTAATTCCGAGCAGGTAGGTTACTATGGTGCTAGTTTTCGATTAGGGGGATTTATATCGATTATTGGTGCTAGTATTGGTATGCTTTTTTTCCCTTTATTCTCTAAAGCTGCTGCTCTCCAAGATTGGGAGTTTATCAAAGCCAAGATTACTATTTTTGAAAGATTCTCTGATTTTATTGTTTTACCAGCAGTGATGTTCATCATTATTTATTCCGATACGATTGTATATTGGTTATTAGGTACGAAGTACTTACCTTCTGTAATTCCACTGAGCTTAATCACATTGGGTTTATATATAGATATGCAATCAATGCCCTATGGAAATATCCTGACAGGTATGGGCTTCTTTGTCCTGGATGCTGTCTGGAATATCATCACGGTTGTTTTTTTTGTAGCGATATTAGTTTTCTTTATTCATCCTTCCATGTTGAATATGGCTGTTCATGGAGCAGCAATAGCACTTTTAGCCACGTATATTATGACTGCTGTTTGGAATCGGTATTATGCAAAAAAGAAAATACCCAGTCTGAATTTGTTTACAAATTTACCTGTCTCTACTCTAATTATTTCAATATCAGTGATCATGTTCTTTATCTACCGTTTCATATTAGGGAATCCCATGTATTATTTCAGATATATGATTCTCAACCCCGAAGTTACCCCCCAAATGGCTTTTGGACAATCCGGACATTACATCCGTTTTATTTTTCCTTTCTTGTATTTTGGGGCAGTATATGGAATTCTATGGGTAACTCACATTTTTAAAAAAGACGACATTCTGTTAATTCTCAGTTTATTGAGTCCCCGTAAAATGAAGAATTATGTAGTTTCTGAAATTGTTCCAAAGGGTTACTCGGCGGAAAAAACAGATGAACAAATTCCTCCTGAGTAAAATTGCCATGATGTAAGCGGAACAAACAACAGCGTAAGGAATCTATCGAGGTAGTCAGATGAATTATCTTGACGGTTTTTTTCTTCACTTTTTTTTTCCTTTACAGTTGAGTATTAAATAAAATCAACTGCATTTTAAATTTCTCAAAGATAAATAGATGATTCGGATGGGGTTAATTCTTTCTTAACATAGGTATTGAATGCTAGCTTTCCAGATATTCCCTTTACATTGAGTAGAGTCATTCTAGAAAGAAGAGTCACCTTTTTTGAGAATAAATAGAAAATTTGGAAAAATATACAAAAGTAAATAATGAATAAATGGAGTATGTATGACTAAGACTATTTCTATTTTTGGTTTAGGATATGTTGGTTGTGTTAGTCTCGGCTGTTTAGCCCAGAATGGTTTTAGAATAATAGGAATTGATGTTCAAAAGTCAAGAGTCGATTTGATCAATAGTGGAAAAGCAACGATTGTGGAAAAAGATATTGACCGGATCGTAAAAGAGCAATTTGATAAACAGATGATTTCTGCTTCCACGGAGTATTATGATGCTGTTTTGAACAGCGATGTTTCAATTATTTGTGTCGGAACACCATCCACAGAACATGGCAGCTTGAATCTAGATTATATATATCAAACAGCAAAACAGATTGGTGAGGTCTTGAAGGATAAAAATCAATATCACGTCATAGCTATTCGTAGTACGGTATTACCGAAAACAAATGAAACTGTGGGGAAGATCATAACAGAAATATCCGGAAAACAAAGAGGAACTGATTTTGATGTTGTTTCAAATCCTGAATTTCTTCGGGAAGGTAAAGCTGTATATGATTATTTCCATCCGCCTTTTACACTCATAGGGACAGATAGTGACAAAGCTGCTGAAATTATGAAAGAACTGTATAAGAAAGTAAATGGTAAATTTATCAGAACTGAGATACTGCCTGCTGAAATTATCAAATATGTGAATAATAGCTATCATGCCCTGAAAGTAACTTTCGCTAATGAAGTAGGGAATATCTGTAAACAACAGAATATTGATTCTCATGTAGTGATGGATTTATTCTGTCAAGATAAGCAACTGAATATATCATCATACTATTTTAAACCCGGATTTGCATATGGTGGCTCTTGTCTTCCCAAAGACCTGAAAGCTTTAAAAACAATGGCGCATGACAAAAATCTTCAATCACCAGTTCTGGATTCTATAGAAAATAGCAATCAATATCAAATTACCCTGGTAACAGAAATGATAGAACAAACCGGTCATAAAAAGATTGGAATATTAGGCGTCGCCTTTAAGCAAGGAACTGATGATTTGCGTTATAGTCCCATGATCAGTGTTCTGCATACATTGATTAAAAAAGGATATGAAATCAGATTTTATGATGATTATGTTCATGAAGCATTGTCAACGGGAGCCAATAAAGAATTCATAGAGCAAAATCTTCCAGACTTACAAGAAATGCTATGTCAAACCATAAAAGAAGTGGTAAGTTGGGCTGATACTGTTGTTTTCAATCGTAAATCCACAGATTTTGGGAAGTATCTGACCCTATTCCCGGATAAAACATTTATCGACTTAACTCGAACTATTAAAAAAACTTCAGCAGATAATTATATTGGTATTTGCTGGTAAATGAAGATATTGGTCGTTTTTCCCGGTCAGCTCTATCCCATACAGGGTATGAGCCAAGTGCGGGTAGTCAACCAGATCAATGCTTTTGCAAGAGAGCATGAGATTATCTTTACTGATTTTGTTTCAAAACCGGAGCAAATGAAACTTAGCCAGGAGAATTTGGCAGGAACTGGGATTACTTATCAACCCATCAAAAGCTTGAACTATGGTAAGTCGAAATTATTCCGTGCCTTGTATTTACTCTATAGAAAATTCATTTACACTTTTTCAGTACTGAGTATGGAAGAGATTGCCATCAGCTCAAAGTCCATTCAAACTCAAATATTGAATTTAGCATCAGAGAACAAAGTCGATGCTGTTTTGATTCATTACTGGTTTGTTGGGATAATCTTTAAACAACTGCCACAAAAGACCCTTAAAATCATTGATACTCACTATGTTGTGGAAGAAGTCATTGAACATCAGGATAAATGTATCATTCCATTACTAAAAAGAATTGGTTTCAAAGCTGAACTCAATCATAGTCTGAAACTACAAAGACAATATTTTCTGCAATCCGATCTGATCGTTGTTAATTCAGCTAAACAGGAAGTGATGATTCATGAGTGGGATCGAAACGTCCAAGTCAATGTAACGATCAACGGTCAGGATTTATCCCGCTTTCTTCATTATCAAGATGTACAGGCTTCTCCAAATTGTATTTTATTTTATGGTGCCTTAGCCAATGAATTTAATCGATTAGCTCTCGAAAGGATTTTATCAGGTATTTTACCAAGAATGAGAAAGAGCATTCCCGATTTAAAACTCTATGTTGTCGGTAATAATCCTCCTCAAGATATCCTCAGTAAATATAATCTGAATAATATTATTGTAACAGGACACGTTGATGATATCATGCCTTATATTACGCTAGGGCAGGTTCTGTTACTTCCTTTGGAAACTGGTTCCGGGTTTCGGGGAAGAATCGTTGAAGTTATGTCATTGGGTGTTCCTATTGTCGGAACTGAAAACGCCTTGCAGAGTGTTGATTTTGTAGATGGTAAACAAGGTTATCTTGGTGAGTCAGATCAAGAGATTGCAGACAAAGCTTTGCTAATTGTATCTGACCCATCTTTACGAGATAAGATGTCTCAAGCCTGTAGAGAACATGCCATAGCAAATTTTTCCCTGGAACAGACTTTCGGTAAACTATCACAATTCTTAATAGAGTTGAAATCTGCAAAAAGAAAATAGTAACTAGCTTCTCTACGATTTGGACTTAATTGAAAACAGGTTTTCGCTACCGGTAATGAAAGGACGCATCTGAACTTCCCTGAAAAGGATTTTCGCTACCGAGGATGAAAGCTGAGTTCTCCGAGTGAACAGATTTATCTATTTGTATCGAGGAGACGACATTGCACAACCTTATAGTGTCACATTGGGTCATTTCGATACAATTTCTTCTTCGTCGAAATCACTCAATGAACCTGCTCCTAGCTTTCTTGTAAAGTCCATTTGCCCTTTTAGCCAGGTATACCATGATAATTAGCTTGGGAAACTGAACTCCAAAAGTCACACCAAAAGTCTCAGCTCATTTCCATTGCTTCTTCACTCTGTCACCATGAAAGAAATATGGTTGGATTGCTATACCATTACGGTAGCATTACGGTTTTTTACCGTAATGCTACCGTAATGCTACCGTATTGGTACCGTAGTGCTCATATGTGAGAGAGTTATAAAAGTTAATACAAATATTAGATGCGGGTCATTATAGAAATCCAAAATTCCAAAATTACTTGACTGATTCAATTAATTCCAAATTTTATGATATAAATGACTTTTTCATGAAATCAGGCAAAAATACTGAATTATTGAGGCAGAATGTTAGTTGGAATTCATAAAGATCCATATGGTAAATTCTCTGAGTATTTGGAAAAATTCGAAAAGGTACTAGATTTTAATGATATTAAACATATTCGATTAGATGCTAGTCAAGCAGATTTTTGGGATATTGTCCCTAAATTGGATTTGTTTATTTATCATTATGGACATACAGATGACTTTAAGGAATGCGCAGAAACGATATTACCAATTATTGAGAATAATTATGGCATCACATGTCTCCCGAATCAATCCACTTGCTGGCATTATGACGATAAGATCAGGCAGTTTCTGTTACTCAAATCCCAAGGTTATCCTGTCGCTGAATCCTGGGTGTTTTGGGATGAGAAAGAAGCCATCAATTGGCTGCAGAAAGCTCAATTTCCACTCGTATTCAAATTAAAGGGTGGAGCTGGGTCAAGCTCAGTTGTACTTCTCAAAAATAAAGAGCAGGCAGAATTTATTACGCATAGACTATTTGGAAAAGGTGTTTTAACTGGAAGAATACCACTTCCAGGTACAACACGTTTTAGCCATTTTAAGCTAAAAAAGGAAATCCGTCGTTTTGGCAGTACTTTACTGCGCAGTTTAACAGGTCAAGCTACCAAGCAATTTTGGCGTATCCACAAGAATTACGTTTATTTTCAGAAATTCTATCCCAATAATCAATGGGATACACGTGTCACGACTGTAGGTGATAAGGTTTATGCTTTTCGCCGATTTGTCAGAAAAAATGATTTCCGTGCCTCAGGAAGTGATAACTGGAGTAGCGACAGGGAACAAATAGATCAGCGTTTTTTAAAGATAGCCTTAGAAATATCGATTCGAAATAATTACCAGGTAATGGCTTTTGATTTTATCTATGATGAGCAAAAAGAACCTTGTCTAGTGGAGATAAGTTATTGTTATGGTGACTATCCTGAATGGTCTCAAGGTTATTGGGACAGGGACTTAAAATGGCATGATGGAAATTATTGTACTCAGTATATGGAACTTGCTCATGCTCTAGGTATGCCGAATTTAAAAAACCCTGAACTAAAACCTACAGGACATTATGCACATATTCAAGCTAAACCTTAACAAAGACAATTCAAAGGTAGATTAAGTATTATGCGAATACTTTTCTTTACTGATATTCTGCGTGCTGGTGGTAAAGAACGTAGGATTGTGGAATTGTTAAAAACTCTTGCTCAACAAGGTATAGCTTGTGAAATTGTAGTGATGAGCCGAGATATTGAATACCCCTTAATTTATCAGTTAGGAATTCCGATTCACTTTATGACATATAAAATTAAGAAAGACCCTAGTCCTCTTTGGCGTTTTTATAAGCTGTGCAGATCCGTAAAACCTGATATTGTTCACAGTTGGAGTCCGATGTGTACTTATTATGCTCTTCCAACCGTAAAGCTGCTTGGCATCAAATTGATAACCAACCAGATTGTTAATTCTCCCGGATATATCAAACCATTTAGTAAAAACTGGTTTGGGAATAATATCACTTTTCCTTTTGTTGATCTGATTGTTGCTAATTCCAAAGCAGGATTAAGGGATTATCATCCACCGGTTCATAAAAGCCTTTGTATTCATAATGGCTTTGATTTCACCAGGACATCTAATCTTAAAGGTATAGATAGCATTAGAAAAAAGTTTGAAATACAAACACCTTTTGTTGTAGGAATGGTTGCATCAATGGGAGCAAGTAAAGACTATAAAAGCTATTTTCTTGCTGCTGAGATGATATTAAAGAAAAGGCAGGATGTTACCTTTCTGGCTGTGGGAGATGGACCTGAATTACCGCATTTACATGCTTCAATTCAAGATGTGAATCATCCATTTATCAAATTCCTGGGTAAACAAACCCAAGTTGAAGAAATCATGAATATATGCGATATTGGTGTTTTATCGACCTATACAGAAGGAATTTCTAATGCTATACTTGAATTTATGGCTTTAGGGAAACCTGTTATTGCTACGAATGGAGGAGGAACTAATGAAATCATCTCTGATCAAGAGACAGGTTTTCTAGCTCCTCAAAAATCACCTCAATTCATTGCCGATAAAATTGAATTCCTGTTAGATAATCCAAATCAAATTAAGGAAATGGGTATGAAGGGTAAGAAGAAGGTGGAAAGTGAATTTAGTCTTGAGCAAATGAATCAGGAATTCATAAGTATCTATAAGCAAGTAATATCTCAAAAGACAAAAAAGTAAAGATAACCATTTACCTATTGACAGTAGATATTGTTTTAATTACTTATCTATAGCTGATAGTTTATATAAAGTGAATAAATTTGAACGAATTCTTCTGGAGGTTGAATGAAGGTTTTGATATACTTGGGTCATCCTGCACATTTTCATTTTTATAAGTATGTCATTCGAGAACTTGAAGAAAGAAAACATACAGTTTATGTGATCATCAAGACAAAGGATATTCTTGAAGAATTGCTAAACCGTTCTCATATGAAGTATATTAATCTCCAACTTGTCGAAAGAAAAGATACCCGTTTTGCGATAGCTTGGAGTCTCTTGAAAAGAGATGTCAAATTATTTTTCTTTTGTCTAAAACATCGACCGAATCTTATGATCGGTTCATCAGTAGAAATTACGCATGTTGGAAAGGTTCTAGGTATTCCATCCGTTGTTACGGTTGAAGATGATATCAATCATATTAAAATTCTCAGTAAAATTGGTTATCCTTTTGCCTCCCGTCTCTTGGTTCCCAAGGGTTGCCAAGTTGGCAAATTTGTCTATAAGACTAATTTCTATAACGGTTATCAAAAACTTGCATACTTACATCCAAACAGATTTATCCCAGATCCGGAAAAAGTCAAACACCTTTATCAAGGTGAGGAAAAGTACTTTATTATCCGTCTAGTTAGTTTCACAGCATACCATGATGCTGGTGAAGCAGGTATTTCTAATCAAATGGCTGAAAAGATCATTCGTTATCTGGAACCTCATGGGAAAGTATATATCAATTCGGAAAGAAAATTACCTATCCATCTGGAAAGTTATCGATTACCAGTTCCAGTAGATGAAATTCATCATGCATTGTACTATTGCTCCCTTTTAATCGGTGATTCAGGAAGCATGGTAACAGAAGCTGCTCTTTTAGCAACACCTTCCATCAGGCATTGTACTTTAATTGGGTTTTCTGCATTAGTCTTAGAATTAGATCATCTTTATCACTTAACATTTGGCATAGAGCTTACTGAACCAGAACTGGTTTTTAAGCGAATTGACGAAATCTTATCTTATCCTGATATCAAAGCAGAATGGATAAAACGCAGAACAAAAATGCTGGCTGATAAGATTGATGTCACAGCATTTCTAGAGTGGTATATCGAGAATTATCCAAAAAGTGTGAACATCTTAAATAAAGATCCTGAATATCAACTACGCTTTAAGTAATGGGAATAATAAATGATAAAAGGTTTTCAGAAAATCCTGATTTTAGCTCCTCATACCGATGATGGCGAATTTGGTTGTGGCGCAAGTATTAATAAACTAATCAATAGCGGTGCAGATGTCTATTACGCTGCATTTTCCACTGCTGAAGAATCTGTTCCAGCTCCTTTTCCAAAGGACATTCTCAAAACAGAAGTCAAAAACGCCACCCAGGAATTAGGAATTAAACCGGAAAATCTAATTATTTTCAATTATCCGGTGAGAAATTTTGCTCATCATCGACAAGAAATCCTGGAAGATCTTTTCATTTTGAATCGAGATTTAAAACCTGATCTTGTATTCATGCCTTGTCAAGGTGATTTGCACCAGGATCATTCAACTATCGCTAACGAAGGAATTCGTGCCTTTAAAAAAAATTCTATCTTAGCTTATGAAATTCCATGGAACAATATGAGTATTCATACACAGTGCTTCATTGTCGTGAATGAATTCAATCTTCAGAAAAAGATCGCAGCATTGGATTGTTATAATTCTCAAAAAGGCAGAAATTACGCATCGGAGCAATTTATTAGAAGCCTTGCAATTACCAGGGGAACACAGATAGGAACAACTTATGCAGAAGTATTTGAAGTAATCCGTTGGGTGATTAAAGACGGAATAGATAAAAACTAAAATAGAGGGCAGATGAAACAAATCGTAAGAAACGTAAAGATAATTGGTACAGGTTCTTATGTTCCAGAGAAATGCCTGACTAACGAATTTTTGGAAACAATTACGCCAACAAATGCGAAATGGGTTTTAGATAATTTAGGCATAAAAGAACGTCATATAGCTGAAGCAGATCAACCGACCAGTGATCTTGCTGCCAGAGCAGCATTAAAAGCAATCGAAAATGCGAACCTTACCGTTGATGACATTGATCTGATTATCGTTGCTACAGCAACTCCGGATAGACTAGCCCCCTCAACCGCATGTTTTGTCCAGGATCGTATCAAAGCATATCATGCTGTATGTTTTGATATTGCAGCCGTATGTTCCGGATTTCTATACGCTATGTCAACAGCTTCTCAATTCATTGCAGCAAGTGTTTATGACCATGTCCTGGTAATTGGAGCTGATACTTTTTCCAAGATTATTGATTGGAATCGAAGGGATTGTGTATTTTTTGGCGATGGTGCAGGTGCTGCTATTTTAACACATACTGCTGATGATGAGGGTTTTCTGGCATTCAAACTTTACTCTGATGGAAGAGGTAAATTCAATTTTACAATACCTGCCGGTGGCTCGGAAAAGCCAGCTACACATCAAACTATAAACGATAGATTACATTATTTTCAAATGGTTGGCAAAGAAGTTTATGATACAGGAACCAAAGTGCTACCGGAAGCAATAAATCAGGTATTGAAAGACTCCGGCATGACAATCGACGACGTAGATTACTTGATTCCCCACCAACCCAGTATTGCTATCTTAAAAAAGACTGCTGAAATACTGGGTCTGCCCTTTGAGAAAGTCATGACCAATATGGATCGTTATGCAAATACCTCCGGCGGTACCATTCCTATCCTTCTCGATGAAGTGAATAGAGCTGGAAAGCTTAAACCAGGTAATATTATCCTTTTCGCTGCTGTTGGTTCCGGATGGACATGGGGCGCTTCAATCATCAAATGGGCATAGGAAAGTAAATTGATTATCATAAGCGGTGTATCTTCAGGGATAGGTAGATTCCTTTGGAATAGGTTTCGTGAAGAAAATTCTGATGTGATTGGATTGGATAAATTTGTAGCAGAGGATTTACGTGATAATTCTAACGTTTTTTGCCTCGATATTACTCAACCTAGTGAATTAAACCTGTGGTTCGAAAAAGTCAGACCACTGCTAAATAAAATTGTTTTAATCAATTGTGCTGGGATTAATTATAATGCATTTGCCCATAAATCTGATTTAGCTCTGTGGAGTAATGTAATTCAAGTGAATCTCATTGGTACATTTTATATGATTCATACCGTTTTACCGGTTATGCGAGAACAAAACTGGGGACGTATTATTAATTTTGCTTCTGTAGTAGCTCAGTCAGGAGTCCCAGGTACGACAGCCTATGCTGCATCCAAAGCAGGTCTATGGGGTTTATCTAAAAGTCTTGCCAAAGAGAATGCAAAAAAAGGGATTACAGTGAATTCACTTAATCTTGGATATTTTGATTTAGGAATGATTCAAGCTGTTCCTGCTGAGATACAGAGCAAAATAAAGGAACAGATTCCAAGTGGTACTTTCGGTCATCCAGATAATATTTACAATGTTATTCATTGTCTGATTGTATCCGATTACATTAATGGAACAACGATAGATTTGAATGCTGGATTATTTTAAGGAGATTGATATGGAGATATTTGAAATACCTGAGAAGAATGTTATAATAAAAGCAAATAAAATTAACATTGATGAAAAAACTGAATTTGGAAGGGATATCAATATTCGGGTTCACGGTGAATTCCGTTTAGGAAAATTCAGTAATCTAGGCAATAATACTACCATTTCAGGAAATAATGTATCGATTGGAATGCATTTTTACAATAGTTCAGGCTTGACCATTGGTGGCGGTGGAAGGCAGCATCCAAATGCGAATTTAAGTATTGGAGATCGTTGCGTTATACATAACAATTTCATCAATGTTTGTGAGGAAGTATTCATTGGTAATGATGTTGGTCTTTCTCCTGAAACTTCTATCCTAACACATGGTTTTTGGCTTTCTGTTTTAGAAGGTTATCCGGCAAAATTTGCTGGAGTTAAAATCGGAAATGGAGTCATCATAGGTTATCGTTCTCTCATTATGCAAGGTGTTGAAATTGCAGATTACTGCGTTGTCGGAGCACAGTCGGTTGTGTATAAAAGCCTGAAGCAAAAAGGAGTTTATGCTGGGGCTCCTGCATTGTTCATCAAAGATATCATACCCCTAAACTATGAGGATAAAGTTAAGAAAACCCAGGAAATCATTAATGATTATATCCTTATTGCAAAGTATCATGAGATTAATCCTAATATTATCCTTGATTATCCCTACCTCACAATCAATGATTTTCAGGTTAATGTAGAAACATTCGAATACACTGGAACTGAAGATGAAATGACCGATGATTTTCGGGATTACGTCCGGAAATGGGGAATTCGCATCTATACAGAAAGACAGTTTAAAAGTCACTATTCTATTTAAATAAAGGTTAAAAATGAAGATTTTATCTGTTATTGGGGCAAGACCTCAGTTTATTAAAGCAGCATTACTCTCTAAAGAAATACGGAAATATCATCAGGAAATACTGGTACATACCGGTCAGCATTATAACCGGGAATTATCTGATATTTTCTTTCAAGAATTAGATATTCCGCAACCCGATTATAATTTAGGAGTCGGTTCGGGTTCCCATGGATATCAGACTGGTCATATGATCATTGAAGTAGAAAAAGTTCTTATCCAGGAAAAACCTGATTTTGTAATTATTTATGGAGATACTAACTCAACCGTTAGTGCATCTCTAGCAGCAGTGAAACTTCACATACCAGTGGGACATGTAGAAGCAGGATTAAGAAATTTTGATCTTCATATTCCCGAAGAAGTGAATCGTCTGGTTGCTGATCATATATCCACATTTTTATTTGCTCCAACTCAAACCGCTGTGGACAATTTGACAAAAGAAGGATTAGCGGATAAAACCTATCTGACAGGGGATGTGATGTATGATGTATTACTGCACAATCTGGAGAAATCTGAGAAACAATCAAATATCCTCGAAACCTTCTCTTTAAAGCATAAGGAATATGTACTGGCAACAATACATCGACCTTCGAATACAGATGACCCGATTCATTTAGCTAATATCTTTCGTGCTTTTGAGTCTTGTGGACAAATTGTCGTCGTACCTCTTCATCCTCGTACAGTTAAAGAACTGGCAAAAAATTCGATTCATCTTGATTCAACAAAAGTAAGGATCATTGAAGCACAAGGTTACTTTGATTTTCTCAAACTATTAAATCATGCAGCTAAGGTAATCACCGATTCTGGTGGTGTACAAAAAGAATCATATTTATTAAAAATTCCTTGCATAACAATTTATGATTCTACATCGTGGGTTGAGACTGTTCGTGATGGTTGGAATATCCTGTCAAAAGCAGAAACAAATGATATTGTTGAAAAAATAAGAACGTTCAATCCAACAGGTATCCAAGGTAACTACTTTGGAGATGGTCATTCATGTGAACGAATTATTGAAATAATTAATCTGTATTTCGATTCTCTTCGAAGACATTGAATTTTATCATTCCAGATGAGATTTTAATCCAGGAGATTGATTTTTTATGAAATATAAAGTGACGTCGTTCATATTTTTCTTATTAGATTTTGTATTTGTCTATTTTGCATTTATCTTTTTTGTCAAACTGAAGGGTGGTTCCCATTTCATCATCCAAAATTATCTGCTACCATTAATCTTTTTTTGTGTTATTTGGATGATCATTTCGATTATGGGAGGTAAATATAAAATTAACCGTGATCATTCGTATGGGAAGCTTGTTCTTCAGATTCTTAAAACAGATACTTATGCCCTAACGGTAATTCTGTTTCTTATTATGATTTTACAAAAGTACTATTACTCAAGAATGCTGGTATTTGGCACAATACTCCTCACAATCTCTATCGAATTTGCTGTTTATTCACTAATATATTTTTCGTTACGGTTTCGACGTGAGAATACAAGTTTTTCGAATACTTCTCTCCTTACATCAACAGTAAACAACGAAATTGAGGAACAACAAAAGATTAATTCAGCTCCACATTCTATCATTGAATTACCATACTCACCACAATTTGGAGACGATAATTCTACTGATGCAGTTAAAATAAAATTATGGCAGCAATATCTATCGAATGAACAACAATTGTTTGATTTCATCAATGAGAGTGTTGATTTGACAAGATTTTCGAAAAATAACACATTCGTAATAAATAGCGAAATCTACTATAACATTGAGAACATAGACACTGATTCTCAGGAGTTATTTATTAATCTCCATAAAATCAACGACTTAAGACGTATAAATCGCTATTTTATCAAAGTTAATGAGAATTTGGTCGATGGTGGTGTTTACATTCTCAAAACTGAAACAATCGCAGAACGTGCTCGGAAAACAATGGTGGCTTTTGGCCCAATTTTAGGAAAAGTAATTTATTTCTTTGATTTTATCTTCAATCGTGCTTTCCCCAAGATTCCCCTATTACAAGGTCTGTATTTTGGAATTACACATGGCACAAATAGGGCTATTTCGGAAACAGCGATGCTAGGAAGATTATATTATTGTGGTTTTGAATTTATTAATCAAAGAGAAATAGATGGTTATATGTATGATGTTGTTCGCAAGATTAAAAAACCATGCCAAGATGAAAATCCCTCTTATGGTCCTTTGATCAAGCTGAAAAGAACAGGTAAAGATGGTAAATTTTTCTATATCTATAAATTGAGGACCATGCATCCTTATTCCGAATATCTGCAGGAATATGCCTATAATAGGAATAGCTTAGCAGATAGCGGTAAAATATTCAACGATTTCAGAGTCACTTCATGGGGAAAAGTATTACGTAAATGTTGGATAGATGAAATTCCGCAAATCATTAACCTTCTAAAGGGTGATATTAGTATCGTAGGAGTACGACCTTTAAGTGAACATTATCTTAGTTTATATCCAATAGATTTTAGGGAAATGAGAATGAAATTCAAGCCTGGACTGCTGCCTCCAGGAGTTGCTAGTAAAGGATATCCATTGAGCTTCGAGGATAACATCAATGCAGAGAAAATGTATATACTCAAGAAAATTAAACACCCAATACGCACAGATATAAATTATTTTATTCGAATCATATTCATGATATTGTTTAATAAAGCCAGAAGCCAGTAAATCATGACAAAACAAAAAAGTAAGTATCTACTATTCATGTATGGTCCAAATGCAGCAAATCTGCTGGAAGACAATCAATGTCTCTTTACCAGTTCTGAGAAGATCGTAATTGAAGATAATATTCGTCTCATCAGCAGTAATCCATATTCAGCCGGACTACCTGAACGTATAGTTTGGAATGATAATTTGGGTTTAATCATGCATGGTATTGCTTTCCCGAAAAATGCAAGCATCGACGATTTAGCGAGTAATCCTGAACAAATTTTGGGGGATATTCTTAGACAATACAAAGATCATCCAACAAATATTCCGTATGCTTTTCTGAATGGTTCTTATGTCGGTATCGTAATCGACAAAGCAAATAAAAATTTATATGCTTTTACTAGTTTTCTTAACTCGATTCCCCTTTATTATGTTTTGGGACAAGATACTTTGATACTTTCAACAAGCTTCGAAATCTTAGTAAAAATAACCGGAAAAAAAATAAACCGGATTACAAATGGAATGATCGAATACTATCAATTAGGAACCAATCTCTCTGATTTTACACCAGTAGAGGGTATTAAATCTGTCGCCAAAGGTGCATATATTGAATATGATGGAAAAAAAATAAAGCATGATTTCTTCTATAAAATGCCTTCTGTGGAAGAGAATCGCACTTTCGATGTATGGGTCGATTCATTTGCTTCCCTTTGGGAAAAATCTACGAATGGATTACATAGCAAATCATTCAAATATGGGTTAGGCTTCACAGGTGGGATTGATTCGCGATTAATTATGGCAGGAATTAAAAATAAGGACGAACTTCTCTATTTTACAGGGTCGCATAAAGATGACCTTGATTACGTTCTGGCAAAGCAAATTACTTCAGCCATGGGACTTTCTGAACACCATGTGCTGGAAGATTATTCTCAGTCCGATTTTACGAAAGGGTACGTGGATTATTTAGCTATTTCTGATAATCTGATCCTAAACAATAAAGTATACAACCTGGATCAATTGAAATTCCGCCAACAACATGATTTAGTCTTTGAATTGACCGGTCTAACTGAGTATCTTGGCGGTGTTTACCATTATACAGATAGAAGAAAACTAAGCAATACTATCAACATGGGTTTACCTTTGAAATTACACAAGCTAGAAAAACCTACCGCAGAAACTTATTTACAGCTTGCTTTCCTGGGTTTGAGAAATACAACATTACATGACTATCAATCATTAATTTCTCCTGTTCAGAATCAGGAATACGAAAATATGATGCAAACTGCGATCATGTTTTTAAATCAACAGATCAATACTACCGGTACCATGGAAAACTATCTGGAAAGATTCAGACATATTCATAAAATGGCTAATTTGTTGTCCTGGAATCGCATCAATGGTCGTCCGTATGTTGAACTCCTATCACCTTCAATGAACATTGAAATTACTGATTTTACAGCAAGAATACCTCTCAGGCATAGAGAAAGCAGAAAGCTGTTGTTAGCTTATCTGAAAAAATATCATCCACAGCTTAGTAAGTTTGTTTTATCAGGATATATCTTTTCTGCTGATTCACCATGGTGGCTTTATAAAACTCTATCACCTTACATAAAAGTGATGAATCATCTTGGTATCAAGATTCCATTTTTGCAATGGTATATCAATTCAAATTCAGATAAGAGTTTTATCAATCAGAAGCAGATATGTAAATTCCAGAAACTGGTTGTTCTAGAATCTGATCTGATTCAAGAGTTTCTACCTCATTTGAATGCTGAAGTAGATAATATTGGAAATCTGAAACTACTCAGGCTTTTCAACCTGGCTTTATTGAATAAACAATTACTGGTTGATGAGCATGACTTTACAGATTATCTTTATGAAAGATACAATAGAATCCTATAAAAAAAGGACACCCGTTAGGATGTCCTGAATTAAATTTGTTTCAATTCCTATTTTAACAAAGCTTCCGTTTCTAAAGCGATCATTAATTCTTCATTAGTCGGAACTTTAAGTATTTTAACTCTCGATCCTTCACCTGTAAGATCGAGAATTCCCGAGATGAATTGATCATTTTCCTTCTTGTTGAGCTTGATACCTAGCCAATCCATATCTTCACAGACCAGTTCACGAAGTATCGGCATATTTTCCCCAACACCTCCTGTAAACACGATAACATCAACACCATTCATAGCAGCAGTATAGGCACCAATATACTTCTTGATCCGATATGCATAGACATCGTGCGCCTGGATTGCCAAAGGATTATGCTTTTCCAAGATTTCTTCCTCTATCTGTCTCATGTCATTGGAAATATGGGAAAGTCCAAGCATACCGCTTTTCTTATTTAAGACAGAATTTACTTCATCCACTGTCATATTTAAATTCTTCTGCATGTAGATTGGGATTGCAGGATCTAAATCACCACAACGTGTGCCCATCATCAAACCTTCCAAGGGAGTGAAACCCATGGAAGTATCAACTGATACACCATTATTTATAGCAGTGATTGAAGCCCCATTACCTAAATGACAAGTAATGATCTTGGTTTTACCTAAATCCAAACCTAAATGCTCTGCAGCCTTACGGCATACATACTTATGAGAGGTTCCATGAAAACCATAGCGTCTGATTTTTTTATCCGTATAATACTCTAAGGGAAGTGCATATAAATAAGCTTTTGATGGCATGGTCTGGTGAAAAGCTGTATCGAAAGTACCGCATTGGGGGACGTTTGGAAGGTTCTTTTTCACGGCTTCAACACCCATTATATTTGCCGGATTATGTAATGGTGCAAGACTGATACATTCTGTCATGACACGAATCACTTCATCTGTGATAATGACAGAATCAGAGTAATGCTCACCTGCATGTACGAGACGATGACCAACTGCATCAATTTCTTCAAAGCTTTTAATCACACCATGCATAGGGTCTACGAGTGAGTCAAGGATAAGCTGCAATCCTTTTTCATGATTATCAATCACCATTTCCCGCTTTTTCTTGGTATAAGCTTCACTTTTATATGTATACAGAGAAGTATCTTCACCAATACGTTCAACGATGCCATCTACCAATACGGTTTGTGTTTCCATGTGAATAAATTGAAATTTAATGGATGAACTTCCGCAATTCAAAATTAGAATATCCATTCTCTCTCCTTTATTGAAAAATTATTATAGAAGAATACCCATTGTGCAAAAGGATGTTTCCTGTCTATAAAAAATGAAGATATAAGCAGAAGCTTGTTAGTACCATATAGGTCTTTGGGAAGATGAGAAAAATAGAAATAAAGCAAGAAATAAAGAAAACCTGAAGAAAATCTAAAAAAGTCTAGATGATTCCTAGATGATCCCTAGATGATGCCTAGATGAAACTTACTTAATTTTATTTGAGACTGTAAATGAAACTGCCTTTGCCAACGGTAAATATCATTTTTCTCTTGCCTTTTAGGATTTGTCCGGCAAATTATATACATGAGTAGATGAGAACTGGTTTAGATGAAGAAGGGAACTGGAAGATGATAAATTGATGATTCGTAACAGTAAATCAATAGTCGAATACTTTCATAAATGGTTTGTCAGATTAATTTTTTTTCATTTTGCTTGACAGCAGTCTAGAGAGAGATAATCAGATTAATTGCTATGTATCCTAAATGTTAAAGGGAGATATTAATGAAAGCATGGATGCTTTTTATTCTGGTCTGGGGGGGTGCTGTTACTTTATTTTCTGCTGTTGATATTCATCAGCAAAGCAAATCAGATTTGACAGTATCATTTAGATTGCCGGAATTTACGATGAACAGTAATGAAAAATACACGAAGATATTTTGTCCTGATCTGACAGGTCACCCGGAAAAAGGTCATCCTAACTTACCATTCCAGGAATATAAGATTGCAGTTCCATCTGATGGAAATGCACATATTAATGTTACATCCAACCAGGTTGAAAAACAACCTCTCAAGTTACCTATTGAACCAGTCCCAACAATCGAGAGAGGGAAAAAAGCTGATATTTACACCTATAGCATGAACCTTGAAGCTTACCGTACTGTATTAACCACTAATTATACAATATCACCAGTCCAGCATTACCGTTCATGGAATTTTGTCGTGCTAAGGATATATCCATTTTCCTATGATGAAGCTCATAAAGAACTAATTATCAATCGTACAATTTCCTTTCAGGTACATATCAGCGGTAATGTGAATCAGCGTAAACAACAAACAGATAAATTACAGGATTCGTTTCAGAAAGAGATGTTGAATGGAACTTCAGCACAATATTGGAGCGGTTTGGAGAACCCGAATCTTCAATTCGCTGATTTTAGCATTTCAGATCATTGGTATTCTTTCGAAGCGACCCAGGACGGGATCTATGCTATAACGTATGATCAATTGAGAGCTGTTATGAATATTGTGGATGTGCCTCCGGATTCCATTCGTATCTTCACTACCGGTGGACAGGTAATGTCTACAAGATCATACGAGAATGGTCTTCCTTTTGCTGAGATTCCGTTATTAATTGATGCGGTAAATGGTGCTATTTTTAACCAGGGTGACAGAATCATATTTTATGGTCAGGACAGAGATGATTATAATCAGAATGCACTAATTCTCCAAGATGTAAATTCAAATTTTTTCTATGCACCAATATTTTTTAATCCGTATTCTCAATCAGTCAGATATTGGCTCACTTATACCGGATCTTTTCCAACAGCTCCTTTAAGAATGAAATTTACTAGTATAATTGGAAATCCTAGCCAGGTAAGAACATCACAACCTGAAACAATCAAACTGGAAAGTGACAAGTTAAAAAGAGATCCAATACCAATGGGTTATCATATGTTCCAGAGTTTACTTGCCGGCAGTACAACTGCAACTTATAATAATTATCCTTTTAACATCGAAAATCTGAATACGAACTTTCCACAGACGATCACTGCTACTCTTCAGCAGCAACCTATGGCAGGTTCTTCAGGAGGAAATCACTTAATGGGGCTGGTAGTAAACGATTCTACGGTAATTTCCAATTACTCATGGAGTGGTGATACCTATGCAAATGTAACTCATTCAGGGAGTTTCTGCCAGGAAGGAAGTAATCAGATTCAATTGACTATCTATCGAACACGCTCTGAAAATATCTATTTGGATTATTTTCAGATTGAATACGAAAAGAATTTGGTAAAGACTGCTCAGAAAGCATATCGAGTCAATGTTAATCCTGATGATTATAATCAGAATATACGTTATGAATTCTCATCAGTGAATACAGCACTGGCAAGGATATTCAAAGTAAGTACTTTTAACCAAGTATACTTGGTCAATAATGAAACGATTAATAACGGCTTTGCATTTCAAGCTTCTGGTAATGCAAATACACGTTTTTATGCTGTTCAAGACGGAGATTACTTGAGTGTTAGTAATCTGCATTCAGAAAATCCGGTTCTTTTAACATCGCAACTTCAGGCTATTGATAATTTAATCATTACCCCAATTGAATTTAAACCTCAGGCATTACAATTGAAGGCATATTACCAGGAACAATTGAACGTTGTCTCACGAGTTGTTGATGTACAGGATATTTATAATCAATTCAATGCTGGTATGCCTGACCCTACAGCTATCAGACAATTTATCCGCTACTGTTATTATAATTATCCAGCACCAGCTTTAACTTCAGTGACTCTTCTTGGTATCGGTACCAATGATTGGCGTAATCAGACAGGACAAGCGGAAAGCAAAAATAAAATGATTGTTTTTCAAAGAGTTTTTGCGTTTGGGTCTGAAATAACTAGCGATGATTATTTTGTTATGCTCAGTTCCGGAAATTCCAGCTATCCGGAATTGGCAATTGGACGTTATCCGGCAAGAACAACTGCAGAGATGGATTTTCTCTTAAATCGGGTCATCAAATATCAAACTGAACCTAAACCAGGATGGTGGAGAAATACCTTGTTATTCCTGGCAGATGATGATGTGAATGGAGATGAGACGGGTGAGTGGTTTCACTCCCAATATATGGAACATGGCTCGCAGGTTGTAAATAGAAGTGTTCTGGTTGATAAATTATTTGCGATCAATTATGACTTTGATGAATTCGGCAATAAACCTAAAACTAGGGATGATATGATTGCAAAATTGAATGAAGGTCGACTGATTTGGTATTATAATGGACATGGATCCTTTGATAAACTAGGTACGGAAGATTATTTCAATGGTTTTACTGATATGTCACGACTAGAAAATTCGGAGCATCTGCCTCTATTTTTGGCAGCTTCTTGTGATGTCGGTGAATTTGATAGTTATACTTTTGATTGCCTGGCTGAAAAACTGGCAATCCTTGAAACAGGCGGAGCGATTGCCTCAATAGCTTCAACAAGACAATGCTATGCACCTCCAAATGCCATACTCATGGATTTCTTCTTTGAAAGAGCTGTTAATCAAAGTAAATCGATTGGTGAAAGCATGAGACTGGCTAAGTTCAGTTCTGGTGCTGATGATAATGATGCAACCTATGTAATATTAGGTGATCCACTTTTATCCGTAATCCCACCTCCTAAAATACCAGGTATCATAATCAATACTACAAATAATCAACTACAGGCACGCCAAACTGCTCAAATAACGGCAGATTTAGGTAATAACAGCTTGAATGGTGAAGCTGATATACGCGTCTATGACAGTGATTTTCGTTATAAAATGCCTGATAATTCTAGTTATACAAAAAACAACAATCCTTTATATAAAAGTACTGTATCTATTAATCAGGGTACTTATGAAACTAAGTTTATGATCCCTGATGATATCAATGGAGGAAGTACTGCGCGTATCATCACTTACTTTTATGATACGCAACTTAAAAAGGATTATGTCAGCTATTATGCACCTTTAATTTTAAGGGGACATGAATATACTGCAAATAACCCTGATAGTCCTGACGTTCATTTATTCCTTGAAACAACTGCTTTCAGAGACGGTGATGAAGTATCTACAAGTCCTCTTTTATATGCAGAAATCTCAGATAGTGTAGGAGTCAATATCCTAGGTGGAGCCGGACACAAGATTCTTCTGGTTCTAGATGATAGCAGCCTTCCCTATGATGTAACTCCCTATTTCTTCTATAATACTAATTCTTGTGTTAAGGGTTCTTTATCATTCCAATTTCCAGAACTGATTGAGGGTCAACACAAAATGCAACTTATTGTTTTTGACAATTTCAATAGACCGACTGTAGCAGAAACACATTTCATTGCAAAAAAATCAGGATCTCTTTCAATTTTAAAAATGCTCCCTTATCCAAATCCAATGAAGAAGGATGGAATTTTCTCTCTTGTCTTGAATGAGGATGGACAAATAAGCTTGTCGATCTATACCATTACCGGTAAAAAGATAAGAACCATCAAACAGGAAGGACAACGTGGGTACAATCAGATATCCTGGGATGGTAAAGATGATGATGGAGATTATCTGTCTAATAATACTTATTTATATAAAGTGAAAGTAAAAAACGGTTCAAAGAGTGCTGAAAAAATAGATCAATTCATCATTTATCATTGAGTAATTGATGCTTCAGCATTATAAGTCTATCCTCCTAAAAAGTCTGCATTGGCATAGGTTACTTAATACTGCTATGATTTATTTCTCTTACTATCTATCTCTTTTAACTCGTAAACCTATTGTTTGGGGTCTTCCTCCTTCAATTATGTTTGAACCAACCAATATCTGTAATTTGCGCTGCCCGTTATGTCCATCCGGGAACCAAACTCTTAGAAGACCACGTGGTTATATGGATCTACAGATTTTCAGGAAAGTTGTTGATGAACTCTATCGCTATTCTACTATGTTAATCTTATGGAACCAGGGAGAACCTTTTTTACATAAGGATTTCTTGGAAATGGTGCGTTATGCTTCAGATAAAAAACTCTTTACGATGGTTTCAACAAATGCAAATATAGATATGGACGCGGACGCCATTGTCAGATCTGGTTTGGATTCTATGATCATTTCTCTCGACGGTGCTACCCAAGCTACTTATAATAAATATCGAGTTAATGGTAATATTGAAAATGTATGGAAGAATGTTAAAAACATTCTGGAAGCCCGGGATAGAATAGGTTCTTCTACCCCTTTAATTCACTTACAATTTCTAGTACTCAGACATAATGAACATGAGATTGATAAAATCAAACTTCTTGCTAAGGAAATGAACGTTGATCAGTTAATTCTTAAAACGGCTCAGATTTATGAGAAAAGCGATATTGATGAATTTTTACCTCTCAATCCAAAGTATAGAAGATACAAAATCAATTCTGGTGAGTTCGAACTTAAATTTGGCATCAGGAACAGATGTAGACGTCTTTGGACAAGTCCTGTTGTTAATTGGGATGGCAGCATCGGAATATGTTGTTATGATAAGGATATCGAGCATAAAGTAGGAAATGTATCCCAAAACTCACTTGCCTCTATTTGGAAAAATGCCTCCTATATGAGCTTTCGTAAACGAGTCTTAGAAAATCGAAAAGCGATTTCCATTTGCCGAAATTGCGGTGAAGGTGTGAAATTGAATATTGAGGAAAAGAAAGTATAATATAATAATAGACCCTCCATCGGAGGGTCTACGTATTTAGGTTTGGAGGAATTAAGCTCAAATGAGCCATCACAAAAATCAGTAGAATTTTGACTTAGCCCTTCTCATTGATGGAAGGGAGAGAATCAGATCAGAAGAGCTAAGCCATTTATTTATTGCCCTCAACTTTTAGCTTTGATGTCATTCATCACTTCAAACTTAACACTTATACATATATTAATTGCATTGTATGTGCCACGTTGAAAAATAAATCGTAACTGCTTGTAACGCTAGTAACTAGTATTCTACGTAAGGGGTGATTATTAACGCTGATTACTACAAATTGTTGAAATGTATCAATTTCTGTTGATAATAAACAACATAGTACGAATTTCTTTATGGTTTATCTCAAAGTCTCTGTTTCTTCACGGTATTGAGCTTTTCATAAATAAAAAACTCTATCTCATGGATATGAGATAGAGTTATATTGATAATCGTTCGCTTAATTTCTCTTATTTAATATCAGATATTCTTCATTTTTTTCGTAGCTCATCCAACTGTGGTTTTACAAACTTGGAATAACAATCAGGACAGATACTATGACTAAATACGGTATCAGTGTTATCGGAAATATATACTTCCACTTCTTGCCAGTAATTCTGGTCATTTCTGACCTTCTTACAGTAGGAACAGATGGGCAGAAGCTTCTCCAGCCTTTTTACCGTTTCTAAAGCATATTCTAATTCCTTTCTTTGCATTTCCATCCGAAGAGCTGATTTTATCCGCATTACCAATTCGATAGGTTTGAATGGTTTGCTGATATAATCCATAGCTCCTAATTCAAAACTTAAGCGTAGAGGCTCCATTTCCTCTTCCAAAGAAGCTGCTGTAATCATGATAATAGGTATATGCTGCCATTTGGAATTTGTTTTTACCGAACGGCATACATCATATCCACTCATCCCAGGCATCATAATATCAAGTAAAATTAAATCTGGTACAGCAGTTTGAATCCTGGCAAGCATGGCTTCTCCGGAAAGAAATAACTCAACATTTGTAAACCCGTTTTGAGTTAAGATTGTTTTAAGGTATTTCAGATTCAGAGAATCATCATCAGCTACGTATATGGACATTCCAAATTCATCTTTGTTTGGCATTTTTATCTTTCCTATCTTTATTGATTACTTCAGCGTATTGATACATACTTTCGAGTGTCGGATGATCGTCAAAGATTTTAACTGTATTCTGAAATTGTTCATCCATTGTCAAAGCATGCTTATAGGAAGCAACATCATCTTTTTTCGCTATGATATCACTTTCTAAGGAAATTTTCATAAATGTCCGGGCGCTATCTAAGTCTGTTGGCGTATAGGTAATTCCCTGGTCTTTAACATAACCCAGGAAATCATTGAACGTGGCATCATCAACTCTGTAATTATCCAAAACCTTATGTTGATGTTTAACCATATAATCAACAGAATAATTGAAGAATACATTCTTACGTCGCAGTTCAACTTCAAACTTGGTTAACAAAGGACTGTTGATTTCCAAGTCAGGAGTAATTCCTCCTCCTCCATAAACGATGCGTCCATTCATGGTATGGAAGATCTCCTTATGACTATCTTCAACCGCTTTTTCCTTATCTGCTTCTGTGACTTCCTTACCACGTAACAATCTATCATTGATCTCTTTATGAATACCTCTACCGGATTTGATAAAGTATTTAGCTGTTGTTATTTTCATCCCGTATCCATCAGATAATGGGAATATCTGTTGAACTGAACCTTTACCAAATGATGTTTTACCAACGATCAGTCCTTTATCCCAATCCTGCAGCGAACCAGCAAAGATTTCTGCTGCACTGGCACTGGCTTCATTAATCATCACAATGACAGGATAGCCAGATCGAATTCGATCGTATCGAGTAAAATACTCCATGTTTGCATCTTTTAGACGACCTTTTGTAAATACAACGAGTTTATCCTTTCCAATGAACTCATTTACGGTATCTATGGCTTCATTTAAAATACCACCTGGATTATTACGAAGATCAATGATTAATCCTTTGATACCTTGTTTTTCCAGGTTATCGAGAGCTACTTTCAATTCATCTGTTGTATGGCTGTTGAACTGATTGATTCGAACATATCCAATACCGTTATCTAATTTGAAGGAATAGGATACGCTCTTGATGGTAATAATATCTCTGATAATATCAAAATCAAGCGGATCTTTTACGCCAGGACGGACAATCGTTATAGTCACTTTAGAGCCTTTCGGACCCCGCATTTTCTTAATCACATCATCTGTCGTGATGCCAACAACATTGACACCATCCACTTTCGTTATCTTATCGCCAGCCATGATACCCATTTTAAATGCTGGTGTTCCCTGAATAGGAGAGACTACTGTTATATAATCACCCTTTTTATCGATTTGAATACCAAGTCCTCCAAATTCGCCTTTTGTGGTAGTCGTAAAATCGGCAAATTCGTCTGGTGAAAAGAAATTTGTATGAGGATCCACATCTGAGAGCATCCCATTGATTGCATCTTCGATCAATGTTTGATTATTCAAATCACCCACGTAATTTGTCTTCAATTTCATGAGAACTTCATTGAAGAGACGAAGATTCTTATATAGATCTGTTTCCTGTCCTTTTTCCTGGGCAAATGCCTTAGCTGCGCTAAATGCAAAAACTCCACCTAATAACCAAATGGTGGTTAGTACAAGAAGGAGAACTTTGTTCGGTTTGTTCATCTTCATATTATACCTCTTTCAATTTATTAACAACAGCTTTACATATCAACTGATGTATAGCTTCTATCCCCAATTTACCGTCAATAACAAGAAACCGTTGCGGATTTCTTTTGGCAATAAATAAAAATTTCCTTCGAACCTTTTGATGAAATGCATAGTCTTCCATCTCTAAGCGATCTAAAATCCTTGATTCTATCCTACTTAAACCTGTTTTTACGGGAACGTCAATTAATATCGTGATATCAGGTTCAGTAGCAAAAGTGGCAAAACGATTCAGACGTCTGATCATACCAAAATCAACTTTCCTGGCAGCCCCTTGATAGGCTAATGTAGAATCAGTATATCGATCTGAAATAACAATTTTTCCTTGCATTAATGTTGGAATGATCCACTCTCCCACATGCTGGCTGCGGCTTGCCATATATAGCAGGACTTCAGTAACCGGCATCATTTCCGTGAATTCAGGTTTTAACAGTAAGCTGCGAATTTCTTCAGAGATTCTTGGTCCGCCAGGTTCACGAGTGAGCATTACATCATACTTCAAGTTTAGCAAATAATCTTGTAGCAATTTGGCTTGGGTACTTTTCCCACAGCCTTCCATTCCTTCAAATGTAATAAATAAACCTTTCATCAGATGATTGTATCCTTGTTAAAATGCAAATCATCACGATTCGGATAATCAACAACATAATGCGCCCCTCGGCTCTCTTTGCGTGATATCGCAGAACGAATGATCATCAGTGCGATGATTGCTAGGTTTCTTGTTTCAATAACTTCCTTGCTTACGGAATTGTGATTATAGAAGTTGTTAATCTCATTATAGATATTTTCGACATGTGATAGAGCATATTTCAGTAATCTCCTTGTGCGTCTGATACCTACATATCCTTGCATAATTGCACCCAAAGTTTCACGATTATGAGAAATAATTACCCATTCATTTTCGTTATAGGTTCCTAAATCCTGCCATTCAGGAATATCAGGGAAGTCAGTTTTATCCGCATTACTGGGATGATTGCCAGCCCGATATGCGACTACCAATGCTTCCAGTAATGAATTAGATGCCAATCGATTGGCTCCATGTAAACCGGTACAGGCAACTTCTCCGGCTGCCAGGAGATTCTTGATATCTGTTTGACCATCTATCGTCGAAAGGATTCCACCACAGAAATAATGCGCCGCAGGTGCAATTGGGATAGGTTGAGTCGTAAAATCTATGCCATTTTTTTTACACTTTTTATCGATATAGGGAAATCTTTTTCGGAGATGGTTTGCGTCTAAACCAGTTGCATCCAGGAAGAGGAACTTATCTCCTCGTTTTTTTAATTCTGCATCTATTGCCCGAGATACTACATCACGCGGGGCAAGATTACCCAAAGGATGGTATCTTTCCATAAATGACGATCCATCCTGCAACCTGAGTATAGCACCTTCTCCCCTCACCGCTTCACTCACCAGGAAAGGTTTGACACCGAGTTGATAAAAAGCGGTAGGGTGGAATTGTACAAATTCCATGTTCACCAACCTGGCTCCTGCAAGGCGAGCCATTGCCATTCCATCACCGGTTGCTATATCCGGATTTGTATTCAAGGCATATACTTGTGATGCACCACCTGTTGCCAGCATGGTTTTATGGGAACGAAATATTTCGATCTCATTCGTTACAATATTTAATATATAAGCACCCCAACAGGCAATTCCAGGTACAAATCCTTTTGTTTGAAGGATATGATGCTGTGTAATCAAATCTACAGCCATATGGTTTTCAAAGATACTGATATTAGAATGTGCCTGACAATTGGCAATTAAGGCATCCATAATGTGATGTCCGGTCGAATCTGCACCAAAAGCAATCCTGCTGTGTGAATGACCGCCTTCTCGAGCGAGAGATAAGTTTTCCAGGCTTTTATCCTGCTTTGGATCTTCTGTTGTGAACTTTGTCCCCAGGTCAATCAAGTATTGAATTAATTGTGGACCTAGTTTCACAATGGTTTCTATGACTTCTTTTTTTCCTAATTCTCCACCGGCAATAAATGTATCATGGATATGTTCTTCGTAGGAATCGTGCTCATCTAGTACTGCAGCAATACCACCTTGTGCATAATCAGTATTACAGTCGCGAAGTGATTTCTTGGTAATAATGGCAACAGTTCCTTTCTTTGCAGATTCCAATGCATACACGAGACCCGCAATACCACTTCCTATGACTATATAATCGAATTTCTTCATAATATCCTTATTGGGAGTCCAGCATGAAACTCATAACCAATGCATTTTCCTCTGGATGCTGATAATAATTCATTCTTTTCCCGATCATGTTAAAACCTAGTTTTTTATAAAGATTGATTGCTGGTAGATTCGTTTCCCTTACTTCCAGATAACAATAGATAACACCGCTTTTTGCTTTTTCAGATAAAGTTTCTCTAATCAGATATTCTCCTAAGCCTTTTCCTTGCTCATCTGTTCTGATACCAAAATTAGTAATCATAAATTCATCAAGGACATGCCACCCACATAAATAACCAGCAATTATTGGCGTTTGCTGATTCTCTAGTACAAATGCATCATGACGTTCAAATTCTTCAAAAAAAAACTCTTCCGTCCATGGATCAGTGAAAAGACTGCTTTCAATTTCCATGACTTCAGCTAAATCTTTAGCAGTCATCTTTCTTATTACATATTTATTTAAAATGGTTTCTCTCGTTACCGGATCAAGTTTCTTCATAATAGATTTTTCGGTAATAATTTGTATATTCTCCGGATATGATTTCTTCCAACCACTGTTCCTGGGTTAAATACCATTGTATCGTTAAATCCAACCCTTGCTGAATATTGATCTCCGGCTTCCAGCCTAAAGTATTTTTAATTTTTGCAGAATTCAATAAATAAGTATCTTTATGTTTGTTCTTATTATTTAAGAAATGATACATATCCGTCGGTTTGTTCATTTTAGAAAGGATCAATTTAACCAGATCTATATTGTACCATATTTCATCAGATGATACATGATAAATATCACCTGATTTACCCTTGTGAATAACAAGATCAATTGCTGATGAATAATCATCCACATGCAGCCAATTGCGAATATCAGAACCATCACCTGTTAGAGGTACAGATTTGTCTTGCTTTGCTTGAAGAATGGTCATAGGAATCAATTTATGAGGAAATTGATAAGGTCCATATAGATTTGAACTCCTGATAATATTCAAATCCAAATTGAATGATTTATTAAATGACATAACCAGTAAATCGGCTGCTGCTTTTGTCGCAGAAAAAGGATTTTCAGGAAGCAAGGGAAGATCTTCTGTAAGAGATGTCTCTTTTCCTGATCCATATACTTCACCAGACGAAATATGGATGAACTTCTCAAGCTTCATTTTCTGGGCTTCAAATAATAATAACTGAGTTCCCATGATATTGGTTTTTGCAAAGATGTCAGGTTCAATATTATTAGTAAAAATCTGTGTCTCGGCAGCAAAATTAATCAGGATGTGAGGTGTGAACTGCTCAAAGACATCATGCACATCCCTATGATTGGTAATATCCCCATGATAAAAGAAATAATGAGGATTACGGCTGACATCTATCAAATTATTCAAGTTACTGGAAACCGTAAGATTATCAAAATTAATAATCTTATAATCCGGATATTTCGCTAATATATAACGGATAAAATTGGAGCCAATAAATCCTGCTCCACCTGTGACAAGAATAATCTTATTCATATTACCACCAAATCAAAACTGACTAGATGTAAGAACCAAAATACCATGTGATTTTTTTTGTCAAATGTAATTGCATGGTTGGAAGGTTCTAGAGACTAGGTGCTAGGTTACAGGGAAGAAAAGACGAGTAATGAAGCTTCGTTTTCTTACAGGTAAATGAGCACATTCTTGGGGTTGTGATTCTGAAGTAGATAATAGTGTTCATCATGTTAATTGAAAGAATTCTCAGCATTAGAATCGTCTCGTTCTCCGCTCGTGTGATAAAGAGTACTTGTTCTGTCTTTTCAATTAACTCCATTTCATTAACAAAATAAGCTTCTTTGTATGTAGAGCTTGTTCTGCTCTGTACCTAATACCTATTCTTTTATATAATTAGCAATCAAACATAAAGTCTGCTAATATAATACTTGACATGTTACCATGCTCTTTTATTTTATCTTTGTCTTCGATCGAAAAAAACAAAATAATGGAGGTTATTATGAAGATCGTACCTTTGAAGAAAAGCAGAGAGTTCTATCCAGTGTTATCCATGTTTGATGAATTCATGAATAACTTCTTCTCTGAAGAAACAAACGTAAAGCAGGAAACACGCAGTATGACCATTGATGCCATTGAAAAAGATGGTGAATTTATCATTAAAGCGAATGTACCTGGAATCAAAAAGGAAAACATCAGGATTTCCCTTCAAGACAACCAATTAACTATCGCAGCAAACCAAGATGAAACAAAGGAAGAAAATGTCGGAACCATACATCGCTGTGAAAGATATAGTGGTAATTTTATCCGTTCCCTTTATCTTCCTGAAACATGTGATGGAGATAAAATCACAGCTAAACTCGAGGACGGAATTCTAATTCTCAGTATTCCCAAAAAAGAAACCAAACCTCAAAAACAGATTATCGTTGAATAACCTGATCTGCTAAAAAAAGCCGTGGTTTTACCACGGCTTTTTCGTTTATCATGGAAGTACATTATTTGATACGAATTATCGATTTTGCTGTCAGTATTTTACTTTGTGATACCAGCTTGCAGAGATAAATACCGGCTGCAGTAGGGATTCCTGTTGAACTGTTTCCATTCCATGTGATGTTGTTTTGTTGGTTAGCATTCTCAGAATAGACTAGTTCGCCTTTTATATTATAGATTTCCAGCCTGGTTTCTTTCGCATTTTTCGGAGTGTTGAAACAAATTGTAGTCGATTTCGAAAATGGATTAGGGTAATTCTTAAGCATCATGGAAGCTGGGTTTACAACCTGGTCGTCAATGGGAATCGGCTCAAGGAAGCCTGTGCAGAAGTAAGCACCATTATCCGTACCTACCCAGAAAGATGGAGTATTGATTATATCAAACATCTCCATGCAATTGATATTGAGATTTGGAAGTCCTTCATTGAGTGT
Source organism: Cloacimonadales bacterium (SeqCode) (assembly GCA_963662275.1). Taxonomy (GTDB): domain Bacteria; phylum Cloacimonadota; class Cloacimonadia; order Cloacimonadales; family DAONDQ01; genus DAONDQ01. The sequence continues at coordinate 540,378 of OY759316.1, read as the reverse complement.
AATGTAATCACCACCGGGAACTGTCATGCCCACTCCGAGATGGTCATTTGTTCCGTTGAGACAACCAAAACACAGATTATTGTTGAATTTAGGACCTATACATGAAAGATTAAATGCCCAAATCACAACAGTCCAGGTTTCTCCATAATCCGAAGAAATCCATATCCCATCTGAATAAGAACCTTCTTTCAAATAGGAATACACGACACCTTCACTGTCAAAACGATAACCTTGACGCCTGGTTCCTGTTTGTGATTGATTCCAGACAGTACCACCATCTGATGAATACCAGGTTTCTTCATTCTTCGAAACAACAAAATGACTGCCCTGGTAAGCAAAATCAGTAACAGCTCCAAACCCCGGTATTTCGACTTCAGTCCATTGTGAACCATCAGGTGTTTTCCACAGACCGTCTAATCCTCCCACATAGAACATGGAGTCTGAGGAACAGTATTTTACAAAAAAAGGACTCATGGTCCATCGCATGAGTTCAAATGTATGGTCATTCACGTTAAAGAAATACACTCCATCACTGTTACTGCCTGATCCCAACAAGACGATCAAGCTATTTGAATCGTATCGGGTAAAATCAACGACATTCAAGTTCGAGTGGGTGTAATAGTTCCAAGTATTTGATTCATTCAGACCGATACTCCCATTAGAAAGAACTGCCGGAATATTCCAATCTGCTTTGGAAATCGGAACATTTGGTGGACCCCAAGGTGACCAGGAATAGGCAGAAAGAAGACTCACTGTGAATAACAAGACAAGCAGAATAACAGAATATTTCATGAAAACCTCCCTCGTATGACATCTTTATGAACATCTGTATGCATTTTACAATTACATTTAAATTTAGCAATAAATATTTTCAGTTTTTATAGGCATAAATTGAACCTTGACATTGTCTGTATCAATTGAATCTTAGCATTATCTGCGTCCCTGTAGCTCAGCTGGATAGAGTGGCACCCTCCGAAGGTGAAGGTCGGACGTTCAAATCGTCTCAGGGACGCCACTATTGTATGAAATGGAATGTTATTTCAAACGGGTGAACTACCGCACTCCCCTATTCTGCAACTTTAAATCCTTGAATTTATTTAACTTCCACCCGTATTCCTTCTGAATGCGCCGTGAATTCAGGTGCGTACATGCACTGGATGGTTGTAATCCCATTGGAGAAGTCACCTTTATTGGTCACCCAGAGCGGATATTCAAACACATATGTACCTTTTCGAAGATACTCGATGAAGAAGTTTGTCGCAGCATCACCGGTAGCTTCATAATACCCCAATCCATCCTGCCATTTGTATTGCGATATCACATTGATAGGTTCGAAGCCGGAACTGCGCATATCTTTCATATGTACATATTCCATATCGCGATCTGAATGTAATTCTATACGAACTTTGACTTTATCTCCTACATGAAGTATTGTTGTTGTAGAGATTGGATCAAGTACCAAGCCTGTTGCAGTCTGTCTTTCTATGAAAAGCTTCTTAATCAGCTTGAGAGGTGTTTCAGCAGGTGTGATCTTATCCAGGTTCTCGAAGTACTGCCAATAGAGAGCACCCCAAGCAGGTACATCGTTCGGATTGGTTATGGTCACATCTCCCATGGAAGGTTTAATATCGCCGCCTGACCATGAAGTTTTAAAATAACCTGTTCCTGCTTCGACGTGTACGCCATCCAGTTTTTTCGGATCAATGATCTCTTCACCTAGTTTGATTTCCGATAATTTATCTGTCACAAGCCATTCAGTACCTGAAAGCAGGAGAGCATAACATGCTTCTGCAGTCGCTTTTGTTGTCTTCCAGTTCGTTGTTTGTTTTTGTTTTAATAACCAGGTACGCATTCCATCAACAGATGTCGTATCCTGTGTGACATCATTGAATGCTTCAATCAAAAGAGACTGTGTTTCAATCGGAGCTTCATACCAGAACCAGCCATAGGCGTTTTCCTTCCAGTACATACCCATTTCTTCAAAATTGAGAGCATGCTCCTTGAGAGAGGCGATTATCTTTACCGGTAGCGTTTTATTGCCTAATCTCTTCATTGCCAATGCCAACATCCCTTGGCCGTACTTTCCTTTACTTAGCCAGTATGTCTCTGCTTGTCCCTTAAAATAATCAACTGCTTTCTTCACGGATACATCCATTGTGATATCCGGGAAATAGGAGCGGGTATATAAATAATGAATTTCCATATAGCCCAGATGATCATCTTTTTCATGTCCATACTTAAGAATATTGTCATAATCTTCAACTATCTTCCGATCCAGGTAAGCAATTGCTCTTAGGTTCATACCCCAAGTCCTGGTATCTGAACGGACAGATTTGATACCCAGTCTATCCAGGTGTCCAAAACCTTCCACAATATACTGTGTCACCCACCAGGAATCAGGCATACCGCTAAACCAGGACCAGGCACCACTTGGTAATTGGGCTTGAAGGAGTTTATTCTGATTCCTCTCGAATTCATCTGCCATTTTATTCATATCAAAGAGCAAACCTATCCTATGTTTTCTTTCTGCTTCATTCTTAGCATCCAACACCCAGGGTGTTTCCTGGAGCATAACGGATTTCAGTTCCTGGTTTTTTTCTAAATTGGAAAGTAAAGCCTCAGAAGTTGGTGTGTTCTTCCAAGCATCAAAAACTCGTTTTATGCGAAGATTCGAATTGGCTATGAAGACGGCTATGCTATTGGCATAAAAGCGTGAGAATACCTGTTCATTGCAGTCGTAAGGATATTCCATCATATACGGCAGCGCTTGCACAGCATACCAGGCTGGATTGGATGTAAATTCCAAAGTCAATTTGAAATTCTTGATGGAAGTAGATGTACCGCTATTCTTGAACTTCTCAAAAACAAATGATTTGCTGGAATGTCCTCTCACGGGTAATGGCAGGCTTTCGGTAACCATCATCCGGTTGGTAAGTACAGGTATTGTTTTCTCTTCCCCATCGGAGAAATCACCCGCTTTTGCCACAACGCGATAGGTTACAGCATCAATCCCGAAGGGAATGAATAGATCCCATTCTAATACTGTGCTTTCACCTCTTTTTACCACAAAGTTTTGTTGAGTATTCTTCAGTTTGAAAGTACTTTCAATTGGCTGCATCGTCATGGCATCAAAGAGAAATAACCGGCAAACACCGGATTGGTCTTTTTCATCCATACTTGTGATTTTAGAAGAAAATGTGAGTTTATCTCCTTCTCTGAAGAATCTCGGGGCGTTGGGAATAACCATCAATGGCTTCTGAGTCACCATAGTGCTGTCCGTCATCCCGTATTTCAAATCTTTTGTCAGGGCTAATGCTCTGAACTTAAAACGTGTTATTGATTCAGGTGTGGTAAATACAATGCTGACTTCTCCTTTCTCATCCGTCCGTAATTCAGGATAAAAGAAAGCTGTTTCAGCAAAATTTGAACGAGCCTGGATGCTTGTTAGATCAGCATTTGGTTCCGAACTACCTTGTCCCATACCATTACTGACAGCCGTTTGTTCATCCATCGCCATTGTCGCAGTATGGGATCTTGCACCTCTTGCACTTCCGGCTCCAGCAGACATCTTCTCAATCATCATAGGTGCTTCTGCAGCAGCAAAATCACTCTCTCCTCTTCCATCAGCTTTATAACGCATCCCTTTAAACATTCTATGTGAATAATACATCAGTTGATATCCATACCAATTCAAAGAGCTGAATTCCTGGTTAGGATAACCCGGCAGACTATGAGGATTAACCACAAGAAGTGTCATGGGAGTAACAAAATCATAGGCAATCCATCCGCCTCTATGATAAAGCGTATGGTATAAATCTACCCTCCAATCATTACTGCGAAAAGCATCCAGGGAAGCATCATACATAGTGGCAAGAACTTCAGCCGTTGCCTTTCCTCCGGTATGATCCTTAATCTTCAAACGCCATTCCTCTTTCTGCCCGGGTAAGAGTTTGTTTCTGAAAGTCATATACTCGAAATCAAGCATTTTATTCGTCCAGGGAACCATGATATCCTGGCTATGAAGATATACTCTGTTATCCCGAATAAACGTAAAATGAACAGAGAAATTCCCTCTGTCTGTTTCGAGAATAGGGATTTTGAACAGCTTTTGTTCATTATTCAAATTGAATCGAAGACTATCTACAATTTTATTGTTCCGTTCAACTTCATACAAGACAGATACTTTGTCATAGCCGCTTCCAATGAGAAAAGATGCCGTTTCACCAGGTTCTCCTGATGTCTTGATAGGAACAAACCAATCTGCCATCGGATAAGGTAATCGATTGCTTTTTGCTGAATAAAGAGTAAAATATCGGGTAACTTTCACTTCTTTCTGGAATTTATCTTGCGTCAGTGCTTCCAGAACATAAACTCCCGATTCCCAGTCTTCTATTTTGGATACTTGGAGTGGAATGTTTTGCGATGTGTCAAACTGACCGTTATAAACCTGCTTTTCCTTATCCCATTTGGACATTGTATTATCATCTGCATATACATCATTAGGGAATAATTTATAGAAATCATCACGAGCTAAATATGCCCGATCCGGTTTGTCCCAGATTCTGTTTTTCTGGACATGACTTGGTGATTTAAGCCGTGTTATTGTTACAGAACCCCTTGCGGGAATAGGTTCACCGCTGAGATTCGTTGTCTTGATGCGCAAATCTAATTGCTTCACATCCTGGTTTAAAATCTCACTGATACCAGGATCAATAATAAGATTCGTCTTTCCTATTGCCAGTCCAAGTGAACCGCTTCTTGTTTCTCCATTCTGGTCTGTTGCATCAGCATTGATGTTAAACATGAAATAGGGATCACCAATATCAGATATTGTTTCATCATCCTGGGCTATAAAGCTGAGGTCGAACTCACCTTTGGCATTTGTAATCACTGAGCCTTGTGCTATTTCCTTATCACCGGACGATGAATTTGACCCCCACCACCAATACCAGAAATACCACCGGGGCTGTCTTATGATCCGATAGGTTATCTTTGCCTGATCAATTGGAAAACCAGCGTAAGATAGTACTTTTCCATGGATTGAAACGGATTGACCAAGTTGATATGTGTCCTTCGGTTTATCCAATGTTACTTCAAAAGAAGGTCGTTTATACTCTTCAACACTAACCGATGTTGATCCAAATGGTGTGGAAATCTGCATCACACCGGTTAATGAGTTTTTCGGTGCTGTGAGAGAACCATTGAATGTACCAAATTCATTCGAAATTAAATTTTGAGTACTGACTTGCTGTCCGTTCACATCATAAAATGTGACAGCAATCGTTTTACGCGAGAGGATTTTATTTTGTTTAGACATGTCGGTTTCATAGAGAAGCCCTTTGTAGAAAATCGTCTGCCCTGGACGATAAATAGCTCTATCTGTAAATAACAGGCAGCGGCTGATAACCCTGGGCATTTGATCATCAAATGGGGCTGAATATAGATTGCTTATCAGCAGCGTATCGCTGTCTAATGATAATAGGTATAAACTGCTCCAGTAGTCTCCTTTACTTTCCTGGATCACGAGTTTACCAAAAGCGTCACCCTTTCCCTTCCAGTCTAATTGAAAGATATTCTTCTTCTGGGAAGCATTCCATTTCTGGATATACCTGGCTATACTTACATTTGGAGTTGGTGTTCCGAATTGACGGGAGGCAATTAAAATTGTCGATTTCTTAATGTTTTGTACGATATATGATAGATCAGAACAACAGAATATATTATAGCTAAGATTCTGCTCATCAAATGATTTGGAGAAATCATCCGATGCCACGATTAAATATCTGCCATAGGGCATACCGGGTAGGGCAATTTCATTTGAATGTGAACGGTAATCACCTTCATCCTTGAAAGAGTAAATCTTTTCAAGCAGCGGAGTTTGTTGTATAAGTTGGACTAGGTAGGATTTATAATCGTATAGTGAACGATCTATATCTTTTTTGATTTGATCCGAGAAATTTAGTTTATAGAGACGAACCTGGATTTGAGATAGGTTTTTAATTCTTACCATGGCTTTGATAGCTTGATTTTTAGGGACTGTGCTTTCAACTTGGATTTCAGTTGTTTCATCCATTATCTGAGTTTTTAAGATATCCAGGCATTTTCTAGCATAACTTGTCATAAAGGAAGGATCTGTTTTGTACTTTTCCAGTGTTGTATTGCACAGTTCTAAGGCATTTTTATTATACCAGCGATACTTTTCACCTATATCCGGTTTATATTCTGCTGCCAATTCACTCAACAGGGAAGCAAGAGTATAGGCAGAAAGCGCAGAGATAGTTGATTCCTCATATAACACCATTTGATTCCGCAGAGCTGATTCAAATAAGACTTCTCGCTCTTTCAGCGTGGAGTTATCATAAACGAATTGCAGACGATCTATATCTATTGCCACTAGGGCGTCTGGTTTTTTATCATTGAGATGAAACTTGACCAGGTCTTGAAGAAGTTGAATGGAGAGAAATTTCATAGACAAAGAATCAGAAGTAACGATCTTCATCTTTGAAAACATATCTGCAGATTGAAAATAGAGATTATCAGATAATTTAAATTCATCGGCTGGTGCAGCTAAACCCGATTCATCATTCATGTAAAAATCCAAGGCACGATGTGCCAGGAAATCATATAATGTCGGTCTTTGAATTTGTAAATCTTCCTCCCCTGGCGTAATCACAAGATCGAAATCCTTGATCGTTAATACTTTGAGATTATTCGCTTGTGCCAATGAAATTTGATATTCCGAAATCGTTTTCCTCGTAAGAGTCTTTAAATCCCATGTGGAAATATCATCTGCCTGGAAATTGACTGTTTCAGTCCTCCCCTGGAACTTCCAGCGGTTACTTTCATAATAAGACCAATACAGTTGAGCCAGCATCGAATGTAAGATAGCTGTCGTCGGAAATACAGTTTTTTTCAGTTCTTCCTGGACAGTATTAATTGTCTTCTGACCGGAATTCTCCTCCACATCCTGCAGATATTTCAGTTGATAGATTAATGCTTTGATCTGCTGGTTGGAGTTACCTTCCCTTGAAGCAGCAGCATATATCTCATCCACCTTCTCCTGCATGGATTTGGGTAATCCCTGCTGCTGAAGCCGATCGACTTCCAGCCAGGCTCCATCATATAAATAAAAGGTGGATGCGACTGAATAACATAACGCTGTTATTGCCACTAATGTGATAATGAGGAGAATGCGGATATTCATGAAAACTCCTTATCAAGGTTTGATGATATGAATACCATTTTTATAAAAGTAATCATGTTTTGTCAAAGAAAATGGAGGGAAGAAGCTTATAGCTAATAGCTTGTAGCATGTAAGAGATGACTGAATGAAGCTAAATTGAGTGCCATTGGGGCGCCATCTGTTTGATAGTGCTACGTCCTCTTTTAGAGGACGTATTCTCTTCATCGGCATTTCGATGGGGAAACCACCGGATGTCAGATCATGTTAAAACATTATAACGGCTAAAGCTGTTGATCTAACAACTGAAGTTGTTGCTACGGAATACCTGTTTCAGGGGGCGCCATCTATTTGATGGTGCTACGTGCTCTTTTAGAGGACGTATTCTCTTCATCGGCATTTCGATGGGGAAACCACCGGATGTCAGATAATGTTAAAACATTATAACGGCTAAAGCTGTTGATCCAACGACTGAAGTTGTTGCTACGGAATCACCGTTATCTTCTGTTTCTGCTGTGCTTCACTGCTGGTGAATACACACACATAAACCCCCGATGAAAGATCGTTCAGATTGTAACTCGCAGAACCGGCTTTAACTTGCTCTGCTGTGATGGTATACGACTTGACTTTTTGTCCCCTGATGTTGTAGATTTCAAAACTAATACCCCCCCCTTGGGAAGGGGGGTAGGGGGGTCAACAGTGAATCTGACATTAAGTTCAGAATTCCAAGACTGCAGCGGATTCGGGTACAACTGCAGTTTGGAAATGACAGGTGTCTCTGTATTATCTGCAATAGGAGTGGGATCGTTGAGTTGCTGGTTTCCAGCATAGACAAATACACGTCCTGGAGTTCCAAAAGCAGCATAATCAAAGGGAGCTGAAATAGCAGCATCGCAGCAGCCGTCTCCATTGTAATCTCCCATGGTTAGGCAGAAACCGAACATATCTGTATTCATATCCAGGGTTGGAGGTGTAATATGCAGATCGGGTGTACCGTTCATGGGTACTCCTCCCATCCACAGGTAAGCATCACCATAACCGTTAGCTTGGGAACAAAATGAACCCATCAGATCATCTGTGCCATTGCCGTTCACGTCACCATGGGCAAAACCTTCACCGCCAGCATCGCCATGATAAGGTGGTGAGATATTCACGAAATTAGTCCCATCTATACCTGGTCCTCCAAAGTAAAGATTGGCACTTGACCCAGTAAAAACGCTGATAAAATCAGAATAACCATCACCATTAACATCGCCTGCAGGATATGAAAATGAGCTGCATGAAACTTCTGAATCATGAATAACCAAACTATCATCATAGGCACTGGATGAATTTCCATAATAAGCAATAATCCTATAAAGCGGATTTATGCTTGAGCCATAGCAATACCCAATGGTGAAGTCACTGATTCCATCTCCATTTATATCGCCTATACCTGTAATATTTGGAGTATCCTGTATATTACTGATTTCTCTAAAATCGGTATTTTCCATGCTTCCACCATAGATGATACCAAATTTAATCCGACATGGATATCCTATTCTTACCATGTCATATCCTAATTCATCGTGACCATCAAGATTAATGTCTCCGAGTCCCCGTACAAAGCAATATTGGTTGTTCCATTCCTCTCTTGGGAAAGTGAGGACATAATCGGGGATTGTATCGGGTGTGGCACCGCCGTAAAAGACGCAGAGCTGCAAATCATAATTCTGGTCACTTGTTCCTTCATACATCGTGGCTCTGAATAATGCCAGATCATCAATACCATCGCCATTCATATCGCCCGCATTGCACATAGAGGCAGTATGCCCATATTCGATCTCATGCGTTCCAGGTATTTCCATTTCCGGGATACTATCAAAATTCGGTCCACCAAAATAGACATAAAGTTTGCCATATGGGAATGGAGGAGGTGTTGGAGTAAATCCATTTGGACTCCATTGATTCTCAACTGCAACGAGATCATCAAAACCATCACCATTCCAGTCGAGCGTGGTCATGATCCAACCCATTTCTGCAAAATCAAATTCCCCTGTCATGGTGGTCATATATCCATGTGGTTCAACGCAGGGAGAATGCTGGTGAAAAGAAGAACAGCTAAAACAACTAAAATACCTTTATACATTGGTACTCCTTATTTCTACAACCCACAGAATATAAAATATAATATTCACACGTAATTTTCATTCCATAGCAAGTTTTATCCAGTATCTTGCCGGATATTATCCATTTTCACTTTAGTCTATCACGTTTTGTTAATTTCATAGCTGTTTCTGGGGCGCTATCTATCTGATGGTGCTACGTGCTCTTTTAGAGGACGTATTCTCTTCATCGGCATTTCGATGGGGAAAATCTAACAGTAGGGGCTGACGTCCCTAAGAGCACTACGGTACCAATACGGTAGCAATACGGTAGCATTACGGTAAAAAACCGTAATGCTACCGTAATGATATAGCAATTATACAGTGTTTCGTTCAATGTGTACTTAGGGCTGGTTCATTGTTGCTTTATGTTCCAGTCGAATTTCCCTTGTCTTTCTTCTGAAGTAAGATGCCGATCTTTGTGCATCAAATCAGCCCATTTAAATGGGGAAACCACCAGATGTCAGATAATGTTAAAACATTATAACTGCTGAAGCAGTTGATCCAACGACTGAAGTTGTTGCTACGGAATACTCACTGAAGTGGTGGCTACTTAATGAATAACATTCTTTTCGTGAGTTTTTGCCCATTTACTATCATTTTGCAGAAATAGATACCTGTTGCAACCTGGTTACCATTATCATCCAGTCCCTTCCAGGAAAGAGTGTTGATACCGTAACGAGAATCTCCATTCAGTAGGGTTTTCACTTTCTGGCCACGAAGGTTATAGACAGAAATCTCTATCCTTCCCTCTTTTGGAGTTGAATATTTAATTGAAGCGCTACTGCAAAAAGGATTTGGGTATATGGAGAGAGAAGCCGTAAATTGTGGTTGAGAGATATCGTTGTTGGAAACAGCGGGGTCAATTTCCATGAGAAGTTGATTTAGAAAACCTTGTACTCCATCATTCATCATGACAAATAGAGGAAAACCCAAGAGGATAAGATGACCATTTTGTTCAGTTTGAATTACCATTGCCTGTCCCTGGAATGTACTGCCTTCTACGAAATTACCGGTATAAATTGGATTCGTTATATTGGTGAATGTCTCCACCATACTTAAATGTCCATTCCAAACACTTGATAGTTTAACAGGATTGAGAACCAAACTGGGGTAGGTCGAAGATTGAGCAGAGATGAAATCTGCTGTTCCATCATAATTCACTTGGATACCAGGAAAAAAGATATCCAGGAAGGATTGGGGAATTTGCCCGGCAGTTTTCCAACCGGATATGATCAGGTTTCCACCTCCAATCACATAGCTTCCAAGAATATCGGTTATATTCTGGATGGAATGACTGCTGAAATCATCATCATGATAAAGCACTGTAGAATAATGACTGAGTAATTCCAAGGCAGGTGTGCCGGAAGTATTTATGTCATAGTTCGTATGAGTAACGATGCTTAAAACAGAATTATAGAAATCATCAACCGTAACATCCGTTGGAGAAATGGCAGTACCTGCACCATCACGGGTTTCATCAATAACAAGCAGTCCCTGGTCCATGGCAAAGTCGGTAGGGATGGCTGTAACCCATTGCGTATAATTCGATTCATACACGTTATTATACAAGGCTGTAATCCTGTATTGATAGCTTTGCCCATTCTGAGCAGTTGTATCCAGGTAATATGTTTCATTGATTCCTGTCGTATGAATCTTGCGAATAATCAAATCACCTTCCTGTACGCGATAAATGTTGTAGCGGATATTCGGTACTTGTGACCAGAATGGCTGCCAAGACACATAGACGCTATTATTTGAAGGAAATACCTGTGGTGTGGAAGGCATCATTTGAGTTAGACCACGATTTAGTGTCCAATGATTAATATCCACATCAAACCATGAATTATTCGCACTATATGATATCATTTGAGTAGGAGGATTCACTGGATTTGGAACAGCATCGACAACTAATGAATCGGTTATATCATAGGCATCAAACAACATGGGGAGTTTCATATAGAACTCTCCACCCGATAGACATGTGGTTTTTGCAAATATCTTCACTGGTACTCGCATATTTTCGAAATCCGCCGGTCCAAAAAAATAAGCATATTGTATAGAAGGAATCCCTGCTGAATAGATCCATTGCTGGAAGAACTGGTGCAAATCCTGTCCGCTGATAGATTCGCAAAGAGCTTCAAATTCCTCTGTAGTAACATTTCCGTTATGATGACTGCTAAACCAGGTCTGCATGATATTCCAGAAATTGGCATTACCTACTTGCAGTCTCAGCATGTGAAGAACAGAAGCTGATTTTTCATAAGAAGGTGGACTGAAATAATTATTGAATGAAGGATTGTATATCGTACGGGGACTGGAAACCGACTCCCAGTTTAAATACACACTATGGAATTGTGATTCAATATAGTTACTCATTGAACCAAAACCACGTTGGCTTTCTTCCCATACTGCTTCGGAATACGTAGCAAATCCTTCCGATAGCCAGACATCCCTGAATGTCAGGGGAGAAAGGCAGTTTCCATACCAACTGTGAGCTAACTCATGGGCAATCGTGTATTGACCGGATTGATTTCCTGTGATGAAACTGCTGCCCATTGTCGTCATCGTCTGGTGTTCCATGGCTCCAAAAGTGGTCATATTGACGACAGCATTTCCATATTTTTCAAAGGGATAATTACCATATTTCTGAGAAAAGACACTCATCATTGCAGGCAGGCTGGCAAAATCTGCGACAGCATTGTTATATTGGGCATTGGAGACAAAATTCATGATGGGAATAGTCCCATAGTTTTGGTTAATTTCACGATAATTAGATGCTGTTATACATGCCAAATATGGAATCATAGGGTTGGAACCAAGCCAGTTGGTTGTCTTTGTGCCATCACCATTATCAATGATAGAATCGCGAATGCCATTGCAAGCCACCAGCCAATCACTTCGCATCGTAATATGAAGGTCAATAACAGCCTTATCCCAAGGGTGGTCATAACAGGGCCACCAATTCCTGCTGGCATCAGGATCAGAAAGAGTGAATACCATTGTAGAAGAGAAGATTATGCCAATTTGATAAATCGTCGGGCTGAGTGAAGGTGTACCGGAATATACCACTTTGGTTGTAAAATTCATGTCATTGGATATTCCGCTGAGAGGGATATGAACTAATCCATTTGCCACTGTATATGCGTTTGCCAAGTCATTGACCAGGACTTGGGTGACATTCAATCCGACAAGGTTATAATCAATAGCATCGAGATTGGAAGTTGCACGGACATCAGCAACAACGTTCCCCGAAATATAATGTGATGTATCGTTGATATTCAATGTGATAGTATATTTTTGAACATCAAAGCCATGCAGGGAATCAGCACGTTCACAACTTTCTTCATAGGAAGGTAAAGATTGAGGTTGATAGAATTTGGGATGTGCCCAAGCGATACTGAATAAGCCTAGGTTGATTAGAAATATCAAGTAAATGTGTTTTATTTTCATGAATTATACCACCCTCATCTGAAGTAGAATCAAGTCTCCTTAGCAATTCGAATCTAGCAAGAAATTTATAACGTAAAAGCTGTTGAGAAGAGAAAAAGGGCAACCTTAAATGGTTGCCCTTGTAATCAGACCCTTTTTATATTTATTCGCAGTTGATTCGGTTAACTCTATGCATCATTCCAGAGATATAATATTATGAATAACAGGAGAAACAAATTTTCTTTTTCCATCAATATAGGAACTCACTATGAAAGCTGATAAGGATATATATCACGTTTCCTATGAATATCCTGAAAAAATTCTTTACGAATTATATGTTCCTACACATTTAGTCTAAGATTGTTAAGTATGGGAAATTGTATATCCCTTCCCTTTGCAGATACTGAAAAAATTGTAGCTGACTCGTTCGTTTCATGGAGGAAATATGCCCCGTTGGATCATTATGATCATCATCCTGCTAGCCACCTGTTTTCTTTGGGCAGAAAATGAGACAATTTATGAAATACGTATCGTTGGAAATCAGAATGTTCAGAAGTCATTGATCATCTCTTCGATGTCAATTGGTGTGGGAGATGCAGTCTCTCAAGATGCTGTAGCAAAGACCATTAAAGATTTATATAACTTGAGTGTTTTTGATGATGTTTCTTTAGATTCCGAACCTTATAAGGATGGGATCATATTGATTGTGAAGGTGAAGGAATATCCGATTGTGAATAGTGTTGAATTCTCAGGGAACAAGGTAGGAAAAGATTCCAAATTAGAAGACATGATCACTTTGAAGAAGGGAAGCTATTATTCACCATTCCTCGCATCTCAAGCACGGGCAAAGATAGTTGCAGATTATGTCAAAAAAGGGTATAATCTAGCCAATGTTAAGTTCAAGGAAAATCCGTTGCCTAGTAATAAAGTAGATATCACGCTCCTGGTTCATGAAGGTGAGAAAGTTGTGATCAAGCATATCGTCTTTCGAGGTAACGAGGAAGTAACATCGAAAAACCTGTTCAAGAAGATGAAAACCAAATCGGCAAATCTGCTCCGCTCCGGTCGATATGAACAGGAAAAACTGGATACAGATTTGGATAATATCGTTAAATATTACAATACTTTAGGTTATATCGATGCTCATATTGTATCAGCGGACACGGTCCAGCTTGACCAGAAATACATGCAAGTCGAGATTAACATATTTGAAGGTCAGAAGTATAAATTTGGTGTGATAAAAGTTCATGGCAACATTCGTTTTACTGATGAAATGATAAAAAGCAAATTCAAGTTCAAGGAAAATGACGTATTTAACTTAGAGAAATTTGACAAACAGCTTCAGACAGTATCCTCGCTCTATTATGAAGAAGGCTACATCTATTCTCAATTTGATCATGAAATTGAGAAAGTCGGAGATAAAGTAAATATCAATCTGAATATCACTGAAAACACTCGTGCCAAGATTCATAAAATACTACTTACAGGAAACTTGAAAACAAAGGAAAAAGTCCTGAGAAGACAATTAGAGATTGCCCCAGGTGATTATTTCCAGCAATCACGTGTAATCAGGTCTCAGCAGAACATTTATAACCTGGGTTTCTTCGAACCTGATATGGTTCCATCTTATAAACCAATCAATAATAATGGAGATATCGATTTAACGGTAAATGTCAAAGACAAAGCTTCCGGAACTGCGAATGGCGGTGTTGGTTATAATAGCACAGATAAATTTGTAGGTCAATTCAGCGTATCTCAAAACAATCTCTTTGGTAATAACTGGTCTACGAGTATTAAATGGGAATTTGGGGGAACGACGCAGAATTTCGAATATGATTTTACGAATCCAAATCTCTATGATAGTGATATGCTCTTCGGTTTCAATTTATATAACACGAGAAAGGAATGGACATCTTTCTATTATGAAGTAGCAACCCAAGGTGCATCTATTCGATTAGGTTTTCCACTTTACCAAATCAACCGCTCACGAATCGTCGGCAGTTATTCCTATTACACAAAGAAATATCGAATTAACGACTGGTCATCGATAGATTCCGTATCCAATCAAAATTTGATTGCCTTGGATAAATTAGGATGGACACACACCAGTTCAGGTTCTCTTACTTATTCAAGGGATACACGAGATAATGTCTTCTTCCCAACTTCCGGTTCACAAATCACATTTTACACAGAAGTTGCCGGTGGTCCTTTTGGTGGTGATTTCAATTATATGAAGGAAATCGCGCAAGTTAACTGGTATACACAAACCTATATGAAATTAGCATTAAGGGCAAAATGGCGTGCCAGCTTTGTGAGAGCATTCGCTGGAACAAAGGAAGTACCTCCTGACGAAAGATTTTATTTAGGCGGTACAGGCTTGGATGGTATACGCGGATATGCTGATCGTTCAATTGGACCATCAGATGGCGGAACACGCGCTGTCATTTTCTCTTCCGAATTGGCATATCCCATCGGTGGTGATACCGTAACCGGTCTGTTGTTCTTCGATGCCGGAAACAGCTATATTTCTTTGAAAGATGTCAATTTTCTGTTATTTAAGAAAGGTATTGGACCTGGAGTTCGTATCCGCAGCCCCTTTGGATTGATTGGTTTTGATTATGCTTATGCCCTGGATAAGCATACTTGGGAACCTCATTTTCAATTCGGTACTACATTTTAATATTTGAAAAATCGTGTACTGGTGATCTGACACATGCTTATTGTATGCAAAACAGGATTTTAGCATGAACTATAAACATTTATTCGGTCCTGTCAACTCACGAAGATTAGGTATATCTCTTGGGGTTGACCTTGTTCCACCAAAGACATGTTCTTTGAATTGTATTTACTGTGAAGCCGGTGTTACAACCAACTTCACTGAAGCACGCTTGGAATATGTAAAATTTGGCGATCTCCTGCTTGAGTTGGATGATTATCTTCAATCACTCCCACATTTAGATTTTATTACCTTTTCCGGTGCCGGTGAACCAACATTGTTCAGTCGTTTAGGTGAACTGATTCAATATATCAAAGAAAAGTATCCCCAATATAAGATTTGTCTGATCACTAATAGTACGATGTTCAGGAATCCTCAAGTTATTATGGATGTCTTATCTGCAGATGTTATCCTACCTTCACTTGATGCTGTATCAGAAGATGTATTCCAACAAATTAACCGACCTTGCCCAGGTATCTCCGCTGCTTCAATGATTGATGGTTTAGTCGCCTTACGAAAACGATACAAACAACTGATGTGGTTAGAGATTTTCATCGTTCCTGGTATCAATGATACAGAAAAGGAGATACAACTGTTCAGGGATGCCATACTTCGTATCCAACCCGACCAAGTACAACTGAATTCTCTGGATAGACCTGGAACAGAAGATTGGGTAGAACCGGAAGATCGAAATCGTCTTCATGAAATAGCATCACAATTACAACCTGATACTTCAGAATTGAATAAAATGCAGTATAAAACCATTGTGAACATTATTGCAAAATCAAAAGAAAATCATCAATCTGAATTACATACAGGTGACTTAAAGGAGAAAATACTGACTCTCCTGGCGAGGCGTCCATCCACTTTAGAAGATATTGTTGGGTTTCTTTCCTATAACGAGAAGGAAATTAACCTGGTTCTCAATGAAATGTGTGAAGAATGTATCCTTGAATCTGAAACACTTACACGGGGTATCTTCTACCGAATTCGGAAGACAGATAGATCATGAATGTTGCAATCATAACAGCCGCAGGTGCAGGAAAACGCTTACCAGGTACAATAAAAAAACAATATATCAGTATATCCGGTCGCCCCTTGTTATTTTGGACGTTAGATCCTTTCCTGCATCATCCTGAGATTCATCAAATTATTATCACTCTCCCCCCTGATGATCTCGAAAGTATGCAAGAGGCTATCTCAACTGAGTTTGCCTCTGATAGGATTAGATGCATTGCAGGTGGACAGGAACGTCAGAATTCAGTCTATAATGCACTTCAACTATGTCCATCTGACACTGAATATGTTCTTGTACATGATGGTGTAAGACCATTCATATCGAAGCAGGACATCTCGAGAATGCTCAATCTTGCTTATGAGAAAAAAGCTGTAGTTCCGGTTAGTCCTGAGAATCATACTTTAAAGACAGTAATTGATGGAAAAGTGATAGGGACTGTACCCAGGAAAGACTTATATCAAGTATTTACACCCCAAGTCTTTGCTTATGATATCCTGAAATCCTGTCATGATAAAATACAGAATTTAAATTTGCAATTTACAGATGATGCTTCCATATTAGAATTCTTCGACATTCCTGTGTTTGCCCTTGTTGTCTCTCCATGGAATATTAAAATTACAGAACCGGAAGATATCAGAATTGCAGAATTGATCATTTCGAAAGGAGATAGATTATGAATAGAGAAAAGCTGATTCGATTTCTTGATTCAATGACATTCACGGTACGAATCCCAATATTTGGAATTGGCTGTGGTGTTCTCGGTTTAAGTTTGAGCAAGTCTTCTGTCAACATGGGCAAATTTGCTTCCACTTTGTTAAAAGCTCTTGAATATAGAGGTTATGATTCCACAGGTGCGGCATTCCAGGATGAAAATAAAAAAATTACTCTACTTAAGGATGTCGGCGCTCCCAGTACTTTGGTTAAAACCTTGGGAATTGATAAACAGGAAGGAAAGATATTCTGCGGTCAAGTACGATGGGCGACTTTCGGAAATGTGACCCAGACAAATGCCCAGCCTCATGAAGTGAAATGTAAAAGGCACATGTATGGTGCTCATAACGGTAATATCACCAATACACGTGAGTTAAAGACCTGGCTGGTGAGCGAAGGACATACAGTTCTTTCAGATAATGATGGTGAAATGCTTGTTCATACCATAGAACACTATTTTGATATTGAACTTGATAAAGAACACAAGGATCATCATAAAAATCATGATATACGCAGAAAATGTATGAGAAAGGCGATTATCCAGGCATCATCAAAGCTTGTTGGTTCTTACGCAGCAGTTGTAGTTGACCCTGAAACAGAGATTAGTTATGCTATTAAATCTGGAAGCAGTCTCTATTTTGGAGTTGGAGAAATTGAAGGAATGCAGTTTTGTCTAGCTTCTTCAGATCTCACGGCTGTATTAAGATTTACAAAAATGCTCGTGAAATTGCGGGAGGGTGAATTTGTAGAGTTTGTTGCAGATCATTACCAACTCTATGCCCAAAAGAAATTATGCTTCAAGAAACTGAATCAAGAGGATGAATCCTACAACGAAGGTGATATGATCGAATCCAAACCGGTACGATCAAAACTACGTGCAGAAGATACTGAGCTCCTGCCTGAATTCGATTATTTCATGGAACAGGAAATCCATGCCCAGCCTGAGTCAACAGGAAAATTGATTAAGCTATTCCAGGGTGGTTCCAATACCGGAAAACACATGATCAGCTTGTTAAAACAGGAAGGCATACTGAAGAATCTTGAAGAACTAACCCAGGCAATACTTGATACAGAGAATTTTGAACAGCGTGAATCTGTCTTCAATCAATTCATGCAAACAGATACCGCCAAGTTTTTCTTAGGCAAGGTTGAGAATGAATATAACAGTATCTTTGCTGAACTTGTGAAAGAGAATTTTGAAAAGAAGTACTTCTTCTCTAGCGAGAAGAATACCTTTATCGATTTGATTGGTGAAGAATTTGATAAGAATAAGCTCATTACGGCAAAAGCACTGGATGCCATCACGGAAACCGCTGATGTCAGTGATTTCAATAGCTGTATTGATCACTTCCTGGAATTGATTCGGGATACAATTCTCCATAATCGTTTGACCTATACGATTGCCTGCGGTACTTCTTTCCACGCCACAAAAGTGGCAGCTCTCTTCTTCAATGAGATTGCCAGGATTGAAATTATTCCCATATTACCAGGTGATTTTCGTGGTGAATACTCAAATACAATGAAAGATCATGATCTTATCATTGGAGTTTCCCAGAGTGGTGAAACAAAAGACCTCATCGATATCTTTGATGACCTTGATGGTCTTGACCTGAGTATCAACAAAGTGGTTCTCGTAAATAACATGAATTCCACACTTGGTCAGGAAAAGAGCGATGTGGCGATCCCAATACTCTGCGGTCCTGAAATCGCTGTACCGGCAACCAAGAGTTTCATGAACCAGTTAACTTTATTCTATTACTTAGCAGTTCGTTCCTTGGAAGTTAAGATCGACTGTCTTCATAACCAGAATGCAAATAAGTCCCTTATCAAAGAACTTGAAGATAGCCTGGAGAAGCGGTATAAATCCATGTATGATATTCCTCTTTTACTGAAGGAAACGATTGATACAACTGCTGATTTAATCGAATCTGTTGCTCATAAAGTATATATGGAACCATCGATGCATATCCTGGCAACAAAGATCAGTGGTGTTGCGATGGAAGGTTCTCTGAAAATCAGGGAAACGGTGTTGTGTCATTCAGAAGGACGTGAAGCCTCTGAGTTTAAGCATGGACCAAACACAATTTTGGGAAAGAACACCGTGTATGGAATGAAGAGTATCAAAGCTGTCGTTAACAATTTCAGTCTTCTTATCGATATGATTGATGAAAGATCGATGGAAAAGGGAATTCCCATGCAGGAATCCAGACGAATCATCAAGGCATTAGGCAGCTATATGTTTACACGAACATTCCCCTTCAATCTATCCAAGGAAGCAACTTCTCTTTTCAAGCAGATTGTCTCTGAAAATGATTTCTTTGAGCCTTTGTACCGCAATTACCCGCTAATCTACGTCACTGGTCCTGATGAAAGAGATATTAATCTGACGATTTCACAAATTAACACGCATAAAATCAGGGGAGCAGATACGTTCATTATCGCTGAAGAAAATGACAAACTTCGCAAAAATGCCAACTCTTCCCCGGATGCAACCGCTTATTATGGCTGGGGATATATTGTTCTTCCCAGTACCGGAGATTGTCTGATGACCGTCTTTTCATCTTCCGTGGTATTGCAATTATTGGCTCTCAGGATGAGTGTGAAGAAAATGCAGTATCTTGACCGCTTAGGTATTATGGAACATGGGGTTCATCCTGATGTTCCTAAGAATGTATCAAAATCTATTACGGTTGATTAGAGGTTACTATGTTCCGGATTGGTTTTGGATATGATGCACATCGCCTTATAGAGGGAAGACCTCTTATCCTTGGTGGTGTTGCTGTTCCTTACGAAAAAGGTCTGGATGGTCATTCAGATGCAGATGTTCTAATCCATGCCATTATTGATGCTTTGCTTGGAGCTATCGGTGAAGGTGATATTGGAAAAGCTTTTCCGGATACAGATCCGAAGTACCTGGGATGCGATAGCCGTATGTTGCTACGTGAAACAATAGCTTTAGTTCTTTCCAAAGGATATCAAGTGGGGAATCTTGATTCCACTATCTGTGCCCAGGAACCAAAACTTAGACCGTATATTGATTCCATGCGCAGTTTCCTTGCAGTTGATTTACTTACGGATATTGCCAATATTTCCATTAAGGCAAAAACAGAAGAAGGTATGGGAATAACAGGTACTAAAGAAGGAATGACAGCACACGCAGTTGTTCTGCTTGAGAAGTAGCACCCCACTTCAGCGGGTAAGTCCTTGTGTTGGAGCTTTACCTCAATATCAAATTCACTCCCTGAGGTACTGCTTTCTGTGAAACAGTATGCATCAGCATAAAAGAAAAAGGAGAATACTGTTTTGGATTAGCATCCAAGGTCTGCTTCCCGGCATATCTTTGCAGACAATATGTTTCACCTCGAATAAACATACTCATGATTTTCTCAATATCTGCCAGACCTAATAGAGGATGAACAACAGTCGTCCGAAATTCTCGTTCTTTCTTATATTTTCTCAAAATCTGAATACTTTGCTCAATTACTTTTGGATCAATGGGTACTTGTGTTACCCATTCATAGCGGTCCAGTGGCGCTTTAATATCCATCGCCACAAAATCAATTAACTTGCTTGCGCATAACTTTTCAAGCACATCCGGATAAGAGCCATTTGTATCTAATTTGATTAGATAGCCCATATCCTTGATACTCTGGCAAAACTCCACAATATCTGATTGAATCGTTGGCTCTCCCCCTGTGATACAGACTGCATCCAGTTTCAATCTTCTCATTTTAAGAAAAGAAAGTATTTTTTCTGTATCCAACACTGATTTCATACGTGCCGGGTCAACGAGTTCTGGATTATGGCAATAAGGACAGCGAAAATTGCATCCCTGTGTGAAAATAACAGCACTCAAATGATTGGGGTAATCGATCATCGAGAACTTACGAAATCCGCCTATTTTCATCTTCCATCCTATGAAATAGCAAAATTCTTACGTTGTTTGAACTCTTCCCTTTTTCCTTCATTCCACTGGGAAACGGGTCTTAAATAACCAACAATACGTGAATATACTTCACATTCTGTATCACAGATCGGACATCTCTCGTGTTCACCTGTGATATACCCGTGATTTTGGCATATACTGAATGTCGGTGTTATCGTAAAATATGGTAAACGATAATTATGACAGATTTTTTGTACAAGTTTTTTTACAGTTTCCGGGTTTGTTATTCTTTCACCGGCAAATAAATGAAGCACTGTTCCGCCTGTATAGCGTGATTGAAGCTCATCCTGCTTATCCAGCATTTCAAACACATCATCTGTATAATCAACAGGAAGCTGGGTGGAATTCGTATAAAATGGTGAATCACTGCTTCCGTCGCGATTAGCCACACGTATTTCCGGATACTTATCCCGATCTATCTTGGCAAGACGATAACTTGTTCCTTCTGCGGGAGTTGCTTCCAGGTTATAATTATTACCGGTTTCCTCCTGGAATTTGAGTAAGAGAGCACGGAGAAAATCCATTGTCTTCAGGGCAAATATCCTGCCTTTCTCTGTACCGATATCCTGTCCAACCAAGTTTAAACATGCTTCATTCATACCAATGATCCCAATCGTGGAAAAGTGATTGCACCAGTATTGATGATTATGTGAATACACTTGTTTCAGATAGAATTTCGTATAGGGATAAAGTCCGTTGCCTGTCCAGAGTTCGAGGATCTTACGTTTGATCTCCAAACTGCTCTTTGCTATATTTACGATCTTTTCCAAATTTGTATAGAATTCTTCTTCCGTTGAAGAAAGATATCCCAAACGCGGAAGATTGATTGTCACTACCCCTATTGAACCTGTGAGTGGATTGGCACCAAAAAGACCTCCTCCCCTTGCCTGTAATTTCCGTGTATCCAATCTCAAACGACAGCACATGGAACGTGAATCTTCCGGGCTGAGGTCTGAATTCACAAAATTGGAAAAATAAGGGATTCCATATTTAGCTGTTACATCCCAAAGATATTCAAGATCGGGATTATCCCAATCAAAATCTTTCGTAATATTATAGGTCGGAATGGGGAAAGTGAAGACTCTTCCTTTATTGTCACCTTCGATCATCACTTCCAGGAAAGCCCGATTGATCATATCCATTTCCACCTGGTAATCGGCATATGTTGTTTCCAATATCTCACCTCCAAGCACAACTGGCTGGTTAGCATAGATAGAGGGTGGATTCAGATCGAGAGTAATATTGGTGAAAGGTGTCTGGAACCCAACTCTTGTAGGTACATTAATATTAAAGATAAATTCCTGCATTGCTTGTTTCACATCGGTATATTTTAAATTATCCTGCCTGATGAAAGGAGCCAGCAGTGTATCAAAATGAGAAAATGCCTGTGCACCCGCAGCTTCACCCTGGAGCGTGTAGAAGAAATTTACAATTTGCCCTAAAGCACTTCGGAAATGTCTTGCCGGACCACTCTCAACTTTTGCTGAGGCACCTTTGAAACCTGTCATCAGCAGGTCATACAAATCCCAGCCTACACAATAAACTGATATTTGCCCCAGGTCATGAATATGAAGTGCTCCTTCCAAGTGTGATTGCCGTACTTGCGGTGGATAGACTTTGTTCAGCCAATAGACTTTTGAGACTTCTGAGGCGATATAGTTATTCAGTCCTTGGAGAGAATACGCCATATTGCTGTTTTCGTTCACCTGCCAATCCAGTTTCTGCAGATACTGATCGATCATATTGACATTCGCTGAAGAAACAACTTCACGCATCTTGGCATGTTGATCACGATAAATGATATAAGCTTTAGCAGTTTTCAGATAAGGAGAAGCAAGAAGAACGTCCTCCACAATATCCTGGATCTCTTCCACATCCGGCAGTTCTTTGTCTATTGCCTGCTGGGCTAGATTCAAGACACGAAGAGTCAGTTTCTCGGCAGTATCTCTTCCGAATTCACCTGACGCTTCTCCAGCTTTAGCCATGGCTTGGACGATTTTTTCCTTATCAAATTTCTCTAATTGCTGATTGCGTTTCTTAATATAATGAAACATCTCTCCCCTCGTTAGTTTAAACTCTATTTTATTGATAAATATATACTTTATAAATTTTATGTGGAATCTCTACTTTCTATGAACACAATGCTAACGAGTTATTATTTAAAAGGATAATAGCAGATGTCAAGGATTAGTTCATCTAATTTTTAGAAGAGGACAGGGAACAGATAGAATGCAGAATCAAAAAATAACCGTATTTAAGCAGCAACCACTTCAGTCGTTGGATCAACTGCTGTAGTTCGCGACCTCCGGGCGTGATATAAGGCTGCCGGGACGTCAGCCACTACTGTTAGATTTTCCCCATCGAAATGCCAATGAAGAGAATACGTCCTCTAAAAGAGCACGTAGCACCATCAAATAGATGGCGACCCAGAAACAGCTATGCAATTAACAGAAACGTGATAGATGAAAGAGAAAATGGATAATATCCGGCAAGATACTGGATAAAACTTGCTATGGAATGAAAATTACGTGTGAATATTATATTTTATATTCTGTGGGTTGTAGAAATAAGGAGTACCAATGTATAAAGGTATTTTAGTTGTTTTTGCTGTTCTTCTTTTCACCAGCATTCTCCCTGCCTTGAACCACATGGATATCATGACCACTATGACAGGGGAAGATGATTTCTTCGGAATGGGATTAATCATGACAACTCTTGATTGGAATGGAGATGGCAACGATGATTTAGTTATTGCATCACCTAATTGGGATCCCAGAGGTTATACACCTTCTTATCCACCATATCCATATGGTAAACTATACTTTTATTTTGGCGGTCCCAATTTTGATAATGTGCCTGAAATGGAAATCACCGGTCACCATGAGATAGAATATGGACTTTCATATTCCATGTGCAATGCGGGCGATATGAATGGTGATGGGATAGATGACCTGGCATTGTTTCGGGCGACGATGTATGAAGAGAATATAGATCAGTACTATGACTTGCAGCTCTGCGTCTTTTACGGCGGTGCGAATCCCGATACTGTCCCCGATTATGTGCTTACTTTCCCGAGGGAGGAATGGGATAATACCTTTTATTACGTTCGTGGTTTGGGGGATATCAATCACGATGGTTTCGCAGATCTTGGATATATATTGGATAAAGATTATTATCAGGCTCCAAACTCTTTTGGTATTATTTATGGCGGAAACATGATGAATACTGTTTTCATGGAAGCCGGTTCTTCATGGGACTGGTCAAGTATATGCGGTGTAGGAGATGTGAATGCAGATGGTATTGATGATTTCAGTCTTTGTTATACGTATTTTGTAAGTAATACTACTTATCGCAAAGATATCATTTATTTTGGTTCCATATCTGGAGTTTTTCAGGATAGTTTAGTTATCTGTGATGGTTCGAACTTAAGAAATCCGTTCACATATCCCGCTGGTGATGTAAATGGCGATGGTTATTCTGATTTCGTGAGTGCCTTCTCCGGTTCAGATGCTAAACTAATATTTGGAGGTCCTGGTTTTAACGGAACGGACTTTGTAAATATAGCTCCTCCGTACAGCGGCGATCCGGCCGGTGAGGGCTTTGGTCATGGCGATGTGAATGGTAATGGCACAGATGATCTGATGGGCACCAGTGTTACCCAGTTTAGCGGTTATGGAGACGCCTACCTGTGGATAGGAGGCATTCCTATGAACGGAGGTCCTGATCTGCATTTGACACCACCATATCTTGATGTGGAAACCGACATGTATGGTTTCTGCCTGACCATGGGCGATTACAATGGAGACGGCTGCTGCGATGCTGCTATTTCGGCACCGTTTGATTATGCTGGTTTTCCTACACCTGGTCGTATATTTGTCTATGCCGGAAACACGCAACTGGATGACCCAACCCCCATATCGGATAATACAAATACACCTGCTATCTCCAAACTGCAGTTGTATCCAAACCCGCTGCAGTCTTGGAATTCTGAACTTAACGTCAGATTCACTGTTGACCCCCCTACCCCCCTTCCCAAGGGGGGAGCTTCTACATTCGAAATCTATAATATCCGGGGACAGAAAGTCAAGTCGTTTTCTATGAACGCAGAACAAGCAAAATCCGGTTCTGCGACTTACAATTTAAATGATCTTTCATCAGGGATTTATGTGTGTGTATTCACCAGCGGTGAAGCACAGCAGAAACAGAAAATTACGGTGATTCGGTAGCTGCCAAATTGCAAGCCGTTTGAAAACAGCGTTCCGAAAAGCAAGGTAAACCATGCTGACACGATTCCTGAAGTAATCACTACAGGTGCAACGGCACAGCAACGCCTCATCTTGTGAGGTGGATAGGTCATTTTTTAAATGATGCATAATACCAAACAAATCCAGTCTTTCTTAATGCAATAACATAATGGAGTTACATCAGCTTGTATCGTACTAGATACGACCTATCCACCTTTTGAAAAAAGGCGTTGCGCCTGCACAATCCACTATGATTCCACGTATATTATACCAAGTTCAATCCTGTTTCATACCTGTTTCAATCCTGTTTCATACCTGTTTCAATCCTGTTTCGGGAAATTGAAATGAAACAGGATTAGTATTTGTTTGAACTTGGTTTTGACCAGGTATATATAAAGGGGAATGATTTTGGTTGAAGAGCGGAGATCTATATAACGAATTTCGGATGTCGAATTTCGAAATGGGGTTACGTCCTACGGATTGTATAGCAGACAGTTTGATCGGCATCCAGCTCTACAACCGCGTAAATGCGGAGCTACGAAGACCAACCGCGTAAATGCGGAGCTACAAAAACCAACCGCGTAAATGCGGAGCAAGTGCGATAGCGATAGACAGAAATCAGAGAGTGCAAGTCCCATTCTAAGGCATCGTCAAGCCTTATAGCTGAATGTAACTGCGTCACTGCGAAGTGAGGTGGAGAGCACAGCAGAAACAGAAGATAACGGTGATTCGGTAGCAACAACTTCAGTCGTTGGATCAACTGCCGTAGTTCGCGACCTCCGGGCGTGATATAAGGCTGCCGGGACGTCAGCCCCTACTGTTAGATTTTTACCCATTTAAATGGGCTGATTTGATGTATTTCGACTTCGCTCAATAACCATTAATCAGCAAAAGAATAAATTCGTTGCAACGTTCAGCATCGCATTCGGTCATTGTGCGAAGGTTCCACTGAGCTGTGTCGAAGTGTCGAAATGCCGATGAAGAGAATACGTCCTCTAAAAGAGCACGTAGCACCATCAGATAGATGGCGCTCCAGAAACAGCTATGAAATTAACCAAAACGTGATAGACTGAAGAGAAAATGGAATTCGTAATGATTCTCAATTTAAAATGCTTGGGTTTTGAAATTTTCACGAGGTATTTCTTTTATTATTTTCAGTAAGATCGGAATCTTACTCCACAACAGAAACTACAATACAGTAAGATCGGAATCATATTCCACAATCTGAGTTGGACTCAACGTCAAATACTGAAACACTTTCTACAAATTCGCATCCCGAAAGTTTCGGAACGTTCTAAACCAAAGACTTGCTTCAAAACATCATAGACTCCAGCACCCTTGAGTTTCTTTTTCAGATGCAGGACTCCATTCTTCCAATGCATCTCAAGGATGATCTCTTTCAGTTCCGAAGTAGTTTCCTTTTCCTTCTTTATCCTGGTAATGGGGAAAGATCCGGATTCATTAAATAATCTGGTTTTCTCATTGAAAGTATCATGCATATCTGATGAAGGCGTGATTTCCAGCATCTCTATGCCATCAGCTTCCCAATTTATTTTATCTGAATCTTCCATTTTCTGTACTTCACGAAATTCTATAGCTCCCTCGAAGTTCTTTTGGAATAATGTTGCTAGTTCATCATGAGGGATTTCATAAGCAAAAGTGATGTCAAAGAATTCCATTTCTCCTTCAGTGCCAAGAGGTAATGGTGGACCGAGACTGATCTTCGGATGCGGATTGTATCCCTGGGTATAGACGACAGGCAGATGATGTCTGCGGACAAGACGGAAAATCATGCGCATTAAATCGAGATGAGAAATGAAACGAAGATCGCCCATTTTGCTGTAGAAGACACGGTATTGGGTAGTTGTAGGGCTGGGAGGAGTACCGCCGGGTGTGGGGATGGATTTGCTTACTGAAGTAGGTTCGATTACTGAAGGAAGCACCACAGGAACTACAGGAGCAGCAGGATTGGCATCCTGCTCTTCACGGGCAAGATGCATGTGAATATGGGAATCACAGACACCGCAGTCGAGGCATGCTGTTTCTTTGCAATCACCTGTTTTGATGCCGGATTGTGACTTTTCCCATTCCCGTAAAAGATACTCATTAGTCACACCGATATGAATATTGTCCCAAGGTAGTTTTTGGTCAGTCGGTATTGGTTGGAGTATTTTATGCCAATCGTAATTGAGATTGATCCCAGCTTGTTCATAATATGCGAAATCAAAGTATTCATGCCAGCCATCAAATTTAGCGCCAAGCTTGTATGCTTCCAGCATCCACATACCAGTATCAGCATCTCCTCTGCAGAGGATAGCTTCCATCATGGAAGATTCAATCTCATGATATTTGACCTTAACAAAGCGATAACGGGACAGGGCATGTTTCACATTCAACACTCGCTTCAAGAGCATTTCAGGACTCAGCATACCAGCCCATTGGAATGGTGTAAATGGTTTAGGTACAAATGGAGATAAGGAAACATTGATTTGAAGCTTCTTCCTGGAAACAGCGATAATATCCTCAACCAAATCAATGATAGCTTCAATATCACTGTCTTCCTCCCCAGGCAATCCAACCATGAAATACAGCTTCATAAGTTGCCAGCCATTCTCTAATGCGATATGAACTCCGTGTAGGATTTCCTCTTCTGTAATGTTTTTATTGATACTGTCACGCAGCCGTTGAGAACCCGCTTCCGGAGCTACAGTCAGCCCGCCTTTGCCTACGGCATTGATCAACTGCACCAGTTCGTTATCCAAGGAATCAACACGTAAAGAAGGTAATGAGATTGTAGCTTTATTGTCCTTTAATCGATTATGCAATGCTAAAAGGAGTGGTCTGATACAAGTATAGTCACTGGAAGAAAGGGAAACCAGGGCAGCTTCTTCCCATCCAGCTTCTTTCACTTCTTCCAGGATATGCTCTATGATTTGTTCAGGTGTTCTTTCCCGCACCGGACGATAGAAAAAACCAGCATGACAGAAACGGCAGCCTCGTGTACAACCACGCATGATCTCTGCTACATAACGGTCATGAGTAGCATGCTGCCAGGCAATCAATTGCTTGTCATGAGTATTCTCATAATCGGGAAATCCTGCATATTTTCTTATCTTCACAGTATGTTTAGAAGAACCTCCTAGAGTAGGTACTACATAAGAACCTGCTGTAGTGAGTGCTACATTATTCTGGTTCTGTACTTCACACTTCGCACTTCGAACTTCGAACTTCGGGGAAGAACCTCCTGAAGTAGGTGCAACCGCTGGATAGGAGTTCCTCTCTACAACTGAGGGAACATACATTCCTTCTATCTTTTCTAATGCCAGCAGTTTATCTGACCTGCTGCCATTTTTATGAGCAGCCATCGCATCCTTGATTTCAATAATTGCCTCTTCCCCTTCTCCAATCAGGAACGCATCAATGAAGGGAGAAAGGGTTCCGGGATTTGTAGCGCAAGGACCACCGGTAATAACAACTGGATCATGGTCTCTTCTATCTTTAGATAGCAGGGGAATCTTAGCCAAATCCAGCATATAAAGAATATTGGAGAAATTTAATTCCGATTGAAGAGTGAAACCTAAAATATCAAAATCAGATACAGCCACTTTACTTTCCACACCGAACAATGGAATATTATTTTTCTTTAAAGCATCACCAAAATCAACCCAGGGAGCATATACTCTATCTGCCATGGCATCATTCTCAGCATTCAGTATGCTATAGAGTATCTTCAAACCCAGATGTGACATCCCGACTTCATAAACATCGGGGAAAGCCAGGCAAAAATTAACGGAACCAAGTCCAGGAGTTTTATGACAGGTATTGATCTCGTGATCGATATATCTGGAAGGTTTATTAACATTAAACAGCAATGACTGGAATTCTATTTTATCAAATTTCATGAAAATCCTCACTTTCAAAGACCAAAATCCTCATTATGTCCTGACAAGCAAGAAAAACAAAATTAAAAATACTTCTTGCTCTATGTTATGGATTCACAAAAATCAATTTATCTTTGAAACTGGGAAATAAAGACTAGAATATAGAGTATAAACTTTATTTGAAGTATTCTGCTGATTTGGATGTCTTAAATATAAATGTTATTATAATAAAGGAGTAATTATGTTTACCTCAAATTTGATTGAAGTGCGTTCAATGAATATGATCAAGCTATATATGACTGTCATGATCATATTAGTGACCTTATTTCTATATAATTCATTATACGCGCAGAGTGATAAGAACAATGTCTCATCTGCACCTAAATCAAATTCCAGCGATAATATGCAAATCATCGCCAAGTCTAATAAAAGTGACCAGCAGCAAATAAAGGATAAAAAGCAGGAAAAGGAAGACAAAGCTTTAGAACAAGCTGGAAAGAAGGCTAAAGTAAAGGAAAACTCTAATAGTTCGGAAAAAGCAGATGAACAGAATACAAAAAAGATAGAATCACAAAAAGCTGTCGGGGAAAGTACAAAAAAGATTGAACCACAAAAAGAACAACCAAGTAACAGCAGCCGAACAAATAGTAATGTAAAACCAAGTACATCAGTTCCTGAGAAACAAAATAACTCCATCAATAACAAAACACGGGTCGAACCGAAAACTGAAGTAAATACTCCCGTTCCAGAAACGAAGGATAACAAGACAAAAATCCAAAGTGACCAAAACCAACGACCACATGTGATCTCTCCTAAACCTTTAGATCGTGTGCAGCAGTCTAACCAGGGTACGCTGGTACCTGATGCAATAGTACAGCATCATGATGAAAATGTTTCTCCTCATGCACATGGCGTTCAAATACCTGATGATCACGGTTATAACTGGTATGAAAATCACGGGAACCACAATCACGAACATATCGTTTCAGGAGGCTATTATCATGATTACAACCAGCATGACTTCGGGAGACGCAGACATGACTGGCATGACCGTTATCCATTCTTCTCATTTCGCTTAGGTTTTAATGAAGATTATTCTTTCCCACATAATTATCTCTACTATTATCCCACAGACTATGTGATTGTCGATTCACGTCTTTCTATAGTTGTTTTGCCTTTCACTGATGAAAATGATAATACACACTTCGATAGCAACCTGGCAGATAATCTGATTGCTGCATTGACTGATCTGCATCGTTTTAATATCATTTCAAGCAGGACTGTCAACCTGATTATGTCTCGAAATGACATAAATGAAAACGATCTTACAGATCAATATTCTGCGAAAAGTCTTGGTAAATATGCAGGTGCAGATATGGTACTGATGAGTTCAATCGATGAGACTTCAGATCATTTTACTTTAACTATCCAAGGTATAGACCCAATAACAGGAGAAACGATCATCACTGAAACGGCAACATCAGATTACACTGACTCTGACAGTATTGACCGTTTAGTGAAATATCTTGCAGTTCTCATTTATAATGACTTACCGTTAGCGGAAGGTACAATCACAGATATTAACGGAGAAGAAGTTGATGTGAACATTGGCAGCGATGATGGACTTCTTCTTGGTACAAGATGTGTGGTGTACCGTGAAGGTGTTGCAGTTCGCCATCCCTATACAGGAGAATACCTGGGTCAAAAGATTTATAAAGTCGGTGAAGTATATATCGATAATCTCCTGCCAAATAATTCCACGGCAAGATTCATTAGCAGAAACGGACGCTTTCATGTCGGGGATAAAATTATAGTAAAATAAAACCATCTAATAAAACGCCGCAGTAATGCGGCGTTTTTATTTTGTCTTTTTTCTTGACTCATAAAAATATAATCAGAATATCTCCATAAATTATACATGCTGGTAATGAAGGGGAATAATATGGTTATTTTCTCACACAGGTACCTGTTTCACAGATTGTCTTATATACTTTTTTTCATTCTGCTTTTTACATTTTTCCTTGGGACATTGAATGCTCAAGACAAGTTCTATACTTATTATGATCGTGGATTAAAGTATATGCAGCAACAGGATTGGGAACGTGCCATCACTGAGTTCAAAAGTGCAGCTTCACTCGAATTTGAAGATAAAGTATCCAAACGTACTTATGGAACTCATTTCATAAAGTATTTTCCTCATCAACAAATGGGGATTGCATATTACTACTTGGGTGAATCATCTCTGGCAAAAAAAGAATTAGATCTTTCCCTTGCTTATTATAGAACACCTGAGGCTGAGCAATACTATCAAAAAGTATTTGGAGCATCGGATTTACCCGCTGAAGTGGTTGCTACAAGACCTCCTGGGGCAGGTGTTACAGACGAGAAGATCGTTGTCCTAAATAAACCTTCCAAAATAGAAAAGCCCAAAGTGGAAGAAAACCCCAAAGAGATGAAACCGGAAGTTTCCAAATTACCTAAAAGTGAGTCAAAACCCATAAACACAGATGAACAAAAAGAGCTGAAAAAGCAACAAGCAGATTTGGATCGACAAAAGGCAGACTTGGAAAAACAGAAAAAGAGTCTTGCTGACCAAAGACAGAGAATCAATGCTTCTGAAAAACTACCCGCAGGTGCCCTTACATATGATCCTTCTAAAGTCACACAGGCTGGATCGCGACTTGCAGTTGCAGTGATGCCGTTCACTATGAATGGTGAAGGGCAGAATATTACCAATTCATTGACAGAGAAGTTAATTACCCAATTTGTAAACTTACGCAGATTCCGGGTGATAGAAAGAAATGCAATGGATAAAATAATGAATGAACAAACCCTCGGAATGTCGGGGGTTGTGGATGAGAATACGGCTGCCAGAGTAGGTAAATTAGTAGGAGCAGATATGATAATTCTAGGCAGTATCACGTATTCCACGGGGTTTGTGAAAGTGACGGCACGCTGTATAGACACAGAAACAGCAGAAACAATTGTCGCAAAGGATGCTTCCACACAAAATACTGAAATGAGTAATGTTGACCATCTTGTCGAAAATGTAGCTATTATGATCTATAATGCACTTCCATTAGTGGAAGGTGGTATCATCAATACAGAAGATGACCAGGTCTACTTGGATATCGGCAGTGCTCATGGTCTTCGAAAAGGCACAAAATTGATCGTTTTCAGGGAAGGAGAAGTCATCAAGCATCCGAAAACAGGTGAGGTTATCGGGAAAAAAGTCACGAAAATGGGAGAGATCAGTGTAGCAGAAGTACAGGAAAAGATGGCAATTGCCAAGATTCTAAATAAAGAAGGTACTATTCAGATAGGAGATAAAGTCGTCGTAAAATAAACCAAATTATAAGGAGATATTATGAAAATCAGGATGTATGTTTTCATTTTCTGCATCATGAGTATTTCTCTACTTGCAGCTCAAGAAATTGATTGGAATATCACAGGTGCAGGTGCTCGTGCTGCTGGTTTTGGTGGTGCTTTTATTGGTGTTGCTGACGATGCTACTGCAATTGTTTGGAATCCGGCGGGATTGACTCAACTGGAAAAGCCAGAAGCATCCATTGTAAGTAAACTAGTATCAGAAGAGACAAAGATCGATAACAAAGGAACATTATATTCTGCTACTTTAACTCAGACACATGGCGCTTTGGATTTTCTCAGTTTTGCCTCTCCCTTGAACAAGAATAAAATCGTGGGAGCATTGGCTTGGCAACAGGAAATCGACGGCTATTACAAGCAAGATACACAAGAACGTTCAGGTGGAATTAACGCTATCTCTATTGGTGCTGCAATGCCACTGGGCAAGCTTTTTTCCTTTGGATTGACCGGGAATGTTTGGACAGGAAGTATGAAAAGCAAAAATACTGATCCAGAGGATCTGTATAATGGGACAAGTAAGTATTCCGGTTTTAATTTTGTTGTTGGAGGAATGGCTGATTTTTCTTCAAGTTCAAAACCTCTTCCCTTAAAACTAGGACTGACAATCCGCACTCCTTTTGACTTGAATGAAAAAACCACAGCTACTGGTGAAACGGATTCTAATTATAAGCTTTCCATGCCATTGATGGTTGGTATAGGTACTTCCTACCGTTTTGGAGATACTTTCACATTAGCATTAGATATAGAAAATCGCCAGTATTCGAAGAGCAAATTAGTAAACAAAGATATTGACGAGGAATCTTCAAAAATATCAGAATACGATTTAAATCAGTTACGGTTGGGTGGAGAATACCTGCTGCTCTTCTCAAATTTTCGGATACCCTTACGATTAGGACTCCAATCAGTTCCTACGATATACAGCAATTGGGAATCTGATTTAGATACGGAGACTTCTTCACGCAAGGATCAGGTTATTGGATCAGGAGTTGCCATTGGTACCGGTTTTATTACAGATCGTTTTTCCTTTGATTTAACAATCACTGGAAGAGCTTATGAGCAAAAAATAGGAAACTATTTTAAATCCCAATACTCCAATTCGACCATGTATTTATCAGGAATTGTGTATTTTAAATAAAATTGATTGATTGTAGAGCAGGACGCTGTTCCTGCTCCACAAGGAGAACTCGATGTCTCTACGAATAACTCTTATTAGCATGATATTGATAATGATCTCTTTTTTATGTGCGGAGAGTATTCCCGATTGGGTAAAGAAGAGACCTGTAAAGGAAGGATACTATATTGGTATTGGCATGTCAATGAAGAGTTCAAAGAATCGGGATTATCTGCAAATCGCCCAGGATAATGCTCTCAAGGATCTTTCATCAGGAATACAAGTAACGGTAAACAGTGAAGTACTCAGTGAAGTCATGGAGAAATCCGGTATCGTCAAAGAAGAGATCGAATCTCAAATCCGTACAAGTACTCAAGCACAATTAACGGGTTATGAACTGATTGATACATATGAAAGCAAAACAGAATACTGGGTATATTACGACTTATCGAAACCTGTCTATGTAAGGCAAATGCTTGATATTCGACAAAAAGCCATGAACTTAGCTCTCGATTTTTACACGAAAGCAAAAAATAGTGAAAAAGACGGTGATATTACCCAAGCAATCCGCTACTATTACCAAGCAATCAGACCGATTGAAGATTACTTTGGTGAGTCATTGCAAACAGAGTATGAGGGAAAATCCATCTACCTGGGAAATGAGATTTATTCTTCATTACAGAATACAATCTCCAAAATACAACTTGCAGTTGATAAAAAAAGCTGGGCAGCAAAAATAGGATTAGCTGTAAGCCCGAGTCCAGCCGTTATTGCACGTTTTCTCTCTAAAGATAATAAAATTGTCTACATCCAAAACCTACCCCTCATATCCATACTGAATAAAGGTGAATTGGATTTCATTCCTAATTCAATCACGGATGAGAAGGGGATCGCTCAAATTCGTATTAATAAAGTAAGAACTGAAGATAATGTCCAAATCCTGAAAACTGCAATTGATATGCCAAAACTGATTAATGCTGACAGCAGTTCAGTTATCTTCAAAGCCATCCTGAAAACAATGCCGGTTCCCGAACAAATGGTTTACCTTTCCGTCAGTCCATTGATCATCTGCATCCAAACGAATGAATCCATGTTTGATAAACCCCTAGCTATGCCCATCATTGAGCCTAAAGTAAAAGAAACATTAGCAGCAAGAGGCTATCACTTTTCAAATTCAATAAAAGATGCTGATTATATAATTAAAATAACTGCGAATACCAGGGAAGGTTCTGCAATTCATCCAACTCCAACAAACACTATGTATATTGCGTTTGTGGATGTGAATATCTCACTGGTTTCCCTTGCTGCCGATGCAGAAATATATAAGAATGCTCTTTCTAATGTTAAGGGCATTAATCTCGATGTACCAAAAGCAGGTATCAAAGCATATGAGAATGCCCTGGAACATGTGAAGGATAGTATCCTACCAGAGTTACTGGAAAAGTTGAAAAACTAATCATAAAATCTTATTCCTAAGATTTACCCAAATCTCGATCTAATGGTTATGAATAAACATTCACTTTGAGGGTTTATATCTATCCATTTCGCTATAGATGCATCCGCAATATTGCTGACGATACATCTCCTCAGCTTTGGAGATGGTAATCCCTTCCTGCCAGTATATCCGCCAGTCCTGGTAATAAAACTGAAGACCATACTGTTTAGCCACTGATTCTGCAATTTCCTTGATACGATCATGCTTTTGGTATCTACTGTATAAAAGCGTGGTAGTGAACGCCTCGTATTGCTTATCTTTTGCTAGCTTAGCTGTTTCCTGCAGCCTTGATTCATAGCAATAATCACAACGTTCTGCTTCAGCACCGGACACGGCACGTGTGAATTGCACAAGACCATACACATCTTCATATATCACAGGAAGGTTGTATTTTTCTACAAATTGTTTGAGTGTATCTAATCGATGCTTGTATTCCAAATAAGGATGTATGTTTGGGTTATACCAGAATATGGTGAAATCAATGTTCTTTTGCTCCTGCACATGCTTCAGGGGGGCTGCAAGACAGGGTGCGCAACAAGTATGGATCAGTAATTTCATATCGAACTTACTTATTAGGTAAACTTATAAGTTTACCCTTACATTTATGGATAAATCCTATAGATCATCCTGGGGAAGGGAATTACTTCCCTAATATGCTGAGTTCCGCTCATCCACTGGGTCAGGCGTTCCAGTCCAATACCAAATCCGCTGTGAGGGACAGAGCCGTATTTGCGGAGATCAAGAAACCACTGGTAATCTTCAATACACATATTATCATCCTGCATACGACCGAGGAGCAGATCGTGATCATCTTCGCGCTGGGAACCACCGATGATTTCTCCAAAGCCTTCCGGTGCGATTAGATCGGAACCTAGAACAACATTCGGATTGTCTGGATCACGCTTCATATAAAAAGCTTTTATTTCTTTGGGCCATTTCTCTATGAAGATTGGTACATCGGAACCTTCTGTCAGCATTGCTTCATCTGCCGCACCCATATCATCACCGTGAGAGATTTCAGAACCCTTGGAACGCAGGTATTCAACCACATCATAATGGGTCATGATCTTGAAAGGTGCATCAGCTTTCTTCAATTGTTCAACATCACGCTCTAAAATTGCCAGTTCTTTAGCACATTTCTCCAGTACTGTTCGAATCACAAAGCGAATCAAACCTTCTTGTATCTGCATATTCTCTGCATGTTCAACATAGGCAGCTTCTGCATCCATCATCCAGAATTCAGTGAGATGTTTACGTGTTTTAGAGCGTTCTGCTCGAAAGACAGGACCGAAGTCATAGACACGACCAAAACTCATGATACCTGTTTCCAGGTATAATTGACCGGATTGTGATAAATAGGCTTTGCCTTCATCAAAATAATCAAGTTCGAAAAGGGTGGTTGTACCTTCGCAAGCATTCGGAGTAAGAATAGGTGAATCAAAGCGGATGAAATTGTTCTGATTCAGATACTCACAGATAGCAAAATAGACGGTATGTCGTATTCTGAGGTTTGCCCATTGCTTTGATGAACGCAGCCATAGATGCCGGTTGGAAAGAAGGAAATCTGGTCCATGCTCTTTTTTGGCAATGGGATAATCTTCAGCAATCTGGACAATCTTCACATCTGTAACATCAATCTCGTATTCACTTTCAAGCTTTTGGTGCTTTTTTACATGACCATGAATGATAACAGAAGATTCAAGAGTTAGCTTTTTGGCTTCATTGAATTTCACTTCCCCGATACCGGGACCAAATACAACTGCCTGGACATCACCGGTACCATCTCGAAAGATGATAAATAGTAATTTACCGCTGCTGCGTACGTTACGCACCCAACCCTTCAATTCTACTTCCTGTCCAATATATTGAGCCAAGTCTTTTACAAATGCTGTTTGCATTAGATTACCTCATTTATAACAATTTCAAATTTGCATTGATTTTATCCATGATCAGCATCGCTACTTCTAATGCACGTAGTCCATCTTCACCGCTGATTATGGGTTGTTTATTATTGGAAACGGCATCAACG
This sequence comes from Cloacimonadales bacterium (SeqCode), assembly GCA_963662275.1. GTDB lineage: Bacteria > Cloacimonadota > Cloacimonadia > Cloacimonadales > DAONDQ01 > DAONDQ01. Next base: position 503,084 of record OY759316.1, on the reverse strand, counting down.
AATGATTCCAATTCCATGGTCAGAGCATCTTTTTCTGGTTTTGAACAATCATATTGTTGCATATCCACAAGGTCTTCAGGTGAAAAGTCAGTATTTCCTAATAATATCTCCGGAAGTATTTTATTTAATCCTTCTGCTTTACGCAAAACAGAAACCTTCTGTCCTTGGAAATCCATAGAAATGTAGGCATCCTTTTGGAAGAAGCGTAACTTTCTTTCCCGTTTCATAGAAATACGACTGGAAGTAACATTTGCAATTGCTCCATTCTTAAATTCCAATCTCGCATTTGCTATATCAATACTCGGCGTTAATACTCCCACACCGCTGGCACGAATATCGACTAAAGGACTATTCACAAAGCTAAGGATGAGATCAATGTCATGGATCATCAAATCAAAAACTACGGGTACATCTGTTCCCCTCGGATTAAATGGTGCAAGCCGATGAGACTCGATAAACATAGGTTCATCAATTTCTTTTTCCACTTTGAGCACAACCGGATTGAATCTTTCAATATGACCGACTTGAATTTTGAGATCATTTGCTTTTGCTAAAGCAACGAGTTCACGTCCCTGTTCTACTGTTGCTGTGATTGGCTTTTCCACAAATACGTGTTTCCCGTGTTCCAAGGCTTGTTTAGCTAAATCATAGTGATAAATTGTTGTGGCAGCAATATCGACGGCTTCAATTGAATCAAGTAATGCTTCATAAGTGGGAAAGGCTTTTATCCCAAGTTTACCAGCAATTTCCCTGGCACGTTCTTCATTTTTATCGTAAATTCCAGTGAGTTCACAAAATGCAATAGATTTAAATATTCGGGCATGGTGCTGACCTAAATGACCAACTCCGACGACACCAATTTTTAACATAATAGCTCCAAATCTGTTAGTATTCTTATCCCAACCTTACATTAACCGCAACGACAGAAGGCTCTTTTTTCTTTTTGTCGAAGCTATCCTCCAGGTTGAATGAAACTGTTTTCCCTGCCTGAATCTCATATTTTCGTGCCTGGACATTCAAGAAAGAGAAATAATAGGTTTTTTCATCAGAAGTTTCAATAAAGCCTGATTTCCCATTAGCAAGGATGTTGATAATTTTACCTTTCATCCGACTTGAACTACCATACAGAATTGATTCCCAGTAATTCCTAAGTTCTGAATATAATGATTTTTCAGGTGGGAAGCTAGAAATTATCGGTGCAAACTTTTTTTGTACTTCAGGTATAATGTTCCAACGGTTCCTGGTTCTGATCATATAAGCTAATGCCATATGTTTATCTGATAAGGATTGTTTATCCAGCTTTTGAAGAATATTGGAAATGAGATCATATACGATGGCTTTTCTATCTCCATCTCCGGTAGCCATGGCAGCAGATACCGCATAATGAAGAGCTTCATCCCATATTTCCCAGGTCATATGAATTTCTGCCAGATCTTTCAAAACATACCAATCTTTTTTATCTCTGAGTATTTCCAGGTAACGTATCACAGCTTCCTGTAACATACCTTTCGTTCGTAGAGCAATTGCTTCCTGGCGCAGTATCCAAAATTTATTACCATCATGGTAATTAGTAATTTCCTGCAGAGCTTTGATACATGCATCAATACATTCATCATGCTTATGAAGAAGATTTAGAGCTTTTGTCCGATATAAATAATACTTTTCACGCTGGGAAGAATGTTCTCTTTGTTTTCCAGTAGCAGATTTAAACTTGAATGGTTCAATACTGAGAGCCTCAGGATTCAATCTATCAGTCCAATTGATAATCATTTCCGAAGGATAGGGTTTCCTTTCACTAAGATAGTGTAAAACATGCAGAACCGTGTGAGTGTAAGGTGAAAAGGTATCATCCTGGGTAGTGATTTTCGTGATCATGTCCGCTGCGCTGAGAAATCTTTCCTCATCATTAATTTCAGGATTCTTCAATTCTGTATGATAAATTGACCAAGCATAGACACCGCGGATACCATTGAATTCCGGGAAGCGTCTACGAACCTGCTTACAAATGGTAAGTGCATCAGCGTATTTTTTTAACTTAAGAAGGCAAAAAGCAAAACCCCAGCCATCCCAATCACCTGCGTCCTGGGATGTATCATTCCATAATTTTCCATAAATAATACAGGCTTGTCGATAATTACCGACAATTCTAAACTCATTAGCCTGCTTTTGAAGTGGTGTCAATTCGTGCATAAACATCCCTTAAAAATTTATATCAAATTCCATCAAGCTCCGCAACTTAACAGATCATTGCTTCGTTTTAAATATTGCATATAGGGCATCGTATACAATAAATTGTTGTTCAAGATTCATATGGTCATCAGGAAACAAAAGTGAAAAGCCCGAAGCGATTGCTTCCAAACCTGGTGCGTAAGGATTTGATTCCAAAGCATGAGTATCAGCAGCATTAACAATTTCTGCAATCTTAAGAACTGCTGGATCATTGATCCTGTATTTTTTCATAATCGAAATAAAACTACAGTGACCATCCTTGTGCCCCAAATCCACTCCCGTAATATCGTACGGAATAGCATCTTCCTTTTCCGCCATTTCAAGGAGAATATCTTTTGCCACAAAGAGAAATTCAGCTTGAGCATCAACAAACCTCTGGATCAGCCAAGGACAGGCAGCTCTATCAACATGAATATGCGTATGTGTTATCCATTTCATTAATTTCTTCTCCATTTCAAACAGGATTCTCTATTTTTTTGAATAAGTTATCAAATTATAACCTTATTTAAGTGACAAGTTTTATTTTCCTTTTTTAAGAGAAATCATCATCACAGTAGATATTTTAGTCTAAATTGCTTTAATTTCCCCTCACCTGAAAGCAAGTGAGGGGAATTGGGGAACAAGTTATGTGATAATTATTTGAGGTCTTATCACTCCAGCCCGTATTTGAGTTTTTGGTCTCATATAAGCATGTTTGCCCTGATTTTTCATCAGCATCCCTTGTACATCTTCTGCAAACTTCATATCACCGAAGCCATCCATGACAATGATCGGGAATGGTATTTTTTCATTCCCTGTCAAAGCAACGCCAATCTCTCCATCAATGTATTTGGAGAGAACATCCCCATCAATTGCTGGTATGATAAGTCCGTTGATTCCTTTCCGGGCAAACTCATCAATATCAGCATGAGTTGGCTTTCCTGTATAGACAAGAATGCCATCCTCACAATATTCTGTGATTGTAGGTGTCTCTGTATAGAAAATAGGACCACCGGCATCCTGACCGAATCCAATAATTCCTGTGATACTCGTTCCTTCATATTCCAACAGGAAGTGACGTTCATTTTCGATATTCTTCACAACACCATGAATATTCGCCATCAAGACATGCGGATCATGGAGGTATTGAATTGTCATCGTCCCTTTCTTCCAGTCAATATTCGTTATTGTTCCTGTATGAGTGGACTCTACCCAAACACCACGTTTTATATCAACAGCCAGCTTTTCTCCGGCATTTACAAAATCACCCAGGTGTTTTTTCAGATATGGTTTTACATATTTCGGCATCATGCAAAGATGCTCTGCGATATTGATCGTGTATGGCTTGGTAGAATAATCTTGAATTTCACGTATGATGATTGTTCCTGTACTAGTATCGATATTAACAATGGTTCCTCTCACATTTGAATCATATACATACGTATGTCCAGTGATAAATCCATCGACCGTGAGTTTATAAATCACCTGTCCGACTTCCACCTTGTCATTTCTTTGGACTTTTAAACCCGATTCCATCATTTCAGGAGTGAAGACAGGTCCAAGGAGTGACATGATTTGAACAACAAATAACCGGGGTGGTCCATAGGAATTCTGTCCCAACACAGTGTCTGGTTTCACTTTCACTCCAGAATTAACCATGATATCACCAGGATAGGGTAAAGAAGATTCCAAACTTTGAATACCTGTTGTAATTTTGATTTGATCATTCTTTACTTCATGGAATCCGACATTTATTGATTTCGAATCAGCAATATTGTATTTACCAAGAAGTTTCAGATAATTCCAGGAATCCTGGTCTTTTTCCAGCCTGGTATCGATGATCAGTGGTAACGTAGTTTTAATTTCTGAATCATGCTTCTTTTCATCCAGATAGTTACCTTCATGTGTATGAATTGCATATATAGTTTCGTTTTCAGTATAGATGATCTCAAAACACCCAACACCGAAATCTCTTTTCAATGATTTGCCATTGCTCTTGCTTTCAAGTGTAAGAATAGTTTTATTTGAGTGACCTTGTTTCATATATGGTTTTACATGAATCGCAAGCTTTTCATAACAGTCTTTCTTTAATAGCTGATACGCTAATTCGGGATCAAGATTGCTTAGGATTCCCAAGTGTGGAGAGATGAAATCCTTATCTCTCCATAATTCAGTGATCCCGCCCGGTTGGAAACCACAGATCAGCATTGCCATTGCCTGTTCTTTAACAGGAGCATGGGAAATGATTCCTCCCGACCCAATAAGTTTATGTATTTCTCTTAAATGGAAAGAACGGTGTTCCAAGGATTTCTCAACGTACATCTGCTCTACGAACGGATCGACATCCCTATTTTTCAGTTTATCCAAGAAACCCAAATTCTGGATATTGAAATGCATTGTCAGATGCTGTTCAACGGACATCCTGATCGCTTCAATGGCAGTTGCCTGTTCAATGGCAAGTTCCAGGTCATCGGTTGGGATGTGAGTGGGAAACAGCATTTTATTGTAGATATAATTACGAATAATCACTGGGGATAAATCGGCAGGAAGCCACCGTGATATTTTCTCAATTCCACAGTTTTTTAAAACATTGGCAATGCTGTAACTGAGTCCATAATTAGCACTAACAGTTCGATAGCATGTTCCCAGTATGGTAGAGAACACATCTGTTGTCGCACCACCAATATCGACCGTCAATATGTTTTCTCCTTCAAAGCGTTGAAGTAAACGCATATCATTCAGTACTCCTGAGGGTGTTGGAATGATTGGAGCCGATGTCAGTTGTTTCACGGCTGCATAGCCGGGAGCCTGTTCCATCACATTTTCCAGGAATATCTCATGAATCTTGTCTGTGACAGGTTCAAGGTTCTCAACTTCCATCGTGGGTCTTACATTGGGTAGCAACTGCACGTCAAACTTACCCGCGAGAACAGATTCAATGAATTCATGAGCATCCTTATTTCCTGCAAATATCAGGGGAATTTGGTTTTTAATGCTATATTTGGGTTTTGGATCAGCAATGGAGAGAATCTCTGCCAAACGAATCACACCTGCAAGTGCTCCACCGTCTATTCCCCCGGAAAACAGAATGATATCCGGATGCAGGAATTCCATCAGTTGCATCTGTTCCAAGGCAGAACGCTTATCATCGATTGCAATTGTATCCAGGAGAACGCCTCCGGCGCCGAATGCTGCTCGTTCTGCACTTCCTCCGGATTCGAAAAGAGTCAGACCGATCACCAATATCTGCAATCCACCCCCGGCGCTGCTGGTAGCAAGGAAAGTTACTTCCTTTGATATTTTCATTTGTTGTGGATTGGAATCCGAACTTAACAGTTCTGAACCTGTGGATTTCTCCAGTTGCCGAATCGATTGGTATATCCCAATTTTAACATCCTCGTCAGGTTTTTCCACAGTAGTCGGAGAATTCGCTAATCCCCGAAGAACATAATCGTTTTTTTCTTTCTCAAAAAGAAGTGTTTTTGTTGTCGTACTACCAATATCCGTAATCAATATACTCTTTTGTAACATGTGACCTCCATTCTTCTTGTTTAAAAGAATCTTTTATTCACTCCTGTGAGTATCATAAATACTACTTACTTAAAACATAATAAGTTAATACGAAATGAATAATAATGAATTTCACACTTTTGTAAAGAAAAATTATCTTAATCTAGAATATACTGAAAAGAACTTCTGAATACACAGGAATTGCACATGTAAAAGATGAGAATATTTACATTAAATTGCCCTCCGACTCACCTTATTACACGCTGCTATATTATGTTGATTTCAGAATTGCTTATTTTTCGAAAAGTAATTTCAACACACTTGTATCGAGAGAAATGCCAATAAAACCACTCCATTTATATACATGAGTGAGTTGAATATCATCTTTTGTTCCTATGAATTCATCCTCTCCGAGTTTAAAATCCTGATTAGCTAGTTGTTCAATCTCACCATAATGTCCACCTGCAATGAATGAACCTCCGCGTGCAAATTCCAATGTAAAACCAGTAAATAATCCATTTTTCCATTCCTTGCTTATGGGTACTCCAAATGTGGGGTTTATTCTTTCCATGAAGCGAGGTTCCTTCAAAACATCTCTGCCTCTAGTGATACTTCTATCTCGACGATTATGGCTAAACCAATCATGAACACAATCATATGTTGGTTTCCAGTAGAATATAATGTTCAAAATCGTTAATGATCTGCTGCTGGCATCTATTTTGTTGATAGTGTTTGAAGTAGTTGTCAGAGATTCAATGACAAACTTAGGTCTGTGTAGATTCGATGAAACAAATGAAACTCCCATAGCCACATTGTACAATTTGTTGATTTTTACTGGAAATTGTAAAAACTGCTTCTTATTATGAATCAAAATTATGTCAATCTGGTCTGATGTATATGGACCGTATGTGTGATGTAAGCATTTGAACCCATTTACAACAATAGGCTCATCACCGGTACCCTCAAGATTGGCATTATAAGCAGCATGTGGCTGAATGGATATTGGAGTTGCACAATATTCACCATTTATCTTGATCGCATATGTTGTATCGGGAACTATCAAATACACATCAATACTATCATCCGCATCGACATTTACAGGAGCTCTACCCCATAATTGACCATTCATATCAAAAAGATAGGTAGCTCTGTTATTTTCTATTTGGTAATTGCTCCAAGATAATCCAAAGCTATTGATGACAGTGTCATCAATATATAGCTGATTTTCTGTCACAGGTGGTTTATCAGGATCAGGCTTGTCAACGTTCGTATTTGTTATCTTGTTTTGATATGTTTTTACACCATTTGCTTCTAATGTTACTTCAATTGGATCCTTAATATCATCCTTCACTTTAAAGGTAACACTGTTATCTTTTTGATTAAATTGTACGTTAGTGATGTTTTCACTCTTTACTGTGAATTCTGCTTTGATATCACCAACATTCTTCACGGTGATATTTGACCCAAAATCAGCGTACCAATATGGATTACCTAATAGGCTGAATTCTTGTGGAGTTCCTTTTTTCACAATTTGTACTTCAAACATATTCGAAACAGCAAAGCAAAAAGAACATAAACTAAATAAAAGGATAAAAGAGAGATAGTGTTTCATAGATCCTCCTAAATGATTTTCGTATTAGTCTCAGTCAATATAGTTTCTATTGGCATTGCGAAACTTAAATTACCATAGCCTCCGACCAAAATTCCAATTAGATAATTATGATCATCGATAATAAACGAACCTGAATCACCACCTTGAGAGAAAAACTGACCATTTTTCCCCTGGATAACAATGACGTTGTATAAAGTATGTTTATGACTGGGTGTGACAGGATCTGCCTGATAGGGTAATTCAACTGATTTACCAAAGTCATAGATAATCCCTTCTTTCAATCCTGACATCATTCCAAACATTTTGACTCTTGTGTGATAGAACCTATCATTACCATTGAGTTGGCGGGTATGAATTGGAATACCAATTCCATTTACCAAATCAGAAATCACAACATCTGGTGCAGGTTGAACAACAGCAACATCCAGATACATATCTCGTAAAGCAAATACAATGCGCCCACAGGAAGCTATATTCACATTATTATCTACAACATTGGGGGCGCATTTTGGATTAAAATTATTCCATAATTGATTTGGAGATTTTACGACATGGTAACAAGTCAAAAATAAGGCATCATTTGTTGCGTTATGAAAAACTCTCCCTCCCAGCGAACCGGCATTCTTGGGATAGGGAACCTGATTCATAATACGATCACCCGGGTTTAAAATAGTTGCATGTAAAACAGGTTCAAAGTCTTTGATAATGACGACATCAATTTGTTTGAGTTTTCCATTCAAATCAGCATAAGGGAATTTCTTAGGTATCAGAGTGTCTGTATTGAACTGGCTGTTTACATAGACGTTGATAGATGGTTTATCTTCACAATAAGGTAAAGTCACACTTCCGACATTTTCGATTTTCATTAGTTTTTTCTGAAAATCTTCAGTAACTTTTTGGAGAAATTCGAATTCATCTCTTTGAATAAATTGGTCGACCTCCTTAATATTCTTGAATTCTTCTGCTGCTTGAGTATTGAGTTTTTTCTTCAAATTCTTCACCTCAAACAACATACTCAACAAGTCATGAAAGAATACGGATCCTGTACTTAGAAAAAACCCAGTCAGGATGCAACCTATTAGAGAAGCAATGACATTCAATATGTGATTAACAGGTGCAAACTGATACCAGGAAAGACTGATGATCTCCTTGAAAAAGGAAAAGAAATTTGCGTTTGCAGTCAAAGAGACACCTATTCCTATGAGGATGGTGACTCTCTGGATTGTTCTTTGACGTTCGTTTTCCGCTACGGGGTCTGTCTTTTCCATTGCCAAGTCTTTAAAATGAAGTTTGATGAAATCAGAAATCTTTTCTGTGATTAAGCTTAGAATTAAAAGAAACGCGGTAAGATTGATAAGACTATCCATTTTAACTCCCTCCTAGTATATTCTGTTATATTATCCCTACATAGAAACAAATTTATTTTTAGTAATTGCATTAAATTAGTCAAGTATTTTTATGGTTTTATTACATGAAAAAATATATACGAACTCTATTGGTTTGTTGTTCATTCTTTCTATATTTCCTCTTTTTCTCGAAGACTATACAGATTCATACACATGGATTTCGAAGAATCATGAATAATTCTCATTGACAATGAAAGAATAAAATAAGATTTTTAAATTCAAAATTAGGTTGGCATATTCCTCAAGAATAGCATATTTTATTAAAAAGACTAAAAAATGGAGGAACAATGAACGCAATCAAACAAGTCTATCAATGTAAACACTGTGGGAATGTAATAGAAATACTTGTCGCCGGAGGACCTATACCGGTTTGCTGCGGTGAAGAAATGCATCTTTTAGTGGAAAATACTGTTGAAGCTTCTAAAGAAAAACACATTCCCGTCATCGAAATTGCCCCAGGTGGAATCTTGGTTAAGGTTGGCTCCCAAGAACACCCGATGCTGGCTGAACATTATATTGCCTGGATCGAAGTTACAACAGAACTACTGACGCTACGTGAAGATTTGAAACCCGGAATGAAACCTGAAGCTTTTTTCCCTATCGAAATGAAAGATGTAAAAAATGCACGTGAATACTGTACCGTACACGGATTATGGATCAACTCATAGGAGGTAATCATATATGTCAGATCTGAAAGGAACAAGAACTGCGGAAAACTTATTAAAAGCGTTTGCCGGAGAATCTCAAGCTCGAAATCGTTACACTTATGCAGCAAGAACAGCCCAAAAAGAAGGTTTTGAACACATCGCCGGTATCTTTCTTGAAACCGCTGATAACGAAAGAGTACATGCAAAACTCTTTCTTTCCAAATTAGTTGAATACGGAATGACCGGAGAAGGGATTGAAATCACAGCAGCTTATCCCGTTTTCTGGGCACCTGATAGCACACAGAAAAATCTTGAATTTGCAGTTAAAGGCGAGAATGAGGAATGGTCTTATCTGTATCCTCTGTTTGCTGATATCGCAGAAGATGAAGGATTTCGTGATGTTGCGGTACTTTTCCGTATGGTTGCGAAAGTGGAAGTGCAACACGAAAACAGATATAAGAAACTCTTGCACAATGTCATGAATCATGAAGTCTTTAAGAAAGATGGGAAAGTATTCTGGAGATGCCGTGAATGCGGTTATATCTTTGAAAGTGCTGAACCACCAATCACTTGTCCTGTATGTGCACATCCACAAGCATTTTTTGAAATGTTCATTGAAAATTATTAACACAAGGAGAATATTATGCAAAAATATCAATGCGAAGCTTGCGGTTATATCTACGATCCCGCAGAACATGCTAATGTATCTTTTGATAGCCTTCCCGAAGACTGGGTTTGCCCGGAATGTGGAGTTGGAAAAGATATGTTTGTACCGATAGACTAACTCATTATGTAAAAAGAGCAGACTGAAAAGTCTGCTCTTTTTTCATAATTACAAATTATGAAATTCGACTCTGTGGAAAAAAGTCCAGACAAGCATGCCGGAGTTCAAAATTCCTACGAAAACAACCATACTACTACCAATTTATAGGAATTGCGGACTTCGGCATTAGCGAAAATTAACGATTTAAAATGATAATAATCTATTGTTTAGTTAAATGTAATATTGAACTTCCCTGAAAACTGGTTTTCGCTACCGATGATGAAAGGTCGGGTTTGAAGTCCGAATGCCCTTTTAATCAAGTATTCAATGATAATTTGTTTAGGGCATTTGAACTCCAAATCCTCAGCTTTCATGTAAAGTACGTATCGCCTATAATTAATCGATTATAAACAAGCGACTCTTATGAACCACTTAATTTATTCCTGTTCAATCCTGTTTCAATCCTGTTTGATACCAGTTTCATTCCTGTTTCGTTAAACAGGAATGTGATTGGTATGGGATTGGTATGAACTTGGATTTAACTTGGTATAATTCATGTGGAATGATAGTGGATTGTTATTTACTACTTTTTTTCAAATCAGCATAATGATTATGAATCATCATTCACGATCATTTTAACAGGAACGATAGGTTTAGTAGGATCAGAATCCTACTCCACACAGAAATCCAAAGCCACAATGATACGGTAATTTGCGTATTGTTCAGCATCCACCCAGGATATTGAAGCCGTCCATTTTTCATAATTCAAGCGATCATAAAGTTTACGTGCCACAGGTTTCCGCAAGTAGCCAAGTTGTTTTCCATCTGGTAAATAGATGCTGATTGCGCGGTTATCCATGTCATTATGCGATTCTAAAAGAAGGTTAATCGCTTGCCCTGGAGTTAACAGCTTGATCTGGTCTTTTTCCAGGTGATATTTATCTCCCACACAACGCAGTACAAATGCTGGGTTTGTTTTCATCCACTTTTGAAAGAGAGCCGGTTTGGTTGTCCGCTGCCAGTATTCATCCAGTTCCAAAATCCGCAGTTTTTCGTCAGGTTCCTTTTCTTCATCATAGGCTTTCCATTCTTCATAAAGCTCATGAAAAAGGAATTTATACCAGTCATCTTTGTTATGTTTGAAAAGTTCTTCTTTGTTGAGAGGCATATCCAGTTTGGCATAGATGAGGTGAAACAGCGTATAGAGTCCCTTACGGTCGCAGATCAGCAGTCTTGCCGTTTCTAACAGCTTATCCTGGGGAATTGCCATATTTTTGACCTTTTTCAGCATCCATTTAGATATTTTGACAGTCTCATCCATGATCGTGAATTCCTGGCACTGGGTAGGTTCTTTCTTTATTAACGGGGATAAGTCTTTTCCTTTATTCAGGAATACAAGCTGTCCCCCGTCTATCAAGCCCCAGTAATGCTGCTCATCTCCAAGGTCGATACTGCTGATTTCAACAAAGTTCACCAACATGTTTTCCTCCATTTACGAGCTGAATGAAAATTTCATCTTTCTGTTAAATAATGAGATATCAATCAATAACTGTCCACCCTTTATCTGTTTTTTCTATGGATAAATTGTTAATTTGGCATTTTGTACCCATATTGAAATCACCTAATCCGTTCTTAGAATAATACTTTATGCTTCCTGTAGAAAAAAGAATGTAGTTACCATCCACTGAATATGCTTTATTGATATTAACTGGATCATCTATAGTTGTGAGACTTTTTGAAAATTGTAACTCGTTTTGAGAGTTGAAAGATACCCTAGTTTCCACAGAGTTTCCCATAGAATCAACGGGACTTCCTTTCAGTGCAATACCTTCTTTCCATGGGTTGCCACATACTTTTAGATCTCGAAATATTCCAATAGAAGGAAGTTCATTTTCATTATCCTGTTTATCTAAAGAAACTGAATTAAAAATTAAAATCAATGGATGATTTACTCCAATATATTTATTATTTGGATCTATTATGTCAATAGCAAAAAATGATGACAGTAAAGCTTGAGATAATGCATCCATATAATCTGGTATTTGTTCTTTTGTTTTTTGTTTGAAAGCTTGAATTATTTTTTGTATATCATTAATATGATTGGAATTGGGATAAAGCTCAAGGAAATAATACAAATCTCTTATATTGCCTTTCACAGACAGTCTAACCCATTCAGAATTCTCCATAGAACCAATATATTGATCTATTTCTTTGATATGAAATGATTTGGGATAATTCCTTTTAAATTGCCCGAAACTTTCTAAAGACTTAATTTTTAAACAATCATTCCAAGCAGTGGTTTCAACAAGTTTTTCTCGAAACTCTTCAGCCTGTTTTATGTAAGCTGATTTTTGATGATTCATAATATAACTATCGATTTGAGTAAGGTTATTGCTTTGTTTGGTCTGATTCCATTCCAGACTATCTATCAATGTTACAATTTTTGGTTTGAAATTACAATATTCATGTTCCGTAATATATTGTTTATAAGCTTCAATGGAATTTTCCCAATTTGACTTAACCTGTATCCACTCAAGACTATCTAAAATCGATCGTACTTCAACAGAATATTTAACCTCATCATTATTTAGTAATTCCTGGGATTTATCATTTTGCTTTAAGTAATCATATATATCATAGTAATGGTGTTTTTTTAAAAATCGTTTATATCCTTCTATTGAATTGATTTTTTTAGCACTATAATAATCAGACCGAATCGATGAACACGCACTAAAAAACAAAACAAGTAAAATACAGAACAAATGTAAATGATTTTTCATATCGACTCCTTTTCTTTTATTTCAATTCATACACTAATTTTCAGTCAAGGTATTTTTCGCATAAGAAGTCTCTCCGTGCAAAACCTAAAGGAATAGCTACCGGTTCGAATTTCATACTTCGTCATTCACACATTTTAAAAAATTTTCCTTGCCATCATAAAGAGTTAATTTCTTTTTCAGTTTCAGGAGTGCAATATGCTGAATGAATATTTCAATAATATCTATGCCATTTATATACGTGGTGATGCTCGGGAAGAAAGCTTTTACTCTGAACTTGCAGATCTTATGAAAGCTGTAGCTGATAATTTGCATCTTAAACACTTTGATATTACAATTCTCCCCAAGAAAACAGAGGCAGGTAATCCCGATTTCAGGGTATGGGATGGAAAGCTGCATTATTTTGGGTATATTGAGTCAAAAACATTGGGCACTGATTTAAATGTAATTGAAAGAAGTGAACAGCTAAAGCGATACTTAGATACCTTCCCTAATCTCATTCTCACAAATTTCATAGAGTTTAGGGTTTATAGAAACGGGAAAAGAGTGAATCAAGTGATAGTTGGTGATTTCTATTCCTGGCAAAGTATAAAACCAATTGTCAAGAATGAAGCAGAATGGCTTGAATTGATGAAATTCTACTTCTCGTTCTCCTTACCCAAAATTACCACTTCCAAGCAGCTTGCAATTGAATTGGCAAATCGTGCTAAGTTCCTAAAAGATCAGATTGTCATTGAAGAACTGGCAAATGATGATTCACCCCTTCATGGCTTTTATGATGCTTTCAAACAACTACTTTTACATAATCTGAAAAAAGAAGAATTCAGTGATTTGTATGCTCAAACTGTCGCATATGGTCTTTTTGCAGCAAGAACGAAGGCAAAAGATTTCGATCGTCGTTCAGCATATTCCTATATTCCTCAAACGATAGGTGTGTTAAAGGATATTTTCAGCTTTATCTCCCTGGCAAAGATACCACCGCAATTGGAATCCATTATTGATGATATTTCGGAAGTATTGGCTGTCACTGACGTAAATAAGATTCTGGATAAATTCTATGAACAGGGAAAAGGCAAAGACCCTATTATTCATTTTTATGAGACTTTCCTCTATCATTATGATCCTGATAAAAGAAAACAGAAAGGTGTCTATTATACTCCTGAACCTGTTGTATCCTATATTGTCAGATCATTGAATCTCATTTTAAAAGAAAAGTTTAATAAGAAAACAGGATTGGCAGATAAACAAGTTACTTTGTTAGATCCTGCCGGTGGGACACTTGGTTTTTTATCGAAAGCTATTGAGGTCGCATGTGAAGAACAGGAAAAGGCATTTGGCAAAGGGCTTGTCAAAGGGTTGATGAAGGAGCATATCCTTCCTCATTTTCACGGATTTGAACTGATGATGGCTCCCTATGCCATGGGTCATTTGAAGATGGCTTTTATTCTGAAAGAACATGATTACGAAATGCAGGAAGATGAGAGATTCAAGTATTATCTGACTAATACGCTTGATACAAAAGAAATAAAGTCGGATATGCGTAATATCATGCAATCCATTGCAGAGGAATCTGATTTAGCTTTGGAGGTAAAAGAGCAATTACCAATATTAGTTGTTTTGGGAAATCCACCGTATTCCGGGCAATCAGATAATGTTACGGATTGGACTGAAACTGAAATCCAAGCATATTTTCAGATAGATGGTAAACCTTTGAAAGAAACTAACTCAAAAGGCTTGCAGGACGATTATGTAAAATTCATTCGTTTTGCTCAATGGAAAATAGATCAGAGTGGTCAGGGTGTTGTTGGCTTCATTACGAATCATGCTTATTTGGATAACCCCACTTTTAGAGGAATGAGACAATCACTGATGAAGAGCTTTGATGAAATGTTTTTCCTTGATCTGCATGGAAACAGTAAGAAAAAAGAGAAAAGCCCTGATGGCAGTAAAGATGAAAATGTCTTTGATATACAGCAAGGAGTAGCGATTTGTTTTCTTATCAAATATCCAAAGCCTCTGAAGGCTAAAACAATCAAGCATGCTGATCTGTTTGGTTTGCGTGAATCAAAATATGACTATCTGGAGAAGAATAATATCAATTCAACTACTTGGACTGACATCGTACCTGTTACACCTTTCTATCTGCTTCAAGAGACGAACCAGGTCTTGTATTCTGAATATATGAAATATCCGAGTGTTACAGATATTTTCGACGTAAATGGTGTTGGCATAGTAACTGCTCGGGATCATCTCACAATGCAATTTACACCTGAACAGGCTTGGAATACTGTTCTTCAATTTGCGAATATGCCAATAGAACAAGCAAGAATAGCGTATGATTTAGGAGAAGATACTAGGGACTGGAAAGTTGAATTTGCTCAAAAGGATTTGAAATCATCGGGATTAGACAGGAAAAAGATAGTCCCTGTATTATACAGACCTTTCGATATTCGCTTTACTTATTACACAGGCAAATCTCGTGGTTTTCATTGTACTCCAAGAAATGAAGTAATGCAACATATGCTAAAACCGAATTTAGCTATTCTCACTGTTAGGCAGGTTGCAGAAGGTATTTTTAACCACATAATTGTCACTGAGAACATAGCTGACAGTCGTACAACGTTAAGCAATAAGGGGTATAGCTACATTTTTCCTCTTTATTTCCATAAGGCAGAAGAAGGTTCTTTCATTTCTGATTTAGATCCAAGTGACAATTCCAATATCCCTGTAGCATTCTTAAATAGTCTCAAAACGAAATACGGGAAGGATATTAACCCAGAGGATATTTTCTACTATTGTGTATCTATCTTGCATTCAACAATTTATAGAACCAAATACTCTGAATTTCTTAGACTGGATTTCCCTCGTATACCTTTCGTAGATTCATATCAAGTATTTATGCAGTTATCCAAATTAGGTGAGAAGCTTTCAAATCTGCATTTATTGAAAGATGCTTCATTAGATCAGACAATTGCTACTTACCCAATATCCGGTTCTAATACCGTAGATAAGGTTGTTTATAAAGAGAGTCGAGTTTATATCAATGCAACGCAGTACTTCGAACCTGTTAGTCCTGAGATTTGGGAATATCATATCGGTGGTTACCATGTGGCTGAGAAATGGCTGAAAGACAGGAAGCATAGAATCCTTTCCACAGATGAGATCATCCATTATGAGAAGGTTATTACCGCTTTACATAAAACCATGGAAGTGCAGGTGAAGATAGATGAGATATATGAGGAAGTTGGAAGCAAGTTTGGAACGCCTCACCCCGTGAGGTGGCACAGCGCACCCCGTGCGCTGTGAGACTGATGAGTACCACTGCTGCAAGTGAACAATACGTTAGATTTATTTTTTTGAAAGATCTTGATGAATTGACTGGTGATTTAGAGTTCGTAGATGAGAAAAGAACTGAGTGATTTACTAAAGATTGAAACGCACGGGGTGCGTTTTGCCACCTCACGGGGTGAGGCGTTCCAGACTTGGTCGCAAAGAATGCGACATATCCGCCGATAAGAAATCAGCGCTCCAATTTTCAACCGTCTCAAGGCGGAGCTAACAACTTTCTAATGGCGGAGTTACCAACTTTCTTAAGGTGGAGTTATAGTAATCAGAGAAATTTCTTGCCCAAAATTCCCTCATTTTCAATCTATGAAACAAAGATAAATAGCGATAAGGAGTAAAAATGACACAAGAGCAATTTAATGAAATCCTTACTTTTGCCTCTGATCGTGAGAAAGAAGCAGTGAAGTTCTACCAGGATTTACAGAAGAAAGCCAAATTTGAAGGTATGATTCAAATGCTTAAAGAACTGGAGACAATGGAACAGGGTCATATCAAAATGATTGAAGGGTTACGACACAAGGGAATTAGTAAAGTTGATCTCCAGGATGTGAAAGACCTGCATATCAGCGAGTTTATCAGTGCTGAGCCAGGACTGGAAAATCTTGATTACCAAGGTATCCTGATCACGGCGATGAAGCGTGAGGAGAACTCTCTGAAATTATATTCAGAAATGGCATTACGTTTCCAGGATTCAGAATTGGAGAAGCTATTTCAACGTCTTTCCCAAGAAGAAAAACAGCACAAGCTCTATTTTGAACAGCTTTATGATGAAGTCGTCTTGAAGGAAATGTAAAATCAAATGCAGAAGGGGCTAGGTGCCAGGTTGGATGCAGAGCAGAAGATCCTTACTTCTGCAAAGGATGACTCACTAAGATCATAGTTGTTAATAACCATTTACGGGTAAATTTCAGGTTCTCCTGATGAGGAGTTTCACTTTGTCTTTCCGTTCTATATGTCGAATGATTCTTTATATACTTCTCTTATGGTCAATATCCAAGTCATTCTATGCCTTGGATTTGGATGACAAAAAGCGTCAACTGGAAGAGATTGAAAATCAAATACAAAAAAATCAAGAGGCAATTAGGAAAGCTGAAGATAAGCAGAAACTGAATTCCAAGAAAGTGACCGATGTAAAAAACCAGAAGCAGGTCATTGATAAAACAGTGAAGCAGTTAGCTGTAGTTGAGAATCAAGCCAAGAAAACATTAGTGCAATCTACTCGTGAACTTCAATTTGCAGAGACTGAACTGGAATCTTTACAGCGTGTTTGCAGTGAAGAATTCATCAAATTATTCTACCTGGATTACCAGGATAGATATTCATCTTCAAAGACAACTGATAAAATGTTTCTTTCCCTGTTGGCAAGTGCGACAGTCAAATCAATACATCAAAAGACTACGCAACGCAATGAGCTTCTGGAAGTAAAACAGGAAAAGCAGGCAGTCTTTACTCAAATTCATTCATCTAAGATCAAAGAGACGAAGAAAAGCATTCAGTATATGGCTCAGATGAAAAATCTCCAGAAAGAAGTTGGTCGTCTGGAAAAAGAAAAAACTCAGTATTTGAAGAAAATAGATCAGTTGCGCCAGGATGCCAGGGAACTGGAGCGATTGATTTCAAAGCTGGATATTGAAGCCGGTAATGAACCGAAAACATATAAGTTTAGCTCGAATCGACTACCTTGGCCTGTGAGAGGAAATATCATCCGGAATTTTGGGGAAGAAAAGAATGCATTGTATGATACAAGTATTATCAGCAATGGCATTGATATTGCCGTTCCTGAAGGATCCACAGTTGGATCGGTCGATAATGGAGAAGTTGTATTTGCAGATCGGTTTGGAGGACAGGGGAAGCTCGTTATTATTGATCATAAAAATGGTTTTTATTCACTTTATGCCTACAACAGTTCCCTAAGTGTTAGTAAGGGTCAACAAGTTAAGAAAGGGCAAGCCATTGCCCTATCCGGTAAAACAGGTTCAGCAAAAGAACCATCTGTGCATTTTGAGCTTAGAAAAAACGGTAAACCCGTTAATCCTTTGGTCTATTTACAATAAAAGAAAGGGGATGCGTTGAAGCTATTTCAAAATTTAACCCCCGAAGAAATACCTGGTCTGCTAAAAAAAAGATGGTTTGCAGACGCCATATTTCTGCATTATACTGGAAATTTGTTCGGCATCGGTTGTTCAGCATTTCATAAAGAAAGTATAGAAAAGATTGACAAGCTGAAACAAAGACCTTCTAGTAAGGGATATATCATCCTGATTCCGGATATCACATGGCTGGATAAACTGAATATCAAGAGAACAAATGAAGAAACCAAACTTATCGAACAATATTGGCCTGGAAATGTGACATTTATTATCCCCTGTGAAGATGAAAGGATAACTTATCTGACCGAAAATGGAAAGGTGGCGATAAGAGTTCCTTATCAACCTATGCTGCAGGAACTCATCTATTCAATTGGAGAGCCAATAGTCTCTACAAGTGTAAATAAAGCCGGTATGCCATTTATGTCTGATATCAATGAAATTCGGAAAAAAGTATCTGGCTGGTTTGATCTTGGTTTTCTACCTTCAAAGCGTGAAATTATCACGGAAGATGAACCTTCAACCGTCATTGAGTTCCAAAATAATCAGTTGAAATGTCATCGGGAAGGTTCAGTACACTACTATGAGATAAAAGCATCTTTTCAGCACCCCCAGATTCTATTTACCTGTACTGGTAATATCTGCCGCAGCCCCATGGCAGAATACTTGGCAAGAATGATTTTTGAAAGAACAGGAATGCCCTATAGAACCTCTTCAGCAGGTATGATTAATAGTGGAGTTCCTATCTCCAGGAACTCTCTTCAAGTTCTTATGGAAAATCAGATCAATGCCAGCCAGCATTTTTCTCATCTACTGGATATAGACCAGCTCAGTTCAAGTTGGCTGATCCTAACCATGGAAATACAACAGAAGACATTTTTGCGCAATCTCTATCCGCAATACGCTTATAAGATTTTTTCACTCAATGAATTTACTGGCTTTGAAGGTAATATTGATGATCCTTATCAAAAAGAAATTGAAGATTACAGAATCACTTATGATATCATCAGTGACAGGATTAACGTACTCATTAAAATGCTGACTGAAATAGATCAGAAATAAAGGGCTGGCAATGCAAGAACCCACAATCACCGAAGAATTGATCAGGGAACATGGTATCAATTCAGAAGAATATACAAAAATACTGAACACCATCAAACGTGTGCCAACATTTACTGAACTTGGTATTATCTCTGTCATGTGGTCAGAACATGCAAGTTATAAGAATTCAATTCGTCTTCTAAAAACCCTTCCCAAAGATGGGTCTGCTATCTTAGTAAAAGCAGGGGAAGAAAATGCAGGGGTCGTTGATATCGGTGATGGATTGGCAGTCTCATTTAAAATCGAAAGCCATAACCATCCTTCTGCCGTTGAACCGTATCATGGGGCAGCAACTGGTGTTGGAGGCATTCTAAGGGATATCTTCACAATGGGTGCAAGACCAGTCGCTGTTTTGGATTCATTGCGTTTTGGTAATCCTAATGATCCGCAGGTAAAACACCTGATTCGGGAAGTTGTGAATGGTATTGCTGATTACGGTAACTGTTTCGGTGTACCAACTATTGGTGGTGAAGTATATTTTGAAGATAGTTATGAAGGTAATCCCTTAGTTAACGCCATGGCTGTGGGTATTCTTAAACAAGGACATCTTGCCAAGTCAGCGGCACAGGGAATAGGTAACAGTGTTGTTTACGTTGGTGCAAAAACAGGACGCGATGGTATTCATGGAGCTACATTTGCATCCGTTGAGTTAACAGAGGAATCGGAAGAAAGGCGAACCGCTGTTCAAGTGGGTGATCCTTTTATGGAAAAGCTCCTATTGGAAGCTACATTAGAAGTCATACAGCAGGGATTGGTAGTGGCAATCCAAGATATGGGTGCAGCCGGTCTTACCTGTTCCAGCAGCGAAATGGCTGGAAAGACAGAAGTTGGAATTGAACTTGATGTAGCTCTAGTCCCCAAACGAGAAACTGGCATGAGCAGTTATGAAATCATGCTTTCTGAATCACAGGAGAGGATGCTCATTATTGTTGAACCAGAGAAATTCAAGGCTCTGGAAGCCATCTTTCATAAGTGGGATTTATCAGCGGTAGTTATCGGAAAGGTAACGAATGATGGCATGCTGAGAATCATGGAAAATGATATTATGAAAGCTGAACTACCGGCAAGAATGCTTGTCCTGGGTGGTGATGCTCCCGTATATCAGAGAGAGATGCAGAAGCCTTCCTATTTAAAGATAGTGAACCAATTGAATGTACAGGATGTTCCGGAACCAGCGGACTATAATCTTGTTATAAAACAATTAATTTCATCTGCCAATTTAGCAAGTAAACGTCCGATCTTCCGGCAATATGATCACATGGTGCAAGTGAATACAATGGTTGAGCCTGGTTCTGATGCTGCTGTAGTTCATGTCAGTGGTACTCGTAAAGCATTAGCAATGTCAACGGATTGTAATGGACGTCATTGTTATCTTGATCCCTATGAAGGAACGAAGGGAGCTGTAGCTGAATCGGCAAGAAATGTAGTATGTAGTGGTGCCAAACCATTGGCAATCACGAATTGTCTTAACTTTGGAAATCCTTACAAGCCGGAAGTATACTGGACATTCTCAGAAGCGATAAGAGGAATGTCAGATGCATGTAGAGCTTTTAATACGCCTGTAACTGGAGGGAATGTATCTTTTTATAACGAAAATCCAAAAGGAGCTATCTACCCTACACCAACGATTGGAATGTTGGGATTAATTTTAGACATTGATCATATCCTAACCCAGGAATTCAAGGAAGAGGGTGATATGATCATTCTTTTGGGAAATAGAAATGATCAGGTAGGTGGTTCAGAATATTTAAAAACGATTCATGGTATGGTGGCTGGTTTTCCGCCCTTTGTTGATTTGGAACAGGAAAAAAGGTTACATGAATTAGTGATATCTCTCAATCATGAAGGACTTTTACAATCTGCACATGACTGTTCAGATGGAGGACTTGTTATTTCTATCGCTGAGTCATGCCTGAAAGCTGATGGTACGATACTGGGTGCTGAAATCATATTGAATCCGGTGTATCGTCCTGATCTCGAGTATTTTGGCGAATCCCACGGCAGGATTGTCATATCAATAAATCCTGTGAATATAAAGAAGGTTGAAACCATGATTAAAGAACTAGAATATCCATATTTAATTATTGGTAAAGTCATTACTTCAAATCTAATTGTTGACAGCAATATATTTCTTCCTGTAGAAGAAATGAAACAGCTCTGGGAGAAAGGTCTTCCATTATAATATGTTAATACCCGGTTATTTGAGTTAACTGGGATCACACACTAACAAATATTCAGGAGAGGAAATGAAGATGCATTTTGTATTTGGTTCCTTTTTTTGGGGTATGATCATCTTATTAATAGGACTCGGCATCATACTGCGAGCATTCAATATTAATTTACCGCTCTTACGAATCTTTTTTGGATTGATCATTATTCTCATTGGTATCAAGATCATTATGGGAGTGTCTGGAGCTAAGATTCGTTCTGCGACTATTTTCGATGACAGGCACTGGGAAAGCTCAAGCATGAACCGAGATTTTAATATTGTGTTTGGTTCTGGTTTAATCGATTTGACAAAGGGAGATGCATTAGACCAATTTAAAAAAAGAGAGATCAATGTTATCTTCGGTTCAGGTACTGTTCTTTTGAATGAGAATATTCCCACGGAAATTGATGTGAATACCGTTTTTGGACAAGTTCATCTTCCTACCCGTGATATCAGCTTTTTTGGGCAGGATACTTATAAGATCAAATCAGATAATGATTCGCTTAAAGTCATGCGAATTGAAGCAAATGCAGTATTTGGAGAAATAAATTTCAAGGTTCAAACGCCAACCAATGAACCCCCTACAGAAGATAAACGATAGTCGTTTTCTTCTTCAAGGAAGTAGGTATTGTGAATAAAGTCATTATTCTTGTCTTGATTTTACTCTACCTAAGTTCTTTAGGAGCAGTTGAGCGAATTGGACTCGCCCTAAGCGGTGGTGGTGCAAGGGGATTTGCACATATCGGGATGCTGAAAGTGATCGATGAAGTTGGTCTTCCCATAGATGCTATCTCTGGAACAAGTATCGGTGCTATTGTTGGTGCACTTTATGCGATGGGATATTCAGCGACCGAGATTGAGAGTCTCTGCGTTCATGTTGATTGGGATCAATTATTTGATGATTCAATTTCACGTGCTGATCTATCTGTTAGCCAGAAACGCTGGGCACCTTACGGTAATTATTCATTCACCATTAATAATGGATTTATACCTAATCTACCTTCTGGATTCATTCCCGGGGAACGGATTGAAGAATTACTGTTTAAACTGTTCTATCCAGCTTTAAACATCAATAATTATGATGATCTTCCTATTCCATTCAGATGTGTAGCAACGAATCTTGTCACAGGCAAGGAAAAAGTATTCTCCTCAGGTCCACTCAATGAAGCAATTAGAGCCTCAATGTCAATTCCCAGTATTTTTCATCCTTATGAATTGGATGGTCAGCTTTACATTGATGGTGGAATCAGCCAGAATATGCCTGCTGATATCCTGGCGGATTTAAATGTGAATCATATAGTTGGATTGAAAGTCAATTCCAAGCTGAGAAGTAAGAAAAATCTCACGGATATTATCCAGGTACTTGATCAGACAATCAATATAGGAATTACTTCCAAGGTTAATGAAGCCATAGATAATTGTGGTATCCTGATAGAACCAGATCTTGATCCTTACAGTTCATCGGATTTTACTAAAATTAAGGATATCATTGATCGCGGTGAGCAAGAAGCTCGTCTCCATATAGATGATTTAAGACAACTTGCTGCTATAAGAAAGAAAGAACCCTTCTCACATAAACCTCTGACAGTTGTTCCTGATACGCTCAGATTTTCACGTATTGCGGTAAGCGGAAATGAATATCTTGGTGCTAATAAAGTGAGAGAATATTCAGGACTGAAAAAAGATGAAGCCTATACCAAGGAAGAAATTGTTAAACACATCAGGGATGCCTATAATTTCGAGCTTTTTGATACGATTTATCCAGTCATCTTGAAAACAAGTTATGGATATATAATAGATATCAAAGTGCAAGAAAAAGCTCGAAAGACTGTTGCTTTAAATCTTACTTATAACCAGGATGACAAACTGATAGCTGGAGTAGTATTCAGTCTTACTAACTTGACACAGAAGAACTCTAAACTCCTTGCAGAAATGAAAATTGGTGGGAAGCATTCATTTAGTGTAGATTATGCTAAAAACTTCGGACAATATTGGGGAGGTTACTTACGAGTTTTTCCCTATATAGAAGAAAACAAACTCTATTTATATAACGACCAGCATGAAAAGACCGGCAGTGTCCGGTCTCTGGAATATGGCTCTACAACAGGAGTAGGTATCTTTGCAAAAAAGATATTGATCCTTGAAGGATATGGCTTCTCATATAACATGCGTCTTTACAGGGATATCTCTACTGAGGAAGTCAATAATAAGAAATTTACATCTTCCGGATTAGGTGTGAAACTGTATCATGAATCCTTGGATGATTATCTCTTTCCGATGAAGGGATCACAATTTTTAGCTAAATTTTCCGTCGCAGAAAAAGGCGTTTGGAGTGATGCAACATATAAGAAATTTAAAACGACTATCCGGTTGGGTATTCCTATCATAAAATCAGTTTCAGTTTTATATCGATTTGAATATGGTTCCTATTTCAAAGAGATGGATGTAGTTCAATTTGACCCCTTCTATTTTGGTGGTCTGGATAGCTTTATTGGATATCAACGCTCTGAAAAGAGTGCTCCCTTCTATAAAATCAATACCTTCACAGTTAGGGTGAAAGCATGCCATGATTTATTTATCGATGAACAGATTGCTGGTCTTAACTATGCCAACTCAGATATTTGGACTCCTTTTAAAAATTTCACATTGGGTGGAGGTATAATCATTGGTTATAAGAGCGCAGTTGGTCCTCTTCGTTTAGGTGTCGGTTATAATGAAGACAGCGCTGTAAATTATTACTTATCACTCGGATTTGATTATGATGTTTTCCAGTTTTCACGCAGGTAGATTTTATTGTTGAGCAAGACTTCGTTCTTGTTGAATAAGGGATGGTGATGAGAATGAATAAAAAACCTATTCCGGTTATTGATCTTCACGCTGATACTTATTTTAAGAAGTTGTTGTTTTATAAACAACGCTTCCTCAAACGAGCTATGTTTCCTCAGCCCAATGAACCCAATCAGTTGATGAAAGCCGAAGATACATTGGCAATCACTCCTGATAAGCTCAAAGCCGGACATGTTAAAATGCAGGCACAATCCTTGTACTTAGCAAATTACAGTTTGCAGGGAGCACTTCATAATGCGCTCCAGATGATTCAAATGATAAAAAGGGATATTGCTAATAACCCGGATTGGTTCATGATTCGAAATTCAAATGACTTGATTTCACATTGGGATGACAATCAAACGGGAATCAATATCACTATTGAAGGTTTAGAAGTAATTGAAGGTAATCTGGATTTACTGGATATCTTTGCTGAACTGGGAATCCGGATAATAGCCCCTACGTGGAATAGAATATTACCTTATGTCCCTTCATTCCTGGAAGGTGGTGGTATGTTCAAAAAAGGGAAGGATTTGGCTGCCAAGATGAATGAGTTATCGTTCATATTGGATATCTCCCATATGTCTGCTCAAGCCTCATTGGAAATAGCAGATCTTCTATATACTCCAGTCATTGCATCCCATGCCAATATCATACGATTAAATCCGTTTCCTCGCAATTTGACTGACTCTCAGATGGATATGCTCAAGGAAAGAAAGGGAGTAGTAGGTTTAACATTCTGTCCTGATTTTTTAGCGATTGAGAACGAGATCATACCCAGTGATGGCTATCCGAAAGGATATCATTTGTTATATCGCATAATTGCTGAGATTATTGATCATTGGGGTATTGAATACATTGCATTAGGTTCAGATTTTGATGGCTTGATTGACATTGAGCCAGGCTTGGAAGACCCTACATGTTATCCTGGAATATCCGAATTCCTTAGCTATAAGGGCTTATCGGAAAATGAAAAACACTCTATCTTCAATGGCAATGCCCTGAGAGTTTTGAGCCAGTAACTTCATCCTTATGCCAAGAGCTTCTTGATAGCTGATTGACAAATCTCTATTGAACGTTCAGGACTCTCGCTTTCAACATAAACACGAATAATGGGTTCTGTCCCTGATTTACGGATATGAATCCAATACTTATCCCCTAGTATTTTTAAACCATCCTGTTTATCCTGCTTGAGACCTGCATAGATAGTTTCTGCATTCTTCATGATTGAATCAAGCTTTTCATGAGCAACAGTAATCTTATCCTTAGCAAAATAATAATGCGGAATAGATTCGATAATAGAGGATACAGTTTTCTTTTCTTCAGTAAGTAAACCAAGAATTAATGCCATGCCGGCTAAAGCATCACGAGTATAGTGAACGTCTGGGCAAATAACACCGCCATTACCTTCACCACCAATAGGAGAACTGATTTCCTGCATTTTCTTTCCGACGTTTATTTCACCCACTTTTGTACGCTGTACTTGACATCCATATTTCGCAGCAATATCTTCAGAAGCCATCGAAGATGAAAGATTGACTACAATATCGCCTTTTTTCTTTCGCAGGACAAATTCTTCTGCCATGAGGACAGTCATTTCTTCCCCAATACATTCGCCTTTCTCTGAAACGATAGCTAGTCTATCCACATCCGGATCCGTAGCAAAACCTATGTCTGCATGATGTATTTTAACGGCTTCTTCCAATTGTTTGAGATTTTGGTTAAGAGGTTCTGGAGTATGAGCAAAATAACCGCTTGGTTCCGAGTTCAATTCAATTAATTCACACCCAAGCTCTAACAATAAGGTTGGAGAAATTACGCCTCCTGCTCCATTAACAGAATCCAGGACAACTTTAAATCTACGTTTTCTGATTGCTTCCAAATCAAGATAGGGAATTGATAAAATCTTTTGAATATGCCTGAAACCTGCATCATAGTCCTCTTCAACTGTGCCCATCTCATTCCATTTTGTAAAAACCAGGGGAGTATCAATACTAGATAGGAATTCCTGGGCAACTTCGGGATAGAGGAATAATCCATTCTTACCAACGATTTTTAATGCATTCCATTCAGCCGGATTGTGTGAAGCTGTGATGGCAATACCACCTACTGCGTCTGATTCTTCTACCGTAAGCAAGACGGTTGGAGTTGATGCTATCCCCAGATTTACCACGCTGCATCCAACACTTAGTAAACCTGATACGATGGCATGATAGATCGTTTCACCGGTAGTTCGTGAATCACGTCCAACAACAATTTTGCCTTTACCACAAAACATACCATAATGCGAAGCATATTGAAAAGCGATTTCAGGAGTGAATGTATCTCCAAAAATCCCTCGAATCCCTGAAACACTAACCATGAGTTTACTCATATTATCTCACTTCCATAAGATAGGAATCTTATGCCACATGATTGATTAGAAGTTATTTTACTCATATTATCTCCTGTTGGGCTGTATGAAGAAAAAAGCCGATGTTACCATCGGCTTTTTGTCTATGATTATTTATTAGAAACTGAATTCTGCACGGTTATCAATGATAACTGCATTTTCTTTCAGGTCTGTATACCACTTATTCGTATATGCTTCTTCTTCACGATTCTGCATATTCTTCAAAAGACTTTCCTTCTGGGAATCGAATGCTTTCATATCAGGCATCATCCTGCTAGTGACAAAAGCCAGGAATAAACCTTCCTTTCCTTTTACCAGAGGTGTGAACTGATTTGGATTTGTTTTCAAAATATCTTTTGTCAACTCAGGTTGAGTACCAATCGTCGGCATACCCTGGTATAATTTGACACTTTTGGCATCAATGATTTGAATTCCTTCCTTTGTTGCCATTGCCAGATACTGATCCGGTTTGTACATTGCCATGAATTCTTTGGCTTTCTTTTCCATTGCGACAAGTTGTTTTTCCTTCACTACAGAAGCTTTGATTTGTGATTTCAGGAGATCGTTCATAACGGCATAATGATCACCTGCTTTATAAGAGATCTGTGCAATGACAAGCGCGCCTTGTGGTGTATGAACTACTTCAGAAATAGAATGTAAACGAGCTTTTTTAGCCCAAGCAAGTAACTTATCATTTTTACCTATATATGGCAGATATTTGGCATCCTTAGCAATTTCATCTGATTCGGGAGCTTCCACTTTGTATTTCTTAGCAGCAGCTTCAATTCCATTTTTCTTAATCAATTTACGAATAGCATCAGCCTTTACCTGCAATTCATCTTTTGTTGTCTGGCTTGCTTTCACCTTGAGGAGAATATGACTGGCTTTAACTTCAGGAACACCTTTATCATCAACACGTTTTTCCGTCACTTTCATAATATGCCAGCCAAAGCTGGTTTTGAAAGGTTGAGAAATTTGACCGATTTCTAAACTAAAAGCCACTTTATCAAATTCAGGAACCATTTGTCCTTGTTTAAAGAAGCCTAAATCTCCACCGTTCTGTTTACTTCCCGGATCCTGGGAAAATTCTGCTGCGAGTTTGGCAAAATCCTCACCTGCATTGATTCGCTCATAAACGTCATTAATATCACGTTTGGTGGAATTAAAATCTTCATTACTCGGTTCAAGGTTCAATTGGATAAAGCGAATTTTAGAAGCTGGTTTGCGTTTGAATTCGATTTCTTTATTCTTTTCGTAATATGTCTTGATTTCAGCATCAGATACTTCAAAATTACCTGCTTTCTGATTATCAAAGAAAATAATCTGTGCATCAGCCGAATTATTGTTATTGGTATATTCGCGACGTACACTATCAGGAGCAATCTTGACCTGAGCTTTAATCACTTTAACAAGTTTTTCATAGGGAAGACCTTCACGAACATTCTGTTCAATAGCTGCTGCGAATTGTTCATTACTGGTGAGTGCTGATAAATACTTCTGATAATCAAACTGACCATTTGTCTGGAAATACTGGCTTCCTTTGACATCATCCGGTGGACTATTCTTCATCTTATCCAATATTTCTTTATCTGTTACAGTAACATGGTATTTCTTTAACTGTTTATCTAATAAAGTTCGCATCACATAGCGATCCCAAGTCTGATCATTGATTGATTGTATGGTTTCTTCAGTCAACTCAACATCAGGATTACCCTGCATGTAGTTCTGAATTGCATTTTGCAGCAACTTCTCATATTCGGGATAGGTGATTTTTTTCCCATTCACGCTACCTACGACATTCTTTTGTTTGAAGAAATCCAAGCTGCTTACGCCCATAACACCCATACCAACGACGAAAGCGATGATTACAACCCAAATAACGTACTTTTGCCGTTTCCTTAAGTCTTCTAACATATCGACTCCTATAATTAGATCATACTCTGAGAAAATCAAAAACGCAGAAACGCTCAAATCGTTCAAGATATTTTTTCCGTACTTGCATAAAATACCTGATTTTGGCTAAAAATATATAGATATCTATCATCGTAAAAGCTTGTTTACAAGACGTATATGATTCTTGAAGCAGTGGTTATAATAAGTAACAATCTCTATTCACTTTGTTCATACAATTTCTCTATTTTTTATTTAAATACTTATCAACAAACAGGCAAAACTGTATTATTTATATGAAACAACCCGATAGAAGTAATTACCTGTATGTGTGACCCCAACATCAATATAAGATGTCTGGCTTGCAGGACAAGTTCCAATCAATAAATTCGGTGTCGGAATAAAATTTGAAGTAGTGGATCGATATATTCTATAACCAAGTGGATGCCCCCATGATGAATTCCAACTGATAGTCGCATTCTCATTTGAATTATTGACCGTTATATCCATTTCCTCCGGATATCCTACGCCATTAACCCACAAGCTGACATATTTCGTTGAATTAGCTGATAATGATGTTTTCACATAAACAACATTATAAATGGAAGTTCTGTCCACCTGCTCTATCGTGCCGTTTAAAACTGCATATTCTGCATTTCCAGGAGGCATAATAAATTTTACTAAAGAATTTTCAAAAGCGATGGATTGATTATTAACTAAAGTAGCTCTGATGCTATCTGCAATTCCAGCATTATTGGGAGAATATGCAATACTGATTTGACTGCCTGAACTACCTGCTGTGCATGGAGCAAACGGCTGCAATATTCCATTATTCACTTTCACTATCCGATATGCCCTATTGCCTGTAGAACAATTTTTTAGTCCTAGATTATATGGTGTTGATGTAATGGAACCTGAATTACTATGCATATGTCCCCAAAGAGCCATTTGAACACCGAGAGTAGACAGATTTATCTGGCTGGAGAAATCGTAATGATATAAAAGAACTTTTGTCATAGCATTACAGGTACTCAGATCGTTTCGTAGCCAAGTCATTTGAGTAGTAGTGAAACTCTGATCTCCATAAATATTCAGCAAGTAATCTTCGTAATTGAGATATCCTTCCAAACATGTGAAATGAGTTGAACCATAATTAAAACTATAATCCTGGGTATGATATGCCCATGAAGTTGACGAATTATTCAACCAACTCCACCCAAAGTACTTCCACCAGAATTTGCGAGATGAACCCGCTGGTGGCGGTGTTTGAGTCCATCCACCAATGTCGTGATTTCCACTCATTAAGTAGACAGGAACCTCCAACTCAGCCATGATTCTTTTCCCTTTCGCAACGTAGTGAAGATTCTGATAATCTTCCAATTCTCCTTCATTGATGTAATCACCTATAATTACAACAAATTCCGGTCTGATGATATTCAGATCTTTTACTACTTCGCGAAAATCATTTATTGAAGTCGAATCGGTATCATAACCTGTATTGGGTGAAAAGATTGGAGATGGCAAGTGAACATCGGTTACTTGAGCAAAATAATAGCTGGTCTTTCTTGAAGGTAAAACTTGAACACTATGCTTGGTTCTATCCGATATTCCACCTGAGGCAGTAACATATAAATCATATAGTTCATAAACCTGTACAGCAGGGACTGTTGCTGTAATAACCCAGCGTGGTGGGCTTGTAGAATATATACTGTTTGTAATATTCATGTCCACGATATGCGTATTTTTTTTGAGTTGCGCTGTCCAATTAACTGTGGTTTGAGGTGCAACACATTCGATTGTTAAGCTCTCCCCTGGAATCACGATAGCTGGAATGTTAATTAAAGGCTTTTGAATGACAGTTAAAGTATCACTAATTTCTGCTCGTAATGCAATATCCGATATCTTTTTATCAATTGATTGAGAGAATAAACAACTTACAAGAATCAACGCCAGAATGAAAAGACTATTCTGTTTCATTTCCTTTTGCCTACCTTTTATAATAATCTTCATTACTTATGCAATTACAGTACTTTTTGTATGGAATTCAGTCAGCAACTATTTGTCAATTAACTTCCTTCCATATCACATATTACCAGGAATTATACAGGAGAGTGAAATTTGTTGACATGCAAAGTGAGACATTTTATTCTAATAATGAATTTTGAAACTAATATATGGAGGATCCATGAATAAGCTTAAGAAAGCTTTAGTCTATATCATTTGTGGATATATTTTTACCTATCAGTTCATTATCCTCAAAGTAGTGGGTCTTCTACCCAGGGGTGTCTATTTCGAAGTCAACAATGATATCGGTGGGATTCTGGCTATTATTGGTGCTATCTTAGAAATTATGGGCATTTTTTATATTGCTCAATCTGTGAATGCCATTGCTATGCAGAAAAAGATAGCGGACGAGGAAATCCATTCTTTAGCTCAAGGTATTGAACAATCTTCCGAGGGAGTTGTCATCCTGAATATAGAAGGTCATATCCAATATGTCAATGCAAGTTATGAAAAGATCAGCGGAGTCTCCCGTGAAAAACTGATTGGGAGTTATTTTACTTCTATCCCAACCCCAACATCCTCACCAGAAAAAACAGATATATTCTGGGTAACTGTACTTAGCGGTAAAACCTGGAAAGATAGAATTACAAATCATCATCCGGATTGCCATGATTATACTGTAGAAATTATCGTTTCACCAATATATGATTTAAAAGGGAATATTACAAGTCTCCTGGCAGGTTGTCATGATATTACCAAGGAATTGGAACGTGAGCAAAGCATGATTCAAATGCAGAAACTTGAATCCATAGGATCTTTTGTCGGTGGCATTGCTCATGATTTTAACAATATACTTAGTGCCATCATTGGTAATACCGAACTTGCCGTTGAGGATGTCCCTACTTCTTCCCCTACATATTCGAAATTGAGGGATATTCTTTTTTCAGCAAATAGAGGTAAGGAAGTAATTCAACAACTAGTTGCATATAGTCGAAAAGAAGAGTCTAAAGCTATCGTTACCGATCTCCAAACGAATATCAGGGAAGCCCTAAAACTACTCAAAGCTGTTATTCCAAGATCTATTAAGATAACAGATAAATTATGCTTCTGTGAAGACAAAATCATGGCTGTTCCTGGTCAAATTCATCAAATCATCATGAATCTAGGCATCAATTCCGCTAATAGTATGAAACTAGCAAGTGGAACAATTGATGTAACACTTGAAAAAGAAGATATTAACCCAAATACCATTGGTAATTATCCTGAATTAACTTCCATACATTGCTACAAAATGACTTTTGCTGATTCGGGATGCGGTATTCAACCTGATGTCCTGGAACATATTTTTGACTCCTATTTTACTACAAAGCCACATAATGAAAGTACCGGTTTGGGATTATCCATTATTAGCAATATCGTTAAAACTCATGAGGGAGCGATTCGAGTTGAAAGTAAAGTTGGTGTAGGAACTAAATTTACAATCCTCTTCCCAAGATTTGAACCCTTTATTGAAAATGAATTATTCGCCATTAAACCTCAAATTACTGGCAATTCCGAACGTATCCTTTTTGTAGATGATGAATCAGGACTTGTTGATATTGCCAGCCAATATCTAAACAAACAAGGATATCTTGTGAAAGGTTTTACTGATAGTAAGGAAGCCTTAGCAAATTTTGAAAATAATCCTACCTCTTATGATCTAATCATCACCGATGCTGCAATGTCGGGATTAACCGGTATGGAACTGGCTGAGCGGATCATCGGTATCAGACCGGATATTCCGATTATTCTTGCTACCGGGATGATCGAACAAATAACAACTGAAGAAGCCGGTAGTCTAGGTATCAGGAATATCCTCATGAAACCATATAATACGAGGAACTTGGTTGAACAAATCAGAAAAACACTAGATAAACCTAATCCTATCTAATACAAGTTGAATAATACCATGAAGAATTAGGTTAATAGAAATTGCGTATATGCTGCATACATGCTTCTCGCAGTAGGAATATAGTTGGTTTCATATATGAGACTATCAAATGTGTTTTGAGCTTAGTTTGAATCCAATTTTATCTTTTAATAGAAATGTATGTTCTTCATTATGAACAATGCCCAACCAGATAGTATTTAAATTCTTGACACCCTGCCAATAAATTTGGATTATTCATAAAGAATATTATTCAATTAAAGTATAAAATAATTATGGAGATACAATGAATAGAATGAGTTTTTATTTCTTTGCTTTTCTAACAATCGCTGTCATTCTAAGTGCCTGTTCAACACCCAAAAAAACCAGTTATGGTAAGCTGCAAATCGTTGCCACGATTTATCCGTATCAATTAATAACACAGCAAATAGCAGGAAACCTGGCAGATGTGACAACTTTTATCCCAGGGAGCGCATCTCCCCACACATATTCCCCCACTCCGAGGGATGTTCAGAAATTACATGATGCTGATTTGATTATTGCAAATGGCTTAAACCTGGAAACAAACATGATATCCTATTTAAAGGAGATTGGGAACAAAGTTCTCTTTTCCGCAGATTTCATCCCTCCAAACATGCTAACCCAGGATATGGAGGAACATACCAGTTTTAATCCGCATCTTTGGACAGATCCGGATATGATTGTACTCATTGCCAAAGGGATAGAATTGAGATTAGAAGAACTAGATCCCTCACATAAAGAAATTTTCAATCAGAATCTAGCACAACTGGAACTTGACATCACCAAGGCTAATAAGCAGATTCAAATGGAACGGTCAAAATACAGGACACTTGGAATCGTAACCTTTCATGACTCATTCAAATACTTCAATGATAGGTATGCTATAAAGCTTATTGGAACTGTTGAATCCTCTCCCGGTAAGGAACCATCCCCAAAGGAATTGCTGGCTTTGGGGGCAAAGATCAAACAGTATAATGTACATGCGATATTTATTGAACCGGAGTTTAATCCAAAGCCGGCGGAAGTCATCGGCAAAGAATATAAGTTGTCCGTTATCAAATATGACCCGATAGGAACAACCTTGAATGTAAATACTATCAGTGCATTTTTGCTCAAGAACTGGGAATTACTGAAGCAGGGATTTTAACAATAACATCATATATAAGGGAAAAAGGAATGATCGAAATATCCAATCTTCAATTTAGAAAGAAAAATAAATACATCCTTGAGAACATTGAACTTCAAATCCCGAAGGGTGAATTTGTCGCCATTATCGGTCCTAATGGAGCAGGAAAATCTACTCTATTGAAGATCATCCTCAACCTGATCACAGATTATGAAGGTGAAGTCAAGATTGAAGGTATTTATAATAAGCTCTGGCTGAAACAGAATATCATCGGTTACCTGCCCCAACATGAAGAATTTGATCAGAACTTCCCCGCACGTGCCATCGATATTGCACTCATGGGTTTGGCTGGAATGCGAGGTATGTTTCATCCATTCACCAAGCAGGATTATCTGTTGGCGGAAGAAGCCCTTGACCAGGTGGGTGTCCTGCACGTGAAAAAAAACTATATTGGTACACTCTCTGGTGGAGAATTCCAAAGAGTTTTATTAGCTCGTGCCTTGGTCACAGGTTCGGAATATCTATTCCTGGATGAACCTGAGGCAAGCGTTGACCAGGATGGTGTGACCAGTTTCTTTGATCTGCTTTCCGTTCTTCATAAGCAAGGAAAAACAATTGTCACAGTTTCGCATGACTTAAATATGCTGAGTAATTATTGTCAGTTTCTCATCTGCCTCAATCGAACCTTGCATTGCCATACACGAACTGAGTTAGTGAATGCAGAGCTTTTACATCGTACTTTTGGTGACACTGTGCACCTGATAGAAAAAGGCTATTAATGTGATAGATATTTCTTTCCTGCATACAAGTTTCCTGGTAAAAGCCTTTTGGGGAGCTATTCTTGCTTCCCTGGCAACAGCCGTATTATCCCCTTTCATATCCCTGAAACGTATCTCATATATGGGTGAAGCTTTATCTCATGTTTCTTTTGCCGGAATCGCCCTGGCATTGTTTGTTGGCTGGCATATGAACCTGACTGCTTTATGTTTTGTCGTGGCGGTAGCCTTGATCATTGGCTATATTTCCAGACATTATGATCTTGAAGAAACAAACATCACCACTGTTTTCCTGTCCGTTTCCATGGCACTTGGCATTCTCCTGATTTCCCTAGCAAAAGACTATACCGTCGATCTTTCCAGCTATTTGTTTGGAAATGTTCTCTTGGTAACGAAAGGAGACATTTATCATTTAGGAATTCTGTTTGTCGTAAATACCCTCTTTGTAGTTTTACTCTTCAAAGAATTATTCTATATGACTTATCATCAATCCATGTCACGCGTATTTAGAATCCCTGTTGATGCTGTTTATTATGCATTCCTTATACTGATCGCATTGAACATAGTTGTCTCTGTCAAAGTAATAGGTGTTATCCTGATCACCGCTGAACTTGTTTTACCAGGGATGGTTGCCTTTAATCTAACCAGGAGCTTGAAACTGGCAATATTCTTGAGTTTAGGCAGTTCCATTATTTCTGCACTGGTAGGATTTGGAACTTCTTACTGGCTGAATATTCCGACTGGTTCGAGTATTGTTTTGACCTTATTTGTTCTTTTCCTTTTTTCTTTGGTTTCTAAAATACGAAGTCGCGTTTAAAGCGATGTAGAGCATGATGCCAATCATGCTGAAAACACAAAGCATACTTTTAGTTACTTCTTTAAAAAATATCCAGTTTCTTGGAGTAAATTGTAAAAAAATATTAGCATGATCGGTATCATGATCTACATTATGATTGAATAGGAAAAAATAATTGGAGGAATTATGCCTTTATTAAATGATCAGACTCGCGAGGAAGTGAAGAAGATACTTGAATTAATGCAAAATCCGATTACTCTAGAATTATTTACACTAAAAATCGAATCTGGTTTATGCAAGGAAACTCATGAATTATTAAACGAAATGGCAGCTCTTTCCCCCAAGATACAACTGGAGATACATGAACTGGAATCTGAAAATGAACTTGCAGAGACGCTGAAAATCGATAAACTACCTGCGATCATAATCAAAAATGAGAAAGATTACGGAATTCGTTTTTTTGGCATACCCGCCGGTTATGAATTTACTGCCTTTATGGCATCATCTCTACTGGTTTCCAAGGGTGAACTGCATTTGACACTTGGTACCATCGCATTTCTGGATACGCTTAATAAACCTGTTCACATTGAAGTGATTACTTCTCCAACATGTCCCTATTGTCCAATGATGGTGATGAGTGCTCATCAAATGGCGTATTATTCAGACTTCGTGACTGCTGATATGATCGAGGGTTCGGAATTTCCTGTCCTGATGAATAAATACAAAGTGGAAGGTGTTCCGCGTACTGTGATTAATGAGACTTATTTCCTGGATGGTGCTGCACCGGAAGAAATGCTGATTGATAAGATAAAAGTTGCGTTGAATGTCTGAACCACTTAATTTTACGCTCAGCCTTGACTTACCATTTCTAAAAGCTGATCTTTATGATGTCATTATCGTAGGTGGTGGTCCAGCCGGATTGACTGCCGGGTTGTATCTTGCCCGTTATCGACTGAAAACTCTCATGATTGAGAAACAGGTAATGAGTGGCGGACAATTAGCAACCACAGAATGGGTAGAGAACTATCCTGGGTTTCCACAACCAATTCTTGGCAAACAGCTTGCCATCGATATGGAAAACCAGGCAAAACTCTATGGATTGCAAGTGTTAAGGGAAAATGTCACGAAAGTTGATTTCACGGAGCTAATTAAAACCGTTTATACTGATTATTCAAGCTACAAAGCTAAATCAATTTTGATAACCACAGGCGCATCCCCAAAACAATTAGGTTTGAAAGAAGAAAAAGAATACTTCGGAAGAGGTGTTTCCTACTGTGCAACCTGCGATGGACCATTGTATCCAGACAAAATACTGGCAGTTGTAGGTGGAGGAAATTCTGCACTCCAAGAATCGCTCTTTCTTGCACGGTATGCCAGGAAATTAACGATCATCCACAGGAGGGATAAATTCACCGCAGAACCGATGCTGATCGAGAAGGTCAAGGCTAATCCGAAGATCAATGTACTGTTTGATACGAGAGTAAAAGGGATATATTTCACTAAGGCAGAAAATCGAAAACTAATGTTAGAAAATGTGAATTCACATTCTGAATCAGAGCTTCAAATCAACGGTCTTTTCATTTTTATTGGAGAGACACCAAATACATCTATCTTTAAGAGTATTCTGACGTTGCAGGATGATTTCATTGTTACCGATGCCCATCACCAAACAAATATCGAGGGTATCTTTGCAGCCGGTGATGTGGAAGTAAAAGAGGTTCGCCAAGTTGCCACTGCTGTCGGTGATGGATGTGAAGTGGCACATTGGATCAATCAATATATTGAAAACCGGAAGGAACAAGATGCCTGAATTGCCTGAAGTAGAAACTGTTGTACGCGGTTTAAGGGACTGCATCCTACATCGGAAAATTGAAAGAATAGAATCCCATTATCCCAGCACTGTTGTCGATCATACCGGTATAGAAAAGCTTCCCGTACTCGGTGAGATTACTGACATTTATAGAAGAGGAAAGTACATATTAATTGATACCGCAAGCGGATTTGTGTTATTGATTCATTTACGGATGACAGGGAAACTGGTATTCGACGGTATTTGCGGTCTTGAAGGAACTCATATACGTGCTTCAATCCATCTCTTAGGTGGGAATAAAGTAATTTTTGATGACATCCGCACATTCGGTAAAATACAAATATTTAGAAAAGAAGATAGTATACCGGATATCATGAAATTAGGAGTTGAACCTCTTTCCTATCTATTTACTGCAAAATATTTGAAGGAGCATTGGGGAAGCAGGTCAGCTCCTGTAAAGAGCCTGATGCTGCAACAGGATATTATTGCTGGACTAGGTAATATCTATGCCTGTGAAATTCTGTATAGGAGCAAAATTCACCCATTGACTTCAGGTAGGGAATTGACTTCCAAACAGTTTGATAATATCGTTGCAGAAACTAAGCAAGTATTACAGGAAGCCATTGATATGAATGGTACGAGTATTTCAGATTTTCGGAGAGTAGATGAAAAGTCAGGTGAATTTCAACATTTTCTACGTGTCTATCAAAAGAAAGAATGCCCTGAACATCATGTCTTAGAAAAATTAAAAATTGCTGGACGTTCCACATATTATTGTCCAATTTGCCAAGTAAAGTAAGACGCCGTTCTTACTATCTGTGGAATCATTACCTCCTAAAGTAGGTGGTACAACGAAATATATTAGATTCAGTAGGATCGGAATCCTACTCAACATAGAAGATTAATAAATGAATGGAGAGAGTATGAAACCTGTACAA
Source organism: Cloacimonadales bacterium (SeqCode) (assembly GCA_963662275.1). Taxonomy (GTDB): domain Bacteria; phylum Cloacimonadota; class Cloacimonadia; order Cloacimonadales; family DAONDQ01; genus DAONDQ01. The sequence continues at coordinate 464,913 of OY759316.1, read as the reverse complement.
TTAAAAGAAGGAATCTATTGGATTGGTGGAATTGACTGGGATTTAAGAGACTTTCACGGCTATGTGACCCAACGTGGTTCCACTTATAATGCTTATCTGATCATCGATGAGAAAATCACCCTGATTGATACTGTAAAGTGTTATCTTTATGATGAAATGCTGGCAAGGTTAAGCACTATTATTGACTCATCTAAAATCGATTACGTTATCTCAAATCATGTGGAAATGGATCATTCCGGTTCCTTACCTATGATCATGGAGCATTGTCCAAATGCAACTGTTTTTACTTCACCCAATGGAGAAAAAGGACTCAAGGCGCATTATGAAAAGGATTGGAGTTTCCATGTCGTTCAATCAGGTGATACAATCTCTTTAGGTAAGCGTACAATTCAATTCCTGCTTGCCCCTATGGTGCATTGGCCTGATAATATGCTGTCTTATTGCCCTGAGGAAAAAATCCTGTTTTCTAATGATGCCTTTGGTCAGCATATAGCTTCTTCCCAGCGTTTCGATGATGAATATCCCCTCAATATTGCGTTGGAAGAAGCTAAAAAATACTATGCTAATATTGTGATGCCTTATGGCAAACAAGTCCAGAAAGTCTTGGAAGCAGCAGCTACATTGGATATAGAAATGATTGCCACTAGTCATGGTCTGATCTGGCGCTCATATATAGCAGAAATAGTGGAGCAATACAAACACTGGTCAAAAAACGATGCCAGTGAATCACAAGCCTTGATTATCTATGATTCCATGTGGCATTCCACAACCAAGATTGCCTATGCCATCCAGGATTCTTTTGAAAACCTGGGTATTCATCCCATCATGTATAACCTGCAGAAAAATCACATTTCTGATATCATGACGTTAGTGCTTACTGCCAAATACATCTGTGTCGGGTGTCCGACTCTGAACGGTTCCATACTTCCCAGTGTTGCCGGATTCCTAGCCTATATGGTGGGATTGGCTCCGAAAGGAAGGATTGGACTAGCTTTCGGGTCTTATGGCTGGAGCGGACAGAGTGTCGATATGGTGCAGGAAAGCCTGACAAAGTGTGGTTTTAAACTTATGGATCAAATCAAGATCAAGTACATTCCAAACGAGGAAACACTAAAAGAAATTACGAACAAAGTACAAGAGAACATACTTCAAATAAAGGAGGAATTATGATCTCACCTAAAATTCAAGATGCCATCAATGAACAGATCAATCGCGAGACTTACTCCGAATATCTCTATTTATCCATGGAAGCCTGGTTCACGGAACAGAACCTGGATGGTTTCGCACATTGGATGAATATCCAGCAAATGGAAGAGAAGTTCCATTCCATGAAGTTCTTTCACTATCTGCTCAGCAGAAGCGGTATAGTAGAATTAAAAGCACTGGCAAAACCGCAATTCGAGTTTGAATCACCACTCCAGATATTCACACTTGCTTATGAACACGAACAGTATATCACAAAGTCGATCAATGACCTGATGGAACTCGCCATCCAGGAAAAAGATACTGCAACTCAAAGCATGCTTCAGTTTTATGTGGATGAACAAGTGGAAGAAGAGCAGAATACAGATCGAATGAGAGTAAAACTGAAAAACCTGGGTACAGAATATTCCGGTCTGATGATGCTGGATGCGGAAGCATTGACGAGAATCTTCACGCCACCAACCACAACGCCATAAGTTGTATCATAAGAATGTATCTTGTTGAACGAAGCTGCAAGCAGCAGTACCGTTCGCAGTAAACTCGTGTTTCATGCATTTAAACTATTGATATACTGAACCCTCACTAAAAGCATACTTACCCCCAAAATTAACTGGAGGTAAGTATGGAATCATACGAAGTTCGCTTTTTAGAGTGCCTTGATCTTCGAGGCGTGTCCCGAGAGACAAAATACAATTACATCAGACAAGTCACTTCTTTAGCATCATATTATGGTCAAGACCCCGGCACACTATCTATTGAACAGGTAAGAACATATTTTGTCTACCTGCATAACGTCAAGAATTATAGTCCTCAGAGTTTAAAATCAGCCTATTATGGCATCAGATTTTTTTTCATCCATGTTGTTGGTTTCAGGCAAGAGGATTTTACCTTTTTTAAGGCAAAGATTGAGCACAAACTTCCTGTGATTCTGACCACAGACGAAGTTAGAATGCTTATCTCCCGCATTCATACTTATGATTATCGACTCTTACTGACTCTTACCTATCAATGCGGATTAAGGATTTCGGAAGCAGTCAAGATTAAAATAGCCGATATCAACCGGGAATTGATGACCATCACGGTAAGGCAATCCAAAGGCAACAAAGACAGGTCAATACCTCTGCCTGAAAAATTGTATCAGGAACTCCGGGAATATTGGAAAACCCATCAGAACAGACAGCTTTTATTCCCGAGCAGAAGCACCAGACAGGCTGATATTAACAGAATGACAACCTCGAACCAGATTTCTGTCCAAACTCTTCGGTCAGCTCTGAAGTCAGCCTTAAAGGAGACACGCATCCCTAAGCATGTAACCTGTCATACACTCAGACATTCTTATGCCACACATTTATTGGAAGCAGGTGTCAGTATCATCATCATCAAAGACTTGCTCGGGCACGAAAGTCTTAGAGCGACCATGGTATACGTGCATTTGACTAACGTTTCCCGAGAGCAGTCATGTAAAATCATCAATGAACTGATGAATAAGATGTAAATGGATTTTAGCAGGATTCTCAAAAACAACCTGTCCGAGTATCTGGAAAAATATGGAAACCAGTCACCGGAAAGCCATTTAAGAGCGATCAGAGATATTCTCCTTTGCCGGACACCTGAACTGGGCGGAGAAGTCTATTTATGCCAGGAATGTGCGGAACTGCATTATTCCTATCATTCCTGCAAAAACCGTCACTGCCCGAAGTGTGGCCGTAATGATTCAGCGAAATGGCTGGAAAAGCAGCTTGCCAAACTGCTGCCGGTTAAGTACTTCATGGTAACTTTCACCATACCCCGGGAACTGCACAAAACATGCCTGTCAAATCAGAAACTGCTTTATGATCTTCAGTTCAAAGCATCATCTGAAGCCTTAAAGACATTGCTTTCAGATCCCAAATATGCCGGTGGCGTTTCAGGCTTTACCGGGGTACTTCATACCTGGACAAGGCAGCTTGAATATCATCCTCATATTCATTATATAGTCCCCGGCGGAGCTTGGAATAAAGAACGAAAGGAATGGCAAAAAGCAGGCAATAAGTTCCTGATTCCGGTCAAAGCTCTTTCGGTGATTTACCGGGCAAAATTCCGTGATTTGCTTCGACTGGAAAATCAGCATCTGTTTGGTCGGATATCCCCGCTAGTCTGGCAGCAAAAAGAGTTTGTCACAGACTCCCGACCCGTCGGAAAAGGTCGGGAGGCTCTGACTTATTTGGCCAATTATGTGTATCGGACCGCCATCACCAACAATCGCATCCTTTGGGAAAAGGACGGGCTGGTAACCTTTAAATACAAGCCGGCAGGTTCAGCTAAATTCGCCTTTAAAAGCGTCGACTCCGTGGAGTTTATCAATAAGTTCCTGATGCATGTTCTGCCGCAGGGATTTCAGAAAATCAGATACTACGGATTTCTCAGTCCGGCGGCAAAATCTGTCTGGGAGATGGTCAACAGCTTTTTCCCAGCAAAGTCCGATTCTAATGACAAGAATCAGACAGCTAAAACTTTTGTAATTCCCAAATTTGAAAAAGACCTCTGCCCTAATTGCAAATCAAAGATGACACAGCATGCTTCAATTACCGGAAAACCAAGATCACCGCCTTGGTCGCTGTTGTTTTTGGCAAATTGCTTTGATGGCGGTAAACTGTAAGTTAATTTTACCGACGGGATTGTCTTGCCTAAATTATAGAAACAACCGAAATATTACAGGCAATTTGCTAAAATACTTGAAAACAATATCAGCCCATACACAAAAAGTCTGATCTCAAAGTGATTTGATAACTTCTGAAAAGAAAATCATCTCTTCCATTGGTAAAAGACTCTGCTAAAATTGTAAAAATCCAATTCAACCCAAGAAATCTTCAAAAAGCAATTTCCAAATACATATTCAAAATCACCCTGCTACTTGAGCTTGTTCAACAGCATATCCAATCATGCCTATGATGGGAAATGCTTATTATGTTATCCCCCGATGGTTTGTAACCTCGGGGGTAGCATAGAGTGGTACTCTGTTGTATGAGGGGATTGGTAATCCCCGATAGAAGCACAATTCGACAATACCATTGTCAGTTACAACACATTACCAATGTATGTTACTGCCATTGGTGGCTACTCCTTCAGCTGTGTGGAAATTCCTTCAGGTATTGTTTCTCTAAAGGAAAGCAACATAAACGATACTGCCACGATTCCTAAAGTAATCACCACCGTTGTTGCATAGAGTGGTACTCTGTTGTATAATGGGATTGGTAATCCCCGATGGAAGCAGCATTCGACAATACCATTGTCTAATACAACAGTTTGCCAAACTATGTTACGATCCAGCATTCTGGAAAATCAAGGGGAATTCCTACACACGCGGAAGCCCATATTGTAGTCGCTGTTAGTGGCGACGCTGGCGTTCCGAGAGGAAACAGTGCAGCTCTCAGCATCGGGTCCCCAGCTTCCGCATCGGAACACACGACCAGACCCGCTCACAGCACCATGCGGGTTAGTCTGCGCACCATTTGAATACGTGCCATAAATGTCCCAATTCCACTCAAAGACGTTGCCACTCATGTCATATAAGCCTAATTCATTGGCTGTCTTGGTACCCACGGTGTGAGTCGTACTGCCTGAGTTATCCCAATACCAAGCCACATCACCTTTTGTGTTACTGCCACTATAGGTATAATTGTGAGATTGGTTTCCGCCATGAGCGGCAAATTCCCATTCTGCTTCTGTCGGTAGGCGATAGCCATTTGCCGTCCAATTGCAGGATAAATTGATATGATTGTTGTAATCGGAATTCCAACCCCCAGGCCAAGTGGCAGGATTAGCGCCATAAGTACTATAACTGTAACAGGGTGTGATACCTTCATTCTTACTACGTTTATTACAGTATTCTACTGCATTGAACCAGGTGACTTGTTCAACAGGTCCATTTGTTACACCAGTAAAATGAGATGGATTTACGCCCATCACAGCCTGGTAGGCAGACTGTGTCAGCTCATATTTATCCATGTAGAAGGATGATACTGTCACACTGTGGGTAGGCAATTCATTTAAGTCTTCGCCACAATGAGTATCACCCATAGTAAACGTCCCTCCCTGCACGAATACCATCTGCCCTTGGGTTGTCCCGATGGTGTAAGTGGCAGCAGCAATTGCGCTATCAGTCCATCCTGATTTGAAGGCTTTTGCTTTTAAGGTAGTTGTTGATGCGATATTTATTGGGTTGGAATATGATGTGGAGGATACTGTTGGATCACTGCCATTAGTTGTATAGCGGATGGCTGCTCCACTCGTGGCACAAGATATCGTGACATTCTGAGCATAAGCATAAGTTCCGCCTGCAAGATTGAAAGTGGGAGTGGCACAGGTATTGGTAGCAGTTTTCGTGAGCGTAATTGCTGGGTAACTACCAGTATCTGTTGTACTTGATGCAACAGAAAGAGTAGCTTGTTGAGTATATGGCTGGATAATGACAACAGTCGATTTTGCATCACTCCATATCACTTTCATATATTTCCCTACCATCTCATTACCTGCAGGATGATTAGTCCAAAGTAATATCATAGTATTTGTATCATTATTGTATTGAATAATACCAGCATTTGCCGTAAAAGTTGGATATACCCATTCACTCGTCGTATTTGTTAAATTCAGAAGAAATTCAACAGGTTCTTTACCACCTGTAGGATCTATTCCAGTCCAGGTTCCATTCAGTTCGAAATCCGGGGTTGTGTTTGGTTCAGTCGTTTTCTTATCACAACTGACCAAAACAAATGCGAGAAAGACCAAGATGATAAATAGAATACTTTTACGCACAGAAACCTCCCTATTGGATAGTCTTGGATATCATCCATCAATCATATTTCTAACAAGAATACTTTATTTTCTTTATTATTTCAGATCAATATCAATTTGATGTCAACTTCTAAATTCCTAAAGAAATACTGCAAAGACACTACCCTCAGGACTCCCTCAGGATTCCCTAAGGATTCACGTAGGATTCTCTTAGGATTTGAGAGAATTATAGGCATCGTTTGAGTGTTTATTAACTGTCGTTTTCCAGTTGTTCTCTTGTGCTGAAAAGAAGGAATTGGAAGCTACTCTTATTGAACAATGAAAAATCCCTTCCCTAATCTCTTCACAAGGGGGACAAGATTCTTTGTAAATCTATGATTGCCAAATTGGAATTTGGCAATCCTTAGGAACAATCAAGGAGTCGTCCTGCATACTCTGAAACCGACATTGTGCCCATACATCGTAGGTTCACTAGTTGCCCTGAGTGTTAACAGACAATTGGTTGCAATATCATCCCAACCTCCCCCACGGACAACACGGTAATCTCCTGTTACAGGACCGTGTGGATTATTTTGGGGTTCATTTGAATAATCTTCGTAGATATCCCATACAAATTCCCAAACATTACCGTTCATATCAAATAAACCAAGTTCATTAGCGGCTTTTATTCCCACGGGATGGGTAACCATTCCCGAGTTTAAAAAATACCAGGCTACATCTCCAAGCGTATTGCTGCCACTGTACGTATAATTGTGAGTCTGAGTTCCGCCATGAGCTGCAAATTCCCATTCTGCTTCAGAAGGAAGTCGATAACCATTGGCTCCCCAGTTACAGGATATACTGATATGATTCTCATTCGCTGAATTCCAATAAGTAGGCCAGTTCATTGGATCTGTCCCATAGGTACTGTAGCTATAACAAGGAGTCAATCCCTCATTCATACTCCGTTTGTTGCAATACTCGATGATACTGTACCAGTTAACTTGCTCCACAGGTCCATTCGTTACGTTTGAGAATTGCGAAGGATTATTACCCATTACTAATTGATATTCGCTTTGTTTCACTTCATACTTATCCAGGTAAAAAGAAGATACTGTAACATTCGAAGTTCCATTGTTAAACGTTCCACCTTGAACGAATATCATATCCTCCATTATTGTCCCCTGGCTGAAAGTGATATCTGTAATTTCATTAAGATTAATCGTAGTAGTGCCTGTTGTAGTATGCACATTCATTTGAGCTTGTGCACATAGAAAAGATGTCAATAGTACTAGCCAAATTAGAAAGATGAATTTCATAGTTCCTCCTTCAATAATTGCAGTCATTATTATAAACAATAACAATAGCAGTTTATAAGATTGTTTCAATTTCAAGTCAAGTTTATTTTTTTGACAAATTTGATAAGTAGCCTACGTCAAATCATGCGAATTTATCTCTTGAAAATTGAAATAAGAAATAGTATCGTATATTTAACTACATCTTGTCTAAATGAGATTTATGGTGCTTTCTATTGGAAGCGTCCTCTATTTATCAAATCATTTGACTAACTTTTATCTACATTTATTCTGCCATCAGAAAAAAATAAAAGATAAAGGAATTTAGCATGGATTATAGCAAACTATTTACACAACATACGAAAACTATGAAGACATCTTTAATCCGTGAATTGGTGGCATCCACAAAAGGTATTCCGGGTTTGATTTCATTTGCCGGTGGATTTCCTTCACCAAACACTTTCCCCAAGGCAGACTTAGCGGAGTTATATCGAAACGTCGTTCTTGAAGAAGGCAACGATGTCCTTCAATATGGAGCTAGTGAAGGAGATAAACTCCTGAAACAGGCAATCCGTGAAACAGAAGGATATCATGGGCTGACAGATGATGAGATTCTGATCACGGTCGGTTCAACGAATGCCATATATTATTATACTCGCTCCCTGGTTGAAGATGGGGATGTCATTCTTTATGAAGCTCCAAGCTTCCTTGGTTCTCTAGTTGCATTTGATGCATTCGGTGCTGAACTTGTTGGTATTGAAATTAATGATGATGGAATTATCATGGAAGAATTGGAAGCAGAGATCATGCAATTGCACACTGCCGGAAAGAAAATCAAATTCCTGTATACGATCCCTGATTTCCAGAATCCATCAGGTATCTCTATGAGTCTCATTAAACGAAAGCAATTGCTTGAAATTGCAGAAAAATACCAGGTTCCTATCTTGGAAGATAATCCCTATAACGAGTTAAGATACCAAAATGAACGAATTCCTACAATCTATGAACTGGCACAGGACAAAGAGACACAGAAATCTCTCGTGACACACGTTAAGTCTTTTTCAAAGATACTGGGTCCCGGTCTTCGATGTGCTTATGTTTTAGGACAGGAAGAATTGATTTCCAAAATGTGCAGTTGGCAACAGAAAGTAACGGTTAGTCCTGATGGAGTCACTTCTCGAGTAATCGCCCATTACCTTCTTTCCGGTAAATTGAAGCCTCATTTGAAAATGATCACTGATTATTATCGTCCCTATTTGCAGACAATGCTAGATGCTCTAACACAAAACATGCCTACTGAAGTGAAGTGGACGAAACCGGTCGGTGGTATTTTTATCTGGGTTACTCTGCCAGGTTATATTAATGCTGATTTGTTGTTTCATAAAGCAGCCACCGAGAAAGTTTCCTTCATTCCAGGCAGCAAATTCTATGCAGAAGGTCATGAAAAATATAATACTCTTCGTTTGAATTTCTCATACTCAAGCCTGGAACAGATAAAAGAAGGTATAAAACGGCTTGCAGACTTGATTAAGGGCGAGATGATATCTCATAAGAATTAGGTATGGCATATTATCATGACAGTGTTGTGCGGTTTTGTCATAGATATGTGCGAAAACGAAATATGACAGGAATCTGAATTTCCTTTTCTTAAATTTTTTTTAAAAAGGAGATTAATATCTGATAATAATGAGATAAACGATTTCTTGACAATAATCTAGAAATCAATATCATATAATCGAAATATAATAATAGCATTAAACAAAGAATAACTCTTGCAGATTGAATGCAGGAAATTGGGAAACTGTTTGTATAGAAAGATGTGTAGCATCTTAAGTACTCATTAATATTGATCCTCAAAGGAGGAATTTATGAAACGATTCATGATTTTAATCATTCTAATATATGTATTTTCTGTACTTCAAGCTCAAACTTCCGCTTTTCAGCCTTCGAACCCTTTTGGCTCTTCCAACTGGCAGGGAAGCTTATTGAATCCCAGTAAATTGCATATATCGAATTCGGCTTCCTTCTCCACAATGATGTCCAACAATCATAGCTTTTATCAGTCTGTCTATACAAACCACATGCAATACCAGTTTAATCCTAAGTTAAGCATGAATGTGAATCTGAATTTTGTGAATAACGGAACTGGCAGTTGGAAAAAAAACATGAACTATAAAGGCAATGGAGATAATCAGAATAAGATAATACCTGAATTTTCTCTCATGTATCAGCCAAGTAAATCATTTACCGTGCGTTTTGAATACCAGCAGCGTTCGGTGTACGATTACGGACAGTATGATGACAATTTCTGGAGACCCTAGTATTGGGCTTTGACCTCATCGTAATTTGTTTTATCATCATATTGGGTGCTGCTTTTGGCAGTTTCTTCAATGTTCTCATCTATCGAATTCCGCGAAAGGAATCCATTGCATTTCCTGCATCTCACTGTCCGAATTGCAACAGACCAATCCCTTTTTGGCTCAATATTCCCATTTTAAGCTATCTGCTTTTAGGTGGAAAATGCCATTACTGTAAAGCGAAGATACATTGGCATTATTTCCTGGTAGAATTAGTTACGCCATTAGTCTTTCTGGCTCTGTATTTCAGTTTGCATTCACCTGACTGGTTAATTTTTGTTAAGTATATAGTATTCTTCGGTTTTGGTATCAGCATTTTTTTCATTGATGTCTTTCATCAGATCATCCCGGACGTACTCAGTTTACCATTGATCGCTATCGGTCTGCTTGCTTCACTTATACACGGTATGGACGTGAGTTTTAAAAATTCACTTATCGGTGGATTCATTTGTTTCCTGTTCTTTTATGGAATAAGTTTCATGTATTATTGGTTAAAGAAGAATGATGGCATGGGTGGTGGAGATATCAAGCTAATAACCGCAGTAGGAACCTTCTTCGGTTTTCCGGATGCCCTTTTTGTGATCGTTCTATCAGCAGTTTTGGCTGTCATTACCATCCTTATCATACAAAAAGACAAGAGTAAACAATTTCCCTTTGGTCCATTTATCATTGTTGCTGCATTACTACATATACTGGTCGGTAATCAGTTGATAAATGGTTACTTGAGTTTGCTGGCAAATATTTAAGTGACTTAATCAATGTGTATGATCTTCTCCACAATAGGCTTGATCTTGAAAATGATCACAAGCATACCATCTTCATAAGTGACTTTTGGATTTTCATTTTCAATAGGCGTAGAAGGAATTGGAATCAGTCTTTCATACTTCCCAGTTTCAATTTCCATGTTATGATAACAGATACTGCAATTTGGATTCAGGACAGTTCTTACACCGGAGATGCGCAGATATTCATTCGTAGAAGTAATATTAATTGAGCTTTTATCGACACCGGCAAGTTCCACCATGATACGATATTCTTCATTCGTTTCATAGATATCACAATGCGGATGCCAAATCTCTTCCATACCTTCATCCATATGGACAGGGTGAATTGTGAGAGATGTGACTTCACCAAGTATTTTGAGCATACCTTGTTGGATACCGCGTAAATTCTTAAAGATTTTGTCATTCATCTTGTTCATCCCCTTTCATGAAGATCATTATTAATTCATGATGTGTTATACAATAAAACAAAATCCATTATCATTAGCAAGTTCTTTATTAAAAAAGAAAATAGGATTTTCTTATTTTCTTTACGTTGAACTGTAGCAAGGGGATACTAAGCTCAACCGCAAAGCATTCTTTAGAAAATCCCATTTTCTGGTTCGCAATGTGGAGATTTTGGATGAGTTATTTATCTCTTAGAGCCTTTTACTATTAACAGAGAAGCCGTATATTCATGTTCTTGAGAGGCAGCCAACCACCAGGCAGAATCACCTGTTTTATTCAGCATATTGACATCGGCATTGTGATAAATCAGAACACGAACGGTATCATTATAGCCATTCCAGGCAGCTAACATAAGAGGTGTCCAGCCATCAGCACTTTTTGCATTCACTTCAGCACCCTTCTTAATAAGGAAATCAACCAGTTCCGTTTTTCCACTCCAAGAAGCCATCATTAGTGGTGTGCCATTATCCTTATCTCTTTTGTTAACGTCTGCACCGCTATTGATCAGTTGTTTTGCAACTGCAATACGACCATTTTCAGCCGCATAAATCAAAGGTGTGACTCCGTTCTTATCAACCTGATTCGGGTCAATACCTGCACAGATGAATAGATTGACGAGGTCAGTATTACCTTCTTGAACACAAGATATGAAACAATCTTGATCAAACTTCATGTCGCAACCACATATCTTGCATTTTGCCGTAGCAGGATCCATTGTATCAGCAGATAATGCTGCAATACAAAATCCTAATAGCATCATAACTAACATTACCATTTTCCAAATATTGATCTTTTTCATTCTCTCCCCCAATCAATTCTTTGGTAATACTAACTGCACATGCTGTTCCACAATTAAAATATAGTTATAGTTTATTGATAGTCAATAAATTAATCAATCATACTCCTGTTTCATACCTGATTTTTTAATTCCTCTATTGTCATAATAAAATTACATGATAAGTTCATTGACATAAATCCTGATATTAGATAGTGAATCTTCTTTACAAAAAACAAAAAAGACTGTTATGTATCTTTTTCGAAAGGATTGAAAAGGATAAACAGGCTGTGCGATCAAAGTCCCTATACAAAAATGATGATATGCCTGGATATCGTTTCAAATTTCAATACAAAGGAGTAATAAATATGGCAAAAGGACATTTTGATATCCTTCTCTTATTAGGACGACCGGCATCAGGTAAGTCCGAAATTATTGATTTTGTGAAGAAATTAGCACCAATCACAAGGACAGAATTCTATCATTTAGGTCAGATACGTGAAATTGATGACTTTCCAATGCTGTGGACTTGGTTTGAAGAAGATGACATACTTTCCCGTCAGATGGGAAAGCCCAGGATGCATACGCATCCGGATGGCATGTTTTTATTCAATTACCAATGGGACCTCCTGATCCGTCGAATGAATATTGAGTATCAGAAGATGTTGCGTGATTCTTCAGACTTCCATGCCGAACATACTACTCTTATTGAGTTCTCCCGTGGTTCAGAACATGGCGGATATAAAAGTGCTTTTTCTAATTTATCAGATGATATTCTTTCCCGCGCTTCTATTCTCTATGTTGATGTTACTTTTGAAGAATCAGTACGTAAGAACCAAAGACGTTATAATCCTGATAAACCTGATAGTATCCTGGAACATGGTCTTCCCATGGATAAGATGGAAAAACTCTACAAGGAAATTGACTTTCATGAACTGATTGCTTCCAATCCTACCCATATTACAATCAATAACATACAGGTTCCTTACATCGTATTTCCCAATATGCCGGAGAAGACAGATAAACCTGAAAAACTAGCTCAACCTTTATTGGAGAGTCTTGATCAATTGTGGAAATTGAGAAAAGAGAAATAACGTAAAACTCTGTTCATAACCTTGGTACTATAATTGAAATCCAGAGATAGCTCAGGAAATCATGTTATACATATTTCTGTCCGTGACTTAGTGGAATTCGTACTATCAAGTGGAGATATTATCTCTGCTTTTGTTAGTATGAATAAAGCTCTTGCCGGTACAAAGGCTCATCAGAAGATACAAAAATCACGTCCCGAAGGTTATCACGCTGAAGTAACTGTTAGTTATCTTTTTGAAACAGATGATTTACACTTACAGATAAGCGGTCGGATTGATGGTCTTTGGGAAAAAGAAGAGGGGGTATTGATTGAAGAAATCAAATCAACAACTTCCTCTCTTGAGATGATTGAAGTAAATAATCGTTCACTTCATTGGGCACAGGCAAAGATGTACGGTTATATTTATGCAATTCAAAATCAAATATCTTCCATTCGGATACAACTCACGTATTATCAGTTGGATACTCATGAAATCAAAGAACTGGTTCAGCTCTTTCAAATTACTGAATTAACGGAATTCTTCTATTCCATCGTTAACCAATACCTTGCATGGGCTAGAACCATTAGAGATTGGCAATTAGTAAGAGATAACGCAATCACAGAATTTGCTTTTCCCTATGAAAAATACAGGCATGGACAACGCTCGATGGCTGTATCTGTTTATCATTCCATATCCAGGGAAGAAGTTCTTTTTGCCCAAGCTCCAACAGGTATAGGTAAAACGATAGCTGCCTTATTTCCGGCATTAAAGACTATTCCCGAAGGAAAAACAGAGAAGATCTTCTATTTAACCGCCCGTACGAGCGGTAGAGTAATTGCCGAAAACACATTATCTTCCATGAAGGAAAAAGGCTTGCGATGTAAGAGTGTAACCCTAACTGCGAAAGAGAAGATTTGCTTCAAACCAGGTTGTGCTTGCAATCCGGAAGAATGTGAATACGCGGAAGGATACTATGATCGTGAGAAAGCTGCTGCTACTGATCTATTCCTCGAAGATATCATGACCCGTGAAATTATTTGTACTTATGCACTGAAACACAGGATTTGCCCTTTTGAATTCACCCTTTTCATGACACTCTGGGCTGATGTTATCATAGCTGACTACAATTACGTTTTTGACCCACGTGTATATCTGCGCCGTTTCTTTGAAATACCGGAAGACCCCTATGTCTTTCTTGTAGATGAAGCGCATAATCTACCGGATAGAGCACGGGACATGTATTCTGCGGATATGTTGGAAGATGAGATCCGGACATTGAAGCAAGCAATCGGAAAGGAACCGAAAAACATCGTTACGGCTTTACAGCGTTTCATCAAATTGTATCGGGATACTCGTAAGCAGATGAAGGAAGAAGTAGTAAATGAAAAATGGCAAACTTCATTACCTGAGGAACTTCTAAATGCTGTAAATCGCTTCCTGGTACTCGCTGAGAAATGGTTAGTACAAAATATTCCAACACCTTGGGCAAAACTACTTTTAGAATTTTACTTCAGATGTCTGGCTATCCTACGAACTGCAGAATTTTTTGATGATAAATATATCACTTACTATGAAATACAAAACAGGCATCTGCTTATTAAACTTTTTTGCCTTGATCCTTCGAAATTGATAGCAGAAGCTCTGAAACGCGCGAAATCAACGATTTATTTCTCAGCGACACTACTTCCTATGGATTATTATGTAAGTCTATTAGCAGCAGGTTTAGAGCCTGAGATTTTGAAACTAACTTCTCCCTTTCCCAAAGATAATTTACAGCTTCTTATCCATAAGGGAATCGCTACTAACTTTAAACAAAGAGAATCCACTTATGATCAAGTTGCTGATGCCATCCAAATCCTAACAATTCATTATCCTGGTAACCTGCTCATTTTCTTTCCTTCCTACAGGTATTTGAAAAGTATCTATGAGAATTTGACTGAAAAGGATGAAATGTTGAATCTGCAAATCCAGAAAAGTGGAATGACAGAAACAGAGAAAGAAGCCTTCCTGGCATTATTCGACGAAAACAGCAAACAATTTGTGATTGGCATGGCAGTGATGGGTGGTATTTTCGGAGAAGGGATTGATCTGTTGGGAGATAAACTTGTTGGTGCTGTTGTTGTAGGTGTCGGATTACCACAAATATGCCTGGAGCGGGAAAGAATCAGGGAATATTTTGATACTACAAATCGAATGGGATTCGAATATGCATATATGTACCCCGGATTCAACCGTGTATTCCAGGCGGCTGGTAGAGTAATACGTTCTGAAACGGATAAAGGTGTTGTCCTGCTGATTGATGATCGGTTTGCTCACTTGAGGTATCGTCGCTTATTTCCTAGTGAATGGTCGCATTTCCACATGATAGAAAACAATGAAGAAATCAGGGAGGTTTTCAATGAAGTTCATTAAAACTTCAGTTGGCAGTACAAAGCAGAATGAAATGATCAACATCACCCAGATCGTCAGGAAATTTGTATGGGAAAACCATTGTCTGAATGGTAGATTATTAATCTTTGTACCACACACAACTGCTGGGATCACTATCAACGAAAATGCTGATCCGGACGTGGTGCATGATGTATTATATGCTTTAGATCAAATTGTCCCGTTAGCAGATGAGAAGTATAGACATGGAGAAGGCAATTCCGCAGCTCATGTGAAAAGCAGCCTTACTGGGTGTCAGACACAGGTTCTTGTTCAAGAAGGTGAACTTGTTTTAGGTAAATGGCAGGGTATCTTCTTTTGCGAATTTGACGGTCCTCGAACGAGACAGGTAATCATTTCTTTCCTGGATGAATAATAGGATTATCTAACAATAACCAGTTTTCGGCTTGTACTATAATCAGATGTTCTAAAATCGGTTAGATATATTCCTGGTGCGCAGAAATTACCACGTGAATTTCGTCCATCCCACACAAGATTACTTGTTCCCGGTAAGATTGTAAAATCTCTGACCTTCTGTCCTTTCAAATTATAAATAGTCAAAGAACCCGATTCGTTTGATCTTAACTGAACTGGTATATTCGTTGAATTCCCTTTTCTGAATGGATTTGGGTAATTTGGTAACATAGATGAAGGCGAGAGCATCGAGGTATCCGAATTATCCTGAATAGGTACAGTAACAGTTACATTCAACATGTGAGAGATAGTCCCATCGTAATCAACACATTCAAGCCAATAATGGAGGACTTGTCCCGGAATAATTTCATTATCAATGAACTCGTAGTTGCTGCCACCTGCATTATTAGTTGCAGAAATCACTTCAACATTCATTTTTTTAGCATCTTCAAATATAACGGTATTCCCTCGAAAAACGTTGAAACCGCTCATACAGGTTTCAGAAGCAGTTTGCCATTTCAATGTTACAAGACCATTAATTGAGACAGTTCCAGTAAAACTTGTAAGTTCCACAGGTAGTGTTGGATCAAGCATATTAATCGAGATATTACCATTTTGTTCAAATATGACCAGTTGATTATTGACTAGAATATTCGCCAATCCTCGCTGGGTTTTTATACCGATAAACTTACCGTCAATCACAGTATAAGAAAGATTATGTATGGAATCCCGATACGGTGAATTTCGAAATACATAAAGTGCTTTACCGTCTG
The DNA here is from genome assembly GCA_963662275.1 of Cloacimonadales bacterium (SeqCode). GTDB lineage: Bacteria > Cloacimonadota > Cloacimonadia > Cloacimonadales > DAONDQ01 > DAONDQ01. Next base: position 448,615 of record OY759316.1, on the reverse strand, counting down.
ATAAAACAAAATTCATGACCGTTTCTGCATTAAATACCCTATATGCGAAGTTGATTCCAAGAACATCATTGCTATTCAAAGCATCCGTTATCCCTGCAACGACGTTACCATCACGTAAAATGATCTTTGACATGATAAAATGAAACATCAGTTCGCTATCAATAAAAGTTCTCGGATTTCCATAAACACCCATCCAATTGGATGGATGATTTTCGAACCAAGTCGGTCCTAAATAGTTCATAAAGGCATCACATACAAGGGGATCAACACTACCATTATGCATAAAAGTATATGTGTTCCCATTCCAATCAAATAAAAAAGGATGGTTTCCACTTCCACCTGTGCCAAGCCGGTCATGCCCTAGTACGATTGTCGCTTCATTCATCGGATTCGTAATAGCTATCTCAGCGAGATCCATCGGTTCATCGCGACGTGGAGTGTACCAAGTATCAAAACCAGACTTATAGAATTCCTGTTTGTGTGTAATTATTGAGCTTCCCCGTTGATAATAAATTACGCCATATCCATCATTATTCAAGGGAATTTCTGCATCTTGGGAACCTGATCGAGAGCGAAGGAAATCAAAGAAGTCAACGGGATCATTGAATTCCCCATCACTGGAAGGAACAACTGACAAGTTCGAATTCTGAATTCCAATCATTGCCATCATATCGCAGTCTGCATTCAAGATAATCGGAACTGCAAAGAAGATCATCGAAACTAATAATACAAAAAGAAAAGTCGTTGGTTTCATCTTAAATAGCCTGTTATTTCTCATTTTTTATTAAAGTTAAAAACAGCATTTCGTAATCTTTCCCAAGAGTATTGCTACTGATATCGGAAGTAATATGATTAATCGTGAATTTGTATGAGTGATAATTTAGTAGTGGCTTTGTCGGTTTAAAAATATACGTTTTATCATCTCCCGAAGTAATCCTGACATCAATATCCTGGTTTGTTTCCGTATCAATTAATGCGTATTTGATATGATTGATGAGAATTATTTCGGAAAAAACAACCTTCAATTCAGGTACTAATTCATTAATGGATGTCCCATTCCTGGGAGAAGTAGAAACGACGACTGGAGCTGTTTTGTCAGCTCGGGGAGATCCACTAAAATATAAATGACTTTCAGAAGTTAAATTACTCTTGCGATCTGAAAGTTCACTGATACTGATTTTATACTTCGTTGTATCCTGGGCTGCAGTCAAAACCGTCAACATTGATCCATTCAGTCTTTTCAATTCCACAGGCAATTCCACAGTCCCATCTTTGGCAGTGATGTGAACTGCTCCAATCGATCTTGCCGGTTCAGATAATGTGAAATCTATTTCTCTGTTGGAAATGACATTTGCTGATTTTAAAACAACTTTACTTGTATCAGAATAAACAAGATCTAAATTAACTGTCGAAACAGGATTCTTTGGGGCTAGCGCTTCAGCAGAAGCATCAATACCAAAATCATATTTACCATTGACATTTTTGTCTATGAAAGCACGTACAATATAGGATTCAGGATTTAAATTCTCAAGCACGTAGTTTGTGCCATGTATGATTTTACTAAAAACAAGCAATGTGTCAGCATTTAATAATGTTAAATTCACAGGTAGTTTAGAATCTTCTGGTTCTTCAAGCTTGAATTCCCCCGAAATTCTATTCGTTTGTAGGATACCATTTGCATATACAAGGGTCTGATTTTCTTCCAGGGAATTACCACGTTCATCTTGTATCCGGGGAGTAAAAGTAAAATAATAATTCGTATTTGGCAGTAATGGCTGCAGGATGCGCATTTGCAAATTGTTACCTTGGTATTTGAAGCGTTTTCTATCAATCGAAGGATATATATAGATTCCGGTCGGTATCTTTGTGCGATCAACCACTTTTGAAAAAGTAACATCAATCTGCTTATCTTTCAAATCGCTGAATTCATCCGGAGTTACAGCGAGTATCCTAATCTTTTCAGTATCTGCTTTTCCTCCAGTCGGATTCTGTTTATGACCACAACCGATCAGGATTAGAAACAGAAGGGCTGGTAGAATAAAATTAGAAACCTTGTTCATGTAACCATGACTCCGAAATATTTGAATCTTTCTTCTGTAATTGCCTTTGCACATATTTTCCCAAGACATCAAATTCCAGATTGACGTCATCTCCTGTTTTGCATTCTGAAATATTCGTATTAGTTATAGTATAACCAATAAGTGCTATTTGAAAAGATTTTTCTTTCAGCTCTGCAATTGTTAAGCTGACACCATTCACAGCGATGGAACCTTGCGGAATGAGCAAACCTGCATATTGAGGTAAGTAACTGATTTCAAGATAAAGGGTCTGATCAATTTTTTTACTGGAAAGGATTCGACCTGTAGTATCTACATGCCCTTGTACAATATGTCCATCAAAACGTCCATCAGCCTGCATAGCTCTTTCCAGATTAAGCCTTTGCCCTGTTTGCCATTGCTTAGCTGTAGTTTTGATTAAAGTTTCGTGCATGATTTCCACTTCAAAATCTGTACCGGATATAACTATTACTGTCAGGCATATTCCGTTACAGGAGACACTGTCTCCTAATTTTACATGAGACGCTATTGGGGAACTTACAATACGAATCTGATTGGTTCCAACCCAATCACGCACCTGGCTGATCATTCCAATTTCTTCAATAATACCGGTAAACATTAGATTGGCATCCTCCGTTTAAATGCATGACTCAGAGTCATGGAACTCGTGTATTCAATATCACCGCCAAAAGGGAGACCTGTTGAAAGACGTGTTGTAGCAATATTCATAGGTTGAAGTTGCGAAGCGATGTAATTGATCGTTGTTTCTCCTTCTGGAGAAGGATTTAATGCCAATATGATTTCTTCAGGCTGGTTTTGTTTGATTCTCTCAACTAATTTATAAAAATTGATTTCAGAAGGTCCAATGCCATCCAAAGGTGAAAGCAAGTGTCCGAGTACAAAATAAATTCCCCTGAATTCATGCGTATTCTGGATTAAAAATACATCCGCAGTATTCTCAACTACACAGATTCTGGCTGTATCTCTTTCCTGATCAGCACAAAATGGACATGGGTCTGTTTCAGCCAACATATTGCATAAGGAACAATGATTGTATTGTTCCACTGCATCCAATATAGATTGGGCTAATCTCCTGGATTTGTCCTTGTCTTGAGAAATGAGAAACATAGCTAGCCTTTGGGCGGTTTTTTCACCGACACCGGGAAATTGCTTCAAATTCTGTGACAAATCTTTCAATAAACCGTTAAACATGATACCTCATGTGGCTCCGGGTTTAGCCGGTTGTATAACTTTCCTGAGGTTCACACCTCAGGCTATCGGATATTATATCTCCGATATTAATTTTGATTTCTGACTCTTTTCCCATGTTTTTCGTAGTAAAATCTCTTCTCTTCAATCTTAAATCTAAAATCTCTGCAATTCTTAATTCCTAGAACAGTCCCGGTATCTTCATATTTCCGGTAATCTTGGACATTGATTCTTCACTAACTTTAGATACCTTCTCAAAAGCTTCCTTGAGAGCAGCCAGGATCAAGTCTTCCAGCATTTCCACATCATCAGGATTCACAACTTCAGGATCTATCTTGATGGACACAACTTCATAGCGCCCATTCATTTCCACTTTCACGATTCCACCACCGGAAGTGGCTTCGATAATTTGGTTTGCTGCTTCTTCCTGTGCCTTTAAAAGATCTTGTTGCATCTTCTGAGCCTGTTTCATCATATCCTTCATATTCTTTCCACCTGGAAACATAATACTCTCCTTATGGTTTTTGTTCATTTATGGAATTGAATTCAAATTAGTCAAATGATTTTACAAAGCAGCTTATCCAACAACTGAAGTAGTTGCTACCGCCGGTAGTGGTATCCTTCAGGTTACTGTAAATTAGCGCAAGCTAAAGACAGCGCCCACCAATTAAACAGTTGGCAGATTTGATTTATCAAAACCACCCATTTCAATAGGAAAAGCGCAGGTAGGGATTCATGGCAATAAATCCTTCTTCTTTGTATTTCTCTGCCCTTCTTTCCTTCTATCTCACCTTCCTCACGGAATATGAGAAAATCAGAAAAGAAATCAAAACTAAAGAAAAACTTAGCAAAATCTAAAAAAGTCTAGATGATCCCTAGATAATGCCTAGATGAAGCCTAGATGAAACCCAGCTCAAAAAGAAAGTTCGAAGTGCGAAGTGCGAAATTGTAGAGTCGTAGAGCAGAGGATATGGGTCTACTGACGCGGACCCCTACAAATTACTTGTCAGAATACGACATGAGTTTGAGTTTTCATCCGATTACAGATTTGAAGGAGTTATCTTTTGCAGATTACAGTTGATCTTCATTCCCATTCGGGATATGCAGGCGGTGTGGGTGATGTTTCCCTGGATGCAGTTGCCCAGGCGATGGCATTCAAAGGTATTGATGTGTATGGCTGCGGGGATTGCATTTATCCTTTAAGAACTGAAGAATTGAAACAAGTCTTAAAGGAAACCAGCAATGGGTTATTCACTTATAAAGACTATCCTGCCCGTTTTCTTCTGCAGACTGAGATTATACTGACAGTATCTCTTTCCGGTTACAAGAATCGTGTATTAGCTCATCATCTTGTCTTCTTCCCTGATTTTAAGTCTATTACCGGGATACAGAAATTATTGGAAAAATGGAGTCAGAAGAATACGATTGGCAGACCTTTCATAACAAATCGGGATCAGGCGGAGTTGGAAGACAGGCTCTTTGCTATTGCTGATTTGCATCCGCTAATCGAAATCATTCCTGCACATGTCATGACACCGGAAGGAATTTTAGGAAGCAGAAACAGATTAACTAGTATTCAAGAATTCTATGGTCAATTCACATCGCAGATTAGGGTCATTGAAACCGGTTTAAGCGCTGATCCTGAAATGTTGTGCCGTATTCCAGACCTGCAAAGCCTGACAATGATTTCCAACAGCGATACACATTGTGCAGCATTGAATCGAATTGGAAGGGAATTCACTATCCTTGATGCGGATACTTTCGATTATCAAGGAATCATCAATTCTCTTCGGCAAAATAAGGTGAATATGACTGCAGAGTTCTTTCCAGCGGAAGGACGGTATTTTTTGACAGGTCATCGGACGAATCGCGAAGGTCATACAGTTCCGGTAATCTATGAAGAAAATGCACCCGAGGACTTGATCTGTCCGATCTGCAGAAAATCAATGTTACCAGGTGTGAAACAAAGGTCTATGGAATTATCTGATCAGAGGATCAGTCCTTTGCATAGAGAGTTCAAGCATCTGCTTCCCTTGTTGGAAGTCATAGCAACAGCACAGAAGAAAGGTGTGGCAGCAAAATCAGTTTGGATTGAGTATATGGAAGTATTAAAATGGTTTCCATCGGAAATAGCATTATGGAAAAGTGAACAAATTGTTATTGAGGATAATCTTGACAAAAGAATTACTCAGGAAACATTGAAAACAATTATTGCAGTGAAGGAAGAGCATTATAGCTTCAAACCTGCCGGATATGACGGGGTGTATGGAGTGATGGTGATAACTCAATAGAATTAAAAATTAAAGATTAAGAATTAAAAATTAAAGAGAGAAGAGAAAACCGGTTTATTGAGTTGTCATCCTTGCGAATGCGGGGATCCATTCGATTTTAATATTGTATCGAAATGCAGCGGAGACAGCTTGCTGATTTAAGATTGAGAAAAGTAGGGGTCAGCGTCAGCAGACCCTTCTAATTAATGAAAATAAATCTTTGGGCAAGGGTCTGCTGACGCGGACCCCTACTTCACGAAAACAAAATTTCCAGAAAAGGAGAAATGATATGAATGCAGAGATCGTAATTCCACGTCGTTTAAAACTTGCTGAAAAACTGGAAGATAATCAAGGAATATTGGTGTTTGCCAATTCGGAGCCAACTGGTTTCTATCGTTTTATTCAAAACAATAATTTTCTCTACCTGACAGGTTTAGAAGTACCCCAGGCAATTCTGGTAATGACCAAATTTGCCGGTGTTGAACAGGAAGTGGTGTTCATACAAAGGAATATTCCTGAACGTGTTGTCTGGGAAGGAGAAAAGCTTTCTAAAGAAGCAGCTTCTGAGATCAGCGGGATCAGCAATGTTATGTATCTTGATGAATTTCCATCATATATCAGCTCAGTCGGTGCTTCGCTAAAGAAATTCTTTCTGAATCTACAGGCTCCGCAGTATCATGAACCTTTAAATACTCCCCTGCATCATGCTCATAAGCTTGTGAAACATTATCCCCAAATGCAGATCGGTGATATCACAGAACTGATCAGACCCCTTCGCAGTGTGAAAGACGATTGGGAAGTTCAGCAGATTCAACGTGCAATAGACGTAACTGCCAAGGGTCTTGCATCTGTTTTTGAAAGCAGCCAGGCTGGCATGATGGAATATGAACTGGAAGCTATGATCTATAATAAAATGCTTGTTAATGGCTATCGTAACTGGGGATTTACCCCCATCGTGGCGACCGGAATCAATGCAACTACTCTGCATTATATCGCAAATGATACACGCATAGACGATAAACAGCTTGTTTTGTTAGATGTGGGAGCTTCGTGTAATAATTACAGTGCAGACATTACCCGTACTTTTCCGATAGCAGCAAAGTTCACTGATCGCCAGCGTGCCATTTATGAAGAAGTCTTGAACGTTGAAAAAGAGATTATCAGTATGATCAAACCTGGTGTCAGTCTTCCTGAATTGAATGAAAAAACGAATAAGCTCATCAGTGAAGCATGTGTCAAATTAGGTTTGATCGAAGATCCCAAGGATTATCGCCGTTATTATATGCATAGTATTTCTCATCATTTGGGTATGGATACTCACGATCTTGGGCTCAGAAATTCAACATTGGAAGCTGGTAATATTATTACTGTCGAACCGGGGATATACATTCCTGAAGAGAATATTGGTGTTCGTATTGAAGATGATGTCCTAGTGACAGTCGATGGATATTGTGTTCTTTCACAGCATATTCCCAAGGAAATTGAAGAACTGGAAGAGATTCGCGCTGCCGCATTAGGTATCTGATGAAACGAGCAATATATCCTGGTACATTTGATCCCATTACAAATGGGCATTTGAATATCCTGGAAAAAGCAGCTAAAATGTTCGATGAGGTTATCTTAGCTGTCGCCCAACAAACAAGTAAGGAATCGCTCTTTACTTTGGAAGAAAGAACCAGTCTCTGTGTAAAAGCAACGAAACATATTCCGAATGTGAAAGTAATGATTTTCGATGGACTAGTCGTTGATTTTGCAAAACAAATGGACTCAACAATTATGATTCGAGGGATGCGAGCTGTTTCTGATTTTGAATATGAATTGCAATTGGCTCTGATGAATAAAAAACTGAACCAGGAAATTGAAACTGTTTTTATGATCCCCAGTTATCGCTATATGTATCTTTCCTCCAGTATGATTCGTCAACTTGCCAAGCTGAATGCTGATTTGAATGAATTTGTACCGACCGATGTCATGGAAGCTTTAAGACAGAAGTTTCAGGGAGAGAAGAAATAGCATATTAACCTCGTAAAGATATAATAATATACCTGTAGTGAAAGGAAGAAGGATCAAGCAACATCGCAGATGTAGCATAACATAGCCTGTAGTGGAACGAAGTGGAACTACAGGAAAAATGATAATAACAAGATAAACCCCTTGTTGGTGGCATAAGAGGGAGGGTACTGTGTCTAAATCATATTGTCATATTGCTATCCATATTATTTTTTCAACTGATGAGCGTTTCTTTCGTCTCGATGAAACAAAACAACAAGAAATGCACACTTACATAGCTGGTATAATAAAGAAAATCAATGGAATACCAATCCTGGTTAATGGGGACGAAGACCATATTCACGTATTATGTCTTCTTCCTAAGGAGATGGGGATAGCCGATTTTGTACGCAATATAAAAGCATTTTCCAGCAAATGGTATAATGAAAAATATCATTCGAAGTTTCATTGGCAAACAGGATATGCAGCATATAGTGTAAGTAAATCAAATGTGGATTCAGTAGAAAAGTACATTCGAAACCAGAAGGAACATCATAGAATTCACACCTTTGCCGAAGAATATGCGAAATTTATAGAATTGCATGGATTCAAACTACAAGATGAAGAATAGGATAATGTCACCCACAAAGGGTTTGGGTATGCGTTAAAACGCTCCTGTAGTTCCACTTCGTTCCACTACAGGCTATGTTATGACACATCTTCGATGTTTAAATCGGTATTTCTGTATTCATATCCATCTGATTCTGTAGCGTCGTATAAACACAGCATCCAATGATCAGGATACTTCCAATCCACATTCCGATTGTCATTTTCTCGGAAAACATCAACACTCCCATAATCACATTCAACGCCGGTACCAGGAAGGCTATAAGGCTTCCTTCATTGACCGGTGTAAACTTATAACCATAAGTCATGCAAAGCTGTCCTACAGTTCCCAATATCCCAACGGAAATAAGCAATATCCAATTCATAGTTGATAAGGCTTGAAAGTGATGAAACGCCGGATATCCATACATCAGGCAACTAAAGACACAGAAGCTGAGGAATATCGTATAGGTAGAATTCGTATAAGTCAGTTTTTTGATAGAATTGACAGCTACTCCAGCGCACAATCCTCCAAATAGGACAAGCAGATCGATAAGTGCGAAATGAAAGAATCCTTTCGGATTCAATAACAAATAACATCCTATTAATGCAATTCCCTGCATGAGCCAGATTCGAGGCAGATTCTTTTCTTTCAACAACAGGGGAGCTAATATTGTAGCAAAGACAGGATATGTATAATTCAACATAGTTCCTTTACCAAGCCCAATGCGGGTAATTCCCAGGTACAACAGCATCACAGCAAGCGCCCCAAAGACCCCGCGAACAGCCAACCATGGTAAATTCTTCGGCTTGATCTGTATCGTACCACTAGTATACAAGATCACAATAAATACTAGACCGGTAAAGAATCTCATAAACGTGATCAAAAAAGTATTTACACTGCTAAGGTTTTTAACAATGATTGACATTGCTGAAAACAGGATGGCAGAGAATACCATCAATAACATACCTTTCAGATACTTATTTTTCAAAATACACCTTTTATTATGAAATGTTATTTATAACATTTACTACAACTTCTTTATGGATATAAATAACCATCCAAGTTAATAGATAAGCACATACAGATACTCTTTTTCATTTCTTTCTAATTTGAAAAGAAAAAAGATTGCACATTTCATGGAATTTGAAATTCAAGCCTTGACAAATGGTGGAGCATTAAATGACAAATACATCTATTTAAGAGTAAATATAAGGAAGTTATCATTATGGCTGAACAATTGGAACGTTCCCTACCATATGATATCAATGCAGAAGCGGCAGTACTTTCTGCGATGCTAATTGACAGCTATGCTGTTGCAAAAGCGTTGGAAGGTTTGAAGGAAGAGCATTTTTATCGCAGTGCCCATAAGATCATCTTTAGAATGATGCAAAGTCTATTCGAAGATCATACAGAAATTGATACAATTACCCTAATGAATAGATTAGAAACAAATGATCTTTTGGAAAAAGTAGGTGGTTCTATTTATATCAGTGAATTATCTGATGTTGTCATGAGTGCAGCAAATCTTGATTATCATGCCAAGATCGTTTTAGAAAAGGCACTGCTGAGACAATTGATAACGGCTGCGAATTCCATTATAGAACGCTGCTATGATGCGGATGGTTCTGTTGACGATATTGTAGATGAAGCCGAACAGGCTATTTTTGAAGTAGCTGAACGTCCCTGGTCTCGGGCTTTTATCAAAATCAGTGATATCATTCCTGAGACGTTGAAGAACATTGAAGAAGTTGCGAAAACCCGATCATCAACTGTAGGTATATCAAGTGGATTCAAAGATTTGGATGCCAATATTGGTGGTTTTCGTCCCGGTCAATTCATTGTTATTGCAGCCCGTCCTGCTATGGGTAAATCTTCATTGGCTTTGAACATGGCATTTAATGCTGCGATGTATCATGATAAGAAAATCGGTATCTTCACCATGGAAATGTCTAGCGATGAATTGCTTATGAGGATGCTCAGTTCTGCTGCTGAGGTCAAAATGGATGATATGCTCAAAGGCTATGGAATGAACGAAGAGAAAGTCATGCGAATCACACAAGCAGCAGATGCTTTAACTAGGAAACATCTTTTTATCGATGATACCGGTACGAATTCAGCTCTCGATATTCGCGCTAAAACCAGGAGACTGAAAGCAGAGATTGGCGGTTTGGATATGGTGATTATCGATTATTTGCAGCTCATGACTTCCCAGAGAAATCGAGATAACAGACAACAGGAAATATCTGAAATATCCAGGGCTTTGAAGATATTGGCAAAAGAATTAAAAATACCTATCATCGCTCTTTCACAGTTGAATCGAGGATTGGAAAATCGCACAGATAAACGCCCCATGCTTTCCGATCTACGTGAATCGGGTGCCATCGAGCAGGATGCTGATATTGTGATGTTTATCTATCGTGATGAGTATTACAATCGTGATAAACAAGATAACAAGGGATTAGCAGAAATTATTATAGGAAAGAACCGTCATGGCGCTACAGGTTTTATTCAAATGAAATTCATTGGTGAGTTTACCACTTTTACTGATATGTATTCAGGCGATGATAACAGCAATTTTTAGACGTATAGGGCAATACACCCTTTTTATTCTCCAGTGTTTTAGATACTTCCCTCACTTAGGAAAGAGACACAACGAAGTGCTGAAGCAAATGAAACGAACCGGATTTGATTCACTCCTATTGATTTCAGTTACTTCAGCATTTACAGGATTAGTTACAGCTCTCCAAGCTACATATCAAACACATGGATTTATTCCAAAAAGCTTCATTGGTGTCTTGGTTGGGAAGTCAACGATGATAGAATTAGCTCCTGTTCTAACCGCACTTGTTCTTGCCGGAAAAGTTGGAGCTTCCCTGGCAGCAGAGATTGGTTCCATGAAAGTAACGGAACAATTGGAAGCCATGGAGACCATGGCAATCGATCCTTATGATTATCTCTACTTACCCCGCATCATAGCTGGTTGTGTCATGATTCCCCTTCTCACGATTTATGCCAATGTTGTAGGTATCTTTTCAGCCTATTATTTCTCAATACTGAAATATGGAGTCAATCAATATACTTTTTTCTTAAATATGAAGAATTACTTCTTACCATCTGATTTATGGGGCGGATTGGTCAAATCTTTGTTTTTCGGATTTGTGATCACTTCGATTGCCTGTTTTGAAGGGAGTAAAACAGAAGGTGGTGCTGAAGGAGTTGGAAAAGTAACAACGGAAACCGTTGTCTATTCTTCCATATTGATCCTAATATTGGATTTTGTCGTGGCTTGGGTTCTTTTCGGAGGTTGAAATTGAAGCTGAACTTTCTTTTATTACTGGTTCTTTCAGTATACCTTGTTTCATGTACAGGAAGTTATTCAAAGGATAAAAACTCCATAAGGAATAAAATCCTGGTTCTCTATTGTGATGATGACTTCATGAATAGCGGTTTGGGTCAAAAAGCAATTCCTTTATTTGAACAGAAATATAAGTGTACCGTGGATGTCGTAAGTAATCCTAATATCGGACAACTCATAGAGCGTTTAAAAAAGGAAAAGAGCACTCCTCAAGCAGATGTTGTGATTGGGATAAATAATACAAATTTAGATGAAGTAATCCTGAATAATCTTTTCGAGACCTACCATCCTACGGGCATGCATGTGATACCTAAGGAATATCTATTTGATCCATCATTCCACCTTGTACCATATGCCTATGGACATTTGGCAATCATTTATGATTCAGATCTTGTTACTGATCCTCCCGAGTCGTTTGGTGAATTGCAGGATGCAAAGTACTATCATCAATTATTGATTCCTGATGCCTATCAATCAGGCATGGGAAGAGCATGTCTATATTGGTCTGTAGCTGCGTTTGGTAATGATGGTTTTGAGCAATTCTGGAATAGTATTCGTAAGAATATTACACAAATCACACCAACATGGACAAACTGCAAACAATTATTTCGCCAAGATGATGGTATCATGATGATCGGTTTATCTACGAGTCCTGCTTTTTATATTGAAACGATGAATACTGACAGAGTCAAGTGTATTATACCTGAAGAAGGATCGTTTCTATACTTACCCGCAGGTGGATTAATCAGAAAAGCACCTCATCCGGAATTGGGTAAGAAATTTCTGGATTTCATGATCTCGGAATCCTTTCAATCGATGATACCGGAAACTCAATGGATATATCCCATTGATCCTTCAATTCCGACACCCGCTTCCTTCTCCTTTGCCCCGCTGTCTGTAATCACGCTGAATCAGAATTTAACACCAGAACAAATCAGGACAAGTGCTTCGAAATGGTTTGATTTCTGGGCTCGATATGTTGATTTCATGGAATAAGTTGTATGCCATTAAAGACATTGTTAATGATTATAGTATAAATTGAGGAATATTGATGTCCACCAGTTTCAGAATTGTCCTGTTTCAACCAGAAATACCTGCCAATACAGGAAATATTGGACGGTTATGTGTTGGCTCCGGTGCAGAGTTGCATATCATCAAACCCATGCGTTTTTTTCTGGATGACAAACATCTGAAAAGAGCGGGACTTGATTATTGGGAAAAACTCCAGTTGTACTTTCATGATTCTCTGGATGCCCTCATCGAACAGTATCCAACTAATCATATCTATTTTTGTACAACAAAAACTAAACGGTTATATACAGAAAGAATGTATCAACAAGGGGATCTGTTTGTGTTTGGACCTGAATCAAGAGGAATTCCAGAAGATATCCTGCAGAAATATCGGGAATGGAATATTACTATTCCAATGACTTGTGACATCCGTTCAATCAATTTAGCAAATAGTGTTTCCATCATCCTTTATGAAGCATGGAGACAAATTAGTTTTATCCAATAATCTTCTTACTCTGTACCCAAGTATCGAATCACTTCAATTGTGATATCATCTACCTGCTCTTCCTGGTTGGTGAATCTCCTTACTTCTTCACGTACATTATCCACAATTGTTTTTGCATCATTCATAACTAACAGCCTAAGTATTTTTTCGAGGTTACTATAACCAAACATATCCTCATTTTCATTCATGGCTTCGGTAATACCATCCGTATATAGCATAATAGCATCACCGGAACTAAGCTGGATGCGATCAGAGGTATAAACTTTGTCCTCAAAAATACCTACAGCAGCTCCATGCATATCTGTGATTCTTGTAATCTCACCCTCTCCATGAAGTATGTAAGGTGGGTTATGGCTGGCATTACAAAAATAGAGCATACCCGTTTTCAAATTAATTATTCCGATAAAAATTGTGGCAAACATCAGATATTCATTGTTGATTGATGTCTCGACATTAATCGCAGTCATTATTTCTTCCACATTCACGAGACTTGTAGCCTTCGCTCTCAAGTATGTTCGAATCACAGCCATTAAGATAGCTGCCGGAATTCCTTTACCAGAGACATCTCCAATCGTAAAACAAAGATGATCTTCATCCGTAAAGAAATAGTCATACCAATCTCCCCCAACAGCCCTTGCAGGTTCCAGGATGGCATAAATCTCCAATTCCTTTCGATTGGGAAAAGGGGGAAAGGAACGCGGAACAATATTCATTTGAATATCATGTGCTATTTTTAATTCACTGTCAATTTTCTCTCGCGCCGCAGTTGTATCCATAAGATTTTGAATATACGATTTTAAAGCAATCTGCATATGATAGAAAGATTCGCTTAATATCCCAATCTCATCATTCGTTTTGACAATTGGCAGTATCGTATCAAAATTACCTTTTGCAATGTAATCAACCGACATTGCTAACTTATTGAGTGGAGTGATGAAATTCCTGGTAACCAGAATTATTAATGCAACCAGGATTAAGATACCGATTATACCTGCAAGTATCAGGAACCGATTCATATTCACCAAATCTCCCCAAAGTACTCGTTCTGGTAATACGAATCCCATCGACCATTTATTTGAAGGCAATGGCGAATAGAATATCCAGGTTTTATTTTTTAATACGTTACTCTCAAAAAGTGCCATTCCGGTTTCGCCATGAATCATTTTTCTCCCGATTTCACGAAGTTGTTTATCTTTTCTTTCCTCTGCCATCGAAAATAGACTTTCATTCATGATCTTATTGACATCCGGATGTGTGATGATCGTTCCTCGTCGGGAAATTAGGAAAGCATAACCACCATTTCCAAGATAAAGTGTAGACATTGTTTGTTGAAGCCAGCTTAAGGATATGTCACAAGTTACAATTCCCTTAAAGATTTTTTTCCCATTTTGCATATTATAAAATGGAACTGAATACGTGGACATTACGATATTACCGCCACCTTCATCAAAATATGGTTCTGACCAAATTGGTTTATTTAGCATTTTAGGTATCTGGTACCAATTCCAATATTGATACTCGTAATTTATATCGGGAAAATTGACATAATTTAAAACACCTTTCTTTTTATAGTAATAGGGAGCATACAACTCTTTTCCAGGGAACATGTTGGGTTCATAAGCAACACAACAGCCATAGACTTCAGGGTTATACATGACTATTTGTCGCATATAAGCATTCAGTTTATCTTCTGATATTTCTGAATAATCAAGTAACAATGAAAGATTAAAAGGTACTTTTTCCGCCGATACCAGGACAGTCTCTATACTATTAATTTTGGAATAAGTCATGTTTTTAGCATTGGACAGAACATTACGCAATAGTAAGGATTTGGCATGGAAATAATTCAGACCAATCATAATCATAAAGGTAACAACCGTTCCAATAAGAACGAAAAGACTGATTTTATAAGCTAATCCTTCATTTCGTAGCATCAGCATAACCTTCAACAAAACTATGATATGCAGGAATATTCTTGATCATGCCATTCTTCAGTAAGATATAACCGGTTCTGGCAAAATCTGTCTCTTTTAAACCTGAGTCTGGTTTTCCACCCACTTGAATAATATCATGCATTCGGTTCAACATCCAAGTTTGATGAGATCTATTTGCAGGAGTATGATTTCCCTTCATATACTTAATTACAATATTGACTGCACTATCTGGATGTTTGAATGCATATTCCCATCCCTCCATTGATGCTTTTACAAATTTCTTGTAAATGTCAGGATTCTGTAGATAGGTGGATCTCAAACAATAAATACCATCTTCAGAAATATTCAGATTATGATCTTTAAAAAAGAAAGTCACAAGTTCATCAGGGTTATAACCAGCATCCAGGATCTGATGGTATTCATTATACCATTCCACTGCCATAACATCAATTCCATCTTCAAGGAACAAGTCCACCGTAGAAGCAATCGGTACGATTGTTGCCTTGATATGATATGAGTCGAGAAAAGCTAAAGGGACTTCTTTAAAATCAGAAAACCAAATCCCAATCTTTTTCCCGTTCATATCTGCCGGTTTACGAATACCGCTTGATTTTTTAGCAACGAAGATCAGGGATGACATTTGAGAGACTTGACCAATATTGACAATATCAAGACCTTTAGCCTTTTCAGTAATAGCGGAAGATAAGAACATCGTTGTAATGTCAGTTTTTCTTTGTTGGAGCATATCTGCGGAGGGAGAATTTGGACCCCCTGAAAGAATATCGACATCTAATCCATACTTCTGATATATTCCCATGTCTTTCGCTACATAATATCCGGCAAATTGCGCCTGAGGTTGCCATTGCGGTGTGAAAGTTATATGATTTATCGCATCTTTACCGAGTAATGATACTGAAATTAAAAAGAGAATCAAAATAACAAATAGTTTATAGGGTTGCTTCAGAAATACCATCTCAGTACTTTCCAACTCTAAAAAAAGTTTCAATTTCGGGAATCCCTGATTTCTTTCCATCTTCTAACGTACCTTCAAATAGCATTTTCCCATGATCCAGGAAGATGATACGATCAGCAACACGATGAATAGAAGCCAGCTCATGTGTAACAATGACGATTGTCATTTCTAATTGTTTTTTTAACTTAAGAATAAGTTCATCCAAAGATTCGCTGGTTAGTGGGTCTAATCCTGCGGATGGTTCATCACAGAACAAAATCTCTGGATCCAGAGCCAAAGCTCTTGCTAATGCAGCACGTTTTCTCATACCTCCTGATAATTCTGAAGGCAGTAAATGAGAAGCTTTATCCAAATTGACTAGATGCATTTTTACCCGAATAATCCTATCCATTAATGCTGGGGTCAAGGTAGTATGTAATTCTAAGGGAATGGAGACATTTTCATATAGAGATATGGAATTCAATAAGGCACCATTCTGAAACAGCATTCCAATTCTCCTGAGAATCAGGTTAAATTCTTGTTCATCCATATTGGTTACATCTTTTCCAAAGATTTCAACTGTCCCTGCATGAGGTTCCTGTAAACGAAGGATATTTCTCAATAATGTTGTCTTTCCACAACCACTTCCACCCAGAATGACAGTAACTTCCCCCGGATAGATATCAATACTAACATCATCCAGGATAGTTGTTTCACCATATTGGGCAACAAGATTCCTGACTTTGATAACAGGTTCAATTTTTGGCAATTTAATCCCCCAAATATAAAAGGCTGAAGAGGGCATCAAAGACTATCACCGCAAAAATGGAGGCAACTACTGACTGAGTTGTTGCCTTGCCAACCCCTTCAGCACCACCTTTTACTCTAAAACCGTAAAAACTGCCAATAACAACGATCAACCATGCAAAGAAAGTACTTTTGGAAAGACTGATTACAATGTCTTTAATGACAAGAATATCAATAGCTCGATTGAGAAAAGTTGTAGCATTCAAATCCAAATATGTAACGGCTACAATAAAACCCCCAAACATACCGATGAAAATGGAGCATGTAACTAAAATGGGCATACATACTGTAAAAGCGTGAAATTTGGGCACCACTATATAACGTATCGGATTTAATCCCATGATCTTTAAAGCGTCAATTTCTTCCGTTACTTGCATCGTAGCAATTTCCGCTGCAATCGCAGAACCACTTCTACCAGCCAGAATAATTGCTGTCATCATAGGACCCATTTCCCTGACTAAAGAAATGGATAGCAAATCAGCAATAAAAATATTTGCCCCAAATAATCGAAGTTGGGCTGCTGATTGCAGGGATAAGATCAAGCCGATAATGAGAGATAATAGAGCAACAATACCAAACGCATCCATACCGATGAAAATTGCTTGTTGGATAAATGAACCTTTTCTTTGCCCTTTGCGATCAAATAACCCTATTAAAGACCAATAGAAGATTTCGGAAGTGATAAATACAAGTTCAAAAAAGTAATCTCGCCAGCGATAAGCCTCATCACCCAGGTATTCAAAAATACCTACATGGGGTAGTTCTTCTTCCTTTTCCAAGACAGTGGAAGAGAATATTTTTAATGATTCCTGAAGTTTATCCGGGATCCCGATAATTTCCACTTCTGCATGAGAAGATTTCATTTGAAGCAATATCTCATCCAGGAAAGCAACCCCCGCACTATCTATATTATCCAGTTCATGGAGGTCGATTTGCTTAATTTTATCTTTATCTTTCATTTGTTCCCATTTTTCACAAAGGGCAGGAGTTGTGTAAAAATCCAACGCTCCCTGCAAAACAAGACGGGATTCTATGAGTTCCATATGATCAGCAACACCACCTGAAGTAGGCAGTACATCAGATACAGATTTTGGAGTAGTACCTCTTGGAGTTGGGGGTACAGTAGAATCTTTTTTGTTCATAAAATCAATAGAACCAGGAGACACGTAAATAGGTTCGGTAATCTTGGATCACATAATTTTGTTTTGTTTTATCATAACTAAAATCAAGTCGTATATCCAAGGAGACATTTCTTACAAGACTGACTGTTAAAACGTTTTCAACATCCATTGTTGCAGATTTTCCTTTTTGAAAAGGAAATAAGAAATCTGCTGTTGAAGTAATTCCCATATTTAAAAAACGTATGAGAAAACTTGAAATCAAAGAAGTCTCAATACCACTTGGGAAAGAGGCGGGGCGTTCATGATAAATATCAAAATCAGCAGCATGACCAAGTGAAGAATTTGGAATATTCACAGTTGCATCAAAACCAAACACATCTTGTGTATATTCCTGCTGCCAACCAAAACCTCCTCGAAGACTCACATTTGCACCGAGACTCTGGAACATCCTATAATTGATACCAACTCCTTCTCTCATATTCAAAGGGAGCAAAGAAGGTGAAACCTGGACATTATCAACATTGAAAAGAGTATCAATCACGGCTCCATTTTTATTAATCATGATCGTATTTCGAGGTGATTCAAAGTTGACATGACCAGGAAAAAAATGGCTCGAAGCATCTAATCTAGTATAAAATCCCACTTGTTTCATGAAGTACAAAATATAGGTGTTCCTAATTGAATATTCATCGATTGTGACCCTGAAATCAGTACCCGTGAGTTTTGTCAGTTCGAGTTCATATAAACTTTTAGTGGTATAGTGATGCGGATATATATCATAACTAACCCGATTATCGAATTGACCACTCAGGGAAATACTCTGAGAAGGATTCTTTTCATTTGTCGTGTTGTTGGAAGTCAAATTGATAATTCCATTTAGAGAATTGCTGAATTTTAGACCCTTGGCTGTAGCTAGCGCATCTTCAGCTCGAATGACTCCAGCTCCAACCATGTGCATGTTCAGATCAACAACTACCGATAAACGATAGACAGCATTCGGAGCGATATTGACCGTCGTGAAATCAGAATAAGTATTATAGGATTGCCCATTAAAAGTAATCTTATATTGTCCTGGAGGCAGCAACCAAGTCAGGGGTTTTTCACCTAATTCAGCGATTCGACTGTAATCGTTACCAAAACTGACAACATTGTTTTCATTATCGCTAAAAACTTCATAGCGAATTTTAACAGGATTACGATTTTCATCGATAATATTAACGATTAGCGCTCCCCAGTCAGGTATGACTGTCATCCTAGTATTAGGATAGATTGTGACTTCTTTTGACATTTGTAGTTCAGAACCATATTTGAGTCTATAACTACCATTGGGAATTGACAAAGGATGTCCCATCATACCGGTAGCAACTTCAATATCGTTCATTTTATATACATTGTATAAGGGTTCTGTATCAGAATCAGTAAGGGCAGGTAAATACAACTCACCTTCTGTACCACCTACTGTCTGTGTGAGAACATGCTGCGTAGAATCAGGTATCGTAGTTTTTACTGAATCTGATATTGCTGTCTTTAAAGAATCAGGCATAAAACCTTGTGAAGTTACTACTTTTTTTACAGGAGTTCCGGTTTTCAAATAAGAAATAATCTTACCGGAAAAGACATCTGTTTCTTTCATTAACATGTTATTGATTTCTATCACATAGCTATCGAGAGTCTCATCCCACAGATCTTGTTCAAGATCTGCATGATGAGAAAAGATAATATCCTGGCTGCCTCCTGCCCTGAAATTGAAATCTATCCCAAGATGTGCCTTAAGTCGAATGCCATAATCTAAACGTTCAATATTTCTAACAATTATATCCATTTCATAAGTCGGTCTATCTCCAGAATAATCCTGGTCAGCACGGGCAAATATATTGTAGCTGACAATTCGTTGTTGAACAAGATTTGTAATCGTTTCATATAATTTCGCTGCCCATTGATCTGTAGGAAGATAACTAACTCTATAGAGGGATTTTTTGATGACTATCTGGTTCCTGTTATAGGTATGCGGAATTACACTTTCATTGATCTGAAGGGTACTGGGATAAGGAGTTAACTGTTTTAATTCAGGCTTTTCTGTATTAGAATTATAATCCATAATATAGAAACTTGTCTGTGGCACATGTTGGTTGATCGCACATGATGACATGATAGCCATGAACAACAATAAAACTGAAAATTTAAGGACTGATTTCATGGTCATTCCTTTGTATCTCGGGTTAATTCTTTCGACCGCGTATCAGGATTGATGGATTTTCGTTGATCTGCTTGGCAAATTCAGCCAAGCTTTCCGTCAAATCGCGAATATTATCAAGCGTCTCTTGGATATCACCTCTACCACGCAACAATGTCTTATCCACATTATATAGAGTACTGGTGAGTTGCCTGGAAGTATAGCTTAAGTCTGTAACTAATTGCTTCATATTGGCTTCAGCAAGCCCCCCTGAAAACTTGGCTATATTGGTAATCAAACTGTCAATTGCCGGTGAATTGACTAATTCATTGATTCTAGTAGCTGTACTATCAATGGACATTGCGATATGATCGAGTCTCGAGGAGCCAGTACTGGTCATTTTTGCGACATCTCCACTGACTTTATCCAAATTGATCAATAAACTAGTCAAGGTGGAACGATTTTCTACGACCAGCGAATCTAGGTTGACTATCGCATGATTTAAAGCAGCTTGATTTTCCTTTCCTGTCATTACCGTCAAATTTCCAATCAATAAATCAAGCTTCTCAGCAATAGAAACAGCTTTTAAGGTGATATCGTCAAAAGTGGATACTCCTGCAGGAATGAATGATTTCGGGGGCAAGAGTCCTGCTTCATTTGAACCGCCTTTCAGTTCTACAGATTTCAATCCTGTTATTCCGACTGGAACGAGAGTGGCAACAACATCTTTTTTGATGGGAGTACCAGCCTCGATACTGATAGTGACAACGATTTTAGAGACATCCCTGGGATTGACCTTGATTGATTTTACAGTCCCTACTTTAATGCCATGATATCCAACAGCACCACCTTCTTGCAGTCCATTTACCGAAACATCGGTATATGTAACGTAATAAATGTCTTTGTGCTGGATTAATTGACTACCTGCAACTACACCAGCAAAAACGAGAATTAGCGTCGCACCTATGGCTATAAAAATACCCAGTCTAATCTTTTGTACACGACTAATCATGCCTTTTCCTTTGTTGTCGGATTGGCTTTATCAAACAAGTAAATTACCTTTCATCACGATAACGGCTGACCCAAGTAATTCAACACGGTTATTATCTTTTAACCTGACGACCAAATCTCCACCTCTTTCAGAGGCTTGATGTGCTTTCATTTCCTTTTTTTTCAAAATCTTACCCCAATAAGGGGCGAGTACAGTGTGGGCTGAACCTGTGACAGGATCTTCATCAACACCATCCCAGGGAGAAAAGAACCTGGATACAAAATCGTAGTTCTTCCTGGAACGGGCAGTGAGAATAACACCATTCAAATGTGTAAGTTCAACTTTTCGAAGCAAATTCATATTGGGAGTCAATTCAACTAGTGTCTTTTCCTTCGGGAGGTGAATCAAAAGCATACCAATTTTGGATGCATATGCAATCTGGTGAACCTCTTCCAATTCAAAAGCATCGGTTATCCGATTAGTTTTCTCTACTACTATGGGGGTTTCAGAGGGAAAATCAAGTTTTATCATATCTTCTTCAAGTGAAGAAAATAATCGTCCGCTCATGGTTTCAAAAGTGATTTTGTTACCTGTTATCATCTTTTCCTGAAAAAGAACCTTGGACGTAGCTAATGTACCATGACCGCAAAGCATGACTTCCAATTTTGGAGTAAACCACCGAAGTCCAAACACTTCACCGGCAATAACAGGATAGACAAATGCAGTTTCGGAAAAGCCCATTTCTAATGCTACTTTCTGCATCCATTCTTCTTTGGCAGGCTTATCCAAAAGAACAACTCCTGCTTGGTTACCTCCGAAAGCATTGGTTGTAAATGCATCAACGATGTAAATTGGGTACATTTCTATCTCCTTATTCTTTTATTAAAAATGTATTTTTCCTTCCAGTACTTGATCTTTTAACTGGATAGGGTGTTCAGAATGAATTTCAACATTACCTCTGCAAATAACATTCTTACCAAAATGCACATCGCCATGAATACGCAAGCTCGTACATTCCAGGAGAGACGGAATATTCGAATCAAATCTTTCCTGCATTTGGTGAAGATGTCCATAGAATATTTCTTCCAAATGAATATAAGGTGGTTTCGTCAAAGAAGGATGAAGGACAACCTGATATTCCTCATTCAATTGATATACATCAGACCATAAAGCTAATAGATCATTGGTTTTCTTGACTGGCGTAAATCGAGTGCGGGGAACAACCAATGCCATTGACCCTTCAAAAGTCTGTATCGCTGCTCCCATAGCAGTTTCCAACTGAATCACTTTCTCACCTTCCACTGTTTTGGGGTTAATAATCAATGGCAGCAGTAAAACACCGTTTGTCGCCTGCATAACATGGCGCAATGCTTCCAAATCCAACCAAATATTGTTCGTGTTGAAATACGAATAAACCTGGATATCTTGGAATTCATCCATTTCCTCTTTGGGGCATTGAGCTATCTCTCGAAGCAGTAATCTGCCAGTACTTGATTCTGCGAGATGTCCGCCTTTTTTGTCCATTTCCGTCCGATCACAGACTTCCATAATAAAGGGAATATTTGTTTTCACCATCCAGGAGAGTATTTTAGTATCCACAACTGCACCAAGATTATCAGAATTGGCGATAAAAGCGTAACGAATTCCTTTTTCTAACAGTCTGTCCAACAATCCTGTTGAATATAGTACTGAAAACAAATCGCCATGACCAGGAGGATTCCAATTCTGATGATCATCTTTCAAAGCTAAAGGCGTCAAGTCTGATTGTCGAATACGAGGATATTTATTCTGTAAGAAATCCAATGGAAATCCCGAACCCTGAAGCTCCGGATATTTCTCTAAATAGAAAAGTGTATCGTCCTGTGTATTATAACTATCCATCATGAGTAAGTGTATATGTCTATGCGTTTTCTTTTCTAAAGTAATTGTCTGCCTGGCAAGAATATCCAGGAAGTTTAAATCTCCCTTGACTGGCAAGAGGGATTTTGCTTTCGTCAAACCCATACTAGTTCCCAGTCCGCCATTGAGTTTAATAACAAGAAGCTGATCTAATAAAACATTATCACTTGCTTCCAGGTTGCTATAGAATTGCAATCTGTCCTTCGAAGGGGGAGATATTTCTGCAGAATTGAGTTTTCCTGTGGCTCCTGCTGCTAAAAGACGATAATACTCACTAAAAGTACAAATGACGTTTTCGGTCAATCCTTCTTGCCGCATTCTTTCTTGAAATTGAAGCAAGTTTTCCTGCATAAGCTTCTCCCATTAAATGAAAGGGGTAGCGAACTCCGATTTGCCACTCGCTAAATCGGAATTTGGCATCCCATTATCATTCAAAATACTGATGTACAATCTCTTCTAACAAACCTTCCTTCACAATGAAAGGTATAGTAATTTGCCCATTTTTATGATCTCTGTTCCAAGTGACTGAAGTTTTCATGGCATTCTCATTACGCGCCCAACTGCGTCGAGCCACTCCACCCATCACATCCCAAGATAAACCACTGGTAAGGACATCATTTATTCGTACTGAACCGTCTAAAACAATACCATTTCCACCATTGAATGACCGACCGATACCAACCCCTCCCCCATTTGATAGGACAACTAATGTCATGCCCCTGGCAATATTTCCGGCAAAACATTGAACCGCCATATCGGCTGTGAGATTGCTTCCGTCATGAATGTTTGCTGTTTCCCTGAAGGGTGAATCTGTACCGGATACATCATGATGATCTCGACCCAGCATAACGGGTCCGATTTCACCCTTTTGTACCATTTCGTTAAATTTGAGGGCAATTCGAATCCTGCCCTCTTCGTCTGCATATAATATACGAGCTTTTGTACCCACAACCAATTGATTTTTTTCTGCGGTTGCAATCCAATGATAGTTATCCCGATCCTGCGGATTTCTTTTCGGATCGATACAGTCCATTGCCGCTTGGTCAGTTTTCCTAAGATCTTCGATCTTTCCCGTTAAGCAAATCCAGCGGAATGGTCCATATCCATAGTCAAAGCAAATCGGACCCATGATATCTTCCACATAGGAAGGCCAAATAAATCCATCCAGTGTATTCATGCCATTCTTGGCTATGGCTGTAATTCCCACTTCAAAAACGGACGCCAGGAAGTTGTTGCCATAATCCCAGAAATGAGCACCTTGTGCTGTGAGGGATTTCAGTACTTTGAATTGCCTGTGAAGAGATTCATCCACAAATGATTTGAATGCTACAGGTTCTTTAATTAACATCTTGCGGGCTTCTTCGAAATCCAGTCCAACCGGAATGTACCCGCCTTCATAAACCACATGGCAGGATGTCTGGTCAGAGATAAGATCAACTTGGATATTGTATTCATCTATGTATTCCAGTAAATCAACAATGTTACCGTGATAAGCAATGGAGACAGCTTCTCGCTTTTGCACATACTCATTCATCCAGGTAAGAATTTGAGGAATTTCATCAGAAACCAGTTTCACCCAGCCTTGTTTCTGCCTGGTTTCAATCCGGCTGATATCCACTTCTGCTATAACACCGACACCACCCGCAATTTCTATCGCTTTGGACTGAGCACCTGACATCCCTCCTAAACCTGATGATATAAAGGTTCTTCCAGCCAAATCCTGATCATCTGGAATACCCAGGTAAAGTCTTCCGGCATTCAGTAAAGTTAAATAAGTACCGTGAACAATGCCTTGTGGACCGATATACATCCAACCGCCGGCAGTCATTTGACCATAATTTGTAACACCAAGGGCAGTAAGGCGCTTGAAGTCTTCCGGATTATCCCATTTCCCAATAATTAACCCGTTCGTAGATATGACGCGGGGAGATTCGGGACGGGAAGGAAACAGACCTAGAGGATGCCCTGAGGAGACGACTAGTGTCTGGTCTTCTGACATTACCTCGAGATATTTTTTTATGAGCTGATATTGAATCCAGTTTTGGCAGACTTGTCCCGTTTCACCATAAGTAACAAGTTCATAAGGATATAAAGCAATCTCAAAATCTAGATTATTATCGATATTAACCTGCAGGGCACGGGCTGCCGTGATGCCATTATATTCTTCAATTGGTTTACCGTAAATCCTGCCTTCAGGTCGGAATCGATAGGCGTAAATGCGACCCATTGTAGTTAGTTCTTCCAGGAATTCAGGAATCAGTTCCTGATGAAATTCAGTGGGAATATATCGCAAGACATTTTGAAGAGCAAGAATAGTATCTTTTTCATTGAGAGTAAATCCCCGACTGGGCGCTCTGCGATAACCTGGTAAAAAAGGCTTTCGGGGTGGAAGTTCTTTAGGTAAATTAATCGTCATTGCATTGCTATAGACTGGTTCAAGCATGACCTATCTCCTATATTTCCAAATAATAACTATATGGACAGAATTAGTTACAGTACTAATCACTAGTTAGAATAATTTAAAATCCCAATCCTAACTATGATATTGTTTATCTTAATAGCGTTTAAATTGTCAAAGAAATTTTCGATACCATCTTCCAAAACTTAGCCAAAAAAATAAACTTTACTTCACACTACATCAGTTTTGGATATTATAATGAAAACGCTTCTAAAAGAACAATGAGATATATCTTTCTTTTCTAATTCTGTTTAGGACTGTTTCTCAGGTAAAGTGCCATGACCAATTCAAGATCAAAAAATGCTGATGCTAAAATAGGAGCATACTAAGAACAAATATTTCTATTTAACTGCCTTTAATAGCCTCTTCGGCAGCATAAATCAAAGGGATCATATCGGAAGACTTTTCCATAGTCTTTACCACTCCCAGAGCCTGCATTTCCGTAACCAGGCTGAGGTTGAGCATCCCTGAAATCGCAATAGCAGGCATATGATAACCAGCATCCCTGATACTCTGTAAGGCTTCCATTCCAGTCATACTTACCAGGTTGATATCAATCAGTAGTACATCAAAATTACCTTTACTCAGTTCCAGCATGGCATTTTTCAGATTACACACTCCTATAAATTCATTTCCACGCTTAATGAATGCCCGTTTAGCTAGCAACAAGATATTTTCATCATCATCCAGCATAAGAACTCGGAAACTATTCCCATTCTGCTTTGGGGGTGGAGATAATAATGTTTTCATTTTCCCTGCTATCTCTTTTGCCGAAAATGGTTTTTGGATAAAAGGAATGCCGTAGTCAAGCACGCCATAAGGGACAATGATATTATCTGTGAAACCTGACATAAACAATACTTTCTGATCTGGTACAATCTGCCTTATCCTGTCAGCCAATTCTTTGCCATTCATACCCGGCATTATCACATCTGTAATAATTAAATCTGGCTTAAATCCGTTTTCCAGTTTGCTAATCGCCTCTGTTCCACTATTAACCACAATCACATTATAGCCAAGCTTGCTAACCATTTCCTTGAAAAAATTGGCAAGTAATTCCTCATCCTCAACAATGAGAACATTTTCCCCGTTACCACACATGTCTCTGCCATTTGATGGGTCTTGTTCTGATGGAAGTGTTTCCTTTGTGATAGGAAACAATATCTTCACAGTAGTTCCTTTTCCCTGTTCGCTATCCACAAAAATATGCCCTTCTGATTGCAGAACGATTCCATAGACAGTCGAAAGCCCCAAACCTAGTCCATTACCCTTGTCCTTTGTAGTAAAGAAAGGTTCAAAAATCTTGCTCTGTACACTTGGAGACATTCCATATCCGGTATCTGATACTGAAAGAAGCACATATTTACCGGGTTTAACCTGATCAAAGTTTTCAAGGACTGCTGTAATGTCATCGATAACAGCAGTACTTATCGTTATTTTTCCTCCATTTGGCATCGCATCACGGGAGTTTAAAACTAAGTTAGTGATAACTTGTTCGATCTGTCCGTGATCTGCTTTCACTAGAGCACTTTCCTTTGACGGAATACTTACGATTTGAATATCCTCTTTAATTAAGCGCAGAAATATGCTCTGCAGATTAGCAACTAAAGCATTCAAATCCAGCACCTTGGCTTGTATCACCTGTTTTCGGCTGAAAGATAATAGCTGTTGAGTGAGTTCCTTTGCTCTAGAGCCAGCCTTGAATATCTCAGCAGCTTCCTTTTGATTCTGACTTTGTGGAGGAAGATTACTTCTCAGTTCCTCACTATATCCCATAATGACGGTAAGCAGATTGTTAAAGTCATGTGCCACTCCACCCGCAAGCTGACCCAGGAGTTCCATCTTATGAGACTGGTTAAATTGGTTTTGAATTCGGATGTTTTCTTCCTCCATATGTATTCGTTCAGTGATATCAGTATTGCTTCCTTTAAACCCCAATAGTTCTCCATCTTTGCCAATGATCGGAACTACGTTAGTATGAAACCAGACAAGTTCACCAGTTTTGGAAAGAGCAGCATTTAACAGATTTTGAATTGATTCCTTTCGGGTAAAAACCTCAAATGCTGCTGATTGAAACAAGTCACGACCCTCTTCTGGATGAAAATCATAAAAGTGAAATTTGTTTACAATTTCCGAAGGGGAATAACCTAATATTTGCTCAATAACCGGTGTGACATAAGTAAACAGACCTTCTGCATTCACTTCCCAGGTAATCGTACGACTTTGTTCAGCCAGCACCTTATAGCGTTCTGCATTCTCAATGATTAAGCGTTCAGCTTGTTTGATTTTGGTAATATCATCATGCATAAAAACATAGCGTTCCGGATTGCCGTCACTCCCATTCAAGGGGAAAATGACTGCTTTCACCCAAATGGGATTATCCGGGTATTCAGGATTTACATTATGTATATTGTAATACATGATGGGAAGGTGAATAATCTCACCTTTTTTTGCTCTCTCCATTAACCCTTTTTGATCTTGTTGTTCAATAAACATATCATTAAAAAGGCAATAGTCAGGGGGAGGTACTAATCCGAAAAGCTGAGTATGTGCAGCATTTACCTGTATTGTATAGCCTTCTTTATCAACGATTTGAATGGACATCGGATTGTTATCTATGATATCCTGTAATATCGTTTCAGTTTGTTTCCGTTCCGAAATTTCGTTGTTCAATGCCTCTATGGTTGATTTTATTGTTGTTTTCATTTTGAAAGTTTCAACAGCTAAATCGTCTATCTCCAAGATTCGGGATTGTATGGGTTCAGACGACCAGTCACCTTGGGATATCGCACGTACTTTTTTATCCAAACTCAGAATCGGTTGTGAGACCATCCTCGATAATCTTAAGGAAAACAGAATTGAGACTATCAGGATAATTATCATGATAAATATGAGAATTTGATTGTTGGCATACACTTTAGCCATATAAGTGATTTTGGGGACAACTGTCACGATTAACCATTGTTGATTAGTGATAACACTAAATGGTTTCACTTGAACTAAGTACGCTTCATCTTCAATTGTGATATCAAAGTTTGTATCATGATTGATGTTACTAAAATCTATATATTTTCTCTTTAGCTGGGTGGAAGTGGTTCTTATTATTTCTGATTCTGAAACTAATGCGTCAATCCTGTTATGGATATGATTTTCACTGTCCAGGTTAAACAATTTGTCATTATTTGAAGATGCGATTAACATACCTGATTTTTCCATGATATACGTCTGAGCGCCTTTGCCGAGATCTAAACGTGCTAAAAACTTGCTGAGATCTGATAAAAACAGATCAACACATACAACACCCAACAGTTGATTATCATGATCTCTAATTGCCATACTTGCGTTGATACCCAAATTGTTTCCGGTTGCCATGAGGTAAGGATCACTCCAAACAATCCCTGTATGATTTAGGGCATTCTTATACCATGGACGGATGCGAGCATCAAAATCGGGTAGTTGGGTGATTAATTCTGTCATTTTACCATTACTATCTAACGCATATTTATTGAACACACCACGCTCAAATTTTTCCGTATAGATTACATAGTATTGCTTACTTGCATGATCTATGCCGGCATTGGCGATTCCACCAGCTTTGTTAGCAAAAGTGATGCTGCTTACTTTATTATGTGTTTTGATTTGTTCGTGAAAATACGTCATCAGTTCTGATTGATTCTTTTCATCAAGAAGATGTCCAAGTATGAGATTCTGATTCATGTTGTTTATTTCGTCAGGAATCTCAAAAAAATCGCTGATTTCTTCCTGGATGTTTGAATTGAGTACATCTATGGAATTCATTATTAAGATTTTTGTCGACTTAGCACCATATCTGAAAGAAAAATATGTAGAAATAAGCACAGGTGCTGATACCATCACTGATATCACAAGGATTAAAAATGTTCTAATGGATAACTTGAACTTTGGCTTTGGAACTGAAGCTTCCTTACTAAAGATATTCATACTAGCCTCTTGCTGAAGGAATACTTGTTTGTTTCATTATCGTTGGTACCCTATGTTTGTATCGATACCAAGTCCTTGCTTTCCAATCTAAAAAGACAAATCGGAGCAGGATTTAAACGCAGAATATTCTTTTACTGTCGTCTATACAATTCTTTGCTGAAATCAAATCAAACTTAATTGCAGAATATTTTCCATATAATTACTGTCAATCTATATTCCCTGCATTCATGGAATGAGTCTAGATGAAAACTGGAAGGCAAAACCCCGACATGGCATAAAAATATAAATTATGAATAATTCTCCATTAAATCTTCAGAATTGGATTTTACAATGTATATTATCTTTCATACGAATATAAGGAGGTCAAACATGGAAAGCACCCTGGAAGTACTCACAAAATTACTGAAAAAGAAAGCAGATACGCTAACAGATAAGAAAAGCATGTGCTCAATCATATCGTGAAGCGATAGAAAAACAGATTAAGATTAAAGAGATGCGAATAATAACAGAAAAAATTTGACATGATTTATTCATTTCGTAATTACTTTTTTATAGAATTTAACGGAGAGTAGTGATGATAGTCGTTCTAACCTGCGATATTATAGGTTCCCGCTTTTATGAAGCGAAGGATAGATCCCTTTTACAGGAGTGTATTCGTAAATTCTTTGATCTAACCTGTAAACAATTTTCCGAAGCCCAGGCTGAAGTCCTGTCCTTTCGTGTTACGGCTGGAGATGAATTCCAGTTCAGCCTTGAAGAGCCTTCCCTAGCCTATAAATTTCTCCTTTTTTTCCGTTTACAAACTTCTCTCCTCGATATGAAACCCATGCCACGCTTCCGTTGTGGTATCGGCATTGGTGAGAAAAGTGTAGTTGGAAATTCCAGTTATGAATCAGATGGTTCTGCGTACTATCGATCAAGACAGGCATTGAATGCAATTTCAGGGAAAAGCGAAAAGACAAGACTTACGAATATCACGACTGAAGATGAAACGCTGAATGACTATCTGGAAAATATACTTATACTTATGGATGCGATTGAGAATAACTGGACTCTTCGTCAAAGGGAATTTATACTTCTCCAGTTGGAGGGGAAGACATTTAGAGAAACTGCTCAATTGCTAAAAACTACCTATCAGAATGTAGGTAGATTATTAGGCATCGCTAATTGGGCAGAGTTTGAGCAGAGTTTGAATTTTTTAGTAAGCTTACTCATCAATTCAACCTCAGGAGTTGAATGTTGACTTGTCAACATGTAAATGTTGACATTGTTATCGTCAACATCTGAATGTTGACAATACTCTTGGCAACCTCCAGATGTTGAATTGTTTGATGCAGCCATTGTTGTGGAGTAAGATTCCGATCTTACTGTCATTGTTGTGTTCCAAGACATCGATCTAACAATAATGGAATTAATAAAAAGATACAAAATAAATAAAAGTCGGATGTTCAGTAAGATTGGAATCTTACTCCACATCAAATTGGGAGGGATTCATGATCCTGTGGCGATTACTGTTTGCGCTATTCCTGGCGGATTTCGTTCTGCAATCAGATGAAATGGTCAAGGGTAAGAACGAATTAAAAAACCTGCTTCTTCATGTTAGTATCTACGGATTTTTGTCATTCATCGTCTGTATAGATCTCTTGAGTTGGAGCTTAGTAATAGGCGTTTTATTCCTGGTTTTATCGCATATCGCGCTTGACTATTGGAAGGCTATTCTTACTGCTAAATTTAAAACATTAAACTGGTTGCTATTTCTCACAGATCAAGCTCTGCATATCTTATTCATTCTTTTAGTAGTAACCTGGCTATCGGAAGATGTTACCTACATGCATACTATTGTATGGGACGGATTTGGTAAGATTTTATCCTTCCGCTGGCTTTCGCTGGTCATTGTAAATCTCTTTGGCGGGAATTATTTTACCCAGCAAGTCATATCCTCTGTTGTACCCTCAAGCCAGGAACCCGAAAGCAAAGATTATACATATGCCAGCGTTTTTATTGGAATTATGGAACGTATCCTGATTATGGTTGCAGTCCTGATCAATAGGTTTGAGATCATCGGCTATCTGTTTGCTGCGAAATCCATTATCCGTTATCCTGAAGTCTCCAGGGAATCCAATTTCAGTAATTATTACCTGGTAGGTACCCTCTCCAGCTTTTGTTGGGCAATCATATGGAGCATACTCCTCAAGTAGTAACTTGAGGAATTAAAAATTAAAAATTAAAGATTAAAAATTGGCGGAAGGGTCTGCAACATCGTAGATGTGTCATTTCATAGCTAACGTGTAAACGTCAGGTATTGAATCAGAACCACAAATGAACCATATTCATTTATTAAAGGCTGCTAGCTTCTTTTTTGTTGACAACTGCACTAATATCATTATATTAATATTTCATAATGGCAATAATACTCATTTGCATAATATCCCTCCATGTATTGCTGTTAGGATAGTCTATAAAAGAGGATGATATGAAAACTAAATTGAGCATTATTGCAGCCTTGCTGTCTGTATTTTCATTTTGCTTCGGCGCATACTTAAAAGATGTTCCAACTGAGATTACCCAGCCTGACGGCTCAAAGATTCAATGCCATATTACTGGTGATGAATTCAGCCGTCGTGTCTTCGATAAAGATAATTACACTATCGTTCAGAATCCCACAACGGGCTATTACGTATATGCTGAACAAAGAGGGAAAAACCTTGCGCCAACATCCTACATCGTTGGAAGGGATAATCCTCTTACAAAAAGCTTAACACCAAATCTCTATCCCAACACTGAAAAGGCGACAGCAGTTTCTAAAGAGTTTCGCAAGAAATTGGTGGAAGGCGGTCAAAGAGTCAATAACATCGGTTATCTGAATAATCTTGTGGTCTTCATCCGCTTCAGTGACCAGTCAGAGTTTTCCCACAGCAGAACCTATTCTTGGTATCATGATTTATTTGATGATGCTACCGCCGATACATCCAAATCTTTGAAAACTTACTTCCAGGAAATATCAAATTACCAGGCACAGGTTAATACAACTTTATTTCCCAACCCATCAGGCGTCTATGTTGTTTCCTATCTTTCAGAAAATTCCAGGGCATACTACTCTCCCTATAATGAAGTGACTAATCCCATCGGGTACAGCAATGACCTCACCAGGACATGGAGAGAGCATCATCTGGTTGCCGACTGCATGAACTGGCTGGATCAGCAGCACCAGGTACCTGCCGGATTGAACCTCGATAATGATAATGACGGAAATGTGGATAATGTTACCTTTATCATCAAAGGTGGTGCTGATCCCTGGGGTAATATCCTCTGGCCTCACCGCTGGACGTTATCAATGGCTAATGCAAGTATCAACGGCAAGGGAATCAATGATTTCAACCTGGTTCTTGAAGATGGGCTGCACCTGGGTGTTCTTTGCCATGAAATGAGTCATACTTTCAGCTATCCGGATCTGTATCATTATGAGAGCACTGGGATCAATTCAGTGGGATACTGGGATCTGATGTGTAATGATTTAAGTACACCCCAGTATCATTTGGAATATTTAGATTATAAGTACGGACATTGGACAGCTATGCCTGAATTGTTATTTTCTCCAGGTACCTATTCCCTAGTACCGAGAACAACTTCAAGATCGGCTGCCTATCGTGTGATGTCCAATAATCCAGATGAATTCTATGTTTTGGAATATCGTAAGAAAACCGGTAGGTTTGACATCAACGTCCCGGGCACAGGACTCATCGTCTATCGCGTGAATACCAATCATGACGGGAATGCAGATGGTGAAGACGAGATCTATGTGTATCGTCCCCAGGGTTATCCAACCGTGGATGGCATCATCAACAGTGCTAACTATTGTTTACAGGAAGGCAGGACCGGGATCAATTCAAACACCTTCCCGTATGGTTTCCTATCTGAAGGCATGGTGGACGGAGGTCTGCAAATTTCCAATATCGGAACAGCGGGAGATGATATCTCCTTCCAGTATGGTGGTACCTTGCCCAAGATTTGGACAGGTAGTAACGGTATTTCCTGGAACGTTTCTTTAAATTGGAAGAATGGTATACCAACAGCTTCAGATGTTGTGGAAATACCAGGTGGACTAAGCAACTATCCCGCCATTACATCAACCATTTCCTGCTTGGATCTTCATGTTTTTGTCGGTGCAAAG
Source organism: Cloacimonadales bacterium (SeqCode) (assembly GCA_963662275.1). Lineage (GTDB taxonomy): Bacteria > Cloacimonadota > Cloacimonadia > Cloacimonadales > DAONDQ01 > DAONDQ01. Next base: position 415,143 of record OY759316.1, on the reverse strand, counting down.
ATATCTATCTATGCCGGTACTTTGAATGTACTCAATGACTTTACGACTGCCGGAGAACTGAATCTGACGAATGCAGCCAGTGTAATGAATGTGAACGGTGACGTTACTTTTTACAGTTATGCAACCACGCCGACCATTACAACGGGTTCCAAGATAAACATCCAGGGAGATTTGACATTCAATCGCGGAAGCGCTGTGAATCTAACCAATTCCACCCTGGAATTCAACGGTACCTTAGATTCATCCATAAACGTCAATTCCGGACAGACTCTTGGAAACCTGAAGATCAATAAAACCGCTCCTGCTGCCGTTAATTTCAGCGCATCCTCTACGAATGAACTCTATATTATCGGTCTTTTCTCCAACACTGCCGGGAGTACATTTAATTATCTGTATTATGGTACCATCCATTTTCGTGGCGGTTACATAAATCTGGAAGGTGGACATTGTTACTTCTCTAATGGCGTGGTTAATATTGAGGGCAGTACGACGACTGATATTTATGAATATGATACTGCAAGCTATTTTAATGACCTAACGATTCTGAAAAGTGTGAGCAGCGCCCTTGTGAATTTGAGAAGACCTCTCTGGGTCAAAGGAAATTTTACTATCACTGCTGGAGTTGTGGTAGCTTACGGTTATCCTATGAAAATTGAAGGAAACTGGTATAACAACATAGGCACCAGTGGTTATAGCGAAGGCAACGGAGTTGTAGAATTCACAGGATCAAAGCTCCAGGCTGTCTTTGGTGAAACCTTCAACAAGATCATTTTAAACAAAAGCGGTGGCTATCTGCAATTTCCTGTCAATACGACTACATCCTGTAATTATTATGACTGGATGTCGGGCGAATATCGTGTTTATGGCGGAACTTTCATCGTCCATGACCTGGTCGATAATGGCATCTTTGGAACCATTTATATGACAAATGGGGTAATCAATTATACCCAGGACGGTGCTGCTCAAATTGCCATGAATGCGAATATCACGATTGATAACGGTTCGTTTATGGTGCATGGCGGTAACTCGGACAGCAATTGGGCACAGGATGACAATGCATCTTTAACAATGAGCAACGGTCTCTTTGAGTTCGTGGATAAAGGTATTGTTATTACGAACACTCACTTATTTACGGCTAATATCACAGGTGGAATGATCCTAACTGCAGGTAAATTCGTATGTAATCGTGCTGATTTCCAGCCTACAGGCGGAATCATCGAGATGATCGGATCTCAACAAGCAGAGCTTTCCATTGTTCCAGGGAGTTATCTGAACAATCTTGTCATTGCAAAATCTGCCAGTCGTGCTGAAGGTCAGAACACCACGCTTCCAAACCAAAGATCTCTATATGTAGTGCAAGCTGCTTCGGATGTGAATATACATGGCTATTTCCATCTAACTGCAGGCAAATTTGAGCCTTATACTTTCACAGTTACTGTTTTGAACAGTATTCAAATAGCCGGTCAACTGAATATGCAATATCATGGGACTCTCACAACATACAATGACTTTATCTGGACATCTACTTCAGGTATGGCTGGAGCAAACGGAACGATCAATTGTTACGGCAATTGGGAATTTCAAACCGGTTGTATCGTACAACTGGAGAATACACAAGTGAACCTGAGGGCTGATTATGGTGGTACCATTCTAAATTCCAGTTTATATGCTCATTTCGGCAACCTGGCAATCAAAGGTACGCAGGAAACTCCCTATTTCCATGTACTTCCTGCCAGTACCGATTCTCTTTTAGTGTTGGGTTCTTTGACCATTGACCCGAATAATACGCTCGATCTGGCAGGAAAGCCTGCCCGTGTTATCAATGCTCTGACCGTTCCTGCAACAGCAAATCTCACCCTTGGAACCGGCGGTTACCTGTATCTCACATCCGACCTGACATTAGATGGAACACTCAGCGTGGGAACGGGCACTTGTACCGTGCTTGGCAGTTTCTATCCTTCCAGCTCTTCCCTACTGCAAATCGATGGCGGTTCCTTCATCCAGGATGCCCCTGCTTATCTGGAAGGCTCTGACACAGTGCTCAATGGAGGAATCCAGATGTCAGCGGGTATCTTGCAGATCACATATCGCAATGTGATCATGGATGCCCATGAAACCCGTTCTTATGGAGACGGTTTTCTAAAAGTAGGTGGAAATTTCACAGCTACGGCACTCAATGCCTTTCAAATGACTTCAGGGGAACTGCAAATGATAGGCAGAACAGAGAATTCCCTGACCTGCAACAACGGTAACTATATTTTCAATCTGCAAATCAATAAATATCGACTAGTAGCTCTTAACTTGTTAAGCCCGATTACTGTGAAAGGACAGCTTTACATCAATTCCGGGAAACTGGCTTCCAACAGCAATACCATCAGTTTAGGCGGGAATTGGTATAATCCGAATTCCGAGAATCGCTTCATACCCGGTACAGGAACCGTGATATTCAACCAGGCTGGCGGTGTACAGACGATCTCGGGTGCCACGACTTTCTATAATGTCACGGATAGCCATACAGGCAATGAATTGCAGTTCATGCATACCTGCACAGTTGGGAATACACTCTTTGTTTCCAATATCGTCTATTTCCAGGATAACATGACTATCAATTTGCTAAATAACAATAGCTCCACAGCCACTGTAGAACAGCATTACGGACTTACTTCCACAATTGCTTCCTACGATGGAGGCGGAACATTGAGAGCAACAGGATTAGGTATAATTATCGTGAATGACCTGGTGGATGCTGGAATTTATGGAAAATACTATGCAACAAATGGAACCATCGAACTGCACCAGGATACAGGCAGTTGGTGTGATCTCAACGGTAATCTGTATATCACTCAAAACGGTATCATCAACATCTATGGAGGCAGCAAAGCCTATGAATTTGCCTATTTGGCAAATGCTTCCATCCTGATGGACAGCGGACAACTCAATTTTAAATCCTGGGGTATCAAACTGCCTCTTAATAGCTATACTTTCAATTCGGATATCTCCGGGGGTGTGATCAGTGTTGTGGGAGATATTTACTGCTACAGAACCAATTTCGTTCCTGCCGGTGGTACAATCGAAATGACCGGTACTACAGACGGTGTACTTGATATGGCAGCCGGCAGTTCATTCTACACCCTCCGCATAAACAAAGGTGCCCGTTCCGGGGATGGGTCTGCTGACCCAATACCCCCCCTTGATGAGGGGGGCAGGGGGGTAAACCTTCCTTCTTCACTTCGCACTTCGGACTTCGAACTTCGCAATTCCTATGATTCTTCTCTTCCTTCTTCACTTCGAACTTCGAACTTCGAACTTCGAACTTCCTATGATTCTTCTCTTCCTTCTTCACTTCGAACTTCGGACTTCGAACTTCGCAATTCCTCTGATTCTTCTCTTCCTTCTTCACTTCGAACTTCGGACTTCGCACTTCGAACTTCGACCCGTGGCTACACTGCGCTTCAGACATCAGCGATTACAATTCGGGGAGATATGCAGATCTATAGCGGTATCCTGCAATCCAGCTATGCGATTACGGTTTATGGCAATTGGACGAATACGGTTGGTACGAGTGGCTTCTTCGAAATTAGTAACACCGTTACCTTTGCTGGCAATTCAGTGGATACTGGATTGCTGACCTCTGAAACCTTCAATAATCTCGTGCTGAATAATACAAACGCCAGTACAGATGCCTTTGAACTAGCTGCAGGACAGACCTGTACTGTTGGTGGTAACCTTACGATTACAGATGGCACATTCGAGATGAATGACAACTCCACACTTGCTGTGACAGGCAATTTGGTCATATCCTCAGGTGCAGGCTTGAATGCCAATACCGATATGGGCTTGAATATCTCTGTCGGAGGTAACTGGACTGATTCAAACGGAGTTTATAATGAAACCCAGGGATTCAATCCCGGAACCTCCACCTTGACCTTCAACGGTGCAGCAGATCAGACTATCACCAACTCAGCATCAGTGATAAATGCTTATAACCTGATCGTCAATAAAACTGCAGGGAGATTCATCCCAACCAAATTCTGTAAAGTATTAGGTAACCTGACCCTTACACGTGGTGAATGGTATGATTCAACCACAGGATATATTCATGAATTCTCAGGGGATGTATACTTGAGCGTCAATGGCATTTGGAATGGCAGCAGGCTAAATACGATCAAACTCAAGGGCGGGAACAGCCAGAACTTTTTCTATGATTGCCGTACCAGTTATATTTATAATCTCACAATAGAAAAGACCGCTGCGACAACTGTGCTGATGCAATATCCTATGGTCGTAGCGATGACCGGAACCATGACCATCAATTCAGGAACACTCCTTATGAATCATAAATACTTCCGCACAACCGGCAACGTGACCATTAACAGCACAGGTAAAATAAGCCTTGATTCCGATGCCTGGCTTGAGGTGGCAAATACGAAGACACTGACAGTCAATACAGGTGGTTACCTGGAAGTGATCGGAGCATCCGGGCATTTGGCAAAAATAACGCATCAATCCACAGGGAATTACTTATTCTACTTGGCAAGCGGTGCCACTTTAAGTGCTGAATATGCCACTTTTGAATACATGACTGCCAATGGTGTTTACCTGATGAACGGTTCGATACTGGATCCTCTTCATCCTTTCTCTTATTGTACATTCCAAAATGGTGTAGCAGGCGGTACTTTGCTGAAAATAGAAAACAATGCAACGATCACCATTCCTTATGCCTCATTCCCCACCAATGCAGGCAGCAATGCCAAGAATGTCACCAAAGCAGCAAACCAGGGACTGATCAATATGAGCGGCGCTTCAGGAGCTTTCTCTGGTGCTTCTTATGAGAGCGATCCCAATAACCTGATCAATTGGAATGGACCGCTTCCTGATTTGAAGATCGTGAGTATGTTCTATAACAGCAATAATCTCTATGTCTGTGATGCGAATACTGTGGATGTGACTATCATGAACAATAGCGCTGTGGGAGTCGGCACACCTATACGTGTGGATTTGTATTATACAAGGGCATCCGCCCCTACCACAGGAACTGTGGGAAATCAATATATGACTATCAACTCCCTCGATGCCTGGGCTAGTGCAACCGTCACTTTCGTCCTGGTCAGCTCTGATGTGGCTGGAACCTGGACTTCCTATGCCTTTGTCGATGAAAATGCAAGCGTTGCGGAAGCAATTGAAACGAATAATGCCTTCGGACCATCACAGGTCATTTGGAATGCCCTGCCACCCGTACCAACCCCAACCGTCAGCTTCAACACCGAAACGCAAAAAGTTGAATTGAATTGGACATATCCTCTGCCCGTTTCACGTTTCCGTATTTATGTAGATACAGACCCGAATGGCACTTTCCCCAATTTAGTCATGACCACGGAAACACCTACTTACGTAGAAGAAAGACTCAGACCCATACATTTCTATAAAATCACTGCGGAAAGGGATCTGCCTTAGGAGAATTAAAAATTAAAAGTTAAAAGTTGCAGACGGAACGCCTCACCCCGTGAGGTGGCAAAACGCACCCCGTGCGTTTTAACCCCCGTCAATTAACGAGTGGTATTGGCTTGCCCTAAGCAAAGTCTAAGCGGATAGTTAGATTCTTCGTATGGATTTACGGAAATAAATTCTCTGCTCTTCTCTGCACAATCTTCCATCTTCCATTCTGCAAGTCCTTCTTCCCTTCTCTCCCATGTTCTCTGCAAAAAGTAGAAAACGCACGGGGTGCCTTTTGCCACCTCACGGGGTGAGGCGTTCCGTTTCAAGCATCAGCAAGCCTATCCGCAATTCTTAATTCTATTGTTCTACCTAAATGAATAGCCAATTATAATTGAAACCTAAACCAACCATCAGCCTGCCATTACCGAGAGCAGTCTCGGTTTAGTCTCGGTCATCTCTCGGTCATCCCTTGGTCGTCCCTCGGTAATCAATTAAGAGCCGTATGTTCTATATGTGTGTATTTTCTCTGTAATTTGTATTGCCCCTATACTCTTCAATTCATAATTCGTAATTCGTAATTTCTGCTCTTCATTTCCTTCTGCATAATCGAAATCCGATGTTATCTCGCCTGTCTCCTTCGTTAAGATAATTACGGGTAGAAACACGACAACCGTATTCATTGAAGAACCAGGAGCCACCGCGCAGCAGCCGGTACGATTTTTCTTCTGGTCCCCTCGGATTTGATATAGGACTCAGGCTATAATAATCTGCTTTAAACCTATCCCAGCACCATTCCCAGACATTACCGCTCATATCAGATAATCCCAGTTCGTTTGCTCGTTTTTGACCAACCTGGTGTGTCCTGCTGCTGGAATTTGCAGCGTACCAAGCCACACTTTGCGGTTCGTTATCGCCTGAATATTTGTAACCCTTGCTCTTTTTACCACCTTTGGCAGCATATTCCCATTCTGCTTCCGTGAGAAGCCTGTAACCATTGGCAGTCCAATTGCACGTTATATTGTTTCGATCTCCGCTATAACAAGGCATTAATCTTTTCTGCAGGCTTAGTTTGTTGCAGAATTCAATGCAGTCGTACCAGCTTATCGCCTCAACCGGAAGGCTTTCACCTCTGAAAACGGAAGGATTATAGTTCATGACATCCTGCCACTGCTCCTGGGTAACTTCGTATTTCCCTATATAAAAAGAGGATAGCTTCACTTGATGCGTAGGTTTTTCATCCTCAATTCCACCACCTGCTGTGTCACCCATAGTGAACGTACCTCCATCCACATATATTTCCTCGATTTTAGTATTTTGTGTGGGTTTGGAACTCTGGATTGTTGCTGGTTTTGGCTTCAACGCATAAAAAAGCACACCAGCACAAATCACTACCAAGAGCCCAACAATACTCACTGCCAGGATGTTATTCCGTGTAGGTTTGGCTTCTTTATCAAGATTCACTTCCTTGAGTAGTTTCCAGACATTCTGTTCCTGTTTGATCCAGAAGCGGAAGATATCGACACGGAATTGGTACTGTTTGCCTTTTTTTGATAGAATGTCATTATGATAAAGCTCTTCAAAAGCAGTATGGAAATCCGATGCGTGAATGTTGATATCTATCTTCTGGTTTTTCAGACATTTTAATAAATCATCACAATCAGCCCATTTATCTTTCGTCGTATTGATTTCTGCCAGGAGGGAAAGTGTAAGTTTATGTTTGGCATCCAGTTCCTGCCAGAAATAGATCATCTGGGGCATAGGATTGTCAACAATATCGGTAATGACAGCATCAATATCTTCTTCAAGTACTTCATTACGCTGTTCCAATTGCAGTCTATCCACCATATTCTGACAGAATATCTGTGTGTAGAATGGCTGACCGGCAGTCAGACGCCAGATATTCTCCAATTGATCAGGAGTATAGATAACGAAATTCTCAACAGGCTTAGTGATCAAATCGATACAATCCTGTTTCTTGAGAAAAGTGATCTTTCGATATTGTGATTTACTGAAGAGTGTTTTCCAATAAGATGCATTGCGATCTTCAAGCTTTGTCGAACCAGTGAAAAGAAAAAAGATGTTATGATTTTCCATGAGATTAGCGAAGAAAGTGATCATTTCTGCCGTAATCATTTGTTTATCTATTTTATTTTCAATGATTTCATACTCATCTAAGAGGAATATGATTTTCTTCCCCGGATATGCTTCTTTCACAGAATTGAGGAAGTTTTCGAATGCAGACCATTTATTACCTTGGTAATCCTGTTCTGCAACAGGGATTGTCAACTGAGTTCTGATCACATTATCCAAACGGCTGAGAAACTGGGCATCCGATTCCACTGCTGCCATTGCCTGCATGTCCACAAAGAATGGAAGATACTCTTCACCCAGCCTGCCGTTCAGGATTTGGAAGAGGATGGATGTCTTCCCGCTTCGTCTTTCTCCTGCAAGTGTAATAATCAGTCCCCGTGCTTCTTTTTGAAGCTTATCCTTGATATAGAGGAAGTCTTCATTCCGACCATAAAACATTGAACTCGATTGGATGGGATTTCCCACGATATAAGGATTCTGAGGTATCTGATTATAACTCATACATTCTCCTATGATTACCCATAGCTTACGCTAGGCTATTATCTTTCACACTACGTGCTCTATTCAATCAATCTTCCCTTCTTCTTGTTCTGCAACTTCGTACTTCGCACTTCGAACTTCGTACTTCACTTGACTGCTGGTAATTCATAAAACCCAAGTTTCTTATGAAAGAGGATAGGAGGTTGGTTTGTGAATGAAAAATACTGCATATCATTCAAAATAGGGAATGATTTGATGATATGACCGTCTGTTTCAGAGAGATAAACAAGATGGCGGTTCGATATATTATTAGTAGAAAGATTACATATTAAAGTACAAATACCAGATTGAATATTATAAAGATATCCAAAGTCATACGGTATCTGTTTTTCCCAAAGTAGCGCTAATTTACCATTCGCAGTTTGTTTATATAGTTTAATATTTACCATCCCTATATTGAGACTGCTTTCCATTAACGAGTAATTTTTATATGTAATTGAGCTACGATCATTTGATGCAGGTAGGACTTGGTAATCTGAAACAGCTCCTGTTAAACAATTGAAAGCTATATTAAAGAAAGCGTTATTTTCTACATCTTTTCCCCTTTGAATAATATATTTATCGTCTATCATTGAATCATAAATCTCAATTTCATTATGACTAATACTACATGGTTTATCGAGTTCAATGATAGGTTCAAAAACTGAATTTCTCACATCAAACCATTGGATATATTGTTTTGTCAAATTCATGAATTGCGCAGAAGACAGTTCATCCTTACTGAGTGTCACAGAAGTATTTTTACCACTTGAGATATATGTGATTACTGATTTAGGAAATTCATTCATCATTATCTGATCTGAATTTTCAATGTCTTTACTATTAACAGACAGAATTTGGGAAAAATCGGGAATGATTAATTTGCTTTGAGGTGTTTTGACATAATAGACTTTAGCAAGACTATCAGAGTACATGAGACCAACTTTATTCTCTCTTTGAATCATGCCTATTAGATGAAGACTGCTACTCCATTTCTGCCAAATGATAGATTTATTACCTGTATAGATATCCATTGGCCTCATTTCATAATTAAAGCCGTCTCCAAATTGTTCCTGGGTTATATATACTATATTGTTTTCATCATACCAGTTGATTGCAGCTCTCATCTGCTTTGGAAAGGGTAAATTATGTGTAAAAACATGATTTTGCCTGTCCACTATGTTCAATTTAGGTGGTTCCGTATTCTGAATATACGATGATATTCCACTCGCAACGTAGATGTTGTTAGTATTTGTTTCCTGATATAGAAGATCTGGTTGGTTATTATTTATTCTAAAAACAGAATTTTCATCTACTCGAGCAACCAATTCATCATTCAATTTTTCCAGTTCATCATAGCTATTATGTGGTAGTAATTTATCCTTAAATCGTGCTGAAGGAATTAGCTGCATTGAATAATTAATATCTGGTTTAAGAGAGTTAAGGTCGTTTGAAAGATTTACACATTTTGTTACATAATATCCTAGCATCTCAGGTTTGAATATTTGAACAGTATTAATTATAGTCCTTAGGACATTCACATCGTTGACTGTTTTAGCATATTTGATCAATTTATCAAAGCTTTCAATTACGTTTTTTGGCTGTTTTAATTGGAAACTCAACAGAATGATATTTTCCTGTATTTTTTGAAGGTATTTATTATCTTGGCGAGGGAATGTATTGAGACAGAGCACATCTCTGTTTTTCATGATAAATAGTTTATTTTTATATATCAGCATCATATCAAGTTTCGCAACAAAAGATACTTGATAATTATCAGGATTCATTAAAACGAAGTTAATTTCATTCCAAATGAGATTCGCGTAAGCAAGAACGTCATATTGTATAAAAGAGTACATATTTTTTTGAATGAATGATATTGGGGTATTAATGTCCAAACGATTACTGTATATGATACTCTTCTTCTTTATGTCCACAATGGATATTACTTGGCTTTGTACATTATTTGATTCTGTTTTATCCGAATAGAGACAAATAATACGTTTTCGATATTTATCAAATTCTATGTCTGTAGGAATGGAAGAAGTGGTAGAATCTGTCAGTTTATTAAGAGCAATAACTTCTTGCACTTTATGACTTTTTAAATTATAGATCAATAAGTCTTTTTCTGTAAAGAAAAATATTCTGTCGTCATAATTTCCAATCTCATACTGATTAGAATACATGCTTAGAATTTGATAACGGCTCAAATTGGACATTGAATATAGCTGTTTGGTTTGTAAATTAAAAACCTGCGGTTTATTATTATTTAAAACATAGAGCAGCTTTTTACTTAACATAGTTCCATTTCCACTTTCATTGTTGAATGCAAAGATATTTGTAATTCGATTTAACTTTCCATTCTGTTCTTTATACTCTAATAGCTCTGTTCTGTGATTGTTGGAATCATTAGAGCTAATGATTGTATTATTGACCTTCTCAAAAGAAACATCCATATTTGGAATAGTCTTTTGGGTGATAAAAGACAAGTCTGGTAAGCTGAGGATTTGATGCATTTGGTCAAAGACAACCCAAAGTCGGTTATCCTTGGATAGGAAAAAGACGTTCTGTATATTATTTGGATAGACTTTACGAATGACAAGTTTTCCCGTATCCTGATTAAAAAGAAAAAGCTGCTTCCTTTCTCTTAGTATCAAATACTTACAATGTTTTGTTTCAGATATATCAGGTATAAGTGAGTTCTGTAATAAACCTGTTAATTTCGTTTTCCATATTGTTTTCCCTCGGTTAACATCGAATTTACAAAGAGCTTGATTTTGGATATTATAAAAGAAAATAGCCTTCTTATCAGTCATTAAACATACAGAATTCTGAAAAGAAAACCACTTATTCTTTCTTAAGCTATAAATATAAAGATTATGATTTTTATTTGCTTTAATCATGTCATTTGAAAGTACATGAGAAATATAAAGCATATCATAGATAAAATAATCCTCTGTATCTGTCGTTCTCCATTGAGCTAGCTTATCATCAGTTTTGAAAGAAATTGGAATAGAACTGATTTTTTCCCCGACATCGGTACTATAATAATATTGGTTTTCTGCATTCTGATATACTTTAAGAGCTTCTGGAAGATTATTCTGTGCTTTCAGAATATCTGCTTTGAGTATTTTTGCCATGAAAAAAGAGGAATCTGCTGCCAATGCACGATTTACGTTTTGAAGAGCAAAGCTTGTGTCGTTTTCTGCAAATCTATCCTGCGCTTGCTTATACAAATTTATTGCTTCACGATTTTTGCTCATACCAAATTCAGATGTAGGTTTCAGTACTATATAAATTCTGAATAAACCACCTATAATCAAAAGTACCATAAGAACAAAACCAATAGAAAGAGTTAAACGATGTACTGGTCTCTTTTCTTTATCAATTTTTATCTCACTCAGCAGTTTCCAGACATTCTGTTCCTGCTTGATCCAGAAGCGAAAGATATCGACACGGAATTGGTATTGTTTGCCTTTCTTGGTTAAGATATCATTATGATAGAGTTCTTCCATGGCAGTATGAAAATCTGAAGCATGGATATTGATATCGATCTTTTGGTTTTTCAGGCATTTCATTAGATCATCACAGTCTACCCAGTCATCTTTAGTATTGATTACTTCTGCTAAAATGGATAATGTCAGTTTATGTTTAGCATCCAATTCCTGCCAGAAATAGATCATCTGGGGCATGGGATTATCTACAATATCTTTAATGACAGCATCGATGTCATTGTCCAGCACTTCATTATGCTGTTCCAATTGCAGCCTATCCACCATATTCTGGCAGAAGATCTGAGTATAGAATGGCTGTCCTGCTGTGAGACGCCAGATATTATCCAATTGATCAGGAGTATAGATCACATAGTTTTCAACAGGCTTTGTTATTAAATCAAGACAGTCCTTTTTTTGAAGGAAAGTGATCTTTCGATATTGTGATTTACTGAAGAGTGTTTTCCAATATGTGGCATTGCGGTCTTCCAATTTGTTAGAACCGGTAAACAGGAAAAAGATGTTATGATTTTCCATCAGATTGGCAAAGAAAGTGATCATTTCTGTTGTAATCATTTGTTTATCAATTTTGTTTTCGATGATTTCATACTCATCCAGGAGGAATATGATTTTCTTCTCTGTATATGCTTCTTTAATTGAATGGAGGAAATTTTCGAAAGCTGACCATTTATTGCCTTGATAATCCTGCTCGGAAACCTGGATAGTTAATTGAGTTCGTATTACGTTATCCAAACGACTGAGAAATTGGGCATCTGATTCCACTGCAGCCATTGCCTGCATATCGACAAAGAAGGGAAGATACCCTTCACCCAGCCTGCCATTCAGGATTTGGAACAGGATGGATGTCTTCCCGCTTCGTCTTTCCCCAGCGAGTGTAATAATCAGACCCCGTGCTTCTTTTTGAAGCTTATCCTTGATATAGAGGAAGTCTTCATTCCGTCCATAAAACATACTGCTCGATTGGATGGGATTTCCAACGATATAAGGATTCTGGGGTATCTGGTTATAACTCATACACTCTCCTGAGATTTCGTAGTTTCGTATTCCCGTAGGGAAGAAACATATTAACACCGGATTTCAATCCGGTGCAGGATATAAGAAGAAGGTCTAAGTCCCATCGGGACGACAGATGATCTCCGTGTCATCTCTCGCCGGATTGAAATCCGAGCGTTATTATCTATCGTCCGTACCGGACTGGTTGTCACTTTGAGTCATCTCTCGCCGGATTGAAATCCGAGCGTTATTATCTATCGTCCGTACCGGACTGCTCTGCCAATCTTACATCTTAAATCTTAAATTCTTATACCTACTTTTTAAACAGCCTGGCGAACAATCCAGCTTTAGGCTTTGATTCCTGCTGCAACAGATAATTATAAAATGCCCTTGCAGAAATAGTATTCGCAATAGTAAGATAGCCTTTACGTTTCAGTGATTCCATCAGATACTGCTTATCAGAGGGGATTTTCTCCTGCTTGGCGAGTTTCGTTAATACTTCCTGGTAATCAGGACTGAATTGAGCAAACCATTCCTGGCAATACCACTCAACCGAGTCAAAGAATTGTGATTGTATTTGATCATGCCCTACATCCTGGTTATGAACAAACCACAATATCCATTTCATGAATAGACCAGTATGCCCACCGGTTATTTCAAAGGCAAGTTCCGTTTTATCCGTAATATTGTATGCATTTAACAGTGTTTTTCCTTCGTCCACCGATAAATTCTTTAATTCCAGATTTGTGAAGATGTTAAAAAATGGCGATTCACAGATATCTGAACTTACGCATAGCGATTGCAGTGAGGCTCTGGATGTTGTAATGTAGGCAAGCCGGTAGGTATTTGCCAGGGATCGCAGATAGGAAAAGAATTCTAAGGGTGTTTCAGGATTCTGGGTCAGTAATTCAAAATTATCGATCAACAGGCAGATTGCATACTTTTCCTGTAATTCTACCACTAATTTTTGTAAAGCCTGGTAGATATCTGAATCTACTTGAGTAACATCCTGCTTCGTATTTGAATATTGAGCTAACTTGGCATATATGGATGAAAGGAATGTCTGCCAATCTGCTTTTGATTCTTTTAAATCAAAGAGGATAAAGATGGGATTCATATGATTAAACTGGTATTGATTGCATGAGCTTTCATCAGATAAAAGCTGCAATATAGATGACTTACCCAATTGCCAATCACCAATAATCGATATGGATTGGGGGCGTGAAGCAAATAACCGTGAATATATGCGCGATGTGTATTGTGGGCGATCAATCAGGATTTGTTCCATAAACGTCTCCAAATGGACTGGTTCGAATTCTTCGTGGCTTGCTGTGTGAAATAGGTGGCAAACCGATTCGAAAAAGAGGTTACTTTACCTTCAGTTTCGATTAGATAGCCCTTACGCAACAGATTCTGATAGGAAGGAACCAGGTTCTTCCCGATTTTCTTACCTGAAATTAAGCAATCAATGCATTGTGCTTCTTCTTTCGTCAGATTACGGATAATATGATCAAAGTGTTCCCTGGCTTCTTCAAAATAGGCTTCTGCTACATCGGATAGAGTTGGATTTGATGGAAATAAATCGTACAAATTAGCACAGTATATCTGGATAAAGAACGGCAGTAATCCTGCCTGTCTGCATATTTCATCATACCAGGAAGAAAAATCATAACCGCTTTGAGATATTTCCAGCAAGCCTTTGATCATAGTTTCCGCTTCCAACCGGGTAAATGGACTCACTTGGAAAGCTGTAAAGATATTGAAGAAAGGGGAATCTGATATTTTCTTGGTAGCGCATAAATTCTGTAATTGAGAAAAGGATGATGTGACGAATGCGACCGGATATTGACTGGCAATCGAACGCAGCCAGGAATAGAATTCTTCTGTGAAGTTATGATTGAGGGTAATCAGGTCGAACTCATCAAACAAAACGATAATCTTGATATCTGCCTTTGTCAATTCGCTTACTAAAGAGGTAAAACCATGATAATCACAGGGCAATTCAAATTGAATTTGACCCCTGAAAGAGTCTTTTACTGCATTAAATAAATGCTCTATAAAGTGCTCAATAGTCGCTGAACGCATGGACTGGATGTCCATGTAGATGAAGATATACTTCTCAATGTCAGGGACAAATTGCTTACGTAATTTCAAGCTTTGTATCTGCCAGAGAAGCGAGGATTTGCCAATTCTTCTTTCACCGTATAGCGATATCGACTGTGGACGTTGAGCGGTCAGGCGTGAGAATATTTTATGAATTAAAGTATCCCTACCATAGAAATAGGCAGGTTGTGTTATTGCAGAACGATATAGGAATGGGTTATTTTTAGATTCTATGTGTACTGTTTCATCTTCCTTCAAAGCAATATTACCTTCTATTTTAATCTGAGGCTGGTTCTTATCATATTTTAATTTCTCAAATGTACGTTTCTTTTCTTCATAGCTTGAAAGAAGGTCAGGATTCATTGTTTCCCATACTAATCCGTAGATCCTCACAGGTACAAGCTTGCCTTTCAGTAAGACATGCCCAATGAAACAAAGCGATTCTTCAGTTAATTGCGCTGCATCCACAACTGCTTTAGAAAGAAATATCTGTCCACTGTCTGCCAAGGCTTCAATACGGGCAGCAGTATTAATGGAATCTCCAAAAACATCCTTCTCAAAAACCAAAGTCCTACCATAATGTAAACCTATCCTGATTTCCATGATTGATTCCGGTTCTCTTCTCTTGTTGAATTCTTTGAGAGCTTTCTGCATTTGAATACTTGCAGCAACACCGTCTGCAGCACTTTCGAAGGATGCTAATATACCATCTCCGGTAGTCTTTACGATAATGCCGTGATGTTGTTCAATAATAGGAAATAGTAACTGGTTATGCGCAAAAATAACAGATTTTGCTGCAATATCTCCTAATCGATCAAAATACACTGTGGAATTCTTCAAGTCCGTTAGCATGATTAACAATGGTACCAACGCTGATTCGAGCTTTGCTTTTTCGATCTCCATATTTTCCAGGGAATTTCGAATTTCTTCGCTGCTTAATTGATTCTGAGTTATTTCATTATTCATTTTGCCTACTCTCTAACTATGAATTTTTTAATACTAGAAAAGGAAGATTCTGAATATGGATATTTATTATTATTTTATTAAATGTTGAAATTGAATCATTATTATGTCAAGAGTTTTTATAAAATCATGGAACGCTGTTTTCAAACAGCTATCTCTTTTCAAATGGCTTTTTTATAGTCTAATCGAAAGTGAAAAGAGATTAATCTTAAATTCCCCCTTCTCTTCTCTGTACTTCGCACTTCGAAGTTCGAACTTCGCACTTCTCTCAGGACTCCCTCAGGATTCCCTCAGGATCCGCTCACAAATCCCCCACATCCTAAGAGATTTCTCACGCTATTTTCTGTGAATTCCTTCCTCTTCCTCTCCGAATTTTCCTTCCGCTCCCTTTCCGCCCTGTTCGCTGTACGCTATACGCTGTTCCCTTCTGCATATACTATCCGGACGTTTCCCACAAAAACCGATTATTTTGTAATTCTCAATTTTTTTTGTTGGGTTTGGAACCCAATACCTCTGGAAGAGAATTCCTAAAGTAACATTCTTCAAGATATAACATGATACAATCACTTCTTTTAAAACTGGACTATTTCAGGCTATATTATAAAAACATTTGACATTAAGATTACCCATTCCTATTATTAACGTCATTATAAGGAGTATTAATGAAACTCATTGCCATCATATTTTATATTGTTATTATCAGCTTTATCACTCAAATATCTGCAATAGACAGTATTGATGATCTTCGGAATTCTGCTGAAAACGGTTCTGCTGAAGCAGCATATGTTTTAGGAACCCGATATGCTGAAGGATCACTTGGAGCAATTAAAAATATGAAGGAAGCATATTACTGGTTTATAGAAGCTGCAAAGAAGAACCATCCTTCTGCCCAATATAATTTGGGTTACATGTATTACGTTGGCGAAGGTATTGCACAGGATTACACAACGGCAACAGAATGGCTGACAAAATCATCTGATAATAATATACCTGAAGCATCTGGATTGCTGGGAGTTTGTTATTTGAATGGTCTAGGTGTAACAAAGGATCCTGAAAAAGCCGTAAAACTCTTTCGTAAAAGTGCAAATATGGAAAATTCCTTAGCAAAATATAACTTGGGTTACTGTTATGAAAAAGGGCAGGGAGTAGAAAAAGACGAAGCCATAGCTGTCACCTGGTACAGTAAAGCTGCTGAGCAAGGACAAATAGAAGCGATCATACAACTCGGTGTTCTTTACCAGGAAGGCAGGGGAGTCAAACAAGATTATTCATTAGCTTTAAACCAATTTAAAATAGCAGCCGATAAAGGTAGTGCGATAGCGCAATCAATCGTCGGTAATTACTATGCGCAAGGTGCCGGGGTCGATGTTGATTATGCGGAGGCAGCCCTATGGTATCGCAAGTCAGCAGAGCAGGGAAATGCTGATAGTGAAAGTGCCTTGGGTATTCTTTATGGACAAGGTTCAGGAGTGGAACAGAACTTCACTGAAGCAGTGACATGGTTAAAGAAAGCATCTGAACAAAATAATGTTCGTGCTTTCTATAGCCTGGCAGTTCTAGCTTCCCAGGGTAATGGCTTGGTAAAAAGTATTCCTGATGCCTATTACTGGATGACATTAGCAGCAAATTATAGTTCCTTCGAAGACATGAAGCAATACGTTCCAATGGCAGACGATTTGGAAAAAACTCTAACACCAGAACAAATCACTGAACAAAAACAAAAAGTAGATATTTGGAAAAATACACATAAGAAAAATGAAAATTTCGCTATTCCTACAATGAATACTAAATAGGTGGTGCAGTATATGAACACGAGAGATAAGTTAGAAGAAATCATTCGCTTAGGTAAATTAATGACAGAAGTAACCGACGAAGACTTCCTACTTGAAAGGATATTAACAGAAGCGAGACGTTTTGCATCTGCTGACGCAGGTACAATCTATAAATGCCAGAAAGGTATGCTTCATCTCCGATATTCACAGAATGATACTAAACAAAGTAAGTTACCCGATGGACAAAAGCTCATCTACTCAACAATGTCATTTCCTATAGATCGCTTAAAAATCTCCGGTTACGTTGCAGAAACAGGTGAAATCCTCAATATTCCTGATGTTTATAAAATATCACCAAAATCCTCATATCAATTTGGTAAAATTGTGGATGTAATGGCTGGTTATAAAACGAAATCCATGTTGAGTATCCCTTTGAAAACAGGAACGAGTCGTATTGTTGGTGTCCTGCAACTAATCAATGCCAAGGACAAGGATGGTAATGTCGTTCCTTTTAAAAATAAAGAGATACCCTTCTTTGAACATTTAGCAAACAACGCTGCAGTTGCTCTAGAAAAAGCAGAACTAACTCGAACAATTATATTGAGAATGATTAGTATGGCTGAATTACGTGACCCGCTGGAAACCGGTCCTCACGTGAATAGAGTTGGCGCTTATTCTGCTGAATTATATGAAGTATGGGCACGTAAAAATAAAATCCCGGAATCTGAAATCGATATCCGGAAAGATATGTTACGTGTTGCATCTATGCTGCATGATGTTGGAAAAGTTGCAGTTCCGGATCATATTCTTAAAAAACCGGGGAAATTGACTCCTGAAGAATACGATATCATCAAGCAGCATGCTCTCCTGGGATTTCAGTTATTTAAGGAAAGCTCCTCCGAATTGGAAATCATGGCGGCTGAAATAGCGTTAAGACACCACGAAAGCTGGGATGGAACCGGTTACCCGGGACATTACAGTTTAGAGAAAGACCTTGATTCACATACAAACCACAAAATGGGTACTGGACTCAAAGGTGAAGAGATTTCCATATGGGGACGCATAGTCAAAATTGCAGATGTTTATGATGCACTTTCCCGTCCCCGCGTTTATAAGGAAGCTTGGGATCAGGCACAGGTGATGGATGAATTGGAAAGATGTTCCGGTTCTGCTTTTGACCCGGAATTAATCGAAATCTTTACCGATAATATCGATAGAATTCAAAGAATCTCAGCTTTGTATAATGATTAAGTAGAAGGTTACAGGTCTCAGGTGTCAGGTGCCAGTGAGGCAAAAGGACGGAAGGGGAGAAGGGGAAACATGAAGTAAAAATCGCTTTCATCTTATTTTTATCTCTTTTTTCCCTAACAGTTAAAGCTTTTGGATCAAAGATATGAAGATAAGAAAACCTCAAACATTATAATTGAAGGATCCCCTGGGAATAGAATCCCCTTGACATTCCCTCCTTTATCCAAAATGTAAACCATCATTGCTTAATACTGATGTACACTGGATTGTGAAGCAAATTCAGTTTGGAGGATAATATGGAGTATTTTTTAACCGAAGACCAATTAGAGATGAAAGAAATTGCCCGACGTATAGCAGAAGAAAAGATCAGACCACTTACCGAAAAATATGATGAAGAAGCCATTTTCCCTTGGGATATTGTCAAAATCATGGCTCAATCCGATCTGTTTGCTGTGCTTGTACCTGAAGAATACGGCGGAATCAGTGGTAAAGTGATGGATCTGGCAATTGTCACAGAAGAATTATGCCGTGTTGATATGGGTATTTCACTTGCCTTTGGTGTAACCGGTCTGGGTATGTATCCTATTATATTGGGTGGAACTGAAGAACAGAAACAGAAGTATTTACCTCAAATTGCTTCCGGTTCAAAGTTGGCTGCCTTCGGTCTAACTGAAGCCAATGCCGGTTCAGATGCCGGGGCTATTGAAACAACTGCAACCCGTGACGGTGATTTTTATGTGTTGAATGGAACAAAGCAGTGGATATCCAACGGTGGAGAAGCTGAAATATATACAATCTTTGCTATGACAGATAAGACTCGTGGTGCCCGTGGCGCTTCCTGTTTCATCGTGGAAAAAGGGACTCCCGGTTTCTCTTTTGGAAAAAAAGAAAACAAAATGGGAATTCGCGCCAATGCAACACGTGAATTGATTTTCGACAATTGTCGCATTCCTGCAGAAAATATCCTCATGAAAGAAGGTATGGGCTTCATCCTTGCCATGAAAGTATTCGATAAATCACGTCCTATGGTAGGAGCACAGGCAGTTGGAGTAGCACGTGGTGCATTTGAATGTGCTGCCAAATATTCCAAGGAACGTCAGCAGTTCGGCAAACCAATTTCCTCCTTCCAGGCAGTGCAATTCATGTTAGCAGATATGGCGACAGATATAGAAGCTGCACGTGCCTTAGTAATGCAAACTGCCCGTATGATTGATGGAGGAGCAAAGAACTACTCCAAGGAATCTGCGATGTGTAAGTATTTCGCTTCTGATGTTGCCATGCGTGTCACAACTGATGCTGTGCAAATACTCGGTGGTTATGGCTATATGAAGGAATATCCTGTCGAGAAGATGATGCGTGATGCCAAGATACTGCAAATCTATGAAGGAACCAACCAGATTCAACGTAGTATTGTAGCTGCAAACCTTTTGAAGGAATTCTAATTTAATAGATGTAGAGACGTGCAAATTGCGCGTCTCTACTTGTCAAATGGGTTTTATATGAAAGCCAAGAGTTTGGAGTTCTAATTTCCTTCGCATCTTATATAAATACCCAGATAAATGGAAATTTGGACTTCAAAATCGATATTTTCATTGTCAGTAGCTAGAGACATTTTTTCAGTTAGGTCATCAAAGAATGCAGGAACAATTCAACTCAGAAGAATACTGAGATATATGTTTCACCCGGAAACAGAAATCCCTATTCCTCTCAAATCAAATTCAATTTTCATGTAAATCTCACTTTCGTCCAACTGGTAGCGTATGGATAGAGCATGGGTAGAAAAATGATAGTCAGCACTTCAATTGTATTTCAAGATGTTCAGAGGTAACACCAGGGTCTTTTTTGTCAGATTTTATCAGCACTTATCTTAACATATTCAATAATCTTATTAATTATCTTGACATTCACATTAACATTATTAATGTGAACCTTGATTATGTTAAGTCCCACTAGGAGGAATTGAAAATGAAGAAGAAAGCAAGCTTAATTTCCTGCCCCGTCTGTTCACAAAACCTCGAAATTCGTGAGTATCTTTGCACTCAATGCCATACAACTATTCGCGGACGCTTTGCCATTGATATTTTTGCCGGCTTGAGTGACATTCAATTAGAATTTATCAAAACCTTCTTAATTAGTCAAGGAAATATTAAAGAAATGGAAAAACGTCTTAATATTTCTTATCCGACTGTGAAGAGTCGTTTGGCTGACATCATTGAAATCATCGCTCCCCAGGAAAAACAGAACTATAAATATCTCGATTTGTTGGAAGAAATTGATCGGGGTAATCTTTCTGTGGAAGAAGTCATCAAAGAAATGCAAAGCAGGAGGAATAAGGAATGAACCCAGTCATAAGAGCAGAAATATATAATAAACAAACAAACCAGATCAACTATAAAGCAAATACTGAACAGCCACATCCTCTGCCGGCCACAAAGGATGAACCTAAACAGCAACAGGATGTTCAGAAAGAAATCAAACCCAAACCAGACGTATCAATCAAAACAACAAAATGGTATTAAAGGAGAGACCATGGAAAACACGAAACTAACCCGTGGTATAGATATCCAGGAAGGAGCCACGATCACAATTCAGATTGAAAATTCACCCTTAACAATTCGCCCCAGTGAGACAAATGAGATCATGATGAGTGTCGAAATCAGTTTGACCAATCAGGATCAAATAGAAAAAATCAAGAACATTGCAGACAAACAAGAATTACTAAAAGATATTTTCGATGTCTCAGGGCAAAAGACAGCTAACGTCACAATTGAAATTGATGAAGAAGAATTGGAACCCTATATGGAAAGAGGTTGGAACAGGAATTTTCACTTCATCATCGAAATACCGAAAAACTGCCCACTTGTTGCAGAAAGTGAGAACGGTTCTTTAAGTGCTGAGGATTTGACTCAAATCATAACACTCCGGACAGAGAATGGACCTATACGAGTAAAAAACTGTCAGGGCACATTAGATGCAGAAGCAGAAAACGGACCGATTGATATAGCTGATTATTCAGGAAATATCACAATACACATGGAAAATGGACCTGTTAAAGTATCTGGTTCGACTGGTGCAACGATGGAAATCGAAATCGAAAATGGTCCTGTTACAACAAGGGAAAACGTTTTCAATGAAGTGTCGATCAGGGGTGAAAACGGTCCTGTGAAGATTGATATCCAGAAGGAAATCTCAGGTACATACAATGTTGAAACAGAACACGGAGCGATTCGGGTATCGCTAGCCTCGGGAAGTGATTATGATATCACCGCAGAAAATGAAGTAGGAGCGATCGTGCTTCAATTATCAGAGACATGTCAAGTACTGGAAAATGAGCAGGAAGATTGTTGTAAGCGTGTTCACATGAAGGAAGGAGAGGGTGGTATCACCTTAAATGTGAGATCGGAAACCGGTATGATCAAGATCAAGGAAGAAAATACCGGAGAAAAGGAATTTCGGGTTGAGTTTAGCGGTGTTCCTAATGACTTCGATGAAAGCATTACACACATCACTACTTTTGCTACTAACCTGGCAAATCAGATTTCGCAGTCAGTTTCTGTGGCTTTGGGGAAAGTGGTAAAGAAAATCAATGTTCCTGATATTGAAAGAAAACTGGATATAGAAAGAGTGACCGATAAAATTCAGCGTATGGGAGATAAGATCCAAAGAGCTGTTAATCCTGATTTCGAACCCCCTGAACCACCTGAACCACTGGAAAATGAAGAAAACAAAAGCAAACTAAAAATCCTTGAATTGCTGGAAAATGGAAAGATTACCGCTGATGAAGCTGCTATCCTTCTGAAAGCCATGCAATCCAAATAGATAGATAGAAAAAGATCGCTTCGGAATCCTCCGGGTTCGGTATTCATCTGCCGAACCCTTTTTTATATTGTAGGGGTTTGCAGCAGCAGACCCGTTCTTTCATCACCACTTTTATTTAATTGATACTTAATTCCAGAACAAATACAACGGAGCGGGTCTGCTGACGCGGACCCCTACATAACTTTATTTATCTAAATCCACGATTTTATATTTTGTTGTTCCCATACCAAGCTGTTCCGCATATTCCACCTGGTGGTCACCAGAATTACCAGCTTCCTTGAGAAAAGCATCTTTACTGCCATAGTGTTCATTAACCATATCAAGACTTGCCTGTTCCAGGGCTACTATATCAGTGGAAGCTAAAATACCGATATCATGCATAAATGGTGGACGAGCTTTTCCAAAACAATCGCAATCCGGTGAAATCGAAGCGAGTACATTAATATAGACTATATTTCTACCTTCAGTAATTGCTTTTGCGTATTCAACTAATCTTTCCAGGAATACCGGAGCAGGAACATCTTCCCAGGGAATCCTGAATGCATGAGCCGGACATACCTGGATGCATTTACCACAGGCAATACACAACTTCTTATCCACGTGAAGAGGATTGATGGTAATGGCTTTTTTCGGACAAGTCTTAACGCATGTTCCGCATTTAGTACATTTGGCAGGATCATATTTAGGTTGAGTATTGGCATGAAGAGCTAACTTTCCACGATAACTTGCCATTCCCATGGAGATGTTCTTGATAGCTCCCCCAAAACCGGAAGCCATATGTCCTTTGAAATGAGAAACAACGATGAATGTGTCATAATTATTGATGTGAGAACCGGTATAAACAGCTTTGTAGTGTTTTCCATCAAAAGGTATTTCCAGTTCTCCTTCAGAGTCCAGGATATCAATCGGTGCATAGGAAAAGCCATGATCTTTGGCAAGCTGGATATGGGACTCAGTATGTCCCCGTTTCCCGCCATAAAGGACATTAGTTTCAACGAAAGTAACTTTGTGTTTTTGGGCAAGAAGCTTCAAAGAATCAGCAGGTATGTAATTTTTGTTACCTTCTTCACCGAAATGAACTTTCATAGCTACTTTACCATGAATCAATGAATCCATTGGTTCAGCAACTTTCAGCAGCCCTTTTGCAGTAATTTCCTTAGTAAAATAAACGAGGGAAGTGTTTTGAGTTTTTGCTGGTTCTACCATTTTCTTTCCTTGTGCCTGACAAGTCAGTGAAAAGCATGTGAATGCAATTAATACTGCAAGTGCCTGCCAGTAGATAAGTTTGATTTTTTTCATTTTATTTCGTTGAGTAGGATTCCGATCCTACTGAAGAATGAGTATCGAAAATAACAAGGTCATTTTAGCCTCGCATTTAGTAGGATCGGAATCCTACTCCACTTTTTTAGATTTAGCAGGAACGGAGTCCTGCTTTACGTTCCATCTTTCCTTAAAATTCTGAATTTCCTTCGAAAACTCATGGAGTCTCTGGCGAAATGTAATCAATATTGTATCTACATTAGCAGGTTCAGCAATTTCTTCCAACATAGGTGTTTCATCACGTTGGAATTCAAATTCAAGTTGTTCAAATTTTTTAGTTTTGTTTTGCCTGCTCAATTTCTGCCTCGCACCATCAATCGTATATTTCTGATTATACAGCATATCTTTGATCGTTCTTAAGAGATCAATATTCTCTTCAGAATATTTTCTATTCCTGCCATGATCTTTTTTGGGGTGCAGTTGTGTAAATTCAGTCTCCCAATACCGGATTACATATTGTTTCAGATCCAATATCCGACTGACTTCACCAATAGTGTAATAATATTTTTTTGTTACTTCATTCATTCCGCTTTACCCTTTTTGCTGCAAGCGTTTTTCTATTAATTGACATACCTTGCAGGAACGTTTGAATCTGGCAAGTAAAAATAGGAATAAAGTAAGTATTAAATAAATATACGGTGTTTTCCAACCCCATTTTACATACGCAGATGAACATTTTGTAATAAAAAGAGGAATTTCAAGATTCTCAATTGCAAATAGTTGGGTTTGTTCCAGTGTCCTTCCAAGCGGATCGATAGCCATTGAAATACCTGTATTGGCACATCGGTATATTTGTTTTCTAATTTCCACAGCCCTGATTTTTCCCATCGCAGCATGTTGGTACGTACCCCTGGAATGATAGAACCAAGCGTCGTTTGTGATGTTCACAATGTAGTCAACCGGATGATCTGCCATGTGAGATATGAATTCCGGGAAGGCAATTTCAAAACAGATCATCGGTGAAAAAGTGTGACCTTGTGAAGAAAAATACGTATAAGATGACCCATACTCCCAGTTTGCCTGACCAAATTGAACTTTCCAAAGGATAGGAAAGATGTTTAGTAAAGGCATTCTTTCCCCAACAGGGACAAGAATGTTCTTTCTGTAAGGTTCATCAATTCTTCCATCAGGATGAATCATCGTTGCTGAATTGTAATACAAATAATTCGAAGGATAATTCTCTGGGGCAATTAAAGCATCAGGAAAACCTGTAAAAATTTCCAGGTTCAGTTTTCCTGAAAGTTGTTTGATGATATCCAAGAGCACGGGTGAATGCAAGAGGTAATCAGGCACTGCTGCTTCAGGCCAAATGACAAGTTTTACTCCATTCTTACCAGCTTGAATAGTCAATGATTCATAAGATTTGATGATATTGATCAGTAGTTGCGGTTCCCATTTTTCGGTTTGGGGAATACTTGGCTGCATGAGAACAATGCGATCGGGCTGTTTTTGCAAACGAATTGTCGTGACACGGTATATTCCATAACCAATCCAAATCACAAGAACGGCAATTAATACATATGTGTATTTCCATTTCTTTAAAGAAAGTTGATACAGGCATATATTGATCAGAATGACGATAAGAGAAATCAGATATATACCACCAATGTCTGCAACTTGAATTTGTAAAAGGAAATCAGAAAACGCATACCCGACATTGAACCAGGGAAATCGAAGTTCCCCCATGGTTGAAATGAATTCAAAGCTAAGCCAGGCAAAAAGAAAACCATAGAGCCTGAAGAATAATAATCGGTTCCAAATGAAATGAATGACCCAGAATAAAATGAAAAAATATAATGTGAAAAGCAGCATCATACCCAGAACACCTGGTCCAGTAACAAGAGCTATCCAATGCAGAGCTACAGCGGTATATGTGATAGAAAAGATAGCACTGGCATTCAGCAGTTGTTTCCAGGAATAGGATTGTTTATCAAAGAAGCGAAAAAGCGGAACGAAAGCTAGAATCGCAAAAAAGGAAGTTGAAGGGAATAATCTGCTTAATCCCAATAATAAAGCACTTAGAAAAACAGGAAAATACATCGATAATCTACGGTTTTGTGGCATAGTTTATTAACCATCTCTGTACTTGATGTTCTGTTGTTGTCAGTATATAGGGGTCAGCAATATAGATAGAAACATAGGGTTGAACAGAAGCTGCAGCAGTCTGGTTAGAAGGGATGATTGTAATAAAATTTGCATCCAATCTATACAAATTTCCTCTAGTATCAGAGATTATCTGCCCTTGCCGGCTTACCTTGTACTCTCCAAGCACTGAGAAGAAAGAAGTTTGTTCGGAACCGGGTTCAAAAACAACGATACCATTGTTTTCGATTGTGATCTGCTTCACATCCGTCACTTGGAATTTCCCGAAAGTAAAGGTATCTTCAGGTCTTAAATCAGATGAAAAAATGAATTCTTTTTGAATATCATCGAATAGAATTATCTGGTTTGATTGGTCGAGTGCAAATTTAGTCGGCTCTTGTGTCCAAGAGACATCATAATCGAGAAGCCATTTACCAACTGGATCGAACTTCTTCAGTTTACGTAAAAGCTGATCTAAAGCATACAAGGAACCATCCACTCCGATTCCGATATCAGATAATCTTTGAAAATTCTCTTTTGCAAAACCAAGTCCCCCTACAAGATTGATTTCACTTCCGTTACTGAAAATATGGATGTTCGGGGAGTTCTTTTCCCAAATATAATATGTATTGCGATTGGCATTATACTGGACTTTGGCTATTTCAAAAGGTGTCTCAACAACATCAACCCTTTTCAAACCGGTTGCTGAAGGACTGACAGTTTGTATATTCATGGCACAGCCAAGTAACAAAAGTGTTGCTGATAAGAAGATAAATATCTTCAACATACTTGTACTCCCTTGTTTATAGATATAGAGCATTTACTTGCGAAGATGTATGTCACGCAACTTACCCTGGATCGTTCTTTTATTTTGGAACGTATTCATTTCGAGAGTATAGGCAATATCAATGACAGCATTCTTCCGCAATAAAGGAAGGAAGTCACCCAAATTGTAACCGATCATATCCAAGCTTACACCGTCCTTCATAACCTTTAATTTGAGATGATTTCTCCCGACATTATAAGGATAATTCGAGATAACAACTTGGTTAGTTACCAATATCGGTCTTGCGTTTTCTGGACCAAAGGGAGCAAATTTGGTGATCCATGAGATCAGATCTTCATTAATATCATATATTTCAATTTCCTTATCGATCTTCATAGGTGGAAGCATTTGAATTAAACTGAGATGTTGTTTCACATAGCGATTCAGTTCATTTTCGAACTTATCCAGGTATTCTTCATAAATTGTAAGACCCACAGCATATTTGTGTCCGCCAAAACTATGAAGATTATGCTCCACAAATGTCAGAGCCCCGAAAAGATCAAAGTCAGCAATACTTCTCCCAGAGCCACTACCAATGCCATCTTTGAAAGAGATCATGATCACAGGTCGGTAATACTTCTCGACTAATTTGGAAGCAACAATGCCAATAACACCGGGATGCCACCCATCTGAAGAAACGATCATACAGAAAGCTTCATTCAAATTTTTATACTTTTTATCGATGATTTCACAAGCTTGAAAGAAGGTTTTCTGATCTTCCTGCTGACGAAGAGAATTTTGACGCTCGATACCTTCGGCAAGCTCCGCACTCCTGTTTTCATCCACAGAGATCATCAGTTCAACTGCAAGTGCAGCGCTTTCCATGCGTCCAGCAGCATTGATACGGGGAGCAAGACCAAAAACTATATCTGTCGCATCCAACTCTTTCTGATTCAGGTTTGAGATATTGACTAGAGCGTTCAACCCTAAGTTCTTCTTATGGATCAGGTGCTGTAAGCCAATACTGGCAAAGACACGGTTTTCCCCTACCAGTGGAACGATATCAGCAATAGTCCCAAGAGCGACAAGATCAAGATATTTATGTATGTTTTCCACAAAATCAATCCCCAATCGCTGATACAAAGCCATTAATAATTTATAGGCAACACCAACACCTGCAAGATGTGGAAATGGATAACCACAATCTTTAACCTTCGGATTGATGATGGCGTATGCGTTAGGCAGGATTTCCTTGGGATTATGATGATCCGTGATAATGATATCCATACCCATCCTGTTCATGGCATCAATTTCTTCCAAGGCATTAATACCGCAATCTACACTGATCACAAGAGTTGTTTTCTCTTCCCAAAGCTGATTCATACCATTCAGGGAAATACCATATCCATCGATCATCCTATGCGGAATATAATAATCAATGATAGCATGAAGCCTCTTTAAACCTAAATATAACAGAGATGTCGCAGTTGTTCCATCAACATCATAATCGCCATAAATCGTAATCTTTTCCTGTTGCTCTATTGCTTTGAGAATACGGTCAATTGCCTTATCCATATCGTGGAAAAGGAAGGGATCGTGCATTTGTTCAATCTGTGGATGAAAGAATAATTCAATTTCCTCAATAGATTGTAAGTTCTTTCTGATTAATAAATCTGCAATCAGATCAGGGCATTTAAAATGCTGAATAATTTCTTGCTTGAATTCTGTATGATTCACAGACTGCGAATCTTCTACAATCCATTTCTTCTCCATGCGTACATTTATCCTTTATCATTCTTAAATAATCATTGTAAAGCAAGACGCTATTCTTGCTTATAGTATTGACCCATACACCATTCGTGTTCTAAATATGTGGGGATAGATCCATGTGTCTATCCAGGTAGGCAACTATCTCATATCATAGGATAGACACACAGGTCTATCCCTACTGTCTCGACTATCTCCAAAGAAAGATATTTTGTAAAGCTTAAAGTTGCTTTCTTTTCGAATTCATTAAATCAATGTTGCTAAGCAAGACACTGTTCTTGCTAAAATCCTAAAGGATTATACATCCTGAAGTATGTAGTACAACTGACTCGTAGGGATAGACCCATGTGTCTATCCAAATAATGGATGAGTACTGAAGGATAGACACATGGGTCTATCCCTGCATTAGGATTTAGCATGATCGGCGTTATTCTCTACAATAAAATAGGCGTCCTGTTTCCAGGACGCCATTATTGTTATACTTGTACCAGAATTAATCCGGTTAATTCAGTTATTTTTTGACTTTTACCGGCTTACTCGCTGTTGTACCGATATTCGTTTCGACATTACTTTTTGCTCCAACTATTGCCGTAACTTTGTAGAAATGGTACAGTGCCCCAGATGTATCTACATAGCTTCTGGAAGTTGTATGTGAAACGAGAGGAGTACCCCAATCAGTTGAATACGGATCATCTGAACCGTAAACATTATATGAGGTAGCACCGCTGAGTGTATCCCATGAAATCACAGGATGATTATTTATCGTGGAAACGGTAAGACCGGTTGGTCCACTGATTTCACCACCGGTTATTGTAAATGTAACGGGTACATCACGAACATCTTCTGCGTTGTTGTAAATCTTAATAGTACAGGTTCGACTAGTATTCTCCAAGCCTGTGGCATCAAAGTACAGGCTTAAATCAGTGGTACCATTCGGGAGAACCGTACCGTTGCTGTTTGATACTGATAACCAACCTGCACCTTCCGCTTTGACAAAGTTCAGATATTCTGATGTTGAAAGAGTCCAAACGCCGGAAGACTTATAGTAAGAATTCCCGGAGTAAAGATCTGTTCCCAAGTTGAATGGGGAACTATCGCTCGTACCAGATGGTACGACAGCAAGATAGAAGTCTCCATTAATCTCGAGAGGAGTTGCAAGAGAATCTTGAACCTCAGATAGGCTGGTAGCTTCAATGGCAGGAGATGTATATAGAACAGTCGTACCATCCGCAGCATAAACCACGAAATGGAAAGTTGCATCTGTCCATGGTGTTGCACTCGGATTATAGAAGAATGAGGATAGTACTTGAAGTTTAACAGGTTTCAGCAATCCAAGATCATGTAACACAAACTTGGTGGCACGTTCTGTACCTGACCATGTATAAATGTCGGAATCATCAGTATTGGTATATCCATACCAGCCATAAGAACGTCCATGTGTATTGTGAACTTGCACATCTGCCGGTAACAACTCAGAATGACTCATATCAACTACGGGAGCCTTCGTTTTTAGCGTAGGAGATTCCGAGCGTGCTGAAGTATCCCATAAGTCGATCGCATATAGAAGGTTATGCGTACCATTGGTATTGCTGATTGTTAATGTACGGTCAGTTAAAGCACCACCCGCTACGGATACAGAGAACGATGATGGACTAACAATCAGTTCAGCTTTAGTCAGATAAATATTCTGGGTGGTTGATGCTTCTGCATTGATAACAACCCCGGTAACTGTCTCATCGTAGTAATAACTATCAGTGGGTGCTGTACATGTGGCACTATAAGTACCTACAAGAATATTGGGAATTTCAAAATATCCGTTTACATCTGTTACATCGGATAAACCCCAGATTGTAACAGTGGCATTTGGGATTGGAGTTGTCGTTCCTGATTTCAGCACATTTCCTTTATATGTACCATAATGTAGAACAACCGAATTCACATTTAGAGTCAATGGTACGAGGAAATCATCACCACGAGGTTTGATGTAATTGGAATTATTCACAAATACTGCATTCGCAGTTTTTGTAACTCCATTCAAGTTCGCAGAATCAAAATGAACTGTTATACTTTTTGATCCGCCCGGTGCAACAACGCCTGAATAGGAGGATAAGCTTCCCCATTCATCTCCAGCAATGTAAGCACCTTGAAGGAATTCACCATCCAATGCTCCCCAGCTTGTTGCAGGATATACACCAGAATTGACATACGAATATCCTGATGAATTATCTGAAAATACTGAAAGCGGATATCCGGCTGTAGTAGCGCCTATCGGTCGAACAACAACGATGAAATCAGAAGTAAACGTCATCGGTGTTGGAAGTGTATAAGTTGTGACAAGGGGATATTTCAATGCCGATAGTGAAGGTGAAGTAAATAATACCGTTGTACCTGCAGCATCGTAAATTTTGAAAGTAAAGGTTGAATCTGCTCCCCAAAGATGATCTGAATCCTCATAGAAAGTATGACGCAGTTGTGTTAAAGTCACACCATTGGAGAAAAGACCCCAATCATTCAGACTATAATATACACCACGCTCAGGTCCAGCCCAAGTAATTGATGTGGGTTCAAGTCCAGCAGAATAATCTGCCCAGCCTGCACTACGATCATTTACTGTACTTGCTGCATGAGGAAAGTTGATACGAGCTGAATTCGTGCCTTCGATGTCAACCACTTGCTTTTTCAAACCGTTTGAGACTAAATTCGGTGTATGACTGTTTCTCGAAGCAGTCTGCCAAATAATAGCATATCTCAAACTATCCGTACCTGTAGGATTTGTAATTGTCAGAGTCTGATCAGCAGTCGCAAACGGATTCAATGTCTGTGTCAGTGTAGTAGGATTTGCTGCGATGGTTGACCATTTCAGTCCAAATGCTTGTTCTGTTGTTGCACCACTCGTGATCGCAACAGAAGCTTGAGTTGTACTAAAATAGAATGTCCCTGGTGCAGAGCAGGTCATTGTATAGGTACCCACAATCAAATTATTGACTTTGTAATAACCGCTTGCATTGGTCGTAGCAGTCTTCACACCAACTGTGACCAAGGCATTTGGAATCGGAGTTGTTGTCCCGTAGGCATAAACAAATCCTTCTACATTGCCGAAACTCGGTGGTGCAGGAGGTGTAGTAGCATCATGAATGTAGAAGTCATCAATCATCAGAATGTATTTGTCCAATCCGATATTGTTAATGGCAATATATTTACATGCTGCTGCTTGTACTGCTGTTAATGTATAGGTATAGAAAGTCCAGGCATTAGGTACAGATGTCACAGTTGCCAGTGTATTTGAAAAACTGCCAACTGCATTAGAGCTTGTCGAATACTTAACTTTGAATGTTTCCAGATAGTCAGGATCATAAGATTTTGCCCAAAAATTCACTGTTGCTGAGCCTGATCCAGATAATGATAATAATTGAGTAATCAAGTAATCATTATTTGCAGTCGCCGGACTTCCAGGTACTGAGGCAAAGCTACAAGCCATTTTTGCACCACCATGCGGGGCATTAACTTCTCCTGCTAAAGGTGGAACGGTTGTCGAAGGATTAAAAATAATGAATGCTTGGGCAGCATATGCATTTGCCCAACTGACACCATTCATACCATATGTAGTCTTCAAATCCACATCAGTACAAGTCCAAGGTGGAAATGATAAGGCAAAGTCTGTATAAGACTCGAACCCATCACTAATGATGTTGTACTGGCAAGTACCGGTTAAAACGATTTTCTTCGTTCCCCCATTTGTCACAATTGTTAGAGTGTCTGTATCAGACGTATATATCGTTGGTTCATAATTAAAACCGAAAGAATACGATTGATTATACTGGAGGACGGTGCCTGTATTAAAGTTAGTGTTGAACTTTACTGCGCTGGGACCTGAGATAACAGCAGAAGTAATTGTCAAACTAGCTAAACCTGTATTGGTAATAGTAAAAATATCTCCTGATGACCCAACTGAACCCGAGGCAACATTCCCTGCATTCCAGGTGGATGTATTCAGGGTGATAACAGGAGATGAATTGATCCAAAGTGCCGGACCTACAACACTATCCAGGTAGATTTGCCTGGTTCCTGTAGAATTAGTGGTGTAGGTTTCAAATGCAACATAGTAATCACCTGTCTTATAAGTACCAATCGGGAATGAATATGTGGTCGCAGTACCTGTCAAGCTTTGTGATATAGGTGTGGAAAAATCACTATAGCTGATTGCGTCTGAAGACCATTTTACTTTGATAGTAACCCCTGTTGTAGAGCCTCGTTTTGCATAAAAACTAATCGTGTTGCCGGCAACTACTGTTAGTTTGGGAGTGACTAGTCTTTTTCCTGAAAAAGCAGTTCCTACCGCTGTATAATAAGCCGAGTTCGTTCCTTCAAGAGTCCCAGCCGTAGCAGTTACCCATGTTGATGCAGGAGTAACAATCCATCCGGTTGGCATGGCGGGTGCTGTGACACCGTTAAACGCTTCGGATAGGGTTCCGCCGGCAGCAGCAGTTGGCTGAATCCCAATAATAGCAGAACAGTCATCATTAAATACTGAACCACCGGGGTTTAAACTTGTCAACGTGAAATATCCGTTATAATATCCATACCAGCCCCAGTTGAAATGAAAGAGATTACCAGAGATTGTGTAGCCATCTAGATTGAAAGCATGACCTTCATACTCACCATTGTTGATACCATAACCTGCATAATACATGGGGCGACCTGCATCAATTTCGGCACGCATCAGATTTGTCCAAGCTACATCACCACCCGGATAACCATTCTTATTAACTACAGATAAAGTACTCTTATAACTGAAATGATCAACTAGTGCACTTGCAGCAGCTGCATCTGTTGCACCTGATGCACCGGGAGCATAATCCATATTTACAGAAATTCCCAGATCAGAAAGAAGACCTGCAACGTCTGGATTAGCAGAACTAAGCGCATTGGGCATGGTTGACCAGGCATAAGTTGAGGTACTAAAATCTGCTGATAGGGTTCCATAAGGTGGACATGAATAGCTGTTAGAACCAGTACCGGTTGTTGGGAAACTCCAGCGTTTCATAATCTGACCCATAGCAACAGCCACACAACCAACAGGAGTCCCAGAAGGTGTATAGGCATTATAATAACTTTCCTGTCCCCAAGTCGATTGAAGGATAGGAGTTACATCACGGTCACGATTATGGTTCGGTATAAAATTATTCGTGGATACACTCAACCGCGCCCAATCATTATTAATCTCGGTAGTTGAGTTAAGTCTGTGTAAACGAGCGTATTGGATCTGACCACGAAAACTAGCCATCATATCATCAAATTGAATTGGATGATTGCTATTACTATAGGTTTGGTCCAAACAAAAACCTAGTAATGGAACAACATTATCTTCAGCAGAAACCATGACAAAGCTTGCTGGCTTGAAGTTGAAAATATAAATCAGAGGTTGTCCCGTGTTGTCTCTTTCTACAATGTTATCTGTAATTGTTGATTTGATGAAACTCCCCCGTTCCATCATGATGTTGTTTGCAACCTGTTTTGCCTGGTTTAAAGAAATTGGTTTTGCCCAGGTTAAACAAGTAAGAAGCAACATAACGAATACGAATAATACACTTTTTTTCATCCTGTCTCCTTGTTAAATGGTTTTTAAATAGGTTACTTTGTTTTTGGTTAATCTATCACTCTTTCCAGATATCTGTTTATCCTTTATTTGGAAAGAAACGCATCTGAAATCAATACGAATCATCTGAGCTAATCACTCCTTCCACCTAAGTGAACTAAAAAAATAACTTACGATTCCTTGTTTAGGAAATCAGATTTTACAATCTAATTGCCTCTCTATCGTTTCCCCTAATTGCCAAAAAGGTAAGAGTCATAATACAATTCCTGTTTTTATTATGTCAATGATTTTCCTTGCATATGTGAATCATTTATGATATTTTTTAGTATGCTCATATTTATCATGCTTTAAGAAACACTTAAATCTCTGTTATAAGCTTAGATAAATCTAAGGTAAATACCTACTATACTGATAGAGATTTCCCTGTCTTTCTTCCTTCCTATAAAACCAAGAAAAGAGAAAATATACAAAAAGCAATCATAAATCAAGGATAAACTATCAAAGTCTAGATGATCCCTAGATGATCCCTAGATGATCCCTAGATGATCCCTACATGATTTTATTTGCACCTTCCTTGCACGGTTATTTAAGATATATTTTGAGATAGACCCAAGAATTTATCCAGCAATGTTCATCTACCCTCTTTTCAAACAAAATAATTGGGATATTCCCACAGGTCTGTAAATTTCTAAATCAATGCTCTAAATTTCCCTTGCCTGTTTTTTTTTAATTTTCATGTATGTTTTATAGGATAGAGAAAGGAATAATTTATGAACGAATTTGATCGATTAATAGAAATCGTAGCCATTCTCAGGGATCCGGAAAATGGTTGTCCCTGGGATTTGAAGCAGACTTCCCGTTCTTTGATCCCGAACATGATCGAAGAACTTTATGAAGCTGTAGAAGTCATTGAAACAGATGATTATCACTCCCTATGTGAAGAATTGGGAGATTTGTTGCTTCATATTGTTATGCAGGTTCGTCTGGCACAGGAAAATAATGCTTTTTCTATGGATGAAGTTCTCCAGGGAATTAATCAAAAACTAGTCCGCAGGCATCCCCATATTTTTGGAAATGAGAGTATTTCAGATGCAGACACTGTAAAACAAAACTGGGAAAAGATTAAACATCATGAGAAGAGACATCATCGTACATCCGTTTTGGATGGAATTCCTCAATCCATGCCAGGATTGATCAAAGCTCAGCGAACCCAGGAAAAGGCTGCTTCGACAGGCTTTGACTGGCAGGATATTCACCCTGTCCTGGAGAAATTAGATGAAGAAAGAAATGAATTATTAGAAGCATTAGATGAAAATAACCAGGAACATATTAGTGAGGAAATTGGTGATATGCTCTTCACTCTTGTTAATTTGTCACGAAAGCTTCATATCGATGCAGAAAGTGCTATCAACCAAACCACCAGGAAATTTGAACGCAGATTTAAGAGTATAGAAGAGCATTATTCAAAGCAAGGGGAAAATATCTATGATTCCACTCTTGATCAAATGGATGAGATTTGGAACCAGGTAAAAAAGTATGAATCGAAATGATCTGATTCGTTTGTATTTTATTTTAGGTTCTCTTATGCTCATGGGAGTATTCATTATTTATACAAATGTTCTGATTCAGAATGCCAAAAATGATGCTCAATTAGTTCCGAAAATCTTTGCAAAATATATTGCCTATACTGACAGCTATTTGAAAAATGCTGAAATTAATTCAACTCTGGTCCCTGAACTTTTTGCTACTTACCTTACTTTTGTCCCTGAAGATAATTATGAAATTAAAATCGCCGGATATATCCGGGATGAATTTATTCAGAAGATCACGTATCCTGTCATCCTAACTGACAATAAACGGAAACCAACTTATTGGAAAAATGTAAATATCGACGAGAATATCCGTTTTGATGATTTGAATTTTCAGCAACAGCGGAAGTTATTCCATTTTATTCATATGATGAGTGAGATACCTGTGAAATACAAAGGTAAAATTATCAATTATGTGTATTATCAACAGCCTGTTACATTCCAGGATTTTATTAAGCAGATCGATTATCCCATCATTGTTACAGATATGAACCGAATCCCATTATACTGGCGAAATATTGGAATTGAAGAAAATCTCACTTATTCTCAACTATCAAAACTTCAAAGACAATTGCTGAATATCAAGGAAATGGGGATGTATGAAATCCCTTTACAGAGCCAGGAAGATAACCTCGGTTTTGTGTATTTTACAGCCTCCAAGTCATTACAGCAAATCAGGTATATGACAATTATTGAACTTCTCCTGGTGATTGCTTTTATCACTTTTGGTGTATATGGTCTATTGCTTTTGAAGAAAACCGAAAAAGATGCCTTATGGGTGAGCTTGGCAAAAGAAACAGCTCATCAGTTCGGTACACCCATCACTTCGCTGGTTGGCTGGATTGATTTCCTGAAGATGAAGCTTTCTGGTACGAATAATTTCCCTGAGACCAGTACATTACTGGATCATATGTCAGCGGATGTTGATCATCTCAAGAACATAGCTTTTCGTTTTGGAAAAGTTGGGTCTTCGATTCAACTCGTACCTTACAACCTCAACTTGTTAATCGAGGAAACAGTATCCTATTTTGACGAGCGTTTACCTCATTTAGGTTCCAAGATTCAAATTCATTACATCTCCAAGATCCAGGAAAATATTGTTAAAATCGAGCCGGATCTAATCAAATGGACTTTGGAGAATATCATCAAAAATTGCATCGATGCCATGACTCAGAAAGGCGGAAATATTATTATCACGGCAACTTACAGGAATCAGATTATCACTGTGCAGATCAAGGATGAAGGTAAGGGAATGCCAAAATCAATGTTCCATAAGATATTTGAACCCGGAGTGACTACCAAGAGTCGCGGTTGGGGTTTGGGCTTAAGTTTAGCAAAAAGAATTATTGAAGATTATCACCACGGAAAGATTCGTGTTGTTGAAAGTACAATAGGTGAAGGTACGACATTTGAATTTACTTTGAAGGAGGAACCGTGAAAATCGTCGCTCCCGAAACAATGAAACAATTAGATCAACGTACAATTGAGGAATTAGGTATCCCATCACGTATCCTGATGGAAAATGCCGGTTTAGGCTGCGCAGAATTCTTAAGAAGAGAAATCCTTCCTGAACCTGCTAATGTTTTGTGTATCTGTGGTTCCGGTAATAACGGCGGTGATGGATTGGTGATCGCAAGATGGCTTGCTCATTGGAATTATCCTGTTCAAATCATCATGATAGGTAACCCTGGACAGATGTCTGAAGAAACGCAAAATAATTATGCTCTTTGTAGAAAACTGGAGATTCCTATATCCGAATCTTCTGACCTTGAAAGTTGGAAAGAAAATAAAGTCAATCTTGAACGCTACGCCCTGGTCATTGATGCCATTTTTGGAACTGGATTTAAAGGTGAATTAGACGCCTTCATTTCGCAAGTAGTAAAAGACATTAATTCTGAAGCTAAATTAGTTGTTTCCATAGATATGCCAACCGGTCTGAATGGTTTTACCGGAAATTCCCGATTATGTATTCAAGCTCATTACACGTTAACTCTTGCAGCTTTGAAATACGGGCATTTACTTAATGCAGGGATGATGCGATGCGGAACCACAAAAGTCATTGATATTGGTATCCCTGAAAAGTTTTACAAAAACGTGAAATCAGCGAATCTAGTTACAGAAGATACAGTCTCTTTTCCAATTCGTAACCGATTAAATCATAAAGGTTCTTACGGTAGAATTGCTGTGATCGCCGGTTCTCCAGGATTTTCAGGTGCTGCCTTGATGTCATCAAAAGCTTGTTTAAGGGCTGGAGCTGGTTTAGTAACGCTGTTTTATCCACAAGGAATGGAAAATATCTTTGCCGGAAAAGTCATGGAACTTATGTCCCAGACAATACCACAAGACGAAGAGGGTAAATATGAACATGATCAACTCTTAGAAAAACTCGAACCTTTTGATGTTTTACTTGTTGGACCAGGTATTGGTAAAGGGCAAAATATCCAGGAACTCGCTGAGTATTTACTGAAATACTGGTCGAAACCCATGATTATAGATGCCGATGGATTAAATGCCTTAGCTTCTGATTCCTCCTTGTTGTTCAAGCTCAAGGGAAGACCGATACTTCTAACTCCGCACATAGGTGAATTTTCCCGTTTAGTAGGTCTTTCTATCGAAGAACTCGAACGTGATGTGATTGGTCATCTGGCAAAATTTGTTAATACTTGGGGTACGCATGTTCTGCTAAAATCTTCAACAACTATCTATGCTGATATGGAGCATATGGATTTCATGATCACCGGTAATGATGGTCTTGCTACCGGTGGAAGTGGTGATGTTCTGGCAGGTATTGTAACTTCCTTTATCAGTCAACATCTACCGATACACAAGGCAGCTCCGGCAGCCGCATGGATATTGGGCAAAACAGCAGAAAACCTGGCAAAATATAAAGGTACACCCGCTATCTTGCCAACAGACATCATTGATCATTTATTTGATATAGATCATCTTGTGTTTTAAGGGGAATTTTAAACAGGCAAGGAATTCAGAAAAAGAGGATTTACGATGAAAGACTCACATTGGATCAGGAATTGTCTCATGTTCATTTCCCTTGCAGTGTTGGTAATCTGTTTAAAAACACTCAAAGAGATATTTATTCCTTTATTCTTTGCTGTGCTATTTACTTTTTTAATTGCACCTTTGGCACGTTTCCTACGTGATAAAAGAGTGCCAAATGCCCTAATAACCTTGATTGTAACTATAATACTTTTAACTATGATAAGTCTCGTAATTTTTATGATCTATGAGGGATTTAATAATCTAGTGCAGCAAATCCCAAATTATGAAACCAGAATCATGGATATGGCTATCAGCCTGGGTAATACATTAGGAATATCGAGCGCTGAGATCCGCAACTATATGCATCCGCAACTCAGTTACCTGAAGTGGTTAACCCAAGGATCAGTGAATGATCTATTCAGGGCTTTCATGAAAAATGCCTTTAACCTAATCATGTATATCACACTCATGCTCTTTTTTGTCATCTTCATTGTTGCAGATCATAATCGATTTGCAGAAAGAATATACCAAATGGTAAGTCGTCAAGATAGTGAAACGACACATAGAATGTTGTTTAAAATCGAAAATCAGGTCATTCGCTACATTGTAAATAAAACATTGATCTGCCTCGCAGCAGGTCTTCTGGAAACATTTTTAATGTTGCTTTTAGGAATTGATTTTCCACTAGTAATGGGTTTTCTAACTATCGTATTAGTATTTATTCCGACAGTTGGACCTGGCATTGCAATTATATTACCAACACTAATCGCTCTGCTCCAGTATGGAATGAATTGGCATGTCCTAGCTATAGCGAGTGCCCTGACCATTGGCCATACTTTAATTGGTAGCTTAGCTGAACCAAAGATACTTGGTGATAGCCTCAATCTATCACCAATCATTATCATCATTTCCCTGGTATTTTGGGCTTGGATTTGGGGTCCTATAGGTATGATCATTGCCGTACCCATAACTTCAGCTTTGAATATTATTCTCAAGGAATTTCGATCAACCCGTTCCCTATCGATTATTCTTAGTGATCCAAATTATCTGGATAGAGAAGATTTAAGGAAAAAATCCAGTCCTTAAAACTGATATCTATATCCAAAGGAAATGCTAATTCTCCCAGGTTTTTTTATATCATAACCATGGTCTCTAAGATTTGATATTCTATCATAGATACCACTTGAACAGATATAAAAAACATCAAAATCAAGCCCTTGCTGTTTATTTTCACCCCAAGTTATTAAAGCTCCCAAACCTAACGATACTCCTGGAAAAGTTTCTTTGATTAAATCTTCGCTTGAACCAGTGACTTCATTATCAAATATCTCTTTTTTCAATGCACCATTAATTCCAGCCATGGCTGTCAGTCTTGGACGAAAACTCTTTGTATCATCTACAAAATAATATTTAGTACCGACACTGAATCCAATTCCGGCAATATTAGTCGATCCAACACCTGCAGTGAGAGCAGCATATTGATTCAGATAATAATCCATATTCATACCCATAAATCCATAAGGAATACCTAATCCAAGACCAACTGAACCTTTTATTGGTTCGGTTGCACATAAAGAGATGGTAATTACAAGAGCGCAAAAAGT
The DNA here is from genome assembly GCA_963662275.1 of Cloacimonadales bacterium (SeqCode). Lineage (GTDB taxonomy): Bacteria > Cloacimonadota > Cloacimonadia > Cloacimonadales > DAONDQ01 > DAONDQ01. The sequence continues at coordinate 374,966 of OY759316.1, read as the reverse complement.
TAATACCTTTTTCATGAACATAAATCCTCCGTAAAGAATATCTTAGTGATAGAGATATCTTTTAATTTTCTGGGTAGGTGTTTTTTGAAACGGTTCAGAGACTATGTTGATTTGGTTGATTTTGGCGAAATCAGAAACAGAAAAATTCACTTTCTTCCGGTTTTCTTCCATCAATTTCACAATCTCAGCTTCGTGCATTTTATCTTGATCAAGCAGTTCATAATCAGGATAGACTAAAGCCACCAGTTTCCCTGATCGATGAACAACTAATGTTTCAGCAATATAAGGAAGATTATTCATCTTCTGTTCAATTTCTTCTGGATAGATGTTTTCCCCAGAAGGACCAAGAATCATATTTTTAGATCTTCCCTTAATATAGACAAAATTATCGGTATCAAGTGTACCAATATCACCAGTATGAAGGCGTTTATTATCATCCAGGACTTCCTTAGTTGCCTCAGAATTCTTAAAATATCCATACATAACTTGCTCACCGGCAATCAGAATTTCACCAGGAATATTGACTGGATCAGGTGAATCAATCGTTACTTTCAAAAATTCAACTACTTTCCCCGATGAATATAAACGATGTAAATGCCATCTCTCATAAGAAATAAGGGGACCGCATTCGGTCATTCCATACCCAATTGTAAAAGGAAACTTGATATCCTTGAGGAAATTTTCTACTTCCGGATTTAGTGCAGCGCCACCAACTACAAATTCCCTTAGTTTTCCACCAAAGGCAGTGATCAGCTTATCATGGAATTTTTTCCTCAGCACATCCTTCAAAACTGGTATGTTTCGAGCAAATTTGATAGTTCCTTTTTCCAATACTGGAAGAATGGTCTTTTTGTATATTTTTTCTAAAATTAAAGGAACAGCTAATACTACATAAGGTTGAATTTCCTGCATCGCTTGCAATAGAACCTTAGGGGATGGTGTTTTGTCCATGAAATGGATATGGTTACCCCGAGTAAACGGATAGAGAAGATCGAATGAACAAGCATAAGCATGAGCTAATGGTAGAAAAGAGATCACTTTTGCATTGACTTCGAAAAGGAGATTTTCTCGTGCAACAATCACATTTGCCATGAGTGAATTATGTGGTAGCATGACTCCTTTTGAAAAGCCTGTCGTTCCGGAGGTATAGATAATAGCAGCTAAATCGCTATTGTCTGTCTTACAAATCAAGCGAAAGTCTTCTCTACTTCGAATTGACTGTTGAGATTCCTGGTGTAATTTGTACAATTTTTCTGAGGATATACTACTCTTCGTATTATAAAGTATCGTCATATCGTTCAGATTTACTATACAATCCATGTGGAGTAGTGTTGTTTCATCAATACTATCATAAATTTCTTTCGCTAAAAAAGCGAATTTTGATTCAGAATGATTCATAATATGCTGGATATCTTCCGGGCTGAAATTTGCCAGGATTGGTACAACTACAGCACCATAAGTAACAGTTGCCAAATATACGATTGCCCAATTCCGACTGTTTTTCCCTGACAAAGTAATTTTGTCTCCTTTCTGCAAACCTGCTTGGGCATAAGCTTTGTGAAGCCAACTCACTTTACGGGCAGCTTCAGCATAAGTGTATGTCTCTTTACCATAATCCGTAAATGCCGGTAAATCCCAGAATTCTTTAAATGCATTTTCCAAATAAGGGACAAAGTTCTCATTAATCATAATTTCCTCTCTATGCTTATTTGAAGTACTAATATGTATGCAAAATTCATCCGTTTCTTGGCAAGTAAATAATTTGATGAAGTTTAGAGATAAAAAGCTTTACAATAAAAGAAGGGCAAGTTTGTTTGTGCAACTTGAGAGAACTACTAAAAAAAGGAATCACGATGATGAAAAAATTCCTATTCCTTTTCTTGTGCATGTTAGCGATTCCGTTATTTGCAGTAAAAGTTGATTTGAATTCAGCGACTTTTGCAGAGTTAAGAACTCTACCAATAACAGAACAACAAGCCAAGGATATTTATGATTACAGGCAATACGTTGCCTATTTCGAAGACATCTACGATTTACGTAAGGTATCTTCTGTTGATCAACCTACATTAGAAAAACTTCGCCCTTTGATCATCCTAACACATTATGTGGAAACTGATGATTCTGTAATACGCAGAGCACAAATCGGTTATCTCTTACAGCGGATGGATGCAAACGAAGGATCGCAAGAAGGTATGTCTGATGTTTGGGAAGATTTTTTAATGACCCCTCAAAATGCAAATGGTATGTTCTTTAACGACTACCTGAGTTTGCCCAATGTCTCTCCTGTTGATGCGTATGCCGTTATGAAGCGTCGCGCACAGGGTGATACTCTGATTGATCAAAGAGATTTAAAGAATTCTCCGGGTCTTTCATTTTATGGGTATTCGAATATGAAAAACTATGTGTATTACAAAGAACCACCCATCAAAGACAGAATTTTCGTGGATTATCAACTCAAATACCAGAGCACTCCATTGGAAGATGACCCTATGGCTATGTACAAACAGGCGATTTTACGTCCAACATATGGTATGGTCGCTTCTAGCACTCCCCTACCGGATGCTGTTGTCGCTGCTATTAACCATAAGAATAACAGCTATTGGGGATTTTTACACATGGATAGTTATGCTCCATCTGTTTTGAATAAGGTCAGAATTCGTTATGGCAACAATATCAAAGCAGGTATCCTCTATGACTCACCATCAGGGAATGAAGACATCTTCAAAACAGGTGGACAGGAATTACTGGATAATGGAAAATTCTATGCTGGTTATGAGAACACAGTTGATTTTTTTGGAGCCACTGGGATCAAACAATATTTCGGTAATTACCGTGTTACTTATGGAGAAGGTCTGATTTTAGATAATACAGACTATTATACATCACGTAATACCGGTTATGGATTTACGAAACGTATTCTTGGTATCACCCCTGATTTATCACGTACCCAGGAATATTCGATGAAGGGACTCGCCTTGGAATTACGGAAAACTTGGATGGATGCATCTTTCTTCTACTCACGTGATAAAAAAGATGCTATCGTTTATATGGCTGATTCAGTGTGGGCTGATGGAACTCATCACTCGCATCCTTTGAAAAATGATGATGGAACTTACCAGGTTTTAAGCTATGTCACTTCAACACACGGTTTTGATAATGATGAATTAACCGAAGCTGAGAATTATTTTGATCATGAGCTTTCTGTCATTGATCATACTACCTATCCGAATGTATATCCTTGGGCTGTTCCATATATCAATCTTGCACCACGTGAAAATTTCCTGACCGAAACTGTCACTGGTGGACATCTTACTCTCAGTCCTTTTGTTGGAACGAATTTCGGTTTTACCACTTATACTTCCGTATATGATAACACTGATTTTGTAATCCCGAAAGATGCTGATTTGAAGCAACTCCTGATTCGTGATTCTTATAACTATAAATACTGGAAGACTCCTGATTCGGAACTCAGTAATTTATATAGTACTAAGAATGGCAATTACGATCGGGATTATCGTCGTGTAGTAGGTTTTGACTGGATGAGCGTTATCAAGAACACTTCTTTCCAGGGTGAATATGCTGAATTATCAGTGAATGGAAAAGATACCATACTGGGAGATGATCCAAAAGCTGTTGTTCTGAGTTCATACACTCAATTCGATAATTTGTATCTTTTAAGCTTGTATCGTAATTATGATTTGAATTTCGATAATCCCTACAGCAGAGCTTTTTCGGAACATCAAAAATTAACGGATACTGTTGTGGAAAAATACAATTATACCATGACGAATCCTCTCATTGGTGATATGGTTTATAACAATGCTCAAGCCCAGGCGGAAAGAGGTTTGTACTTTGAAACGCGTTATCGTTTCAACAGTTATTTCACTCTAGGAAAGACCTATGTAGATATTTGGGAACGTCTTTCAGATCATCGCAAAAGCGTTCGCTTCCAAGGTGACCTTGATTATCGCCCAGTCTATCAGATCAGTTTCCGAGCAAAATATAAGAAACAAATCAATCGCTATGATGAAAGTGCAGACCGTGCTGTTTCCAAAACAGACGAATATACTGCCAGCGTAGCAACTTTCTTGACTTCACGTGACTATATGTCATTTGAATATCGTTATAACACCGTATGGGGACCACCCTATCTATCGATCACATACCCCGCTGTACCTGTTGCCAACAATCAGGCAAATGGTTCAACCCAAATGACAGGTGATTTTGTGGCTGTGAATTACTCCCACAATTTCAACGATAATTTATCGGTTGACGGTTCCGTTTTATATTGGAACGGTCATGGCATATCACACTGGGACTGGGAAGATATCGAAATCGATTTCATGGGTCAAAAAGGGATGAAATACTGGTTTACGATCCAAGATCAATTAGCTCATAACGTGTTTATCAGCTTTAAATATAAATACAAAGAATACCAAACACTGGAAGAGTTTGTCAGACAGTATAATATAGCCTACCCTGACAACCAGAATAATTACTTCCAACGTGTGGAACGTGTTGAAAACTCAATTAGACTTCAAATTGACTGGAAATTCTAATACATTTGGGAGGACCCATGAATAAAAGATATTTATTCTGTCTGAGCCTGCTCTTAGCAGCCTTTTCTCTTTTTTCTTATTCACTCACCGACAGTGCCTTCGGTAACCGAATCTTATCCTTTGATGCGCGTTCCATGGCAATGGGAAATACGGGTATGACGATTGGAGCAAGACCCATGAATGCAAATCTCAATCCTGCTGTTGCTGCGATGCTGAATGCCAAATTTGCGGCTGAATTATCTCTAGGTTCAACACAGTTGGAAGAAACCCGCAGTTTACCTTTCTATAATTCATTTGATAACTATATTGCTGATGCTGTATATGCTTCCAACACACATGGATTTGACGATTATGCAGGTACCGTTATGACGACGACGCATTTTGGAAGTGGTACTTGTGCACTTGGTTTGGAAGTCATGCCGATTGTCGATTTTAGCTCTAAATACCGCGAAGAAGTTCGTAATAATCGTAACAGCGATAATGACACTTACCCGGAAATCATTGCTAAAAACTTCATCACGAACAAGGGAAAGATGAATTCCACAGGTATCAATTTTGCTTATATGATTGAATCTGATATGAGTAAGATGTCATTTGGCTTCAAGTATGCTTCTTTGACTGGTAATAATGAACAGGAAACAAAGATCCGCTGGTCGGATTGGGCTATCCGAACAGTTATTGCGAGTACCTCCAACATCGCTAATCCAGGTCATAATCTGTTACCGGATTATACAAAGAGTATCTCTAGGAACTTTAATGGTAGTCAGTTACAGTTTGGCTGGTTGGGTCAATGGACAGAACGTTTCACCTTAGGTTTCAGATACACAAGTAAATCCGAACTTTCTGTAACGAGCAAATTTGATAGTTTCAAGGATATTTATGGTGAAAACGATATTCCAGTGCAAGTAGCCAAAACTTATGAAGATAGTTTAGCTTTACAAGGCTATACTATGCCTTCTTCCTTTAGAATGGGACTTAGTTATACCCCTCGAAATATCCTGAGAACGAATTTCAATGCAGAAGTAGAAATAGTGAACTGGTATGAAACTGATGAACATTTTGATCATAATGTGCTCAATTATTCCGTAGGTATCGAACATGGTATTACCGGTAGATTCCCACTCCGTGCTGGTTTTAGTACGGAAACTACTTTCCAGACTATCTCAGATGACTACACGGTGTATGCGAATAAGATCATCACACCTTCTTTCAGTGCAGGTACAGGATATTCGATCAGTAACAAAGTATATTTTGACTTTGCCGTCTCATATTCATTCCGCACTTATGAAGCATTAGATCTTTTCCAGGATACTTATTACAATGATAAACTATATAATCCGGGATCAGCAGCTTATCTGGTTTGGATGAATTCATCGCATCCAATTACCTTGGCTGATCGTGGTTGGGAAAATCCGGATGCTATACGTGAAACTTTCGTTAAGGTTCTAGCTTCTATTACATACACTTGGTAATGTTAGAGCTTTCCATGAGAAAAGCACTGAATAATAAGGATACATTATGAAATGGATAAATTTCCTGCCACTTGTTCTGCTGATCAGCCTATCATCATCATTGCTATGCGCTGAAAGTCTGAAGCTGGACATACTTTTTACGAATGATGTACATGGTGGTATTGATCGTACACCTGCAACATTCATCAATCCCGATTTCCCGCCTATGTTGGGTGGCGGCGGTACTGCCGCAACGGTAATCAAAGATTATCGTGCCTTGTCAGGTCCAAAAGAAGCAACTTTGCTGCTTGATGCAGGGGACTTCTTCCAGGGACATCCAATCGGTACAGTGACCAAGGGTAAAGCGATTATCAATTATTACAATGCTATCGGATATGATGCTTTAGCACTTGGTAACCATGATTATGATACTGGTGAGCAAGCACTAATTGATGCTATCTCGACGGCTAAATTTCCTATTCTTTGTTCCAACCTGATTAATCCAGCTACACAAGAAATACCACCATACATACGCCCTTATGTCATTATTCAAAAAATAGGTTTAAAGATAGGTGTTATTGGTTTGTGTACAACTGATATTGCGAAAATGAGTTTTCCTGATAATATCAGAGGTTTGGAATTTACTGATGAAAAAGAAGCTTTGAATAAGTATATTCCCATCGTAAAAGCTGAAGGTGCTGATTTGATCATTGTCGTTGGTCATATGGGGCTTCCTTATGATCCCGAACCTGCCTATCAAAGCCGTTATAATGCTGATGGTTCGAGTAAGAACTTAGAACGCTACTGGGGTTATGATGCACAGGAAATAGCTCATGAAGTACCCGGTATCGATATCTTCTTCGGTGGACATATGCATAAGGGTTTTGCCAAACCTTGGTCAGACCCCATCACTCATACACTTGTTATGACAGGTTATGCCTATGGCAGCAACCTCGGTATCATCACACTGAATATCGATCCAAAGACAAAAAAGATTGAAGGTTATGAATTACCTGCTGTTCGTGAAGGAGTGCTTGTAACTTTGTTTGATGATGAATTTCTTCCGGATGAGGAAATTTCCAAAAACATCAAAGCTGAGCAGGCAATAGCAGAAAAGGGAATGGATGAAGTTGTTGGAGAAGCCTCTGTTTTCCTTTCCAAGGAAAACGTGGATGCTCAGAGTCTAATCGGTAATATGTGTACAGATGCAACCAGAGAAGAAGTTGGTGCTGATTTTGCATTCCTCAATCTTGGTGGTGTACGTGGTCAGATTCCTGTTGGACCAGTCACTTATCGCCAGGTTTTCGATGTGATGCCTTTCGATAATCAAATCGTTTCCTTCATGTGTAACGGTGCTTTCCTGAAAAAGATCATCGAATTACGTGTTGCTGGAGGACGTCATGGTCTGCTTGTTTCCGGTGCTAATGTTGTTTATAATAAACAGCGTCCGGATATGGATCGTGTCACAAAACTGCTCATCAATGGTAAGCCTTGGGATCCAAACAAAATGTATAAAGTTGCAACAACCGATTTCCTGATGCAGGGAAATGCTGGACTTACTTTTTTAACTTCTGTACCTGAAGATCAAATCACGAATTATCAGACAAACTTGCGTGATGGTATTGTGAATTACATTAAAAAGAATTCACCAATCCGTACTAAGATTGATGATAGATGGAAAAGAGATGATCGTTCTTCAATTACTCCTGATTTGAAAAAAGCCTTGGAGTCCTTACCTAAGTAAGAATTCCAAGCTATATATATGAAGGGCGAGTGCAAACTCGCCCTTTTTTTTGTAGCACATACTTTCGTATGTATGTATTTCGAAGCCATCGGAGTCCTATGCTATAACCGCGTAAAAGCGGAGCTACCGCCCGACATTCACAGTGTAGATATAAAAACTTGAAAGTCCGAATCGCCTTTACATTCGATACAAACATAAGCAAGCGAAGGCGATTTGAACTCCAAGTTTTTAGTTTACTTTACGAAGCCAATATTTCCAATTCCTTCTCTTCCAGGAATTGATTCGTGTACAGTCGATAGTAATGCCCTCGCTGGTGTATCAAGGTTTGGTGACTACCATCTTCTATTATTTTACCATCCTGAATTACCAATATCCTGTCTGCAGAACGTATTGTCGATAACCGATGAGCAATAATGAAACTCGTTCTTCCTTCCAGGACTTTATCAATGGCTTTCTGAATCAAAACTTCCGTCTCTGTGTCTACAGAAGAAGTGGCTTCATCAAGGATAAATAACGCCGGGTTTGCCAATAATGCCCGTGCAAATGAGATTAGCTGTTTTTGCCCTGTGGATAATAAGTTTCCTCCTTCACCCACTTCATGCTCATAACCTTTCTCAAATTCTATGATGAACTCATGAGCATTCACTAATCTGCATACATGCTCGATCTCCACATCCGTAGCATCCAACCTGCCATAACGGATATTGTCCCGAATGCTACCACTGAACAGATGAGGATTCTGTAATACATACCCCAGCTTCGATTGAAGCCAATGAAGCGGTAACTTAGTATAATCTATGCCATCAATCAATATCTGACCTTCAGTAGGTTGATAAAAACGACAGATCAGGTTAACAATCGTGCTCTTGCCTGAGCCGGTCTCACCAACCAAGGCAATCTTCTGACCTGGTTTCAGATGCAGATTGAAATTCTCAAGTACTTTCTCCCCTTCCTTATATTGGAAACTGACATTCTTGAATTCAATTTCTCCTTTCATGGGTTTGGATAGTATGGATTCATCTGTAATAATATCATCTCCATCCATAATATCCGGCTCGGTTTCCATCATGGAAAATATACGCTCTGCCGCTGCCTGGGCATTTTGCATTTCTGCGAATATCCTCGCCATATTGGATATCGGTTCAAAGAACTGGCTAGCATAAGCCATAAAGGCAACCAAAGTACCATAAGTGATGATTTGAGCCCCGACCTGGTACCCGCCAACCCAGAGGACTAATGCGCCTCCCAGGGTGCCGATCAATAGCACAATTGGGAAGTATAGGGAAGAAAGGACTGCGGCTCTAACCGAAGAATGGTACATCGTCGATGTTAGACTTTTAAATTCATGCAGATTCTCATCTTCACGAACCAAGGTCTTCGTTGTCTTAGCTCCCATAATTCCTTCATTAAAGGAACCGGTGATCTGTGAATTCGTCTTTCTCACTTCCCTATAGCTTTTTAATATGGATATTTGGAATTTGCTGCTGACCCAAACTAGTAGAGGAATCATACTGATGACAAGCAGCGCCAGTTTCCAGTTCATCGAAAACATGAAACCCATCACGAATATCATCATGAAAACACCCCAGGCAAAATCAACAATACCCCAGGCAATCAAGTCACCTAATCGTCCTATATCAGATGTCATCCTGCTGATCAACCACCCAACTGGTGTTACATCATAGTAGGAGAAAGACAGTGCCTGCAAGCGCTCATATCCTTTCTTCCTTAAAGTATAATTAATACTGGTCTCGACTTTTCCCGCCACAGCGATCAACAGCCAGATGTTCACTACCTGGACTAGTATAAGCCCCAAGTATTGCAAGGTATAGGTCAACAATCCTCTAAAGTGCCTGGGCGTTACGAAATGATCGATCGCTATCTTGGTCATTTGTGGAAAAAGAGCATCTACGGCTGCTACCATTCCCATGACGAGTGAAAGAAAGATCATTTCCTTTCTGTATGGCTTTGTTTGTTTGAGTACTTTCACCCATAAAGATAAATCAAAGCGCTTTGAATATTCTTTTTCTTTAAAAACAGTGGTAGACATGGATTTCTCCTTTAGTATCTATGTAGAGCAGGACGCTGTTCCTGCTGAATCCTACAACGTTTAATCTCAATTTCTCATGAAAGTAGGTTTTCACTACTTGACATGAAATGTCGGTTTTGAACTTAATTGAAAACGGGTTTTCGCTACCGATGATGAAAGGTCGATTTTGAAGTCCGAATTTCCTATTACTTGAGAAGTCGTAGTAGATTCGAAGGAAATCTGAACTCCAAACTCTTAGCTTTCATGTAAACTCCAAAACCTTATACTGCGAAATCAGCAGCAGCAGCAACTGCAGTGACTTTCTTTTCTGTTAATTGGATACCCAATTCAATTTCTTCATCCAGATTATTCTGCAAATTCCAGATTCTTTGATATACGCCGGCATGTTCAATCAATTCCTCATGCGTTCCAGATTCAACGATTGTCCCCTTTTCCAGCACAAGAATCTTATCCGCTTGGGATAATGTCGTCAATCGATGGGAGATGATGAATGTAGTCGCTTTCCCTTTTCTTGTTTTCAGAGCATTCTGGATATGACGATCTGTTTCCGTATCCACAGCACTTAATGAATCATCAAATATCAGGATGGAAACATCCTGCAGAATTGCACGTGCTATGGCGACTCGCTGCTTCTGTCCACCTGATAACGTCACGCCTTTCTCACCAACTGCCGTTTCATAGCCTTGTTCAAAGGCAAGAATCACATCATGAACCGATGCCACACGTGCTGCTTCAAATATATCCTCATCCGCTGCTAAATGATTAGCCAGGCTGATATTCTGCTTCAATGTCTTCGAATACAGATATGGTTCTTGCAATACAATTCCGACTTGCTTTCTCAGCAACTTCCGGTCTATAGTGTTCAGTTCATGTCCATCCAACAATATTGAACCATAATGGTAATCATACAGTCTCGGGATCAAATTCACCAGCGTTGATTTTCCTGAACCCGTTGCACCGAGAATGGCAATTGTCTGTCCCGGTTCTGCGTGAAAATCCACATCCTTCAAAATCAGATGTTCATCAGAGTATCCAAAACTAAGTTTTCTGAATTCAATTTCACCCTTAAACTGATAATCATCTGATAGCTCTGTTGTGCCTTCCACAATTTCAATCGGTTCACTTAAGATCTCATTCACACGTGTCAGTGATACAAGTGCTTTTCCCATATCGGTCAAAACACGTCCCATCTGCCTGATAGGCCATAGCATGGAACCTTCATATGTCATGAATACAATTAAAGTACCCAGTGTAATCTCACCGCCCATGGCATAATATGAACCGATCAACAATACAATACCTATCTGGAGCATACAGAGGAAATCGGATACTGACCAGTACCAGGCAAGAAGACGAATCAGCCAGTATATCTTATTACGCATATCTTCATTCTTCTGCTCAAACTTGGCTAACTCATATTTCTGGCGGGCAAATGCTCTTACGACACGAATACCACTTAGAGCTTCCTGTAATACTGTTGTAAGCGCACCTTCTGCTTCATCGGCTATTTTAAAGGCTGCTTTCACCTTGATGAAAAAGATGACAGCATAAGCAAATATCACAGGTATAATTGCCATAGACATAATCGTCATCTTCACATTCAGATACAGCATGATGGGAATTACCAGGATTAGCATGATGATAGCACGTCCAACTTCCACCAATTGAATAGAGAGAAATCTGCGGATTGTGTCTACATCAGAAGTACAGCGTTGAACCAAATCTCCGGTTTCAGCCTTGGCATGATAGGAGAATGGTAAGCGCTGAAGATGATCATACAATCTATCTCGTAATATCCTGGCAAATCTTTCTGAAGCCTGGGCAGACCATCTGCCTTTTAAATACTGGAATATGCTGGCGAAACCTGCTATCATGAATAACAGCACACCTGCAACCCACAGATTATGCGCAACATAGTTGATTCCAGCCTCTCCATGAATCAAATGGACAAACCACAAAGGCAGATCAATCGCCTTTTTCCCTAATACTGAATCTATCGTCGTCCGCAAAACAAGCGGTGACATAAATGAAAATAATGTTGCCATTCCAACCGATACAATGGCAAGCACGTATAATGTCCTGCTTCCTTTTAACAAATCCCATAACAATTTCAAGCGTTGCATTTTAATAATCTCCTATTTTTTCTAATCCCGTTTCGACCCCCCTACCCCCCTTCTCAAGGGGGGATTTAGGAAGCGTAGCTATTGCCCCTACCCCTTGAGAAGGCTTTGACTTATCCTCCCTTGAGAAGGCTTCTGACTTATCCCCCTTTGAGAAGGCTTTGACTTATCCCCCTTTGAGAAGGCTTTGACTTATCCCCCTTTGAGAAGGCTTTGACTTATCCCCCCTTGAGAAGGCTTTGACTTATCCCCCCTTGAGAAGGCTTTGACTTATCCCCCCTTGAGAAGGCTTTGACTTATCCCCCCTTGAGAAGGCTTTGACTTATCCCCCCTTGAGAAGGCTTTGACTTATCCCCCTTTGAGAAGGCTTTGACTTATCCCCCTTTGAGAAGGCTTTGACTTATCCCCCTTTGAGAAGGCTTTGACTTATCCCCCCTTGAGAAGGCTTTGACTTATCCCCCCTTGAGAAGGGGGGTAGGGGGGTCTCTTTCGTTCCAATTTCATTTTTCCACAAAAAAACCGCGTATCCCATCGATCCGCGGCTCAATAAAAAAAGCCACGAACCTGTATTTTTTCCGTCCGTGGCTTTGAAATTCTATCTTTTTTAAATCAAACGCTGTCCATGGACGGATTTTCCCTATTTCCGTGGATAAAACCTTCACGGGTAAGGGTCTGAAGAGCAAGTATCATATTCTTCATGAAGTTTTACCGTCCTTTTTATTTATTTGATTCGATAAATTCTGAAATAGTAAAACCTGTCAAGAAGAAAATTGCAACGTACGAATTCAGAGAAGAACTATCATGTGACAAACCAAACTACAAATTGTGACAAGATTTCTGCAGATAATACCACAAAAACAACGCTGGACAAATTGCAGATGTAGAATTATAAGTTTTCCAACATTAATAATCGGTGGTTGTTTAAATCTTTTGCAATTCATGCCTATCTTCATATCGAATATATCAATTAAGTAATATATTTATCTATCACTTCTTGCAGTTTAGAGTATCAGTTTGTAATAATTGATTTTTCTCTGATCTAGCAGCATCGGGAGCTATTCATGTTGCGCAAGATACCTTTCCTGCTATCTTCTCTTCGTGGAGTAAGATTCCGATCTTACTATCTTCTATCCAGTCCGAAGGACGAAACTCTGCTAGCCCAGAAATTCATTTCTGGGTGAATGTTCTGCTCTCGCTATTCTCCGCTACTTCGTACATCGAACTTCGCACTTCGAACTTCTCGTGAGTCCGTAGGACGCCACTATATCTGCACCTTCTCCAATCTCTTCTTCCGTGCTTCCCAATCGGGCAATATCCTGGATACCAAGCCCCAAAACTTACGATCATGATTCCAACAAATGAGATGGCATAATTCATGTACAATGATATAATCGATGCAATGTACCGGTGCTTTAATCAGATCCACATTAAATACGATAACACCCTTTTGCGAGCATTTACCCCATGATTTGCGTAAATACCTGTACCTATATTCAATTTTACATGGATAACGTTCTTCAAAATACTTACTATGTATCTCAATTCTTCGTTGAATGTATTCTATTGCATGGTCTTTATACCATCTATTCATCAACTTTTCAGCTAATTCTAGATCATGCACATTCCTCATCTCAATCACAAGGAATTGACCAATCAATTTGATGCTTGATTTCTCACCCTCGATAACCTTTAAACGATATTGCCTTCCTAAATATAAATAGGTTTCACCACTAATATATTGCCTGGTCACTGGTTGCATGATCATTTCTTCGAAAAAATCTAATTGTTTAACAATCCACTTTTTCTTTTTTTCAATCAGTGAACCAAATCTTTCTTGTTTAATACCAATTGGACAGGTAATATGAATTTGTTTAGAAGGAGTAACTTTATACGTTATTCGCTTTCGGTTGTCCTCGAGAAAAAAGAATATATCATACTTTTGTCCGTTATAAAATAGATTCAAATGATAATCATCAATTACTTTGCTATCTTCCGACATCTATGGAATCCTTACTTTAGCTATTTTGATACATTGTTCCATAATTTCATCTATCTCATCGAAAGTAATTACCAAATCATTTTGCTTCCTGAACTTGAATATCTCGTCTTCCAAGCGGTTTTTCATTTTATTCTGAACGTCATTGTTGTGCGACCAATTCACGATTTTTTCAGATTTGATTATCCCATCTATCGTGATTGCCAACTCCGCTAGTTTTTCTTCTGAGCTTTCATTTTTATCCAATACATCCTTCAACACGCCATAATATGCTTTGGCAGTATCCTCTGACTGCAGACGGATAGGAATATTATCCCCGCTCCTGGTGATGATCTTATCCATGATTCCCTGAACTCTCTGCAGATATTCAGAGTCCTGGATGCGCTGATGATGATACTCATCAATAGCCTGTTTCAGCATTTCAGAGAATTTCCTATAATAAACAGGATCTTCTTCATAATGTTCAGATATCGTCTTCGCCGTCCTGTGCGCAATGGCGTCAGCTTTGGCTCCCACATTATGAAGACTGTCCACTTCCAATTTAAAGGCATCTTTATCAAAGATATTCACTTGTTCGGTTATTTGAACCAACCCTCCTGTTCCTACATACATATTGATCAGCTTCTGGATTTTCGTTTCGTACTCACCGAAATCAACGGTATCAGCATATCTCTGGCTCACAGAGCGTCGCAGTTTCATAAAGAAGAGTAAATCTGATTTGTACCGATCTATTAATTTCGTATCTGTATGTTCCATGAACTGGACGCTGGCAATGGCAATGGAAAATACTTTCGCAAAAGCAGAGAGTTTTTCATAGAAATTATCTCGAACCTGCTTATCTGCAAGCAATAGCTCATATTGCTCTTCATCAGACTTATTCTGAACTTCATTGAATATCGACAACAACTCAGAATGCTTTTGTCCGATGGTCGCTATTTCCTTTTCAATATCAATCCAGGTATTCTCCAAATCAGCCTGATCAAAATCTGATAGTTCAGAATACAGGTCTAATGCTTGGTTCAGGTTTTCCAACACACCCCGATAATCGAGTATGAATCCAAAATCCTTCCCATCGAATAACCTGTTCACACGGGCGATCGCCTGTAATAGTGTGTGATCCTTGAGTTTCCTTGTTAAGTACAGAACGGTATTCCTCGGGGCATCAAAGCCTGTGAGTAGCTTATCGACAACGATGATGATTTCAGGATTATCAGAAGATTTAAAAGCACTGATGAGTATTTTATTGTAGTTTTTTTCATTGCCATACTTCTGCATCATGACTTTCCAGAAACGAATCACTTCTTCTTTGTTTTCCTTATAGATATCATCTTCACCTTCACGATCATCAGGACCGGAAATCAGTACTTCAGAATTGACCATCCCAAATTCATCGAGATATCTCTTATAAAGCAGTGCTGTCGCTTTATCCTGTGCTACTAATTGCGCTTTAAAGCCTGTTCCCTGCCAATTCTTTTTGAAATGCTCGCTAATATCCCAGGCAATCCGCATGACTTTCTGCTCTGCTTTGTTGAGTTGATCTGTGGTTGCGAACTTACGTTTTAAATCTGTCTTCTGTGAATCACTTAATCCGGTTGTAATACGTTCAAACCAGCTATCGATTGGCTCTTCATTGAGGGTTTGCGAAACATGCCTGCCTTCATACAGCAAGGGTACAACAGCTTTATCCTGCACCGCTTTGTCTATGGTATAAGTATCGATCAATCCACCAAACTTCTGGATAGTGTTCATTTCCTTTTTCATGATCGGTGTTCCGGTAAAACCGATATAGCAGGCATTGGGCAAGACCCTTCTCATACTGACATTGATCGTCCCATATTGGCTTCTATGTCCTTCATCCACCAGTACGAAGATATTCGGGTCTTCATTCCTGACGGCATGTCTCCCTAAGGCAGCGTCGAATTTATTGATTACGGTAGTAATGATACTATCTTTTTTTGTTGTTAATAATTTGGAGAGATGGGTGCCGCTTTCTGCTTTCACAACTTCTTTCCCGCAATCCTTAAAAGTTCCCCAAATCTGGTCGTCCAGATCTATACGATCAGTTACCAGCACGATCCTGCTTTCCGCGATTTCCTTATCTAAGGCGATAGCTTTTGCCAGCATCACCATCGTGAGGGATTTACCGCTTCCCTGGGTATGCCAGACAACCCCACCCTGGCGATGACCTTCTGCGTTATTCGTATGAATCCGGGACATGATTTTCTGTATACAGAAGTACTGCTGGTAACGGGCTATCTTCTTTTCTCCTGCATCAAACAGGATGTTACGATAGACGAGTTCCATCAATCTTTCGGGTCTGCATAAAGCATAAAGAATCCTGTCCTGCCCTGTAGTTTTCCTATTGATATAAGCTTCATGGTTGTCTGACACGACATCGCATTTTCTAAAGAAATCATCTAATTGCGCACCGGAAAGAGATACATTAGTTTTTGCCGCAACTTCCTGCTCAAAACCCGGTGTCTCTTCTTTCCAAACTGCCCAATACTTCATCGAAGTGCCTGTTGTAGCATACTTCGCTTCATTCTTGGAAAGTGACAATAGAAGCTGGGAATAGAGGAATAACTTAGGTATTTCTTCCTCTTTTTGATTGCGAATATGCTGTGAGATTGCCTCTTTTATCGGATCTTTTATATGGGGTGATTTACATTCGATGATGACAAAGGGAATGCCATTCACAAAGAGAACGATATCCGGTATTCTCGTAGCATTGGAAGCAGTCCGTTCAACTTCATATTGAGTAGTAACGTGATATACATTGTTAGCAGGATTTTCCCAATCGATGTATTTGATGTCAAAACTGTTCAGATCATTATTAACTGTCTGCTGCATGCTTTTCCCAAGGCAGAGAAGGTCATAGATGCGTTCATTCGTCCGGATCAAACCATCAAAAGGAAGTTCTTTCAGGGCATTGGCTGCATTCACAATATTCCCTTCCGTAAAAGGAATCTTCTGACCTTTATACTCAATATGATTATGTTCCCTCAACCATGGGATAAGGATGCCATCCAGGATGACATTGTTCAGCCGATTACCTCGTAGCTTGAATGCCTCATCTTCTGTTAATAGCTCATAACCAATATTTTGCAGTAATAACAAAGCTGGAACGGTGGAAACAGAATCTTCATCTAATCTTGGCATTCATGCTCCTTAATCAAAGTTAAGGATTTTGGAGTTCAATTGCCCAAACTGACTATCATTGAATATTAGACTACAAGGGCAAATGGACTTCAAAACCGATATAATGTTCATATTCAGCTTTTCAAACTCTCCAACACTAAAGTGCCACCTCTCTTTATCCAAAGAGAGGAATGGGTAAAGCGCATCCTGTCTGGTTTCCCTCCCTTTGGATAAAGGGAGGGATTAAGGGAGAGTTTGATTCTGCTACTGTTGACTTAAAATCCATATTTTCATCTTTAGTAGCTACAACCTATATTCAAAGAAGTTTACTCTAATTTCACCTGTTAGCAACTTATCTAGCAGATATTGTTTCTGATTCTTCATCTGATTCAGGTTATGAATCAATATTTCAATTTCTGAATCCAGTAAGTTATTTAGTTTTGAGATCATCTGTTGTTCTTGTAAGTTGGGTAAAGAAACTGCTATTCTGGAGAAACCGTTCCATCTTAAGCTACCTCTCCTATTAACAGAGGCATTTGTCATTTTACCAAAGATATGTTTAAACAGATCAGATTTCAGCAGACAATAGAGATACTTCCCATCGACCTTATCATGGTCAACTTTGAAAACTACATAAATAGGACTTAGAAGTCCTTTTTCCTGATGTTCTAAATAACCAATTGAACCTTCTTCAACGTGATTTGTGGGGAAACCGAACTGTCCTTTCTTAATTACCTTATAATTTGAAGAATTTTTACTGTATGTCTGTTTACTAAAATAATCATCTGAATTGACAAATCCTTTGTATTTGGAGCATGATAAAAAGGGAAGAATCTCAGAAGTTTTATTTCTGGTCATTACTTCGTTCGCTATATCAATGATATGGTATCTTCTCCATCCTTCCGGCACTTCACCAATATGACCAACAGGCTTCCCAAACTGCCGAAATCTCATCTTCCCAGTCAGTAACTGCTGCATCAATCCTTTTTTCTGTTTTTTCTTTGCTTCAATTAATCTTGTGGTTTGTTCTATTGCCCTATCCCAAGCCGAAATAATGGCAGCAATGTTCTGTTGTTCTGGTAATGGAGGAATAACGAGTTTAATTTTGTAAATAGGTTGTTGTGATACTAGTGGCTGACCACCTTTACTTCTAAGCCTAGAGACATTAAAATCTAATAAAAACAATGCTACAAAATCAGGATTGATTTCTTTTAGCCATTGTTTAATATATAGGGCATTATCCGTAATAAATACTTTACCTGAAACTCTATAAACGCATCCGCACTTTTCACCAACTCTTCCAATGATTATTGTTTCAGAATCAGAATTATATAAATGCGTATATCCAATAATCCCATTACCCCCATATATTGGGAAATGATCTTCACCTAAGTCATACTCATTGTAGTATGCTGGTCTCGTTTCACCACTCGACAATTTAATAAATTGTCCCAAATCTTCAACATACCACTCTTCTGGTATCCATCCAATTTTAGTATGCTTGTAACTGGGTCTATTTATATTCACCTTGCTCACTTCAGATCCTTCACAGCTTGGTCAAATTGAGGATCAGGTTTGGCATTATCTTCCTGAATCCGATTGGCTTTGTATTTATCAAGTTCATGAAGAGCAAGAGAATGGGCTATCTCAGCAGAGACTTTTCCCGCATTATCCAGCACTTCACGACCATTGAAACGGAGGAAGGCATCCAGTTTTTCTTTCCAATCCTTCATATACATAGGGGATTGCCGTTCTGCCTGGTCTTCTGCATAATCAAGGTACATGGTGACAATTCGATTCAGGCTTTTCAATTCTTCTTCAGTCAGGTAGTTTTTAGCCACAGTCACGTCGTTCTTCCTGATTTTACTCTCTTTCCAAGCAGTGAGTCCCATATTAGGCTGTTCAGCATTCGACCTTTCCGCTATCAGTTCCGCAGCAGTATGACCTGTGATAGCCCAATGCAGTTTATTCTGAACTGTCTGGAAAAACTCTTTTGCCGTCTCTGAATTGGGATCATAGTCAATAGAGAGACTGTAAATATCAGTAATTTTACGATAGAATCTCTTCTCGGATGCCCTGATATCCCGGATACGTTCCAATAACTCTTCAAAATAATCAGATCCAAGATTCCTTTCTTCCTTGAGACGCTTATCATCCATCACAAAACCCTTAACGAGGAATTCACGCAAATGTTCCGTTGCCCATCTTCTGAATTGTGTACCACGCAGTGAACGAACCCTATAGCCAATCGCCAGTATCATTTCCAGATTATAATAGGACATGGAACGACTTACATTTCTGCCACCCTCATTTTGAACTTGTAAGTATTCCTTACAAGTTGCCTCAATGGGCAATTCTCTATCAGTATAAATGTTTCTGATGTGGAGAGTTATGTTTTGCGGTGTGGTTTGAAACAACTCCGCCAATCCTTTTTGGTTTAGCCAAACATTCTCATCTTCGAACTTCACTTCAATCCTGGTGGCGCCATCTTCTGTTTGAAATAACAGCAGATTGGAATTAGGGACAACAGTATTATTGTTCATTATCCAGCCCCAATTCTTTCAAATATTTGTTGATTTTTTCCCTAGTGGTTTCCAGTTCATTTTCAATACGCTTAATTTCGGTTTGTACTTCCCTGATATCGATCTCTTCCTCTTCCTCATAGGTATCCACATAGAGAGGGATATTCAGATTATAATCTGCTTCCTTGATTTCGTCGAGAGTTGCCAAATGTGAGTATTTGGGTATTTTTTCAAATGAAATGAAAGTACGGATTATCTTCTCAATATCTTCTTCTCGGAGTTTGTTTTGCTTCTTAGTTCCATCAAAATCACGGCTTGCATCGATAAATAGAATATGATCATCTTTAGGTGAATCTGACTTATCCCAAGGCTTTCTTCCCTTGTTGAACAGCAGGATAGCAGCAGGTATGCCGGTACCATAAAACAACTTTTCAGGCAAACCGATAACTGCTTCCAGTATATTTTCCTCTATGAATCTCTTGCGAATAATGCCTTCTGTTCCACCCCGAAATAAGACACCGTGTGGAACAATGACACCAACCTTGCCTTTTCCTTCCATGGCAATAGACACCATGTGAGAAATGAAGGCATAATCACCCCTGCTTTTCGGTGGGATACCCCGATAGAAGCGATTGAATCTGTCATGAGCAGCTTCCTCATGTCCCCACTTTTCCAAAGAGAAAGGCGGATTGGCAACTACGATATCAAATCTCATCAGTTCATCATTTTCCAATAATTTCGGGTTATTGATCGTATCACACCATTCAATCCGGGCATTGTCCATTTCATGCAGGAACATATTCATGCGGCATAATGACCAGGTGGAGCCATTCGATTCCTGTCCAGCGAGGAAGAAATTATTGCCTTCGATTCTTTGAGCTACCTTGATCAATAAAGAACCGGAACCACATGCCGGGTCACATATCTTATCACCTTTTCTTGCATTGACCAGTCTTGCCAGCAGTTCCGAAACTTCGGGGGGAGTGTAGAACTCACCTGCTTTCTGACCAGCATCTGCAGCGAATTTACCAATCAGGAATTCATAGACATCACCAATTACATCACGATTACCGATATGCGAAATGCGGAAATCCAATTTGGGATTATAAAAATCTTCCAGCAAATTTTTAAGTCTGCGGTTCTTCTCTTTAGGTTCACCCAAAGCTGATTCACTATTAAAATCCACATTCCCAAAGACATTTTCCAGTTTGGACTTATTTTCATCTTCCAGGCTATGAAGAGCTGTGTTAATAATCTCACCGATATTGGATTCATTTCGTTTGGAATAGAGATAGTCAAACTCGGTTTCAGCAGGAACGATAAACCTTTCACGCTTCAGGGCACGTTCAATACGTTCAATATCACCTTCATAGCGATCTGCGTATTCTGCTCGTCTGTCTTTCCAAAGGTCACTCATGTATTTGATGAACAGCATGGTCAGAATATAATTCTTGTAATTGGATGGATCGACAGAACCTCTGAAAGTTCCACAGGCATCCCAAACTGTCTTTTTAATTTCTTCTGGTGTTACTTGTATTGGCATAAAAACTCCTAACTGTTTAAAACCTGGTTACATATGTTATTGATCAATTTCTGTTTTTCTTCGATGAGCTTTGCATTCAACTCGATTTCTTTCTTCAGCAAGGCATCAATTGTGACTATTCTTTGCTGTGTAGCCAAATCAGGTATCGCTATAACCAAATCTGTCAACATGGCTTTGCTGATAAACGGAATACTCGTACCGGAACGCTGATTGATCATGAGGACTTTTATCTTATCAGAATTCAGCCACCAGGCAACAAAGCCTGGTAGTACGCTGTCACTCTTCAAACGTAAGATAAATAAAGAACCACCAGCCACAGCTTTTGGTATATGATCTTTGACGTGAACGGCAATATTGTAATTACCCCTTGCTAAAAACAGAATATCATCCTTTTCAATAAGAGCCTTTAATGGATTGTCACCCGGACTGAACCTGCCCACGCTATCCCAGTCAATGATCAGGTTGGATTGGATATCTTTCCCTTGCACCAGGTAATATGAACCAGCCTGATCTGATTCAATGGCAGACCTTGACTGGTATCCGATTCGGATTTCAGCGATCTCGCTGAGTGTTGTTGTTTGAGTAGTTTGATTCTTATTCATATAGGGAGACTAATAAATGAAAGATGAAAACGTGTCAAGCAATATGCAGTTTTTTTTCTACTGTATCTATCAATGCCTATTCTTTTGTGGTTGTGAGCTCAGTTATAATGAGTATAAATACGTTTTTAATATGCAGTTAGGATATTGTAAAGAAAATACTTATGTTCATTTGAATTTAGAATCCTGTTATAATTTGAACCCTTCGATAATGTATGTAGGGTTAGTTCAATAGATATTTACAATAGATCATAGTGAGGGCATCTTCAAACACAAAAGGAGTTATGATGAAATTCATTTTAACATTAATTGGAGGTTAGATAATCTCCCCACCAACAATTCGGTTGTTAGAAAAATGCTTGAAAAGGCATATGAATAAAAAGTAGAAGTTACTTATCCACTTGGGTGTACATATTTTATTGGTTGTACTCATCCCATAATTAGTAAAGATACTTAATTAAAACAGTGCCCAAACTATGATACTCGGTTTATTGTTCTCATTTGTGCCTTCCGACCGGACTCAGAACCAAAGCGGGTCTGCTGACGCGGCCCCCTACATTCCCAACTGTATACCCATTACCCAGGAAGGACTTCCTGGGCTAGCAGAGTAACGTCCTTCGGACTATTGCATAAGATTGTATCTTGTTTTCTCCTGAAGTATGTAACATCAGGAGTCTGCAGAGTCATTGGGATGCAATCCCAATAACATAACAGCTTACAAAGTTATGGTACAATTGTGAAATTCATATTGAACCGTGGAGTAGGATTCCGATCCTACTGAACTCGTAGCTTTTGTTAAAATTAATGTGGATGGTTATGAAAAACATTGTGCATTGAACTGTTTATTATCTATAGTCTCGCGTTTAGTAGGATCGGAATCCTACTCCACGTTATGAATCAGTTGATTGCTCCGGTATAAGTCAGTGCCGTCCTGACGGACTCAAACCGTAGTGAATCCTCTCAAACCCAGGAAGGACTTCCTGGGCTAACAGAGTAACGTCCTGTGGACTGCGACATAAAATTGCATCTTGTAGGGGAGAGTTTGATTCACTGTTCTTCTCCTACAAGCTACATGAAAGACTCCCTCAGGATACACATAAAATTCTCTCAGGATATGAGAGATGGTTCAGTGCCGTGTAAGAGATTGTTGAGTATCTTTTAATATCGATTCTCCAGTGCAGCAAATGTAGTTTTTAGAAACGCTGTATGAATGAAGAAAGGATCACTATGATGCATTTAACTACTCCATTTCCTTTCGTAAACGATAGCCATTGGTAGCCCAATTCAGGCATCTCTACGAAAGAGGAAGATTTGTTGAGAAATCTAAAATTAATTGTAAAAAATAGTTTGACAGATAACTTTACGCTGACATTTATATGTTTAGTAATATTAAATACATTTTCTGATTGTTTTGAAGAATTTGAAGAGTTCATAAAACTTTGTTCTGTTTGAGAGTTTTCGATAATTCTCATGAGAGCAAGAAATGAGGAGATGGATATGAGAAATCTACAAAAGAGAACGATTTTATTGATTGTTCTGATACTCGGCGTAACAACGGCGTTTGCTGCAGTTACCTTAATCGGCGGTGGATCAGCCACAAGCTACGATGGTTGGGGCAGTTATTATGGCTACATGCGTTCCGCCCAAATTTATACGGCAACAGAAATTGGAGGCTATGGCATGATTAGCTCCGTGGGCTTCCTGCCAAACCTTACGAAGGCAACTGCCAATATTCCCGTGGTCGTTTATATGAGAACAACCACAGCTACGGCAGAAGTCGCAGAAACTTGGGCAACCAAGACTACCGGCTTGACTGCTGTTTACACTGGTACAATTGCCAGTTTGACTCTACAAACATGGGCAAATGTGACTTTGCCAGCAGACTTCAATTATAATGCCAACAACTTGGAAGTCCTGGTGGAATGTAACTATGGTGGCAGCGGCAACAGCCCGTATCCGCAATATTATGCCTCTGTTACTACAGGAACAAATTCAGCTTGGTACATACGCGCTGATACTATACCCACAGGAACGGGTACGGCTACGTCCACCCGTCCGAATATCAGACTTAATTTCACATCTTTTACAGCTTCCTTAGCCACTCCCACACAAGCTGAATTTACAGCTCCCATGCATCAGGCAACAGGGCTTGGCTACAGACCTACATTTACTTGGAATGCCGGTAACGGCAATGCGCCCACTGGCTACAGGATATATTTAGGAACTGACGGTTCGGGTACAACGCTTCCGACAACCTATGCCAATGGCGTTGATATTGGACTTGTTTATACCTATACTCCCGGCTCAAACCTCGCTGCTTCGACAGCTTATTGGTGGGCTGCTGTTCCTTATGATGGATCAGGTACTGCCCCCTATACACCGATCTGGAAATTTACGATTGCTTCAGTGCTGACAGGTGTTGTCACAGGTTTTTTACCTGCGACTGGCGCAAGCAATGTCAGCAATATCGGTATCCTGCAATGGTCAGTACTTTCCGGTGCAACATCCTATGATGTGTACTTCGGTATAACCATGCCCGGTACACCGAATGCGAACGTAGTTCCCAATGCCGGAGCCAGTTATGTTTACTGGGATCCTGGTGAATTGTCATATAGCCAGGCTTATACCTGGAAAGTCGTTGGAAGAAACGCATTAGGTCCTTCGACTGGAATACCATCGACACCTACGTTTACAACCTGGGCAGACCAGACAGTGAACCTCGGTTCAGCTTCTGTGAACCAGAACTTTGATGCCGCCGCCACGATGCCTGTTGGCTGGACAACCTATAAAACCGATATTACAACAGCATCTACCGGTATATGGGCTCCTTCAACATCTTATTATGTTAGTGGTACACGCTCAGCCTATTTTGGTTCAGGCGGATTTTCCACAGGAACACAGGGTGTTTTAATTTCTCCGCGTTTGACTTTGCCGGCTGATGCCTGCAGAGTTAAATTCCAGTATCGTCATTATAATGGTTATCCTACTTACCTTAATGAAAAAACTGAAGTTTATATCAACAGCAGTCCAACCCTGTCTGGTGCCACTCTGCTTACAACAGCAGTCTGCTATAATGCAACCACGGGCTGGGAGCAAATTACTCAAGCGCTTCCAGTTGGAGCCGGTTCTGGCAGATACATATTCTTCAAAGGTTTGAGCTTATATGGTTCATCCCAGTATATTGATGATATAATTATTGAGAAGATCCCGCAGACTCCGGATGCAGCATCGACGCCATACCCGGCTATTACTGCAACCCTGGTCGGACCTTCTCCAACCTTTACCTGGCACAGAGGTCCTTTAGGCGCAGCTCCGACAGGTTACTGGTTCAATCTCGGCACATCTGCTGCTGCCAATGAACTTGTAAGTAATTATAACAATGGAGCAGATTCTACCTATACTTATGGTTCACCACTAACAGCAGGAACTCCCTATTATTGGAAAATCGTTCCTAAAAATGCTGTTGGTGATTGCAGTACCCCTGCAACCTGGTCATTCACGACAGCTTCATTAGTAACCGGAGTTGCTACGACTCCTTATCCTGCTGATGCTGCCAACCCGGTGATGAACAATGCAACACTTACCTGGTCTTCCGTGACGAACGCCACAGCCTATGATGTGTATTTCGGAACCACGATGCCAGGTACAGCCAATGCAACGGTGACCACTCCTTTGAGCTGGACACCTCCAACCATGACCTACGGTCAAGCCTACACCTGGAAGATCGTTCCGAAGAACGATTTTGGCGTAACAGGCGGAACACCAAGTGTATGGACATTTACGGTCGGTCCGAATCCGTTAGTCACAACTTTCCCATTAGTGGAAAGCTTTGATGTTAACAGAGCCTATTCCGGACCTTATGGCTGGACAAATCAGTCCATCTCTGCGCTTGATCCTCAAATCCCGGTGATTGCTACACCTTCAACAGTAGCCTGGGATTATCAGACAACATCATCAACTAATCCTGCCTGTACACCTCATAGCGGTGTTGGAATGACTCGCTATAATGCGTATAGTATTACCGGTGGAAACCATGCAGTGATGTCAACTCCACCGATGAATGTTCCTGGTGATGATTATCGTGTTACCTTCTGGATGTACCGCGATCTGAGCGGCAGTTATAATACTGTTAAATTCTCAGATGAAGGCGTCGCAGTATGGTACGGAACATCTCCTACCGATACAACATCAGCAACCAAACTGACTTTTGTTCCGAGAGACGGTGTTTTTGCACCGACAGCGACCACTGGCTGGCATCAGTATGTAGTACCTTTCGGTACCAGTTCTGGCGGTAATGGCAAATATGTCATGCTGAAAGTCAAGAGTCAATTTGGTAACAATATATACGTGGATGATGTGAGAGTCGAAAAGATTCCTACAGCTCCACTGCCTGCTTATGTAACTCATCCTACGAATGGGGCAACTTCGATTGCTCTTACAGATAGCCTTAGCTGGATCAAAGATTCTTCGGGTCCTGATCCAACCGGTTACCTGATCTATTTAGGAACCAATAATCCTCCTACAAATATGGTGGATAGTGTTGATGTCGGTCTTGTGAACAAATATATGCCCGCAGGACTTGCACTGAACGGACATTACTACTGGAAAGTTGTTCCTTACAACTTGGTCGGTCATGCTACCGGTTGCCCTGTCTGGAGTTTCTACACAGTTGGTGTTCCCGGTGTTGTTACTGTACATACACCAGCAGATAGTGCAGCCAATGTTGGCAGAAATGCCTCGGTAACCTGGGGTGCTGTTGCGACAGCAACCTCTTATGATGTGTACTTCGGTCAAACCTTACCGGGCACAGCCAATGCCAACGTGACCACTCCTCTGACCTGGACACCTCCAACGATGACTGCTAATACGATGTATCTCTGGAAAGTTGTGGCAAAGAATACCTATGGTGATGCCGTAGGCAGTTCAACTTGGAGATTTACCACAGGCACGGGCTGGGTTTATAGTGAATCCTATGCGACGAGTATATACGATGATGATATCGGGCAGTTCCTTATGGCTGATGTCACCAATCCGGCAGTACATCCTGATTCTATACCTAATGCTGCATCCGAAAATACATACACGGATTACACAGCGATTACAATCCATGTACAGCAGGGTCATAGTTATCCTACCCAAATTCATCAGATTAGTGAAGATAATTTTTACCCATGCTGGGGAAAAGTCTTTATCGACTTCAACCAGAATGGAACCTTCGATCTACCTGATGAACAGGTTTTATCCGGTCAAACCTCTTCAACACATATGCAAGTAAACGGTTTTATCTCAATTCCGTGGGATGTTCTTTTGGGTGATACACGTCTGCGTGTTGTGCTGAAAGAAAGTGGTACGGAACTAAACACATTACCAGTCGGAACTTATAGCTGGGGAGAAACGGAAGATTACACGATCAACGTTGTTGAGGCACCACCACCACCACCACCACCCTCCGCATTCGTTGATTCACCGCTTGATCTAGCAACAAATGTTAGTCTTATGCCTACTTGTGCCTGGCATCCTAACCTTATCTATGGTCCCCCATCAGGATATAAGATATCCTTGGGTACAAACAATCCACCAACCAACCTACTGTTTGAACAAAACCTGGGCAATGTCACAACATATACGCCTGAAATAGGTGACCTTGCGTATAGTACTCATTACTACTGGCAGATTATTCCTTACAATCCTGGCGGTAATGCAGATAGTTGTTCAGTTTGGCAGTTCACGACAATGGATGATCCTACAATCACTGACTTCCCATATTTTGAGGGATTTGAAGATTCCATATTCCCCCCAGCAGGCTGGGTTGCAGATCAATGGTCAAGAACTACAGGTTCACATGAAGGCACTTACGGTGCAAGAGCTACGTATACACCTGCCGGTACTAAGACTCTGACAACACCTCAAATTAATGGAGATTTAAACTATATGAGCTGGTGGTGGAAGAACAATGATATGGCTACTGGCAAGATTGTAGCGCATGATACTACTTATGTTGAAATCACAACAGATGGTGGGACTACATGGACAGTATTAACTTCTCTGTCAGCAGCTTCAGTTGAAACTGCTTATCATCAGGAGTTTGTGGGTTTGGAATCTTATAGTGGAATCATTCAAATCCGTTGGCGCTACGTTACTGATGCATCCTATAGTGCCTTTGGTGTAGGTCTTGATGATATTCAGATTAATGGAGTACCTCAACCTGCAAAATTCCAAATGATACTGCCTGTGACACCCCTTGGAGGCAGCTCTTCAGGTTTCTTTAATATCCAAGATATTCCAGATTTAGCATATACTACTGGAACGATTACTTATTCTGAAGGGCTCTCAGGACCAGCCACTTTCACAACACTAGGTGCTAACGGGAGTATTGATATTGAGATTACATACACACCTATTGAGCAAGGTCTATTTACAGGATTAGTATCAGTCACCTCTAATGGAGGAGATTTTACTATAGAGGTTGTTTCTAATGCAGGTATCAATGCTGTAACCTGGGAAGCAGTTCCTGCCGGCTGGTCTGTATATAATTTGGATACAGATGATTTTACGTGGGATATTTACACAGGTGAAGCGCATTCTGGAACCAATTCAGCAGGTGTGTATTGGAACTCTGCAGGTTGTAATGATTGGTTGATTTCTCCAAGGTATGACATCCAAGATGGTGACATCTTGTCATTCTACGCAAAATGCATGGATGCCGATTATCCTGAAGCCATGCAAGTTATCATGTCAACCACAGGTCAGACACCTGTCGATTTCACTGCGACTCCGTTGTTAAATCTCACCATTGATTCGGTTCTCTATACCGGTTATTCAGTAGATTTATCACCATACACTGGTCAGACTGCATCTTTCGCGTTCCATTGCTCATCAGTGGATGCATACTTTTTATCTTTGGATGATGTAGGTCTGCCTGGATTAGCACCACCGATCATTCCCTCCGTACCTGACAGTATTTTCCTGACCGTGGTTCCAACAGGTGTTCAACTGGATTGGAATCCAGCTTCCGATGCCACAGGATACAATGTCTATAAATCAGCGGATCCGTATGCATCTGATAGTCTCTGGACTTATGTAACAACGGTATCGACGAATTCATACTTGGATACTTCAAGTATTTTTAAGAACTTCTATAAGATCATTGCCGTCAATAATACCAAATCAGGCAGGAACAACGCTCATGCTCTGAAAGCACAAAATCCATTACAAATCAAGCATGATATATCTGCAAGAAAACAGCATTGAACTCTGGAAGGGAGCTGTTAGCTGCCAGCTCTCAGCTCCTTCCTGGAAATAATATTTAATAAAAAGATTTACAAAATAACAAACTCTCACATATCTTAACCGATTTATTTCTTTTTAATGTAATTATCTAAGGACGGATATGGCTAGACTATTCAGAAAAGAATATCATGAACATTCGAATACATGGTATTTTAAGAAAACTGTAATTCCTTTAGATCTATCACTTATTGAATTTCGCAAGAGTCTTGATGAAAATGGAAATTATCTTTTCAATTTTCAAGTTACACCAACAGAAAAGCTGTTTAATCAAGCTCAAATTAAGATACTCTATGATCCAAATCATGAAAACATTCTTGAGCACTCCTGTTCCCTGCATCCTCATGAAGATGCATGTGCCCATTATTTAACTATCATCGATTTTGCTTATAATCATCTCGGAACGGAAATATTCGAGGAAAAGACAGTACAGGTATATCGGGGAAGAATCCTGAAATATAATGAATTCTGGCAGCGGATTCTACTAAGCAGCAGAATACTTATTGCTGATATCTATGATCAGGAATCCAATAAAATACGCTTTTTCTTCGAAGGATATAACCGAATTGATATTCGTCTGATTTCAATCATTATAGCGGATAAGGAATTGAAGGATGAGGATCGCAACCAGCTTGGTCAAGCACGGGAACAAATGCTGGCTTTCAGTGATCATGAACTGGCTCTGCTAAAATTGCTCTTTGAATACAAATGCTCTTTCAGTCGAAAAGGACAGTTCTTCACGATCTATAAACATGATTTTGTAAAATTCTTCCCTCATTTAGCAAGTCTGCAACCTAAGATTTATATCAAGGAAACAGGGGATAAGCTCTTATTTAGTGAAGAAAACCTAAACCTTAATTTCCGCATTGAGCAGATCGATCCTTATAATTATCTGTTAAAGCCGGTCATTGATAAAGAAATATCCGCTTATTACGTTCATCAGGCAACCTATTTGCTCATTCGTAATGAAGTATTTTCTGTCGATCTGCCTTTTGAAGTAGAAGTTACAGAACAGATATTCCTTCAAGGTTATCCACTCAAGCGAAAAGACCTTGTCTATTACTATGCCATTGTCTCCAGGCAACTTGCCTTACAGCATTGTTACCTGGATTTTGATGAACAGATCGACCTTCCTGAAATCTATGATGAACCACCACGCATCTGTTTCAGGCTTCGCAAGGAAGGTGAAGATATCCTGATGGATGGTGATCTATCTTATCCCGAGAGTACTGCTATTCCATTATCAGTCATACGATATGGATCTGAACTAGTCCGTTATGAGATTGGTGAACGTTATGCCTGGTTTTATATTCCACCGGAAGTTCCATTTGAAGTGAAACGCTTCCTGGATCAACTACCTGAAGCACAGTACCATAGATTAGAAACGGAATCTGCATTGGTTTTCAGTGGTGAACAGAATATTGAAGCTTTAAAAAAAGCCATCTTTGAACTGACAGAAGAGAACTGGGATATTGAAATATCGGAAGACCTACGTCGTGAATTCATCTACAGAGTGCCATTGCAGGCAAAGATCAAGGCACAGCAGGAAGAAGATATAGATTGGTTCACGTACGATGTGACCTATGAATATAAGGATTTCAGCTTTACGCATGAAGAATTGAAAAAATTCTTTAAAAGCAAACAGAAATTCCTTAAGCTAAAAGATGGAAGAATCGTTTATTTCTCAAATAGAGAGAATTTCGACCAATTGGAAAACATCCTTTCCCGCAGTGAACTAGCTAAGGAAAAAGTATATCGTCTGCATAGTTATTATGTTCCTTTCCTATATCATCTAAATGAATCCAATCCTGCTATTAAAGTATTAGGCGATACATATTTCGATGAGATGTATAACTCGATTTTAAACCGTAAAACTGAACAACCGGATCGAGTGCCATTGTTCCTTCAGCCCATTATGCGCAGTTATCAGAAAGCAGGCTTCCTATGGATGAAAATGCTCGAGCACTATCGTTTAGGAGGAATCCTGGCAGATGAAATGGGTCTTGGAAAAACGATCCAGGCAATATCAATCCTTTCAGGTTTACAGGGAAAGAAGATATCCCTGGTCATCTGCCCGAAAACTTTACTTTTCAATTGGGCTTTGGAAATTGAGAAATTCAATCGCAGTATTCATTACCTCATCTATGAAGGTAGTAAGTCCGAGCGGGAGGAACTTCTTAAAAACCAGAATGTGGATGTCCTGATAGCTTCCTATTCCATTATCCAGAATGATCTGAAGGATCTGGAAAAGATACAATTCGGTTATATCATCCTCGATGAAGTACAGCATATAAAGAATGTTTCCACTTTGCGTACACGTGCCATAAAAAAATTGAAAGCAGATCATAAGCTCGCTCTTTCAGGTACGCCTATGGAAAATGATCTAACAGAACTCTGGTCAATATTCGACTTCCTAATGCCTGGATACTTGCCCTCACTCAAGAAATTCAAAACAGAATATGCTGATCCGGTCGTCAATAAAGCCAAGGCTCGGGAACAACTCAGCATGATGGTCTCTCCATTTATTCTCAGAAGAAAGAAAAAAGAAGTTTTATTAGAATTACCCGATAAACAAGAACAGATCGTTTATGCAAAGATGTCTATTCTCCAGGAAAAGATGTATCTGCAAATACTGGATGAAGTGCGGCGCAGTCTTTTCACAGTACCTTCTGTAACCACAGAAATACCTTCTCCACCATTGAATTACATCCATATCCTGACTGCTTTGACACGATTACGCCAAATTACCGATCATCCTGCCCTGGTTGAACCAAATCTCAAGCATGATTCTGAGTTATCGGGAAAGACAGAACTTCTCATGGAATTAGTGGAAGATGCGCTTGGAAGCGGTAAAAAAATCCTGATCTTCAGCCAGTTTGTAACGATGTTGAAGATTATTCGTGAGCTGTTCGTGAAGAGTAAGATCAATTTTGAATATCTTGACGGCGATACAAAGAATAGACAACATCACGTGGAGAATTTCAATAATAACAACAATGTCAGAGTTTTCCTGATAAGCCTCAAAGCAGGTGGATTCGGTTTAAATCTAACGGCAGCAGATACTGTTATTCTTGTTGACCCTTGGTGGAATCCACAAACCGAGAACCAGGCAATAGACCGTGCACACCGCATAGGACAATCTAAAAAAGTCCAAGTATACAAACTCATTACACGTGGTTCCGTGGAAGAGAAGATACAGATTTTACAACAAAATAAGAGAGAGCTTTTTGAAGCGATTATTGAAGAAAGCCAAACTCTACTGAAAACTATGGATACAAACCAATTAAAAGACTTATTCACCTATTAGGAAGAAAACCAAATGCAATTATATAAGCTCATGATGATCAGCGTGGTGCTGTCATTACTAACCATCAATCTCACTGCTAAACCTGTTCCGGTGAAGTCACTCAAACCACCTGTAGCTCCTATTATTCCCGAAAAAACTATCATCAATGGTAAGACAATCATCGATAATTATCATTGGATGAAGGACCCGGATATAAAGAATCCGCAGGTACTTGCTTATATCGAACAGGAAAATGCTTATACAGATGCCTATATGCAACATACTAAACCTCTTCAGAAGACATTATTCAGGGAAATGAACAAGCGAATTGTCCAGGAAGACAGGACTGTTCCTTATCTCAAGGACGGTTATTATTATTATTCTCGAGATAGAAAAGGGAAACAATATCCTCTTTACTGTAGAAAAAAAGGCAGTATGAATGCACATGAGGAAATCATACTCGACGTAAATAAGCTTGCGTTGGGACATGAATTCTACCAGATAGGAACTTTCGAATATAGTCCGAATAGACGTTATCTTGCCTTTTCTGTAGATTTAAAGGGAAATGAAACCTACAAATTATTCATTAAAGATCTGGAAACAGGGCGATATTTAGCTGATTCAATCTATCCCATTGATGGACTTGCCTGGGCAAATGACAATAGAACTTTCTTTTATACTCTCCTGAATATTGAAAATGAAAGTACTGATAAAGTTTATCGTCATTCGTTAGGAGATACAGCACAAGACCCATTGCTTTACACAGAACCGGATAAAGCCTTCAATATTGGCATTAGCAGGAGTGAAGATGATAAGCAGGTGGTTTTAGTCACCTCAAGCCACACGACTAGTGAATGTTATTATCTCTCCGCTGATCATCCGGAAGAAAGCTTCACCCTCTTCAAAAAAAGAATGGCAGATACACAATATTACTTATATTTTCATAATGATGATGTTTATGTCTTAACTAATGAGAATAACGCAATTAACTATAAACTTCTGAGTAAGAAATGGAATCATCAGGAACAGGATTCATTGGTAGTGGAACTTACACCATCCGATTCTATCGTGATTTCAGGTGTACAGACTTTTCAGAATTATCTCGTGGCTGATGAGAGAGTAAATGGTGTGCAACGCATTTTGATTCGATCCCTGGATGATCATTCAGACCATTATATTTCCTTCCCTGAGCAGAACTATTCCATTTCGATTGGTTACGCACCAACCTTCAGTACCGAAATACTGCGTCTTTATTATTCTTCCTTTACAACTCCTTCCACAGTTTATGATTATCATATGAAAACACATGAATTCACTTTGCTGAAACAAGACAAGGCAGGTAAGGATTATCTGCCTGCAAAGTATGTTTCAACTGTAGTCTATGCAAGAGCAAGAGATGGTTGTAAGATTCCAATCTCGATCCTTTATCGCAAAGACTTATTTACGAATAATGGCAACAACCCATGTTACCTGGAAGCTTATGGCTCTTATGGTGATACGAGTGACCCATATTTCTCATCTTACCGCTTATCCTTATTAAATAGAGGATTTGTTTATGCATATGCCCATGTGCGGGGTGGTGGAGAGTTCGGACAGAAATGGCATGATGCCGGACGTATGCTAAACAAGAAGAATACATTCACAGATTTCAATACTTGTGCTAAATATCTGGAAGACCGATTATACACAAATAGGAATAAGATGGTCATTGATGGTGGCAGCGCTGGTGGTCTTCTCATCGGAGCAGTAATCAATATGAAATCTGAACTCTTCAAAATCGCTGTGGCAGAAGTTCCCTTTGTTGATGTTTTAAATACTATGTTCGACCCAAACTTATATGGGGTTGTTCCTGAATATGAGGAATGGGGAAATCCCAATGTTCCGACATATGCTGATTACATTTTATCTTATTGCCCTTACCAGAATGTCAAACGTCAGAAATATCCTATTTTATTCATTGCCGAAGGTTTGAATGATCCACGGGTCAACTATTGGGAATGTCTCAAATGGACAGCTAAACTTCGAGCCTTGAAAACGGATAACAACACTCAACTTCTGCATATGAGTATGGAAGGACATCTCGGTGCTTCTGGCAGGTATGGTTTTACAAGAGAAATTGCCTACCAGTATGCGTTTATTATCGACCAACTGGGTATCAAATAAATATTGGCAGAACAGATATTCTTTATACGATATCCGAATATTTGGAATATTGTTTGCATTTAAGTATGAACCTAACTGAAAATGGGTTACACTCTGAAAGGTAGCAATCGTTGGAGTTCAAATCGCCTTCGAATACTCCCTTTCGATTATCGTGTAAAAGGCGATGTGGACTTCAACCCCCGATTTAGGCGTTGTGATTGTTTATGCTTTAAGATAATAAAACGAGTTTTCGCTGCCGAGGATATAAGGGCGGTTTTGAACTTCCCTGAAAAGGATTTTCGCTACCGAGAATGAAAGGGCGATTTTGAAGTCCGAATTTCCTATTACTTGAGAAATCGTAGTAGATTCGATGGAAATTTGAACTCCAAAATCTTATCTTTCATTTGAACACCAAACTCTTAGATTTTAAGTTAATTAATTCAGATCATAAGCAAGAACAATATAAAATATCCAGGAGGAGTTATGAGAGTAATCATGTTATCTATCCTGTCTATCTTGTGTGTGTTACCTCTGTTTGCCACGATTCATAAGGTTGGAGATGTTCATGTTTCCGATACGATATGGTCTATTACACTGGAAAACAACATAGCTTTTGTGGCAACAGATTCATCGGGTCTGATGATTTATGATGTTTCCAATCCTGAAAACACGCAACTACTTAGTTCCTACCTTACACCAGATCGGATTAGTTCAACAACTGTGGTCAACAATATTGCCTATATAGCAGATAATGAATCCGGTCTGCTGCTCCTTGATGTATCAAATCCCCGGGAGCCGCAGTTCTTGAGTTCCTATGATACGCCTGGGACTGCTCATTCTGTTACGATTGCAGAAGGAATTGCCTATGTTGCTGATGATGAATCCGGCGTCGTCATCATAGATGTCTCCAATCCCCTTAGCCTTCAATATTTGGGTTCATTCGCCACTGCCGGCAATGCATACGGGATAGCCGTTATAAATGACCTTGCCTATGTTGCAGATGGAGATGCCGGACTACTGATATGGAACATTTCCAATCCATCGAATCCTCAATCTGTTAGTTCATTTGTGAATGACGAAGATCCTGAATTCATTGCTTACCATGCAATCAAAGTTATCTATGGGAAAGCTTACATTATTGATTCCAACCAGGGGCTTTTAATCATCGATGTCACTGATAATCAGAATCTGAACCTGCTTGGAATTCAATATGGTCAATATGCAGATGCTTTCGAAGTAAATGATACGGTTGTTTATCTTGCCAGCATGGCTGGAGGATTGCAGATTATAGATATCTCTAATCCTCAGAGCCCACAGCAGCTCGGTTCATTTGCACCACCTGATTTTGCAATATCCCTGGCAATTCAAGGAAATACTGCCTATCTCTGCGATTTGTTCAATGGTGTACAGATCATCGATTTTTCGCAGATTCAGAATCCATATCTGCTCGGGCAGTATTCAAGTAATATGTCTTCCTTTTCAGTGACTGTATCCAATAGTATCGCCTATCTGTCAACTTGGGGTGCCGGTCTGGATATAGTCGATGTTTCCAATCCAAACATTCCTCAACTACTGAATCCGGATAGTGAAATCAACCAGTACTATAACAGCAACTGGACTTCATGTGTTATTGGAAGCACACTATACTTAGCTTCAGATAACTATGGTATGCAAATCATAGATGTGAGCAATCCCGCAAGCCCTCAATTATTGAGTTCAACTACCCAGGGATATAAAACCCTTTCAATATTTATTGAAAATAACATCGCATACCTCGCAAAAAGTGAAGCAGGTATTATAATTGTGGATGTTTCAGACTCCTATAACCCAGTACTGCTGGGTTCTTACAACACAACAGGCAATGCCTGGGATATTCAAGTCATTAATGGTATTGCTTATGTGGCTGAC
This sequence comes from Cloacimonadales bacterium (SeqCode), assembly GCA_963662275.1. Lineage (GTDB taxonomy): Bacteria > Cloacimonadota > Cloacimonadia > Cloacimonadales > DAONDQ01 > DAONDQ01. The sequence goes on along the minus strand of OY759316.1, from coordinate 338,621 downwards.
GGCAGCAGCGGTTTACTGATCCTGGATGTTTCTAATCCTCAAAGCCCCAGTCTTCTGGGTTCCTATGATACGCCGGATTATGCCAGGACAGTTCATATCAGAGGCAATACTGCCTACGTGACGGATACAAGATCAGGCTTGCAGGTCATCGATGTGACGAATCCTGCAAATCCAACACTTATTCAAACAGTTAAACCGCATGAGACCAGTATCATCAGAGCTTCTTATCTCGAGGGTAACAGGCTCTTTCTCTCTGATGAAAGTTGGAATGAGATCGATATCTACAACGTTGCAGATAATGCGAATCCGGTGCTCCAAGGCAGGTATTCATGGAATTGCCTGAGTAAGGGCTTTTGGGTGGACAATAACATACTTTATGCTGCCAGTAATGTCAACGGATTAAACATTCTGGATTTAAATGCCATCGTTCCTGTTAATGACCAAGTAATTACTCCCGCTTCAATACTGACCTTGTCCAATTATCCCAATCCCTTCAATCCGAACACGACCATCAGTTTTGAATTACAGAAAGCCGGACTCGTGACCCTGGATATCTATAATATCCGCGGTCAGAAAGTGAAAAGCCTGGTAAACGATAATTATTCAGCAGGCTTGCACAATATATCCTGGAACGGAACGGACACGGACGGAAAATCAATCGCTTCAGGTGTTTATTTTGCCAGGATCAGCAGCAATGGCAGGAACATCAGTAAGAAGATGGTGCTGGTGAAGTAGGCAGAAGGGGTTAGGGGTTAGGTGCTAGGTGTTAGTGAGGTTGGACTTTATATGAAAGCTGAGGATTTGGAGTTCAATTGCCCTTAATTGATTATCAATGAATACCTGACTAAAAGGGCAAATGGACTTCAAACCGACATTTCATCCACAGCAGCGAAAATCCGTTTTCAGATTGGTTGAAAATCGCATATTGTTTTCAATGAGACCGAAATAGAAATAGACCCCCCTACCCCCCTTCCCAAGGGGGGATTCATTACCCTTCCCAAGGGGGGATTTCCTCGCTGTTAGCTATAAGCTATAAGCTTCTTCCCCCTGTTAGCTGTTAGCCTGTCAACTGTAAGATTCCTCATTCCATTTGACAAACTACTACAGTTATCACATATAGGAATCAGGAGATTCTTATGTTTGAATATCAAAAAAATAACCAATATACAGCCACAATTGCTCATGGATTAGAATCAGAAGGTGCAAAGGAGCTTGCAGAATTAGGGGCTAGACAAGTAATCGAAAGCTATAGGGCTCTCAGTTTTACGGCAGATCCCAAAACCTTGATGAAAATTACTATGATGACGCGTCTGTGCAGCAAGATATTAGCACCCCTGGCTAAATTTCGATGCCTCGGTGATGATGCCTTGTATCAATATGCATATAAAAATATCAAGTGGGAAACACTGTTCGGTATTGATCATACATTCTCCATCTTTGCCAATGTCGCTCATAGCAATATCACCCATTCCCAATATGCAGCCTTGAAACTGAAAGATGCGATTGCAGACTACTATCGTGATAAGTTTGGAAAACGTCCAAGCGTGGATAGAGAGAATCCGGATGTGGATATTAGCCTCTGGATATTTAAAAATGATGCCAGCATCAGCTTCGATGTTGGTCATGGTCCTTTGCATAAAAGAGGATATCGCCTGCGAAGTGTGGAAGCTCCCTTACAGGAAACATTAGCTGCTGCGCTAGTTCGTATCAGTGGCTGGGATGGAACTGTCCTTCTCTATGATCCTTTCTGCGGTTCAGGGACAATTTTAGCAGAAGCAGGTATGATGCTATGTCATCTCCCCCCTACAGTCAAGCAGCATAAGTGGGGATTCCAACTATTACCTGATTATAACTCTCAGGACTGGGTTAAGCTGCAGGAAGAACTGCAGCAGCAAATCAGACCTCTGCCTGATAATCTCATTTTTGGAAGTGATATTGATCCTCAAGCTATTGAAGCATCTGAAGCTAATATGACAGCCTTGCCTTTCGGCAGGAATGTGACTCTCAACCAGGGTGCCTTTAGAATGAAACCCATTGAAAATGCAATGATCATCTGCAATCCTCCTTATGGTGTGAGGTTAGCGGAAGTGGAGAATGTTAAAAGACTCTTAGGCGTTTTTGGTGATTTCCTCAAGCAGAAATGCCGGGGTTCAACTGCCTGGATATTGCTGGAAAAGGATTTGGTTAAATCCGTTGGCTTGACTCCAAGCAGGAAGGTAATAGTCTATAATGGTGATATTGAGTGCCGATATATTGAAATCAAAATACATGAAGGCAGGAAAATTAAGATTTAAAAATTACAGAGTATTAACACGAAGGGGTATTATGAAAACACGTATTCTATTCGCTATATTTGTAACCTGTTTATGTTTTTCACTCCACGCTGCGAAATTCTGGTCTAATTTCAGGCATAGTTCAAATCTGGCAACTGAACCGAATCAGTACATAGTTCAACTCAGATGTAGCGAACCAACTGGTGTAACACTTGAATATCGTATAAATAACGAAGTCCAGACCATAGACATGCTAGATTTTCATGAATTTGGTGCATTTGGAGGTCCCCTAAGTTGTAAAGCCACTTTAAATATGAACAGCCCTGATCTATTTCAAATCGGCTTTCGCCAACAAAATAACGTAGCTCCTGTAAAGTATGCAGGAACCCAGCCTACTTGGGATGAAATGTCTGCAGGAAATTGGGATTTTACTGGTGATGCAACTCCAGCCTGTCTTGATTTAGTGGATTGGAATGTTTCTTTTAATGATGACAAACTCTTTATCGCAATGTCAAATAGCAGCCAATCATATCCTGTCAATTCAGGATATACAAACTACTGCTACATGGGTATTATCACATTTCCTGCGGATACTTCTCCCACACCCCTTACCTTTGCCTTAATCTATACGATTGACCAGGCAGGCGTCATTAACCCTGGTCTGTATAAAATAAACGGTACAGGTTTAGCAGATATCACCCGGATTGGCGATATCACATATTCCCATCCTGAAGGAACAAGTATATTATACCTCTCATGCAATTGGGCTGACCTGATGGCTGACAATCTGTTCAGTATCTGGTTCAACAGCTTTGGGTATTTTAAGATCACTCCTACGACTCAAACCGTAACACAGCAGGAAGGCTTTGTCACTGTTGACCAGGCAAGGAATACCATTATTTATCCTACCAACGAACAGTATCAATTTGTCGAGAATCATCCGCCTGTTCTAAATTATTTTACTTATAACTATTTATGGAATGGGCTTGAATATCCTAATGAATTTCACTCACATATTACTTATTCGGATGTCGATTCTGATTTTCCTTTATCCGCTACTATTGAATTTGATACAGGTGAAAGCGACATTTTATTTTATGAGGACTATAATTTCGATTTCCCAGTTGATTTTGTTAGCATTACTTATTTCCCACGTATTTATTGGCAAACTGCATCCCTCAAATTCTGGTACACTTATAATGATTATGTGGAATACATTCATTCAAATGTTTCTAATGATGATCCTATTGTTCCAATAACATCCCTGAACTGTACAGTATATCCTAATCCCTTTGCGAAAGATGTAAATATCCAAATTGATAATCCGGAAAAGGGTAATGTGGATATTAGTCTCTTTAATATTAAAGGTCAGATTATCAAACACATTCATGAAGGGATGCTGGATAAGGGAACGCAGAATTATGTGTGGAATGCTTCTGAATCTGAAGCAGATAATGCAAGCGGTGCTTATTTCTTAAGAATCAGCACCAAGGATAAGACAATTACGAAGAAAATGGTGCTTGTAAAATAATCAAATCCACATAAGAGCATTACGGTATCATTACGGTAGCAATACGGTAGCATTACGGTAAAAAACCGTATTTGTACCGTAATGATATAGTAATCGTATCCTAGTTCATTTATGAAAAACATATGAGACATCAGGGTAAGGTAATGTGGAGAAATGTGGATAAATTTTGTTTAAGATTTGTTGAGAAGTTTCTAGCATTTGTTTTCTGAAAATTCAAACTGATGATAAGACAATTGTAAAAAATGGTATGAGTTAAGTAGGCAGTAGCTTAGAGCTAATGGTAAACAGAATTCAACACAGTTATATCCCCTAATTAATATTTTCTGGTTAGTTCTTAAGTTTTCTACCTACTAAAACGGTCAATTTTTTGAACATGCTTCTTTCCAAACCATCCGAACTCTGCAATTCTTAATTTTTATTTTTTAATTTTTAATTCTCCTCTTGAACCATCCAAATTCAAACAGCAGCACTCCGGATAATACCATGACACCACCAACAATCTTGGATATGCCAAATGCTTCATGTAGAAAAAGATAAGCTGTGACTGCTGTGAAAACAGGAATGAGGTTTGCCAGGAGGTTTGTTTTATTCACCCCGAGATTCCTAATACAAACAGTAATACACATATACGCCAGGCAGGATGCGAAGATAGCTAATGCAAACACTGCCAGCCAGGCATTAGCTGGAGCATGATAATTGAAATTCTTTGCTTCAAAATTAAGGAACACAGGCAAGAACATGAGCACACCCAATAGGCTTTGCACTCTCACAATAGTAATACTGCTATAATCGCGGGTTAGTTTCTTCAATACTAAGCCATAACAGACTGCTGAAAGAACGGCAATAAACATCAGCGGGATACCCCAATAATTCACGACATCAAATCCACCCTGCCATACTACAAGACCGACACCACCAAATGATAATGTCAATCCTATGAATCCGGTTACCTGCATCTTCTCCCGATAGAGCAAGTAAGCTGGAATAGGTGTAAATAATGGAATGGTAGCGATGATCAATGCACCGAGTGTGGATGAAACGAATTTCATTCCGAAGCTTTCTCCCAGGAAATAGAGGAATGGTTCGAAGATAGCTAACAAGAAAAAGTATTTCCAGTCTTTTTTGGGAATCATTATATGCTGCCTGCTGATGACAGCAGCTAACGCCAGGACAATAGTGGTAATGACCAGTCTGAGCATAACAACGGATAAAGGTCCAAAGCCAAGATAAGCTGTTTTATACCATATAAAGCTTAATCCCCAGAACAGCGATGCAAGTATTCCTAAGAAAAGGCTGAGTTGACGATTGCGTATCATATCATTCCTATGTTAGTATTTGATATAGTTTAATCACTAATCACCAGAAAAGCAAAGAATGATAAGATGAACCTGTGGTCAACTAGAGAATTACGTACACCTCTCTCAGGCAGGACAACATTCCTGCTGAATGTAGCGCATACTTCAAGCTGATTATGTGGAGTAAGATTCCGATCTGAATGAATTCTGAGTAAAGCAGGACGCCGTTCCTGTTCCCTCTATTACTCACTTTCAATAGCCGTACGATAACACGAAGTCGCAGGTGTGGTTGACTCTGCTCTTCACTTCCCTATTAGCTGTCAGCTTTAGCTCTGTGCATCGTATTTCTTCCATACCGGCAATACCATTTGCTTTGACTGTACAGCATATTTTAATAAGATAATTCCACCCATTATGCTTAAAACAAGACTTGTAACAGATGCTTCAATTCCATACGCTCCACCTGTCAGCCAGACCGGACCTTGCACCTTAGGAATGATCCAACTGGGAAACTGATCAATGCCCGAATTTGACATCCCGAAAACGCCATCCTGGATAAAGTTCCAAGCACCATGCATACCCCAGACAAACCATATTCTGCGTGTCAGGACAAACCCGGCACCGAACAGGAAATCTGAGAGAAACATGTAGATAGAAGTCATAAGCGTAGTATTCGGATTGGTTACATGTGCCAATGCAAAGATCAAAGCGACGGCTGTAATCGCTAGCCAGGTACCCAGTTTTTCCTCAATAATTTTGAACAACACCAACCTGAAGAAGATTTCTTGGAAGAGAGCTCCAGTATAAAAGATGTAAAAACCTTTTACCAAAACACTTGCCGGCTTCAAAGAAATAATCTGATACATACCATTCAAAGCTAAAACGGCAACAATGAGTGCAACCAGGAAACCACCGACAAATGACCCGGAGAACAATTCCAGGAAAGAACGCGGTAGTGAAAATTCCTTTGCTTCACGGTTTTCGATCTTACGACAATAAAACCGATATGCCATGAATATGAGAATAATTGATAACAAATGCCGTAAGCCATCCAGGATAGTCTCAGTAACTCCGGTAAAGCGGTCTATGACGTAAATAGACAAGACGTTAGTGAAAGCAACAGGGATGAGAACCGCTAACCCTATGAGCACCATCCTGACAATCAAATAAGAACTGAATTTCTGAAACTTGGTCTGTTTTAGAGATTGATTGAATTCATCTGATGCTTTTGTATTACTCAGTTTTTCTATAAAATGATTCATGAATAACCTCAAATTAAGAGCTTTTCCTGTAAGCGCTGAAACCCTTTTACAGGTTGGAAGAAGCGATTAGTAAACGCGGTAATACTTTTTAACAGCTTCTCTCTATCATCTTCCTCTTCAATCATTTGGAGAAGAACCCGAAAAGAGAACTCATGCAGCATACCGTTATAAACCCACGGTGAAATATAGGGATTGCCACACCAGAGCGCATGTATCAATTCCCCCGTTTCCTTGTTTAACAAAGAGATAAGAAACTGCTCACCGTCAACGCTTAAACACAACCAGTCAGCATTCCATTCCATATCCTTGGGTGTTATTTTCTGTAAATTAATATGAAAGCAATGATCATCCTGCTTTTTTCCCAAGGTTTCAATCATGACATTCACATTCTCTTTTGCTTTTACCTCGAGCCAATCATGAATGATTTGTAAGGGTGCATCATCTGTATCGACAAGAATCATCGCTTTCGCTTCATGAATCATTGTTTGAATCCTGCTGTATAATTGTTCTGTGCGGGTAATCTGATAGATATACTCCTGCTGCTCTTCCGGAACAATATCCTTGAAAGCCTCTATGATCTCTTCCTTTTGCATTTGGAATTCTTTCTCTTTCCGATTCATATATTCTTCAATAGGAACAGGTATGTATTCACCAAATTCCGTACCTTCCAAGCGGATGATAGCATGCTTGTTTTCCAGTGATTTTAATGATTGGTAGGTACTTGAGCGAGACTTACTGATTGTCGTGGATATCTTGTATCCAGTTTGAGGATGTTCAGCTAATAAACAAAGATATACAGTTGCTTCAATGGCAGTAAATCCGAGCTTTTCAGTTAGATAGTGCGAAGCTTGACTTTTCATTATAGCCTCTTTCTATTTTAGTATTCCATTTTAGGAACACTACTTCAAAAAAGAGATATTACAGTCAAGCTTTTTATCTGTAGCGCATACTCTAGGCTTCTTCCATGATCTTCACACGTTCCCATCGACCTCTTCTGCGATTGACGGCAATAGAAAGCGATAACGGCGGTACTTGAATCGAATAACCATGCCATTCGATCGTTTCCAGGTGCTCTTTAGCATAGGGACCGCAATCAGCAGGCTCCGGTTCATCAATGAAGGCTGCCGGATCAGAGGCTATATCGATGCGGCAATCCATAAACAAGACACCGAAGTCCTTAGTTACCCACCCCTGGGTATCTACAATCGGTTCAAATATAACATCTGAGAAAAGCTCTATGATTTGCGGGATATCCTTTGAATCGACCATGATATCAACATCATGCGGATTCAGGGAGATTCCTCTCGCACATACGGCACAACTGCCTGTCAGCCACCAGTTGATACCGGAGCCTTGGATTTTTTCCAAAAATGCTAAAAGACCTTTTTCCCAGGGTACCGATACAAAATAACCAAGCTGGTTGAACATCAATTCACCCAGCATTTCGAAATTGCTTCTAATAGTTTCCAGGTGTGGATAATTTGAAGGATATGATTTATAATAACCCTTCTCATCTTCCTGGTAAAAACACATCTCCAGGACAGGTTTATACTTGGAATCATATTCCTGTATCCTGAAATATACCTTATCTTCCTGTATCTCTGTTATCAATTTCATTCTATTCCTCTTATCTAATAGTGGAGTAGGATTCCGATCCTACTGAATTTCCGTAGAGTAGGATTCCGTTCCTGCTGAATTCCTTCAAGCACCTAGTACCTAACACCTATCACCTTCTGCCGATCGAGGTCGGGACGACACTCTCACAAAACGGACAAGATTGTCTGTGCTACGAAAGACGATCCAGGGTTAACAACCCTTCCCTTAACGGCTTAACAAACCGTGATACAAAAGAAGATCAATCCCCCCTTGAGAAGGGGGGTAGGGGGGTCAAATCTTGTCTGAAGCTATTCCCTATTCACTATTCCTTTCATCTTCCTCGCCAGCATCCTCGTCATTGCGTGCTGATGTGCTACACCGCTGGAATTGCAGTCAAATATCTCTTCTACTTCGAATTCAAACTTCCAGTCATGGTAATAGCCCAGCAATTCTCCTGATATCCATCTCTGTGCTGTTTCCTCATATTCAGGGGGAGGGGCAATGAAGGGCTTATCCACAAAGACCGAAAGCATATGAATGCCGTTATCCTCCGTGAATGCTTTGTAGTTATCGAACATCTCCTTCCTAACTTCTGGCTTCACATAATGCAGCACCCCATTGGAAAAGAGGATATCGAACTTCTCTGTCAGCCTGTATTCATTCAGATCAGCCTGGAAGACATTTACCTTCACGCCGAGTTTCTCTGCCAATCGCTGAGTCTTTTCCACACCAGAGATTGCCAGGTCGAAAGCAGTAACATCATAACCATTGCGGGCAAAGAATACGGAATCCCGTCCTTCCCCACAGCCGATATCGAGAAGCTTCAATTTCTTCACAGACGGCATGAACTCCAATACCTTCAGGCATGTATAGGATGGAATATAACTCCAGTAATATTCTTCATTCTTGTATAAGTCTTCGTAGATGGTGTGCATAAAAAACTCCTAATTAACTGATTAACAATTACAAATCCCCCCTTGACAAGGGGGGTAGGGGGGTCAAATCTGATCTGCTACTATTCCCTACTCCCTATTTGCTATTCCCTTCTGCGAGGTGTTACGTCGTATTCTTTCCTGTGGTTCCGCTACGCTCCACCACAGGCTATGATATTTCACATCTTCGATGTTTCACTTTCTTCCATTCTGCAAACAATCCAGGGTTAACAACCTGTGATAAGTACCAATGCAGAACAGAACTAGCTCTCCCCTAACCCCTCCCTTTACAAATGGGAGGGGAATAGTCTTCTCTGCAACTTTTAGTTTTTAGTTATTAGTTTTTAGTTTCTTTGCTATATGCTTCTGCAAATGCCGGATGGAATTCCACGATGCTCTTGTAGTCGCCCGTTTCATAGTCAGGCAGCAAAAGGTACATCTCTTCCGCCATCGGAGCTCGGTTGCGTTTTGCCATAGCAAAATACCAATCGTAGCTTGGTGTTCCCGCTATTTCCTCCTGGAGGCATAAACGAAAGGTGACAGCCAATAAAATACTCTCATTCAGCTGGCAGAAGGATTCACATTGCTCATCCGTCATTTCTTTTGGGAAGTGCTTTTCTGACAGAGGATTGATCACAGGATGCAGGAATTCATGCCATACCGTGGATACCAAGACCTCATCTACATCTTTCCGTGTTTCTGCTTCTTTCAAACGGAAACTGCTCAAAACACAATAAACCACTTTGCCATGAGGGGTTTCAATCTCTAATCCATAAGCGGATTTCAACAACTGCGAAAGAAATACATGACCTTCCAGGAGTGTAGCACCGATGTATTTTTCTAAGATGGGAACTACTTCATAATTGGTTAATTTCTTATCCAAGTATGAAATGTAGCTATCATTTTTGATGACTTCTTCCTGGTAGAAATTCATGAAGTTAGTTTGTATGAAGAAGTCATGCAGAAGCTCAACGTACGTAATCAACTCTTGAAATGGACTGCTATCATCTCCAATGAGATAATCGAACTCTTCATGGAAGCCTATTGTCATATACCCTGGTAATGTGATATCATCGTTGAGATATAATGATAAAGTCACCACGGATTGCCAGCATAAATCCTTTTCCCACATGATTGCGTATCGCCGGATAACCGGATGAGTCCTGAAATCCTGGAAATAAGTATCAATTGCTTCTGAATAGAGATTCTTGCTTTTATCAAGAAAGCGGTCTACCTCAATATCGGATAGATAAGCTACAACAGACATGAGTTCAATGCGATGGTCTGTTTTTATTTTCATATATTCACCTTTTATTCTGTACCGCAGACTTCAGGAGGTTCTGCTCTACTAGCACCTAGTTCCTAACCCATAGCACCTTATGCAGATCGAGGTCGAGACGACACTCTCACGAAACGGACAAGACTGTCCGTACTACGATCATGTGCCATCTCTCCGAGATTCTGAGAGGTGTTACGTTGTATTCTTTCCTGTGGTTCCGCTACGCTCCACCACAGGCTATGATATTTCACATCTTCGATGTTGCAGAGCAGAAGGATTTCCTTCCGTAAATCCCTACTCTTCACTTCGGTACATTTCGATATAATTTCTCCTTCGTCGAAATCACTCAATGAACCGTCTTTTTGTCCATTTTTCATCTTCCATTTCTACAGGTACATTTACAATACCACCTAAAGTCGAAGCTACAGCAACCGGTTGAACCCGGAGCTACTCTGCCAATCTTCAATTTCCCTTTTCCTTCCAAGTGACATCTATCAAATTTCTTCTCGGAATATTGATTGGCTGATAGACTGGATAACCGATTAGCATGGCGTAAGCAGCTCTACGTCCTTCAGGGAGTCCGATGGCATCCGTCAAAGGTTTGTAAACATTCATTGCCATAGAGACAAAGCCTGTCCAGCAAGTACCGATACCGAATGCCGGGGCTGCCACATCAAAGTAGGACATGGCAATGATGGCATCGATAGGGTCTTTGATCCTTTCATCATCAGGAATGTGAACAAACAGCAGATGGGGTGCATTGTGACAGATGAAGTCTATGCCACTATCCCACATTTTAATAATAGGTGCCACATACGCACCAAAGGGATGGTCAGTATTGACGATCGTACGCATATAGTCAATGGTCAACCTGGCAATATTCTTCACTTCAGAAGGGTCTTCGATTACCAGCCAGCCTACGGTCTGTGAATTTCCACCAGTGGGAGCATAATGGGCTACATCCAGCACTTCTAATAGTAGCTCACGGTTTACTGACTCTTTCTTGAAGTGTCGTATGGAGCGTCGTTTCTTCAGATACAGGGCAAGACGTTGCGGTTCGATATTGCTTTCATCAGGTGTGCATTCTATCTTTTGCGTTTTGTGAAAATCCAGGACAAGTGCTTGTGTTGGACAGAATGCTTCACAGTGTCCGCAATTCATACAATAGGGCTCTTTGGCTCTCTGCATTTTCGGGTAATTGTCTTTGTCTGCCTGATCGATAATGTGCATGATGCAGACAGTGCAGCAGGTATTGCATTTCGTACATAATGTTTCGTTTACGATGATGTTTGGCATAAGGCACTCCTTAGGTAGAAAGTATATCGTCTATTTATAATACCAATAAAGTTGTGTCTATTAAATTTTTAGATTATTAACCGCAGAAACTTAATCTTTAAAATAGAGAACTGGATTCTCTAAGCTATCAGATGTAACCTTCTTCAAAAAATAAATATTTACAAAACCTATCGACTCTTTTGTCTTGTATTTTATTAAATTTTGTTTGAATCCTAATGGAGGAACAGCATGAAAAAAGGAACTATGGTTCTGCTCATTATTCTATTGGTGATAATCATCCTTATCGGTGGTATCATCGGACGTTATAATACAATGGTTAAAATGAAGCAGGAAGTAAAGAACAAATGGGCTGATGTTGATAACCAGTATCAACGTCGGTTTGACTTGATACCCAACTTGGTCGAAACAGTAAAAGGCTATGCCTCTCATGAAAGTGCAACGCTGATCGCAGTAACAGAAGCTCGTGCTAAAGTGGGTGGAGTCACCCAGATTTCTAAGGATATGATCAATGATCCCCAGGCATTTGCGAAATTCCAACAGGCACAGGCAGGTTTACAAGGTGCCTTGCAGCGTTTAATGGTTGTTGTAGAAAAGTATCCTGATTTGAAAGCAAATCAGAACTTCCTGGCTCTGCAAAGTCAGCTTGAAGGAACTGAAAACCGGATTGCAGTTGCCCGTATGGATTACAATGAGTCAGCTAAGCTTTTCAACCAGATGATCGTCACTTTCCCCAACAATATTTTAGCAGGTATGTTCAATCTGAAAGAAGTCCAATTCTTTCAGGCTACTGCCGGTGCTGATACAGCTCCGAAAGTGAATTTCGGTAAGTAATCTATTTTTTATGGGGGTTGAAATACCCCCATTTTATTTATGGATACACAGAATTTCATTCAATCCAATCTCCTAAAACGCACAATTTTATCCTATCTTCTATATCCCTTATCTTGCGTATATTCCTTACTTCAAATCATACATCGCTTCTATTACAGGATTTTCCCAAAATCTATCTATCATAGCCCTATACCCGTGATCAGTATTGGTAATATTGTGAGTGGAGGAAGTGGGAAAACGCCATTTACCGTATTCCTGGTAAAATATCTAACAAACGCCGGTAAACGAGTTGCTGTTTCCCATCGGGATTATAAAGGAAATTATGAAAACGATAATGAATTTCTTTCAAATCGTGAAGGACTCCTACCCCAAGTAATGGAAGCGGGTGATGAAGCAGCTCTCTTAGCAGAGAAACTGTTAGGAATACCTGTGATAGCTGGAAAGTCCCGAAAAAGATCACTTATTTTATTAGCTGAGACCTATCCGGATTTGGATTATATCATACTAGACGATTCATTCCAGCATCTAAAAGTACATCATGACTATGATTTTATCTTATTCAAGGCAAGAGCAGGTATTGGTAACGGGTTTGTGCTCCCAGCAGGTATTTTACGAGAACCTTTGAGTGCTCTGAAAGATGCTGATTTTATTGTTTGGAATGGAACACAACCAATTGTAAATCAACTTCTAACCTACCCTCTACCAATTCTGAAAGGAAGCACAGAAAGCCGGGAAATCAAAGATATTCATCAGAATATCATCCCCCTGGAAAAACTCAAAGATAAAAAATTAGCTCTTCTTTCAGGTATCGGTTACCCTCAAGGATTTGAGGATACAGTTCATAAGATGGGGCTAAGTTTCTTACATCATTATCGCGTTCCAGATCATTATGATTACACAAGCAAGCTATTTCGCAGACACCTGAAGAGAGGATTCCAAATCCAAAAGTATGACTATCTAATCACTACAGAAAAAGATTTTATTAAATTAAGGCAGATACACCTTCGATTACCGATACTGATAGTGGAAATAGAGTTTATTCCTGAAGCAGAATCACTACCATTAATATCATTCTTAACTTCTTGAGCATGTAAAGTTTTCCTTGACGCAAAATCCCATCTTTTAAATTCTACATTAAATTTATAAAAAAAGGGGGTGAGTAATTTGCCGTCAGTTACATCGAAAGAAAACGAACCCTTTGATATTCTCCTAAAACGTTTCAAAAAGAAATGTGAGAAAGCTGCTATTTTATCAGAAATCAAAAAGCACCAAGCTTACGAAAAACCAAGTGAGCAACGTAAACGTGAAGAAAATGCAGCCCGAAGAAAGATGTTGAAGGCTCAACGCAAGATGGAAAGGTTTTTGAAATAATCAGAACCATGGTTTTGGTTTCCTTTTCCAATATTGGATATCCCGGTTTTTCACGACAGTCTTGGCTAGTTATAAAATTTCAAAACTAAGCTGTTATTAGACATGAAGGGGAGTGAAACATCTCCCCTTTTTTCTATTCCTCTAGCAATCATGGAGGTTATGGAATGCAAATACTTGATCTGATCTTAATCTTAATCCTCATCGTTTTCATCATCTTTGGTTACCGAAAGGGATTGATTGCAGAATTGCTGCAACTTGCCGGTCTCATCGTCTCCTTTCTTCTAATTGGGAAATATGCCCCTTTAGTGAAAGAAGGACTGATTATGAAATGGCAGTTGGGACCTTTCTTAGCCACTCTTTGTTCCTATTTGTTAATCTTCATCCTTATTGCCATTATAATTCAACTTGTTCGAATGGCAATGGAGTATTTCGTGAAAGCGCTAAGCATGACTTTCCTGAATCGTACTCTCGGTGCAGTTTTCGGACTTCTCAGCGGTCTTTTCTTTTTTGCCCTCATCTTGATCCTGATCGACCTACTACCTATAGCTCGACAATTCGATCATGCTACCATAGATTCAAAAGTGGTAAAAACATCCAGGATCATGAAAGGCGAACTGCTGGGAGCGATGAAGCATCAGAAAATGATACCACAAAACACAGCCCCAAACCATAAATAAAGAAATTCGATGTATTCATTTCAAGCACTAGAGTTCACCAAAATATGTGATTTGATTTCAGGAGAGTGCCATTCTGATCTAGGAAAGTTATTGGTTCTGGAACTTCAGCCTATGACAGAAATAAAGGATATTCTCTATAAGCAAGGGATCATTTCTGAGCTTCAGGAATTGCTGTTAGAGGGTATTAATCCTTCTTTAAATGACTTACAGCCTTTACAGGAACTATTCGCAGAATTTAGAGGACAAACCTTTGATTTCGAAGAATTCAGGATGATCTATGAAACAACGATTATTGCAAATGGACTTTTTGAAAGAAAGGAAGAATTCTCCTCACGAAAGAAGTTCTATGAATTGGTTTGTAAATTAAGATCTTTTCCTTTTATCCTTACTAAATTTGTACAAATATTCGATTCAGAAGGTGAAGTCCTCGACTCCGCATCACCGGCTTTAAAACAAATCAGGAAACAGCAGCGTTCGATGCGTGAGGATATCATCAAGACTCTAAATCGTAAGATCCAAGATAGTTCCTTCGAGAAATTCATCCAAGAAAAGATTATCACCCAGCGAGATAACAGATACGTCATTCCCGTGAAGGAAAGTAATGTCGCTTTTATTCCTGGTGTTGTGCAAGGGCGTTCATCCAGCCGTTCCTCCGTCTATATGGAACCCCAGGAAGTAGTGGGTATGAATAACCAGCTCAACCTGCTGCAGGATGAAGAAAAGCGTGAAATATTCCGCATTATGAAGGAATTCACAGCAGATATTTTACCTTTCCAAAGTGATCTTATCCAAAACACTCAAGTCTTGCAAAAAGTGGATTTTTACTTTGCCTGTGGTCGATTTTCCAACCAAATGAAAGCCAGGCAACCACATATTATTAATGAACCTCGAATCCATCTACGTGAAGCAAGGCACCCCTTGCTGATTGCCAGACTGAAGAATATGAATGCCGTAATTCCCTTTGAAATGGAACTCGGAAAGGATTTCAAAGTACTTGTTCTTTCTGGACCAAACACCGGCGGTAAAACAGTTACTCTGAAAAGTGTTGGTTTGCTGACAATGATGGCTTTAGCAGGCTTACCTATCCCTGCCCAGGAAGATTCTGAAATTGGTATTTTTCACCATATCTTTGCAGATATTGGAGATGATCAGTCATTGGAAAATGCTCTTTCCACTTTTTCTTCACATGTCATGAAAATTAAGGATATGCTAGAAAATGCAGATGCACAGTCATTGGTTCTGATAGATGAAATAGGTGCTGCAACTGATCCTGAACAGGGTTCTGCTTTAGGTCAGGCAATTTTGGAGAATTTACTGGATCGGAAGATCATTGGCGTCATTACCACCCATTATACAGCACTCAAGGTCTTTGCTGAGCAGCATACAGATTGTACGAATGCTGCCATGCAGTTTGATCCGAACCGTCATGTGCCGACCTATCATTTCCAACTTGGTCTGCCGGGAGACAGCTTTGCCATTGAGGTTGCATCTTCATTAGGACTTGATGAGAAGTTGATAGAAAGAGCCAAACATCTTGCGGGTTCTCAGAATGTGGAATTTACAGAATTACTAAAGAAAATGGTGGAGCAGAAAAAGGAATTATCCCGAATTGAATATAAACATCAACTGCAGATGAAGCTTTTAGAGGGAAAAGTCTCTGAATATGAGAAAAAACTGTCAGGTATCGACCAGGAACAGAAAGAAATACGGAAACGTTCCCTTTCAGAAGCCAAGGATTACATTCTATCTCTTCAAAGAGATTTAAACCGTGAGATGGATGAAATGCGCAGCCTGGAAAAAGATGAACGTAAACAAAAGACAGATGAACTCATTCACAGGAACTTGGATTCTATGAAAGAAATCACCAAAGAACAGAATGAACTGACCCCTGACCGAAAAGTAAAGATAAAGCAACTTATTGAAGGGCAGAGAGTTTTACTGGAAGATTTCGATGCGATCGTAACCGTCATTAAAATCGACAAGGATGATGTCATCGTTGACATGAATGGTATCCGCTTCAAAACTAAAAAGGATAGATTGTATAAATCAGATACGAAGCAGGATAAGCCTGAAACACTGATACGCATGACTTCAAAACCAATGCGGGTGGAAACAAAATCAGCAACATTTGAATTGAAAATACTGGGTAATACTTTTGATGAAGCACTGCCAAAGATAGATGAGTTTATTGATTCTGCACTTAATGCAGGGCTACATAAACTGCGCATCGTTCATGGAAAGGGAACGGGTGCTCTACGAACGAAAGTACGTTCCTACCTGAAGAGGCATAAACATGTTATGGACATCAATACGCCCCCATCTGAAGCAGGTGGAGACGGTGTCACAGTGGTGACCATCGGGTAAGTATGGATCAGGCTCTTTTAGAACAGATTCGCAATAGCAATAACATTGTGGAAGTGATTGGAAGCTATATTCCACTCAAGCGTTCAGGTTCTAATTTCAAAGGAGTATGCCCGTTTCATAATGATACGAATCCTTCCATGATGGTAAGTGAACCGAAGCAGATATTCAAATGCTTTGCCTGTGGGAAAGCTGGTAATGTCATTACCTTTGTCCAGGATTATGAGAAATTATCGTTTATGGAAGCTGTTAAAAAGTTAGCTATTCGTGTTGGAATTGCTGTGGAGGAAAAGCCACAGGCGAAGATAGCTCGTACGAAAAGAGAACTGTTAATGACAGTTTACAACTTAGCGAAGGATTATTACAAAGAAAACCTTCAAAATTATACGGAGGCAAAGGATTATCTGATTAAGCGTCTGGTAACAAAGGAGGCAATAGATCTACTGGAAATTGGCTATGCCTTGAATAGTTACGGTGGCTTGAAGAGCTATCTTCTTAAAATGAATATCAATACACAAATCATGGAAGATAGCGGTCTATTTGGAACAGGAAACCAGGGAATGTTTGATCTCTTCCGGGAAAGAATGATATTCCCCATCCATTCCATCAATGGTGATGTAGTTGCTTTTGGCGGTAGAATTATGAGTGCCGACCAGCCGGGTGGAAAGTATATCAATTCTCCTACAACAGAAATCTACACCAAAGGAAAAGAGCTCTATGGTTTACATCGTACCCGATATGAGATCACTAAGAAAGATATGGCTCTGGTCTGTGAAGGATATATGGATTTCCTTAGACTATATAGTGAAGGGTTCCAAAATACTGTCGCCACATTGGGTACTTCGTTGACAGATGAACAGATTGGTTTACTCTCACGTTATACAAAAAACGTCTATATGTTGTATGATGGAGACCTTGCCGGTAGAAAAGCAGCTCTTAGGGCAGGATTGCTTCTTCTGCAAAAAGGTTTGAGTCCTAAAATGGTCATTCTTCCGGAAGATGAAGACCCTGATAGTTTTTTATTGAAGAATAGTGCAGCAGTCTTGCAAGAAAAAATTGACATGGCAAACGGGTTGATTAGTTTTTTGTATGAGGATAAATTTATCCAAATTTCAGAGCGTGAAAAAATTGAACAGTTGGTTCAAACAGGCAGACTAATGACAGATGATATTTCACGCGAGTTATTTTGGAAAGAAGTAGCTGAAATATTTAAAATATCTGACTCAGCACTTCGAAAAAGACCTGCAAGCATGATTACATCGAAATCTACTCCAAAAAAGGAACAGCTTTTGCATAATTTTTGGGAAGAGAGGATGCTTTTGTGTATGGTTCTTCAAGATCGGGAAGCTTTCATGAATGTCTCAGAGACACTAACTTCCGAATATTTTCTAAACCCAGCTTACAAAGAAATATATGAGTTTATGATTCAAAATATGACAGTCGATTCATCGCTGCAATCTGCAGGTCTCCTTGATTTAACGGACAATGAACGTCTGCGCAGTATCATTAGCGAATTCATGTTAACTGAGATTTCTCACATGAAATTAAACGATGTGTTAGCAGATGTCAGGTTACGTAAATATCAACAGGATTTAAAGAAAATCGACCAAATGATCATTGAAAATCATAACAATAGAGAATTATCTAAAGAAAAATCTGACTTAATTAAGAAGATTTCTCTTTTGAGCAAAAAAGTTGTTGGCAAGACACTAACGTAAGGAGTGTGAATGCTCAGTTATAACGATTATATTCAAAAACTTGTCGCTATGGGTAAAGAATCGGGTTACATCACTTTTAAGCAAATCAATGATGTTCTACCGGACAGCCCGGTCTTTCTTGATAAGATCGACGATATTATTACGGATATCTATTCTGAAGGAATTGAAGTTATTGATGAAACAGAAAAAAGGGTCAGCAAAAGCACTCTCCAAGTCAAAAAAGTAGCTGCCCCCAAGAAATTCAAAACCAAACGTTATTATGACGACCCTGTCCGCATGTATTTGCGAGAGATGGGGCGTGTTCCACTTCTCGACAGGGATGGTGAAATCCGCATTGCCAAGAAAATTGAAACCTACCAGAAAATGATCAATAATAATGTATTCAAATCTGGCAGCACACTTCGAGAAATGTATAATTTTCTGCACAGATATAAGGAAAAAAGAGTACGTATTGATCAGATATTTAAAATAGAATTTGGTTCCTGGATGGATAAGAGCCAAGATGCCAAAATGATGGAGAAATTCAGGGAAATCCTGAAAGACTCTGAAGTTTTTTTTGATCAGATTGGTGAAATTCTCGATAATTCAGATTTTGATGATACTGGTACTGCTAACAGACAGGAAGAAATTGACGGAAAACGTATCCACATCGTTAGCCTTTTCAATCAACTTGGATTTAATGATAAACTCATCAAACGTATGGTATATCGTATTCGTAGCCTTGTTGATAGAATTGAAGAAAGCCGGAAAACGATCAATGATCTGACACGTATCAAGAAATATACTATCGATGAAATCTGTACTTACGGTCGTCGTGCTAAAAAATCAGATGAAGATTTCGTAGAAGTACAGCAGGAAACTAATGTTGATCCTACTGTCTTTGTGGAAACCTTGAGAAAGATCAAGAACGCCAGGCGTAAAATACGCCGTGTAGAACTCGAAACCAAGATGACAGCCAATGAGCTTGTCTTCCTTCTTCGGGAAGTTGAACGCGGTGAGAAAATGAAAGAACGCGCCCAGAATGAAATGATAGAAGCAAATGTTAGATTGGTTATTAGCATTGCAAAGAGATACAACAACCGCGGACTCGACTTCCTCGATCTCATCCAGGAAGGTAATACCGGTCTGATGCGTGCTGTTGAGAAATATGACTACCGAAAGGGCTATAAATTCAGCACTTATGCTACGTGGTGGATTCGTCAGGCAATCACGAGAGCAATCGCTGACCAGGCACGTACAATCCGTGTACCAGTACATATGATCGAATCAATCAACAAGATCAATCGTACCAGCAGACGTCTAATGCAAAAACTTGGACGTGAGCCCTATCCAGAGGAAATTGCAGAAGCTTTGGATATGCCCCTTGAGAAGATAAAGAACATCATGTCCATCTCCAAGGAACCCGTCTCTATTGACAAGCCGATAGGGCATGACAGTGAAGATAGTATCCTCGGTGACTTCATCGAGGATAGGACAACCATATCCCCCGAAAGGATGGCAGAACGTACTCTCTTGAAGAAACAAGTCGATGAACTGCTGAAAACGCTCAGTACTCGCGAAGAACGCGTTATACGGTTACGTTTCGGGATTGACGACGGTTACCATCGAACGTTGGAAGAAGTGGGAAATATTTTCAATGTTACTCGTGAACGTATTCGCCAAATCGAAGACAAGGCTCTCCGTAAACTTCGTCATCCTACTCGTAGCGGAATACTCATGGAATTCATTGAGAATTTCAATATCAAAGGTTAATTTTTTGTAGCAACCACTTTAACGGGTATGTGAGTAGAGTAAGATTCCGATTCTACAAATAATAATCTATTATTAATAAAGCAGGTCGAATGACCTGCTTTTTTTATTGTATACTTTAGGAAACGGCTTATAAAAATCCAGCAACATTGAGTATGCGTTACTTTACCGAAAATTATTAGCTATCCGATTTCAAGTGCCGGGATTAAAGAGGGCGATCTCAGAATGATATATCATATATATCAATATGATATAATTCCTCTCTTTACACTTCCTGTATTAAATCCATAAAGTATTGTTATGCATAAGAATATAAATTTATACTGCTTTGGCTCATCCTTTGCGTTATCAATTGTAAATGAGAAACATGATATTAAACTGGAGGTTAATTATGAAACGACTTTTATTGATTCTTATGCTAGTATCGATCTGCTTTTATGTTGCTTATGCACAGGAAAAAGTAGAGAAAAAAATCATCTTCGAGAAGAATTCGACAGGTTTGACTGAAGATAATGTAAAATTAATCATGGACAATGCTGGTAATATGGATCCAAAAGTGAAGAAGAATATTCAAATCACTATGACCAATGATTCTGATGAAGAAGATGGCGGTGCATTCATTGGTATATTCACAGATGATATGACACTTGATCAGGCATACCAGAAAGGATATCGCGAATTGTTCGGAATACTTATAACAGGAATTAGTCAAGGTTCTCCTGCTCAGAAATACAAACTTATGGTTGATGATATCCTGATGAAAATCGATGCCAATAATATTGCTAATAAAGATCAACTCCTCAAGATCTTACAATCCTATGCACCTGGTGATACGGCTCATTTTACAATCTTTCGTAATAAAGAGCAGTTAGTCATTCCTTTTGTTCTTGGCTCGAAGTCAAAACCTGTGGAAAATGTACCTGGTACAATTTCTATTACGACTAAAAAGAAATCTCATTCTGTTGGCTATGGTGGTGGTTCATGGACACCAGTATGGTTCATGTTGAATACAGATGATGTGAATTATGCGCTAAAACATGTTAAAAACAATATGGGTTCTGATTTCAAAGAAATATCAAACAAGGGTTTATTCCTGAATGGTGGTGCTGGAAAAGGAAATGTAGGAAAAGGGTTTTTCATTGGGGGAATGGGGGCAGGTTATCAGTTAAAAAGAAATTACCTCGATGTCGATGACTCGACCCATAAAATGAGATATGCTGTCAGTTTTGGTGGTGTTACTCTTGATAAACGTTTCCATATTGCCAAGCATATCACAGGTTCTATCGGATTTTTACTGGGTGGTGGAGAACAGTCTTTAGTAATAACAGAGGAACGATCTGTTAGTCCTACCGGTGGTTATCACTGGGATGATATTTCGAGCGTAAACCTGGTTAAGAATGAAGTAAATATGAAACGTGGCTATATCGTTTTTCAACCCAAAACGGAATTAATCTATAATTTACTATCCTGGCTTGCCATCCGAGGTGAAGTAGGATATATGATGGGCTACTCAAGTCAAGATGGGTGGATAGTTACAAATAATCATGATGCCCAAGTAAAAAATTCTCCAAATACATCCTTCGATAACTTAACGTTTTCTATCGGTCCGTGGTTTGGATTTTAAACGCCTCATCTAAATAGAATCCTCCGATTCTACCTGGCATTACAGGGAGAGTATCATATAATACTCTCCCTTTGCTTCATCCAAAACAAACACTATAAAGATTGACAATAGTAGATAATAAGCTAACATGCGTTTATACATACATGGAAGATGGATATAAAGGAGTTTATATATGGGGGGTTTGCTCGGACAGAAACTCTTAGCGAATCTAGTCACAATTTCCGTATTTCTCTTTTCCTCATTTAAAGGAAATGATGCTGATTTTAGTGCATTACATATCAAAAATAGCGGAAGTTACCTGATTCTTCAAACACATTTGGAAAACTCTTTTGATAACGACTTCCAGGAAATCTTCCAATCAGGTAAACAAGTTGATGTCTGGTTCAATCTGGAAGTCAAACAAAACAAGAATATGCTGCATAAGCAAGTATTTAGACATTCCGTTCAATATGATCCGTTATCGTCAATCTACCGAATATATTTACAGGAGCAGCACCAGGCAAGATCGGTAAAAAGCTATGCTGAAATGAAGCAATTGATGGAGAATGTGGAATATTCTTTACCGGCAAAGCCGGAATGGACAAAAATCGATATTCACTTGGATTCATACCTTAAAAAGATGCATATCGAAAGTATGAATAAGGAAATTGATCTGATGGTATTGTGGAAAATGAAAAAACCTGTATGTAAATCAAGCCTGGATTTGAAAGCCTATGAAAATTAGAATTGGTTTGCGATCAATCATGATCCTATTGTTTTTAGTACTTATTACGACCAGCATGGGAATCGTTTATCGTTTTTTCCTGCAAAAACAACAGGAGATATCCACCGCTTTTGAGAAAAATCGTTTTGACCAATCGTTTGGGCAACTTCATTTTAAAACAAGTGCTGATAGTGTGATAGCTAAAAACGTAATGAAACAATATGGTGAAACAAGAATTCTGGTAAAAATAGCGAACCAGGAAGCCAAAGTATATTCTTCAGTTTATCTATTACTTATCTTGTTGCTTTCCGCATTTATTGTTATATTTATCATCAATATGATCAGTCGTCCTCTGTTAGAAATGAGGCAGGCAACAGAACGAATCAAGCGTGGTGATTTTTCAGTTCATCTAAAGGAAAATGGAATTACAGAAATGAAGGAATTGAAACGTTCTTTCAATGATATGTCCCACGAACTCTATATGGTTCAGAAAAAACTACTTGTTGCTGAAAAAGAAATGATTTGGAAAGACTTATCCCGCATTCTTGCGCATGAAATCAAGAACCCTCTTACACCAATTCAACTCACGATTCAAAGATTGGAAGAAATGTATTCTTCTGATCCTAAGAAATTTGCTGCTATATTCCCTGAATCCATCCATATCATGAACCAGGAAATTGAGAATTTACGTCTTCTCTCCCAGGAGTTCTCGCATTTTGCCAAGATTAATCAACCCCAGAGCGAATTGTTTGATCCTGCTGAAGTAGTTTCGGAGATTATCGGATCATATCGTTCTAATTATCAATTTGTTACTGATATCAAGGAAGGATATCATATCTCCTTTGATAAAATGCATTTTTACCAGATTGTTACGAATATTCTTCAAAATGCCCTGGATGTATCAACCAAGGATTCACCAATTGAGATTTCTCTTGAATTGAATCACGGATTCATCGTTCTAACTATTAAAGACCATGGCTCTGGTATTGATGCAGATGATCTTCCCCGCATCTTTGAACCCTACTTTAGTAAAAAAAGTCGAGGTACTGGCTTAGGGCTGGCACTTGTTAAACGTTTACTGGATGCAAACCATAGTTTTGTGAGAGTGAAAAGCAAAATTGGCGAAGGAAGCAAGTTTGAAATCTTAATGGAGGTGGCAGTTGAAAATACTGATCATTGATGATGAAAAGAACATATGTTTGACTTTGAAAGGTATCCTGGAAGATGAAGGATATACGGTTCAATTTGCTACCTCAGGAACAGATGGTTTGAAACAGTATGATACTTTTCAACCTGATCTTATCATGCTGGATGTAAAAATGGAACATCTCGATGGTATAGCTGTATTAAGTGCGATTATGAAATTCGATAAATCATTACCGGTTATTATGATATCCGGAAATAGCAATATCAGTGACGCTGTAAAAGCCATCAAGCTCGGAGCCTATGATTTTCTGGAGAAACCTCTTTCCCTGCCTAAAGTCAAACTCATTGTTCAGAAGGCTTTATCCTATCGTCAAATGACAGAAAGTTATCGGGAAATGAAAGAAACTTTTTCAGCCCAGTATCGCATCATTGGAGAAAGTAAAACGATTCGGGAACTGAACCAGGTCATCGATAAGGTAGCCCAGAGCCAGGCAAAAGTACTCATCCGCGGTGAAAGCGGTACGGGAAAGGAACTCATCGCCTGGGCAATTCATCATCAAAGTAATCGTGCAGCTCAACAATTCGTTAAGTTCAATTCAGCAGCGATTCCCCGTGAATTAGTTGAAAGCGAGTTATTCGGTCATGAAAGAGGTGCTTTTACCGGTGCTATTCAATCCAAAAAAGGCAAGATTGAAATGGCTGATGGTGGCACCCTTTTCCTCGACGAAATTGGTGATATGGATCTACAGGCACAGGCAAAGATACTTAGGGTAATTCAACAGGGTGAATTTGAGAGAGTTGGTAGTACCATCACACAAAAAATAGATGCCCGCATTATTGCTGCAACACATAAAGATTTGGAACAAATGGTAAAAAACGGTGAATTCAGAGAAGATCTATACTATCGTTTGAATGTTGTTCCCATCTATAGCCCGGCACTTCGTGAACATGCAGATGATATTCCTATTCTGATTCATTATTTTTCTAATCTTTATGCCATTGATATGAAAGTTAAACCGAAAGAATTTACACAAGCATTTCTGAATGAAGTACAAGTTCGTCAATTTTCAGGCAATGTAAGGGAATTGAGAAACCTGATAGAACGAATATATATTTTATGCGAAAGTGATATCATAGATAATGATGATCTTTCTCTCTTGGAACAAAGATCAGGAAGAGAAGAAGAAGGTTTCTGGTTAGATACTCAGGATTTTACAGATAAGAAGAGAGAGTTTGAGATTCGTTATCTGAGAACACAACTCAGATTGCATGGTAATAGTATTTCTAAAACCGCTGAGGTTCTTAATCTGCAACAAAGCAATCTTTCCAGAAAGCTGAAGGAGCTTAATATTCACTAATATTATTTCATACTCTTCTTCATTTGAAGGTTCTCAGCATATTTCCAGTAAAAACCTTATTCTGATATATCAGTGAACAAGGTAGCTTGTTATGCTATTTTAACAATCTCCTGCTTATCTCATTTTGCGAAACATAATATATTTCTTGACTATTTTTTTACTCTCTACATTAGTAAATAAAAAACATAATAAAAAAGATGAAAGCTTTAAGTACAAATACTAAAATAAGCCCTTTTTACTAATAAATGAATGATTATACGATTAGGTATGTCATTTTATAATACATTTGTTGCAAAATATCGAAAAAAATCAAGGAGGTTAGATATGAAAACCCTAGTGTATCTTCTGTTGTTATCTATTACATTAGCATTTCTGTTAACAGCATGTGAACAAAACCCGTTAAAAATGGAAACTTATACTCCTGCAAATGGAGATAGGATACCCCTTATTAATCGTGGTCTGATGACTGATGGTGTGACCTGTCGTATCGGTTACAACAACGGTAATATTCGATCCGACCTGGTAAACTTACACTGGGTGAATAATACGGATGCAGATTTCCTGGGTTACCGAATCTTGCGTAATGGAAATCTGATCAAGACTTTCAATGTACGTGATAGTATCAGTTATATTGATGATTCTGTCGAGGCAAACCATGTTTATACATATACCGTCGCTACTATGGTTAGAACAGGAAGAAGCCGGTATGATACTCTGACAGTTAAAACACCCAGCCTGAGAGCTCCTACTTTTGTACATTATTCCATTCCAGCTACTGGCAATATCAAATTGCTCTGGACAGATAACTCAGACCTGCCAGGTAATTTTGTCATCCAGCGAGTTTCAAGTAGTGATACGACACTCGTTGGCACGGTACTTGAAAATCATACTGTCGGTTACGAATATTCCATAACTGATGAATCAGCATCAAGCGGACATGGTTATATCATTTATAAGGATGGTGCATACGAAAACTCTGTAGTGAGATCATTATCACAGTATAGTATTAATTACATGTACAGCTTGAATGTCCCAGTAATAAACAGTCTCACACAAGTCTATCCGGGATTAAAAGTAAAACTCATATGGTCTGATAATTGTAACAGTGAAACTGGTTTCAGGATTTACCGGAAACTTAATACAGAACCGATCTCTTCTTATCTTGCCATCGCAGATGTAAATCGTTTTAATGCGACATCTTATATTGATTCCATCGGGTTAGAAATCAATAAAACTTATACCTATGCTGTTGCAGCAATCAATGCAGATGTATCGCCAGCCATTGAAACAGCTCATACCAATAGCTCAAATATTCCAGTTCATAATTATGATGGGTTTGCACCAATGGATTTTGAAAATGGTACGATTGGCATGGTGGCAAACTCAACCCTTCCAAGTGAGCATTGGTTCATACAATCAGGTGATGCATATAGTTGGAACCATTGCATTCGTTCCGGGGATATTATTAATGGTGAATTTACTGCTGTCAGCAAGACTGTTTCCGTTCCTAAAAACACACAGATGACCATTAATTTCGCTTATAAGACAAGCTCTGAACCGAACTACGATTATCTGAAATTCACGATTGATGCTGAGCTAGTGAATCAATGGTCAGGACTGACAGAATGGACAGATTATTCGCATTCATTTAATAGCCCTGATTCTGAAAACTCTCTTAATTCCCAAGTAACATTCGAATGGAAATATATCAAAGATGACATTAATTCGTTGAACGAAGACTGTGCCTGGCTAGATTATATCTTCCTCAACTATACGGTTGCAGGAAAGAAAGTCAGTATTAATTTGGGAGGTTCAAAATGAAGAGGATTTTCATACTAATCGCCATTCTTAGTTTACTTTTCCCCTTAGTATCACAGGAGATATCATCATTCCGCAGTCTTTCGACTAACGGGGCATTGTATGATAATCTGGATTTGAGCCAAGACCCTATTGAATTGCACTATGTTAATGGTTATCGTTTGTATACAAACTTGAGTAATTTCAGCTCTCAGGATCAGATATTCAAGGAAAGTGGAAGTAACAATTTCCTGTTTGGTGTTTCCGGTGAAAATCCATTTCTGAAAAGACTTAAATTTGCTCTAGGTATTCAATATTATGACAACCGTGATCCGTTATCATACGATTTTTATCCGGATTTATCTGGAAGCGTCACTCATACTTCCGGTGAAGTATTCAATACATGGCAGAGCTATCAAGATAATAATGGCAACTTTTTGTATGACAGGCGTCATAAAATCTACCAGCATCTAAATAGTTTTTCTGCACCAAAAGGCAATGAGATGATATTGAATCATTCTCTGGAACTCTCTGAAAATCTGATATTAGGATTCAAAATAGGTCATGAATTTGCAAGTACAGAGAATTCAAATCTTTCTAATGATATGCTGCTTTTCACAAGTATGGACGCTGGAAAACCTACTTTCCTCTACCAGGAAGAGGTCGCATGTTTATTTGAAGATGAAAATGTACCTGATTCATTAGTGTCAAGTGATGAACTATCCGGTAATTTCAAAAATAATACTTGTACGAACAATTGGAATTTTAATCCGGCAGTTTCCATCATTACAGGCAAAACAGAATATCGTTTTGAAGCAAAAATGGATATCACTGATGTCGAGAGTACCGTAAAAGATAGGATGTTATATACCGACCTTCTCGTACCGCTGCTAAAGTCATCTGAAAACCACGATACTAAAAATAATCAAAACAGTTCAATGATGTATCTTGGGGCTGGAGTCCGTTATTTACTTGTCCCAATGGAAGAACGTATTCAGGAAGGTTATCTGGGTTTCAGAGGAATGATCGGGTTTGGCAGTTCCGATTATGATCGTCTTGATTCGCGCTCATGGTTCAGTTCTCATCCTGTTTTTGCTGATTCGCAAATTGTTTCTACAATGAAGTTTGAAGATACTACGAAAAGAAATGGTACATCCAAGAATTTGAATTATTCTTTGTTTTCGGACTTTAAATATCCTTTGAATGATATTACTTTCATTGGAACAGGATTTAGTTATTGGCATTATAGTTCAAAATCATCAGGTGATTTCAGCAATGTAAAGAATGATGAATCATATGATGAAGCATATGATCCTCATAACTCAATAATCTGGTCCAAGTCCGTAACCAACTCTTTTACAAAAGGAAAGAGTAAGGATGAAATCACTTCAAATATCTTATCAATTCCCGTTGGTTTGGAGTATTGGTTTACAACGAATCAAAAGTGGGCACTTCGTTTTGGTTCAGTTTTTACGCAAACAACTTATATTAATAATTCTTCCGAAAATCCTACTCTGTCTGAACCAGAAACGACTATCAATACAGATTCTGATGGATTAAACTCAATCTCAGTTCAACCAAATGAATTTGCGTCAGTAAGTACTCAGCAATATTCTCGTGATTCTTATACATCATATAACTATGGGCTTGGATTTAAGCCTAGTGATAAGCTGCAAATCGATTTAATTGGATATTTCGATCAATCTGATGTAGATATCATAAATTCCGATTTTTATCGAAACCTGCGTTTATCCTTTTCATTCAAATTCTAGGAATTGATTTCATCTTAATTAAACAAGGGACGGCAACTGCCGTCCCTTTTCTTTAACTGGAATATACAAAATTGCCTTATCATAGATTGAATGCTATCTTTTTTGTACTATTTCTGACCTTGTACCTTTATTTGTGGTTATGTAGTAGAAATAATTACTAATACTTGCAGCGCCTGTATCAACATATTCAAGACCGATTTGCAAGGAAGCAATCATTTGCCAGCCTGATGTTGAATCTGTGGAACGATAGATATTATAACTGGATGCTCCAGGTACTGCTGTCCAATGCAATTGAATATCATTACCCACTATTACCAATGAAAGATTAGTCACCGGTTGTGTTTCCCTAAATGCTCTTGCCACATTCAGTTTTCCGTAACCAACTCTGTAATTCGGTCTGGCGCCTTCTGCCTGCGTATATTGATCCCATGTGGCAGAGTTGTGTAGAATATCCAGGATAAGAGCAGGGGTAGCAACTGGCATCTTCTGAAGAAGCAGGGCAATAGCTCCTCCCACATGAGGCGCACTCCATGAAGTACCTGAAGCAAGATTCTGATAGGTATTCGTGCCAGTATAATTCGGCACTGTTACATATTGATTCCCTGCAATATCAGGCTTCATCCTGCCATCACGCGTAGGACCCTTACTCCCGGGATAGATACCTCCTGTAGAATATTGAGAACCTCCATAAAAACCTGCTGCGGCTATCGTATTATATCCTGCAGCAATGTTGCTGAGAGAATAAGTATCATTTCCACCAGAGGCTACAGTAAAGGATCCAACATTACTATAACTCCAACCATCAACCCGTCCGTTTTGAATATGATATCCATTCATCCGAATCGACCATGTTCCCGGTGTGAGTACTGATCCATTTGGTTCAACATAAACAATACTGCGGTTATCTCCATTGGAAGGATCGTCTATATCGTTAAGTACAGTGATTATCCCGTAAGCGGTTGTATCAGATCGAGCTGTTTGAGGAAGAATAACGGGTAATTCAGTTCCACCGGGAGGGGTGATGTAGATATCTATACTATCTGAACCATCATACCAAAAATCGATTCCGATTGATGGGTTATAAATAGTTATAGGGTTAGGAGTTGATATTTGAAACGTATGATCGGAACTTTGTGAAAGTACATATTGTCCATGAATTTTAGTCGAACCTGAATTACCACAGGCAAAAACAACCTGCTTTCCAGGTCCGCATAAATTATCGATCGCTTGAACAGCTAATGATGAACCGTCATGAGGACCTGAATTATTACCTAAACTGATACTCACGACGGCTGGTTTTCCATATTCTGTTGCTTTATTAAATACGTAGGCGACACCATCTTCAAGATATGTCGTATATAAAGCTTGATTGCTTGTCATTTTCACAAAGATAATGTCACTTTCTGGAGCCATGGCTGCCAAATTGCGTCCTACTGGTGATGCCGCTCCATTGCCTGCCATGATACTGATACAGCTATTTCCATGAGAAGAGGCTGTTTGAAAACACGTATCATTATTGATATTAGTGGATGTATATTCACGTCCATATGTGTATCCTACCGGGTGTGGCAGAGTTCCTGAAGCCTGGTCCCAAATGTTCAAAATACGTGTTTGTCCATTGTTTTTGAAATCCACATGACGAAAATTGATACCGCCATCAATAACAGCACAGATCACACCAGCACCTTTATAGGGGTTTACAAGATTCTGCACAGAATCCGCATTATTCCCAACATAGATTGGTCCTGAACTTCCCGTAACCGTCATATTGGATGTACTGATATCCATCAGCTCTTCAAGTTTCATGGCAGGTTCTATACATTTGATGCCATCAATATCCAAGGCTTTGGTCAGTTGAAAAGCTGTTAACTGAGCTGTAAAGATATCACCGGCTTGTGATTGGGTTTGTATTCCCAAATTCAACAATTCAGGACGTGAAAGATCACTTTTCAGGAATACATGAAAAACCGGTTCACCTCTATTCATAGAAACATGAATTTGTTTGGATGGAACCCATGCCGATTTATAATTCAAATACTTCAGATATGAATCCTGCAATAATGCATCAGCTTTTGTTAATCTATATTCAGCCTGGCTGAATGAGCACACACACAACATGACTAAAGTTAAAAAATAACGCATGAGACCTCCAATAAAAATTGAGATATCTTCATGTATATATTATCGTATTTAGGTAATTCAATCAAGTTATTTATTTGATGCAATTTTTACGAAAGGGGCTGAAGTTCCAAACATCCTGGTGAATTCTGAACTGTCAGAAGAATAAAACAATATATTTCGAGGAACAGACCCCCCTACCCCCCTTCTCAAGGGGGGATTAATCTACACTTCACAAGTTTATTGACAAAAAATCCCCCTTGAGAAGGGGGGTAGGGGGGTCACTTCACAAGTTTATTGGCAAAAAGTCCCCCCTTGAGAAGGGGGGTAGGGGGGTCTTTCAATTATTTCTATTCAAACGCCTTATTCAATTCCTCCGTACCGGCAAGGCAGAAACGTCCGTTGCGAATTACATCAACACGGCAGCCATCTTTACGAACTGCAGATATCGTATCCAAGCCTTCATATGGAAGTGTGATGTCCGTATGGCACTGTGTATAAGCTTGCATCGGATCTGTCTTACGCAGCATGGTCTTTTCATTTTCAACTGCAATGAGCTTTTTCCCGTTCAGATGATTGATATTCTCTGATTCTTCATCCCAGGAAAAACAAGTATCACCCACAGCAAAGTGCGGACCCATCTTCTCTGTGATTAAAATGGGCAGGAGATGCATAATATCATATTTTTTGGCAAAAACATACGCCAGTGTATTCGTGCCAATGGCAAATTCACCAATGGGAAGAGTCTTATGCGGAAAAAGAAGATTCTCTTCGATGAATTTCTTATTGTCAGCTTCATTATCAAAGTTCTTACAAGTATAATCTGAAACCATGCCATCTGTAAAAGTGAGTTTGACATTGTTATAACGAATCCCATGAAGATAAGTATCTTCCACATGCAGTACACCATTGGTTCCTGCCAGGAGAGGAGAGGTGAAGACTTCACCCACAGGCACATTTACATCAGCAACACAGTTCTCAAAGTTTGTCTCTTTAGAAGGGTCTTTGATCTCGTGCATCTTTACCATAATATCCGTTTCATTGCCAGCTTTTCCTTTCACATGCACAAAATCAGCTTGGTCAAGAGTATCAATAATGGTCTGCTGGATGCGGGCATAGAGCTTGCTGTCAAGAGTATTGATTTTCACTGTTTCTGCAAATAGCTCTTCAAAATTGTCTCCAATTTCAGGAGAAGGGAAGGAAATGATGCAAAAACTGACTTCATCTTTCTTATAATATGAATAATAAATCTGGTTTGTCTTATTATTAGTTTCACGGCTAAGTTTCATTTGTTCTTCTGAAAGAGAGAGACATTCTTTCTTATTTGCAGGTGAGAACGGAATTTCACCGAAAGTTTCAACATAAATCGGACCTGCAGTTGCCTTTACGAAATCTTTCGTTGTCTCAAGGGCATTTTTATATGCTTTTAGGAAAGCCTCTGAATACTCTTGTGAATAATACAAAGCAGAATCAAATCGATGATCATAAGTATATTGCTTATTAATAGGAGATGACTGCATCGAGGTCATTAGAGGTTCAAGGTTCCTTCCCCTAAGCTCTTTGATAACCAGTCTCATCAATCTTTCCTGACCAACGCTCATCATGAGGGTAACAGTTTGCTTTTTTGATAAATCTCGATTACCACCAACAAAGCCATCAACATATGATTGGACAATAACTTTAGCCAAGTTCGCCAAGTCAGTTTCAGGATACTTAGCCATGAATTGCGCCATCTTTATCTCATTCTCTGTGATGTAAACACCATAACGATAGAGATATCTCAAATCAGATAGATCACTGGTTTCCACGATGCTCTTATTGAAATTATATTCTGGACTGTATCGTGTCCAGATATTCTCAGTTAATGTGTTTTCAATGTCTTCAATAACGAGAGAAGTGATAATTTTTTTCAACTCTTCGTATTTCCAGTCCTGTTTATTCAATGCTGCCACTGTATCCAGGAACATCAAAATCAATTTAACCATTTTATGATAAGCATGCATATAAGCATAAGAATGAATTTGTCTGATAGCGACATATAAGTAGGAGAAGAGCTGACCGTTTGGTTCACCGAATATCTTTACTGCATAAGCGGGATTCGCATAGCTATTATCATAGTTTTCCTTTTGAATCTCACGAAAGAAGAACTCACTTTTCTGGCTCAATGTCTCTAATTTCTCTTGTTGATAAAAATCATGTGTGAGGGATGTTTCCACTTCTGCCAAAGTAAGGATAAGATTTGCACAATCCAGGATAAATACACCCAACGGATCGCAAGAGGCACATTTCCCCGAATAATCCTGCATCACTTTCTGTACTTCAGACAAAAGAACAATATACTCATCCTTCGCAGCTAAGCGTTTTGCTTCCAAGTGATCTTTCAATGTTGACATGTTTGCTTCTCCTTGTACATCTTATTACACATGCGTGTATAAGATGCTTGTATTTTATTCATATTAATGTGATTAGCTTTTATCAGTATGATAGTTTTGTCAAGAAGGAAATGAAATATTCTTCCCTTTGGATATGTCTTATGGCAATACTTGTATTTTTCTTTACAGTATCATTTTCTCTTTTAGCTATTACCATTACTACCGAAGTGGAATTCGGCAATCCAGTATCAAGTATTCCGGTCGTTTGTCACAAAGTCCACATATATGATGCCAAGTTCATACCAGTTTCAATCCTGTTTCATACCAGTTTCATTCCTGTTTCATTCCTGTTTCATTCCTGTTTAGCGAAACAGGTATGAACCAAGTTGGATATAGGTTTCAAGTTGGATAGAATTGGGTAGAATCTAAGTGATATGAAAACAGATATAGCTCTATTCCAGAACTACTCGAACTATGGAGTAGCACTTGGACTCCAAACTCTTAGCTTTCAAACTTACAAAATTGTAGATAAGCTTACAATATTGTCATTATTAATCCATTAAAGCCTTCCCATGTATTTTCTATATCTTTCTATTTTTCAATAGATTAAGTAGTTTATTCCTGTTCTGGAAACACTGGAACATAAAATGTAATATTCTTAATTAAAGAAAAAGGATATACATGAAATTTATAATTTTGTTCAGACTGTTATTCATTCTCAGTTTCCTGGATGCGGTAACCTACCAGGAATATAATCCTAACGATGAACGCTTCAAAATCCTCGCCGTGCAGAAAGCGAAACTGAGAATGGAGCAGTCAGAACAAGATATGAAGAATGCCCGGGAGCTACTGGATAAAAAATGTATTTCCCAAACCGAATATCAGCAATATGAATCGCAATATCGCAATGATAAATTGAATTATGACCAATATATGTTATCAGTCATCTATGATAAACCCTATATTTCAGTAGTATCGGCATATAAAACCCAGCAGGAAGACGGTCAGACTTATGTAGAATTAACATTAGCCAATACTTCTGGAGGAAATTATGCCATGGAGGAAGCTGCATCTAATGAGATAGGAGAGAATAGCCAGTTACATCCTGATACAATGTATAATTTATATGTTTCCTTACAGGATGAACAGAAGAATATTATTTCGCAGCCTTATGAATATCATATTCAAAGCTTGAAACTGGGAATGGAGAAGAAGATCCGGTTTTCTTTACTGAAAGATGTGGAATCAGTTCTTGTTTCAGTGAACTACGGGGATCAAATTTCAGAGAAGAAGATTTTATTGAAACGTAAAGGAACGAGTAATTCGGTGACTATAACCTCTGATCTTTATGCCCAGGATGTACAGAATGGAGAGACAGCAGCATTCCATTTGACGATGGAATATTTCGGAGATGGCAGGAAGAACCTGGTGCCGAAAATATTGAATCTACCCCCAGGATTTTCCTGGTCTATCGTGAATGAAAGCAATAATGTGAATGTCTCTGATCTGGTATTTTCCACCAACCAGGCAAAACAATACTACATACTCTACGTAACCATCCCGGAAAAATCAGGTACTAACATTGTGATGGATAAACCTCTCCCCTTTACTTTGAATTTAACGAATAAAGCTAGGGAAATAGCTGGTGCTGTTGATTTGCAGATAACTCCTTCCGGGAAAGCAGAGCTAATTGTTAGCCTCCAGAACTTATATTATCAAATAAACAAAGGCAAATCACTGGAAATATATCCCGTTATTATAGAGAATAAGGGTATTAAGCCCGTAACTAATATCAGTTACGATCTCAATCTTCCGTCGAATTGGGAGTATAAAGTAGTTCCTGCCCAAATAACGAAACTGGAACCAAAAGAGAAAGTAAAAATCAAGATAGTAATCATACCTTCTGACAATACAGGTAAGGGAATTTACGATGTCAAATTAGTGATTGCGGGAAAGAATGTCGATAAGCCGGTACAAACTCCAGAGCAGCAGATCAAACTGGAAATCCAGGAAAAGGGTAATGTGTGGTTAATCATAGGTTCTATACTATTAGCTTTGGCATTTGTGGGCGGACTGGTGTATGGAATGATCAGAATTTCTAAGAATTAGAGGTGGAGATGTTTAAAGTACTTTTAAAACAAGAAATCCAATCCTTACTAAAAAGCAACCGGGTCGTCTGGTCTTTGCTTGTATTCATCGTGATGTTCGCCTTAGTCTTTTGGATCAGGGTGGATGACTTCAAGCAGCAAAGACAATCGTATATTGCAGATCAGCAGATGTTTGCAGATTATGATAAGGATATGCCGATATACAGTTATATCCATGCCCAGGCGATATTTCCACCTGTATTGTTCACTATATATCATGAAGGTGGATTTCTCAGGATGGGACACCTCGTTGATAGTCCCTTATTTGAAGTTTTAGACTCCACAACAGAAGGGAATTCTGCAGCGCAGCGCTTTTTCAGGGATACGGTCAAGCTGGACATAACGACATTGATCATATTCTTTTTATCACTCTTTATACTACTCATCACTTTTGACAGTGTAAATGGGGAAAAGAAGGATGGCACACTGAGATTGCTAATGACTTTTGAATTGAAGAGGTGCCATTTCCTGCTGAAAAAGATCGTAGGTACTTTCCTTTTTGTGAATATGGTCATATTCATTCCCTTTTTTATCAGTTTAATTATCTTACTCGTCATGTTCCCTTCTTTAATCACAGTTGGATTTATGCAGCAATGGATATTGTATTTGATTGCCATCAGTATTTTTTCAACATGCTTTATTTTGTTAGGAATCTGGACATCCCTGCTCACAAAGAGTCCCGGTAAATCCTTAGTCTATGCCATTTTTTGCTGGATTGCTTTACTGATGATACTCCCGATGACAATGCCCCTTCTCACAGGAAAATTCAAACATGATAATTCCTTTGATAAATACCAGAAAGAATTTGAGATGGTTTGGAATCAAAAGGCGGAAAAGTGGCTTGAAGTTGATAGAGATAATAATCTTCATAATGGTGGGCATCTTCAGTGGAACAATATCATTGATCAAACGACAGTCTTATCCACAGTAGAAGTGGAAAATGTTCATGTTAACTACATACGGGACACTTATAAGAAGGTCTTCCCTTTGAATAAGAGATTGAGTGAACTGCGTATCCTGAGAGATAAAGCAGAAGATGATAATTACATATTCAGTGACCAGTTGCAATTTTATAATCCCAGGATTTGCCTGATGAGAATAGCGGAGAACATATCCGGATGCTCCATGAGTGATTATGGAACATTCCTGACAGATGCAAATCAAATTCGGGATAAGATTGTATCCCAGGGAATCCGTGATAAATGGCTGATTAGCAGGCAATTTTTTGCTATTGTTGATACTTCCTTTACGATGCGTGATGTACGGACTGTCAAATCGAGAACTGATCTCATTAAGCAAATGGATCTACATCGCTTCAAATTCACGATTCCCAATCTTCCCAAGTATGAATATAAAGAATCTTCTTTGATGACGATGGTAAGAAGTTCATACATCTATTTTTGTTTCTTGCTTCTATTTATCCTTGGGTTATTCCTCTGGGACCTGAACCTCTTTAAAAAGTATGATATAAGGTAGGGAATCATGTTAAAGACTATTTTCTGGAAAGATATCACGCTGTTGCTCAAAGACTTTAAATTCCAGGTACTATTGCTGATCATGTTCATTCTCTTTGTTATCTGCAGTTTTAATGGAGCTTCCCGTGAAAAAGCAACTGACAGCTATTATCAGCAACTGATCAGTCAATGTAAACAGGATAGCGCTGACAACAACTCAAGCATGCAGCATCTCATACGTGTCGGGCAGGTCTATTTCTTTGAAAATATCTACAAATCAGCATATATAACAGTGAAGCCCGGATTTCCTACAGGCTTAATGACAGAACTGGAAACATTCAGACCCCAGAAGTATGATATCAGCTATCCTTCAAAAACATTCTTCAGATTGGATTGGGCTTTTATCTTTGGTATTCTGGGTAGCCTGATGTGTTTACTGATTAGTTATGATGTGATTTCCAACGAAAAGCAGAACGGTACATTCAGGCTGGTAATCGTCGAAGGAGTGACAAGATTCCAAGTGCTGTTCAGCAAATTCCTAAGCACTCTGATCATTGTAATATTAGCTATTCTACCAGGTTTTGTTATCTCAACCATACTCATGATGGCTCTCACAAGTAATTTCTCTTCCTCCATCCTGATCACCAATGTATTAACCTTGCTGCTCTTCATTCCCTACTTCTGCTTCTTCATCATACTGGGAATATTGATTTCCATGAGTCGCAATTATCGAAACAGCATCATTATTACCATGACCGTCTGGTTGCTCTTTATCATCATCATACCGCAGGGAGCCAATATCGTTGCAAAGAAACTACTCCCGGTCAAGTCACAGTCAGTTTATGATAAAGAACTAACGGATGCAAAAGGGAAGGTTTACACGTATTGGAGAGATAAAGCTTTTACACCCGATGGTTTCAATACTGTGGACGGGAATATGCACCTTGAAAATGGGATGAGAGTAAAAGGATTTTATGAATCAAACCTGGCTCTCAGTAAAGAGTATAACAAACAAAATGAAGACTTTTACCGGCAAATTGAAATGAAGCAGAAGATTGCTTCCATTTCACCTATGGGATTGATGGATAACATGATGGATATCCTGCTGGATATTGGGTATTATCACTTTAAAAACAGCCTGTCTCAATTCGAACAAAGATATAATGAAATCAAACAGGATATTGTATCCCAAGATAAGGCAGACCCAAATAGTATGCATTTCTATTATGCCAATGCTGAAGGTGATGCCGGTATGATAGAAAAATCTCTATTTTCAATGAAGCCTTACAATCATATTAATAGGCTGGTAATGATGGATTATCGACAGGATAATGCTGTGAAGAAATTCCATATAATCCTGCCATATTTGTTAATCCTGATTTTGATCAATGCCCTGGTTTGGGTGATCGTATATTTCAAGATCATTCATTTTGATGTGAGATAAATCTGGGAAGTGGAGTAGGATTCCGATCCTACTGCATACGAGACTGAAAAAGATCGTGAAATGTGGAGTAGGATTCCGATCCTACTGCATACGAGACTGAAAAAGATCGTGAAATGTGGAGTAGGATTCCGATCCTACTGCATACGAGACTGATAGTTAAACTTTATCAAAAGCTGCGTGTTCAGTAGGATCGGAATCCTACTCCACGACGAAGATGCAAGACAACATAAGCAAGAACGGCGTCTTGCTTTACAATACAAAGGAGAGATTATGTTAACGATAAAAAACTTAAGCAAGCGCTATGAAGATGGTAAACTGGCTTTGGATAACCTGAGCCTGAATCTTGAAAAAGGTGAAATGTACATTCTTTTAGGTGCCAATGGAGCTGGAAAATCAACAGCAATCAATTTGCTCTGCGGGTTTATCAGTCCCACTTCAGGAGAGTTCTTCATTGATGGTATCAATGCTTTGAAAGACCCACTTCCTGCAAGAAAGAAGATAGCCTATTTATCTGAGAATGTGATGCTCTATGATAACTTCACTGGCTACCAGAACCTGGCATTCTTTGATAAATTGGCTGGGAAGAAGCATACAAAGGTGGAACTGGAAAATTTGCTGCGGGATATCGGTTTGCAGGATGATTTTATTCATAAGCATACCTCCACCTATTCGAAGGGAATGAGACAGAAAACAGGTATCGCTATAGCCATAATCAAGGATGCAGATCTGATCATAATGGATGAACCGTTTTCAGGTCTTGATCCGAAGGCAGCCTTCGACTTCCAGAATCTACTGATCGAATTAAAGCACAAGGGAAAGGCTATCCTGATGTCAACGCACGATATCTTCAGGGCAAAGGAAATGGCAGATATTGTCGGCATTATGAAGGATGGACTACTGGTTATGACAAAGACCAGCAAAGAGCTTGAGTATGAAGATCTGCAAAAGATTTACCTTGACTATATGGAAGGAAATATCTCTTAAAATAAGAAAAACATGAGGGAGTGATGCATTGATTAGGTGGAAATCATTATTTACACCCTATAAGAATTCCTTTAATTTTCTTATGATGGGAGAATTAATCAATTCCTATGCCCTCCTCGTCGATAAACAAATGATCCTGGACTTGACGGAAGGCAGGTTAAAAGAACTCTTTCCTCATCATGATATTTACTTCCTTCCCCGAATAGACGACAATTATGTACTCGAAGAGAAAGGCATTATTCTATCTGCGAAATCTGTCATCGTTTCCTGGTTGAATCGTAACCAGAAATGTATGGAACTGGCAGGAAGTATCCTGGAATATGTGAAAGAGGATTTACTATGCTTTGGTGATCTCGATATTCGGTATATATTCCCAATGCTGCTCAGAAACAATATTCCCCTGCTTGTTTTGATCAAAGGTAAGCCGATAAAAAAAGACCAGAAGTTCTTCCTGCAATCACTGTTTCAGCTCACTGCCTTATCCTATACGGAAACTGCAAGATTCGACCGTGAGCTACAGCAGCGAGACTCAAGCTACCAGCAAAAGAAAATGGCGATGGTGGGCAGAATGTCTTCTTCCCTTGCCCATGAGATAAGAAACCCTCTCACTTCCATCCGCAGTTCAGTACAATTGCTGCAATCCGTCGTGGAGCAGGACGAGATGAAGGATGTTGCTCAAAATGTGATTGCAGAAGTGGATAGAATCAATATGATTACCAAGGATATGCTGGACTTCTCTAAACCGAGACAGGCAATTTTCCAGGAAACGGATCTGAGTCTTTTACTAACAAATGTGGAAAAACTGTATGAGAATTCACTGGCAGATAATCACATCAGGTATGAATATCTAACTGGTGAAGCAGGCGAATATATTGTCAAAGCCGATGCTGAACAATTGAAGCAGGTGTTGCTCAATCTAATCAATAACGCTATTGATGCCATGGAGAATACGCAGGAAAAGTTCATTCATGTCGGGATAGAGAAATTGTCTGAAAAAACCTTGAAATTGTATGTGACAGATACTGGTTCAGGCATAAAGGCAGATATCCTCGAGCATATCACAGAGCCATTCTTCACAACCAAAGCGAACGGCACAGGATTGGGGATGGCAATTGTCCAACAGATTCTTGGCCAGCACGGATTTGAGCTTACCATTTTATCCTTGCCGGACAAAGGAACGAATATCAATATAACCATGGATTATACAAATCAATCAGAGAAGAAGTGAGTATGCCAAAGTTATTAATCATAGATGATGAACCTAATATCAGGAATATTATATCCATCTTACTCAAAAAAGAAGGATATGAAGTTGAGACATCCCTGAGCGGTGAGAATGCCATAGAAATATGTGACAGACAAGAATTTGACGTGATTATAGCGGATATCAATTTACCAGGTATCACCGGTATCGAGACCATGAAGGTCATTAAAGCGAAGTATCCCGATATCCAGTTTGTTTTTATTACTGCACATGCTACCTATACCTTGGCAGTTGAATCCATCAAATACGGTGGTTATCACTTTTTAACCAAGCCTTTCGATAACAATGACCTGATCAATATCGTGAACGGAGCCTACCAAATCAAGCAATTATCTGACAAAGTGAAGTCCCTGGAAAGCCAGGTGAGAATTGATGAACCATTCCGAGAGATTATCGGTCAGAACAGCAGGCTGAAACAAACATTGAAGATGGCTGAGAAGGTGTCTTTATCAGATGCCAATGTGCTGGTAACAGGGGAAAGTGGAACAGGGAAAGAACTGTTAGTAAGAGCTATTCACAAGATTTCAAACAGAAGAGACAAGCCATTTGTACCGGTAAACTGTTCTGCCATATCACCAAGTCTATTTGAAAGCGAGTTCTTTGGTCATTTGAAAGGTACTTTTACAGGTGCATATCAAACCAGGAAAGGGAAGTTTTGGGAAGCCAATGGAGGAACGCTCTTCTTAGATGAAATCGGAGATTTACCTCTTGAGTTTCAACCTAAGCTATTGAGAGCATTGGAAAGCGGAGAAATCATACCTATTGGAGAAAGCAAACCAACAATGGTGAATGTGAGAGTGATCGCAGCCACGAATAAGAACATACCGGAGATGGTTGAAGATAAGAGATTCAGGGAAGACCTGTATTATCGTCTGAATATCTTCACTTTGGATTTACCGCCTTTGTCGCTCAGGAAAGATGATATTCCTTTGCTATCCTATTACTTTCTAAAAAAGTACTCAACTGCCAGGATTTCAGAAGAAGCAATGCATTCATTGATTGACTATCCCTGGTACGGTAATATCCGGGAATTAAGGAATGAAATGCAGCGTGCTGCTATTTTAGCCAATGATTTAATATTACCAGAGCATCTTTCCTTGAATACAAAAGTCAGGAAAGCAGAAGAGATAAATATCTTTGATGGTTTTTCATTAGAAACGGAATTATCGGTTATTGAAAAGAAATACTTCGTTAAAGCGATGAACCAGGCTAATGGAAATAAAGCTATGGCAGCAAAGCTGCTTGGCATATCATACCGTACATTCAATTATCAATGGCAGAAGTTCCAGGAAGAAATTTAAAACCTGATATAGATTATTAATAAGCTAGATTAGTTTCAGCTTGTTTGGTATGGGTAGTTAACAGGCAAAGTAGTTTTGCTAAAGTTTATACATGCAATTATTTTAAAATCACTCATATTAAATGGTTATAAAGATTTTATTACTTGACTCATTTAGATAGGTTATATAAGAATCTAAATGATATTTACTTATATTGGAGGCTAACCGTGAAACGATTATTAATAACTTTGTTTTTTATTGTTTGCCTAATGCCGGTTCATGCTGTAATTCATAGGCTAAGTTTATTACAATTACCAACAGAAGCATATAGTGTTTGCATAAGTAACAATCTTGCTTATATTGCAGACCAATCAGCAGGATTACAGATAGCGAATATTGCAGATTCAGAAAATCCTACAATAATCAGCTCTTTTGACACTCCGGGAAATGCCATGTATGTTACTGTACATAACAATATTGCTTACGTTGCAGATGATACTACCGGGCTACAAATAATTGATGTATCAGATCCTCAAAGTCCAATTCTGCTTAGCACATTTCACACACCGAATTCTTGTGTTACTGTAACAGTAGTAGGCAATACTGCATATGCAGTTGATGACATAGCCGGTTTACAGATTATAGATGTTACCAACCCTTCCAATCCCTTATTCCTGAGTTCTTATGATACATCCAATTGGGCTTGTTTCGTAAGTGTAATCGATGGAATTGCCTATTTGACATCAGGTTATAGTTTTTACGTAATTGATGTTTCAAACTCACTGAATCCACAACTAATGGGAACTTGTGAAACAGGATATCAAGCTATAGGACTCTCTGTAGTTGGTAATTATGCATATGTAGCTAATTATTTTGAATTAAAGATAATTAATATTTCAAATCCTTCAAATCCGCAAATAATTGGCTCATGTGCAGTTCAAGAACAATGTATAGGGATAGCTGTTTATGGAGACTTTGCTTATCTGACTTGTAATCAATCTGGACTTCAAGTTGTAAACGTCTCAAACCAGCAGAATCCGCAGCTTGTAGCATCCTATGATACGGGTTGCATCTATACAAACTTTCTAGCTTATTCCAACAATATAGTTTATATTGCTGATTTGAATGGTTTGGACATCGTAAGTGTATCGAACCTTAATAATGAGTATCTGATTGGCTCTTATGATACACCAGCCTATGCACGATCAATTTCAGTCGTTGGAGATTATGCTTATATCGTTGACATATATACATTTATTATACTCAATGTATCAAATCCTCAAAATCCTCAATTGTCATCGACCTATGATACCTCAAACGGATATGCGGCAGCTATATCAGGCACTACAGCATATGTAGCCACATCAAATGGATTAGATATATTAGACATTGCTGATCCCAGTAACCCGGTATTATTAGGAACATATAGTACTCCATTTTCAATAATGTCAATCGTGATCAATGATTCTCTAGCATATGTTTCAATTGCATTTAGAGGACTTTATATACTTGATATTTCCGATCCACAATCCCCGCAAGAAGTAAGTTATACAAATTTATCTGGTTACTGTTCTCACATGGTTGTTGCTAACAACATAGCGTATGTAATTGATGAAACTGGTTTGAGACTGATTGATGTCAGTTCTCCTACAAATCCACAAATGCTTGGTTCATATTATTTTACAGGAGCGTATTGTTATGATCTCGTCTTAGCAGGCAATGTAGCATATGTTACTCATTATGAATTGGGTTTGGCATTAATAAATGTATCAGATTCATCCAATCCAACTTTAATAACAAACTATCCGAATAACGGTTATAGAATTGCTGGTAAATGTTATGTTCATGGCAGCTATTTATTTGCTAGTTATTATGATTGTAATGAGTTTTCTATCTATAACATTGACAATCCCTTGCAGCCTGCTATGATAAATGAATTCTCTTGGAACCTGTTTACTTCAAGTTTCTTTGTAAGTAACAACTTATTGTATACAACTCATGAGGACAATGGGATCAGTATTTTGAATTTAATACCCCTACCCGATAACGATCCTGTAGCAGAAGTTGGTTCTCAAATATTGTGCGGAAATTATCCCAACCCTTTCAATGCCTTCACATCGATATCATATTCTGCAGACAAAAATAGATTCGTAGAAATGAGCATTTACAATATCAAAGGACAACTTATCAAAAAGCTTGTAAATACTTTCACTCCCCAAGGAAAATACTCTATTCAATGGGATT
This sequence comes from Cloacimonadales bacterium (SeqCode), assembly GCA_963662275.1. Classification (GTDB taxonomy): domain Bacteria; phylum Cloacimonadota; class Cloacimonadia; order Cloacimonadales; family DAONDQ01; genus DAONDQ01. The sequence goes on along the minus strand of OY759316.1, from coordinate 294,743 downwards.
GTAAAGATAATAATGGTAAAAGAGTATCTTCAGGCTTATATCTGTGTAGGTTGCTTTCCGAAGGAAAATCAGAAACAATAAAGATGATCATGATTAAGTAATTTACTCAATTTCACGGTAACACAAAGAGTTCCAAAGATAATCTATATATAGCCCAACTTTGACAAATTGCTGTCACATACAAGTCCAAACTTCGCTGTGATATGGCTTTGTTATTGTCACTTTGGCTATTACATTATAGCATCTAATAATTGTGAATCTTTATTTATCCTTTAGCATGATATTCAGTCAGTCTTACAACATGGCTGATCTCTTCGTTGATGATTTCATGAATGATCTTGCGTGATTTATCGATAGTGATATTATCATAAATTGTGTAGAAAAACAGGAGTGTGTCTTTTTCAAAAGCGATGGCATAAAGGAGGATATCGATGAATCCTTTCGCAGCATTCACGTGTCTGATGGCTGCTTCCGGTGAGTTATATATCCTGGAATCGACCATGGCTTTCATATAGTAGCCCACCAGTTCCCAATCTGGAGATTGTTCCAGAATGGTCATATCCTGTTCATCCCGAAGATGACTGAATATCTTTTCATGATTCAATTCCTGGTCACGTAGTTCTGTCAAAAGAGCATGTGCATCAGGTGTCAAATCTTTACGCTTTAAGGCTTCATTATAAAAGGCGTAACCATTTCTTTCAATTTGTACGGCTAATTCTACGACTTCATTCAGTGAAAACTGTTGCATACATACCTCCAGAGTTTCTTTTCTTCATAAATTATTGTAATTTGACCTGAATGTCAAAACTTTATTTCTCTTTATTCTTTTGAATGGATTCCTGGCGTTTCCTTTCTGCCAGGGTAATCGCAATGAAAGAAGCAACATCATTGGCATAAGTCCCACTTCCATAACCGGCATCATAACCCAATTCTATTGCCAATTCATGGGACAGTCTTGGTCCTCCGCAGATAAAGAGTATTTTATTTCGTAGACCTTCTGCCTCTGCAAGTTCAATGAGTTTCGTCAGGTTCTGGATATGAATATTCTTTTGCGTAACAACTTGCGACACTAGAATGGCATCTGCTTTTTCCTCTCGAGCATGTTTTAGTAAATCTTCGCATGCAACCTGTGCTCCCATGTTAATAGCTCTGAAATTCTTATATCTTTCCAGTCCAAATCGATGGTTATACCCTTTCATATTCATAATTGCGTCAATTCCCACCGTATGAGCATCACTTTCAATGCAAGCGCCAATCACAACCAGGGGGCGTCCAATCAATTGGCTGATATAATCATCAATTTCATCCATATCCATGACTGGAGTATCCACAACTTTGACTTCAATCTTATTTAAATTCACGCATACTGAAGTAGTTGCATAAGCAATAAAATGTGTAAAACCTTCCGTCAAATCACGGATACCACATATCTCTATATCTTCCAGTCCCATTTGTTTCAGCAATTGCTTTGCTGCTTCCTTTCCTCTGGCATCAGGAGGAACAGGCATGGCAAATGAAAGCTGGATACGTCCGTCATTAAGGGTATCACCATAAGGTCCAACACGGGTGGGATCAAATTTTACTGTCATTTCTTTTCTCCTGTTAGGACATTGTCAGGATTCAATTCCAATTCCTGTCTCATCCGATCCATGAAAGGATTCACATAGTCAGAAGATTTGAGGAAGACTCCATCAAGTCCTTTACCGCCTGTTTCGGAACGTTTAATATTCGCAAATTCCCCGTGTGCCATCGCATTAAAAAGTCCCATTTCAGAGACCTTTGCCAGGAAAGCTGTTGCTTCATTTAAAACGTTGTTTGCCCGTTGATTCACAAACCCTTTTGGATCAAAACTAAGCTCATTTGACAAGTTTTGAATTGCATTAAATATATATTTTGCATTTTCGATAGCAAGTGACCTGTCGCTAAGATGAGGTGTATGAACAGCCTCCGTCAGCATACCCAATAATTGAACACCCTGGTCGGTCAATTGACCAACAAAATTGAACATTCCGTTCATGAGGTAGGTTTTAAAGATATTACCTGAAGCAAATTTGGTTGGAGGCATATATTTCACCGGTGCTTGGGGAAAGATCGTCTTAGTCAGCATGGCATGTGCCAATTCATAAAGGACACAGTTTTCGATATCAGGATTGACTTCAAAGGCATGTCCTAATCCCATCTTATCGGGTTTAATACCCGACATTAGGGCAAACTGTTCATTAATAAGTTGGGATGCTGTTACAGTATAAGCTTTTTCTATCGCATCCGATGTTGTCAGATAATTATCTTCACCAGTCTGAATTTCAATCCCGGCATAAGCATTGATCAAGCGGGAAAAATACTGATCTAATAAGGTTCTTCGAGGATTAATATCCCGGAAAAGAATACCATACATAGCATCATTGAGCATGACATCAAGTCGTTCTATAGCACCCATGGCAGCGATTTCGGGCATACAGAGACCGGAAGCATAATTTGTTAGTGAAATGTAGCGATCCAATTCCTCACTCACTTCATCCAGGGCTTTACGCATGATTCGGAAATTCTCCTGTGTAGCGAAAGTCCCACCAAAACCTTCCGTTGTCGCACCAAAGGGAACATAATCTAGTAAAGATTGAGCCGTTGAACGAATCACGGCAATGATATCCGCACCTTCACGGGCAGCAGCTTTTGCCTGTAAAACATCTTCATAGATATTTCCTGTTGCCACGATTACATATAATGCAGGTTTCCTTCGAGGACCGAAACGTTTGAATGCTTCTTCCCTGAAGGTTTTCTGTGACTGGATATGAATCAACATCTTATCGGCATTCTGCTGTAGAATGCGAAGCACTGATTTCGAAGATTGTGCTTTTATCTCTGCTAAATCAAGTTGACCATCAGCCACTCTTTCAGCAACTGTCTGAGCGGATATATTATAGGCAACCATGGCATTAGCAACCCAAAAAGCAGCTCCTCTATCCAGGACATTCTTATGCAGAAGATGATCGATCACGATATTGGGAAGCGGTTCGCTATCAGAATTAGCACCGTCTATCCCCATCAATCTGATGACAGTGCGTTCAATAGTAACAGAACTGTAACTGTTAAAAAGCCATTCACAGGATTTTGTGATGGCGTGGGCATAATTTCGGGCTTTCTCTATTTTTTTGGGTTCGATGGCAAGTTTCAGCATTCGCAACCTCCAATACTTTGAGACATAGGATTCAGAAGAGAATATTATTGCCTATTATTAGCTATGATTGACTGCGTCAAGGAAAAAGGATATGGGAGTTGAAAGATTGGTTGAATAAAAGCCAAGTTCACATTTTAACAAGTCTACCTATCAATCCAATATCATTGTGAAGTTCTATATTATGTCACATAGTTGTTTAGTGAATGAGTTAATTCTCTCTTCTCTTCCTCTATTCTACACGACAATCTATAAACTCCTGCGGGTCATGTTCCGAAGCTTTTATCTAAAATTACTCTTACTTCCTTGGTTAATTTTTCGATATTCACATTTTCCGGATCAATGACCCATTGTGTCAGGATCATATCGATAACACCGATGATCAAATAAGAGAGAGATACTGGATCGTAGGGTAAGGTCGTACCATCAGCGATAGATTGTTTGATTAGGGATTGGACAAATTCCAGAAATTCGGAGTAGGGATTATAGTCGGGATATCGAGTATGAAACTCTTTGCTTTGCCGTAATTCAAGAACCATGAAACGAGCTAAATCCTGGCGTTGTTTGAAGATCTCGATGTATTGTATAAAAAATATCATCAGTTGATCAACTGCTCTTGTTTCTTTAGCAATTTTCTTTTGCAGTACTTGGATGATCTCTTTCATCATTTCCTGCATGGAATGCAGCAACAATTCATCTTTATTTTCAAAATAAAGATATACTGTTCCAATGGCTACATTAGCAAGATTGGCAACTTCAGCAACGCTCGTATTATTGTAACCTTTTTCAGCAAAGCACTGTATCGATGCTTCGATAATTACTTTCCTTTTATCTATTTTTACTACAGGTTTAAAGCTTTTGGAAAGTATCATTCTATACTCCTTGTCTCAACTTTGTCAAAACTCATTTATAAGTATTTTAAGAAACGAGGTAAATCTAAGAAATAAAGTTTTACATCTAGATCTAAGAAAGCTAAGAGAAATTGAAGGGATATTTGTCAAAGAATATTTTCGATTAATACTAGTAATAAATTTTGTATTATCATCCTTTATATATTTATCACATCAGCATATGAGTAACTTACAATGATTCATAAATGTAACAAGATTCATAAATGAAGAACTGTTCAATATTGAACTTGACAATTTAAATGATGTTATAAAAATGAATGAGTTATTTTAATATAGAATATGATTCATGCTAAACATATCCGTTTTGTCTTTGTTAAACATGAATCCTTAGCTTTGATTAAAAACTCAAACCTAAACAAAGGAGTCATAAATGAATCGATATTTATTAATTCTGTTAGCCATCTTAGTTGTTGGCTTGTTATCAGCACAAACTTACGGTGAGATCGGAAATGGCACTACCAGTACTAATTTACCTTCTTATTTGCTTTGGGAATATAGCTGGGGTGCACAGATCTATCCTGCTGCTGCTTTCAGCGGACCAAAGAATATCACACAGATTGCTTTCCAAAGAGTCAATACCAATGACCAAACTCTAACAAATCAGAAGATCTATCTCAAGGAAACAACCCAATCAAGTTTTGTCGGATATGGTTATGATGACCCGTTAACCAGTAACTATACTCTGGTATATGATGGGAGTATTAGCATGATAAGCGGTTGGATAATCATCGATATCACAGACTTCAATTATTCTGGAACCGGCAATCTTATTGTACAATGGGAAAACCGATCAGGAATGGGTAACTACACCACAAACTGGTACAGCACTGACAGTACAGTTGGAAGCGTGAAATGTAATGGAAGTGCTGCATCTTTTCCAGCATCTACGGGCTTTGCGCCTTATCCTGTTGCTTTACCCAATTTCAGATTTTATTATGCAACAAACAGCCCGGTTAATCCTTCTGAACCAAATCCTGTCTCCAACGCGACGGCTGTTAATATCAATTCATCACTTTCCTTCACTCTGGGAACCAATACGACCGGTTACCATATAATGGTGGGAACATCTGAAGCCAATATGACTGAAGTAGCGACCAATACTGTACCTGGACCCGGTACATATTCATATACTCCGGCAACTCCCTGGGCAGCAGGCACACAATACTTCTGGAAAGTAGTTGCTACAAACGCTATGGGTTCTACACAAGGTACTGTTTGGCATTTTACAACTGAATACTTCGTCACTTCACTTCCCTATACCCAGGGATTTGAAGGTGCTCAATTTCCACCTGTTGGTTGGAGCAACGCAGAAAATTACTGGTCTCAAGCCACTCATCCTCATAGCGGTGCAAGTTGTGCAAAAGTTTCCTATGTTCATTTAGGAAATGCAACCCTTATGACACCAACCTTCCAACTTCCCGCAAATCCAACCCGTCTCAAATTTTGGTGGGCTGATTCGGATGATTTGAGTGAAAGGATAATTGGTCATGATACAACGTATGTAGAAATTTCCAACAACAGCGGTCAGACATGGTCAATTCTTACTTTTTTATCAGCACAGGGTTTGGAACATGCTTATCACCAGGCAGAAGTAAACTTGACCAGTTATGCAGGACAAAATGTAAAATTCCGGTGGCGTGATAGAACAGATCAAGCATCAGCTGCATATGGCGCTTTATTGGATGATGTCTTAATTGAACAAATTCCAACAGAAGCAGTCATCGTTATTAATCCAACTTCACTTGTCTTCAATGAGGCAGCAATCGGTTCAACATTATCGCTAGCAGCCAGTATCACGAATCAGGGCAGCAGTCCTCTTATCATTTCTACAATCACTCCATCAGGTCCTTTTAGCGCAGATAATCCAGGAACTATTAATGCCGGACAGACTGTGAACATGAATGTTCATTTTATCCCCACGAATCCTGGTAATGCAACTGGTTCCATCACCTTTGGCGGTAATTTTACAGGAAATAGCGTGATACAGTTAAGTGGTGCAGCCTATACTTCATTATCCAGCTTCTATGAGAATTTTGATGCATCACTTGAATTGCCAACTCACTGGAAGACTATCATAAACGCTTCAAGTCCTGTCAGTTATGTTGGAGTACGTGCATCCAGTTTCGATGCTCATTCCGGGTTGAACTTCCTAAAAATGTATAATGCTGGAGCAGATACAATAAATACTGACCTAATTCTTATTTCTCCGGGACTGGTTCAGCTTTCAAACAATGGTCTTCATTTTTATGCTAAAAGCAGTTGGGGACAAACTACTGATCATTTGTTACTGGGCACAATTACAGACCCCTATGATGCTTCTACCTTCACTTCTCTGCAAACGATTAACCTGACAGCGGATTACCAACAAATCAACTATACTTTTACACCTGAGATGACCAACAAATATATTGCCTTCAAGCATGGATTAGGTGGTAGTATAGGGTATGCAATCTATTTGGAGGATATTAGCTGGGAAGCATCAGGAACTGTACCCAATCCTGCGGTGACAGTATTTCCAACAAATCAGCAGAGCAATGTCCGAGTCCGTTATGAAGATAAACATCTGATTTCAGCTTTGAACTGGTCTAATGGTGGTGGTGGAACAACTGGTTATAAGATATACTTTGGTACTTCACCTGCCTTTAATTTAATCAATGAATTAGATTTAGGATTAGTTGAAGTCGATACACTTCAGATAGCATTAAATTACAACACACAATATTATTGGAAGATAGTACCGTATAACGCTTCCGGTAATGCGGTCAATTGCTCTACCTGGAGTTTCACAACTCAGCCTAATCCAACGGTTGTATTATCAGCAACAACCACCTTGAATGAAGGGTTTGAATCAACAGAAGTTGGTGGATATCCTCAAGGGTGGGAACTGCAGAATTTGAATAATGACAGCGTATTCTGGTCAGGTATTGCCAATAGCACCAGTTCCGTGAATGCTCATACTGGGACAAAGGCAATGCACATGGGATTCAGTTTTCTCTCGTCTCACAATGATTGGCTGTATACACCTCCCTTGCAGATGATTGGTGGTCATACGTATAAACTGGATTTTTGGTACAAATCGATACCATTCCCCGGTGATCCATGTGTGGAAAAAATGGAAGTAAAATGGGGTACTATGCCTAACTCTAATTCCATGTTAGCTTCTTTATTCGATAATGCATCAATCACTACTGAAACCTACACTCATTTTGAAAATACACTTTCAGCACCTGTTGACGGTGTCTATTTTGTAGGTTTCCATGCCTATAGCGACCCCCTTCAGTTCATTCTCCTGCTGGATGATGTAAAGGTCACCCTGACAGGTACTGGAATTGATGATCCAATAGTTATCCCGATTATGGCAGATCGCTTGAACGGGAATTATCCCAATCCTTTCAACCCTTCCACAACAATCAGCTATCAGTTGAAGCAGGATGGGAAAGTAAATATTGAAATCTATAATATCAAAGGTCAGAAAGTCAGAACCTTGATTAATAGCATACAGAAGAGAGGAAAACAGACTGTTCAATGGAACGGTACTGATGATTTGGGACAAAATGTAGGCAGTGGTGTATATTTCTGCAAAATGCAGACGCTAAATCTATCTGAAACATGTAAAATGATCTTAATGAAATAAGATATTCTTCAGCAAGGGCGGACCTATATGTCCGCCCTTTTCTTTCCTTCATCCTCTGATTTCTATTATAATACTCAAGCTTTATCAACAACTCTCTTTGTTTTAGAACATATTTTGCATATTAAATAGTTCATATTAATTATATTACGTATCTTTATGGAGAATTACATGAAAAATCTAATCCTACTTCTTTTTCTTGTCTCTTGCAACATGTTACTTGCTCTTTCACAGAACAGTATACCAGTCTCTTCATCACCTTTCAAAGTTATACAACAGACATCTCAATATTTAGATGTAGAATTTACTCTACCATCCTATCAATTAAAAACGGAACAAGTTTCGGGTATCGATTTTCAAAAAATCGTTACAGAAAATGCCGGTCAGCAACTTAAACCAGGAATGCCGGATGTACCGAATTATTCTGTCAACATTGCTATCCCTTATCATGGTATTGTGACCACAGAAATTCTTGGCATCGAAAATAATCAATTACATAATTTCAATCCCTTTCCTCAACAGGATATCAGTCAAGATACTCCCGGTACTTTTCGCATGGATCATTCCTTCTATGAGAAAGGCGGTCTTTATCCGCAGCAAAAGATACTAACTTCAGAGCCTGAGGTTCTGCGTGAAATGAGAATTGTGAATGTGACCGTCAATCCCTTTACTTATAATGCTGGAACGAAATCTCTAACAGTAGACCAGAAAATTCAGGTACGTTTTCATTTTACTTCTGCCAGGAGTGTGAACGAAATGGAAATACCCACTTCAATCTCTCCAAGTTTTGAACCCATTTATCGTGCCCAGATCCTGAATTATGGTAATAATCGAGATGTAGTTTTACCCTATTCACAAGAAAAAATACTTATGATTTACCCTTATACAACTGATTCAACATTTCTGACTCGTCTTTATCAACTTATCGATTGGAAAAAGCAGAAAGGTTACTTAGTTTCTTCACGGATGCTTCCTGAATCACCAACCAACACCAGCGTAAAAACTATCATCCAGGCTGCATACGACAGCGTCTCGGTTCGTCCCACTTTTGTCATCCTTATCGGTGATGCCTCTGGTACTTTCTCTATTCCAGTATGGATGCATGCCTGGTCCAACTACAATGGAGAAGGCGATTATCCATACACTTTACTGGCAGGTGGAGATTTACTCGGTGATGTTCTCATCGGACGCATTTCTATTTCAAACACAACAGATTTTCAGACAATTACTGGAAAGGGTTACCTGTATGAAAGAGATTTGGATATATCAACAGCGTCCTGGCTGAATAAACTTCTTCTTGTCGGTGATCCGAGCAATTCAGGTGCTTCAACTATATATACGAATAAATTTATTAAGGAAATCTCTACGATTCACAACCCCGCTCTTTCATATTTGGAGTATTACACTTCACCATTTTCGAGTTCTATTAATTCCGGTATCAATACCGGTGTGGGATTTTTTAATTACCGAGGTTATCTTGGAATGAGTGGATGGTCTCCATCCGCTACGAATCTAGTAAATGGAATTAAGTTGAATCATGCGGTGATTATTACCTGTGGAACTGGCGATTATGCAAGTGGTGATGACTATACAGAACAATTAACCAGACTTGGAACTTCTGATACACCCAAAGGTTCAGTGACCGCTATCGGGATGTCAACTATAGGTACACACACCATGCTGAATAACTGCCTTAATGGTGGTATTTTCGATGGTATCTATACCTATGACATGCATACAATGGGACAAGCTCTTCTCAATGGTAAATTGTATCTGCATCGGATCTATTATACTCCTGATCCGGTGTTGTCTGAATCTTTTCAGCATATCTGTAATTTGATGGGAGACCCAACAATAGAAGTTTTTACCGGAATTCCAAACACCTTTAGTGCCAGAATACCTAATTCAATACCTGCAGGTACAAATGAAATAGAAATTGTGGTAAATGATGCCTCTGCAAATCCAGTAAAAAATGCGATCGTTACTTGTTATACACGTGGAATAGTGCATATAACCGGATTGACTGATTCGGATGGTAGATTAATCGTCACAATTCCTTCAACTTTGACTGGTTCCTTTACCGTGACCGTTTCCAAACAGAATTTCAAACCCACTGTTAGCACTGTTTCAATCCTTGCTGCCGGTAGTTTAGTGTATAATGGTCAAACGATTGATGATGATGCCAGTGCGCCCTCCAACGGTAATGGAAACGGAATCGCTAATACCGGTGAATTTGTCGAATTACAGGTTAGCTTAAAAAATACAACTTCAGCGCTGTTGAATTCCATCAGTGGTGTACTAAGTACAACATCAGCAGGTGTGACAATCTATACATCCGGGGTTTCTTATGGTAATATTTCTGCAGGTGCTGTTGCCAATGGAGTAACAAAGTACTTATTCAGACTTGCACATTATATCCCAGATAATACCATGCTTGATTTCAAATTGAATTGCAGTGATTCAGGCACAGGAAGATTTGCAATATCTTTCCATGTGTTAGCAAGAAGCGGAGATATGGATATTACAAATGTAAACATTTCGGATAGCGGAAATGGTGTACTTGATCCCGGCGAAACAAGCAATCTAATCCTGACTATCCAAAATAATGGACAAATACCTACAACTGCCGTTTATGCTAAATTAAGACCGATAGGTTCGATGGTCACAGTCAGTGACTCTGTTGCATACTTTGGAACTGTGAATAATGGTTCAACAGCTACATGCAGTTCAGACCCATTCAGAATAACCGGTATGTCCCAGTTGTTACCAGGGATGGTAATTCCCATGAACGTGTATTTCTATAACAGTCTAGGTCATGCTGAAACTGAACCAATCACGCTAAATATCGGTGTTGTTCACATTACTGACCCGACCGGTCCGGATGCTTTCGGACATTTCATCTATGATATGGGAGATGCCAATTATCCTGATGCTCCACTATATTCATGGATCGAAATCGCTACTCCTATCGGTGGACCAGGAACACAGGTCGCGGTAACAGATGTCGGTACAACAAGTGATGAAGGTGATCAAATCGTTAATTCTGTCATTACGAGCATAACCACAGTTTCTTTACCTTTCACTTTTACATTATATGGTAAAGATTATACACAAGCTAGTATTTGTTCGAACGGATTCATAAGTATGGGTTCAAGTTTGGATGGAGAATTCAGAAATTATACACTGCCTGGGGCATTAGGTCCAAATCCCATGATTGCAGCTTTCTGGGATGATTTAAGTTTACCTGCTGGAAGCGGAGTATATCAGTATTATAATAGCGGTTTACATTATTGGGTAGTCGAGTGGTACCTGGCAAAGAATGGGTACAACCAGAGTTCTGAAGAAACCTTCCAGGCAATTCTGTATGATCCAATTTACTATCCGACCAGTACTGGGGATGGCATGATCAAACTGCAATACAAGGTTTTCAACAACGTCGATGTCGGAAATTCTTCACCAACACATGGTTGTTATACTACAATCGGCATCAAAGATCATACCGGAATCGATGGTATTCAATATACTTTTAATAACACATATCCTACATCGGCAGCAGCTTTAGGTAATGAAAAAGCATTATTGATAACAGGTGCTCCTGAAAGCCATACAGATGCATACCTGACAATATCAGAAAAAACATTACAGGATGGAAACAATGGCATCATTGAACCGAATGAAAATGTGCAAATCGGTGTTTCTCTCATCAATGATGGATTACAGACAGGACATAATGTCAGTGCCACTCTTTCTTCTTCTGACCCATACATATCATTCACAACTTCAAATGCGAATTATCCAGATATTAATCCTAGCCAAACAGCTTGGGGATTAAGTTATTACCAGGTTTATATTGCCTCCAATTGTCCTAACGGTTATTCTATACCAATTACAATGAATATCACATCCACCGAGGGAACCTGGCAAAAATACTTTACTATTGAGGTAGTGAAACCGGGATTAGTCTATGATAGTTTTTTACTCAATGACCAGAATGGTAATAACAATGGCATTCCAAATACTAATGAATCCATTCTTCTCGTAGTAAATACAAATAATACAGGTTTAGTCGATGTTTCCAATGTGAATATGACCATGAGCACAACTTCTCCCAATGTCACATTACTGGATACATCACTTTCATGTGGAACTGCATCAGCAGGTACAAAACTACAGAAAACATTCCGTGTCAATCTTGGTACAATTGCAAATGGTACTGTCATTACCTTTAACCTTTGTATCACCGGTGATAATATTTCAACTGTAAACCAAATAATCACCATGATTGTTGGTGCAACGGGTATCAATACTGACTTTGAAACGAGTAATGGTAATTTTACTGCAGCAGTACCAACATTACCTCCTGGTTGGCAATGGGGAGTATCTTCAAAGATCACAGAGAATACTACCCATGTCTGGTGTACTGATTTGACTGCCAATTACCCTGATAATGCAACTTTTGATCTTTACAGTCCATCAATCACTATCGGTACAAACGCTATTCTTTCTTTCTGGCATTATTATCTCGTTGAAGCAAACTTCGATGGTGGTGTTGTTTACATTTCCACTGATAGTGGAACAAATTGGACGATCATCAGCCCTAATGGTGGATATCCAAATAACAACGCACATTTGGCAATTAGACCTGCATACTCCTGCGCATATCCAACACCAACTACTGGTACATCAGGTACAGCAACCTTTGATCTAAGTGCATATGCTAACCAGACAGTTATATTCAAATGGCATTTCTTTTCCGATATTGGAAGAAATAACAAAGGCTGGTTCATTGATAATGTTGTTGTTTCCGGGGTTGTCTCCAAAACAGGTAAAGTTACGGGAACAATCACACTTTCACCTACAAATCCCAATGTAACAAATACCAATGTAAAAGCTGGTACTTATGCGACTCATCCTGCTTCCAATGGCACATATTCGTTGTATGTTCCCAATGGAACATACACAACATCAGCAGCACTCACCTATTATTCATCACCATCCACACAGTCATTGACTGTGTCTGATGCCAATCCAACACAGACAGGCAATTTCACCCTGGAATTCTTGGCTTCTCCTCCGACTTTGACGTGCAACCCCGTTGTTGGATCAATTCCCTTGAATTGGTCAGCTCGTAACGACAGGTTAGTGCATTTCGTTCATTATAATATCTGGAGAAAGATCAATGCTGATAGTTATCGCAAAATTATAGAAGTGACTTCCACAAATTATACTGATACGCCAACAATCAATGGAACATATTCATATCAGATAACGACTGAATATACCGAAGGTGAAAGCGCTCCCAGTAATACGGTTACTTTCACATACCCCCCACCTGTTCAATTGCCAACACCTACGAATGTCAACGTCGTAAAAACTGTAAGTGGCGTTCAGATTAATTGGAGTCCTGTTGCTACCGCTACGATTTACCGTATTTATGCTGTTAATGACCTTAGCAATGAAGAATTGGGAACACCTATTACTACAGTTGCTTTTCCGCTAACTTCATGGACAGATACTTCAGGCTTGGATCGCCGTTTCTATCGTGTTACCGCAGATGTATCACGAAGTGCAATAACTAAGGAAATTGATCAAACCGTGAGAAAAAATTAGTTAAAATGACATAAAAAAGGGAACGCCATCTTTAGATTGTGTTCCCTTTTATTACTACCAAAAACTGTAGCTATTCCAAATACCGATTCATTGAAAAATACAAATCCAAGACAACATCTTCAGATTTCCAAGTAATGTATCACAAAATAATGACACAATTTCGTATTGATGATACTTGGAAATATGCTTTATGTGTCAAACATAATGGAAAATATAGAAAATTAGCAGGAAGTGAACATAAATAATAAACGAAAATCAAGAGAGTCTCGATGATCTCTGGGTAGTTTTGAAGGGCATCATCCAGTTGATATTAAAACAGGTGTTATTATGAATATATATGGATATTTCTTGATAATTAAACAAATATTCCAAACCATCTATTCTACGATTCCCACATAACACTATCCAGTTTTTTTACAACCTCTCGTCTGATTTTGCAAATTCATTGATATTAGAATATATATTGCATGAAAAATATTCATCTTAATAGTATTCTGCGTTGATATGGAGAGTCTAATGAAAAATCTAATCCTCATTTTTATCCTAATTTCTTGCAGCCTTTTACTGGCTGCCACAACGAACAGTACATCTGTTCCACAAACAACACCTTTTAAAGTCATTCAGCAATCATCGCAATTCCTTGATGTTGAATTCACTTTGCCATCATATCAACTGGAAACAAAAACAGTGGATGGCATTGATTTTAAGAAAATCGTAACAAAAGATTCAGGTCAGCTATTGCAGCCTGGAATGCCGGATGTACCGAATTATTCAATCAATATCGCCATACCTTACCATGGTAGTGTGACAACTGAAATTCTTGGCATTGAGAACAATCGTTTACAGAATTTCATTCCTTATCCCCAACAGGATGAAAGTACCGCAGCACCAAGTTCTTTTCGAATGAATCGTTCCTATTATGAAACTGGCAGTCTTTATCCACAACAGAAAATACAAGCTTCAGATCCTGAAATTCTACGTGAAATCAGAATTGTAAACGTTACCATAAATCCATTTTCCTATGATGCGAGGACAAAATCATTAAACGTTGATCAGAAAATCCAGGTTCGTTTTCATTTTACCTCCACTAGAGGTGTAAATGAGATGGAAGCGCCTATATCAATTTCACCAAGTTTTGAACCCCTTTATCGTGCGCAAATTTTGAATTACGGTTCTACTCGAGATGTGACAGCCGCTTATACGCAGGAAAGAATCCTGATGATTTATCCTTACACAACGGATTCCACATTCCTCACACGTTTGTACAACCTGATAGATTGGAAAAAACAGAAAGGTTATCTTGTTTCATCCCGTATGCTTCCTTCTTCTCCAACGCCTACAAATACAAGTGTAAAAACCATTATCCAAGCGGCGTATGACAGTGTTTCAGTTCGTCCCACTTACCTTATTCTCATCGGCGACGCAACCGGTACATTTACGATACCAACTTGGTCAACTTCAGCATGGTCAACTAGCAACGATTGTGATTATCAATATACACTTTTAGCAGGAAGCGACTTATTGGGCGATATGCTTATCGGTCGTATATCGATTTCCAGCACTAATGATTTTTTAAATATGACCAAAAAAGGTTTTCTATACGAGCGGGATTTAGATATTGCATCAGCTTCCTGGCTAAATCGGCTACTTCTTGTTGGAGATACCAGTTCATCCGGTATTTCTACTATCTATACAAATAAATTCATCAAGGAAATAGCTGCAATTCATAACCCGTCATATTCTTTTTTAGAAACATATGCTGCTCCATTCCCAAGTTCTATTGATACAGGATTCACAACAGGGGTAGGGTTTTTTAATTACAGGGGATACATTGGTATGAGCAGTTGGTCACCAACTTCAAGTTCCATGTTGAATGGTAATAAAGTACCCCATGCTGTTATCATTACTTGTGCAACAGGTACTTTCAACGGTAGTACTTCCACAACAGAATCTCTTACCAGGCTTGGTCTTGAAGCATCACCCAAAGGCTCTGTGACTGCTATAGGCATGGCTACTTCCAGTACGCATACCATGCTGAACAACTGTCTCGATGGTGGAATTTTTGATGGGATTTACAACTATGATATGCATACAATGGGGCAGGCACTTCTAAATGGGAAATTATACTTGCATCGAATCTATCATGCACAGGACCCTGATATTACAGAATTTTTCATGAATATCTGTAATTTGATAGGTGATCCTACAGTAGAAGTATTCACAGGAATTCCAGATACTCTTAGTGTTAGAGCATCGATTTCTGTCCCTTCAGGTTCAAATCAAGTTGAAATCACTGTCAACGACGCCTCAGCAAATCCCGTTCCGAATGCGATCGTCACTTGTTATACACGTGGTGCTGTCCATGTTACCGGACTAACAGATTCCTATGGTAAATATATTGCCATGATACCAACCACCTTGACTGGATCATTCACGGTGACAGTATCTAAACAGAATTTCAAACCAAATGTCAAGACTGTCTCCATCGGAGCAGCAGGTGGTTTGGTTTATAGCAGTCAATCCATTGATGATAATAATGTTGCGCCTTCTGTTGGAAACAGTAATGGAGTTGCCAATGCAGGTGAAACTATCGAATTACAGTTAGCAGTAAAAAATACGACTACTTCTCAACTGAATTTAATCAGTGGAGTACTGAGCACCACTTCAACGGGAGTAACGATACTCACACCCAACGTATCATACGGCAATATTGCTGCGGGAGCAATAGCAAATGGAGCAACAAAGTATCTCTTCAGTATTGCACAAAACATACCCGATAATACGATGCTCAATTTCAAACTGAATTGCAGTGATTCTGGCACTGGAAGATATAGTTTCTCATTCCAGGTGTTGGCTAGAAGCGGTGATATGGATATTACGAATGTCAACATCTCGGATAGTGGAAATGGTGTTCTTGATCCGGGTGAAACAACGAATTTGATCCTTACAATCCAGAATAATGGACAGATACCCACGAATACAGTTTACGCACAATTGATACCGCTCAATTCCTTGGTTACTGTAAGCGATGACATTGCCTATTTTGGTACAGTTAACAATGGCTCGACCGCTACCTGTACTTCAAACCCGTTCACAATAACAGGTAATAGTATTTTAGTGCCTGGTATGGTCATCCCCATGAACGTAAATTTTTATAATAGCCTTGGATATTCTGAAACTGAACCTATTACCTTAAATATCGGTGTCGTTGACATTGCCGACCCTACAGGTCCTGATGCCTTCGGTCATGTAATATATGATACTGGTGATATCAGTTATGCAGTAGCCCCTACCTATTCCTGGATAGAAATCGCTACACCCGAAGGTGGTCTTGGAACCCTTGTTCCAGTTACGGATGTGGGTGTACCGCTAACAACAGATGAAGGTGATCAAACTGGCTCTAACTCAATTACAACTGTCATATTACCTTTTACATTCAGATTATATGGAAGGAATTATACAGAAGCAAGCATCTGTTCGAACGGTTTCATAAGCTTAGGAGCAAGCACGGATGGTGAATTCAGAAACTATACATTACCAGGTGCATTAGGTCCCAACCCTATGATCGCAGCTTTCTGGGATGATTTGAGTTTGCCTACGGGCAGTGGAGTTTACCAATATTATGATAGTAGTTTGCATTATTGGGTTGTGGAGTGGTACCAGGCAAAGAACGGATATAATCAGACTTCTGAAGAGACCTTCCAGGCTATACTTTATGATCCTTTTTACTATCCGACAAGTAATGGTGAAGGTAATATCAAATTGCAATACAAAGTCTTTAATAACGTAGATGCAGGTTCAACTGTCTATCCGCCAACACATGGCTGTTATGCCACAATTGGTATCAAAGACCATACCGGTACTGATGGGATACAATATTCCTTTAATAGAACTTATCCTAGCACTGCTGATTCTTTAGTAAACCTCAAAGCATTATTGATCACAAGTGCTCCTGAATTCCATTCAAGTGCATACCTGACTACTTCTGATAAGACTCTCCTGGATGGGAACAACAGCATCATAGAACCGAATGAAGATGTCCAGATTGGTATATCTCTTAGCAATATAGGAATGCAGGCAGGACATAATATCAGTGCAACACTGTCTTCTACTGATCCCTATATTTCTATCACAACGCCAACTGTAAGTTATTCTAATCTAGATCCCGATCAATCAGCCTGGGGATTAAGCTATTTCCAGGTTCATATTGCATCTGGTTGCCCCAATAATTATTCTATACTAGTTACATTAAATATCTCGTGTACGGAAGGAACATTTCAAAAGGTATTCAGTATCAATGTTGTGAAACCTGGCTTGTATTATGACAATTATTTCATTAATGACCAAGGTGGTAATAACAATGGGATTCCAAATTCGAATGAATCCATTTTACTAGTAGTCAACACAAATAACACAAGCTCAATTGATGTCTCCAATGTCAATATGACAATGAGCACAACCTCTCCAAATGTTACTTTGCTGGATACATCGCTTGCATGTGGTACTTCGGCTGCAAGTACAAAACTCCAGAAAGCATTCCGTGTCAATTTAGGTACCATAACAAATGGAACTGTGGTATCATTTAACTTGGCAATTACTGGAACCAGTATGACCACTGTTAACCAGGTAATTCAGATGACTATAGGTACTTCAGGTATGACAACTGATTTTGAATCAAATAATGGTTCTTTCTCTTCAACCTCAGGATGGGCATGGGGTTTGACATCGAAAATTACAGAGAATACGACTCATTTATGGGGAACAGATTTGACTTCAAATTATCCAGATAATACAACTTGGGAACTGTTCAGCCCAGTAATCCCGATTGGAACAGGAGCAACACTATCCTTCTGGCACTTATTCTGTACAGAAGCGAATTATGACGGAGGTGTTGTATATATTTCCACTGATGCAGGTACAAACTGGACGCTTATCAGCCCAACTGGCGGTTATCCGAACAGTTCCACTAATTTGGCAATTCATCCTGCATATTCAAGTGCTTCAACAGGTGTAGCCGTGACAGGTACGGCAACTTTTGACCTAAGTTCTTATGCTGGTAACAATGTTATGTTTAAATGGCATTTCTTCTCAGACATTTCGCTTAATAATAAAGGCTGGTTCATTGATAATGTTGTAATTTCTGGAGTAGTGACTAAAACAGGCAAAATCACAGGTACGATCACATTATCACCAACAAGTCCCACAATAACAAATACAGTGGTGAAAGCCAGTGTGTATGCAACTCATCCGGCTTCTGACGGGACATATTCTATCTATTTGCCAAATGGTACTTATTCTACAATAGCTACTCTTACTAATTATACAACTCCATCCACACAGTCGAAAACTGTGTCGGATGTCAATCCAACCCAGACAGCTAATTTTACCTTAGAATTACTTGTTACTCCACCGACATTATCCTGCACTCCCGCAGTAGGTTCAATTGCCTTGAACTGGTCAGCACGTGATGATAGATCTCTGCATTTTGATCATTACAATGTCTGGAGAAAAATCAATGCTGATTATTATCGTAAAATTACGGAAGTAGCTGGTACTAGCTACTCTGATACACCAACGATAAATGGTTCTTACTCATACCAAGTGACCACCGTTTATACGGAAGGTGAAAGTTCACCCAGTAATACTGTTACTTTCAACTATCCACCTCCAACACCACCTAACCCGGTAACTCTGGTATCCCCAGCAAATACCGCTACAGGTATTACACTTTTACCTACAGTTAGCTGGACAGACAATGATCGTACTGGTGTTAAACCGTTAAGATCACGCTCACTTACTAGTACTCCTAATGAACGTTCACTCTCAATACTTATTAACCGCGAACCAGCGACTGATTATTACGTTTATTGTGATACAAATACAGACCCGACTACCCTGGTTGGTTCTCCTACAGCATCACCATATACATTCACAACTTCGCTGGCTTATTCTACAACATACTACTGGAAAGTAGTTGCGCACAATGCCTATGGTACTTCTACAGAAAACTCAATTCGCTCATTTACGACGATGGCAGATCCGACTCCACCTAATCCTGTCACATTAGTGGCTCCAACAGCAGGTGCTACAGGTCAAATTATCCTGCCACAAGTCAGTTGGACTCCTGCTGGAACAGGTACCACCCCGACTGTCTATTATGTCTATTGTGATACTAATGCAGACCCGACTACTTTAGTTGGTTCTCCCACGGCATCACCATTTACATTCACAACCCCCCTGGCTTATTCCACAACCTATAAATGGAAAGTCGTAGCACATAATGCAAATGGTAATTCCACAGGCAATACAGTTCGCTCATTTACGACGATGGCAGATCCGACCCCACCTAATCCTGTCACATTAGTGGCTCCAACAGCAGGTGCAACAGGTCAAATTATCCTACCGCAAGTCAGTTGGACTCCTGCTGGAACAGGTACAACCCCGACGGTCTATTATGTCTATTGTGATACAAATACAGATCCGACTACTTTGGTTGGTTCTCCCACGGCATCACCATTTACATTCACAACCCCCCTGGCTTATTCCACAACCTATAAATGGAAAGTCGTAGCACATAATGCAAATGGTAATTCCACAGGCAATACTGTTCGCTCATTTACCACGATGGCAGATCCGACCCCACCTAATCCTGTCACATTAGTGGCTCCAACAGCAGGTGCAACAGGTCAAATTATCCTACCGCAAGTCAGTTGGACTCCTGCTGGAACAGGTACAACCCCGACGGTCTATTATGTCTATTGTGATACAAATACAGATCCGACTACTTTGGTTGGTTCTCCCACGGCATCACCATTTACATTCACAACTCCCCTGGCTTATTCCACAACCTATAAATGGAAAGTCGTGGCACATAATGCAAATGGTAATTCCACTAGCAATACAGTTCGCTCATTTTCGACGATGGCAGATCCGACTCCACCTAATCCTGTCACTTTAGTGGCTCCGACAGCAGGTGCTACAGGTCAAATTATCCTGCCGCAAGTCAGTTGGACTCCTGCTGGAACAGGTACAACCCCGACGGTCTATTATGTCTATTGTGATACAAATACAGACCCGACTACTTTGGTTGGTTCTCCCACGGCATCACCATTTACATTCACAACCCCCCTGGCTTATTCCACAACCTATAAATGGAAAGTCGTAGCACATAATGCAAATGGTAATTCCACAGGCAATACAGTTCGCTCATTTACGACGATGGCAGATCCGACCCCACCTAATCCTGTCACATTAGTGGCTCCAACAGCAGGTGCAACAGGTCAAATTATCCTACCGCAAGTCAGTTGGACTCCTGCTGGAACAGGTACAACCCCGACGGTCTATTATGTCTATTGTGATACAAATACAGATCCGACTACTTTGGTTGGTTCTCCCACGGCATCACCATTTACATTCACAACCCCCCTGGCTTATTCCACAACCTATAAATGGAAAGTCGTGGCACATAATGCAAATGGTAATTCCACTAGCAATACAGTTCGCTCATTTACAACAATGGCAGATCCGACCCCACCTAATCCTGTCACATTAGTCTCTCCATCCGATAGTGCTTCTACTGTTATCAGTATGCCTACTCTCAGGTGGTCACCTGCAGCCGCAGGCACTCCTGCAACTGTCTATTACGTCTATTGTGACACGAATGCAGACCCGACGACACTAGTGGGTTCTCCTACAGATTCATCATTTGCTTTTACTTCTCCATTGTCATATGCAACGACATATTATTGGAAAGTAGTAGCGCACAATGTGAATGGAAATTCCACCAGTAATTCGATTCGGTCATTTACAACTCTACCTGATCAAACCCAATTGCAAGCTCCGGATAATGTAACTGCTATAAAAACGGAATCTGGAATTGAAGTGAGCTGGGATACGGTTTTAGGGGCAACGACATACAATATTTATGCAGTGACCGATCCTACTGTAACAGAATGGGGTTCCCCAATTGCCACCATTGATGCAACTACAACAACATGGGTTGATACATCCGGTCTGGATTATCGTTTTTATCATGTAACAGCCAATAACACCAGTAAGTAAATCACCTAAGATAATAACTAACCCCGATCTGAAGATTGGGGTTAGTTTTTTTTACAATTTATCATGGATTGGAAACCGAATTATTTAGCAGAAAAGCCTCAAGATTGGATTCTACCCTACTACAAGGAAAATACAGAAAAATACTTGAAAGGAGAGTACTTTACGAAAGGATAAAAAAAGTCAGGATACTAGTTGAATGAGGAGTGTAGTATCTTTGTATTTTTGATAAGATATTCCTCTGGTTTACAGGTATTATCGAGCTGATGTCGAATTTGATGCTGTTTGCATATCGGATTTCACATCTGCGATGTGATATGTTTTGGTTTGTTTATCTATGGGCAAACCAAACCCCAAATAAACCTCAAGAAAGATCATGAAATTTGAAAATAACAAAAAACTAAGCATCAACCTAAGAAAAACTAAAAAAGTCTAGATGATCCCTAGATGATCCCTAGATAATGCCTAGATGAAACCTATCTCATATTTTCCGGGGAAAATATGAGAATTAAAAATTAAAGATTTAAAATTAAAAGCGAACAGACTTGAAAGTCGATTTATTTCCTGGTGGTTATCCACTTCGCACTTCGTATTTTCAATTCTTCCCTAGCCTCTGGTCTCTTGCTCCTTCTTCTATCGTTCAATCTTCAATTGTAAATTCTTCACAATTTCCGGTATCTTCGCAGGTGTGGAAGCTGATGTAATGGCAGTGATCCCCTGTTTTTTCCATTTCCATTTTTTATCACCTGAAGTGACGAAATAGACCGTATGCTTCGGATCCATAACTTTCGTGAAACTCTTGAGTTTCCCGTTACCCATCATCCAGGCTTTGAGCTGGTCCATGATAATGACAGCCTTATATTCAAAGGCTCTGACTTCCTGTGGTGTTTTAGCTTCAATCGTATCGACCCTGTAATAGATTTTTAGAGAATCAATGATCGACTGCTTGAACCAGGATGGTTTGCCATCGAGTAGTACAATGAGTATTTTCACACGTTTGTCCATTTTCTGCTGTTGAGTTTGTGCAAATAAGAAAGAAGTCGTGAATAGAGCAACTATAAGGGTAATCAAGATGATTCTTTTCATATGTTTCTCCCTGTTTTATAATCTACTGATCATTACTTTACAAACTCAGGAAATGCTCAATATCCTTTTTCATGACATCCAGTGAACTTCTCCAGAAATCAATGCTATTCACATTGATACCAACTGATTTTGCCACATCCGTTATTCCATTCTTACCGGTTGCTCTTAATAACGCATCATACGCAGGAACAAATTCCATTCCCCGCCTCAGATATTCAGCATATAAGCCTATGGCAAAGAGTTGACCGAAGGCATAGGGATAATTGTAGAAGTTACTGCCGGCATAATAGTAGTGTGGTTTATTGAGCCACATATAAGGATGCCTGAGATCTTTATGTAAACCTTCACCGTATGCTTCTTCCTGTGCTTCCAACATAATCTTTTTTAAGTCAGCTACTGGAAGAGAACTGGATTCACGCATTTCGAACAACTTGCTTTCAAATAAGTAACGGCTGTAGATATCAACGATGATCTGAGTTGCATCTGAGATACTTGTTTCCAGTAAGGTGAATGCTTCATCAGGAGTTGCTTTTTTTAAAGCAGCCTGGAAAACAATGGTTTCACAGAATGTGGATGCAGTTTCAGCCAAAGGCATAGGATAACCGCTATTTGAACTGGTTTCATTATACAGGCACTTACCGTGGTATCCATGCCCCAATTCATGAGCCAACGTGGTCACATCGTTGAAGTTACCGTTGAAGTTAGTCAGGATACGACATTCTTTCAAACCATGCAGTCCAGAGCAAAAAGCCCCTCCCCGCTTACCTTGACGTGGTTCAGCATCGATCCACTGCTCTTCGAATGCTTTGTCAGCAAACTCAGCCAGTTCTGGATTGAAGGAACGGAAATTCTCCACGACATAATCCCTGGCTTCCTCATAAGTATATTTTTTTTCAATAGAACCCATCGGAGCAAATAGATCATAGAATGGTAGACCTTCTTTATGACCTAGAATTTCTGCCTTTTTCAGGAGATACTTCCTGAACCAGGGAAGGCTTTCCTTCATCGCTGCCAGCATAGCATCCAAGGTTTCCTTATCCATATCTGAATCGAGTAAGCCTTTTTCGAGAGGAGAAGAATACCCGCGTATCTTGCTCATCGTCAAGACTTCACCTTTAATAGCATTCAAGCAGGAAGCAGAAACTTCCTCAATCTTCTCATAAGCCTTCAATTCAGCTTCATAAGCTTTTCTCCGTGTTTCAGGATTACTGTCATATGCCATATTGCGGATTACAGGAAGTGGGTATGACTGTGTTTTACCATTCAATTCCAGTTCCACAAGCAAAGTAGATGACATAACATTCTGAAGATGAGTCCACGCAGTTGAACCAGTGTTTTTCAGTTTTGAAGCCATCACTTCTTCTTTTTCACTGAGCATGTAAGTGTGCAATTTGACAGTTCTTTCCAAGTGATATCGATGCTCTTCCAGCAGTGGAGAAGCTGCTATGACAGCCCCCAAATCTTTCAATTCGCAAAGCCATTTCTCAAAACGTACTTCTGACTCAGTCAGTTCCACAAACTTCTTGCTTAGCATTTCCTGGTATTTCTGAGCATCAGTATTTTTTGTATCAACCGATGAAGAAAGAGAAGCAAAACCCATCAGCCTTCTGCTGAAATCAGACATTGAATTCATCTTCTGGACGTATTCGTCGAGTATCACAGTAGGGTTCAGTTCAGATTGCTGCTCAATATGTTCTTTTACAAAATTCTGCATGTCAGCAATGACTTTATCAACTTTCGTCAGATCATTCTGGAATGCTTCCGAATCAAAAGATGTATAGAGTGAATCAAGACTCCAGCGCATGTTCATATCAACCTCTCTAAATATGTTTTTCTATGAACCAGCAGAATTTAGACATCAATTTTGTCAAGTACCTGAAATCTCACTGTAGAGACACCCAACTTGGGTGTCTCTTTATCAGGAGAAAATCTTATAGCTTGACTATGTAATAATATTTGCTGTTTATATTATTATAAAGATAACTCTCTTTGAAATGGAATAATTAATGCATCCCTTATCGTTAAGTCATGTACAGCCAAGGGAGGTTTAGCATGAAACAATTCCTGATTGTCCTAATCCTTATCTGCACAACCGGGTTATATGCCCGGATCACGGTCGCACAAATCAATCCTGTTGCTGGAACCCCTTTCAGTGTATCCGGCTTCAGCCAGGTTTTTGCCAATGTGGAATCCGATGGAAGTCTTGTTTTCTATGATACGATTGTCGATAGCGCCAGTATTTCTATTCGAAAGGTTGTTTGTTCTCCTCAAGGCGTTATCTCGGCAATTCAACCCGTGATCACCTACAATAGTCCCTCTACCTTTGAAATAGAACCAATGTTCTTAAAAAGTATACAAAAAGATTATTTCACTTACATATATCTAAAGAATCTCGAGCAAATCTTCATCTTTAAACTTCCTGATGTTGCACTAAACACAATTCCTACAGTGCATGTGTTTGAGAATCATGGTATCAACACTGAAGTTTGGACTGAAGAAGCAGAACAACTTGGCAATACTGTTTACTACGTTAGTTCGACAGATAACAACCTCTATGCTTTGAATTTGATCAATGACAACCAATCAATCGCTTTAGCATTTACATCCCCTGATAATATGAAAATGGCATTATTAGGAGATGAATATCTATTAATCTATGTTTCCTACAACAATGACTTTTATCGCGTTATTGACATTGATGGAAATATCACTTCTCCCATCAATAACATTCAGAATGCTTTTTACATTATTAATAACACACAGCCAAATATAGGTGGAGGGATTTATCCTGCCTGGTGGAGTGACGGTTTAGTGAGAACCAGTATTTTTGGTTTTGTGGAATACAACAATAATCAAATCAGATTAGTTGGCTTAAGTACAGATTTTGAATTAGGTCCACCTCCTACCATACAATACGATAGTATTCCCCTTGGCGATCAACGCTTCATTTGCATAGAGACATATGATACTGCTCCATACTATCAGACCTATCATTTTGCCAATGATCAGTTTAATACAGACACGAATTTCCCTTTTTTGGTTCCCATGGATTACCCGAATGTTCAAAGGCTTTTCCAGGTTAGCGCTAGATACATTGTGGGAGTTTCTTTACCAGCAGACA
The DNA here is from genome assembly GCA_963662275.1 of Cloacimonadales bacterium (SeqCode). Lineage (GTDB taxonomy): Bacteria > Cloacimonadota > Cloacimonadia > Cloacimonadales > DAONDQ01 > DAONDQ01. Next base: position 269,154 of record OY759316.1, on the reverse strand, counting down.
ATATCCGTAAATTTGCCTGCATAGACTTACAGGATCAGACGATCCAGGCTTCCTTTGATACATTGTTTACAACAATTCCAGATTACCAGTATTATGTATGCTCTGGTGGGAACTATATTTACTATATCATAGACCATGATATCAAAATATATGCCATAGAAAGGGTAACAGAGTCTTCAGATCCCTTAGTAATACCTGTGATCAGTTCTGCCAATTCTTATCCTAATCCATTCAGGGGAAGCACAGAAATTGTTTTAAAGGGGAATAGCAGGAATGCTGTCACTTCTATTTACAATTTGAAAGGGCAACTGGTAAGAAAGTTGGGTGCACCTGATAAATTAGATGCTGATATGCATTTTGTATGGGATGGGAAAGATGTATCGGGCAAAAAAGTACCGTCAGGATTGTATTTGTACCAGGTCGTGGTTGACAATCATCGGAAGATAAATGGTAAGATGGTGAAGGTGGATTGATCGTGAAATGTTATTTATAACATTTGCTTAAAATCCACACTAATGGTAATGAATAACCATTCACGAGTATGGTTAGGATGAATGAGGACATATAAGGTTTTTCTTATCGTCTAAATATTTATCTTGACATTGAAACATCTGCTTTTAACCTATTATTAATTAAGGAGGTCATTATGAAAACATCACATGTAATAGTTTTACTAATTCTATGCCTTTCTTTTTCTTTCCTCTACGGTGTGCATACAATTTACGTAGATGGGACTACTACCTTAAATCAACAGGATGGTTCCTTTGGTTATCCCTTTAAAACAATCGGGCAGGCAGTTATATTCGATTCTACTGTTAGAGAAAATCAACTGGTTATAGTCAGAGATAGCATTTATTCGGAGAGTGTTGTAATTTATATGACAAATTTTGGCACTTATTCTTTAACCATCGAAAGCGAAAATGGAAATGAGCATTGCATAATTGATGGTTCTAATGATAACATTTTAGGATTTCATATTATAGGTAACACTACAGCCCCTTTAACGATTCAGGGATTTACTTTCGAAAATTTTATTCATAATAATGAGGATGCAGGCATTTTTTTGCAATACATGGGTTCTGTCTCAATTATAGCAAATGTATTTAATGCGTGCCACTACGGAATATGTATGAATAGTGATTTTGGATATTTACCAGGCAGCGCAGCAATAACCGGAAATATTTTTAATCTTGCTTCCGGGCAATTAGGTATATATTCTAACCAAAATTCTGTTCACAAACAAATTATTGGGAATCGTTTCTATAGATTGAATTCTGATTGGTTCGCCGAATCTTTACAATTCAATGATGGTGTTCATTTTGATGGGACATTACTGATTGAAGACAATTATATAGAAGGTTCGGTAGTGTGTAAAGGAATTGGTATAAACCAAAATCTTATTATCCAAAATAATATATTTAATAAAGGTACAACTCTGATTGATACCTGCAGTTCAAGTATTATCCATAACCAGTTTTGGGGTAATAACGGTCAATCTTACGCAATTCTATTTCAATCTCCAGGTTTTGAGCAGCCGATGAATATAGAATTTGAAGATAATATGATATCCGATTATCTGGATGGTATTATGATTAATAGAAATACAGATTTAGATCTTAATCATAATTTAAATCTGAATATTTCACATTCCTTATTCCGAAATTGTCAGAAAGCAATTCATATATACCAGCATTCAGATCAAATTGGAAGTAATCTTATTTCTTCGTTTCATAGCAATATCATGTCACACAATACTGTAGATTTTAAAATTGAAGATGATAATGGGAATCCTTCTAATTTGTTTCTCCCAATCCCTATATCATATTCCTGCTTTCAAAATGGAATACCCGCAAATGGCAACAATTTCACTATAGGTAATGGTAACATCGCGGCTGACCCGAATATTACACTGGGCGATGTCAATAGCACTCAGTCATATTATCTGAATTGGAACAGCAATGGACCAAGCCCCTGTATAGACGGAGGCAAACCACTTGGTCATAATGATCCACCTCTAAGTGGTGAGTATGGAACTCCTCCCGATATGGGAGTATATCCTTTTGCAGATCAGAATATTCCTCCTTATGTGCATAAAACAAGGGATTATTTCCAGCTAAATCCAGATGGAAGCAGCAGCATAGTCTGGTGCAGCTTCCCAGTATTGGATGATAGAACTTATATAAATAATCAGTATCAGAACGAAATCGGTAAAATTCTCCAGAAATATACCTTGCCTTTTAATACTTCTCTTGTTTCTGCTCAGTCGAATTATAACCTTGAACCAAACAACTTCAATTATAATGGAATTTGGCTAAACGGAGAATATAGAGCCTATGCCCCTGTTGGTTTCAAAGTTCAATTCAATACTCCCTATATTGAACGGCTCAATATCAGCGGATTATATCCCGATGCTCATACCACTCCTCTGGCATTGACAATTCCAAGCAATCCCAATACAGTCAGAGAATATTGGCTGGGCTGGTTCCCGGAGCAGACACAAAATCTGATGGATGCTTTTAAGAAACATATTCCCGGGGATTTGACCCATACTTATCTTGATTATCTGTATGAGATTAAGACCAGGAACTGGGCAACCCGCAGAATCATGCCCAAATCCGGCGCTGCCTGGGGAATTCCGGTCGGTCATCCCACATTATCCTGTGGTGAAATGGTGGCTGTGAAAGCTTTCAGCAATGCACCTGCTCAAATGTACTGGAATATTCCGTCAACAAGCCTCCCGCCTGTAATACGAGAGAAAGCTGAGATTTTCACTTATAAGGAGAAGCTGGATTATCTGCCTGTGTTTGTGGAGTTAGATCCGCAGGACGTACCTGTAGAAGTTGGAATAATGGTGGATGGGGTATGTAAAGGGGCTGCGAAAGTGGATAGTGATACCCTTGAAATAAATGCATATTTACTGGATGAAACAAAGTCTGATCCGGAAGCGGATATAGAAATCGTATTCTCTTATGGAGATCGTGGTACAAAGTTGCAGAATAGCTGGACAGTCTTTAATCCGAATAAAATGGTCTTTGAAAAAAGGAAAATTCATCTCAGGGATATTGATTCTTATCTCTATTTCTCTTTTAAAGCTGGCGAAGGAACTCCCTTAATTCCATTAGAGACTGAATTAGATGCAAACTATCCAAATCCTTTCAATCCGGATACTCATATCTCCTTCACACTCGCCAAAGACATGCATGCCAATTTATCCATATATAACTGTAGAGGTCAGAAGGTACGTACTCTTGTCAATGGTATCACAACGACAGGCAGGCATGATACAGCCTGGAATGGCAAAGATGATGCAGGAAGGAAAGCTGCCTCCGGTATTTACCTGTATCGTCTGGATACACCTGCATGCAAACTGACGAAGAAGATGGTATTGCTGAAATGATCTATAGGGGCGCAATACTCTCGAATTTTGGAGTTTCAATCACCAAGTTGCTTCGTGAATGGTTATTTATAACCATTAAAAGCGGGTAAATGTAATAAATAACATTTCACAAAGGCGATTTGGACTTTACATGAAAGCTGAGGATTTGAACTTCCCAGAAAACAGGTTTTCGCTACCGAGAATGAAAGGTCGATTTTGAAGTCCGAATGCCCTTTTAGTTAAGTATTCAATGATAATTTGTTTAGGGCATTTGAACTCCAAATATGGCACAGATTCAGAAATAGACCCCCCTACCCCCCTTCTCAAGGGGGGATTAGAAAGGGGAGACTAAAATTAAGTTCAGATAAGGCTCCTTAACCCCCCTTCTCAAGGGGGGATTAGAAAGGGTACTAAAATTAAGTTCAGATAAGGCTCCTTAACCCCCCTTCTCAAGGGGGGATTAGAAAGGGTACTAAAATTAAGTTCAGATAAGGCTCCTTAACCCCCCTTCTCAAGGGGGGATTGGAAAGGGGAGACTAAAATTAAGTTCAGATAAGGCTCCTTAATCCCCCCTTGAGAAGGGGGGGAGGGGGGTCTAAAGATAGCGTTCCAATTAGAATCTTGGAGAAGATATGTCAAAGACTATGTTATTGATAATGCTTGCATTCTCAACAGGAATACTCTGCGCTCTTACTCATACCGTAAACCTGGATGGCTCTGCTCAGTTTACTGCTATCCAATCAGCCATCAATGCCTCTGCAACCGGTGACACGGTCTTAGTATATCCGGGAAGATACTTCGAGAATGTCAATTTTAATGGGCATAGCATCACCCTTGCGAGTTTGGAACTGACAACTGGGAATCCTATATATACAAATTCTACAATTATAGATGGAAACCAGATTAGCAGTTGCATTATTCTTAATCATAATGAAATTAATGCGACCGTTCAAGGACTAACTCTTACAAATGGAATTGGCAATTATTATACTGGAAGTAATAAACGTTTTGGAGGAGGAATAAATAGTTCTCATATTGGTCAACTTAGTGTGATAAATAGTTTAATATTCAATAATTCAGCCGATAATGGAGGAGGGATTTCCTCCAATGCTTCAAATCTTTTTTTAGCTGGGACAACTGTTAGGGATAACAATGCTGATATTGGGGGGGGTATCATATGTTATAATAATTTACAATTAGTAAATAATACAATTGTTTTTAATCAGCAAGTGAAGTGCAATATCTATAATAACTTTGCATCAATAGGAACAGACTGTTTTTTTCAATATTTTGATTATGTACAAGTCATACTGGATACTTGTTCTGTTATGAATCCACTGAATTTTTTCATAACAGGATATTCATATAATCCACAAATAGAGAATCCCATCACTTGTGAAATTGAACATGCCTATATGACAGAAATTAATCATGACCTATATGTTGCTCCTAATGGCAATAATGCAAATGATGGCTTGTCGGAAGCATCTCCGCTTCGCTCCATATATTATGCCATGTATCATATAGCAGCAGACAGTTTAAATCCTAAGATGATTTATCTTGCACCCGGTAACTATTCATTTCCCGAAAACTATCAGCAATACGGAATACCTGTAAAAAGCTGGACAACCCTTACTGGAGAAACAAGAGAAACCACTGTACTTGATGGGAGTGGAACACAAATTCTAATCAGACCCGCAACTGGCAGCCGAAATGTTACAATAACCAATCTCACATGCAGAAATTCGAATATCAGTATTGCCCCCGATAAATCCTTGAATTTGTTAATTAATAACGTCATAGTTGAAAATGCTTCAAGCGATATTGGATCGGGAATCGGTATTACCCGATGTAAGGACTTTCGAATAAAGAATACTACTGTAAGAAACAATTTTGCTTCATATGTTTATCCTGGCTTTTATTTTGGTGAAAACAGAGGCACTAATTATCTGATTAATTGCATTTCCGAAAACAATACAAGTCTTCAGGGAGATGGAAATGGTTTGAAATATGGTGATAAGGGAACGATTATCATAGATGGCTGCACTTTCAAGGGGAATTTCAGTTCAGCAGAAGGAATGCCAACTATTTTTTCTATTGGGCGTAATACAGATGATGATACACTCAAAGTAATAATAACGAATTCTAATATCATAGAGAATACTCAAACAGCATATACTTTTATGGCTCTAGTATCAGCCAATAACGGTATTGAAATCAGTAACTGCACGTTTGCCAATAATTCAGGAGGAAGCGCTGTGTTGGGAATAGTGGGTGATGCTGTCCTGAAGAACAATATCTTTTGGAATCCGGGTTTAACCCAGGAAGTTCAATTTCTTTATACTCCTGATGGTTTGAATAATCATCATGAGTATCTATCCAATAACATCATTCGGAATGGCATGGATGGTGTATTTTGTGATCCTTCAGATTTCCTGCACTGGCAGGAGGGAAATATTGATGAAGAGCCGATATTCTTTGGGTGGGGAGATAACTCCTATATGATAACTTCCCTATCCCCGGGTATAGATGCCGGAACAACTGATACCACAGGATTATCACTCTCTCCTTTTGACTTATTTGGAAATCCGAGAATAATGAATGGTTTGGGGGTACAGAGCAGGATAGATATTGGTGCTTATGAATACCAGGGTCAGATTCATGCTGGTTTTGCTGTCTCTGATACCAGTGGTGCAGCTCCACTTGCCGTCCATTTTACGGATATGAGTACTGGTGATGCCGATCATTGGGCGTGGGATTTCAATGATGATGGTGTTCTTGATTCTGAAGAGCAGAATCCCACTTATGTTTATACAGAAGGCGGCACATTTTCTCCCTCCCTCATCGTCAGTTACGCAAATCGCTATGATAGCATTCGCAGGATGTCAATCATTACACCCGTTGCCAACCAAGACAATACAGCAGCAGCGAGGGAAGGATTATCAATATATCCGAATCCCTTTCAAAGCAGCGCGACGCTGTCTTTTCATCTGAAATCACCGCAAAAAGTGAAACTGGAGATATTCAATATCAGGGGGCAGAAAGTCAAGACCTTGATCAATGCTTTTTTAGAATCCGGCAAACATGACCTGGATTGGAACGGGACAGATGAAAGCAACCACCAGCTAGCTTCCGGTATCTACTTCTGTTCTTCTTACCTCGGGAATAAACATAGGATTCAGAAGCTAATCCTGGTTAAATAACTGATCTCCTAAATCAAATGGCAGACCGAACAGTCTGCCATTTTGATATATAACACTAATAGATAAGCAATTCTTATTGTTAGTTCTAATCCCGAATACGGATACTGGTAAAGGATAGTACGATAAAAATAAGTGCTCCACTAAAGAATATAATCGCCAAAATTGTGTTCATCGTACGGGTTAAAGTCAGAGCCAATTCCATAGCCAGTAACCCGAATAAGGTTGTGAACTTGATCACCGGGTTCATAGCCACAGAAGAAGTATCTTTAAATGGATCTCCAACGGTATCACCAATAACAGAAGCTTCATGCAAAGGAGTTGACATTTCCTTTAAATCGCATTCCACAATTTTCTTCGTATTATCCCAGGCACCACCGGCATTCGCCATATAGATAGCCTGGTAAAGACCGAACATCGCGATGGAAATCAGGTATCCAATAAAGAAGAAAGGTTCCAGGCAAGCATATGCTAATGTGGTCAGAAAAATAACCATGAAGATATTGATCATGCCTTTTTGGGCGTAAATAGTGCAAATTTCCACTACTTTCGAGCTGTCTTCCAAGCTAGCTACAGCATGTCCATCCAGTTTCAGTTTAGATTTGATGAACTCAACGGCTCGGTAGGCTCCACTCGTAACAGCATGCATTGTTGCGCCGGTAAACCAATAGATCATTGCCCCGCCAGCAAGCAAACCCAATAGGAATGGAGGATATATTAATGATAGTTTCTCCATGTTTTGAGTAAGACCGTTAGTTAAAATCATGATGATGGAAAAGATCATAGTCGTAGCACCTACAACAGCAGTACCAATAAGAACAGGTTTTGCTGTAGCTTTAAAAGTATTGCCGGCACCGTCATTTTCTTCGAGAAAAGCCTTACTTCTCTCAAAATCAGGTGTAAATCCAAAGTCTTTTTCAATTTCTTTTTTAATATTAGGAATGGTTTCAATCAAGGATAATTCATATACAGATTGCGCATTATCCGTAACAGGTCCATATGAATCTACGGCAATTGTAACCGGCCCCATACTCAAAAACCCGAAAGCTACCAAGCCAAACGCAAAAACAGCAGGGGCAATCATGAAAACGCCAAGACCAAAGGTACTAAATATGAATGCAGTTCCCATTAATGCAATGATCACCATTCCCATCCAATATGCACTGTAATTGCCGGAAGTAAGACCAGCGAGAATATTCAAAGAAGCTCCTCCATGTTTTGAAGAAGTCAGAATATTCTGCACAAAGGCAGATTTGGTGGATGTGAATATTTTGACGATTTCAGGAATCACTGCTCCTGCTATAGTTCCACACGTTATGATAGAAGCAAGTTTCCACCATAAGGTTGGATAATGAGGAGCAAGGATGATATAGGATAGCAGGAATATTAAAAAGATCGAGAAAACAGAAGTAATCCATACCAGTGAGGTTAAAGGATCTTCGAAATTCATTTTATCGACGTGCGAAAAGCGGATGCGAGCAATGAAGTCATTGATATAATAGGATAATCCGCTGGCAATGAGCATAGCAAGGCGCATAACGAAAAGCCAAACAAGCAGGATTACCTGCATCTGAACATTGGGGACTGCCAGCAGTACGAAAGTGATGAGTGCAACACCTGTTACACCATAAGTTTCAAAACCATCAGCAGTGGGACCTACAGAATCACCGGCATTATCACCGGTACAATCAGCAATCACACCGGGATTGCGGGGATCATCTTCTTTGATCTCGTGTTCGATCTTCATCAGGTCAGCACCGATGTCAGCTATCTTAGTAAAAATACCGCCAGCAATACGAAGCACTGAAGCACCCAAAGATTCACCGATAGCAAAGCCTATGAAACAGGCACCGGCATAATTACCCGGGATAAATAACAATATGCAGAGCATAATTAAAAGTTCAACACTGATCAACATCATTCCAACACTAATACCTGCCCTGATTGGGATGGCATAGGTCGGGAAAGGTTTGCCTCTCAGGCTAGCAAAAGCAGAACGTGAGTTTGCTCTTGTGTTGACACGTATTCCAAACCAGGCAACCATATAGCTGCCAAGAATCCCGATCACACTCGAAGCAAGAATGATCGCTACATGTGAACCTGGGAAATGCTTCACATAACCAAAATAAAAGGAGATGATAATTCCAATCAGCACTTCCAGTACCAATAAGAATTTACCTTGTGTGATCAAATAAGTCTTACACGTACTATAGATCAATTCAGAGACTTCGCTCATCGCTCGATGGACTGGAAGACTACGAATTCCCCGATATTGAAAGAATCCGAACAACAAACCTAAAACACATATGATTAACTCTCTTTCCATGATAGATGATCAACCCAATACCATAGATTCTGTACAGGTTATCGAAGATCCTAAATTAGAATATCTCGCAGGATCGATATCTCCCCCAAAGGTGACAATGGGATTCTCACGTTCATTTTCATTACAGGTTCAAAATCAAACGAGTACAGAAATTGATCTTCAACCTAGTCAAACCTGGTTGAGTTTTCCGACTCTAAACGGTATCGATACTCTGTTTGCAACTTCTGTAGTGCATTTTCATTCCAATGAGACTCTTCCTATCACTTTTAAATCGAAGGTTTTCCCAATTGTATCAGATTCTCTTTGTCATATGACACTACAACTAAAAGGTTCAGATAGAAACGGCTATGAGTTCTTCAGTAGTGGAACTCTTTCTGATGATGTTACAGCACAAACTCCTGTTGAATTAGAGCCTGATATAAGCTCTCTGAGTCCAGGAAACGGAGTTCAGGGTGGAACTGTTCGTTTCAGTATAGACATCGAGAATCAAGGAAGCGCAGATGCTTATTTTGCTATGAATGAGAGTCTGATTAAGTGTAAAGACAACGCAGGTCATGAATTCATCTCATATATGGACTCATGCATAGTAGATGAAGGTTCTGTGATGCATTGCATTTTTAGCTATTCTCCGTTAGGATTAGATTTTGAAGTAGGATTTCATGATGTTACATTCATATTAAAAGGACATGATGAGAATCAAAATGCATTTACGGATTCAACTACATGTATCAATCTCTTTGAAATTATTAGCCCTCCAGCATTAGAAATCCCCGTATTACAATCTGATCCCATCGTTCTAAGAGAGAAACTTGCTAAATTTGAAGTATTCGTGCATTTGAAACCTGGTAGGCATCCAAATTTGACTTTATTCGGTAATACAATTAATCAAGAACCCTGTTCCAAACTGTCTTTCTCTGATAACCTGGGAAACAGTGTTACTGCATATATGAACTCGAATGTCGTGCTTGATTCTATCAATAACAGTGCTGTTTTAACATTCAATGAAATGATACCCGGGGCAATGGTTCTCGGTGATTATGCAGTTAATCTGGATCTTGTATGCTCTTATATGGATACAACAAGATGTGTTACCCATATTACGTATCCTTCAGCAATCAGGATCACTGTGCAAACAGACAAATTGCCACAAATTATGAATTGTCGTTACTTAGATGGTGGAATAACAGGTATACCTGATGGAGAAATCAACAAGGACGATCTTATCAAAGTAAAATTTGATATGAATGTATCAAGACATTCTCAATTCGGGAATGAAGCAAAGAATATGTTCTTTCTGACAGAATCTGATGACAAGTTTGAAGATATAGATAATGTAGATAATTCAATTGTTCTATCTTATCAACAAATAGGTTATACAGAGGCAGATTCTGCTGAATGTATGTTTATCAAATTGGGAGATGGTGCTAAATTAGCAACAAATTGTGCCAGTAATAGAGACAGTTCGAGTGTTACACTATTAAAAGCACAATCCGATCCTTCTATGCTGGTTATTAAAACCCATATTGCGAGTAACTTGATAGTAGGTCCAGATTACAATGATGTTGCTTTCCAATGCAACGAAGAGAATATTGAACATCAATTAGAGGAAATTTGCCAAGAACCTACTGGTGATAGTCTTTTTTGTAAATATACGCTGATAGTGGAAGATGGGATACCACCAGTAGTTTTGAATTTTTATCCATCAGGGTTAAATGAAGCCTATAGTAATATATCTCCGTATACAGATGTAAGTGCATACATCACAGGTCGGAACTTCATTTCAAAATCGAAGATGATGCAATCTTTAAGTACATTATTAGAAAGCTCTAACGAAGCCCAACTAAAGTCTCTTATTCTGAGTCCCAAATCTATTACAGATACTCTAAAATATCTTTATTCCAATAATGCTCTTGAAAGAGTTCAAAACTTTATTAATGAAACCAGGGGTTTTGATGCAAATAAAATGAAACTCTCTGATGTATTAATCAATCCAATAGCTCAAATGTTCACTAATATTTTAAGACCTGTATTTATAGGATACACAAGAGATGGAGTCATGGTAGGTGGTAGCGATGCTCTGGATTCTGACCGTGTGGAGTATCAGTCTGAAGATGATTCTCTTCTAGCTGAAAATCTTACAAATAACTGGATTTTAACAAATACAGAGCCACTTTCAGGAAAGCTGACTACAAATATAAGCATACCAACGATTCTGAATAAAGCAGGCGAAGTAGATAGTGTTACTTTTAAAATAGATCAACCAATTAATCATCAACATGAATCAGGAGGATATTCTCTCAGAACAGCTCCAAACCCATATTATCAAAAAGAAAATGGATATGCCATTATTGAATATCAGTTACCGTCCGAAGTAAGTTCTGCTGAGATTAAGATCATAGACTCTGCTGGACGACTTGTTAAAAAGTGGAGTGTAAAAAATGATGCTGGAAAACATCAAATTCTAAATGGATGGAATGGAAGGAACTATAGTGGGGATGCCGTTGCAAGTGGTATATACTTGGTCTATCTAAAAGCAAATAACGATATCAAAGTTTCCTGGCCTCTTGTGCTTGTTCATTAGGAGATAAAATGAATACGTATGTTATTAAATGTAAGCTAGTTCTTTTTTTATTCATATCGATGTATTCATTAATGATTTGTAATGCTGAAGCTAAGGTATATAGCGGAGGTGGAGGTCCTTTAGCTTTTGCACAGATTCCAGTCTCACCTAGAGAAGTTGCCATGGGAGGAATGGGAGTCGCTTTTTCCACTGGACCGTTTTCAATGTTCTGGAATCCGGCAGGTATTGCGAAAGAAGATGATATTAAAGAAACAGAAATTGGCATGATACAGAGATGGAGTCATCCTGGTGATACAGATGACTACTTTAACTTAAATTCTTCTACTGATGATGGATGGGATTTTATGTATTTTGGTCTGCTTCATAAATTATGGGATGTTGACTGTGGTCTTAATTTGTATTCAAGAGGCATTAATAATATCCAACAGACTCAGATTATTCCAAATACAAATGAAATTGAAACAATTGGTGTATTTGATAGTCGCGAAAATATGATTTCAATTGCTTTGGCTAAAAGAATAGCTGGTGATTATTCTTTAGGCATCGATTACAAGAATGGATGGATGGATATTGGTCGCTTAAGAAGTCCCAAACACCAACATGGTATCGATCTTGGTTTCAGAGGATCATTGGATAGTCTTCAGATAGGTATTGCATTACAGACAACATTTGAATCTCTTCGTAGTGAAGATGATATTTATCAATATGGAATAAGAACGGGTGCTTGCTATCAATTTAGTAAACAACATCTAATGATAGGTTTTGAAGGAAATGCTTCTAATTATTCTCCCTTGAAATGCACAATCGGAGGAGAAATTTACTTCTGGGAATTACTCATAAGTAGAATTGGATTTTCTGGGGGAGTTGGTTCTAATGGAGATTCTTTCAGCTGGGATAGTACCTCTTTGGGTTTTGGATTCAACAAATTGATCTCCAAATTTCTACATTTTTCGAAAGCAGAAGTCGATATAAGTTACACAATTTATATGAATTATGATAAATTGAATAAATATAATTATGATAGTGAGTCACTTAGCCTGGTTGACTCTCCCTTGAAAACAAGTATTAGTATTAAATTTTAGGAGATGTTATGTTAGTTTTGAAAAATATTAGAGATTTCCTTTTTTCAAAATATGGCTGGAGAGCTATGTTGTTTCTATTCGTTTCGTATCTAGTAATTAGTGGATCAGGTTTGATGTTCTGGATTGGATCTACAATTGATGACAACATTAGATATTACAAAAAAATTAACAAATACAGTTCAACTTTAAAAGACATTTATGTTGGATCTGATACGAAAAATATGCCACAATCCAAAATTTCTGATATTTCCCAAATCATCAATAAAACATCTTTTAAAAATTCAAAAGATGTTATTAAAGCACAACAGGATTTAAAAAGATACTGGCCACTAGTTCATTCAGCGAAAGACTCGACATATATTCGTAAGGCATTCGAAGCTGTTGATCTTGCATTTTCTACTGAAAAGGGTGAACGAGTATTAGATATTGGTATTCAAGGATTTGGGGTTATTTTTAACGTTGCCAAAGCAAAAGAATATTATCGAAAATCTATTCAGGTTATCTTCAATCCTCCCCAAAATGCAGATGGTAAAACTCCCTTTTTCATTATGAACTCCGAATTAACATCATCGTTAAAATCGGGCTGGATCTATCTTGCAATGTCGATAATGATGTTTGTTGTATTTCTAGTTATTTTATTCAGAATTCTGTATCAATATAGATATGATTTGCTTATCAGGAAACATTACCGTCATGTGAATATTCCAGAAATGGATAATGTATATTTTGATAACTTAGCTGAGCATAGAAGATTTCCTCTTTTCAAATTAATCTATGAGATGTGGCACTATAAGGGAAAGCCTGAACTGATGGAAGAAATATTTGAAAACAACTATGAAAAAGAAACGGAAAAACTCAATCAATCAAATAGAACAATGGGAGTTTTATTATCCTGGATAGTGCGTTTAGGAATCCTTGGAACACTCTTTGGTGTAATGTTGGCATTTTATGAAATGGCTCAGGGAATGATGCAACTGAAAGCAGCTGATGACGGTAATGGAAATATCTCATCAATAATTAAAGATTCTATGATTCAAGCATTACTTGGGAATTCCGTCGCAGTTATCACAAGTATTGTGGCACATAGTGCCACTTTTTTTCTAGAGTTAATATTGGGTATTACGGGTCTACGAATTTTTTCAAACAGAGAATTAATTGAAACTGCATATCTCAAAATGCAAGAAAGACCAGAATTTACAATGGGATATCGTTGTAGAGTAGAAGAGCACGCAAATACCATTATTAATAAATTGCAGGTGATTAGTGGAGAAGCTTCTGATATAGGTTCTATAGCAAAAGATATTAAAGCAGATGTTGAAGAAATTCGAGACAACGCATCGAGCATAAACCAAAACACTGAGGAAATATCCAGTTATACGGATTTAATACAGAAAAATACTGCATTTATCAAAGATGATACTACAAATATAGTTGGGCACACAGGATTAATCGATAAACATACTTCAGATATTAGTCTTAATACAGAGAAAATTTCCACTCAATTACCCTCAATTGCTGCAAAAACAAATGAAATTAAGGACGATACTGATTCAATTCGTATCAATAATGAAAATATCAATAGAAATACAATTAAATTATCTGAGAACGTACAGAAAATTACATCCGATACTGAAGACATTAATGAAGCACTTCAAGAAATTAAGAAACTGAAATGTCCCCCAAAAGGTGATTCAACTTTAATCCAAGACATAGTCAATTTCCTTCAAGGAATAGCTAAACTAGTTATGGATGTTTTTTCAAAGGATAAACGATGAAACGAAGACATGATATAGAATCTAGCGGAGATGATATTAATCTCTTTTCTTTAGATATGTATATGATGTTATCTGCTATGGGCATAACATTAGGTATTGTATTTATTGTGCTTAAGATCTTTTTACCTGATTTTTTTTCAGAATCAGGTAATAATCCTCGTCAAGCACCCAAAACAGTGACTATCTCAAAGATCCAGTGGGATCGTCTATGCAATGATTGCTTAATCAAAGAAAATATTCGTTCGACTGTTTACCAGGAAAAACTTTTTAGCGAGCATCCTGATACAACAAAAATATATGATATAAAATTCTATAGTATTTCAGATAAGGAAATCAATTGGTATCAACAGAATCCTCATACTATTGGGACAATAATTATTAATCTGAAGTTTATTTACGACCAAAAACTGAATAACCATTATCTTACTATTGATTTCCCTTATCATTCAAGAGACATAAAAAATGAAATGGTGGTACTAAAAAAATGGAACTATTTGTATCTTTTAAGCAAAGCAAAAAGATAGAATTAACTATCATATGCCTTTTTTTGTTAGTAATTTTTACTAATTATCTTTTTTCACAAGAGCATTCTGTAAATAGAAATTTACGTATTTGTGTTCAAATACCGATAAATATTGAGGACGGAGAGTCTATATATAAATCACTTCCAAATACAAAAAACCCTGGCTCAAGCTTAAAAAGTGCTAAAGCAATAATTTATCTAGATAATTTCGGTAAATTGCCTAAAGACCATGATATTGATGATGTAGTGTCTTTTGAGTTCTATACTGATCGTCAGTATTATTCTATGTTTCGTTTTAAAAATAACCCCAATATAATGGCTATATATTCCGGACTCAATAGTTCAGATTTTCACGGTTCACTTATTCTTGGAAAAGATGAAATTTCATCCAGCAAAACTCTAATTGATTCATCTAAAACAGAGCTTTTAATCAAGCTCGATAACATCTATAAGAAAGAAAGATATATTCATATCCTGAATGATACGCTATCTGTAGAGCAGTTTTTACATACTAATAATATTTTAGTTACTTCTTCACAAGTTCTTAATATAAACTATAAAAATCAACTACTACTAGAATTTAAAACACCATATCAAGAAGGATCATACATTAAACTAAAGAAAACAGATGAAAAAGATTTCCATATTAATCAAGATATGGAATCACACCTATTTCATAAAACTCAGTCTGATTCATGTATTACGTACTGGCCTCAGCAAATCCTCCCTAATGGAGTATCATTATATCAAATTAACAATGCATTACAAGGCGATAGTACAAATAGTATGTTAATAACTGATAAAGACCCCAGTGTATTTCCAGTTTTGTATAAAAATAAACCACCAGCTAGAGCGAAATTATATAAATTTAATTCCAAATACAAAATGTATATAGATAATACAGCGAAAGCTGATACTTTTAATATCTCATTACCAATAACGTATAATGCTCAAAGTTCCAATCCTCTTGATTTCAAAAATAATGAAGGCAGCAAATTCTACCAGCTTCCATTGGTTCTAGCATCACCTGAACAAATTCAAGGGATAGAACAAAATAACAGAAGCCTTGCACTTAAAGTAATTGGAGGAGCATCCTTAGCTATATTGATTCTTCTAGCTTTATAACTGAGAAATCAAAATAATATATTATTGGGTAATAGATTCAACCCAATATGGACTCTTCATGTATTTCGTTAGAATGGATAAGAAAATATTGGGTGAAAACTTAAGTAAACAAAATCAGGAGGATATTATGCGTGTAAAAAAGAATGGTGAAGTCACGGTTTATGCAATTAGTGGAACGCATGTCGTGTTTTTGGGGTTGAACATGCAGGTTGAGAACACAAACGATCTCATGGGGTTTGCTATCCAACGGCAAGACAAAGAAACCGGAGAAGTCGTTTGGTTACGTGGTAATAAAACATTTGAAAAATGCAATGCTGGTTCAACGGTGACGGATTATTCGAGCTTGGTCGCACCAATTCAAGGTTTTCAATGGGCAGATTATACAGCAAAACCGGGATATACTTACATCTATCGAATCTATCCCATGCGCGGAGAACCTGGGAAATTACAAAAAGGATCATTAACTGAAGTCGAGATTTCCACAGAAAAACCCTTTGGAGAGAAAATATCTGTGTTCTTTAATATGGGAGCAATAGCCTCACAGGCATATACGAAGAAATTTGGCAGGGAAAAACCTTCGAAAGTTGGAGATGCTGCTTATCAGTGGTTAGAGAGAGGTTTGCTGGATGGATTTGAGAGCTTTATCAAACGCGCGGAAAATAAAGATTATAGTCTGCACTGCGCATTTTATGAATTCAATTTGCCAAAAATACTCCAGATGTTTGCTGAAGCAGTAGCTCGTAAAGTATCTGTTGAAATCATTTATGATGCTGAGCCAAATGCTTCAGGAACCCAAAAAACAAAACAAGCTATCCATGAAGGAAAATTAGACCCTTATTGTTTTCCCAGAATAAATGCGCCAGTCATGCATAACAAATTTGTTGTATTATCGCATCTGGGCAAACCTATAGCCGCCTGGACCGGCTCCATGAATGCTTCTGAAAACGCAGTATATGGTCAGTTGAATAACGGTATCATCGTGGAAGACCCAGTTCTTGCACAGCAATATCTCAATTATTGGATGGAATTAAAGAAGGATGATGAACATAAAGTTATGCAGGAATGGGTGGAAACCAATAACGTATTTCCACTAGAAGAGAAGGCAGATTCAATACCGGTTATTTTTTCTCCGCATAAGGGAACTAAAACAGAAGACAGGGTTCTGGAATGGTACAAGAGTACTGCTTCAAGTGCAACAGAGGCTCTTTTCATGACTTTCCCATTCGGTATTTTAGATGGCTTTGCTAAAGTGTTTGATCATGAAGATTCTGTTTTACGCTTTGCAATGCTCGATAAATATCCCAGTTGTGGTAGAAATAGTAAAGAAGCCAAGGCAGAAATAGACAGAATCCGTAAATTCCCCAATATCTGTATGGCTGTGGGAGACTATATCAAAGTGAAAACAATTGATGGTTGGCTGGAAGAACGTTTCTCTCTCGGAAGTGGTGTTCCCTGGGTCCATACTAAGTTTATGCTTGTTGACCCGTTAGGAACAAAACCTACTGTTATATCTGGCTCAGCTAATTGGAGTGACGAAAGCACGCATGGAAATGATGAGAATATGCTTATCATTCGGAATGACCTTACAGTAGCTGATATCTATTTCACAGAATTCATGAGAATCTTTTCACATCATCGCTTCCGGGAAGCTGTAAAGATATACACAGAAGAAGATAAGAGCAATAAAGCGGATAATTGGAACCGAAATATTTAGCAGAAAAACCACAAGACTGGGTTCTATCCTACTATGTGGAAAATACAGAAAAATACTTGAAAAGAGAGTACTTTACGAAAGGATAAAAAAAGCCAGTATTTCAGTTGCAGAGAATGTAATGTCGTTGCATTTGAATAAGATATTCCTTTAGTTTAGAGGTATTATAGTGCTGATCCTAAGTGTGATGTGTTTTGGTTGGTTTATCTATTGGCAATATAAACGTCAAGAAAGATCATGAAATTTGAAAATAACAAAAAACTAAGCATCAACCTAAGAAAAACTAAAAAAGTCTAGATGATCCCTAGATGATCCCTAGATAATGCCTAGATGAAACCTATCTCATATTTTCCGGGGAAAATATGAGAATTAAAAATTAAAGATTTAAAATTAAAAGCGAACAGACTTGAAAGTCGATTTATTTCCTGGTGGTTATCCACTTCGCACTTCGTATTTTCAATTCTTCCCTAGCCTCTGGTCTCTTGCTCCTTCTTCTATCGTTCAATCTTCAATTGTAAATTCTTCACAATTTCCGGTATCTTCGCAGGTGTGGAAGCTGATGTAATGGCAGTGATCCCCTGTTTTTTCCATTTCCATTTTTTATCACCTGAAGTGACGAAATAGACCGTATGCTTCGGATCCATAACTTTCGTGAAACTCTTGAGTTTCCCGTTACCCATCATCCAGGCTTTGAGCTGGTCCATGATAATGACAGCCTTATATTCAAAGGCTCTGACTTCCTGTGGTGTTTTAGCTTCAATCGTATCGACCCTGTAATAGATTTTTAGAGAATCAATGATCGACTGCTTGAACCAGGATGGTTTGCCATCGAGTAGTACAATGAGTATTTTCACACGTTTGTCCATTTTCTGCTGTTGAGTTTGTGCAAATAAGAAAGAAGTCGTGAATAGAGCAACTATAAGGGTAATCAAGATGATTCTTTTCATATGTTTCTCCCTGTTTTATAATCTACTGATCATTACTTTACAAACTCAGGAAATGCTCAATATCCTTTTTCATGACATCCAGTGAACTTCTCCAGAAATCAATGCTATTCACATTGATACCAACTGATTTTGCCACATCCGTTATTCCATTCTTACCGGTTGCTCTTAATAACGCATCATACGCAGGAACAAATTCCATTCCCCGCCTCAGATATTCAGCATATAAGCCTATGGCAAAGAGTTGACCGAAGGCATAGGGATAATTGTAGAAGTTACTGCCGGCATAATAGTAGTGTGGTTTATTGAGCCACATATAAGGATGCCTGAGATCTTTATGTAAACCTTCACCGTATGCTTCTTCCTGTGCTTCCAACATAATCTTTTTTAAGTCAGCTACTGGAAGAGAACTGGATTCACGCATTTCGAACAACTTGCTTTCAAATAAGTAACGGCTGTAGATATCAACGATGATCTGAGTTGCATCTGAGATACTTGTTTCCAGTAAGGTGAATGCTTCATCAGGAGTTGCTTTTTTTAAAGCAGCCTGGAAAACAATGGTTTCACAGAATGTGGATGCAGTTTCAGCCAAAGGCATAGGATAACCGCTATTTGAACTGGTTTCATTATACAGGCACTTACCGTGGTATCCATGCCCCAATTCATGAGCCAACGTGGTCACATCGTTGAAGTTACCGTTGAAGTTAGTCAGGATACGACATTCTTTCAAACCATGCAGTCCAGAGCAAAAAGCCCCTCCCCGCTTACCTTGACGTGGTTCAGCATCGATCCACTGCTCTTCGAATGCTTTGTCAGCAAACTCAGCCAGTTCTGGATTGAAGGAACGGAAATTCTCCACGACATAATCCCTGGCTTCCTCATAAGTATATTTTTTTTCAATAGAACCCATCGGAGCAAATAGATCATAGAATGGTAGACCTTCTTTATGACCTAGAATTTCTGCCTTTTTCAGGAGATACTTCCTGAACCAGGGAAGGCTTTCCTTCATCGCTGCCAGCATAGCATCCAAGGTTTCCTTATCCATATCTGAATCGAGTAAGCCTTTTTCGAGAGGAGAAGAATACCCGCGTATCTTGCTCATCGTCAAGACTTCACCTTTAATAGCATTCAAGCAGGAAGCAGAAACTTCCTCAATCTTCTCATAAGCCTTCAATTCAGCTTCATAAGCTTTTCTCCGTGTTTCAGGATTACTGTCATATGCCATATTGCGGATTACAGGAAGTGGGTATGACTGTGTTTTACCATTCAATTCCAGTTCCACAAGCAAAGTAGATGACATAACATTCTGAAGATGAGTCCACGCAGTTGAACCAGTGTTTTTCAGTTTTGAAGCCATCACTTCTTCTTTTTCACTGAGCATGTAAGTGTGCAATTTGACAGTTCTTTCCAAGTGATATCGATGCTCTTCCAGCAGTGGAGAAGCTGCTATGACAGCCCCCAAATCTTTCAATTCGCAAAGCCATTTCTCAAAACGTACTTCTGACTCAGTCAGTTCCACAAACTTCTTGCTTAGCATTTCCTGGTATTTCTGAGCATCAGTATTTTTTGTATCAACCGATGAAGAAAGAGAAGCAAAACCCATCAGCCTTCTGCTGAAATCAGACATTGAATTCATCTTCTGGACGTATTCGTCGAGTATCACAGTAGGGTTCAGTTCAGATTGCTGCTCAATATGTTCTTTTACAAAATTCTGCATGTCAGCAATGACTTTATCAACTTTCGTCAGATCATTCTGGAATGCTTCCGAATCAAAAGATGTATAGAGTGAATCAAGACTCCAGCGCATGTTCATATCAACCTCTCTAAATATGTTTTTCTATGAACCAGCAGAATTTAGACATCAATTTTGTCAAGTACCTGAAATCTCACTGTAGAGACACCCAACTTGGGTGTCTCTTTATCAGGAGAAAATCTTATAGCTTGACTATGTAATAATATTTGCTGTTTATATTATTATAAAGATAACTCTCTTTGAAATGGAATAATTAATGCATCCCTTATCGTTAAGTCATGTACAGCCAAGGGAGGTTTAGCATGAAACAATTCCTGATTGTCCTAATCCTTATCTGCACAACCGGGTTATATGCCCGGATCACGGTCGCACAAATCAATCCTGTTGCTGGAACCCCTTTCAGTGTATCCGGCTTCAGCCAGGTTTTTGCCAATGTGGAATCCGATGGAAGTCTTGTTTTCTATGATACGATTGTCGATAGCGCCAGTATTTCTATTCGAAAGGTTGTTTGTTCTCCTCAAGGCGTTATCTCGGCAATTCAACCCGTGATCACCTACAATAGTCCCTCTACCTTTGAAATAGAACCAATGTTCTTAAAAAGTATACAAAAAGATTATTTCACTTACATATATCTAAAGAATCTCGAGCAAATCTTCATCTTTAAACTTCCTGATGTTGCACTAAACACAATTCCTACAGTGCATGTGTTTGAGAATCATGGTATCAACACTGAAGTTTGGACTGAAGAAGCAGAACAACTTGGCAATACTGTTTACTACGTTAGTTCGACAGATAACAACCTCTATGCTTTGAATTTGATCAATGACAACCAATCAATCGCTTTAGCATTTACATCCCCTGATAATATGAAAATGGCATTATTAGGAGATGAATATCTATTAATCTATGTTTCCTACAACAATGACTTTTATCGCGTTATTGACATTGATGGAAATATCACTTCTCCCATCAATAACATTCAGAATGCTTTTTACATTATTAATAACACACAGCCAAATATAGGTGGAGGGATTTATCCTGCCTGGTGGAGTGACGGTTTAGTGAGAACCAGTATTTTTGGTTTTGTGGAATACAACAATAATCAAATCAGATTAGTTGGCTTAAGTACAGATTTTGAATTAGGTCCACCTCCTACCATACAATACGATAGTATTCCCCTTGGCGATCAACGCTTCATTTGCATAGAGACATATGATACTGCTCCATACTATCAGACCTATCATTTTGCCAATGATCAGTTTAATACAGACACGAATTTCCCTTTTTTGGTTCCCATGGATTACCCGAATGTTCAAAGGCTTTTCCAGGTTAGCGCTAGATACATTGTGGGAGTTTCTTTACCAGCAGACAATATCCGTAAATTTGCCTGCATAGACTTACAGGATCAGACGATCCAGGCTTCCTTTGATACATTGTTTACAACAATTCCAGATTACCAGTATTATGTATGCTCTGGTGGGAACTATATTTACTATATCATAGACCATGATATCAAAATATATGCCATAGAAAGGGTAACAGAGTCTTCAGATCCCTTAGTAATACCTGTGATCAGTTCTGCCAATTCTTATCCTAATCCATTCAGGGGAAGCACAGAAATTGTTTTAAAGGGGAATAGCAGGAATGCTGTCACTTCTATTTACAATTTGAAAGGGCAACTGGTAAGAAAGTTGGGTGCACCTGATAAATTAGATGCTGATATGCATTTTGTATGGGATGGGAAAGATGTATCGGGCAAAAAAGTACCGTCAGGATTGTATTTGTACCAGGTCGTGGTTGACAATCATCGGAAGATAAATGGTAAGATGGTGAAGGTGGATTGATCGTGAAATGTTATTTATAACATTTGCTTAAAATCCACACTAATGGTAATGAATAACCATTCACGAGTATGGTTAGGATGAATGAGGACATATAAGGGAGACTGTTCATGAAGTTATTCATAATATTCAATAAGTTAGAAAGTAGCAAGTTGAAAAAAGTGGTCGAAACGGTCATAATTTAACATACCTTCCAGAATTGACAGATAAGCTCTGCTAAGGACACCAAATCACAAGTTAAGCTTTTTGACTAAAATTGAAAAACACGCGATTATAAGTAATGTTTCGAAGCCGTTTCTGACTAAATGTGTAGTTAAAATCATATAAAATAGTTCTTTACAAGTTTTTTGCTATAGCTTCAATGGCATTTGTTACCTGGTAACAAAAGGGAGGATATTATGACAAAAAAACACTCCAATTCAAGAAGCGGTAAGTGTTAGTCATGAAAGTAACCAATACCATGTAAGTATTAACGTACCATTTTCATTCACTTTGCCTGAGACAACATCAAACCACAAGTTCTTAATAGCGTTTCTACGCTTATTAGTAGGAATAGGCGGAGACAACCTCCTTACACTTCAGCAAATAGCTGATCTGTTTAACTACGCAGACCGCAGGAATGTACATAATTTCTGGCAAGAGTTTGAGCAGCATGGTCATGATATCCTGGCATATTTAAGCCGGAAAGTTGACCTGCTGGAGTGTATTCCTCAGATCGAGAATTTTGTTATCAATAACCTGCTTTTACCTTTAAATGTCATGTATCAGGAGTTCATCAGCCATCATGATTTTAAAATGTCCTATACCACTTTCTGCAAATATGCTTCTCAGGTCAATTCTCTGTCTGTAGTTAAGCAAGCTCAGAAGCTTCTTCTGAAAAAGACAGTAGGCGGTGATGCTGTACATCTGCTGAAACTGCTTGCCGGTCAGCAGAATACACCTGTTATCTGTGACAGACTCCTGGAACAAATGAAGACTGCTAAAGGCAATACATCCCATAGAACCGCCGATGCAAAGCCGTTCCATAGTCTGGAACGCAAGAACCTGTGTCTGCTGGTACATTACCTGGTTGGAAGCGGTATGAACTTCGAGACGATAGCTTTGCTGCTCAACACCTGTAAAGCTACAGTCTCAAATCTCTGGCATGAAATCGCTGACCTGCAGAGCCTGATTCTGAACTCAATCGGTAAGTGGAGCGGAAAGATCAGCATTGATGAGAAATATGTGAAGATCAAAGGTATTCCGTACTATGTCATCAGTATTGTTGATTTTGTGACTCACATCCCTCTGTTTTGTGAGTTGTATCCTGACACAAAGAAAGAATCATTCGAAGCATGTTTCAGAACCTTCAGACAGCTCTACAGGAAAGATCCAACCCTGATTGTCAGTGATGGCAGTAAATCGTTAGCAGTTGCAAGAAAAACAGTGTTTCCAAAAGTCCATTACCAACTCTGTAAGTTCCATAAGATACGAAATCTCTTCAAAAGAATCAGTCAATGTCATCTCCCTGAAGACAGGGACAAGTTCTTTAAGAAGAGGATTATGAAAGCTTTCCGAAGAGAAACGGCGGGCGGAAGGAAAAAGGGTATCGCAAGCCTGACAGCTATTACTCCCCCAACCGCCGCCGAATACATCAAAAGCAATATCATTAGTGATTGGAGACACCTCAGCAAAGGTTTGACTTCCAATGTCTCTGAACGCTGGAACCGCAAAATCAAGAAGGTGACATCCGGTAGATTTGGACTAAAATCTGAAGAAACCACCCGCAACCTTGTGTTTTCGCTTTGGTTCAAAGAACTGGTCGATAAAGGTCAACCAATCATGCGTCAGGAATCACTTTTAGCAAGTTTAAATATCTCCCGCATATGTCAAGAAAATGTGGATTGGTCGCACTTAGACCACTTTTTCTCTGTCACTACCAATAAGGCTGCGTAAAATGGAGGTTAATTTTGAACAGTCTCATATAAGGTTTTTCTTATCGTCTAAATATTTATCTTGACATTGAAACATCTGCTTTTAACCTATTATTAATTAAGGAGGTCATTATGAAAACATCACATGTAATAGTTTTACTAATTCTATGCCTTTCTTTTTCTTTCCTCTACGGTGTGCATACAATTTACGTAGATGGGACTACTACCTTAAATCAACAGGATGGTTCCTTTGGTTATCCCTTTAAAACAATCGGGCAGGCAGTTATATTCGATTCTACTGTTAGAGAAAATCAACTGGTTATAGTCAGAGATAGCATTTATTCGGAGAGTGTTGTAATTTATATGACAAATTTTGGCACTTATTCTTTAACCATCGAAAGCGAAAATGGAAATGAGCATTGCATAATTGATGGTTCTAATGATAACATTTTAGGATTTCATATTATAGGTAACACTACAGCCCCTTTAACGATTCAGGGATTTACTTTCGAAAATTTTATTCATAATAATGAGGATGCAGGCATTTTTTTGCAATACATGGGTTCTGTCTCAATTATAGCAAATGTATTTAATGCGTGCCACTACGGAATATGTATGAATAGTGATTTTGGATATTTACCAGGCAGCGCAGCAATAACCGGAAATATTTTTAATCTTGCTTCCGGGCAATTAGGTATATATTCTAACCAAAATTCTGTTCACAAACAAATTATTGGGAATCGTTTCTATAGATTGAATTCTGATTGGTTCGCCGAATCTTTACAATTCAATGATGGTGTTCATTTTGATGGGACATTACTGATTGAAGACAATTATATAGAAGGTTCGGTAGTGTGTAAAGGAATTGGTATAAACCAAAATCTTATTATCCAAAATAATATATTTAATAAAGGTACAACTCTGATTGATACCTGCAGTTCAAGTATTATCCATAACCAGTTTTGGGGTAATAACGGTCAATCTTACGCAATTCTATTTCAATCTCCAGGTTTTGAGCAGCCGATGAATATAGAATTTGAAGATAATATGATATCCGATTATCTGGATGGTATTATGATTAATAGAAATACAGATTTAGATCTTAATCATAATTTAAATCTGAATATTTCACATTCCTTATTCCGAAATTGTCAGAAAGCAATTCATATATACCAGCATTCAGATCAAATTGGAAGTAATCTTATTTCTTCGTTTCATAGCAATATCATGTCACACAATACTGTAGATTTTAAAATTGAAGATGATAATGGGAATCCTTCTAATTTGTTTCTCCCAATCCCTATATCATATTCCTGCTTTCAAAATGGAATACCCGCAAATGGCAACAATTTCACTATAGGTAATGGTAACATCGCGGCTGACCCGAATATTACACTGGGCGATGTCAATAGCACTCAGTCATATTATCTGAATTGGAACAGCAATGGACCAAGCCCCTGTATAGACGGAGGCAAACCACTTGGTCATAATGATCCACCTCTAAGTGGTGAGTATGGAACTCCTCCCGATATGGGAGTATATCCTTTTGCAGATCAGAATATTCCTCCTTATGTGCATAAAACAAGGGATTATTTCCAGCTAAATCCAGATGGAAGCAGCAGCATAGTCTGGTGCAGCTTCCCAGTATTGGATGATAGAACTTATGAAAACGGTCGATATATGAATGAAATTGGATTGCTTCTGAGTAACTATATAGATCCGGAGAATGTGACACTCGTCTCTGCACAGTCGAAATATGGACTTGAATCAAATGATTTTAGATTTTATAATGGCCAGTGGCAATCCGGCAATTATCGGGCTTTTGCCCCTGTTGGTTTTAAAGTTCAATTTAGTACTCCCTATATTGATAGTCTCCATATCAGCGGGTTATATCCTGATGCTCATACCACTCCTCTGGCATTGACAATTCCAAGCAATCCCAATACAGTCAGAGAATATTGGCTGGGCTGGTTCCCGGAGCAGACACAAAATCTGATGGATGCTTTTAAGAAACATATTCCCGGGGATTTGACCCATACTTATCTTGATTATCTGTATGAGATTAAGACCAGGAACTGGGCAACCCGCAGAATCATGCCCAAATCCGGCGCTGCCTGGGGAATTCCGGTCGGTCATCCCACATTATCCTGTGGTGAAATGGTGGCTGTGAAAGCTTTCAGCAATGCACCTGCTCAAATGTACTGGAATATTCCGTCAACAAGCCGCCCGCCTGTAATACGAGAGAAAGCTGAGATTTTCACTTATAAGGAGAAGCTGGATTATCTGCCTGTGTTTGTGGAGTTAGATCCGCAGGACGTACCTGTAGAAGTTGGAATAATGGTGGATGGGGTATGTAAAGGGGCTGCAAAAGTGGATAGTGACACCCTTGAAATAAATGCTTATTTACTGGACGACACAAAGTCGGTTCCGGAAGCGGATATAGAAATCGTATTCTCTTATGGAGATCGTGGTACAAAGTTGCAGAATAGCTGGACAGTCTTTAATCCGAATAAAATGGTCTTTGAAAAAAGGAAAATTCATCTCAGGGATATTGATTCTTATCTCTATTTCTCTTTTAAAGCTGGCGAAGGAACTCCCTTAATTCCATTAGAGACTGAATTAGATGCAAACTATCCAAATCCTTTCAATCCGGATACTCATATCTCCTTCACACTCGCCAAAGACATGCATGCCAATTTATCCATATATAACTGTAGAGGTCAGAAGGTACGTACTCTTGTCAATGGTATCACAACGACAGGCAGGCATGATACAGCCTGGAATGGCAAAGATGATGCAGGAAGGAAAGCTGCCTCCGGTATTTACCTGTATCGTCTGGATACACCTGCATGCAAACTGACGAAGAAGATGGTATTGCTGAAATGATCTATAGGGGCGCAATACTCTCGAATTTTGGAGTTTCAATCACCAAGTTGCTTCGTGAATGGTTATTTATAACCATTAAAAGCGGGTAAATGTAATAAATAACATTTCACAAAGGCGATTTGGACTTTACATGAAAGCTGAGGATTTGAACTTCCCAGAAAACAGGTTTTCGCTACCGAGAATGAAAGGTCGATTTTGAAGTCCGAATGCCCTTTTAGTTAAGTATTCAATGATAATTTGTTTAGGGCATTTGAACTCCAAATATGGCACAGATTCAGAAATAGACCCCCCTACCCCCCTTCTCAAGGGGGGATTAGAAAGGGGAGACTAAAATTAAGTTCAGATAAGGCTCCTTAACCCCCCTTCTCAAGGGGAGACTAAAATTAAGTTCAGATAAGGCTCCTTAACCCCCCTTCTCAAGGGGGGATTAGAAAGGGTACTAAAATTAAGTTCAGATAAGGCTCCTTAACCCCCCTTCTCAAGGGGGGATTAGAAAGGGTACTAAAATTAAGTTCAGATAAGGCTCCTTAACCCCCCTTCTCAAGGGGGGATTGGAAAGGGGAGACTAAAATTAAGTTCAGATAAGGCTCCTTAATCCCCCCTTGAGAAGGGGGGGAGGGGGGTCTAAAGATAGCGTTCCAATTAGAATCTTGGAGAAGATATGTCAAAGACTATGTTATTGATAATGCTTGCATTCTCAACAGGAATACTCTGCGCTCTTACTCATACCGTAAACCTGGATGGCTCTGCTCAGTTTACTGCTATCCAATCAGCCATCAATGCCTCTGCAACCGGTGACACGGTCTTAGTATATCCGGGAAGATACTTCGAGAATATCAATTTCAATGGGCATAGCCTAACCCTTGCGAGTTTGGAACTGACAACCGGGAATCCTGCTTATATTGATTCCACGATCATTGACGGGAATCATTTAAGCAGTTGCATTATTCTTAATCACAACGAAATGAATGCTATAATTAGGGGACTAACGCTAACAAATGGTATTGGCACTTATTATACGGAGAGTAATGCAAGGTGGGGAGGAGGTATCCTAAGCTCAGGTAATGACCAATTATTAGTAACTAATTGTAAGATTTATGGCAATACTGCTGATGGGGGAGGAGGGATTGCTAGTACATGGTCAAATCTAATTTTTGAAGGAACCTCAATTTTTAATAATAGTGCATCAGATGGTGGAGGTGGGTTATTTTGTTACAGTGATTTATCAAATTCATTTTCTGTGACATTCAGTTCTGTAAATAAATGCTCGATCTATAATAATGACGCCTCTTACGGTTTGGATTGTCAGTTCTCATTATACAACTCTGTCCATGTGATTTTAGATACCTGCACGGTGATAAGTCCCTTGAATTATTTTATTACCGGATACGCATCCGATCCCCATATTGAGAATTCCATTATTTACGAAGTTGAACATGCCTATATGACAGAAATCAATCATGACCTGTATGTTTCTCCCAATGGCAGTGATGCAAATGATGGCTTATCAGAATCAACACCCCTGCGCTCCATTTATTATGCCATGTATCATATAGCAGCAGACAGTCTGAATCCGAAAACAGTACATCTCGCTCCAGGAACATATTCAGTTTCCGCGAATAATCAGAGATATGGTGTGTCTTTAAAAAGCTGGACACATCTCAAGGGAGAAACACGAGAAAGCACCATATTGGATGGAGAGAATATATATCTATTATTGTCTACTGCATTTCACAGCAAAAGTGTTAGAGTTTCAAATTTGACATGTTACAATTCAGCACAGAGTATTGTATCAAATATGAGTTATGGTCTGATAATTGAAAATGTAATTGCAACTGGTGGCATGAGCAATTCAAGTTCTGGGATCTCTATTGGTAAAGGAAGGGATTTTAGTATAACAAATACAATTATTCTCAACAATTCAGTAACTTATTTTTATCCTGGTTTTTCTTTTAGTGAGTGTTCTGGATTGAATAAACTGATTAATTGCATTTCCGAAAACAATACAAGTCTTCAGGGAGATGGAAATGGTTTGAAATATGGTGATAAGGGAACGATTATTATAGATGGCTGCACTTTCAAGGGGAATTTCAGTTCAGCAGAAGGAATGCCAACTATTTTTTCTATTGGGCGTAATACAGATGATGATACACTCAAAGTAATAATAACGAATTCTAATATCATAGAGAATACTCAAACAGCATATACTTTTATGGCTCTAATCTCAGCCAATAACGGTATTGAAATCAGTAACTGCACGTTTGCCAATAATTCAGGAGGAAGCGCAGTGTTGGGAATAGTGGGTGATGCTGTCCTGAAGAACAATATCTTTTGGAATCCGAGTTTAACCCAGGAAGTTCAATTTCTATATACTCCTGATGGTTTGAATAATCATCATGAGTATCTATCCAATAATATCATTCGGAATGGCATGGAAGGTGTATTTTGTGATCCTTCCGATTTCCTGCACTGGCAGGAGGGAAATATTGATGAAGAGCCGATATTCTTTGGGTGGGGAGATAACTCCTATATGATAACTTCCCTATCCCCGGGGATAGATGCCGGAACAACTGATACCACAGGATTATCGCTCTCTCCTTTTGACTTATTCGGCAATCCGAGAATAATGAATGGTTTGGGGATAGAGAGTAGGATAGATATTGGTGCTTATGAATACCAGGGTCAGATTCAGGCTGGTTTTGCTGTCTCTGATACCAGTGGTGCAGCTCCACTTGCCGTCCATTTTACGGATATGAGTACTGGTGATGCCGATCATTGGGCGTGGGATTTCAATGATGATGGTGTCCTTGATTCTGAAGAGCAGAATCCCACTTATGCTTATACAGAAGGCGGCACATTTTCTCCCTCACTCATCGTCAGTTACGCAAATCGCTATGATAGCATTCGCAGGATGTCAATCATTACACCCGTTGCCAACCAAGACAATACAGCAGCAGCGAGGGAAGGATTATCAATATACCCGAATCCCTTTCAAAGCAGCGCAACGCTGTCTTTTCATCTGAAATCACCGCAAAAAGTGAAACTGGAGATATTCAATATCAGGGGGCAGAAAGTCAAGACCTTGATCAATGCTTTTTTAGAATCCGGCAAACATGACCTGGATTGGAACGGGACAGATGAAAGCAACCACCAGCTAGCTTCCGGTATCTACTTCTGTTCTTCTTACCTCGGGAATAAACATAGGATTCAGAAGCTAATCCTGGTTAAATAACTGATCTCCTAAATCAAATGGCAGACCGAACAGTCTGCCATTTTGATATATAACACTAATAGATAAGCAATTCTTATTGTTAGTTCTAATCCCGAATACGGATACTGGTAAAGGATAGTACGATAAAAATAAGTGCTCCACTAAAGAATATAATCGCCAAAATTGTGTTCATCGTACGGGTTAAAGTCAGAGCCAATTCCATAGCCAGTAACCCGAATAAGGTTGTGAACTTGATCACCGGGTTCATAGCCACAGAAGAAGTATCTTTAAATGGATCTCCAACGGTATCACCAATAACAGAAGCTTCATGCAAAGGAGTTGACATTTCCTTTAAATCGCATTCCACAATTTTCTTCGTATTATCCCAGGCACCACCGGCATTCGCCATATAGATAGCCTGGTAAAGACCGAACATCGCGATGGAAATCAGGTATCCAATAAAGAAGAAAGGTTCCAGGCAAGCATATGCTAATGTGGTCAGAAAAATAACCATGAAGATATTGATCATGCCTTTTTGGGCGTAAATAGTGCAAATTTCCACTACTTTCGAGCTGTCTTCCAAGCTAGCTACAGCATGTCCATCCAGTTTCAGTTTAGATTTGATGAACTCAACGGCTCGGTAGGCTCCACTCGTAACAGCATGCATTGTTGCGCCGGTAAACCAATAGATCATTGCCCCGCCAGCAAGCAAACCCAATAGGAATGGAGGATATATTAATGATAGTTTCTCCATGTTTTGAGTAAGACCGTTAGTTAAAATCATGATGATGGAAAAGATCATAGTCGTAGCACCTACAACAGCAGTACCAATAAGAACAGGTTTTGCTGTAGCTTTAAAAGTATTGCCGGCACCGTCATTTTCTTCGAGAAAAGCCTTACTTCTCTCAAAATCAGGTGTAAATCCAAAGTCTTTTTCAATTTCTTTTTTAATATTAGGAATGGTTTCAATCAAGGATAATTCATATACAGATTGCGCATTATCCGTAACAGGTCCATATGAATCTACGGCAATTGTAACCGGCCCCATACTCAAAAACCCGAAAGCTACCAAGCCAAACGCAAAAACAGCAGGGGCAATCATGAAAACGCCAAGACCAAAGGTACTAAATATGAATGCAGTTCCCATTAATGCAATGATCACCATTCCCATCCAATATGCACTGTAATTGCCGGAAGTAAGACCAGCGAGAATATTCAAAGAAGCTCCTCCATGTTTTGAAGAAGTCAGAATATTCTGCACAAAGGCAGATTTGGTGGATGTGAATATTTTGACGATTTCAGGAATCACTGCTCCTGCTATAGTTCCACACGTTATGATAGAAGCAAGTTTCCACCATAAGGTTGGATAATGAGGAGCAAGGATGATATAGGATAGCAGGAATATTAAAAAGATCGAGAAAACAGAAGTAATCCATACCAGTGAGGTTAAAGGATCTTCGAAATTCATTTTATCGACGTGCGAAAAGCGGATGCGAGCAATGAAGTCATTGATATAATAGGATAATCCGCTGGCAATGAGCATAGCAAGGCGCATAACGAAAAGCCAAACAAGCAGGATTACCTGCATCTGAACATTGGGGACTGCCAGCAGTACGAAAGTGATGAGTGCAACACCTGTTACACCATAAGTTTCAAAACCATCAGCAGTGGGACCTACAGAATCACCGGCATTATCACCGGTACAATCAGCAATCACACCGGGATTGCGGGGATCATCTTCTTTGATCTCGTGTTCGATCTTCATCAGGTCAGCACCGATGTCAGCTATCTTAGTAAAAATACCGCCAGCAATACGAAGCACTGAAGCACCCAAAGATTCACCGATAGCAAAGCCTATGAAACAGGCACCGGCATAATTACCCGGGATAAATAACAATATGCAGAGCATAATTAAAAGTTCAACACTGATCAACATCATTCCAACACTAATACCTGCCCTGATTGGGATGGCATAGGTCGGGAAAGGTTTGCCTCTCAGGCTAGCAAAAGCAGAACGTGAGTTTGCTCTTGTGTTGACACGTATTCCAAACCAGGCAACCATATAGCTGCCAAGAATCCCGATCACACTCGAAGCAAGAATGATCGCTACATGTGAACCTGGGAAATGCTTCACATAACCAAAATAAAAGGAGATGATAATTCCAATCAGCACTTCCAGTACCAATAAGAATTTACCTTGTGTGATCAAATAAGTCTTACACGTACTATAGATCAATTCAGAGACTTCGCTCATCGCTCGATGGACTGGAAGACTACGAATTCCCCGATATTGAAAGAATCCGAACAACAAACCTAAAACACATATGATTAAACCGAAAGCCAGTAGCGAATGACCATCAATTCCTACGAACTGGACTTGGCTTAGATCAGGGAGTAAAAGGTCAGCTTCACTAGCAAATACAAAAACAGGTAATGAAAAACAGAATAAAATTAGCATTAATCGCAATAGAAAACGTGAATTTGTCATATTGTCATCTCCTATGTGAATTCGATTGCCAATTAAAGAAGCTATTATCTTTTGTAAAGGAAATAACCAAGTGTAATAAATATAATTTGATAACAGCGTAATAAAGAAATTATTGAGTTCAAACATTATATGAGATTAATGAAAAAGAGAGGACTAACAGATGGGCGAACTTGATATGAAAGCTGAGATTCTGGAGTTCATATGCCCAAACTGATTACCTAAATAAAATGGCAGACCGTTAAGTCTGCCATTTCGATATACAAAGCTTATCCATATGCATTAACTATTGTTGTTTCAGGACGTCTTTACCTTTAAATTGCGCTACTTCCATCAATTCTTCTTCAATACGAAGAAGCTGGTTATATTTGGCAATTCTTTCACTACGGCAGAGAGAACCTGTCTTAATTTGACCTGAATTCACAGCAACCGCTAAATCAGCGATAAAAGTATCACTGGTTTCGCCACTGCGATGAGAAATGACTGTCGTATAACCATGAGTCTTTGCAAGCTCAATCGTATCGAGAGTTTCAGATACAGTACCTATCTGGTTCAATTTAATCAGAATTGAATTGGCAGCCTTTTTCTCAATTCCCATCTTCAAACGTTCTACGTTGGTAACGAACAAATCATCACCAACGATCTGAATCTTATGACCTAAACGTTTCGTCATTTCAATCCAGCCATCCCAATCATCTTCGGCAAGACCATCTTCAATAGAAACAATATGATATTTATCGATTAAATTTTCGTAGTAATCGATCATCTGGGAAGATGTTAAATCTTTATTATCTGCTTTCAAATGGTATTTTCCATTTTGATAGAATTCACTTGCAGCGGGATCAAGAGCAATGAAAATATCCACACCGGGACGATATCCGGCATTCTCAATAGCTTTTACGATAACTTGCAAAGCTTCTTCGTTGGAACTCAGATCAGGTGCAAAACCACCTTCATCACCAACACCTGTGGCAAAACCATTCTTCTTCAAATGGGATTTCAGGGCATGGAATACTTCAGCATTCATCTGTAATGCTTGTTTGAAGCTGGCTGCGCCTAAAGGCATGATCATAAATTCCTGCAAATCAATGTTATTATCAGCATGGCTTCCACCATTCATAATATTCGACATTGGTACGGGTAATAGTTTAGCATTCGTTCCACCCAGATACTTATACAAGGGAATATCCAATTCAAGAGCGGCTGCCCGAGCAACTGCCAGGGATACACCAAGAATAGCGTTTGCACCAAGTTTCCCTTTATTGTTTGTTCCATCAAGATCAATCATTATCTGATCAATCATAACCTGATCCGTGACTTCCATTCCAATAATCTCAGGAGCGATGATATCAAGGACATTTGTTACAGCCTTTAAAACTCCCTTTCCGTTGTACCTTGTATTATCTCCATCGCGTAATTCAACAGCTTCGTGTTCTCCAGTGGAAGCTCCACTGGGAACGGCAGCGATGCTAATTACTCCTGATTCCAATTCGACTTCAACTTCAATAGTTGGATTTCCTCTTGAATCAAGTATCTCTCTTGCATTCAAGTTAATGATTTCTGACATTATTCCTCCAATAGGATTAGTTCTTGATTATGTTGTTTTAAACAATTGCTCCATCATCTTGATCGATCCCAACATTGCAGTCGCTTCATAAGGTACGACCACTGTCTTATCACCTTTCTGGACAATATCAGTAAAGGCAATGATATACTTTAAAGCGAGCATATATTGGGCAGGATCTGTTTTAGTCATGGAAACTGCTTCTGCAATCATCTGGATTGACCTTTTTTCTGCATCAGCGACTAACAGCTTGGCTTCTGCTTCACCCTGGGCACGGTTGATCTTAGCCTGGCGGTCACCATCCGCGACCCTTACCTGGTATTCTCTTTCACCATCAGCTTCCAGGATACGAGCACGTTTGTCTCGTTCAGCACGCATCTGTTTTTCCATCGCAGTTTGAATTTCCTTAGGTGGCATGATATCCTGCAATTCCACACGATTGACTTTCACACCCCATTTATCAGTAGCTTCATCCAGTATATTTCTCAGTTTAGTATTGATTGTATCTCGTGATATCAGGCATTTATCCAATTCCATTTCACCAATAACATTACGTAAAGTTGTTTGTGTTAGTTTTTCTATTGCATCCGGAAGATTACCGATTTCATAGACTGCTTTATAGGGATCTGTGACTTGGAAATAGAGTAGTGCATTGATATCGATCGTTACGTTATCACTGGTAATCACTTTTTGGCGGGGAAAATCATAGACAGTTTCACGAAGATCAATTCTATTTTCAACGCGCATTACGACCATTGCATTTCCACGCATATCATTACGAACATAACGCCAATGAATGGGTCGAGGACGATCAAAAATTGGAACGATCAAATGCAATCCGCTTGTCAAGGTAACATGATATCTACCGAGTCTTTCAATTATAACGACTTCAGCCTGACGGACGATGATCAATCCTTTCGAAATAATGGATATCACAAGTATGACAAATATGATTAGTACAATAGGGAGTGTCATGATTCATCCTTTTTGCTTTCCACGATCACTTTATTGCCATCTAATTCGACAACGACGATCATGGTACCGGTAGCAATTGATTCACCGGTTTTTGATGTTGCAGACCATTCTTCCCCTCCGATCTTAACATGACCGCGACCGACGGAGGGTATATTGGTTGTGACATGACCAGATTTCCCGATTAAAGCATAGACATTAGTTGGTTTTGTCGGTTCAGATATGATCTTTTTTCCTAATTTCTTCATACTCAGGAAGGTCAGAATACTAACGACACCGAATATAATGATTTGTAGAACAACAAAACTGGAAATAACATGCAGAGATGCCAAGATTCCAGTAATGATAGCGGCAATTCCTATACTGAGAAAAAAGAAAGCCGGATAGAAGATTTCAATAATGACGCAGATAATTCCTGCTGCAACCCAGTACATCCAAGGTGAAAAATCGCTCATAACTTAACCTCCTGTTATTTGGGGAGTGTTTCATCCTCTTCATCAGGTTCTTTGGGAACATTTCCTTTATAAATTCTCTTTATCTTGCGTTTCCGATTTGAAGAGCCATAGCTGTATCCATATCCATATTTACCACCATAACGATATGCACCGGTACTTGATGAACTCCGCACCCCCATATATGTCATAAATGCTACCAGGAGGCGTGAACCATAATACGCACCTATTACTATTACCGAATATATGAGTACATTAAAGAGCACTTGTTTGAGGAAAGATAGTAAACTATGAAAAGGATTTGCTCTCTGTGAAGTTGCATCCGTTAAAATCAGATAAATCAAACTCATATTCCGATTATGTTCACGAGCTTGCAGGCTCGTTGTCAAACTATCAATCGTGGCTTGGAGATCCTTGATACGCGTAATCTTATAATCAGAAGCTTCTCTTCTTTTGGAAATATCTTCAATAAGTTGTTGTTTTATGAGTTTGAAATCAGCTAATTTAGTTTCCAAATTGGGGTCAACTTCAGTCACACGAGTTATCTCTTTCGAAATGACAACTCTACCAACTTTCTTGGCGTCCATTATGAAAGTATCTTTCATCTGGGAAGGAATTTCAAGAAGATATACAGATTGCTTTCCAATGACTTCATGATAGTTATGGATCATCTCAGGAAGTGCAAGCAGCTTGGTAAAAGAATCTTGATTCCTCTGTAAATCAGAAATACTCATCTCAACTTTCAGTTTAGAATTATTATCCGAAAAATCAAAGACATGTTCAACCTTGCTAAAATTCTCTTTTCCTTCATATGGAGATATGCTCCCCCTATTTGTCATATATGCTGTTAAAAAAGCAAAGATAATTATCATTACCGCAATTCCGGTTTTAATCCTTCTTTTTAGGGCCATAATTAGTCCCTCCCTCTATTTCTGTTTAGTAGTTCATTCGCATGTTGTAGTGCAGTTTCTGTCGTCATTCCTGATAACATCCGGGCTATTTCATGAACACGTTCGTCAGGTAACAACAATTCCACATACATCTCTGTTTTATCTTTCCTTGCCTTTTTCTCGATTGCATATTGATGCGTTGCTGCTGCTGCAATCTGTGGTAGATGCGTGATACAAAGAACTTGGTGATATTTCGCAATCGATCTTATAAAACCAGCCAGACTATCAGCCGTTTTACCCCCGATTCCGGCATCTATTTCATCAAACACAATCACTCTTTTTTCTAATTTATCGGACAAAATTTTCTTAATCGCAAGTAACAAGCGTGATAGTTCACCGCCTGAAACAGCATGTTTTAATAATTGAATAGGACTTCCACGATTGGCTGAGAAATAAAAATCAATGCCATCCTGACCTCTATCGTTATAATATAATAAAGCATCCTGTGTTTTATCAATTATATCCTGTTTTTTGTCAAATTGTATTTCTATTTTACCATCAGGAATTGCTAATTGGTGAATATTCTCCTCAACAAGAGCACTGAATTGGATCGCTGCCTTTTTCCGTGAATCAGTTAAAACATCTGCCTGTGACTTTAATTTCGCACAATCTGACTGAATTATCTCAGCCAGATCTGAAATTTGTTTCTGATTGGATTGATAGTCTCTCAAACTCTGGTTAATCATATTCAAATAAATAATTACATCATCTATTTTCTGCACCCGATACTTCGCTTTAAACCGATTGATTTCATTCCAGCGTTGTTCCACTTCGACAAGACGCTGATCATCAATTTGAACTGAATCCTGTAACAGACGTAATTCTTGTATCGCTTCATCCAGGTAGCCAAGGCAATCATTAAGATGTTGAACCGAAGCAGCAATATGAACATGATCTGTTGTATAGTGAGATAATTTACTGATAAATGTATTTAGTTGATCATATGATGTTTGATCACCTTCATAGAGAAAATGCAGACCTTCACTGGTAAGTTGCTGTATTTCACCTGCATGGGTTAAAATATTCAGTTCCTTTTGCAAATCCTCATCTTCATTTAAAGTTAGCCTTGCTTCCTCAATTTCATCCTTTTGATACTTGAACAATTCCATTTTATCCTTTAAAGATTGTTCAGCTAACTTCATGCCCTGCAGTTCAGTGCACTTATCCAATAAAGAATGATACTGAGATCGGAAAGAATCTCGCATTTCCATCAAATTACCAAATTCATCCAAGAGATCTAATTGATAAGAACGCTGCAGCAAACGCTGATGTTCATTCTGCCCATGAAAATCTAATAATTCTTCACCGAATTCTTTTAATGTATTATTCGTTACTTTTCTGCCATTGAGATAACATGTGATCTTACCCGCTGGATTTATCTCCTTCGCCAGAATAAGTTCTTCGTCCTCATCAATGCCATATTGTTCAAGAAGATGTTGAAGACCTTTTTGTTCTTTTTCAACAGAGAAAACAGCCTCCAAAAAGATTGACTTACTTACATCAAATGCCTGGTACTGGCGTAGAGTACCACCAAGAATTAGACTCAATGCTCCGACTAAAATTGATTTACCCGCCCCGGTTTCACCGGTTATGACTTGTAATCCATCACTGAATTCAAGTTCTATCTCAGTTACTAAGATGAAATTGAGTAATTTCAATTTTCGAATCATAGTCTTCCCATATGCATTTTTTTTCGAAGAATCTGGTAGAATGTTTGTTTATTAAGTTTGATAAAACTGATCTTTTGTTTGGCTGCTGTAACAAATACTTCATCCCCATTTTCCAGGTCATGTACATTCTGCCCATCAATTTGCAGAACAGCCATTTGGTATATCTGCATCATTTTAAAGCTCAATGTATCGCTGGCAGGAAAAACAATGGGTCGAGTTGCTAAGATATGAGGATTTAGAGGACTGACAACAATGGCATCCATCAGGGGAGATAATATAGGTCCTCCGGCAGAAAGCGAGTATGCAGTCGATCCGGTAGGGGATGATGCAACTATTCCATCACAACGGGCATCAATAACAAGCCTACGGTTTGAATAGACTCTGATCTCGATCAGCCTTGGAGTAATTGCCTTATAAATAACGGCATCATTTAGAGCAAGTTCAGAAGCGATGATTTTACCCTTTCGCTTCAATTTGATTTCTAACAACATGCGAGTTTGAATCTCATAATGATTTCGGAATAAAGACTCCATGGATTTTTTTACATCTTTCAAAGTACTTTCGGATAAAAATCCTAAGTTACCGATATTGATACCCAATATCGGAGATCCAGTATCCAAAGCCATTTTCTTGGCACGCATGATGGTGCCATCTCCACCGAAAACCAAGATACATGCAAGTTTGGGCTTTCCATTCTCAAGATCAGCATCACAACGTATGAAGGGTGGTAAAACTGACTTTTGTTCCGGTAAACCATAAAAATGAATATCCTTGGTTGCATGCATAGAAAGTAAAATATCATAAACTTCATTTTTATGAGCATAACTTGGATTTAAATAAACTCCGAAATGTTTCATTAAAACCTATCCTTACAATGATTCATAGATTCGTTGGTATGATTCATATCGTTCATAGGGAATTTCACCAAATTCAACAGCAGATTGTATTGCACATCCTTCTTCATGAAAATGAGAACAATCGGGGAATTTACATCGAAGTCTCAATTCTTCAAATCCAGGAAAAATCTCAGGCACTCTTGGTTTATCTTCGCGATGTAGATTGATTGTCTTTAATCCAGGTGTATCAACAAGATGTCCGCCAAAATCCCACTCCAGCATAATTGCCTGTGTCGTCGTGTGTTTTCCCTTTTCGTTGAACATGCTGATTTCGCCAATCTTCAAAGCTAACTCAGGTTGAATAGCATTGATAAGTGTTGATTTACCTACCCCGGACTGACCAGAAAAAATTGAATCACGATCTTTGAGAAGTTGCCTCAATTCATCCATACCTTCACCGGTCACGGTTGATGTATAAACAACAGGAATACCGCACTTTTCATAATAGGAACAGATTTGTCTAATCTCTACAGGATTATCGGCCAGATCCATTTTATTCACACATACAATAGCTTCTAAACCCTGGATATGTGCAATACAAAGATAACGATCTACAAGACCGGGTTTAATCATTGGTAATCTTGCTGAAGTCGTGATGATAATCTGATCTATATTGGAAGCAAGGATAATTTCTGTTTGAAAGCTTCCCTCTGTATAGCGGGAAAGTCTATTCTTACGGGGAAAAATATCTTCAATCCGAGCATGATCAGGATTACTTATATTTACACTGACCCAATCCCCAACCGCAGCTAAAACACGAGTTTCAAAACGAAACTGTTTCAATCTGCCACTCAAGGAACAGACAACTTTTCTGTCCGGCAATTGAACGATACAGCTATAATTTGATTTTACTTCCACAATTCGTCCTTTTTCAAGCACCATATCATTTTTGAATGATTTTGTGCCGTGTTCCACGGAACGATGT
The DNA here is from genome assembly GCA_963662275.1 of Cloacimonadales bacterium (SeqCode). GTDB lineage: Bacteria > Cloacimonadota > Cloacimonadia > Cloacimonadales > DAONDQ01 > DAONDQ01. The sequence continues at coordinate 228,993 of OY759316.1, read as the reverse complement.
GAGCTTTTTCGATCATGGTCATACTCGGTATTATCCAACATATCCAAATCACCAAACTCAACATTCATGAGCCTGGGTGCTGATCTGGTATGCCGTTTCTTATCTTTTTTCTTTTGCATTATCTTCCTTATATCCGCTGAAGTGGATGCTACCTAGCTTTTTGAAGAGAATACCGGTACCAATACTTTGAATAAATCACTATTTTCACGTATCTTTTTCTCATTTCCAAATGTACAGATAAAATTCTTTTCTATAATTTGATCTACTAAATCAGCCAAATCCCTAACATCCTGGGGAATGGCTTTCAGGACTTCAGTTCGTTCCTTCTGACGATCCTCATCCGTGATTCCTGCAAGATAATTGGAAGCCGCTTTATTTCCTTTCATCGCTGGAGTCAGGGGCATATCCAATTCTGCTATTGTACCAATGATGTATTTAGTTATATCACGGTCACTACAATCGAAGTTACGCATGTATTCACTGATCCCTGAATATACATCATAAGTCTCTTTTAAATTGGGATCTCGGTAAGAACAGAAGAATACATTACCGCTTCTGTAGAAATTACATAAAGCCCCATAAGCACCACCCTGGACTCTGATCTTGTTATAGAGGAAATCCGTAGACAGGATCGATTTTGTTACGAGCATCTTTCCAGAATACTCATGACCTAGTTTTAGGAAATTATACCCTTGTGCTACATATTGTATTTCAGCAGGAGCTAGAAGAGCTTCATTTTTTTGCTGTTCTATAAAAGGATATTGCGTTAAAGGTAAGATTTCTTTGGGCAATTCCTCTATTAAAAGTGGTATTAACTTTCTTGCTGCAGTAATATCTTCTTCATCCCCAGTTAGACTGAGAATCAGGTTACCTGGACGGAATATGATACTTCGAACATCTTCAAGCTTATCAGCCAGAGTCTGATAACGCTCATCGAAGTTCGCTTCCAAATCTGCCAGAAAGTGATATTGAGAGATACCTTTAGACATCTCTGAAACAGCATGGCTTGGTGTGAAACCTGAACATAACCTTGTTATGGCTGTAAGATGTCCTGCACGCATCAAAGCCATTTCAATGGAAGATTTCATTTCCCTGATGATTTCCAGTAATCTGTCATGATTCTGAAAAACAGTTCTGCTTAAGATCAGAGCAGAATATTTAAACAGCTCAGGAATCTTTGAACTTAAAGCTTTCCCATAAAGACTTAGCTTTGGTGTAACCATATCCAAAACATGGGCATTTGAGTGATTTTCCAGGCTGCCGTGAATTCCACCAGTATGGATATTCACTTCATTTGATAAATTGGCATAATCCATTTCTTTTATATCAATATTTCCCAATGTTTTGGCTAAGATAACTAAGTATAAAATGTCCTCAAAGGGTAAGACACGTGTATCAAAATATGCTACCATATACAATATCTTACTGGTAAACTGAGAATGTAAAAGCAACTGAAATCCATTCTCCTGGACACATTCCAATGGTAGTTTCTTGATTTCTGTATCCAAATCTTCTAAGGTAAGGTGTGGCATTACATTCAATGCTTCAGGGGCTTCAGGAGTCTTCTGGCGCTTCATAAGTCTTTCATTATCAGACTTCAAGGATATTCTCTGTTCTGGTGTTAAACCAGATAAGTACTGATTCAAATCAGTTTTAGTTTTTTTCTCCCTTTCTTCCGACAAGGTTTTGCTTGGTTCGAGAATCAGGAGACTGCTATGTGGATTGTTTATCAGATATTTATCGATCAAACTTTCAAAATAGGGTTCTGTGAGAGCTTTCTTGAATGTTGGAAGCAGTTTCTCATATTCAAGATACAGAAGTGGATCTGCATTATGAAGCCAAGTCTTACTAGCAGTATAACCATAGTATAAACCTTTGGGGAAACGACCCATTTCAGCTTCTCTTAATTGGAATTCCAATTGATTTAGGGAGGCTTCGACTAATGTTTTATCGATTCCATCCCTTACAAGATGCTGAAGTGTTTGACGTACAACTTCCTTGAATTCATTTTTCCTGGCAGTTTCTGTATTTTTAACAATGATCTCGAAAATCGGCTGCATGATCCCATCATCAAATACAGCTAAAACATCTTTACCTATTTTTGCTTCAAGGATAGCTTTCTTTAATGGAGCAGCAGGCGTTTCCAGGAGCATATGTCTTAAAATCGAAAAGGCAAGACATGTTTCGGCATCCCTGACATCCGGCAGTGTAAAATTCAAGCTCATATACGTCTTTTCTGAAGAATCATCAGATGAAGATATGGGATATTTCTCCACAACTTCAATCGGTTGATCAAAAGGTCTTTGTGGTTTGATGGTCAAATCAATTTCAAGTTTATCAAACTGGCTGAGATATTGACCATCAATCAATTGAAATGCAGATTCCAGATCTAAATCCCCATACAAGAAGATACGGCTGTTACTTGGATGATAATGTTTTTTATGAAAGCTGCAAAATTTCTCATAGGTAAGCTCCGGTATTACTTCAGGATCACCACCTGATTCAAAGAAATAAGCATTATCCGGATTTTGAACTGATTGCACCATGCGATAAAGCACACTTTCCGGTGAAGAAAAAGCCCCTTTCATTTCGTTATAAACAACACCTTTGTATATCAACTCGCCATTTTCACTGAACTCATGATGCCAGCCTTCCTGCCAGAAAATTTCAGGATATTGATAGATATTAGGGAAAAAGACAGAATCAAGATACACTTCCATCAGATTACGAAAATCCTTATGATTCATACTGGCAAAAGGGTACATGGTTTTATCGGAAGAAGTGAAAGCGTTCAGAAAAGTGTTCAATGAACCCTTCACAAGTTCAGTAAAAGGATCTTTAATCGGAAAGCGTTTAGAACCGTTCAAAACAGAATGCTCTAATATATGAGGGCAGCCTGTACTATCTTCCGGTGGAGTTTTAAAAAATACAGAAAAGACCTTATTAGTATCTTCATTTTTCATATACATTAATTCCGCACCAGTTTTTTCATGTGTAAAAAAATATACTGCAGAATTCATTTCCTTAACTTCTTTGATCCATTTCAGACGAAAACCATAATAAACCTGGTTCTGTTCCAAATTCATTGTAACTCCTACTATCCATATTTTTTAAATCTATTTTGTAACACTTGTGACGCCTACTTCAAGAGGTTATAGTATCGTGTTCCATAAGATCGGAATCTTATGCCACTGAAGTTTTCTTCAGGAAACTACGTTCTAGTGTTTCGTATTCAGTAGGATTGGAATCCTACTCCACGTTTATATTTACTTTATCAATCCAAATTTCCTGATTCCAGATTCAACTTTCAAGCGATTTTCATCCTTCAATTGGTATAAAGGTAACCTGACATCAGGGTTTATCATTCCCATCATGCTCAATGCTGTTTTAGCAGGAGTAGGGCTGGTTTCTATGAACATAAGCTGATTTATCAGCACTTGTTCCAAATGCAGATCCAGGGCTTCCTCATAATTGTTGTTCAAGCATGCTTTGATTAAACGATGCATATGGTCAGGAATGATATTGGCTGTCACAGATACTGTGCCTTTACCGCCACAAGCCATGATTGGCATATTCAAGGCATCCTCACCGGATAAAACCACAAAACCTTTCGGTGAATCTCTGACAATTTCTGACACTTGTACCAAATTGCCTGATGCCTCTTTGATACCTACTATGTTCTGGAAATCATTCGCAAGACGAACAGTCGTTTCAGAACTGATACTTACACCCGTTCTTCCCGGCACATTATAGAGAACTATCGGCATATCAACTTTTTCTGCAATCGCTTTATAGTATTGATACATTCCTTCCTGTGTGGGTTTGATGTAATATGGGGTAACGATGAGAGCATAATCAGCACCCAATTCCTTAGCTCGAATAGTATTAGCTAAAGTCTGATGAAAATTGTAAGTACCTGTCCCGATCATAATTGGCAGTTTATGATTCAGATGCTTCAGGGCAAAAGCCAGGATACGTTCTTTTTCATCGTTTGCCAGGGAAGCTGTTTCTGCGGTGGTTCCTAACAGAACCATACCGTCCGTATGATTATTCAAGTGAAAATCAAGTAATTTTTCCAAAGCATTATAATCCACTTCGTTATGTTTAAACGGCGTAACGAGAGCAACATAAGAACCTTGAAGCATAGTGACCTCCATCGCAAGTATAAATTTATGAATCGTTCTTTTATTATCGGTTTTATGTCAATGAATTTGAGAAAAGAAGCTGACAGCGGACAGGTAACAGCTAACAGCGATTGCACCAAGATACGTTCTAACATCGGTACATTTCGAAACAATTTCTCGCATTTCGACTTCGCTCAATGACCGAGAAATCACTCAATGAACCGTCTTTGCTGTTACCTAGTACCTAAGACCTAACACCTTCTTCTAATGCACCACCACAATCTTCTTAGACAGCCTGTTTCCGGCATGATCTGTCCGAATCATATATATCCCGGAAGCACACTTGCCACCATTCTGATCAATTCCATCCCAGTCTGCTTCAAATTGATTATTATCCTTGCTCTCTAACTTGATACCTCTTACCAGTTGTCCTCGAATATTAAAGATTTTGACATTCACTTTTTCACCAGCCTTTACCTGGTTATCTGTCACTTTGATATGGGTATTTTGAAATATGGGGTTAGGATATACTTCCATATTATTTATAGGAGCAGCAGTTTGTTCATCATCTACACCAACTGTCCGATTCAAATCTGAATATGAACGTGGATTGATCCCAAATTCACTATGATTGTAATCACAAATACCCCGAATCTGTGCCCAGGTTTCATTCAGATAGATAGGAGGTGTGATTCCAGAAAATGTAAGAACACTTGAAAAACCGTCATCGATTTGAGCGAGATTAATGTTCTCTCCCTGATCCGTCACTTTCCATTCATAATATGTTGCAGTTGGAATAGCTGTCACCCTAACATTTTGGACTTGTACCAGGGAACTTTCATAAGGTTCGATATTGGCTGGCTGAGTCATCATACCAGTTGTAATAATAACCGGTTCCGGTATTGGGTTGCCATGACTAATCACAACAACTGAGGTTAGAGGACCTAATTCAGTAAAACCAAGATATTCAGTTATCTGTCCTGTCACAAGCACAAGATCGCCAACTTGAACACTATTGTAATATGTATTATCATAAACATATAAACCAGACCAAGGACCTCCAGCAGGATCGGAAACAAACCACCTATCTCCCGCAAAGGTTGAACCTGAATAGCCTTTAGCTGTTACAACGACATTCGCAATTGTGACTGTTTGACCTGAATACAAGGATGGAAATGTGCCATCACCGGCAATTGTGGTGAACTGAATATCATGAACTGACATACCAACTGCTGTTTGCATCAAATCCGAAGTAAAACGTGGATTGATGGCATATTCATTATTACTATAATCTATTATACCTTTTATCTGAATCCAGTTTTGGTCTATTATTGGATAAGGGGTCAATCCATTCCAAGCAAGTACTGAAGTAAAACCGTCATCAACCTGACACTGACCACTATTATCTGTTACATACCATTCATAATTTTCAGCAGATGGAGGAGATGTCACACAAACATTACTAATAATGACAGGACAACCTTCATATTGTTCAATCTGTGCTGGTTGTGTCATCTTGTCTGTAGTGATAACAATCGGCTGAGGAACCGAATAGCCGTGCCCTACAACGGAAACTGATGTAACATCAGTCAATTCAGTCATTCCATTATTTTCTGTTACCGTTCCTGACACTGAAACGAGATCTCCAACCAAAATACTATCGGCATGAGCAGTATCGTTAATAAGTAAACCTGACCAGGGACCTCCTGCAAGATCGGAAACAAACCACTTGTCTCCAGTACCATTTGTACCCGAGTAACCTTTTGCGGTGACTACGACATTTAATGTCACTGTCTGACCGGCAAATAGTGATGGATATGTGCCATCTCCGGCAATTGTCGTATATTGGACTGTCCGGACAGATTGAACATTGCCGGGTATATTCAAATCAGCATAAAACCGCGGATTAATTGCATACGCATTGTGGCTGTAATCAACAATACCCTTGATTATATCCCAAGTTTGGTTAATATAAATTGGAGGAATGACTCCTGACCAAGTAAGCACTGTTGAAAAACCATCATCTATTTGACAAATACCGCTATTATCAGTCACATACCATTCATAATAAGTTGCAGAAGGAATAGCTGTCACCCTAACATTTTGAACTTGAACCAAAGAACTTTCATAAGGTTCGATCTGCTCCGGTTGAGTCATCATTCCTGTTGATATAATAACCGGTCCAGGAATTGGATTTCCATGGCTGATCACTTCAACTGCTGAAGGATTAAACTCGGTTAACCCGGAATATTCTACAATCGTTCCCGTAATATTGACCATATCCCCAACTAAAATATTATTATAAAATGTATAGTCATAAACATACAGACCTGACCAGGGACCTCCGGCAGGATCAGATATAAACCAGGAATTGCCCTGGATATTTCCATATCCTTTTGCACTGACAACGACATTAGTAAGTGTGACAGTTTGACCTACATACAGCGATGTGTATGTATTACCTATGCCAGCAACGGTTGTGTATTGGATTTCATAAATGGGACCACCATCTCCTGTTTGCATCAGATCTGTTGTAAAACGAGGGTTGATTGCATATTCGTTATTACTATAATCAATAATTCCGACAATCTTCACCCAAGTCTGGTTGATTATCGGGTAAGGATTTAACCCATTCCAGGCAAGAAGTGGAGTAAAACCGTCATCTATCTGGCAGAGACCATTGTTATCTGTTACATACCATTCATAATTAGGAACAGAAGGAGCAGTTGTCACTCTTACTCCCAGGACTTTCACAAGAACACTTTCATAGGGTTCGATCTGATTTGGTTGGGACATCATACTCGTAGTTATCTGGATAGGACGAGGTTGTATATTTCCATGACTAATCACTTCAACAGAAGTCACTTCTCCCAATTCTGTTTGTCCATTATATTCAGCCACAGTCCCTGTGACATTGACAATATCACCAACTAAAATATTATTATAGTAGGATGAATCATTGATGAGCAAACCTGACCAAGGACCTCCGCCAATATCGGAAACAAACCATTTGTTTCCCGCAGTGTTAGAACCTGAATAGTCCTTCGCAGTTACCATGACATTTGTAAGGGTTATTGTTTGATCACTAAGCTGTGATGGATATGTGCCATTGCCAGCAAAAGGAGTATATTGGACATCATAAACTGAGTGAATACCAACCTGTTGAATTAGATCAGAATAAAAACGGGGATTAATAGTCATTTCATTACTTGGAGCAACACTCAAAACCATACCCGTTATCAATACCCAATTTTCATTGAGAAATGGCTGGGTATGTAAACCGGACCACATAAGGACAGTTGAAAACCCATCATCTATTAGACAGGCACCACTGTTATCTGTCACACTCCATTCATAATTTGCTGAAGCTGAAGGAATAGCTGTCACTGTAACATCCTGAACTTGGACAAGTACATTTTCATAAGGTTCGATCAGTTCAGGTTGAGTCATGATTCCTGTGGTGATGTTAATCGGTTCAGGAATTGGATTCCCGTGACTGATTATTTCAACTGCTGTCACACCTGCTAATTCAGTCGTTCCATAATATTCATATATATAACCTGTTATATTGACAAGATCACCTACTAAAATTCCATCCAAAAAGGAATGGTTATACACGAATAAACCTGACCAAGGTCCGCCTCCAGGATCAGAAACGAACCATGTATCTCCAATTGTATAGCCTCCTGAATAATTTTTTGCTGTCACAACAACGTTGGTAAGTGTCACAGTTAGTTGTAAATACAACGATGGGTAGGTATTATCTGTCCCAGCAATGGTCGTGTATTGGATATCATGGACGGAAATCGCCAGAAGTGACACAGAAGCGAGAAGCAATACAACCAAAAAAAGTAATTGATTTTTTGTCATAATCAGCCTCCAGTGGTTTGCTGTTATTTTCATATTTTCTGTTATTTTATTTTTTCTTCTTTAGGTTTGTATTATCCTTAAGTCAAGAAGATTTTTCAAAACTAGTATATTATTTTAAACCGACTAACCTGTAATAAAATGTTTCCTTTTCGTTATTATACATTGCAAAGAATGCACAATAAAGTCTCCCTCAGGACTCCCTCAGGACTCTCTCAGGATCCACATATGATTCTCTCAGGATTTGAGAGATGGTTGAGTTTCTTTAGAGTGTATGATGAATTCTTTTTGTATTTAGTTCTTATAATGTTTGAAATGTGATTTCTTATCTCTCGAATAGATCTTTTGTTAAGGAATTTCCTGCACCAGTATTTCTCAATTGGTTTTTAATTGCCTGTACCTGATAAAAAGACCTCTCCTGGTTTGTAGCTGCTGATTGCCACATAATCTCATTCTTATGGAAGTATATCGTTCCAGTATCGGTAATATCGGTAAAGTTATCTGAGTAAATACTTGAAGAGAGTACTCGATAGGAAGTGGCATCCTTGATCAAATTCCATTTCAGCGTCATCATATTGTTAGCGATAGTGAAAGCAAAGATGACAGGTTGTGAATTGATAAAGAAAACATTGATATTGTAGGAACTGCAATCATTGATATTCTTTGATGAGCCACGCAGGCTATTAGACAGATTAATCGTAATCGGTTCATTTCCATACCATCCATCTTCCCGAATAATTCTGATCACTCTTCCTCTAACTCTAATTCCCAAGTGAGTACTTCCAACTGCTGTAACACTGATTTCTGAAACTGCGTTGTCAATATCGCCTAAAAAGGGAGTGAAATCAATGACTGTTGACTCATTATCCCAAAAGACTAATGTATTTTGAAATGACATCGTTGGCAGATCATTCACAGGAAGTATATCCACACTGATTGTATCAATGATGGTATTTCGATCATTCTGTCCCTTCACCATTTGTTCTGCATGAGAATTTTGAGTTCGGGAAGCAGAGCTGATTGTCAGGATTAGATCTTCATGACCTGACCAATTCTCATTTGGTGTAAGATTAATACTGTCCGTTAAATAGGTTGGAATTAGATGCACATTCCCGGATATAGAGACTTGGGTGTTGTTTGGATCAAAATCGTCAATATATCTAGGCAAGTAGAGGGAGAGAATATTATCTTCATTGCTCTGCATATTGGCTGGAAAACTGATCGTGTATCTTCTTATTGTAAAAGAAAAAACTTGAGACCATTCACTTTTTCCATATTCGTTAATGGCTGCCACCCGCCAGTAATACGTTTGAGTATTGCTCAGATCATTGATCTGATAGCTGTTTTCTGAGCAGAGTGAATCGCTGATTGTACAAAAGCTGAAGGTGGGAGACTCAGATAATTGAAAATGGTAGTAAGTTGCGCCCCTGGCAGCTTCCCAGTTGAGATCCACAACTTTTGGCATATCCAGTGAATTATGAGTAGGACTAAGCAGTACAGGGCTGTTGATTTTTGTATAGAAATGATTTATGGAAGAGGATTGGCTTGTACCATAAGGACTGACAGACCGCACCAGCCAATAATACTTGCTGCCAGGTAACAAGTTATTTACGGAATATGTGGTATCAGTTACAGAGATAGATACTGCAGGCAAAGAATCAGCCCAGGAATAAATTTCCAAATAATAGGACGAAGCACTTGGGGTTGATTTCCAAGTCAATGTCACCGGATTCAGCAAATTGGCAGTTCCATCAGAAGGAGTCAGTAACTGAGGAATCTGTATTTCCTGGACATTCACAAAACTTTCCAAATGCCTGCGGACAGTTTCTGTTCCCAATTGACATTGGAAATCAACATTGATTCTATAACTACCTGGATTTACTGGTATGAAAAAGCAGGAATAAGATGAATCTGCAGGATTATTGGTAGATGTGATATTGCCTATTATGTGATTAACACCCGTTGAATCCACATAGCTGAGACCTACCATGAATTGAGGTTGGGTATAGGTTATAGGCTTTGGCAATGGCAGTTTAACATCAACTCTTTCCCTGATGGCATATGAAGAATCAGGGATAGTAACGGATATGGAGATGGGACTATCAATGTAAGTAGCTGAAACAGAATCTGGTAGGGCATCGTTATAGCGTAATTTCCATAAACCTGCCATAGGATTTCTTACATAATAATATGCAAATCCGGCTTCAATATCCTGGCTGAAATCAACATCTGGAGAGTTAAAGGCATACAGAGTATCTATGATTGTATTATCAGGAGCCAAGAGATAAGCTCCATGAGATGCAAAGATGGGATTATCCTCTGAACCAAGATAGAATACAAGTGAATCCATTGAGCTGTCCACATAATACTGCTCTTCACGAATTGTTCGTCCCTGTTCCCGAAAGCAGGTACGTGTCGGTTGAGGTAAACCGTTATTGAGCCGTGCAATCGCCTGTTCACCTGGTACTAAATTAAAATAAACATTATTGGTACAATAACTGCCAAAATTAACTGGACTCCGAACCGTTTTGAAGGTTGATCCCAGCTTCTTAAGCCTAAATAAATACGAACCGCTGTTGAAGTTTGAACCAAGACCCTTTTTAACATAAGCAAGAGGTTCATTAAATATATTGGTCACTTCGAGAAAGTAATTAGAATCGATTATTTGGGAATTTGCTGAAAGTAGTGATGCTCCCTGGCTATCAAGTAAATCATCCATACTTTTGGAGTGATTTGTAATTTTGTGTATGATTGTTTCCGTAATTCCGAAGTTCAAATCGAGAATCAACTGTCCGTTGTGATTCCCTAATTCAACCGGAATAACTTTAGAATTGAGTAATGTGTTGAAAGTTGCATAAAAATTACCTGCACAATTCATTTCGTTTGGAACATGGGTTAGGAACCTGTTAAAGGAATTCTTAAATGAGCTTGTCATAGGGTTGTAGGAATTATCGAAAAATGGTGCGATGTGCTGTCCGGGGTATATCACTGATGTGATGTGGATCAGAGGTATTGGATTACCAACAAGTGCCTTATGATTACATGAATAAATTGCCAGAGGAATATTGAATTCCAATAGACTGGCACTACTGACGGACACAACAGCATCATCTGAATTTTCCGGATAATACACTTCTCCGACTGAAGTCAACGGCATAAATTTTGACTCGTTCAAATTACCGGCAAGCACTAGGTATGTATTTTGATTATTAGCTCCAGGAAACAAAGGACGGGGTGGAGAAGCATTCAGCCCATTAATGAAATAAGAATTAGGAACCATTTCTTTTACAGCAGGAGAGTTTTGATCCTGGTGTATTAAAAAATCATTAGCGATTTCTGTTAATGGATATCCGGTTTTGTTCAATCGATAAGTCGAATGGGAACCGTGATTAGGAGTTCCCAGCATAAGTAATTTATTAATGTTGTTTTGATAATTAGGACTTTGTATGTAAGTTCGTGTAACTAGTCCACCCATGCTATAAGCCAGGATATTGATGCGACCATTGTTTAGTGTATAGTTGTTGACTTGAATTCGAGCCAGGGCGTCGCGAAGCAGTCCGGCAGATAGTTCTATCTGTTGGTCGTAGGGATAGTAAAATTGCCAGATATCAAAATCTTTGGCTGTTTGCAACTGGGAGAGCCAGTTTTCTCCAAAATGTGGGTAGGAATCGCCAATGCCATGCACAAGCAGTAAAGGAACTTTACTATTGCGGATAACCGGTGGTTTGATGATCATGGAAACCATGCGTTCGTTATAAGCATAGTATTGCCAAGGGTAGCCTGTTGGTGAATCAAAAGGTGTATGTTCACTATGTACAACGATGATTGCATTTATTGTACTTGTTACTATCTTGCTGATTGGAAGATCGTTTATTTTCATGTGTCCGATTTCAATGCCTGCTTCATTTAGAATCGAAATTCTGGTTAAATTACTTGAATCGAAATGAGATTGATTTGTAAAATCATCTATTATGAAAGAAACTTTACCACTGCTGCCAATGTCTTTATTAATATGTGAATTCAAATAGAGACCAGGTTTGTCGATTGTTAATTCGACAGAATAAGCTTGATTCCGGGAATCAATTACGGTTAGATTCAGAGGATCATTTTGTCCTGTTCCAATATTATAACTGGCAGTTGCTTTGTCAGATACCGTCCCAGGCTGTCCTTCTATATATGCAATCGCTTGAATTGTCGAATTATGGGATATATTAATAGGAAACCAGAAATTTGTACCTGAATAATACGTGGGAGTTATGTATAATAATGAATATTTATATTTGATGATTCCTTGAGCTAATGATGATAGAGTGATACTTTGAGCCGTAGAATAATTTCCCCCTGCTACCGAAAATATTGGAGGAGCTAATTTACCTCTGAAGTTCTGATCGGTTGTAGTAGCACATACATTCGAGTAAGATTTTGAAGACGGGCTGAAAACCCAACCAGTTTTACTGGCACTACAAATACCGTTCCAGTTCTCGGGAACACTAATTTGAAAAGAACCGTCGGATTGAGATTGACAACTACCAACATCTGAAGCAGTGATAATAACACCCTCTATCCCAACATTTTGATAATCAAGGATATTGCCCGAAATTGAATAATAAACCATATTTCCATTAAATGTTGCTTCTGCTGAAAATGAAGACCCCCCAAGTGCGGTATCTATGGCTTGTACACTCCAATAATATGTCGTTCCTTGAATGAGTGAATTTCTATCAATTTTCCATTTACAAATCGAATTAGCATAACCAATTATAGGTATTCTTCTATAACCGGTTGTCAGATTTGCCATAGGTGAACTTATGTTGTAACTTCCAGAGGCAGTACCAATTCTGAGCACATAATTCAAACCTGCTGAAGGTGTTTGTATATCGCTCGATGCATTCCATTGCAGTATTAAGTTAGTTCCAATAACGGATTTTCTAAGATTCGAAGGCGCTGATGGGACACTATTAAGAGAATTGATATTGTTGCGATAGATATAGGAAATATAATCTCCGCTCCAATTACCAGATAAAAGAAAATCTAAGTCTTTGTCATTATCATAATCACCCCAGGCTACTGAGCAACCATCAACGCCAATAAGTCCCGCACTAATGTTAGTGAAAACTGAGTTACCATCGTTGCGATAGATTCTGGAAATTCTGCTAGAAGAATATCCTGACAATAGAACATCTAAATCCCCATCATTATCGTAGTCTCCCCAAGCTGCAGAGCCAGATATAATGCCAGTTAATCCGGCGTTGATAGCAGAGAATGTAGAATTCCCATTATTGTGGTAGATTTTCGAAATGAACTCATTACCAGTGGATCCTGTTAAAAGGATATCAATATCCCCATCGTTATCGTAGTCACCCCAGGCTACAGAGCTAGCATAAACGCCAGGTAATCCTGCGATGATGTCGGTGAAAGTAGAATTACCATCGTTGCGATAGATTCGTGAAATATTACCAAGATTAGACGATCCTGTCAATAGAATATCCAGATCCCCGTCGTTATCATAGTCACCCCAGGCAACAGAACCACTAACACCGGGCAGACCCGCATTAATGTCTGTGAAGATAAAATTTCCGTCATTGCGATAAATTCGAGAAATATATCCTGTGCTTGCGCCCCCGGATAACAGAATATCAAGGTCACCGTCATTATCATAATCTCCACAGGCGACAGAGCCACAATATATGCTAATAAGTCCTGTAGTTATGCTAGTGAATGTAGAATTTCCGTTGTTACGATAAATTTTAGTGATTCTTGTAACACTACTTGAACTTGTATTCCCCGTTAAAATAATATCTAAATCACCATCATTATCTAAGTCTCCCCATGCAACAGCGCTTAAATCAACATTAGTTAGTCCCGCGTTTAAGCTAGTAAAAGTAGAATTTCCATTATTGCAATAAATTTTGGAAATACAATTTCCAGTACTATTAATTGCCCCAGTTAGCAAAATATCTAAGTCTCCGTCATTATCGTAGTCACCCCAAGCTACTGCACCACTTTCAACACCAGTTAATCCAGCATCGATATGAGTGAACTGGGCGACTAGACTCAATGGGATACATAGGATTGAAACACATAATAAAGTTAATTTAAGTTGTTTAAGCAGAAAAGTACCTAATTTTTTGGCTAAATACATCTCGTTCTCCTTATAATTCTATGCAATTCATGAAGAAATACAAGAAATTTCGGATAATATTATTATCCTGTGATTGAGCAACTTAGCGAGTCAAGTATTATTTGTTTTTTACTTCATAATCTCAAAATGAGACTGTTCAAAATTAACCTCCATTTTACGCAGCCTTATTGGTAGTGACAGAGAAAAAGTGGTCTAAGTGCGACCAATCCACATTTTCTTGACATATGCGGGAGATATTTAAACTTGCTAAAAGTGATTCCTGACGCATGATTGGTTGACCTTTATCGACCAGTTCTTTGAACCAAAGCGAAAACACAAGGTTGCGGGTGGTTTCTTCAGATTTTAGTCCAAATCTACCGGATGTCACCTTCTTGATTTTGCGGTTCCAGCGTTCAGAGACATTGGAAGTCAAACCTTTGCTGAGGTGTCTCCAATCACTAATGATATTGCTTTTGATGTATTCGGCGGCGGTTGGGGGAGTAATAGCTGTCAGGCTTGCGATACCCTTTTTCCTTCCGCCCGCCGTTTCTCTTCGGAAAGCTTTCATAATCCTCTTCTTAAAGAACTTGTCCCTGTCTTCAGGGAGATGACATTGACTGATTCTTTTGAAGAGATTTCGTATCTTATGGAACTTACAGAGTTGGTAATGGACTTTTGGAAACACTGTTTTTCTTGCAACTGCTAACGATTTACTGCCATCACTGACAATCAGGGTTGGATCTTTCCTGTAGAGCTGTCTGAAGGTTCTGAAACATGCTTCGAATGATTCTTTCTTTGTGTCAGGATACAACTCACAAAACAGAGGGATGTGAGTCACAAAATCAACAATACTGATGACATAGTACGGAATACCTTTGATCTTCACATATTTCTCATCAATGCTGATCTTTCCGCTCCACTTACCGATTGAGTTCAGAATCAGGCTCTGCAGGTCAGCGATTTCATGCCAGAGATTTGAGACTGTAGCTTTACAGGTGTTGAGCAGCAAAGCTATCGTCTCGAAGTTCATACCGCTTCCAACCAGGTAATGTACCAGCAGACACAGGTTCTTGCGTTCCAGACTATGGAACGGCTTTGCATCGGCGGTTCTATGGGATGTATTGCCTTTAGCAGTCTTCATTTGTTCCAGGAGTCTGTCACAGATAACAGGTGTATTCTGCTGACCGGCAAGCAGTTTCAGCAGATGTACAGCATCACCGCCTACTGTCTTTTTCAGAAGAAGCTTCTGAGCTTGCTTAACTACAGACAGAGAATTGACCTGAGAAGCATATTTGCAGAAAGTGGTATAGGACATTTTAAAATCATGATGGCTGATGAACTCCTGATACATGACATTTAAAGGTAAAAGCAGGTTATTGATAACAAAATTCTCGATCTGAGGAATACACTCCAGCAGGTCAACTTTCCGGCTTAAATATGCCAGGATATCATGACCATGCTGCTCAAACTCTTGCCAGAAATTATGTACATTCCTGCGGTCTGCGTAGTTAAACAGATCAGCTATTTGCTGAAGTGTAAGGAGGTTGTCTCCGCCTATTCCTACTAATAAGCGTAGAAACGCTATTAAGAACTTGTGGTTTGATGTTGTCTCAGGCAAAGTGAATGAAAATGGTACGTTAATACTTACATGGTATTGGTTACTTTCATGACTAACACTTACCGCTTCTTGAATTGGAGTGTTTTTTTGTCATAATATCCTCCCTTTTGTTACCAGGTAACAAATGCCATTGAAGCTATAGCAAAAAACTTGTAAAGAACTATTTTATATGATTTTAACTACACATTTAGTCAGAAACGGCTTCGAAACATTACTTATAATCGCGTGTTTTTCAATTTTAGTCAAAAAGCTTAACTTGTGATTTGGTGTCCTTAGCAGAGCTTATCTGTCAATTCTGGAAGGTATGTTAAATTATGACCGTTTCGACCACTTTTTTCAACTTGCTACTTTCTAACTTATTGAATATTATGAATAACTTCATGAACAGTCTCCTCAAAATTTATACTTTCTTAAATTGTTGAAGGAGAACTAACTCTCCCTTATGCAGAAGAAGCTAGAGACTAGTAAAGAGCAGAACTAATTCCCCATTTCGAAGTGTGAAGGATGAAGTGCGAATGCAGAGCAGAACTAACGCCCCCTTAATCCCCCTCTTTACAAAAGTGGGGGGAGTCCCATAATCTGGTAGTTTTTTCAGTTTTTATTCATCTGGATTTCACGAGGTTTGATATGCCAGATTTCATCAGCATATTCTTTGATTGCTCGATCACTGGAGAACTTACCAATCCTGGCAACATTCAGGATTGCTTTACGCATCCAATTAGAAGTATCGCGGAACTCATTGCTGACTCTTTCCTGCGTTTCTATGTAAGAAGCATAATCAGCAAGCAATAGGAAATGATCTCCATGTTTTAACAGGGAATCAATGATCGGTTTGAAGATACCAGGTTCCTTAACGGAGAAGTAATTGTACTGAATCATATCCAGAGCTTTCTTCAATTCCATGTTGCCATGATAGTAATCGTTGGGATGGTAACCATGTTCTTTTAAAGCAACCACTTCGTTTGCCTTTAGACCAAATATGAAGATATTTTCTTCTCCAAACTCCTCCATCATTTCGACATTCGCACCATCCAAAGTGCCTATTGTCAATGCTCCATTGAGAGCAAACTTCATGTTACCAGTTCCGGAAGCTTCATAACCTGCGGTTGATATCTGTTCTGAGAGGTCGGCTGCCGGAATAATCCGTTCCGCAAGAGATACACAGTAATTCTTCAAGAATACCACTTTGAGTTTATCACCAACATCTGGGTCTGAATTAACAATATCTGAAACGGAATTTATCAATTTGATAATTAATTTTGCCACGAAATACCCAGGCGCTGCTTTTCCGGCAAAGATCACAGTCCGGGGAACAATATCAATGGTGGGATCGGCTTTGATCCTGTTATACAACGTTATTACATGTAATAAGTTAAGAAGCTGACGTTTATATTCATGAAGACGTTTCACATGCACATCAAACATCGAAGCAGGATTCACCCGAACTCCATTTTCCTTGTGGATAAAACGTGCCAATGCTTGTTTATTTTTCCATTTTTCTTCCGTGAATTTTGCACGAAAAGCTGGATCATCAGCCCAAGATTCAAGTTTCTTCATTTCGTATAAATCAATTGCCCATCTATCCCCGATGGTTTTCGTAATCAATTTTGCAAGCCATGGATTGCATTCCTTGAGCCATAAGCGTTGGGTAATACCATTTGTCTTGTTATTGAATTTCTGAGGATATAGTTCAAAGTAATCAGGAAAAATACGTGTTTTAATGATATCTGTATGAATTTCAGCCACACCATTCACGGAATGGCTACCCAATACAGACAATTGTGCCATACGTACAAATTGCTCTTTGCCTTCTTCAATAATTGACATGTTCTTCAATTTAATCAGGTTCCCGGGATAGAGACTGGAAACCTCACTCAATAAACGATTATTGATTTCGAAGATGATGAGTAAATGCCGAGGAAGCATCTGTTCAAAAATTGCCACTGACCACTTTTCCAAAGCCTCAGGCATGACCGTATGATTTGTATAACCAAAGGTTTTTTGAGTGATATCCCAAGCTTCTTCCCAATTAAGACGTTCTTCATCCATTAGTATTCGCATCATTTCAGGAATAGCGATTGCAGGATGTGTATCATTCAACTGAACAGCTATCTTTTCAGGAAATTCCTTAAAGGAATCATGATCTCGTTTATAATGATGGAAGATATCCTGTAATGTAGCAGAAACAAAGAAGTACTCCTGTTGAAGACGGAGAATCTTGCCCAAATGAAGATTATCATTAGGATAAAGAACTTTTGATATATTCTCTGAGATATTCTTGCGTTCAACAGCTTTTACATAATCACCATGATTAAAATAATCAAAGTCAAATTCATCGGTGGCTTTTGCCTGCCAAAGACGCAGATTATTGACAGTATTTGTCTGATATCCCGGTATAGGTGTATCCCAGGCAACAGCCATAACATCACTTGTATCTACCCAATGATAAACTGTCCTTCCATCGGATTGTTCATATTTTTCAACTTTCCCTGCAAAACGTACCCGATAATTGATTGATGGTCTGCATATTTCCCAGGGGTTACCACCTTTCAACCAATTATCCGGTTCTTCCACCTGGTATCCTTGCTGAATACATTGTTTGAAAATACCGAACTCATAACGAATACCATATCCATAAGCCGGATATTCCTGGGTCGCAAGTGAATCCATGAAACAAGCTGCTAATCTTCCCAAACCACCATTCCCCAGTCCCATATCCGGTTCAAGTTCAGCGATATCATCAAGATTGAATCCCACTTCCTTAAGCACTTTACGGCAATCTTCGTAGATGTCCAAGTTGATCAGGGTATTACCAAGTAAACGACCAACAAGAAACTCCATGGATAAATAATATAATTTTTTTACATCTCGCTTACGGTATTCATACTGGGTGCGCAACCACTTTTCCGTGAGCCTGTCTCTGAGTGCTAACGCCAACGCCTGGTATACATCCCAGTACCTTGTCGTTGTTCTATCTTTGCCTAACGTATATTCCAGGTGTTCAAGAATTGAATTATGAAGTACATCTTCACAGTTGCTTATGCTATCTGTAAAAAAAATAGATTGCTCGTTTCTGAATAAGAAACCTTCTTTCATGTGGTCTCCTGTTGGATATTAAGAATTTCGAATCCGATCATATTGATATTTGAAGCTTTTAATGCCATAGAATATGGATTTAACTACCATTTCCTGGTAAAGAGGATCATTTATTTTTTTTTCTGCTTTCAAGTTGGAGATATATTCAGTTTCTATCAGTACCGAAGGCATGAATGCTCCCCTAAGTACATAGAAACCAGCTTGGTGAACACCGTGATCCAGACCGGAAGTACCAATGACGATATTATTGATTAGTTTTTGGGAAAGCGCATTGCTTTCTTCCAATTGTTCAGTCTGCATCATGTCGGAAAGAATGAATGTCAGGTCATCGTATTTTTTAACAGCGTTTTGACCACCTTCATACTTGGCAACCACTTCATTTTCCATAGATTCCACAGCACGTGATTCTGTCGTTCTTGCTGTGGAAAGATAGTATAATTCCGTTCCTTCAGCAGTACGTGATTTGGATGCATTGCAGTGAATTGAGATAAATAGATCAGCTTTCTGGTTATTGGCAAAAGTAGTCCTTTCATTCAGAGAGACAAATTCATTCGTTGAACGTGTCAGTAATACTCTTACACCTAGTTCCTTTTCCAGCATAGCTTTCAGCATAAGAGCCAATTTCAGGGTTATGTCGCTTTCATGAGTTTTCCGATATCCAACAGCGCCTGGATCTTTTCCCCCATGTCCCGGGTCGATCACGATTGTCTGGATGGAATTATCTAGAGGTTTCTGGCAAACAAGCTCATCTCCCTGTTTTCTGAATTGATTAGATAATACGACTGGTAGAAGATCAGTAATGAAATTCAGCGGAAGATAATAATAGTTGTTCTGAACTTTGGTTGAATATTTGATATCATATACTTTGTTTTGAAAAAGCACATAAGGTGAATTCAATAAAAAGAAAAACTGTTCCCCATAAAGATTAAGATTTAATCGCGAATCAGCTATCTCTTCTGAAGAATAGGAACGGAAGATAGCATTGAAATCAGCTAGCTTAAAATATTCTTGATTTTCTATAATACTAGTTTGCAGCATGCTGCAGATAGGTACTTTTTGAAAAGTGATCTTGATATCTGCTGATAAAGTAACACAAATCAGCAACATGAGTAGCATATATCTATATTTCATTTATATCATCCATTCTTAAGTCTTTTCTAATTCATCAGTTACTAATAAGAGCAGGAACTGTACTAGAAGAATTAGTCAACTGTTTTTTTTGTAATTGCTGTGTCATGTTGTCTAGCACCTGCTTTTTTATGATCATTTTTCTTTTGATACTGTGCTTTTTAGTCTCAAGAATATTGTAATAAATCCTGGATGTTATCTGTTAATTTGAATCATCCCTGTCATTCCAATTTACCGTATACTTGATTTGAAAGCATGATATACTATTCAGCACTCTTACAGTATCCCAAAGCATCTCTTGGAAGTGTTTGTATCTTGCCCTTAATCTTTCTAGCTTTAGATACTTTTTATTGATATATTTTTTTACTTAAAAGTCTATTTAAAGAGAAAAAAACGAGGAAAATCTATCAGAAACAGACTAGATAAAAAAATCAGGCATCCCCCCGTAATTTTCTTAACAATTAGTTTAGAAGCGTTTATAGTAACAGTCAAACGTTTTGCCGACTTTGAAAATCTGTTTAACATCACTGGTTGGTCAAAACTCCTAAACAGAAACTAGTGCAATTTGTAATTTACGGTAAACAGAAGAGTTGTGTTTTCACGGTAAAAGCAAAAAGCAGGTATTTTAATAAAACTTATAAAATTATGTGAGAAAATAAGATAACTATATAGAATGTCCATAATAAAACTGTACAAAAAAAGTGTCTCCGATCTTTTGTTCAAGCACTAAACCAAACCTAAGAAGGAGACACCCATGATTAATAAGAAGCAAATCAAAACCAGAGAAACCTTGCAAGTAAAATTGTTACAATTTCTGAATAATTTTAGAGAAACGCAATCTCTACCTGTGTATAAGTTCATACAGGATATCTGCTTAGGGATACTGAAAAGTAAATCTGTAATTATGCTCCAAATAGCGAAACAGCTAAATGAACCAATCACGGTTAAAAAGCTCTGCGAACGTTTCACCCGACATTTGAATAAGAAGCCCTTAGGAGATAAGCTGCAAGCGGAAATAATTAGGCATCAGTGCCAGGGTTTTGATGATGAGACAGGCATCATAGTTGATGAAAGTGATATCGTAAAAACCAAAGCCAAAAAGATGGAGGGATTGCAGAAGGTGCGTGATGGCAGCACCGGCAGTCATGATCAGCAGGGCTATGCATTGCTGAATATAATTGCCTATCAGGCAGGCAGTACAGGCTATGAGATAAAACCCATCAGTTCAGACCTGATAGCCCGAAACATGGAACTGGATAGCGTCTCTCAGATCATGGAAGACCGGCTAGTGGGGATTATTCTTGCAAGTGGTAACCGTGGAGTAACTATTTTCGACCGTGGCTTTGACAACCGAAATCTATTCAGCTTTCTGCATGAACATGGACTAAGCTATATCATCAGATCAACAGGTGAAAGAAGTCTTATCATGGATGGCTGCGAACAGAACTTCATGGCAGTGGCAAAGACAGTGAAACTCGATCATACATTCAATCTGCAAGAATCAGGACAACAGATAAAATGTGGTTTAACGCGGGTGAAGCTGCGTTTGAATCCTTACCCTGTAAAATACCCTGATACTACAGATGCCTGGCTTATTGTTGCACAGTTCAGTCCCGATGCTAGTGGCAGACAGGGATATTTCTATTTCATCTGCGACTTTCCGACACAACCTTATCTGACGGAAAATGCTATCATGGAGAAGGTTTTGCGGATGTATCGCATACGCTGGAAAATCGAAGAGGTCCATCGCCATATCAAGCAGGAATATGGTTGGGAAAAGATACAACTGAAATCATATACCCGTCTGAAAAACATGAACCAGCTGCTTCTGCTAGCTATGTGCTACCTGTATTCTCTGAAAAAGTATGCTGGCGTATTTTTAGATGCCTTCCCAAATCTTATGAAATACTCAAATAAACAGTGGAAGCAGATATATGACTTTGTGTATTATCGTCTGTCAATGCTGATAGAGATGTGTTTTGCCACCGTGACAAGGTACAGGCTCAATCCTTTTGCAGGAAAATGGCTGGATAATCAGCAGCTAAAAATACCTGGTTTGAAAAACGGGGGGATGTGAGCTAGATAAAAAAATCAGGCATCCCCCCGTAATTTTCTTAACAATTAGTTTAGAAGCGTTTATAGTAACAGTCAAACGTTTTGCCGACTTTGAAAATCTGTTTAACATCACTGGTTGGTCAAAACTCCTAAACAGAAACTAGTGCAATTTGTAATTTACGGTAAACAGAAGAGTTGTGTTTTCACGGTAAAAGCAAAAAGCAGGTATTTTAATAAAACTTATAAAATTATGTGAGAAAATAAGATAACTATATAGAATGTCCATAATAAAACTGTACAAAAAAAGTGTCTCCGATCTTTTGTTCAAGCACTAAACCAAACCTAAGAAGGAGACACCCATGATTAATAAGAAGCAAATCAAAACCAGAGAAACCTTGCAAGTAAAATTGTTACAATTTCTGAATAATTTTAGAGAAACGCAATCTCTACCTGTGTATAAGTTCATACAGGATATCTGCTTAGGGATACTGAAAAGTAAATCTGTAATTATGCTCCAAATAGCGAAACAGCTAAATGAACCAATCACGGTTAAAAAGCTCTGCGAACGTTTCACCCGACATTTGAATAAGAAGCCCTTAGGAGATAAGCTGCAAGCGGAAATAATTAGGCATCAGTGCCAGGGTTTTGATGATGAGACAGGCATCATAGTTGATGAAAGTGATATCGTAAAAACCAAAGCCAAAAAGATGGAGGGATTGCAGAAGGTGCGTGATGGCAGCACCGGCAGTCATGATCAGCAGGGCTATGCATTGCTGAATATAATTGCCTATCAGGCAGGCAGTACAGGCTATGAGATAAAACCCATCAGTTCAGACCTGATAGCCCGAAACATGGAACTGGATAGCGTCTCTCAGATCATGGAAGACCGGCTAGTGGGGATTATTCTTGCAAGTGGTAACCGTGGAGTAACTATTTTCGACCGTGGCTTTGACAACCGAAATCTATTCAGCTTTCTGCATGAACATGGACTAAGCTATATCATCAGATCAACAGGTGAAAGAAGTCTTATCATGGATGGCTGCGAACAGAACTTCATGGCAGTGGCAAAGACAGTGAAACTCGATCATACATTCAATCTGCAAGAATCAGGACAACAGATAAAATGTGGTTTAACGCGGGTGAAGCTGCGTTTGAATCCTTACCCTGTAAAATACCCTGATACTACAGATGCCTGGCTTATTGTTGCACAGTTCAGTCCCGATGCTAGTGGCAGACAGGGATATTTCTATTTCATCTGCGACTTTCCGACACAACCTTATCTGACGGAAAATGCTATCATGGAGAAGGTTTTGCGGATGTATCGCATACGCTGGAAAATCGAAGAGGTCCATCGCCATATCAAGCAGGAATATGGTTGGGAAAAGATACAACTGAAATCATATACCCGTCTGAAAAACATGAACCAGCTGCTTCTGCTAGCTATGTGCTACCTGTATTCTCTGAAAAAGTATGCTGGCGTATTTTTAGATGCCTTCCCAAATCTTATGAAATACTCAAATAAACAGTGGAAGCAGATATATGACTTTGTGTATTATCGTCTGTCAATGCTGATAGAGATGTGTTTTGCCACCGTGACAAGGTACAGGCTCAATCCTTTTGCAGGAAAATGGCTGGATAATCAGCAGCTAAAAATACCTGGTTTGAAAAACGGGGGGATGTGAGCTAGATAAAAAAATAACTTGACATTCATATTACAGCGTCAAATATTTCTATTAACTTTTACGTAGCAAAATACATAAGATAGGAGTTATCATGAAAACCTTGATTATTGTTCTGTTATTTTGTATGGCTCTCCCTTTAATCTGTCAGGCATTAACATTGACAACCGGTCCTGACATGACCGTAGCGCGTCGTTCGCATTTTCAATTTACTGACAATAATGGTACTGTATGGCTAGTCGGTGGTCATACAAACGGATTTGTTGCCTTAAGCACAGCGGAATATTATATTCCCATATCTGGTGTTTTTACTCAGCTAGCCTTATCATCCAATCATGATATGTGTTCGGTGAGTCAACTTGATGACGCCAGATGGATAGTTTGCGGTGGGGCATTTGCTACGATGGGGAATGCTCCCGGTGTTAACAACTGCGATATCATCAATACCATGTCTCATGCAATTGAACCATGTGCATCAATGAATCAGCAGCGTATGCTTTTCGGTTCCTGCTTACTAAGCGATGGGACTGTTTTGGCAGTCGGTGCCTGGTACAATTCAAATGCTGACAAAACTGGTGAGATTTATTCACCCACAAACAATACCTGGACACCCACAGGTAACATGTTTTTTGGTCGTTCTGCCACTGTTGTGCTACCTCTCAACGATGGCGGAGCATTGGTAATAGGCGGGTTGTCCTCGTTTAATCATCCCGATTCCTTACGTACCAGTGTTGAACGTTTTAACCGTACAACAAATCAATTTACACTGGTCTCTGAGCAATTATTTCCCGGTGAGATCGGCTGGACTATTAATTCAGACATGAACCAACAATTGCTACTACCTAGTGGCAATTTCCTTTGCCTGGCTGAAAGAGCAATTGAAGGTATTACCAGTTACACTTTGTTTACAGTAAATCCCACAACTGCTGAAATAACCAAGCTCCCGGTAATTTTACCCAATTCTTCTACGGATGGGTTACGAAACAATGTGATGTATGACTATACCTATAGTATGCCCTTCTTGCTGGCGTATAATATTCAAAGTAATGCAAACCACTTAATCGCTATTGCAGGTAATGTTGCCGTTTCTGATACAACAAGGCTAGATTTTGATAATTTAGTCGGTAACAGCAATATGGAATGGTCTCAATTACAGGATGGGCGGATACTTTTCACTGGTGGATTAAGCAACGCTGGGGGGTATGAAACCTTATTTACTACGCATTTCCTGACTTTACCAATTGTTACCCCGAATAATGATCAGACCAGTCCTAGTGCTCCACTCACGATATCGAACTATCCAAACCCATTTAATCCTACGACCACGATCAGTTATTTTGTACCCAAAAATGAAAATGTCCAAATTGGTATCTACAATATGAAAGGACAATTGGTTAAACTAATGGTCAATGAGACGATGGCAATTGGTAATCACAAGATCACATGGAATGGCGATAACCAGGATGGCAATAAAGTCTCTTCCGGAGTCTATTTTACTAAACTTGAAACCGGAGGCAGGATCTTGACCCACAAAATGGTGATGGTCAAATAGCTTATAGCTTGTAGGGGCAGACCAATGTGTCTGCCCCTATTACTTATGTTTTAATATCATCACGCCTTGTTAAGCTGTTAAAGAATGGGTTGATTACTCCGTTACCAGAGAAGGAAACACCGTTTTATTCTTCAAATGTTGGAGTCCAATCTGAAGTACTGCCGCAATCCTGGATAAAACCATTTTGAAAACCCAAGTCATGCAATAAATCTGATACTTTGCTGTATTCATCATGGGTGATACCACGATTGATCTCAGGGTATTCGTTCGCCTTATGCGTTGGATAATATTGCCCCATGAGACTAATATATGTTTCTACACCGAGATTTTCATGAATCCAATACAGATTTTGACGTATTCCTGCCAGTTGATTAGGTAAAACAAGCAGCCGAATAATTAATCCTTTTGAAGCAATACCAAGATTTTCCTGCAGGTTACCAACTTGGCGATACATCTCCAAGATACCAGGCTGAGCAATTTGAGGATAGTCCTTTGCACCCGAATACTTACCTGCAAAGATACCTGCAGCATATTTCAAGTCTGGAAGATAAATATCCACTAAACCTTCCATGGATTTCAGAGTTTCCAGTTTTTCATAGGCATTGGAATTCCAAACGATTGGAATATTCAATCCGTTGTTTTTTGCCTGGATGATAGCTGCTCTTATATGAGGTGTGAAGTGAGTTGGGGTGACAAAGTTGATATTATGAGCACCTTTGTTTTTCAAATCAAACATGATCTGAACGAGCATTTCCAGCGATATTTCCTTACCCTGTCCAAAGTCGTTGATCTCGTAATTTTGGCAAAACACACACTTCAGATTACAATTACTGAGAAAAATTGTACCGCTGCCATTTGTACCGGAAATAGGGGGTTCTTCTCCAAAATGCAGTTGAGCAATA
The DNA here is from genome assembly GCA_963662275.1 of Cloacimonadales bacterium (SeqCode). Classification (GTDB taxonomy): domain Bacteria; phylum Cloacimonadota; class Cloacimonadia; order Cloacimonadales; family DAONDQ01; genus DAONDQ01. Next base: position 202,851 of record OY759316.1, on the reverse strand, counting down.
TTCATTTTCAAGTTTGCTGTACTATTGCAATATCCTGTGGTTTCATAACGATTTATACTGCAATTTCGAGGGCAAAGCAGACAATTCTGATACTCCAGAAATAATGGATCAGTCATTTTTTAATAAAAAACTCTGGGGTAATAGATCTGATAATTTAGACTCTAGAACTTCATTATGAGAAGCATAAACGATAGGTAAGTCGGAAGCAAATTCAGCCATTACCTGCCGACATGCACCACAAGGGGGAAAAAGCTTATCACTATCAACATAAATTGCGATTTCTGTAATTATGCGTTCACCTTTAGATATCGCCTGGAATATTGCATTTCGTTCAGCACAGAGAGTAAGAGAGTAGGAAGAATTTTCCACATTGCATGCTGAATAGATTGCACCACTTGATGCGCGGACAGCAGCCCCAACCTTGAAATTCGAGTAGGGAGCATAAGCATTCTTGGATGCTTGTTTCGCTATATCTAATAATTCTTTCATGATATCATTCATTACATTCTCCTTAATGTACAAGTGCCAGGATTAAACCACCAGCAATAACTGATCCGATTTGACCAGCAACATTAGCACTTACGGCAGGCATCAATAGAAAATTGAAGGGATCTTCCTTTTGTCCCATTTTCTGAATGACCCTAGCCGACATGGGGAAAGCCGAAATACCGCAAGCTCCCACCATGGGATTGATCTTCTTCTTTAAAAAAAGATTCAATAATTTAGCAAAAAGAACACCACCAGCGGTATCGAAGATAAAAGCAAATAATCCCATAACAAGAATCATCAGTGTCGTTGGCTGGATGAATCGCTCCCCAGTCATTGTAGAAGCAATTGTGATTCCAAGTAGGATAGTTACAAGATTTGCTAATTCTTTTTGAGCAGTTTCGGAAAGATTTTTTAAAACACCGCATTCACGAATCAGGTTTCCAAACATAAGAAATCCGATCAGCGCGACGGAAGTAGGTGCAATGATACCAGCAAGCATGGTTACTAAAATAGGAAAGATAATTTTCACAGTTCGAGAGACATCACCCGCTTGATAATCCATTCGTATCTTTCTTTCTTTAGAAGAAGTTAGAAGGCGAATGACTGGTGGTTGAATAATTGGTACAAGCGCCATATATGAATAGGCGGCAACAGATATAGGTCCCAATAATTCAGTGGCAAATTTTGTGGCTACATAAATGGAAGTTGGACCATCCGCTGCACCGATAATACCGATAGAGGCTGATTGTTTAAGAGAAAAGCCAAGTAAGGTTGCAGTCGATAAAGTAAAGAAAATACCAAATTGTGCAGCTGCCCCAAATAAGAGCATTAGCGGATTTTTTAATAAAGGAGTGAAGTCAATCATCGCTCCGATTGCAATAAATATTAGGAGTGGGAAGAGTTCTGTCAGAATACCGATTTTAAACAGGAAAGTCAGGATGCCATCAGCTCCTATTGCTGAGGACATGGGGAGATTAGCCAGGATTGTACCGAAACCGATAGGCAGTAATAGTGCAGGCTCATATTCTTTGCGAATTGCAAGGTAGATCAGACCAGCTCCAACAAGTATCATAATTAAAGCTTTGTAATCAGTAACCAGTACGATGAAGCCACTCAATAAATCAAGCATATCCTCACTTTCTCCTCAAATTAATAATCTTCATACTATGAAAGATAAGCTGATAAAGAGAGCAAGTTTTATTTTATTCTCTTTCCTTCCTGCTGAAACTTTCTCTTTACAGGATAGACATTTCTTTCAATAAAGTATGCGCTGTAGGGGTCTGCGTCAGCAGACCCATTCTTCAATGCTCTCGAGGTAGATGGGTCTGCTGACGCGGTCCCCTACATTGTTAAATCAAGATTCAGTAAGATCGGAATCTTACTCCACAACATAGATAGAGGTTAGATGGGACAGAAAGAACAGTTCACTCAATTTCTGATGGAACTATTGCCAGAAACATGGAATACCGTGCTTTCTCAGTTTGAGATTCTACATAAAACACTGATACAGATTAATGAGCATATCAATCTCTACTCCCGTCAAATGAATCCAGACGATATTTGGACTGTTCATTTCCTGGATAGTCTGTTGTTACTGAAATGCTTTAATCTTGACCATGAGAGGATTCTCGACTTCGGTTCGGGGGGTGGTCTTCCAGGTATTCCCCTTCAGTTGGTGAAACCTCGACTGGATATGATTTTACTTGACGCCAAAGGCAAGAAAGTAAAAGCGTTGCATGAGATAATAGAAGCTCTGAATCTAGAACATTGTTATCCAGTTTGGAATCGTTTAGAAAATTACCATGATACAGAAGGATTTGATTTAATCGTCTGCAGGTCAGTGAAAATAATACCGGAATTCCGGGATTCAATGCAAAAACTCCTTAAGAAAGATGGTAGGATTCTTCTCTATAAAAGCAAGTCCTGGGAGGATGCTGAACAATTCTCATCCTTCAAAATTCATGATGTCAGTCACGTGGCAGTGGGTACGAGAAATATAATAGAAATTGGAAAAATATGAAGAAAATCATTGCGATTGTAAATCAGAAAGGCGGTGTTGGTAAGACAACGACGACAGTCAATCTTGCTGCCGGCTTAGGAATATTGGAAAAAAAGACACTTCTCATAGATTTCGATCCCCAGGGAAATGCATCCAGTGGCTTTGGGATTGAAAAAGACAATACACCTCTCCAAATCTATGATGCTCTAATTCAACGTGTTCCAACAAAAGAGACAATTCTCCATACAGTGATCGAGCATCTGGATATTATTCCCGGTAATATCGATCTGACAGGAGCTGAAATTGAGCTTGTAAAGGAATTTTCCCGTGAACAGAAACTCAAAGATGCCATTCAACCCATCCTGAATGATTATGAATATATTCTTATCGATTGCCCGCCTTCATTGGGTCTGTTAACCGTCAACGCCTTGACAGCTTGTACAGATGTTATCATTCCTATTCAATGTGAATATTATGCTCTAGAAGGTGTTAGCCAATTATTAAATACAGTCAGGCTAATTCAAAAGAATTTAAACCCGAACCTGAATATACTCGGCATCCTGATGACTATGTATGATAAGCGTTTGAACCTTTCCAACCAGGTAGCAAAAGAAGTACGACGCTATTTTAAGGAAAAAGTATTCAAAACTATCATTGTTCGTAATGTCAAATTAAGTGAAGCTCCCAGCTTTGGGAAATCTATATTTCATTATGATATCAAATCTGTGGGGGCGCAGAATTATCTTCAATTAGCGATGGAAGTGTTGCAAAGATGAATGAAAGATTAGGAAAAGGTTTAGATGCCCTGATTCGTGATATCCCGGAAAGGACGAACCAGGCAACAGGTATTACAACAGTTAGAGTGGAGCACATTAGCCCAAATCGTTATCAACCCAGGAAAGCATTCGATCCAGTCAAATTGAAGGAATTATCTGATTCCATCAAACAGAATGGAATCATTCAGCCAATCATTGTTACTAAACGTGAAGATTCCGATTATGAATTAATCGCTGGTGAACGTCGCTTGGAAGCTGCAAAACTGGCAGGTTTTGAAGAAGTACCGGTCATCATTCGTTCCGTGTCAAAAAAAGAGCAACTCCAATTTGCCATTATTGAGAATATCCAACGTGAAAATTTGAATGCAATTGAAGAGGCAATGGCTTACCAGCAATTGGTGGTAGAATTTAACATGACTCATGCCCAGATCTCGGAAATCATGGGAAAAGACAGGGTAACGATCACAAACTCTCTCCGTTTATTACGTTTGAGTAGTTCAATCCAGGATTATATACTAAGCGGGACATTGACTGCTGGTCATGCCCGGGCTATTCTCCAGGTGGAAGAATCTCTTCAGGAAAGCTTCGCCAAACATTTAGCAGCAAATGGCAGTTCTGTCCGCCAAGCAGAAGAAATGGCGAAATCATGGTTGCAACCTCATACTTCTGTCAGGCAAAGTCATCCGAAAATATACTCTCATGTCATCGAAGAAACTGAATTGAAACAAATATTTAAAGTGAATGTGAAGATTGATGACAAGAATGGAAGAGGAAAGATCATTTTCAAGTACTCGAATGATGAAGAAAAAAAGGAATTACTCGAACAACTCATGAAGCAATAGCAGCGATCATCGTAGGGGCTGACATCCTTGGCAGCCTTCGTTTTTGCACGCCCGGAGGTCGTGCGCTACGGTTATAATATTGTAGAGCAAAACACTGTCCCTGCTGAACACGAGACTGCCGAGGACGTCAGTCCCTACATCTTTCTTGTAGAGCAGGACGCCGATCCGCTGAACACGAGACTGCCGAGGACGTCAGTCCCTACATCTTTCTTGTAGAGCAGGACACCGTTCCTGCTGAAAAAGGAGATTGTTATGAATTTCAAAGTTCTTTTCCTGATCATCGTCCTGGGTATTGTTACATTCGCAAATTGTGCAACTCAGAAATTAAAGCCCGATGTTGTCATAGATCATCCGAAACCGACCTCTGATGATTTTACGGAATTACAAACCATTTGTATTCAAGATCATCCTCACCCTGAGAGATCCATTTATTATGATGATGCACCTGTTGTAATTACAAAAGTAATGCCCGAATATACTGAAGCGATGAGGAAAGCAGCCATTCAAGGAACATTGTATTTGGAAGTACATATTCGTGCCAATGGAAGAATTGATAGTGTGGAAGTGAGGAAAACGAATAACAAAGGTCCTGTTGGAGTGGATAAGATTGCAATAGCAACCATCAAGAAATGGAAATTCCAGCCTGCAAAAAGAAAGGGAAAGCCTGTCGATTGCTGGGCGATTGTACCAATAAAGTTTTCTCCGGATAAATGAACCTAACTGAAAGTAGGTTTTTGCTGCCGAGGATGAAAAGTCGGTTTTGAAGCCCGATATTCACGCCAAGATTTCTTCTCCAAATAAGTAATGACAATATTTATCATTTTACTAGAAAAAAAGTAATCTTGTTTGTTTCCTTTATTATATTTGGAATACGTTATGCATAGGTGTAAGTCACGAATGTCTATTGAAAGTAGGAACTCATAATGAAAATTGTAATCTGTGTATTTCTGTCAGTTCTTTTCCCAATGCTGTTAACAGCTAATACCCTTTCTATAATTGATAATAATACATCACAACTAAGAATGCATTTCGAACTTGGCAATTATCACATGCAGGATTCTAACTCAAAGATTCCTGTTGTCATGCAAGAAAAAGCAGACAACTATGTGTTGAATAATTATAATCTACCCTCGCTAAACTATATGATTCAAGTTCCCAATCATTGTCGGGCAATTGTGAAGTTATCTAATTTGAAAATTACCAGGCAAGAGCATATCGTTCTATCGGCAATCGACAAGGATTTACCCATCAGCTCAGAATATATCAATATATCTGCCCCATTTATTATGCGGGGTAATATCCTGGCAACGCTGATGATTCAACCATTTCTTTATGCAGATAAATCAAAGAATATGCAGATCCTGACTGAAGCAGATATTGAAATTGATTTCCTTCCAGATGCATCAGTATCTTTAAATAAAGATACCAAAAAGACCAGGCAATTTAAGCAGTGGTTATCCCAGTCAGTGATTAATTATCGGGACAATACACGTTCCGGAGAGGCAATCGGTTCTTTCCTTGTCTTCTATAACCAGGATGCTGCTGCCCTAAGCTATATTCAACCGCTCTTAGATTGGAAACATCAAAAAGGATGGGAAGTACATGCCGTTAATACGCAAGAGATTGGCAATAATACGAATTCCATTAAAAATTATATCCAAAATGCCTACGATACTTGGGAAAATCCACCTGAATATATATTGATGGTAGGGAAAGCCACCCAAACTAACACAGTTCCAACTTATTGGGTTTATTATAACCATAATACGGTTGGAGATTACCAATATTGCTTGCTGGATGGAAATGACATTATTCCTGATGCCTATATTGGAAGATTCAGTTTCAGTTCAGCAGCTCAACTCTCTGCTATGGTCAGCAAAACCATCAATTATGAAAAGATGACAGGATTCTCAAGTTATAATTGGTATAATCGGGCTATTCTTTGTCCAGATAACACAGATTCAGGTCCATCATGTACAACGACTATGGATTATGTAAAAAATCTGATGTCGGATTATAGCTCTCAAACACAATTTACATACATTAATTCCGGTACACTATCCTCACAGATGATGTCTGCAATGAACTTAGGTGCCAGCAATTTCTATTATCGGGGACATAATGGTTACAGCGGTTTGACAAATAGCAATATCAGTGGTTTGGTTAATAATGGGATGTATCCTTTTATTTGTTTTATTACTTGTTTTTCTGGGAATTTTGGAACAACCTCTTCCAACTGTATTGGAGATCAATTCATGAGAGTCGGAACTGCCTCAAATCCGTTGGGAGGAATTGGCTTTATCGGGGCTGCTTGTGAAACTCATACCTGTTTAAATAATATCATGACCGGTGCGGTAGCATACGGATTCTACAAGGAAGGTTTAACGAACCAGGGACAGGCATTGTTACGTTCCAAAATTGGACTGCTGGCTTGTTATCCTCAATATCCAATTGATTATATTCCTGAGAATTTCCAATCTATTAATTTACTCGGTGATCCAACTGTCGATATTTGGTTGAAACAACCGGAAAATATTCATGTGGATTACGATACTGCTGTACCACTTCTAAATGGTTCTTTACAAGTCACCGTGACAGAAGTAAGTGATGGAAATCCCGTTAAAAATGCAAGGGTTTGTTTGCTAAAAGGCAGTGACGAAATATTCCAAACCGGCTTTACTGATGCAAACGGAGTCATTGTCTTTGCCTGGAATTCAGTGACTACAGGCACAGGCAGATTAACAGTCACGAATCCAAATTACTATACTTACCAGGGGACCGTTAGTTTTAATAGCCAGACGATCAATTGGTTTACTTTAAGTAACATGAGTAGCTTCAATCAACTTGATTCCGGGACTATTTATTCTTTTCCCCTTTCGTTAGTTGATAATCAGGATTCAACCTTAGATGATGTAACTGCTTGCTTGACATCTTCTTCAGAATATGTTGAAATCATATCCGGTAACCTTAACCTTGGACATATGGGACTGAGCCAAATAGTCACATCTTTACAGAATGTAGAGTTTAGAGTCCTGGAATCTTGTCCGGCAAATGAAGTTCTGGCATTTCAGGTACATATTCAAGGGATAGATTATTTAAATAGTACTGTTAGTAAGAATATCAATTTTAACGTGAATGAAAGAGGACCTGACCTGACAATCATTAGCTCTCAAATAGGGACAGATAACGTTCTAATACCTGGTGAAACCAGTCAATTAACATTCACGATAAAGAATATTGGTACAGGAACAGCGAATAATGTTATTGCCCATCTATCTTGTCCCAATCCAAATATAAGCATTAATGAAGGAACACAGAGTTTTGGAAACATCGCTTCTAATGCGACTGCTATAAATACTACATCCTTCTCGATTTCTGCAAATCAGTCGATATACACAGGAACACCGGTAAAGTTGGTCTTGGAAATCACATATAATAATGATTCAACCCAAATGCTCATGAAAAATATTACTATCGGGAATGTTCTTACATCTTCCATGACAGGACCTGATGAATATGGTTATATCTGCGTAGCTAACAGTGATAATCATCCATTTGCTAACCCCTACAATTGGATAGAGATCAATCCCAGCCTAGGAGGATGTGGAACTACTCTTTCTCTCTTTGATAGCGATACTAATGGTAGTGGCAGCTATCAAACTGTCAGCATGCCATTTTCATTCAGATATTATGGCGTTATGTATAATCAAATCACAATTTGTTCAAATGGTTTCATTATGCCCGGCAGCAATGGAAGCCAGGAATGGATGAATTGGGCTATTCCAGGACCTATGGTACTCAAACCCATTATTGCCCCTTTCTGGGATGACCTGATCATTCAATCCTCTTCTAAAATAGTGTACAAATATGACACTGATAATAATTCATTTATCGTAGAATGGAGTCAGCTCAAGAATCGATATGATACTTCTCAAACTGAAACATTTGAAGTAGTTATCTATGATGTCCTTCAACATCCCACTTCAACTGGTGATAATGCCTTTCTCTTCCAATATAAAAGTTTTCACAATGTAGATGCCGGTAATTATGGTGTCGTTAATGTTGATCACGGGCAATATGCCACAGTTGGTATCGCTGATCATACTGGACTGATCGGGTTACAGTACACGTACCAGGCAACCTATCCCGTATCGGCAACCGCCCTTGCCAGCAATTCAACACTCTATTTTACAACCATCCCGGCATACACTGCAGCACCAATTCCAGTTGTTCTATCTTGTCCTTATATTGAAACGAATGCAATTTACCCGAATAATCAGATAGATTGCGGTGAAACAATTTCTCTTTCTCCTATTATCACTAATTCAGGGAATGCAAACTTGAAGAGTTCGACACTTTTACTGTCTACGAACGATCCTTATATCAGCATTATAAATGACAGTTATTCATTAGTTGAGATTTTACCCGGTCAAAACGCTGCGATTGATATTCCTTTTATAATCGTGGTATCTCAAAATTGCCCTAACATGAGACAAATCAATTTTCACCTTCAATACTCGACGACCAGCGGAAATTACGGTTCAGATTTTTCAGTCATTGTACATGCACCCCAGGTTAGTTTTTCTTATTGTCTTATCGATGGTGTCACAAATCCTGTTCTGAATCCGAATACAACCGTACCGGTTATCATGCAAATACAGAATATGTCTAATTTACCTATCGATGGAAATTTTGCGTTTGAAGAAACTGCCAATTGTACTCTTACTCTTTCCCAATTTAACTGTAGTATTCCAGCATTTAGTACTTTCAGGATTGAATCCCAAATATCTATCCTGCCAACTGCGCTCAGTGGTGATGAATTAACGATCCGAGGTTTATTCAGTTCTAATTCTTATGATAGTCTGTTTACGAAACAACTGATGATTGGGAATTGGGATGATCTTTTGTTAGAAACATTTGATAATCCTATCATGTCACCGGGCTGGCATTTTGCACCAGGAATCGAAATACTGCCAGCTAGCTACATTCATGAAAGTGGTTCCGAAATCATCATTTCACCGTCAGTAATTAACCAGGTATACAAGGTTGAATCTCCACTTCTCAATGGTTTTGATTGCCAAAGAGTTCAAGTTGAATTTACTTACTGTAATTTTAATCCCAATGTAGCAAATGGAGTCTATATTAGTTATGACCAAGGAAATACATGGAATTCACTATATACTTTCAATACCGTACAAATTAGTCCTGTCCATGTTCAATTCAATATTGACGATCTGCCCGCCAATTTACAGACAATAAAATTGAAATGGGTAACAATATCACAAAGTGAGAATACTAGCCAGGTTATCTTGGATGATATTCACATCCAGGCTATTCATCATGCCTTGGGATATATCAGTGGAAACATTAATTTAGAATACTCAGCGATGAATATTACGCAAGTAAGAATAGCACCGACACTTTTTCCTGAGCAATTTGTGCATCCAGATGAAAATGGTCTTTTTATCCTGCCTCTTTACAGGGGAACTTACTCCTCGATCAAAGCTGAGCTAGCAAACTTTCTACCGCAGTATCAAAATAACATCGTAGTGACTAGTGATCAGACAACTGCTGATATTAATTTTGCCATGTCTTATTTGGAGAAACCTGTTAATCTTACCTACGCTCTGAATGAAAATACTCTTTCACTTTCCTGGTGCCTGGAAAGTCCTCCCGCTAAATCAAAGAATCGTATGCTTCCTGATTTCTATTGTATTTATATGCAGCATAATAATACGGTTATTGAAGATACTACGTCTTCTATGAATTATCAATACGTAATGACGGGAGGGAATTATACGATCTATACTAAGAGTGTCTTCCATGATATCTATCATGCTGAGATATTAAGTGACAGTTCCAATGTTCTTCAGTTCACATATACCGCAAATAATGATGCTCTCCAATCTCGAAGCGTATTTGCGTTATCCAGGAATTATCCGAATCCATTCAATCCTACTACTAAAATTGACTTCTCAATCAAACATTTCGGTAGAACAATCCTGCAGATTTATAACATCAAAGGGCAGTTAGTGAATACCCTGGTAGATGAAGCAAAAGCCCCTGGCAAATACTCGGTTACTTTCGATGGAAAGGATATTAATTCAAAGCAACTTGCCAGCGGAGTCTATTTCTATCGGCTTTCTTCAGGAAATCAAACAATTACAAATAAGATGATACTGATGAAATAGCCGTTCGTTTGGCTAATTTTGACTATTTTAGCATCAGCATTTTTTTTACGGACTTTAATCCATTCGCTTGGACTTGCAGGAAATAAACTCCTGATGCCTGTTGGTTATCGTTTTTATCCATACCGTTCCAGTTGATTTGATGATCCCCAACACTCATTCTCTCATTTGCCAGTGTTTTCACAAGTTGTCCTCTGATATTGAAGATACTGAGCTTTACAATTCCTTCACTAGGGACATTAAATTTGATCGTAGTAGAGGGATTGAAGGGATTAGGATATATTGATGTTTCTATTTGCTGGCTTATGCTCGGTAATGTCTCATCATCAACAGCAACGATCACGTTTTCATTGAACTCAATGAGACCACCTTCATAAGATGCAATCCATTTGTTACCAAAGCTATCGATTTTCAAATCATTGATAGCTCCATTGGGTAACCGTGAATTAAGTGATGTCCAGGATGTCCAAGTGCTGCCATCAAAGCGTGATAAAACTCCATCTGAAGGTTCACCCCATTGATCAACATGATTTGTTGTTAACCAAATTTGATTGTTCTGACCGGTTACAACTGACGAGACATCATTCGTGGGGATGCCAGAGTTTTGCGTGTTCCAGATAGTGCAGGTTAAATCGTCATAACGGCATAGACCACTGGCAGTAGCTAACCATTTATTACCAGCATTATCGATTGCTATCCGTTTAATTCTGTTGGATGGAATATTTGAATTTGAAGTGTTCAAGGCAGTCCAGGCAGTTCCGTTAAATTGAAGTAGTCCATTTTCTGCAGTTGCGACCCAGAAGTTACCGTACAGATCTCTTATAATATCATTGATCTGGCTGGTGATCGGGGAATTTGTTGAATTATAGATGATATGATTTGTCCCATTAAACTTCACTAAACTCTGACCTGTTCCTATCCACTTATTATTCTGGTTATCGGTTTTAATACAACTAATATCTATTACTTGCAATCCATATTCTGAAGGTTGGTGCAGTGTCCATACTGACCCATTATAGCTATAGATATCCCTTGTTTCACCGTTATCACAATCCACCCACACAACATTATCATTATCTGCTGCTATATGAGCTACATCATTCAAAACTTGTTCTTGAGTATTAAAAGGACTCCATGAACTCCAATTGTTACCAGCAAATAAAGATAAACCTCCTTCCGTTCCGATCCATTTTCTATGTGAACTGTCAATTTCGATACAATTAACGGCTGGAAAGAAATAGCCTGCATTGGATAACGAATATGAGACCCAGTTAGTTCCGTCAAATCTGACCATCCCGCTAAACAACATTCCTGTCCATACACCTGTTCCATTCATGATTGTAATTGATGTGATTATATCAAAAGGAATATTTGAATTTGCCGTGTTCCAAGTCGTCCAATTCGTTCCGTCAAATTTTGTTAACCCTCCACGAATAGTTGCTTCACCTTCTTCGGTACATAACCATACATTTCCTGCTGCATCTGTTGCCATACATTCTATAGTGACGTCCGGAATATCAGAATTTGAAGGATTATAATAAGTCCACGTCGTACCGCTGAGTTTTCCAAGACCGGAGTTACCGAAACCAAACCACTTATTCCCCTGGTTATCAATTGAAATTGCTGATACATGATCATCCATCGTAAGCTGGTTCCAGGTATTTCCTGAAAAAGTAATAACACCTTCACTTGATCCAATCCATTTTGTACCACTATTGTCAATGGCAATACACGATAGATGATTTGTAGGCAGAGCAGAATTCGTTTCATTCCAATTCGTCCAAGTACCATTATTCAGCCTGCCCAATCCCCCCTCTGTTGTTATCCATATATTAGCATATGCATCAGTTGCAATACCTGTAATATAATTATTCGGTATTTCAGAATTATCTTCATTCCATGTTATCCAGTTCGTTCCATCAAAACGGCAAAGTCCACGATCTGTACCAAGCCATTTGTTCCCCTGGCTATCTATCAAAATGCATTGTACATTGTTATCGACAAGTCCCGAGTTTGTTGTATTGTAATAGATTTTCTGTCCGGTTACGATATTGAGCTTTACCAGACCTCCCCAAGCCCCTACCCATAAATTGTCACCTTCCTGTGAAGAGCAAAGTATCAAATTTTGATTACCATAGTTAATCCATTCTTCTGCAAACACACTTGAAACTGAGGCAATAAGTAGAACAATTAAAAATAGAAAGTACTTCATCTGAGTTCTCCTTTGTTTGGTTAATATCTATTATCTTATCTTGTATGTTACTATTTGTTAGTACACTATTACTTATTCTTTCACCTTCTTCTCCACCTGCCCTCACATATCCAGCCCCTCAAGAGTTCTTGCCACAACCTTCAGGAACAAGCATTTCCCTTACTATGCTTTTCAAATAACTCAATGCTCAGATTCTTTTCTTTGGCAAGGAATAATTTTGAAGTGAGTAGCAACTACTTCAGTCGTTGGAACAACTGCTTCAGCCGTTTGGGGGTTTAAACCCCTATTTATATGATACGTGATTTCAGCATGTGCGTTGCAATGCTTAATTTATTAGGCTGATATAGTTAGATAGTTATATATTATAATATATTCATAGTACTTGGCTTTCTGGAACCCTGCAATGACGCGTAGGGTACCGAAGCGTCATTGCAGGGTTCCAGAGACGCTGATTTTCGATCTGAATTCTATGATTAAATCGAATATTACTTATCAAAGCTCTCTTGGTTCTACATCCCGATCTTGCTGATATACTGGATTACCTTCTGATGGTATCCTATTCTTACTTTATCCTATCTGAGATAATACCCGCCGGTGTGCTATAATGAGCTATGGTAGAAGGTCTTGTAAACAAGCCTTAGTGCCTAATGACTACATCATCCGGCGAGTGAACCAATCTAAACACCTCCATTATTTTTTGACTACTTTTTTTTCTTGGCTCACTGATTATTTTCAGTTAAATAACCTGCATATAGCTTTCGCTGTTCAGGATCAAACGACCTTTCATATTTAACCATTGAGTACATGATTCCCAGTAATTTACTGCTCAAAGAAACGATAGTTTTGACCTTGTTATTACCTCGCTTTTTTACTTGATAATTATATATCTGATTGATTAATTGATTGTTTATAATCATTTCCAGAGTAAGCATATACAAGATCCTTCGCAACCTTACTCTTCCTACCTTAGAGATATGATATTGCCCATGGTATTCTCCTGATTGATTGTGTTTTAAACTCAATCCGGCAAGTTTGACTAAATCCTGATATCGACCATATTGATTGATATCTCCAGTCTCCGCCAGAATTAACCCCACTGATACTTTACTCAAACCAGGTATTGTCACCAATAACGATCCATAACTGATTTTATCTACACATGTCATGATTGCTGTTTTGATTTGTTTGAGATGGTATTGTTTATAGCTGATATCCTCATAGATCGCATTTATGACCACTCTCGCACTATCCGCTCCCTGACTCATGCCAATACTTGTTAGAGATACCTGATATAAACTGTGAAGCTTCTCTGTAGCTATGCACCCTTTGCTTTTTGTTTTCATAATCTTCAGAAAATTCTCATATCCTGCATTTACGATATCCTGAGGAAGAGGAAAACACTCCATGATATACATTACTCCCGTACTGTTAAATTTGAAAAAGTTACTCAATTCAGGAAAGTAACAGGCATAAGAGGCTTCCAGATAGTTCCTCTGCCTGCGAATATCTGTGATTAACTGGTGATAATAAGCTGCATAGTTGTTCAACTCCGCGAAAACACCTTCAGGTCTCCGATGATGGATGCTCTTGCCCATTCTTAACAGAGAGGTAATGATAATACTGTCTTTCAAATCATTCTTGGATGGATGATTATCTTCAATATCCTTCCATCTTTTAGTGTGTAATGGGTTGATGCTTTGGATTTGATAGCAGCGTTCTTCCAAGAAGTACTGGAGTGGCTTTACATATGAACCTGTTGGTTCCATTCCAAATACAATCTCGTTCAGATTCCACAAACGCTTTTGCTGTTCTGCTTCTTTTAGCAGATACTGAAAACCATCATGATTGTTTGTAATAAAAAATGGCTTACGCTTCCGTTCACCTGTAAAATCACAAAAATACACACTGTGTTTGTGCTTGCTGATATCAATGCCAACAAGCATCATTTCTGAGTTGACAAAAAACCTCTTTGGGTTAGATTTTGATGTGGTAATCATTGTTACCTCCTTTGTTGATTTGATCTATGTATATCAACGAGGGAGGTTTTTCTACCTTAATTTTCTAACCTTCCTATAGTAAGCTATATTTTGTGCCTTTTATTAATGCATAGCCGTTTGAAAACAGCGTTCCGACCTTGTATCATATGATTGTATCATGTTTTCCCCGATGGTTTGAAACCTCGGGGTTTCCAGAGTTATTGGGTTTCAAACCCAACAACAAATTTGCAGAAGCTGACAGTTTACAGGCAACAGCCGACAGGTTCAGAACAGAAAGAAGAGTTCTCCGAGTGATTGGATTTATCCAATTGTATCGAGGAGACGTCATATGTGAAAGCCAATTATAGCTCTAATGGAATATGAAGAAAACAGAAAAGAAACAAAAACTAAGGAAAACCTGAGGAAAATCTAAAAAAGTCTAGATGATCCCTAGATGATCCCTAGATGATGCCTAGATGAAACCCAGCTCAAATAGAAAGTGCGAAGTACGAAGTTCGAAGTTCGAAGAGAAGATAGAATTAAACCACGAAACACACGAAATACACGAAAGAAGAGATTTTTATGTATTTTGTTGAGTATTGAAAATCAGATTATATTTAGATACATTAGACTTTCGTTAAAACAAGATTACAAGTTTAGAATTAATCTTCTCTGCTCTGCTTTTCGTGTTTTTAGTGTGTTTCGTGGTTAAAAAAAGGAGACTAAAATGAAAACTACATTCAAACACGCAGTAAAATCCTTCCGCGGAACAAACCGCAAGGAAGAACTATACTACAGCAGTTATAAAAACGGGGAAGTCGTCATTGCCAAGACCTTACCCGAACCGACCATAAAAGCCCATCATCACATCTTTGGCACAATCACCAAACATCTGCATAAGATGTACAAAACACTCTCAGCGGAGTATAAGTTGGATTTATCCTGCTATGCAAAGCTGTTTTCCACGTTGCCAGAAAATAACGATAAACTACCAGCTTCCGGCTCCGCCCTGTTCACCGGTATGCTGTGGAAACTGAAGAAACTGCACCCTGAGATCGATCTGGCGACTATCACCAGGGAAGAGATAGTGCAGAATGAATATCCGATGAGATCAGTTGTAGAGAGTATGCAAAACGGATTGCTGGTGGAAATTGAGGAAGCAAGTATGCTGGATCATGTGATGTGAAAATACCCCCCTTCCCGATTGGCAATCCTCCCTTTGGTTAAAGAAACTGGAGATGTCCCGAAACTAAATGATAGAAAAATAGCAACTATTAAATAATTAGTTATATATCTTGACATATTGTTCTATGGTGTATTATTGCCTTTAAAAACTAAGTATAGAGAGACACTATGAATTTCAGAGAACACAACCCGGATCAGGGTACTCTTTTCGGGCTTAATATAAGCGAAAAAATACCCCCCAAACATATGGTTCGTTATGTTAACGATATCATTGAGCAACTGGACTTAACTGAGCTATACTCAAGATACTCTGATGAAGGTACACCTGCTTATCATCCCAAGATGATGTTGAAGATCATTGTATACGCCTATATCAATGGTATTTATACCTGTCGGAAGATAGCTAAGGCTGTTCGGGAGAACATCAATTTTATCTGGCTGGCAGGAGAACAGGAACCTGATTTCAGAACGATCAACACCTTTGCCTGGACTAAGTGTTCTGATATTCTTATTGATGTATTTTATCAGGTAGTACTGAAAGCATCATCATTAGGATATCTTGATCTCGACACCTGTTTTGTTGACGGGACGACGATTCACGCAAATGCCGGCAAGAATTCCTACATCTGGAAAAGCAATGCGCTTCGTTATCAGGAACTGGTCAAGACACGAGTTGAGGGATTGTTTAAAAAGATCGAGGAATATAATCAGGAAGAGCAACAGCAATATGGAACCGCTGATCTTCTTGAGCTTGGTGAGCAATTGCATGCGGTTGAATCAGAGAAAACTGCTACAGTCGCATCTGAACAGATCAGAGATAGACTGGTCTCAGCAGAAAACAAGCTGAAAGAAGCAATGTCCCGACTACAGAAAAATCATCCGTCAGATACTCGGGCTATCAAGAAAATCAAATCTCTTTTGCGCGAAATCTCCAAATCAAAGAGCAATGATATAACTAAGCTGGAGAAATATGAGCAACAGCTTGAGATAATTGGAGAAGGACGCAGCAGCACATCCAAGACTGATAATGATGCCACATTTATGCGATTGAAAAATGGACAGCTGGCACCGGGTTATGTTGCCAGTATCGGAACTTCAGAGCAATTTGTCACAGGCATTCACTTATTCAATATCCCTAAAGAAACCGTTGAATTTCCCAATCTCATGGAGCAAATGCATGATGAATTGGGACAATATCCTACCGACGTTGTTGGAGATGCTGCCTATGGCACTGCGCTGAATTTGAATTATGCTGCTGAAAAAGAGATAACAAGCTATCTCAAGACCCAGGATTATAAGAGAGATTATCGGGACTCTCTTCTGACAGGCTTTAGCTATGATGAGGAGCATGATGAGTGGGGCTGTCAATTTAATCGGAGACTGGTCAAAATCAAGGAAGAAGAGACAGAGAAGAACGGTCCGAAACGAATCGTGAAAACCTATATATGTAATGACTGCATAGAATGTCCTCACAATAAAAAGTGTATTCCCTACAAGGATAAAACTCATAAATTGCTGACCTACGATCCTCATATAGCTCCCCTAAAACGTCAGACCGTCAATAATCTGCTTTCTGAAAAAGGCGACAAGCTGAGAAAGCAAAGAGGCATCGAACCGGAGGCTGTATTTGCTTTCATGAAGTGGAACAGGAAGTTTGAGAGATTTACTGTCCGTTCATTGAGAAAATGCAAGGAACAGTTATACCTCCTCTTTTTAGGACATAATATAGGGAAAATGTTTCTACACTTACAAAATACTGAAGGAAAAGCCTAATGAAGACTCTTCCTACCAGAATTCAAACATGAATTAGGTAAATATTACTCCATTTTCCTTGTCTTTGCATCGCTTTTCGGAAACTATTGAGTAATTTAGTGTACATCTAAAAACAATCATATATTTTACAAAATAAGCAAATAGATTAATGCTAGTTACGGGACACCTCCAGGAGAGTTTGATGCTCTTTTCTGCCAATTACAATTGCCCCACAAAAGGACGCGAATCGGTATTTCCTTTAAAAAATAACTTGGGGATGCAAGCAATAATAAAAACTAATTGACATGAAAAATCGATGTGATAAGAATGAAATTATGTTTTGCATTGATGTTCAAAAAGGAGAACTCTAATGAGAAATTCAATTTGGCCTATCATTTTAGTGCTAGTCATTGTTGCTGGACTAATTATTTTTCATCCCTGGCATAAAACAACAAACACGATCACTTTCGGTGCAACCTTCCCTTTAACTGGCGAAGTAGCATCATATGGTCAAAAAGCAAAACGAGGAATTGAAATGGCTGTGGAAGACCAGAATGCAAAAGGAGGTCTTCTTGGGAAACAGGTTGTTGTTGATTTTCAGGATGACCGTAATGATAAGAAAGAAGCTGTCAGTATTATGACAAAATTTGCTTCTATTGATAAAATTCCGGTTGTATTTGGCTCTGCAGGTAGTGGCGTATGTCTAGCTATAGCACCTTTAGCAAGCAGATTCAAGGTTATATTAATTTCTCCAATAGCATCATCTACTGAGTTATCTACTCAAGGTGGGGAGTATTTCTTCCGAACTTGTCCCGCTGATGATCAACAAGCTGAAGTACTCTCAAAATGGGTATACGGAATTGGGAAAAAGAGAGTTGCGATTGTATTTTCAAATAACGCTTGGGGTAAACCACTTTCTGAAGGATTTCAAAGCAAGTTTGAAGCATTAGGAGGTCAGGTAGTACATGCTGAAGGAGTGGAAGAAAATTCAACAGATTTTCGTACAATTATAACTAAACTTAAAAGAATGAAAAACATCGATGCCATTGTCTCTCCAACTTATCCTAAAGAAGGAGGAGTCTTTGTTAGACAGATGAAAGAACTTGGACTTAACTTACCCCTTTTCGGGGGTGATAACTGGGGTTCCCCCGAGTTTATCACAATAGCTGGAAAAGCTGCGGAAGGTGTTTTTTATACTGCGCCATCTGATAGTAAAACTGCAAGCTTCATCGAATTCGCTAAGAAATACAAAACCAAATATGGTGAAGAACCAGATGTACTTGGAGCCTATGCTTACGATGCCTCTATGGCGATTTTCAAAGCTGTGAAAACTGCAAATTCAATCAACACTGAAAAGATTCGCTCTGCACTTTTAGGAGTTACTTTTCAGGGCGTTTCTGGCGAAATCGCTTTTCGTCCAAACGGAGATCTTTTTTCAGAATCATTTGCAAAAAAGACTATTATTAATGGTCAACCTGTTAACTTAAAATAAGGAGATTATCTTATGTCAAACACTACACAGATGGACAACAATGCACCCGCCGTAAAAAATAAAGATTCTGTACTCGAATTTAAAAGAAGAATGCTCAAGTGGTCGAATCCAGTAGAATACGTCAACAACATGTATGGAAGCCATCCTGATGATGAGAATAACGATTATTTCGATCAAGTTTTTGCATAATGACAGATTATGAGGTTTTAAAACCACTCTTTGAAAATTGGAAATCTCGAATAGAAACCCTTAAGAAGGAGCATCCTCTCCAAATCATTAGTTGGGAAGCTACTCGAAGATGCAACCTTATGTGCTCGCATTGTGGTTCTCCTTCTGAAGAAGTTGATATTGCTTCTGAACTAACGAAATATGAAATTATTGAAGCTTTTAACGAAATCGCACAAGATTTCGATATGAACCATTTTCGGCATATAAATATCACTGGCGGAGAGCCTTTTGTTCGAAACGACCTACTTACAATCCTGCAAACTATCAATCGCTGGCCTTATTATAGAAATATAGATATCCAGACGAATGGAGTTTTTATTTCGGAAAACCCATTTATCCTCAAAGAATTAAAAAACCTCGGAGTTACTGGATTAGGCATCAGTATTGATGGATTCGAATCATCTCATGACACCCTCAGGGGAATACCAGGGACATGGGTAAAAGCAGTTAATGCTGCACAACTTACAGTCGCAGCGGGCTATGTTGTAACTGTTTCGTTCGTTGCTCATTCAGGCAATATCAATGAACTTGAATCGTTTTTTAAATTTGTCAAGGATGAGATAAAACCTCGAGTTTTTCGTGTAATGTTTATTGATCTTATGGGACGTGTGCAAGAGAATTCTGATCACCTCCTTAAACCAAACCAATTACTGAGAGTGATTGATTTTCTTAAGAAGGAATATGATAATTCTTGTTCAACTTATTCGAATCCATCTTCAACAATGGTAGAACTTGGATGTGGTGGATGGCTTGGTACAGAACTTGAAGGACGTGTGCGACCTTTTATTTTTCACTGTATTGCAGGATTGAATAACCTGGGCATTCTATTCGATGGTAAACTTGCATCATGTAGTAACATATCAAGAGATTTTATACAGGGAGATCTTCGCACAGACAATATTCATGAAGTTTGGGAAAACCGGTATCAGATTTTCCGAGATGCATCTTGGCGAAAAACAGGTGATTGTGTTCAGTGTTCAGAATGGGCATACTGCGATGGAGGACCAATGCATAAAAGATTCATAAATGGACAAAAGACATCATGCATCTTTGTTGATCTGAGTGATTTTGATGTTACTCAATATATAGAAGAATGGAGGTGATATGAGTAATAAAAAGCGAAAACAGAAAAACAACCAATCTAGTACTCACACTTGGAATACTCTATATCGGATATCTAAATATGGTGTTGGAATAATCATTGGACTTATTATTGCTCATCAGACAGTTCCTAAATGCTTAGGAATAGGAACTTGGAACTTTATCATCATAAGTCTCTGTGCACTTATTTCAGATAATATTCTAGGATTAATAAGAATAATTGATAGAAAACAAACAAAGGAATTAATTAATGATATAGACATACAGTTTAAAGAGAAATATTTTTCACATATTATGAACTCTCTTGATCGTCTATCTCCATACGTAGCATTCCATACAGATGAAGGTAATTTTGAGAGTCTCCTTCGTTTATCAGAAAATATCCCGACAAAAACTAAGTGGATTGTTCCTTTATTTATTTCGCATAAATTAAGCAAAGATTTTCTATCTCCCACAAAAATTCAAATAGTAACCAGTGCTACAGAGTATTCAGAGATAATTAATGAGTTGTTACCATTCACACATAAGTCCATATATATGACATGCCCATATACTCCGAAAGAGTGGTTTGAGAATGTATTTGAAGAATCTCCGGAAAAACGTAAACGTGCACTTACTGATCAACTTGATTTTAACGATTTTCCACCTCACGCCAAGGCATTTTTAAGTGCTAATGTTACAGAAGTGAAAAAGCGTTTCGTGATAATAGCAGAAAATAAACTTAACGATTTTTTCAGTATTAATAACCGTCAGGCGTTAAAATGTTTTCTAAGGTTTTCGATGAAAATGAGTGATTATAGTATATCTACTAGATTTGCATATGAAAAAACACTGTGCAAAGCATATTGTTCTTGTGGCTTAGCTAACGTTGATTATCAGATGTTTGACCAGAAAGCGGTTATTAAATGGAATGATCCCACAGAAGCTTCTACAGATGTAAGAGTTAATGGAGAAGAAAAATTATGTACTCTGATTCTCGAACCAGAACATAAATACTTGAAACTGTTCGATAATTGCTTCATGAAGACCAAAACCATGTCTGCTGAGGAACTTGCCAGCCTTTTGGAGAGAATTGAAAATCAATCTGATTCTAAACCAATAGAATTTTGTGGAGTGACAATTACTAAGGATTCAGATAGTCAACTTTTATTTGATGCAATAGAGTGATCAAGTGAGAGAAAGAAAAGTTCATTCCCATTCAAACTCTTGTATTTCTCTATGGTGTATTCATGAACTAAATTTTCAGAAATATGCACTATTATGGACAAGATAAAACCAAGTAATTTAATGCAGTTAGAAATGAAAGATTTGCTTTGGATTGACCTTGAGTCAATTATGCCAAATTTACTTAATGATTACCCAACTACTTTAACTCATAACATAATAGCAGCAGTTTTACAAAAGGTGAATTTTTCTTTAAAAACCGTAACAGCTGAGGAAGCATTGCTTTTAGTACAATATACTCCAAGAATACTTCTTTTTTCAGCAACTACATCTGAGTGGCCCAAAGCTATCTCGTTAGCTTCTCAAGTTCGTAGAATTAGTCCAATGTCTATTTTAATTGTTGGAGGCTATCATGTAAGCGCGCTACCAGCAGATTCAGGTACTGAGTTGTTCGATTATGTTGTTGTTGGAGAAGGGGAGGAAGCTATTCTGAGTATAATGTATGAGCTTTCTAACAAAGAAACAAGATCTGTAATTGCAAGAAAATCAAAAGTTCTTCGAGCGGAAAGAATCCAATTGTTAGATAATCAACCATCTCCATTGAGATGCGTCAAGGATATACAGAACTGCAGACTTCGTGGACTAATGTTTCCATCACCGTCAATTCAGACGGGGGCAGCGTCTTTTCTCTTATCGCGAGGATGTAACAACAACTGTTCATTTTGTGCTTCTCATTTAGTATGGGGTTCACAACTAATTACTCGAACACCTTATTCTGCTGTGAATGAGATTAAAAAAGTTATTATTGATTCCGGTTGCAACTCGTTAGTATTCATAGATCAAGCATTTGGAGAAGATAAAAAATGGACTTATGAACTATGTGAACAGTTACAGAAATCTGGAATTCCTGAACAAGCAAGATGGTTCTGCATGGCTAAAACATCATTGGATATGACTCTACTTGAAGATATGGCTTCCGCGGGGTGTAGTAAAATAGGTTTTGGCGTTGAAACAGCTGACATAAAAATGCGTAAGACACTAAAACACAATGATAGTGCCAGTCTTGACGAACTGAATTGCCTATTCAGCAAGTGTAATGATCTGGGAATAATCACAAAAGTTTTCCTTATTATCGGATTTCCATGGGAAACACCTGAATATCTCTTAGAAACTATGACCACTTTTCTTGAGAAATTAAATACTAATGAAATCAAAATTAGTTATTTTACCCCTTTCCCTGGAACTGATGACTGGGTGTCATATCAAAACTTACTGGTAACTAATAATTGGGAAGATTTTGATACAGTCAGTATGCCTGTTGTTTACAATTCAAGAATTTCAATTTCGGAGTATAACAAAATTAAAGAATTTCTTTATCAGTCCTTCTATGGGTCAGTAAATTATTCATATGAAGTTCGAAAGATGATTCAGAAATATCCTGATTATTTAGAGAGTTACCAGGAGTTTGCAACCTATCTTCTACAATTAGGATTGATTTTAGATAAAGTAGAGTGGTTAGATTTTGTACAACAAGATACAAGCGCCGAATGTGAAAATATCGGACGTTAAGGATTGGTATTGGAACAATTCATTGTAAATATTCTAATTTCTGCTTCCATAATCTTTCTTATAAGTAGCAGTTTCTCTATAATATTCTCAGCAGTTAGATTCTTTCATTTTACTCATGCTGTAATCATCACATTTGGAGCCTACAGTTTTTTTGCTTTTTCTCAGGTCATTCACCTCTCAATCTATGCTGCTTTTCCTCTTGCGTTAATAGCAGGAACAGGATTAGGTTGGTTATTAGATTGGGCAGTATATCGGCCAATGAGACATCGAGATGCGTCCTCTTTAGTCCTTTTACTTTCTTCCCTTGGTCTCTATACAGTTATTCAGAATGTGATATCTTTGCTATTCGGGGACGATACAAAAATAATTAGCAACGCTTCAATTACCCCAGCGCTCAATTTATTTGGAGCTTTGATTACACCCATCCAATTGATTCTAATCGGTTTTGCGATAATCATTCTACTTTCAAAGACTTTATTTATCGATAAAACCAAAATTGGCTTAATTATGCGGGCAATAACTAACAATCAAGAGTTAGCAAAGATAAGTGGGATTGAAATAGACAAAGTTACTGGAATTTGCTTCTGCTTAGGTTCTTTTATTGCGAGTACAACTGGAATTCTTCAAGCTTACGATGTTGGAATGACACCGACGATGGGTCTACCTATGCTATTGCTAGGTATCGTTGTTGTTGTGATAAATGGAAATGGGAAAACTTGTTCAATTGCTTTAATCTCATTCATTTTAGCAACTCTACAGCAGATAGCTGGTTGGCAATTCGGAGCACAGTGGGGGGAAGTAACTGCTTTTATTTTGCTGTTAAGTTTTCTTGCTATACGTCCAAAAGGTATTTTTCGAAAACAATTTCTCAAAACCGAGGTGTAGGGGATATAGAATGGAGTATTTGATACATATCTTTATTTTAATTGGTATTTATTCTATTCTTACAATATCACTAAACCTAATCATGGGCTACACAGGTTTGCTTTCTATAGCTCATGCAACTTTTTATGGTATCGGTGCCTATGCCGCTGCACTGTTATCAATAAAACTCCATAGTCCTTTCATTTTAACGCTCAGTTTTGCTATTGTAACTAGCATTGTTTCTAGTACATTGATTGGTATTCCGACTCTCAGAATTAAAGATGACTATTTTGTAATTGCTACTTTCGCATTGCAGGTAATTTCTTTCAATATATTAAACAATTTGATTTCCTTTACAGGTGGTCCTATTGGCTTACCGGGTATTCCAATTCCATCAATTTTCGGGATACAGTTTTCCACGACATTTGGCTTTCTTCTACTTGTTTCTTTTTTTGGTGCTTTTACTTTCTTGTTCATTAAACGAATTATCATTTCACCATTTGGGCGTGTGTTGAAAGCGATCCGTGAAGATGAAGTTTTATCCCAAGCAACAGGAAAAAATGTAGCTTCATATAAAATTTTAGTCTTCACAATCGGCTCTGCCTTAGCTGCAATTGCTGGAGTTTTATTTGCCTATTACATTAGTTTTATAGATCCAACCAGTTTCACTGTAATGGAATCTATCTTCATGATTTCTATTGTAATAATTGGAGGCTCAGGTAGCATGTGGGGACCAGTTATTGGTTCAGTTCTTCTTGTGATTCTACCTGAGATTTTGCGTTTCATTGGACTTCCAAGTTCCATAGCTGCTAATTTTAGACAAATTATCTACGGGGGTTTGCTTGTTGCATTTATGTTATGGAGACCTAGAGGTCTCATCGGCGAATATTCATTTTTGAAAGGAAAACTCTAAAATGGTCGGGATCCTTGACATTCAGCTACTGGACAAAAGTTACAATGGAATTTGTGCCCTTTCTGGTTTCTCCTGCTCTTTACAAAAAGGAGAGATTTTAGGAATAATAGGACCCAATGGAGCAGGAAAAACTACTCTCTTTAATATAATAAGTGGATTCGTAATACCCGATAACGGGAAAGTGATCTTTAAAAGCAAAGATATTACAAATGCTGTCCCTTTTCGGATTACAAGACTTGGAATCAGTAGGACATTCCAGAATCTTCGTCTTATTAAACAAATAAGCGTTTTGGATAACGTTCTCTTAGCATTTCAGAACCAGCCGGGGGAAAAACTGCATAGAACTCTCTTTAACTGGAAATACTGTTTAAAACAAGAAACTGCTAACAAAATTGAAGCAATGGTGTTATTGAAAGAAATGGGTATCTGGAATAAGGTAAATGATCCAGCTGAAAAATTATCTTATGGACAGCAAAAACTACTAACTATCGCTTGTTGTCTAGCTGCAAAATCTGAAGTCCTTTTGCTTGATGAACCCGTTGCTGGAATAGCTCCTGAAACTATCGAATCCATGCTCACAATTATAAAGAGTTTACCTTCTCTAGGCAAGACTGTGATACTAATAGAGCACAATTTAGATGCTGTTATGAAGATTTGTGACCGTGTAATATTCATGGATAGTGGAACGATCGTTAGTGAAGGGAAACCAGATTTCGTTAGAAATGATCCAAAGGTTATTGAGACTTATCTGCACTGAGGTTCATAATGTTGGAAATCAAAAATCTCGAAACAGGCTATGGTTTGAAACAAGTTCTTTATAATATATCAATGGAAGTTAAAGAAAGCGAAATTATAGCACTCATCGGACCCAATGGTGCTGGCAAATCAACTGTATTGAAAACAATATGCGGAATAATTCCTATATGGAATGGTGATATAATTTACGATTCTTCGACTATAAATGGTTTGTCTCCAGCTCAGAATGTTAAAATGGGAATAACATATGTTCCCCAAGGAAATCGAGTATTCAACGATTTAAAAGTCATGGAAAATCTTGAACTAGGTGGTATTCATCTTTCTAATAAATTATTAAAACAAAATATTGAAAATGTGTTAATTACGTTCCCTGAAGTAAAAGATCGATTAAAGCAATATGCTGGTACCCTTTCTGGAGGTGAACAACAAATGTTGGCTTTGGCTAGAGCCCTTATTACACTTCCAAAGCTGTTATTGCTAGATGAACCATCTCTCGGATTAGCACCCGATAAGGTTAGCACTGTATTTAACAAAATCGTCGAAATAAATCAAAACCAACAGGTAAGCATTTTAATTGTTGAACAGAAAGTTTCAGATGTGTTGAAAATTAGCGATAGATCTTATGTAATGAAGATTGGTAAAGTAGTTTTTACTGGTCTTTCTCAAACGTTGCAAGCAGATAAACTCTTATTAAAAAATCTGTTCTTATAGTACTTTAGTAAGAATTTGTTTGAATGGTTGGTTTTGTATGGGCATTAAATTCTATATTAAGCATAGCACTCATGAAGAATTATACTGATTTAGCAGACAAAATACCTGCTAATTGCTATGCAACTATCTTAGAATGATGTTTGCTCTGAAGAGACAGATACCTGAAGTTGATCTATCAACCATAACCAAAGATGATATTCTGAAACAAGAATATCCTGTGATAACAGTAGTGGATGCTATGCTAGTCGGATTGCTATTGGTTATTCCTGAAGCGGGTATGTTAACGAATGTTATGTAAACAAAGTAGGGGCGTGCGGAAGCACGCCCTCTTTTCTATCAGAACTCAAAATACACTAGTAAGTTTTAATGATCTTTTTTACTCCATCAATCAATTCTTGAACTTCTGCTTCTTTTGGCTCAGTTTTCTTATCATGATCACAATTATTTCTAATATCGCCTAAAAGCTGAATTCTTCTCCAATCAGATGTTTCAAGGATATTAGCTTTCTTTAAGGCATCATTCAAGTCGCTAATAACTAAGTTTTTCTTATTCCCAAATGTAACTTGATAGTTTAAACATATCTGTTTGAGATGCCTTTCAAGAATTACACCAGCGATTGCTCCGGCAGCTCTAGTAAATTTATTCATTAACAAATACTCAGCAGCATCTAGTTCATCATCAAACATTTCTGCTTGCAGATGAAGTTTAATATCAAATAATGAACTTTGAAAGCGTTTACTTAGAGCTTTTACTATGGCTATTTGTTGATAGAACAATGGTATTGCAGCTGAATGTCCGACAATTACTTCTCCGTCGAAACTATTTGTGACAACAACCCCCTGTAGATAGTCTTCAATTCTATAGCTTTCGAAATCAATTATCTTTCTTGATTTAGGTTTTTCATAATATCTCACAAAGTCATCTAATCTATCAGGTAATAGATTTCTAATTAGAATTTTAGCTTCTGAATACCACGCTTGATATTCTACTCGAAAATTAGGGATTGATTTTCTGATTTTCTCTATTTCTTCAGGTGTCTTGCCGATATTTGCTAATTGACTATGATCACATTCAGTTTTTATCGCAATCCCTAGCGAATTACCTCTTTGTATTAAAGCCTCAATATCTTGTTTATATTTTTCAATACTTATTCCCATTAGTCCTCCTTTTTGGATGATTTAGATTTTGCCGTTGATTGCATCTTGAAGCATTAATTCGTAGAATTTATCTACGAAATTTTTAATTTCTGAAAAGGTAGAATTCAAATAAGATAGCAAATCTATCTGATTAATGAAAGTCGGTACTTTGGGACCATCTTGTATGTAGATTTTATTAATCACCATATCTTCTTGAAGCTTAATGAATCCATCATGGGTAATTGTATTTCTATACTCTCTAAAATTTCTTAGATAACAATTAGATGGGAGCAATGTTTGAAGAGAGGTTATTAGTGAATCTCCTGCAGAATTTGGAAAGGAATACTTCCACTTGTTTTCAAATAAATCCAAGAAATAAATATGCCTGATATTTCTATTAATCGCTCTTTGGGATAAGATGATCGAATAGAAAGTATCTGTTTCACGCTTTACCCTATCTAACACGGATGAACAATGATATAGAAAATTATAAAATGACCTATGTATGTAGAAAAGTACCAATTTACATGAGTCATTTTGATAAACAAAGATGTTTGGAGAAGAGCTAATATAGTTCCAATTAGAAAGTTCTATTTCTTCGTTAATTTGGACTTCTGGAATAACGACTGCAGATCCCGTAGCCGTTGATAGAGGTTGACTTCCTTTGGTAATATTAGCTGATTTATATTTAAACTCAACTTCTGAAAAGCAATTGAACTTTGCGTATTCCGATTCTATCAATTCCATTTCTGCATATGCGGAGAATAACCTAACAGTCATGGGATTGATGTCAGGTCCTGAAATTCTTTTATTCGGCCTATGTAGTTTAATATATTCACAAAAATCTCGTTGATGTGGGATTTCCCCTGGATTATGATCAACATAATATGTGAAGTCTTTGGAAGCTCCTCCAGATATTAACATTACTTCTCCTTTGTTAGTTGTTCAAGCAATTCCCCTATCTCTTCCTGAGCCTTCTGAATCACTTCAATCAATTCCTTTGATGTACGTTTATCAGAGAAGTCAGGAGCATTATTATTCACAGCTTTCAGGTCATAGTTTCTGGCTTCAATTTCTGCTATCGTCAGGAACCAGCTTCGTTCACTGATGCGTTCCTGGTGATCTTCCGGTAGGGCTAAGCGTCTGAGGCAATCATTGAAATGGGAAGAGAGAAAAGGTGTGCCTTTGTTGACTTTTCGTGTTTTGAATTCATCGTCGAGGGTCATATCATAATACCAGACTTTCCTGGTTGGTTTGCCTTTCTGGAAGAAGAACAGATTGGTTTTAACACCGGCACCGGCATTAACAAATACACCGCCCGGCAAGCTTATAATACAAAACAGATTGCATTCGTTCAGTAGTTTGCGTTTGGTCTGTTCGTACGCTTTGGTTTTTGTATGGAATAAAACACCTTCATCGATTACCATACCGCAGACTCCGTTATCAGCCAAGCTATCGATAATATGCTGTAAAAAGAGAATCTGGGCTTTTCCGCTTTTAAAGGCAAACCTGGACTGGGCTGAAAGGCTCTCTTTGCTGCCAAAAGGCGGATTTGTTAAAATATAATCAAACTGATTGGGAGCACCTGCAAATAACTCACCATAGGTTGTTTTACCGGTCAGGGTATTACCATGCCAGATATGGGGCAAATCGATATCATGCAGCAGAAGATTGGCTAACAGGATAGGTATTACTTCCCCTGCATCTTCTCTACCCCAGAAGGCTTCTGTTTTGAGTTGTTCGAGTTGGGTAGAGGAAGGATTTTGTTTCAGGAGATATTTGTAGGCTTCAATTAAAAAACCGCCTGTTCCACAGCAGGGATCGTAGATGGTACAACCGAGTTTTGGTTTGACGATATCCACGATCACACGAATCACTTCGCGGGGAGTGAAAAACTGTCCACCATCATTCTTCTTTTCACCCAGGCTGGGCAGTATGCCTTCAAATGCCTGTGAAATAGGAAACAAGTGTGTGTCGTCGATCTTTGAATTGGCGAGATCATGCACTTTATCCAAAACGTCCTGCAAGTTGTTTTCGGAATCGAGGATCGTATTTTGTTTAGTCTTAAAGATTTCAGAGATGATCCGCTGCTTATGTGTCACATTGAAATTGCTTTCGAGATTCATCAAATGGGGAAACAGCTCTTCATTCACAAACTTGAGGAAGGAACCCATCCGTTTGTTGCTGAGTTCACAGCGTTTCCATCCCTGTTCCTGGTTCCTAATCAGTTCATCAGGGTCTTTCTTGCGGTCGAATGGCGCAGCCCAATCCTGCCAGCGGTACGGTGATTCCAATATCGGAGAATAGTCTTTCCCCAATGCCTGCGCTCTTTGTTTCTGTTCTATCTCAATGATGTCCAGATAACATAGGAAAAGCATCCAGGTTAATTCAGGTATATAGAGACGGGCACCTTTGGCTTTATCGCGGCGTAATATATCGCAGATTGATTTAATCGTTTTGTCCATATTGGCTTGCGTATTTACAGATTTGCCATTCTTTTGAGCTTTAGTTGAGTTCATAATGATTCCTTTACTTTTGAGAAAGTCTCATTGAGTATTGTCGTATTTAATGAGAATATTGCATTTTTCTGTTTTCCCAAATCTTGATTGATTTGGTCAAGATGTCCGAATATACTATATAGTTTTTCAGCAATTGTGATTTGTTCTATATGATCAATTGGTATTATGATTGGTATTGTTTCTAACACATCGCGTGTTATACCTTTAACGGTTGATCCTTGGGATGAAAATATCACAGATTTCATGATGGATAAAAGATACAATAGAAGATAATTTGGATTTATTTGATTAGTATCAAGAATCAATCCATGTGAATCTTGGCTGAAGCATAAATCAAAAGGAGCTACACATAGTTTTCCCACTCCGACTCTGGTTACTATGATTATACTGCCTTTAGGAACTATATTTGTTGCAGATTCTTTTATTGCTTTCTGTGTGATATATCTTCTTGGTTGAACAGTGTATAAATTGATTATATCTGCACTTGAAATCCAAGGAATGTCTCCATTCCAGTAATCTGGATTTGACCTATCAGGTGTACCGCCACCTTTTATATCTATGCACAATTTCTTTAATGAAGATTTTTTCCATTTTAATCCATCAGGTTGAGGATCAAGAGGATTCCAAGGCCATACATCCCTAAAATAAGCTGAGTATAGATTTTGGAAAGCTTCTTCCTGCATCAATATTGCTTTATGTAATTTCTCAACTTTTTGGAGCTTGTCATCAAGCTGATTGGCAATTGCTACTTGATCTTCGTATTTATCCGGTATAAGGATATCTAAGGAATCGACTTTTTCCTTCATAATCTCCATAAAAGTATTACCGTGGCTCAGACTATCTAATGTTGGGCGAAGAAAGCATAAATAATGGTAAAGATAATCCCAATAAATACCTTCTTTAGGGATAATACTCTTAAAACCTTGATTCGTACATACAGGGACAGTATTAACGGCTATATTCCCTACAGGTGCTCTACTTGTTAATAATACAGAGTATTCAGGAATTATTGTAGAAGAACAGCTTTGCAGTCCAAGTTCTGTTATTTTCCGTTCAGAATCGCTGATGAACTTTGAACTAAGCCTGCCAATGTCTTTTGGTGTCAGCCATAATATATTGCCATTCCAATATTCAGGAGTGTTTGTATCCGGGGTTGCCCCGTTTAGAACGGTTGCCAATTCACTAAGTTTTCTAATCTTACAACTCATATTTTTTATCATAACATTCATCTTAACAACCTTAATTTAGTTTCATTTATTAGTTCATCGGGTTGAATCGGTAATCTGAGCAAGGCGGAGAATCCGCCGTTATCTTTAATTTCCGGGACATCAAACAGTGAATCGCTTTCCAGTTCATCGATTCCACCGTATTCAAATTGCTTCACAACTGATTCCAGTACCTTTTGTGTTTTTTCAGGATAGTTGCTGAGCCAGTCTTTGTTCCTGAAAGAAAAACCCGAAGCACGTTCAGCCCTTGATTTGGGTTCATATTGAAAACCTACTTCAGCTAATACGTCGTATAGGTCACAATCCTGTTCACTTTCCAGTTCCCTGATCAGACGAATTGCTCCTTCTCCACCCGGTAACTGGTCTATGAGGGAACGCCTTTTCTTATATACGACCCAATGACTGCGTAATTCTTCCACACTTGTAACTTCTTCAAGCAGTTTATTTCCCAATTGTTTTTTATATTCCTCATAAGGTACGAGAGTATCAATTCCATTGATATTGCATAGAATTGATCTGCCTTCGTTTTGGATCGTTATTTCAAACTCATTCTCCAGAATTTTGATGTGTTTCTTTTGGATCATTGGTTCTATATCGTCATTTTCATCGGGCTTACTCGGTGATGCCTTACTTTCAAATGCTTCTCCAAAAAGACGGGTGGCATTTGTGTAATCATATACTCTGAACATCATTTTTGAACCGATGGGATTGCCTGTTCGTGTCCCCCTGCCAACCATCTGGTAGAAGCAGATAGGTGATTTGATGTATTGGAAAAATACTACATTCTGCAGGTTGGGAATATCCACGCCAGTTGACAGTAAATCGACTGTGGTTGCTATATAATGCGACATGATGGAGCCACGCAGTTCAGGAATGAGGTCTTTGGCTTTTTCGCCTGTATTTGCAGATGTGCATTTGAAAGCATAGAACTTACGCGGAGCCCTTGCATACTGTTTACACCATTGAATATAGAGATTCTGTAATCTTGTGGCGATTTGATCAGCATGATATTCACCGGCACAGAAGATAATCGTTTTCTGGTAAGGTCCACCGGTATCCAACAGCATTTGAAACAAATCCTGCGACATGGCGTTCATGCGGTCATCAAGCAATAAGTCCACATCAAATCTTTCCTTGGAATAGACTTCATCAATATCAGAAGGATTGACTTGCTTTCCTGTATAGAGATCAACGGCTGTTCTAGCTTCAATATCTTCACGAACAATGCTTTTACTATCCAGGTCAACACTGGGTCTAATCACTTCACAAGCTGCCAGGTATCCGTCTTTTTGTCCTTGAGAGATGGAATATTCATAAACAGGTTCACCGAAATACTTAACGTTATTCGCTGTGATCTCTTCATCTTCGAGTCGGTCTTCTGAATCCGCTTTTCCACCTGTGATGATCCTGGGAGTGGCTGTCAAACCAATTTGAATCGCATCAGGATTATCTGTAAGGACAATGCTCCAGCGACTCCAGGCACTACGGTGACATTCATCAATGATGATATGGCTGAAGTAATTCGGAGGGAAATTCTCTCTCCAAAAGCGAGGTTCGGAATCTTCATCGGAGATATTCAGGGTTTGATAGGTGGCAACAAGAACTCTGGCATTTGGATGGGGATTTTCTGTTGAAACGATTTGAGCATCATCGCCAAACATATCGGTCATGTGACCAATACCGTTGGTTCGTAATTCATCCCGATCACATAAAAACAAAGCCCTGGTCAATTGATCTGCAGAAGCGATCTTATACAAAAGAAGTTTGGCAATCACAGTTTTGCCGGTACCGGTTGCTAAAGATAATAAACAGCGTTTTTCACCTTGAGCTATCTTCTCCAAAACTGCACGTATGGCAGCATCCTGGTAATATCTTCTGACACCTTCTCCGCCTTTGTAAGATGACGATAAGGCATCTGCCAAAGTAGAATCGAGTTTGATTTGCTTCAGTGCTTCATAACGAAGACGCAGTTCATGGGGAGTCGGGATTTCCTTTAAAGACTTTTCATGTGAAATGAGATCTGTATCTTCTGCATATTCTACAAATTGATGACCGTTTGTGGAAAACGCAAAAGGCACATGGAATTGCTGGCAGTATTTCTTTGCCTGGACCAGTCCCATACCTGCATAATCGGATTCCTTTTTCGCTTCAAGGATTGCAATGGGTAATGGCGGTTTTCCGTCTCTTATCGGGATACAAAGCAGATAATCACAACGTCCACTACGTTTGACAGGTTTTCCGTCAATGATATCCACACCGCCTGGTGTCTTCTCAATCTTGATCAGATCAGCAGTCCAGAAACGGTTCATAATGGTCGGATCAATTAGGTCACGTCGTGTCAGTTTCTCATCTCGATAAAGCATATTACCACCATAATAAGTTGGAGGGCAGGGGAACTACCCTCCACGTCGTTTTAATTGAACGTATATCTTTTCCAAGGTATACTCGACATAGGGATATTAGCTAAAAAAGCAGCAATATCCTTACGTCCATAGTATGTAGGGGTTCCACTTGAATCTTGTGCCATTAAAATAATTGGCATTCCAGGGAAATATGATTGGAATGACAATAATGCTTTCTGACATTCACTCGTAGAATTTAAGACATATTGTTTAACTATGACAATTGCGAAAGTAATGCCTTGCTCTTTCACAACTGCACCTTCGATCTGACTCATGTTTACTCCTTGTAAATCGTTTAGTTTGTTAGGGAAACAACAAATTCTTCTTAAAGTGCGTGCAAGGGGCAGAAGCCCCTTGCTTTGTGGGCATTACTTTTTCTTGTTGGTTTCAGTAACAGTGGTATTCGGGTGTTTGTTAGCGTAGCTTGGACTAACATAACGACCAGTAATAGCACTACGACTGGATTTAACCGGTGCGTGAGTTTTTTTACTCATTTTAACCTCCATTTTATTATTCCGCTTTCAGGAGGTTGTAAAGACCAATTCGGGAAAATCTTGACGAAAAACCCTTTCAGACTTATTGTGCCGTTAACTAGACAGGACATAATAAGTCTTATGGCCGTTTACAAGCCCCGCTTGTGAGCGGTCTTTTTTATTCCATTAGCATTTTCCTTACACATCCATTTCCGATCAGGTTTGAAAGGATATAGTAGTTGTCCAGTTTATGACGTAATCTACCAGCAACGATAGCCTTATTGATGAATCTCTGCTCTGCAAACTCGATGACTTTTTCTGTAGAGTAATCATCTATCAATCCACTGGCTTCCAATTCAGCATCTGTTACCAACGATTCGGAGGCAAACGTATCCGCTTGTTCTTCGTACGATTCAACAGACTTCAGGGAAAGGTCATCCACGAAGAAGTTCTGCTTATCCTCTTCGAATAAATGGTATTTAATATGACCCAATTCGTGGAAGAGAGTAAACCAGAAATAATCGATACGGTCATAACGAAGAGTGAGGGCTATAACCGGGTTTTTATCATCCGCAATGAAAGCCGCGCCGTCGAGATGTGTTTTGGGCAGATGCTTCAGAAGGACAACGTGAATGCCGACTTTCCCTAAGAATTTCACTGCTTGTTTTGGACCGTCATCCAGGATACTCAGTGCGCGAAGTTGGTTGATGATTAGCTCAAGCTTTTCTGCTTGAAATGAAGGTAAAACTTCCTGGTTGGCTTTATTGTAACATGCGGCAATCCAAGCAGCTAAAGCATATTTATCGGAGCGACCGCCCATCCTGATATTTTGGCGTAAGAATCCGTTCCCAAAAGCCATTTCTTTAATGGGTATGATCATTTGACTTAAGTATTCTGATGCATGCTCTTTGATTTGCTGACAGGTTGCTTTGACATTAGGAAAGTAATCACTCTTTCCTTGATCGCACATCGCTTTGATAGGGAATTTGTTCCATTCGATATCATCGTCCTGTTCGGAATTGCTTATCTTATCGCTATTCATCAGAGCTTCCAAGGGAATATTCAGATTCGTATGAAGCGCCTTGATCATAGATAAAGATAATTGACGTTTGCCATTCAGAATATCTGATACTTTCCCTCGACTGCCGATAAAGGGGATCAGATCTTTTTGTTTGATATTTGATTGTTCCATACGAAATTTGATCGCAGCAATGGGAGATGGTAAAGCAATTGGATATTTTATTTTCTCATACTCACCGACTAAATGAGCAATCAGCTCCATCATGTTTCTTTCATCATGTGAAAGAACATCTTTGTCTAAAAGCTCATCAAGGCATGACATGGCTTCCTGATAATCATTTTCGGTCTTGATTATTTTGAGCTTAAACATTTTGTACCTCTTATATCTAATTTATCATATTCTTTGTGTGAGCCAGCCCAACGTATTCTGAGTATCTGGCTAAGATAATCAACTTTGGCTACAATGCGGTATTTGTTGCCACAGACGTTAAAAACAACACATCCCTGTCCAAGGAAACTGGCGGAACCATATTGAGCTTTCAGTTCATTTGGTGTCTCCCAGGCAGCTTTCTTGATTTCAAGAGTTAATGACTTAACTGCGTCCTTTGCATCAGGAAAGATATCCTTAAAAGCTGTTAAAATACCTTGACCACTGATTGTCATACATTACCTTTTATTATGAGTAAGTTGAAAGCCCTATAAACATAGGGGATCTCTCCTATGCCGATCAACTTAACCTGATCCGGATGTAGATAATCAAAGTGGTATATTAAGATATTCAACATGGTGATAAGATAATATTCTGTCCTTTGGTGTCAATGTAATTTTTTGGTAACTATAGGTTAATTTAAAATGGGAACATCCCTAACTCTATTTATTGCTTTTCATTATGATGTTTAGATATCTTTTATTTTGCTCTTTACTTACACTTAACGGCATAGGAAAACACTGAGGCAAATGCCCTCCCTGGCAGAAGCTTGTAGGAGAGGGCAGACCAGAACTAGCTCATTTAGAAGTTCGAAGTCCGATATTCGAAGTTCGAAAGCAAATTATTTTCACTTTGTGAAATAAATCATAATGCTCCCTCCTATATATATGAGGGCTCTGTTTTTGAACGGGTTCAAAACAACGCTAATTAAGAATTAAAAATTAAAAGTTAAAAATTAGCGGAGCAGAGAGTCAGAGAAGAGACAAGACCCCAGAAATAAATGAAAAGAGGAAAAGAAAATGAAACCCAAATTCAACCACAGTCACAAAGGCTACTCGGGAAAGTTGGACGGTCTGGTGTACGGAATGTACAATGGCGAACAGATGTGCCTGGCACATACTTTCTTAGAGCCAACTCCCACAGCTAACACACAGCTCATGAAAACGATCTGTTTGAACCTGGCTGCCGTGTACAATTCTGCCCAGGCAACCTACATTGCTGACCTGAAGACCTACAGCAGAAAGTTCAAAGCCAAGATCAAGAAAAACAAGCAGTTGCCACCCAGTTCCAAGGCACTCTTCATCAAGATGCTCTGGGCTTGGCACAAGGTCAACCCCACAGAAAACGATCTCGCAGTGGTCACAGCGGAAGATATTATCGACAAGAACATCGCCTGTAAATCAGTGAAAGATGCTGTCGATGCCGGGTATCTGCCACGTGTGGATGGCTATCAAACGCTCACAAACCTGATTGCGTAGGCTCGCGGAAGCTTATAGCTTGTAGCTGGTAGCTTGTAGGGGAAGATAGTAAGAACGGCGTCATACTCTACAACGCAGACAGTAAGATCGGCGTCTTACTCTACAAAGCTGCAATGCAATCGTAAAAGCCATGGTGGTCAGCGGATCACCCTGGTATTTAGCATACAGGTGACAGGTTTCAGGTTAAGAGAAATCGTAGGGGTTTGCGGAAGTAAACCCTTGAATGGAGTGAAAATACATACAGGAAGGGCGTACTACCGCAAACCCCTACGATGAAATGAAGATGGGTTTACTTCCGCAAAACCCCTACGCTGCATTGATTTATTATTTGACATCATAATAACCATTGAATAATTATGGTTTATAGCATTCATTATTAGTATTAATGATAGTTTTTATCTTTACCCCTTTATGCATAGCATTCATGGAACAGCCATGAAATTAATCAGTTATGGATTCCCTAATAAGGAGGGTGAAGATGGAAAGATACCAATGGGTATTGAACGGAAAAGAATGGCAAATAACTTCCAGTAATGGATTGTCATTCACAATAGCTGATAACATCGGAATGTATTATCTCTCTCAATTACTAACTAATCAAAAGCAAAAAATCCTTTATTCTAATTTGATCTCACAAGGGAAATGTAAAGAACCGGATATCAAATTTGAAGACTCTCATGATATGTTAATGCTGAAATATGGCTTCCATGAAAATAGCTGGTATTCGCCAATTCCTAAAGCGGATAGCATTACAATTAAGGATGTAGCAAAACAAATACTGATTATTCAAAATCAGATATATGAACTGGAAAGCTATCATGATTATGGCGCACTGGAGGAAAGGGCAGAAGAACTGGAAAAGCTTCAAAAATACCTGAAAAGCATATACTCGCAAAAGAAAAGAGTAAGAGTTTTTCGGGTGGATGAAATCCAAATGTTCTATTCAGTGAAGAAAGCGTTGCAGTATGTCATGAAAAAGATAAAAGCCAAAGATCAGCATCTAGTGAGTTATTTAACTTCCATCATTCATCTGCATAAAGACTATAATGAAATGGAAGAGCATAAGGAAATGGAGGTTATAATAAAGAAATGATGTATTATCCCAGGAAGAACTTCCTGGGCTAGCAGAATTGCATCCTTCGGACTGCATAGAAGACAGCAAGAACGGCGTCTTACTTTACAATACAGACAGTAGGATCGGCATCCTACTCCACGGATATTACCTCCTGAAGTAGGTGCTACAAAAAAGAGCCGTCTTTCGACGGCTCTTTTCATTTTTTTAATAATTAAATGACTAGATCATTGTACTGATCAGGAATGCCGTTGCGAAGGAAATGATCGCATACAATTCAGGATAAACAGCCAGGATTAGAGTTTTACCGAATACATCGTTACCTTGTCCAAGACTATCGATACCACAAGAAACGATCTTAGCCTGTTGAATTGCTGAAAAATAACATACTAATCCCACGATAGCACCTGCTGCAAAAATTGCGCAAGCGCTGATCAGTGGCATTCCGACCATGATTTTCGCCTTGAGAATGAAGAATGCACCGAAACCGTACAAGCCCTGTGTACCTGGGAGAGCGGATAACAGCATGCAATTCCCGAAGATATCATCATTTTTTTTGATAGCCCCAATCGTAGCGCTACCGCCCATAACTGTACCGGTTGCGCTTCCTAATCCTGATAAGGCAACCATAAATATCATGCCTGCCCATGCAATGAAAAGTTCAGGTGTTATTGGTGCCACATGTGCTGCTGCAGTTGCGAGAGAATCGATCATGGAGACCTCCTATTTTACCTTTTTTTATTTATTCTTTACTACCGAATGGTTTATATGCTTTTCCACCACCGGAGAATCCGGAATTCTTATAAAATTCGACAAACGTAAGACGCATCGGATGAACAAATCCACCCAAGGAACCTAACGCAATATTGACAGCATGACCAACAAGCATCATGACAATGAAAATAACTGGACCAATAATGGGAATAGCACCAAACTGATGAGCCATAGAATTGATGACAAATCCCAAGATACCGCCAGATACACCTAAGGCAAATAATCGGATATAGGATAACAGGTCACCAAAGAAACCGGTGATAATATTATACATTTCCCATATTCCCAATCCGAGGTTGACGAAGATACTTTTCCCAGGTGCATTGAAGAAGAATATCAGGAATAAGCCTGCATATATGACATATTTCATATTTGCTTTCAACGCTTCAGGAGGAACTGCCCCCAACATCGGTGCACCCAATACCGTAACGCCAATCATGAAGAGAAAGGTTCCAATCATAGATAGTCCGGCTTTAAAGCCATTGTACTTAACTCGATTCAGGAAGTTTCTGATCACACCAAAAAGTATCTGTATCACACCAAGTAATAGAGCAAAATTAAATATCTGCCCTTTGTCCCTGATCGGAATCCAATCACCTATTGTCTTAAATTTGGTCATATCGAAGGCAAGAAGAGAACCCATCACAAATCCCATAACAGTTGTCGATAAACCTAACACTTGCATGAGAGAAAGTAATGGTCTTACCTTGGGATCCTTGACTTTTAGCTTTAGAAGTGTTCCTGCTGCCAAAATGACAATACCATATCCCATATCCGCTGTACAGAAACCAAAGAACAGCATGAAGAATGGGGCAAAGGATGCTGTCAGGTCTAATTCACCATAAGCTGGCAGGGAATAAAGTTTGCCGATTGGTTCAAACAGTTTGGCAAACCAGTTGTTCTTTAACTGCACAGGTACATTATCGCCGTCCATGGGTTCTTCAGCGAAATAATAGACACTCTTATCTTCAAGAAAAGCGACAAGATTCTTTTCCAAGGGTTTAGAAACCCAACCGCGTAGAATTATCAGTTGATCATCAGCATCCTTGAGAGAATTCAAGCTTGCATCTTCAAACTCAAACTTGCTGAGTAGTTCTATCCGATACTGGTTGAGATGAGGAAGCTCTTTTGCAGCACTTTCATTAAAATCAGCATCAATTTTCTCTAAGTCGAATTGAATTCTCTTCAGCAATTCACGAGCTTCTGCTAGGGTTATCTCTGGTAACTTCACTGAGTCCGCATCGATTTCCACTATATCTTCAGCACCATGAATAACCGCAAAATAATCGGTTTGAGCAATCGAAGCAATGATCTCGATTGAGTATTTTTCCTTCCAGGATTCCTGGAACTTATTCTTGGAACATGTAAAGAAATCGATATAGATATTCTTGGATTCAAGGTCTTTTAACTGTTCACGAGAGAAATTACCCCAGGGATCCAGGAGACTGATTGTTTTCTGAACAGTCTGAAGTTGATGGGAGAGGACTTCCTTACTCCTGATTCGAGAGTTAAGTTGAGTAATGATTTCATCAGGAGTCCTTGTAAGTGGAACATCCTGGGCAACCTGGTTTCTCTTCTTCAGGAAGTTGATCATCTGCGTCAAAGCATCTATCTTATCCTTGCTCTCTTTTAAGGCAGGATCGTTCTTATCGATGGTGCGAATGATGTGCAGAACGCCAATTTCCTGTAGGTTTCTCAGGAATTCGATGTAATCATGATGATAGATGAGGAAGGTGTATTTCTTCATGGGAATGATCATACTGCCACCTCGCTGCTTCTTTTTTTCATGATTTTTTGTCCTGATTTAGACAGGTTTTCCTCATCTTCAAGAAAGCGTTTTATCTTACGTATAGAATCATTATATTCAGGGATTTGAACTTTTTCATAGAGATTGACTTTCTGGGTCGTTTTCTTGCGAACTGCATCCAGGATTCTCATCTTTCTCAGGTAAAATTGCTTTTCGATCGTGATCGCTGCCAGCTTTTCTATGATCGATATTCCATCCAAGTACCATTTAGGTCTGTTAAATACGCTGAATTCAGCATAATCAAAAACGATCTCACCCATAATGGGAATCTTTACTCCTGCGATCTTCTTCGTTTGCATTTCCACATGCTTGATAGTCACCAGGTTCGCATCGAATTCTGTCCACAAGCGCATGAACTTATCAAGGGCTGCCGTCTGCTGTTTTACTTTGGCATCAAATTCGGTAGCCATATCACGGGCACGCTTCACTTCCATTCGGAGAGCAGATTCCTTATTCTTTAGTGTGGGAAGTGCTCGCAATCTGACCTTCAATTGC
Source organism: Cloacimonadales bacterium (SeqCode) (assembly GCA_963662275.1). Classification (GTDB taxonomy): domain Bacteria; phylum Cloacimonadota; class Cloacimonadia; order Cloacimonadales; family DAONDQ01; genus DAONDQ01. The sequence continues at coordinate 162,024 of OY759316.1, read as the reverse complement.
CTGTTCAGAAGGTTTAAAGAAGTTTTGTTATATTGAAAGCGTACAGCCATAGTTAATTCCCTTAGCTATTTGACTTAGGCCAGTAAAGTTCGACAAATTCCTGCTTGATATTGACTTCTGCCTGGGTAAAATACTTGGCAAACAATTTCCAGGAAGTATCAAGCATAGCGTCAATTTCTATATTCACATCAATAGCCAGTAACTTATCGGCATACTCTTTTGCATAATCCAGGAGACGTGCATCATAATCTGTTAGATCAAAACCATTCTCCAGCTTGGTCTTTGAATTTGCTGCATCAGAATATAAACGCACAGCAGCATTCATAACCTCGGGATGATCAGCACGTGTCTTCTTACCAATAACCAACTGCTTCAAACGAGATAAGCTGTTGAAGGGATCCACGATTACTTTTCCGATATCAGTATCACGCAGCAGGAAAAGCTGTCCTTCCGTGATATATCCCGTATTATCCGGAATAGCATGAGTGATATCACCGCTTGAGAGTGTTGTGACAGCTACAATGGTAATTGACCCGCCTGCCGGGAACTGCACTGCTTTTTCATAGATACGTGCCAAATCGGAATAGAGTGATCCAGGCATACTGTCTTTAGAAGGAATCTGATCCATACGATTGGACACAATACTGAGCGCATCGCAGAAAAGAGTCATATCTGTTAAAAGAACGAGAACTTTCTCATTCTTTTCAACAGCAAAGTACTCAGCAGCAGCTAATGCCATATTCGGGACCAGCAATCTTTCCACCGGTGGATCTTCTGTTGTATTCACAAAGGAAATGATTCGATCAAGAGCTCCTGCATTTTCGAAGGTATTTTTAAAGAAAAGATAGTCATCATGTGACATACCCATTCCACCAAGGATGATTTTATCTGCTTTTGCACGTAAACCAACCATTGCCATAACCTGGTTAAAGGGCTGGTCCGGGTCTGCAAAGAATGGTATCTTTTGTCCAGTCACAAGAGTGTTATTCAGATCAATACCAGCGATACCCGTAGCAATCAACTCAGATGGCTGTTCACGACGTACGGGATTAACGGAGGGACCGCCTATTTCAACTTCCTCACCTTCAATGGGAGGACCATCATCGATAGGCTCTCCATAGGCATTGAAAAAGCGTCCGGCTAACAGTTCACTGACTTTCAACATCGGTGGTTTGCCTAAAAACACGACTTCTGCAGCGGTGCTGATACCTTCCGTTCCTGAGAATATCTGCAATGTGACCATGTCATTCATGATCTTTACAACCTGGGAAAGACGACCATCAACGATTGCCATTTCCTCATTGCCGATTCCTGTAGCTTGGACAGTACAAGTAGCTTTGGTAATCTGATTCAGTTGTGTATAAATACGTTGAAATGCTCTGGTTTCCATTATACTACCCCCTTTTCCATGACCAATTCGTTGACTTCATTCTCGAATTTGTTAAAATTATCTGACTGGAATTTGGCGTAGTTCATTTGTTTACAGAGGTTGATGATTTTCTTAAAATATGGCATCACTTCTTCAAATGTTTCAAATTTGAATTCCTGGCGACAGATATCCAAGATCATATTCATCATATATTTCTGTCTTTCCATTGGTGTGGATTGGTCTATCTTATCAAATCCATTCTGTTGGAGAATGATAGCATCGATCAATTCTGATTTCCACAATCTCTCGTGATAATTCAACGGCACACCATCATCACCAAGGATATTGATTTGTTCAAAGGTTTCCCGACCACGCAGGAGTACATCCTTCGCATAAGTCACATCTTCCACCCAATGCGGATCGATATGGGTATTCATATATTCCTGTAATTCAGGATATTCAAGATATTTGGAATAACTTTCTATTGGATCAACAGCCGGATAGCGCTTACTGTTTGCACGCTCTTGTGAGAGAGCGTAAAAACAACGGGCAGCCTTTTTCGTTGATTCAGTCACAGGTTCTTTCAAATTACCACCAGCGGGTGAAACGGTTCCGACGAAAGTAATGGAACCAGTCTCTCCATTATTGAGGTAAGTGAATCCTGCACGTGAATAGAAATTGGAAATGATGGCAGGTAAGTCCATGGGAAATGCATCCGGTCCGGGTAATTCTTCCATACGGTTGGACATTTCACGAAGTGCCTGTGCCCAACGGGAAGTGGAGTCTGCCAATAGGAGAACTTTCAAGCCCATGGAACGATAGTATTCAGCAATGGTCATTGCTGTGTACACAGAAGCTTCACGAGCAGCAACCGGCATGTTGGAAGTATTACAGATGATGATGGTTCTTTCCATCAATTTACGACCTGTACGTGGGTCATCCAGTTCGGGGAATTCAACAAAGATTTCCACCACTTCATTGGCTCGTTCACCACAGGCGGCTACAATGATCAAATCAGCTTCCGCATGTTTTGATAATTGATGCTGCAACACTGTTTTACCACATCCGAATGGACCGGGAATAAATCCCGTACCGCCTTCAGCGATGGGGTTCAAACTATCGATGATCCGGACACCTGTTTCCATCAGTTTAAAGGGACGCGGTTTTTCTCGATAAGCTTTAATAGGTATCTTCACTGCCCATTTCTGAACCATGGTAACTTTGATCTTGTTTCCCTTGTCATCAACGATAGTTGCGATGACATCATTCACGTTGTATTCACCTGGTTCGGCAACATCATTGACCGTGTATTTCCCTTGAAAGCCAAGTGGAACCATGATCTTGTGGTGAATCCAATTTTCCTGTACCTGTCCCAGATAAAAACCGGCTTCAACAATATCACCAGCTTTTGCGATAGGTTTGAAATCCCAGAGCTTATCTTCATCCAAGGCTTGGGTTCTTTCCCCACGTTTCAGGAAGATTCCTTCCATTTTGTTCAAATCGTTTTGTAAACCATCATAGCTTTTGGACAGCATTCCCGGACCAAGTGTCACTTCGAGCATGTGACCTGAGAACTCTACCTTGTGTCCGACTTTTAATCCACGAGTGCTTTCAAACACCTGGACATAAGCGATTTTGCCCAAAATCTTGATGACTTCTGCCATCAGTGGAGTGCCATCCAGATCAATGTGGCATATTTCATTTTGTGAAACTGCGCCGTTGACCTCGACAAGCACCAGATTGGCGATAACCCCTTTGATGCTACCTGTTGTCATCATATTCTATCCTTTTTCGCTAATGTAAAATCATCACCGAACTGGAAGCTATCTTCCAATTCATCCAATATGTGCTGAAATGTATCTTTTCCCAGTTCAGGCTGCATCTTTTGCCAGCGTTCGGCAATTCTAACCTTAGCCGTGTAACCGAGAATCAAATCTATATCAAAATAATGAAAGAAATTCCTGTCATCAATCCATTTCCATTTCATCTGATCCACCAGTTTCTCTCTTTCGAGAATATCCGGATTGTCATAGATTTGGAATAATTTATCGAGGTAAGGAAACATCTTTGAGACACCGAAATCTGTAGCATTACTGTGTCTAATAATTTCACTGACTGCATCAAAACCAACAATCTCCCTCTCATGGGGAATGCCATTCTTACGGCAGAACAATGCAGTCAGCAGGTTGTTCAGGTTTTTTTCGAATTCAAACCATTCCTGGATAAAGCTGTTGGAATTTTCTGACAAATACTCATAGAAAAGTGTTGTTAATTGATTTTCCCACGAGATACCGGAAAATATTGGTTCTTCATCACGGAAAGCTTTGATGAATTTTCGCATAAATTCAGGAAGATTTTGCGGATATGTTGATTCATCCGTGAGAATGAAAGGAGGATAATTTCCATGTGGTAGCCAGGGTTTTTCCAAATGAAGGACAAGATTCAGAAGATTATCCCGATCATCTGCCAGAAAAAGCAATTTAACTAAATCAAAATCATCTTCATGAAGCTGATTCTTCATCTCGAGACGGAACGCATCCAAATCCCGAGCGGCTTTAGCATCCTCCATCGTAATGGAGGGTAATCCGGCTACGAAATAGTAATATTCCCTAGCCATGGATATTATTCACCGTAGAGTATTTTGATTGCTCTAGGACGCAGGTAATGTTTGAAGAAACTGGCAAAGTCCTCTTCCGAGAAATTGATCTTGTAACTTCCATCTGCTGGTCCTATCGAGAAACCGGATTGTAAATTCTCACTGTAATTAATTTTCAGACCTTTACTAATAATTGCAGAACTGGATTTTTGGAAAAACTCGTCCATTTCCTTTTCCAGGTTCTTCGGGAATGTTACGGATACTTCTCCCAGTTCATTACCCTGATGCCAATTCTGAATGGCAGCTTCCACCATTTTCTTCAGGAAACTTGGGTCTTCCCATATCTTTCCTGCAGATGGTTCGATCACTTTGGCAATGATGAGTTCGGAGATTTGCTGCTTGAGTGCACTGGTTGCCTGTTTGGCAGCTAATTGGAGTTCGGAGTTTACATTTTTGCGGGTTTCTTCTGCCAATGCCTGGGCTTCTTTGCGAATTTGTTGGGCATCATTTTCTGCTTTTTTAATCAATTCAGCAGCTTTGGCATTTGTCTCAGCTAGAATGCGATCAGCTTCCTGCTTTGCTTTTGTAACCCCTTCCTGGTAGATTCGTTCTGTTAATTCTTGAAGTTTATCAGCCATCTTCGTCTCCATTTACTGGTTATTCTCAGCGTCCATTCAAAAACTATAAATTTATTTTTCTTGTCAATTGAAATTCGCTGAGGGAAAATAAGAAGCCTACCCCTCCCTTCAGATGAAGGGAAGAATGGTCTATGAACAGTATCCTATCATATTTCCCTCCCTTGAATAAAGCAAGGGAGGGTATGGTTACTGAGCGTAGTCGAAGTATTAGCCGGGAAAGTTTGATTCTGATTCCCATCTGAACGACAGATTACTATTGTCAAATCGCCGGGTTAAAACCCGAGCGTTAATATCTGTCATCCCTACGGGACTTTCCTGAGACTACAAGAGTATACCTTATTTCAATGCTGTAACCCGGTAGAATCGTTTCCCAAGCAAGGCATGTCCAACCAGTGTAATATCCGGTATGATAGCATCGGTAGAGGTCAGGGTATTGGGATGACTCGGATCATCGAAGTAGTAAACACGGTAGGATGTTGCTCCTGAAACTTCATTCCAGGTAAGATGGATATTATCGCCGTAAAAATGTATCTGCACATTGCCTGGGGCTGGCAGGTTTCCTTCACCAATTATAACATGATAATTTGCGCCCCCATTACTATCTGTGTAACCTCTTCCGAGAGAATCGGTAGCAGTTACATAGAATTCCAAGGTATCTCCGTCCTGAACATCGATACCATTATGAAGTGTGCAATTCCAGTAAGTTCTACCATCTATACTATATCTAACAAGCACATCGTTCATATCATAATCACCTTTCTTAGGCCATAAATCCTCCCTGTAATACACTTTGACTGAAACAAATGAACCACTGGGGATCTCGACTGTTTCCAATTTAAGGTCTGAACCTGGTGGAAGCACATCATTATTATTAAAATTCGTGAATGTTGAAGCAGACATCGGTAAGAATGAAAATACCGGCAAGTCTCCCGCGCCAATTGTAACATGATAATTTACGCCCCCATTATTATCCATGAAAACTCTTCCGAGAGAATCAGTAGCGGTTACATAAAATCCCACAGTTTCTCCATCATGAACATTGACACCATTAACAAGCGTACATTGCCAGTAAGCGCTAGCCATATTCTTATGATATGCAACATTTTGATCATTCATATCATAATCACCAGTTGCTGGCCAAGTATCTTCAAATCTGTAATAAACCTTGGCTGAAACAAATGAACCACCGGGGGTTTCCAATGTTTCTAATTTAAGATTCGATCCGGGAGGAAGTACATCATGGTTATTAAAATTCGTGAATGTTGAAAGAGACATCGGTAAGAATGTGAAACTCGGCAGTCCACCACCACCAATTGAAACATGATAATTTGCGCCCCCATTATTATCTATGGAAACTCTTCCGAGAGAGTCAGTCAATGTAAAATAGAATTCAACTGTTTCTCCATCATGGACATTGATACCATTCTGAAGCGTGCATCCCCAGTAAGTACTGCCCAATTTTAAACGATATCTAACAACCAGATCATTCAAATCATAATCACCTTCATCAGGCCAGAGCTCCATGTAACACACTCTCACTAAGTCATCATCTTCTTCGCAGCATGAATCAGCAGGGGTCTCCCTGGTTTCAATATTAATATCTGATCCGGGCGGAAGTACATCATTGTTATTGAAATTCGTGAATGTTGAAAGAGACTTCGGTAAGAATGTGATTGTTTTCATTTCCGGAGGGATAATATTGTTGAAATATGTAATAGGAAGTTCCATGGCAGTCTGTTCATTATCCAGGACAATTGCCCTGTTGCTAGTATACTCCCAGGCTTCACCATTGAGGAATTTATATTCCTGCGCTTTGGTTGAATAGGCAGGAAAGGTCACCGTTGTTTTATAGATAGTACCGCTATCAAGAGTCATTTGCGTGGCAGTTCCATTCCAGGAATTGAAGCCGCCAGCAAGATAGACACCTGAAGACACTGTCTGCATCAACATATCAACTTTAAAAGTCACAGCGATAGGATGAGTTATCAGAGTAGTTGGATCAACATTGTTCCAATATACCACCGGGATGACATTCGTTTCACCGGCAATTGTAAAACTTCTGTTAGTTGGAAGGTTTTCCCAGTTATCACCGCTGTTGTGATTGTTCCAGTACTTATATTCAAATGTCTGACCTATTCCATAAGGAACAGAAACGGTAATTCCATATACATCAAAGAAAGTGCTAGGCAACACATGATGGGGAATTCCATCCGCGTTTGTGATTCCCCAGCCATTAAAATCACCGCGTACAGCTATCTGATCTAATTCAGGATCGAAGCCTCCACTTTCAATGAGAGCAGTCAAACTAACGTAGAAAGTAACAGAAGAATTGCTCACGGCTGTAAAAGAAGCGCTGTTATGAACCGGATCGATGGGAGTTCCTTCCGCACTGACGATTTCCGGCTTGGCTATTACGCTGTATGTTGTTCCGCCTGAAAGATTAGATATGGTTTGGAAATTAAATGTCGTTGGACTAATAGGAGTTATCGATGAAATGATCATCCCACCGCCGTAGTTATAATTTGAGATAACACTGGCAGCTTCTTGGTTCATAGGTTCGCTGAAAGTAAGATTGAAGGAAGAACTCGTGAGTTGCATGATACTTGCCACCTGGGGTGCGACGATAACTGTGTGAAGGGTGGCTAAAGTGTATGGAAACTGGGTGGTAAATACTCCGCCATCATTGCCCCAATCAGAAGGAAAGGATGGATCAGCAGGCAGGCAAATGGATGCACCTGGCTTATCCCAGGCAGGACGCTCCCAAACAGAGATATTGATAACTTCAGTATATTCAATATTATCTAAAAGGCTACGGTGTATTGCGATTTCGACACACTGACACCCCTCTCCTCTAAGGTGTATGCCTGTGGGGGGGTTGGATTCAGCATTCCACGTTCCACCAATCCATTGTTGAAAAGCGGAGTATCCCAAGTTTTCATCTGCTGTGCTCCATTGGGTGATGACATCAAATTCCGGTTTGAATGGCTGACCATAGCTAATGCTGCTGCCCCAGGCATCATACGTACCGCCGTCAGGAGTATTTCTTAAATCAATTGCGACATGTAAATGAACAGATTTGCCATCTTCCCAAGGGTCATTATCTATGGGAATAGCGATATAGACATAATCAGGGTCATCCGTGACATAACATCCGCCATCCAGGTTGAATTCAAGGGGTTGCTTTACAGTGGTGGAGCTATGTGTGGGAATTTCACCCCATTCGGCATCCTTGATGCCATCAATGATAGGTGTAAAGGCATACAGAGCCATACTCATCAGCATAAGAGTACAAAGTAATAGAATTTTGTTCATACTATACCTCCGTGAAGATTGGATATCGTTATTGGATAATACATCCTGATAAGAATATAATGCTTAATAATGTGTCAATTTTTTTTATATAAGATGAATGAAAATATACTTTTTCTTCTATTTGTAATGTATAGTAATTAATCTCATTAGTAAAGTACATACTGAAGTCATTAAGTCTGAAAGCTATAAACACTGGATTTCAATCCGGTGACTTTGAGAAGGATATAAGGCAAGAAGGGCAGAACAGAAGGTAGCAATAACTAAAGTTGTTGCTACATCAGGTAGATAAGATATCTCGTGCAGATAGAATAATCTTCAAATCCAGACCCAATATTTCAGCTATGCGTAACGCCGCACGAGGTGGTTCCTGTCCTTTGGTAACGGCTATCAATTTATATTTCATCCTGTTATGAAGTTCTGCAATTCGTTCTTTAACAGGCAACTGACTAATTTCAAGAAAATCAGATTCAGTCAGACCTGGCATGAGAAAATGTGCTGCTTCTGAGATGAATGCAGGTGCCTGGAAATGCGTTGCAGAAAAAGTAAGAGCATTTTTACTAATCATCTTGGAGAGAAGAGAAGAGCAGAGAGCTTCTCCTTCGAAGGGATTAGTGCCACGAGCAAATTCATCAATAAGAAATAGTCCGAATCCAGGCATTTCTAATGCATCCTGCATCGCAACAACATCCTGGGCAAAGCTGCTGAGGTCAGGCTGCTTGCGTTGGCTATCTTCACCGGAGAAAAAGAGAAAATCAAATAATGGTAAACTTGCAGATTTAGCAGGAACAGGAATTGCCCTGGCTGCTAGAAAGGCAGCTTGACCCAGGGATTTCAGAGCAGAAGTTTTCCCTGCCATATTAGCCCCGATGACGATATTTAGCTTATGAGTTAGTTCAATATCAGTCACTTCATAGGGATGACCAATTTCACGGAGTTTCATCCGAAGCGGTAGATTTACCAATTTATGAAGTTTAATTTTCATCTGTTTGTTGATTTTGGGAATGCAACAGTATTGCTTAATACCAAAAGATGCCTTTGCCATACGCAAATCTAACTGCGCAAGTGCATGAAAAGTATTTTCCAGCTCTCTGAAATGCAATGCGATCTTCCCGGAGATTTGGATGCGGACATTCAATTCAATAGTTTCTAGTTTATGCTTTAGAACTTCTATCTTTGTCCGAATTTTGTGTAAGCTTGGGGTTTCCTTTAAATGGAAGACACGATTGCTGTAATTGCTTTTCCCTTCCTGGAAATACGGAGATTTTTCAACTTTCTCCATCTGAAAAGTATTGTTTCTATCAATTACAACATCCAGTCCCACCATTTCCATCCCAAGTGACTTTGCAGCTTTTCCACGAGTTGTCTGATACCATCGCTTCTCTGTGTTAATCAGCTCATTCAACTCATTCCGAACTTCTGACAATTCTACCGAATACGCATCTGATAGATAAAAATGCGGCTGGTTCTGCTTATCCTGGTCAAGATATTCAAACAATTCTATAAAATCAGAGCAAATTGCACAATCTGTCAGATGATTGAAATGGAGAATTTCATTGATTCGTAATTGAAAATATAAGAAATGCTTAATTTCAAATATCTCATGAAGGGCAAGTGTGTGGGATTCGCAATGCTGAATCGTTTTATGAATGTCTTCCAAATGCTGGAGAAGATCTTGAAGAACTATAAAATCACTAGATTGCTGCATTTTAAAATTCATTAACAGATGAATCATCTGAAATTCCAGAGCCAGCTTGCTTTCTTCACCTGAAAGATAAGCTTTTTCATGCATTTTGAGTTTCCTTCCTGGTTCAGAAAAAGGCTGGATCAATTCCAGCAGAACATCTGTCTGCAGAGCTTGGGCTGTGTTCTTATCTAAATAACGGGGCATGGTACCTCCGCAAGTAAAATCTCTTAGGGGAAGTTTCATAAATTAGATTGTTTTGGGCAAGAGAATTTTACGAAGTGCGAAGTGAAAGAATTGCTTAAACTGCTTATTGATAAGCCTAAGGGAGACTTAGTTTGTAATTTTATGAATCTTACTTTACATTATTTGCAACATTTTAATTAATCTCAAGAGCTTCTTGAAAAAGTAATCTGTCATAATATTCAAGTATATTAAATATTTGAATCATAAGAAATCTATATTCAAACCTGCAGCGTAGTGCAAATCTTGGAAGTATGATATGAAAATAGCTATATTACTTAGCTTATTATCTTAGTTGTAAATGGATTGTTTGGAATTACCGGAGCAATAGGAGATGCTGGTACATATAATCGACGTTTCTACAAAGTAACAGCGATGTTTTAAAAGTTGATTAAGAAAAGAACTAACTCTCCTAACCCCTCCCTTTGCAAAAGGGAGGGAAATCTTCTCATAAAATACAGTCTCATCTCCTAAGGACACTTCTCGATAGCATAGTGCAACATGGTTCGGGGCATTTTCTTGGAATGCTTTTCTAGAAAATCATACTCAACCTGGAAGTTCGAACAAGAAAGGCGTGCGAACTTTATATGAAAACCGAGTATTTCATCTACTCACCTCTTTCTTATAATAGAGTACCATTACTATACCAATACGGTATAAATACGGTTTTTTACCGTAATGATACCGTATTGCTACCGTATTGGTACCGTAATGCTCTTAAGGGATGTAAAGGGTCATAGAAGCTCATTTTTTGTAAAATTAATGCTTGACGCAAAATAATAACAGCCATTATTGTTGAATTATATTCAGATATCTTCTCCTATATGACTTACGGATACAATTAAAACATAAACTCATAAATGAGAGGTTTTTATGAAAAACATTCTTTGCATTTTGGTTTTCTTTTTTAGCAGTTTTTTTTGCTTTGCGACAGGGAGAGTCTCAAATCACCATTCCTCAAATATTGTGAAGCCATCTGCCCCACAATTAGGACAGTTTAAAGAAACTGAACGAGATGCTTTGACTCCACCCAATGATGTGACAATGCATATTCCGCTCAGAAAAGCCACCTTGTCCGATTAAGTTGAGCCAGTGCTCCACTATAATTGAGCCATACTATATTATCTTTTTGAGCCACACGACGTATCTTATTGCCTTATTACATATTATCAACTTTATTAGGGAGGATGAAGTTCCGGCTGCTGCGGAGTGAGGACGTAGTCCGAGCGAAGCAGCAGCCGGAACGATGCATCTAAGAGGGAACCGGCTATTTCTTATTGATTTGTATTATTCCCTTGCGTTCTCTCATTGACATCTTCCCATCGATAAATATATGGTGAGAGTTATGAACAAGCCGGTCAAGGATGGCATCAGCGAGAGTGGGTTGTCCAATCTTCTCGTGCCATCCTCCGGTTTTGAACTGAGAGCACAAGACCGTAGATGCTTTGGAATACCTCATCTCGACTATTTCAAAGAGATCTTTAGCCTCCTGTTCGTTTATCCTGGTTAACAGCCATTCATCAAGTATCAGCAGTTTCGCATTTACATATCTGTCTATGACTCTTTGATGCCCGCCTTCACAACGGCTAACAGCGAGGTCATCCAACAGTTCAGGCAGGCGGACGTATTTTACAGTGAAGTACTTCTTGCAGGCAGCTATGCCAAATGCACAAGCCAGCCATGTTTTACCGCTTCCTGATGCTCCCGTGATGATGATATTCTCATTCTCTCCAATAAATGAACATGATGCCAATTCAACGATTGCACTACGATCAAGTTTCCTGTCTTCATGGTAGTCAATATCTGCTATGCTCGCGTTACTGAACTTGAAGCCGGCACCGTGAATCAGACGTTTAAGCCTATTATTCTTGCGCTTATCCCATTCTATATCAACCAGCATGCCAAAGCGCTCATCAAAGCTGTAGTTTTCCAGTGATTTATCGTTAACCTGATTTCGGTAGGCATCTGCCATGCCATTTAACAGCATCTCTCGAAGTTTAATGATAGTAGTATTATTAGTCATTTTCGTTTCTCCCGTAGTAACCTGATTCCCGGCTGATGGCATACTCTGAGCTTTGCACCGCTTCAGCATCATTATCGGTGCTTCTCTTCTGTTCATTTGAGTTTAGAATAGTCTTGATGATTCTGTAACTCGGATTTGGTGTGTAGCTTAATGCTCTCTGACAGGCATTTTCCAAATTTTGACAGCCGTACTTTTTTGAAGCGCTTAGCACAGCCATGCAGGTGCGATAACCTTGCTGTTCAACCCTGCATGATCCCAGGATTGACTTGATTACCAACTCAGTGCTTGTTCCAAGAGTACAAGCCCAGTCAACAAAACTATCTGCATCCCATTTCCGGTATTCCTGATGATCCTTGGGCATATGTTCGGCATTGGTCTGATATCGCTCAGAGTTTCCCTCCAAGCCCCTGGGGGAGGCTATTCTGACTGAATTGTAAAAGACCTCCACCACCCTGGCGGTTAGGCGAATATCTACTTTGTGGTGGATATATTCATAAGGCACTGAATAGTACTTCTTATCAACCATAATGTGATAGTTGTAACCAACCGTTGCTGTAGCCCATGTAGCCAGTTCATAAGCCTCCTCCGGCAAGGGAAGCAGCTGCTCTCGTTCTTCTTGCCAAAATACGCTTTCACGGGAGCCATCTTTGACCTGGAAAGGCTTACTGTTAAATTCAGCCAACTTTTCCCTGATTGCCTTATTGAGTTCTCTAAGCGAGAAGAAACTCCTGTTGCGAAGAGCAGCCAGAATCCAGGTCGAGATAATACCTACTGTCCCTTCAGCACTTGCCTTATCCTTGGGATGCCTGACCCTGGCAGGGATGACCACTGTATTGTAGTAATTAGCCAGCTCATTATATGTCCTGTTGATTACACTGCTTCCACCGGATACCCGCTCCACACCTGTCTTGAGGTTGTCAGGAACCAGTATTTTTGCCACGCCGTTCATATATTGAAAGCAGTTTACATGAGCCTGAATCCAGTTACTCAGACTCATATTGGGAAGTGCTTCAACATAAGCATAGCCACTATAGGGCAAAACAGCGACAAAGACTGGAACTTTAAGCTGTGCCCCGGTAAGATTGTTTGTCAAATACGCAGATTGACCTGCCCAATCAACCTCAAGCTTCTCACCCGGCTTGTGATGAATGCGCATGGTTGCCTTGGTTTGATGAGCATATTCCGTGTAAAGCTCGCAGAATCGACTGTATTGATAGGGTATCGTCTGATTCTGCCGGCATAGCTCTGAATACTCGTGCCATAATAACGACAAGGTTACACCGCTTTTACCTAACTCCTTGTGTATATGCTCAAAATCCGGCATCTTGCGACACCCTTCGATATTTACAATGGGAAATAGCATCTTCCCCAATTCCCTGTCACTAATTGTATCAGAAATTGGCCAGAAAACAGCTTGTTGGGCTGCTGCCCTCAGCACCTTGGATACGGTATTGCGGGAGCACGGCAGGCTTTGAGCAATATTCCTTTCACTAATTCCTTGCGCCTGTAAACGCAAGATTTCTCGATAATTGGTCATTTTGTGACCTCCATTGTGTTATTTGCGCTCTTCAGCGCATTGCCACATGGTTAATCACACTCTGATTTATGCAAGGTGGCTCAAAGTAGAATATTCCCTGGCTCAATTATAGTGGAGCACTGGCTCAACTTGGGAATACTCATGGCTCAAATTCATAATATTATTCAACAATTCATATCACTGGTGGAGTGATTACCTTATCTTGGTCTGCAGTCTCTAACGCTTCAAGCTATATTGTGGAAGGCTCTAATAAGATTGATACTGATTTTACGGATATCTCATCCACAGGCAGCTTTGCCACAGCAAGAGGAACAACCACTTGGACTAAATCTATACAGAATTCTTTTCATTTTTACAGAGTTAGGCCAGTGAGTAATTCAGTTCCCGATAACTCTATCTTTGTAGAAGGTGGTACTTTCAACATTGGTAGATCTACTGTGACAGTATCATCTTTTTACCTTGAGAAATATGAAGTTACCCAAGCTAATTACCGCACTGTTGTTGGTCGAGAACCTCGTACGGGATGTGGTACTGGTGATAATTATCCTATTTATTATATGTATTGGATTGATGCAATTGAATACTGTAATCGGAGAAGTATGCAGGATGGTTTAACACCATGTTACAGTTATATTTCGAACGGCATTGACTATGGCAATAACATAAATATTTGGTTTATAGATTGGAACTCTATATTTCATTATGATAATAATTATTATAACAACATCTCCTGCGACTGGACGGCAAATGGCTATCGGCTTCCTACTGAAGCAGAGTGGGAGTTTGCAGCAAGAGGTGGAAACCTGACTCATAATTACACTTACAGTGGAAGCAATGATGCCAATGTAGTAGCTTGGTATTATAACAACTCAGGTAATACTTCTCATCCTGTTGGAACTAAAGCTACGAATGAGCTTGGTATTAATGACATGACAGGTAATGTGTGGGAATGGACATGGGATTTTTGTGGCGATTATCCAAGCGGTCCACAAATTAATCCTCATGGACCCGAGATCGGTGAATATCGTGCAGTGCGAGGTGGCTGCTGGGGTTTAATTTCTACCTACGGAACCGTTTCAGCCAGGGGATATGACGCAACTTATAGTAATTATGATGTCGGTTTCCGTGTTTGTAGGAACGAACAACTTTGTGTACTGGCACCAATCTTTTCTCCACCATCGGGAAGCTATCTTTTACCACAAACTGTTACAATTACATCAAACACTCCTGGGGCAACCATTCGTTACACAACTGACGGATCAACACCTTCCACAACAATGGGTACAGTTTACATTTCACCAATAACAGTGGATCACAGTCAAACTATCAAAGCTATTGCCTACAAATCTGGGCTTAATCCATCCTCAATCTCTGCAATTGATTACATGATAAATCTAACTGTTACTTCTCCAACATTTACTCTTACTTCCGGAGCATATACTACTTCACAGACTGTTGGCATTCTGTGCAGCGTCGATGGTGCTCAAATACGCTACACGACAGATGGCAGTGATCCAATATCGTCATCTGCTCTGTATTCAGTTCCAATCAGTATTACACAAACGACGATTCTTCAAGCAAAAGCTTTTAAAGCTGGTTGGACACCTTCTGAAACAGTAACAGCCTATTACGCGATTATTCTTCCAAATCAGGCAAATTTCGCATTTATTGCAGGAGGTACTTATAACAATGGAACATCAGATGTCACAGTATCATCCTTTTATCTTGATAAATATGAGATGACACAAGCTGGTTATCAAGCAGTGATGGGAATGAATCCATCTTCGTTTCCAAGTGTAACAAATGGTCCTGTTGAAACAGTATCCTGGTTTAATGCAATAGAATATTGTAATCGACGAAGCATGAATGAAGGTCTAACACCTTATTATAGATATAACGATGGCACGGATTATGGAACTAATCCTGCAAACTGGCCTGTAGGATGGAACGGCAGTTATTATCATTTTAATGGAATGAACATAGTTTATTCTAATAATTCAAGTTCTATCTTTTGCAATATGACAGAAGGCTATCATCTTCCCACCTCCTCAGAATGGGAATTTGCAGCAATGGGTGGCAATCAAACGCATAATTATACATATAGTGGAAGCAACGATATAAATACTGTGGCTTGGTATTTAGAAAATTGGGGATTTGAGAACAATGACACGCATGCTATTGGTACAAAATCACCCAATGAATTTGGTTTATTTGATATGTCTGGCAATGTCGCTGAATGGTGTTGGGATATAATTTTGGGGGATCCAATGCAGTCAGATCCAGGATATTATCACTCATGTCGGGGTGGCAGTTGGGGGAGTCCGCCTGAGAACTGTCTTATTACTTGCCTTAACGGAGCAGGAGAAGCTTGTGTAGGTTCTTCAACAATCGGTTTCCGTGTTTGCAGGTATGATCAATATACAGTTGATAATCCTGTCATTTCTCCGTCATCCGGTACATATCTATCCCCGCAGACAGTTACTATTAGCTCAAACACTCCCGGTGCAACTATTCGCTATACAACTGATGGTTCACTGCCCTCTCCAACTTCAGGTACAATATATAGCAGTCCATTTACTGTAAGTGTCAGTCAAACAATAAAAGCAGTTGCTTATAAGACCGG
Organism: Cloacimonadales bacterium (SeqCode); assembly: GCA_963662275.1. Classification (GTDB taxonomy): domain Bacteria; phylum Cloacimonadota; class Cloacimonadia; order Cloacimonadales; family DAONDQ01; genus DAONDQ01. The sequence goes on along the minus strand of OY759316.1, from coordinate 146,002 downwards.
CTGGACCATATCTGCTATTACCAAGGCTGATTACATAATCAACTTAACAGTAAGTACACCTACATTTACTCTCACAAGTGGAGTTTATTCCTCCAATCAAACGGTAAGTATCTTATGCGCTACCGAAGGCGCACAAATTCATTATACAATCAATGGCAGTGAGCCTACAGAAAGCTCTGCTCTTTATCAGAATTCGATCAGCATCACTTCGACAACTATTCTCAAAGCCAAAGCTTATCAAACAAACTGGGCAAACTCTCAGACGGCAACAGCCGTATATACCTTTTATACAAGCTTTGTTCGTGTGGAAGGTGGTACTTTTAATAACGGGACATCAAATGTGACAATATCATCATTTTACGTTGATAAATATGAAATCACACAGTATGCATATCTTGCAACTATGGGGACGAATCCTTCAAGCCATTCTGATATGAATAATCTTCCTGTAGAGTATGTTACCTGGTTCAATGCCATAGAGTATTGTAATAGAAGAAGCCTAAACGAAGGTTTGACGCCTTCATATAGCTACGCCTCGTATGGAACAAATCCTACGAACTGGCCTGTAGGATGGAATACAAACAATGCGAATCATATCAATGTCTCATGTAATTGGACAGGAAATGGATATCGACTTCTAACTGAAATGGAATGGATGTATGCGGCAAGAGGTGGCAACCAGACACATAATTACACTTATAGCGGAAGCAATGATTGTAATGCTGTGGCTTGGTATTATTCATTTGTAAGTTATACTCATATAGTTGGTACAAAGACTGCAAATGAGCTTGGGCTATATGATATGAGTGGGAATGTCGAAGAGTGGGTTTGGGATATCTATGCCTCCTCCTACCCGAGTGGAGCACAGAATAATCCCCATGGATCCGCAAGTGGTTCCTACCGTATGAAACGTGGTGGCAGTATCGTCGGTTCTGCTTCCAACTGTGCAGTTACGTGGCGAAACTGGAATTACCCCACTGGAAGTGGCTATTTCAATGGCTTCCGTGTATGCAGGATAGCACAGTGATTTGAAAGTTCGAAGTACGAGGTGCGAAGTACGAAGTGGGAGAGCTGGCAAAAGGTGACAGCTTACAAGTAACAGGTCACAGGTTCGGATGAATCAGAACAGATAATTCTAATATAGGGAGCGCACACCCCAAATTACTACTTTTCTTGGGACAACGGTATCAGGAATACTTTGATCTTCGTAACGATTCAGGTGCTTTATGGGAAAACTACGTTATTACTGAAAGACGCAAATACATGCTGAATAAACGTGCTACATTTGAACATTACTTCTGGCGTACTACTTCATAACAGGAAATCGACCTTATCGAAATACATAACGCTGTCATGAATGCTTTTGAAGTGAAATGGAATCCCAATAAAAAGTCAAAACACCAATTCCTTTCTGTAAGGCTTATTCCGGAATTGAAGTGGTTCGGTTAATCCAGAGAACTATTTGGAAGCAGTTATGGATACTGATAAAAAGGAGTAATAGAGTAAAATAGACCCCCCTACCCCCCTTCTCAAGGGGGGATAGTCTACTTGAGGCTGGAACAAAGAAATCCCCCCTTGAGAAGGGGGGTAGGGGGGTCTTCATCTGAACCTGTTATCTGTCAGCTGTTACCTTCTTCTCATAAAATACTGTCTTGTCTCTTCAGGGAACTTCTCAATGGAATAACGCAGCATAGTACGGGGCATTTGTTGTGAATGCAGTTCTAAAAAATTATGTTCCACCTGGGAGTTCCGATTGCCTATTTCTCTCAGCATCCAACCCACAGCTTTGTGAATGAGATCATGCTTATGAGTGAGTAGTTTTTCTGCAAAACGTAAAGTCAATTCATACTTGCCGACACGAATAAAAGCGAAAGTGGCAAGAACGGCAACTCTCTGCTTCCAAAGATCATTGGTGGAAACGAGATCATCAAGAACTTGAGTATTTTTATCCAGAAAGTATGGTCCAAGAATATAAGGAGCGCTGGCATCGACCAAATCCCAGTTGTTCACCCAATCGAGATGCTTGAGATAGAAATCAGCTATCGCTGTACGTTCTGCTTCAGTCTTTGATTTCTGAAACTGATAAACTAAAGTCATCAGTGCTGTCAGCCTATACTCATGAATTGGCTGGCAGAGCAATTCAGCAAGTTCATCAAGAGTGATTTGTTTATAATAGGCTTTAGCTACTTTTCTCTGGTCTGGTACGGAAATGCCAAGAAAAGTGTCTTCTCCGCCATAACCTCCTGGAAATGCTTTGAAGAAATGAGCACAAGCTTCAATGCGTTCCGGTCTGGAATATTGGTGCAGATCGGATGTTAATGATTCGACAGCATTCATGATAATTATTCTCCTGTTACTTCCCCAGTGTTTAGCTTTCATGTAACGTTCACAGTTGCAGAATCAAACTCACCCTTAATCTCTCCCTTTACCCAAAGGGAGGGAAATCAGACAGGATGCGGGTTATCCATTCCTCTCTTTGGATAAAGAGAGGTGGTGGTTGCTGAGCGTAGTCGAAGCATAGTATCGGTGAGTTTGAAAAGCTGATTGTGAACTTCATATCGCTTATAAACTCCAAAACCTTAGTTTTCCTATCACTCAAGGAGACAAACACACGGGGTGCGTTTTGCCACCTCACAGGGTGAGGCGTTCCCCTCTCAATTTTTAATTTTTTAGTTATTCCTATGCCGGATTCTCAATATTATAGCTTTCCTCATTCTCCGTAATTTTAGAACTAACTTTAACATTCTTATAATCACGATAGCTAAGCCAGGAAGCAAAAAGAAGGGCACAGAATGCAAAAATAAAGACACTGAAAATTCCGAAAAGCCTTAACAGGATAAGACCCAACAAGGGAGCTACCACACCTCGTATACCGGTGAGAGTCACATGCACACTCTGGTACATGGGAGATTCCCCTTTACCGGCAAAATAGATCGTACCCATATTCCAGGATAGGTTCACACCGGTCATGGCAACTCCGAAGAAGACGAAGGCGATATTCACAAGCAGGATAGCCCCAAAGCGAGTAGGCATCATACCTGATAACAAAAACAGTGCTGGAAATAATGCTAAAGAGCCAAAAGACAAAGCTGTGAATTTGTGAGGATGAAATTTATCATGCAATTTACCCAATATCGGAGAAAGAAGCAGCACCCCCATCTGAGATAATATCCCTTTTGCCAGGAAATTAGAAGTATAATTCAATTGCAGAGTCTGTACCATGTAAATCGGTAGTACAGGCTGCATAATGATGAAACCCATACCATAGGCAGAGAAATTCCTTTCGAATTTAGCGAATTCTTTATTTGTTTTCAATATTTCCATCATCCGTTTGATGGGAGTAAAAGCAAAATCACGATGAGACATTCTTTCCAAATTCGGTTTCTGATAATTCTTATCAAATTTGATAAAAGAGAGAGTTAAAGCACTTAAAAATCCTGCAATACCTGCCGAAACCAAGATCACATGGAATGAATTTTCGTTTATATCAAGGATTCTACCTGCCACATAAGTAAGAATCATAGAAATTAATGTAGAAAGACTGACCGTAAAGCCAAACACACGTCCACGATTATTGGAACCGATATTTTCCTGGTAAATGGCATTGGTAGCAGGTATCAGTAAAGAGCTGAAGGAAAACATGAAGGTTAATAGAATTAAGAACTCATTCATATTAACAATCCACAATCCAGTGATCAGAACCAGTCTTCCCAACACAGCAACGAGAAGGAAATAGCGTGCTTTATGTTTGGAATGTTCTAAAATCTGTCCCCACCAGATGGAGATAAAATTCGATACAGGCCATACCATAGCTAACAGAGTTAGTTGCCAATCCAGGGCATGGAAGGTCTTTTTGGAGATAATATCCTGGATGTTTCCCAAACTCATGATGAACCCATTGAAGAACGTGGAGATCATCAAGAGAATGAATGTTCTTGTTTCAATCTTATTTAATCGCATAAACCTGCCTGTTCATAGTATAGTCAGATTATAGAGAACTGACAAACTATCAAGGCTTTTTCTTTTCCTGTAATCGAACCATTGCCTGGATCAGAAAAGAGGGGTCATTTGCCATGTCATGCAGTAATTCTTTTGCTCTTGGTTTGTTGATGGATTTGAATCCCCTGGCAACGGTAATTCTCTCCTTTTCTATAGTGGAATGCATGTAAGTTACTAATAAATCAATACTCTGATCAGTTGCCAAGTCACCGAGAGTAGAAAGAACAGCAGTTACGTATTTTTTATTCTGTAAAAAAACAGCAAGTTGTGGAACATAAGTGGAATCCTTAAGATCACCAATTAATGAAATCGTTGTTTTGATGACAAGGCTATCCGAATTCTCCAATCCTTGAGGAAAGTACTTTTTCAATTCAGGAGACTTTTCAGCGAAAGTCTGAATGGCTCTGTATACTAGCCCATCCTTGGAAGTCATTGCATTCTTGTAGATATATTCTGCAGTTTCGACAGGTCTTTTAAGTAATAATTCCCTGGCATATTGCACTCTTTTTTGAGCACTGCCGACTTCCCATTCACAGGCAATCTTGAACAGATCAGAAATAGATGCAGTACTATCGACTGCTGCTGCCGTTTCAGCCATTTCCTGTATCACAGTCTTTTCGGGTTTCACCAGGTCAATATCCCTGCCAAATCCATATGTCCCTCTCTGCCATGTAGAATCATTCTGACAGAAAGTATTCGCATAATAATCCTTACCGCCTGTATCGAGAAACATTCCTAAGCCACCGCTGTCACGAGCTTCATTGGCAAACCCATAGTTAGATTCATTATTCCTTTCATATCTGTCATCACCACTGACATCAAGAAAGACAGCAACGGAGTTTGTCAGTGCCAGTCCGTATCCGCCTTCCACTGAGTATTCATCATTCCCGGCACGATCAATGAAGAAACCAACACCGAAATCATGGGCAGCGCCCTGCCCAGGTCCATGCTTTGAATAGTAATGATCTTCTCCTGAACCATCGAAGAGGAAGCCTCCTGCCAGGTGTATTCCGCTTCCCTGCGGGTAATAGACAGCATCATACGTATCGTTGCCTTCTTTATCGATTAGTATCCCGAGAGCATACCAATAGGCAACCCCCTGGGCATATACGCCACCACGATAGCTGTCATTGCCTTTTCCATCATAAAGTATTCCGATTCCTCCACCGAAGTCAGGTCTTACCCCAAATCCAAATCCCTGTGAGAGCGTTCTTTGGTCGAGTGGAGCCAGCGGAGCATGAAGATAGTTCCCACCAGCATAATACATATCATGACCTTCATAATCGGCAATCATACCAATACCCATTGTTCCTCCAAATCCTTCGCCATTGGAAGTGCAGGAATAGTTATCATTACCCGCTTTATCCTCTACAATGGAAATACCGAATGTTGCAGCAGCAAGACTGTAAGAACCACCACGATAAAGATCATTTCCTTTTTCATCAATACTGCACTGATACCCGTAAAATGCTGACATCATACCATCATCACCTCTATAAATGTCATCACCTTCATCATCAGCATGAATCCCAATCCCAGCGAATACCCTGAAAATACCGTTGATGTCCGGATTATAGTATTCATCGTCTCCATTCATATCAATAATCCAGTAAAAAGGATGCTCAAAATCAGTATTAATGCTTTGAAAATAATGATCATTACCATTCGGTTCCAGTAAAAAAGCAACAGACTTGCGATAAGAGTCATCTTTTGAACTACCAATAATCAGATCGCCCCATTTACTCTGCTCTATCATTTCTTTGCCAAAATGGAAGTTTTTGTCTTTCAGATCCTGATGTAGGACATCGAATCCTGCCTGCATCTGGATAGCAGCATTTATTAAAGCAGACATATTCACTTTCTTCAACAAAGGCTTAATCTTCTCCATATCCATTTCTTGAGAAGTCTTGATGTGATTCTTTTTTGTATAAGCCTGATATTTCAAAGAATCTTCATTTTCCTGCCAGAGAGAAATGGATAAATAGATTAATTTCTCTTTTTCAGCACTTGAAAGTGTCTTCCAGGCAAGTTTCCAATTATCTTCTGCATCAGAATAGACCATTTTTACATATTCGAAAATGTCCTTAGGTTCTTTTACCACATCACGAAAAAAAACATGATAAGAATTGAAGTAATTCATGATATTGCTATTATCAGCATTAAGAAAATGCTGGAACAATGGAAGAAGGTTTTGAAATTGATCGGTTTGTATTGTATCATCTAATTCCTGAACAAGATTCGGATAATGAAAAGGATGCTGCAGGATATCGAGGACAACGGGGAGTTTCATATCCGTATCTGTTGACCAGTCTTTCAAGAAATCGACGGAAGTGGAATCAAATGCTTGCGTTTCCAGCATTTCATAGCACTGTTGCTTTTCACTCTGTGTCATGATGGTTGTGGCAAACAATGAAATACAGGTCATCAATAGAAATAAAAGAAAAATAGACTTCATCATTTTATCCTTTCTATTTATTATTATCCTAATTTGTAAAAAGAGAAAACACAGGAAATGGGCAAGAGAATTATTTTACACTTCACAAACTGCTCTTGTAAAGAGTCCTTGGAGCGCTGTATTCCGGTCATTGAACGTAGTCGAATTACTTCGTAGAGACGCCCAACTTGGGCGTCTTTCTACTATTTGACTGTTTGCATGAGACGCCCTTGTAGGTCGTCTCTACACTTCATAAGAATCCTTTTTCAAGCCGCATATATTATACCAACTGCAATCCTATTACTTACCAAATACAATCCTGCAAGATTCCAAGTCTAAGAGCTTGGATTGAACTTGGTATTAATTAAGTGGATTCATAGAGGACAAATCACCTATTGACAAAATGTATTATCATATGCATATTTAACAAACGATCTCAGAAGGAGAGCCTGTGACATTTCAGATTGGGCAGAATATCAATCAGTATCATATTTTATCCTTACTCGGTAAAGGTGGTATGGGTGAGGTTTATCTGGCTGAGGAAACACTTTTAGGCAGACAGGTAGCCATTAAAAGACTAAATCCATCCTTAACCACAGATACCCAGTTTGCTGAGAGGTTTATCAATGAAGCACGTATCCAGGCAAAACTAAGCCATCCCAATATCGTAACTTTGCACAATTTCTTCATAGAAGATGGTGTCTATAATATGGTGCTGGAATATGCTGCCGGAATCACTATCAAGGATTTAATCAGTCAAACCGGGGCTATCCCGGAACAGCGAGCGCTCTATATATTCAGGCAAATCATGAACGCTTTGGATTATGCTCATGACAAAAAGATCATACACAGGGACATTAAACCATCCAATATCATTTTAGATGCTTGGGACAATGTAAAGATCCTGGACTTTGGCATAGCCCTTATGTTGGGAGAAAGGGGTATTACACAAACAGGTGTCCGGATTGGGACTATGTGTTATATGAGTCCGGAACAGGTCAATGATGCCAATAATGTTGATGCAAAAACAGATATCTATTCTCTTGGGGTAACTCTATTCGAAATGCTGACTACACAGCTTCCTTATAATGCAGATACTGATAGCGAATTAACGATTATGAATAAGATAGTCAATGAACCTCTGCCTGATCCGAGGAGCATCTATCCGCAGATTAGTGATGGAACTGCATCATTGATCCAGGCAATGACTCAGAAGGAAAGCAATTTGCGTATATCCGGAGAGGAAATACTTCGTAGATTATCTGCACATTTGCCAATTGAATCATCTCCCATCCATAATGATAGTTGCGGTAAAATAGCTGCCGGTAATTGTTTTAGTCTTGTCGTGAAAACTGATGGCATATTAGCAGCCTGGGGATTGAACGATCATGGTCAATGCACTTTTCCAGTGGGTAATAATTTCACTGCCATTGCTGGCGGATTAAGCCATTGCCTGGCGTTGAAGTCGGATGGTTCAATGGAAGCTTGGGGTTCAAATTATTCCGGGCAATCTGTTATACAGACGGGTCATCATTTCACTGCCATAGCAGCAGGAAGATTTCACAGTCTTGCCTTGAAGACGGATGGTTCATTAATTTCCTGGGGCTGTAATGATGATGGTCAATGCGATAAACAGGAATGTAATGATTTCATTGCCATCTCAGCCGGACAATATCATAGCCTAGCATTGAAGAGTAATGGTTCTATCATTGCTTGGGGAGCTAATGATCATGGTCAATGCAATGTCCCGAAGGGTATGAAATTCGCTGCCATTGCAGCAGGAAAATATTTCAGCATTGCTTTGAAGTCGGATGGTTCCTTGATTGTTTGGGGAGATAATAGGGATGGACAGTACAATGTTCCTGTTGGCTATAATTTTAGTGCCATAACAGCAGGAGCCATTCACTGTCTTGCCTTGAAGTCGGATGGTTCACTTGTTGCCTGGGGAGATAATAGCGAGGGTCAATGCAAAGTTCCCGTAGGTAATCAATTCATTGCCATTGCTGCAGGTTACTTTCACAACCTTGCTATGAAATCGGACGGTTCAATTGTCGCCTGGGGACTGAATAAAGACGGGGAATGCAATGTAGCGCCTACTTTAGGAGGTTAATCTGGAACTCTGCAACCCTCAGCTTTTAGTAAAATTAAACACTGCTTGACAATAATATACGTATCAATAGAGTCAAAAATAAAGATGAGTTGGAGAAATAGTCATGATGTTAGTAACAACAAACCCGCGCTTCAAAATAATTTATGAGGCTTTGAAACCATATATTGATGATTATGGTATAAGCAAAATAGCCGTCTTTGGGTCTTATGCCAAAGGCGAAGATACAGCTGATAGCGATATTGATATTATCGTCGATCTTACGAAGCAATTTGGTATCTTCAAGTTTATCGGTCTCAAGCAATATTTGGAAGAAAAATTGGGGAAATCGGTTGATTTGGTGGAAAGCCAATGCTTGGAACCGATGATAAAAGATAGTATTCTGGCAGATGCTGTAACTATTTATGAATAGAGATACGATTCTTCTCCAGATTATCCTTAAAGAGATAGACATCATAAACAGCATAATTGCAGATCTGGATGAAGCTGCTTTTTTATCTTCTGAGATAGCGCAAAGGGCAGTTGTAATGACGCTTATTAATATAGGTGAAAAAGTAAAAGACATATCCACCGACTTAAAATTAACATATTCAGACATACCTTGGAAACAAATATCCGGTATCCGTGATATGGCTGCGCATGCATATCTAATACTAAATTTTAACCGTATCTGGGAAACGATAACAGTTGATTTGCCAGACTTAAAAGCTAAAATATACTGCATTTTGAACAAATAACTGACGTAGCGCCTACTTCAGGAGGTTAATCAGAAACGCTGTCATCCTGACCGTGCTACATTGACTTTAGTCCATGTATTTTAAAGAAGCCCGCAGCAGAGCATACGTCCTCTAAAGTGGGGAGAATATCCCCCCTTGAGAAGGGGGGTAGGGGGGTCAATCAACAAAAGATAACGGTATAAATAAAGTTCTACATTACCTCCTAAAGTAAGCGCTACGTTTATTAAACAAATCACTTATTGACAAAATATATTACACTCTGCAAATTTAAATATACAATCTCAGAAGGAGAGCCTGTGATATTTCAGATCGGGCAGGAAATTAACCAGTATCATGTTTTATCCTTACTCGGCAAAGGCGGTATGGGTGAAGTCTATCTGGTGGAAGAAGCCTTAACCGACAAGAAGCTTGCCCTCAAAACCCTGTATCCACATCTGACTGATGACGCTCATTTCCGGGAGAGATGTCGGTGAAAACATCCGGAAGTATATACTACGAAAGTCCGCAGGACGTTATTGTGAAGCAGGAACGGCATCCTGCTCTACATTATGGAATTACTGATTATCTATTTTATGGACATAAGAATATCTATAGAGTAACATTTAAAGAATGAATTCAATAAAAGGAGTAAATCATGAAAAAGTTAGTATTCTTTCTATTACTTGTCTTGATAGTATCCGGATTAAATTCTAAAATTATTATTCCAGATCGATTAAGCAAATCGAACAATAATACTATGAATTTCCTGAGAGATGTCAATCCTCCCAATGATCTATCGATTAATATTAGTGCTGTGTTGAAGTGGACGGTTGTTCCCAATGCTTCAAATTACATTGTGGAAGCATCAAATGAAAGCACTACAGGTTTTACCGATGTTACTTCTTCAGGTCTCTTTACATACAATGCAAATAGTGTTTACTGGTTTACCTTAGCATCTCAGCATTACCAATTCTTCAGAATCATTTCTGTTGAAGGTGTTGCAACTCCAACATTTAGTTTAGCTGATGGTACTTACTCATCTGCTCAAACGGTTGAAATCTCATGTGCTACGAGTGGAGCACAAATTCGTTATACAACTAATGGTTCTGAACCTACAGAATCATCATTGCAATATAATGGTGCAATTACCATATCCTCAACAACAATTCTTAAAGCTAAAGCCTTTAAAACAGGAATAGAAGCGAGTATAACAGCAACTGCGTTATATACAATAATACCAATTCCTGCGAACTTTGTTTTAGTTCAAGGCGGTACATTTAATAACGGTACATCTAATGTAACCATATCCTCCTTCTATCTGGATAAGTATGAGCTGACGCAGTCTGCCTATCAGGCTGTCATGGGAACAAATCCATCTTACTTTACTGGTGTGACCAACAGACCTGTGGAGCAAGTCTCCTGGTTCAATGCTATCGAGTATTGCAACAAGCGTAGTATAAGTGAAGGGCTGACTCCCTGCTATAGCTACAGCACAAATGGCGTTAATCCCGCTACCTGGCCTTCCGGTTGGAATACTAATTATCTAAATCATACTAACGTATCCTGTTCTTGGACAGCCAATGGTTACCGTCTTCCTACAGAAGCGGAATGGCAATTTGCGGCACGAGGTGGTAATTCGACACATAATTATACCTACAGTGGAAGTAATACAATTGACGGTATAGCTTGGTATGAATCAAACTCCAGCAGTACTACCCACACCGTAGGCACTAAGACAGCCAATGAATTAGGACTGTTTGACATGAGCGGTAACATCTGGGAATGGAACTGGGACATTTATGGCACATATCCGAGTGGAGCACAGGTGAATCCGCATGGTGCTGTCAGCGGGTTTTACCGTGTGCAACGCGGTGGTAGCTGGAGTAGCGGTGCCAGTGGCTGCCCCGTTTCCAATCGATACCTCTATAGCTATGCGACTTACAGTGACTACAACATTGGCTTTCGCTTGTGTAGGATTGTACCTTGATTTATGCAGAATACTGGTAGCGCTTACTTCAGTAAGTAATGTAGCGCTTACTTCAGGAGGTTTATCTGGTACGTTGTCATCCTGACGGTGCTACGTTGACTTCAGTACATGTATTCAAACAAACCAGCAGCAAAGCATACGCCTTCTAAAGAGCACATAGCTCTATCTAAAGATAGCGTTCCAGATTACCTCCTTAAGTAGGCGCTACAGTATATTTATAATTATCTTGCTTGTTTTTTATGGTTTTGCGTAACTTGCCATTGTTCTAAATTTAGCATCCCAGTTTTCAATATAGAATACTTTCAATAAGGAGATACATATGAAATGCTCTAAATGCGGATTGGAAAACTCAGGAAGCGCAACTTATTGCAAGAGTTGCGGCACTCCGATAAAGCAGGACTACAAGACATGCAGAAATGGGCATAATTATGATGCTGCCTTATCGGATTGCCCTTTCTGTCCGAGTGCGGGAATGACGATCAGCGGGGCAAAAACACAAGTTGATAATGCCGTTAATAACAGGGATAAGACGGTCGTTGATCTCGGTGCTCCCAAACTCAGCCCAACAAATCCAAATAGCGGAACCGCCAGGTCAGATAAAACCATGATTTATGGGAATAACTCAACCGATAAAGACTCAGGCTCAGTTCAACAACCTGGTATCAGGAAGTTAGTAGGCTGGCTGGTCACATTTGATATCAATCCTGCCGGTATTGACTATAAGCTATATGTAGGCAGGCATCGGATAGGCAGTAGCCCAAGCTGTGATATTGTCATTCAGCAGCCGGGCATTTCCGAAGAACATGCAGTGCTTCTATATCGGGAGAATAAATTCATTATCCAGGATATGCTCTCCACAAATGGGACATATGTTGATGGTAAATTCATTGAAGATAAGACTGAGCTAAATAACAATTCAATTATCAGGATCGGAACCATAAATCTGCAACTGAAAACGATTTAAGGAGTCTGGAATGAAACAAATCTTCTTCATACCAGAGCAGACAGCAAGAACGGCGTCTTGCTTTACATACCAGAGCAGACAGCAAGAACGGCGTCTTGCTTTACAACTTAAGGAGGATGGAATGAAACGAATCTTCTTCATATTAATCACCATTAGCTTCATCATAAGCTTATCAGCAACCCCTATAACCGCACGCTACATCAAGACTGATACTCAAAACTACCCTCTGAATATCAGTTCTGTCCAGGTATTGGATAGTTCTGATGAACCGGTGAAAGATCTTACTGAGAAGAATTTTAGGGTTATCGTAGATAGCAAGATGATTGATTCGCTCCGAACCACGACATACGAGAAAACAGGGCAGGGCTTGCATATCATGCTTTGCCTGGATGCTTCCGGTTCTATGCGTGGTGAACCCATTCAATCAATCAAAAATGCCATCATTCCCTTTATAAACAAAATCCGTTCCGTGGATAAAGTCGCGATCAGTGTATATGCAGACGATTATCAATTACTTGCTGATTTTACCAATGAAAGAACTCTTTTAAAGAATACGATCAATAACATCACTCCCAAAGGTAATTTTACTTCCCTCTATTATGGGGCAGATAAAGCGATTGAGCAACTGGTGAATGTCGAAGACAGGACTGGTAAAATTCTGATTTTGATGGGTGATGGTAAAGATGAAAATCCCACCAAAGCCTATTCCGAAAATGATATTATCCAAATTGCGAAGAATAATGGCATCCCCATCTTTACCATAGGCTACAGTAAAGTGGAGGAAGTTTATCTGCAATCGCTGGAACGTATGGCGGAAAGCACGGGAGGAAGCTATTATTATGCTCCCACTTCAGATGATTTAGTTGAGCATTACAATAGACTGTACCGCCAGATCATGAATATCAATTTATTGAGTTACATCGTCGTTGGTGTAGCCGGAGACGGTGCAGAGCATAATCTCGGGATAGTCGTGAAAACAACCTTGGGTACAAAAGAACTGGCAGCAAAGTTCGTTGCCCCAGCCGGCAGACCAGCCTATCTTCCTGTTACACCGCTGGCAAAAAAGCAGAAAGTAAATCCTGTCATATTGCTTATCATACTGGGAGCTTTGGTCATTATTACCGGAGTTGTCTTGTTCCTGAGAAAACGGGCGAGAAAGAATAAGCAAAAACGGGATAATGAAATCAGGCTTTTAGAAGAGCAGAAGCAGAAGGAAATTGATGCAGAACGACAAAAAAGGGAAGCTTTAGAAAAAGAATTAAGCGAAAGCAAGATTCAACAAGCCACTTCACAGACGGAAATAGTCGAACAACGAAAACCTGAAGCAATTAAAGCAGATAGAGAACGCACAATGATTATGGGTGCCGGTCAAAGTACCCAATCTGCAAACGGCATTCTCCGTATGGAAATCATTTTTGGTACTGACATGGGGAAAGTGTATTCGATCGATAAAACGGGTTCAACGATTGGCAGAGCAGATGATAACAGGATTATTCTAACGGATAATACCGTCTCCTCACACCATGCTAAAATATATTATGAAGATGGTTTTTTCCTTATTGAAGATGTAGGCTCTACAAATGGTATTTTCATCAATGGCAATAAGGTTCAGCTTTTTAGACTGGAAAGTAACTGCACATTCAAGCTTGGTTCGGTGGAAGGTAATTTTAACCTGGTGTAGGAGAAATTATGGAGATGAAGAAGCCGGATTTCGAATTCGGGAATCTCTCAGACGTTGGAAAAGTCAGAACTGAGAACCAGGATTACTATGGCAGGTATGATGAGAGCTTTGGACATCTCATCATCGTATGCGATGGGATGGGCGGATATACCGGTGGAGCGATTGCCTCCAGGCTTGCTGTAGAATCTGTCTATGAGCATTTCAAGAGTTTAGTCAGCCAATATGACCCTCGAGTTGAAATTGAACAAGCCTTCCTGCATATTCAGGATAGCATTATTGAGTATGCTAAAGCCAATCCTGATACAGAAGGCATGGGCACTACGGTGGTCTTGCTGTTGATCATTGGAACGCAGTACTGGTTTGCCAATCTAGGTGATAGCAGGCTGTATCTGAAAAGAGGTGGACTCTTAAGACAACTCACCAAGGATCATTCGCTAGTGCAGAATATGGTGGATAGAGGTATTCTGACAGAAGAACAGGCAATTGATCATCCCCAGAGGAATATCATCACAAAAGCAGCAGGTACTGATAATTTCATTCCTGATATCAGTGGACCTTATTCATTATGCAAATCTGATGTTTTCATGTTATGCTCTGATGGTTTGTATCATTATTTTACTCTTCCGGAAATGAGCAAAATCCTGGAGAAAGAACCGCAGGATGCATGCATCGCTTTCGTAGATATTGCCAATCAGCAGGGAAGTGATGATAATGTGACGATTCAGATCGTAAAATCAAACATTGGTGCACCCATTAGTGTAAATACGGAAACTCATAGAAAAGTACCCTGGTCATTCATTATTCTATTTTCTGTCAGTATCGTTTTGTTTGCCACAATTTATGCCTTATATCCAGTATTTAAACTGAACTCAGGAAAACATGTTATTGTAGATACAACCACAATAGGAAAGAAAATGATATCCACTGATACTACAAAGGCAATTTCAAAGGGGAAACAATGAGATATAAAATTCGTATTCTTGTTTTGTTATTCATAGTCTGCCTGGTTGCAACTTCATGCAGTATGAAGTTCAGCAAACTAAAGAAAGAGCAGTTTGACAGTTTAAAGCAAAATGTGACTCAATTCCTCGGTGCTTCATATAATGTAAAAAAAATAACCATCGTCTCTGAGGGATATTCTAATGATACCAGGACTGAGTATGTAGTTGATTTTTCTTTTGACCTGAACAAGCCCCTAATGCTTTTACCAAGTACTAATATCCCTGGTAAATTGATCTTTAAGAAAGACCCAAAAGGAGGCTGGTCGTGTATTTTCAACTCCGGCAATCCAAACGACTTATTCAATATCTTGCAGTAATTCTATTCTTAGTCCCTATCCATCTTGGCAGTGAAGTTATTGATGATCTTTTCAATGCCGGGATAAGTGCTGCCCAAACTATTGATAATGCACTGCTTGATATGGACAGTGTCAGCGATTCAGATGAAAATAAGATCGGAACAGAATTAAAAGCTAAAATTCTAAGTAATGCTAAAATTAGTAAATCTCAGAAATTCGATGTTAATCAAGTAATGCATAAATTAACACCATTTTGTACGCGTACTGCCTTGAAATATGATGTCACCATTATTCAGAGTAATGTTTTCAACGCGTATGCTATTGCGGGTGGGAAGATGTTCATCAATACAGAATTGCTGAATGGTATAAACAACGAAGATGAACTGGCATTTGTCATCGCTCATGAAATTGCTCACAATGAATTGAAGCATTGCATTCATCGTATCCAGCATTCCTACCAGGCTTCTAAAATTAATCCCACCTTGGGAAATGTGGTTCAGATTGCGTATACGACATATACATATCCATTTTCAAAAGAAATTGAACGCCAAGCAGATGAATATGGTTTTAAACTTATGCAAAAAGCAGGCTACAATAAAGCCGGTGCCTTGTCTTTCTTTGAAATACTGGAGAAGAAGGAAGTAAAATTTAAAGACAGTAATATGAAAGCTGTAAATGATTTTATTTCAACGCATCCTACTGCTCAAGAGAGAAGGAAACGTCTTGAAAAATTATGATCAAACCGTAGTAACAAATAAAGCAGACATCAAACAAAAGCTACAGTTTTCTCGTAATCAATGGCTTGTTCTGTGCTGTGCTTTGTTGCTATCCTTTCTGATAGTGCTTATCGGATATAGTATCCACAAACTGCAGAATATTCAAGCCAGTGTTGAGAACATAGGCATTCTTGATATCCTCAAAGGGCAGGAGGGTTTAGCAATATTAAAAATTCAGAATCCAACCTTCATTCCCTTAAATATTGAACCTTTTATCTTGAATGTAAAATCTTCTGACAACTCGATCATAGCTCTTCTTATGAGTAGGAATGCATTCATGTTAAGAGCATTTTCAACTGAAGAAATTCCCTTGAACATAACAATTGAACCGGATTTTAAACCCACAGATATCATTAACATTGCCTTCAGTGGTGTTGTTATAGAAGGCAGTATAACTGTAAAAGCCTTTGGTATTGAACAAAAGCAAACTATTAGGAAAAAATATGCAGTGTCCCAACTGCTCAAAAACAATTGATAATGATTCTAAATTCTGTCCCTTTTGTGGAGCGAAGATTGACGCAAAGCAGTCAACAGAATCAATAACAATTCATATAGGAAGAGCGGTTGACAACGATTATTTAATCCAGGATAATAGAATTTCCGGGCATCATTGTGTACTGATAGTTACTCCTGATGGAAGTTATCTTCTCAAGGATTTGAATTCAACGAATGGTGTTTTTATTAACAACCAGAGAATATCTGAGAAGATCGTTACTGCAAATGATACAATTACATTAGCGAGTGGGCTTGTCTTAGATTTGCACCAAGTCTTGCAGACATACAAAAACAGTGAAGGTTCAGAAATTCCTAGTCCTCCTTCTATTCCAATAAATAGCAATATTCTGGGTAAAAATATCATCAGCATTGGACGAGAGCATGATAATGACATTACTATCAAGAATATTCGTGTATCTCGCTATCATGCCAAGCTGACAAAGATAGGAACTGCCTGGCAGATAGAAGATTTAAATAGCGCTAATGGCACTTATATCAATGGGCAGAAGACAGGGAAAGCCCTTATTTCTGAACATGATAAAATTATGATTGGCGGTGTACCGCTTGATTTAGTTAAAATATTCAGTAAGGAGATGCCTGATTGGAGTGCAGGTTTACGACTGGTCGCTCAAAACTTAAGCTTTAAAGTTCCCAATAAGACGCTGGTTGATAATCTGAGTATTTGTTTTGAACCGGGTCAGTTTATCGGTTTGATTGGTCCTTCAGGCTGTGGAAAAACTACTCTTATGATGATGCTGAACGGATACTTAAAACCTTCCGAAGGTTCTGTACAAATCAATGGAGTATCTCTTTATCACAATCCTGGAGCTTTCCAGGGTCAAATAGGTTATGTACCGCAGGATGATATTATCCATCGGGAAATTACAGTTGAAGAATCCCTCAATTTCACCAGTAAACTTCGTCTTGGTGACCAAATAACTGAAGAGGAAAGAACCAGGCAAATTACGCAAATACTATTATCTCTCAATCTAACAAATGCCAAAGATACGCTTATCGGTTCTCCTGAAAAAAAAGGAATTAGCGGTGGTCAGCGGAAAAGAGTAAATATGGCACAAGAGCTGATTACCGAGCCGTCGCTCTATTTTTTAGATGAACCTACAAGCGGATTAGACCCACTCAGCGATCGAGAAGTAATGCATCTCCTAAAAGATATTGCAGATCATGGGCATATCGTCGTGCTCACAACTCATAAAATTGATGCGCTCAATTTTTCCATCTTTTCTCATTTGATCGTTCTGACTTATGGAGGCAGACTTGCTTACTTCGGTCCAACGCAGGAAGCAATAGGTTATTTTGGGGTATCCAAACCGGAGGATATCTTTGATACCCTTGAGAAAACTGATCCTCAACGCTTACAACAAGATTACTTAAAGAGTTCTTACTGTAATGACTGGATAGATTCCGGGTTTAAGCACCCTGTGGAGAGTTCTCATAAATTACCTCAATCCTTACAGGCTGATGCACTTTATCAGTTCTCAGTTCTGTGCAAACGCATGTTTTTAGTGAAGTTCAGGGATACTTTTAGTGCCGCAGTCCTGCTTTTGCAAGCTCCGATCATTGGTCTCTTTATCTTTCTTGTATTCAGATCAACTGATAGGATTGAGTCACTCTATTTTGTGCTAATTGTAGCAGCTATCTGGTTAGGGTGTTCCAATTCAGCCAGGGAAATTGTCACAGAACAGACGATCTTTAAAAGAGAGCAAAAAGCCAATCTCAATATCGATGCTTACCTGTGGTCAAAAGTTTGCGTTCTTTCTTTGCTTTGTGCATTCCAATGCCTAATATTAAGCTTTGCAGCATACATTACTGCTGATATGAGCGTGAACTTTTTTATTCTTAACCTCACTCTAACTATGACATCTATCTCCGCACTGAGTATGGGATTAGCATTATCTGCTGTAGTAAAGACAGGAGAAACTGCCATGGCATTGGTTCCCATAACCCTGATACCACAAGTCATCTTAGGTGGTTTGATCGTTCCTTTTGGCAACATACCGGAAGGCGTTAATATCTTAGCTGGATTCATGCTAAGCCGTTGGGCTTTTGAACAGCTTGTTATTCTCGAAGATAATTCAGTCATTACAGATGCCATCGGTTTTAATGCAGATAATTTGTTCATTGATATTGGCATGATTATTTTCATGACCATCGTCTTTGTTTTTATCACCAGATTTGTTTTAATTAAGAAGACAAGATGAACCGACCCCCCTACCCCCCTTCTCAAGGGGGGATTCATAGTTACAATCTCCCATAGAGATGGATGATCATCTAAATCCCTCCTTGAGAAGGGGACTGCCTAAATCCCTCCTTGAGAAGGGGACTGCCTAAATCCCTCCTTGAGAAGGGGACTGCCTAAATCCCTCCTTGAGAAGGGGACTGCCTAAATCCCTCCTTGAGAAGGGGACTGCCTAAATCCCCCCTTGAGAAGGGGACTGCCTAAATCCCCCCTTGAGAAGGGGACTGCCTAAATCCCCCCTTGAGAAGGGGACTGCCTAAATCCCCCCTTGAGAAGGGGACTGCCTAAATCCCCCCTTGAGAAGGGGACTGCCTAAATCCCCCCTTGAGAAGGGGGGTAGGGGGGTCTTTTTAGTGTTGGAGCGTTTGAAAAGCTGAGTGTAAGGATTTGGAGTTCAATTCGGGCTTGAAGTCCAACTTGCCTATCAGATTAGATTTATGGAAAGATTATTTTGACAAGTTGAACTCCAAGGGTTGCTGGAACTCTTAACTAATCCCGCTTCTTTAAATCTCAATAGATAGCTTAGAAGAAAAAAAACCATAACAAATCATTATCAAAATATATACAAGTTTCAATTTCTTCCAAGGCATGCTTTATGGATGCTTTATGGATAGAGGATGTATAGTGTTTATTGAATGGAGAAAAAAGAGATGTAAATGACATGCAGTATATGGTGTCAGATAGAATATCGGGAAGATAAAAATTAAGAATTCCCTTTTTTTAACTTGACGTATAGATTTTATATAGAAGTTTTTAAACAAAATGAATATTTTGTATTCAGCATGTGTTTGATGCAGAAAAATGGTGATGTAACTGTTGGAGGAATTATGAATTTAGCCAGTCTTGTAAAACCCGAACTTATCTTTCCAAATCTTCAGATGGATGGGAAAATACCAGTATACAAGTTTTTATTGGAGGAAATGCATAAAGTCTATCCTCATTTGGATACTTCCATTTGTCTTCAAGGATTGGAAGAGAGGGAAAAATTGGGATCAATGGTATATCCGGGTGGCATGTCTATTCCTCATGCAAGAGTAGATGGATTTTCAGAATTAGCGGTATCAATAGCGACCTTTAAAAAACCTGTTGTTTTTGAGAAGGAAGAAGTTCGAATGATCGTCATGATCATTACTTCGCCAGAAAAAGCATCGCTCTACTTGAAGACAGTAGCTGGTTTTGCTAAAATATCTTCACGATTTGAACATATTTATAAGCAGATTATTCAAAGTTCGAATGGTCAACAGATCCTGGATCTTGTGAAAATGACCGAAGTAGAATTAGAAACGAATTTACTTGCCCGAGATATCATGACACTCCCCATCACCATATCTAAAGATTCGACTGTCCAAGAAGTAACAGATCTTATGAAGAAGAATCATATGGGTTTTTTACCTGTGGTGGATGATAACGATCGATATGTTGGTGAAATCAACAACCTGGATATCCTCAGGCTCAGTCTCCCCGAGTACGTATTTATGATGGAAGATCTTTCCTTCCTCTTGAACCTAGAGCCATTCCAGGAGTTCCTGAAGAAAGAAAAAACCATGCTGATAAAAAATATCATTAAACTGCAAAAGACAGTACCACCTAGTAGTACGATGGTAGAAGTCGTGTTTGTCATGTTAAAGAATAATTTGTATCATTTGACAGTAGCCGAGAAGGATAAAAAAGTAGTCGGAGTAATCACAACAAAAGATATTGTGGAAAAAATACTCCGCTTGTAATACATTAGAAAAAAGGAGAAATTATGTTTTTAGATGGAACAAAACTGAAAGAAGTATTCCTGAAAGCTAAAAAAGAACGTTTCGGAATCATCGCTTCCAATGTAGTATTTGATTCAACCATTCGTGGCTTGGTTCAGGGATACGAAGCAAAGAAATCAGATGGATTGCTGCAAATGAGTTCTGGAGCAGTGAAATATGCTGCCGGTACAACCCAGGATATTAAAGTTGGGGCTCAGTTGATTTCCAATACGATAAAGATATTATCAAATCAGTATAAGAGTTCCGGTGTTGGTTTGCATATTGATCATGCAACTCCAAATTACTTCGATTTTATCGTATATTGTGTGGAAAATGGATTGGTATCTTCCGTTATGATTGATGCTTCCAAAGAAGAACTTGCAGAAAATATCCGTATCACCAAAGAAGTTGTTAGTATTGCTCATAAATACAATATCTTAGTGGAGGGTGAAATAGGACACATCAAAGGTTCTGAAGATGAGATCGTGTCTGATACAGAATTATATACAAAACCGGAAGAAGCATTGGAATTTGTGATGAAAACGAACGTCGATCTTTTTGCTGCTTCGGTTGGTACGAATCACGGAGTCACTAAAGGTGCAAAAGTTGTACTTCATTTAGATCTGATCAAGGCGATTGATGATTTGCTTATCTCGAATGGCATTGAAAGAGGAATCGTTTTACATGGCGCATCAGGGCTTACAGATGAACAGCAACATCTAGCCATCAAAAATGGAGTTGTAAAAATCAACAAGGATACACAATACCAAATGGATATGGCTACAGCAATTCAGAAGTTCTGGGAAAAAGAAAAATATGCCATTGTATGCCCAGCAGATGTGAATCCAAATGATTATTTCCCAGATAAGAGCAAATTCGACCCCCGCAAATGGATGGGAGCTACAGAAGCTGCAGTGCAGAAGACAATTGAAGATTTTGTCGTGATGACTGGCAGTGCTAATCAAAGTGTTTTCTTGTAAACATACCTGAAATGGAGTTTTAGCTATAGATGATGAAAGGTCGGGTTTGAAGTCCACATGCCCTTTTAATCAGTTATTCAATGATAATTTGTTTAGGGCATTTGAACTCCAAAACCTCAGTTTTCATGTAAAGTCCGAATTTCCTATTTCTTGAATTATCCTAAAAGATGCGAAGGAAATTTGAACTCCAAAATCTTAGCTTTCAGATAAATTCAATAAAATAGAAAAGGAGCTTATTAATGAAAAATCTTGCAATTAATGGATTTGGACGCATTGGAAGACAAGTACTGCGTATCATCCTTAGAAATCATCCTGAAATCAATGTAGTAGCCATTAACGATTTGACAGATGCCAAGACCCTTGCGCATCTTTTCCATTATGACAGTGTTCATAAAACCTGGAACGGTGAAGTGAAATCGACGGAAAACAGCATTATCGTCGATGGAAAAGAAATTCGGATATTTGCAGAAAAAGACCCGGAAGCATTACCTTGGGCAAGCCTGAATGTTGATATCGTTTTGGAATCAACAGGTCTCTTTACTTCCAAGGAAAAAGCATCCAAGCATCTGAAAGCAGGAGCTAAGAAAGTCATTATTTCCGCACCAGCAAAAGATGAAGTTGATGCTACAATCGTCATGGGCGTGAACCATACTACTTTGAAGCCTGAGCATAAGATCGTATCAAATGCTTCCTGTACAACTAACTGCCTGGCTCCAGTTGCTAAAGTTCTTGAAGATGAATTCGGTATTGAATTTGGTTTTATGAATACAATCCATTCCTATACCAACGATCAAAAGATACTCGATTTACCACACACTGACCTGCGCCGTGCACGTGCTGCAGCGCTTAGTATGATACCTACTTCCACTGGAGCAGCGAAAGCCATCGGTTTGGTCATTCCGTCCTTGAATGGAAAAATGGATGGCGTTGCTATACGTGTACCCACACCGGATGGTTCACTTGTTGATCTGACAATTATCCTGAACAAACCGGCAACGAAAGAAGAAATCAATGCTGCTATGAAGAAAGCATCTGAAACTTCTTTGAAAGGTTATCTGCAATATATGGAAGATCCGATTGTTTCCTGCGATGTTGTGGGTAGTGCCTATTCTGCAGTATTTGATTCCGGACTTACCAAAGTGAAAGGCAATATCACAAAAGTTTTTGCCTGGTATGACAATGAATGGGGTTATTCCTGTCGAATTGTTGATTTAGCTGCATATATGATGTCACTTTAAACATTGAATTGAATTCATGAACACAAGGCTTGAGTAAACCTCAAGCCTTGTGATGTCTTAAGAATTAAATAGGCTTGAACTGAGAATGAGAATTGCATACTATTTATATATAAACACGAATTGGTTTGGTAGCGCAAGCATTCACTACTTTCTTTATCAAATATCAATTGAAGTGTAAGCATTAATGGAGAAAAAATATGAGAAGTATATTCATTGGTATTTTGCTACTACTTGCAGGAATCATTTCTGCAACCACAATATATGATATTCAATATACAACAGCAGCCGGTGATGGTACGTATCCATCTTTACTATCAGGGCAAACTGTAACGACTTCAGGTATTGTCACTGCCACCAATTATGCGAATGGTCACGGCTATGTAATATCTATGCCTGAAGGTGGAGCTTGGAAAGGTGTTTTGATCTATGAAAATTCTCATTCTCCTGCACAGGGCGACCTGGTTCAAATGACTGGATTAGTTACAGAGTACAACGGGATGACTGAATTAACCACAATTACTGCTTATCAAGTGTTAAGTTCAGGCAATACAATGCCTCCAGCAGTGCAAGTAGCTACTTCTGAAGCATGTTCAGAAATCTATGAAGGTGTTTTAGTCCAAGTTCAGAATGCCCATGTGACAATAGGTTTGAATTCATATAATGAATGGACCGTTAGCGATGGAAGTGGAGCTTGTGTTTTCAATGATATTTTTATCGACACCACAGCACTCGGCTATACGATTGCACCCGGATTGCAGTTCAGCTATTTACGGGGGGTTGGTTTCTATTCTTCTTACAATTCTTATACTATCAATCCACGAAGTCCTTTAGACTTGGAATTAGGTGGGCAAGGCGTATCCATTAGCCTACCGACATTGACGCAATTAGTGGGAACCAGCTTTGCTATTGCCATCAATACTTCCACGCTATCCTTGGCTCAAGGTTTTACCAGTTATCACTTTACGATGACATATAACTCCAACTATATCAGCTATCAGAGTTACAGTCAAATGGCAACAATCTCAGGACAGGGAGTCGTCAACGTAACGAATACTCCTGGAGTATTAAATGTGAATTATTCTGGAAATGGAATACTAACTGGTTCAGGTTTGTTGATTATTCTCAATTTCACAGCGATCCAAGAAGGTACAACACCTATCACAATAACACAATTTCAATATAATAATACGGACATAACTGGTATTATGCCGGGTCAGGTAGATGTTTACGTCATTCATCCTGAAGTGCAGGAGATACTAACAGTTATTCAGCGTCCTTTACCGACGATGCCCAATATTGTTCTACCTGGTGAAATTATGACCGTTGAATGTAATGCTCCAACGGCTACGACGAATTGGAATCTGCATTTAACTCGAGGGACTACGGATATCCCTATGTCGATAACGGATGCCAATTATCAACTGAGTCCACCACGTTGGGTTATTCATGCCACTGTTCCGAATGTTCCTGTTTATGATTTATATAATTTGAAAGTAACTGCTTCCGGTAACATCAATGATATGACAAAGCATTCTGTACAGGTACTGCCATCCCGAAAAACTGACTATTATTTTGTACAGGTTACGGATTTGCATTTACCTACTCATATTTTTTATCCCGATGCAGGTTATGATACTGATTCTACCGCTATGAATGACTTCCGCGAAGTTGTACGGGACATCAATATCATACACCCGGAATTCGTTCTTATTACAGGAGATATAGTAAATTCAGGGGAATTGGAGGATTATCAAAGCTTGTATTGGTTTTCAAAAGCGAAACGGATACTTGGTGAACTTGAAGTTCCAGTATATATCATCACAGGGAATCATGATGTTGGAGGATGGACAAGTACACCTCCAACGGCTGGTACATCCCGTGTTGATTGGTTCAGATTCTTTGGCTGGTCTTGGTTAAACAATACAAGTGCCAGTTATCCATATCATACCCAGGATTATTCTTTTGACTATGGTCCAGTACATTTTATTGGAATGGATGCCTATATTAATTATGAGAATTACCTGCAATCCATTTATGGAGATCAGAGTTTTACGCAAACCCAGATGATGTGGCTTCAGAATGATTTGAATGTTTCCCAGGCAACTACGAATGTCATGTTTTATCATTATGACTTTTCTTCTCAATTGGATTTGACTCAATTAGGAGTCGATATGGGACTTTGGGGTCATATTCACACAAACTCCGGTTCTACAACTTCCCAACCTTATGATCTGGCAACAAAAAGCTGTGTTGATGGAAATCGAGCATATCGAGTAATTCGGGTTAATGGTTCTACACTTCAACCGCAAACTACAAGCGGAGCCGGAAGTAATGGGAGTAATATCCAAATCAGCTATTCAACTAATAACGATGGTAATTCCTCGACTGTCTCAGCCACTATTGCAAATAATCTGGCATTGTCATTCCAAGATACAATGGTCAAATTCAAAATGCCTCATGGTTCTGATAATTATACCGTTCAAAATGGTACACTAGAACAAGTGGATAGAACTGGTGACAAGAATATTGCCTATGTCCGGGTGAATTTGCTTTCAAGCAGTTCTATTACTGTTACGATTAGCACTGGTACACCAAATGACGATCAAGGACAAACTGCTGTTCCAGCGATTCAGTTAACCACTTCACCAAACCCATTTTCTGATTCTACCACGATGAAACTGGTCAGTGGTAACAATGAGAAAGCGACTTTAAAAATTTATAATCTCAAAGGCGAATTGATTCGCACACTTTACAATGGCACATTACAATCAGGTGTTACGAATTTGACTTGGGACGGAAAAAGTGATATAGGAAAAGATACCAGTTCTGGTGTCTTTTTCTACAAATTAGTAACTCCTCGCAACTCGATAACAAGAAAGTTGGTTCGAATCCATTAAAAGCATAAAGTACTATATTAACCGCTTGTTTCATAATAAGTAACGAGCGGTTTTTTTATTTTCTTGACGTATCAGGCAGATTATCTGAATTTCCAAGATTAATAAAATGAATGTCTCTTATGTAAAGGAGAGTTAATGAAAGCTTCGACAAAGCTCATGGTTCTGTATTTATTCATGATCCTCATTTTTTCTTCATTCATATATTTCTTTATGTACACCATCGAAAAAGAAAACAGTCTTTTCCTTTTATCTGATCTTGAACAGCGTAATATCATCATAGACACGATTTTAAACCTGAAAAAAGAACATAATCAGAAGATTCTCGGTGATTATGCGAACCTTGATGAAATGGTTCAATTTACGAAAGACCCTAAGATCTCATGGATGGATAATTATCTGAATACGATGCTATCAACTAATCCGTATGATTTTGTATGGATCTATGATAAAACAGGACACCTCATTTATTCTAAAACCGTTAAACCATCAATGAAAATGATTATTCCTGATATCCCTGATTCGATATTTATAAATTTAGTAAAAGAACGATCTTTCAGTTTTGATATATATCGGAACGATGAATTAATTGAAATTAACGGAGCACCAATTCGCCCATCTAATGATAGATTCGGTAACTCTGCTCCCGAAGGATTTTTACTTTTAGGAACCAAATGGACTAGCAATTATATCAGTTCTTTAGAAGAGCAGACTAATTATAAAATCAAGATTGTGCATATCGTTTTAAGGCAGATTATCCGGAATGAACCTGGCTATAATATCAATATCACTAGGTTTGCCAGGGATTTCAGAGGAATAGATGTTGCACAGATTCAGTTTCTTGCTTATAATCAGTTCCTGCATAGTGCACGTCAGATTAGCAATACAACAATGATTTGGTTTGTTTTAGTGACATTCCTGTTCATTATTCTTTTTTCTTATGTCGTTTTTAAATGGATTCATCATCCATTGACGTTGATCTCAAAAAGCTTAAAACAAGACAAAGCAGGTTTATTAGAAACTCTATCGACTTCTGATACAGAGTTTGGGGAAATCTCAAGGTTAATAAGCAAATCTGTAGTTCAAAGGAAGCAACTGGAAGAAGAAATTATTGAAAGAAAAAAGAGTGAAGAACGCTTCACCAAGGTTTTTCAGTGCAGTCCCGATATTATTTTTATTTCTTCTATGGAAGACGATCTTTTAATTGAGATTAATGATGCCTTTTCTACTGCATTTGGATTTTTAAGGTCAGAAGTTATTGGAAAATCAACAATCGGTATGCGTCTCTGGGATTCAATAAATGATATAGCCCGGATTAAAAGACACTTATTGGAGAAAGGGAAATATACAAATTATGAATTAAAATTTCATAAAAAAACTGGGGAAGTTTTTACTCTCCTCTTAGCTATAGACATCATCAATTTTGATAATAAAGAATGTCTGCTTGCCATGGGGCACGATATTACTGATAAAAAGAATCTCGAATTTCAGTTACGCCAAGCTCAAAAAATGGAAGCAGTTGGAACACTAGCTGGTGGAATAGCTCATGATTTTAACAATATCTTGGCAGTTATTTTAGGTTATATGCTACTGGTAAAAAATGAAGTACTCCCCGAAAGTAAAGCTGCCGGGGATTTGAATGAAGCAATTAAAGCCAGTTACCGTGCCCGTGATTTGATCCAGCGAATCCTGACATATAGTCGATCTTCTGAACAGGAAAGTAAACCAATATCTATTCAGCAGATTTTACTTGAGTCATTGAAACTGCTCCGTGCTTCAATTCCGCAAACAATTGAAATTCAGACTGAGATTAAAAGCAATAGAATGATAGCTGCCGATTCTACACAGATACAACAGGTCATGATCAATTTGTGTACAAATGCCTCACACGCCATGAAATCAAATGGTGGAATGTTGACCGTAAAACTGGAGGATGTCACTCACAAGGAATTGCAGCGCAAACATATACCATTCACGTATGATCAGTATGTGAAGCTCTCTGTCCAGGATAATGGTACAGGGATCAGTAATGAAATCAAGGATAGAATTTTTGATCCATATTTCACTACGAAACCTAAAGGTGAGGGTACAGGTATGGGTCTGCCTATCGTCCAAGGTATTGTCCAATCCTATAATGGCATCATCCGTTTTGACTCTAAAGTAGGTGAAGGCTCTACATTTGAGATATATCTTCCCTCTCTGGATACAATATCCGAAGAAGTTCCTGAAAGTGAGTTAATTCCTAAGAAAGGTAATGCCAGTGTTCTTTTTGTTGATGACGAAGAATCTCTTGCCGAAATGTACCAGGAGTCATTAGCATATTATGGTTATAATGTGGAAGCGGTAATGAGCGGTTATTCTGCTCTTGAATTATTCCAAAAGGATCCGAATCGATTTGATATCGTAATTACCGATCTAACCATGCCCCGAATGACAGGGATTCAACTAGCCCAGGAGATTTTAGCAATTCGACCGGATATTCCGGTTATTCTCTGTAGTGGTTTTAGTGACCAGGCAACCAAAGAACGAGCCAAGGTTCTTGGAATAAGAAAAATGCTTATGAAACCGGTGATTCCTGATGAGATGGCTTCTCTCATTGAAAAGATCATCGCTGGAAAGGATTTTCCGTATTAGATAAGGAAATAGGGAATCAAACTCACCCTTAATCCCTCTCTTTATCCAAAGAGAGGGAGAGTGCGGAGTTAGATGTAAAAGTGCGAGTATTGAAAATAGAAGAATTAAACTCATTCTTATTTGCAGAAGATGTAGGGAATGTAAAATAGTGCTTCAAATAACTCTCAGAAAGAGACCCCCCTACCCCCCTTCTCAAGGGAGGATTGTCGAAATCGCCCTACCACCTATTCCCTCACTATCACCTGTTACCTGTTACCTGTCACCTTCTTCCGGCTTCTCCTCCGATTCAATCGGTTGATTCCAATAATCCTCACCATTTTCAATGGCTTGTTTTTCAAAATCTTCATCTGCATCCTTAGGATAGGTTCTTTTCCGAAAGTATCCAAAAACAAGCACGATAGGTAAAGCAGCCCAAATCAGACCGGAAATCACCATGATCATGTAGCCGATCATATCTCTTTTTATTGCATCATCAGCTTCTTTATTAAAGGACTCTACAGTATGATAGAATGCCTGGTAGAATGCGGTTGGATAAGAATGTGTACGGTTGGATAATTGCCAGAACCTGGTAAATTGTTCACGATGTTCCATGGATAAATATCTGACAGCCATCGCAGATTTTGCATAGAAAGACTGCCACTCAAGTCGATTAGCCGGATATTGATTCATCGCACTGAGAGGTTGTGCTGTCCCAAGCAGATAGGATTTCGCCAGGACATAACCCATCTCCCAATTGTATTGCCCGGAAAAGTAAACTGCCATCCCTTCATGAAACCAGAGAGGAGCATCATAATAGCTCAAACTAACGAAATAATGTATATACTCATGCAATAAAGTGTATACAATTCCTTGAAAGGAATTTCCATCCCTTGGACTTCGAATATAGACAATATTATGCTCTGAAGTGAATAATGCCCTGCTTTCTTCTCCAATTGATCCCAGTTTCCTTGCGATGTGATTGTAATATTCCTTATCCGGTGCAATAATGACAGCTAGGGGTTTATCAGGATAAAAACCCATGGATTCCTGGAAGTTGCTGATTTTATCATCAGTTTTCTGCAATAGGAAATGAGCATACTTTATATCCTTCGCCTGGCAATAAAAGACAACATTTGTGCCGTGAATCCGGGTAAATTGTATGGCAGAGAGGGATATGGAGATAATGAGTAGAAAAACAGCAACAAAGATAGCTTTATACTTCATGATAGAACTACTTGACACCGATCATTCACACAGGAATCAAATCAGTGGGTGTATCTTCCATGTTAATCTTCTTTGGTAGCCTTACGTTCTTTCAGACGTTTTAATAATAACCCGAATAGATTTTCAGTGATGAATGGTTTAGGAATAATGTCAACAGGACCTTCGCGTTTTGTACGTACAACAACATGATTTGGATCATAGCCAAAACCCGTCATCAAGATGATGGGAATATTTGTATCATACTCTTTGATACGGGAATAGAGTTCGAATCCATCCATGTCCGGCATAGCAATATCAGAGAGGACAAGATCAGTTTTTCCCTGCATCACAGTATTAAGAGCTGCATATCCGGAAGTAAAATACGTCACTTCAAGATTTTTATCAAGATCTTCTAGTTCATACTTCAGGTTCTTTATCAATTCTATTTCGTCATCAACGATCACAATTTTATATCTCATAAGAATTTATTCTCTCCGGTTATCCGATGATATGCTTCTTTATATTTGGAAAGAGTAGCCTTGATTACTTCTAAAGGTAATTCAGGTGCTGGAGGTTCTTTATCCCATCCAATCTGTTGTACATAATCGCGAATAAATTGTTTATCAAGACTGGTTTGCGCAATTCCTGCTACATATTCATGTGCATCCCATAAACGTGAAGAATCAGGTGTGAATACTTCATCAATCAAATAAATCTCTGATCCTATAGTTCCGAATTCAAATTTAGTATCAGCTAATAAGATATGCTTTCCTTTCAGGAAATCATGAGCATATTTAAATAGAGCTAGTGATACATTTTTGAGACGTTCAGCAATTAGTTCATCTATTCGTGAAGCCATTTCATGATAAGAGATATTCTCATCATGACCATCAACTGCTTTTGTTGAAGGTGTGAAAAGTGCTTTTGGGAAACGTTGACTTTCTTTCAAACCATCAGGCATAATCATATTATGTACTGTGCCGAAACGCTTATATTCCTGCCAGGCTGAACCAGATATATAACCACGGACGATGCATTCAAAGGGTAAGACGCGTGTCTTTTTTACGAGCATACTCCTTCCTTCAATTTCTGCTTTGAAGGGATGAAGTTCAGAAGGATATTCTTCCACTTTATCTGTAATGAAATGATTTTGGATAATATGTTTTGTCTTTTCAAAGAAATAAACGGATATTTGATTTAGAATCTTGCCTTTGCCTGTGATTAGATTCGGAAAAACAACATCAAAAGCTGATACCCGGTCTGAAGTGACGATCAGCAAAGTATCTCCCAAGTCATAAATATCGCGTACTTTACCATTATATGTTCTTTTCACAATGGGTAGTTCTGCTATGTTTTGGCTCATGAGTACTCCTTAATCCTCTATTTGTTTATGAGTAATTAATTCCAATCCTGCTTTCAGTGAATTCGCATAAATATCTTCGATCAAATCAGGCTGTATCTGCTTCGCATGTTGGTACAAAATCCACATTTCATCAAGCTGCTCTTTATTTATGGCAAGATATTCTGTATCTCGATATTGGGTATTATTGACTACGGTAAATTTCTCTTCCATGCCTTCAGTACTTTTAAAAGAATCTAATAGCCCATTTATGATATGATATGTACCGCTTGCATCTGAAAGCACAAGGTTCATATTCTTGGAAATATAAAAGAACTTCAGATAATCATAATACTTGCGAAGCTGAACCATCTTCCATTGCATCCGATCCGCTTCCTCAAACTCCAAATCATCAAAAAGTTTATCATATTTTGTCTTTAATGAATGCACTAGTATTGGTGTCGGAATGAGATAAGTCTGGCGAATCAAGTGAGTCAGTTTTGTATTATCTTCCTCCAGGCAATATCCGGGACAAAGATCATTATGCATACGTTCACATGGATATTCGTCCAGGGGGCATATCGGCAAGCGCAGTATTTCAGAGACAATCTCCATCAGATCATACAAATAGAAACGATCGCGAAATGGACCAATATAACAATCCGCATTACCGGTATATTCACTGGCACATACGAAGGGTGGTTGTTCAAAATTAATCGCGAGATAACAGTAATCATCAGATGACCTTATCTTTGCTTGAAGTAAAGGTACCGTACTGTTGAAGACCCGCTTCTGCCATAAAAGACACTCGATTAGCGTCTCTTTAGTTTCCCATTCCAATACTTTTGCTGTATCCAGCATTGCCTTCAGTTTTGGCTCGGGATCAGGAGCATAGAGAATTTGAGCAAGTGTGCGTTTTAGATTTGCAGTTTTCCCTGTATATAATATGTGTGTTCCATCTGAGAAAAAAAAGACACCAATTCCATCTGGTATTTCAACTAGTGATTTTTTTCGTTTGGAACTGAGATCAAATCTATTCATGCAACCTGCTTTCCCTGTTTTTCTATTTCTTTCCAATATTTTCCCAGATTAATTAATCTCGAATTATCCTTTTTTGCTATTGTTGCGAATTTGGCAACAAAAAAAAGGCTTCCAGGTTTCAGGTCTCAGGAAATAACTGACAAATTCAGCGCAGATATGGTAGATGGAATATGTAAAAAAAGGGATTTATGATAGGAAAATCAGCTTTTCACTGCTATGAATTTAGCAATTCCTACTTCACACTTCGCACTTTCTTTTTGAGCTGGGTTTCATCTAGGCATTATCTAGGGATCATCTAGGGATCATCTAGACTTTTTTAGATTATCCTTAGATTTTCTTTAGTTTTTATTTCTTTTATGTATTTTTTATCTTCCATGAGACTTATAAATAGAGAATGTATTATATCGTGCCATCCTCATGGACTCATGTACACAGATGGGTTTACTGCCGCAAACCCCTACATTTTCCCAGGAAGGGTTTACTTCGGCACGCCCTACGATGAAATCAATGACTATAACATCTCATCATAACTAGAGGAAATTTGACTGATCTCCCTTCCTTTATCATTAAAGGTAATAAAAAATTCCTTGCTCATATTATATATAATACGTTGTAGAGTTAATATGAGGAAGATAAATGCATAAATACAGACAGAACAAGTTCTCCAGAGAAGGATTCAGCAACCAGAAGAAGATTGCCGAATCGGAATTCGGCAACTCAAAGCCCGAACTCCTGCTT
Organism: Cloacimonadales bacterium (SeqCode); assembly: GCA_963662275.1. Classification (GTDB taxonomy): domain Bacteria; phylum Cloacimonadota; class Cloacimonadia; order Cloacimonadales; family DAONDQ01; genus DAONDQ01. The sequence continues at coordinate 113,501 of OY759316.1, read as the reverse complement.
CCAGCTGGCAGTCGGGAAGCATTCGCTGCTGCGATAGAAGGTGGAGCTGATGCTGTATACTTGGGCTTGGAGAAATTCAATGCCAGGAATCGGGCAAAGAACTTTCATGTGGAAGATTTGCAACCATTAGTGGAAATTGCGCATCAAAATCAAGTGAAAGTCTATCTTACTTTAAATACACTGATTAAAAATGCGGAAATTAGACAATTACTGGAGATTGTGCAATATCTGAATTCGTATCCTCCAGATGCCATTATTGTCCAGGATTGGGGAGTATTTAACCTGATTCATAAGCTGTCCAGGATACCATTACATGGCAGTACCCAAATGGGATTACATAATTCTGTTGGGGCGCAGTTTTCTAAAAGGGCTGGATTAGAACGAATCATCATGGCTCGTGAGCTGACATTTCCTGAATTGCAGGAGATCAGGCATCTCAGCCAGATTGATCTGGAACTTTTTGTTCACGGAGCATTGTGTTATTCCTTTTCAGGAGGCTGCCTGTTCTCCAGTTATGCAGGTGGTATGAGTGCCAATCGTGGTTTATGTAAACAGCCATGTCGACGATTATATTCATCCGAAAGTAGTGAAAAATACTGGTTCAACCTGAAAGACTTGCAATTGATCGAAATGATCCCGCAACTAATGAAGATTGGAATACATGCTTTGAAGATAGAAGGCAGGATGAAGCGTGCTGACTATGTCTATTCTGCAGCAAAAGCCTATCGTATGGTGATTGATCACCCAGAACAGCTAGCGGAGGCTAAGATCATCTTGAATGAAGGATTGAATAGGGAAAGAACTGCCTATTTTATGCAAAGCCCTCTCGCAAATAACATAGCTGAATTTCCCTTCACAGGACTGCCCATTGGTTATGTAGCAGAGCTATCAAAAGATAAAATTTCATTCAAACTGTCTCAATCTATTCATCCAGGAGATACATTGCGTATTCTTCCTTCATCTGGAGAAGATAGACCTTCATTTCCAGCATCAATGATGGAAGTGGATGGGAAAAAAGTAGAAATAGCGAAATCGGAAGAAATTGTCTCATTGCCTATTCCGGAAGGTAAATACTCAGTTGGAAATACTGTCTTCCTGACCGATAAAAGCTCTTTTAAACCAAAACTGAAGATACCGTATCGTAAACCAATTCATCTGAAACCTCTCTCACCGCAGTTTCGGCAAGTAATGGAACAGATGTGCAAAATACGTAATTTCATTACAAAGCAAGGTTTGTATTTCCGAATCGATGATAAAGACTGGTTTGATTATTTGCAGACAATTAATTGCGAAGAAATATTCGTACCCCTTTCCATATTGGAAGATGCCAACATTCCAAGCTGTTACTCGAAAAATCAAACTAGGATTGAATTGCCACGTTTTATCCAAGAGAAAGCTCTTCATAGTATAAAAAGCCAATTACAAGCACTTGTTAACGACGGTTATCGTAAATTCCTGATTAGTCATATTTCCCAAATGCTGCTATTTTCTGAACTTAGTAAGCTGGATATCATGGCGAATGAATGGGTATATTGCATGAATGATGCTGCCATCAATTTCTACGCTGACCAAGATGTGAAAGGGTTTATCTATCCGCTTGAGAATGACATACCTAATTTGATGCATTATCGAAACAAAGGCGGTATTGTACCATTATTCTTCCATCCTCAGTTATTCTATTCCCGTCAACCTGTGCATTTGAAACAGAAATTCTCAGATGCGGATAGACAATACCAGGTTCTTACGCGAAAAGGCTGGACATTTGTGATCCCCCAGGAAGCAGTTTCGGTTTTCCAATATCGTAATAAGATAGAAGAATATGGATATTCGCGTTTCCTGATCGATCTTTCATTTATGGAACCAAATAAAGACGAATTAAGTGAGATTGTAGATTCCTATCAGCAAGGATTGAAGTGGAAGAACAGTTCGACGTTTAATTATAAAAAGGGACTGTGGTAATGGCAGAAGGTGTTGGGCACTAGGTTCAGATTACAGGGGGAAGTTCAAACTTCAGACGAGTGACGGATAAGTCTTAAACACATCCATGATTTTCTGATAAGTCATTTCACTCAGAATTTGTCTATCCATACCTTCTTCAATAGGTATTTCATCCAATAATGTAATCTCAACTTTGATTTCCTTGAGTTTCAGCATATTCGGGAAATGAGGAACAAATGCCATATCACCATACCAGCATACTTGGTCTCGATTTGCTAATCCAAATGTTTTTCCATCTATTGATAGATATTTAATGCATATAGGTTGAATTGGTGTTTTAGAGCGTATTGCTACTTCAAACAAAGATTTCTTAAATGGATAGATAGTCTCTCCGTTAAAGCTTGTTCCTTCGGGAAAAAGAGAAAGATCCAATCCATCCTGTAATGCTGCCGTAATTTTACTCACTTCATTCTTTAATGTAGCGATACGAGTTCGATTGGTATATAAACTACCACCCAACTGTGTGATCTGACCCAAAAATGGAGTTTTACCCATATCCGTGGAAGTAATGAAGATCATCGGATAAATAGATGCTAAGATTGGAATATCCATATAGGAAACATGGTTAGCAACGAATAAATGATTATGTTTTGAGAAATTGGATATGATTCCAGGGTTGATTATGTGCAGTTTAAACCCAATGATCCGAACTAATGCTTTTCCTGTTCGGGAAGTATTTTGCATCAAGAGAATATGTTTTTTATGGGCATTATGAGTAGATAAATTGATAGTCAGGGCACGACATGTGAATTTAATAATTTCGAATATAGCAGCTATCAGTTTAAGAAAATAGGTCATCGTTCCGATTTTCGATCATAAGATCGTTTGAGTTGTTCCACGTCAAGAAGTGTCAGGAAATCAACACAACGGAAACTTCTATCCAAAGCAGGTATTCCGCATATCTTTGCTCCGGCTTTCAGATATGAATTTAATAAAGAGGGAACCATTTCTTTAGCCTTAATATCTTGTTCAGGATTATCATAATTATTGAGTTTGATGGATTTCTTGATTCCGTGAATTTTAAACTTACCGCGAGGACTGATTTTCGTATAATCAGACATATGCCCTTTTTCTTTAAAATAATGGATCATACCCAGTATTTTGTCTCTATCCATAGTCTTGACACTGGAGCATCCAAACATATATTTTGTATCGCTTTTTAATAGATATGCCATGATACCTTCCCACAGTAAAGAAATGGTAATGCCATTTCGATAATCCTTATGAACACATGCTCGACCAAGTTCTAATTTATTGCCAGGCAGTTTTTGGATATGCTTCATATGAAATTCTGTTGCTGAGTAAAATTTCTTCGTATATAGGGAAGAATTCAGACGATATGTTCCGATAATCTGGTTGGTTTGTTTATCAATGATAATAAGATGGTCACATTTTTTATCAAATCTGTCTATATCTGTTTTCAGTAATTTCTTTTTATGCAAAATCTCCTCAATAAACACATCATGCCGCAATCTAAGAGCTTTTTGCAGTTCATCAGTATTTTCCGCAGTTTTAATGATATAGTTCTGTTTTTCAATATACAGAGAGATTTTGGGATGGAAATTCTTGATTCTATTTCTATGTATCGATTGCCTGATTGATTGGACAATATTGTTTTTTATCTTAACTTTCTTCACTACCGGGTTTTCCTTTTAGGTATACAATTCATGAAAGAGCAATTACTTCTTCGTTAATTTGATAATACTTATGATGATGTCAAGCATGATTTTCATATTATTTTCAAAGATGGTCATTTTCTTGCATCGTATTATTAGATAAGGTCATACACATATATGACCAGAAAGGAGCGCAAAAATTGAAGAAGTTTGTAGTGTATCTCATTATAACTGTCTTTACTTCTATAGCCTGGTCAGAAACAACGACTGTCCTGATGAAGATAAATGATATCCAAATAGAGAATAACGTTAACAGTGTGTCCATAAACATGGAAGGATACGGTACCTTAACTGCTCCAGGCAGCTATCGGTTACCTCATAAGAGAGTGAATATAATTCTACCTCCTAATGCAGTTAATATCAGTTGGAAGGCAAATTATTCAAAAGAGACTATGAATTCACCGAAATTTCCTGAAAAGAACCCTCCTTTCTATGGTGATAAAAAATACCTATCATCGAATTATGACAATCACGAGAAAGAACATATAAAATATGTCGGGGTTGGTCATTGGGGAGATGTAGCATTTGCCAGGTTTGATGTGTTACCTTATACCTTCAATGAGAATGCTTGTACCTTGGAAAATATAACTGATCTCTCAATTGATGTAAATTATACGTTCAATGGGAAAACTGCCAGTAATAGGATTCCTCCATCCATTAATGGGAATGAAGGTCAGTTTCTTAATCCTGAAGCCTTGCGTCTGAATTATCACGATACAGGACTACGCAATTTTGATTATTTAATAATTACTAAGCAAACCCTATTCCCTGCATTGCTGCCTTTAATACAATTTCACCAGCAACAGGGAATGCAGGTTCAGATGGTATCGGTTGATTCCATCCGGGCAACTCAACAAGGTTTTAATGACGCAGAAAAAGTACGAAATTACCTTGTTAGTCTTTATATAACCTCTCCTTTCACATACCTTCTACTTGTGGGAGACGTGGATACAATACCAATTCAATATTTGGGACCTGAACCTAATAGCACGGTTTTGGTTCCTTCTGATTTTTATTATTCCGATCTCAGTTCTGATTTTGATACCGATAATGATGGAATCTTAGGGGAATATTCGATGGGAAATGGAGATGAGGATTACGGTATTGACTTCACTCCTGAGCTGTATGTGGGTAGAATTCCCTTTAATGATTCAACAAGAGTGAACCAGGTCGAAGCACGTATCATAGCCTTCGAAAACACAACCGCAGATTGGAAAAACCATGTACTTATTCCCGGAGCGATCCTGAATTATGCTCAAGAGAACGGCAACCCATGGCTAATGACAAATAACGATATTTGGGGTGAATTTGCGAAGACTCATATTTTTAACAGTAATGATGTTACGACAATGTATGAGCAGGAAGGATTAGTTACTTCAATGCCTTCGGATTACCCATTAAATCAGGACGAGTTAACAAATCTATTAAATACAAACAGTTATGGTATTGTCGACTGGGCAGCACATGGAAGTAGTGTGTCATCTTCTCGTAAACTATGGGTTGAGGATACGAATCTTGATAGTATTCCGCAAAATAGCGAAACAGAATGGCATGGATTGGTTAATTTAACTACTTTCGATAATCTGGCAAACCAGGATGGTTCCGTCTATTTTTGCGCCTCTTGTAATAATGGTATGCTCGATATGGAAGGTATCTCATTAGGTGAAACAATACTCCAAAAGAAAGCCGTTGCTGCTATTGCAGCCACTCGAACAGGCTGGGGAAAGATTGGTTGGAAGAATCCCGGTTGGGGTGGTCTAAACTCCTATAATTACTATTTTCTTGAGAATTATGTCAATTTTCACCAGACTATTGGGCAATCGCTGGGTAATATGAATTTTCTGTATAGCAATTATTTTCTATTTGGTGATCCTGTTGATTCTGACGGCATTATCTGGCCTGAGTTGCAGAATATCTATACATACCTTTTATTCGGTGATCCTGCAATTGGCTATCAAAGTGATTTTATTACAAATGATGGAGAAGTATTGGTTTGGGAACCGGCTTTGAATGCCCACTCTTCAAATCTTATCCAAGCGATTCGATCTGTGAGTGAAATGAATGTCATCTATACGGATAAACTCATACCTGACTATTCATACTTAAATAACTTTAAAGCGATCTTTATTCTTTCGGGTTTTGCAGAAAACACATATTACTTCTCCAATCACCCGGAAGAAAGCCAATTATTGTCAGATTATCTCGATGCCGGTGGTAAAGTGTACCTGGAAGGTGATCAGTTCTCAGGAGATATGGAGAATGCGTTTATCGATAAATTTATGGCAATTGCTCCCTTCTCACATTTAGCAAATATTCAGAGTATTTATGGATTTGATCTTGCCTCCGGTCATGTTTGGAATTACACAGGCTACAATTTGATGAATAAGCCATTTATGTCCCAGGAAGATGATCTTCCAATTTTCAAAACAGCTATTGCAGAGAACTCTGATATCATCGGCATTTATCACCAAACAGATACTTATAAAACGATAGCATCTGCCTTTGAATTGAATGGTCTCACTGGAGAGAATCCGAGTATTAACGATATGCTGCATACGATCATGTTTGATTATTTTGATTTAGATACATCTACAATGAATCAGGACAATCCTGGGGTTGCTCCTGTAATTTCAGTTAAAACATATCCAAATCCCTTCTATCGAACTCTCAACATAACTGTCAACACTTCCAAAACAGGGAATGTGCAAATAGATGTCTACAATATTAGAGGGCAGAAAGTGCGTAACTTGCATTCAGGTCTCGTTACCAAAGGCAAATTAGATACATCTTGGGATGGTAAGGATGTCACAGGGAAGACAGTTGGTTCAGGTATTTATTTAATTCAAATGAAGACGAAAGATAAATCAATCATAACTAAGACAATGTTCATGAATTGAAAACCGGAATATCCGGTTATATAGGAGCAGAAAATGAAACTAATGAAGACATGTGGAAGCTTGTTATTCCTATTGCTATTATCCATTCAATTAGTAGGTATAACAACTGTATTAAGTGAAAATTTTAGTGGGTTTACTCCTGCAAATGCAGGAACAGATATTTCAACATCTCAAACAACAATGGATGCCAAATTCCAAACAACAGGTTGGACAGGTTCGAAGATCTATGTTGAGACTGTCGGTGAAGCAAAGATAGGCTCTTCAAGCGCTTTAGGATATGTAGTAACTAAGACCGTAAATCTCTCTGCCAATTCAGGAGTTGCAACACTTCAATTTGATACCATGTGTTGGGCTTCTGATACCGGTAAATATATCCAAGTACTTTTTGCACCAACGGGTACAACATTTACGCAGGTGGGAAGCGATATTGCTGTCCCGACAACCTTGACGACCATGACAGTGAATATTACTGGTGGAACAGCTTCTTCAAAAATTAAGATAACAGCAAAAGTAGCTGCTAATAATCGATTTTATTTAGATAATTTCCTCCTTACCCAGACAGATGGTGCTATTACACCCCCAACTCTTTCGACAGTTGCCATTACAGCTATTACCAATATCTCGGCTTCCTCAGGAGGGAGTATTACTTCTGATGGAGGAGCTGCTGTATCTGCAAGAGGTGTTTGCTGGAATACAACCGGTACACCAATTCTTTCAGGCAGTCATACAAGTGACGGATCAGGTTCCGGTTCTTTCACAAGTGAAATCACCGGACTAACGTTAGGAACTACTTACCATGTTAGGGCTTATGCAACCAACAGTGTTGATACAGCTTATGGTGCAGAAATCGATTTCACGACCAGTGGAGGTGCTCCGCCTTCCCCACCCACAGCACTAGCTGCAAGCTCTATCACAGGCACAAGCTGTGTAGCTAACTGGAGTGCTGTTTCAGGAGCGAATTCCTACAGACTCGATGTTTCACCCAATATCTCATTCTCTAGTTATGTAGCAGGTTACAACGATCTGACTGTGACTTCCACTAACCAATCAGTTTCCGGACTGAGTGTTTCCACAAATTATTACTATCGAGTCCGAGCCGTGAACACAAGTGGAACAAGCAGTAATTCAGGCACAATTACTGTAACAACCTCTGCTTCGGATCCGTATAGTGGTTATTATGACCCAGTTGCCGGATTAACAGGTACGGCGCTAAAGGATGGACTTCACAACCTGATTGATAGCAATACAAATAATGATTACAGCGGATCTAAACTGTACCTGTATCAGACCGCCGATAATGTTAGTGGTACTGTCCGTTGTGTTTATACAGGGCAGGACTTTACGATTAATTCCTCGTATGATGGTGCAACCAATCCCAACACGGAACATACTTTTGCCCAAAGCTGGTTTGGAACCACGGATGCAAGTATCAAGAAAGCCGATATTCATCATCTATTCCCCACTGATGCCACTGTCAATTCCACAAGAGGAAATTATCCTTTCGATGTAGTAACAACCGTGACGAATACTTTTGCTTCCTACAATGGATATGTGAGTAAATTGGGTAGAAATGCAGGTGGACAGACAGTTTTTGAACCAGCCGATCAGCATAAGGGTGATCTTGCAAGGGCACTCCTGTATTTTTCTGTTCGTTACAGTATGAGTCTAAGTATAAGTGGTGTAGATATGCTTCCTACAATGATAGCCTGGAATAGCTTTGATCCGCCGGATACTAAAGAAACAAATCGAAATGCAAGTATTTATACTTTTATGCATAATCGCAATCCATTTGTAGATCACCCGGAATATGTATCCTCCATATGGGGAGGTACAGTCACGAATACAATTATTCAATTCAATCCTGCAAGTTCTACTGTCAATGAAAACACGGGTGCTGTAACATTAACCGTTACTATCGAAAATCCAAGTGCATCCGCTGCTACAAGTGCCCAAATTGTTTTGACAGATGGTCTTGCCTCAGATGTTAATAATTATACAACACAAACCGTGACATTTCCCGCTGGTAGTTCAGCTAGTAGAACAATCACAGCGAATGTGACTGATGATGCTGTCATTGAAGGAAATGAAACGCTTGTATTTACTCTCAGCAGTATCACAGGTGGCACAAGTGCCATGGCTGGTACTAATAATTCTTACAACCTGACCATTATTGACAACGATATTCCAACAGTGACCGCACTAACAGCTACAAATATCTCAACAACCGGCTTTACTGCAAACTGGCAAGCAGCTTCAGGAATAACAGTCTATGAATTCGATTTATCAGCAAGTAATGACTTTTCAACCTATATAACAGGTTATGAAGCCTTGCAAGTTGATAGTACAGGTCTCGTATTGAATGGATTAACTCCTGGTGTGACTTATTATTATCGAGTCAATGCATTCTTCAATGAAACAAGCGGAACCAGTTCAAATGTTATCACTTCTACAACATTGTCATTACCGGTGGCACCGGTTGCGATTGTATATGCTGATCTATCCAGCTATAATTTTACCGCTAAGTGGAATTCTGTATCAACAGCTCTTTCCTATCGTTTTGATGTTTCGCTGTCTAATCTATTTGACAGCTATTTGTCCGGATACCAGGATTTGACAGTATCTAGTCTTACACAAGCGGTGACGGGATTGACACCTAATACAACCTACTATTATCGTGTTCGTGCAGTGAATGTAGCTGGTGCGAGTCTCAATTCCAATGTGATAATAGTACAGACTCCTGTACTCTCGAGTGCAAGTGATCTGTTCATATCTGAGTATTTGGAAGGAAGCAGCAATAACAAGGCAATAGAGCTTTATAATCCAACAACATCGACGATTGATCTATCGATATATTCAATCAAACAAGCGATGAATGGAAGTGCCTGGAATACTTCATCAATAGCTTTAAGTGGAACTCTTGCTTCAAATTCAACTTATGTTATTTCCAATTCATCAGCAAATGCTGATATTCTTGCTAAAACAAATCTAGCTAGTTCTGCACTTATCTATAATGGTAATGATGCTGTTGGATTAGAGAAGAACGGAGCACTAATCGATGTTATTGGTGTACCGGGTTCTGATCCATCAACAGACTGGAATGTTGCTGGAACCTTAGCTGCAACAAAAGATCATACACTCATACGGCATTCTACAATAAATTTTGGAGATACTAACTGGTCTGTTTCTGCAGGTACAAATACAGCTAATTCTGAATGGGTTGTCTATCCTATTGATACAGCAACCTATCTTGGCTCTCATATTGGTTCAAACCAAAATATACAAACACCGGAAATGCAAATTACGATAGATTCAGATTCTATTGTGCTATCATGGCATGCAATTCCCCAAACTCCTGTAACATATCGAGTGGAAGCGGCGGATATGCCGAATGGGACATATAGTGACGTCAGTTCCGATGGCATTTTTAATGAAACTGAAGGGTCTTTTACTTGGACAACTACATTATCTGAAATGATGAAATTCTATCATGTAATTGCAATTTCTGAGACAAAATAATGAGTCGATAATTCGCAGAATGGGATTTGTGTATAATAACAATTTTGAATATAATAGGTATTAGTACCTTATTTGTATTGTACATTGGGTCATGCAGTTCCGTATTTTTGTTTTACAGGTAAATATAGTACTTTGTCCTTGACATATATGTAACCAAAAAAGTTCGTGAATCTAAATAAGATATATGGAAAACATTTATGAGCGAAAGCTGTGAATTAATTAACTTTCCTCTATGAAATTATTAATGTTTAATACTGGAGTCAGATATATTGAAGAAAAAAAATCTAATACTTATCCTGATTGCTTTCAACCTCTCAGCATTATTTGCTGTCGGACCTGGTAATGTCAGTAGCGGTTTAACAATGTGGCTGGATGCTAATTCACTAGGTTTAGCAGATGGGACAGCAGTTAGCAGTTGGACTGATCTAAGTGGAAATGCCAAACATGCTCTCCAAGATACTTTGTCGTGTAGACCTATATATAAAACAAACCTCATCAGTGGTAAGCCTGCTGTTGTTTTCAATGGTTCAACAAGCTATCTAAACTTTGATGGCAATCTTGTAGTAAATACCAATTACACTATCATTGCAGTTGTGAAACGTTCTTCAAATGCTATCTTTAACTTTTTTTTAGGCGGTTCAAACCCGATTCAGCAAAAGAATATGCATATTGGCTGGCGTACAAATAATACGTTCACCCATGCTCAATACACAAATGACTATGACATGAGAATGAATAACTATGTCAGTGGAGAAGCACCTATTATCGTATCACTCAGACATTCCAATACTCTCGGGAATGATACATATATCAACGGTGGATTACGTGGATTAAATATGAATACTGCTACTTCCGGCAGGCTTGCTCATTTGGCAGAATGGACTGGATCAGCGATTGGGAAGTATTATGGTGGTACAACCACTCACTCTCATTTCAACGGCTGGGTAACGGAATTCATTATTTATAATCGCTATTTATCCGATACCGAACGCAAAACGGTTGAGAATTATCTTTCAACTAAATATGCGTTGACGTTAGCTAATACAACCAGCCCAGAGCATTACACTGATATGATTGAAATCTCTTTGCCAGGTGCTGGTTCAGTAACACAAGCAACCGATGGCTTAACGATTAAAGGTACTTACATCAGTGCTTTTGCCAGAATTCGTGCAGGACATGATATAGGAACAGGAACAACGGCTGCAAGCAATCCGAGCATAGTAAGTTATCCCCACTTTCTTAGATTGCATCGAGAGTGGTTTATGGAATTTTCTGGATCTTTGAATACCATTTTCAGCTTTAATCTTGATAACTTGGGACTGCCTTCATTCACGCCTGGTGGCAGTGATTACCGTCTGTTATTCAGAAATGACACAAAAGACAATTATTCAATTGTGACAGGTTCTCCCACTATCGTTGGCAGAGTGATTTCCTTCACTGTTAATCCTCTTACTTCGGTGACTAATAATGGCTTCTATACCTTGGGAACATTAAATGATGTCTCAAGTGAACTGCCCGTTGAGCTTTCGTCCTTCACGGCAGTATCTTCCACTTCCCAATTACTGGTAAACTTGCAATGGACGACTGAATCTGAGACGAACAACCTGGGATTCAATATTCTTCGTACTGATGGATCGAATATATCAGATGGTATGTACGTAAATTCTAGTATTATCCCTGGAACAAATACATCAACACTACACACATATACTTTCTCTGATCCCAGCGTTGAAGCGCCTCATACTTACTATTACTGGCTGGAGAATATCGATTTCGGTGGTATAAGCTCTTTCACTGGACCAGTAATGATACAAGTTCATGAACAGGATAATCCAAATATTCCACCTGTAATACCTATGTTTACTAAGCTAAATCCAGCTTACCCGAATCCATTCAATCCAGAAACCAATATCTCATTTACTTTGAAAACTCCGTGTTTTGTGAATATCGCTATTTATGATATCAAAGGGCGTAAAATACAAACACTCACTTCCAAAAATTGGAATGAAGGGAGCCATAATCTTATTTGGAATGGTAAAGATGAAACTGGAAAGGAAGCTGGCAGTGGTGTCTATTTCTATCACATGATTGCCGGGAAGTATAGTTCTACACAGAAAGTCGTTTTAATGAAATAACTTTCTAATTCTTCAATTTGACTTGATTTTGGCATTGATGATTTACTTCCTGTTTTTCAAATAATGACAAATCTCTGATGCAAAATACAGAAATAGCCTTATTTCTGTATTTTTTTTGGATATCCATTGACAGACTTTCTATAATTTTAATCGTTTACCCACTTTAACCTGAATATTTTGTATATGTTTACTTGGTCAAAGTTTTTGTTTATTAATCAGCAAAAGAAATGAAATGAAAGGCAAAGAGTCAATAGATACAACAAAACATACGCTTATCAGGCTTAGTATTAAATCGAACAAGGAGATTTGTATGAAAAATATTGTGTTATTCATAACACTGATTCTCACACTCAGTATTGGTGCTTTATCAGCAGCAAACCTGGTGAATGAGAATATTTCCACGTGGACATCCCACGCATCCTATGGTGCCTACACACAGACAATTACTGCTGGTACCGTGAGTATGACGGCTTGCATTGTTGCACCTACTGGTGCGGCAAACGGTACTGGTTCCGTTGGTTATGTACAAATGCAGGCAACCAATGGAATTCTGGAAATACCCTCACTTGCATCCATCGGAACGATAGAATTTCGTATCCACGCAGGTGGTGCCGGAAGAACCTTAAAACTTCAACAATACGTTGGCAGCACCTGGACTGATTTGACAACATTTACAATCGGTACTACTGGTACAACTTTCACATATAATCTGAACACAACTTCAGCAGCCAGAATTCGCTTATCTACTCCAAGTGCAGCGGTCTATGTTCATGACATCATTATCACTGATTATGCTTCTGGTACAGCTCCAGATGCTCCGAATGCTACGAGTGCAACGTCACTTACATCAACTGGTTTTACAGCGAATTGGGATGCTTCTTCTGGAGCTACCAGCTATCGTTTGGACGTATCTACGTCCAATACATTTGGCACCTTTGTTACCGGGTACAATGATTTGACTGTCAGCGGTCTTACTCAAGCTGTGAGTGGCTTAACTGCTGCAACAACCTACTATTATCGTGTACGTGCTAATAATACATATGGTACGAGTAGTAATTCAAGTATTATTACAGCTGTTACTTCAAGCGGTGTCGTTATTCCTGATGCTCCTACTGCCACTGCTGCAACCAGCATCACTTCTTCGGGCTTTACTGCCAATTGGACTACTGTTTCAGGCGCAACATCCTATCGTTTGGATGTTTCTACTTCCAATACATTTACCACTTTTGTAACAGGTTATAATAATTTGACAGTAACAGGACTTTATCAAGCTGTTACTGGCTTAGCTGTCAGCACAAACTACTATTATCGTGTACGTGCATACAATACTGCTGGAACAAGTGGAAATTCTGGTACAATTACAGTTACTACATCTGCTTCAGACCCTTATAGCGGTTACTATGATCCCGTTACCGGTCTCACAGGAGATGCGCTGAAAACTGGGCTTCATAACCTGATTGCCACCAACACATACTCCAATTATGATGGAGCAAAACTCTATATGTTCCAAACTGCGGATAATGTTGCCGGTGTGGTGCGTTGTGTTTACACAGGACAGGACTACACAATTAGCTCAAGTTATGATGGAGCATCTAATCCAAATACAGAGCATACATTTGCCCAGAGCTGGTTTGGTACTACAGATGCTTCAAAGAAAAAAGCTGACATACATCATCTTTTCCCCACGAATTCAACTGTGAATTCAACTCGCGGAAACTATCCTTTCGACGTCGTTACTACTGTAAGCAATACATTCCCTTCCTATAACGGTTATGTCAGTAAAAAGGGAACCAATGCTTCAGGTAAAATCGTCTTTGAACCGGCAGACCAGCAAAAAGGTGATTTAGCCCGTGCTCTGCTTTATTTTTCTGTTCGCTATAACATGAGTCTTAGCATCAGCAGTGTGGATATGCTTCCCACAATGATTACCTGGAATAGTTCAGACCCTGTAGATGCCAAGGAATTGGCACGTAATGCAAGTATTTATTCTTTTCTAGGAAATCGTAATCCATTTGTTGATCATCCAGAATATGTAACATCCATCTGGGGTGGTTCCACTGCCAATACTACAATTCAATTCAGTCCTGCAAGTGCTTCTGTAAATGAAAATGCAGGTACGGTAACATTAACCGTCGGTATCTTGAATCCAAGTGCAACAACGGCGACAACTGCCCAGATTCAATTAACTGATGGCACTGCTTCTGATGTAAATAGTTATACAACTCAAACGATAACTTTCCCGGCAGGAAGCTCTGCAAATCAGACAATCACCGTGACTGTTACCGATGATGCTGTATTAGAAGGCGATGAAACTCTCGTTTTCTCACTTGCCAGTATAAGTGGCGGAACCAGCGCTACTGCTGGTGCATACGATTCGTATAATTTAACTATCCTGGATAATGATATACCGAATGTCACTGCATCAGCCGCTACCTCTATCTCAGATACAGGTTTTACAGCCAATTGGTCAGCAGCGTCAGGAATCACTACCTATGAATTTGATTTATCTACGAGTAGTGACTTCTCAACATTTGTGACTGGTTATGATGCCCTGCAAGTTACTGGAACCAGTGTTGCCCTGACTGGACTATCTGCTGGAACCACATATTACTACAGAGTTCGCTCTTTCTATAATGAAACCGGAGGTACCAGTTCCAGCACAATCACAACTCTGACAACAGGTACAGGAACAGGCACAGTTATCTTAACCGCTGGCTTTGAAGGTGCTACTACGCCTCCTACAGGTTGGGCAATCTCTGCTGCAGGTGCATATATTCAAAGCAATTCAACAAATGCACATGCCGGAACCAATTATGCCGGTACCAATAAAGTCAATGGCTGGGTGAGGACTCCATTATTAACCAATCCTACTCAACTGACATTCTGGGGACGAACTTCCGCAGCAAGTGCAAACTATACAATTACAATTCAGGCAGCCACTGCAGATTCTGCTAGCTGGTCAAATATCACGACATTTGTAGCTACTCCAACAGATGCTGGAACGGTAACCAGTACATATACCCAGAAAACTGTCGCTTTGAATCTGACAGGTAGCTACTACCTCCGTTGGTATATGACTGTACGCAGTGGTGGAAGTTTGTATTTCGACGATGTGGAAGTTACTTCCGGTGCCGTCACACCAACTCCTCCCGCAGCTCCTGTAGCAACTGCTGGTACTTCTATTACAACATCAGGCTTCACTGCCAACTGGAATGCATCTGCGACAGCAACAAGCTATCGTCTGGACGTCTCCACTTCCGATGTATTTGCTTCTTATGTAACAGGTTATTCTGATTTGACAGTAAGTGGTCTTACTCAAGCCGTTAGTGGTTTGACTGCTGCCACAACTTATTATTATCGTGTGCGTGCTGTGAATGCAGATGGTACTAGTGCGAATTCAAATGTGATTTCTGCACTTACTGAAACGGCTCCTGTTGCTCCAGCAGCTCCAGTTGCAACTACTGCTACAGATCTTGCAACGACTGGTTTCACTGCCAACTGGAATGCCTCTGCAACTGCCACAAGCTATCGTTTGGATGTTTCTACTTCCGATGTATTTGCTTCTTATGTGACAGGTTACCAAAATTTAACAGTAAGTGGACTTACTCAGGCTGTTAGTGGATTAACTGCTTCCACGACATATTATTATCGTGCTCGTGCAGTAAATGCTGCTGGAACAAGTCTCGATTCTAATGTAATTACAGCGATTACGACAGGTAGCTCCGGCACAGTCATCCTAACCGCTGGCTTTGAAGGTGCTACTACGCCTCCTACAGGTTGGGCAATCTCTGCTGCAGGTGCATATATTCAAAGCAATTCAACAAATGCACATGCCGGAACCAATTATGCCGGTACCAATAAAGTCAATGGCTGGGTGAGGACTCCATTATTAACCAATCCTACTCAACTGACATTCTGGGGACGAACTTCCGCAGCAAGTGCAAACTATACAATTACAATTCAGGCAGCCACTGCAGATTCTGCTAGCTGGTCAAATATCACGACATTTGTAGCTACTCCAACAGATGCTGGAACGGTAACCAGTACATATACCCAGAAAACTGTCGCTTTGAATCTGACAGGTAGCTACTACCTCCGTTGGTATATGACTGTACGCAGTGGTGGAAGTTTGTATTTCGACGATGTGGAAGTTACTTCCGGTGCCGTCACACCAACTCCTCCCGCAGCTCCTGTAGCAACTGCTGGTACTTCTATTACAACATCAGGCTTCACTGCCAACTGGAATGCATCTGCGACAGCAACAAGCTATCGTCTGGACGTCTCCACTTCCGATGTATTTGCTTCTTATGTAACAGGTTATTCTGATTTGACAGTAAGTGGTCTTACTCAAGCCGTTAGTGGTTTGACTGCTGCCACAACTTATTATTATCGTGTGCGTGCTGTGAATGCAGATGGTACTAGTGCGAATTCAAATGTGATTTCTGCACTTACTGAAACGGCTCCTGTAGCACCAGCAGCTCCAGTTGCAACTACTGCTACAGATCTTGCAACGACTGGTTTCACTGCCAACTGGAATGCCTCTGCAACTGCCACAAGCTATCGTTTGGATGTTTCCACGTCTGATGTCTTTGCTTCTTATGTGACAGGCTACCAGAATTTAACAGTAAGTGGACTTACTCAAGCTGTTAGTGGATTAACTGCTTCCACGACATATTATTATCGGGTCCGTGCAGTAAATGCTGCTGGAACAAGTCTCGATTCTAATGTAATTACAGCGATTACGACAGGTAGCTCCGGCACAGTCATCCTAACCGCTGGCTTTGAAGGTGCTACGACGCCTCCTACAGGTTGGGCAATCTCTGCTGCAGGTGCATATATTCAAAGCACTTCAGGAAATGCTCATGCCGGAACCAATTATGCCGGTACCAATAAAGTCAATGGCTGGGTGAGGACTCCATTATTAACCAATCCTACTCAACTGACATTCTGGGGACGGACTTCCGCTGCCAGTGCAAACTATACAATTACAATTCAAGCTACCACTGCAGATTCTGCTAGCTGGTCAAACATTACCACATATGTGGCTACTCCAACTGATGCAGGAACGATAACCAGTACATATACGCAGAAAACTGTCGCCCTGAATCTGACAGGTAGCTACTACCTCCGTTGGTATATGACTGTACGTAGTGGTGGAAGTTTGTATTTCGACGATGTCGAAGTAACGTCCGGTGAAGTCATTCCAACTCCACCCGCTGCTCCTGTGGCAACTGCTGGTACTTCTATTACAACATCAGGCTTCACTGCTAACTGGGGCACTGTTACAGAGGCAACAGGATATCGCTTGGATGTATCTACTTCCGATACTTTCGGAACATTTGTAACTGGTTATAATGACCTCACTGTGGCTGGTCTCACCCAGGCTGTTACAGGTCTTGCTGAAAACACAAATTATTACTATCGTGTTCGTGCAGTTAATGCTATTGGTCCAAGCGATAATTCAAACACAATCACTGTCCTGACAAATACTACTTCAACAAGCGACCTTTTCATTTCTGAATACTTGGAAGGTAACAGCAATAATAAGGCAGTTGAATTATACAACCCAACTGCTTCCAGTATTGATTTGACACAATATAAAGTGAAGCTTGCACCAAATGGGGAAGGCTGGAATACCACAAGTATTTCTCCCACTGGTACATTGGCTGCTGGTGGTGTATATGTGATTTCACATAATCAAGCCAGTTCAGCTATTCTTGCCTTAGCAAACTTAACATCAGGTGCCCTAACTTTTAATGGTAATGATGCTGTTGGTCTGTTTAAAGGTATAACTCCTGTACTGATCGATGTTGTAGGTTTTCCTGATACAGTAACAGCAACAGGCTGGAACGTTGCAGGTGTTACAACAGCAACTGCAAACCATACATTAATCCGCAAACTAAGCATTACTAAAGGAAATACAAATTGGACTACCTCTGCTGGAACGGATTCATCAAGTTCAGAATGGATTGTCTATCCAATTGATACAATATCAGGTCTGGGATTGCATAATGTGCCTACAATTCCACCAACAGCACCAGTAGCAATCGCTGCCACCGATACACTGACAACAAGCTTCACAGCGAAGTGGAATGCTGTCGCA
This sequence comes from Cloacimonadales bacterium (SeqCode), assembly GCA_963662275.1. GTDB lineage: Bacteria > Cloacimonadota > Cloacimonadia > Cloacimonadales > DAONDQ01 > DAONDQ01. The sequence continues at coordinate 95,176 of OY759316.1, read as the reverse complement.
ACAGCAACAAGCTATCGCCTGGATGTTTCCACTGTCAACACATTCCTTACATTAGTAACTGGTTATTCAGATTTGACAGTAGCTGGATTATCACAATCTGTCACTGGTTTATCTGAAACTACAACCTATTATTATAGAGTCCGTGCTGTTGATGCCAATGGAACCAGTGCGAATTCTAATACAATTACTGTTATTACAGGCACGACACCAGTCGCTCCTGCTGCTCCGGTCGCCTCTGCTGCAACAAGTATCGGTACCACAGGATTCACAGCAAATTGGGCTGCCTCTGCAACGGCAACTAGCTATCGTTTGGATGTTTCTACATCTCTTACATTCGCTTCTTTCGTAACAGGCTTCAATGATCTGACTGTAGCTGGTCTTACACAAGCAGTGTCAGGACTTACTGCTGCAACGACTTACTATTATAGAGTGCGTGCTGTCAACACTGTTGGAACAAGTGCAAATTCAGATACAATCACAGTTGTAACAACTGCTGTAATAACAACACCTGAACTTTTCATTTCTGAATATATTGAAGGATCAAGCAATAACAAAGCGATTGAAATCTATAATCCGACAAGTTCAACTATTGATTTGACCCAATATGTAGTTAAAGAAGCCTTTAATGGAGCAACCTGGTCAACAACAGTAGCTTTAACAGGCACATTAGCAGCAAATGATGTGATTGTAATATCGCATTCAACTGCAAATGCAGCTATTTTGGCTGTTGCAGATGTCTCTTTGATTACATTCAATTTCAACGGAAATGATGCTGTTGGTTTATTTAAAAAAATAACACCTTCAGATACGCTGTTAATTGATGTTGTCGGAATACCTGGACTTGGCGCAGGCGTACCTGGAGCTGGGTGGAATGTAGCAGGAGTTACAACCGCAACAAAAGATCATACTCTTGTCCGTAAATCAGAAACAATTCACGGAAACCTGGATTGGACTGCATCAGCCGGTACAACAACTGTAAATTCTGAATGGACTGTATATGATGTGGATACTTTCACATATATCGGTTCACATACAGGAGCTTCAACAACGTTAGATAAACCAGAGATTACCATCACCACCGATGGAATTGATGTCATCCTAACCTGGAATAGTATTGTCGGTGCTATTTCTTATCGTGTGGAAGCATCCAACGATCCATTTAATACTGAACTGTTCTTGGATGTCACAACCAACGGGACATTTGCAGAAGATGCAGGTGTAGTAACCTGGAAACAAACTCCTGTGGACAATCTGAAGTTCTTCAGAGTAATCGCTCTCCCAACGGCTAAATAAGACAATTAAAATACAAAGGCACCGACTGAAAAGCCGGTGTCTTTTTTATAAACACGTATGAGTAATATCGCCTTTGAAAGCAAGAATTCGGAATTTACATGAAAGCAAAGAGTTTGGAGTTCAAATGCCCTAAACAAATTATCATTGAATACTTAACTAAAAGGGCATTCGGACTTCAAACCGACCTTTCATTCTCGGCAGCGAAAACCTGCCGATAATTCTTCTTTTCTTCTTTGCACATCTTCAATTTTAAATCTTCCATTCTGCATGCTTTGCTCATTCTTAACTTAGTACTTCGTAAATCGCGCTTCAAATGGCTATTCCCTTCAGCTCTTCTCCGCAATTCCTAATTTTTAATTCTACTTGAATGACTGCCTCCTCCAACCGATCCATCTGAATCGATTCTGTTTTCATATGCACATGCTCAACCAGTAATGTAGATAACAAGGTATCATTCTTTTCAATGGCACAATAGCATCGATGCAGGCATAACGAAGATATTTCTTCAACTGCAGCAGTTCTGCATTGAGTGTTTCCACTCTTGCCAGGTCATGATATTCTTCATATATATCGATCTTTGCTTTTACAGCACGGTATTCTTTCGCAATTTCATTCACTGTTGACATATCCGTGACAGGTATGGATCTATAAAAATCTTCTTCATGGAGACCATACTGCAATAATTCAAATTGATAATGTCCTCGAAACTCAATGTCTACTATGCAGGACATTCCGCGGGAAACCAGGTTTGAATACAGTATTTCCTGCCCCGGATGTTTCAGCAGTTCAGATAAGTAATAAACGCCATTCCGATTGGGGATAGTGTACGATAATCCACTATTGGATGTAATACGACAGTTATTGCCGGATAATTCCCATTTGTAAGTAAGCATCTTTACCCTCCATTTATTATGGGTGCATTGCATTCTGTGCATTTGATCAGGTTATAATCCTTGCGAAAGCGAGCTGTCATTTCCGACCTGATCGGGAATCCATCTGCTCAGCCATTTTTTAATTTTTATCTTTTAATTTTTAATTAGAAAAGCTTCAGCTTTTTTAGTCCTCTCATATATATATATAGGAGGGAGCATTTCGATTTATTCTTCAAAAAGGAAAAATAAATCTTAAGTTCGAAGTGCGTAGTCCGAAATACGAAGGCTTGAAAGGTTGATGCAGAATAGATTTTGAAGAAATCTAAAGTTCAGGATTAAAGAATAGGGATTTGCGATGTAAATCTATCTGTGATTCTCTTCATTTGAAACTTAACCATAATTGCAGAGCGTTGCAAGTAATGCAACGACCACCGACATTTCGACTTCGCTCAATGACCAGCGGTCAGCAGTCCTCTGCCAATTCGTAACTTGTAATTCGTAATTATGCTAAGCCTTCAAGCTTCTGCAATATGCCTTATTCTTCTCCGACCTTATCAACATGATTCGTTTTCTTAATACCCATACATTTAGTGGCACCCATTTACTTTGAACCAGCTTTTGGAGTTTCGTAGCTGAAACTTACATCGAATAAATCATCATCCTTAAAATACTTGTAATATAGTTCTCCGACAAATTCATGAAACTCTTCATCGAAGTACTGCAATTGTTTGTTATCGTGATTAATCCAATAGGAACCATTAGAGTCCTGCTCAATCCAAATATGCAATTGCGGATATTGATCAAGAACATCCTTCTTAAATTGAAGAATTCGATTATAGAGCGTATCTTTCATATAGGTATCCTTTGAAGTGAAGATAATCCAAATCGTGATAATAAGCTATTCATAATATTGAAATCCAAAGCAAATTTTTCAAATTCTGCTTTATTAGAAGTAAATTTAGTTCCGTCATAATCAGCTTCTCTTCTACGTTCTTTCAATCTATAAAATATAGCAATATCTAAAAGATATGAATCTTTCTTATGCTCACCATCCATAAATAATTTTAATTGCTTTCCTAATTCAATATGACTGCTTTCCCCTATATAACTGTTTGGGTTGTATTGATTATGATTTATAAGATAATTGCTAATCGATTGAAAAAGAGCATAATAATAACGACTGATAGCAGCATCATAACATTCTGCTATTCTTGCTTTCTCGGCTACTTCGAAATTCTTGGAAAGTTAAAACAATCAAAAAACGGAACGCCTGACCCCGTCAGGCGTTCCCAATCATCCCATTCTTTCTCAAACAAAACTCAATACCTGCTCTGAATTTCGAACTTCGAGCCTTGTACTTCAATCTGAGAGAGAGTTTGATTGATTAATCTATAGTCAATGTCGCCTGATACTTCAGTTCTTTATTTTTTGCTAATTGCTTAGCTTGTTTTGAAGCAGGATGTAACATATTCTTGCCGGTTCTAAGCCAAAAGTATTCAACCGAACATAGATTACGGAAAACACATAGTTCAGTACTTGGATCGTTTATCATAATCTTTAACCATTGAAGCTTCTTAACAACATCAGAATATCCATCTGAAGTTCCTTCGTGAAATTCGACATACCATACTCTTTGATCCGAATTTCGGAACAAGATATAATCCCATCGTGTTGCATTGGAATGTTCTCTTACTTTTTTGTAAAATGTGTCAATATCTCCAGATTGAAGATCTGGTAAATTAGCACATATGATTTTCCCGCGCTCATCTCTTTGTAAGGCATTCAATTCCGCTACCATGAATCCAGGTAAAGCAATGTTCTGATTCCTCCGCTGATTCATAGTACCCGCCTTAGAGAGATGAAATAATGCTATTCATCAAATCTGATGAAGTTAATAGACCACCCCACTCTGACTGATCGTCACTATCATCACCTGAGCTGATTGGCAATTTGGAAATGTCTTTAACTGAAATATTGCCATTTTCGGGTTTGAAGTAATGGACAGATACCTTCTTCTTTGCTATCGTATCTAAATAGGCATCTGATAGTTCATTTGGTTCGAGAGCCAGCATTCTTAATATGGCTGTATTCCTTTTTATCTTATCTTTACATTGGGAAATCTCAATGAAAGCCCATATATAATTCATCAGGTCAACAGAATGGGTAGAGATAAACACTCGATAATTGCGGGACAGCATTTCGATTACCGTAAAAAGGAAAGTCCTGATTGCTTGGGGATGCAATCCCATTTCTGGCTCTTCAATGATAACTGTATTTATCTCGCCATTTCTTTCCACTTTCCCTGCGGGTAAAAGGTGATATAAGGAAATCAAATAAGGAAGAAATTCTCTCTGACCTGTTGAGATCAATGTCATTGGTAGTTCTCGATCAGTTCCACCTACTTTCAGCATCACCCTTTTTCTGCCTTTTTGGGAAACTAATTCGATATTAGAGTTCTGATAGATAGTTTCTTCAATTTGTTTCTTAATACTCTTCTTCAATTTGGGACTATAAGGAAAAATGCTTTTCTCAGGATGTTTATTCAAGATGGTTCTTAACACATCACTAAATTCACGAACTACATAAGGATACTTGTTCTCGAAGGTTTCAAATGCTTTAGGCCAGTCTTCTTCAATAACGAGGAATCTTTGAGCTGGAATATAAAAACATTGAGGGCTCTGTAGTCTATCATATCCTCTGGCATAATCAACATTATAATTAATATCCTTACCCTTTGGAACTTGAGTGACAAGTATATTCTCTAAAAGTCCGCTCATGCCTTCTCCGAAATACAATTCGGGAAATAGATTGATTTTGCCTTTCCAATCATAGTTATAGCGCTTCAAGTTGTTGACAATATCTCGGTAATCTATAAGCAGCTTAATCAATTGTAAGGTTAATGACTTACCAGATGCCTGAGGACCTACGAATAAATTCAAATCCTTGAAGTTGAATTCTGCATCTTTCAATTTAGCAAAATTCGAGACATTTAACTTTTTAATCATCATTCCTCCTACCTGAAAAATTATGTATCGTAAGTAGAATTACCGTCAAGATGTTTGTGAATCCTTCTATATCATCCCGAACTTTCGCAAACAAAACTCAATATCTGCTCGAATTTCTCCCTTTAACCAAAGGGAGAAATAAATCAGAAAAGATCAGAGAAGAGCAGATTTAGTAAGATCGGCATCTTACTCCACAACTCTGCAATTTCGAACTTCGAACCTCGAACTTCGCACTTTCTTTTTGAGCTGGGTTTCATCTAGGCATCATCTAGGGATCATCTAGACTTTTTTAGATTATCCTTAGATTTTCTTTAGTTTTTGTTTCTTTTCTGTTTTTTTTGTCTTCCATGAGATTTATAATTGGCTATCACATATGACGTCTCCTCGATACAATTGGATAAATCCAATCACTCGGAGAACTCTTCTTTCTGTTCTGAACCTGTTAGCTGACACCTGAAACCTGACACCTTCCCCTATATATAGGAAGGAGCTATGTGGCAAAATCGAGAGAGGATTTCAAAATAATTACGAATTATGAATTGGGGAAAGAAGAGGAGGAAACTAAAAACTAAAAGTGGCAGAAAGAAAAAAGAGCAGAAAATCAAAATGAAATATCGGAGATATGAAATCCGATAGCCTGTGGTGTGAACCTCAGAGATGGAAGATTGGCAGAGAAGAAAGAGAAGAAACCACGAAACAGACGAAAAACACGAAAAGGAGCAGAAATTGACCCCCCTGCCCCCCTTCCCAAGGGGGGATATTAGAAAAAGGGCAGATCAATTGATCTGCCCTTTCGTATTCATTAAGAAGAGGATAAACACATGGGTTTATCCCTACATTTTTTCAAGAAGAGGATAGACACATGGGTCTATCCCTACTTTTTATTTCATTAAGACAACTTTCCGCACAGACGAATCATTCGCTGATTTCATACGCACATAATAGATGCCGCTGCTCAGTGATTTACCCTGGTCATTCTTTCCATTCCATACTTGTGAATAATTACCAGCAGACTGATTCTGAGATACCAATGTAATTACTTTTTGTCCTTTCACATTATAAATCTCAATATTTATCAATCCTGATTTAGCTAATGAATATTGAATTGTGGTTTCAGGATTGAAAGGATTGGGATAGATGGAACGAATACCAGTGATAGGTACTGAAACAGTAGGATCCTGGTTGCCTGTGAGAATGATCATTATGAGATTTGAATTTGTGCTTTGCGCATCATTCATGACAGAACGGACTCTATAGTAATAGGAATGACCTTGTTCAAGATTTGAAACCGTGTATGTTGTATCGCCTAGAACGAAATTATGTAAATTTCCCACGAAAGAAGAAAAATCAGCATCCGTAGCTACATCAAGAGAGTAGCTATTGATTCCATTTACCGGCAGCCAATGAGCTATAAAGCTAGTATTGGATACTTGGATTGCCGGAAGAGCGACAGGAACAGGAATTCCGCCATCATTATCTTCTACTGTTAAGGTATAATCATTTTGAAGACCGGGAATGGCATAATATCCACCCTGTGCATTCTGAATTTCAAAAACGAAGTTCTCATTGCCATCTGAAATATCGTCATCCGTTACGCTAACATCAACGCTGACAGCAGTTGTGCTGCTGGCAGGAAATGTAACGTTTACCGGAGTAAAATTGCCTAAATGAGCAGCGTTTCCGCTTTTAAGGACAACCATTGCTGTAGAGGCATACGTATTCGAATTCTGAATTTGAATGGATAGATGGACTATTCCCACATTCTCCTGCACACTGGAAGAAACAGGAGCAAAATTCAGCATTGTGTTGGTTGCAGTGGGTACATAGATGGAAGTGACATATTCAGGATGATCGACAAATGGATTCTTATTCGATAAAACTGAATATATCTGGTTATTGCGAGCAATTTCAGCCGGAGAAGGAGGATCCAGGTAATTCCATTGAATACATGCGGGAAGCTGGTCGACGTTTTGAATGAACAGGCTTTCCTCATAACGTACATTGAAATAGAGGAGAGCTCGTGCCAGGTCGCCTTTATGCTGGTCAGCCGGCTCAAATACTATCTGTCCGTTATAATCTGTTCCTTTTTTGCTTACATAACCATTAAAACTGGGGAAGGTCGTTGTTGTTGTGATTGCTTTACCAAACGGTAAGTTACCGCGGGTGGAATTGACTGTAGATTCTGTGACAAACAGATGGTGCAAATCAGCCTTTTCTACAGAAGCAGAAGCAGTGAACCAGCTTTGAGCATATGTATGTTCGGTATTTGGACTGTTCTGTCCTGAATAATCAGACGCAATTGGAAAATCACGACCTGTATAAACACATCTTACAACACCATTCGTGTTATCCAACTGCTGAAACATGATGACTTTGGCACCATTGTAGCTGGAATATGTATTGGTACTGATCAGATTAGTCAACCCGGTTTTCAGAGCATTACCTGTCAGTCCAGCGACAGGATTGTAATACGTAAAATTGGGATCAAAATCAGTCGTCATGACTTCAATAATATTGGAGTTAACACTTGTTCCGGCAATATTATCAGCACGGACACGATAGTAGTAATTCGTTAAAGAAGAAAGACCTGTCACCAGTTTTAAAGTATCATTCACAGTCAAATTCTGGTAACCAGTAACGAATGTAGTAAATGCATTAGTTAAGGAAACATCCAGGAAGTAGCTTGTAGCATTTGTGGATACATTCCAATTCGCTATGAAGCCTGCAGAAGTGATTCCGCTTGCAGTTTCTGCAATTGGGGCTTCTGGAATGACTGAAGTATTAGCAGTTAAAACCGTGATCACATTTGAATTGGTGCTGGTACCGACATGATTGACGGCGCGGACACGATAATAATAGTTTGTAGCAGCATTCAGACCTGATACTGATTGAGTAATATCTTCGACAATCAAATCCTCGTAACCGAGAACAAAAGAGTCAAATGCATTGGAAGTGGAAACATCCAAACGATAGCTTGTTGCCGATATAGATGCGTGCCAGTTTGCGGTGAATCCAACTGCGACAATGGAAGTAGCTGCTAAGGCAACTGGCGCTGTAGGAATTGTCGGGATAACAGAACCGGAAGTCACTTCAACATCATCAAAGTAGAAGCTTCCTCCCGTACGAGCTGTCATCATCCAGCGCAGATAATAACTGCCTGTCAGATTCAGACCAGCATTTTTCTGAGAATAGGTACTATTCACCGTACCGGTATCAGTGCCGTTAGCAATATAAGTTGTAACATCAGTCCATGATGATAAATCAGGAGAAGACTGCAATGTAATTGTAAAATTTGATGTCGTACCGGAAGTACGTCCCCAGAAGAATAATTCGGTTGGATTCACAAGTAGCGGAGTCATCACCCAACCATTCATCGCATTGACACCAGCATAATTAGTCCCGCCATGAGAATTTGCACCATTAGAGAGAATATAGGAACCTGGTGCAGAAAGTGTCCAACCAACTGGAGGTGTGCCCGTGGAAGCATCTTCAAAGCCTTCAGTTAATATGATCGTTCCAGCTTCGTTTGTAAATACAGTTATGATGTTTGAATTCGTACTTGTACCGGATATATTGGAAGCACGAACGCGATAATAATATGTAGATGTAGCTGAAAGACCACTGACAGATTGTGTCAGTCCATTCACTACGAGATCCTCATAGCCAGTGACGAATGAAGAGAATGTATCAGATGAGGAAACATCCAAGTGATAACTTGTTGCATTTGTGGATGCATTCCATCCTGCAATAAACCCTGAAGATGAAACACCCGATGCAGCAAGGGCAACAGGAGCATTTGGAATCTCTGGACTAACATCTGTGAGTACAGAAATGGTATTTGAATTGGGACTTGCTCCATCAGCATTGACTGCTCGAACACGATAATAGTAAGTAGTTGAAAATGTAAGACCATTGACAGCATGAGCTAAAGCATTCACACTTACGTCTTCAAATCCAGCGATAAAAGAAGTGAATGATTCAGTTGTCGAGACATCCAATCGGTAGGAAGTTGCTTCTGCAACGTTATTCCAATTGGCGATGAAGGAATTGTAAGTAATCGATGTTGCAGTTACGGCAACTGGGGCAGGAGGTGGACCATTTCCGCCTGTGGTGAATGTAAGTTCATTTCCATAAGCAGTCCCAGTGCTGTTTGTTGCATAAGCTCTTACGTGATATGCTGTAGAGGCAGTCAGACCAGTAATGGTACTTACGAAAGAACTGGCTCCAGTTCCATCTGAAGTATGGCTATCAGTTATGATAGGAGCTCCACCAGTATTCCAGCAAACACCTCGGGCTGAAATACCAGAGCCACCGTCAAATACAATGTTACCACCGCTGGAGGCAGTAGTCGGTGTAATTTCAGAAATAGCAGTTGTAGAAAGTGATGGCAAGGAAGGACCTGAACTATTCGCCGTGATGACTACATTATCGATGCCCAAAGCTTGGGCATAACTGGTAACAGCACCAGACGTTACAGAATAATTCCAAGCAAGATAAAGAGTATCAGAGGCGACCAAAGCTTGTGGTAAAGACATGAGAGATATCGATGTTGTTGCCCCTGGAGCTGTGGTATAACCGGCATTGTCTGCATCTACTCCCGGAAAGCTAACTAAAAAATCACTACCAGCACTTGTCCAAGTTGCACCATCCGCAGAATAATACATTTGGATGGAGAAGCCACCTGCATTTGTACCTTTTCGATATTTCTCCACATCAAAAGATATGGTGAAATTTCCAATCGCTGTATTGCCATTATTGACAAGTTGAACATATAAGTTACCACTTTTAGTAGCATTGCCGGAAGATATCCAGCCCACAGAACGATCTGTAGCTGTAGCTGCATCACCAGCTCCATAATTATAAATACCATTTGCTGCTGTTGTACCCATGGCGTTTCCACCGCTACGTTCAGTGGCAGTGACAGCAGATGTATAAGTGCCAACAGTCCTGACAGTCGTGTTTTTATCTACTTTCCAATCAGGAGATAGAGTTGCTGTGGCTGTTGTACCAATCGTAAAATCTTCTGTTAATGTAATACCACCGCTGATATTGATGGCATAGCTTAATGATATGGCAAAAAAACAGAACATTATCATCAGAAACATTTTTTGGTTCATTATAACTCCTTCTTTGTTGTTTCGTTTCCGAAAATCAAATATATCTTTTAATCCTAAGCAATATATCGACTTTATCAATTACATTCATTATTAAATCAACAAGATACTGCCAATTGATATCCTTGAAAGTATTCAAAGATAACTGAATCAGTACCATACATAAAATTTAACGCTTTTTTCAGAGAAAAAAAGGCTAGCTTTTGCTAGCCATTTTTCTAAGAGATGACTCTTTATTTCATCAAAATGACTTTTCGAACAGATTGATCATTACCTGAATTCAATCGAACATAATAGACACCGCTGCTTTGTGGAATACCGATATCATCTTTACCATTCCAGGTTTGAGTATAATTCCCGGCAGCTTGATTTTGAGAGATCAGAGTTGTCACTTTTTGTCCTTTCACATTATAAATATCCAAATTCACAAGTCCTGGATGAGAAACAGCATACTGAATCCTGGTTTCAGGGTTGAAAGGATTGGGATAAATGGAACTGATCCCGCTAGAAGGAGTTGATATCATGGGGTCATCGTTCAGAATAGTGTCATTGTCCAATACCGTTAAAGTGTAAGTTCTTTGCAAGCCGGGTATTGCATAATATCCACCTTGTGCATTTTGTATTTCAAAGATAAAAGTCTCATTACCATCGATAATTTGGTCATCTGTAACATTAATATCGATCGTTTGGACTGCTGTGCTGTTGGATGGAAAAGTGATATTGATTGGTGTGTAATTTCCAATATGAGCTGCATTTCCACTCTTCAGAACAACCTTGGCAGTCGATAAATAGGTATTTGGATTCTGTATCTGAATCGATAAATGAGCAGTTCCAACATTCTCCTGGGCACTGGAAGAAACAGGAGAAAAATTCAACATTGTGTTATTCGTAGTTCCAACCCAAATCGATGTTGCATATTCAGGATGATCAACAAAGGGATTACGATTTGAGAGCACTGGTTGAATAAGTGTATTGCGAGTTACTTCTGCTGCTGTTGGAGGATCGAAATAATTCCATTGAAGACATGCTGGAAGTTGATCAACTCCATCAATGGTTAATGTTTCATTATAACGCACATTAAAATATAACAGAGCACGGGCTAAATCGCCTTTATGCGCATCAGCAGGTTCAAATACAGTCTGGTTGAGCTGATTGTTGCCCAATTTACTGACATAGCCATTTTGGCTGGGAAATGAATTTGTGGGAGCCATTACTTTTCCGAAAGGGAATGATCCACGAGTGGAATTAACTGTAGACTCTGTGACAAACAAATGGTGAGGATCCGCTTTTTCGACTGAAGGAGAGACTGTAAACCAACTTTGGGCATAAGTATGCTCTGTGTTTGGGCTGTCCTGACCTGAATAACTAGCAGCTATTGTAAAATCCTGACCAGTGTAAACACATCTGACAACACCAGCAGTATTATCCAGATGCTGAAACATAAGAACCCTGGCTCCATCATAATTGGAATATGTATTGGTACTGATCAAAGTATGCAGCCCATTTTTCAGGGCAGTTCCGGTCAAGCCGGAGACAGGTGTGTAATAATCCCTGACAAGTTGAGCCTCAGATGTTGGCTGAGAGGTGGAACTTACTGTATTATTTGCAGCGATTGCAGTTGATACCATCATGATAATGGCTAAGTAGGACACTAGTTTTCTAAACATGTTGCTTCCTTTGTTCCTTAATTTTATACCCTAATTATTATTGAGAATTCACTTCTCCTATCTCTTAATGAGACTGATGATGCAAATTTAAGACCAGAGAATATGTCAACTATAATCAGAGCATACAACAGGCAACTTACAGGAGAAGATATGATCAAAATACATGCTTTCTATCTTCCAGTGAAAAGAAAACGATTGACAGAAATGACTAAATTGAGCTTAAAAACCTATATTATAATAGCTTTGTAGACATGCTTTTTTTCCTTATGAGAGAGCTTATCATGTAATAAACTGGAGGTACAATTGGCAAAATTCGATTTTAACCTATTGCGATTTGAAGCGGAAAAAGAACTAGTAAGGATGCTGGAAGACGATTTTGCTTTATCCAGTTATTATGACATTTTTGATAATAAGGAAGAACTTGAGGACATCACTAACTATCTATTATCACATTCTGTAAAATTGAATCCGGTCATTGCTCCCCGTTTGTATGATATTTGTCGGGAAGTATCTGAACTTCTTGATTTTCATGAAGCAATAGACTTTTATCTGCAAGCTTCATCAGAGGTGAATGCTTTTTCGATTAACGGATTTAACATTGTCCCTCATATGATCTGCTTCACTTCCTCGCTCATAAATTTACTTTCCGATGATGAATTGCGTTTTGTGATCGGGCATGAGATTGGGCATCTGATCTACAAACATAGTCAACTTGATGTAGTAAATAAGATATTGGGGAATCGTGAAAATGAGGAAATCCCTGCTTTCATCGCGTTAAATTTCATGCGCTGGCAGCGTTTTGCTGAAACCACATCAGATCGGATAGGTTTCCTGGCTGCTCCGAATATCAAGACGATTGGGATGTGTTTCTTTAAATTTGCAGCAGGTGTATCTGAACAGCATTTGAACTTCGATGTGGATGAGTATTTGAAACAACTTGATCAGATTCGTGAAATTGCCAAAGGTGATTCTGTTTCTTCACATCCGAATCATCTTGTCAGGATACGTAATCTTCAGCTCTTTTCCAATTCGAAGATCTATCCCTTCCAGGAATCATCCGAGGCATTATCAAGCGAAGAACTGCTTAAGGAAAACCTGGATTTGCTAAACTTGCTGGAAATTCATCCGAAGAAGGAAAAAGATAAAAAAGCTGTTGAACTCATATCTACTGCCGGTTTTTATCTTGCTTTAGCTGGTGGTGAAGTCGGTGAAAAAGAATGGAAAATGCTATTTGAATGGCTCGCTGCCTATACAACCCAACCTGAAGTATATATGAATTTCCAGGATTTAGATGATTTAAAAAAGAAAACTCAGGAAATCTGTGCGTATTATTCCAATTTGCATGATGGAGATAAATTTATCCTCTTTGAACGTCTCATTCCCATTGCGTTATTGGATGGAAGGCTGGAAACCAATGAAAAGGCACGTATCTATGAAATTGGTAAAATGCTGGATATCTCGGAAGATGAAATAACTGCCAATATCCGCAGGGCAAGCGAAGAGTTTTTGACACCCAGTAAGCGGATCATGATTAATAAACTGTTTTAAATCGGAATTATCAAGTAATATGCTAAAGGACTTGTTAGATTATATCATGCTGAAATTCTTTCATTATAAGGGCATCATGGCTTTAGTGAAAGGCAGGTATGTGAAAGCTTATCATTGGATGCAAAAGGTGTTAATGATATCCAATACACCCGAATATCAGTACGATATGGGAATCATACTTCTTAGCCTGTATAAATATGAAGAAGCCGTGGATTACTTGCATAAAGTTCTTATTGCCGTTCCTGATAACGAAATTGCGCTGCTTGCCTATGCTCAATCTCAATCCATGCTGCGTCATTGGGAGGAAGCGACGGAAAGCTTCACTCATTTAGCTGCTCAGCATCCTACGAATTTATCCTACCAAAGATATTTGGAATTAGTCCGTAATTCTATCAAAAGAGAAAAGAACATTTGTGCAAGAGAGCTGGTAAACCTGGCGCAAACAGAAGTAGAAAAAGGGCAATTGAATGAAGCTCTCACACACTTGAGAGAAGCAGAAGCCTTTGATCCGCAGAATCCTCAAATTCCGAATAATATTGGAGCAATACTGATTTCCTTGAAGCGTTCCAATGAAGAGATCCTGGATCATTTTGAAAAGGCTTTAAGCTTAGATCCTGAAAACGAGAAGATTAAGCGAAATATTGTATATTTCAGGCATAAAATGAAGATATGAAATCACTGATCATCAAATTCCTCTTTTTGGTATTAACCCTTATCATCCTTATTTATAATCCATTTTCGGTAAGGATCATGGCATATAGCATAGCGCATTCATATCATTTAAAAACTCTGTATTTTTATAAACTCATCAAGCAGGAAAGTACATTCAGGAGCCTTGTCATCTCACCACAGCAAGCGATAGGTCCTGGTCAGGTAAGAGAAGCCACCGCCCGTTACCTGGATTCTAAGTATCATCGAGGAATGCTCTTTTTTCCTTATTATAACTTGAAAATATCTGCCCAGTATTTGCATTATCTACTCAAGAAGTATGATCAGAATTGGAGTCTTGCCCTGGCAGCCTACAATTGGGGTGAAACTAATGTTGATAAGAAAGTTGCCGGTCTGGATATTCAACCAGATGCTGATTATCGGGATTTGTTCGAGAATGTAAGAGAAACAACGAATCTTCTCAATCGAGTTCTCGGAGATAAATAACATAACTGCAATTCTCTTGACCAACGTATGATGTCTTTCTAACTGGTCTTTTAATAAAAAATTACGCTTTGGAGTTGTATGCTTTCGATTATTCTGACATTATTTATTATCGGTATTTTGGTGACGGTTCATGAAGGAGGTCATTTTTTGGCTGCCCGTTTGTTCAAAGTCAGGGTAGAAAAATTCTCTATTGGTTTTGGTCCTGCCTTGTACTCCTTCACTAAAGGTCAAACTGAATACGTGATTTCGATGATTCCCCTCGGCGGATTTGTAAAAATGAAAGGGGATAACCCAGACCTGGAGGATAACTCTACTGATTCCTTTTATGGGAAATCCTGGATACAACGTGCCTTAATTGCGTTCTCAGGTCCTTTTTCTAATCTGATCTTTGCTCTTCTGATCTTTATCCTTACTTTTATGATTGGTCAGACTATCGATGACCAATATCCAGTTATTGGTAAAATAAGCAAAACATACATGAACGAATTTCACATCGCCGATAAGATTACCATTGTAAATGATAAACAAATCAATGGTTGGGATGATGTTGCCATTGCAGCAAGTGAGCAAAATCCGAATACTTTTATTGTGAAGCGAGACAATCAGTTTGTCACTGTAAAAACAGGTAAAATTGCGAAAACAACCTGGTTTACAGATATTCTTCCTTATGTTCCTGCCCGAATCGGAGACGTAACAACGGGGATGCCCGCTTACAGGGCAGGATTGTTATCTGGAGATATCATTCTTACGATCGATTCAGTAAAAATTCATGATTGGTATGACATGCGGGAGAAGATCGTAAATACGAAGAAAAGTACAGTAGAAATGACAATCCAACGCGGAAATACAATTTTCAAAAAGACCCTCGACCTGGATATGAATGTACTAGCTACTGATTCAAAAATGATCGGTATCACTCAATACATGCCAGTGCATTACACACAACATTCTTCTCCACTGGAAGCAATTCGTACAGGTACTCTGACAACGGTTGGATTCGTTGCCCTGAATTATGTCGCTTTCTATAAACTGTTAAATCGCCCGTCAGAAATCAAAAAGAACATTGGCGGTCCGGTCATGCTCTTTTCAATGTCACAACAAAGTGCTAAGAAAGGATTTGATTCAGTTCTTCTGTTCATAGCTTCTATCAGTATTATCCTCATGATTATGAATTTACTGCCTATCCCTATCTTAGATGGTGGGCATATCTTTTTCTGTATCATTGAGGGTATTAGAGGAAAACCTCTCACCATAAAAACCCAGATGTTATTGCAGCAAATTGGGTTTTCAATACTTTTATTCCTGATGTTGTATGGATTTTATGCTGATGTTTCGCGTTTAGTTGGTCGAGCTTTATCATTACATAGTTTTCATCCCTAACACAAAGGAAGTACTCTATTTTCGAATTTAACTTAGAAAAAACTAGCGGTCAGGCAAGAGCAGCTACGTTCATTACACCGCATGGAGAAATTAAAACACCTATTTTCATGCCAGTCGGAACAGTTGGAACGGTAAAAGCCATGTCTCCACGGGAATTGGAAGATATCCATGCTCAAATTATTCTGGGAAATACCTATCATCTTTATCTCCGCCCCGGGTTGGAAGTGATTGCTGAAGCTGGCGGACTTCATAATTTCATCAATTGGCAACATCCAATACTGACAGATAGCGGTGGATTCCAGGTGATGAGCTTATCGGGATTGAGAAAAATAATAAAAGACGGAGTACGTTTCCAGTCTCATATCGACGGCAGCTATCATATGTTCACCCCGGAAAAGGTTATCGAACACCAGAATATCATTGGGGCAGATATCATCATGTCCTTTGATGAATGTCCCCCTTATCCCGCTACCAGGGAATATATCGAACGATCCTTACGATTAACTTTAGACTGGGCACGCAGAGGTAAGGATACTCATAAAAATACAGAGAAGCAAGCCTTATTCGGAATTGTTCAAGGAGGAGTATTTCTAGACCTTCGAGAAAATAGCGCAATTCAACTGATGGAAATGGATTTCCCTGGATACTCAATTGGTGGCTTAGCTGTGGGTGAGCCTAAGGAAGATATGATTAAAACTACAGCCTTCCTCAATACTATCTTACCAAAGAATAAACCTCGATACATGATGGGGGTAGGGACTCCAGTTGATATACTGACCCATATCGGAAATGGTGTGGATATGTTTGATTGTGTCATGCCAACCCGCAATGCCAGGAAAGGCAGCATTTTCACCAGGAATGGCAAAATGATCATCAAATCAGCACGTTATAAATCTGACTTCCGTCCCATCGACCCTGAATGCACTTGTTACACCTGTAGAAATTTCAGCAGAGCTTATATTCGGCACTTAATACATATGAACGAAATTCTAGGCATGAGATTGACAACCATTCATAGTCTTCATTTTTATTTAGAATTGGTTGGTATGGCAAGGCAAGCCATTTTAGAAGATAGATATGAACAGTTTGCGAATCACCTGATACCAATCTTAGACTGCATTGTTGATGAAAATAAAATCAGGATTGAATAATTCCCTTGACGCTTGACTTCACTCTGAATCAATATAACTTATAATACATGTATAGTCATAAAATGAGGAATCAAGATGAAAAAACTTCTTACGTTCTCGCTTTTACGCAATTTGTTATTGTGCCTAGTATTGCTTATTCCTGCCTATATCATTTATTCACTGGAAGATGATGTTGATATTGATAGCTATAAATTACCTGCTGCTGCTATTCCAATTTCATCCATGCAGGTCAACGATGAGCACTATAGCTTTCAAGATAAGCCCTTTACAGGTGTTATCTTTGACAAATATGCCAATGAAAAATTAAAAAAGGTAATCTACCTTCGTGACGGATTGCGGAATGGACCTACTTACGCCTGGTATTCACTGGGACAAAAGATGATGTTTGCAGATTATAAGGATGGCAGATTAGATGGTCAATTCTTTGGTTGGTATGCGTATGGAGCTGTCATGTACAACCTGATATACAAAGAGGGACGGTTAGATTCTGATGCTGCTTTCATGGCAAATGATGATCGATCATTGTCAACCGATACTAAGGCTGAAGGTGAAGGTGATGCCAATCAAAGAGAAGGGGATCAAAATACTAAAGAATAAGAATCCTCATATGCCAAATATTACTTCATTCAAAAAAATGAAGCAGAAAGGCGAGAAAATTGTGATGCTGACTGCTTATGATTATCCTTCTGCTAAATTTGCAGTAGAAGCACAGGTAGATGTTATCCTTGTCGGAGATAGTGTTGGCATGGTAATGCATGGTTATGAAAATACTATCCAAGTAACTATGGAAGATATGGTACAACATTGCATAGCAACTCGTAAAGGTGCTCCGGAAGCATTTATCATTGCTGATATGCCTTTTATGACTTACCATCTTTCCTTGGATGAAACAAAAAGAAACGCATCTGAATTAATTATCAGGGGAAGAGCAAATGCAGTCAAAATTGAAGGTGGAAATCCCAGCCGTCTTCAAGCCATACATGCAATCATTGATTGTGAGATACCTGTCGTTGCCCATCTTGGATTAACCCCGCAATCCATCAATATCTTTGGTGGTTACAAAGTGCAGGGAAAAGAAGAGAAGGAATATCAGATCATCCTTGAACAAGCATATGCGGTTGCGAATGCAGGTGCTTTCATGCTTGTCCTGGAAGGAATCCCGGAAGCTCTTGGTCAGGAAATTTCAGAAAAGATCAGCATTCCCACAATTGGTATCGGTGCAGGAAGATATACCGATGGACAGGTCATGGTCTATCATGACATTCTAGGGATGTCTGATATACTTCCCAAGTTTGTGAAACAATATGCAGATCTATCAAAAGTCATTCCTGATGCCATAAAGGCTTACATCCATGATGTAAAATCGAATCAGTTCCCTGCTGAAGAACACATCTATTTTCCGATTCACAAGGAAACAGAATAACATATTAGAGGTAATCAATGCCACCAATCCAACAAAATAGTGAAGTGATGACTCCAGAAGAAAAATTTGAAATGATTGTTACCCTAAGAAGCAAGATAGAAGACCATTTTTTAGCTCTTGGAGAAATCTTCTCACAGATTAAACGCTCTCATGCATACCGGTTAAAAGGGTATCAGAATTTTAGAGATTTTGTAGAAACTGAATTGAAGTTAAATAACTCCATGGCGAATAAACTGATTGGTATCTATGAACTCTATGTAGAAGAATTGGATGTGGATGAGACCGATGTTAAGAATATCGGTGTTGATCGATTAGCCATGATCAAACCCATCATCCAGAAAGCAACCTTCGAAGAACAGGAAGAATGGTTGGAACAGGCAAGAACTCTTCCTACACAAGATTTGAAGGATAAAATTAAAGAAATCAAACTGAAAGAAAAGAAATTGGATAAAACACTGAAGGATGTCCTTGCTGAACAGTATCTCGAAAAAATGACTGCCTTCTTCAATTGCTCAACAAAAGAATTAAATTTTAAACTTGCTCTCTATTTTCAAGATGAAGATCTTGATCAAATGAGGCAAACCATCAAAGAAAGGCAACGTCGTTTTGAAGAAGAAAGCCAAAAACAGGGAGGAGTTCAATAAAGTTTGCTCATCACCATGGTTATCAGATGATTGCTTGTAGTGCAGGACTCCGATCCTGCTGAATGTTGTAGAGTAGGATGTCAATCCTGCTGAATGTTGAAAAGTAGGATATTAATCCTGCTGAATCTGAATATGAGGTGACTACATGAAACAAATGAAAATTCTTTGGGTTGATGATGAAATTGAGTTTCTGAAACCCTTTGTTCTATTCCTTGAAGATCGCGATTATAAAGTTGCTACTGCCAATAATGGCGGAGATGCGATTGAACTATTTCTAAAAGACAAATTCGATCTTGTAATTATGGATGAAATGATGCCGGGATTAGATGGTCTAACGACTCTTGCCGAAATGAAGAAAATCAATAATTCTATTCCTATCATTATGGTCACGAAAAGTGAAGAAGAAGGCTTGATGGATAATGCAATTGCCAGCCAAATCACCGATTATCTCATCAAACCAATCAATCCGAACCAAGTCATCATGTCGATCAAGAAGATATTCCAGGCAGATGAAATTAGACAGAATAAAATTGGTGAACAGTATTCACAATTTTCTGCTCAATTGAACCAAAAACTGTTTACCGATCCTGACTGGAAGGATTGGATTCAGATTTATCAGCAGTTATGCAGTTGGGATTTGAAGCTTGATGAAATTAATGATCCCTCTCTTGCCCAAACGCATTTTCTGGAAAAGCGCAATTGCAATACTGAATTTACGAATTATATTGAACGTCATTATGCCAAATGGCTAAAAACAGATGACCGTCCAAACTTCTCTTTTGACGTTGTTTCGGAATATCTATCTCCTCAGTTTGATTTAGATGTACCCGTTTATTTTATCATCCTTGATTGTATGAGACTAGATCAATATTTTGCCATTGAACCTTTCCTCAAGGAATTGTTCGAAGTTGACCTGGATCTTTATTTTTCTATTCTCCCTACGGCAACACCTTACTCACGTAATTCAATTTTTAGTGGTATGTTACCCAACGATATCGCAAAGAGATTTCCCGAATACTGGAATGAATCTTCTGAAATGGATAATAGTAAAAATCGTAATGAACATCAGTTGCTAGATGAACATATCGAAGATTTGGGTCATACGATCGACCCCGTTTCCAAATATGTGAAGATTTTTAATATGGAAGAAGGCAATTTTGTTTTGAGAAAGATTGATACCTGGAACAAAGAAAGATTGGTCGTACTGGTTTATAACTTCCTTGATCTGTTAGCTCATCATCGTTCGCGAGATATGATCCTCCAGGAAACAATCCCGGATGAAGAAGCTCTCAGGGCTTTCACTAAACATTGGTTCCTGCATTCTTCCCTCTATGAAACTTTAAAGCTGATCAGTAAGCAGGGAGGAATTGTCGTCATGACAACTGACCACGGTTCAATTAAGGTAAACCGTGCCACCCAGGTAGTGGGAGATCGTGAAACAACAATAACGGTTCGTTATAAGGAAGGGAAGAATCTTACATGTAATGAACGACATGCGATTTATTTGAAAAAACCGGAGGAATTCGGATTACCTTCCAAGAATATCGTCGATAGTTTTATCTTTGCCAAAGATGATTATTACTTTGTTTATCCAAATTCTTATCATCAATATCAAAAACAATACAATGGCACATTCCAGCATGGTGGTGTATCCATGGAAGAAATGATCTTACCGGTTTCTATTTGCCGTCCTAAAACATGATAATTTGTGAAAAATAACTATCAGCTTAATTCAAAAAAGGACACTGTCCACTTTGCAAAATTGATTGCTCCCCAATTGAAAGCCGGAGACGTTTTAGCGCTCTCCGGCGAACTGGGAGCTGGAAAAACATTCTTCACTCAGTGTTTATGCCAAGCACTTGGCATTAATGAATCTGTCACAAGTCCTACTTTCGTCATTTTAAATGAGTATTTTACTGGTAGAATTCCGGTCTTTCATTTTGACCTATATCGTCTGCAAGAAGAATATGAAGTCTTGGATTTAGGTATCACAGATATGATTGATAGTGGAATCACTGTAATTGAATGGCCTATTCTTGCAGAGAAATTATTACCTCTGGGGACTTGGTTGTTATCTTTTCATTATAATGGAACAAAACGCTGGGTGGACGTGGGGAAGTACGAAGTGAGAAGTGCGAAGGACGAAGTGAGAAGCTTAACGCTACGCTTAATTAAAAAATAAAAATTAAAAATTAAGAATTGGAATAGCAGAGCTTGCAGAATTGAAGATTGAAGAGTGGCATTGTAAAAGCTTGTAGAAAGAGCAGAACTAACTCATATCGAAGTAAGAAATAAGAAGTAAGAAGTAAGAAACAAGAAATAAGAAGTAAGAAGAGAAGAGCAATCTGTTCCCTCGCTTTTACTAAAGAGAGGGGTTAGGGGAGAGTTTCTTCTGCTCCGTGTAGAGTAAGACGCCGATCTTACTAATTTCTCCCATTTGTAAAGCAACTGGCACGAAGTGACGGGAGAGCTAGTTCTTCTCTGTTCTGCCAAATCTTCAATCTTCACTCTTCAATTCTGCCAGCTTTTCTCTGAGCTATTCCCTATTCCCTATTCCCTATTTGCTATTCCCTATTCCCTATTCCCTTCTGCAAAGCCAATTCTTAACTTCATCCATTATTTTCACAATTTGGAAAATAATTCCATATTTGTCTCAAATTTTTGCATTTTGTCCGGCTAGATATGTGTATGAAGAAGGTTCTAGGTATTAGGTACTAGTATAGGGAACAGCTAACAGGTTCAGACTGTAGCGCCTTATTCTTTAAGGCGGATGAGCGAATTCTTTTCGCTCCATAGCTAACAGGTTAAGGGGAGAAATGGAAGATGGAATATGTAAAATGTAAGAGTGTAGGGATTTACGGTAGTATATCCAATTGTGGAGTAAGATGCCGATCTTACTGTCTGATCTTCTCTGCTCTGCATTCCCCCCCAATTTTGTAAAGAGGGGGATTAAGGGGGCGTTAGTTCTTCTCTACTCTGGCACCTTGCACCTAGAACCTAACACCTAAAACCTATAACGACGAAGGAGTTATCTCATGAAAACTAAATTCAAAAATGCCGTCAGAAGTTTCCACGGTATCAATCGCAAAGAGAAACTTGTCTATACCCTGTATAATAATGGGGAATTACCCATCACTAAAAATCTACCCATCCGTGAAATCACAGAAGATAATCATAAATTCGGTAAAATCACCAAAAACCTGCATGTCCTGTTTGAATCTCTATCAACTGAATACAAACGTGATCTTGCCAATTATGCCCTGGCTCTGCAAAGCACCCATCCCTCAAAAGATAAAATTGCAATCAGAGCGTATGGTCTGTTTTCCCGGATGATGTGGTCGTTGAAGAAACAACACCCGGAGATTGATCTGGCTACTCTTACGAGAGAAGATATCCTGCAGAATGGGTATCTAGTAAGGACAATTGTGGAAGCTATGCAGAATGGTTTGTTGCTGGAAATTGAAGAGGCGTCGATGTTGACACATGTGATGTAATATAACTTTGAAAGCTGTTATGGGGTTGGGTTTGTAACCCAACCCTTTTCTTGAAGTGACATTTTTTTTACTCAATACAAACAAATAGAACAAAGTGTAACAGAATACTAATTATGATTTTGTCTAACATTGTTAACCGAATGTTCAGAAATTCCTACAGACCATTAATTAACAACCAGGAGAACAACTATCCCCAAACCAAATGTTCAATAATATTCATGTTTTCTTCCTTCATGTAGATACCCATATCTACATTCTTTATTTTTATGAACAAGATATTTTGTTCACATATCTATTATAACCCCTTTATAAAAAAACGGGTTTTTATTTTACACTATTTTCAAGTAACCACAGAGTTTCCAAATCCTGTTCAAGCTTTTTAAACACATGTGCTAACTTCGATCATAAATCATAAGAAGGGTACAATCAAATTATTCCTTGCCTTCAAAATACTTATTAACGTATAAGACTCATAGATAATAATTTTATTGTGCCTGAGGAGAGACATTCATGTCTGATGAATTTAATCCAATATTGAATAATCCTTATGATGAACCGACAAAACACTATTATACTGAATCAGATGGCGTTTTAGATTATACGCAAATCATAAATGGCAGAAGACCATTCTCAGCATCTACGCAACCTAATCCCGTCAAATCAGGTAGAAAGCAGCAGTTAGAACTCTTCAATGAACTTACTGAATCCAAACAAGAGCATATCATCAATATTTTGCGTAGAGAAGTGGGACAATGGCGAAAAGATAATTATCCCGGTAGTACACGCATTACGAAAGAACTGCTTACTTATTGGTTTTCAAATCTAATGCGGCATAGGAAGCTATTTTTTGCCCAGCGAGAAGCGATTGAAACAACGATCTGGCTGAATGAAATTGCTGAAAAATCAAGTATTGGTTCCTTCATTCTTGATCAGATTAGACATGGGAATTATATTAGTGAACTCGAACCTAAAATGAATTTACCAAGGTTCGCCTTCAAGATAGCGACTGGTGGTGGTAAGACTGTTGTGATGGCAATGCAGATATTGTATCATTTCTTCAATCGAAAAGAATATACAAATGATACCAGGTTTGTTGATTACTTCCTGGTACTGACACCCGGTATTACTATTAAAGATCGATTGGGCGTCTTGTATGTTGATACAACGAAGGGAAACGCCAAAGATTATTATCGCGTTTTAGATCTCGTTCCTCATAATTATCGGGATATTCTATATGAATTGAATAATCATATTATCGTAACTAATCGCCATTCTCTTGAATGTCGCTCATTAAAAGGCAACAAAGTAAGTTGTTTTGATGGCAAGAAAGATGCAGATGGGAAGAAATCTGAAGGTATTGAAGATTTTGATCTTCTCATTAAAAGGGAATTCGGCAAGTTTAAAAAAGGCAGAAGACTGCTTGTACTGAACGATGAAGGACATCACTGTTATTATCCCAAATCAAATAAGAAAAATGAAGATGATGAAAATGCACATGCTGCTGTTTGGTTCAATGGCATAGTCAGGTTATCAGAAAAATATAATCTTCGTGCTGTTTATGATCTCAGTGCTACTCCTTATTACATCAGTGGTTCAGGATATGAAGCTTATAGCTTGTTTCCCTGGGTAGTTAGTGATTTTGGATTGGTCGAAGCCATGGAGTCAGGTTTGGTGAAGATTCCTTTTATGCCTGAAAGCGACACTACCCAAAACATATCTGAACCTGTACTGAAGAATTTATATGAACACATCAAAGATGAACTACCAAAGAAAGGCAAGCAGAAGCAGAATGTAAAGGTAGATCCGCAACTTCCTACATTATTGAAAAACGCTCTCGATCAGTTCTATTCTCATTATCAAAAGGAATATAATAGATTTAAGGGAACGGATATGTTCACCGATAATCCACCTGTCTTTATTGTGGTATGTAATAATACTAGCCTTTCGTCTGAAGTGTTTCGTTATCTTGCAGGTTATGAACGTGATGACGGAACAGTCATTCCAGGTAAGTTTGACTTATTCAGCAATTATGACGAACAATTAAAACGAACTTTGTCAAAGCCACCTACGTTATTGATTGATTCTGAATCGTTAGAAGAATCAAATCAAATCACTGATGAATTTAAAAGAATATTTGAACCGGAGATAGATCGTTTCAAAGCTGATTATCGGACTTTCCATCCCGATCGTTCGGTAGAAAATCTGACGGATGGAGATATCCTGCGTGAAGTGGTCAACACGGTAGGTAAACCGTTGAGCTTAGGCTCTCATATTCGTTGTGTAGTATCTGTTTCGATGTTAACAGAAGGTTGGGATGCAAACACAGTCACGCATATCATGGGAATTCGGGCTTTTGGTTCCCAGCTTTTATGTGAACAAGTTGTTGGCAGAGCGTTACGTCGTACTAATTATGTCGTTTCTGAAAAGGGAAAGAACAAAGGTAAGTTCCTGCCTGAATATGCGCATGTGATCGGTGTGCCTTTCCAATTCTTCAAAGGTGGAAAGACAGTTTCTACACCAGATGATTCTATTGTTACCCAAATCAAAGCACTCCCAGAGCGTGAAGAAAAGCATATGATCTATTTCCCGAATGTCCTAAGCTATCGTATTGAAAATGAAAGCGATCTTATCGAAGCTGATTTTTCGAATGTGGGCATGTTTGAAATTGATGGAACGAAGTATCCTGTTGAAACTACCTTGGGAACTCCTTTTTCAGATGAAATAAGATTACTAACTCCTAAGCAGATTGAACAAAAACGAAAACAGGAGCTTGTTTATTATATCACCAAGAGTCTGATTTCTCAGAAATATCCGGATTATAAGATGAATCGAAATTTTCAATATTTCCCTATTCTCAAAAGCATTGTTGAAGAATGGCTGGAAACAAAAACCGTTTGTGTTGGTGGTGCCTTTTTGAATATGCTTTTCTATTATGATTCTCATACGATATGTAATCATATCATACAGGGTATTGAAGCAACGCAGAGAGACCAGTTAAGAATTATACCTATATTAAATCACTATAATCCTCTTGGTTCAACGAAGCATGTAGTTGGGACAACAGCAAGGGAAGTGTATCCCACGAAAAAAAGCCATGTGAATTATGTGGTGGCAGATACTCAAACCTGGGAACAGATCGCAGCAAAATCAATGGAAGAAATGCCGGAAGTGATCTCCTATGTTAAAAACAGCTTCCTGGGATTTACCATCCCTTACGTAAAAGATGATAAAGAAGATAAACCCTATTATCCTGACTTTATAGCCAAAGTTAGAAAGCCTGATGGAACCATTATCAATTTGGTGCTTGAAATCACAGGAAGGAATAAAGAAGATAAGGATATCAAAACCTTGTATGTGCAAAACCGTTGGTTGCCTTCTGTCAATTCTATTAGGTCTGACTATCCTGAGATTAATCATGAATGGGCTTTTCTTGAAATTGCAGAAGATATAAGATTTTTTAAGAATAAGTTTCTGGAGTTTATAGAAAGCTGAGAGTGTCGGGTTTAGAAGCAATACTAAGTTCACAATCAGCTTTTCAAACTCTCCGACACTAAAGTGCCACCTCTCTTTATCCAAAGAGAGGAATGAGTGGTATTTGAACCTCTCTTTATCCAAATAGAGGAATTGGTAACACGCATCCTGTCTGATTTCCCTCCCTTTGGATAAAGGGAGGGATTAAGGGAGAGTTTGATTCTGCTACTGTGGACGTTACATGAAAGTTGAGATGCCAAGCTCCGATTTGGCATGTGGAGAATCGGAATTCTCCACCCCATTCATTGGTAGTTAAAGTGTGGTATTGAAAAAGCTATAGGAATAAATATTTTTGTTGACATATAGCCAAGTGGCTATATATTAGGAGTAGATTAATTATGGTTGTAATTAAGTACGATCCAGTTGATAAATTAGAAAAAAATACAACTGCTTATAAAGAGTTGAATGTTAAAATTAAAAACAAACATCGTGATCTTTGGGAAATGGCTGATCAATGCTTGGAAGATATTAAAGCGCATGATATGAAAGATCTTGTTGAGAAGATACACACAAATACGAAGATGTTTAGAACGATCACAGTTAATTTATATGAAATACGAATTCCACCGCAGTCAAAAAGAGGAGTTATCAGGATTTATTTCTCATTTGCAGAGGATAGCTCTCACATCATCATTATCGAAGTTGAATATAAAAATGAAACAAAATCAAAAAAATTGGAAAACGCAAAAAAGAGACAAAGAGGGATGTCATGAAATACCAAATCTCTGAAAAGAAATTGGCTGAATTGATCAAATTAAGAGATCATGCATTACAACTTGAGAGAGAAGGAGTGGAACTTCCTGAATGGGAGACTGTACATGCTTCTCCTGATGATACTGATGACATGAAAGCATATTTCTTCCAACGTGATTTTGTGATCAAAATGGTAATGAGAAGAAGAGAACTGAATATATCACAGGAAGACTTAGCCAAAACCATGGGAACTACTCAATCTGTCATCTCCCGTTTTGAACATTTCGGAAGAAAACCAACACTTGAGTTCATGCTCAAATTGACAAATGCTTTAAATATGAAATTTGATTTCCTGCAGGAGAATCAAGTTGTAATTACATTAACTGAAGGACAGCAGGAATTTGTAGCTAAAGAAGCATCGGAAAAGGATTTATCATTTGAACAAGTAATTTCTAAGATAATTGATGATCAGTATTTAGAAGATAAGAAACAACATGAGCCACTTAAAACAAGATTATCTCCTTTATCCATAAGCCATTAAGAAATAGAGGTATATATGTCTATTGATACCATCAAGCACAATCATGCCAAACGTCCATTGATACCATCCAAGGAAGAAGCTGGTTATGAATTGCAGGATTCCGATGTCCAGGATGCAAATAGCAGTGCCATACCACTAAATCCTGTTGTAACAAGAGGTCAGGATCCGGAGTTGTTCTGGCTGCATAAGTATGGCGAAAGTAATCTCCAGCAATACTTGAATGTGGATATTCGTTCTCTGTATCGTTCCGAACATATCGCTCCTCAATTGCTGATAGAAAAGCTCTATCGGTATGAGAATCCGGAACAGACTGATTTGTTTGAAATGTTTGGCAAGAGTCTGCAGACAGATGAAATAGATTTACCTGCCAAATTCTATAGGCATATGGATAATTGGTCAAATCGGATGATCCTGGGTGATTCACTGTTAGTCATGAATAGTCTCCTGGAAAGAGAAGGCATGGCTGGAAAAGTGCAGATGATCTATATTGATCCGCCTTATGGTATCAAGTATGGCAGTAATTGGCAGATGAAACTGAATAACCGGAATGTCAGGGATGGTAATGATGAAGACCTGACCGGTCAACCGGAACAGATCAAAGCCTATCGTGATACGTGGGAGTTAGGGATTCATAGCTATTTAAGTTACCTAAGAGATCGTTTATTAATTGCCAGATCATTACTCACAGAGTCAGGTTCCTGCTTTGTCCAGATCAGCGATGAAAATGTGCATCTTGTTCGTTGCCTGATGGATGAAGTGTTTGGAAGCGAGAACTTTATTAGTCTCATAAGTTTTACATCAACCTCAGGCATTCCTTCTCTGACACTTTCCAGAGCAGGTGATTATATTTTATGGTATGCTCGTAATTCAACGAATATCAAATATCATCAATTGTATGAAATGAAAGAAGAGGATTTAGGACATTACAACTTAATTTATCAAAAAGGAAAAACTCGTTCTTTCACAGTTGAAGAAAAGGCTGATGTAACGAAAATTCCAATAGATGCTAAAATAGCTACATCTCAATCTCTGATGTCTCAAGGTAAAAGCAACTCGGATGATTGTGTGGTGTTAAATAATAAAAAGTATTATCCTGGAGGAGAGCAACATTGGAAAACGACTCTTAAAGGAATCCAGAGATTATTTGAACTTGACCGTCTTATTGTAACAGATAAATCAATTAGGTATTTAAGATTCAGAGACGATTTCAAAGTCAATCCCTTAAAGAATATCTGGACTGATACAGTTATCGGTAGCCGTGAAAAGATATATGTTGTTCAGACATCCAAAGAGATTATTAAGCGTTGTATATTAATGACCACTGATCCTGGTGATCTTGTTTTAGATCCAACCTGTGGCAGTGGTACCACAGCATTTGTGGCAGAACAATGGGGACGACGTTGGATTACCATTGATACAAGCCGTATTGCCTTGAATATTGCGAAAACTCGCCTAACAACTGCTTCATTTCCCTACTACAAGCTGTATGATGAAAATGGACAAGATATTCGGCAGGGATTTCAATATAAAACAGTGCCGCATATTACGTTGAAGTCGTTGGCGAACAATGAAGAACCAGAAGAAGAAATCCTGTATGACCAACCAGCAGAAGATAAAAAGAAATTTAGGGTAAGCGGTCCCTTCACTGTGGAAACGTTACAAAGCTTGGATGTAATAGCTCCAGAGGAGTTTTCTGCCAAATCGATGAGTGATGAAGTATTCGAAGAAAGAGTATTTGCCCACTTGAAAGAAGCAGGTATTAAAAACGGCATAAAGAATGAACAGGCAAAGTTCATCAGGATAGATAGACTGAACAGCACCTGGCTTCATGCAGAAGGGTATTATATGAGTGGTGCCGGGGAAAGAAAAGCTTATCTGCATATTGGTCCGAAGTTCGGTACTGTTAGTAAGCAGGGTGTCAATGAAGCGATCAAGGAATGTCGTGCTAGAGGAGATGCAGATTGGCTGGTAATATTAGGCTTTTCTTTTGATACAGATTTAGAAAACAAGGAAGTGAATATGCAAATGGGTTCCTTCATGGTCACCAAAGTGAGAATGCATGATGACCTTATGCAGGATGGCTTATTGAAACGTGATCCCAAAGCAGCTTCCTTTGTTACAATCGGTGAACCTGAAATCGCCATTCACAAAACAGAAAAGGAATTCACGGTTGAAATCGTTGGGCTGGATATCTATGATCCGATCACAGATACTGTGAAACCCCGTGATGTGCATGATATTGCCTACTGGATGATCGATGATGATTATGATGGTTCTAACTTCATGGTACGTCAGATCTTCTTCTGTGGTGGAGATAAAGTTGAATTTGATAAATGGAAACGTGGTCTGACTAACCTTGCAAAAGATAGTGCACGTAAGAAAGTGAATCAGACTCTTAAAATAGATATTGATGATGATGCATTCGATAGAGTATATGGGCATATATCACATCAAATTATTCTCACACCAGGCAAGCAACAGAAGATAGCAGTAAGGGTTGTTTCGCAATTTGGTGAAGAGAGTACGAAAGTACTTGAAATAAAGTAAGGAAAATAACAGAGGCACTTAATTAATTTGAATATAGTTCTACGGGGTAAAAAAAGGAGGTCATAATGCCAAATAAAAAAGCGAATAACACTTCTTTTACTCAATCGGAGATTGATTCCGTTTGGGTTAAAGGAATAATTGATCCTAGTCAAAATGCTAACATCTATAGAAAAGATAAATGTGGAAGCTGGATGCAAAAAGACAAATACGGAGATAGAAATAATAAGTATGGTTGGGAAATTGATCATATCAAACCCCTTGCGAAAGGTGGTACAGATGATATGAGTAATCTGCAACCATTAAACTGGAATAATAATGTGAGAAAGGGTGATACATATCCCTGGTCATGTTAGTTAAAACATAAAGACAATACCTCGTAGAGAAAGCTGTTCTAATGAGCAGCTTTTTTTTGCAACAAGTGAAGGTAGTACGAACAAACTGTGAATTATAAGAAGCGAATATTTTTTAAAATAACTCTCCGACACTAATACTTCGACTACTCTCAGCAACCTTGCCACCTCCCTTCATCTGAGGGAGGAATGCAGTCGCAGAGCAGAACTAACTCTCTGTCACTGCATGACATCTCCCTTTACAAAAGGGAGAAATGGAGCAACCCCCCATCACTTCGTGATCCATCCCCCCTTAATCCCTCTCCTTACAAACGAGAGAGAGATCTTCTCTGCTCTGAACCCTGTTAGCTGTTACCAGTTACTTGTCACCTTTTGCAGTATACGGATGATAATGAATGTGCACCCTGGAGAGTGACCCTCCAAACTGTAAAATGAGCTTTTTCTCAACTTGGTCTGCTATCACATCACCTTGTTCAACGGAGATAATTCCACTCACCTGGATATTCAGATTCAAGGTGAACTTAGGACCATAACGATGAATACCTATATCATCAACCTCTTTTACACCTTCCACTTGTCTGGCTGTAGTAATAATAATGTTTCGAAATTCATCATCAGGCAAAGCATCCATCAGATCACGAGATGAATCACTGATAATTCCTATACCTGTCTTTAAAATGAAGATAGCCACAAGTGCACCTGCAAATGGATCGACCCAGGCATAGCCTAGTTTTGCCATACTAATACCGACAGTTACACCAACTGAGGCGAAAATGTCATTGAGATGATCTTGAGCTAATGCCCTTAAAGCAGGATTGGAAGTTTCTTTATATCTTTTATTTGTATAAAAATAGAGATACAGCTTAGTAAATACTGTTAAAATAGCAATAATGAAAGCACCCCACGATACCATAGTATCAACGCTTTTACCGCTCAAAATATCAAACACTGAATTGATAGACTGCCAGAATATTGCAATTCCCGTAGTCAGGATAAAGGCACCAACAACCAATGCGGAAATACTTTCTAATTGCAAATGCCCATAAGGATGTTCCTTATCAGCAGGTTTCTTTGCCTGTACCATAAATATCTTAACAGCTATGTAATACGTAACGTCCGATACAGAATTGATACCATCAGCCAGCAAAGCCGTACTATGACCAAAAATACCAACGATAGTTTTTACCAGCGCAAGCACTACATTCGTATACAAACCCAAGTTTATCGTAACATTGTTCTTCCCGTCACGTAGAAGCTGGATATCTTTCTCTTTTTGACTATATTCGTTATTCATTCAATGATTTCCTTTACATCGATGATTGGAAGTTTCTTGACGCAATTACGAATAGTAGAACGTAATTTGTCACTATGAACATGATGATTATTGAAGGCATATGAATTAACGGCGATTGCTTTTAAGCGAAAAGGATGAATTGTTTGTATATTAGTATTTTCAAGTATCCAGTCTAGATTTGCATGTGAAATATGTAACAGATTGGGATGTCTTATCATCAACACACCATCAAAATGCTGGAGAAAAGACTTCAGTATAGGAAAACCTCTATCTGATATTGTACAGGGAATATAAAGGGTATGTAGCCCTTCGATATCAGATAACGATTGCAAAATTTCCTTTTCCTGGCTTAATAATGATTTATACTCTGTTTGCTTCCATTTCCCCTTTTCTGTTCGATAACAAATGTAGGGAGATTTCCATTTCGAATGTGCCATCCTAATTTCTGATAAGCTATACAATCTGTTTATTTCACTTAAAATTTCCTTTTCCTTACCCATTGCCGGACTGATCACAAGAATCAAGGCATCGATCTGTTCTTGTAATGAAATTGCTTTTCGATCAAATGAACCATCAATAAAAACTTGTTTTGCACCCAATGAAAGAATATGATTCGCTAATTCCACTTGCGATTCTGCTGTTGCAGGTCCAACGATTTCTACTTGCAGTGCTTGAGTTGTTCTTGCTAGCCAAAGATTTCTTCCACCTGCCCGATAAAGTAATTTTTCCATGACTTCAAGATGAGGAGAATGCCTCTCTATTTCTTCTGCAAAAGTAGAAAAGAACACATTCGCCGGCAGATGTATCTTGGGTTTAGATTCATTTGTTACCAAATCCACATCTTCTCCATCACGACCCGTAGTGATCACACCAAGTGGCGTATTTTCCACTTTTTGTAATAGCCAGTTTAGCAGTGTGGTCTTACCAGCGTTCTTACAAATCCCAATCACAGCGACCAATAAGTTTATTTTCTTGGTGCCTAGTGTTACTTGGAGAAATTGATCAACTTGTGATTTCAAATTTTCCCTTTTAATTATGGTGATATATAAAGATACCGACCTGCTAATGCAGGTCGGTGACTATATTTTATTAAATTATTTCAGTATTAACGCTTTCGACCATTACGTTTTGTTTCCTGTGGTCCAATACAAACCTGCTGCCCACGAAGTAATTTCATGATTCCTTCAGAAGAACGACGTTCTTCTGGAGCAAGATCACGGTAGTCCGCTGTATTTTGTTCTGTATAACCAGATTCAGTATAAGTAGTAATGATTCCTTCATAATTACGCAGAATCCAACGCCCTGGAGCCTGGGCAACGACATAATTCGACTGAATAGGTATCTTACCGCCTCCACCAGGGGCATCTACGACAAAAGTTGGAACACATAACCCAGATGTGTGACCCCGTAATGATTCCATAATCTCTAAACCTTTTGAGATAGGAGTACGGAAATGAGCAATTCCTTCTGAAAGGTCACATTGATAAATATAATAAGGACGGACGCGATTCTTTACTAACTGATGAAGCAAATTCTTCATTACATCCACATGATCATTGATATGACGTAATAAAACGGATTGATTTCCGAGTACGATTCCATTGTCTGCCAGTTTGGCTAAAGCTGCACGAGATTCAGCCGTCAGCTCGCGAGGATGATTGAAATGAGTATTCAACCATATCGGCGGATATTTTTTTAAAATGGTAATTAACCCATCTGTGATTCTTTGAGGTAATACAACTGGTATCCTTGTTCCAATGCGAATGATATCTACATGTTCAATGGCATGGATACGGGAGAGTATATCATCCAGACCCTGGTCTGTTAATGTGAGAGGATCACCCCCACTAAGAATGACATCCCTGATTTCCTTGTTATTCCGAATATATTCTATTGCTTTATCGATATTTTCATGTGGCATAGCAGCGTCATGTTCACCAGCCTTGCGACGACGTGTACAATGACGGCAATACATGGAACATTGATCTGTGACCAATAGCAATACGCGATCAGGATAGCGATGTGTCATTCCAGGTACAGGTGAATCAACTTCTTCATGAAGCGGGTCACACATATCTGAAACTGTGATATGGCTTTCCATGATGCGAGGTATAGCTTGAAGACGGATAGGATCATTGGCATCGTCATTATTGATGAGAGACAAATAATAAGGTGTTATTGCCATGCGGAAGGAAAAACCTGTAGTTACAAATACTCTTTCTTCTTCCTCTGTCAGGTCTATGTATTGTACCAATGTTTCATAATCCTGGATTCTATTACGCAACTGCCAATGCCAGTCATTCCAATCGTGATCTGAAACTCCCATCCTGATATTTTTCAGGGACTTAACGGGTTCTCCTAAAATCGTTGCCTGTGCTTTCTGCATCAATTAATCCACATACCTTTCTTTGAATATCTTCATTAATACTGGATTACGACGTAACAGGTCTAATGATATGGCAGCATGATGATGAGCATATCCATTACCTAAAAGCATATCCACGTCGGTACCAATTCCTTCTGCTCCCAAGGCTGCCTTGGTGAACGAAGTAGCCATCGAAAAGAAATAAACGATGCCTCTATCTTTACATGCCATAATAGAGGACATTTCCGTATCTTCAATATTGACGACATTGATTACGATATCTGCCATCTTACCATTCGTAAGATCAGCAACTTGTTTCTGAATTGAAATCGCATCTGTGGCATCTGCGATGATCACATCATGACAGCCGGTCATTTTACAGGTTTCAATATAGGAACGATTACGGACAACGCCAATTACTCTTCCTGTTACGCCTGCCCGTTCTTTCGCAACTGCATTGCAAAGCACACCTGATTTTCCATTTGCTCCAATTATGACAACGGTATCACCCGGTTTAACTAATCTTTCAACCTGTGCTGGTGCACCAGCAACATCTAAGACTGAGAGAGCCAGGTTTTCATCCATATCTTCAGGCAATTTTGCATAAATACCACTGCTGAAAAGGATTGCCTGACCATCAATATCAACTTGATCTTTATCTAAATAGACTTTCTTGACTTTTTTAACCTTCAAAGGAGTTAATGACAATGAAACTAAAGAGGCTACTGTATCTCCAACTTTTATCTGATCTTTCATTTCAAAATTTGGACCGATTTGGGAAACTCTTCCAATGAGCATTCCACCGGAACCGGTATCTTCATTTTTGTGCTTTCCTGTACGATTAGTAAGGTCGATTACATGATTTGCAAAAGCTTCTTCCAAATCAATTGCACCTTGTTTCTCTAATTTGGCTTTAATCTGATGAAAGGAGGCAGAGTCCACGTTAAGGCGTATCACGTCGAGCAGGAGTTCATTATCCCATATCTCGCTCATGTCATTATCAAGTACTCTTGCAGGTTGAGGTAATACATTTTTAGGTTCCATGACTCTGTGGGTTCCATAACGATTTCCGCCCATCTTCATAACTACTCCTTATCTATACATTTTCCATGTGTTTAATTTTTTATATTTGCATATCTTCTGTTTCATGATTTATGCTCTCACAGAATTGTCAAACAAAATGTGTAAGAAGAAGCTGACAATTGTTTTCTAGTTATTCAAATGGACATTCAAATATTCCATTGTACTTCCCCCCCAATTTAATCTTCTGTGGTTAATTCAAGTTTGTAGTCCAACTTTCCTAATATCCACAGCAAGCAACATAAAAGCATTACGGTAGCATTACGGTAGCATTACGGTAAAAAACCGTATTTCTACCGTATTGATATAGTAATCGTACCCTGTTTCATTCTTGTTTCGAAACATTGGACTGAAACTGGTTTGGACTTGGATTGGACTTACGATTATTTTGGAAGAAATAGTCAGAGCTATTCGTCGGATTTAAGTTGTATAGTAGAAGTCCTTATCTGTTATTAATATTCATTTTTGGAATGCATATTGTCCAGATTTATTTTGAAAATCTGATTCCCTCAGATGTGTCGTCCCGATGGACTCAGACTGTCACTACCACTCTTGTCGCCGGGCTAACGCCCGAGCTTTATAGGCAGAACGGAGATGTCCCGAAACTAAATGATAGAAAAATAGCAACTATTAAATAATTAGTTATATATCTTGACATATTGTTCTATGGTGTATTATTGCCTTTAAAAACTAAGTATAGAGAGACACTATGAATTTCAGAGAACACAACCCGGATCAGGGTACTCTTTTCGGGCTTAATATAAGCGAAAAAATACCCCCCAAACATATGGTTCGTTATGTTAACGATATCATTGAGCAACTGGACTTATCTGAGCTATATACAAGATACTCTGATGAAGGTACACCTGCTTATCATCCCAAGATGATGTTGAAGATCATTGTATACGCCTATATCAATGGTATTTATACCTGTCGGAAGATAGCTAAGGCTGTTCGGGAGAACATCAATTTTATCTGGCTGGCAGGAGAACAGGAACCTGATTTCAGAACGATCAACACCTTTGCCTGGACTAAGTGTTCTGATATTCTTATTGATGTATTTTATCAGGTAGTACTGAAAGCATCATCATTAGGATATCTTGATCTCGACACCTGTTTTGTTGACGGGACGACGATTCACGCAAATGCCGGCAAGAATTCCTACATCTGGAAAAGCAATGCGCTTCGTTATCAGGAACTGGTCAAGACACGAGTTGAGGGATTGTTTAAAAAGATCGAGGAATATAATCAGGAAGAGCAACAGCAATATGGAACCGCTGATCTTCTTGAGCTTGGTGAGCAATTGCATGCGGTTGAATCAGAGAAAACTGCTACAGTCGCATCTGAACAGATCAGAGATAGACTGGTCTCAGCAGAAAACAAGCTGAAAGAAGCAATGTCCCGACTACAGAAAAATCATCCGTCAGATACTCGGGCTATCAAGAAAATCAAATCTCTTTTGCGCGAAATCTCCAAATCAAAGAGCAATGATATAACTAAGCTGGAGAAATATGAGCAACAGCTTGAGATAATTGGAGAAGGACGCAGCAGCACATCCAAGACTGATAATGATGCCACATTTATGCGATTGAAAAATGGACAGCTGGCACCGGGTTATGTTGCCAGTATCGGAACTTCAGAGCAATTTGTCACAGGCATTCACTTATTCAATATCCCTAAAGAAACCGTTGAATTTCCCAATCTCATGGAGCAAATGCATGATGAATTGGGACAATATCCTACCGACGTTGTTGGAGATGCTGCCTATGGCACTGCGCTGAATTTGAATTATGCTGCTGAAAAAGAGATAACAAGCTATCTCAAGACCCAGGATTATAAGAGAGATTATCGGGACTCTCTTCTGACAGGCTTCAGCTATGATGAGGAGCATGATGAGTGGGTCTGTCAATTTAATCGGAGACTGGTCAAAATCAAGGAAGAAGAGACAGAGAAGAACGGTCCGAAACGAATCGTGAAAACCTATATATGTAATGACTGCAGAGAATGTCCTCACAATAAAAAGTGTATTCCCTACAAGGATAAAACTCATAAATTGCTGACCTACGATCCTCATATAGCTCCACTAAAACGTCAGACAGTCAATAATCTGCTTTCTGAAAAAGGCGACAAGCTGAGAAAGCAAAGAGGCATCGAACCGGAGGCTGTATTTGCTTTCATGAAGTGGAACAGGAAGTTTGAGAGATTTACTGTCCGTTCATTGAGAAAATGCAAGGAACAGTTATCCCTCCTCTTTTTAGGACATAATATAGGGAAAATGTTTCTGCACTTACAAAATACTGAAGGAAAAGCCTGATGAAGACTCTTCCTACCAGAATTCAAACATGAATTAGGTAAATATTACTCCGTTTTTCCTTGTCTTTGCATCGCTTTTCGGAAACTATTGAGTAATTTAGTTTGCCCGTAAAAACAATCACATATTTTACAACAGAAGAAAATAAAATCATGCTAGTTTCGGGACATCTCCGAGAGATGGGTTTCTAATTACATTAATTTACTGTCGCCACCTTGATTCTGCCAAGCTTCAGGAGTAGATCTCCCATTTACTCTCCGCTTGACATCTTACTCAATAATATTTTTTTTGCTTAATATGATCTTATATGGAGTAAAAATGCAATCCAACGCCTACAGAAACGTATTTGACAGCAATATTGCAGCGCAATTCAAAAAAGCTGTGCAAATCATGACAAAAGACCCATCCAAACTGTTTTTCTTCATGAATATGCTGAAGAACCAGGAAAAAGCAGCCCGCTTAAGAAAAAAATATTTAAAGGAAGGTCTGGAAGTTCCTCCGCTTTTAATCATCAGCATTACCAGTATCTGCAATCTTTCCTGTGCAGGCTGTTATTCCAAGCATCTACACCGTGATACGCAAAAAGAAATGGATGTGCAGCGATTTCAGGAAATCGTGACAGAAGCAAGATCATTGGGAGTCTCCATAATCCTGCTGGCGGGTGGAGAACCTCTTGTTCAAAAAGATATGCTGGAAATGGCGGCTAAGTTTCCTGATATCATGTTCCCCATCTTCACCAATGGTTTACTGATAGATAATGAATATATTGCCTTTTTTAAAAAGCATCCGAATCTTATCCCCGTCATTAGCTTGGAAGGTCGTGAAGATGAAACCAATGAACGCCGTGGTGATGGTGTTTATGAAAACTTCCGTACAATTAAGGATTCCCTGAATGAAAACCGTATCCTGTGGGGAACTTCACTCACTTTAACAAGCAGGAATTTCGAAATACTCACTTCACAAGGATACACGAAAATATTGATGGATAAAGGCTGTCGTCTGTTCTTTTACGTGGAATATGTTCCCATCGAAGCAGAATGCAATGAGATGGTTCTTACGGAATCTCAAAAGAAAAGTGTTCAGCCGATAGTAGATCAAATGATGAAAGATCAGCCTGCTATGTTCGTCGCTTTCCCCGGTGATGAAGATCAATATGATGGATGCCTGGCAGCGGGTCGTGGATTTCTGCATATCAATCCGGAAGGCAAAGTTGAGCCATGTCCGTTTGCTCCCTTTTCGGACCGGGATTTGAGAAATACTTCCTTGAGAGATGCCCTTTCTTCCCCCTTATTGGCAGCCATTCGCCAAGATCATAAACTGTTAAAGGAAACGGATGGCGGATGTGCACTCTGGGCTAATAAGGAATGGCTAGAAAAGAAGAAGCTGGAGACAAGAGACTAGGTTTCAGATCAAATCCTATTTGAAAATAGCGTTGCTTTTCGGTAGCTCATCCTTCAGGCTTGGGATAGACCCACGGGTATTCCATAGCAACAACTTCAGTCGTTGGATCAACTGCCGTAGTTCACGACCTCCGGGCGTGATATAAGGCTGCCGGGACGTTAGCCCCTACTGTTAGATTTTTACCATTGAAATGGGTTGATTTGATGCATTATGTATACTATATTTTATCTCGATGAGTGAGACTGTTCAGGCATTTATTCATAATATACAATAAGTTAGGAAGTATCAAGTTGCGAAAAGTGGTCGAAACGATCATAATTTGATATCACTTCCAGAATTGACATATCGGCATCTCCTATAACCCAAACTCTCAAGCTAAGCTTTTTGATTAAAAGCAAAAGATAAGCGATAGTAAGTAATTTTTCGACTCCACTATTGACTATAAGTGTATCTAAAAGTATATAAAATAGTTCTTTACAAGTTTATTGCTATAGCTTCAATGGCATTTGTTACCTGGTAACAAAAGGGAGGATATTATGACAAAAAAACACTCCAATTCAAGAAGCTGTAAGTGTCAGTCATGAAAGTAACCAATACCATGTAAGTATTAACGTACCATGTTCATTTTGTTTGCCTGAAACGACATCCAACCACAAGTTTTTAATGGTATTCCTCCGCTTAATAACAGGAATAAACGGAGGCAATCTTCTCACATTTCAGCAAATAGCTAATCTGTTTAACTATGCAGACCGCAGGAATGTGCATAATTTCTGGCAGGAGTTTGAGCAACATGGCAAAGATATTCTGGCGTATCTGAGCCGGAAAGTTGACCTGCTGGAGTGTATTCCTCAGATCGAGAGTTTTGTTATCGATAACCTGCTTTTACCTTTAAATGTAATGTATCAGGAGTTCATCAGCCATCATGATTTTCAAATGTCGTATGCCACTTTCTGCAAATATGCTTCTCAGATCAATGTCCTGTCTGTGGTTAAGCAAGCTCAGAAGCTTCTTCTGAAAAAGACAGTAGGCAGTGATGCTGTACATCTACTGAAACTGCTTGCCGGTCAGCAAAATACACCTGTTATCTGTGACAGACTCCTGGAACAAATGAAGACTGCTAAAGGCAATGCATCGCATAGAATAGCCGATTCAAAGCCATTCCATAGTCTGGAACGCAAGAACCTGTGTCTGCTTGTGCATTACCTGGTTGGAAGCGGTATGAACTTCGAGACAATAGCTTTGCTGCTCAACACCTGTAAAGCTACAGTCTCAAATCTCTGGCATGAAATCGGTGATTTGCAGAGCCTGATTCTGAACTCAATCGGTAAGTGGAGCGGAAAGATCAGCATTGATGAGAAATATGTGAAGATCAAAGGTATTCCGTACTATGTCATCAGTATTGTGGATTTTGTGACTCACATCCCTCTATTTTGTGAGTTGTATCCTGACACAAAGAAAGAATCATTCGAAGCATGTTTCAGAACCTTCAGACAGCTCTATAGAAAAGATCCTATCCTGGTTGTCAGTGATGGCAGTAAAGCATTAGCGGCTGCCAGAAAAACCGTGTTTCCCAAAGTCCATTATCAGCTCTGCAAATTCCATAAAATACGAAACCTCTTCAAAAGAATCAGTCAATGTCATCTCCCTGAAGAGGGAGACAAGTTCTTTAAGAAGAGGATTATGAAAGCTTTCCGAAGAGAAACGGCGGGCGGAAGGAAAAAGGGTATCTCAAGCCTGACAGCTATTACTCCCCCAACCGCCGCCGAATACATCAAAAGCAATATCATTAGTGATTGGAGACACCTCAGCAAAGGTTTGACTTCCAATGTCTCTGAACGCTGGAACCGCAAAATCAAGAAAGTGACATCCGGCAGATTTGGTCTAAAATCTGAAGAAACCACTCGCAACCTTGTGTTTTCGCTTTGGTTCAAAGAACTGGTCGATAAAGGACAACCAATCCTGCGTCAGGAATCGCTTTTAGCCAGTTTAAATATCTCTCGGATATGTCAAGAAAATGTGGACTGGTCGCACTTAGACCACTTTTTCTCTGTCAGTACCAATAAGGCTGCATAAAATGGAGGTTAATTTTGAACAGTCTCCGATGAGTCGAAACATTGTGTTTACAAATATTTCTTGACCTTCCAGAAGCTTATTACAATAAATATACTGACAATAAAATATGAAAAGAGGTAAGAATCATGCAGAAATTACTACTTCCGTTTTTGTTTATATTTGTATTGATAATGAGCGGGTGCAACTTGTTCAATAAGGATGATGATAACAATAGCACAACCTCTTATACAAGCGGGATTGTGGATAGTGTTCGATTCCAAGTACTAAGTCCCACTTCCATACGTCTTTCCTGGTATGAGAACTTCTCTGACGAAGAAGGTTTCCGTATCGATCGAAAGATATGGGATGGAGAATGGCATTACAGTATACAAGTTGTTGGTCCGAATATTCATACTGTAGTTGATACAACCGCTGATCTTGGAAAGATTTATTACTATCATGTCTACGCCTTCAAAGGACATGCTGAATCTGTGAAAACACAGCTTCAGTATAACTTCGATCTCCCGTGTGTCTATAATATGGATTGGCAGTATTATTCAAATCCACACTGGATACGTATGTATTGGATTAACCAAGCACCTTGGGCAGACAGTATCGTAGTGAAAAAAGATATTAATTACGCACATAATAATGTCAGGTTAGGTGTTTTACCCGGTAATGCCACAGAATATTGGGTATATGACAATGATTGGACAGTTTACACAACTTACTACTATACAACTTATTTTCAGAATCATCAATCCCAAGAGGCTGGAGTCACATTCGAACCATAAAATGGGGTCAACATTCTTTCTTCTTGACTTCAAATCCCCTCACATTTTGATTTCATTCTTATGAAAAAGTCAGGAGGATCAAATGGAATACCCCTTCGAAGTCATCGAAAAGAAATGGCAGCAGATATGGAATGAAAAGCGTATTTTCAGCGCTCAGGATTTCAGTAATAAACCCAAATATTATATATTATCCATGTTTCCATACCCTTCAGGTGCCTTACATATGGGGCATGTCTCCAACTATTCCATCGGTGATGCCATCACCAGGTTCAAATTAATGCAAGGCTATAATGTTTTACAGCCTATGGGATATGATGCTTTCGGAATGCCGGCAGAGAACTTTGCGATTCAGCATAATTCACATCCGCGCCTTACTACTGAAAGCAACATCAAAATAATGCGAAAGCAGTTTGAAGATTTCGGTTTTGGAATTGACTGGGACAGGGATGCTACTACCTGTAAACCTGACTATTACAAGTGGGGACAATGGCTATTCAAAAAGCTCTATGAAAATGGACTGGCATATAAGAAAATCTCCTTTGTGAACTGGTGTGATGAATGCCAGACAGTTCTGGCAAATGAACAGGTGGAAGACGGCAATTGTTGGCGTTGTGGTAAAATTGTACGTCAGAAAGAACTTGAACAGTGGTTTTTCCGGATCACCAAATATGCTGAAGAATTACTTGATTTCTCTTATGTGATTGATTGGCCTGAACGTGTGAAACTAATGCAGGAACACTGGATCGGAAAAAGCTATGGCACAAAGATATTCTTTAAAATGGAAGAGACAGATGAAATCATAAAAGTCTTTACCACACGTCCGGATACCATATTTGGTGTCACATTCATGGCATTGCCACCTGAACATCCACTTGTAAGGGGCTGGTTGGAAGCCGAACCGGAGAATAAAAAACTTCATGAATTCTGTGATAAGGTCATTAATGAAGATAAGATTGATCGAACTGCTGATGATACTACTAAAGAAGGTATTTTCTCAGGGCATTATTGTATCAATCCTGTGAATGGGGATAAAGTCCAAATATGGATAACGAATTATGTTTTAATGGATTATGGTACAGGTGCTGTCATGGCTGTTCCTGCTCATGACCAGAGAGATTTCGAATTTGCTTTGAAATACAATATCCCTATGAAGATTGTCATTCAGAATGAAGATAAGGATTTAGTCCTGGAACTGATGAAATATGCCTATACCGAACCTGGTTATATGGTAAATTCTGCTCAATTCAACCAGCAGCCCAGCACACTAGCAAAAGGTGAAATTACCCAATGGCTCCAGGAAAGTGATATGGGAAAAGGCACTATCACCTATCGCTTGCGTGATTGGGGTGTATCCCGTCAACGGTATTGGGGGAATCCTATCCCCGTGATCTATTGTAAACACTGCGGTATTGTGCTTGTTCCAGATGAAGACTTGCCTGTATTGCTGCCTGATAATGTCCAGGTAGGTAAGACGACTCAGAATCCATTGCTTTCAGTACCAGAATGGTTCAATGTTCCTTGTCCGAAATGCGGTGCTCCTTCGCGTCGTGAAACAGATACCATGGATACCTTCGTTGATAGTTCCTGGTATTATGCCCGATATACTGATCCGAAGAACGACAAACTGCCTTTCGATGCGGATAAAAGTAATTACTGGCTGCCTGTTGATCAATACATCGGCGGAATTGAACATGCCTGTATGCATTTGTTATATGCCCGATTCTTTCATAAGTTTATGCGGGATATTGGATTGGTTAAATCCAATGAACCCTTTGCCCGTCTATTGACTCAAGGCATGGTCACGAAAGATGGTGCTAAGATGTCCAAATCAAAGGGAAATGCTGTTGATCCCCAGAGTTATCTGGATCGCTTTGGTTCAGATACTGCCCGTGTTTTCATGCTCTTCGCCTCTCCTCCTGAAAAGGATGTGGAGTGGAGTGATGACGGTGTTGTTGGTTCCTTCCGTTTTTTGAATCGTATTTGG
Organism: Cloacimonadales bacterium (SeqCode); assembly: GCA_963662275.1. Classification (GTDB taxonomy): domain Bacteria; phylum Cloacimonadota; class Cloacimonadia; order Cloacimonadales; family DAONDQ01; genus DAONDQ01. The sequence goes on along the minus strand of OY759316.1, from coordinate 51,487 downwards.
CGATTGATAGATACTCAACAGGATTTGATTCGGAAACACTACAAACCTTTGGCTGAACATGGTGAGATGCGCAAGGAAATACGTAATTTGCGTTATAGCACTCATTTCATGATCAAAAAATGGATTGAGGACATTGAGACCAGGATGCAATTCAACACCGCCATAGCTGCCATTATGGAGCATCTGAACCATGTGACGGATATCAAGGAACCTGATTTGCTGAATGATACAGAAAAAGCTGTATATGCGGAAGCATGCTTTGTTATTCCCAGGCTGCTATATATTTTTGCTCCTCATCTTGCAGAGGAGTTATGGTCAATCCTGGGTAATACGAACCTTGTGCATGAATCCGGTGTTCCAGGTTACCGGGAAGAATATCTTGTGAAGGATTCCATTACATACGTTGTACAAATTAATGGTAAAATTCGAAGTAAATTGAATGTTTCCCCGGATATCTCGGATGAGGAATTAGAGAATATGGCATTAACAAGTGAAAATGTTCAAAAGCTGCTTGAAGGACATGAAATCCGCAAGATATTCATTGTTCCGAATAAACTGGTCAATATTGTAATCTGAGTTAATCAGAAAGCATTTGTTTGAAAGAAGCATCCCCTGGATGCTTCTTTTTTTCTTGCAGCATAAGAAACAAACCAACCAATGCCGGCAAGACACAAGTCATGAAGAAGATCGTCAATGAAGCGGTTACCGCATACTCAGCTTTGATATGATACCTTTGCAGAATGAAGACAGCAAACGTTTCTCTTAACCCCAAACCGGAGAAGGTAATCGGTATGGTATTAGAAAAAAGGATGAGAGAAGTAGAAATCGCTACTTCATCAAACCGAATCGGGTAGAAAGTTAACAAAATAATCCAGTATTGTACAAAAGTGAAAAAGACCGTTATTATCTGGTTCAACATAACAAGCGGGGCTACTTTCCTGAATTCCTGGCGAAGAGGCTCCAGGGTTGGCTTCAGTAACATTCCAAAATATATGAACATCGGCAGAAAAGTAATCAGGAAAGCGCCTGTTATCTTCAATCCCAATGAGACATTATAGAAATAGAAAAAGGTAGCCCAAATTGCAAAGAACCAATTCGTCCAAGTAATGAAGAACTTTTCCGTCAAAATAGAAATAAATGTTCGTCTCTTACTCGTGTTTTCGATGAAGAAGACCTTTCCGAAACTGGCATGTCCACCGGGTATAAGAAAACCCAAGGCAAGACCGATAAGATAAGATTTGAATATTTGCCTTTTTCTTGACTTGAAGCCGGGATTCATATGCAGCATCATCTTCCAATTCCGATACTGCAGATATAATTTGATACCTGTGGTTAGTACCAGTATGAACAAAGTGAACAAACTGAACTTCATAAAATTGGTAAATACTTCCTGTATGTCTATTTTACGGAAAATCAGGTATAGTATCACGATAGAGATGATAATTTTCAGAACAAAGATCAGTCGTTTTTTGGTCACACTTTCCATTTTGCCTTCATGAATGTACCGATAATCGAGAATAAGATAGCATAATACGGATAAATCAAGAGAAAAAGATAATCAGAAATATGGAATTTCTCATGGTGTCTAATCATGGAAAACGAATAAAAAATGTACAAAGGTAGTATCGCTGTTGCTAAGAATAGCCAAGTTCCCTCAACAATGAACCAATATGGCAGATACAGGAAAAATGCCAAAACTAGTAAAGAAACAAACTGATAAATAATTGATGATTGCCTGAATTTACCAAAATGCCGTAACTCCCGGTTCAAGTATTCCCGGATAGAATAATGACGATTCTGTTCATAGACAACAACTTCTGCATTATAAGCTACTTTCTCCCAAGCTTTCACAACTTTCTTCAATAATAGTTTATCATCTCCTGATTGGAAGTGACCTAACTTGTCGTATCCTCCAATACTCTCAAAAACAGATCGTCTAATTGCTATGTTGGCACCGGAACAACTGAAGGGCATATTAATGCCGACTGTTGAGCAGAACATCCCTGCAGAGAAGATCTTTTTTACTCGTTTCACAAGTCCAAGATGCTTTTCCCTGGCATATCCAATGACCATTCCAATCGAGGAAGAAAAATAATGATTGTAGGATTCAATCCAATTGGGGGGAACCTCAGTATCTGAATCAGTCATTAGTAATATGTCTCCGGTTGCATGAGATGCAGCAAGCGAAAGAGCCTGTCTTTTTCCCGATTGATTCTCATCCTTTTCCATAATGAAAAAAGCTTTTCCATTTAATTTTCCTGCAACATAATCCCTTATCATTTGATCAGAACCATCACGGGATGCATCATCCACAAGTATGATCTCATACAGATCGGACGGGTAATCCAATTGATCCAGGGATGTAAAGAATAAAGGTAAACGGGGAGCTTCATTACGACAGACTACTATGACGGAATAATGTAGTTTTTGAGATGATTGAATCTTCCATTTGCGAAACATAGCGAAGCTCATCTTGATGATGATTATAGCGAACAGGAAAATGTATAGATCCATACTAGAATTCGGTTCGATAACTAAGTGTTAGATCTTTTGTCCAATCCATTTCATTGATTTGTGAAAGAGTAGTACCCAATCTAATGAAATGATGGGCAAGAGGTTTCCATTCTGCCATGATCTTCAGTCTTTTTGTATCTGCAATTGTTCCCGCCAACCATCTGGTTTTCGTATGTAATTGATCGGGAATTACTAAGGGGTCAGCAGTATTCAAATCGAATTTATTACCTTCACTTCCCTGCCTGGAATAGGAAGCATTTACCGCGATAAATATTCTGTTTGTAATCGGATAGTCCGTCTCAAAAGAATAATTAATACAGTTTGAACCAACGGGATAACCCATCGCGATATTGTCATTGGAGAACTTATTCCACTTGATGAAATGAGTATATGTCCAGGGTCTGACAGCCGTCGCTTCCATCGTAACTCGAGAAATGAGGTCGTCGTCCTGATTTGTAAATCGATTATGGAATTGATAAGAAAGTCCTGCCTGTACGGCATATTTACTTCCCCACCAATCAGTAAGTATCTTGCTTTGTGTATATTCATCGAATAATGTATTTTGATAGAAAGTAATATGTGGTGTTATACCCCATTTCAGACCACCAAATATGAGAACATTATCACGGTCTTCCAGGTTATGTTCAATAATACGCCAGAAGACAGGGGGAATGAGATAGTTTAAATCGAGGCTGCGATTCCCATAAACAATTTCTTCTCCTAAGAAACCCATAAAGTTGGTTCTAGGATTCCAATCCAGTTTGTGCATGACAAGAAACTTATCTACACGATAAGAATCAACAGAACCAGGACCATCAGGCTGGTAATAAACGACTTCAGATGAATCCGGAGTTAATGCACAATGCAAATAGGAAAGAGAGAGAGTCCCAAATTCAAGCTGACCGGATAAGTATCCGTAGTCATTAGCTGCATTATTGAGTATGATGCTGCCGCTAATATTATCTCCTTCCTGGAACTTACCTCTACCAAGGGAGACATGAACATTACTAACATCATATCTTAGAGATCCCTGTAAGTTATCCAAGTATACCACTTCTTTATCAGGTTGATAATATCCGTCAATCAAGGGAGATTTGTTATAATAATTCTTATCTCCTCTAAATTGACCAGCCCACCAATATCCATTGATACTGATGTTCTTGGTAATCTGTGATTGAAGCCTTAACCCCTTATATACGAAAAAGTAATGCTCATTACTATTTTGGTTGTAATCAAAACCACCCAAAATACGAATCATTAAGTCTTGCTCAGGATACTTTGGTGTATAACGAAACATGATTCCTTCTGTATCTGAAGGAGAGAGATATCGCATTATGGATCTCTTTGCTATTTTTACGGATGATAACGCAAACTCGGTACCTTTGGCATCGTAGCTGTTTTCATTGTACATCATGGAGAATTGAACAGGATCTTCATTGAAAGATTGATTAATCCTGGAATGTATATCGGGTTGATATTCCAAACCGTATAAAAAATCCTGCCCCGTAACAACGAGGCAGGAAAACAATATGCATAAAATAAGTAACTTCATATCATCCTAATAAATTTCTCTAGAAATCTGTAACAGATAGTTGTTTGACAATTAGTTCCGTATCTTTTTCCGAAATATGAAGCTCTTTGGCAATCTCTTTGTTACTCCAGCCATCCCGCATTAATTTGGAGATCATTTTCCGTTTTGCTTCTTCATCGATAAACAAAGTAGGTTCACTGGCAGATTCCTTGCTATTGTTGAATGCTGTTGCTTTTCTAGACTGTTTATGTGTTATTTCCAGCATGATCGCATTAATAATGATCAGCAGCAGTATCAAAGCAAGAGCCAACCATAAAGGAATCTGGGCAGTTGCCAATACCGTTAATAGTGAAGGTTTCTTATGTTTCACCTGAGCTTTGGATGGAGAAATCACTTTTGAAGAATTTAGCGTAGTATCCTTAACAGCAACAGGTGACGAAAGTGCGATATCGAAATCACTATCCAGGAAATCCTGGGAAAATTCAGAATATCTCTGTATGCTTTTAAATTTCTCGATCAGGATTTGGGAAAACTCATACTCTCTGGAAGTGGCAGGTACGAGATCAAGTCTTTTTAAGGCTTCCGTAAATCGATTCATTCTAACGAGGTTCTTGGCAAAATAATAGTTCATTTCCTTCTTTTCCGGGTAATCCGCCTCAAGCTTGCTAAATAATCTTTTTGCTGTCACAAATTGATGAGTGGACAGATAAAAATTGGCAATACCCAGCCCGGCATCATATGTAAAAGGAGATTCCTTCTGGAAAATATCCAGGACGATCTTATAACCATCTTCACTGAGAGTCATGATGTCAGCACGATAAGTCATGTTCGTTTTTATCACCACTTCCAATCCTGATTTTTTTGGCTCAACCAAAATTGAACGTACCACTTTACTATCATCAATTATAGGTTCAACATAGTTTTCAGCTTTAGCTGCACTCAGTATTCTAATTTGGAGTGTACTATCTGCAGTATTAGTCTTATAAAGATATTTTACTTGATTACTAAACACAATGACGGTTCGATTTACGTAGATATAATCATGAGTCTTAATTACTTGGAGCGTAGGAATTGCCAACAGACTACACATGAGGGATAGTGCTATGACAATAAGTAAGATAATTCGCATAGATTACTCCTTAGTAATAAATGATATTAAATATAATATGAATCTATCCTATTTCCGTCAAGAATTATTTGTCTTATGACTAGTTACAATGGCTTGGTATCTATTCAATATCTAAAACATATACAGGCACTTTATCCGTAATTGTACAAAATATGATACTGTAGAAACGCCCAAATTGGGCGTCTCTACTTTGGCAAAATTCTACTGGTATTTTGCTGAAGAAAAATGAAAGCCCATGATTTTTACCATGGGCTTTGATATTGTCAATTACAAGGAATAATGAGTGAAGTACTTTATACTATCTGACAGATCCAATTCTAAAGAATTTTCGGATAAGAGACGTATTACCTGACCAGCTAGTTGTGGTAATTATGCCAGTTTCTTCAGTCCATAAATTTGAATGTGGATCGGGAGCAGAATAAACTCGATAACCTGATACGTAAAGTACTGGTTCCCAAGTAAGATTTACTAAGGTACCAGTTACTGTGACATTGATACTAATAGGCGGTGTTGGTGTTGGATCGACAAATAATAGATTCACATCATCGATTGCCCAGCCTGTGGCATGATCGATTCCCATATCATCACCATGGAAACGAATGAAGAAACAGGTGCAAGTTTGATATGCACTCAGATTGATATCAATGAATTTCCATCCACTATTATATACTGGTACTTCTGCAAGCAAATTCCAGTTTGTTCCATCTATTGAATATTCAACCGTAGCATGTTCACCAATGTTATCCATTAGATAGGCAAAATAACTGGAAAAAGTAAAATGTGGAATACCAACTCCCGCTGTCAAATCAAAGGGAGGAGGGATAAGAAAGTCATTTCGCCCAGGTAAAGGGTCATATTCAAAGATTGATGTATTTTTATTTACAGCGGCATAAGTTGTATGAGCAGGAATAGGATATGTTCCTCTGCCCAGGTTAGTTCCAAATCTCCATCCGGCACCGTCAGCAAGTTTTATCCAGTTGGTTGGTAATCCTCCGGTTTCGAAGTCTTCATTGAAAGGGAATGAAGTGATAGTATTATCCACTCCAATTCCGGTGATCGGAATATTATGAACGATCGTACCATTTTCCAGATATTGCAGAGTAACTGACTTCGCTCCAATAGACTGAGGATGAAAACGAATTCCGACTTGAGAAGAAGAATAAACACCGATACTATCAGGGTAAGTATTTAAATCAATTAATTCAAATTGCGTTGAATCACTTCCAACTAGAGAACATGAAGTTAGTGCTAAAATTCCTCCACCTGTGTTCGAAATAGTAATATTTTTAGGATGCGAGTCATAAAAAATTTGCTGATTACCAAAGTAGTAGCTTGATGTATCAGTAAAAAATACCGGATCTGAAGGCATCTCTTCAATAGTGATATTATCTACCCAAAGAGTCCATTGATATGTATCACTAAAGCCATGCCAACCAATATTATAGAAAGCTCTTCCGTCTCTGCCCTGGGGTGTTACACTAAAGGCAACTGTTACCTCTTGGAAGGCTCCATTCACAATATTTGTATTGGAGAATATGGCATCAGATAGCATACTGGCTGAGTTAGGTGCTTCCCCCCATTTGATTTCCAGTTTTTCAGGATATTCTGCATATTCACATTTATAGGAAAATATGATACGATAGGTAACGCCATTGATCAGATGTAAACTGGGTGTAAAAAACCAATCATTCATGGGCTCTGTGAAACTATAATCACAGGCAACAGCATAAGGTTCTGACCAGCCATTGATAGCTCTTGAATCCCAAGTAATCCCATCTGCGTTTGTGTCTTCAACTGTCCAACCAGTTGGAAAGGCAGGAAGAGTGACAGATTCAAAGTTCTCTATAAAAGGGAACGTTTCAATTGTTCGTGTTTCTCGTATCGTTTCTGCACAAATTGGAAGAACTAGAATTAATACAAAAATAATCAGGATAAGCTTGTTCTTCATCATATCATGACTCCTTATTATTAATAAAGCAATGATATAGAATTGCATATTGTGTTCCAAGAAGATAATCGCATAAAGTATTATAAAATGAAGCTTTTTATGAAAATCCGTGTCGCTATAAAGTTACAATAACCATAAACAGTCATAATATTATGTCGTAATTGCTGACATTTCTAGCTTTTTTTTCAGGAGGAATTTGAACTCAATATTGAATACTCAAAGGATATGGTTCTAAATTTGCTTTGTTCTTGACAAATAATAAGAATCAAATGCCTCATCTACAGTGATTAGATAATTACCTATAGTGAGACCATCCAACATACGGAGGAAAGATGCGAAACAGCATCCTGTTTATGATGTTATTTTCATGCTCTATTCTATTGGCTCAAGTAACGTTACCGTCCTGTTATCATACTTATCCAGAATTGGAAGTTTACTTGAATTCCATTGAAGAACAATATCCCAACCAGGCGAAACTTTATACGATTGGCTATTCGCAAGTTGATCATGTACCAATTTATGCCATGAAAGTATCCAACAATGTTAGTGCGGATGAAGATGAGCCGGAACTTCTATTTGTTGGACAAGTTCATGCTGAAGAAGTTTTAGGTACAGAAATCGTGTTAAGTAATATTAAAGAGATTTTAACACATCAGACTCAAACTCCTTATAGCACCTGGTTATCCTCAACCGAATTATGGTTCATCCCTACAATGAACCCGGAAGGATACAATGTTGTCATGGATGGATTGGATATCTCCTATCGAAAGAATAAAAGAGATAATAACAACAATAATATATGGGACGATGATCCTCGAGTTGGATTTGATATAGATGGTGTTGACCCAAATCGTAATTTTTCTTTTAACTGGGTTCATGGTGATTCACTCTTTGCTTCAACACCTCCCGAAATCTACGATTATTATCGTGGCTTAGCTCCTTTTTCGGAAAATGAATCGAAGGCTATCCGTGATTTTGCAGCTCAGCATCATATAATCTATTCGATCAATTGGCATTCCTCGCGGACTGGAAACTTTTCCCAAAAAGTGTTTTACTCATTCAATTGGTATGATCAACGTCCTTCCCCTGATCTAGAATTGGCACAGCAAATCGGTGAAGGAACTGCCGGGCAAATTATTAAAGAGTCCGGTTCTGGAACGTATGAACCAAGTCCAACCCAAAGTCGCCGGGGTGCAACCAATGATTGGTTCTACCAGGCTTATGGTACAATACAACTTTTAATCGAATGCGGGACAGCAAATCTCCAACCGGATTCCACAATCATGGTAGGTACTGTTCAGCGTTGTACGCAAGGTGTGAAATGGATGATTAATCGTGCACTGTCACATAGTACACAACCAACTAATGCGATGTTAACGGGACACATTACAGATGCCCGGACAGGGCTACCACTAGTCGCTGAGATAACAGTCGAAGAAAAAAAAGCACCTTATTTTGCACCTCGAATGAGTGATGCTCTTTATGGCAGATTCTGGCGACCACTCAAAATGGGAAATTACACAGTAACTATCAGCAAAAAGGGATATGCTACAGTAACATTGGCAAATGTCACTGTTTTGAACTCATTCTGGACGATCAGGGATGTGCAATTAACACCTTTGCCAATTGCAACCTATTCAGGTACAATATTCGGGGCAGGAACTCCTCGACCGGCGCAAATCATTGTTTATGATAATCCCCCTGATACAATTTATACAGTAGATGGCAATTACTCATTCCAGACGTTTGAAGGTACTCATAAGATCATGATTACTTCACCGGGATATTTTCCCTATATTGACTCTCTTCATGTTACAGGTGGTCAGCATGGTTTGAATATAGATCTTTCAACAGCGCAAACCATTTTCACTGAGAATTGGGAAAATGGAACAGCACAATGGACTATCACAGGACCATGGGTTCTTGAAAACCAGCTTTCTCACCAGGGATATGCATTAACCGATAGTTGGGGAGGTTTAGGTTTTTATTCCGTAAATTGTGATGTCAACATCACAACTTCACAAACCATCTTTCTACCTCAACTTCAGCGAGCTTATCTCTCTTTTTGGCAGCATCTGTATACAGAATGGGATTATGATTATGCTAGAGTAGAGATATCTACAGATAATGTAGATTGGGATACTTTATATATCCAATCCGGTCAATATGATACCTGGCATCCAATCTATATCAGTCTTGATGAGTATCTTTGGCAGCCAATTTACTTGAGATTCAGGCTGACAGATCAGTCCCAGAATACAGATCTCACGGATCCGGGTTGGACAATTGACAATATCAATATTGTTACGGGAAATGCCTCTGCTACTGCAAATAATGATCAGACAGTTCCTTCATTACCGGTAATGTCTTTAAGCCAGAATTATCCAAATCCATTTAATCCTGAAACAACGATCCGATTCAGTTTGCTGAACGTAAATACTGATAATGCTAAAATAAATATTTATAATATTCGTGGACAGCAAGTGAAGGAATTCTTACTGTCCGAAAAACAGAAACATGAAGGAAAAATCACTTGGCTTGCCACTGAACAAGCTTCCGGTATTTACTTTTATACTTTGGAAGTGGATGGAAAACGTATTGCTACACATAAAGCGGTTCTTCTGAAATAATATCATGTAGGGGTCCGCGTCAGCAGACCCGTTTCATGAGTTCAAATCCAGAAGAAAATGGGGTACTCGTCAGCAGTCTCGTTCACGAATTCAAATGACTGAAGAAAATGGGTCTGCTGACGCGGACCCCTACATACACATATTCATCCAGAGGGGGAGATTTTATGATAATACTCTATCTAATAATAGCCATTATTATTGGCATGTGTTTTTCCTGGTTCTTCATGAAGCAAGTGAATCGAGCCAGAACCATATCTCTCGATGAGAAAATTCAAGATCTTCAGAATCAAAAAGACCAGCTAATTCAAGATTCCCAAACCATTAAATCTGATGTTGAAAAGTTCAGATCATCGGCTGATGCTTTATCTCTTGAAAAAGCTCAACTGGAAGAGCAGGTAAAACGTATTCCGATAGTGGAAAATGATCTGCAACAGCAACGTGTTGAAAATACGGTAAAACAAACCGAAATCACTGAATTAAAAACAACACTGAGTAAGTTGAATACATTATTGGATGCAGAAAGAAGACAATCAGATGAAAAGCTGAAGATCCTGTTGGAAGCAAAAGATCAGCTTAAAACTGAATTTGAGAATCTTGCAAATAAGATTTTTGAAGAAAAAGGCAGTAAATTTACTGAACAGAATAAGACAAACCTTGACGGGCTGTTATCCCCTCTCAAAGAGCAATTAAAAGATTTTAAAACCAAGGTCGAAACTGTATATGACTCTGAAACACAGCAACGTACAGCTCTCTTGAAAGAAATACAAATCCTCAAGACACTCAATAATGAAATCAGTGAAGAAGCCAGGAATCTGACCAAAGCCCTGAAGTCAGAATCCAAAACACAGGGTAATTGGGGCGAAGTTATCCTGGAACGCATCCTGGAAAACTCAGGACTGAGAAAGGATATAGAATATCAGATTCAACCCACGTTCAGGGATGCCGATGGGAATATGCAGCGCCCTGATGTTGTCGTTATGCTGCCCGGGAAAAAGCATGTGATCATTGATTCCAAAGTATCACTGAAAGATTATGAAAGTTACATTTCGGGTGAATCTGAAGAGATTCGCCTAGCTTCCTTCAAAGCGCATATTGCTTCCATTCGCAATCACATAAAAGGTCTCAGCAGCAAGGAATATGAAAGTATTAAAGATCTTCATGCACCTGATTTTGTGCTGATGTTCATCCCTATAGAATCTGCTTTCCTGGCAGCTATAGAAAAGGATAACACTTTATTCAGCGATGCTTTCAACAAGAATATCGTCATTGTATGTCCATCTACCCTATTAGTGACCCTGAGAACTATTCAAAACATATGGACTTATGAATATCAAAATCGTAATTCCAAGGAAATTGCTGAACAGGCGGGAAGACTCTACGATAAATTCATCGGCTTTGTCAAAAACCTGGAAGATATTCAAAAGCATATGGGCAAGGCTATGGAATCCTCTGAACTTGCCATGAAACAACTCCAATCAGGTTCGGGTAACCTGGTTGTCAGCGTGGAAAAGCTAAAGAAACTTGGTGCCAAGACAAATAAACAGATCGAAGCGAATTTAGTAGAAATTGCAGAAGCGATGGATGATTCAGAGGGAATTATTGATCAACCGACCCTTACATTTGATGAAAATTGATCCTCTTTTGCTCTGTTTTTTCTCTTTCGTATGTAACGTGAGAGTGCGATTTGTACAAACGAGATGCGGTTACTGAGCGAATCGGAAACTGATCCAGAAGTGTCAGAACAAGCTCTCCCCTAACCCCTCCCTTTACAAATGAAGGGGGATCAGACGAAAAGGGGTTACTGAGCGGAGTCGAAGTACAACAGGGAAAGCTAGTTCTTCTCTTCTTCCCTGTACGCTGTACGCCATATGCTGTACGCTATTCCCTTCTTCACCAATCTGGAGGTATAAATGTCTGAAATTTTCATTCATGAAACACGTGGAAATGTAGTCGAAGCGATTTATCGCGGTGATGCTGTTGTTATCAAACCAAGAAATGAGGTTATCGCTTCCTGTGGCGATATCCATAAATATACATATTTAAGGTCTGCTGCCAAACCCATTCAAGCCATGCAAGTTATCCTATCCGGAGCTGCAGATCATTTTCACTTTTCAGAGAAGGAATTATCTGTCATGTGCTCTTCTCATTATGCAGAAGATTTTCATATGGAAACCGTGAGCTCCATTCTGTATAAAATCGGTCTTGATGAAAGTGCGCTTCTATGCGGACCTGCGATGTCTCTTAAGCCTGAAGTAGCTGAAAAGCATACTCGTCTTGGATATAAACCTGATCGTAAATTCAGTGACTGCACAGGGAAGCATTCAGGTATGCTAGCTGTATGTGTCTATAAGGGTTATCCGATTCACAATTACATCGATCCATCACATCCTCTGCAAAAAGAAATACTGACACTCATCGGAGATGTCTGCGAATATCCTTCAAACCGGATTGAAATTGGTATTGATGGCTGTTCAGTACCTGTCTTTGGAATGCCAATATATAACATGGCAATTGGTTTTATGAACCTTGCGAATCCTGACTTTCTGCCAATTCAATACCGGGATGCAGCAAACAGGATATTCAATACCATGAATACCCACCCTGAAATGGTAGCAGGTACTGGAGGGTTCTGTACTTCCCTGATGGCTGTAACCAATGGAAGAATGATAGGGAAAATTGGTGCTAAAGGTATTTATTGTATCGGAATCAGAAAACCTCAAATTGCAATCGCTTTAAAAATTGAAGATGGTTCTCTTGACATGATTCCACTGGCAGCAATGCAGATATTGCATGATTTGAATCTTCTGTCTTCATCTGAATTTGAAAAACTTTCCTCATTTCATCACTGTCATAATCTGAATGATGACAACCTCATAGTTGGTGAAATATCTCCTGTATTCCACATGCTTGAAGTCAAATAGAGACTGAAATGATTAAATCTGAAAGAATCCACATCCTGAATGATAAACCCATTCTGCCCGACACATTTGTGCTATACTGGATGCAGCAAGCACAACGCATTGAATCAAATCTTGCCCTGAATTATTCCATTGATGAAGCAAACCGACTGCAAATACCATTAGAGATATGTTTTATCCTGGCACCATCATTTCCCGAGGCAACTGCCAGACACTATGCTTTTATGCTGGAAGGACTTCAAGAACTGGTCAAACAATGCCGGAAAATGGCACTGAGCTTCAATATATATATGGGTGATCCAACAGTAGAAATACCCCACTTAGCAAAAGCAGCAGCCTGTTTGATCACAGATCGCGGATACTTACGTATCCAACGTAAATGGCGTTATGACATTGCAGATGTTATTGATTGTTCCATGATTGAAATTGAGACTGATTCTATTATTCCTGTGGAAACAGTATCTGATCACCAGGAGTATGCTGCCAGGACCCTCAGACCTAAGATTCATCGTTTGCTGGATCAATTCCTTACGGAAGATAAACTTCCTGAAGCAAGATTAGTTCTGAATCAGCAAATCTCATCACTCCCGAAGGGAATAGATATTTCGGATATTGATAATTTATTAGAAAGTATGAAGATATCTGCATATCCTTCACGGGGGAAAGAAATGAAAGGTGGAACTTCAGTAGCGATTCGCAAATTGAATGATTTCATTCAGAATAAACTTGAAAGATATGATTGGGATCGCAATCACCCTGATTTGGATGCTACATCAGGCTTAAGTCCCTATCTTCATTTTGGACAAATCTCACCCATCTTCATTGCAAAACAAGTGATCAAATCAGAGTTCAGCGAGGAAGCAAAAGCTGTTTTCCTGGAAGAACTGATCGTGAGGCGCGAACTCAGCTTGAACTTTTGCTGGTTTAATAAGCATTATGACACCTTTGACAACCTTCCTTCCTGGGCTTATAAAACCTTACTTGATCATGCAGGAGATTGCAGGATAGTCACATATTCCTATGAACAACTGGAAAATGCTGATACCCATGATCCTTATTGGAATGCAGCTCAACGGGAAATGGTGAATGCCGGTACGATACACAACTATATGCGTATGTACTGGGGAAAGAAGATATTGGAATGGATACCTGATCCGATGAGTGCCTATGAGTTCTCTCTCTATCTGAACAACAAGTATCAAATGGATGGTCGTGACCCCAATAGCTTTGCCGGTATCGCCTGGTGTTTCGGTAAACATGACAGACCCTGGGCAACAAGACCTATCTTTGGAACTGTTCGGACGATGACTTCTTCCGGTTTAGAACGTAAATTCGATATGCAGGCATATGTTTCGAAACATTGAGTATTATAGATCTTCGTTACATAATTCCTGATGTATTATTTGCCATAAATGGCTTTTTGGGGTGTACAAATTGCCTACTCATAAAACATAGCTTGGGGAAATTCAAAGACTAGAATAAGCTATCAAATGCAATCCCGCTTGAATATCATTAAATCAAACAAAACGGCATATTCCTTCAATAAGAATGTTCTCAGGCAGTCAACGCTAAGAGCTAAATTAAGTTACAAAAACGGATAGAATAATGTCTTTTCACAACTAATCCTAGTAGTATAATTTGCCATTATATTTTATGTAATATATACACATCTTCCATTAACACAATTAGTTACAAATTTCCTTACCGATGGGTCAAGTCCTGCTTATTAATCACAGTATTGAAACAAATCTCTGTGTTTCATTTTGTGGATGTGCATAAAAATAAAGACTGAAATAATAAACATTCCTCATAAATCTCAAAAGGCTGTCAGTTAATCCTCTGGCAGTCTTTTTTTTTGATATAGTAATGCCTTTGAAATTTCTAGTTATCAAAAACCCCACCATGCAGTGGGGTTTTTATTTGATTTATATATTACCAACTAAAATTGAACATAAATCCAAATGTACCAGACGAGTATTTACCTAGGTTGTAATCGAAATTCAGATTGATAATTGCTAATCTAAAACTCAAACCTAATGTTGCTCTTGTGGTATTTTCCCCCTTAATATCAAAGGCAACTTTAACAGGAACGGCGGTTGATCCACTTGCAACTTCAGGGACATAATTGTAGTGGAATTTCACTTTTGCCGATTCAGAAGCAAGTCCACCATATGGAGTTACACTGAGCAATTTCGCACCAAAAGTCTTTGCTACGTTTATTCCGATTGTGGATCCACTAATCTCTGCTATTTCTCCCACTTTCAGGTTTTGAGTGAAAAACGCTAATGCTACATCTACAGGAATCTTGATCGGAGACCAATACATTGGATTGTGCTGGATACCGAAACCGGAATATTTAATGTTACCAATTTGATCGGTTGTCGTCATTTCGGGTAAATATCTAAAAGAAAGCTGCGTTCCAGCAATAGTACCTAATGTCAGTTGTGGAGCAGCTAAAGGCATCGCGGGTAGATCACTTAAAATACCACCGATTTTCAAAGGAACACTCTTTGCAGGAATCGTAATATCTTGAGAACCGCCTACTGTTGATACAGGAATTACTGTACCTTGAAAGTTAACATTAATGGAGTTTTCACCAGTAACTGCATCGTATTCTTTACCAATGATTGTCGGACCGGAAAAATTGACAAAAAAGTCTTGCCCTGTGATCTGATCAATCAACTGATCATGAGCAGATGCAGGATAAGTAACTCCTGCAATAAGCTCTTCAGCCTGCGCATCAGTAAAACGGAATGAAGCATTGTCAGTTTGAAATGTTTTTTGATCACTGTTGAAGAATGTACCCATACCAACAAAACCAAATTCCAAATCCAAGCCTAAAAATTTGGACTTAGGTACCTTATGAAACCAACCCCCGTTGAAATCAACCATCATAGACTGTGCAAATGGATCAACATAGCTTTTCCCAGCAGTACCTGATAGTTTAGACATTGTTGTCTGTAGATCATCAGTTGCATTCAAGAGAGATAGCATGGCGCATAAGGTAAGAATGAGAATGATGAGTTTTGTTTTCATTGAGCCTCCTATTTTTTTAATTCATGATTTTGAAGTATTTAAGCATCTACTAATTCAAAGATCTGGGGCATCTTCGATCTTTTCCACTTGAAAAATATAGATTTCGGTATCTTTATCTTGATATGCATTTGCAGATAATCCGGCTTTATCTCTGCATAAGTGTTGAAGGAAAGTTTCTAGATCCCAACCAGTTTCAGTGGCAACCTGGGGAAGGAAAACGCCATTCTGGTAACCTTTTATCACCCAAACACCATCAATTTCCAGACGTATCTGTTGCCAGTCATGAATCCGACTTAATGGAGACAGAATGGAAATAGAAATCTTTAACTGCTCTAATTCATGTTTCGTTACTCGTGAAAAACGACTATCATCAACTGCTGCCGCAATAGCCATTTCAGCAACAGCTTTGTAAAGTGGTTCCCGAGCCCTTAAATGACCGATGCAGCCTCTTAAGCTGCCATTTTTTGTCAAAGTGATAAAAACAGCTCTTTCATCTAACAGCATAGGATCTTCAGGTTTAGGAGGAACATTTTGCCTACCGCTTTCCAAGTAAGATAAGATACTGGATCGCGCTAATTTCAGAAGATAATCGCTTTGAACAGTATTCATGATAATCCTCCATTTAATGTAGGGATAGACCTTTTTGTCTATCCAAACAACGAATCATAACTTTCCAGAGGATAGACACATAGGTCTATCCCTACAATTGATCCAATTCCTGTTTTACGAAATCAACCAATTCAGAAAGATATTGATTGGAGAAATCGAATTTTATCCCAGCAGCACGATATAATTCATCTACAGGTTTTGTATATCCTAAGTCAAGGAAATCCTGATAAGCCTGAATAGCTTTCTTCCCATTCTGTTTATAGTTTTTATAGATTGCCAGTGCTCCGAGCTGCGCCATACCATATTCTATGTAATAGAATGGTACTTCAAATATATGCAATTGGAACATCCATGAAATCTTTCTTAACTCTTCTAATCCTGACCAATCCACACCGGTCCCAAATCTTTCTGACAGGGTCATAAAATAATCATATCTTTCTTCAACCGTATGTTCCGGATGCGTGTACATCCATTGTTGAAACGCATCAACGATCATACACCAAGGCAGGAAGGCGAGGGTTCCTTCCAATTGGTCTCGCTTTGCTTTCTTCAAATCATCTGCATCCTTGTAATATTCATCCCAGTAATCCATCGTCAATAATTCCATCGACATGGAAGCCAGTTCAGCCACCTCTGATGGAGTTTCTCGATAATACTCAATACTAATGTGCGGCATTGACATTGAATGCATAGCATGCCCAGCTTCGTGCAGGAGAGTCACAACATCTCGGTGCATTTTTACAGCATTCATAAAGATAAAGGAAGAACCGAGTTCATTGAGACCATTATTATAACCTCCGGGGGCTTTCCCTTTTCGATTCTCTAAGTCAAGTAGACCTGTATTCTGCATTTTTTGCAGTTGATCAGCATATTCGGGATAAACTTTTTCCAAGATACGAATTGCCTTGATGACAAATTCATCTGTTGTTTCAAAGGGCTTTAGAACCTTACCATCCAAGTCTACAGAAGTATCCCAGGGACGAACACTTTCCAGCCTAAGAATTTCCTGTCGGTGTTTTGTTTGTTCTTTAAGGAAAGGCAAAACTGTTTTCTCTACAGCATCGTGGAAATTCATCAAATCCTGGGGTGTATAGGCAAAACGTCCCATATTCCGATGCATATAGTCACGATAATTATCAAAACCAGCATTTTTTGCCATTTGCATACGGATTCCCTTCAGCTCATCAAACAACTGGTCAAAGTCTTTACTGTTTTCCTGAAGTTTTTTAAATCTAAGTCTCCATGCTTCTTCTCGAATTTTACGATCAGGATTTTTGAGATAGGTTCCAATTTGAGCCATAGTACGCTCTTGTCCATCAAACACGGCTGTCATTTTTCCATAAATTGAACCGTATTTATTATTCAGTTCCGCTTCCTGTACCTTCAGCGGTATGTTTTCTTCCCGGAACAACTCAATGTAATTCGAGATAATTTGATTTAAATGACCATAGACTTCAGGATTAAGTTGCTTTCGATAAGGACTGTTATAGAACATCTTCTGAATCTCAAAATTATAGGGAAGCACCTTTGAATAGATGCTGGCGTAATAAGTAGTATAGTTCTGTTCGTAAGTTTCATCATCAGCATTTAGCGTCATGCGAATGTAACGCCAGCTCAGCTCATCTCCAATGATAAGACCCAATTCTGTAGCCTGTTCGAGTAAGTGAATAAGATCATCAGGAGAATTCAAAGGTAGTTCAAGTAGCTTTGTGAACTCTTTTTCCACATTTTCCCAATTTGTGATATCAAGATCAAGTGAATAGTATTTTCGGGGAATTGGCTGGATCTTTTCAGTTGTTAAATGCATTTTTTTATCCTTTGTCCGGATCAGCTTTTTCCGGGCTTTTCTCATTTTCCTTTTTAGGTACGCTAAATCTGTTGCCTTCACGGACAATTAATTTATTTCTTAACAAATTATCAACGATGATCTTGGCAAAATACTTAGCAGATTGAAAGTGGCAATCATCAGGGAAACTCTTTTTCATTTCCTGCGTTGATATCGCATCAATCCACTCGAGGATATCATCATATGATGCACTTTTATCATTTATCTTGTGGAGTATTTTCTGTTCTATTGGTCTCATTTTCTGCCTTTCTGAAATATTCTTTGCCAATTTTTAGCAGAGTTAAGAAGATTGTCAAAATATAAATGATTCTCGAGTTAATTTAGTGGGAGGGCTTATGCGAAATTACTTGAAGGACTTCTTGACAGACCAGGAACAAAGAATGTTGCTTTTTCTGTGTTTATTTCTTATCTTGGGTTTGTCCGTAGGTTCAGGAAGGAAGAATACGCATGCCGTAACTGATTCTGTTGCTGACAGTTTGAAGTCTGAAGTAAAAACTGAACACGTTCTCATGGTGGACATTCGAACTGCTAGTAAGGAAGACTTAATGAGTCTTCCCGGGATTGGTGAAAAAAAAGCAACCGATATCCTTGAGTATCGAAAATCGCATGACTTGAAAAGCTGTATTGATTTAATGGAAATCAAGGGGATAGGACCGAAGCTGATGGTAAAAATCAAACCGAACCTGATTTGGTTTGGTGCAGAAATCGATACTCTAAATATTAGACAAGTTGACAGAAAAACGCCATTTACTGGAAAAGTAAATATTAATGAAGCATCTCTTGATGAGTTGATGCAGTTACCAGGAATTGGACCTGTGAAAGCACAAGCTATATTGGATAAGCGAAATGAGATTAGCAGTTTCCAAACGACTGAGCAGATTATGGATGTAAAAGGGATCGGACCTAAAACGTATGAGAAACTAAAAGACCTGATTACTGTGGGAGATTAGATTATGACAGTGTCCGGAAATCGACAGGTATTACCGCCAACTTGGACGTTAGCACGTTTGTATGAGGATCAGAATCAATTATTGGATGCACTTGCTGCCTATGAATTGATCAGGAAAACAAATACTGATCCACAAGTGGACGAAGCGATAGAACGTCTTTTACATAAAATTCTGTTGGAATCAAATATTCAGTATATACCGTTAATCGATCAGATATTTACTCCTGAAGAGAAAGTAAAATTCAGGATAGCTCCTGCTGAAATCTGTGAAGCATATGAAAAAGCAAGATCACAGGTATCTTTAAAACCAATGGATGACGATATTCTGGCTGAAGATGAAGATGATATCATAATTGCCATCCCAGGTGAAGGTATCAGTGATTTCTCAGAAAGACCGGCATCCAGTATTGATCAGCTAGAAGTAATGCGCCATATCATCACTGCCAAGGAAAATCTCCAGGAAGAAATGACTAAAGCTGAAAAGAAAGTCATTAATGATATGTCGGTTATTGAGCTAATTGATCTTTTCCAAGCTTTTGTAGGAAAAGAACGCAAAGTCACCGAATTAAAGATAAGAGATTTAATAGAATTCTGGCAGGATATTCGTTTAGAGAATGGCAATGAATCATAAAAAAACAGATGTTCCCAGATACAATATATTATGCACACGTTGCAGAAAGAAATGCAAACAGGTCGAAAAATCAAAACTGGTTGCCTGTCCGCATTACGATGCTAAGGAAATACAACTGGAATTTAAGTTCAAACAAAGTAAAAACAAAGTAGATTAGAGTATGCTGAATATACACGTGGAGTAGGATGCCGATCCTACTGAATATTTGTATGGAATAAGATTATAATTCATTTTTCTCTGCTTGAAGTCCATTTGCCCTTTTAGTCATGTATTCATTGATAATCAGTTAGGGCAATTGAACTCCAAAGCCTTAGGGTGAGTGGCGATTTTGAAGTCCGCAGGACGTTACTCTATTAGCTTGGGAATTCATTCCTGGGTAACCTTCAACTGAGTCCATATGGATGATACGATAGATGAGGTAAAGCACTATGCGCATTATTGCTGGAAAATATAAGAAACATTCTCTTTATTCTGTACCCGGAATTACAACAAGACCAACTACGGATTTCCTGCGGGAAGTAATCTTTTCTGTAGTCCAGGATTTTACTGGTCAGCATGTCCTGGATCTCTTTGCCGGTACCGGGGCACTTGCTTTTGAAGCCTTAAGCCGTGGCGCTGAGTTTGCAGATCTTGTGGAAATGGCAACACCTGCCCTGACAACGATCGTCAGAAATATGGAATATCTCCGCTGTGGTGAAGATATTCATATCCACCGTCAGAAGGTTACGGTCTTTCTGAAAAAGACTGATCAAAAATTCGATGCCATCTTTATCGATCCTCCGTATAGTAAAAATTTGATTAATCCTACATTGGAATTGATATTTGAAAGACAGATCATCCAACCTGATGGAATAATTGTGATCGAGCATTCACCTACAGAAAAGATTAGAGATGAATACAATAAATTTTTGATGTATCATAAAAAAAGTAAACTTTCTATGGTTTCTATTTTAAAAGTTACCGATATTCCAGAAGAAAAGGAGAACCACGATGAAGATCAATAATACGATGAGTGGTAAAAAAGAAGAGTTTATACCTATAGTACCGGGTAAAATTAAAATGTATGTCTGCGGTCCTACAGTATATAATTACTTTCATATTGGTAATGCACGTCCTTTCCTCTTTTTCGATGTTGTCCGTCATTATTTTCAGTACCTTGGTTACCAGGTGACTTATGTACAGAATATTACGGATATTGAAGATAAGATTATTGCTCAGTCCATTCGGGAAGAGATTCCTTTTCAGGCTGTCAGTGAAAAATATATAAATGCATATTACGAAGACCTTGCTAAACTGGGTATTGCACAAGCGGATATTCAGCCCAAAGCCACTTCTGTCGTTCCGCAAATGGTCACTTTAATCGAGAAGCTCATTCAGAACGGTCATGCCTACGAAATGAATGGGGATGTATATTTCTCAGTCGAATCCTTCCCTGGATATGGAAAACTATCAGGCAAAAAAATAGACGAGCAGAGAGCTGGATCTCGCGTGGAAGAAAATAAGGAAAAAAAGCATCCGGGTGATTTTACGCTATGGAAAAAATCCAAGCCAGGTGAACCTGTCTGGCAAAGTCCTTGGGGTGAGGGCAGACCTGGGTGGCATACGGAGTGCGTTGTTTTATCACGAGAGAATTTAGGCGATACTTTTGATATTCATGGTGGTGGTATCGACCTGGTATTTCCGCATCATGAAAACGAAATAGCTCAGGCTGAAAGCTTGAATGGTAAACCACTTGCGAATTATTGGATGCATAACGGCTTCCTGAATATCGAAGGTGAGAAGATGTCGAAAAGTGAGAATAACTTCTTTACTGCCCGTGAAGTACTTGAGGAATATTCTGCTGAAGCCATTCGCTTTTTCTTCCTTTCAAAGCATTATCGCAGTCCAATAGATTTTAATCGGGCAATCCTGGAAGAATCAGATAGAGCTGTTAAAAACTTCTATAACACTTTTAGAGATATCAATTTTGAAAACTTCAAAACTGAATCCCTTACTACTGGCGAAGAACTAACTTGGGCAGAGGCAGAGTTCAGAGAAGCAATGGATGATGATTTCAATACCGCAAAAGCCCTTGCACTTCTTTTTGAACTAAATAAGAAAGCACACAGTAATGAACTATCATTTGATCAGAAAAAAGCATCTACCCTTTTGCTCTACAAACTCGGTTCTGTCCTAGGTTTCTTCCAAGATATGAATGCCTTTGATACGAAACCAATAGACAGCGATTTAGATGCCTTTGTCCAAGCTCAAATCCAAATCCGCAATAAAGCCAAAGCTGAAAAAGACTGGGCAACAGCAGACCAAATCCGCAAGAATCTTATCGAAAAGGGTATTGAACTCATGGACACTAAAGAAGGCACAGAATGGAAACAAAAATAAATATAGAGTATAAAATATCATAAACAGAGTAAGTCAAACATACAAATACTTTCAAAGGATAGAGTATGTATATTGGAATGGATTAAGATATTTTACTCTGCTTTTTGCTTGATCTTTACTTCATTACTTCAGCATTCGAGCTATTTTATCCGCTTCCTTATCCATCATCTGATCGATGTTATGGAACATTTTACAGACAACAGCGCCAGGGAGGACATCAGCACCAAGATCCCTGGCAACCTGACTCATCAGCTTTAAAGCATTAGTACCACCCATACCAGGTAAAAAAAATCCCATAGTAACGAAAGGCAGAAATTTCTTTCCTTTCATATCCGAGAAAGTTGTGATACACTTGTAGATCACTGTAGAAATAGAGAAGGCCCAGACTGGTCCACCTGCCAGGATAATATCATAGGTGGAAACATCGGGTAAATTGATAATCTTGAAATTCATAGGCTGTCTGATTGATCCTGCTACCACAGGAATATCTGTTTTAAGTTGGACTACATCAACAGAGTGACCTTCTTTTTGCAGTTTTTGACTGATGATATTTGCAAATTTCAGAGTTGTTCCTACTGCAGAATGGACAATAATACATATTCTCATAATATCTCCTTTTTTTATGCCTACAAGATTAGATAGCAGGATCAGTGTCCTGCTTTACTTAGTTACTCTTCCAATAAAGCATTTCAGGTATTGACTTTCCTGGCAAAAAATCGATATAGGATGATCTTCTGCTGCCCCGCGCTGTTCAAGAAGCTGGAAATTAACATTAGCTGACTTGGCTGCATCTAACAAGACTTGCGAAAACTCTTCGCAACTAACACGTCCTGAACAACTGCAGGTAAATAGGATTCCATTAGCATTCAACAGTTTCATTGCCATTTCATTCAAGCTACGATAGCCATTTAATGCTTGTTTATGGGCGGTCTTGCTCCTACTGAATTTAGGTGGATCAAGAACGATCAGATCAAATTTCTCTCCCGATTCCAGTAAGTGTTCCAATGTCTTGAATGCATCACCTTTCATGAATTGAACCTGTGAAAAATCGTTACGTTTTGCATTGCGTTCTGCTATGATCAAGGCGGTAGCAGAAACATCGACTGCAAGAACAGATGATGCTCCGGCTTTTGCCATATTTAAAGCAAAACCACCCGTATAGCAACACATATCAAGGGCTTTTCGGTTTTTTGCATACTGCTGAACTTTCAAGCGATTCTCTCTTTGATCGAGATAAAAACCTGTCTTTTGACCTGTTTGCAGTACTACTTCGTATGAAATGCCATTCTCATGGATCAGAAACTCTTCTCCCGGTTCTTTTCCGCAAAGAAGTCCATCCCGAATCTCTAATCCTTCTTCTTCCTTAATATCCTTCTCCGTTCTAAGATATATACCATTGGGCTGACATTGATCTTGGAGTAAGGAAAGGAACAATTTCTTTTTTTTATATAAAGCAAGGCTGGTGAATTGCACAACAAGATAGCCAGCATATGAATCAACAGTAATTCCGGAAAGACCGTCTCCTTCACTGGATATTAAACGCAGGGAATCTTGTTTAGCAGAACTGAAAAGGATTTTTTCCCTAAGAGAGATAGCCTGTTCAACAAGATTCTTCCAGAATGAATCATCCAGTGTTTGTATTTGATTCCAGGAGTATAGCCTGACACGTATCTGGCTTTGGGAGTTGAATAACCCATAGGCAATAAAAACACCCTCAGAGTTGCACACAACTACTTCATCTCCATCTTCAAGCTTACCTTCCGTATGATGAATTGCACCTGCAAAAAGCCAAGGATGCCTATGGATAAAGGGATATGCCCTTCCAGGTTTGAGAACAACGACAGGGAGATGCGATTTGATGAACGAATCCAGGTTATTACAGCTCATATAGGTCTAATTACGTCGTATCCTAATTCTTCGATTGCTGCTACAATGGTTTCAATTTTTATGATGTCTTCATCAAATTTGAAATTAGCGGTACTAACTTCCACATTCACTTCCACATCATCCAGGCTTGGAAGCTCTCGTAATGCCTGGGTTATTGCCATACGGCAATTGTCACAACTCATTCCTGACACGTTTAACATATAGGGTCTTAACATGATTTCTCCTTTTTTCTTAGCAAAATAAGTTTTTATCTATTTCTCACTAGCACTTAAAACCTAGTACCTGTTCCCTTCTGCAACGGCAAGAGATTCTTTTTACGTAGTAAATTCGCATTGGTAACAACAGAAACAGAACTTGTAGCCATAGCGACTTCCACAATCAGTGGATGTAATAACCCCATGATGGCAAGCGGAATAGCGATCAGATTATAGAAGAAAGCCCAGAATAGGTTCTGTTTGATTTTCATAAATGTCTCTTTTGAAAGATTAACTGCAATGATCAGGCTTTCCAAATGATTCCTGATCAGTGTGATATCTGCTGTTTCTATGGCAATATCAGTCCCCATACCCATAGCAATACCAATATCTGCCTGTTTGAGAGCGGGAGCATCATTGATACCATCACCGATCATAGCTACAATTCCGTACTTTTCCCTGTACGCCTGTACAATCTTAGCCTTCTCTCCAGGGAGTACTTCGGCATCAACATTATCAATTCCAAGGCGTAAGGCAATTGCATTTGCCGTCTTTTTCAGATCGCCACTCAAGAGTGCAGTTTGGATTCCCATTTCATGCAAACATGCAATAACTTCTGCTGCTTCTGACCTGACTTTATCTGCCACAATTAAAACACCTACCAGTTTATCTTTTGAAGCTAAGTATAGGGTTGTAGCTTCTGGGTATGCATGTATGAGTGGGTTTGTATCCATATCGAGAGTATCTATCTTATTTTCGATGAGCCAATTACGGTTGCCGAGAAAATACTCAATATCACGAATCGTTCCCATAATCCCTTTTCCCTGGATTGCTTCAAAATTTGTAGGAGAGACATAATCCACTTTCATCTCTGTTGCTTTTTGCAGTACTGCATGAGCGAGAGTATGCTCTGATACGGATTCTAATCCTGCTGCTATTTCCATAACCTGAAGTTCTTCACCGGGATTAAATGGTAAAATCGAGAGTAATTCCGGTTTTCCGTATGTTAATGTCCCGGTTTTATCGAAAACGATCATCCGGACATCTTTCATTGTTTGCAGAGCTTCACCGGTACGAATGAGCACACCTCTTTCAGCACCCATTCCACTACCTACCATCAGTGCTGTTGGAGTAGCCAAACCTAAGGCGCAGGGGCATGCAATAACAAGGACGGCGATCATGGCATAAATTGCACCTGTCAATCTCCCCAAATTCGGATTAACCCACGGTAGGAACTGCTGCGCTAAATCTGTAATCATTCTCATAGAACCAGGGAAAATGAACCAGGCAAGGAAAGTCAGCACTGCTATACAAAGAATAACCGGAACGAAGATGGAAATTACTTTATCAGCGAAAGTTTGTATTGGTACTTTAGAGGTTTGGGCTTCTTCCACCATTTGTATTACTTGAGCAAGAAATGTCTCTTTTCCAATTCTTGTGGCTTTTACTTTCAGAAAACCATTCAGTAGTATCGTTGCCCCAATTACTTTCTCACCATTCTTCTTCAAAACAGGCATGGATTCACCTGTAGCCATTGATTCATCAACCCCGGATTCACCCTCCACAACGATTCCATCGGTAGGTATCTTCGTTCCTGGCTTCACGATCATAATATCTCCGATTTCGACCTTTGTAATGGGTATTTCCAGCTCTTTCCCATCTTTCTCAATCAAGGCTGTTTTAGCACCCAAGTCCAATAATTTCCGAATTGCTGAAGAAGCTTTTCCTTTTGCTCTGGTTTCCAAGTATTTCCCAGTCAGTTGAAAAGCCAGGATCATCGCGGATATTGCAGAATAATTGGCGATAGGGATAAAGAAAGATAAGGGTCCGGTAATAAATGCAGCTCCGGTACCTGTGGCAATCAATACATCCATATCTGCTGAACCATGTATGACCGTTCTGAATGCACCTTTGAAAGTAGGGTATCCGCAGAATATAATAACTGGGAGAGCTAGCAGTATCAACCCCAGTTCCATGACGGTATGGCTGGCAAACATGATATGGAAGACCATATGAGGAATCATCCACAACATGATCAATCCAGTAAATATCCAGGCAATAGTGAGTCTTCTTCTTGCTGTTTGCAGCGTGATTCCTTCCCTTTCCTGGTCGGGTATGGAAGGTTTGACATCATACCCTATTTTACGGATAATGGCATCTATAGCATCATTATTGATTGATTGATCATCATATTCAATTGTAGCAACTTCTGTTGCCAGATTGACCCTGGCAATGAATATTGAAGGATTCCTTTCCAGTGCTTTTTCTATCCTTAAGCTACAGGCAGCGCAATGCATACCGGCAATTGGAATTTGGCGTTTTCGCTTCATAATCTCTCCATTTCTCTAGTAGAGATAAGATATGCTAAAGAAGGATATACACCATGAGAAAAGGTGGTAGGATTAGAATAGCTTCGGATGATATAATTCGACAGTTGCCTTTTGAATGGATTCACCTTTGTTTAGAGGTCGATTCAGATTGTCGAGTATTTTCACGTATCCCAGTTTTTTACCGGCAGGAACAGTGACTTTCACAATCTTACTGGCAATCATATAATTCTCAGTTGTGAATATTTGAATAAAAAGATTCTGATCCATATTCACCCCTTTTCGATTTTCCAAAGTAAAATTAACATCCACACTCTGGGTGGTCAAATTGCTGATACTGACTTCACTGATGATCATTTCTTTCGGTAACTGCCTATAATAACATCCTCGTAACCAAATACCAAATATAATAAGCAGTAGTACAACAATTTTGACTGAAGCAGAAACCGGATATTTCTTAGGAAAATTAATAGCTTCAAAAGGCGACATTCTTAATCACCTAGATAGGGTTTGTATATCAAGAATAACAAAGGACAGATTAATCATTTACCAGGTTCACAGAAATCATCAAGATCACTGAAGTCATCATCATCGTCATCATCATCGTCTTCATAATCTTCTAGATCATCATGTTCTCCGAGTACCCAATCCGGACAAAACAGTTCATCTTCTTCGTAATCCCAGCCATCTACATATTGTAAACCAAACCGATTGAGAAGATCTTCTTCCCAGATGGAATAGCGAACTGTCCCATCTTCAACTTTGTATACTAAGACTGGACGAGAGTAGCGTCTCAAATCGATTTTGTCATTGTCTACCAAATCAAGGAATTCACGTACTCGCTCGCGCGAAGCTTCTTTCTGCATCATAATACTTTACCCCCTAGCGCATTAAGTTTATTGAATAACTGAAACCTACAGAGATAGTGTCTTCAGTATATTCCTTATATTTTGGAACACTCAAGACATTTGAACTTATATTGCGCATTGTATGGGAAAAGTCAAGGCTAAAGTCGAGATTTTTTTGAACAGGAACTAATAAACCAGCTCCCAAATCAATAATGGTGTCTTTCCGACCGCTATGATTAGTATCATTACCTTGATAATAACGGTCTTCCAAGTTCAGCTTAATCGAAGGTCGGAGATTCATTTGATGAGAAGAAATTTGTGGTTTCCAATTCTTCCACATTATACTAAATGCATAGATGTTACTTTCATAGGAGGCATCTCCTGTTACACCAGAAGCATCCGTATTGGTATCACAGTCAAATATCCTGAAGAAGTAGATGGCATCAAAGGAAACCTGGGGATTGGAATGTTTCCATCCTAATCCAGTCGTGGTTGCAGTTCCATCATACTCGGTAAAGAACTTGTTATAATAATATGGTTCTGATTTTAAATACAGGTAAAGCGATTCATGTTTCATGACTGAAAGATAAGCATCTGCTTTATATAGATTTTTATCATAGGTGAATTTTTCATAAATTCCGGTATATTGACCATTGTCCTTGTAATTATACTTCCGCAGGTAATTATCAGGATAATAACCGTAAGCAAGGTTCAATTCACTACTGGAGTGCAGAATTGTCATTGTTCCTAGGATATTCTCATTTGATTTATCGACATTACTCATGAAGCGATTTGCAGCAACTTTGATACTAGGTCTGATTTTCAAATGGTTGATGTTATACTGATATTGCATTTTTAAGGATGATCCCCATATAACATCATCCTTTGATTCAATATACGAAAGAGTCGGTTCCCCATCTTGGAAACGATCGCTATCATAGGGGGAAAGCTGAAAAACATTACTATCATAGGTGAAATCTGATGATAGGACGAGAGATAGTCTTGCATGGATCGGAATGAATATCAATAAAATCAAAATAGCTAAGATGGCGGATTTCATGGATGTACCTTTCTTTCCTTGAAGATGCGGAATATCACAGGATTGGTTCCCACAGGCTTCAAAATGATCACATTCTTGCCTGTAACCAATGGAATTTCAAATTTCTTTCCAATAGTGAGGTTCTGGTATCTCGTGTTTCGGTATAACTTAGTTTTCTTAACAGAGAGATCGATTTTCTTGAGTAAAGCACCATTCCTGTATATTTCAAAGGAAGAAGGAGATTTATTCATAAAAGTAGCACGAGCATATCCATATAAAGTGTGTTTATCATCCACAATCGTCTGATAGGGTTTATTTGTTGTGGCAATATAATAGGTTTTTGAAGTTGTCCCTTTATTGAGATGAACAGTGTCTATTGCTATGGATGGCTTTGCAAGTGAGAGAGGAGGATAGATCTTTTTGAATTTCGGATAAAACGCCCGGAAATAGACATTCCTGTTTGAGGTGTTGATCATTACTCTATGTGGTCCTGGTAGCAAATTCAAATAGATATCCTCATAACAAAAATAATTACCTGCTTTTCTTTGATAATTAACAGTGAATTCCTTTTTTTCTTTATCGATGATAACTGTATATTTGAATTTGAGGCTATCCTTTTTAGAAAACACACTAATTCGAAGTTTCGCTTGTTCAATAGTCCCTATATCCAAGGGTTTACCAGGTAAAGAACGATAATAAAAAATATGGGATTTCCCTTCAACGAGTACTCTTTTAGTTCCGTAGAGACTCCCTTTTGGGGCATCTTTACTCATTGCAGTTGGCTTCCATTGCATATACTGTGCTGCGGTTAAAACCATCATCAGGGATAGGAAAATGACAATAAACAGGAGTCTCCTTGTATGTATTTGAACGCTAAGTTTCATTATAACTCCTCATCAGGGTCAACAATATTGGACATGAAATGCCTGTCTGAACGATCAAAAAGTATTACTGTGATGATTGCCGCAAGTAATACAAGGAGGCAAATCAAGGAAACTTTCGCGTTATGGACTTTCGTACCGAAAATGATACCTTCGCCAATCTTAGGCATCTTTTCAGGAGATATCTGCAATTGATAGGTTTGTGCTAATCTGAGAATTCTCAATTCATGCAGAACAGGGATGTTCTTTTTTGCAAAAAGCATCATCACACCAGGGAGGGCAAAGTTCTTTTCAGCCAGCTTCTTGTTTATACCTTCCTTGACAAGTTTCGCATTCACGCCACTTCCTATATTGACAAGTCCGGAACCAATATTAACAAACAAGTGATAACGTCTACCTTTGGGAAGAAGCTCATAATATCTGTTCATATGTAGTTGGATGTTATCTTCCAGGCTAGTTCCCTTGATAAGTTTCACCTGATTACGTTCTATCGCTTTGTTCAAATCTGCAATACCTGTTTCGGATAATCCTATGGCTAAGTCATCCTTTCCACCAAGAGAGACATAGCTTGAAGCAAAATCTATCATTCCCTTATCTTTAAGTACTTTTTCCATATCCAGCCAAGTAAAATTTGTATAATTAGCACCATACATGGATGAACTTAATGAGGTCATAATGATGGGTTTGACTTTTAAAACGGACATTGCAGCATATAATGCAAGATTCATCCCCGGATTTGAACCAGTCAAACCAACAGCAACATAATTTCCTTCTTTCACATGTGCATCCTTAAGTAATTGGATGAATACTGCTGCTAGGTTTGGATCAAGTGCCGTCTGTTTTTCCGAAAGTAACGCTTTGCTGGAAGTAATCGTACTTATCTTGGAGCCGATCAATCCCGTTTGCATAGGATCATCAAGGATATCAAAGTTATTACCTGTTGCACTGTATGCACTTTTTAACGCTTGCATATAGTCGCTCATTTTCTGAGCTGCCTGTAATTTCTCCACATAATAATCAGCTTGTGTATTTTTATAGCTTGTCTGAGCAATATAGAAAACGAAGAGACTCAAAAATCCGAGGAGAACCAGTGACCAGTTAGATTTTAATGAAGGTTTATACATTGAAGTTTACCTCCCCACCGGCAATGACCATCAGAATCAGGCGCACTATGACGGCAGCAATCATCATGGTTGCTATGGTCTTAATAATTCCCTGTCGTTCAAACCAATTTGCAATCAAACCAGGGATAATATAACCGATGGATTGTAATTGAAGATCATAAACAGTGATATTATTCCAGATCAGGTTACGAGACGCCCAACCTATGATAAAACCTATCAGTATACTTAGTACCATACGTCTTTTTCCAAAGAGAAGTGTAAATTTGCCAATGACTCGGATACACCCCCAGGTAAGTAAACTAACAAGTAAAGTACCTAAAATCTGACGAGGATGATCCAAGTACATGGCTATGTAACCGGGAACAACAATTCCTCCGGCTGCTGCGCCAAGTAATTCTGTGAATATTAAACTTAGGATTACACCTAATCCGACTGCAGCTTCGACCACTCAAGACCTCCTAACTGACATCTATGAATTTATTTTTACTTTTTATTATTCGGGAAAGATATCTTCTTTAGCCTTTTCTTTTGCATTCAATGTCTCCAATGAACGTTTTTTGAAGTACTTAACAATGTGTGCTCCGTATTTGATTCTACCTGCTATATTTCCGATACCCACTATGTGAGCTTCCTTATCTGTCAGGGCAAAGAGCTTTTCATATAATTCTGCAGGCTCCATTTCACCAAAGGCAAACATCTTTTCCTTAGGAATTCCTTTATGAATACCGTAAGACATGGCTTTATCAGATAATTCTCCTGTTAGGATAAGAAAAGAAAAATCAAGTTGCGTACAAGCATCGACTAATTGCTCAGAACGAAAAAAACGATCCGCACGACCATTCAGAATAATGATTTTTTCTACACTTTGCAAATGCCCGGTGATTGTCTTCCAGATCATACCTGTGGAATCTGGGTCATTGGCAGCAAAAACATTGTAAAAGAAAAGTTTCTTTTTGCGTTCATGAATCACGTATTTTTTTAATGCTCCCGGATCTGGATGAGCATCCTGCATTCCCTTCAAGGCAATATTGCGTGGAACTCCGACATCCTCACAGACAGCAAGAGCTAATTGAAGATTTTCAGCATGCTCGATGTAATGAAAATGATGCAATTCTTCAGCAGTAATATCTTTGGGATGAACTTGGATGATTTGAGTGTTACGTTGTTCGGCTACTTTTTTTAGTATAGAGAAATGATCTGCTTCTGCCGTATAGCAAACACCATTTTCCGGTATTGTATTACTCAGGCTCATGGTAACACTTTGTACCGTGGAACCCATCAGATCCATATGGTCAGCACGACAATTAGTCATGACAGAGATAGTGGATTTCACGAACATCCGTTCTGTTATCCATTGATAGATGGGATTCACAGCCATACATTCGATTACAATTGCTTTTGGTTTACAGGCAGCCGCAAAGCGAAAGATATATTTCTGCTCGATAATATTAGCACCCATAAGTCTTTCAATTGATGCTTCTGTTCCATCTACCATGATTACTCGAGGCATCGTACCTGTTGTTTTTGCGATAGTTGAGATATTTCCTGCTCTCAAACCTGCCGCAATTAATCGCGTAACACTAGATTTTCCACGTGTTCCATTCACATGGATTCGTATCGGAATCGATTTAACTTTGTAATAATGACGGATATATTCAATTGTCCAATTCAAAACTAAAAGGACAGTTGCCAGAATCAAAATTAGCATGCTTACCTCAATATATCAGAACAGAAATCAATGTTTGCCATTGGTTATTGATAGGATAAAAATGCAAGAAGTATTCCAGAACCAATGAACTTATAGTAACTAAATTCTATAAACAGCTTTTTTGTCGAGTTGAAAAAATAGGGCACACATCTGTGCGCCCTATTTTATCTTAATTTTTGATGTGACGTTTATTTAAGAAGTATGACTTTCTTAGTGCTAGAGTAATTTCCGGACTTCATTTTATAGAAATAGATTCCTGCAGGTAAAACCTGATTTTTACTATCTCTCCCATTCCAGGAAACAGAATTCATACCGGATGATTTGGTTTCTTGTACGAGTGTTTTTACTAATTGCCCTTTGACGTTGTAAATCTGGATCATTACATCATGGCTTCCTTTCACCTGATAACGAATTGAAGTGGCAGAATTGAAAGGATTTGGAGCTGCGCCTAAAAGGGAAGTTGAAGTGACAGCGACTGGATCATTGTTACCAACAGTCACACTTGCTTCATTGGAAAATACTGATTCTCCCTGCAGATAACCCGCACTGACTTTGTATGTATGAAGTCCTGCTGACACATTCAGATCAGTCCAGGTTATCAAATCAGGACTGATGTTTGTCATGAAGTTATTCTCACGATAGATATTGATCCACAGCACTGTTGTCCCTACAGCGGGAACTGGTGCAACCCAGTTCAGTACTACGTCATGAGTAACCTGCTGTACTGCCAGGTTGGTTGGTGGATTTAGAACAGGTGCTTGCGGAGTAGCTGATACTACATTAGATGACGCTGATTCACCATTCGGATTACTATATATGGCTGTTACATAATAATGATAGAGCGTTCCATTCGTTACCGCGTTATCCAGATATGTTGTTGTTCCAATTGTGATATCAACTAAGAATGATTCATTTCTGTAGACTTTGTATCCACTCAGAGCACGTGATGCAACCGTCTTTCCCTGGGCTTGACGAACAGTAGCAGGTGCTGCAACAGGAGCATTCCAGCTAAGTGTTACTAAAGCATTTCCTGCAACAGCCTGTAAATTTGAGGGTGGATTGAATGTCTGAGACGAAGGAGTAACTGTCTGTGAATTTGAATGTGCTGATTCTCCATTAGGATTTGTGTATAAGGCAGTCACATAATAAGTATAGGGAGTTCCATTTGTAACAGTGTTATCATCATACAATATATCTGTGATTTGTATACCAAGTGCCGTACCGTCTCTGTATACCTGATAACCTCTCAAATTACGAGTATCCCTGTTTGTTTTTGTACGGTTTCCAGGTACTTGAGGGGCAATCCATGTGAGATGAACTGTACCATTTCCTGCAGTAGCCACTAAATTTGATGGTGGCTGGAATTGGGGATTAATGAACTGGAAATCTGCCAAATTTCGTGAAGTAAAGTAATTACCATCCACTCTGGAATTCGGGATACCCGATAAATTCATGGCACTGGATGGAATCACTGTTCCAATATAATCAACATCGTAGAAGGATGTACGGAAATTGGCAGTATCTGCACCATTTCCAAACGGATATGTGATGCCATTAGCAAAATTATCAACCGGTGCCGTGAATGTTACATTTGTGATTTGTACTACTCGACATTTATAATTGTTGTAATTTGTATTCAGTTCAGCAAGAGTAATGACAACTGGATTAATGATATTACCCGTTGATGTGGCAGTACCAGGATCTGCAACAGGAATAAATTCCAGCATACCACCATACAACGTGAGTTTTCCCATAATTCCAGTGATGCCATCTCCAACATTGTAAGTTGACGTTAGAGCTGCTGAAAGATCATCAATCAATACACCTGCATTCGCGTCTTGGATAAATTTTTGATTACGGAATATCTGTTTGAATGTAAGAATAGCTTCTTCATTCAACCGATAGACTGTTGTATTATCTGCATTGGCTGCCCATAAGGCAGTAATATTGGGAATACTGACAGGGAACGAATAAACAGCAGATGCAATATAGCTTGGATCCATGTCTGTTGCATAAGCACGTGCTTTGATTGTGGTTGCTGCATTTACAGGTATGGCGATCGTATAATGGTTGGATGCCTGGGTTGGATCTGTTCCATCAGTAGTGTAGTATATCTCTGCTCCTACTGTGGAACTTGTCAATGTCACATTGATAGCATTAGGATACATCCCTGCAGGTGGTGCAAAAATTGGAATTCCTGCCTGCGGATTTGTCGTTCCGGGTGTAAATGTATGCGTACCAAGATAGGTAATTGTATCAATCGGATATACTAACCATTGTGAATCATCTGCATTTGTACCTGCTGAAACAGCCCATTCAGTGGTTGGACTTGCGACGGTAGGTTTTCTGACGATCGTATGATTCAGCGTAGCTCCTGCAACACCAGCTACAGGCCAGCAAACGGTTGCTCCCGGGTCAACTCCTTGAATACCAATCGTATCAATCAACAAACCATTCTTGAAAAGACCTACAGCATCGTTACCATTATAATAAGTAACGGTACTAATGGTATCAGTTACTGCCTGGATCGTGGCATTTGCTCCGGCATTGGATATGATAAAGACGTCATTATTTGCCAAGATACGATTTGTAGTCAGTGTCGTTCCCCAAGCACCTCCATTAGGAGCAAGTTTAACTGCATATGGAGCTAAGCTGACAGGTTCACCGGTTCCATTGAAAATTTCAATAGATTTATTATTGCTGCTTCCTTCAATGTATTCGGAAATGAACAGATCAGTCGCCAGATTTGGAGGTGTAGATGCAGACTTACTAAAGATCACTTGATTACCACCAAAGGCAATGATTTTATTCGCTTTTCCGGTCACACCAGTCAGGCGCGTTTTATTAAATGTAAGCGAGGGTAGAATTTCCTGGTTCCAGATTGCACCATTATCAATTGATTTCATGACCGCCCAGGTATTACCTAGATTATCAGCATCAGAACTATAGGCAGATGCATAGAAATTTCCTTCTGTATCACAGTATAACCCATTGATATCTCCTGTAGCTGATTCAGTCGCGACAGTCCAATCTGCAACATTTTGACCGCCATTAGCTGTATAATAGATATTGCCGGCTTTCGCTACAAAAACACCGTGTTGGGCATCCTTAAAACAAATATCCATAATATCTTGAGTACCAACTGTGATCGAGGTCCAGTTTGCTCCACCATCCTGTGTCAGGAACAGTTTACCTGCAGCGGAAGTGGCATAACCAACCAATTCTGAGCCAAAATAACAACTGTACAACGCGGTTCCTCCTGGAATACCTACATTAGCCAGGGCTGTCCAGGTTAATCCACCATCGTTTGTCTTGGCATTATAGGTATCAGGGCCAATAGCATAACCTATTGTGTCATTGATAAATTGTAACTTATAATAGCTCTTGGAAGCTGCTACTCCCGGTACTTGGAAAAATGACCAGGTAGCTCCACCATCCAGAGTGTGATATATCTTACCTGCTGTCTTACCTGTAACCCATCCTTCCAGGGCATTTTTAAAATAAGTAGCGTAGAAACGGCTATATTCATATGGAGCTGCGGCATTTCCCGTAGTGACTGTCAAGCGGGTGAAATTCGAACCACCATCGGTTGTTTTCATGATATAACCAACATCTCCAACCATGTACCAAGTATTATTATCAACAACGCTGGTACCATAAATAAAGTTGATGGGAACAGTCCTTTCAGACCAAGTTAATCCGCTATCCTGGGAACGAAGCATATCACCTTTCCAGCAGGAAGCGATCAGGTTACCGGCAGCATTAAAACCAATACCTTCAAAGTAATCACTGAAATCAGTAATTACAGGCGTAA
This sequence comes from Cloacimonadales bacterium (SeqCode), assembly GCA_963662275.1. Classification (GTDB taxonomy): domain Bacteria; phylum Cloacimonadota; class Cloacimonadia; order Cloacimonadales; family DAONDQ01; genus DAONDQ01. Next base: position 15,545 of record OY759316.1, on the reverse strand, counting down.
GAGTTGCCCAATTATCAGTCGTTTTTAAAATCGTACTGCTATATCCGACAACATAACCTGTCGTACCATTCCAGCATGCATCCTGCATTTTGATTGTCGCGCCACCAATCAATTCATGATTTGTCCACAAATCACCATTGTCCGTACTGACACCAACAAATCCTTTATCACCCATAACAACTACGGTTGAACCAAATTGCTTCACTTGATAAAGTTGTGGATTATTTGTAATAACGATAGGCAATAAAGTCCAAGTTGTACCATAATCTAAAGTCCTGAGCAATTTTGAAAGAGCAGGACTTGTTCCAGAGTTTCCGGTCATAAAACCGGTACCGTTATCATTCATAGAAATAGAAAATAGAGCATTTGTGATACCTGAAGTCTGTTCAATCCAGCTATCACCATTATCGGTGGAATAAGCAACTTTACCCGCTGCACCACAAACCCAGACTTTACCATCGGAATGATAAACAACACTGGTTATACTTGTACTTGCAAATATAGGTGCGATACTGGTCAAGACAGTCCAGTTAAGTCCACGGTCAGTTGTGCGAGCAACCAAACCACTTTCACCAACGATAATACCATGAGTTGTATCATAAAAATCAACATCATTCAAATCGGTGTAGGTTGCTGTTGCAGCAATGAAGCCGGGATTTAAAACAAAACGATAAGTGGATCCGCTGTCTGTAGAGTGTGCAACTGCACCCGCTGTACCAATAGCCCAGACATCGTCTCCATTAATATCCATATTATAGAAATTAGCTGGGAAGTTGCATTGACGATCCAGGGTCCAACCCCATAAACCGGCAAAAAAAAGGCATAACATTAAGCTGACTAAAATCCTTAATCTCATTTTTTCCTCCATCAAGAGTATTACTATTTTTTACAAAGAATACACCAGGTTAATTTATTACATAAATACTTCCTGAAATAGATTAACCGAATCTTACAAATTCACCATTTTTTAGAGTAATCTATATTATATAACTCTATAAAATTTAGCAAGAAAAAAAAGATAAGGCTCTGGCAGAAGCATGCAATCTTCTGTTTAAGCTTTTTCTATTCTTCTCTTTGCTATAAGCTGTTAGCAGCCAGTGATAAACTTCCGCCTATTGTTCTTGACATGAAACCATAGTAAATAACTACTTTTCTCAGTGTAAATTTTATGGAAATCATGAAAGGGGATAACATATGGTAATTGATATTATTTCCACTGTCCTTTGTCTTGGCTTTATCCTTGGTTCCTGTATTGTTTTTGCCAATGCCATAGAGTGGCTGGGAAAACATCTGAAACTAGGACATGGCGTTGTAGGAAGTGTTCTGGCTGCGGTCGGAACTGCACTACCGGAAACACTCATTCCCATAATCGCTATCGTTTTTCATCCCGGTGTTGCAGGAATGCAGATAGGGATTGGAGCAATAGCAGGAGCTCCCTTTATGCTGGGAACACTGGCTTTCTTTGTGACGGGAATAGCAATTATTATCTATTCTTTGTTGGGAAAACGCTCGTTGAAAATGACAACTGATCTTCATGCAGTTTCCAAAGACCTTACTTTTTTTATCATTATCTATGGACTGGCAGTTTGTACGACTTTCTTTCACCAATATCATATGTTAAAAGTAGTTATTGCTGTGATGCTCATGCTGTCCTACATTTATTACCTAAAAATGACTTTTGCAGTAGATACTGAAGATATCGAAGACTTGGACAGATTGTACATTAATCTTCTCTTGAAAGGAAAAGTGACAATTTTTAAGATTGTTATGCAAATAATAATCAGTCTAATAGGAATCGTCCTCGGTGCTCATTTCTTCATTCATAATGTTGAAATTCTTGCCAAGTATTATGGCATTGCTCCCCTGATTTTATCTATCATCGTCACTCCCATTGCCACCGAACTACCGGAAAAGCTGAATTCCATTATCTGGACTGGACAGAAAAAGGACACACTAGCCCTGGGAAATATTACCGGCGCGATGGTCTTTCAAAGCTGCTTCCCTGTTGTGTTCGGCATGCTGCTGACCCCTTGGGATTTAAAAGGAATTACTTTTATTTCCGCCATGATTGCCCTCGTCTCTGCCATGACATATCTTGCCTGGATCAAGATTATGAAACAGATTAATCCATTTCTATTGTTGACTGGTGGAATCGGTTACATTATTTTTCTTTTTGCTGTTTTTCGTTAAATTGTAAAGTAAATGGAGCAGGTATGCCAAAACAAATTAGGCTAATTATCCTCTTGGGTCTTATCGTATTAAGCATTAGCTGGTTCTGGAATAACCCTACTATAGTACAATTTATTATCATCCTAACAACATTATATTCTATGTATCTGCTCTATCAATTCGCAATATGGATTTATCACAAGATCAAACAAGCCAGAATACAAGCTTTACATAATCGTAATCGTGAAGAATTATAACGTTTCTCCTGACCAATTATTATCCATCCTCAAACAGGAGCGTAAAGACCTGGATCTTACCCTCCTTGAGAAAGCTCTTACCTTTGCTGTGAAAGCTCATACCGGACAGAAAAGACTTTCAGGTGAAGAATATATTCTCCATCCTATGGCTGTTTCTTTCATACTTTCACGCATGCAGGCTGATCTACCTACACTGGTAGCTGCCCTTCTCCATGATGTTTTAGAAGATACAGATTACCAGATCAAGGATTTAGAAGAAAGATTCGGGACTGAAGTTACTGAATTAGTGGATGGTGTCACCAAACTCCATAAATATGCGTTTCATACCAATCATCATCGCCCTGATGACCAGGCAGATAATTATCGAAAACTACTAATTTCCATTACCAAGGATGTCAGGGTCATTCTCATCAAGCTAGCTGATCGCCTCCATAATATGCTGACTCTTCAGTTCATGGATGAAGCAAGCCAAAAGCGTATTGCCAGTGAAACTCTCGATATTTATGCCCCTCTTGCAAACAGATTTGGACTTGTGAAGTTGCAGAATGAATTGGAAGACCTTTCCCTTAAATATCTCAATCCTGGAGAGTTCAAAGGCATCGCCAGTTTCCTGAACGAAACAAAAACAGAAAGAGAAGCCTATATACATAATCTAATTCCTGTTTTATCGGGAAATCTGCTAAAAAACAGTATTCAAGCTGATATATCCGGTAGAAGCAAACATATCTATAGTATTTACCGGAAACGACAGGTCAGGAAAGTACCTTATTCTGAAATCTACGATTATGCTGCCATCCGTATCTTAGTGGGAAGTGTGGAACAATGCTATTCTGTGCTGGGTATCGTTCATTCTATCTATGAGCCGATTGAACGAAGGTTCAGGGACTATATTACACGTCCCAAATCCAATGGATACCAGTCTCTTCATACTGTTGTCATCGGACAGGATGAGCGAAAAGTGGAAATCCAGATTCGTACTTATGAAATGCATCTCATTGCTGAAGAAGGGATTGCTGCACACTGGCGTTACAAACAAACCAGGCAAAAAACTCTTACCGATAATACTGATGATACATATGAAAATCAATTGCGATGGATTCGAAAGATTCTACAGCAGGGGCATGGGAATGGCGACGATTTCGTCAATCTCCTGAAAGAGAATCTGCAGCCGCAATTCATCGTCGTTGTTACACCTAATAACGATTATATCAAACTTCCCCGTGACGCTTCACCTCTTGATTTCGCCTTTGCAGTGCATACAGAAATTGGCTTTCGCTGCACAGGTGCCAAAGTAAATGGACGCATGGTGCCTGTACGCACAACCCTCCATAATGGTGATATGGTGGAAGTCATCACTTCTTCAGAACCAAATCCAAGCTGTGATTGGCTTGGATTCCTGAAAACCTCCCGTGCAAGACAGAAGGTTCGTGCCTGGCTGCAATGGAAGGAAAGGCAGGACGCCATTCGATTGGGTAAGGAAATCTTCGAGAAAAGATGTCGAAAGCTGCATTGGAAGTATAAAACTGATGATGAAATTCGTGAATTGTCCCGTTTGGTTCATATCAATGATGCAAACAGTCTGTATTATGAATTGGGAACAGGTAAGTTATTATTTGCTACAATCAAGCAAGCTGTGAATGAAAGAGATAATCCTGCCCCTATTGAAATTCCTCCAGAGGAAATGGATTCTAGAAAATCACATTCCTTCGGGATTCAATTGGCAGATGTTCATAACCTGATGATCAATTATGCAGCCTGCTGTTCACCCGTTCCGGGAGATGAAGTCATTGGCTATATCACGAGAGGAAGAGGAATCAGTGTTCATAGGGCTAATTGCCCGAATCCTTCTTTCAGGCATCAGTGTGAGATTGAACCGGAAAGAGTAATGTCCGTGCAATGGGATTTACCCAAATCCATACAGGGAAATGTTCATCTTCATCCAGCATCGCTTTCTATCACAGGTAAAAACAGGGCACGTTTTATCTTTGATATACTGGGCATCTTTGCACGTTTTCATGCTCAGACTGCTGAAAGTAATACAAAAGTTGAAGGTAATAGAACGTATGCCCATTTCCGACTTTGGTTGAATCATTCAGACGACTTGGATAAGATTTGCCAAAAGATATTAACCCTTCCAGGAGTGGATAAAGTGGAAAGAAAGTAACGTGGAGTAGGATGCCGATCCTACTATCTGTGTAGAGTAGGACGCCGTTCCTGCTGAATGAGTTGTAGCACATACTTCAGGATGTAAATAGTAAAGCAAGACGCCGTTCTTGCTGTCTTTTATGCAGTCCGAAGGACGTCACTCTGTTAGCCCAGGAATGAATTCCTGGGCTAACAGAATTACGTTCTACGAACTAAATTGTGGAGAATAATGTCTGTCCATCTGATTTTAATATATCAGGATTAATATGACTAAAACAACGAACTTTCCTCTCTCCGATCGCCAATACTTGCGCAATCTGAAGGTCTATCCGCAATACCGACTATTGGTGAATTTAATGATCATTGGTCCTATTCTAGTACCTTTTATGCTCTTCAAAGGTCTGAATTATTCCCACATCATGCTTTTGCAGTCTATTTCTGCAATAGCAGCTATTATCTTTGAAATACCCACAGGCACAATTGCAGACAGAATATCAAGAAAACTTTCCTTATCCCTGGGTTCGATCTGTATGATGATTGGGCTTCTGATCTATATCGCATTTCATTCATTCTATGCCTTTGCTATTGCTGAAATCATCTTTGGGTTGGGTATTACTTTCAATAGTGGTGCCGATGCAGCAATCCTCTATGAAAGTTTGGTAAAGCTTAATCGCAAGGAAGAATATCAGCATCGGGAAGGACATGCAGGTTCAATGATCTTCATCGGGCAAGGTGTTGGGTCTATTATCAGCAGTATCTTATATACAAAGAGTCCTTTTATTCCCTTTTGGGCTAGTATTGGATTTGTTGGTTTATCTGTAGTTGCAGCCTTATTATTTGTTGATTCGGAAAGACAGAAAAGTAAACATAGTTATTTGAATCATATCTGGAAGAGTCTGAAAGTCAGCGTTACAACGCCCCGATTACTATGGGCAGTGTTGTTTGCTGTTTTCATGGGTTTTGCCATGAGAGTATCCTACTGGCTCTATCAACCCTATTTTGTGATGACAAATATAGATATCTTCTGGTATGGAATGATCTTCTTCTTTTTCAACATGGTGGCTGCCTTTGCTTCCAAAATCATAGGTGCCAAGTATTATGATAGACGACCAAGAAAAGTACTTCTCTTTCTTGCAGGTTTGATGGCAGTATCCTTCATCCTTCCAGCGCTGCTGATTTTCCCTGTGATGATTGTTGTGCTTGCTCTTCAACAAATTGTACGCGGCATGTACAATCCCACTATGCGCTTCTATATCAACCACCAGGTGAATGACGAACAACGAGCTACTATCATCTCTATCGTCAGTCTTGCCGGTAGTCTTGGCTTTGCTATTCTTTCACCTTTTGTAGGAATATCCCTCGATAAGGCAGGAACAGCTTTCACGTATTTTGCTGTTGGTGTTATCTGTATAGGTGCTATCTTAATGTTAACGCTTTTAAGAAGATTTCAAAAGGAAAAGAAAAGGAAGAATCAGCGGATAGTGTAAAGCGTACAGCGGACAGGGTACAGGGTACAGCGTACAGGGGACAGGGTAAAGGGGAAGAATACTTGTCTGATCCCCGTCCCATTTACCCCCTAACCGAGGGGGGATTAAAGGGGGTTGTACCTTTTAGGGAGAGCTAGTTCTGCTCTGCTCTACAACCTACAATCTATCATCTACAACCTTCTACATGGGGAGAGCTAGTTCTGCTCTGACTATATGAAAATCTCTAATATATCGTAATACCGTCTTTAGGCGGTATATGTTGTAACACCTACTTCAGAAGGTATAAGTATTATACCGTCTTCCAGACTCCTCACTCAGCATAAAAGAAGTATTCAACAGGCATTTCTCACCCAGGAAGAACTTCTTGGGCTAATGGAGTAACGTCCTTCGGACTGCATTCTGCCAGACTTTTCTCTGCAAATTTTTAATTCTTAATTTTTCATTCTTAATTTCTGCTTACTCCGCCTGTTGCACCATGATCAGCTTCTGTGTTTCATACCCCAGGTTAGCTGCTTCGGTTATCAATCTCTTCAAATCTTGATCATTCATCTTCGGCGTTCTACTCAGAATCCACAGGTATTTCGAATTATTGCTCCCAATCAATGCATAAGAATAATTCACGGTATCCAGATCCATGATGTAATAATCAGCAAAGAAAGGCCAGAAGAAGGAGACCCTTAAGTGACCACGTACACTGGCATCAGGAACTTTGGCAATGCCTTTGGCTTTCTTATGCTTCCCGTTCAGATTATAGGCAAATCCCTGGTTCAACACCCTGATCTTACCATTGGGAAGAATGGAATAGGTGGCAGTCACACCAACAAGATTCCGTTCAAAGGAATGATTAAGCCTAGCCACTTCATACCAAACACCGGTGTAACGAGCCAAATCCACATCTTTCACAATCGGTCTATCCATCTTGTTTTTCGCAGCGCTGCAAGACAAGATGTTCGCTAACAGAATAACCATCAGTATCCATTTGTACATTAACATCATAATTACTCCCTTTTTAATTCATATTCTATACTTAATATAAGTCATAATCGTAATAAATCAACTTTGATCTCCCTCCCTTTGGATAAAGGGAGGGATTAAGCATCGACATATTCACAAGACGTGTCGATTTATGGCTGAAAATCGACACGTAATTCAAGACAACTGGTCGTTTACTCTTTCTTCAGTCTGGGTGAAACCTCTTTTAGCGTTGGATTTAGTGCTCTTGTTTGCATTCTTCAGCATTTTGTTTACCCTATCTATGTTAGTTGCTTTACATATAAATTAGAATAGAGGTGGGAAAATGGAAAAACACGGTTTAATTAGATTGATATTGCTGATTGCTACTATTGCCATATCAATTAACATCGGCTATGCAGAAACCAGTATCGATATGGAATCAGGCCTGACTTTCAATACAATGAACCATGTGCGTATCCCGGGGAATACGGGGTCTGACTTTTCACTTGTGAAGGATTTCCATACTGATGCATCCCCATTTATAAGAGTAATGCTGATCCAGTCATTAGGGAAGAGGCACAGTTTATCCGTATTATTTGCTCCGCTGACGGTAAAATCAGAAGGTAATTTGGACAGGCACATCGATTTTGCAGGAGTGACTTTTCCTGCACATACAAACTTGAAGGGAACCTATAAATTCAATTCATATCGGCTAACATATCGATATGAATTTATCCGGACGGAAAACAATGAATTTGGCATGGGATTGACTGCAAAGATTCGGGATGCAAGGATTGCGGTAGAAGGTGGGGGATTATCTGCAGAAAAGTCCAATGTAAGATTCGTACCTATTGTGAATTTCAGATATAGTCATAAGATATCTGATAAATTCGCAATCCAGTTCCAAGGAGATGCCCTAGCCGCTCCCCAGGGAAGAGCTGAGGATGTACTGCTTGCAGGAGTCTACTCATTGAATGATAATATTGCTCTGAAAGCCGGTTATCGTATATTGGAAGGCGGTTCAGATAATGATGTGGTTTATGGATTCGCCCTGTTCAATTATGCTGTGCTGGGAATGACAGTTAAATTGTAGTTCAATCATATCTGTTTTTTCAAACTCTCCCGTTGCAGAAGGGAAAAGTAAATAGCGAATAGGGAATAGTTCAGAGAAGAGCATCAGACTCTCCAAAAAGACGGGCTTACTTCCGCACTCCCCTATTGAAGAAGAGACTAGAGATTTGAGGCTAGAGACTAGAACAGAACTAGCTCTCCCCTAACCCCTCCCTTTACAAATGGGAGGGGGATCAGACGGGTCTTCTCTTCCCTACAAGCTACAAGCTTCCTACTTATGATGCTTGCGTATGAATTCTTCCACTTCTGGGATACCGCCCTGGAAGATGAGATAACCGTTGTATGGTTCGCCATCGGTGATTTCACCGGCGATGGAGGTCATCATGAGCTTTCTGACTTCTTCATGGTCGTTGGTTTGACCCAAAGCCCAGGCTAATTTGATATAGGCAACTTCAGGAAGAAGATTCTCACCCGGGATAACGCCCATACCCATGAGATCACGTCCTGTGTCATAGACAAACATATTCACATAACCCCAGAGAGTTTGGACGGTCATATAGATATGAACGCCTTTCTCCACAGCTCTGCGGATGGCTGGATATACCGGTTTATTGATATGTCCCAAGCCTGTTCCGGCAATGACGATTCCCTTATAACCGTTATCTGTGAGTGAATCTATGATATCCGGGTGCATATTTGGATAGTAATACACAATCGCGACACGTTCTTCAAAGAATGGCATGACTTTCACGGTTCTGTCACGACGGCGGATATTGTAATCCAGCTTGATGGGTGTGATCTTCTCACGTGTGACAGTAGCAATCGGTACATCACCGATTGTTCTGAATGTGGAACGATAGGAGGAATGCATCTTACGTACGCGTGTTCCGCGATGCAGGAGACCGTATTCATCACTTGTCGGTCCAAACATACAGACCATGACTTCAGCGATATCGGAATCGGCGGCTGTCTTGGCTGCGTGCATGAGGTTCAGAGCTGCATCGGAGGACGGTCTGTCGCTGGAACGCTGGGAGCCCACCATAACGACAGGTACAGGCAAGTCCTGCAGCATGAATGACATCGCAGCAGCTGTGTGATGCATGGTATCCGTACCATGACCGATAATGATGCCGTCGATGCCTTTATTGATGGCTTCTCCAATGGAAATAGCCAGCTTTTTATACTGTTCCGGTCCCATGTTCTCAGAGAAGACCGCAAAGAGTTTTTCAGTGTCCAGGTTGCAGATATCTGCCAGTTCAGGAACTGCACCGTACAATTCACCAGGTGAGAAGGCAGGAATCACAGCTCCCGTACGATAATCCAAACGGGAAGCGATGGTACCGCCTGTTCCGAATAACTTCACTTTAGGCAGACCGGGGGTATTGGGAAATTCACGTTCAGGAATCTTGTAATGCGCTTCCTTATAGCCGGTTTCCTTCATATCGAGGATATTCTCAACATCGATACCGACATTGTATCCTGTAATTAGTTTGATAACGATATGTTTATCATCGTCATTTTCAGAACGTGGAAGGATAATGCCCTGGAAGCGTCCACGTGTGGTATCGACAGTTGTATCGCCCCACACCCTGACTTTAAATGACTTCAGGACTTCCAGTGCCCTACCTTTATAACCTTTAAAAAGATCAAGCATTGCCGACCTCCTCCTGGAGTTTTGCCTCAATGGTGGCACGAAGCTCCTTGAGAGGTATGTTTCCCAATGCCAGTTTTTTTAGGCGTCCCATGATCCAGTTTATCTCTGCATCAGGGTTGGTATTGGATTTCACCTGATTGAATATGTCCCTCAAAATGGGAATCTGTTCATATAATTTATCGACATCCACTTCCTTGTAACCGACGACCATGAGAATGGAAGAAAAGACCATATTCGGATTCACAAAGAGTACTTCCAGCATGAGAGAAAGAATGTCCATGGTCAGTTTGCGGGCACGTATGAATTTCAAGAGGTCAGAAATGCGGTCATGTCCGAAAGGAAGGGGATTGCGTCCCTGCAAACTCTTCAGGTAATGAGCATAGATAAGGCAGAGGAATTTCGGATGGATGTCATGCTCCGTGGACATCTTTTCGATGACAGGCATGAGGTTGTTGCGCAAAATGTAGGTATAGGCATCCAACGGTACGTTCCAGGCTGCAAGCTGAAGCATCCTTTCATGCAGGTCAACAGGCAGTTTCCGGCGTGATTCTTCGATCATTTCATCGAGAATAGGAATAGGAGCGGAATCTGTATCCGGGTACATACGGTCTGCACCGGGAAGTACTCTTTCAAAAAGCGTGGTGCCGTTCGGAAGTGACTTGCGGGTTTCTCCCGGTACACCGGTAAAAGCCATCTGGCAACGTTCCGTTATTGTTTCCACTGCTGTTTTCAGATCTTCCTGGGGAGTCCAGATCAATACCTGGGCATCGTTTTCCTCGGCTTTCAATAAAGTAGCAATTTCAGCCCATTCAGTTTCGGAAAGAACAGGTTCCAGTTCTTCAGAATGGAACATATTCGGTTTTTCAAGGCAGGCGATGACTTTCAGTCTATCTGATAATTCATTGGAAAAAGACTGTCCGGGCTGGGTAAAGAAGGACAACAAGCCCTCGAAATGAGGAAGATTGATGGCGATCAGTTTCCAGTTTTCAGCGGAGGACTTCTTCAAAATGGGGATATGTTTCCATTCATCGGCAGGAAGAGTAACCCAGTTTGTATTCCACTTCTTTGGTTCAAGGATTCGCTTTTTCAGTTCATCCATGATCTCCAATAATGCTTTCTGACGGAATGCTTCATTGTGCGTAAGCTTTGGAATCCAGGTGATATGAGAAACTCCCTTGATTTCCACACGTGTACCGCGGGTAACACTCACATTCACATCTTCACGGGCTGCACCAATGCCTATACGTGCCTTCCCTGAACTGCGGGCAAGGAAACGGATGTACTGTCCTGCTTCTGCTGCTTCCTGGGGAGTGAGCATTTCAGGATATGTCACCGTTTCGATGAGAGGCATACCCAATCTGTCAGCGAAATAGGTGCGGGTATGGCGGACATCAGACACTTCACGGCAACTGTCTTCTTCTATACTGAATTGGATGAGTTTGATTGTTTTATTAGAAATAGGAATAGAGCCTTCAATACCGAGAATAGTCGTTCTCTGGAAACCGGTGGGAATGCTGCCATCGAGGTATTGCTTACGAGTGATATGCAGTTCACCCACGATATTCATATTCTCCAGGAGAGCAATCTCCATGGCGTGTGACAAAGCTTCCCGATTCAGCAGGAATGGGGGAGTGTCATCCACTTCATACGTACAAGCGCTATCGTTTTTGATACGATAAACGATCTGCTTACGGGTACGAAATTCCATGAGGGCAGTGCCATCGTATTCACCCAATTCACTGAGTGTGGGACGCATATGACGGACGATCTCTGCATCATAGTTATCGAAATCGTGATATATTCCTGCCTTGCAACGGCAAAACAGCTTCTTCTCTGTGAGAAGTTGCTGATGCACTTCAAGACCGCATTTAAAACCTAGTTGCTGATATGTGTCCGGTGTGGCTGTTTTCAGATCCACCCACCCCACACGGGCACGGGAGTTAAGCCAATTTTCTTTCCATCGGTTCGCCATGGTAACTTCCCTTTCGCCTTTCTGGCTGATCATATTTTTTTCTATGCTTTTTTTGGGCTGGGGGATAGTCAATATAAATGTAGAGATAATGAATATAGTCTGGTTTCCCTCCCTTTGGATAAAGGGAGGAAGGCTTCCGAAAGCAGGATTGACATCCTACTCCACGTAAAGTCACAGTTCCCATAAGATTGGAATCTTATGCCACGACAAGATAGCAGGAATCAAAATATATATTGTATCTTTCTTGATGCTTTTTTTGTTATACTTCTATATGATCAATGATCTTTCCGGCAAACCCGGATTTTTGAAATCCATTAAGATACAAGTTTTCAGCGGATACTGGATTGCTGTCAGTGCCTTCATCATGGGAGCGACCAGTCCCATATTGTTCAAACGATTTTTCCCTTCTAAATCTTCAATTTGATACATTAGGAGTTTGTATGAGAGGTAGCTTACATCATGTGGAAATCTATGTCAGTGATTTAGAGAATAGCCGATTGTTTTGGAGCTGGTTACTGGAAAAACTGGGATATGTTTTGTTCCAGGAATGGAGAGAAGGTTTCAGTTATCTACTGGAAGATACGTATCTCGTCTTTGTGCAAACGGAAGAGAAATATCGTGATGTTCCCTTTCACAGATGCCGTACAGGACTGAATCATCTGGCATTTCATGTTCAGGATCAACAGGAAGTGGATGTATTTTCACGCTTATTGAAAGAAAAGCAAATTCCCATCCTGTATGAAGATCGTCATCCCCATGCAGGCGGAGAAGATTCATACATCGTTTTCTTTGAAGACCCTGATCGGATTAAGGTGGAATTAGTTGAATTGATTATAGAATAACCGAAAAGGCAGGCTTTCACCTGCCTTGAATTCACTATTTGATGTATTTGCTTGTTTCTTCCTTCAACTTATAGTCCATCATCGTTTCAAGAACATCTAAAACATCAAATACAGCTTTGTTATACAATGATGTATCCAAGTATTTAGTATTGCCTGTACTTAGCACATTATCCCTTGATTCAATGGGAACCTTGAGTGCCATGAAATCAAAGGCTGATGGAGAATACATATAATTTCCACCTCCCATATCGCTCTTCTTGAATCCGGTCTCAAAGTTAACCGTGAAGTTAGTGATGACTGGTGCGGCTTTTACTCCCTTATCAATTGTGAACTTGATGCTTACAAAAGCCTGACTTCCGGTATCTTCCAATATCTTACCTTTTTTCTGCATCGATTTCATCAATGATAACTGAGATAAGGCATTATCAGGATACATCCGCATTCCGGCAGCGGCAACCTTGATAGTTCGTGTTGTGACGGTTTTGCTGAACATGCCATATTTGGCAGCTTTGTCTTCATCATAGGCAACGAGTTTCTTTTCGATTTCCTGGTATGTTGGATCTTTCATCCATTCCTCTGTTGGAATAACGGCGATACCGCTTTTTTCCAAGGTTTCCTTCACTAGATCGTAAACTCCGGAGGCAACTTCTGCACAGAATTCCTGGTTAAAAGAAACTGAAGTTGTGCTGGTATGTTGTTTTATCTCATACATGGTCATGTCCTTTGCTTCAAAAGCACTTGGTGCTGTCTCTCGGGAAACCACAAACTCACCGGCACATTCAAAAATAACAACCTTCTTCACATCGAATTTTTGCAAATCCTTCAATTTGCTGTTTAATACCTTATCAACCATTTTCTCGGTATCTGCAAATTTCTCCCGTTCAAATGGAATGGCAGATAAGATAGATAAAGATAGAAATAGAACAAGAAAAAGAGATAAAATAATTTGTTTCATTCTTCCTCCAACGTACTAGTTGATATGTAATTATATAAATGAATATAATTCAATGTCAAGAAAAAATATTAGCTATTTTTTCTCAATCCTTGAGAGACTGTTCAAAATTAACCTCCATTTTATGCAGCCTTATTGGTACTGACAGAGAAAAAGTGGTCTAAGTGCGACCAGTCCACATTTTCTTGACATATCCGAGAGATATTTAAACTGGCTAAAAGCGATTCCTGACGCAGGATTGGTTGTCCTTTATCGACCAGTTCTTTGAACCAAAGCGAAAACACAAGGTTGCGAGTGGTTTCTTCAGATTTTAGACCAAATCTGCCGGATGTCACTTTCTTGATTTTGCGGTTCCAGCGTTCAGAGACATTGGAAGTCAAACCTTTGCTGAGGTGTCTCCAATCACTAATGATATTGCTTTTGATGTATTCGGCGGCGGTTGGGGGAGTAATAGCTGTCAGGCTTGAGATACCCTTTTTCCTTCCGCCCGCCGTTTCTCTTCGGAAAGCTTTCATAATCCTCTTCTTAAAGAACTTGTCTCCCTCTTCAGGGAGATGACATTGACTGATTCTTTTGAAGAGGTTTCGTATTTTATGGAATTTGCAGAGCTGATAATGGACTTTGGGAAACACGGTTTTTCTGGCAGCCGCTAATGCTTTACTGCCATCACTGACAACCAGGATAGGATCTTTTCTATAGAGCTGTCTGAAGGTTCTGAAACATGCTTCGAATGATTCTTTCTTTGTGTCAGGATACAACTCACAAAATAGAGGGATGTGAGTCACAAAATCCACAATACTGATGACATAGTACGGAATACCTTTGATCTTCACATATTTCTCATCAATGCTGATCTTTCCGCTCCACTTACCGATTGAGTTCAGAATCAGGCTCTGCAAATCACCGATTTCATGCCAGAGATTTGAGACTGTAGCTTTACAGGTGTTGAGCAGCAAAGCTATTGTCTCGAAGTTCATACCGCTTCCAACCAGGTAATGCACAAGCAGACACAGGTTCTTGCGTTCCAGACTATGGAATGGCTTTGAATCGGCTATTCTATGCGATGCATTGCCTTTAGCAGTCTTCATTTGTTCCAGGAGTCTGTCACAGATAACAGGTGTATTTTGCTGACCGGCAAGCAGTTTCAGTAGATGTACAGCATCACTGCCTACTGTCTTTTTCAGAAGAAGCTTCTGAGCTTGCTTAACCACAGACAGGACATTGATCTGAGAAGCATATTTGCAGAAAGTGGCATACGACATTTGAAAATCATGATGGCTGATGAACTCCTGATACATTACATTTAAAGGTAAAAGCAGGTTATCGATAACAAAACTCTCGATCTGAGGAATACACTCCAGCAGGTCAACTTTCCGGCTCAGATACGCCAGAATATCTTTGCCATGTTGCTCAAACTCCTGCCAGAAATTATGCACATTCCTGCGGTCTGCATAGTTAAACAGATTAGCTATTTGCTGAAATGTGAGAAGATTGCCTCCGTTTATTCCTGTTATTAAGCGGAGGAATACCATTAAAAACTTGTGGTTGGATGTCGTTTCAGGCAAACAAAATGAACATGGTACGTTAATACTTACATGGTATTGGTTACTTTCATGACTGACACTTACAGCTTCTTGAATTGGAGTGTTTTTTTGTCATAATATCCTCCCTTTTGTTACCAGGTAACAAATGCCATTGAAGCTATAGCAATAAACTTGTAAAGAACTATTTTATATACTTTTAGATACACTTATAGTCAATAGTGGAGTCGAAAAATTACTTACTATCGCTTATCTTTTGCTTTTAATCAAAAAGCTTAGCTTGAGAGTTTGGGTTATAGGAGATGCCGATATGTCAATTCTGGAAGTGATATCAAATTATGATCGTTTCGACCACTTTTCGCAACTTGATACTTCCTAACTTATTGTATATTATGAATAAATGCCTGAACAGTCTCATCCTTGAATCCAGTATGTTTAATGGAGGCTTTATATCATCAATGGAAATAAAGATACCTGGGGCAAAGGATTCTACATCGTTAC